>CAWHHI010000020.1:0-1048694 GCA_963829055.1 uncultured Gemmatimonadaceae bacterium | reverse complement strand
CGTGGCCACCTCGGCCGCCGTTCCAACGATTCCAACCGAGGCGCTGTCGAAACCGGAGTGCCGTTCGTCCCGGACTCCTCCCGCCCTCGATCCGAACCCTCGATCCGATGCTGAGAGACCTCCGTTACGCCGCGAGATCACTACGACGTGACCTCGCGGCCACCGTGTTCTCGATCGCGATCGCCGGCCTTGGAATCGGTGCGAGCACCACCGTGTTCGGTCTGTGTCAGGCGCTCCTTCTTCGCCCGCTACCATTTCGCGAGCCGGAGCGACTCGTGTGGATCGCCAACGGCAGCTCCGAGAATCTCTCTTCGCAGACCACTCAGGTCTCCAACTTCCAGTCGCTGGTCGAGCAGAATCGCTCGTTCGACGGCGTGGCCGGCTTCAACGCGTTCTACGGACCAGGAGACATTCGACTCGGCGGATCGACCGATCCGGAGCGAATCACCGGCGTCCCCGTGACGCAGTCGTTCTTCCCGCTGCTCGGCGTGAGCGCTGCGTACGGTCGCTTCTTCGATGACGCGGAGAGTCGCCTCGGCGGACCGAGAGCCGCGGTGCTCGATCATCGCTTCTTCGTGCGACGCTTCGGTGCGGATCCGCGGATTGTCGGGCAGTCCATCCTCCTCGACGGTGAGCCAGTCACCGTGATCGGTGTCCTGCCGCCGAGCTTCGACTTCGAGGGGACGTTTTCACCAGGGCGCCCAGCGGACGTGTTTCTCGCGTTCCCGCTGGCGCTCGAGACGGATCGTCAGGGCAACATGCTGGCGCTCATTGGGCGACTCAAGAACAACGTGCGCCTGGGCGACGCACAAGTGGAGGCGACGACGATCGCAGCGAACGTTCCGCGTTCGAGGATGGACGGCCAACCGCGAAACCGCTTCACGCCGACGCTGAGTCCTCTGCGCGATCGCGTGAGTGGCCGATTCCAGACCGCGTTGCTCGCGCTCGCAGGCGCCGTCGGGTTCCTCATGCTGCTCGTGTGCGCGAACCTGTCGAACCTGCTCCTCGTCCGCGCTTCGGTGCGGCGCCGGGAGATGGCAATTCGTTCGGCGCTAGGCGCGGCACCGCGTCAGCTCATCCGGCAGATGCTGATCGAGAGCCTGGTACTCGGTGCCGGCGGCGCGATGCTCGGCCTCGCCATCGCAGCCGTCGCCACCGCGAGCGTCTCGCGGCTTCAGGGCACGGTGATTCCACTCCTGCGCGAGGTGCGCGTCGACGGCATGGTGTTCACGTTCACCGCGTTGCTTGCGATCGTCACCGGGATAGCGTTCGGACTTCTACCGGCGCTGCAAACGCTCGGCGTCGATGTCCGCGAGACGCTCGCCGAGAGTTCGCGCGCATCCGCGGGACGGCGGAGCGGATGGCTGCGTCGCGTCGTCGTGGTGGCCGAGCTGGCCCTGGCATGCGTGCTGCTCACGGGCGCCGGATTGCTGACGCGAAGTCTGTCGCGGGTGCTGGACGTCAAACCCGGCTACGCGACCGAGAACGTCATCGCGCTGCGCGTGGATCAGCCGTCGGGAGAGAAGACGGGGGCCGAGCGACGGGCGTACCTCGACGGGCTGGTGCGAACGGTGGGCGCCGTACCCGGCGTCGCGTCGGTCGCGCTCACGGATGCGCTGCCGTTAGGCGACAACTATGGGTGGCGCAGGTGGGGTGCACGCCCGGTTGGAGCGCCCAGGGACTCCACGCGGCGTGAAGGGCCGCTCGTGCGCATGGTCGATGCGGGGTACTTCGACACCATGCGCATTCCACTCCGTTCGGGGAGTGCGTTCACCGCGGCCGACGTTCCGGGCAGTGAGCCGGTGGCGGTCATCAATCAGGTTCTCGCGGACGAGCTGTGGCCCGGGCAGGATCCGATCGGCCGGATGATGTTGGCGGGCGGCACTCCGCGCCGCGTGATCGGCGTGGTCGGCGCGGTGAGGTACTTCGCGCTCGATCGTGACGTCGAGCGCGAGATGTACTTTCCGATCGGCCAATCTGGGGGATACAACTCGGTGGATCTGGTGGTGCGAGGAAGCAACTCGTCGACGGCCGGTCTCATCGCGGGCGTGCGTGCCGCGCTCCGCCGCACGGATCCCAACTTACCCGTCGCGCACTTCCGCACGATGCAGGACCTGGTGGATCGCTCGGTGTTCGCGCGTCGATTCGTCGTGATGCTCGTCGCCGGGTTTGCGATGTTCGGCGTCGTGCTGTCCGCGCTCGGGGTGTACGCCGTGATCTCGTATTCGGTGAGCCAGCGGACGCAGGAGATCGGGATCCGGATGGCGTTAGGCGCGACCGCGGATGGCGTGCGTCGTGGAATCCTCGCGGAGACCGGGCGTCTGGCGGCTCTGGGGCTCGCGTCGGGCTCCCGTTGTCCTGGATGGCGTCGCGGGCGATTCGCGGGCTCCTGTACGACGTGGGGTCGTTCGACGTGGTGACGTTCTCGGCGACGCTCGTCGCGTTGGTGGTCGTCGCGGCTTGCGGCGGCTACCTCCCCGCGCGGCGTGCGACGCGCGTGGATCCCGCCGTCGCCCTCAAGCCTCGTTAGGGGTAGCTCGGGCGCTCGCGCAGCCGGAGAGCGGCGCTACTGAAAAACGACTGCCTGCGGACGCCACGTGTCCGGATCGTTCCAGAGTCCGGGCCCGATGAACTCCAGCCAGTCCGGCGTCACTTCGATCATCACGAAGTCTCGTGGAAACGCTGGCCAGAAGAACTTCACTGTCGCTGAGTCGAGGAACGACTGGAGTCGCGGATTCCTCGGATCCCGATGCACCGTCGCTCGGCCCATGATGGTCGCGTAGGTGGCGCGCTGGTCCTCGTTGAAGTAGAGCGTCACGAGCGGGTTCTTCGCGATCTGATCGATCTTCCGCGTGGACGCGCGGGTGAGAATGAAGACCGTGAATCGCTCGCGCGCCGTTGTGGGACGCTTGAGGCGAAATGCGCGTACCGACCGGACGCGAGGTCGGTTGAACTCGTCGACGGTGACCAGGCCAACCGATGAGTCGCGGGCGATCAAGGCGTCGGCACTGTCGAGGACAACGGCTGTATCACGAGCGAGGCTGAGCTCAGAGCGCGGCACACTGGGCGGTGCGACTCTGGCGGTGGCGACGTCGCGGTCGGGCGAACCGCCGCACGCCGTGGCAATCGCGATGAACGATGCGGTAGCGAGGATCGGGAGTCTCATGCAGGGAGCAACGTGATCGCCAGCCGAGAAGACCCAGCGAAAACGCCCATCAAGTAGAAGGCGCGGCAAACCGACAATCGCGGCGATTGAGCAGCCACATGGCTGGACTGTCGGGAGGTCCGTGACGATGTGGCGGCGGGTGGGAGAAGGTACGCCAACGTCCGTACCCGGGACAGATCCACACGTGTGGATCGAGCGAGTTTGCGGGGTGACAACCTCCGCTACCGCTGCTTGGCTTTCGGGTGACCAGAGGCGAACTTCCCCTCGTTCACGCGGGTGGCTTCGTTCGCCATCCGTGAGTCCGTAAGCAACCGCCACGCCGCCATTTCGCCAGGAGCGTTAGGCTGCCGTCGAGCGGCTCGTTGTTCCCGCATTCCCGGACATCCCGACGCGTTGTGAGCGCGAGTCACACCAAGCAAGATCCCGAGCTGCTGCGCCGCCTGCTGCGCGCCAAGGACCGGATGGACGCCGCCTCGCACGAGCAGTGGCCAGTCCGGCGGCTCGCCCGCGTGAGCGGGGTGTCCGAGGCCCACTTCGCCCGATCGTTCAAGCAGGCCTTCGGCGTCCCACCGCATCGGTACCTGCTCACGCGACGCGTCGAACGGGCAAAGACGCTGCTCCGCGACACCGACCTCTCCATCACCGAGATCGCCTTCGAGACCGGATGGGCGAGCCTCGGCACGTTCGGGCGGACGTTCCGGGACATCACCGGCGAGAATCCCGGTGCGATCCGATCTCGCGAGCGGGCCGCCGCGAATGGGCTCGGCAGCGTTCCCCCGTGCTTCCTGAGCGCGGCCCACCGACCAGACCTCACAATCGCAGTTTCGGAGAAGCGGCGCCGAGTCGCGGGCCCTAAAATCCCGGCCAACGAAACGACCGAAACGACCGAAACGGAGGTTTGACAATGCAGGGTGTCGAAGTGGTCGGGCTCTACGTGCGAGATCAGGACGAGGCGCTCGCGTTCTACGTCGGGAAGCTCGGGTTCCGTGTCCACACGGACGTCAAGAACGGTGACTATCGCTGGCTCACGGTACAGCATCCGGATCAGCCGTCGTTTCAGCTCGGCTTGTTCTACCCGGGTGCGCCGATGCTCGACAGCGCGACGGCGGAGACGTTACGCGCGCTCGTCGCGAAGGGAGCGATGCCGCCGCTCGTGCTGACCGTGGACGACTGCCGCGCGGCCTACGCGAAAATGAATGCCCACGGAGTGGAGTTCACGCAGGAGCCCGTGGACCGCTTCGGCACCGTGGACGCCGGCTTCCGTGATCCGTCCGGGAATGGCTGGAAGATGATCCAGGCGCGCCGCCGAGCCGGGGGTGCCGAGTGAACTGGAATGCGTGGGTTCGGCAGATCCACCGCTGGGTGTCGATCGCGTTCACGGTGACCGTCGTCGCCAACTTCATCGCGCTCGCGCAGGGCGGGGGAGCACCGCCCCCGCCCTGGGTGACCTACTCGCCGCTGCCCCCACTCGCGTTGCTGGCGCTCACCGGTCTGTACATGTTCGTGCTGCCCTATGCCGCGAAGCGGCGCGGCGCGCGACGAGCCATCTCACATGATGCGGCGTAGCATCAAACCCGGAGTCACCGACACTGCAGGGAGTCGCGGTGAGCGGGGGGCCAACAACGATAACAGTGCCCCTCCTTGGCACCCCCAGTCCTAAATCGTGCTCGGCATTGAGCGAACGCGATTCTAGATTCACACACATGTCCGAGCCGCCGACCATGCCCAGCCTGCTCACCGCGGAGGAGCTCCTCTACCTCACGGAGCCCGACAAGCAAACGGAGCTCGTGCGCGGAACACTCATCGTACGCGAGCCGCCCGGATATCAGCACGGCGTCGTCGCGTTGAAGGTCGCGCGTCTCATCGCGAATCATGTGCACGATCACGGCCTGGGAACCGTCGTTGCCGCCGAGACCGGATTCAAGCTCTTTTCCAATCCTGACACGGTTCGTGCTCCGGACGCGGCCTTCATAAGACAGGGTCGCGCTCCCGAACCAGCATTGGACGGGTATCCGGCGCTCGCCCCCGATCTCGTCGTCGAGGTTGTATCGCCCAGCGACCGCGCCGGAGAGGTGCAAGCCAAGGTGAGCGACTGGCTCACGGCCGGCTCGCGCCTCGTGTGGGTCATCGACCCTGCGTCGCAAACGGGCAGTCATCTATCGCGACGACGGGTCCGTCGATCTGCTCGCGAATCAGGATGCGCTCGATGGAGAGGACGTGCTGCCGGGATTCTCCTGCTCCCTCGCGGACCTCTGGTAAGCACCTGGTAAGCACCCGACGAACGTGTCTCAGCCGAGCCGGGCTGCCCGCGCGATCATCAACAAGCCTAACGCAACGACCACGACACCGATCGCGCGCGCGACGCGTCCGCTGTTCGGCACGAGACGCTCGGCGGTAATGGCTGCCGTCACCGCCGCCATCACGCGAAGGTCCATGACCCCGAGCGTCAAGAGTACCGCCGTTAGGCCGGCGCACGCCTGGCTGCAGTGGAGACCGAGACACACTCCATGTCGCCACGCGGTGCCCGCGTCGGCCGATGACGTTAGGCCGTGACCCGGCGTCTCGCGGCAGAACGCCAGATGCCGCGCCTTCCATCCGGTGTATTGCACGGCAGCGGCGAGGAGCACGGCCACACCGAGACCGATCGGTACGGCACGCGCTACGGCCGGCTCCCGCAGCGCGATCGCGGCCAGCGTGACGCCTAACGGGAATACGATCACGCCGAGCACCGCCCAGACCGCGAAGTACCCCATGGCGACGAGCGCCGTGAGCCAGTCGACGTGCGCGCCGCCCGCTTCGCCAGCCGCCTCGCGATAGCGCCACAGCGTCGGCACCAACGATGGCAACATCATCGTCACCATCATCACGACCCACATGCCCACGAACGACGCCGCGGCGCCCAACCACGTCTGTCCGGGCATCCGCATCCACATCATCGACATCGTCCAGCCGCCGGGCATTTGCATCTCGCCCATCGCCGACATGGACGCGCACCAGACGATCGTCATCGCCGCGCTGGCAGCGAAGACGATCGTCGAGACGCCGAGAAATGCTCGCCGGGAATCCACGAGTCGCTCTAGGCCTGCTAGCGTTGGTCGTACCGGTCGTGATGCTTCCACCAGACGCCCTGCTCGTTGCGCCCCTTCGGTGCGCGGTCGAGCCACTGGTACATGCCCCAGAGGCTGTCCAGGCCGCGCGCATACGCGGAGTAGGTGTGGTAGACCACGCCGTCCTCCAACGCGAACGCGCTCACGCCCGGTCGCTCGCGTGTGTACGTCGCCGCGTCGGTTCCCGATCTGCGCCGCGATCTCGGCGACGGGCCTGTCACTGCCGCGTAACTGCCACTGTCCCTCGCGGCGATAGTTGTATTCGATTCCCCCGTCGCGCTGCTGCTTCTCGGTGAACCAGATGTTGAAGTCAGCGTTGAAGTCGGTGTCGTGCGCGGACGCCCACGGGAACGTCCCATCCCATCCGCTGCTTGAACGCCACGAGCTTCGGGAGCGGCGCGCGCGACACCGCCGACAGCATCACGTCGTGGTTGGCCAGGTGAACGGCGATTCCGTTGAACCCGTCCGCGATGCTCGAGCAGGACGGACATCCCGCGGCGTAGTCGGGCCCGAACATGAAATGGTAGACGAGGAGCTGCGAGCGCCCTCGGAAGAGATCCGCGAGCGAGGCGCTACCCTCATCGGTGTCGAACCGGTACTCCTTGTCGACCCGAACCCACGGCAGCTCCTGCCGTCGCTGCGCCAGCTCGTCGCTCTGCCGCGTCAGCTCCTTCTCCGCCTGGAGCAGATCGAGTCGCGCGGCGAGCCACTCTTCGCGCGTTCCGATCGCGTGCTTCGTCATCGTCGTCGTCATTGTTCTCGTCTCCTTCACTCGAGTTGCTGCGAGTTGATGATTGGTTGCTTCTGTTTGCCGGTGACGAGATAGACTTAGCACCGGACAGCGAACGAGTGAGAGTTACAAGTGTGACGGGATTCTCTCTGGCGTGATGGACTCGTTGATCACCGCCGCGGCGCGCGCACTCGCAGCCGGCGATCCCATCGGTGCACTGAAGCGCGTCGCGCTGCGCGACGACGCGCCCGCGCTCGCACTTCGAGGGGTCGCGATGGCGCAGCTCGGCGATCTCGTTCGAGCGAAGGCGCTGCTACGAAGCGCTGCGCGCGCCTTCGGTCCGAGAGAGTCCGTGGCGCGCGCGCGGTGCGTGGTCGCCGAGGCCGAGATCGCGCTCGTCTCGCGCGACCTGAGCTGGCCGGAGAAAGCGCTCCACTCGGCGCGCGCGACGCTCGAAGCGCACGGCGACCGCGTCAACGCCGCGCACGCGCGGTATCTCGAAATCCGGCGCCTCCTACTGATCGGTCACCTGGACGAGGCCGAGGCTGCGCTCGGTGAGCTCGAACCGGCGGCGCTCCCTCCTGCGTTGCGGACCACTCACGAGCTGGTAGTCGCGGGAATCGCGGTTCGGCGCGTTCGAGCGAAGGCAGCGCACGCCGCGCTCGTTAGGGCCGAGCGTGCGGCGCGCGACGCGGGTATCCCTTCGTTGATGGCGGAGGTCGGAACCGCGTTCCGCGTCCTGAGCACGCCCGCCGCGCGCCAGATCGCGAACGGCGAAGAGCGACTCCTCCTGCTCGACGACGTCGAGGCGGTGCTGGCGTCGCACGCGGTCATCGTGGACGCGACCCGTCACGTCGTGCGCGATGCACGGACGGTGGTCTCGCTCGCGGGGCGCCCGGTGCTGTTCGCGCTCGCGCGCGCGTTAGGCGAGGCGTGGCCGGGGGACGCACCGAGGGACACGCTCATCGCGCGCGCATTCGGCTCGACGTTCACCGATGAATCGCATCGCGCGCGGTTGCGAGTCGAGGTCGGGCGCCTTCGTCGGCAAGCTCAAGCCGCTCGCCGACGTGAGCGCGACGAAGCGCGGGTTTGCGCTCGCGCCTCGGCGCGTACCCGAGGTCGTCGTGCTGGCGCGGCCCGTAGACGAGGAGCATGCGGACGTCCTCGCGTTCCTCGGCGACGGCGAATCGTGGTCGAGTTCCGCGCTTGCACTCGCGCTGGGAGCGAGCCAGCGCACCGTACAGCGGGCGCTCGACTCGCTCGCTGCGGCGGGCAAGGTGCAGGCGTTTGGCCGAGCGAGGGCGCGTCGGTGGATGACCCCGCCCGTGCCGGGATTCACGACGACATTGTTACTCCCCGCTCCTCTGCCGATCGACTAAGCTGAAGGCATGCGTCGATCCAATGCCGAGATCATCCGCGAGTACGGCCCGTTTCCGGGTGTCGACGAACGTGGGGGAGTCACCTACGACGGTCAGAACGTCTGGTTTGCGTGCTGGCGACAAGCTGACCGCCTTCGATCCGGAGAGTGGGGAGACGGACGCGCTCGATCGACGTCGCCGCGCACGCGGGAACCGCCTTCGATGGCCAGCACCTCTATCAGATCGCCGAGGATCGCATCCAGAAGATCGATCCGAAGACCGGCCGCGTGCTGGCTCACCATCCCCGCGCCGGGCGGCGGCGGTGACTCGGGGCTCGCGTGGGCCGAAGGGTCGCTCTGGGTGGGCCAGTATCGCGGCGCGGAAGATCCATCAGATCGATCCCGAAACCGGCGCGATTCTTCGGACCATCGAGTCCAATCGCTTCGTCACGGGCGTCACGTGGGTCGACGGGGAGCTCTGGCACGGCACCTGGGAAGGCGAGCGAGAGCGACGTTAGGCGGCTCGACCCTCGAACGGGAGAGGTTCTCGAGCGGCTCGACATGCCGCCGTGGCGTGGGCGTGTCGGGGCTCGAGTCCGATGGCGGCGATCGGTTCTTCTGCGGAGGAGGGAAGAGCGCGAAGGTGAGGGTCGTCCGCCGGCCCAAGGCTTCAGGGCGTTAGGCAGCTCACTCAGCGAGACCGAGCGGCTGACACCTTCTTTCTGGGCCGGCCGCCCTTGCTGCCGTTGGCGCGCGCGGCGCTCGCTTTGGCGTCCGATCTGACGCTCCCAGCCAGGCCTGCGAAATGTGCGAAGCCGTTCGTCCACTCCAACCGCGCCAAGAAGAAGGCCCGGCACGCTCAGATCGACGTCGAGACTATCCCATCGGAGCGCGCCGCCGGACGGGTCGATCTCGACCGTCGCGAGCGTCGACGGCGAGGCGGATTGTAGCGCCGGAATCGCCGCGACCGGAAACGCAAAGGAGTAGCCGTTTGTCAGCTCGAGTACGACGCGTCCTGCAGCGCGGTCGTATCGTGCGGCGGAAGCGCGAAGCCCCTGTTTACGTTCGCGTCGCTCGCGGACGCGCGCGGCGGGTACCTGTGCCAGGATTTCGGCGTCGCTGAGTCGGCGGCTAGCCATGATACTTCCTCCATTGTTCGAGCAACAACTGCGACGTTCGCCTCGACCAGGCGAAACGCCGCCAGCACATCGGTATCCCGCATCCTCCGGATCCTGCGAATACCGACCGCCTTCCCCTCGTGCGGCAGATCGATCACGACGACAGCTCGAGCCTTGCGAACGTGAACGTGCGGCGGGCCGTGCTCTCGGGGCGGGAGAAGGATACGCACGTGGAACCCGCCGTCCCTCAAGACGGTTGGCACTGGAATTATAACCTATCAGTTGGGTTATCGCGACCGGAGGGTTCGCGATAGTGTGGCACGTACCGAGCTTGGTGGTCGCATCGAATCAGTGCCGAGTCGCTCATGCCGCTGCGTTCGGCTGACGCGGGGCCGATCAATGCAGTCGCGTCGTTCGCGTCGCCCGTGACGCGTTGACAGCGGGACGGATGCGCGCGAGGATTGTGGTCAGTGCGCTACCAGGGCGCCTCCTGCCCGCGGCAAGGGAATACTCCCACCTGTCTCGACCTGAAGAACGTGCTCTGCACCTTCTTTCAGCCTGGTTCAGCGGGTCACAGGCGATTCATGAAAGGAGGTCGCCATGGCTACGCCGAAGTCCCTCCCCGCACGTCCATCCCTCGAGTCCCTGCGCAAGCAGGCCAAGAAGCTCACGCGCGACGTCGCCGCCGGCGATAGCGAGGCGCTCTCGCGCGTGCGCGCGCAGTTGCCAGGCGCGGAGCCACCGCTGTCGCTCCGTGATGCGCAACTCGTCCTCGCGCGCGAGTTCGGCTTTGCCGGTTGGGCCGATCTCCTTGCGGAAGTGCACAAGCGCATCGGCAATGGGCTCGAGTGGGCGGCAACGCAGGCCCAGCGCGCGATTCACGACAACGACCTCGCAACGCTGAAGCAACTGCTCGCCGAACATCCGACCTTGCTCGCGTGGCACGGGACGCCCGACGGCCTGCTGGGATTTGCCGTCGATGCGTACGGTGACGCCTATGACCCCGCCCGAGAGAAAAGCTTCACGCGGCGGGAATGCGCGGAGGTCCTGATCGACGCCGGCGCGACGGTCTATCCGTCAGTGCTCGACAGCCTCATTCGGTCGCGGGCGCGGGGCATGATGCAGCTGTTCCAGAGCAAAGGCCTTCTACCGCGCACGCCCCGTTTCCTCGCGGCACTCGGCGATCTCGAAGGCCTTCGCGCGTGGTTCACTGAACACGCCGGCGAACACGACCTTGCCCTAACGAGCGAGGCGTTCGTGCGCGCGTGCCGATACCAGCACGAGGTAGTCGCCGCGTTCCTGCTCGATCGCTGCGTCGCGCTCGACCCGGAGCTCGGCAAACAGATCGATGGCTGGCAGGGACGCGCGGCGTTCGTCAGGCACTTCATCGAGAACAACCCGCTCGAATTCACCAACGCGAAGCCGGAGAGCCTCTGGCAGTCGTTTGTCATGTCCCGCGTCATGCTCGCGATTCACGACGACGACCTCGCGACGTTCACGGAGCTCCTCACGCGTGAGCCGGCGCTGCTCGGCGAGTCGCACGTCGCATTCCAGGTGGGTATCATCGAACGGGCGACGCTGCGCGATCGAGGCGCGTTCATCGTCAAGTTGCTGGAGCTGGATCCCGCGTTGATGCGGCGCAACCCTCGACCGCCATCCAAGGTGTTCGAGTTCGCGCTGACGTACGTCAGGCCGCACCTCGTTCCGGTGCTCACGCGCATCTGGCCGCTGCCTGACGAGCTGCCTAACGCTGCCGGCGCCGGCGATTTCGACGCGGTGAAGCGGTGGCTGGCCGATGACGCACATCCCGCGCAAGACGTTCTCGATACGGCGCTCGCGTACGCCGTGCTGAACCACCACTACGGCATCGCCGACTACCTCCTCGCGCACGGCGCAGACATCAACACGCGATGGAGCTCGCACGAACCGTCGAGCATTCTCCACGAGCTCGTCTTCCGCGACGACTACGAGGCTATGCAATTCCTGATCGACCGCGGCATCGACATGACGATCCGCGACTACCGCTGGGATGCGACGGCCGAGGGCTGGGCGCGCTACGGCGCGAACAATCCGACGATGGGCGACTGGTTGGCGGAGGCAGAGCGGCGGCGGTCCGAACGCAGGTAGCACCAATGGCGTAGCTAGCCACTACGCATCACTCGCGCCCGAATGCACGTTTCTCCATCCAGCACGCCCACCCACTCATGATCATCGTCCACGTCTTCGTTCACGTACAACCCGGCGCCGTCGACGCCTTCCGGGCCGCCACGCTCGAGAACGCGCGCAACAGCGTCCAGGAACCGGGCATCGTTCGCTTCGACGTCGTGCAGCAGGACGACGACCCGACGCGATTCGTCCTCATGGAGATCTACCGCACGCCCGAGGACCCGGCGCTCCACAAGGCGACCGCGCATTACCTCACGTGGCGCGACACCGTGGAGCCGATGATGGCCGAACCCCGCCGCAGCGTGAAATACCACGCGCTGTTCCCTGACCCAGCAGGGTGGGAGCTTCCGCGATGAACCTGGAGTGATGAGCTTCGAGTTTACCGCGCCGGCGCGCATCATCTTCGGCGAAGGAAAGCTCGGCGACGCCGCAAGGCTCGCTGCCAGCATGGGCTCGCGCGCGCTCGTCGTGGAAGGTCGGAGCGGCCGCGCCGAGCCGCTCGTCCTTGCGCTTCGCGAGCAGCGAATTTCCACGACGACACTCCGCGTCGCGTCCGAACCGACGGTCTCGCTGGTGGAGCTGGGCACGGCACACGCGAGACGCGAGCGATGCGATGTCGTTATCGCGTTAGGTGGCGGCAGCGTGATCGACGCGGGCAAGGCGATCGCCGCGCTCATCACAAACGACGCGCCACTTCGCGACTACCTCGAAGTCATCGGCAAAGGCCGCCCACTCACCAACCGCTCGGCGCCACTCATCGCGATCCCGACCACGGCGGGCACTGGCGCCGAAGTCACGCGCAATGCTGTGCTGATGGCCGAAGAGGAGCGGGTGAAGGTGAGCCTGCGGAGCGCGCTGATGCTTCCGGCCGTCGCGCTCATCGATCCTGAGCTCACGTACTCGCTGCCGCCCGCGATCACCGCGAGCACCGGCCTCGATGCGTTGACGCAGTGCATCGAGCCGTTCGTGTCACCGAACGCGAATCCGCTATCCGACGCCGTCGCCCGGGAAGGGATCCGTCGTGCGGCTGGAGCGCTCCGGCGCGTGTTCCGCGACGCCGCAGACGTGGACGCGCGGCGCGACATGGCGGTCGCGAGCCTCTGCGGCGGGCTGGCGCTCGCGAACGCGAAGCTCGGCGCCGTGCACGGGTTTGCGGCGCCGTTAGGCGGGATGTTTCCGATCCCCCATGGCGTGGCCTGCGCGAGGCTCCTTCCATCGGTTGCGGAGATGAACGTGCGGGCGCTGCGAGCGCGGGCACCATCGTCATCCGCACTGGATCGCTACGATGAGGTGGCACGCATTGTCACCGGAAACCATGCCGCGAGAGCGGAGGATGCCGCCGCGTGGCTCGAGGCGCTCGTCGAGGAGCTCGCGGTGCCGCGCCTAACGACCTACGGAGTGACCAGCGAGGACATCGCTCGCGTGGTCGCCGCGGCGCGCCAGGCGAGCAGCATGCAAGGGAATCCGATCGTGCTGACGGACGACGAGCTCACAGAGGCGCTCCGATCCGCGATCTGAAGTCCGATAACCGTATGATCACGATTCCTCGACTCGCTCCGCTCCGCTCGGAATGACAATGCGCTCACGGCGCGCGGGCGGGCTCCGGGAACGTCTCTGTCACCCGCCGCTCGAGCGTCGTCGTGTCCTGCTGCGCCCCGCGCAGCTCGGACAGCCCGCGTTCCAACTTCTCGCGCTCCGTCGCGAGGAAGCGCTCGTACGGCTGGATCACGTCGAGCAGTTCCTGCTCATACCGCTTCAACTGCTCGTTGAACTTGGTCGCGAGCAGCGCCGAAAGATCGGTGCTGAGCATCGCGATCTTTGCCTCGAGCTCGCGAATCAGGCGCTTCCGCCGCGCGGGGATGAGAAGCCAGCCGGCGACAGCGAACAGCGTCGCCGTCAGCAAGCCGGTGATGTCGAGCGCAGCGGTCGTGAAGATCGCCATCACCACGGCGCCGAGTCCAACCGCGAGCACGTTGATCCCGAACGCGTGCGTGACCGCCTCACGTACGGAGTCCATGACCGCGCGCGCTTCGGCTTCAGCATTGAACTCGCTGAGCCGGCGCTCGACGGGTTGGCGAAGCCGATCGAACAGATCCTCGCGATTGTACTGGAACTCGGTGCTCGCGTGCGCGGCCAGCGCTCCCGACGCGCGGAGCCGAGCGGTGTGCGCGTCGAGCTCCTGGAACACGGCCGTCCAGAGCTTGAGGTTCCGCTTCACCGTCCAGTCTACCATGCGATTCACGACGTCCTCGATCTCCCGCGACGCGTCGGCGACGACTTCGGCCCGGAATCGATTCTCCACCGCGTCCTTGTTGCGCAGGAAGTTCAGGTTGCCGACGCGAATCGTGCGCTCGAGCCAGCTGCGACCACGGCGCTCGATCTCGCCGAGCACGCTGCGCACCTCGAGCAGGTACCGCTCGGAATCCGTCCGCATCTCGGCCCCATAGCTCGAGAGCTGCTCGCGCACGACGCCCAGCACGCGGCCGTCGGCGTGCACGACCTCGAGCCGGGTGTCGAGCGCCCCGACGTTCCGGTCGAGCACGTGTCGGAGCACGCCTAACGGCGAGAGCAGCTTGAGGCGAACGCGCTCGTGCTCGCGCAGCGTCTCGAGGAGATAGCGCTCGAGCGCGGGGAACTCGTCGCGCGGGTCCGGCACGGCCGGCATGGCCGGCACGACCGGGGCAGCGGACGCCCCGTCCGACGACGGCGCGGAGCGCGCGGCCATCTTCGCGCGCAGCGCCCGTAGCGCGCTGATGAAGTACGTGCTCGGGGCAGCGCCGCCGAGTCGCGTGCTGATCTCGCGCTCGAGGTACGCGCGCACGCGGTCGACCTGTTCGTCGGAGTTCCGCCGATCGACGCCGTTGACGATGAAGATGACCTTCTTCCCCCACTCGCGGATGTGCGAGAGGAATCCCATCTCGCTCGCCGTGAGCGGCTGCAGCAGGCTCGTGACGAAGAGCACGAGGTCGGCGCGCGGCACGAACCCGCGCGTGATCTCCTCCTCCATCCGCTCGATGGAGTTCGTGCCCGGCGTGTCGACGATCTCGAGATCGCGAAGCACATCGAGCGGGTAGTGGAAGAGCAGCGTGTGGTCTCCTATCGCCTCCGGCGGCCCGACGTTGCCGTAGCGCAGAATGGCGATCTCGCGCGTGGTGGGCAGGTCGCCCATGGCGAACACTTCATCGCCGAGCAAGGCGTTGATGAACGTGCTCTTGCCGGTGTTGTACTCGCCGGCGATGACGAGCAGAAAGAGCTCGTCCATCTCGCCGACGAGCTTCGCGAGGCGGTCGACGTCGTCGCGCGAGCCCTCGACCTGAAGGAGGGCGTCGCGCGCTCGGAGGACGAGACGGCGCTCGAGCGCAACGAGCTCGGCTTGCTGACGGGAGAGAACCTGTTCCACGGATTGGGCGTTGAAGGAGCGTCAACGGTATCCCGCCCAGTCGTGGGTTGCCAGCGCACTCGCTATGGCGACTTCGGCGGAGTGACCCGCAAGCGCGAGAAGTGGGCCTCGGTATCGGCGTCGATCCAGAGCGCGATGCGTCCAGCGGCCGGTGGGTTCTTCATGTCGTTCACGATCAGCACGGGCTGCTTCGATCCGTTGACGAAGAGTTGTGCGACGCCCCCGTGAACGTCGATGCGGATCGACGTCCACGCGCCCGGCTCGAGGTCGACGTACGACTCGTACACTCCCGGAAATTCCTTGCGGAGCCTGAACCAGGGGTAATCCGGGTGCGAGACGTACTGCGTCGCATGGTTGCGCCGCAGCTGATCCGTCGAGCGTCCGTTCGTTGGACGCAGGTAGAACGCGGCGTATCGGTCGCCTGACGAGTCCACGCGGAACGCGATGCCGACGAATCCTCGCGCGCTCGTGTCCGCACCGGCGGCGGGGACGCCCGCGATGTCCGCCTCGATGGTTCCATCGCGGAACTCGGAGCCGCGGATGATCGCGATCGTGTTCTCCGCGGTGGCCGGCGCGGCGGGTGCCCCGCTGCGAGGCCGTCCGACAAGCCTGATCGCGTCGCGGCCGCCGTACTGCACGCGCGTGGCGGTCACGTTCACGAGCTCGAGTCGACTCGGGTCGCTGGCCAGGAGGTCGTCGCCGGGCCGGCCGGATTGGGCCGGGGTGGTCGAGAGCGGAAGTCCGAGTAGCGACGTGACAAGCAGGCGTTTCAACGACATGCAGGTGTCCCTCGTTGGAGTGCCGAGTTCGGCGGGGACACGTTACGTGATTGCTCGGTCATGCCGCTTGTACTTCATGGCGGTCGTTTGTCATTCCGAGCGGAGGCCGAAGGCGCGAGTCGAGGAATCGTGGCTCGTCCCGGTAGAGGGCCCTCTGCCGGATGATCGCGATTCCTCGACTCCGGCCTGCGGCCTCCGCTCGGAATGACACCCGCGGCTCCGCTCGGAATGACGCCACTACCGTCTTCGTCTGAACTCCGCCCGCGCGGCCTCGAGCATCCGCATGACCTGCTCGCGCTCCGCGGTCGTGTTCCACCCCGTCTCCGTGCGCAATGCCTGATCGACCCGGTCGAGCCACCCGAGGAAGTACTCGGCGTCTTCCTTCGACCGAACCGCGGCGTTCCCCACCTGCACGTAGATCGGACTCGTGCTCGCGAACGGGTAGAGATCGAGCACCGGGAGCCGCGGCCGGTCGGACCATGCGCGCAGCACGTACCAGCCACTGCCCGTCACCGGAATCGCGATCGTCGTATCGACCGCGCTGTGATCCCCGGAGAGCGGGATGCTCGCGACGACGCGGCCGTTGCCGATGATCTCCATGTGATCGACCGGCACCGGCGAGCGCAGCCTAACGTGCGCGCGGAGGTCCTTGCCGCCCGTGAGGCGTATCTCGTCGCCGATCTGGCTTTCCGTCGAGCGTGAACTCCAGCACCGGCGCGTTCGTGACGAACGTCCGGCCGGCCCGGATGGCGGCCAGCCAGCGACGGTGGTCGAGCGGTTCACCCACTCCAGTGCGCGCGTAGACCCGCACGAGCCCGGGTGGCCCGCGCAGCGACGCGAAGTTCGGGAACGCATCGGTTCCCGCACCGGCGGGAATGCGGAAGCCGCAGTTGAGCAGTCGATACCAGACCTCCGACGTGATGAGGTGATCGCTGTACCCCATCACCTCCATGTAATCGACCTTGCCTAACGCCACGTCGATGGGCAGCTCGTACGGGACGCCGCCTTCGGTGCGCGTCAGGTCGGGTCGGAAGTCGAACGGATGCACGTACCCCATGAGCCCGCCCTGCGCGTGCGCCAGATCGGCGACGTCCGCATTCGTCGGGACGAGACTCGCGAGCGCGGTGCCAGCGTAGCCCGAGTAGTCCGGCAGCAGGTAGTGATCCCTGAGCCCGAGCAGCCCCGCGTGTCCCCAGAAGCCGGTGTGAAACTCCTGGCCGTACGCGAGAACGAAGTCCCGCGTGGACAGCGGATCGGGATCGGGACGCCAGTACGCGATGTCGGGGATCCGCTGCTCCTTGTTCACCGACGAGATTCTCCACCACATGCAGCCCCTCGGCCCTCGCCTGCAGGGCGAGACGCTGCGGCGTGTTGCGATACGCGCCGCCGTAGTTCATGTGCACGTGGAGGTCGCCGCCCCACCATCCCTTGCTCGGCAGGTCGCTCAGGCGTGCGAGCGGGATGCGAGCCTCGCGCGTCTCTCCCGCCGCGACGGTGACTGCGCGCCACGTCGCTCGATACTCGGGTCCACGCCACACGTCTACGAGTATCGCGTCCCGCTGGTACGGTGACGGTGTCGCGCCCCGCCGTGTGGAAGTACCCGTACTCGAATCGCTGCTCGCCGCGCACGCGCGCCTCGTCGGCGTGGCGCCAGGCGTCGTCCGGCGCGTAGGAATGGCCGGCGTTAGGCCCGCCGGATCCACCGAGAACCGAAACGCGCGCCGGCATCGGCCGTCCGGTGGACGAATCCACCACGGTGAGCACGAGGCGGCCAACCGGCCCCGCGTAGGTGCGGGTGCGCGCTTCGACGCGCGTGCGCTTGCCGCCGGGGATGTCGACGACCCAGAGCGACGTGTTCCCACCCTCGTTGGAGATGTACGCGATGCGCCGAGCGTCGGGCGACCAGCGCGGTGCCGTCGCGTCGAACTCTCCGTACGTCAGCTGGCATCGGATCGCCGCCACCGGCGGGGAGCAACCAGAGCTGGTTCCACTGCCGGCCGTGGTAGCCGCTGTAGACGACGCGCTTCCCGTCGCTCGCCCAGTCGGGCCGCGCCTTCCACGTCGTCTCCTCGAAGTGCAGCTCGCGCGGCGTGGCGCCCGGCGCGGGCTTCCATGCGCCAGATGCCGCCGCGTGCCGTAGATGTGCCCGCGATTCGAGACGAAGATCAGCTCGCGCCCGTCGGCGGACCACGTTGGCGAGAGGTAGTGATCGAAGGCGCTGTAGTAGTAGCGCGGCAGGCCGCTGTCCTTGTCCTCGGTGATGCGCTCCGCGCTGTCGAGCCTAACGCCGCCATCTTCGTGCCGGATGTTGGCCACGAAGATGTGCCAGCGGGCGTTGAACGACGTCGACACGAACGCGAGCCGCTTGCCGTCGGGCGACCAGCGAGGCTCGAGGTTCACTGCGCCGTTGGCGAGGATCGTGCTGGTCGTGCCGCGCTCGAGATCGAGCACGCGGAGGTCGATCGACTCGCCGTTGTACGATGCGAACACGACGGAGCGGCCGTCGGGCGACCAGTCCGGTTGGTAGTCGTACCACGGTCCCGTCGTGAGCTGGCGCGCTTCCGTCGTGCCGAGGCGCTGTCGCCAGAGCGAGCCCTGCATCGAGTAGATGACGTCGCGTCCGTCGGGCGACCACGTGACGGCGCTCGGGCCGCTCGTAGCCTGGGGGACGTACATCTCGCGCCAGTAGTACGCGTGCGGAACCTTGACCTGCGAGAGCACGGGCTCGCGCTGCGGCTGCTGGGCGGCAGCTGCGCTGACCGACAGGTCAGGAGCGTTCGTCATTCCGAGCGGAGCGCACGCGAAGCGCGCGCGAAGTCGAGGAATCCTTGGCGTCCCGGTAGAGGGCTCAGACTCTCATCGCGGAGACGCCAACGATTCCTCGACTCGCTTGCCGCTCGCTCGGAATGACGACCGCCGCTCGGAATGACATCATGCCGAGCAGTTCATCGATCATACCGAGCGCCGTGTCGACGTCATACTCATCGATCACGAGCGGCGGCGCCAGGCGAAGCGCGCTCTTCCCGGCGCCGAGCAGGAGGAGGCCGCGCTGGAACGCGTGCTGAACGAGGTCGTGGACGAGCTTGGGCGCTGGCTCGCGGGTGGCGCGATCCGTCACGAACTCCACGCCGATCATGAGCCCGCGGCCACGCACGTCGCCTAACGTCTCGTGTCGCTCGGCCAGCGCCGCGAGGCCCGTCATGAGACGCTCGCCCATCGCCTGCGCGTTCGCGATCAAGCCGCCTTCCACGAGGTCCAGCGTCGCCAGTGCCGCGGCGCAGCACACGGGATTCCCGCCGAACGTGGATCCGTGCGCTCCCTGGCCCCACTTCATCACCTCGTCCCGCGCGATGATCGCGCCGATCGGCATCCCCGAGCCGAGCCCTTTCGCCGTGAGCAGCACGTCGGGCTCCACGCCCTCGTGCTCGCACGCGAACATCTTCCCCGTGCGCCCGATCCCGCTCTGGATCTCGTCGACCACGAGCAGGATGCCGTGTCGGTCGCACAGCTCGCGCAACCCAGTGAGGAACCCGCGCGGCGGGACGACGTAGCCACCTTCTCCCTGAATCGGCTCGACGAAGATCGCCGCGACGTCGCGCGGGTCCACTCGGCGCGCGAAGAGCTCGGTCTCGATCGACCGCACGCAATCGAGCGTACACTCGGCCCGGTCGCGGCAGTACTGACAGCGGTAGCGGTTCGCGTATGGAACGTGGTAGACCTCGGGGAGGAACGGGCCGAACCCCGAGCGCTGCGTCACCTTGCTCGACGTCAGGCTCATCGCGCCGTAGGTGCGACCGTGGAACGCGCCGTCGAAGGCGACGATGGCGGTGCGCCGAGTCGAGTTGCGCGCCAGCTTGATCGCGCCTTCGACGGCTTCGGTGCCGGAGTTGGTGAGGAACACGCGCTTCCGGCTGGGGCCAGGTGCAATGCGCGCGAGGCGCTCGCACAGCGCGGACATCCCCTCGTAGTAGAAGTCGGTGCCGCAGATGTGCAGGAAGCGTGACGCTGCTTCCTGCACGGCGGCGACGACCTTCGGATGTGCGTGGCCCGTTGAGGCGACCGCGATCCCGGCCATGAAGTCGAGATAGCGGTTGCCGTCCACGTCTTCGATCATCGCGCCCTGGCCGCGCGCCACGGCGAGCGGGTACTCCTTGATGTACGACGTGGACGCCCACGCGGCGTCGCGTTCGATGATGGCGCGCGCGTTAGGTCCCGGTGGTGGGACGACGATGCGTGGGTAGTCGCGAGCCGTGGAGCGCGGCGGGCGGAGCGTGCAGGATCTCGGTGGCCATTGCATGATCCTCTGTGATAGTGCGTCCGTCGAGCGGGCCGAGGAGCCGTGTCATTCCGAGCGAAGGGCCGAAGGCCCGAAGTCGAGGAATCGAGCCTCTGTTGGGTAGAGGGCCCTCTACCGGGACGATCGCGATTCCTCGACTGCGGCCTGACGGCCTCCGCTCGGAATGACAAACCCGCTCGGAATGACTGGTAGAATGAGACGCGACGGATGCCGACTGTCGTGATGAATCGTTATGCGGGCCGAGCGCATGCGTGACGACGACGTCTCGGACGCACCCGTTTGGAGGTTGCGCGCGTAGTTCGGCGCGAACGACGACATGACGTGCACGCGAACGCGGTGTCCTTGCTTGAACGTGTTCCCCGTGAGCAGGCCCGGGAGCCGCAGCAGGTACACGCTCCCGGGTTCCAGCAACGAGCGACGCGCCGTCCGATCGCGATAGCTCGCGCGAATCACATCGGACCCCGGCGCCATCAGGTTGTACGCGGTTCCGTCCGGAGCGACGTCGAGCACCTTCACCCAGAGGTCCACGTCCGGCGCGTCGGCCGCGAGGTACACTTCGGCGCTGATCGCGCCGACCACCTCGAGGTCCGCCTCGAGCGGCGCCGTCTCGAACGTGAGCACGTCAGCGCGCGAACCGAGCGCGCGGTAATCATGCGCACCGCTCCGTTCGGCGAACGGATCGGTCACAGGTTTCGCCGGATTGGAGACGTAGGAGCTCGTGGTCGACCGCGAGTCGGGGCGGCGCGCGGACAGTGCACCGACGCGCGACGCGCGGCTCGAGCTCGTCAGGTAGAGCGTGTCCGGGCGCGTACCCGGGAATCGGCCAGCGATCGGCCTCACGCCAGCGATTGTCGCCCATGACGAAGACGCGCACCGGCGGCTCGCGGTCCACGCCGTTGTCCACGCTCGCGCAGGTAGTGATCCATCCAGCGCAGCACCGTCTCGTCGTAGTCGATGCGTGCGTCGGGGCCGAACTCGCGGTCGCCCGCTTTCGTCCGCCCGGTGCCGTTCACCCCATGTGGCCACGGTCCAATCACGAGCGCGGTCCGCGCCGCGGGCCACCGGCTCGTGCAGTCGTTAGGCCGGTGAAGTTCGTCGTCGCGCCGTCGGGGCCGTACGCCTCGTCGTACCAGCCGGAGAGATTGAGCACGGCCGCATTTGTGCGCGCGTACTTGCCGCGCAGGTCGGCCCACTCCCACCACGAATCCCACGGCGGGTGGCGCATCCACTCGTAGTACCATGGCGCGATCGGCTTGAAGTCCGGGAGCGCGGCGAGTGGTAGCTGTCCCGAGCATGCGATCACGCACGCCGTCCCACGTGCGCTCGGCCTCCTCGTCCGTCGTCGGTCCCGGGACTCCGCGCCGGCGACGCAGATCGCCGGCGATGTCTGCCCACACCCACCCCGCCCACGAGTTGTCCCACACTCCATCCGCGTAGAAGAACATGTTGGCGGACGCGAACGTCATCGCCGGGACCATCGCCTTGAGGTGCGGCGGGCCCTCCACCGCGGCGAGCCACTGCACGGCGCCGGGGTACGACAGTCCGAACGTGCCCGACCGACCCGTTCGACCACGGCTGGCGTGCGGCCCACTCGATCGTGTCGTAGCCGTCGCGGCCTTCCTGGCGTGTATGCCACGAACTCCCCGTCCGACGCGAATCGCCCGCGGACGTCCTGCATGACGACGGCATATCCGCGCTCGACGGCCTTCCCGAACGTCGTGTAGTCCGTCTGCGCGGCGGTCTTGCCGTATGGCGTGCGATACAGGAGCACCGGGAATGGTCCGCTGCCCTGCGGCCGCCAGACATCGGCGCGGAGCACGACGCCGTCGCGCATGGGCACGGCGACGTCGTGCTCGCGGACCCACGTGGTCTCGGCGGGTACTTGCGCGCGTACATCGGCGGCGACCGACCATCCTAGCGCGGCAGCGCAATGCAGCCGAGCGAGCCGACGTCATTCCGAGCGAGCGCCGAAGGCGCGCAGTCGAGGAATCGCCGTCATCGGGCCGAGGGCCCTCTACCGCAGCTCGCGATTCCTCGACTCGCTGCGCGCGTCGGCGCCTCGCTCGGAATGGCACTGATCTCACCGTCATGAGCGCCGACTCGAGACGGTCGACGATCATGTCGATCTCCTCCTCCGTGACGATGAACGGCGGCGCGATCATCACGAGATCGCCACGCGTCCCATCGGCGTGTCCCACGTTAGGCCACACCACGAGCCCGGCATCGAGCGCCGCCGTCGGTGACTCGCTCCGCGACGTGCGCCTCACGCGCGAACGGCGCTCGCGTCTCCCTGTTCTCGACGAGCTCCACCGCGGCCAGCAGCCCGCGACCGCGCACATCGCCGACATGATGGAAGCTCGCGCAACCGCGCCAGTCGCTGGTGCAGCACAGGCCCCATCGACGCACACCGCTCCACCAGACGATGCTCGCGAAGGTACCGAATGGTCGCGACCCCCGCGGCGCACAGCACTGGGTGGTGCGAGAACGTCTGCGCATGATTGAGCCCGCCCGACCCTCGCGCGAAGACTTCAACGATCCGCGTCGGCGCCATCACGGCCGCGAGCGGCGCGTATCCTCCCGCGATCCCCTTGCCTAACACCATCACGTCAGGCACGACGCCGCTCGGCTCCAGCGCCGACCACGTGCCCGTCCGCCCCGCGCCGACCAGCACCTCGTCCGCGATGAACAGCACGTCGTGGCGGTCGCAGATCTCCCTAACGCGACGGAAGTACTCCGGCGGCGGCACCGATGCGCCCGTGGACGAGCCTCCCACCGGCTCGGCGATGAATGCCGCGACCGTCTCGGGATCCTCGCGGATGATCGCCGCTTCGAGCGCCTCACCGCTGCACGCCTCGCAGTACGGCGGCGCGCCACCGCACGCGCAGCGATACGCGTATGGCGCGGGAATGCGCACGACGTCCACGAGCCAGTCGCGATAGAGCGTCCGGTAGTGCTCGCGCGCGGACGCGGACAGCGCGAGCAGCGTGTTCCCGTGGTAGGCGGGAGCGAGCGCAATGATCTTGTGCTTCCGCGCTCGCCCGGTCTCCAGCCAGTACTGCCGCGCGAGCTTGAGCGCGGCTTCGACCGCGTCCGAGCCACTCGAGAGTGGGTAGACCCGGTCCAGGTCACCCGGCGCGAGCGCCGCCAGCTCGGCCGCGAGCTCTTCGACCGCGCTCGTGGGAGAACATCGTCCCGTTCACATAGGCGAGCCGCCGCGCCTGTTCCGCCATCGCATCGGCGATCTCGGCGACCCCATGTCCCACGTTCGCGACGAACGCACCGCCACACGCATCGAGGAACGCGTGACCGTCCGCGTCGTAGAGCCAACAGCCCTCGCCGCGCTCGATTACCGGGAGCCGCAGACGTCAGCTTCCGGAAGAGGACGTGCGTCTCCGGAAAGCCGTGTGTGGTCATGAGCCTCAGGGCGCCGCCGCGAGCGCGTCCGCCAGCGCCCGCGTCAGTGTCGTGTCAGTCGCCCGAATGGTTCCGAGGCGCCGCCACCGCAAGACGCCCGTCCGGTCAATGAGGTACGACGCCGGCACACCTAACGCCAGGAAGATCGACTGCACGCGCTCATCCGGGTCGCGCCAGATCGGGTACGTCATCCGAAACTGCGTTGCGAACTCCCGAATCTCGGCTTCCTGACCTCGTGTGTCGACCGACACGCCGATGATCTCCAGGCCCTCGCCCCGATGCTTCTCGTACAGTGACTGCAGGTACGGGATCTCGTCGCGGCATGGGTGGCACCAGGTCGCCCAGACATTGAGCAAGACCACCTTGCCGGCCAGCGATGACAGGGACGCCGAATCGCCCGCCAGCGTGGTCGCCGCATAACGCGGCGCCGGCTGTCCGATCTCCACTCGTGGCGCCGATTCGCGCCCGCACCCGAGCGCAGCGAGCGCGCCCAGCGTCGCGAGCCACCTCACTTGAGCTCACGGAGTGACAGGCGACCGAGCATGACCCTCGCGCTGTCCCCCGGTAGCGTCCACGCGGCTACGAGGGTGTCACCACTGCGCACGATCCGCGGAAACCCCGAGGCGCGCGCGGCCTTTGTTCGTGATACGACGATCGGCGCACCCATCTCTCCCGTGCGCGCCACGCGTCGTACGCGCACTTCCGCGTCCTCGGGAGGAACACGCTCGAGCCAGCTCACGATGGCGTCGCCGTTCTCGTCGAGGGTGATGCCGACACGCCCCGCCGGCGTACCGGCATCGATGCGCACGGGGGCCGCGAACCGCTGTCCGCCGTCGACCGAGAATGCGACGCGCACGCGCGCCGTGTCCTGCGCGCCGGTGAACCACGCGATAGCCACGGTGTCTCCTCGCGAGGCGAGCGCGGGTCCGTTCACCGGGCACGCCTCGATGTGCCATCCGTCCTGGTGCACGATGGACGGGGGCGTCCACTGCCCGTTGACCTGACGCACGACCGCGATGTCGCGGATCTCGTCATCCGTTCGATCACGATACGCGATCACCGGTCCTGAGGGCGTGACCGTCGCGGCGACCTGACAGCAGTCGCAGGTGCGAAGGTCGAGCGGCTCCTCTCGGCCCAGGGCGCCGCTCGGTGCCGCGGCTACGGATTGCACGCTCATCGCACCGGTCCCATGACCGCCGCTGTCGCTCGTCATGTGCCGCCCATCGAGCCACGCCGCGCGTACGGAATCACCGGGCGCGACCCACGTCGCCACGAACCCGTGCTCACTTCCCGACCGATCGGTGTGCAACACGGTCCCGTCGCTCCAGGTCACCCCACGATCAGTGGACTGTGCGATGCGCACGTCGTAGGCGTATCGCCCATTCCCGCTGCGCTGCAACCAGTGAACGACCAGCCGACCGGACGGCGTGGCGATCACGCTGGGGTAGTCGGCCCAGTTGACGAACAGATCGCGACGCTCGACGACCGTGGTCGGCGTCGACCACGTGTTGCCGCTGTCCAGTCGCGCGTACCGCACCGCGTGCGTCGAGTCGCCGGTCCGCTCGATCCACGTCATGTGCACCGCGCCGGAAGCGTCTGTGGCGAGGAATGGCTCCCCGCTGCGCGGACCGGCAGGCGATGGCAGCGCCGCGAGCCCTGCCGTTCCCTTTCCTTCAGGCGACGAGCAACCGGCGAACGCCAGCAACAACGCAACGAACCGAAGACGAGAGGTCATGCGGCAATCTCCGGAGCGTTACGCGGCCCGTCAACGCCTTCGCTGTCGAACAGCGCTTCGTGAAGTCAGCGTGACCATGGTGTAGGTTGAACCCATGCGCACTCTCCCTCGTCGACGACCCGCGGCATACGTCGCGGTCGCCGTGCTCGCGATGCCGTTTGTCGGCGACCGCGAGCTACACGCACAAGCCGCCAGCAATCCGCGCTTCGACGCGCTCGTGGCGCTCACCGAAGCGAAGATGAAGGAGTTCGGCGTCCCCGGCGTCGCCCTCGGAATCATCGACGGCAACACCGTGACCACACGTGGACTCGGCATCACCAACGTCGAAGACTCGCTGCCCGTCACCGCGCACACCGTCTTCCCGATCGCATCGATCTCGAAGACGTTCGCCGCGACCGCGATGATGCGGCTCGTCGAGCAGGGGAAGGTCGACCTCCGTGCACCCGTGCGGACCTACATCCCCAACTTCCGCGTGCGCGACTCGACCGTGAGCCGCGACGTCACCGTGTGGCATCTCCTCACGCACCTCGGCGGCTGGGAAGGGCAGGTCTCCGGTCCCGACCGTGGCAGCGCCACACTCGAGAACTTCGTCGCGTCGCCGACGCTCACCGACCTGATGCAGGTCGCGCCGCCCGGCAAGGCGTGGAGCTACAACAACGCCGGCTTCAGCATCGCGGGGCGCGTCATCGAGGTCGCGACGGGCACGTCCATCAACCGCGCCATCCGCGACCTCGTGTTCCAGCCGTTAGGCCTCGAGCATGCGGGAACGACGCCGGGCGATTTCATCGTCAATCGATTCGCGGCCGGCCATTCCACACGCGACGGCAAGACGACGCTCCAGCGTCCATTCTCGCCATCGGCGAGCGTCACCGCCGGCGGCGTCGGGCTCTGCATCACGGACATCCTCACCTACGCGCGCTTCCATCTGGGCGACGGCACCGCGCCTAACGGCGAGCGCGTGCTCGAGCGCAAGTCCCTCGAGCTCATGCGCACGGCGCAGAGCGCCAAGCAGAGCACCGACGACTCGATCGGCATCTCGTGGCACATGCGCCACGTCGGCCCGATCCGCACGTTCTCCCACGGCGGCACGTTAGGCGGACACATCCTGCTCCTCGAGCTCGTGCCGGAGCGCAACTTTGCCATCGCCATCCTGACGAACTCGAATACCGGCTGGCGCCTCATACAGGACGTCGAGCGCGAGGCGCTCAAGTCCTACCTCGACGCTACGTACGCGCTCAATCAGGGCATCGCGCATCGCGGGCTCGTCGAGACGCTGCCGTCCGTGAAGCCGCTCGCGCGGCAGCCCGACCTCGCGCCGTACGTGGGCTCATACGCGCGCCCGAGCAACACGGTCGTCGTGCGCGCCGAGGGCGGAAAGCTGATCGTGCAGGACCGTCCTACCGGGAACGGCACCCCTCGCGAGTTTCCGATCGCCTTCTTCGGACGCGACCGCGCCGTCGTCACGGACGGCCCGGACCTCGGCCAGTCCATTGAGTTCGTGCGTGACGACGGCGGTCGCGTGAACTGGATTCGCGTGGTCGGGCGCGTCGCGGTGCGCACGCCCTAGCTGTCATTCCGAGGGCCGTTCGCAGGCTACGCCTTCGGTGGCTTCATGACGATCACGCCCTTGGCGCCCTGGAGATCGACGCAATCTCCCGAGTAGCTCTTGTCATCGCGAAGCAGCAACGTGCACTGGACCGTTGCATCGCCGGGCGTAAACGTGAACAGGAGTCGGTTGGCCTCGACCTTGACGCCGGTGACCTCCATCTCGAGGCCGCCGCCCTTCATCGTGATCTTCGTCGTGTCACCGCTCACACGAACGTCGAAGGCCATGTCCATCGTCTGGTTCCCCGGAGGGGACATCGTCCCGGTCCAGGTGCCGGGGGTCAGCTTCTGCGCCGCCAGCGAGGCCGGCATCGCGAGAATGAGCGCGCCGATGAGTAGTCGATGCAGGGAGTGCATGTAATTCTCCAGGGAAGAGCCGTTGTGCGGTCAGGTGCACATCACACGCTGTTCCCTCGGTACGGCTCGACGACCCCCCAGGTTCCAGGCGCGCTTGGGCGTGGATGACACGCGCACCGCTTGCCGGCTCGCACGAACGACCGTAGCGTTGCCTCATCCGAGGTGAGGCGCGCGAATGTCCACGAAGCGAGAAGACCGCAAGCAGCGCGCGGAGTTGAACCGCGAGGCTGAGGAGCACGAAAAACGTCGGCGGCGATTGAGGTCGCGTGCGCTCGTTGCTCTAGGCGCGCTCGTGCTGATCGCGACCGCGTTCCTGTCTACTCGTGGTCACAAAGACGGCGAGGAGAGCAACGGTCGCGTCTGGTCGGCGGCGCACGGGCACTGGCACGACAAGCCGTAAGCTGCAGCCGCGAGCGGTGGTCGCGCCGGGGAGGTAGGTTACGCTGGTGAACGTACCTCTCCGAGAGATGGCAGGACCGCATGGAACTGAACGATCGAGACCCTCAAGACCCCGAGATCATCCAGGCGGGTGAAACGCCGCGTGGTGCATTCGCCGAGGTGTCCGTGCATCGCGGAGGCGAAGTGGGGCGGTTCCGATTCGCCATCTCGGCGGCAGGACGCGCACTCATCGAGCGTATTCTCGGAACGCGGCCGTTCGATGCGACCGTCGTCCTCCCGTATCGCTACTTCTACGCGGGGAAGGGCGGGCACGGATTGCCGATCAAGCATCTCCTGTACGTGCGCATCGAGCGCGGCCGCGACGAGCGCACCGTGGAGCTCGAGTCGCCAGAGGACCTGGTGACTGCGCTGCAGTGGTTTCGTCAGCTCCCCAGCCTGATGGCCGCGGCGCACCTGCGAGCACCCGCCGAGACCGTCACGGGTGCGCCCTGAGCAGGCCCCAGACCGCCGCATCCTCGCTGCCTAACACCCACACCGAGTAGCCGCGCAGGCGATACCTCCGCGCGAGCTCACGCTTGGCCATGAATGCGCGTGCGTCCTCGAGCCATGCGTGACGGAAGACGTCCTGCACCTCCCACATCGCGTGCGGCGACTTCTGAGTGGCGTCCCAGATCGGCTTCACTCCCGCGCTGTCGAGGATCGCCTTGACGCGCACGTACGAGACGTCGCTGCCGCGCAGCCGAGCGCCGTTCGTCTCGTCGTAGGCGGGGTACCACCAGTCCGAATACGCGGCGAGGCCTAACGAGATCTTCGATGGCGGCACGCCGAGCGACAGCACATACTCGAGGCACGCCTTCATCCACGGATAGCCCGCCACTGGTCCCGGAGGAGAGCCGCCCGTGTGCTGCGCGTACGTCATGTACGAGATGAAGTCGAGCGTATCGGCGAGCGCCTTGTAGTCGAACGCGCCGCATTCATCACCAGCGGCATGAGCTTCACGCCCTTCGCGCGAGCGGTCTCGATCACCCGCGGATCGACCTGCCCGCGAATCATCCCCGTCGAGTCCATCGTGAAGACTTGCGGAGCGACGATCGCGATCTGGTCGGCGTTCGCGAGGAAGGACTGGATGCTCTGCTCGCCGCGCAGGTACCAGAGGGCTTCGAGCCGCTGGGCGCCGGCGTTGGCGACGGGCCAGCTGGACGCCGCGAGTGCCGCGAGTGTGGACAGCGAGAGTCGGAGGAGGATCGCACCGCACGAAGGTAGCGACGCTCGTTCGTCTGACATCCCGCTCGACACCGAGATGGGCCATAATACCGGCAATGTCACGATCTCTTGTTTTCGTCGGAGTTGTGTGTGCCGCGCTCTCGTGCGCGCGTGGGCCTCGCACGTCCGACCAGACCGGCCACCTCGAACCGGGCCGGCTGCCGGACAGCTTCTACGCCGGAGGCGCGGACTGCGGCAGTGCGCCTCACATCCGCGTGCACGCCTACAATCCGGACTTCTTCATCCTGCGTCAGGCGGCGTGCACGAACTTCGAGAAGCCGTTTCTCTATCTGATCTTCGGCCGCGAGCGCGCGCTACTGCTCGACACGGGAGCTGGCCACGTCGATGTGGTTGGCCCCGTGGATAGCCTCGTTAGGTCGTGGGCGGCCCAGCACGCTGGCGCCGGTGCACCGATGGAGCTCGTCGTCGCGCACAGTCACGCGCACGGCGACCACGTCGCCGGCGACAGCCAGTTCGTGCGTCGACCGGAAACGACCGTCGTCGGCCGTGATACGGCCTCGGTGCGTGCGTTCTTCAAGATCGCGCGCTGGCCCGAGGACAGTGCCACGATCGACCTGGGCGGCCGAGTCCTGGACGTATTGCCGATCCCCGGTCACCAGCCGGCGAGCATCGCCGTTTACGATCGTCGCACCGGCGTGCTCCTCACTGGCGACACGTTCTACCCGGGCCGTCTCTACGTCCGTGATACCGCCGCGTTTGCGGTGAGCATCGATCGGCTCGCCCGGTTCACGCGGAGCCACGACGTCGCGCACCTGCTCGGCGCACACATCGAGCAGACCCGCACTCCGTTCCGCGACTACCCGCAAGGCACCGTCGATCAGCCGGACGAGCATGCACTGGCACTCGGCCGCGCGGAGCTGTTCGAGCTCGATTCCGTGGTGAAGACCATGCGCGGCCGGATGACCCGCACGCCGCTCGCGCACGTGACTATCTGGCCCATCACACCCTAGCCGTCATTCCGAGCGGAGGCCGCGTCAGCGGCGGAGTCGAGGAATCGCGACTGTCGCCGAGTAGAGGGCCCTCTGCTACGCGATGACCAGCGATTCCTCGACTGCGCTGCGCTCGCTCGGAATGACATCATCCGCTCGGAATGACAACGCCGCTCGGAATGACGATCATTTCACAAGAGGATTTCATGCGTCGTATCTCTGCACTGATCGCGATCGCTCTTCCCGCTCTCCTCGGCGCGCAGACAGCGAAGTCCACGCGTGCGCCCGCCAGCGACGTCATCACGACGCAGAAGATGCGGGCCGACCTCGAGTTCCTTGCCAGTGATGAACTCCGCGGCCGCCTAACGGACACTCCCGAGAACGCCATCGCGCTCGAGTGGGTTGCGTCGCGCTTCAAGTGGCTCGGTCTCAAGCCCATGGGTGCGAACGGTTCCTACCTCCTTCCATACGGCCTATCGCTCGGGGCGCTCGGAAGCGGCACCAACGAGCTCGCCGTCGCACGTGGTGATCAGGTGGTCCGCTATGGCCTGACGACCGGGTTCTACCCACTACGGTACAGCGCGTCGGGCACCGCGACCGGCGAGCTCGTATTCGCGCACTTCGGCATCACCGCTCAACCGTTAGGCTACGACGACCTCGGCGGCGACGTGCGCGGGAAGGTATTGCTCGTGCTCGACCACGAGCCCGGCGAGACCGACAGCACGAGCGCGTTCGATGGCGTCGTCACCACCGAGTACTCGAACCCGCTCAAGAAGGCGCTCGCGGCGCAGGCGCGCGGTGCGGCGGCGGTGCTGTTCGTGACCGATGTGCAGAATCATCAGGGTGCACAGAACTTCGAGGCGGCGTCGCGCGGCTACTGGCCGGCGCAGCCACCACATCTCCTGCCGTACACGCTCGCGGCGTGGGCCGACAAGCTCACGATTCCCGTCGGCCAGATCTCCGTCGCGCTCGGGGACAGTCTCGTGCGCGGAGCGGGGAAGTCACTCGCCGACCTTGCCCGTGAGTCGGAGACCGCGAAAGGCTCGCCGCCTGTCGCCATTGCCGGAGTTCGCGTGACGGTCACCGCGTCAGTCGTTAGGCGGACGGTTGTCGATCGCAACGTGCTCGGCGCGATCGAGGGATCGGACCCGCGCCTCAAGAACGAGTGGGTCGTCATCGCCGCGCATCCCGATCACAACGGCGCGGTCGGCGACACGATCTTCCACGGCGCCGACGACAACGCGTCCGGCGCCGCGGCGCTGCTCGCGATCGCCGAAGCGTACGCGAAGGCAGCGGCGAACGGGCAACGCCCAAAACGTTCGGTCCTGTTCGCGTCCTTCAACTCCGAGGAACGCGGGCCGCTGATGGGGTCGTGGGGCTACACGGAGGCGCCGTCAGTTCCGCTGGATCGCACGGTGGCCATGATCAACATGGACATGATCGGTCGGAACGAAGAGGTGCCGGAGAACGGCGGCGCGCGGTTTCGCGGACTTCCGGTCCAGACGGGCGAGTCCAACAAGAACACGGTCACGCTGCTCGGCTGGAGCCGGAGCTCGCTCACCGCGGCCGCGGAGCGCGCGAATGCCGCGTACGGTCTCACGTTCAAGAAGAACTACGACAACAACACGTCGCAGCTCGTGAGGCGCAGCGACAGCTGGCCGTTCCTCCAGCACGGGGTGCCGGCGATCTGGTTTCACACGGGCCTGCACCCCGATTACCACCTAACGACTGACACGGCGGACCGCATCAACTATCCGAAGATGGAGCGCATCGCGAAGCTCGTGCATCAGCTGAGCTGGGACCTCGCGCAAAGTCCCACCCGTCCTACGCTGACGAAGCGGTGATTTGTACGAACCGGCGCGGGCTGGGCGTACGTAGCTCAGGAGCACGCCGATGCGCGATCCCTGAACTGATTTGTCCTTGCCCGCCACGTGTTCCTATTTTAACATATGGCTACATCGTAAAATAAAAACTCCTGCTATTTCACGTTCCAGAATCAATGCATTGCACGCCGCAGGGTCGCTACCTACAGGTCCGCTCTGCGGATGAGCCGTTCAAGGCTTTTGTCCCGACGCCGCTTCCGCCTCGTCCGGACGTCCAGTGGACGCCAGCGCTGCGACGGCGTTACGACGCAGCGCTTCTCGCGCTCGGGCGGCTCGACGCTATCGCCGACCTGCTACCTAACGCTGCCCTGCTGTTGTACAGCTTCGTGCGGAAAGAGGCGGTGCTCTCCTCCATGATCGAGGGTACCCAATCCTCGCTTGCGGACCTCATGCTGTACGAGCTCGACGAACAGCCCGGTGTCCCGGTTGACGATGCGCGTGAGGTGAGCCTTTACGTCGCAGCTCTCGAGCACGGACTCGAAAGAGTGCGCGCCGGATTCCCGCTCTCGGTGAGACTCCTACGCGAGATCCACAAGGTATTGCTTGGTCATGGCCGCGGCGCGAGTCTGGCGCCGGGGGAACTCCGCCGAACGCAGGTCTGGATCGGCGGGACCAGACCCGGGAACGCGGTGTTCGTGCCGCCGCCCGCGACCGAGGTCCAGGACTGTCTCAGGGATCTCGAACGTTTTCTTCACGATCAGCCCGAGCCAACAGCGCCGCTGATCAAGGCCGCGCTTGCCCACGTGCAGTTCGAGACGATTCATCCGTTCCTCGACGGCAACGGTCGCATTGGCCGCCTACTCATCACGATGCAGTTGTGTGCCGATGGGCTTCTCCGTGAGCCGCTACTCTATCTCAGCCTCCACTTCAAGGAACACCGACAGACCTACTACGACCTTCTCAATCAGGTCCGCCTAACGGGTGACTGGGAGGCATGGCTGGAGTTCTTCTGCGACGCGGTCGCCGCCACCGCCACCTCGGCCTCCGACTCCGCCAAGCGTCTTCTGGAACTCGCGTCCTCGGACAGCCGCCGCATCGAAGGGTTGGGTCGTGCCGCCAGTTCCGCCCTCGTGGTTCATTGCGACTTACAACGGCAGCCAATCGCGACGGCCGCCTCGCTCGGCGCGAGTACCGGCCTGGCGCAAGCAACGATCAACAAGGCGCTGGCGTCACTCGAGCGACTGGGAATCGTTACCGAGCTCACACGCAAGCAGCGTGGACGCGTCTTCAGCTATAGCCGATACGCCGAGATTCTAAACGAGCGAATGGACCTGCCAGGACGACGGCGTGGGCGGTGAGTCGACCGGACCATGTCCGACCGCGATGAGTCGTTAGGCTACGACTTCGGCGGCCGCATGACGATCTGGCCCTTCCCGCCTTGCGGGTCGACGCAGTCGCCCGAATAGCTCTTGTCGGCCTGAAGCGCCAGCGAGCAGCGGATCGTGCCTCCGCCGCCGGGTGAGAACGTGAAGACGAGAAGACTCGCCGCCACCTTGACGTCGTCGAAAGCGAGCTCGTTGCCGGCACCCTTCATCGTGATCTTCGTCGTATCGCCGCTCATGCGAACATCGAACGTCACGTCGAGCTTCTGCTCGGACGGTGGCGAAATCGATCCGGTCCACGTTCCGGGCGTCAGCGTCTGCGCCGCGAGCGCCGCCGGCATCATCAGGATCAGGGCGCCAATGAGCGCGCGGCGAAAACAAGACATGACGGTCTCCAGGTCGGGGTCGTGTTAGAATCGTACGGTCACGCCTGCTCGGGGAGCCGCACGCCTCCCGGTTGCGCCTGAATCACCGGGAGGCGAGTAGCGTAGCGTTTCCGGGGCGCTCAGGCCTTCGCCTTCCACGCCGCCAGCACTTCCGCCTCCTTCGCCGGCGGGATACCGGCGATCGCGCCCTCGAGTGTCGCCTTCTGTTCCGCTTCGGGACGCGTCTTGTGCCAGTCGAGCGTGTCCTTCGCCGTCACCGCCAGCGGGCGGAACGTCAGCCCCGCGGCCACTGCCTTCGCGTTGCTGCGGCTCAGGAAGCCCGCCGTCCGCCCCTCGGGCGGAAGCCAGATCGGCATGTGGCGCCAGCCGCGCACGCCCTGCGCGGTCAGGAAGTCGTTAGGCACCCAGGTGAAGCTCGCCCCCGCCGTCGTCACGGCCTTGATGCCATACAGCACCTCAGCCATCGTCGTCGGCTTCGCCGGACCCATCGCGTTGTACGTGCCGAGCACCTTGCCCTCGGCCAGCCGGATCATGAACTCGGCGAGGTCGCGCGAGTCGATGATCTGTGACGGATCGTTAGGCGTGCCGGGCGCGAGCACCTCACCACCGCGGTCGATGCGCGCGGGCCAGTACGTGAAGCGGTCGGAGCGGTCGAGCGGGCCGACGATGAGGCCGGACCGCACGATGGTGAATGCCTTCGCGTAGTGCTTCGCGACTTCCTGTTCGGAGAACGTCTTGAGCGCGCCGTAGTACTGGCCGGCGTGCTCGCGCACGATCGTGTAGGGGTCGACGCCTTCCGGCATCGGTGTCGTGCCGTCGCTCTCGTCCGCACCAGGCTTGCTGTTGTCGGGGTACACCGACAGCGTCGAGATGAAGATGTAGTGGCCGACATTGCCTTCGAGGTACTGGGCCGCGTTACGCACCCAGAACGGGAACGTCGTCGGGTTGTCGAGCACGACGTCGAACTTCTTCCCCTTGAGCGCACTCGCGTCCGCGCCCAGGTCGCCGATGAGCTGGTCGACCTTGCCCTTGAACATGTCCGGGCGCGTCTTGTTGCGATTGAACAGCGTCACCTTGTGGCCGCGCGCGAGCGCGTAGTTCACCTGCTCGGGGCCCGTGAAGCCGGTGCCGCCGAGGATGAGCATGTTGAGCGGCGCGGCGGCTCGGCCAGTCGCGTCAGTATTACGTGGGTCCGATCGCGGAGGCAGCGCCCCCAGTGCGTTGCGGGTATTGGACAGGGCGAGCGCGCCGCTCGCGACGGCTGAGAGCTTGAGGAAGGTGCGACGGTCGGTCGACATGATGTCTCGCCTCGGCGTGAAAGAATCAGGGCGTCCGGAAAATGGGACCTGGGCCCCGCGCCCGACAGGGCCGGATCACGGCGGCGGGGCAGCCCTGATCCGACCGTAGGTCATGCGACCCATGCGCGAGGCCCCATGCGCCCATATCGTCGATGCAGTCAATCCTTCAATCGGTCTCGACCATCCGTGCCGTCTATTCAGGTGCTCCCTATGCCCGTGCTCGAATCCACTGTCGTCGATTCACCGACCGCCGCGCCAGTAGACGCACCGCGCCGGATCGCCAGCATCGTGCGCCCAGGTCAGGGCCAGCGCGTTCGCTCGTTCGGTAACGAAATCGCGTTCGTGCTGACTGGCGAACAGACCGCTGGCTCGCTCACGCTCGGCCTCGCCGAAGTGGCCGTGGGCAATGGGCCGCCGGCTCACGTACACTTCGCCGAGGACGAGCTGTTCATCATCGTCGAGGGTGAGTACAGCGTCTTCATCGACGGCGAGTGGACGAACGCCGGGCCGGGGAGCGTCGTGTATCTCCCGCGCGGCAGCGTCCACACGTTCAAGGTCGTCAGCGAGACTACGGGCCGGCACTGGGTGCTGACGACGCCGAGTGGGTTCGAGCGCTATTTCGCGCGCGCTGCCGAGGTATTCGCGGTGCCAGGTCCACCGGACTTCGCGAGGCTCGCCGCGATCAACGCTGAACACGCGGTCGCCTTCCACCGGCCGGCGGACGGGGCGGTGCAACGCTGAGCGCGAAGACCTGGCGTCACACGGCCCGCGTTGTCGCCATTCCTTACGCTCCGTCGTACGCCCGCTGCAGCGCATTCACGTCGAGCTTGTTCATTTGCATCAGCGTGTCCATGACGCGCTTCGACTTCGCGCCGTCGCTACCACCGAGCAGGCGACCAAGCGCTTTGGGGACGATCTGCCACGACAGGCCGTATTTGTCCTTGAGCCAGCCGCAACGACCGGGTGCGCCGTCCGCGGTGAGCTTGTCCCAGTAGTCATCGATCTCCTGCTGCGTCTCGCACCCCACGAAGAACGAGATGGACTCGTTGAACATGAACGCCGGGCCGGCATTCAGGGCCATGAACTTCTGCCCCTCCAGCTCGAACTCGACGGTCATCACCTTGCCCCCTGCGCGACTGACCGAGACGACCCGCGAGCGCTCGAAGACCGAGGCGTAGAAGTTCATGGCCTCTTCGGCCTGTGTGTCGAACCAGAGGAACGGCGTGATGGTCGGCATGATCGTCTCCGTTAGCTGAGTTGACGGGCGTGTGTCCGTTGCCGGTAAGTCGGAGCCGAGACGGGGTTCTCGACAGTCCTCCGTAGCGGCTGACTCAGCTTGACATCAATTCTACGCACTACAAATGTGTACGCTCGGAAACAGTTGACGGCGAACCCGTGCCGGCGACGCGGCTGGTGACACCCGACAACGCTCGAGCTGTGCTTGTCGCCTGGCACCGGATGCGGATCGCTCGCGCGAAGGCGGGTTATCGATGACCAGGCAGCAAGAGCGAGCCGCGCACCTCGGCGAACGATTGGACGCCAGCGAACCGCGGCTTTCCGCCGCGGCGAGGCGACTGCTCTGGATCATCGCGTACTACGCGGTGTTCATTGCCGCGCTCGGCCTGCTCTGGCGCCGGTTTCCCTCCCTCAGAGGGCTCCTCGAGTCGGGTCGCCTGGGTGAGCTCTCGGGCTCGCTTTCCCGGTCCGACGTAGCCCGTGCTCCACTCCAATCGGGTCAGTTCGGCGGCTGGAGCCTGCTGACCTTTACGCTCCTGGCGCTCGCCGGTGCGCTGACGACGACGCTACCGCTGGCTTGGGTGTACTCGCTCACTCGTCGCAAGCGCGGATTTCAGCAATCGATGGTGCACACGCTCATCCTGCTGCCCGTCGCCATCGCGGGGATGCTCGTGCTCATCCAGGACAGCCTCGCCCTCGCGTTCAGCCTCGGGGGCGTCGTAGCCGTGCTGCGATTTCGGAACACGCTCGACGACACGAAGGACGGCGTCTACATCTTCATCGCGACCACGATCGGCATCTCGGCTGCCGTCGGCGTGCTCGTCGTCGGAATCGCCACGTCGGTGGTGTTCAACGTTTGCGTGCTCGGACTCTGGTGGATCGATTTCGCCCGAGCGCCGACCCCCGGGATCCGTGGGGGCCTCGCGCGGTTGGCGCGCCTCCCGAAGCTGGCCCCGATTCGGACACGCACAGCGGCTGCGGCAAGGGCAGCGCCCGACGGCAGTGACGACTGGACCAGCGACGAGCGCTTCGCCAGCGCCGCGGGGGCGTGGCGCCGGCAACTCGCCATCAGCGCCGATCATCGCGCGGCGCCCACGGAATCGCAGCGGACCACGAGGCTGCGTATCCACACCGTGGACCCTGGAGTGAGCCAGTCGGTCGTGGAGGCTGTGCTCGGAGAGAGCGCCAAACGTTGGGAGCTCGCCGGTCTCATGCCCGCCGACGACGGCCGCTTCACGCTCGACTACCTGATCCGCCTCCGCAAGGATGGTCGTCCCGGGTTCCTCAACACGCTCCGCGAGCGCGGCGCCCCGCACGTCGTAGGAGTCGAGTTTCTGTGACCAGAGCTGATGCCTGCTGGGACGTACCAACCGCCGCGGCGCTCCGCCGATTGGTGGCTGAGCCGCTGCCGTTCGGCCTCCAGGGCCAGCCAGTGGGGCCGCGCTTTCATCGCGATCTCTACCTCGACACCGCTGACGGCGCCTTACGACAACGGGGCGCGACGTGCCGGTTCCGGCTCCGGACGGATGAACGCTGCGAGCTCCTGGTATCTCTGCTCGCTCATGTGAACGGCCGTCCCGAGCTCCGGAAGCTGGAAGCCGCGGTGGTGGCCGATGAGCCGCGCTCGGCGTGTGAGGGGCCGAGCGAACCGGCTCGTCTCCTCCGTGGGCTCGTGAGCCCCGCGGCGCTGGACGTCCAACTCGACCTGGAGACCGAGCGTCATACGCGCGAGCTCTCAGCGGGGTGGCTGCGGCGGGCGCGCTTCGAGCTGACCTACGACGTCGTCACGGTGCGGGCGGCGGGTCTCGCGCGCACGTTCCAGGAAGTCGAGCTGCGCGAAGTGCGCGCGGGGAAACCGAGCTTCGAACAACTGTCGCGGGCGCTACGCGAGGCCTACGCTCTCCGCACGATCACGACCGACAGGCCGGTGCGCGGCGCGCTTCTCCGTGCGGCGCTCGAGAGCGAAGCGCTGGCCAGGGCGGTTGGGTCCGGGCAATGGGTTGTGATCATTGCGCTCGACGGCCTCCAGGCCGCCTGCATCGTGGATGGCGACATGCGCCGTCTTCCGATCGCCGAGGGACGCGGCGAAGACGCCTGCCGCCATTCGATGCGCCACGTGCTCGGGAGTGCCGTCGGGGACCTGCATCTCCTGTCGACCGTCCGCGCCGATGGGCGATGGCAATCGCTCGAGGTGTGGATCGCGACGCACGTCGAGAGGTCGGCGCGACCCGAGCGGACGTCCAACGTCGAGTGGATGCCGGTAGCCGACCTGCAGCGGAGAGTTGGCTCGTCGCTGGTTTCGGATCCTCCGACAGTCGCGGCGTTGACGACGTTCGATCGGTCCGGGCTCCTTGCCGGGCTGTCCGAAGCGCCCGCGGCCGGGAGCGAATCCGAGACTGGCTACACCGCGGACTTCCGCACGGTGGCCACTGACCCAGCGATGGAAGCGGTGTCCGCGGAAGAACCGTTGCTCGACGGCGATCTGAGTCTACTCGCGTTCAACGAGCGCGTGCTCGCGCTCGCGGAGAGTGAATCCGTTCCACTGCTGGAGCGTGTGCGCTACCTGTCGATCGTGAACGCGAACCTCGACGAGTTCTTCATGGTCAGGATGGGCGGCATGAAGTACGGGAGTCTCGAGGTGGCCGCCGAGGCGGGCGGGCAGGTGGCGGGGCCTCGGCTCGAGGCGATCTCGCGCCGGGTGCGGACGATGATAGCGCGACAATACCGCTGCATCGATGTCTGCCGACAGGCTCTCGCTGAGGCGGGAATCTTCCTTCGTGCGCCGGGTGAGCTGAGCGCGGCGCAGCGTGACTACCTGCGCACCTACTTCCGGTCCACCGTCTTTCCGTACCTGACGCCGCGCGCGATCACCGCGACGCCGGGGCTCTCGTTCCCCCTCATACCAGATCTCACGTTATGCATGGTGGTCATGGCGCGGGGCCCGCACGCCGGGGCGGCGCGTCATATCGGGGACCTCGTCGTGCCGGCGGCAGTTCCCCGGTTCGTTAGGCTCCCGGACAGCGACGACTTCGTCGCGCTGGAGGACGTGATCCGCCACGAGCTCGACGCGCTCTATCCTGGTCGCCGCGTCGAACACGCATACCTGTTCCGCGTGACACGGTACGCCGACCTCGACGTGGACGAGCGGCACGCGGGCAATCTGGCGCAGGCCATCGCGGAGAGCACGCAGCGCCGACGCCACCAGCCGGTTGTCCGGGTCGAGGTCGAGCGCGCGATGCCGGCCGCCATCCGCGATCGGCTGCTGCATGAGCTGCAGCTCGAGCCGGGAGCGCAACGCGGCGGGCTCGGCGCGGATGAGGTGTACGAGATCGATGGGCTCATGGATCCCGGCGCCTTGCGACAGATCGCCGGACTGCCGCGCCCCGAGCTTCGCTTCCCGCCGTTTCAGCCTAACGCGCACCTCGACGTCAGTCGGCCGCTCTGGGAAACGCTCCGCGAGCACGACGTGTTGCTCCACCATCCCTACGACGCCTTTTCGTCGACGGTCGAGCACTTCTTCGATGAAGCCGCCGATGATCCCGACGTGGCGGCAATCAGAGTGACGCTGTACCGGGCAGGGGAGCGGTCCCCCATAGTCGATGCGCTGGCTCGCGCCGCCAAAGCCGGCAAGGACGTGACGGCGTTCGTCGAGCTGAAAGCGCGTTTCGACGAGGAGCGGAACGTCACGTGGGCGAAGCACCTCGAGGCGGCCGGCGTGCACGTCGTCCACGGCGTGCAGGGCGTCAAGAACCACGCGAAGGTCGCGATGGTCGTGCGTCGAGAGGACGGCATCCCGCGCCGCTATGTCCACGTCGGCACTGGCAACTACAACGCTGAGACCGCGCGCGCGTACACCGACTTCGGTCTGCTCACCGCCCGCGAGACACTGTGTGCGGACGTCAACGATCTGTTCAACGCGCTCACCGGATCATTGGCGCTCGCCGCTCACCCGTATCGCGACTGCCTCGTCGCGCCGGCCGGCCTGCTCCCGGGCTTGATCGAGCGGATCGAGCGGGAGGCGGATCACGCCCGCTCGGGGCGCGGGGGGCAGATCCGGATGAAGCTCAACGGACTTTCCGATGCCGACGTCGTGCGCGCGCTGTACCGCGCCGCCCGTGCGGGCGTCGAGATCGAGCTGATCGTGCGCGGCATCTGCACGCTCAGCCCAGGGGCCGCGGGCACAGCCGACCGGATCCGCGTCGTCAGCCTGCTCGGGCGCTTTCTCGAGCACGCGCGCGTCGTGGTCTTCGCCAACGGTGGCGACCCGGAGTACTTCATCGGATCGGCCGATCTGCGTCCGAGGAATCTGCGCCGGCGCGTCGAGGTCCTGGCGCCGGTCCACGAGCCGCGCCTGCGTGCACGGCTCGACGGGATCCTCGATCGCGAGCTCGCCGACCCCACCGCGTGGGTGCTCGCGCCGGACGGGACCTACGCACAGCGGCCCGTCACGCCTAACGTGACCGGCCGAACGGCACTTGCGCCTTCGTCCGCCGCGTACGACCAGCCGGCCGGGCTCCGATGAGCCGGTCGCTCTGCTACGCCGCATATCGGCGTGCGCGTTAGGACGCGTTTCTCCGCCGTCGCGCTGGCGGGTCTGGCGGCGGCCGCTCGCGCGCAGGTTCCGGCCACCGGCACGTCATCCACACAGCCCGCGCCGCGGGACACCGTGGTCGCCGCGCCGGGCGCCGGGTACCCTGCTGGGCGACTGCATCGCGCGATGCTCGGCACCAACTACCGCGCGCTCTGGGCGACGCCCATTCCTTTCGAGGTGCTCGACCTGAGCACGTTCGCCGGCGGACTCAAGCCCACGCGGCGCGGCGGTGGACTGCAAACGAGATCGCTCCGCTTCGACGGCGCCGACGGCCACACGTACGTCTTCCGATCCCTCGACAAGGACCCGTCACGCGCGCTGCCGCCCGACCTGCGCGAGACGCTCGTCGATCAGGTGCTCCAGGACCAGGTGAGCTCCTTCCATCCGGCGAGCGCGCTCGTCGTCGCGCGATTGCTCGATGCCACGAGGATTCGCCACGCACACCCGAGACTCGTGGCGCTCCCGGACCATCCGTTGCTCGGCGAGTTCCGCGCCGATTTCGCGAACCAGCTGGGCACCTTCGAGGAGCGCCCGGGCCCCGGCTTCGACGAAACGCTGGTCTCGCCGGGCGCTCTCGACGAGATCAGCTCCGAGGATCTGTTCGACCGTTTGCGGAAGTCCGCCAGGACGCGCTTCGACGCGCCGGCCTTTCTCGCGGCGCGACTCTTCGACGTGTTCGTTGGCGACCGCGACCGACATCGCGACCAGTGGCGGTGGGCGAACTTCCGCGCGGAAACGAACGCGCTGTGGGAGCCCGTCCCGCGTGACCGCGACATGGCGTTCGTCAAGCACGAGGGGCTGTTACTCTCGATCGCGCGGGCGTGGTATCCTCTGCTCGTCAGCTTCGATGCGGCGTATCCGGGCATGCTGGGGCTGACGTGGAACGGCCGCGAAATCGATCGCCGCCTGCTGACGGGTCTCGAGCGGCCCGTCTGGGACTCTGTCGCGCGGGCACTGCAAGCGCAGCTCAGCGACTCGGTGATCGACGATGCCATCGCGGCCATGCCGGCACCACTCGTTAGGGTGAACGGCGCGCATCTCCGACGGACGCTCGTCTCACGCCGCGACCACCTTCCCGCCGCCGCGGCGGAGTTCTACCGACTCCTCGCCCGCGAGGTCGACGTCCGTGGAACCGATGCACCCGATCTCGCGGAGGTAGTCAGTCTCGACGACGGCGGTGTGGAGGTCTCGCTCTCTCCGCTGGCGTCCGAGCAGAGCCCGTCCGCAGCAGCGTACTTCCGCCGTCGCTTCGCGCCGACCGACACGAAGGAGGTACGAATCTATCTCTTCGGCGGCAACGACCGCGTGGTGCTACGAGGACACGCCGCGCGGCGTGTGACAGTGCGAATCGTCGCCGGCGCCGGCGACGACGACTTCGTGGACTCGTCGAGTACCAGCGGCGAGCCGGCCCGCTTCTATGACGCGTCGGGCCGCGCCAGTCGTGTGCAGGGGTCCGACGCACGAGTCGATCATCGGTCGTATGACGCGCCCCCCGCCAAGCGACCGCAAGACCCGCATCGGGATTGGGGCCACGAATGGCGTCCCGCTCCGTGGACGACCTACGGACCCGAGGTCGGACTCTTCGTGGGCGGCGGTCGTACGCTGTACCGGTACGGGTTCCGTTCCGTCCCCTATGCTTCGCGCATAACGATGGAGGCGGGCTACGCACTCGAGGCGAACAGACCCCGCGCGCTGCTGACTGCCGAGTTCCGGCGGCCGAACTCGCGACAGTACATGACGCTCGCCGCGAGGGCGTCGGGGATCGAGGTGATTCGCTTTTTCGGGGCGGGCAACGAAACCCGATCCGACGAGCCGAGTGATTTCTACCGCGTGCATCAGACGCAGTATCTCCTCGTGCCTGCGTACACGGTCGATGTCAGGCCACACCTAACGCTGTCTCTCGGTGCCGAAGCGCAGTACACGACTACCGAGCTACCGAGCAACACGTTGATTGGTACGACCCGTCCATACGGCACTCCGCACTTCGGCCAGGCCGGCGCCCGGGTACGTCTCGCGGTCGACACGCGGGACAATCCCGTCGCCGCGGTGCGAGGGGTTCAGCTCACTGCCGACGGGGCACTCTATCCAGCCCTGTGGGATGTCGAACATACCTTCGGTAAGGCGTCCGGGACGGCCGCGACATACCTGAGCGTCCCGGCGCCGCTCGATCCGACGCTCGCGCTGCGCGTCGGTGGCGAGCATGTGTGGGGGGACGTCCCCTTCCATGAGGCCGCGTTCGCCGGCGGGGCCGCGACAATCCGCGGCTGGAGTGAGCAGCGGTTCGCGGGTCGATCATCCGTCTTCGGCAATGCCGAGCTGCGGCTCGCGCTGGCGAGATTCGTCCTCTTCATTCCTAACGAGCTCGGGATGTTCGGACTCGCCGACGCCGGTCGCGTCTACGCAACGGGAGAGAGCTCGAGTGAGTGGCACACGGCGTTCGGCGGCGGGATCTGGCTTGCCCCGCTGAAACGGACGAACACCGTCACCGTCGGTATCGCGCACGGGGCCGAGCGCACGGGGCTGTACCTCCGGACGGGGTTTCTCTTCTGACCTGCTGCCAGCGTTAGGCGTGACGCGGTGAGGCGGCCGATGGCGGAGTGGCATCCGAGGCATCCGCAATGTCGGGTGCCTCGGCATCGTCGGCCTGTTCGCCAACCTCCGCGCAAACGGCGCGGAGCTGACCGTCCAGCCCTTCGCTCGTCCTGCCCCCGTTCACGCCGGGTGAGGCACGCTCGGCAAGCCGCGCCCACAGTCGCTGGAGCAGGCCTACGAGATGCGCTCGCCGACCAGCGGCGAGGTCGAACTGCGCGCGCATACGCTTCAGAATGTCACGCTGTCGGAGCAGCACGTGCCGCATCTCCCGGACCTCGTCGCTATCGCTCGATGAGTCGCCCATCATGGCGAGCCGTTCGTCGAGCCGGGCGATCTCGTCGGGGTTTACATCGCGCTCCAATGCGGCGATCTCGGCGTCGAGCTGCTCGATCCAGGCAACGAGCCGTCGTGCGCCCGTCGCGGCGTCATCAACGACGCGGCGCGCATCGCCTTTGACAGATTCCGCCAGCTGGTAGATCGCTCGCAGGAGGTCGTGCGGAGTCCCTGGCCGAGAGGGTGGTTGGACATGTCCCCCCTGGTGCATCCGCAGCAAGTCGGCCATGGTCGGCGTGGTCCAGTATGTCGAAACGATCGTGGGGCCGTGCACCAGACGCACCATCTCGAGTACGGACAGCCCCCGCGCTCGTCCCCACCAAGCCACGGTGCCTAACGCGCCGAGCAGGCCGCCGATCAGCACGCCCGCGGCCGCAGCGAACCACCACGGCCTCGCGGCGAGTGCCTCGGCGGCCACCGCCGGGAGTGGGATGTGCGCGAGGACCAGCAGCAATGGCGCGCCGAAGACGAAGCTGGTGATCGCCATGCGTGCCGCGCGCGCGATCGCCGGCAGCCGGTCCCACAGGTCACCGCGCCGCCGGAGAGAGCGCGGCCACCACAGCCCCCACCACATCGGCGGCCAAAACATCACGCGCATGATTTCGCGCGCCCGTAGTCCTCGTCGCTTGATGCTCCAGACGTCGAGCAACAACCCGATAGGCACGAGTAGCGAGAGCAGTGCGCAGAGCCACGCTTCCTCGCGCGACTGACGGTTGACGACCGCCAGTCCTCCCCACATGACTCCCCAGAGCAAGGCCAGCGTGCCGAAACCGGGGAGGTCGCGCAGCTCCGCGGGGGCAGCCGTCTCGGTCGTGTCGTCGTGGCCAAGCGCACGCTTCAGGCTTCTCGCGTCCGGCCAGCGAGCGTCCGGATCGATCGCCAGGCAGCGCTCGATGACTGCCGCCAGATTTGGCGGTATGCCCGGCACCAACTCGTCCAGTCGTTTCGGTGCGCGTGTCGCGTGCGCAACGGCGGCCTGCCGCAGGCTGTCGTCGGCGAACGGCTCGCGACCAGTCAGCATCTCGTAGGCGAGCACACCCAGCGAATAGATGTCGCTGCGCCCATCGATCTCTCGGGCACCCATCGCCTGCTCGGGCGACATGTAGTGCGGCGTGCCCACCACGAGCCCCGTGATGGTGAGCCGGTCTCTCGTATCGACGTTGCGCGCAATGCCGAAGTCGGTCAGCATCGCCCGCCCGGACTCGTCCTCGAGCAGCACGTTGGCGGGTTTGATGTCGCGATGAATGACCCCCTGGCGGTGTGCGTAGTCGAGCGCGTCGGCGATCTCCGCCACGACGCGGCTCACCGCCTCCCACGGCAGTGTGCCTTCGAAGCTCAAGCGTTCGGCCAGTGACCCGCCGCGTACGTGGCCCATGACGTAGTACCAGAGCCCGTCGACCTCTCCAAACGCGTAGAGCGGGACGATGTTCGGATGTGCGAGCTGCGCCGCGATTCGCGCTTCGCGCCGGAAGCGTTCGGTGCTGTCGACAGTCGCGGACATCTCCGGCGCGAGCACCTTGATCGCGACGGAGCGTTCCAGCGATCGCTCGGTCGCGAGGTAGACCGCGCCCATGCCGCCACGGCCCAGCAGACGCTGAATCGAGTACTGTGAGCCGAGTGCGGCTTCCAGGCTGACGCGGAGCGAGTCGGGCATGGCGCGGTGCCTTCGCGAAAACGGGTCGAGTGGCGCCTAACGCTTGAGGGCGGCGCGCAGGGCGTCGATCTGTTTCTCGAGGAGTGCCGGATCAGTCGACCGCTCCGCCTCGATGCGCCGCACCAGGGCCGACGCGGTCTCTCGCATCTGCTCCAACGCCCGCGTCTTGATCATGCCGAGGCCAGCCAGGCTGGATCCAGGCGTCACGAAATTCGAATACACCATTACCGTCCCGCGTTCGTTGCGTGATGGGTCGAGATGCGGCTCGAACCGCGCGTGTCCGGTCGTCGCTTTCGTCGAGCTGGCGCGTACGAGCGTCCACTCGACTGCGTAGCTCTCGCCTCCGTGGTACGTGCAGAGATGATTCCGGACCGTGTACCGCTCGTCGGAGACGACGGGGACGCTCACGACGTAGTCCACCTCCACCGTCGTTGGATTTACAACGGCGGATACTCGCGACTGCTTTACCCCCGGGATGTACGTGCGGTGCAAGTCGTAGTCGACGAACACCGCCGCTGCCGCTTCCGGAGTAGCGGCGACGTACTGGTACACGACGACCGCGGGCCATGGTGATCCGGGGACGTCTCGACGGACGAAGACCTGGTTGCGCGCGTCGAACACCCGCCTCTGCTCGGCGGTCAGCTCATCGTACGCTCTGCCGCGAGCGCTGGTGTTGCTCGACGCGGTGTCGCGGCAGACCGGAGAGAAAGGCGCCTGGGCGCGATCGCGCGCGGCACGGAGATCGACCGGCGGCGGGAGCAGGTGTGCTGATGCCAGGACGATGATCAGTGCACGACAACGACCCATCTGGCTCCAAGGTACAGCGTAGGTAACGCGGCGGGCTGGACCATCGCGACGCTGCTCAACATAGGCGACGGCGGTGTTGCGGCAAGCGAGCTGAAACGATGGGCCAGTGGCACGGTCCGTACAGTTCGTACGCGCGTTGCCTAACGGGTTGTCCATTGCGCCGAGCATCGAGCGCGAGGGCCGCCGCGGGCACGCGCATTGCTCGCCAGAGCGCCCCACTCGATGACACGCATCGAGTCCGTAGCGCGTCCGTCGGGCGTGCCGAGCAACGCCAGCCCTGGAGTCTCATGATTCAACGATTTGACAAGCTCGCCGTCGACCTCCCAATGCCGAAGCACGCATCGCCGAACTCGGCTGCCGCGGTTCAGGAACTGCTCGGCGGCAAGTTCGGCGAGATGTCGACGCTGATGAACTACACGTTCCAGTCGTTCAACTTCCGCGGGCGAAGTCAGATGCGTCCGTTCTACGACCTGATCGCCAACATCGCGGCCGAGGAGTTCGCCACATCGAAGCGGTCTCGTACGCGATCAACCTGCTGCTGACCGGCTCGACCAAGCGTGGCACCGACCCGTCGGTGACGCCGCTGGCGGATGCGGTCGATGCGCGCAACACCTACCACTTCATCGCCAGCGGGCAGTCGGCGCTGCCGGTCGACTCGCAGGGGAATCCCTGGAACGGCACGTACGTCTTCTCCAGCGGCAACCTCAAGCTCGACCTGCTGCACAACTTCTTCCTCGAGTGCGGTGCGCGCGCGAACAAGATCCGCGTCTACGAGATGTGCGACGACGACCGTCGCGCGCGATGGTCGGCTACCTGCTCGTGCGCGGCGGCGTGCACATCGTCGCCTACGCCAAGGCGCTCGAGAAGCTGACCGGCGCCGACGTCGGCAAGCTCCTCCCGATTCCCGACATCAGCAACAAGCGATTCCCGGAGGCGCGGAAGCACGAGGAGAAGGGCCTGCACCGCATCCTCTACCGCTTCAGTCCCGACGACTACAAGGAGATCGCCGAGATCTGGACCGGCAAGCACCCCGAGGACGGTAAGCCGCTGGAAGTGCAGGACGGTCCGCCCGAAGGCTTCACGCCACCGGATCTCCCCGCGGAGCCGCAGCTCACGGCGCCGTTAGGCCCGGACATCGATTCGGAGATGTTCAAGGACATTGCGAAGAAACTGTTCACGTAAACCGCGCGAGTAAACCGCGCGAGCCTGCGTGGCCACGCGGTGATGAAGCGGCGCTACCCGGTTGGGTAGCGCCGCTTTCATCGTGTGCCGCTTTGGTCGTATGATGGTGCTCACACCTCGCACGCTGCTCGCACGCTGCTCGGCTCTCTCGATTTCAACGCCGCTGGAGGAATCAATGCGCTGGATCGTCTCGATGGCTTTGATCGTCTCAGTCGCTGGCGTCGCCGGTGGGCAGACGACGTACGACCTCGTTGTAGCCAACGGGCGCGTCATCGACCCCGCATCCAGACTCGACGCCGTTCGCAACATCGGCATCACCGGCGGCCGCATTGCGGTGGTGTCCGACAAGCCACTCACGGCCAAGCGAGTCATCGACGCGAAGAACCACGTCGTCGCGCCCGGCTTCATCGACCTGCACGAGCACGGGCAGAGCGAGGAGGCCTACCGCATGATGGTGCGCGACGGCGTCACCACCGCGCTCGAGCTGGAGGTCGGCGTCCCCGACGTCGCGAAATTCTACGCGGACCACGCCGCGGGCCAGATCGTCAACTACGGCGCGGCCGTCGGGCACATCGGCGCGCGCATGAAAGTGCTCGGCGATCCGAGCACGAACATTCTCCCCGCCGGTGTCGGCGGAAGCGGGAAGGCGACCGAAGCGCAGGTCGCGCAGATGGAGGCAATGCTGCGAAAAGGGCTCGCGGAGGGTGCCGTTGCGGTCGGCCTCGGGAGCGCGTACACGCCCGGAGCGTCGATGGACGAGATCCAGCGCATGTTCAAGGTCGCGGCGCAGGGCAACGCGTCCGCGCACATCCACATCCGCAACGGATTGCCGGGACTCGACTCGACCATCGCGGCGGCGAAAGCCGCTGGCGCGAAGCTGCACATCGTGCACATCAACTCGGTCGCGGGCAACACGAACCTCCCCACGTTCCTCGCGCACATCCAGGCGGCGCGCGACCGCGGGCAGGACGTGACGACGGAAGCCTACCCGTACGGTGCCGGGATGACGTCGATCCAGTCCGCGCTGTTCGACGACTGGAAGACGTGGCCCGACGAGAAGTTCGCGCTGCACCAGCTGGTCTCGACCGGCGAGCGCCTAACGCGCAAGACGTTCGAGCAGGCGCGCGCCAAGGGCGGCACGGTGATCATCCACGGGCGACCCGAGGAGCAGACGCGCCAGGCGATCGTGAGTCCGCTGACGATGATCGCGAGCGACGGCTTCATCGAGAATGGGCGCGGTCACCCACGCACGTCCGGCACCTTCGCCAAGGTGCTCGGCAAGTACGTCCGCGAGGAACATGGGCTCACACTGATGGACGCGTTGCGGAAGATGACGATCGAGCCAGCGCGTCGGCTCGAGGGACGTGTCCCGTCCATGGCGACGAAGGGACGCTTGAGCGTCGGCGCCGACGCCGATCTGACGATCTTCGATCCCGCAACCGTGATCGACCGATCGACATACGAGGATGCCACGATTCCGTCCGCGGGCATTCCGTTCGTGATCGTCGGCGGCCAGGTCGTCGTCGACGGCGGGAAGGTTACCGCGGCGCGTCCGGGACGTCCGGTGCGAGCGCCGGTCAAATGAGCGTCGTTATGCATCGCTCCTGTCGAATCGGGCTCGGCGTCGCCGCCCTCGGCGTTTCGAGCGCGATCCACGCGCAGCAACCCACATCAGCCGTCGGACTATGGGCTACCGAAGGCTACGGACTCGTCCTGGACGTTCGCGCCGATAGCGTCGCGACTTTCGAGGTGACGAAGGTCTCGTGCATCCCCGCGATGCGTGCGCCAACGGTCGCACCGCCAGCGGGCGCGTTGACTGCGTTCAGGATGCCTGACGCGCCCGTCACGTTCCTCTTCCTTCCCGGGAAGTCGGCGACAGATGGGCGCGTACACGTCGCGTTCGCCGCGTCGGACATGATCGTCCATCGGATCGGTCGGAAGCCCGCTGTCTGCGACAAACCCACGCCCGACACGCCGCTCTCGAACTTCGACGTGTTCGCGCAGACGTGGGCGGAGCAGTACGGGTTCTTCCGCGAGAAGAACGTGGACTGGCCCGCTGTCGTCGCGGCGAACAGATCGCGCGTGACCGACACGACAACGCCCGACCAGCTGTTCGACATTCTCTCCGGCATGATCGCGCCACTGAAGGACGCGCACTCGTACATCGGGGCGCGATCGATCAAGCGCGGGTTCGGCGGCACGCGACAGTCTCCGAGCTTTCTCGAGCGGGACGACCGGGACAAGGGCTACGCACTCGTCTCCGCGCACCTGACGGGACCGCTCCAGCGCTTCTGCGAAGGCCAGGTGGAGTTCGGGATGCTCGGTGCCGACGTCGGGTACCTGCGGATCCGTAGCTTCAACCGCTACTCGAAGGACGGCGCGTTCGAGACTGGCCTCGCCGCGCTCGAGGCGGCGCTGGACACGGCGTTCGCGAACGCAAAGTCGTGGAAGGGCCTGGTGATCGACGTCCGGCTGAACGGCGGCGGCGCCGACCCGTACGGCATCGCGATCGCTCGGCGCCTAACGTCGACTCCGTACACCGCATACGTGAAGCAGGCACGGAGCGACCCGGTCGATGCCACGCGATGGTCGGAGGAACAGCCGTCGGTCGTGCAGCCGAGTACGCGGCCGAGCTTCCTGGGACCCGTCGTGGAGCTGATCGGCATTCAGAGTATCAGCGCAGCGGAGACGTTCACGCAGGCGCTGATGAACCGGACGCCGAAGGTCATTCGTGTCGGCGAGACCACGCAGGGCGTATTCTCCGACGTGCTCGGCCGCACGCTGCCTAACGGCTGGAGCTTCGGCCTGGCGAACGAGCGGTTCGTGACGAACGGGAAGACCTATGACAACGTCGGGATCCCGCCGGACGTCGCCGTCGAGAGCTTCACGCCGGCGGCGCGCGCGACGGGTCGCGACGCGGGCGTCGAGAAGGCCCTGGCCATACTGAAAGGCTGACAGGAGGAAGTTGTCATCCCGAGCGTCAGCGAGGGATCTTCTGTGAAGTACTCGTGGCCGGACTGTCCACGATGACATCATACAAGATCCCTCGCTGTTGCTCGGGATGACCTAAACGCCAACTGCCTCGGTTCGCGACCATGTCCTCGACTCGACGCGATTTCCTCGAACGCTCCGCATCAGCGGCCGCCGCACTGACGCTCGCTCCGCTCACGAGCCATCCGGCGGCAGAAGCGCTCGAGTCCATTCCGGCGACGCGCGCGGTGGACGACCCCGCGGCCATTCGCGCGTTCGAAGCACGCATGGTGCGCGCTCGACCACTCCCGCTCGAGCGTGTTCGCGTCACCGGCGGCCCGCTCAAGCGCGCGCAGGACGTCACGGCGAAATACCTGCTGTCACTCGAGCCCGATCGCATGATGGCGTTCTACCGCACGCGCGCCGGACTGACGCCGAAGGCCGAGCCGTACGGCGGATGGGACGGCGCCCGGGAAGAACCTGACGGGACACGTCGCGGGTCATCACCTGTCCGCGGTGAGCATCATGTACCGCGACGACCGGCGACGCGCGCTTCAAGCAGCGCGCCGACTATCTCGTCGCCGAGCTGAAGGAAGTGCAGGACAAGCACGGCGACGGGTATCTCAGCGCGCTCGAGACGCGGACGCGAAGCATTCGCCGAGGTGTCCAAGGGCGAGATCCGCTCCGCCGCCTTCGACCTCAACGGCCTCTGGTCGCCGTGGTACACGCTGCACAAGACGTTCGCCGGACTGCGCGACGCGCTATCGCTACACGGGCAATCGCACGGCGCTCGACGTCGAGCGAAAGTTCGCCGGATGGGCCGAGGGCGTGCTCGCGCCGCTCAACGACGAGCAGGTCGCGCGCATGCTCAACACCGAGCATGGCGGCATGAACGAAGTGCTGGCCGATCTCTACGCCGACACCGGCGAGCGTCGCTGGCTCGCGCTCTCGTATCGCTTCGAGCATCACGAGTTCACCGACGCGCTCAAGCGCCATCAGGACAACCTCAACGGCAAGCACGGCAACTGTCAGATTCCGAAGCTGATCGGGTCGGCGGCGCGCTACGGCTACACGGGCGATCCGGGCGACCTGCTCGCGGCGACGTTCTTCTGGGATCGCGTGGTGCAGCACCACAGCTACGCGACGGGCGGCCACGGTCTCGTCGGAGTACTTCGGACCACCGGATCAGCTGAGCAAACGCGTCGACGGACGCGCGTGCGAGACGTGCAACGCGTACAACATGCGCAAGCTCAGTCGCCGGCTGTTCTCGTATCGGCCGGACGCGTTCTACGCCGACTTCCACGAGCGCGTGCTGTTCAATCACATCCTCGCCTCGATCGACCCCGACAGCGGACGCACGTCGTACATGGTGCCGGTCGGGCGCGGCGTGCAGCAGGAATACCAGGACATGCTCGAGGACTTCACGTGCTGCGTGGGCACGGGCATGGAGAGCCATGGCCTTCACGGCGACGGGATCTACTACGAGTCGAGCGACACGATCTGGGTGAACCTGTTCGTGCCGTCGACGGCGGAGTTCACGTTAGGCGGTGTCAAGCTCACTCAGGACACGACGTTCCCCGAAGGGGAATCGGCGACGTTGCGCCTGGCCATGGTCAAGCCAACAGAGTTCACGCTCGCCATTCGCAGGCCGAGTTGGGCCGGTGACGACTGGGGCGTCAGGGTCAACGGCGCAGCGGTGGACCAGCCTCGACTCGCCAGTCTCCGCGCCGGAGCCGCCGGTGGTCGCGATGCGCCGATCGACCGCGTGACGCCGCAGCCGAGCAGCTACGTCGAGCTTCGGCGAACGTGGAAGTCCGGCGACACGGTGGAGATCACGTTCCGCAAATCGCTGCGTCTCGAGCCGACGCGCGGACGACACGTCGGTGTCCGCGATCATGTGGGGTCCGCTCGCCTTGGCCGGCGATCACGGCCCGCGCGTCGAGGGGGAAGGGAAGACGGCCGACGGCGCCGCAACGGTGCCACCGGCTCCTCCTCCAGTCCCCATGCTCGTCGCCGCTGACCGACGGCTGGAAGAATGGCTGGTGCCCGCGGGTTCACGCAGCGGCGACTTCCGCGTGCAGGGAGTCGCGCGCACGGCCGCTGATCCGGCGCGGTCGACGGACGTCGCGCTCACCCCGTTCTACCGCACACACCGGCGTCGCTACAGCATCTACTTCGACGTCGTGACACCGCCGGAGTTCGACGCGAAGGTGGCGGCGCTCGCGGCCGAGCAGGAGCGGGTGAGGCGCATGGAGGCGGCCACGGTTGGATTCGTTAGGTCGGGTGACGTGCAGTCCGACCGCGAATTCAACTACCAGAGCGATCCCGCGGATCGTCCCGTTGGGAACGCCGAAGGGCGTACGAGCCGGGGAGGCCGCGGCTGGTTCTCGTGGGATCTTCCCACAGATCCCGCGACGGACATGGTGGTGGTCGTCACGTACCTGAACGAGCCCGGCCTGCCACCGTCAGCGGCCGACTTTCAGATTCTCGTGGACGGCACGCCGGTCGGACGCTACGAGCCTAACGCGGACGCCATCGGCTACTACGACGCGCAGTACCCGGTGCCGGCGTCGCTCTCGCGGGGGAAGCGCAAGGTCACGGTTCGCTTCCAGGCGGGGCCCAGTGGGCGGGTCGTCCCCGTCTTTGGAGTGCGGACCATACGCACTCCGTGATCGCCCGTGAGCCATTGACTGAGGCGCTATCATCGAGACGATGACGAAGCCTGTCCTATTGACCGTCGACGACGACCCCGAGGTCCTGAACGCCGTCGAACGCGACCTCCGATCGCACTATCGCGCCGACTACCGCGTCGTGAAGGCGTCCTCGGGCGCGCAAGCGCTCGACGCGGTGCGCCAGTTGAAGCAGTCGCGGCGCCCAGGTCGCGCTCTTTCTCGTGGACGAACGCATGCCGGAGATGACCGGCACGCAGTTCCTCGCCGAAGCCATCAAGATCTACCCCGACGCGCGTCGCGTGCTGCTCACCGCCTACGCCGACACGGAGACGGCGATCACCGCGATCAACCAGATCGGGCTCGACCACTACATCCTCAAGCCGTGGGAGCCACCGAGCTCGAAGCTCTATCCGGTGCTCGACGATCTGCTCTCGGACTGGTTCGCGCGTGCTCGACCGTCGTTCGACGGGATCCGTTTGGCGGGCACCGCGTACTCATCGGCCAGCTTCGCGGTGAAGGACTTCCTGGCGTCGAACCAGGTGCCGTACCAGTGGCTCGACGTGGATGACGAGGCGACCGTCCGCGAGCTCCTGTCGGGCGCGGTCGGCGGCGTCACCCGACTTCCGCTGGTGTTCTTCCCCGACGGGGACACGCTCGTGCAGCCTACCACGCGCGAGCTGGCCGAGAAGCTCGGGATGCAGACGCGCGCGCAGAAGCCGTTCTACGACCTGATCGTGGTTGGCGGCGGACCGGCCGGGCTCGCCGCCGCGGTGTACGGCGCGTCGGAGGGACTGCGCACGATCCTCATCGAGCAGAGCGCGCCCGGTGGGCAGGCGGGCACCAGCTCGAACATCGAGAACTACCTGGGCTTTCCGTCCGGCATCACCGGCTCGGACCTCGCGCGGCGCGCGGCGACGCAGGCCAAGCGCTTCGGCGCCGAGATCATCACGGCGCAGGAAGCGGTGCAGATCAAGCGCGACGATCCCTATCGGAAGGTGATGCTCTCCGACGGCGCGGAGCTGAACGGCTACGCGGTCCTGATCGCGCCGGGCATGGAGGTGCGGCGCCTCGAGACGCCGGGCGTCGAGGCGTTGTTAGGCGTGGGCGTGTACTACGGCGCGGCGCTCACCGAGGCGTCGTCGTGTCGCGGCAAGGACGTGATCATCGTCGGCGCGGCGAATTCGGCGGGCCAGGGCGCGATGTTCTTCTCCCGCCACGCGCGCAAGGTGACGATGCTCGTGCGCGGGTCCGACCTCTCGGCCGGCATGTCCCGGTACCTCGTGGATCGCATCGCCGAGACGCCTAACGTCGAAGTGCTCCTGAACACGAGCGTGGCGGGCGCGCGCGGTGACGGCCGGCTCGAAGCGGTGACGGTGAAGAATGCCGTGAGCGGCGAGGAGCAGGAGTTGACTGCGACGGCGATGTTCATCTTCATCGGCATGACGCCGCGTACGGCCATGTGTGCAGACCTCGTGATGCGCGACGAGCAGGGCTTCGTCCTCACGGGCCGCGATGTGATGGTCGAGGGACGACGCCCGCCCGGCTGGACGGCCACGCGTGACCCGTTTCTCTTCGAGACGAACGTGCCGGGAATCTTCTGCGCCGGAGACGCACGCTACGGCTCTGGCAAGCGCGTGGCAGCGGCCGTCGGCGAAGGGTCGGCGACTGTGAGCATGATCCACCAGTATCTCCAGACGGTGTGATCCGATGACCAACCCGCTGGCGCAGGCACCTAACGCGACGGACGATTCCGACCTGCTCACGCGACTCACCGCGCACCGGACCGTCGGGACCGCGCCGCGCGCGGAGCTGGAGTGGCTCGTCGCGCACGGCACGGTCCGGACCTTCGAGCCGGGCGAGATGATCGCGCGGAAGGGCGAACCGGTGGAAGCGCTGTTCGTCATCCTCAAGGGGCGGCTCTCGCATCTCACCGACCCGGGCGGCACCTGGCGCAAGGTGATGGACTGGCGCGACGGAGACGTGACCGGACAGCTCCCGTACTCGCGCCTGGCGAAGGCGCCGGGGAACTCGGTGATCGACGAGACGGCCGAGATCCTCTGCGTTCCGCGCGCGGACGTGGCGGCAATGCCCTTCGAATGTCCGAACGTGACGGCGGCGCTCGTGCACGTGATGGTCGACCGCGTGCGCGCGTTCAAGTCGAGCGACCTGCAGGTGGAGAAGATGGCGTCGCTCGGAAAGCTCGCCGCTGGTCTGGCGCACGAGCTGAACAACCCCGCGTCGGCGGCGGCGCGCAGTGCGCAGCTCGTGTCCGAGTCTCTCGTCGAGCTCGAAGAGGCATCGCGCGCGCTCGGGGCCGCGCACCTCGAGCCTAACGAAGTAGCGCTGACTGACCGTGTACGCGGTCTGTGCCTCGCGGTGCCGGTCACGAGCGTGCTCTCGCCGCTGGAGCGGTCGGACCGCGAGGAGTCGATCGCCGACTGGCTGGCGGGCCACCAGGCGGATGAGACGTTCGCCGCGTCGCTGGCCGAGACGGACGTAACGTTGGACCTGCTCGACGAGCTGGCGGGCACGCTCACTGGCGAGAAGTTGCGCGCGACGCTGCGCTGGGTGGCCGCGGGGTGCACGGTTCGCGGGCTGGCGCGCGACATCGAGCGGGCGGCGTCGCGCGTGCACGCGCTCGTGAGCGCGGTGAAGGGCTTCACGTACATGGACCACGCGACCGCGCCGGAGCCGGTGGACGTGGCGAAGGGACTCACCGACACGCTGGCGGTGATGGCGGCGAAGGCACGGGGCAAGTCGGTCTCCGTGACGCTGAAGTTGCCGACGGACCTGCCCCGGGTGCGCGGGTTCGGTGGTGAGCTGAATCAGGTGTGGGCGAATCTGGTCGACAACGCGCTCGACGCGGTGAGCCAGGGCGGCAGAGTGACGGTGACGGCGCGAACCGAAGGGCACAAGGTTGTGGTGAGCGTCATCGATGACGGGCCGGGCATTCCGGCGGATGTGAAGAATCGGATCTTCGACCCCTTCTTCACGACGAAGCCGATCGGGAAGGGGACAGGGCTGGGGCTGGATATCGTTAGGCGACTCGTCCATCAGAACGACGGGCTGATCGACGTGGAGTCGGTGCCCGGACGCACGGAATTCCGCGTGGCGCTGCCAGCAGTGGGTGATGAGCGACCCTGATGCGCCGGTCCGGTCGCTCCCCGCTGGCATCCTCGAATACGAGCTCCCCGACGGCTGGCTCGTATTCGCGGGTAAGACCGACGCTGCCAACGACTACGTCAGCCTCAAGCTCGCGCGCCAGAACGATCGCTGGTTCCACGTCCGCGGCATGCCCGGCGGCCACGTCGTGCTTCGCGTTCCGGCCGAGCGCACACCGGATCGCCTGACGCTCGAGCGCGCGGCTGGCATTGCGGCCTACCACAGCAAGGCGCGCACGGGCGGGGTCGTCCCGGTATCAATGACCGAAGGACGTCACGTCTCCAAGCCGCGCGGCGCGAAGCCGGGAACGGTCACGATCAGAAAGGAAACGGTGCTCAAGGTGCGTCCGCCGACGGACGCCGAATTAGCAGCGTTGCGGCGGGCCTAACGCCGAAACGCTTCGGTGACGACTCACCGCTTCGCCGGACGACGCATTGCGCGCTCGATCTCGGCCGCGGTGTTCGGTAGCCCTTTCGTCAGGATCTCGTATCCCGTCGCGGTGACGAGGATCATGTCCTCCATGTAGAACCCCTGGCCGTCCACGGCGAAGATCGGCTCGTAGTCGAGTACCATCCCGGCGCGCAGCACGGCGGGCAGGTTCTCCGCGACGTCGAGTCCGACGCCGTGGACCTGCCAGTACGGAATGCTGTCGCGGTCGGCGATCACTGCGGCGGCATGCCGGCCTAACGCGGTACGCATCGTCGGGCGTAGCCGCGCCGCCTCGGCCACACTGGCATGAATCAGCGCTGTATCCGCCACACCGTCACGCAGGACCGCGAGACCGGCGCGGTACGTCGCGAGCAGCAGGTCGACCACCTCGGCCTGGCCGGCGGTGAACGTCCCGGACACCGGCACCGTGCGGCCGACGTCGCCCATGTAGTGATCGACCTGGCAGCCGATGTCGAGGTGCGCGATTTCGCCGGCGCGCATTACGCGGTCGAGGTTGTGCATGTCCACGCTCAATACGATCGGCGTCAGGACGGAGTTCGGCCCCGACAGTGCCAACGGCCAGAATGAAGGCCCATCGCCGGTGGCGGTGCAGGTCTCGACGACCGCGGCTTCGACGACGCGCTGGCGACGGCCAGGCGCGAAGCGAAGCAACCCGGCGCGCAGTGCGGCGGCGCTGTTCGCCGCGACGCGGCGGAGCGTGGCGATCTCCACGGAGTCTTTGACCGCGCGCAGCTCCATGGAAATCGTCGCGCGGCTTGGGACAATGGTCGCGTCAGGCCAGCGCTGCCGCAGCGCATCCGTCCACACGGAACGTGACCGACCGGGCGCGGCCGTCGAGTCCAGCGGGATCCCGATCCAGCCGCGCAGGCCTTCCAGCGTGAAATCGCCGCCGTCAACGCGGATCGACAGTTTGGGGATCATCCGCCAACCGGCGTGCGATGTACCGCGAGAACTGGTTCCAGTCGGCCACGGCGTCGACGTGCCACGCGGCGTCCCTCGCAGGGGTCGGCTTCCCTTGGTTGTCCGCGACGGGGCCGAGGAACGCCGGCAACGCGCTCGGCAGAAAGAGCTCGGACCGTCGCGTCTTGCCGTCGAGCACGAGGATGGCGCCGAGTCAGATGATCGGCGCCGGTGAAATAGTAGAAGGTCGGGTCCTGCTCGAACGCTGGTTGTGTGTAGTGCGCTGGGGCCCAACTCGACCGAACGACCAGCAGGTCGTTCCCGAGTCGCGCGTAGGCTCTCTCGCGCCGAGCAGTGTATCGTGCCGCATCCGTTACGCTCGCCACGTCCTGGGCGAACGCAGGCCCCGCGACTGCGAGGACGCCGAGAAACATCGCGGCGGACATGTATTCGGCTGCGCGTCTCATGGTCGTCCTCACAGGTTGGGTGCCTGCCGCAGAACATCCGGCAAATGCCCAACCCATGCAAGTGAGGGCTCACTCAGTTGCGCAGTCGCAGAATCGCCGCGGTGATTTCTGGCGTGAAGAAACGTGGGGCCGTGGGCAGCGCGCGCGTCGCGCGTACGTACTCGGCGACGAAGTCTGCGCCCGAGCCGCGGAGAGTTTTCGCGAGAGTTTCCCGGCCGAACGCATCCACGATCGCCTTGGACATCGTGGCGCCTAACCAGTAGAACGGCCCACCGCCCGCAACGCCCGCGTTCAACGCCTGCCGCATCGCGTCGCGGTCCACCGTGCCGCCCGTCGCCGCATAGACGCGTGATACGAGCTGCTCTCCCTCGCGCGCCGCGCTCAGCACCTCCGCGGGCGTGCGCTGCTTCGCCGGGGCGATGTAGTTGGCTGTCCCTTCGAGGAAGATCGTGGTCGCGGCCTGAGCCAGCGCACTGTCGCGGACGGTGACCAGTCGTGCGCGGGGCGAGCTCGCTGCGGCGACCGCACTCTGCGCCCCGTGATACGTCTCGTGCACGATCACGTTCAGCAGCCGCTGATAGTCGTCCTTGAAATACTCGAGATCGAAGGCGGTCGCGCCGCTCGAGGCCCAACCGTCGGCACCGCCGGCGAAGTAGATCGACACGGCGCGGTCGATCGTGAATCCCTCGGGCACGTAGGGCGTCAGCGTGTCGGCCACGTACGCGAGGATCGCATGCTCGTTCTGCTGCAAGGCACGCAGCACGGCGCGATAGCGCTCACGATGCAGGCTGACATCACCGTACTGCAGGAGACCGCGTGGTTGCGCGTAGATGTAGAGCCGGTCGATGGGATCCGTGCTCGCGGCACGCGCCAGGTTCGCGCCGAGCAACTCGCGTGACCACGGCATCGGGTAGAACGGCTGGCTCCGGTGCCTGATGAGCGGATCGAACAACGGCGTGCTGATACGCTTCGTGGCCGCGTTCGCCGTGATGTTCGGCGTGGACACGATCGCGAGCAACGTCTCGGCCGGCGCGAAGTCGAAGCGCAGCGTCAGCCGCGGAGCGTGCTTCGTTCGCGTCGCGCTCGAGATCGTCGGGACGGTGAGTCGCTCGCCCGAGAACTCGGTCGCGAACGCGCCGCCCGCGCGGGCGCGCGCCAGTACCGTCTCACGGAGACGCGTCGTGAGATACGCGACGTCCACTGCTCCAGCGATGCCTGACGACGGTCGCGTATAGAGACTGTCGGCGAGCGCGCGATCCGCGCCGACGCTGCCGTCGCCGTACATCCGTTCGACGATGAGCTGCGCGACCTCGGGCTTCGACAGCTGGCCAATGATCGCGAACAGCGCGCGCGCGTCGGAAATGTTGACGTGTCGCTCGAGCCACGTCACGCGTGCCGTATCCACGCCGGGCGTTTGTCGCAGTGTGCTCCAGGTCCAGTCGGTCCCAGCTGCGCCGGATGCGGCCTGCGCATGGGCGGCGGTCGCACACGTTAGGTGTGTCAGGTAGATACCGGCCGCTGGCACGAATGCGCGCAGTCGTGAGAGGCGCCGACGGGAGCGCGGGCTTGTCATCGCGCGTGCGCTGTGAGCGGTGAAGGCCATGACCACGAATATGCCGGCGAGTGGCGGCAGCAGTCCAGTGCGCGACCACGTAGACGGGGGAGGCGCTGCCTAACGTCATTGGACCGTAGATCCCCGCGCCTGTATAGCCCGCCTCAGTGGTTGTCGGTTGGCGGCCTCCGCGACCCTCGTCGGCATGATTCGTGTAACCGCTTTTCGCGCGCCGGGAGCGTGGGCGCGGGTGCGGCTGTGCCCGTCTCACAGGACATCGCTGCTATCGTCTCGCTCTCAGAACCATTAATCGTGGCGCGCTGGGACATACAGCAGGTGGAGGATGCAACTATGGCACGTGTGACCGCAGTTTTCGACGACCGTACGCAGGCCGAGCGCGCGATAGCAGAGCTTCGTCGCCGAGGCATCTCGGATAGCGAAATGTCCATCGTATCGCGACGTCCGGATGACATCGACGTCACGGGACGTGCAACCGATGACACGACTGGCGAGCGCGTCGGCAAGGGCGCGCTCGCGGGCGCTGGTGTCGGCACGCTGTTCGGGCTGGCCGCGCTGCTGATTCCAGGAGTCGGCCCATTCGTCACCGCTGGTGTGCTCGCCTCGGCACTCGGCGCGACGGGCGGCGCGATCGCGTCCGGCGCGATCGTCGGCGGTACGTCTGGCGCGCTGGCTGGCGCGTTTTCCAAAGCCGGATACTCGCGTGATGAAGCGGAGTTCTATGGATCGACAGTCGAGCGCGGTGGCGTGCTCGTCGCTGTCGATGCGGATGATGTGTCGGCGGAGCGTCTGCGCTCAGAGCTGACGCAACTCGGCGGGCGCACATACGGCGCGGGCCAGACCACCGGGCGCACGGAGACGCGGCCGAACTTCTAGTACCCCAGTAGTATCAGGTTGCAATGCAGGGCGGCGGAGTCGCGAGCGATAAGCGATTCCGCCGCCGTCGCGTAGCGACCGGAGTGACCGCGAACGCGAGATGAGGTTTGGCAAGTTCAGCCGATCGACACGTTTCCTCATCTGCGGAGCCATCATGCGCTACCGGCGCGCCTCCTCGTGTGTCACCTCGCTCGCGGCCGTCGTGGTCCTGAGTGCCGCCGCATGCAATTCAGGCAGCACCGCTCCCGCCAACGAGCTGACGGCGGCGCGAACGCGTTGGGCTCGCGTCGCCCCCGCGGCGTACACGTATACCATCTCGCGGTCGTGCGAATGTCTGCCGGAGATGAGCGGGCCGGTCATCGTCATGGTTCGGAATGGCGTCGTCGAGTCGCGACAGTACACGCGCTCGAACGCCGCCGTTCCCGCTCAATACGCCGAGCTGTTCCCCGCCGTGGAGGGACTGTTCGCGATCGTGGATGACGCGATTCGCAACGGCACCACGTCGCTCTCCGTGCAGTACGACCTGACGCTCGGGTTTCCGACCCGGATCGCGCTCGGCGATCCAGCGGCGGATGCGCCCGTGTACTCGGTGAGCGATCTTCGTCCCCGATAGTCCAGCATCGGCGGTTCACGAGCCAAGGCCGCACGGCATGCCTAACGTGGCGAGCTCGGGGCGCGTCTCGTGCGATCTCATGCTTGACCCCGGCGTCGTTTCATGCTAATAATTTAGCATGATGGCAACGGTGTCATTCCGAGCGGAGGCCGAAGGCCGCAGTCGAGGAATCCTTGGCTTGCAGGGTAGAGGGCCCTCTATCAAGAAGGAAAGGATTCCTCGACTCCGCCGCTCTCGCTGCTCGCTCGGAATGACACCCGCTCCGCTCGGAATGACACGAGATGCGATGAACCGCGCGCGCGCTATAGCGGCCGCCGTTGTCGTACTCGGTGGAGTGGTGTCGGCGGCGACTGCCGTACGGGCTCCAGCGGCGATGCACGGACCGAGTGGAATCTCGGTGGACACGTTCCCCACCTTCGACCGGGTTCTTCTGCTCGAGTCGACGTCGGAGACGTCCGCGAACGTCAGCGCCGGTGACCTCAATGGAGATGGCCGCCTCGATCTCGTGCTCGCGAAGGGTCGCCACTGGCCGCTCGTCGATCGGGTGCTGTTAGGCGACGGAGCTGGGCACTTCGCGGCCGGGTACCCGCTCGGGAAGGCCTCGGACCGATCGTACTCCGGGCACTTGGCGGATGTGGACCGCGATGGTGATCTCGATGTGATCATCAGCAACGACAGGCCGGATCCCAAGCTCGTGTACCTGAATGACGGCAAGGGACACTTCAGCGTGGGATCGACGTTCGGGCGGCCGGAGTGGGAGACTCGAAACGCGACGGTGGCGGACATCGATGGAGACGGGCTCCCGGACATCGTCGTCGCCAATCGCAGCGACAGCACCGGCGCGAACTACATCTGCTTCAACAAGGGGAAGGGGCGCTTCGACTCGGACTGCGTCGCGTTCTCGCGCGAGCCCGCGACGACGATCACAGCCGCGGACTTCAATGGCGACGGGTTGATCGACCTCGCCGTGCCGTACCGGGACGGCGGCCAGAGTCGCGTGTACCTCGCGGGTCCGAAGGGAACGTTCTCGCCCTCGCGAACGATTCCGTTCGGCCCGCCTAACGCGCACAATCCGGATGACGGAAGCGGCGGATCTGGACGGCGATGGACACCTCGATCTCGTCGCCATCGACGAGCGACAAGGCACGGCGGTCTACTTCGGTCAGAGGAACGGCGCCTTCTCGGCGGCCTGTGTCCGTGGCCGACGCGAAGGTGGCGCCGTACGCGCTCGCCGTCGCGGACGTGAACGGCGACGGCAAACCGGACATCATCGTCGGCAACGTGGAGGCGCCATCCATCGTGCACTTGAACGACGGTTCCGGACGACGGTTCCGCGATATTCCGGTTGGCGACAGGAAAGGCACGGTCTACGGCTTCGCGATCGCGGACCTGAATCGCGATGGCGTCATGGACATTGCCGCGGCGCGCTCGGACGCGCCGAATGTGGTGTACTTCGGGAGTCGCGCGAAGTAATGCGCGGTGTGTCGCGTCAGGGTTGGTAGGCTCAGGAAGGAGGCCTTAGGAAAGTGGCCTCAGGAATACGAGCACCCCGATTTTCCGCTTGTGGCCACATCATAACAGTCACTGGCCACAAAGTCGTTTGGAGGTCCTCGGGGTGCGTGCATCGTGTGGGATTGAGCCTATAACCACAATCATACTCGACGATGCTGACTGTCCTGCTCGCGCTTTCCGTCGCCCTGCCCGCACCGCCAGACCCGCGCGCGCTTGTTGATGCCGCGGTCGCGGCGCTACAGCGCTCCGCGTCGCTTCGCGACGTTCGCGCATACCGCCTCACAGGTCTTCAACACGACTACGTGCTCGGAAACGGCGAGCGCGCCGACGGGCCGTGGTACCCCACGTACAGCCAGTTCGCCGAACTGCGCGACGGTACTTCCTCGAGCTTTCGGCGGACATTCCGCAACCTCGCGACGACGGGCCCTGGCCCGGAGCTCGTCACCGTTCTCACCGACTCGGTCGTCTCCAATCGAATCGGCGCGCGCGAGACCGGCTCGTCGCGTGCGGCGTACGAGGATGCGATCGACCGCATCGATGCAGCGCCAGCCCGCGCGCTCATGCTTGCCGCCGCGTCACCGGCCCTGCGGCTCGACGGAACCGCGACGCACTTCGGCATCACGTACGACGTGCTGTCGTTTCCGTGGCGAAACGGGCGAATGCGCCTCGAGCTGAATCGCGACACGCATCTGCCGGACGCCGTCGACATCGTCCGTGCCTATCCCGACAACTTCCGCTGGGCCGCGTTCGGCGACGTCACCATGCGCACCGAGTACGGGCGCTGGTCGATCCACTCGTCAGGCGCCTGGTGGCCGATGCACGAGCGCGTGCTGTTGAACGGGGAACTGCTTCACGACGTGTCGATCACGACCGTCGCGCTCGACACCGCGCGCGTGCCGGCCGAGTCGCTCACCGTGTCGGATTCGGCGCGGGCGCAGTACGCGGCAAACTCGAAGCTCAACTTCTCGACATTTCGGCTCGGCGCGCGCGGACAGCCGACGGAGCTCAGGCCGGGGATCGTGCGCGTCCCGGACCAGTGGGCGATGACGCTCGTGAAGCAGCCGGACGGCGTCGTGATCTTCGAGGCGCACATCAGCGCGCAGTACCTTCACGACGTCATCGACGAGGCGAACCGGCGATGGCCCGGGTCGCCGATCAAGGCGATCGTCATGACGTCCGACCCGTGGGCGCACATCGGCGGCGTGCGCGAGGCGATCGCGTTAGGCATCCCGATCTACGTGCAGGCCGGGAGCGTCCCGTTCCTCACGAAAGTCGCGAAGGCGCCGCACACGCTCGAGCCGGACCGGCTGGCGAAGCAACCCAGGGCGCCGAAGTTCATGCCGGTGAGCGCGAAGACCGTCATCGGAAAGGGAGAGAACCGCATCGAGCTCTATCCCGTCGGCGGTCCGTACGGCGAGCGCATGCTCATGGCGTACTTCCCGGACGCGAAGCTGCTCTATGGCGCCGACCTGGTGTTCCCGAATCGCGCGGTCACCGGGCAGCCAGGCAAGGGATATTTCGAGACGTCGCTCGTGGACCTGCGCAACGCGGTCGATCGCGAGAAGCTCGCGGTGGACACGCTGTTCTGCGTGCAGAACTACCAGCCTATCGCCTGGAGTGAGTTCCTGGCCCGATGACCGGGCGATAGTGCGCCGGCGGGAATAGATTTCCGCCTGTACATCTCCTGAGGGTCAGGTCATGAGCGACGCGGACGTTCGTATCCGGCCAGCGCGGCCGGAGGATGCGAGCTGGATCACCCTGTTAGCGCCTCGGATGCACGAGTTCGGGCCGCCCTCGTGGCGCGAGACCGAAGCCATGGACGATGCCGTCGCCGCGCAGTGGGCGCGCGAGCTCGTGGCCCCGGCGCCGGAAACGACGTTTCTCGTGGCCGAGGATGCGTTAGGCAACCCGGTGGGGTTCGTGTGGTTGAAGTCGGAGCGCGATTATTTCACCGACATGCTCGCCGGGCACGTGGTCGACATTGCGGTCACGCGCGCAGGGGAAGGTCGCGGGATCGGGCGCGCGCTGCTCGCGGCGGCGGAGCGGTGGGCAGAGGAGGCGGGCTATCCGTGGCTCTCGCTGCACGTTTTCGAGGACAACGATCGCGCTCGGCGCGTATACGAGGCGGCCGGATACGTGCCCGAGTGGACGCGGATGCTCAAGCGTGTGCGAACATCTTGAGATATTTCATGCCGGTGTCGCACATGATCGTCACGACCGTCGCGTTAGGCCCGAGCTGTTCGGCCAGTCGCAACGCCGCGACGACGTTCGCGCCGGTGGACGTGCCCGCAAAGAGTCCTTCTTCACGCGCGAGACGGCGCGCCATCGCGACCGCGTCCTCCGTGGACACGCGTTCGATCTGATCGGCGACGCCGTCCTTCCAGAGCGGCACGACGAACCCCGCGCCCACGCCGTCGATCTTGTGAGCGCCGGGCGCTCCGCCTGAAAGCACGGCCGACTCGGCCGGCTCTACCGCGACGGCCTTGATCCGCTCGTTGCGCTGTCGCAGCGCTTCGGTGGTGCCGCGGAATGACGCCGCCGAGCCGACGCTCTGCACGAAGCCATCGATCTCGCCGTCCGTCTGCGTCCAGATCTCGTCCGCCATGGTCTGATAGGCCGCGAGCTGATCGCGGTTATTGAGCTGATCGGTCCAGAAGCCGCGCGTCTCCTCGGTGACCACACGCGCCTGTTCGATCATGTCGCGCGTGAGCTTGGCCGTCATGCGCCCGTCGTCGCTGTGAAGAATGCGCAGCCTTGCACCGAGCAACGCCATGTGATCGAGCTTCTCCCGCGCGAACGCGTCCGATGTCACGATGTGCAGCGGGTAGCGCTTCACAGCTGCAGACGAGCGCCAGCGACACGCCGGTGCTACCGGCCGTGTATTCGACGACCGAGCCGCCGGGCGCGAGCCTCCCGTCCGCCTCGGCTGCTTCGACCATCGCCAGCGCCATGCGGTCCTTCATGCTGCCGGTGGGGTTCTCGCTCTCGATCTTGAGGAGAATGCGAGCGCCACTCGACGGCACGATCGTGGTGCAGTGGCAAGAGCGACGTGTTGCCGATGCACTGCAGGATATTTCGCGGCGTGGTGCGAATGGCACTCATGACACGACTCGTCTGGTTGGTGGAATCTGCGTACGCCGAACGTAGGCGATGCACCGTCCATCTGGCCATGGGCAAGAACGCCATCTTTGTTATCATTATTGCCATGCGCATCGCCATCCTCGTCCTCGACGACGTCTTCGACCTCGGCCTGGCGGCCCTGCTCGACGCCTTTCAGACCGCGAACGAGCTGGCCGAGATGTCGGAGCTCGCGGTGCCTCGTTTCGAGACGCGCGTCGTCGGCGTACGGAGGGCGGTGCGCACGTCGCACGGGCTTCGCGTGCCGGTTCACGCCGTTGGCCGATGGCGCCCCGACTGCGCCATCGTGCCGGCGATCGGGTTCAAGACGCCCGGTCCGCTCGTCGCGGCGCTCGCGCGACCGGACGTGCGCGATGCGACCGCCGCGCTTCGACAGTGGCACCGCGGCGGGGCGACGATGGCCGCGGCGTGCATCGGCACGTTCGTGATGGCCGAGTCGGGGTTGCTGGACGAGCAGCGGGCGACGACGACGTGGTGGCTCGCGCCGCTGTTCAGACAGCGCTATCCGAGCGTGTCGCTCGACGAGTCGAGCATGATCGTGCACTCCGGCCGCTTCGTGACCGCGGGAGCGGCGCTGAGTCACATGGATCTCGCGCTGTGGCTCATCCGCGGCGTGAGTCCGCAGCTCGCCGCGCTCACAGCGAAGTATCTCATCGTCGATTCCAGGCCGTCGCAATCCGCGTACGCGTTGACCGACCACCTGGTGCACACCGATCCGATCGTTCAGCGCTTCGAGCGCTGGGCGCGAGCGCGGCTGGCGGACGGGTTCTCACTGGACGACGCGGCGAAGGCCGTAGGCGCCAGCAAGCGCACGCTCGCGCGTCGGATGCACGCAGCGTTAGGCAAGACACCCCTTTCGTACTTTCAGAGCCTGCGTGTCGAGCGCGCGGTGCACCTGCTCAAGACGGGGAGCGCGAGCGTTGACGCCATCGCGGCACGCGTGGGCTACGCCGACGGTGCCACGTTGCGTGCGCTGCTGCGGCGTCGGCTCGATCTCGGCGTTCGGGAGATCAGGAAGACGCGCTGAGCGTCAGGTGGTCTCGCGAGCGTTTGCGCGCTCCCATTCGTTATGGATGCCGAGCGCGTACGACCCAACGTTCACGTACTCGAGATGGTCGCTATCGTCCGTTCGCCGGCGCAGTGTGCGGCATCTCACAGCGAGCGCAGCCGGGCTTCGCCGCCAGCGCAGCTCCCGGAACGATCCGCGAGAAGTCGCTGACGTCGGAATCGCACTCGCAGCCGTGCTCGATGGCCAGCGCCGCGTGCCATGCATCTGGCCACGAGGTTTCCAATAGCTCCCGACTGCTCGAGCAATCCGACGAACAGCTCCCAGTGCCGTGGGCCCGGCGCGACGACGATGGCGTTAGGCGTCGAGCGGACGGTGACCACGTATGCGCGGGCAACGTCCGGCGGTGTCTGGCGGGACGAACACCCGCGGATGCGTCAGCACACGCATTGTGCCGCTTAGTACCACGTCGCTCACGCCGAACGGCTCCGGCGCCCGGCGGAGCCCCTCGACGAACGCGTTGACATCGCGGTGCCTCGGCGCGTCCTCGCGCATGGCCGTCCACGAGTCACGTTGACGTCGAGCAGCATCAGATCAGCGACCGTCATCAGATCTTCCAACGCGCTCGAGTCGATCAGGTCCACGCCTGGAGCCAGCCCTTTGCCACCGTAGGTCGAGAGAGCTCGGATACGCGCTGCGCTGCCGCGGGCTGCCGGAGCGCCGCGCGAACGCAGTCTTCCAGCAGTGCGTGAGACTACGCCCGGTCTGGTGTGCCCGGCGTTTGCGGCGCGCATAAGTTCGTCTGGAAGGCGGACAGTACTGCGCATATGTCACGAATATGCACGTGTGACATAATAGTCGACTGTCGGCCTGGCACCGCATAGGTCGGGCAGAGGTCGCCGGGATATGCGAATGATCGTACAGCCGGAGTCCATGGCGTCCACGACCGTGCCCGGTCAACGACTCTAGCCCCTTGCGCTCCGTATTGTCTCGGTCGTACTTGGGCCCCCCATGACAACCCAGCGACGAGAAGTCGGCCGAGCTCCGGCGAGTGGTGGTCGCCAGCTTCATCGGCACCACGATCGAGTGGTACGACTTCTTCCTCTACGGCACCGCCGCGGCGCTGGTCTTCAACCGACTGTTCTTCCCGACGCTCGAACCGTTGGCCGGGACGCTCAGCGCCTACGGCACGTTCGCCGTGGGGTTCGTGGCACGCCCGTTAGGCGGCATCGTGTTCGGTCACTACGGCGATCGGTTCGGACGGAAGAAGATGCTCGTGTGGTCGCTGCTGATCATGGGCGTCGCGACCGCGCTGATCGGACTGATTCCGACGTACAGCCAGATCGGCATCTGGGCGCCGATTCTCCTCGTGGTGCTCCGGTTCATCCAGGGCTTCGGCGTCGGCGGAGAGTGGGGCGGGGCGGTACTGCTCGCGGTGGAGCACTCGGGCGGCGAACGCCGAGGCTTCCATGGGTCGTGGCCACAAATGGGCGTGCCGGGCGGGCTGCTGCTCTCGACGCTCGTGTTCGCGGTGCTCTCGTCGCGGCTCCCGGAGCCCGCTTTTCTCGCGTGGGGATGGCGTGTGCCGTTCCTGGTCTCGGTGCTACTCGTCGGCGTCGGGCTCTTCATCCGTCTCCGCGTGCTCGAGTCGCCGTCGTTCGAGAAGCTCAAGGACGCTCGGCGCGAATCGCGCGCGCCACTGCTCGACGTGTTCCGCGAGCACCCGCGCGAGGTGTTGATCGGGATGGGGATGCGGTTCGCCCAGAACGTGATCTTCTACATCTACACGGTGTTCGTGCTGAGCTACGGCGAGAAGACGTTAGGCTATCCGCGATCCGTGATGCTGCGCGGCGTGATGATCGCCTCGTTACTCGGCCTGTTCACGATTCCGCTGTGGTCGCACATCTCGGATCGGATTGGGCGGAGACCGGTCTACCTCGCCGGCGGCATTGCCTCGCTGCTCGTCGCGTTTCCGTTTTTCTGGCTGGTCGAGCGCGGGCCGGGGTTCGTCATTCTCGCGATGATCCTGGCCATGAACTTCGGGCACGACATGATGTACGGGCCGATGGGCGCGACGCTGTCGGAGCTGTTCGGGACGCACGTGCGGTATACCGGGGCATCACTCGTCTATCAGCTCACGTCGGTCGTGTCGGGCGGTGTCGCGCCGTTCATCGCTACGGTGCTGCTTGCGCGGTACGGCTCGGGAGCGGTAGCAGGCTACATGGTTGCATGCTGCGCCGTGACCATCATCGCCACGGTTTTCCTGCCGGAGACGAATCGAGTCAAGCTCGATGCTGCCAACCTAAAGGCGAACTGAGAAACGGCGCAGGGCCACGTAACGGCGCGAAATCCCAGACAGCGCGAAATCCCGAACGGCGCGAAATCCCGAAGGGCGCCAAATGCCGAACGGCGCGGAATCCCAGAAGGCGCCAAACGGCGGTGCCGTTCCGCTCTTTGTCGCTCTTCGGGATTTCGCGCTCTTTGGGATTTCGCGCAGTCTGGGATTTGGCGCCGTCTGGGATTTCGCGCCGTTCGGCATTTCGCGCCGTTCGGCATTTCGCGCCGGTACTGCTGCCCTGCGTTCATCTGGGGGCGCGCATGACAGGTGGACGGAGGCTCGCGTCGGCGAACATGTCCGCCCTCACGGAGCCGACGCCCGTTCGTACGTCGAGCCGAGGCACCGAGCTCAAGTCGCCAAGCTCGAGTTGGTCGCCGGAGCCAGGCGAGCCGCGATGATGCAGCTCCCGATTGTCGATGCGGAGCCGCACGCTGCCGACATTCGCGCGAAGGCGGAGCGCACGATCGAGAGGAGCGCTCACGTCGACGTCGCCGACGGAAACGTCGACGCGCACGTCGGCAATGAGCGGGGCGTGAACGTCCCAGCGCGCCGAGCAGTTGTCGTGGTGGTGCGCGACAGTGAGTCGTCCAGGCGTGGCCTCGGCGGTGGCGCAGCCGGGCGGCTTTGCCTCGAACGCCCAGACGACCGAGTCGCGCGCCTCGAGAGAGAGCCGGACGTCCGATACGCCGGCATCGATGGTGAACGAGCTCCCGCCGGGAAGCGTGCCCAACTCCATCAGCGGGTCAGCCCGCGAGATTGGCGTGGCGTGACCCGCGCCGCCCGACGCGCCGGGCCTCGCACAACCCGCGAGGGCGATGACAACGGCCGTCCACCGACGAGCGTGCGTCGCCATTGTCGTTCCTTCGAACGTCGCCACGAGTGTTATGGCACCACGGTCGTTGGTCGTTTCGCTTTCACCGGGAACGCCGGCGTCTTCGCGGCCTCGCACACCCTTCGTCGCGACCAGCTTGAGCGCCTCGTCCACCGCGCGCTCGAGCTGCGGATCGCGGCCCTGCATAACGAGTCGCGATTCCTGCAGGACCTCCAGATCCGGGTGCACGCCCTCACCCTCGGCGATGAACCCGTTAGGCCCGAACACCGCCCGCGCCGGCGCGGTGATCGTGCCGCCATCGACGAGCGGGTAGGGCACCGACGCATTGACCAGCCCACCCCACGTGCGCGTGCCGATGAGCGGACCGACGTTCAACTGCCGGAACACCCACGGGAAGAAGTCGCCGCCGGAGCCCGCGAGCTCGTTCGTGACGAGCACCTTTGGGCCCGGCACGCCGCTGATCGGGAGACTGCACGCTGCTCACGCCCGGGACGTAGTCCGTGACGCCGCCGACGAGCTTCTTGTTCATGATCGTCACCATGTAGTCGTCGAGCAGCCCGCCACTGTTGAACCGCTCGTCGATCACGGCGCCCTTGCGATCCTGCTGCGCGAAGTAGTAGCGATCGAAGGACGTGACGCCAGGCCGGCTCGTGTTAGGCACCCACACGTACGCCAGCGTTCCGTCGCGAGAGCGAGTCCACGCGGCGACGATTGTCCTCGATCCACGCGCGCTGGCGAAGCTGCGTCTCGGAGCGTACCGGGACGACGGTCACGTTCCACGCCGCGTCGCCACTCGCGCGCTCGCTCAGGCGCAGCACCGTCTGACGCTCGGCCGTGCCGTCGAGCGCTTTCCACGGCTCGTCGCGCGTCGTCACCGGCACGCCGTTCACCTCGAGCAGATAGTCGCCGACGCGTGCCTTCACGCCCGGCGCGTCGAGCGGCGCGCGCAGCCCCGGGTTCCAGCTCTCGCTCGTGTAGATGCGGGCAATGCGCCAGCGCTCGCCGTCGGCCACGAGGTCGGCGCCTAACGCGCCGACGCGCGAGCTGTCCACCTGCGGGTTGTCGCCACCGCCGACGAACGAATGCCCAACCGACAGCTCGCCGCCGAGCATGTCGAGGATGTACGTGAGGTCGGCGCGGTGCTTGACGTGTGGGATGAGCGGCTCGTAGCGCGCTCGCACCGCCGTCCAGTCGGCGCCGTGCAGGTTCGGCGCGTAGAAGAAGTCGCGCTCGATGCGCCAGGCTTCGTCGAAGATCTGCTTCCACTCGAGCGCCGGGTCGATCTGGGCGCCGAGCGCGACGCGCACCACGCCGTCGCCCGCGCGAGGTGGCGCGTCGGTGCCGGCTATCACCCAGTTGCCGTTAGGTCGCGGTGCTCTGTTGCCAGAAGATCTTCTTTCCGTCGCTCGACGTCGAGACACGCCCGACACCACTGACGAACACGGAGACCTTGCGGCCGGTCATCTCCCACTTGTGCAGCGTCGTCCCGGGCTGATTCGGCACCCGCTCGGCCACGAACAGAATGCCGGTCGGTCCCGGAATGAGCTGCGCGTAGTCCCGCGCCGGCATGGGCAGCGCGAGAATGCGGCGGTCGAAGCGATCGAAGTCGATGCGAACGTTCGGTGCGCGAGCCGCGTCGCCGCCGGCGCGCGCAGAATCGTTAGGCTGCCGACGAGTCGTGTCGGCACCGCCCGGCGGCGCGGCCGGCGGCGGTGTCGTCGGTGACGGTGCTCCTGGTGGCGGCGTACCGGCCGTACGAGCCGCGCGCTCTTCATCGCTCTCGGGCGTGAACGGCGTGGGCTCGTCGGCGCGCAGCAGTGCGACGTAGACGCCAGACGTGGACGTTCGGGTCTGTGAGCCGAGGTCGGCCCAGCCGCTCTGAACGCCGAGATCGGTGCTGGCGAGGAAGTAGAGCCAGCGTCCGTTCGCATCCCACGCCGGCTCGGCCGCGCTGGCCAGTGCGTCGGTGAGCACGTGCTTGCTCCCGTTGGCCAGCGACCACACCACGACGCGGCGGAACTGGTTCGGGTACGTCTTGGCGTAGGCGAGCCACTTCGAGTCCGGTGACCACACGGGTCGCATGGCGTTGAGGTCCGTGGAGCCGCCGCCGGTGTCGGCGACGGTGATGGCGCCGCTCGCGAGATTCACGACGCGGATGCGCACCTTGTTGTCCACGAACGCGATGTGGTTTCCGTCGGGCGACCACGTCGGTGTCCACGCCATCTTCGGCATCGCCGATCGCGATCGCGCGCGGCGTGCCGAGTCCGTCGCCATTGCCGATGAGCAGCCGGTAGCCGGCGCCTTCGTCGGAGAACCACGCGACGCGCTGCCCGTCCGGCGACCACACGGGTGCGCGATCGGCGGCGCCTGACGAGTGTGTGAGGTTGCGGGCGTCGCCTTTCTCGACCGGCACCGTGAAGATCTCGCCTCTGCGCCTCGAACAGCGCGCGCTTGCCGTTCGGGCCTAACGACGCGGACGCGATCGAGCGGGTGACGTCCGTCCAGTGCGCGGTCGCCCACGGGAAATCGCCGTGCGCGGTGATCGTCAGCTTTTTCGGGGCCGAGCCGACGGGGTCCATCATCCAGAGGTACCCGTCCTGCTCGAAGACGATGGCGTTCTCGCGCGCGTCCATCGTCTTCACGTCGGCGTCCTTGAACTGCGTGAGCTGCTTGAGCTGTGACGACCGCGTGTCGAAGGACCAGACGTTCGTTGCCCAGTCGCGGTCGGACAGGAAGTAGATCGTCTCGCCGACCCAGACGGGGTCGATGTCCATCGTCCGTTCGTTAGGCAGGCGCGTCTCGCTCGCCGTTGGCGACGTCGGTGATGGTGAGCGGTGTGTTCTGGCCGCCGCGGTAGCTCCGGAACTCCACGTCCCATCGATCCACACGGTCCACGACGATGCGTTTGCCGTCGGGCGAGAAGCTGCCGCGGAAGCCCATGTAGGCGGGGAGCATCTGCGCCGGTCCGCCGTCCAGCGGAATCGTCCACAGCTTCTCGTACGCGGTCGGCGCCGACACTCGGCTCGAGGCGAACAGGACTCGGCGTCCGTCCGGCGTCCAGCCGCGGGCGCTTTCGCCGGCGGGGCTCCACGTCAGGCGGCGCGGATCGCCGCCGTCGGCCGAGACGACGTAGACGGCGTTGCCGCCGCCGCGATTGGATGTGAAGGCGATCCACTTGCCGTCGGGGGAGAACTGTGGATCCTCCTCGACCGCCGGCGTGCTCGTGAGGCGCCTCGCCTCGCCGCCCTGGCGTCCGACGACCCAGAGGTCGCCGCCGTAGGTGAACGCGATTGCCGACGGGCCGAGCGATGGGTCGCGAAGCAGGCGGGTGCCCTGGGCCGATAACGCGCTGGCGGAGAGCGTGATAGCCGCGAACGTGCGAACGATGGATCGCATGGGAAGTGGGTGCGAGGTTCGACGGAAGCTAGGGCGCGGTAAGACACCCGCTAGGGCGTCGAAACGGTGGGGACTGCGACCGCACGATGATGCCCGAAGGCGTGGGCCTCGCGATTCTCCGCCCTAACCCGTTGACCCCCCACTCCGCGAGGATCATAGTGTGGCCATGCCCGCTGACTCGATGGCCCATCTTCTTACGGCTGAGGAGCTTCTGCGGCTGGACGCGGCCGGGAAGGCGACCGAGCTCTGGCGCGGACGGCTGCTCGTTCGCGAGCCACCAGGCACGCGACATGGCAGCATTGCCGCGAGGCTGGCGTACCTTCTCGCCGACCACGTCTACCGAAACAACCTCGGTGTCGTGTGCGGGCAGGATACCGGATTCAAGATCGAATCCGATCCTGACACTGTGCGCGCGCCGGATGTGGCTGTCGTTTGCCGCGCACGCGTCGGGCTGATTCCGTCCCGTGGGTACGCCGCGTTCGCGCCCGATCTGGTTGCAGAGATCGTTTCGCCCGATGACCGGCCCGGTGAGGTGCTGACCAAAGTGGGGCAATGGATCGACGCGGGAACGATGCTCGTGTGGGTCATCGACCCGTCCCGCGTCGAGGCGCGCACGTATCGGGACGACGGCGGGCTGACGATTGTCTCGTCGGATGGCCTTCTCGACGCCAGCCCGGTCCTCCCTGGTTTTACGTGCGCGCTTGCAGAGGTGCTTCGCTAGGGTTCCACCGCCAACCGCTCCGTCCTGATGCGGCAGCTACCGGCGCCGTGTCGCTCCCGACTTCCTGGCTGTCTTCGTCTTCTTGCGCGCGTTAGGCCTCGCTTTGGACGCGCTCTTCGACCGACTCTTCGACGCGTTTTTCGACGCGGTCTTTGACGGCCGCTTAGCGGGAGTCTTCGACGCCGTCCTGGCCGTTGTCTTCGACCGAGTGGCGGCTCGCGCGGGTTTCTTCGGAGTCTTCTTCGTTGCTACCTTCGCGGTGTGTTTCGTCGCCGATTTGGCCGTCTTCGCGACTTTCTTGGCGACTTTCTTCTCGGCCTTCTTTGTCGCGGTCGCGACTTTCCTGGTGACCTTCTTTGCCGCCCTCACGAGCGAGTTCGCCGCTCCCTTGAGCGCCTTCGCGACTTTCTTCGCGGTTGGTTTTGCGGCTGGCAGCGCCGCAGGTGCCTGGGCGCTCACGTGATGCAGCGCGAATCCAGCGCCTTGTGGGTCGCCGAGGATGGCGATCGAGCCGCCGGGGATGTCCATCTGTGGGCGGTGGACCGCGCCGCCCGCCTTCGTGGCGGCGGCCACTGCCTTGCCGACGTCCTTCACGTTGATGTACACGAGCCAGAACGGGCGCATTGCCGGCCATGTCGCCGGTCGCGTTGAACATGCCGCCGTACATGTTCTGGCCGTGGCCGTACATGGAGTAGATCTCGCCGCCGCCCATGTCCATCTCGCCGTTCTTCTCCCAGCCGAACAGCGCGCGATAGAACTCGAACGCGGCGACGCGGTCGGTGGTCATGAGCTCGTGCCACGAGAAGCGTCCGACGGACGCCGTGCCGTCCCACCCGCTCATGCCGCTGGTCGACTTGTAGACGCCGAACGCGGCGCCCTGAGGATCCTGCAGCACCGCGATGCGGCCGGCGCCGGGGATATCCTCGGGGCCGTGGAGGAGCTGGGCGCCTAACGACGTCGCCTTCGCGACGGTGTCGTCGACGTCGTTGGATTCGACGTACGGCATCCAGTTCGGTGGAACGCCCTGTTGCCGCATCTCGTCGCTGAGTTGGAACAGGCCGCCGATCGGAACGCCGTCGGTGGTCCACATCGTATAGTCGTTGTCGAACGGCTGCGTCCCCCACCCGGTGAAGCGCGGGTAGAACTTCTTCGCCGCGTCGACGTCGGGCGTGGTGAGCTCGTACCAGATGAATTGGCCGTGCATTGTCGGGGATCTCGGTCGCGTGAGGGGTAGAACGGGGCAGCTGAAGGTCCGGAATTCAGGGGCGGCGCGCCAGTACCAACGGCGTGAGACGGCGCACGGCGTGAGACGGCGCGAAATCCCGAACGGCGCGAAATCCCGAAGAGCGCGAAATCCCGAAGGCGCGAAATCCCGACGGCGCGAAATCCCGAACGACGACAAAGGGCGGAACGCCGTCCCACGACCGCCGCTTCTCGCCGTTCCGCATTCTGTCGCCGTTCGGGATTTCGCGCCTCTGGCATTTGGCGCCTTCTGGGATTTCGCGCCGTTCGGGATTTCGCGCCTTCGGGATTCGCGCCGTTTCGGCGCCGTTTGGGCTCTGCCGTAACATTCAATACGTATCGTTACATCATTACTGATTACATCATGGTGCGTACTCAGATCCAGCTCACGCCCGACCAGTATCGGCGGCTCAAGCGCTGGGCGCAGCAGCGCGGTATCTCGCTGTCCGAGGCCATCCGCCGATGCGTCGACCAGCAACTCGAGGCGGAGCACGGCGTGCCTACTCGTGCGCAACGCGTGCGCGACGCATTGCAGGTTGCAGGAACCCACGAGGATCCGGAGGGGGCGACGGACGTCGCGCAGGAGCACGACAAGTATCTGCACGACGCGTATCGGCGGTGAGCCTGTTCGTCGACACGTCTGGGTTCTATGCGCTGCTCGTGCGCACCGAGCGCGATCACAGCGCGATGCTGGAGGCGTTCCGCGCAGCGGCGGAGCGCGGCCGCCGAATGGTGACGACGAACTAGCGTCAGCGTGGACATGCGCGTGCTGCACCGCATTGGCCGCGCACCTGTCCGCGACCTGGAACGAGCGGATCCTGCCGCTCGTGACCGTGCAGTGGGTCTCGAGCGAGCTGCATTGTCGCGCCGTCAGCGACTCTTCCGCACCGATAAGCGGAAGGTGAGCCTCGTCGACGTGGTGAGCTTCGTCGTAATGGACGCCGAAGGGCTCACGGACGTGATGGGCCTCGACCCGGACTTCACCGCCGAGGGGTTTCGACTCCTGCCGTGAGGGGGCTTCTGCGTCAAGAACGGCCGTTCTACTACCAGTCCGGCCCCAGGTAATCCGTGACCGCCTCGTACGGTTCGAGCGCCTAACGCGATCCGACGCGGTCACGTGTCCAGAACGCGGGAACAGGGCGCCGATGTCGAGCGCGAGTGGAGTTGTTTCGCCGGCCGGCCACACCACTGTCCCGCGATCACCTCCGCCGTTCGTCCACGGCGTAGAGTCGCGGTGTATGAACTCCGGCTCGAGCTCGACGTCAGACGGCGACGTGAGAACATAACCGACGTGTTCGACCAGGAGCTACGCATCCACGTGCGACGATGCGCTCGACGACGGCGCGCTGGTGAAATGCGCCACGTCCGGGGGCACGAGCAACTCCCCGTACGGAATTGGCTCGACACTCCCGGGACGCGCGACGGTACACTGCGCACTCGATCCGATGACGACCGCCCGTCAGCCCTACGCGCGAGACATCGAAGCGCCGCTCACGCCGGACACGAAGACGCGGTTCTGTCCCGGCTACCTCGGCGGATCCGAATGGAATGGCGCCGCGTTTCATCCGGCACTGAACACGATCTACGTCGGCGCCGTCGACTGGTGCGCGACCGTGCAGCTCGTGCCGAGTCCGCGCCCGTTCCGGCGAAGGGGGCCGGGTGGTTCGGCGCCGCGTCGCAGCGGCTGGATCCGCCGGACAGCGCGAGGGGGTGGCTCACCGCGTTCGACGCGGACAACGGGGCGGTGCGGTGGAAGTTCGCGGCGTCGCGTCCCGTGCTCGCGGGCCTCACGCCGACCGCGGGAGGCGTCGTGTTCGCCGCGGACCTGGGCGGGACGCTGTACGCGTTCGATGCCGCGAACGGGCGCGGTGCTCTGGCGCCTAACGACGGGGCAGTCGATGGGCGGCGGGATCGTGAGTTATCTCGCCGGCGGGAAGCAGCGGATCGGCGTGGCGGCGGGGATGAAGTCGCCGATCTGGCCGGGTGGGTCCAGCGCGAGCCAGATCGTGGTGTACGGGCTGCAGTAGGTGTGAGTGCGTCGCGCGGATGCCGCGAGTGCAACACGGCCGGCCACCTGGACGCGAGTGACCTGGCCGTGCGGCATCTACCGACTGGCTCGGCTCAGTTCTTGTCGGCGAGAAGAATCGCACCAAGTGGCGCCCCACCGCCCGGAGCGTCGACGGCGACCGCGGTTCGCACCTGACCGGCGACGAGCGCGACGTTATTGACGTCGATCGCGACGGTCTTGGTACCGGCTGGAGTGATGCGTACGCGATACGTTCCGGCCGGAACCTCGAGATAGCCCGACGCCGCGCGGAACGGCACGTTCGCCAGCGTCGGCGTCGCCGTAGCGATGTCGGCTGACGGCGCGGTCACGTAGATGTCGACGTTCCCGGCGGTTGGCGACGCGTGCACCAGGCGCAGGCGAATGTTGCCCGAGGCGGGGCTCGTCTGGTCGTCCGTCAGCACGAGTGGGGCGATCGACGCGACGCGACCGGTCGCGAGTACCGTGTAGAAAACGCCCTCGGCGAGCGTGCTGTTTCCGTCGATGACGACCGTGGTCGTCCCAGTCGCGCGCACCTTCAGGTTGCGGCTCCCGGACGGAACGTCGAGGTAATTCGACGCCACCTTGTACGCGACATTCGTGAGCGCCGGCGCATTGTCGACGAGAACGTCCACGTTCGGTGCGTCGGGTGACGCATGCACGACGCGCAACTGCGCCGTGGTGACGGGGGCGGTCACGTTGTCATCGTCGCTGCACGCTGCGACCGCGAACGTCGCGAGCAGCGCCAGCGTGAGAGTCGGTTTGTTGATCATGGCGGATCCTCGTATGGGTGTGTTGGCGGACCGGGCGAAGGTGAGGACTGACTCGGTCTGTCGTCCGCCCCGGCGACGGTGGCCGCATGCTGTCCACCGTTTGTCCATGCAATTTGGCGATGAATAACCATTTGTCAAGGCTATGTCCACGATTGTTCCTCTACAAACCATGGACGCCCACGATGCTGTGGTCGCGCCGCAAGGCGTCGAGCGCTCAGCCCGATTACCGCAGTCATGCAGTACATTCTGCGCGCCCGATCCGATGACGACCGGCCCGTCAGCCCTAACGCGGAGATAACAATGAGCTTCACCTACGGCGTCATTGCTGTCGCATCGCTGTCCGCGAGTGTTGCGGCCACTGCGAAGGCACAGCAGGCCGAGCGCGCTCCCGGTGCCGCCGGCGTGCCGACAATTCAGTTCGACGCCAGCGTCGACTTCCTCAAGCTTCCGCCGGATCTCTACTTCGGCGAAGTCGCCGGCGTCGCGATGGATGCGCGGCGCCACCTGTTCGTCTTCAGCCGCACCGGCTCACGCACCACCGTGCACGGCGCCGCCGCTTCGCAGCTGTTCGAGTTCGGGCCCGACGGGTCGTTCATCCGCGAGCTCGGCAAGAATCTCTACGGCTTCGCATTCGCGCACACCGTGCGCATTGGCCCGGGCGGCAACATCTGGGCGGTGGACGAAGGGACCAACATGGTCATCGAGCTGAGTCCCGCGGGTCGAGTACTCATGGTGCTCGGCCGTCGCGCCGAGGCCGTGGAAGCGCCGCCGGCCGAGCCGGCGCCGGGTACGCAGCCGCGACCGGGCTGGGGATCGTTCAACCGGCCGACCGACATCGCCTGGGACAATGCCGGCAACGCATTCATCGCCGACGGCTACAACAACTCGCGCGTCGTGAAGGTCGACGCGCACGGTCGCTGGGTGAAGACGTGGGGCGAGCGCGGCGCGGAGCAGGGCCAGTTCAACATCCTTCACTCGATCGCCAGCGACGCCCGCGGCAACGTCTACGTGGCCGACCGCACGAACCGGCGCATCCAGGTATTCGACGCGGACGGTACCTTCCTCCGCCAGTTCACCATCGACGTCCCGTTCGCCGGGGCGCCTAACGTCATGCTCGGCGCGATGCCGAGCGCGGGGTCGAACCCGCTCGCCGTGTCGGGTGCACCGTGGGCGATCTGCATAACGCCGGGGCCGAATCAGGTCCTGTACAGCGCGGATGCGGTGCCCGGTCGCATCTACAAGCTCTCGCTCGACGGCAAGGTCCTCGGTGTGTTAGGCGAGGCGGGCAAGGACGTGAAGCAGTTCGGCTGGATCCACGAGATTGCGTGCCCGTCGGAGAACGAGCTGTACGTGGCGGAGCTGCTCAACTGGCGCGTCCAGAAGCTGACGCTGCATCCCGCGCCATGACGCCGGCTCACGACCCGCCGATTCGACCCTTCACCGCCTCCCGCAGCCGTGCGGAATCGTAGCCCAGGCCGCCCTTGAACACAGTCACGACATTGTAGATGGCTCGCGGCGTGCCTAACGGGTTTCCCCGGATGACCACGACGTCCGCCAGCTTGCCGGGTGCAATCGAGCCGAGCTGCCGTTCCTTGCCCAGAATGCGCGCGCCGTTGAACGTCATGATCTGCACCGCTTCTTCAGGCTTGAACCCGGCTTCGAGCAGCAACTCGTAGTTCCGCAGATCGCCGAAGCCGGGCAGGAAGCCGGTGCCCCACGGATCGCAACCGGCGCCGAGCAGGCCTCCGGCGCGCACGAACGCGCGTTCCCATTCCATCATCTTCTTCAACAGCGGTACGGGAATGGTGAACCCGCTCTGAGCGAGGCCGGCGTGGTTGGCCTGGACCTCCGTGCGTGTGGCGGGCGCGAGCATCGCCATTGCAGCCGAGTCGAGGCGTGCGCGCTCGGGAATGAAGGTCTCGTAGACGCCTAACGTGGACGCAACGGCGGCACCGCGGGACACGATCGCGCGGATGCTCGCCTGCACCGCCGCGGAGCTCACATTGACGTTCGCCTGCGCGCGCATGTTCTCTGGCGGGCAGACGTCAGGCGCCTTGTTCGCCACGTACTCGCTGTTCGTGATGAACCCGTGCTGGAGCAGGTCGATCCCGAGCGCGGCCGCCTCGGTGAACGTGACGGAGCAGAGGTGACCCGTGACCTTGAGTCCACGCGCGTGCGCCTCCGTGATCCCGGCCGCCAACTCGGCGCGGGTCTCCGCGCCGAGGAACTTGAACCAGGTCGCGCCTTCGCTCGCCCAGTACGCGATGGTGCGTCGAGCTTCCGCCGGCGAGCGCACGATGCTCTGCCCCGCGGAGGCGCGCGGTGGGCCGCCGTTGAGATAGGGCCCGGCGATCTCGAACCGGGGACCGGGCACCGACCCCGCGTCCACGGCGCGTTTCAGATTCAGCTCGTGATACGGAAACTCGCTGCCGGCGGTCATGGCCGTGGTCACGCCCATCGCGAGGTATAGCGATGACGCGCTCGCGCCCATCGGCGTGCTCACGCGCACTCCGCCGAACCACGTGTGCTCGTGCAGGCCGACGAGTCCGGGGATGACGGTGTGGCCGGTGAGATCGAGCACCTGCGCGCCGGCGGGAACGCGAGTCGAGCTCGCGGGGCCGACGGCGTCGATCCGCTCGCCGCGAATCACGATCGTCTGATCATCGCGCGCCGGCGCGCCGGTTCCGTCGACGACGCGCACGTGCGTGAGCGCGACCAGCGGTGCGTTCACCGACACGTATGGGGCGACGCCGGGTGGGAGTGGCGGCCGTTGTTGCGCGGTCAGCGTGGCCGCACACCCGACCACCGCCGTCACTGCTGCTCGTACGCTGGCTCCCGTTCGCATCCCAGACCGTCCTCTCATCTCGTGTGATGGTGCCCGCACCAGCCATAACGAAAGAACCCGGCGGTTCAGGTCATTTGGCTGTCGGTCTGATCGTGTCTCGTCCCTGAACTCGCTGGTGGTGATTCCGTGGTGACCCGATCGGTGATTCGGCGATGGTCGGTGTGCGTTTCTTGGATCCACGTCGCCAGCGCAACCGCGCGCCGCTTCAGAGAACCAATCCACAATTCGCAGACCACTGATCCACGAGGATATGCGGTAGCGATCGGCAAGCGCTGCCCTCCGGCGCTCGCTCATTCTTGCTTTCGTGCCTGTCTGCGTGACCCAGCGTTCGACTGGTAGCCGCAGGAATGTGAGGGGCACCCCGCCGTCCTCCAAGGACGCGATCGTGAAACTCGCGAATGTCGAACCGCGTTCGGGCCGTTCACAAAGGGGAGAGCTCATACAGGAACCCGTTTGTATTCGAGTCGTCGGCAACACGGCGTACATCAGCATGATCACGGTGAAGACCTACGACGACAACTTCTCGAGGGTCGGAGACAAGGGCGTGTACTGGGTGCAGGATGGCGGCAAGGACGGCGCGGACGTGGCGTACGGCGGCCCGGCGTTCTTCTGGGATCCGACGGATGCGATCTGCACTTCTACGCCGCCCGACGCTGCCGGCCGTGCCTGTGGATATCGGCATACATGATCGCCTTGTCCATGTCACCAGCCGCTGCCGCCGCGTACGACAGTATGCAGGGTTGCATGTACTCGCGCGTTCCACACTCCTCCGCCCACGGCCGGATCAGCGTTTCAGCAGATCGTCGAAGTTGCGCCGCCACTGGCGATTCTCACAGGTGGCCAGGAGCTACACGTTCGCCTTCTCGGTACTGCGCATCAGTGCCCGCTTCATCACCGATGCGATCAGCGCGTACGCTTCCGCCCAGGCCGCGCGCAGCTCCGCCGTGAAGACAGCGCCTAACGTATCGGAGAACGCGCGGAACAGCGCTTCTTCCACGCTGTCGAAGTGCCGGTGCTCGACACCGTACCGCGTGTGCCGTTTGCCGAGTGCGGCGACTGTGGGCAGCAGGCTGTCGATGTCATCGAGTGCGTGGACCACCGCGCCGAGCATCTGCGCGAGCTTCGCTCGCTGCGCGCTCATGTCCACATGGGAGAAAAGACGTGCCGCGCTCGAGTCGATCGCGAAGAGATGGTCGTAGAACCGCACGCTCAGTTCGTCGCCGTGCGTCGCGATCGCCGCCCACGACGACCGCACGAGCAGAACCTGATCCGAGGTCATGAGTCAGGACATGAGAGAGGGAAGGAGACGTCGCGCGGCCGGCAACGTGCAACCGGCCGCGCGACTCGGTCACAGCGTGATCCGCGATGCTCAGCTCGCGCAGAGCACGTACACCTTGAACGCACCACCGTAGGACCCGGGCAGCGTGGCCAGAATCCGGACCCACCAGCCGTTCCCGAACGGCTGGTTCTGGGTCACGATCGGCGGCGCGCTCGGGTTCCCCTCGCTGGTGAAGGCGTAGCCACCGCTGATTCGGGTCGTCCCGGCGGGGCAATAGGCTTGTCCGGCAATCGCACCACCTGGCGTCGAGAACTCGTTTGACGTCACCACCGTGACCGTGGTGAAGCCGACAGGTCCAGCTGCGGGCTTGCCTTGACCCGTCGGAGCGTCGACGCCGGCTTGCGCCATGGGAACGGTTGCCGTGGGCGTGCTCCGTGGGGCCGTAGCGGGCTGCTCGTCGGCACAAGCGGCCAGGGTGGCAACGACGGATAGGAGAAGAAGCGTGCGCATTGGTAGCTCCAGTGAATTAGTCAGGCATGGGTCGGATTCGAAAATCCGGCGCGCCGTGGTGGCGAGCGGGGCGAATGGTGCGCGTGGCGTATTTCGCGCAAACCACCTGCGGCGCATGACGCTCAAGTTGTTGTGCTCCAACAGTCTCGATGCGCGCCTGCGGTCCGGCCCGGCGGCTGGCGGAGGCGTCCGCGATAACCGCGTGATATCCGCGTGATACGCACGCCGATTGTTCCGTCGCCATGCAGCGCACTCGCGAACGATCCGCTCCGTTGCTCCCCGCTCAGGGGCGACCTACCTTAGCCGCACCGCCCACAACACGTGGCAGGCCGCCGGCTGTGATCCGAATTCAGACGTTCGGTTGTCTCTCCGTCCGTGGCGGCGATGGTGCCTCCCTCGCGGGGGCCGCCGCTCAGCCCAGGCGCATGGCGATCCTGGCCCTGCTCGCGCGCGCCGGTGAGCGGGGCGTGTCACGCGACAAGGTGCTCGCGCTGCTCTGGCCCGACGCCGACGACGAGCGCGGATCGCGCACGCTCTCCCAGGCGCTCTACGCGCTGCGAAAGGACCTGGTCGCCGAAGACGCGATCGGCGGCTCGAAGGACCTCCGCTTTGATCCCGCGCTCGTCACGACCGATGTGACCGAGTTCGCCGCGGCGGTCTCGCGCGGCAACGACGCACGCGCGGCGGAGCTGTACGCTGGACCATTCCTCGACGGCTTCCACGTTTCCGGCGCCGACGAATTCACGCGGTGGGTCGAGCGCGAACGCGCGGTGCTTGCGCAGGACCATGCGCGGGTGGTCGAGTCACTCGCACGCAGTGCGCTCGCTAGCGGGAACGCCGCGGTGTCCGTCGGCTGGTGGCGAAGGCTCGCGGCACTCGAGCCGCTCAACGCCCGCGTCGCGGTTGGGCTCATGGAAGCGCTCACCGCGTCCGGCGATCGTGCTGGCGCGATCAGACACGCTCGCGTCTACGAACTGCTCGTCGAGCAGGAGCTCGAGCTTCCGCCGGACAAGGAGGTCACCGCGTTGGCCGAGCGGCTGCGCGTGCACTCTGATGAAGTCACCCGGCCCACTCCCGGAGCCGCGCGGGCCGAGCCGGCTGCCCCGCCTATCGCAACGGGCGATCAGCTGCCGCCGGACGTCGCGGCGGAGGTGGAGCGAGTCGTCCCCCAGTCCGAGCCAGCGAGCGACGCCGTGGAGCGCGCGATGCCATCGCCATCGCCGGCTCCGGTCGAGGTCGCGAGCGGCGTGGCCGCGCGCCAATCGACTCGCCAGGCATCGCGCATCTGGACTCGGGCATGGCTCATCCCGGCGCTGGCTGGCGTCGCCGCTGCGGGGCTTCTGGCCACGCAGGGACTCAAGGGACGTTTCGGCACCTTGTCGCCTAACGAGCCATCGGTGGTCGTGGCGGTGGGGCGCATCGTCAGCTACGGTGCGGACTCGTCGACGCGCGCGCTCGCCGGCCCGGTCGCGGATCTTCTGGCCACGAGCCTTGGGCGCTCGCGCGGACTTCGGGTCGTCAGTGCGGGGCGAATGCTGGAACTGCTGCGTCGCCTCCGAACGCCGGCGGACACCGGCGCAGCGGGCTTTGTGGAGGCGGCGCGTCAGGCGGGGGCGACGGAGATCATCGACGGCATCCTGTATGCGCGTCCCGAGGGAATGCTTCGCCTCGATCTGCGGCGCGTCGACCTCGCGACGGGCGCGATCAGCGGCGTCCATTCGATCGAGGGGCAGGACCTCTTCACGCTGGTGGACAGCGGAACGGCACGCCTCGTTGCGGCGCACGGCAGTCCTGTTCCTTCGGGATCGATCGCCGGCGCCACGACCAGGTCGGTGGCGGCGTACAGCTTCTACGTCGAAGGACTTCAGTCGCTCGCGGACGGAGACCTTGCGACGGCCGAACGGTTGTTCGGGTTGGCGGTGCGAGAGGATTCCATGTTTGCCATGGCGGCCTACCAATATGGTCGCACATCGACGTTGCGCGTGCCGATGATGAACCGGTTGAATCGGGCCCTGCGACTCTCGGCACGTGCAACGGAACGAGAGCGGTTGACGATTCGAGCAGGCTGGGCCTGGTTCGCGGCGTCGCCTGAGCTGGGAGTGGTCGCCGATTCGCTCGTGAACCGGTACCCGCAGGAAACAGAGGGCCACCTCTACGCCGGTCTGGCGCGCCTTCAGGACGGCGAGTACATGGCGGCCATCGCCCCTCTTCAGCGCGTGATTGCCATGGACTCCCTGTCGTTCACGCGCGCGGACAGCGTGGGCGGCTGCAACGCATGTACGGCAATGTTCCAGATCGTGGCTGCCTACGATGTGGCTGACTCACTCGCCGCGGCGGAGCGGGAAGCGCGGCGATGGACGCAACTGCAGCCCCACATTGCCGCGTCGTGGATCGCGCTCTGGGATGTATTCGAGCGCGCGGGGAAGTTCACGGACGCCGCGAAATTGACCGAGCGCATTGCCGCGCTCGACCAGGATCCCGTGGCGGCAGTGACCCGGACGTCGACACACGCACTCCGAACCGGAGACCTAACGACGGGCGAGCGACTGGTTCGTGCCGCGCTCCAAGCCGGCAACGCACCGGCGCAGCGCGAAGCGCTCTGGCAGCTCATCCTGTCTCTTCGCTATCAGGGCCGGCTGACGGAAGCCGCTACCGTCGCGCGACAGTACCGCGCCCTGGCTGTGCCGCTCGACAGCGGGATCGTGGGAGCCGTGTCGCCGTCGGCCGCTCCCCTCGCGGCGATCCTGTTCGAGGCTGGCCGGTACCGGGAGGCTGCCGCCCTGTTCGATTCGATATCGCACTGGCGGGCGCCGGAGGAGGCACCGTCCGGCCGGGCGCGGGAGCGGGCGTGGCGCCTAACGCACAAGGCGCGAGCGCTTGCCAGCGCGGGGGATACGGCGGCCGTGGTGGCGCTGGCGGACACGATCGACGCCGTGGGCGCGCAGAGTGGACACGTGCGTGATCGCCGGCTCGGTCGCTACGTCCATGGGCTCGTACTCCTCGCTCGAAACGATCTGGACGGCGCCGAGGCCGCATTTCGGTCCGCGATCTTTTCCTGGCCCGCCGGCTACACGCGCGTGAACTACGATCTCGCCGTCGTCCTGCTCGAGCGTGGCCGCCCGCGCGACGCGATCGCTGCCCTGCAGCCGGTGCTGCGTGGGAAGGTGGACGCGTCGAACTATTATGTGACGCACACCGAGGTGCACGCGCTCCTGGCCCAGGCGTGGGACGCGGCGGGCCGTGCGGATAGCGCTGCAGTGCACCACGCCTGGGTGGCGCGCGCGTGGGAGCATGGCGACGCCCCGTACGCGCAACAGGCGGCGGCTGCGCGACGTCACGCGCGCCTCGGGCCTTGATCGTGTCAGTGATGCGGCGGGATCAGCGTTTCAGCAGCTCGCCGAAGTTGCGAAGCAGATAGATGTCGGGCCGGTCGACGGGTTTGACGACGACGAACCGTCGCCCGTCCCACGAGTCCCATTCGGTGCGCGGGCCCTGCACCGGTGCGTCGCCGAGCCTAACGCTTCGACTGCTGCCGGCTGGGATGCGATAGCGATCGCCGAGCACGGTCGTGAGACGTTGCGGTGCCGTCGTCACTCGTCGCTGGGAAAGGGGACGGGAATGCTCCAGTCACGCGCGGGAACCATGGGGCCCATTGTGGTGACCGTCAAGGACGCTGCCGACTCCCCAGGCGAGCAGGAGACGCGGCTGCGGCACGGCTGGCTCTATCCCGTCCCGGACGCGCGCCGTATACTGGTCGTTAGGCGTCGTTGCCACCGTTCGGCGCGAGCCCACCCACATGTCGTCGAGTCGCGAACGCACATACGACTCGCATACGGCTTCGAGAACAATGACACGACACATTGATCAGGCGGGTTCGATCCGCCGCCAGTGGGTACGACGGATCGCCCGAACGACGGCGCTCGCGCTGGCGCTTCAGGCTCACCCGCTGGTCGCCCAGGCCGACACACACGCGCACGACGCCAGAGGCGAAGGCGCTCCGCGCCTGGGCACAGTTGCATTCCCAACCTCAGCCAACGCTCGCGCTCAGGCGGCGTTTCTCCGCGGAATCGCGTTCCTGCACAGCTTCCATTACGAGGAGGCGGCGAAAGCCTTTCAAGCCGCCGAGCGCGCCGACACCGCGTTCGCCCTTCCGTACTGGTTCGAGGCGTTCACGCACTCGCACCCGCTGTGGAGCGAGGATGACCCCAAGGCGGCCCGTCAGGTGCTCGCGCGGCTGGAACCGACGCTGCAAGCCCGCCTGGCCCGGGCAGCGACGCCGCGCGAACGCGCCTATGGTGCTGCCATCGAGGCGTTCTTCGCCGACACATCGATGGAGGTTCGCGCTCGCGCGTTCGCGGATTCGATGCGCAGCCTAACGAGCCTGTACCCCGACGACCTGGAGGCTGCCGCGTTCACGTCACTCGCACTCGTGATAGCGATCGGCGAGGACGCGTACCCGCCCGACACAAAGAAGGTTCGGGCGAAGCAGATGGTCGAGCGCGCCGAGCACGTGTTCAGGACGAATCCGAACCACCCCGGAGCGCCGCACTATCTCATCCACATTTCCGACGAGGATCCATCGTTCACGACGTCCGCGCTGCCCGCGGCCCGTGCCTACGCGCGAATAGCACCGGACGCGTCGCACGCACTGCACATGCCGTCCCACGTATTCCTTCGGCTCGGACTGTGGGACGAAGTCGCCGCGTCGAACGAGCGGTCGTGGGCCGCATGGCGTCGCGAGATGGTCGCGTGACCACCTCAGCGGAGCCGAGCTCGACTCGCACAGCCTGCTCTTTCTCTCCTACGCGTATCTCGAGAGCGGACGCTGGCGTGCTGCGCGTGCGCTGGTCGATTCCGCGCGCCGGGTGATCGGGAACGCCGACGTCTCCGCCGCGTCCCACATCGATGGACGCTACGCCGTGTCGAACCTGGCGTTTCTCGCGGCCGCCCAGACCGGCCGCTGGAACGACGCGGTCCTTCCGCCAACTGCTAAAAGGCCGGCGCAGAACGGACGCGAGCAGTTCTTCGCGATGCGCGCCGATTACGAGCGCGTCGTTATTCAGGGAGTGCGCGGAGATACGGCGGCGCTGGCGGCGGGCGCTGCCACGTTCCGGTCCCGCGCTGATTCCGCCGGTCGTCGCGCGCCGCCCGCGTTTGACTTCCTGGCGTCGCAGCTCGAGGGGTTGCTCGCGCAAGCGCGCGGAGACCGGTCGCGGGCGATCGAGCGCTTCTCTCACGCCGGCGACTTCGAGGATCAGATTCCGATGGTTGGCCCGCCCTCGTTCCTTTTCGCCCGAGAGCTCCTCGGCGCCGAGTACATGAAAGCCGGGCGTGCCGACAGTGCGGCTGCCCAGTTCGAGCGCGTGCTCGCCCATGTACCCAACCGGTCTGCCTCACTGCTCGGGTTGGCGCGTGCACGTGTCGCCATGGGTGACCGTGACGCGGCAATCAAGTCGTACACGCAACTACTGACGATCTGGAAACGCGCGGACGCAGACGTCCCCGCGCTGGCCGAGGTGCGTGCCGGTGCGGCCGGGCGCTTCAGGCCAGCGGCGGTCGGAGGCAACGACGCGGTCGGCGACGACATCCGCTTCGCGGTGCTGCCGCTGCCGGAGCAACTGCAAAGCGGTGCGACGGTGATGCGTATCGAATCGCCGGGCCGTCGAGTCGTCGTGCGACAAGGATCGAACGGCATGGTGTGCATGCGGGTTGTGCCCGGTGAGGCGGCGTGGGACGCGCGGTGCTACGAGGCGACGATGATTCGGCTCATGTTCCGGGTTGGTGACCTGCTTCGGTCGGGCCTAACGAGTGACTCGCTCGACGCACGCATCACGGCAGACGTGCGCGCGGGGACGCTGACGCTGCCCGCGCATCCGGCGGCCGGCTACCGCGTGCTCGGTCCTCAGGACGCATACGTTCCGGCGACCGGCGCGGTAACGGCGCAAATGAATCGCTGGCAGTCGCTCCACGTCCCGTTTGCCACTGCAGTGTCGATGGGCTTGCCTGACGAGTCGACAGTGTCCGATCTCCAGCGGACCCAGATGCCGTACGTCATGGCGTCGGGAACGTGGTGGTCGCACGTGATGATCGAACACCCGGCCGGACCGACGCGCTGACAATTCGAACATGAAGCAGCCGATCACGACGTCCGCGACTCGGAATCGCCCGCGTTGGACCTCGTGTAAACGGCCACTTCCCATCCCACTGTGCGCCGAACACTCCGGCGTCGAAGCCCCTGCGCCGCCAGCACCGAGTCGATGTCGCTCGGCGAATGGAGAAACGTGCGAAACGGAGAGCCTCGGAGCCGGAAGAACACATTTTCCGCATTGACAACGAGTCGGGTCCACCAGCCCTCGCGAGGATAGACCGCGCCGTATACGAAGCGCGCCTTTTCGCCCGATCGCGATACCAGCCCGCGCATGTCGTGGTAGCAGCAGATGACGCGGTCGAGCGTGACGATGTCTGCCGTCGGAACGCGGTCCGCAACATCCACGAGATCTCCCTGAACGAACTCCACCCGCGTCACGTGGCCTCGCCGTTCAGTCTCTTCGCGCGCGGAGCGCAGATAGGCCGACGACGCATCCACGTGTACCGCCCGCTCGACTCCGCGGTCGAGCAATGTGTGGTGAATGGCCCCAACACCTGCGCCGACATCGAGGAGGAGGCTGGCCGAGTTGCCGTCGCTGCGCTGGGGCATTGCGGCCTGCACATCCTCGATGAGCATCCGGGTCGTCCGGTCCGCGCCCTTGCGCCGGAATTTCTCGAGATGGCGGCGTGCGCGCTTCGAGTCGAACAACTGATCAATGCCCTCGCATTGAGCGCAGCTCATACGTCCTCGTCGGTGAGTTCCCAGTCATTACCAGAGTGGGGCACGGTACGAAGAGTCCGCTGGCGCTACGCGCGTTCGAGCTCATAGCGCTCAGTCGTCCAGACCTCGGTGTCCCAAAAGTCGTCGACCGCCGGTCTCCCATCCGCTCCGAGGCGCACCGCCCAATGGTAAAAGCCTGCCTCCGGGTCCTCGGCGATACGGACGCATCGTCCGTAGATCTTGTTCTCGTCCGCCGCCTCGAAGAAGAGATCCGCGTTCTCCGCGACGGGCTCCGGCAGATCGTCATCGAACAGCTCGTTGAACGTGGCCGCGAAGCGCGCGCCTCGGCGCGCGAGCTCGTGATCGACGTGCCATACATAGACGGGAACAGGCGGCTCGAGGGGCTCCCGAAAAAATCTGGTCACTCCGGCGTACAAGACGACGGACTCGCGTAATGCGGCCATCATCACCGCGTCTCGCGCAAAAGAATGCGAGGCCCACGAGGGAGAAGTCCTTGGTCTCGATCGCGACGCGGTATGCGACGGTCCACGAGATTGCCAACGGTCAATTGACTCAGATCCCCGGTGGTGTCATCGAGCGCCTGCGTGAGTGAGTCGTAGCCGACTGGAAACAGAGTACGCTGTTTGACTGGGCGCCCGTACAACGGCGCCGCCATGATGGAGGACAGCCGCCGAAATTCGCGCATCCGCGCGACGCGACCAACCTTGTTGTTGTCCACGCTCTGCAGACCGCGAATGAGGCGGAAGTACTCGGTGAGCCTCGTCGTCTCCCCGTAGTAACCCTCGATCGGCACGCCGGCCGGGAGAACGGTCAGCTTCGCCGCGACCGCACGCGCGCAGGCGAGCAGTTCCGTACTCTCGTGGCGCTTCATTCTCGTGCGATACAGTTGATCGAGACCGAGGAGGAACACGCGATTGTCGACGATGTGCTCGACGGTCGGATGATGCGGATCCTCGGCGAGGATCCGCTGGCGGTCCTGACGCCGCTCGGTATTTCGCCTTGCTCGCTCCGCTTTGGAAAGGCGAGCGTCCGGGTCGATCAACAGCTCGTCGTCGTCCGGCTCCAGTGGTTCTGCTGGGCCCTGCCCCGAAAAGAGGTCGAGAAATGCGCGGAGCGTGGTTCTCATCGCTTGCCTTGCTGGGTTCGAGCCATGCTACCGGGCCCGAGTCACCGCCGCAAGCGCTTCCCGCTGGAGCCGTTAGGCAGCACGCGGGAGCTCGATGGTCTCTACGACCGGGTCAACAGACCCTGGAACCGCAGTCAGTGCCTTACCGACGCCGAAGTCGGCGACGATCGCGTGGCCTTCGTGCAGCAGGATGTTCTCCGGCTTGATGTCGCGGTAGACGACATCGCGCCGGTGGGCATAGTCGAGTGCGTCGGCCACTTCGGACGCGAGCCGCACCGCCGACTCCACCGACAGCTGGCCCTCCTGCTGCAGCCGCTCGCGGAGAGTCTGCCCTTCGATCACGGGCATCACGAAATAGGGCCGCGAGTCGCCCTCGCCCGAGTCGTGCAGCGGCAGGATGTGGGGGTGCGTGAGCTTCGCGGCCAGGCGGATCTCGCGCAGGAATCGCTCGCGGCCTAACGATTCGGCCACCTCGGGATGAAGGACCTTGATCGCGACCGGGCGATCGTGCCGAATGTCGTGCGCGAGGTACACGGTGGCCATGCCCCCAGCCCCGAGCTCGCGCTCGATGCGGTAACGATCGACAAGGGCGAATGCGAGCCGCTGCATGGCGGCCGCGTCATCGGCGTGCCCGAGAAGACTCATGGCGCACACTCCTGGGGTGTCCGGATTCCACCGGCGACGGCGTGATGGGACATAACGCGCATAGCGCCACTTCCTTCAACCAACCAGATCATGGACATGCTGAGATATCGTGTTCGCCGCGTGAGCAGATTCGTGCCAACCATCGCGTTGCTGTTGCCGCTCGCCGGCAGCCTCGACGCCTGCTCGGATGCGGCCGCTCCCATGCCGACGGCGCAATCGCCGTCGTCGCCCAACCTTGGCAAGAACGTCAGCGGCAGCAACCAGAGAATTCTGTTCTCGAGCGATCGCGATGGAACAAGCCTGGAGATCTACAGCGTCAAGCCCGATGGCACCGACCCGAAGCGGTTGACGAACGCGCCCGGCACGGACCGGTTGGCGGTCTGGTCCCCCGACGGAAAGCGGATCGCCTTTGTGAGCAACCGTGACAATCCGCTTGGCGAGATTTACGTGATGAACGCCGACGGTACCGAGGTCGTTCGTCTGACGAACGGAACCGCCAGCAACGTTAGTCCGGGTTGGTCGAAGGACGGCAAGCAGATCGTGTTCGCGAGCAACCGCGATGCCGCCGATCCAGCGGTGGCCAGGGGCCCTGACTTCGAGATCTACGTGATGAACGCCGACGGCAGCCAGGTTGTTCGGCTGACCAACGACAACACGTTCGACGGACAGCCCACGTTCTCCTCCGACGGACGTCAGATCGCCTTCGTGAGCACGCGCGATCAGCCAGTCTTCGGGACCGAGTTGTATGTCATGCAGACGGACGGCACCGGCGTCAGCCGGCTCACGTTTCAGGACGGCACGCTCGACTACCCGAGTTGGGACCCGCACAGCCGACGGCTCGCGTTCAGCGTCTCCAATTCCTCGGGCTCGGACGGCGTCTACACGCTCAACCTCGACAACTCGGGGCTCACACGGCTCACATTCGGCGCGACCACGTCCGACGGGCTTCCGTCGTGGTCGACTGACGGATCGCAGATCGTCTTCCAGAGCAGGCGCGATGGCAACGTACAGCTCTACGTGATGAACGCCGACGGTACGGAGCAGACGCGCCTCATGGTGAGCAACAGGGCTGACGAATTCCCCCGCTGGAGCCGGTAGTGGAAGCAACGGTGCGAGGGGATGCCTAACGCCCCAGCGTTCCCTTCAACCGGTATGCGCCGAGCCCGCGCTGCGTCATGAGCCGCTCGATGTCCACTATTTCGATGGGCACGAACGCGGAGAGATTCTCATAGCCCGTTTCGGTAATGAGAATCATGTCCTCGAGCCGCACCGACAGCTCGCCACTCTCCATGGTCATCTGTGGCTCGATCGTGAACACGTAGCCCGGCTCGAGCGTCGGGGTGGGATTCCGCACGTCGTGGACTTCCATCCCGACGCTGTGACCTAACGAGCCTCCGCCGCGCGCCGGCGCGTTCGGATTCCGCCGATAGCGGTTCACGAACCCCTCCGCGGTGGCCTTGATCTGCGGGATCCGTGAATCGATAGGCACCCATGATCCGATCCATTCTTACCACGGCGCTGTCCATAATCTCGCGCGCGGTCACGTGCACGCGGATCGACGACATGAGGGCCTGGTACAGGCGGAGATAGATCGTGTAGAACTCGCCCTGGCGCGGCGTGAACTTCCCGTTCGCGGGGAACACGCGCGTCACGTCGGTCGTGTAGTTCGCGATATCGGGCGCCCAATCGAATTGCACGAGATGGCCCGACTCGAGCCGCGCGCGATTCTTATGGTAGTGTGTGTACGGCATGTTGGGCCCATCGGCGATGAGCGGGAAGTACGACTCGCCGTATGCGCCGCCGCGCTTGTACACGTACTCCGCCGCCGCCTCCAGCTCGTACTCGTACATGCCCGGCTCGGCATCGCGCATCGCTTCCATAAGCGGATTGCCTTTCGCAGCCTGCGGGACGACGCTGGTGGCGAGATTTACGTGATGAATGACGACGGCAGCAACCCGACGCGTCTCACGCCGGACCTGGCGATCGACCAGCTTCTACGCTGGAGTCGGTAGCCTACCCACGTCCACCGCGAAGTCGCGTCAGGCGTGTGCGCGTGGAGTAACCTCGCCGTGGCTATCGAGTGACATCATCGATGCGGCCGCGTTACCAGCGCGACGTCGAAGTTGAGCCGCTTGACGATCGCCGCGAACCGCGGGCTCGCGCGCACGCCGTCGAACGTGTCATCCGTGGGCGCGAGGGCGAACAGGAGATCGCCGTCACCGCTGGCCGCGCGCTCCATCGCCGACAACGCCCGCGCCGTATCACCCACGCCGAGGTAGGCGTACGCGAGAGCGGCGTCGCGTCGCGGAACGTCCCGTGGTAACGCCTCGAGGCGGGCGATCACCTTTTTCGCTTCGCCGCCCTCACCGAGTCGACCGAGCGTGTTCGCGGCGAGGCCGAACCCTTCGTGGAGCGTCCACCTGTGTCATCATGCGCCGAGCAAAAGCGATCGCATTGGCGGACCGTCCCGCGCCTCGATACGCAGACAGGAGCGCCGTCTGACTCCACACCAGCGAAGAGTCGATCTCGATCGCGCGCTGGGCTTCCGCGACCCCGGCGTCGAACTGTCCGGTGAGCGTATAACCGTACGCGAGATACGCCGCGACGAGCGAATACAGGGGATCGATCTCCTTCGCGCGCTCGAGCACGGGAATCGATTCGGCGGCGCGCCCGCTGCTCAGGAGCACCAGGCCCAGTCGATACCCCGCCTCCGCGGAGTTGGGGTCGAGCGCAAGGGCGCGGCGGCTCTCCGCCTCGGCGGGAGCGAACTCGAACGAGTGAAAGTGCACCATGCCGAGCGCCATGTGGCCGTCAGCGAGCTCGGGCGCGAGCGCGACGGCGCGCTCCGCCGCGACGCGCGCGCGCGGGAGTACGTCACGCAAGTGCGTGGGGAGGTAGTACGGCTCGGTCACCAGCACCAACGCGAGCACCGCGTGGGCGCGAGCAAAGCTCGAGTCCTTCTGGATCGCCTGCTCGAGTAATGCCGCGGCCTGGACGAGCCCGGTTCCGCGACGGCGGTACAGACGGAGCGCGCGCAGATACAGGTCGTGCGCCTCCATGTTGGTCGTGCCGGCGCCCGCCGTCGCCGCGCTGTCCTTCGCCCCGAGCCTAACGCGAAATGCCGTCGTGATCTGCTGCGTGATGTCATCCTGCAGGGCGAAGACGTCCTTCACCTCGCGGTTGTAGCTCTCGTTCCAGAGCACGAGTCCGTCGCTGGTGTTCGTCAGCTCCGCCGTCACGCGGAGCTGGTTTCCGGCGCGCCGCACCGTTCCGTCGAGCACGGCGGCGACGTTCAAGGCAGCGCCGATCTCCTGGGGGCTCGCCCCCTTTCCCTTGAACTGCGCCACCGAGCTGCGGCCGGCGAGGCGCAGCTCCGGCAGCCGAGCGAGCGCGATGGTCAACTCGTCGGCGATGCCTTCGGCGAAGTAGGCGTTCGCGGTGTCGCCGCCGACTGAAAGGGAATCACGGCGAGTGATTTCTCGGTGACACTTCCCGATCGGCGGAGCTTCATCCAGGCGCCGCCGCCGGCGAGGGCAACGGCTACCGCCGTGCCGGCGACGCCGAGGATCCAGCGCCGCTTGCGGGCGCGCACGGCCGCGCGCCGCGATCCCGTCGTCCGCGTGGATCCCCTCGTGGCGGAGGGCGTGCTGACACTATCGAGCGCCGTCAGCAGCTCGCTCGCCGACGCCGGGCGCTGCGCCGGATCCTTCTCCAGGCAGCGCATCACCACGTCCGCGAGCGGCGGCGGGAATCGCCTCGTTTCTTCTCGTCGACTGGTGCCGGCGGCTCGGCGAACGTGCGCCGCGACGAGCTGCTGCGCGGTCGTGCGGTCGGCGAACGGATGCGCACCCGTGAGCATCTCGTACGCCATCACGCCCCACGCGTACAGGTCGGCGCGATAATCGATGGCTTCGCCGACCGCCTGCTCGGGCGCCATGTACGCCGGCGTGCCGAGCGAGCGTCCCGACCGTCGTGAGCTTCCTGCTCGCCTTGGCCGGCGTCTCACCGCTCTCGGCCGGCGTGCGCGACGCCGTGAGCGCCTTCGCGATCCCGAAGTCCGTGACCATCGCCGTGCCGCCCGAGAGCAGCACGTTCTCCGGCTTGATGTCGCGGTGCACCACGCCCTGCGCGTGCGCGTAGGCGAGCGCCTTGGCGACGTCGCGCAGGATGTGGGTCGCCTCGCCGAGCGCCATCGCGGTGCCGTTCGTCAGGCGCGCGCGCAGCGACAGGCCGTCGACGAACGGCATCGTGTAGTACGGCATGCCGTTCGCGTTGCCGGCGCTCAGGAGCGGGACGATGTTCGCCTGCTGGAGCCGCGCGGCGAGCCGGACCTCGCGCGTGAAGCGCTCGGCCGAGATGCCCTCGAGCAGATCGGGGGCGACGACCTTGATGACGACCTTGCGTCCCAAGCGCGACCTCGTCGGCGACGAAGACGCGCGACATGCCGCCGCCGCCGAGCTCGCGCTCGATGGTGTACGTGTCGCCTAACGTCGCACGGAGCTGCTCGACTATCACGTGTCCAGGTTGCACCGTATTGCGTCCTCGACCACTAGCGTCCAGACCGCTGACTCACTGGACGCCGACTCGCCGGCCGCTCGGCCGTAGAACGTCTCGCGGCCGAGGGCGCCAAGCTCACGGTGTATCCCGCCCGCGACGTCCGCCATGACCGAAAGGTCGCACTCGAGGCCCTGAAGTTGGACCGGTCAGCCGACGTCAGCGCCGTATCGCCAGTCACCTAGCGTCGCTGCCGGCAGCTCCGGAGCCGTGGAGGGCGCGGATACGTGCAGTGCTCTCCGTCAGCCGGGAGACGCCGCGCCCACGCGGGTCCTTTCGCAGCTTGTCGTAGCGCTCGCCCCGCGTGTACTGGAGCAGCCACGTGTCATGTGTCGAGCGACGATCCTGCTCGAACAGGCTCGATGGATTCGTCTGCAGCACGAAGTCGCTCGCGATCGTCATCGGCGCCACTCCTTCGGGAGGCCCATCCGCTCGAGCAATTGCTGGTAGCGGGGGTCCTGGCGCATCGGACGCAGCGACGGGATCGCGTTGAGGAACCAGATCGCATCTGGGTCCTTCGCGTCGATCGCGCGCTCGAACATCACGTACATGGAGTCGCGCTCGCCGAGCGCCGCGTACACCAGCGCCCGCTGGGGGAGGCGCGGCGCCGTTCCCATCTCTCGCAGCACGCGTCGCGCGCCCGCCGTGTCACCGGCCTTCGCCTTGACGTATCCGTCGACCGCCTGGCTGAAGGGGTAGTCGGGCCCTGACAGTGCGATCGTCCGCGCGGCAGCCTCCCGGTGCGCGTAACCGAGCGCGTCGGCGACTTCGCGGGCGATGGCGAGCGCCTCGTCGATGGGCAACTGCTTGTCGCGGTCCAGACGGTCACGGAGCGTGCCGCCGTCGATGAACGGCATCACGTAATAGACGACCGCGTCGGCATCGCTCCCGGACGCGGGCACCTGACCGGAATCGTAGAGCGGCAGGATGTGCGGGTGTCGCAGGTTCGCCGTCGTCGTAATCTCCCGCAAGAACCGCTCGGCGCCTGACGACGTGAGCAGGCTCGGGCGTGAGGACCTTGATCGCGACCTTGCGGTCGTGCCTGACGTCGCGCGCGAGGTACACGGTCGCCATCCCGCCCTGCCCAAGCTCACGCTCGATGCCGTAACGACCGTCGAGCGACGCACTCAGGCGCTCGAGGGTCGCGCTCATCGACGCCGCCAGAGTCGTACGGTGGCAATCGACGACTGCGTATAGCCCGCGGGGTCCGTTACCCCGCCGAGCGGCTGACGGGAGTTGATCGTGTTCGTCGTGAGGTGACCGCCGATGAGCCCGTGGCTCAGGCCCTCGAGCAGAAGGAAGCAGCGCTGCATCAGCAGTCCGTCCTCTGGGAAGCCCGTGCGCGCGGTCCGACACTCACCGCGACCGGTGAACGTGACCTCACCGAGCGAACCATCAGCGTAGAACGCAATCGGGCCGGAGTCGGTGGGCATCGCGAAGCATGCGTGCAGTTGACCGACCACTCTCACGTTCGCGTCGCGAATTGTTCCATCGGCGCTCGTGCCTACAGAGCGAAACGTGTATCGATCCTCGACGGTCGCACCGGGGAACCCTGCGCGCGCCGCACTACAGAAATCCGTCGGTGCGATGCGGGACTCCCGCCACGACCGTACGACGTAAATCGATTCGACACTGTCCCAGGCGCGCGATATCGACGCGGGCGACTTGCCCTGGGCCGCCGCTGTTGCCGAGGAAAGCAACAGGAGCAACCACACCACGATTGCGCGATGCCCTGTGTGCCAAGGGGTCAGAGCCTTTGACTGGACAGTTGTCCGCTTACGTACGGATCTCGAATCCAAGGGATCTGACACTGGTTAGGGTTTCACCACCCGGTACATCCACGCGTCGCCCCGATACTCGCGCCACATGATCGTGCCGCGCGCGAGGGCCTTCGAGAGGCTGACCAGGTTCGCGACGTGACCGAGCGCGCCGATCGGCTTTGCCTGACCGGGTCCGGTCAACTGGCGCAGTGTGGCCGCGTCGGTGCTGCCCCACACCGTGAACGCGATCGTTCCATCCGCGAGCCACTGTCGTTCGATGCGGTAGCGATCGGTGATGATGGCGTCGAGTTCTGGAGACGTGCCGGACATTTTGAAGCCTCTGAAGGGCTGGGTTGGTTCAGGCAGGTGGACGAGCCGTTGCAGCGCCCGTTAGGCGGTCTACGGTGCGATGTGGATCTTGGCGTCATCTTGGCGGCGCGCTCGCGTCGGTGGGCAGCCCGATTCGCTTGATCAGCTGGCCGAGTCGCGGGTCCTGCTGCAACGAGTCGAACTCAGGCCAGGTCGCGATCCCCCACAACCAGCCGGTACGATCGGCCACCGTGCGATCGAGCCACGCGAAGGCCTGATCCCGATCGCCTAGCGCGGCGTACACGGCCACGAAGGTGATCGGGTTCACGTAGTGGTCCCGGCCGTAGGCCTGCAGTCGCGTGAGAATCGCCCTCGCCTTTGCGATTTCTCCGGCGCGCGCCAGCGTGACAGCGTACCCGTACAGCGGCATATCACCTGCCGCCTGCTGCGCCCGCTCGTACTCGGCCAACGCTTGCGCGAACTGTCCCTTTTCTCGATAGGCCGCGCCGAGGAAGGAGTCCCAGTAGAAAAACCGCGGGTCAGGCCACGACGCGACGGTCTGCGCATGCTCTGCGATCAGTTGGTCGTAGCTCCGAGCCTTGTACAGGCACTCTTCCCGCGACCATGATGCGACCGGGTTGAGCGGATCCAGCGTCATCGCGGCTTGCGCCGCCTTCAGGCCTTCTCCCGTCCGGCCGATCGTGCACAGGTAGACCGCGTAGAGGATCTGCGTCTGCACGGAGTTCGGCTCGCGTTCCGCGGCCGTCCGCACTCGCGGTCGCTGGTCTCGAAGTTCCAGTCGAGTGCCATGGTTCGCGAACGCGACGAGCGCGCGCGCGTCTGCCACGAGGCTGTCGCGCGCGAGTGCCCGGCGTGCGGCCGTTCGCGACGAGTCGTACGCGATGTTCGACGGCATGTAGGAGTCCGCCAGCGACATGTACGCGAACGCGATGGCGGCATTGGCCTGGGCGTATGTCGGGTCCTTCGCGAGGGCCTGCCGGTACAGGTCGATCTGCCCGCCGCACCGCCGCTTCGGTTCCCTGCATCGCGATCGTCTGCGCGCGCAGATACAGGTCGTGCGCCTCCGGGTTCGCGGTGCGTCCCGACCTGGTCGCCGCGAGACCGCCGGCGCCTAACGACAACGACAGCTGACTGACGGTGGCCTGCGTGATCGAGTCCTGGACGGCGAACGCGTCCTTCGTATCGCGGTCGTAGGTCTGTGACCAGAGCTCGACGCCTTGCTTCGCATCGGTGAGCTGGACACTCACGCGCATGCGATCGCCGGCGCGGCGTACCGAGCCTTGCAGCACCACGTCCACCCCGAGCTTCTGGCCGACCTCCTTCACGTCGAGATCGCGGCGTCCCTTGAACGCGTACGACGACGTGCGCGCCGCCACCTTGAGGCCGGGGAGCTTGCCGAGCGCGTTCGCGAGCTCGTCGGCCATGCCGTCGGCGAAGTACTCCTGCGTCGAGTCCCCGCCGACGTTCACGAGCGGGAGGACCGCGATCGACCTGGGCCCGCGGTGCTGCCGCGGTTGGCGCCGGTCTCTTTCTGCCTAACGTCAGCCAGGCGATCAGCGCGACGACCGCGAGCCCCGCGATTCCGGTGGCCACGAGGAGCCCGCGCCGAGCACGAGCTACCGGCGCGCACCGCCGCGGGCTCCGCGACCAATGCCTTCGCGAACGCCCCGCAGCTCGAGTATCGGTCCGCTGGAGACTTCGCGAGCGCCTGCTCGATCGCCTGCTCCATCTCCGCCGAAACAGAGCTCCGCGTCGCGCGCACGCTGCGCGGCTTCTCCGTCATGAGCCGCGCAATGATCGCCTGCGATGTCGCGCCGGTGTGCGGCGGCTCGCCGGTCAGCATCTCGTACGTCAACGGCGCCTAACGCGTACTGGTCGCTCCGGGCGTCGATCACGCGGTCACCCGTCGCCTGCTCGGGGCTCATGTAGTGCGGCGTGCCGAGCGACAGGCCCGTCTCCGTGATGCGAGCGCCGCCTGCCTGCGCAACGGCCAGCGCGATGCCGAAGTCGGCGACGATCGGCTGACCTGCCTGGAGCAGGATGTTCTCGGGCTTGAGATCGCGGTGGATGACGCCGCGCGCGTGCGCGTAGTCCAGCGCGCCGGCAATGAGCGTCGCGAGCCGACGGCGTCTTCGACGGGAAGCTGCGTCTCGCGATCGAGTCGCGCGCGCAGCGTCTCGCCCTCGATGTACGGCATGACGTAGTACAGCAGCCCAGCCGCTCTCACCCGAGTCGAACAGCGGCAGCAAATTCGGGTGCTGCAAGTTGGCGGTGACCTTGATCTCGGCGAGAAATCGCTCGGCGCCGAGAACAGCCCCGAGCTCGGGCTTGAGGATCTTCACTGCGACTTTGCGATCGTGCTTGACGTCGTGCGCGAGGTACACGGTCGCCATGCCGCCCGAGCCGAGCTCGCGCTCGATGCGATACCGATCGGCGAGCGCCGACGTCAGCTCTATCGTGGTCATGCGCCGAACTCCGCCACGCGCCGCGCCGCTTTCGCGACGATGCGCTCGAATTCCGGCACCCCGACGAGTCCGCCCACCACGCCGCTCATCAAGGCTTCGCCGCCACTTGGCGAGCTCGCACTATCACGGGCAGCACGATCCGCATGCCGCTCGGGATCCACACCTCGAGCATCATGTCACCAGGCTGAGTCGGCACGTACGTGAAATCCGCGGTCTCGCCCGGCCCCATCTCGGTGATGGCGACTGCCCGGGTGCGCAACGCGGCCGGGAGGTCGGCGCCATCCCGCGCCAGCGGCGTCCACTGGGTCGCACTCGCCGTCGGTGCCGAATCTGAAATGCAGCACCTCGTCGGCGTGAATGCTCACGATGCGCAGGCGCTGCGTGTCCCCGACGGTCATGACGCACGGGCGCCGGATTCACGCTCGCCGTTCACCAGCAGGAACGTGGGCGCCTGCTTGTAGAACACAGGAAGCCCGCCGCCGCCGGCGACGATCACGTGATCGCGCGTGGTATCGCGCGGCGTATCGCTGACGATGATCGCGCCGTACATCCCGGAGCCGATCTGCCGCATCTCGTGCAGATGCGAATGATAGGGAAACGTGCCGCTCCGCGGCGGCGTGAACTCCGCGGCGAACGACTCGCCCGGCGGAATCGGCGGCATGATCCTGTCGCCGATGCCGCTGAAGTCCGGCGACGCCATCCGGATAGCTCTCGATCTCCAGTCCGTGCCAGTGCACGCCGCTCGGCTCGTCGAGGTTGTTCTTCACGACGATGCGAACCGGCTCGCCGCGCTTGAGCTCGAGCACGGGTGCCGGAAGCACGACGGAGTCCCTCGCTGGCACTTCGGCGCCTTTCTGCAGCACGAATCCGTACGCGGTCTGTCCTCCGACGAGCCCGTTCGGCCGCTTCTGGATGAGCAGATTGATCGTCCGCCGATTCGCGACTTCCGGCTCCTTGTAGCCGGGCGCGGGCGTGACGTGCATGCCGATCACCAGTCCGCGCATCGTGTGGCCGCCGGGCTTGTCGTGCTCCGGCATCGCGTGGCCGCCAGCGTTAGGCACGTGCTGCGCATCGGTTGCGTCGTGCAGGCTCACGATCTCGCCGACGTGGCCCGCGAAGTGACAGTGGAAGACCCAGTTGCCCGGTGTCGTCGGGAGGAACGAGAGCGACAGCGACCCGCCGATCGGAATCACCCGCATGTTCTGCAGCGGCTGCAGCGAGGCGGCGACCACGGTGTCCGCGCCTGTGCCGCCATGGCGCGTCACGCGGAAGTAGAAGCCGTGCAGGTGCAGCGGATGCTCGACCGCTGCCGCGTTGATCATGCGGAAGTGAACCGAGTCGCCCTGCGTGAACGTCAGGCGCTCGTTGTACGGCCACGCCTTTCCGTTGAACGTCAGTGCCGATTCGAACTCGCGCACTTTCGGCGGCTGGAAAAACCACTCGGTGATCAGCCAGACGCGCTCGTTCGCGGAAGGCGACGCGTTAGGCGCGTCGACGATGAACGCTGCCGTGAGCTGCGAATCGAGCCAGTAGCGGTCCTCGAACGTGCTGAGACCCTCGAGCGCGGCCCAGTAGAAGAAGTTTCCGACCTTGTCGAGCCTGAACGTGATCTCGCGTGTTGCGCCGGCAGCGATGTGCACCGTGTCACGGCTCGCTGGGAGCGATTGTCGAAGGCCGCCGAACATCACCGCGGAGTCCGAGCGGTTCCGCACCGTGAGATCGCACGACGGTGCCGAGCGGCGCGCGGAGCAGTGGGCCCGGTACCTGCGGCGCCTTGCCCGTTTCGGCGAACGCCAGCACGCGCACGACGGGATCGTGCTCGCCTTCGGCCTGATACGCCGCTTCGACGATGTCGAGCGACAGCGTCAGCGTGCCCGTTCGCCAGAGTGCCGGCGGGCTGTCGGTTGTCATTGACCTGAGCGATCGGCGCGTTGGCGACCGGGCGCGGAAGCGGGAGCCGCGCCGGTGGCGGCGTGACGGATTCCTGAAACAACGCCGTCGCGAGGAGCAATGCTGCGGGTATAGGAAAGCCCATGACGGCCTCGTTAGGGAACGTTCAAGATTTGTTCGCGGAAGCGAGCGGCTCGCCGACGCTCATGCGCTGAACTCCGCCACGCGCCGCGCTGCCTTCGCGACGATCCGGTCGAACTCCGGCATTCCGCGGAGCGGCGTCACGTCGCCGGTCGCGCTCGCGGCCGTGCGCCACCAGAGGGCGAACGCGAGGCCAAGCAGGATGGCGATGATGGCACCGATCACTGCGACACGTCGGTGACGGTGCGACGGTACGTCGGGCGGCACGGCGGCGCTCGATGGTACCGGCGTCGTTTCCGCGAGCCGCAGTGCGGCGGTGAATTCCGTGAGACGGGCGAAGCGGTCGGCTGGAGCCTTGGCGAGCGCGCGCTCGAGTGCGGCGATCACGGGCGCGGGTACCGCGGGGCGAAGATTGGAGATCGGCGGCGGCTCCGCGACCATGTGCTGCCTGATGAGGGACGCCCCCGTGGGCCCGGTGAACGGCGGCTGGCCGGCCAGCATCTCGTACAGCACGCAGCCTAACGCGTACAGGTCGCTGCGCCCGTCGATGTCCACTTCGCCTGCCGCCTGCTCCGGGCTCATGTAGGCGGGCGTCCCGACGCTCATGCCGGCGCCGGTGAGCGACTCGGACCCCGCTGCGCGGACGGCCCGCGCGATCCCGAAGTCCGCGACTACCGCGTGACCGCTCTCGAGCAGGATGTTCTCCGGTTTGATGTCGCGGTGGACGACGCCACGGGCGTGGGCATAGCTGAGCGCGTCGGACACTTCGCGCGCAAAGCGGAGTGCGTCCTCAATGGGCAGCTGGTGGTCGCGCTTGAGCCGGTCACGCAGTGACTCGCCTTCCACGAACGGCATGACGTAGTAGAGAGCGCCGCGCACCTCGCCCGAATCGTAGAGCGGCAGGATGTGCGGGTGACGCAGATTCGCGGTCGTCTCGATCTCCCGGAGAAAGCGCTCTGCGCCTATCGATGCAGCCAACTCCGGCTTGAGCACCTTCACCGCGACCTGCCGGTTGTGCTTGAGGTCCTGGGCGAGGAAGACGGTCGCCATGCCGCCCGAGCCGAGCTCGCGCTCGATGAGGTAGCGGGCGGCGAGCGACCGCAACGAGGTGATCGCGTCGCTCATGAGTTGGCCGCGTCGACGGCGCGCTTGCGGTAGCGACCCGCCAGGGCAGTAGTGAGGACACTCGACATGGACAGGGCGGACGGCGCTACAGAGCGCACGGCCCTTCGAGCCGTTCGCTGTTCATGACGCTTCTGCTCCTTTGAGCAGCTTCTCGAACCGCGGATTGCCCTTGAGCGGTGCGAAGGTGGGATCGATTCGGATCCGCGCCGGTGTCAGCAGGTAGGGGATCTTGAGTAGCTCCTCCAACACATCGATCGCCTTCTCGTTCTCCCCCGCCTGGAGGTAGACTCGCATCAGCTGGTGCTGGTAGTACGGGCCGTTGACCTGATCCTGGCTGAGCGGATTGAAGCTCGCCCCACGCGTCGCCTCCGCGATGGCCTCGTCTTTCCGGCCCAGCGTGGCCAGTGCGAGCCCGCGGAAGATGTGCTGCTGTGGATCGTTAGGCGTCAGCTGCAGCTGCTTCGTGAACTCCGCCTGCGCCGTGTCCGCGAATGCCCGTGCGCGCGTCTTGTCCCCACGCAGCGTCGCGATCTGCATCTGGACCGCCGCCCACGTGGCCCGGTCGTTGTCGAACATCGAGGGGCCGAGGCGCATGACGAGCTTCTGGTCGTCGTCTTCCAGCACCCAGTACAGATCCTGGTAGATCGCGAAGTACGTCGCGACCGCGGTGCGTGGCACGTCGGCCGGGACGTTCCGGATCACCGCCTGCGCGGACGCGAGGTCGCCCTGCATCAGATACAGAAGGGCGAGGCTGTTCGCCGTGTTGAGGTCCCGCGGGCGGTCGGCCATGGCCTCGCGACCCAGCACGACCGCCTCCGGGAACTTGTGCAGGCGGAGCCAGCTTGTCGTACAGCGTGATCTTCGACCCTCTGGAGCGTGGATCGAGGCGCATGGCCTGCTCGGCGTGAGCCAGCGATTCCTGCCAGCGACCGCGTCGTGCCTCCATGCCCGATGCCATCCGCAGCACGCCGGCGTCGTTAGGCGCCACGCGCATCGCTTCGGTGACCTCCGCGTCGGCCGCGGTCAGGTCGTTGGCGACGCTGTTGAAGTACGTGCTTCGCGCTGAACGGGTGCCGACCTTGTCCGGCGCGAGCGCCGTCGCGTGGTCCACCGCCCTTCGAGCGCGGGTCGCGAGATCGGGGTCGGGCGTGCCCATGAAGTACAGGTTCGACAGGTTGACTCCCAGCCCGATCCACGCGTCCGTGAACGTCGAGTCGAGCGCGACCGCCTGCTCGTTGTAGGCCACGGCCTGTCGGAGGGTCGCCGGGTCGTTCCCAGTCAGAGCCTTGGCTTTGAGGAACAGGTCGTACGCGGCGAGATTCTTCGTCGGCCGCTCGGCGATCTCCTGCTTCTCGGCCGGCGCGAGCGCGACGTTGAGCGCGCCAGCCACCTGCGTCGCGATGTCGCCCTGCACCTGGAAGATGTCCGTCAGCTCGGCGTCGAAGCTCTGCTGCCACTTTCCGGCGCCCGTCTTCACGTCGATCAACTCCGGCACCACCTGCACTCGGCCCTTCGTGCCGGCCGCCTTCGCCCACGACACGGTGGACGTGAGCAGGTAGTCGACACCGAGCTCGGTCCCGATCTCCTGCGGCGTCTTCTTCGTCGCCTTGTACTGATCGGAGCTGGTGCGGGCCGTGACCTGGAAGCCCTTGAGGCCCATGAGCTTTCCGCGGACCTGGTCGGCGACGCCGTCCACGAAGTAGTTGTCGTCCGCGGCACCGCGGTTCTCGAACGGCAGCACCGCGAGCCTGACTCCCGAACTGGGCTCCGACGCGCTGGCCGGGCCGCGAAACACGAGGACGGTGGCGAGGACGGCCCACAGACCTAACGCGGCGACGCCACCCAGGGTGGCGTTCCGCCAGGTGAACAGCGCCGCGGGCCCCGTGACGCTGCCGCCCGCGGTCCTTCTGCCTTCCATCTTCCCGGTCACGACGAGCACCAGCGCGCCGATCGCGAGGAAGAGCACCGCGACGCCGAGCGCCCAGACGGGAAGCCCCCAGCGCCGCACCAGACCGAAGATGAGACCCAACGCCATCACGCCGGCGATGCCGAACGTCGTCCAGACCGTCGCCGCCGCCGGCCCCGATCCCGCGACCGCCATGGGCGCCGGCGTCCGTGCGCCCGAGATGGGACCGAGCCGCAGCTGATCCTCGGCCCCGCCTAACGCCTTGGCGAACTCTGCTGCGGTCTGCCAGCGGTCGGCAGGGTTCTTCGTCAGCGCGCGAGTGACCACCGCTTCGATCGCCGGCGAGATGCCCTCGCGCGTGGCCGTGAGAGAGCGCGGCGCCTCGGTCAGGCTGCGAGTGACGATAGCCTGCGCGTTGGGCCCGGTGAATGGCGGCTCGCCGGCCAGCATCTCGTACACGACGCAGCCTAACGCGAACACGTCGCTCCGCCCGTCGACCATGGCCGAGCCGCTGGCCTGCTCGGGACTCATATACTGCGGGGTGCCGACGGCGAACCCGGTCTGTGTGATCGCCGCCCCGCCGCCTACGGCTCGCGCGATCCCGAAATCCGCGACGAGCGCGTGGCCGGCCGAGAGCATGATGTTGGCCGGCTTGATATCGCGATGGACGATCTTCTTGCCATGGGCATACGCGAGCGCCTCACCAACCTCGCGCGCGATGCGGAGTGCTTCTTCCACCGGCAACTGCGTCTCACGCTTGATTCGCTCGTGCAGCGACTCGCCCTCCACGTACGGCATGACGTAGAACAGCACGCCGTCCGATTCTCCCGAGTCGTGCACGGGCAGGACGTGTGGATGGCTGAGCTGTGCCGCGATCTCCACCTCGCGGAGAAACCGCTCCGCGCCTAACGTCGCGGCCAGCTCGGGACGCATCACCTTGACCGCGACGTGGCGGCGGTGCTTCACGTCGGTGGCCAGGTAGACGGTCGCCATACCGCCTTCGCCGAGTACGCGCTCGATCGCGTAGCCTCGGCCGGCGAGCGCCTTCCGCACCCGGACGATCTCGCTCACGTCGGTCGCCGCCGTGCGAGCCGGAACGCCCGGCTCGGTCGGCGTCGCCGTACCGCAGTGCAGGCAGAAATGCGCTTCGTCCGGAAGCGGAGTATGGCAGGACGGGCAGGCGCGGGCGGCAGTGGTCATCCGCTACTTCTGCTGCGAGTGGACCATCTTCGGCGCTGCTTCCGCGAACGAGTATCCAGTCGTCGGACACTTCACGGCGGGGTTGGTCGGCGAGAAGACGCCTTCCGGATTCGTCTTCCACAGCCAGACGTGCAGGTCGTAGTGGTGCAGCCCGTCCGGCATGACCGGCTTGTGACCTTCCATCGGTCCGCCCAACTCCTGACCGAGGATCGACGGCGCCTTCCCGCCGGCAAGCTCGGCGGGCATGAACCACTCGGCGGCGACGAGACGGAGCTTGTCGCCCTGCGGCTCGTAGATCAGCACCTGCGGCTTGGACGGGTCGAGCTTGGGCCCGACGTTCCCCATGTTCAGGAAGTGCACGCCCATGGCGCCCGCGGCATAGCGCATGGATCCCTCGCCGCCACCGCTGGGATACGAGATGCAGGCGACCGACGAGTAGAAGCCATCGTGCACGGCGACGATCGGATCGTTGTACTTGTCGAGCAGCTTGCGGACGCTCTCGAGCGCGGGCGTCATGCCCTGCTTCTGCGCCTGCGTGCGCTCGGGGGCGACGGCGAGGATGACGAGCGCGCATCCGGCGGCGCGCTGGGCGAATCGGCGGAACTCCATGGTGACCTCTTGTATGGGTCGGGGTGTGAACGGCGCCTAACGTGGACTGCTGTGTCGTGTCTATGGCGAGGCGAAACGTCGGGGTGGCAGTGCGTCGAGTGCGGCGAGGAGCTGGTGACTGTTGAACGGCTTGCTGAGAAAGCCGTCGGCGGTGCTGTCCCCCATGACACCGTCACCGCTCACGAGGAGGACGGACACGTGATGCAGGGCCGCATCGTCGCGAATCGCCCGGGACAGCCGTCGGCCGTCGAGGCCCGGGAGGCCCACGTCGCTGATCACGAGGCTGACGGTCCCGGATCTGACCAGGCGCAGCGCTTCCAGCCCATCGCCCGCTTCGATCACGCGGTCGAACGGCAACGCGAGGCCCGCGGAGACAGCTCCGCAGGTAGAGCCGCATGTCCGGATCGTCGTCCACGAGAAGGACGGTCTGCGGCAGCGCGTCCGCGCTGTCGCCAGTCTGGCTCACGCATTTGCAATTGCACCGAACCCATTGTCAGTCGGTCCACGGTCGTCGGAGTCACGCCGCCTCGAGGCGAGCGTCCGGGCCAACGTGCCGAAATGGTGCTGTCTGGCCGAGCGGTTATGGATCAGGTCGTTGCGTGCTTGTCGCATTTGAACGTATGCGCACGCAATTGCGACCCGAGCGCGCCAAACCGCCGTCTAACCACGCTCATTCCGAGCGGGTTGTTATGTCGCGCGTGGACACGCTTGACACCCTCCGTCGGAGAAGGCTATTTTGCTCTAGGCATTGAGTAAACAGGTTCGCCCGGACTCGTTCATGAAACCCGACGACCAACGCGATCTCTTCCCCGGTGCGCTGGAGATGATGGTCCTGCGCCTCCTCAAGCAGCAGCCGCTCCACGGCTACGCGCTCGTCCAGCGGATTCACCAGGCATCCAACGACCTGCTGCAGGTGGAAGAGGGGTCGCTCTATCCCGCGCTGCAGCGCCTGCTCAAGGGTGGACTGGTGAAAGCCGAATGGGGCGTTTCGTCCAGCAACCGTCGCGTACGCATCTACCACCTGACACCAGAAGGCGCGAAACACCTCGCCCGGCAGGTCTCCTCCTTCGAGAAAATGCTGGAAGGGATCACCCGCGTCCTCGCCTTGGGTGAATCATGAACTGGGTTGCCCAGCTGTTCACGCGCCGTCGCCAGCACGACGATCTCTCGGCTGAGATCAGTGCCCACCTCGAGGAGACGGTCGAGTCGCTCATGGCTAGCGGCATGTCACGCGTGGACGCCACGGCGGCTGCGCGCCGGAAGTTCGGCAACGTGACGGCAATCGAGGAGACGAGCCGCGAAGTCTGGCAGTGGCCGACGATCGACTCGTTCGCCATGGACGTCCGCTACGCGCTGCGCCAGCTCCGACGGAGCCCGGCACTCGCCTCGGCGGCCATCCTCACACTGGCGATCGGGATCGCGGCCAATGCGACGGTGTTCAGCTGGCGGCGAGCCGTGCTGCTGGACGCGTTGCCAGGCGCCGCCGACCCCGCCCGCGTCGTGGCGATAGAGGGCGTCACGCCGTCGAGCGAATGGACGCCGACGTCGTACCCGGACTTCCGCGACCTCCGCAATCGGTTGCGAACCGTCGAGTCCATGACGGTCTCATTGCCGACCGGGTTAGCGTTAGGCAGCGATGGGGCCATCGAGCGTCGCTGGGGCGAGCTCGTCTCGGGCAACTTCTTCGACGTGCTGCGCATCCAACCTCTGCGCGGTCGCTTCTTCTCGGCAGGCGAGCGCGGAGACGCGGCGGGCTCACCCGCGGTCGCGGTCATCAGCTACGCGCTGTGGGCCGGTCGTTACCAAAGCGACCCTGCAGTCATCGGGTCTCCGATACGCATCAACCGCTACCCTTTCACCATCATTGGCGTCGCTCCCCGGGGGTTTCACGGGTCGATGCCGGGTAGCGAGTTCGAGCTCTGGGTGCCGGCGACGATGATCAGCCATCTGGACCCGAACGGCGGATCATTCCTCAAGGATCGGAAGACGCGAATGTTCCGCGTCCTGGCGCGACTCGCCGCCGGCGTCACGATCGAGCAGGCCCGCGCGGATCTCGCATCGGCCGTGTCCCGCCTCGCGGAGGTGCATCCGAACACCAATCGAGGGATGACTGCCGCGATGCTGCCGGTGTCGCTATCGCACTATGGCGTCCACGATCGGCTGAGAGCACCGCTCGGAATGCTGACGGGCGCCGGCGCGGTCGTGCTGCTCATCGTCTGCGCCAACATGGCCAACCTCTTGTTGGCCCGCGCCATGAATCGCCGACGCGAGATGAGTCTACGCCTCGCGCTGGGCGCCCCCCGCGCTCGGCTCGTTAGGCAGCTGTTGACGGAATCCGCCGTACTCACGACTGCCGGCTCGGCACTCGGGCTGCTCGTGGCTCATTGGCTCAGCGGCTCGTTGCGATTTTTCGTGCCGGACCTGGCCGTACCCACGCTGCTGCGGCCTCACCTCGATGCACGCGTGCTCGCCTTCACGGCCGGCCTGGCGTGCGCGGTCACCATTCTGGCGGGAATTGCACCGGCCTGGTACGTCGCCCGCGAACAGCTCGGCGACGCCCTCGGCGCAGGGAGCCGAGGCATGACGGGGTCCGCACGGTCCGGGCGACTCCGGGGATTGCTCGTGGCGAGGTGAGATGGCCCTCACCGTCGTGGCACTCGTGGGAGCCGGATTGTTCATGAAGAGCTTTTTCGTCGTTCGCGCGGTGCAGCCCGGATTCGACTCGCGTGGCGTCGCGATCGGGGCCGTCAGCCTGTCCGCGGCAGGCTATGACGGACCACAGGGCGACGCGTTCATGCGGGCCGTGCGCGAGCGACTTGAGCGTCAGCCAGGCGTCACGGCTGTCAGCTACACGGACTACGTACCGCTCACCGTCGGGGCAGGATCGTGGGAGGACCTGCGGATCGAGGGCTACGCTCCCGACCCGAGCGAGAACATGAAGATCTACCGCGCCGTCGTTGCCCCTGGGTACTTCGATGTGCTGAGGGTGCCAATGCGTGAAGGTCGCGACTTCACAATCCAGGACGACAGTGCGCACGCGCCGGTGATGATCGTGAACGAGGAGTTCGTGAGGCGATTCCTCCACGGTGGTTCCGTGATCGGTCGACAGGTGGACGGGTGGGGAAAGCCATTCACCATCATCGGCGTCGTGCCGGACATCAAGACGTATCGGCTCACCGAACGACCGGCACCCTATTTCTACGTTCCAATGCGGCAGGTCTACCGGCCCGAGTTCCCATTCACGTTCCTCGTCCGCACGAGCGGCTCGGTGGATGAAGCCGTGGCCGCGATCCGCCGAGAGGTGCGGGCCCTCGAGCCGGCGGTGCCGGTGTTCAATGCCCTTTCCCTGGGCGAATTCACCGCCGCGCCGCTCTATGAGCAGAAGACGGCAGCTAGCCTGCTGACCGTTCTGGCGAGCGTGGCGCTGTTTCTGGCGGCCGTCGGACTGTACGGCGTGATGGCCTACTCCGTGACACAACGAACGAAGGAAATCGGCATCCGCGTGGCGATGGGCGCCCAGCGTCGCGACGTGCTGCATCTGCTCGCCCGCAACGCGGCAGCACTGATGCTGACCGGACTCGCGATCGGCCTAACGAGTGCGGCGGTACTATCACGCGTGGTCGCATCAATGCTCTTCGGGGTGACCCCCGGTGATACGGCCGTGTACGCCGCGGCGTCCGCGTGCATCGTGCTGATCGGAATCATCGCCACTGTCGTTCCCGCGCGCCGGGCGATGCATGTCGATCCGCTCGTGGCATTGCGAACGGATTGACTCCATCTACGGCCTCCTTCGCACGGCCTCGTTTGCAAACGCCCGATCGCGCCACGCCGACGGGCGAACCCCGTGCAGCTCGTGGAAGGCGTTCGAGAAATGCGCGACGCTCTTGAACCCGACCGCGTACGCGACCTCCGCGACACGATGCCGGCGCCGGCCTCCAGCAACTCGGCCGCCCGCTCCAGCCGCATGCGCCGGATCAGATCCGACGGGCTCTCCCCAATCAGCTCGCGCAGCCTGCGGTGAAGGTTGCCGCGGCTCTGCGCGACCTCGCCGGCGAGGCGCTCGACGGTGAATTCCTCGTCGCCGAGGTGCGTCTCAATGGCCGCGCGAACCTGGTCGACGAACTTCCGGTCCGCCGGCGCGACGTCCACGCGGTGCGGGATGAATCGTTAGGGGCGCGCCCGCGAACCGTTCCCGGAGCCGTCGGCGCATCGCGATGATGTTCGCGATCCGCGCCAGCAGCTCGCGCACGTCGAACGGCTTCGTCAGGTAGTCATCGGCCTGCTCCGTCGAGCCCGGTGAACTTGTCCTCTGCCTCGGCTCGTGCCGTCAGCAGGATGACGGGCAGAAAGTCCGTCTCCGGATCCGACTTGAGCGCGCGACAGAGCGCGAACCCGTCCATCACCGGCATCATGACGTCGGAGAGCACGAGGTCGGGCAGGGGGCGGCGCGCCATCGCGAGCCCCTGTTCGTCCGTTCACCGCCTCGAGCACCCGGTAGCGCGGCGCCGAGATGCTGCCTCACGTACGCGCGCACCTCGGCGTTGTCGTCGACCACGAGCACGGTCGTGACGTCCTCGGTCGACGCCTCCGGGCCGGCGCTCGACGTTAGGCACGTCTCGCATGGGAGACGCCGGAGCCAGGAACTCCGGCGGTGGACCAGCGGCGCGGTGAGGCCGACGCGACGACGATCCCGTCGTCGACGACCTGCTCGGGCGCGAGATGCGCGCGTCCCTTTCGGAGCGTGACCGTGAACGTGCTCCCGAAGCCCTCCTCGCTGTCGACGGTGATGGAGCCGCCGTGCAGCGCGATCAGCTCCTTCGCGAGCGCGAGCCCGATCCCCGTTCCCGGCTGCGTGCCGGCGGTCCGCGCGCGGTGGAACCGATCGAAGATGAGATCGAGATCGGCCGCCGGGATTCCGGGGCCGCTGTCGCGAACCGTGATGCGCGCCGAGATCTCGTCGCCGCTGACGGTCACGCGGACGGCGCCACCGTCGGGCGTGAACTTGAAGGCGTTCGAGAGCAGGTTCGAGAGCGCGCGGTCGAGATGGTCCGGGTCCGCGTAGACGATGAGCTGTCCCCGGCCGGACCCTGGATGTCGTAGGCGATGGCCTTTCGCTCCGCCAGCGGCACGAACGTGCGAGCGACGCTGCCGACGAACGCCCCGAGGTCGACCCGCCTGGCGTGGACCGTCTCTCGTCCCGACTCGGCGCGCGCCAGCTCGAGGATCTCGTTGATGAGGTCGAGCACGCGTCCGGCATTTCGTCGCGCGAGATCGACCTGCTCGGCGGCCGCCGGCGACAGCGGTCCATGGAGCCCGGCGCGGAGATCGTCGAGAGGTCCCATCGTCAGCGTCAGCGGCGTTCGGAACTCGTGGCTCACGTTCGCGAACAGGCGGCTGCGGGCGCGGTCGAGCTCCCGCAGCTGCTCGCCTTCGACGCTGCTCGATCTCGAGCCGGTTCTCGAGACGCAGCCGGTTCATCTCGTAGCGCCTCGCGCCGTACAGCGCCGCGAGCACGAGCGCGCCGTAGAGCGCGTACGCCCACCACGTTCGCCACCACGGCGGCACGATGCAGGATCGCGAGCGATGCACCCTGCTCGTTCCACACGCCGTCGTTGTTGCTCGCCCGCACCTGGAACGTGTAGTCGGCCCGGCGGCAGGTTCGTGTAGGTCGCCGCGCGCACCGAGCCCGACTCGAACCAGTCGTCGTTGAAGCCGACCATCCGGTACGCGTAACGATTCTTGGCCGGGGCCGAGTACTCGAGCGCGGCGAACTCGAACGTGAGCACGGCGTCGCGATACGAGAGGCGCAGCGTGTCCGCCTCCGAGATCGTGCGTGCGCAGCACGGTCCCGCTGTCGCGGACGGTCTCGTAGCGATTTCCGCGACGGAATCCGGTGATCGCCACCGCAGGGACGTTCGGGTTGTCACGGATGGCCTCCGGCCGGAAGTAGTTGAAGCCATAGATGCCCGCCGAAGAACATCTCACCGCTCCGGCTCCTGAACGCGGCGCCGGAGTTGAACTCGTTGCTCTGGAGTCCGTCGTTGGCGTCGTAGTTCCGGAATTGCCTGCGTCGCCGGGTCGAACCGCGACAATCCCTTGTTCGTGCTCAGCCACAGCCGGCCGCTCGAATCGGCGAGGACCGCGTACACGACATCGTTAGGCAGGCCGTCGCGCTCGGTGAAGTGCACGAAGGTGCCCGAGTCGATGTCGAGTCGATTGAGTCCGCCGCCGGCGGTGCCGACCCACAGGAAGCGGTTCGGCTCGCGCGGATCGGGCAGAATCGCAGCGGATCGCGTCGTGACTCAGGCTCGCCGGGTACGCGCGGATCGTGGCGGATAGTGCCGGAACGTCCCCGTCTTCGGATCGAACCGCGCGAGCCCCTGATCCGACCCGAGCCAGAGCGCGCCGGTCGAGTCCTGGATCGTGGACGGGAAGATCCATTGCCGCGCTGTCGGTCGCTCCTTGTAGCGGCAAGCGCTGGAAGCGGCCTCGCTCGGCGTCGGCGAGCCTAACGAGAAAATTCTCCGTCACTGCCCAGATCACGCCGTCGCGGTCGCGAAGGACGTCGTACGACCACCTGTTCGGGGAGGCCCGCGGAGTCGGCCGGGTCGTATCGGTACTGGCGGGACCGGCCGGTCGCGATCTCGTAGTGATAGAGCCCGCGGTACGTGCGCGGCCCACAGAAAGCCGGGTGGATCTTCGACGATCGACCACACGCCAGTGTTGCCGAAATCGTTAGGTCGGTTCGAGCTGGTCTCGAAGCTCCGGAGCTCGCCGGTCGCGCGATTCCACCGATAGAGCAGGCCGGCGTCGATCCAGAGCGTCTCCGAGCGATCCTCGAACAGCGTGTACACGCTGAACCCCGACAGCCGAGACGTCCAGTTCTCGGGACGCCGGAAGGTCTGGAAGCGATTCGCCTTCGGATCGTACGATGTTGATGCCGTACCCGTTCGTGCCGACCCAGATCACATTCGGAGCGATCGCGATACACCCGCGTCGGCAGATCGCTGTTGATGCTCTCGGGATTCAGCGGGTCGTGGCGGAAATACGTGAACGCGCCGGTCGACGGATCGAGACGCATCAGCTCGGAGCGCGGTCGACACCCAGAGCTGCCCGATCGATCCTCGGCGAGGCTGATGGCGTATGCCCCAGCCGTACCGGTACGTCCGGTATCTGTGGTAGTAGTGGCGAATGCGTCGTTCTGTCGGAGTCGAACGCGCTCAGGCCCGGCACCGATCCGATCCACAGCCGGCCGCGACGAATCCTCGTAGCAGCGCACGTGACGGCCGTGTCGATGAGGGCGAGTGGCGCGTTCGATCGCACCGTGAAGTGCGTGAACGCCACATCCCGCGCTGCTCGCGGCTCACGCCGGTCGAGACCGGCCTCGGTGCCGACCCACAGCACGCCGCGGCGGTCGACCAGCACCGCGCGTACGCGATCATCGCCGAGGCTCGACGGCGTCCGCCGGCGAATGCACGAATCGATCGACGGTGACCTCGCCCGTTGCGCGTTGATCGTTAGGCGGAACAGCCCTTCGCCGGCCGACCCGACCCAGATGCCGCCGCTCGAGTCTTCGGCGATCGCCGTGATGTCACGCGCCGGACCCGCCGCCACCCGTGTCGAACCGCTCGTGAGCGCGATCGAACCGGTTCACGCCGCCGCCGCGCGTGCCGACCCAGAGGCGCCCGCGGCTGTCCTCGAACAGCGTCGTGATCTCGCTGTCGGAGATCGACGTCGAATCGAACGGGTCGTGGCGAAAGACGACGAACTGGTAGCCGTCGTAGCGATTGAGTCCGTCCTTCGTGCCGAACCACATGAAGCCGCGCCGGTCCTGCACGATGGCCGAGACGGCGTTCTGCGAGAGTCCGTCGGCGATCGTCAGGTGTCTGAACGCGACGCGTTCCTGCGCGTGTAGCGGAGCGGCGGCTGCGCCGACCAGAGCCAAGGCTCCTGCACAGAGCGCCCGCGCGTTCATCGCTATGGCCTGCGCGCTGCTTCGAGGCGGGTGTTCATGTCAGGTCGTGCTCGACTTGCTGGAAGGTCGTGGCGTGGACACAAAGTACGTCCGGACGAGACGCGCGTCGAGCAAACGGCGAACTGCTGAAACGGCGCAGGGGCCGAACGGCGCGGAATGCCGAACGGCGCCAAATCCCAGACGGCGCGAAATCCCGAACGCGCGAAATGCCAGACAGCGCGAAATCCCGAACGGCGACAAAGAGCGGAACGGCACCGCCGTTGGGCGCCGTCTGGGATTCCGCGCTCTTCGGCATCTGGCGCTCTTCGGGATTTCGCGCTCTTCGGGATTTGGCGCCGTTCGGGATTTCGCGCCGTTCAGCCGATCTTTATAAGATCCTAGCCACGAGGCTGACCGATGTCGCATTCTCCGCTCGAGGCGCTCAGGGTCACTCTACACGACAGATGCCGGCCGCGATGTTGCAACTCGGCAATGGGTCCGAGGCCCGAGGCCGTTACCATAGCTCCAGAAAGACATGGCGATTCAGGTTGGCCAGACCGCGCGCCGGTCGTTGACGCTCACGGCGCACCACGTCGCGACGTTCGCCGCGCTCACCGGCGACTACAACCCGCTGCACTTCGACGCCGACTTCGCGGCACGCACGCGCTTCGGCGCGCTCGTGGTGCAGGGAGGCCTAACGACTGGGCTGTTGCACGCACTCGTGGCGATGGACCTGCCCGGTCCGGGCTCGGTGTTCCTGAGCCAGCAGTGGAAGTTCACGGCGCCCGTGTACATCGACGACACGATCACGGCGGAGGCGGAAGTCGTCAGCGTTCACGCCACGAAGCCGGTCACTCAACTTCGGATCGTCGTCACGCGGCAGACGGGAGAGACGGTGCTCGAAGGGGAAGCGTGGTGCTACACGTTCACGCCTGGCTGAGCGGTCTGCTGCAGCCACCATGCGACGTGCAAGGAACAGGCAGCAAGCACACACCACCAGACGGGAGACAACATGAGCAGTGAGGTTCGTCTCTACGATCACGTCTACGGCGACTTCGCGAGCGTCGCCGAGGCGACCGTGCGCCACGAGACGTACGGGGAGGACATGGGCCAGAGTAGCTGGCTCACGGCGTCCGAGTGGCTCCGGTTCGCGGACCAGCTCGCGATCGACGCGAGCTCCGACGTGCTCGAGGTCGGGAGCGGATCCGGCGGGCCCGCCGTGTACCTCGCGCTCGCGCGCGGCTGCCGCCTAACGGGTGTGGACCTCAACGCGCACGGGGTGCGCAACGCGACGGCGCTGGCCGAGGCGCGCGGCGTCGCTGATCGTGTGGAGTTTCAGGCCGTGGATGCGAGTCAACCGCTGCCGTTCGCGGATGGTCGGTTCGACGCGGTAGTGTCGAATGACGCCATGTGCCACATCCGCGATCGGGCGACGGTGCTGCGCGACTGGTTTCGCGTGCTGCGACCGGGCGGGCGCGTGCTGTTCACGGACGCGATGGTCATCACGGGGACGGTGTCGCACGAGGAGATCGCGACGCGCAGTTCCATCGGGTACTACCTCTTCGTGCCTCCGGGCGAGAATGAGCGGCTGCTCGCGGCGGCGGGCTTCGCGGTGCTGAGCGTCGAGGACGTCACGCAGAACGCCGCGGACGTCGCGCGTCGATGGCACGACGCGCGCGCGCGGCAGCGGGACGCACTCGTGGCGAGAGAAGGCGAATCAAACTTCGATGGGCTCCAGCGCTTTCTGCTGTGCGTGCACACGCTGTCCGTCGAGCACCGGCTGTCGCGTTATGCATACCTCGCGGAGAAGCCGCGCTGACGTTGTCATTCCGAGCGAGCGCCAGCTCGGCTGTCAGCTCGCGAGCGAAGGCCGACGGCCGCAGTCGAGGAATCGAGACTCGTCCCGGTAGAGGGCCCTCTACCGGGAATCGCACGATTCCTCGACTCCGCGCTCGCGCTCCGCTCGGAATGACGACTTCCGCTCGGAATGACAACGCTAGCGTGTTGGTCCGAAGCTCATTCCCCAGTGCATCGACAGGTACTGTCCAAGCACCGCGGCCGTAGCGTCGCCGAAGCGGTCACGGTTCGCCTGTGTGTCACGCACGCCGGTCAAGTTCGCCTCGATCTGCACGCCGCAGATCATTCCGTTGGTCACGCCGCCTAACGTGTTCGCCTCCGCGCCGCAGGCGTGGCGGCGCGTGTCGTCCCCACCGCTCAAGTAATCGTCGGCCCCCGGGCTCGGGTCCGACGCACTCGGCACCGCTGGGAATCCGTTCGCGGCGTACAGGGCGCCGAGACTCGTCGCGCCGCGCAGCAGGGCGGAGAACGTGAGCGGCGACGCTTCGGACACCGTGCGCATGCTCGCGGTATCCTGGAACGCACGATTGCCATCGAGCGCTGCATCGGAGAGCCCGAGCTGACCACTCGTGAGCAGGTAGCCGAGCTCGAGACGCTGCTTCGCGTGGCCGTGGCCGTGCATGTCCATGTACCAGCCACGCGGGCTCGTACGCAGGACCGCCGCCTTCGCGCTGTCGATGAACGCGTGCCACTCGACGAGCGCGATTGCCGCCGCGGCGTTGCCGCACGCGGCTTCCGGCTCGAGGCGATTCGCGTCGAGCTTCCGCCGCGCGAGGTGGTTGATGATGATGTGCGGGTACGTACCATAACGCGCGAAATGGCGCTGCTGCATGGCGCGCACGAGGTCCTCGGTATTGAGATCGGTGGACGTCGTCGCCGAACCACCGCATCGTGCCGCAGTACGATCGGGAATCTCGGCCGGCAGTAGATCGCCGCCGTGTGGCGCCGTGTAGATGAGCGGCGCGTTGCCCGCGATGTACTCGATGTAGCCGTTGCGTCCAGTGTACGACTTCCCCACGACGTACGGGCCAGGCGGAATGGTCGATCCCGTGCCGCCGGGCGGGTTGCTACCGGTCGGCGGTGAGGCATTCCCGGCGCACGCGATCGTCGCAAGGACAGTCGCGAGAAGCGTCGTGAGCGCGCCTCGTCGATTGGGTATGCCGGGGGTCACGATCGACTGGACAGGTGAGAGTGAACCACGATCACGATTGCCGCGTCGCACAGGAGAATCTACATTCGGCGTTCACCGCGTCGCGGCAAGACGAAACATGAGCTGCGTGCAACCAGCACTGTGCCTCGTGCACGCAGCACGCAGCAAGTAGCTTCTGAAAGCCTAACGCACCATGCCGCACTCCGCTGCCGTTCCGTTCGTGATCCACCGCAAGCACGACGTGGTGGGTTTCGAGATCACGTCGACGAAGGAGACGGTGCACGGATTGCTCCGGCTGGACGGTGACGAGCTCCACATCCAGTGGCGCGTGGCGCGGTCCACCGAGCGCGTCGGCTGGCAGATCCGGACCGACAAGGAAGTGGAGCCAGTGCGCGAGGTAACGGTGCCGTTGAGCGCCGTAGCCGGCGCGACCGTACGGCGCCGATGGGGCTGGCCGCCGGTCATGCACCTGGTGCTGACGGCAGCAGACCTCCGCGCGTTCGAGGAAGTGGCCGGCGCGGCGGGCCTCAGCCTGGATCACCCCGCGGAGTTGGCGCTTCGACTGCGCGGCGCGGATCTGGAACTGGGTCGCGAGTTTGCCGGTGAGCTCGAGCTCGCGTTGGCGGAGCGTGCGCTCGCGGCGGCTGAGGCGAAGGAATCACTCGAAGCCCCGACCGGACGCGGCGACCAGGGCGCGCTACCGCCGGGCACCTAACGAGGGAGCCAACACACATGCACACCGTGAAGGTGATAGGCATCGGCATTGCGCTGCTCATCGCGTGGTGGCGGCTGTCCCGCCTCTAGATGACGGCCATTCTCGTCTGCCCGCTGTCGCAGGTCACGGCGCTCGTCGCGGCGCGGAAGCCTGAACGCATCATCAGCATGCTCGATCCCGAGTTCGCCTTTCCGGACGCGGGTCCTCGCTACGCCGAGCGGCATCTCAAGCTCCGGTTTCACGATCGCCACTCGGCTGCTGACGGTCACGTCATCCCCTCGAGCGCGCACGTGGCAGAGCTGCTCGCCTTCGCCGCCGACTGGCGCCAGGACGCGCCACTCCTCATTCATTGCCGAGCGGGCATGGGGCGCTCGCCGGCCGCGGCATTCATCGTGGCGTGCGCGCGGAATCCCGGCGCGAGCGAGCACGAGATTGCCGTGGCACTACGCCAGGTGAGCCCATCCGTCAGGCCTAACGAGAAGCTGGTCGCGCTCGCCGACGAGGCGCTGGGACGCCACGGCCGCATGCTCACGGCGATCGCATCGACCGGCCGAGGGCTTCCGTGGCCGGATGTTGACGAGAACGCACCATTCGAGATAGCGTCAACGTATCCGCCGGCCGATGTCCGCTGTAGCACGCCACCCGCCGAACGCTCGCCACCTAGCGGCAAGTAGGTCGAGGAATACTGAGGGGTATTATGGCCACGTACGTCGTCGCCGGTGTCACCGGACGGGTTGGGTCTGTCGTTGCCCGCGAGCTGCTCGCGCAGCAGCACCGCGTGACCGGGATCGCACGGGACGCGGAGCGTGGTGTGGCCTGGGCCATCGGAGGGGGCGAAGCCGCGTACGGATCGCTCGACGATGCCGAGTTCCTGACCCGCACGCTCCACGGAGTGGACGGATTCTTCGCGCTCCTCCCGGAAGATCCCTTCGCCGCGGACTTTCACGGCGCTCGGCGCGCGATGGCGGACGCGATGGCGACGGCGGTGCGGGCGAGCCGAGTGCCGCATGTCGTCGTGCATGTCCGCGGTGGCGGCGTCGCTCGCGGACGGCAACGGCCCGGCGAAGGATCTGCACTATCTCGAGCGCGCGCTCCGGACGACCGGCACGACGCTGTCGATCATCCGGGCGTGCTGGTTTCAGGAAAACGTCGGCGCGATGCTCGGGCCGGCGACCGCGGCGGGGATCTACCCGAACTTCATGGCGTCGGCGGACGCGCCGTTCCCGACCATCGCGACGCGCGATGTCGGTCGCGTCGCGGCCTCGCTGCTGGTGTCGCCTCCGCCCACTAGCGAAATCATCGACCTCACAGGCCCCTCCTACTCATCCCGCGACCTCGCGTTGGCGTTAGGTTCCGCGCTCGGCAAACAGCTTCAGGTGGTCGACGTGCCGGCAGCAGCGCGGGCAGGCGCGCTCATGCAAGCGGGCCTGCCGCAGCCGTTCGCTGAAACCGTGGCCGAGCTGTACGCGTGCTTCGAGTCGGGCCGAGTGCGTCCGGAAGGTGATCGCGCGTTAGCCGGCGCCACGACCATCCACGACGTGTTACCGAGTCTGCTGGCGTCGTTAGGCGGCCGAACGGCGCGCCGATGAGATGTCCTCCGGCCCACCCACGCGGCCGGGTTACCTCAGCGCATCCTTCGCCGTAGCTTTGACACATGGATTCGCCATCGGATACCGCGCCAGCAGTCGAGCAGCTCATCATCGAGGGATACCGCCGCATGTCCCCGGCCGAGAAGCTCGGCCGAGTCGTGGCGCTCAACCGAGCCCTCGATCAGCTCGCGACGGCTCGCCTGCGTGCGCGCTACGGCTCGCACCTTCACGACGAGGAGCTGCGCCTGCGACTGGCCGCGCTGCGGTTGGATGCAACGCTCATGACGGATGTATTCGGCTGGGATCCGGCGGTTCACGGCCTCTGACGCGCCGGTTCCTCACGCGCCGTGGATGAGATCCTCGAGATCACGTTGCGTGTCACGGACGTCTGTGAGCGTCTAGGCGTTCCATACGCCGTCGTCGGCTCGTTGGCGAGCTCGTTGCACGGAATTCCGCGCGCGACCCAGGACGTGGATATCGTGGCGTCCCTATCCCTGGCACACGCAACCGCGTTCGCCGACGTGCTCCGCGGTGAGTTCTACCTCGACGACGGCGCGATCCGTGAGGCGATCGAGCAGCGCCGATCGTTCAACGTCGTGCACCTGCGCTCGTACTTCAAGGCGGATGTTTTCATCCCGAAGGACGATGAATCGTCTCGCCTCGAGATGGAACGGCGCCAACGTTTCGTGATCGAAGAAACGCCGCGCCGTGAGATCGTCGTCGCAAGCCCTGAGGATACCATTGCCCAGAAGCTGTACTGGTACGCACTTGGCGACCGGGTTTCCGAGCGCCAATGGAGCGACGCACTCGGTGTGCTCAAGGTCGCCGGCAAAACGCTCGATCTCGCGTACCTGCGCCACGTGTCGGCGATACTCGGCGTGAACGAGCTACTCGAAGAGGCGCTGCGCACCGGCGCGCGGTGAGTCGTAGCCGCCCAGGACTGCGGGTTGCGCGCGGTGTGTCGTGTTCCTGGAAGAATTCTCGTGTCCTGGGTGGGTGGTGATCTCCGGTCCGAGCGGCGCCTGCCCTTCTGGTCCCGCAACCAGCCGGCGGAAAATCGTAGGCCACCGCTAAAAAGTGGTATGTTGGATCTGCGGGGTCGGTGCGAGGCTCTGGAGCATTCGCAATTCAGGAGAATCTCCATGAAACATCACGTCTCGATGCTGGCGCTGGCCCTGTCAGCCTCGGCGCTCGGTACCGCGTTCACCCCTGCCAGCGCAGCCGCTCAGGGGTGCGAACCGATCCGGTTCAGTACGCCGGTGAACCTGGGTGCTGAGGGTCAGGCATACCAACGTGCGCACGAATGGCAGCTGACGTTGGCGTATCGCCATCTCAAGTCGAACCAGTGGTTCGTCGGATCGGAAGACAAATCGGCGTTGGCGCCGGGTGGAGAGTCCCCGGTGTTCAGGATTCGCACGCTCGTGGCCGACGTCGCGTACTCGATTGATGAGCGGTTTCGTGTGCGTCTCAGCGTGCCGGTGTCGACGGCTTCGTTCTCCCGCATCTGGCCGGACAAGCTCCGCCACGAGCAGAGCGCGACTGGCATCGGCGACGTGAGCCTGGCGGGGGAGGGCTGGATCCTCACGCCGCGCACGCACGCCAGCGGCAACATCGGAGTGGGCTTGGGCGTGAAGACGCCGACCGGCAGCCACACCATCAGCAGCCGATTCTACACGGCCAACAGCGCGGTCGACTATCCAGCGGACCAGACGATACAGCCGGGTGATGGCGGCTGGGCGATCCTGTCCCAACTGCAGGCGTTCCGTCAGATCACGGATCGCGCGGTGGCGTTCGCGTCCGGCTCCTATATGGTAAGCCCGAAGGCACGGAGTGATGTGCTGTTCACGCCCACGTCGAAGACGTACTGGTCGGTGCCGGACGTGTACTCGGCGCGGCTGGGCGGCGCGTTCACGCTGATGCCCGACCGGGGTCTCGCGATGAGTCTGGCTGGCCGGCTGGATGGGATTCCGGTGCACGACTTGTTAGGCGGCGGGGACGAATCCACCATCAAGCGAACGGCGTACGTCGTGTTCGCCGAGCCGGGGTTGTCGCTGGCGCGCGGGAAGGACACGTTCACGCTGAGCGTTCCCTATCGGATGAGGGTCAACCGTCAGAAGAGTCTCCTCGAGCAGAGCACGAACACGCTCAACGGCGGTGGGTTCGCGAAGTACCTCGTGTTCGCCAGTTACTCGCGTCGGATCTAGTGCATTCCGCTGGACACCGGCGCCGGCTCACGGCGTCCGCGGTGCTGACTCTGGTACTGGCGGCGCCTGCCGCCGTGGCGCAACCCGTTAGGCAGGGCGCGCTGGCGCCGGAGATCGACCTGCCGACGCTCGCCGGTGGCCATGTGCGGCTCTCCACGCTGCGCGGCCGCCCCGTCGTCGTGACGTTCTGGAATACGTGGTGCCCGCCGTGCCTCACCGAGTTTCCCGAGCTGGTCCGAGTTCATCGGGAGCTCGGTCCGGCCGGGTTGTACGTGCTCGGCGTCAACGAGCGCGACCAGGAGATGAGCACGAAACACGTGCAGACGTTCGTCGACCAACTCTCTGTCCCGTTCGATATCGCGCTGGACAAACGTGGCCGCTCGCGGGAGACGTACCTCATCCGTGGGATGCCCACGACGGTCTTCGTCGACTCGGCTGGCGTCGTGCAACTGGTCCACCGCGGCCCGCTCAGCCGCGAGGAGCTGGACCGCGGCGTCGCCATGATCTTCCCGCCGCGCTAGACGCGCCTGGCCTGGACGCGTCGCGGACGCTTGCGTGCCTAACGGTGCGCCACGGTTTCGGCGGTGATGTCGTGTTTGGCGGCAGTTCGTCGTGTGTCTCGTCAGGGAGGCCGGTGCTTCGGTCTCACGGACCCAGCTTCACGGAGACACACATGAGATCCCGAGTGCCGCAATTCGCATTCGTGCTTCCGCAGCAGGCCTCGGTCGGGAGCACTCGGACCCAGCGTGCATGCGCGCTGCCGCGCGCGTTAGGCCTCCTGCTCGGTGTCGCCATTGGTGTTCAGGCCTGTGGCGACGGCGCGACGGAGCCCACACCCGCCGCGGGCGGCACGTTCACATTGACTGCCGCGCAGGCGCCTGTTCCGGTCCTGCAAGGGGGCACGGGCGAGGCGAACATCGCCATCGTTCGAAGTGGCGGGTTCGCCGGGAGCGTGACGCTCGCCGTCACAGGCGTTCCCGCCGGGGTTACCGCGACCATGAATCCGAGCATCACGACGGGAACGACGAGCACTCTCGTCGTGACGACGGCGGCAGCCGTGGCAACGGGCAACGCCACCGTCACGATTACCGGCTCCTGCCTAACGCGTTCGCGGCGACGCTCCCTGTCGCTCGATCAGCTCGATGGCGAGGCCGTCCGGATCCTCGATCATGAACGCCCGCGCGTCACCGAACTTGTACGGCCCTTCCAGGATCTTGACGCCGTCGCGCCGCAATTTCGCGACGAGGGCATCGAGGCTGTCGACCGCGAACGCGACGTGGTCCAGCGCCTGTCCCCGCGAGCGCACGAGCGGCTGATCGCGGCCGCACCGGTCGCTCACGCACTGACGCGGATACCACGACATCGAGCCATTCTCGAACCGCACGCCACCCGAAGGCTGACGGATCGTGCCGATGGGCTCGAGCGACGGCCAGCCGGCTTCGCCGTAGCTCACCTCGCACGGGGCGTACGGCTTCCGCGGAGTTTCCACGCCGCTCGAGTCGCGCACGGGTGGCAACTCCATCCCGAGATGCTCGACGTACCAGTTCGCGGCGCAGAGTGGCTGCTCGTGGTAGAAGTGCATGTGCGAGAACGAGTCCTTCGTGCCCGGTCCGCCGGTGAGCTCGAACAGCACGCCGTCAGGCGCCACGACGTAGCTGAAGCCGCCATCACGTGGCGGCGCTGGGGCTGCCGTGGGCAGTTGCTTCGCGGTCAGCGTGCCCGCGTATGGCGCGAGTCCGGATCGCCACACGGTTTGCGTGTCCTGCGGGCCGACGAACAACGGGAGGTGCTTGATGCCGACGGACTGTAATCGCGCCGCGAGGTCGGTCGTGTTAGTCATCGCGCCAATGTGCCAGAACGCGCTCTGCGGCTCCGCACGGTGGAGGTCGTCGCGCCACGCGCCCGGCGGCGGCCGATCAACCTTGTTGAACACGACGAGCATCTCGCCCTCGACCGCCGGGTAGCCCGCAACTTCGGTCCTTCTTGCGGCCGGCCACACGCGGAGATACCACTCGATGGCGCGGGCGGGGTCCACGGAGTTGAGCCCCACGTGATGGAGCCTGGGGCCTGGCGCGCGGCCGGTCTGCTGCGCGGCCCCTCCCTGGGCAACCGCCGCTCGGCTTTGACCGAGTAGCAGGAGCAACGCACAGCATGCCGCCGCAACGCGAATTCGCGCGTCGTTCACAACGTCATTCATGCCGCAACGTAGCCACCTCGCGTTCGCGGCGTCCAGACATATCTCATAGCACCTGATCCGCAGGCGGTTCTGGCCAGAAACTCCCAACTACAGTGGAGCACACGTGACTCGCTTCGCCAACATCCTCGAGACCGTCGGCAACACGCCGGTCGTCCGCATCAACAAGCTCGCGCCCGCGCACGTCGACCTCTACGTGAAGATCGAGGCCTTCAACCCGCTCGGCTCCGTGAAGGATCGACTCGCACTCGGAGTCATCGAGGACGCGGAGCGTACCGGCGCGCTCAAGCCCGGACAGACGGTGATCGAAGCGACGAGCGGCAACACCGGCATCGGGCTCGCGATGGTGTGCGCGCAGAAGGGCTACCCGCTCGTGGTGACGATGGCCGAGTCGTTCAGTCTCGAGCGTCGCAGGTTGATGCGCTTTCTCGGCGCGAAGGTCGTGCTGACGCCGGCGGCCGAGCGCGGGACGGGGATGGTGAAGAAGGCCATCGCGCTCGCGGAGAAGCACGGCTGGTTCCTGACGCGCCAGTTCGAGAACGAGGCGAACGCGGACATGCATTCGCGAACCACGGCGCGGGAGATCATCGCCGACTTCGCGAACGAGCGCCTCGACTACTGGGTGACGGGGTTCGGGACCGGTGGGACATTGAAGGGCGTCGCGCGAGTGCTCGACAAGGAGCGGCCCGAGACGCAGGTCGTGGTGTGCGAGCCGGCGGAAGCGGCGATGCTCACGAGCGGCACGGAGCAGCAGCGCAATGCCGACGGCTCTCCGGCGGCGGGACATCCCTCGTGGAACCCGCATCCGCATCAGGGCTGGAGCCCCGACTTCATCCCGAAGCTCACCGGGGACGCGGTGGCGATGAAGCTCGTGGATCGCGTGATCACGATTCCCGCACCTGTCGCGATGCAGTGCAGCAAGCAGCTCGCGCAGAAGGAAGGAATCCTCGTGGGCATCTCCGCCGGCGGCACGTTCGCGGGTGCGCTGGAAGTCTGTAAGGACGCACCGAAGGGGTCGACGGTGTTGTGCATGCTGCCGGACACCGGCGAGCGCTATCTCAGCACGCCGTTGTTCGCCGATATCGGCACCGACATGACTCCCGAGGAGCAGGCGATCCTGGCGACGGTCTCGCCGGCCCCAGCCTGACTTCGCATAACGAGGCCAATGATGGAGCGACGCGATTTCGTCAGGTGGGCAGGGCTCGTCGTGCTCGCGCTCAGCGTTGGCGCGAGCGCGGCTCGCACGCAGGGTCAGTCGGGTTCTGCCGACCGTCCGAACGTCGTGCTCATCGTCACCGACGACGTCGGCTACGCTGACTTCGGCAGCTATGGTGCGCGCGACGTTCGCACGCCGAACATCGATCGCCTCGCCAAGCAGGGAGTGCGGCTGACCGATTTCTACGCAGCGCCGCAGTGCACGCCCACGCGCGCGGCGCTCATCACCGGTCGATACCAGCAACGCGTGCTGCTCGAGCGGGCTCTGGGAAGCGTCGGTCCGGCGCTGGAGCAAGGGCTCGCGGCCACTGGCCGTTCGCTGCCGCAGTTGCTCAAGAACAACGGCTACGCGACGGGGCTGATCGGGAAGTGGCACCTCGGGTTCAAGCCCGAGTTCGGGCCTAACGCGCACGGGTTCGACTACTTCTACGGCTTTCTCAGCGGGTACATCGACTTCTACACGCACACGCGGGGAGGCGACGGGCTTCCCGACCTCTACGAGAACGGCACCGCCGTCGCCGATTCCGGCTACATGACGGATCTCATTACGCGGCACGCCCTCCGCTTCGTCGAGCAGCAGAGTACCGCCGGCGCGGCGAAGCCGTTCTTCCTCGAGGTCACCTACAACGCCGCGCACTGGCCGTTCCAGCCGCCCGATCACTACTCGAAGGCACCGAACAACGCGGCGTTCCAGAGCGCGGCCGACAGCATCCCCGCGACCCGGAAAGACTACGTCGCCATGATCGAGCGAGCGGACGCGGGCGTCGGCGAGATCGTCGCGGCACTCGCGCGACTCGGCCTGACGAACAACACGCTGGTCATCTTCACGAACGACAACGGTGGCGAGTGGCTGTCGAACAACGCGCCGTTCTTCCACCGGAAGGACACGCTGTGGGAAGGGGGCATCCGCGTGCCCGCGATCTTCCGCTGGCCGGGCCATCTGCCCGCCGGGAAGACGAGCCCGCAGGCCGGCCTAACGATGGACCTCACCGCGACGATCCTCGCGGCGACGAAGACCGCGGTGCCTGCTCAGGCCGGACTGGAGGGCATCGACCTCCTGCCGCTGCTCGCGGGCAACGCGCCGCTCGAGCGCACGCTGTTCTGGCGGATCGCCGTGCCGACGCGACAGCAGCGCGCGGTGCGCAAAGGCAACTGGAAGCTGCTCGTCGACGGCGACGATCTGCTGCTCTTCGATCTCCGCGCCGACCCGGGCGAGCGCCGCGACCTGGCGGCCCAACGGCCCGACCTGGTCCGACAACTTCGGGATCTGCTCGCGGCGTGGGAAAAGGACGTGGATGCCGAGGCGGCCACGCACGCCCCGGGACGCTGACGGGCCTAACGCGGTAACGTCAGCGTGAACGTGCTCCCCTGACCGAGTACGCTCGTGACCGTGAGGTCGCCGCGCATGCCCTTGGCCAGGTCGCGACTGATGGCGAGGCCCAAACCCACGCCTTCGCGCGTGCGCGTGAGTCCCGAATCGACCTGCACGAACGGGTCGAAGATTGTCGCCAGCTTGTCCTCGGCGATGCCAGAGCCGGTGTCGGTCACACGCACGATCACCGAGTCCTGCGCCTCCTCGCACGTGACGCCGACAACCCCGCCGCTGTCGGTGAACTTGATCGCGTTCGTGAGCAGGTTCAGCACGATCTGCTGGAATTTCTCGCTGTCGGCGCGCGCCGTGAGCCCGTGCGGGCACGGTGGTACATCGAGGCCGATGCGCTTGGCGCGCGCCTGCGGCGCCACGAGCGCTTCACAGGTCGCGAGCAGCTCGTCGACGGAAACGTCTCGGACGTCGTAGCGAACGTTGCCCGTCTCGACGCGCGCGTAGTTCAGCACGCCGTTGATGAGGCCGAGCAGGTGACGCTGGCTGCGCTGGATGCGATCGAGGTCCATGCGCTGCTCCGGCGTGACGTTCCCGCGGATCCCGAGCTCCATGAGCTCCGCATAGCCGCCGATGGCATTGAGCGGCGTGCGAAGCTCGTGACTCATGATGGCGAGGAACTCGCTCTTCGCGCGGTTCGCACGCTCGGCGGCGCCTCGCGCTTCGTCCGCAGCGTCGCGTGCGGCCTGGAGCTCGGTGAGATGCTCGCGGAGGTCGTACTGCCGGATGCGCGCGCGAAGGGCCGTGCGGACGACAGTCACGAGCGTGGCGACGCGGACCGGCCGCTCGAGCAGTGTGACGTTGCCGCGCTTCGCGAGCGCCTCGACGCCCCTCGCGATCACGCCCGACAACTCGTCCTCGGCGGTGAGGACCACGATCGGCACGTCCGACCACGACGGCTGCGTGCCTAACGCGGCGACCAGTCGCTCCAGCGCGCCGGTCCGCAGCGCTTCTTCGGCCAGGAGGACCGCGCCGACCCCGCGCTCGATCGCGGCCGAGAGCGCGTCCATCGTGGGGTACGCGACGACGTTGCAGGTCCCACTTGCCGAGCACGCGCTGCGCGACCGGCCCGTCGCTGCCCGTGGGCGCGAGGACGGCGATCTCGTCGGAGCGATGCGGGCTCGGGGCCGGCGCCGTGGAGGGCGCGGTCGCTCCCGTCACCTGCCGCCCTGCGAATCGTCCAACGTCGCGCTGCTCGGCTTCGGCGGCGTGGGCTTCCTGGCCGAGCGCGTGCGCGAATTCATGAGTGGCGATCCCTCGCCCTCGTACATCGGCACTCCCGTCAGCACGCCGCGGAACGACGCGAGCGGCTCGCCCACGCGCAATCCACCATGCTCGACGCGACACTCGCGGATCGTGCGCTCGTGCGGGCCGGTGCGCTTCTTCACGACGGAGATAGACTGCCGGACGGCGCCCGCGTGTTCGAAGTATCGGAGCAGGATGACAGTGTCGGCGAGGTAGCTCACCTCCGCTGCCTCGTCCACCGGCGCGCCGAACACGCCGTGCTGCACGAGCGTCATGATGATGGTGACGCCGCGGGTCGCCAGGTAGCTGAGCAGCTCGTGGACGTGAACGCCCATGAGATGCTCGTTAGGCATCGCCTGCAGGTACCCGTTGAGCGAGTCGAGCACGAGGACCGTCGCGCCGTTCTCCTCGACCGCGCGCACCAGCTCGGTCGCGAACTCGCCGGGCGACATCTCCGTCGGCTCGATCTGATGCAGCGTCAGGCCGCCACCGGCTCTCGCCGGCGCCATATCGAGCCCAAGACCTTCCGCACGGATGTTGGCGGTGGCGATCCGCTCATCGAACATGAAGACCTCCGCGCGCTCGCCACGTGCGACCGCGGTGAGCGCGATCTGAATCGACAGCACCGACTTCCCCGTTCCCGCGGCCCCTGTGACCAGCACGCTCGTCCCGCGAACGAGCCCTCCGCCGAGGAGCGCGTCCAACTCGCCGGAGCCAGTGCTGATCTGCTGCTTCGGAGGTGCCACCTCGCCCGCCACGTACTGCAGGCGCGGGTACACCTGCAGCCCACCCGTGCTGATGCGGAAGTCGTGAAAGCCGCCGGCGTATCGCGCCCCGCGGAGTTTCTTGATCTGTACGCGTCGTCGCTCGGCGCCGTATTCCATCGGCACCCGCTCGAGTGCCACGACGCCGTGCGCGAGGCTCTGCAGCTGAAGATCGCCCTCTGGTCCAGTCCGGTCATCGAGAACCAGGAGCGTGCAGGCGCGGCCGGCGAAGAACTGCTTGAGCCACAGGATCTGGCGGCGGAAGCGCAGCGGGTCGCGCGCGAGCATCCGCATCTCGGATAGCGAGTCGAACACGACGCGCGACGGCGAGTGCCGCTCCACCGCCTCCAGGACGGCACTGACCGTTTGCTGCAGCTCGACTTCGGCCGGGTGGAAGAGCGTGTACGTGTCTTCGGGCCCTTCGCCGGCTGCCGCCGAGAGCTCGAAGATCTCGATGCCATCGAGTGTCCAGCCGTGCGAATCCGCAGTGGCCCGCAACTCGGCTTCGGTCTCGGAGAGCGTGACGTAGAGGCAGCGTTCCCCGGCGGCCCGGCCGCTGAGCAGGAATTGCAGCGCGAGTGTGGTCTTACCGCTTCCCGGCTCGCCGTCGATGAGGTGCATGCGATCCGCCGGCAGGCCGCCGCCGAGGACGGCGTCGAGACCGCTGATGCCGGTGGAAACGCGTGGCGTGGTGGCCGGAAATGGTCCTGTTCCGGGAGGGGGTGTCACTCGTGGCTCCGTCGAAGGGGAGCAGGACGGAGGGATCGCTGTCGATCCGTGTTCCGTGGCCAGCTCGGCTCAGGGTTGGGGCTCAATGCAAACTACGTGCGCCGACCGCGGCCGTAAGGACAGCAAGAGGACGCCCGGCGGGTGAGCGGCCGAGGCCCGGATGCGACGACACCCCGCGGGCACCGGCCGGTGCCCGCGGGGTGTCGTCGTCTCGATCGTTAGGCGCTCACCGGCGCCATACGATCCGCAGGATCAGGGCGAGAAGTTCGGGTTGTTCTGCGTCTCGACGTCGGGCAGCGGGATGCACGTGAGATCGCTGTACGTCTGGCCCTTCCGGTTCGTGCCCGTCTGGAACGGCAGCTTCTTGCGGAGCATGTCGGTATAGCGCTGTCCTTCGCTGAACAGCCCGCGTCTCCGCTCCTCGATGATGATGTCGTCGGTGACCGTACCGGTCAGCGGCGCGATGCTGTAAAGCGCGCGAACGCGGTTGAGCGCCGCGAGCTTCTCCGCCTGATCCGTCGACGCCTCGGCGAGAATCAGCTGCGACTCTTTGTACGATGCGATCGGCAACGGTGAGTTGACGGCCGTGATCTTGGTTTGCCGCCAGTACGGCGTCGCGCCGTCCTGACCCAATACATTCGCATTAACCGCGGGGACCCTGGGATCGGCAGCCCCGTTGACCGTCAGGTTCTGGTAGGCAGGCGTCACGGAGATGAATCGGTTCGTGACCGTCATGTTGAACATGCGGTTCTCGCGGGCCTGACTCGAGTTCGTGTACTCCGCGTTGCGCACGAAGTTGGCCGGCACCAACCGCGCATCCGCCGCGGCCTCGGCCAGCTTGCCCATCATGAGTCGTGTCCGTGCGCGCCCCGCAATCGCCATGTTCTTCAGGCTGACGGCGTCAGCGCCGGTGCCTAACGCCGTCGCGATCGTGATCGCTTCCGAGAACCGCGACTCGGCGACTGCCCACACTTCCTGGCTCGTCATCTTCGGGCCGCCGTCGAGCGCCATCTCGCACATCGTCTCGCCCAGAATGAGATGGGCGTAGCCTGAGTACGCGCGGGCCTCGGCCAGCATGCGCTGCCTGTTCGGTACCTCCGCGTCGGTGAACTTCGAGACGCGCTCGAACAGGTCGTCGAGTTGGAATTGCGCCTGCTGCATGGGCGTGTAGAAGCCGAGCGAAGTCGCATTTCGGTTGTTCGGACAGCTGCCGCCCGTGCCCTTGATCTGGACGATGCCGCGCCACTCCCACGGGTGGCTGTCGACGAAGTTACTGGAAACCCAGTACTCACCGGACAGTACGCCAACCGTCCCGACGTACTGCTGGAACGCGCACTGGAACGATTGGATGCGATGCAGATTCGAGGGTCTGCATGAGCGCCGGATCGTCGAGCGCTTCGATCGGAACGCTCGCCGGGTTCTCGACGTCCAGCAGCCTGTCGCAGGCCGCGGTCGTCGTCATGAGCGCGGCCACGACCGTGGCCGTCAGGCGTCGGAGGTTCACCGTCCGACGCACCGGGGTCCTAGCAATGTGATGTCGCATCGTTAGGTCTCTTGGTCAGAAAGTGAGACGAAGTGTCGTTACGAAGCTCGCCGTCGGCGGCAGGATGGTCTGGAAGCCGTTGGACAGCTGTCCGACCGCGCGGATTTCTGGATCCCACACGTGCTGGTCGGCGATGTCGATCTTGATCTTGCCGTCGCGCGAGGTATTCCATCCGTCCTGCTGCGTCCAGAGCATCGAAAGATTGCGGCCGGCGACGCTCAGCGACGCGCTCGACGCGCCGATGCGGCGGGCGATCGACGGCTGAGCCGAGTACGTCGCCGAGAGCTCGCGGAGACGCAGGAAGCTCGCCGGTACGTGCCCGGCGCGTCCGCTTCGATGGCGCGATAGACCGTGAGGAGCGGATCCTTGTTGATGACGCCGAGCGTCGAGCCCTGGTTGTGGAGCGCACGGACCTCGGTGTCCGACTGATAGTGGCCGCCGTTTCCGTCGACGCGGGCGTAGAGCCGCAGCCGATTCATGAGGGTCACGGTCGTGTTGTAGCCCATCTGCCAGATCGGCTGCGAGTGGCCCCAGAACACGCGGGGTGCCGTCGCGCACGGCGTGTCCGGACCGCCGGCTTCGACGCCGCCCTTGCCAGTTCCGCCGTCGCAGATCGATGCGTTCAGGTCGGCGACGCCGGCCGACGTCAGCACGGGTTTGCGAACCTTGTACATGAAGAAGTCGGCGATGCCGAAGCCGACGCGATTCTGCGCCGACGCCGCCGCCGACCGGTGGTGAAGAATTGCGCGCCGCCCATGTCGTCGATGCGGTTGCCATTGCTGCGCGAGCTGCGTGCCGAGCTCCCACGCGACGTGCCTGCCCTGGAGAACGCGGACGTTCGCCGAGAACTCGTTCCCCCAGCCCGTCACCTTTCCGATGTTGACGACCTGGTTGCCCGGGAAGCCGACCGACGGCGGGATTGGCATGTTCACGATCGCGTCGGTGATGTTGCGCTCGTAGTGCGTGTACGAGAGATCGATCTTCCCGTTCAGGATCGTCGACTCGAAGCCGAGCTCGAGCTCCTGGCTTCGCTCGGGCTTGAGCTGCGGGTTGCCGTAGGAGTCGGGGACGAGCCCGGGCGGTATCCGATATCCGGTGGTCGACTGATAGAGACGCGCGGCGTCGAACGTCGCCGGGCTGCGTCCCGGCGGCGCCGAACGCGCCGCGGAGCCGGAGGTCGCCGATGAACGGCAGCTTGAACCACGGCTCTTCGCTCGACGACCCACGACACGCTGACCTTCGGGTAGTACGCGGCCGTGTAGTCCTTGCCGAACGTGCTGTTGTCGTCGCCGCGCAGTGCGGCGGTGAGGAACAGACGGTTGTTCCACGCCGCCGTCTGCTGGACGAACATGCCGACGGTGGCGTTGCCGGTGAACGTCTCGTTGCCCGTCGTCGTCGTGCCATGCTGATCGAGCGTGATCGGCGCGGCCGGGAACGTCGTCGCTGTCGCACCAACCTGCTGATCTCGGACCGGTAGTGCTGCAATCCGACGCGACGTCGTGAACTTGAACGCCTCGCCCAGGTCGTACTTGAGGTTGCCCGAGTAGTCGAGCGTGAGGAAGCTGCGCGACGTGCGGTTGGCGCTCTTCTGGCCAGTGCCGCTGATTGCCGAGCGGGTCCTGCGCGCCTAACGGCATGCGTGGGTACAGCAAGCGAGTTGTTCTCCGAGTTGACGTCGAGGCCCAGTCACGAGCCGATGCGTGAACCACGGCAGCGGATTGTAGTCCGCCGGAAGCTGAGCGTCGTCCGGTCGTTGTCCGCGTGACCCTCGATCATCTTCCATTCTTCCGGCGGCGTGTTCGCGAAGCCGCGCGTGATACCGTCCTTCAGGCGCGGGGTGCCCCAGACGAGCTGGCTGAACGGGTCGGTGTTGATGTCGTTCTGCGCGAGACGAATGCGATCGCGGATGTGACCGAGGCTTCCCTGAAAGCGGAGCTTGTCGGTCGCCAGGATGTCGAGGTTTGCGCGTCCGCTGAACTTCTTGTCCCAGTTCCAGCTGACGACGCCGACGTCGTCATCGTACGCCGGCCGAGAGGTAGTATCGGTTGGCGTCCGTTCCGCCGCGTCACGTTGCCCTGGTAGCCCTGGTTGCGGCCGTTCTGGAAGATCGGGCCGTTGCCGTTCTCGATCTCGTGCTTGTAGAGGTTGAAGCCAATGACTTCGCCCGCCGTTGCGCCCGGCGCGTAGAGCATCCCGGCGCGTCCTTCGGGATTCGCGAGCCAGTTCGTGCCCTGGCGCGTGGTGAACCCAAACTGCGTCTTTCCGGATTGCCGCGCTTCGTGATGATCTGGATGACGCCGTTGGAGGCCTCCGTGCCATAGAGCGTCGCCGCGGCGGGTCCCTTGATGACCTCGATGCTCTCGATGTCCTCGGGGTTGATGTCGTTGAGTCGGCTCGCGCCGGCAGCCGCCGCGCTGCACCGGGGCCGCGCGAGGCGTCGGCATCCATGCGCACGCCGTCGATGTACGATGATCGGATCGTTGCTGAGCGAGAGGCTGCTCGCCGCGCGAACGCGGATCTGCGCGACCGGTGCCCACCTGACCGCGTGCTCGGCAGCGCGATGAGGCCGGGCGTGCGCGCGCCGATGAGCTGCTCGACGCTTCGCGCCGGCGCGACCTCGAGCACGTTCTTCGCGTCGATCGTCTCGACGACGTTGCCGACCGCGCGCCGTTGCGTGACGCCGCCGGTGCCCGTGACGACGACCTGATCGAGCTGCGTCGTCCGCTGCGAGAGTGCGAAGTCGGCGGTGAGCTGGGCACCGTCAGTGACGGTCAGTCGCTGGGCCTTCGGCGCGAAGCCGACGAGCCGCACGCTGACCGTGACCGTACCGGCAGCGACGCCCGTGAACGTATAGCGACCCTCCGCGTTCGTGCGCGCGCTTCGCGCACCCACGATGGCCGCGTCCGCGCCGAGGAACACCTCCGCCCCCTGTAGCGGAGCTTTCGACGAGGAGTCGGTGACTTGGCCACTGACCGTCGCGGTTCTGTTCTGCGCCGCGGCGGTCCCGGCGAAGAACAACGCGAGGAGTGGCACTAGGGATCGAGTGACGAGTCGTCTACGCATGAGCACCTCCGTGTGAGTGCATGAACATCGCGCGGCTGCGTCCTCTCACAACAGCGCCAGAGGAGCCGGCCCGCGAGGCGCCGATCTACGCCAGAGAGCAGATCGCGCGGCGACGATTTTTGGGCGTCGCAGACAATTGGGATACTGCGCACCGCAATCTTCCGCAATAGAGCGCGTGAGGCGGGGCGTTGCGGTCGCATCGGCGTCGCCTCCGCACGAATACGGAGCGATGGACTGACCATTAACGGCGTCTCACGTTGCCGGGCGTGCGCAGGCGTGTTCGAGTGTTGGGCGACGTGACGCGACGATGACGGCGACGGGCATGGACGGTCGGTGGCTGCTGGCGACCGGGGTGCGCTTGCGCGTATGCTTTCTTCGCATGCCGCCGTCGAGAACGCCGCGCCCCGTCATCCAGGTTTCGGGCTTTCGGAAGACGTACAAGTCCACTGTCGCCGTGGACGACGTGTCCTTCGAGGTCTATGACGGGGAGATCTTCGGGCTGATCGGGCCTAACGGGGCAGGGAAGACGACGACGATGGAGTGCGTGCAGGGGCTCCGCACGCCGGACCGCGGCACCATCTCCGTGCTCGGCCTCGACCCCTTCCGCGATGTGTATGCCCTGCAGGACCGCATCGGCGCCCAGCTGCAACAGGCCCAGCTTCAGAAGCGCATCAAGGTGTCGGAGGCGGTGCACCTCTGGGCGACGCTGTACCGCAAACCGCGGTCGGACGGCGACCGGCTACTCGAGCAGCTCGGGCTCGCGGAGAAGCGCAACGCGTGGTTCATGAACCTGTCGGGCGGGCAGAAGCAGCGTCTCTTCATCGTGCTCGCGCTCATCAACGACCCGGAGGTCGTGTTCCTCGATGAGCTCACGACGGGTCTCGACCCGCAGTCGCGCCGCACGATCTGGGACCTCGTGCGCGACATCCGCACGCGCGGCAAGACGGTCTTCCTGACGACGCATCTCATGGAAGAAGCGGAGCGGCTGTGCGATCGCGTGGCGATCATCGACCACGGGCGCATCATCGACATGGACACGCCCGATCGTCTCGTGCGTCGCCACTGTCCGGCGCGGACGGTCGTGCTCTCGACGGAGAGCCCGGTGGCCGAGGAGCGCTTTCGGGCGATGCCTCACGTCACGTCGGTGACGGCCACCGACGGTCGCCTAACGATCTCCGGCAACGGCGATGACCTGGTGACGGAGGTGATCCACTGTCTGTCCGACGAGCGCATCCGCGTGACCGACTTCCGGACGATTCTGCCGACGCTCGAGGATGTCTTTCTGCAGGTGACGGGACACTCCATTCGGGATTAGGGATGCCGAGCTTCGTCGCGGGTCGGTATAACTGCAACTGCAGGACGGGATGGCCAGCATGGACAGGATTAACAGGATGACGACTCTGCACTCAGGCTCGCTCGCGCAACGCGTCGGAACGAAGGGGACGGCCGCTCCGGACGCTACTCTCGCCGAGCGCCGCTCCACCGCGTGGGCCGGCAACAGCAACAGCAACGGCATGACAGGATTGGCAGGATGGACAGGATTGAACAGAGGCTCCGTGTCGCGCCCAACGTCCCTCCCGCAACGAGCCCAGTATGAGAGGAACGGCCGCTCGGGACGCCACTCGCCCCGAGATGTGTTCCCCATTCGTTAGGCCCCGGCGACACGCTCCCCGACGCCGAGGTGGTCATCTTCTCAATCCTGTCAATCCTGGCCATCCTGTCGCTGCAGTTGCAGTTGCACGCAGCTCGCAGCCACAATCCCGCAATCCTAATTCCGCAATCGGGCATCGGAGCATCATGTTACGCGGTCTCTGGACGTTGACGTGGATCGAGCTGAAGGTGTTCATGCGCGAGCCGTTAGGCGCGTTCGGCTCCATTCTCATACCGGTGCTGCTGTTCGTGATGTTCGGACGCCTCGGGCGCACGATGCTGCCGCCGGCCGCCTATGCGTCGAACACGTTCTTCCGCGTGAACCTGCCGGTGCTCGTCGCCGTGCTCATCACGCTCAACGCCGTGCTGTCGCTGGTCGCGATCATCTCGATCTACCGCGAGGGCGGCATCCTCAAACGACTGCGCGCGACGCCGCTCCGGCCGTGGACGATTCTCACGGCGCACGTGCTCGTGAAGCTCGGGCTCACGGCGGCGACGCTGACCTTGATGCTGCTCGCCGGCCGGCGGTACTACCCCGCGGGGGCGCAGTTCCCGGTGGTCAGCTTCGTGGTCGCGCTCGTGATCGCGACGTGGAGCATCCTGTCCATCGGCTTCCTCATCGCGGCCGTCGTTCCGACAGCGCGGTTCGCGCAGCCCATCGGCGCCGTCATCCTCTACCCGATGTTCGTGCTGTCGGGATTGTTCATTCCGATCACCCTGCTGCCGTCGTGGCTGCGACACCTGCCGTTGACGTACGCGGTGTCGCTGCTGTTAGGCATCTGGCAGGGGGAGCCGTGGTCGGCCCACGTGGGCGATGTCATCGGGCTCGTCGTCGTCTTCGTCGTGTGCACGGCACTCTCGGCACGGGTCTTCCGCTGGGAGTGAGCGTGCTGGCCCGCGGCCCAATCATCAGCGGTGCGCGCCAGTGGTCACTGCGATGACGCCGGCCAGGTGTCCCTCTCCGTAACGCGTCGTCGCATTGATGGCCGAGAACCATTGGATGAAAACGATGGCATCCCTGGGAATGGTGCGCAGCGTCTCGACACCGCCAACACTGATGTCGTCGATGTAGACGCGGACCCCACGTGTGTCGTTAGGTGTCGACGGGCCTGCTGTCAGCAGCCTACTCCTGTCACGCACGACCAACATCCACGGCCGCACGGTGCGGACGACGTCGTAGGCGTTGGTCACTCGTCGCGCTACCGGCCGGACCTCGGCCAACGTGATCTCGGTGCGCTCGGGACCCGTGCGGGAACGCATCGCTGGCGGCGAGGCGCCACACCCTGGAACCGCTAGCGTACCGACGATCACGGCCAGTACGACCAGGTATTCTCTCGGCTCACTGTCGAGTGTGGCGAACATCGAACCTCCGGGGAAGGGCAGGTTAGAGCGCGGCGAGCTAGTAGCTGATCGATCCGTCGATCGAGATCGTGGTCGTTCTCGTGATCACGTTCGCGACGCCGATGCCCCGTCCGCTTCCGGTCGCGCCGGCGAAGCGTCCAGTTCCACCGACGATCACGAACTGTGCATCGATGCTCACCAGCCCTCCGACCGGCCCCCCGCTGTTTCTTCCGGAGTTCGTGAGAAACAGCTGATCGCCGTTAGCGGCCGTGAGTGTGCGCCATCCGACTTGCGTACCGGCAGCGAAGTTGATGTCCTGTTCCCCGTAGAAGTCGGTGAGGCCGAGATGCGTGAAGTGACACGTCCCCGTATCGATCTGATGGTGGATCGCAGGCGGCGGGAACGAGGGTGCGTTGAATGTGAGGGTGCAGGATCCTGAAAACGGCCGCGACGTGCCTGAGCGTTGCGAGGCGACAGAGCGGGTGGAGCCTGCCGCTAACGTGGCGGGCGAGGTGGGAGCGCTGTCAGCGCACGCGGTGAGACCGGACGCGAGCAGGACGATGGTGGCGAGCGATGTGCGCATGTGTGCCTCCAGAGGGGAATGCCGCCGCTTCGGCAGCTGCTGTATTGCCGGGACTGGGGTCGCGGTCCATGTTGAACCCGCTCCCTACTTCCAAGAGCGCAGCCTTCTCCCGAATCGAGCCACGCCGGTCGTTGGAAAATCCGTCCCCACCTACACCGCTTCCCGCCGGCGGCGTCGCAGAGACATTTCCGCTGGTCTACGACGAGCTGCGTCAAGTCGCGCACCGGCACCTCGAGCGTGAAGCCGAGGGGCACACCCTGAGCACGACGGCGCTGGTGCACGAGGCGTATCTCCGGTTGAGGGACCAGGAGAGCGGCGCCTTCAACGACCGCGTGCACTTCTTCGCCGTCGCCGCCCGCGCGATGCGACGGATCCTCGTCGATCACGCGCGGCGCCATCACGCGGTCAAGCGCGGTGACGGAGCGCGTCGCGTCCCGCTCGAGAGTCTGGAAGGGCTCGCGGTCGATGAGCGCGCCGACCTCCTCGTGGCGCTCGACGACGCCCTCGTGCGGCTGGCATCGCTCGACGCGCGTCAGGCACAGGTCGTGGAGCTCCGCTTCTTCGGCGGCCTCACCGAGGACGAGACGGCGACGACGTTAGGCGTCGGGCTGCGGACGGCGAAGCGTGACTGGGCGAAGGCGAGGAGCTGGCTCTACCAGACGCTGTACCCCGACGCGGTCGGCTGACGCCTCATGGAATCCTCATCCGCGGAGCGGTTCCGCCGTGCTGACGCCCTGTTCGACGCAGCGCTGGACCTCGCGCCCGGCGATCGCGCCGCGTTCGTCGCTCACGCGTGCGCGGATGACGCGGCGCTCGGAGCTGACGTCGAGCGGCTCCTGCGTGCGCACGACAAGTCGGACCGGTTTCTCAGCGGGGCGGCAACCGAGTTGGCTTCACCGTTGATCGCCGGTGGGATGGGCGACGCCGACGCAGATCTACCCGAGCGTCCTCCCGATCGCATCGGTCCGTACCGCATCGAGCGCGAGATCGGCCGCGGCGGCATGGGCGTGGTCTATCTTGCCGAGCGGGATGACCCGACCTTTCGACAGCGCGTGGCACTCAAGGTCGTGCGCGCCGGAGTGCCGGACGGGCGAGCCCACGTCACGCGCTTTCTCGCCGAGCGACAGCTCCTGGTGTCGCTGGAGCACCCGCACATTGCCCGGATATTCGACGGCGGCGTGACGACCGATGGGCTGCCGTACTACACAATGGCGTTCTGCGAGGGCGGATCACTGGCCGAGAAGCTGCGTGCGGAAGGCGCGCTACCGGTAGCGGAGGCGCTCCGCATCACGCGCGAGCTTGCGATGGCGTTAGCGGCCGCACACGCGCGTGGCGTCGTGCACCGCGACGTGAAACCGGCCAACGTGCTATTCGACGCCGACGGCTCGGTGCGCCTGAGCGACTTCGGCATCGCGAAGATCGCCGGCGAGAACCCAACGCGACCGGGGACCGTGCTCGGGACCGTGGCGTACCTGTCGCCGGAGCAGCTGCGGGGTCGGGAGATCGATCGCCGGGCAGATTTCTGGGCGTTAGGCGTGACACTGTACGAGATGCTCTGCGGCGTCCGTCCGTTCGATGCGCCGTCGTACGCCGCGGTGTTGCACCGGATCGTGGAGGCGACTCCCGAATCGTTGGCTCAGCGCGTGCCCGCCGTTCCGCCGGCGGTGGACGCGCTCGTGACCCACCTGCTCCAGAAGGATCCCGCGTCGCGGCCAGCCAGTGCGGAGGACGTCGTTCGTGCGTTGGATGAGGCGTCGACGGCGGGACGCAGCGCGGCCGGGACAGGGCGGGCGAACAACGGAACGCGGCGACGCCGGTTCCGCGTTGGCGTCGCCATCAGCGCGCTTGGCCTGCTCGCCGTGATCGCCGGCTACCTCGTGTGGCAGCGCAGTGCATCGCTCTCCGGAAGCCACGCATCCACGGACGTGATGGTCAGGTCAGTCGCGGTGCTTCCGTTCGAGAACAGCGTGGGGATCCCGGCCGACGACCCGATCATCGATGGATTCACCGACGAGCTGATCGGCACGCTCGGCAAGGTGCGTGGGTTGCGTGTCACCGCCGCGTTCGTCGGCGTTCGCGCTCAAGGGAAGCTCGCTCAAACCACGGGCGATCGCCGACACGTTAGGTGTCGATTACCTGATCGAGGGGAACGTGCGGCACGTCGGAACGTCATACGTGGTGCTCGTCGAGCTCCTCCAGCCGCGCGGTGGATCAGCAGTGTTGTGGACGAATACGTACCGAGGCGAGTGGAAGGACGTCTTCGGCGTGCAGCCAAGAATTGCGCGGGCGATCGCGGAGGCGCTTCAGGTACGGTTCGCCCTGTCCGACGCTCCGCGAGCCGGCACGTATTCGGCGGCGGACAGCCTGTACCTCTTGGGGCGCTTCGCCCTCTATGCGGGCATGCGCCCGACAGAATCTGCAGCGCGCAGAGGAGTACTTCAAAAAAGCGATCGCGCACGATTCGACGTACGCCAGGGCCTATTCGGGGCTGTCGGACATCTACACGTCGAGCGCGAACTTCGGGTATGGCGATCCTGCCGCTCAGGCGAGCGCGAACGCCCGCGCCAACGCCGATCGTGCGCTGCAGCTCGACTCCACGCTCGCGGAAGCGCGCACGTCGCTCGGTCACGCGCTGTGTACGCACGACTATGACTGGAAAGGATCGGAGCGCGAGCTGCGACGCGCTCTCGAGCTAAACCCGAGTTACGCGTATGCGCGCAGGGTGCTCGCGATCTGTCTTCAGTCGCAGGCCCGCTTCGACGAGGCGCTAGCGCAGCTCGATACTGCCAGCGAGCGGACCCGTCTGAACCGTGGGATCGACACAATGCTCGGCCGCGTCTACGTGAATGCCGGACGCCCTGACGACGCCATCCGAGTGCTCAGACAAGCCACTCGACTCAACCCGCAGTCCGACATGGCGTGGCAGCAGCTGGGTCACGCGTACCTGCTCAAGGGCATGCACGGCGAGGCCATCGCCGCGCTTCGTTCGGCGGCTCGCCTGACCGGGGTTCGCGACTCGGCACAGCTCGCGTACGCGTACGCCGTGACTGGCGACCGCGCGACCGCGAAGCGGATCGTGCAGATGCTCCTGGCGTCGCGGAGTCAGCGTTATGTACCGCCATTTCATATCGCGATGGCGTACGCGGGGCTCGGACAAGCGAACGATGCCTTTCGCTGGCTCGACCTCGCGTTCAACGAGCGGGCGTCGTTTCTCGACGGGGTGATGGTGGACCCTGGGTTCAAGTCGCTACACGGCGATCCGCGCTGGCGTGTGTTGCTGGCGAAAATGGGACTCGACCGCGCGACGCGGTGATCGCCGTGTCAGCCGAACTGCGGCTTCAACGGAGCCCGACGGGTGACTGATCAGCAATCGCCAATCGCGCATGGCGAGTAGCATTCGTGCATGCGACATGTGGTTCTCCTCGGTGATTCCATCCTCGACAACGGGGCTTACACGGGCGGTGGGCCCGACGTCGTCACACAAGTGCGGGGCGTACTCCCATCCGGCTGGCGGGCGACGTTAGGCGCCGTCGACGGAGCCACCACGGAAACGTTCGGCCGCCAGCTCACCGCCATCCCGAAGGACGCCTCGCACCTCGTCTTGAGCCTCGGCGGCAATGACGCGCTGGGCCACGCCGATCTGCTCGAGCAGCGCGCGCAGTCGAGCGCCGAGGTGATCGGGCGATTCGCGACCGCCGCCGCGCGGTTCGAGGCGAGATATCGAACGATCGTGACGGCGCTCCGCGTGCCTGGGCTGCCGCTCACGCTCTGCACGATCTACAACGGCAACTTCCCGGACGCGGAGTACCAGCGCCTCGCGTCGACGGCGCTCTCGGTCTTCAACGACGCGATCCTCCGCGTGGCCTTCGAGCACAGGCTGACTGTGCTCGACCTTCGCCTCATCTGCAACGAGCCGAGGGACTACGCGAATCCCATCGAGCCATCGTCACACGGCGGGGCGAAGATCGCGCGCGCCATCGCTCGCGCGGTCGAGCTGCCAATTGCCTCGGACGGTGTGTCGCGGGTGCTCGCTACCTGAGGATATGCGTCATTCCGAGCGAGCGACAGCGAGTCGAGGAATCGCGACTCTGCGCGGTAGAGGGCCCTCTACCGCGTATGATCGCGATTCCTCACTGCCGACGTTCCTGGGCTCCGGCTCCGCTCGCTCGGAATGACAGCCGCCTAACGTTCCCGATGAACGTAGACTGCCCGCGGGATCTCGGTGCCGACGCTCGTGCCCCCGATCTGCGCGCTGCCGCCGGAATCCGTCCGTGACTCGCGCGCCGCGGGCATCTCGATGGCGTCGGTGATCTCAGCGCACAATGCACCCAGCCGCGCCACGTCGCGCGCCGCGCCAGCTGCGCCGGCAGACGCCGCGGCGCGCACGACGCAGAGCTGAGACCACAAGCCGCGCATCAGGTGCAACAGGTGCGCTCGCCGATGCGACAGCGTCTCACTGCGCGCGTGCATGCGACGCATGACCTCGAGCTGATGCTTCAGCAGCTGTCTGAGGTCGCGCCGGTCCGCGCTCTCATCGTCCGAAGCGGGCTGCAGCGCCGCGAGCTGCGCCTCCAGTCGATCGAGCTCCGCGGAGCCGGCGTCGCGCGCCAGCAGCGAGATCTCCCTGTCGCACTGCTCGATGGCCGTCACGAGGCGCTGGGCGCCTCGCGCCGCCTCGGCGCCAACGTCGCTGGCCTGTGTCGGAATCAGCGTCACGAGATCGCCGATCGCGCGCCGGTGATCCGCCGGCGAGTCTCGGTCGGGTGGCCTGACGCTTCCCTCCGGCACGCGGAGCAGTCGCGAGATCCCCGGCGTGCTCCACGCGGGGGACGGTGACGTCGCGCCGAACAGCAATCGTGCGCCATCCGCCAGCGAAAGCCCATGTCGCCGCGTCCACAGGAACGCGACCGTCACAACGGCGGTCGTCCCCAGCACGAGCAGGCCCTCTCCGGCGAGCGACGCGAGATTCCTGAGCTCGCGCCCACCCGGCTCGCCGTTCTCGACGAACCATTGCCGCGTGAGCACCAGCACCGGAAGCGTGCTCAGGAACAGGCTGAGCACGACCCTAACGAGTCTGGCCTGCCACGGCAGGCGCGTCCAGAGGTCGGTCGGGCGCCGGAGCGCGCGCGGCCACCACAATCCCCACCACTCGGGCGGCCACGACGCGATGCGCGCCAGCTCGAGCGGCCCGAGCCCGTGTCGTCCAATGTTCCAGACGTGCAGCAGCAGCCCAACGGGGACGCAGATCGCGACCAGCATGAGCAGCGTGCGGTCGCCGGCCGTGCGCGGCGTGATGAACGCGAGAATCGTCCACGCGAACGCCCAGAACACGGCGTACGGGCGCGAAGCTCGGGAGATCACGCACCGGTTCCGGCAACGATGCCGTCGGCGCGGCGCTCGCCCGACCGAGCGCCTCGCGCAGCTCCCACGCGCTCGGCCACCGCGCCGTGCGGTCGTGCGCGAGGCACCGCATCACGACGGACGCGAGATCGTCGGGCACCGAGGGCGCGACCGTCTGCAGTGCGGGCGGATCATGCGAGAGGCGTCTGAAGATCAGATCCTCCGGGCGCACGCCCATGAACGGCTCTCGTCCCGCGAGCATCGTGTACGCAACCGCTCCGAGCGAATAGATGTCGCTCCGCTCGTCCAGGTCGGAGGAGCCGATGCCCTGTTCCGGCGACATGAAGTGGGGAGTACCCCAGACCGCGCCGGTCAACGTTAGGCCGTCACCCGCGTCCTTGATCTTCGAGATGCCGAAGTCCGCGAGAATCGTTCGGCCGGATTCGTCATCCAGCAGAATGTTCGCCGGCTTGATGTCGCGATGGATCACGCCATGTCTGTGCGCCCACTCCAGCGCGTCCGCGAGCTCGATGAGAATGCGTCGCACGTCGCCGGCCGGCATCGCGCCCTCGAGGCGCAGCCGTTCGTCCAGCGACTGGCCACGCACGTACCCCATCACGAAGTACCAGATCCCGTCGATCTCGCTGAACGTGTGCAGCGGCAGGATGCCGGGATGCGAGAGATGCGCGGCGATCCGCGCCTCGCGGCGGAACCGTTCACGGCTCTCCGGCGCGTCAGCGAGATCCGGGCGCAGCACCTTCACGGCGACGAGTCGATCGAGCGCGCGCTCACGGGCGAGGTAGACCGCGCCCATCCCGCCGCGACCCAATGTCCTCAGGATCTCGTACTGGGTGCCGAGCGCGCGTTCGATGAGTGAGAGGAGGGCGGAGTCGCCGTCGGCCACGAGCCTAACGCGCGCGTCCGCGACCGCGGCCCGCATGCCCGGCAGGCTGTCGCTGGTGTCGGCTTCGGCGAGCAACGAGTCGACCTCGTGGCGGAGCGCGTCATCCGCGCCGCATACGCGCTCGACGTATCGCGCGCGCTCGCCGATCGGCGTCTCGATCGCTCCGGCGACGATCGCCTTGACCTCGGCATAGCGCTCGGGAGTCATCTCGGGAGTCACGACTTCCGCAGCTCGCGACGCAGCCACATCCTCGCGACCGCCCACTCGCGCTTGATCGTCGCCGGAGAGAGGTCGAGCGCTTCCGCCGTGTCCTCGATGTTCATGCCGCCGAAGTAGCGAAGCTCCACGATGCGTGCCTGACGCGGATCGATCGCCGCCAACCGCTCGAGCGCCTCGTGCAGCACGAGCACGTCGACGCCGCTCTCGTCAGGCATCGTGTCGCCGGCGGCGTCGGCATTGCCGAGCGTGACCTGTCGAAGCCCGCCGCCGCGCTTTTCCGCGAGACGGCCGCGCGCGTGGTCCACGAGGATGCGTCGCATGAGCTGAGCGGCGACGCCGAAGAAATGCGCGCGATTGCGCCATTGCACGCGGCGTTGGTCGATCAGACGGAGGTACGCCTCGTTCACGAGCGCCGTCGCCTGGAGCGTGTGATCGGGCGTCTCGCGTCCCATGGCCCGCGCGGCCTGCCGATGCAACTCGGCGTAGACCGCGGCCATCAGCTGTTCGCTCGCGGATCGGTCGCCGCCGCTCCACCCGACGAGCAGCTGGGTGACATCAGGAGGCGAAGCGTCTGGGGAGTACGACGAGGGAGAAGGCGAGGGCGTGGGAGACATCATCAACGGAGACCGCGGCGCGAGTGCGACGAACTACGAGCGCACTAATAGCAGCCCGAGCGACGACGATACCCAGCGGGTCGGAGGCCGTCAAGCACGACGTGCTAGCGGATGTGAGCCGATTCCGACGGCCTTTCCGCGTTCCGAATCAAGCGGCGACGGGGATGACGTTCGACCCACTTCGCCGCCTGCATCCCCAACCGTCGGAGCCGTCATGTCGTCCGCATACATTCACGCGCTCGTCACCGCCGGACTACTCGCCACCACGCTGTCCTCGCCCGCATACGCGCAGCGAGCGCACGACGTTCCAGCCATTCGCGTCGCGGGCACTGGGCCCGAGACGTTCGTGCTGCTCAGCGGACTGGTCGGCGGCGTTGCCGGCTTTCGCCGACTCGAAGCGCAGCTCGTCGAGCAGAATCGCCGCGTCGTCAGCATCGACCCATACCTGCTGTCGGCCGACTCCGCCGACGTCAGCTTCGTCGCCCTCGCGCGACGCGTCGACCGCGTGCTCGACTCGCTAGGCGTCACAGCGGCACGCGTCGTCGGTCATGCGCACGGGGCTGGAGTCGCGCTCCGACTATCGACCCAGGCTCCGCAGCGCGTTGCAGCGCTGTACTTCCTCGATGTCGGCGCGCTGCCCAATCACCACTCGCCGATCTTCAGCAGCTCGCTCCGCCTGGTTCCGTTGATCGCCCACATGCCCGGCGGCCGCGGCTTCATCCGGCGGCGGCTGGTTCGCGGTCTCGAGGAAAGCGCGGGCCGCCGGGAATGGCTCGACCACGAGACGCAGTGCGCGTACACCGAGCCGATGCTCGACGGGATCGGTCGCGCGATCGCGTTGGCGATCCGCCTCGGTCGCACCGAGGAACCGGACTCGCTAGGCACGCTGATCAGCCGAATCACCGTTCCAGTCACGGTCGTGCTTGGCGACGCACCGCATTCCGCGGGCCCGGAGCAGGCAGAGCTGGTCGCGCTGGAGCCGTTAGGCACCCTGCTCCGCATCGAGCACATGGCGGGCGTCGGACACTTCCCACACGAGGAGGCGCCGCAGGAGCTCACGCGCCTGCTCATCGCGCCACGTTCGCAAGTCATCGCCCGCCAGGTCGGAGGCGCGCGATGACCGCGAGGATGTGGGACGCAATCGTCATCGGCAGCGGCTTCGGCGGCGCCATGGCGGCGCACGCGCTCGTGACGGCGGGACAACGCGTGCTGATGCTCGAGCGAGGCGGCTGGGTCGCCCGGGGGCCGCAGAACTGGGACGCGAGCGGCGTCGGGCTCATCACGCCGCACTACACGACCGAGACGCCGTACGACGTTTCATCTCGCGGACGGCGCTACCGGGCGGGGTCGTGGCACTGCGTGGGCGGACAGTCGGTGTTCTACGGTGGTGCGTCGCTGCGTTTTCGCGAACGAGACTTCGAGCCTAACGACGCCATCGTCGGCGACTCGGGGGCCGAGTGGCCGTTCGATTACGACGCGATGGAGCCGTTCTACTCGCGGGCCGAGCAGCTCCTGGGTGTCGCTGGCGAGGCCGGCGTCGATCCGACGGAACCGTGGCGCAGCGCGCCGTACCCGCAGCCGCCAGCTCCGCTCTCGCGCACGGCACGCACCATCGCCGACGCGTCCAATCGACTCGGACTCCGGCCGTTTCGCATTCCGCTCGCCATCTCCTACGAGGGCGCGTCGGATCGTCGGGCGTGCGTGCGCTGCGGCACCTGCGACGGGTACGCCTGCGCCGCCGAAGCGAAGAACGACATCGCGACCACGGTCATCCCGGATCTCACGCGGCGCGGGATGACGCTTCGCGCGAACACGGTCTGCGTCAGGCTCGTGCGCGACGGATCGCGTGTCGCGGCGGTGGAGTGCGTGGATCGCGTCACCGGTGAGCGCTCCACGTTCTCGGCCGAACGCTTCGTGCTTGCCGCGGGCGCGCTGGCGACGCCGCATCTGCTGCTCGCGTCGAAGCTCGAGAGCTGCAACCCCGCCGGAGCTTCCGTCGGCCGCTACCTCATGCGCCATTGCAACGCCGTCGTGTTCGGCGTCTACGCTCGGCAACCGAATCCCGAGCGCGGCTTCGACAAGCAGATCGCCATTCACGATTTCTACGACGGTGATCCGGAAAATGGGGCGCTGACCGGTACGCTCGGGGGCATCCAGCAGATGACGCCCCCGGTCGAGCTGGTGCGCGCGTACATGCCGGTGCTCGTCCGTGATCCCGCAGCGACGCTCGTGTCACACGCGACCGGGCTGCTCGTGATCGCGGAAGACCAGCCGAGGCGTGAGAACGCGGTGTCGATCGACTGGACGAATCGCGATCGCTTCGGGCTACCGCGTCTTCGCGTATCGCACGCGCACACCGCGCGCGATGAGGCCGCGGCGGCCGCGCTGGCCGCTCACGCGAAGCGCATTCTGCGCGAGGCTGGCGCGCGCATCACGTACGTCCATCCGATCGAGACGTTCTCGCACGCGCTCGGGACCGTGCGCATGGGCAGTGACCCTCACACGGCGCCGCTGGACGAGCACGGCCGCTTTCGCGGACTCGACAACCTGTACGTCACTGACGCGAGCGCGCTCCCGCGGGCGGCCGGCGTGAACCCGAGCCTGACCATCGCCGCGAACGCGCTCCGGATCGGGGCTCGGCTCGCTCCGTCCGCGGCCGTGGCGCACACCCGCCGTCTCTCAGTGATCGATGACCGCCACACCACCTCACCTAACGCCGCCCGATGACACCGATCTCTCCGCGCTCTCTCGCCATTGCTCTCGCGGTCGGCATACTCTCGGGCGCCCACACCGCGATCTGGGGCATGTACAAGGATGCGATTCACGAAGGGTTCTCGGTACGGCGCTTCGCGCGAAGCATCGTTGTCGGGGCAAGCGTCGCCGTGGCGATCCACGTCGCGCTCGGACTGTCAGTGGACACCGCTGGTGCGCTGCTCGTGCTCTTCGGTCTCGCCTATGCAGCCGAGCGAGGTATTGTGGAAACGTGGAAAACGTTCGTGCGCGAGGAGGATCAGTCGAAGTACACGATCCCGATGCAGTTCAGCGTGCACGGCGTGCCGGTGACGGCGCGTCGCATCCGGCTGGCTGCTGGCGCGGGGTACGTCGGTATCGTCACGGCCTGTCTCGTCGCCATCGCGCACGCGGGCCGCGGCTCGGTCGGTGGAGCGACGACGATGAAGATCGCGTTCGTCGGCCTCACGGTGGGCAGCATCATCGCGTTCGGCGGCGCCTGGAAGGACGCCCCGACGGAAGGCTTCGACGTCCGCAAGTTCTTCCGCAGTCCGTGCCTAACGGTTGTGTTCGCACTGCTGCTGTCGCTCCTCACCGACAGCTACCTGCAAATCGCGGTCGCCGCCATCGGCTACGAGCGGGCGACGGCCGAGACGTACAAGACGTTCTTCTTCCCGTCGAAGCCGCGGGGCAAGTTCTCCGGCAAGCCGATCCGATTCCCCGCCATGCTGGTGTGGCGACGGTACTTCGTTCCAGCGTACGTCGCCATCTGGGCAGCGATCATTGCGGCGGGTACGATGGCGTTGCGTGATACGACGAGTACCCGACGCGCGGTGCAGGCCGGCTCCAATCACACGACCGGAGCACTCCCGGAGCACTCCCATGAACGCGAGCACAGAGCGGTTGGGCGTTCTACTCCTCGGCTGCGGAGTCGCGTCGCGAATGCACAGTCGCGTCCTGCGGCGGATTGGCGGTGTGGAGTTGTTCTACGCGAGCCGCGACGCCGAGCGTGCGGAGGTGTACCGCCGACGCTATGGTGGGCGACGCGCGTTCGGCTCCTACGCCGACGCGCTGGCGGAGCCGCGCGTGGACGTCGCGCTCGTGGCGACGCCGACGGTGACGCATCGTGCTCTTACTGTGGAGGCGCTGAAGGCAGGGAAGCACGTCATCGTCGAGAAGCCCGCGTTCATGCGCTCGTGCGATGCCGATGCCGTTCGCGAGATCGCGGCGATCGCGGGTCGCCAGGTATTCGTGGCCGAGAACTATGCGTACAAGCCGTTGGCGGATCACCTGCGTCGTTCGATTCAGGACGGCGATCTTGGTGAGATCAGATTCGTCGGCATCAACGCCACGAAGCGACGACGCGCGGATGGCTGGCGCGGCGAGCCGGCGACGAGTGGGGGTGGCGCGTTGTTCGAGGGCGGCGTGCACTGGGTGAGCTTCGCGGCGAACCTCGGGCTCGAAGTCGAGGACGTGCGCGGGTACCGGGCGGGCCCGGTGGACGATCCGGAGCGCAGCACGCTGGTCGTATTCCAGTATGTGGGCGGCGCGGTCGGAACACTGGCGCATTCCTGGGAGCTCGCTGCCCCATTCGGTGGTCTCCGGCTGTCGAAGGTGCAGGGGACGTTAGGCGCGGTCACGTTCGAGTCCAACGGGCTCGCGGCGGTGACGACTGGTCGACGTCGGTCTATCCGGGTGTTCGCCTCCAACGATCCATTCGGATATCATGGAATGCTCACTGACTTCATGAATGCGGTTCGTTCGGGCATCCCGCCGCGGTTTACGCTGGACATGGCACAACGCGACCTGCAGCTCCTCGAGAAGGCGGAGCGGTGTCATTCCGAGCGGAGCGCGTGTCATTCCGAGCGAGCGTCGAGCGAGTCGAGGAATCGTTGGCGTCCCGGTAGAGAGCCCTCTACCCGGTGAGCCAAGGATTCCTCGACTGCGGCCCTTCGGCCTTCGCTCGGAATGACACCCGACGCGGAGGCGCTGATCAGGCAGAGCTACTGGAGCGGCGCGTCGGTTCTTCATGCGCGGACCGTCGCCGGACGACACGACGAGCGCGCGGTGCGCCGCGACGGCGCGCTGAGATCATCAGACGATCGTCGCGGCGATCACGACTCGCTTCACGACTTCTCGTCACCCTCGGTCGCGCCGCGTCGCGAGGCCGCGAGCTCGGCCTTCTCACGGAAGGTCAGTGTCGCGCCACACGTGGTGCAGACGTAGTTACCGGTACGTTCGCCGAGGTCGTACTCCTTGGCCAACGCGGGGTGCGTGCACGGCTTGTCACCCCACTCCTGCTTGAGCAGGATTGCTTTCTTCTTCTGCACCGGTCACTCCAACGAGGAATGGGACGACTGGACGCCTACGAGATCATCTCCGGCTCCATGAGCTTCTCGACAGCCTTACCGCCGACGGCGCTCACGTAGTACACCTTCGCTTCCGGGCGCGTATGAACGACGCGCTTCACTTCGTTGTCCTCGAAGTAGATGCCGGCGTCGTTGTCGCATGCGTAGCCGGGCTTCATCTGCCCCGAGCTGATCAGCTTCTGGTACAGCGGGCGACGGCCGGGCTCGCGGTCGTAGTGCGGCGAGTGACTGCCCTTGAGGAAGCCGAGGCACTGCACGGTCGACAATTCTTTCGGACGCGAGTCCGTGGTGCCTTCCTCGAACCAGCATAACGAGCCCGCGCTCGCGCCGCCGAGGACGACGCCCTGGTCCCATGCCTGTCGGAGGACCTGGTCGATGCCCTGCGCTTTCCAGATCGCCTGCTGATTCAGCGTGTTGCCGCCGGAGCAGACGATGCCGTCGACCGAGAGGAGCACCTCGTCCCATCCTCTCGACTGTTGGGTGCTCGCGATGAAGCTGTTCTGTACCGACGCCTCGACGTTGAGCGGCGCGCAGTTCTGAAACCACGTGAGCGACCCGTTGGGGCTGTCGGCGGACGCGGTGGGGAAGTAGAGGAGCTTCGGGCGCGGTTTGCCGGTCAGCTGTGCCATGTAGCGGATGAACGCCGTGCCGAACCCGCCGCCGGCGATGAGGATCTTTCGCGTAGCAGCCCTCCCGGAATGCATGGTGGACTCGGCGCGTTCGCCGCTGAAGGGGATCTTGCCGGCGCCGAGGGCGACCGAACCGACCGCGGAGCGGACGACGAACTCTCTTCGCTGCATGGAACCTCCGTTGCCGGGAGCGTCTCGAGGGGAGTCTCGAGGCTGAGCGAACAGTATGTCGCGCGGAGGTGCGGTCGGCAACGGACGTGTGTCATCCCGAGCGTCAGCGATGGTCATCCCGAGGAGCGACAGCGACGAGGGACCTTCTGTGATGTCATTGTAGCCGGCCTGCCACGAGTACTTCACGCAAGGTCCATCGCTGACGTTCGGGACGACAAACGCGAGGCGCCACAATAGGCTGCTAGCGCCCGGTTCGGTTCGAGACGAAGCTTGGCGGCGAATCGCGTGTTCGTCGCGTCCATCTCGATCCACACTTGCCTCCATCCACCGTGCGAACCATCCGCTACGTCGTAGCGTCACTGTCCATCGCTACCGCGTCGGTAGCGGCCGCGCAGTCCGCGGCGCGGGAGACCTGGCCAACCAGGTCGTGGCCGACCGCCACGCCGCAGGCCGTCGGTCTCAACGCGAAGGTCCTCGATAGCCTCGACGCCGAAATCGCGTCGGGCCGCTACGGGAACGTCGACCGGATGCTCGTCATCCGTCACGGGAAGATCGCGTACGACAAGAGCTACGCGCACGACTACGACCGCGTGTACGCCGATTCGGTGCACGTCACCGGCGCGCTCAACGCGCACGACGAGACGGGGCCGTACAACTATTACAACCCGTGGTGGCACCCGTACTATCGGCGCGGCGACCTGCACACGCTGCAGTCGGTGACGAAGACCATCGCGTCGGTGGTCATCGGCGTCGCCGTTACGCGCCGCGAGTTCCCGAGCCTCGACACGCCGGTGCTGTCGTTCTTCGATGTGTCCAAGGTCGCGAACGTGGACGACCGGAAGCGCAAGATGACGATCCGGCATCTGCTCACCATGACGGCCGGCATCGACTGGAACGAGAGTCTGCCGTACGCCGATCCGAGGAACGCGGCCGTCGGCATGGAGGCGAGCGATGACTGGGTGAAGTTCACGATCGATCGTCCGATGTCCGAGGACCCGGGCGTGCGCTGGAACTACAACAGCGGCGCGTCGGCGCTGCTCGCCTACATCTTCCGTCGCGCGACGAAGATGGACATCGAGGAGTACGCCGCGCGGAACCTGTTCGCGCCGATCGGCATCGAGCGCTGGTTCTGGAAGCGTGGTCCGTCGGGACTCATCGACACGGAAGGCGGACTGTACCTCGAGTCGCGTGATCTCGCGAAGATCTGGTACCTCTTCCTGAAGAACGGCGTGTGGGATGGGAAGCAGATCGTGTCGCCGGAGTGGGTGAAGAGCTCGATCGCCCCCGCCGTCGCGGTGGCCGAGGCGCCTAACGCGCCGAAGTACGGTCTCAAGTGGTGGCTGTATCCCGACCCGCGAGATGGGTCGAAGTACATCTGGGGCGGCTCGGGCTTCGGCGGGCAGTTCCCGATGACGTTCCCGGACGACGACATGGTCGTGGTGTTCAACGGCTGGAACATCCTGCCGGGCCGCCCCGGCTTACCGCGCGGTCAGGTCACAGCACGCCTGGTGGCCGCCATTGTCGCGAAGTGATGCCTCGCACGGTGTCACCGTGAGCGGCAGTGCGAGACGTCTCGTGACAACCTCGTAGTTCGTCTGGCGTGTCCCACAGATCTGCGCGCTATTCCAACAGCGACGCAGAACGCAGGCGCGCTGTGCGCGCAACGCAGAAGGACGCAGAAAACTGCCGCTCGGGACACCCGGTCGCCGAGCCTGTGAGAAGGGGACCACCTCGGGCGGGCCACGTCTCGAGGTCGTCCCCTCTCAAAGGCTCGGCGCATGGCCTGCCTCTGTGTGGCCGTTTCTGCGTCCTCTGCGTTGCGACGCAAGCGCGCCTGCGTCCTTCTGCGTCGCTGTTGGACGCCGCGACGAACGCGTATTGCGTGAACGGCCTCCCCACGAAACCTTCGAGAACGTGCTTCCTCACGCAGAATCCCTTTGCAGTCGTCTGTCTATCCGAGGACCCCAGTGAAGAAACGTCATCGAACGCTGGTACTCGCGCTCGCGTGCGTGGCCGCCGGCAATGCCTCCGCCCAACAGCCCTCCGGTCAGCAGCCGCCCAGGCCAGGCTCCGGACTCCAGCGCCTCCTCGACGCCGAGCTCGCCCGGTTTCCGGCGAAAGCCGGCGTGTGGGTCAAGAACCTAACGACAGGCGAGGAGGCCGCCGTCCACGCCGACGACACGTTCAACAGCGCGAGCGTCATCAAGATCCCGGTCATGGTGCTCGCGTTCCAGATGGCCGACAAAGGCGAGCTCTCGCTCGCGCAGCGCGTGACCATCAACGCGGCGGACTTCCGCGGCGGCTCGGGCGTCTTCCGCTACAACGACCCCGGACTCCAGCCAACGCTCCGCGACGTCCTGCTGCAGATGATCATCACGAGCGACAACACCGCGACCGACATCGCCATCGCGAAAGTCGGCGGCGTCGATCGCGTCAACGCGTGGCTCGCGTCGAACGGCTACACCGACGCGCTCAAGCTCAACATGACGACCGCCGATCTCTTCGCGAAGTACGGCGCGCTGCCGCAGGGCTCCAACGCCAACGACAAGACGAACAACGACCGCGGCTACTGGCTCGGCGCCATGACCCCGCGCGCGACCGGACGTCTCATCGAGTCGATCCAGCGCTGCAACGACAAGACGGCATCGTCGCCGGCACTCGCGGCCCAGAAGTCGTGCGCGGACATGGTGCGCATGATGCGCGCGCAGCAATCCGGCGCGCGACGCCTCCCGCACTTCCTCAACGTCCCCGTCGCGCACAAGACCGGCGACTTCCCGCCCGTCCTCGCGAACGACGTCGGCATCGTGTTCGCGCGCTCGGGTCCGATCGTGATCTCGTTTTTCACGAACGCCATCGAAGGCCCGTACGCCGAGGCGGAGGATCGCATCGGACGCGTGGCGCAGCTGATCGTCGAGTACTTCGACGGCGCGCAGTGAGCGGCTGTCATTCCGAGCGAGCGGAGCCGAGTGCTCCGACGCGAATCGCGAGCGTCCCGAGAGAGGGGCCCCTCCACACGTACGGTCGCGATTCCTCGACTGCGGCCTTCGGCCTTCGCTCGGAATGACAACCTTCCTCGACGCCGCGCCTGCCGGCGCTCCGCTCGGAATGACAACTGCGGTCCGGGTTCTGCGGACTTGTGCGCAGCGACTCTCACGCGCGCCTCGTTCGCGACACCATGCCTCTGCAATACCAGAACCTCGACCCCACGACGCGCCGCTACGCGATCGCCGAGCTCGACGACGACCTGAAGAGCGGCGCCTTCCACGCGTCCGAGCGGCTGCGACCCACCGCCGTCGCCGAGTATCAGCGCCTGCTCCGCGAATCGATCCGGTACTACGACGACCTCTGGCTCGAGCAGCACGCGTCCGACCTGCTCGTCGACTTCGAGACGCGCCAGACCAGATCCGGCGGGCAGACAACGGCGAAAATTCCCGAGATGGCGTCGCGGATGCTGGCCGAGGGCGACTTCAATCGCTACTACATGCGCGGTGTCGCGATGCGAGCGATCGAAGAAGGCCGTCAGATCGTCGAGGTCTACCGCGCGCGCCTGTCTCTGGAGCCACGGCCCGATTCGGCGGAAGCCGAAGGGCAGCGCCTACAGGCGAGGGAGGTTCTCGACTACCTTCGCGGGGCGATCGACACGCCGCCTGGTGACGTGCGACTCGGGCGACCGAACTCGGGCTTGAGCGTGCGACTGGTATAGTGGCATAGTTGCATTGTTCAGCCGGCGTGGCGGCGCTCACGCTTCATCGGGATTCACAACGCGTGGGATACGACCACGTACGTCGTCGCGCGCGATGCGGCCAAGGAGAATGGTGAGACCATATCAGCGAGCCGTTAGGCACCGCGTCACGTGACCGGCGCCCGACCTGACGTCGCCTGCCCCGGTTGCGGCTACGTCCCGATGCCGTACGATCGCTGGATGTGTGCCCCGGATGGGTGCGGCCATCTCTGGGACACGTTCGAGACGGCGCGGACGCTGCCCGAACTGTGACGCGCAGTTTCCATGGACCGTGTGCCCCGGTGCAAGCAAGGCATTCTCGCATCGAGCGTGGTATCGCCGGCCCGTCTGATCGCTTCCACAATACGCTGAGCTCATGAACACGATGCGCGGTTCGCTTCTCCTGGTCGCGCTGTGCGGCAGTGCGCTCGCGCCCGACTCGGGACTCGCGCAGGCCCCGCGCGCGCTCATGCCCATCGACTACGAGAACTCGGCCGAGTTTGGCTGGTTGAGAAAGCCCGTGCTCGCGAGCAAGGTGCTCGACGACATGACCCAGCCAGCGACGTGGCGGTTTACCGGAACCGGTCGCCTGACGTTTCCCGCGGAGCTGCGCCAGGGAGACATGCGCGTGCTGCGCGTGGACATGCAGATGTTCACCGGCGCACCCGCACCGACGTCGAGCAAGCTGTCGTCCGTGAACCTTCAGCGCGCGTTCGCGGGCGAGGATTGGCGCGCGTACAACCGCATCTCGATGTGGATCAAGCCGGAGGTCTCGGGCATTCCGGCGGTCCCGCTGCAGATCGTCCTGCACAACGACGGCGCGGAGAAGGTGCCCGATCGCTACAACCGCGAGGGCACGCACTACGTCACGCTCGCGAGGGACGGGTGGCAGCAGGTCGTGTGGGAGATCGAGCCGCTGGCGCGCGATCGCGTGACGATGCTCGAGATCGGATACTGGGTGAACAAGATGCTCGCGGCGCCGACGGATCGCGTCGCGTTCGAGATCGGGCGCCTCGAGTTGCAGCGAGTGGAACCCGAGCATCACACCGGGTGGAACGTGGCGCCGGGCAGGATCTCGTTCAGTCACACCGGCTACCAGACCGGGAGCTCGAAGACCGCGATCGCGAGCGACCTCACCGCCACTTCCTTCGATCTCATCCGCGTGAACGACAACGCACTCGGCGAGATCGTCCTGCACAAGCGCGTGGAGCCCGTGCGCAGTCGGCTCGGGGCGTTCCAGGAGCTGGACTTCTCGGAGGTGAACAAGCCCGGCACGTACGTGATTCGTGCGGGCGCAACCACGACGCGCCCGTTTCGCATTGGTGGCGACGTGTGGAAGGAGCCGATCTGGAAGGCGCTCAACTTCTTCTACGGCGAGCGGTGCGGGTTCGCCGTGCCGGGCTCGCACGGCGTCGATCACCTCGACTGGTTCGCGACGCACGGCGATCAGCGCATCGTGATGGCGGGCGGTTGGCACGACGCCGGCGATCTGTCGCAGGGCGTGATCAACACCGGCGAGATCACCTATTCGATGTTCGCGCTCGCCGAGCGCGTTCGCGTGCGCTAGGCGACGACCCCGCGCTCGTGGCGCGGCTCATCGAGGAGGCGAAGTGGGGCCTCGACTGGGTGCTGCGCGTGCGATTCCCCGGCGGATACCGCATGGGGTTCGCGAGTCACAACCTGTGGACGAACAACATCGTCGGTGACGCCGACGACCGCTCGCGCGAGGCGAAGAACAACCCGAACGCGAACTACATTGCCGCGGCGGCCGAGGCGATCGCGGCATCGCGTGCTGAAGGAGAGCGATCCGGAGCTGGCGGCGCGCAGCCTCGCGATCGCCGAGGACGATTGGAGCTACGCGATCGTGGGCGTCGAAGGCCCGAGCACGTGGCACACGCCGGCGTTCGCGGCGACGCGCATGGAGCTCGCGGGCATTGGGGTCACGGCGTCGCTCGAGCTGTATCAGGCGACGGGAAGCGAGAAGTACGCGGACAAGGCCGTCGAGCTCGCGCGCGTCATCATGGACTCGCAGCAGAAGCAGCGGGTCGGGCCAGGCGTTCCCGCTCGCGGGCTTCTTCTACACCGGGCCGGATCGCGACACGCTGTTCCATCAATTCCATCGCGGGAACGATCAGGCGCCGATCGTCGCGCTGTCGCAGCTCGTCGACGCGCTGCCTAACGACGCAGAGTGGATGAAGTGGTACTCGGCCGTGGCGCTGTACGCCGACTATCAGAAGCGCGCGGCGACGACGACGGCGCCGTACGGCGTGCTGCCGGCGTACGTGTACCGCGCGGGCGACGAGGTGAAGGAGGTGCCCGATTCGGGCGCGTTGCATGGTGCGACGCGGGATCAGTATCGCGCGCAGGTGCGCGCGGGGATGCCGATGGGTGGCGAGTGGTATCTCAGAGCAATGCCCGTGTGGTTCGCGCGTCGCGGCAACTATGGGCCGCTGCTCTCGCAGGCGAAGGCGCTGGCGACGGCGGCGCGGCTGCGCGGTGACAGCGCGGGGCTGGATCTGGCGCAGCGTCAGGCGCAGTGGATCGTGGGTCGCAATCCGTTCGTGCAGAGCACGATGTACGGTGAGGGCTACGACTGGGCGCAGCAGTACAGCGTGTCGTCGGGCGACTTCGTGGGATCGTTGCCGGTGGGGATGCAGAGTCGTGGCGTTACGGATCGTGCCGTACTGGCCGACGGCGAACATGTACGTGTACAAGGAAGTGTGGGTGCATTCCACGGGCCGGTGGCTGTGGCTGATGGCGGACTTGCTCGGAGCCAGCCCGCCGGTGCCTCCGGGATTCACCGTAGCGGCCACCACGGCGGCGAACGGTGAGGTGACGGTGCGCCTAACGTCTTCTCGGGCCGACGCACGGACGTTCGAGTTGCGGTCGGAGAATCTGGTGATCGACCGACCACTGCGCTCTGTGTCCGCTCGGACGGGGGCGCCGGTGACGATCGAGTGGAAAGGGAAGCCGAAGGCCTCCAGCGTGCCGTGGGTCGCGGTCGTGATTCCCGACGGCGACGTATCTCGGCGACGCGAGGTGTTCGAGGCTGAGCCGGCGCGACCGTGAATGGTGCCGTGAGGCGGGCTGGCGTTGATCGGCCAGCGTTCGCCCGGGGCGCGGTTCTTCTGTCACCTTGCGTGTCTGCAGCAGCGCTTGCATCCTCAGTCCAAAGCGCTCCTCCGCCGTGAACGAGGCATCGGTCCCAGTCCCGCCCGTTCCGCAGCTATCACGGCCGAGATACCTAACGTCACGTTGGAGCCGACGAGCGATCTCTGGAAGGCGCCTACGGCGCGATGGTGATACTGCGCTCGCGGCTCAGCTGTGGCGTTAGGCGCAGCAACTAGGAGGCCGACATGCTGAACGATACCAGCATAGAGAAATTCCGGGCAAGCCTGCGCGGGGAGCTGATCCAACCAAGCGACGAGCGCTACGACGAGGCCCGCAAGCTATGGAACGGGATGTTCGACCGACGGCCAACCCTGATTGCCCGCTGTGCCGGCACCGCCGACGTGGTGAGCGCCGTGAACTTCGGCAGGGATGAGAGCTTGCAAGTGGCGGTGCGCGGCGGAGGTCACAACTACGCGGGCCTTTCCGTCTGCGACGGGGGCCTCGTAATTGACCTCTCGCCCATGAAGGGCATTCGTGTCGATCCTGCGGCCCGCACGGCCAGGGCCCAGGCGGGCGTGAAGTGGATCGACTTCGACCACGAGACCCAAGCCTTCGGGCTCGCCACGACTGGAGGCACCGTCTCCGATACGGGCATCGCCGGACTCACCCTCGGTGGCGGCCTTGGATGGCTGTCCAGCAAGTACGGCCTTACGGTCGACAATCTCATCTCGGCTGATGTGGTCACCGCTGACGGCCGCATCCTGGCGGCCAGCGCCACGGAGAACGAGGACCTCTTCTGGGGCCTGCGCGGCGGCAGCGGTAATTTCGGCGTGGTTACCTCCTTCGAGTATCAGCTCCACGCCGTCGGCCCCACAATTCTGGGAGGGATGGTGGCCTACCCGCTGGCCAGGGCCAAGGAGGTACTCCGCTTCTACAGAGAGTTCAACAATGCGGCCCCCGATGAATTGACCATATACGCCGCGGTGCTTGATCCTCCCGGTGGTGACACCGTCGTTGCCCTCTTCTGTTGCTATTGCGGGCCGCTCGACAAAGGCGACGCAGTCACCCGGCCCATGAAGTCGTTAGGGCAGCCAGTCCTGGACATGCTGGGTCCTCTGCCATATGTGGCCCAGCAACGCATCTTCGATGCTGGTTTTCCTGTCGGCCCCTACTACTACGCCAAGGGCGGCTTTTTCGCCGACCTTACAGACGAGGCCATCGAGATCTTCGCGGAGTATGCAGCAAGCAAGCCCTCCGCTCTTTCGGGGATCCTTTTTCAGACGGTCCGTGGTGCTGCCAGCCGAGTCGCGTCCGACGCGATGGCCTTCGCGCATCGCAGCTTCCCATACGCGCCCTTGATCGTCTCGCAATGGGTCGACGCAGCCGGTTCCGAGAAAAACGTTGCCTGGGTCCGCGACTTGTGGAGGGCGCTGCACGCTTACGCTGGCGGTGGCGTCTACGTCAATGACCTCGACCACGACGATGCCGACCGGATTCGCATCGCCTACGGTGCCAACTATCAGCGGCTGGCAGCGCTGAAGAAGAAGTATGACCCCAACAACTTCTTCCGCCTCAACCCGAACATCAAGCCGACTGTGTAGGGGTCGCGTGTCGAACGGGCGGCACTACTTCGACTGCCGGGGAGTAATCGTCGGATATGCGACGCCAGGGCGGACCACGATTCAGCGGCCGTGCGCAGCACCGGCGCGTCAGCGATCAGTCAGCGCCGGTCCGAGTCACTCGGCGCGAGGAGGCACTCACGGTCTAATTCAGGGGACGGCATAGCACGAACCCAACCCTGCACTCACGCTACCGTGATCTCACGTCGCGAATGGCTTCGCCTCTCCGTCGGTTCGAGCGCCGCGCTCGCACTCGATCCGCGGCGTCTCCACATGCTGCGCGTGCTCCAGCAGCAGCAGGTCATCACGCGCGCCATTCCCTCCACCGGTGAGCGGATTCCAGTCATTGGACTCGGCAGCTCGGCCACGTTCGCGCAGGTGGCGCGCAGCGAGGACGTCAGCGCGCTCAAGGACGTGATGCGTGCACTGGTCGAGAACGGAGGAACACTGTTCGACACCGCCCCGGGCTATGGCGCCTCCGAGGAAGTCGCCGCTCGCGTCGCGCGCGAGCTCGGGATCACGGATCGGATCTTCTGGGCGACGAAGGTGAACGTCGCCCGGGGGGGAGGAACCGCTGACCCCGCCGCTGCGAGGGCACAGATCGACAGATCCTTCGAACGCATTGGGAAGCGACCGCTCGACCTCCTTCAGGTGCACAACCTCGGCGATGTCCCGACGCAGCTCGCCGTGCTCGAGCAGTTGAAGCAGGACAAGCGCGTCCGCTACATTGGCGTCACGAGTACCGACGAGCGGCAGTACCCGGAGCTCGTGAGCATCATGCGAAACGAGCCACTCGACTTCATTGGGGTCGACTACGCCATCGATAACCGAGAGGTCGAGACGACCATCCTCCCGCTGGCGCGCGAGCGGAAAATCGGAGTGCTCGCCTACGCGCCGTTCGGCCGCACACGCCTCTGGCGTCGGGTCGAAGGACGCGAGGTACCGGCGTGGGCTACCGAGTTCGACGCGCGGACGTGGGCGCAGTTTTTCCTCAAGTTCGTGGTCAGCCACCCGGACGTCACAGCGACCACTCCAGCCACGAGCCAGGCGCGGAACATGGTCGACAACCTGGGCGCGGCGCTCGGACGTCTTCCCAACGCCGAGCAGCGGCGGCGCATGATCGAGCTGGTCGACTCGCTTCCGCAGGCACCTCAACAGCAGCGCGGCTGAGCCGCTCACCGCCGTCGGACCAGCGGGCGTTAGGCACCGTTCGCCCACCGACTCCGCGTTCGTGATCGGCCTCGCCGTCGTGCCCTGTCGTGCGAGCAGGAGCACGCGCCGAAGCCCCGCGGCGTCGTGCCCCAGTCGTAGACGATCGAGTTATTCAGACCTCTAACTCCGACCCGCGGACCTCGCTGCCGATGGTGCGCCACCGTGCAGGACGAACACGCTCATCGCTGCCCGCGCGCGCGCGCGAACAGGATGTTGGCCACGCGCACCCCGCTCACGCCGCCGCTTCCGTCGGGAACGAACGTCAGCACCGTCGGGCGGGCGCCGCTCGCTCGGCTTCGTGCGGAACGCCTCGAAGCTCACCGGCTCGAGCGGCACGGCGGGATCGGTGACGACCGCCGCCTGCAGGGCGCCGTTCTGGACTGTGACGTTCACGTTGCCATAGGCCGAGTCGACGTACGTCCCGGCGTAACGCTCGAGTGGGAGCGACGGACCCGACGTCGCACCTGCGGCCTGCGCCACGGTCGCCCGCGGCGGGCGCGCAAAGATCGGCTTGAGGTCGGCGCTCCAGTCGCGGCGCGGACCATTCTCGAACAGGTCGAACGCGCTGTACATCAACCCGTGGCGGATCTCCGCGTGGTCGAGGTTCTCGAGCACGTAGACGCCGAGTCGCTTGTTAGGCTCGATACCGATGATCGCGCACAGTCCGTTGATGCTCCCGGTGTGCATCCAGACCTGCTGGCCGCGATAGTCCTGGATGAACCACCCCAGCCCGTAGCTGAAGTAGTCGGGCTTCGCGAGCTGCAGCGCCGGGTACTCTTCCATCGGTGCCTGGATCTGCGGCGTCACCAACTCGGCGAACGTCTTCTGTTGAATCAGGCGCTTGTTGCCGACGCGCCCGCTGTCGATCACGAATCGCATCCACTTGGCCATGTCGGATACGCTCGACCAGACGCTTCCGGCCGACGCGACCGGGTCAGTGGAGCGGACCGGGACGACCGTCACGGAGTCGTTGACGAGCGCGTGCGGCACAGCCACGTTAGGCTGCCCGGCGATCATCGAGACCAGTGCCAGGGTCTCGTTCATGCCTAACGGCTCGAAGATGCGCTTCTTGACGAACTGCTCCCACGGCATGCCGGAGACGCGCTCGATGATGAGGCCGTTGAGCGCGTACAGGACGTTGTGGTACTGCCACTGCGAGCGGAACGACGCCGTCGGCTGGATGTAGCGAAGCCCCCGGATGACATTGGCCTGGCTGTACTTCCAGTTCGACGCCCAGAACAGATCGGTGCCCGGCAGGCCGCTGCGATGCGTGAGCAGATCGCGGATCGTGAGCTGGCGCGTGACCCACGGATCGGACAGCTGGAGCTCGGGGATGTACTTCGTGACGGGGTCGTCGAGGTTGAGCTTGCCCTCGTCGACGAGCATGGCGATCGACGCGGACGTCATCGCCTTGGTCGTCGATCCGATCGCAAAGCGCGTGTGCTCGTTCGCGGGCTGCGAACTTCCCTTCTGCAATACGCCGTAGCCCTTGGCGAAGACGACCGAATCGTCTTTGACGACCGCGATGGCGAGCGCGGGGATGCGCCAGTCAGCGGCGGCCTTTGCGACGTACTTGTCGAACGCCGCCCAATCGGGTTTGGCCTGCGCGGCGAGCGCCGTCGGCGCCCCGACGAGCAGCACTGCCGTCAACCATCGACGCGCACTCACGTGACCGTCCTTACGAATAAGAATGTGAATCCAGTCCCCAAGCCCTCCGCCAATGATGAGGGGTGATCGGGCGGCAGGGAAGGAGGACAGGGTGTTCCATGCTGGTCGGCGTGGCGGCGATCGGCTTCATCGAAGCGGCGGCGTGCCTGGCGCGGAGATGGGCGTTAGGCACCCGCGTCGATTCGCTTCTCGGGACACTGGTGGAGATACGACGCGCTCCAGATCGACGATCCCGATGGCAATGAGGTGGGCGACCGGGCGGTATTGGCAGCAGCGCGCAGCGTGCGGCCGCAGCATGCAGCCGTCGGCGGATGTTCCCAGCGTGCAGCTGCCTGCCTGCTCTTCCTTCATCCCGCGTGAGCGCTCGATGTGCGACCGCGGCGGATCAAGCGGGCGGAGAGGACGGCGTGTGTAGAATGCCCGGCGCGCGGCTTCGCGGGCGCGATGCGAGGTTATCGAGGCCCCGCACCGCGGGGAGATACTGAGCTGGTATGAGGAGCCGCTGAAGGATCGAGCGCAAACCGGCGCGGATGAACATCGGATAGAGTCGCGCGAGTGGCCGCAGCCACTCGGCAGACTCGAGCCGCAGCAGTCCACGCACGTGCTCGGGAGCGAGAATCGCCTGAGTCCGCAACATCAGATGATACCGCCAGGCCCCGAGGTGCTTGCGGTACTGCGCATACAACGCCTCTGTGCCATCGCTACATAGCAGATCTCGACGCAGGTGGCGCTCGCGATCGGCTCTCCACTCCGTGTACGACCGCGGTAAGTCGGGAATCCGCAGGCCAGTGCCCACCCGGTAAAACACATCGTAGAGCTCACTCTGCTCGTCTGCGCTCAGAGGACGCGCAAGCAGCGCATGCGCCCGCTCGGAGTAATCGATGAGCATGTAGAGCACATCGCGGTGCGCCCAGTCGGGGATACGTTGGCCGCGCTGGCGCTCCACTCCCTCATGAGCCGCCCGGATCCGGTCGAGCGTGCGCGCGGCGGTCAGTTCATCGGCGAAGACGATATGCTGAGCGTAGCCCGCTGTGACAAAGAGCCGGCCGATGGGATCGCTCGGCAACTTCCCGGTGAAGAACAGCCAGTCGACCGCGCGGTTGAGCGCGAACTCGGCGGCAGAGCCGGCGAAGACGAGGAGCACCATGTCGCCGTCTCCCCAGATCCTCCGCACGATGGAACCGCGACCCACGAAATCGCTCACAACGAAGCCCGGTATCGCCAGCGTCCGGTGCGCCTCAGCCACTTCTTCATTACAAACCCCTCCCGCACCATTGGATCCATGACCACAGCCACCCTAACTTTGTATCAGAAAGTACTCTGAATCAGTGCAACGAGCAACTGCTGCCGGACTGATCGCGAGCGACCGCACCGGCTGATACCCGCGCGCTCGTTCACTCGGCCGCGGCTGAACCGGCACGTTAGGCGGCCAGCGCCGCACGTGGGATCGGGGATCGGGCGAGCCCTGGCGAACCGGTCGGTCGTTCATCGTCGACCCGATTCCGGGAGGCCACGACGCTGGCGCCTCCGGCACCCGATGGACATTCTTGGGCGCTGCCCTTTCGCCCCACTCCTACGCTCTGAGCCGTCATCATGCGCCGCCGCCCTGCACTGCTCGTCGCCACTCTCGCCGCCTCGCTCGTCGCCGCGTCCAGCGACGCCCGCGCGCAGCACATTGTCGGCACGCGCGACGCCCGCGCGCTACGCGCCGACAGCGTCTTCCAGCGCTTCGATCGCACCGACTCGCCGGGCTGCGCGCTCGGCGTCTACCAGGACGGCAAGATCCTGTACGCGCGCGGCTACGGGATGGAGAGCCTCGAGCACGGCGTGGCACTCTCGCCGCGGTCGGTGCTCGACGTCGGATCGATCTCGAAGCAGTTCACCGCGATGTCCATCCTCATGCTCCAGAAGGAAGGCAAGCTCTCGCTGGACGATCCGATCCGGAAATACATCCCGGAGATGCCGGCGTATGCGGATAAAATCACGCTCCGCCGCGCGCTCAGTCAGACGAGCGGGCTGCGCGACCTCTACATCATGATGGGGCAGACGGGGCGCACGTTCGAAGGAGATACCATCGACGCGCTGCGCGCCATCACGCACTCGGCCGAGCCGAACTACGAGCCCGGCGCGCGCTACCTCTACACGAACTCGGGGTGGATCCTCGCCGCGCAGATCGTCTACCGCCTCACGGGCAAGACGCTCGCGCAGTTCGCCGAGGAGCGCCTCTTCGCGCCGTTAGGCATGCACGACACGCGCTACCTCGCCGACGTCGCGACGATCATCCCCAACGGCGCCGAGGGATACGCGCCGCTACCGGGCGGCGGCTTCCGAGTCGAACGCTCGACGTACGACGGCGCGATCATGGGAGCGGGCGCGGTGCACACGACGGTCGAGGACTTCGGCCGCTGGCTCGCCAACTACGACGCGGCCACCGTCGGCAGTCGCGACATCATCGAGACGATGACGACGCCGACGAAGTTGAACGACGGCTCGCCGGCGACGTCGGGACCGAACCAGGCATACGCGATCGGGCTCAACGTCGGAACGCTCCGCGGGCTGCGCGTCGTCTCGCACGGTGGGAGCTGGGCAGGCTATCGTGGGCACTTCCTCCGCTTCCCCGAGCAGCGCTTCGCCGTCGCCACGTTCTGCAACCTCACGACCTCCGGTCCGGACTCACTCGCGCGCAAGGTGGCAGGGATCTACCTCGGCGACCGGATGCAGCCCGACAGCGCCACGATGCGGATCGTGGCCCTGGACAGCGCGCCGCGCGTCGATGTGCCCGTGGCGAGCCTCCGCGGGCTCACGGGCGTGTGGCGGAACGTCGAGCGCGGCGAGGTTCGCCGCACACGACTGGTCGGCGACACGCTCTTCTCGTTAGGTGGCGCGCGCACGCGGTTGGTGCCCCTCGGCGGTGGTCGCTTCCGCGCCGCGTCCGGAACGGAGGTCAGCTTCGAGGGCGACGAGCCCGCCCCGTCGCGCATGATCGTCCGCACGACGACGGAGGCGGTGACGTACACACGCGCCGATACCGTCGCACTCACGCCCGCGCAGCTCGCCCAGTACGCGGGCGACTACCGGAGCGACGAGGTGGAGGCGACGCACACCTGGAAGGTCGAGAAAGGGCAGCTCGTCGTGTACGCGAACAACCGGCGCCTCGGGGTTCTCGAGCCCTCCTACAAGGACGGGTTCACGCGCGGCGGTGACGTGATCGACGTGCGGCGTGACGCGAAGGGGCGCATCACCGGGTTCGTGGTCGAGGCGGGGCGCGTGCGGCACCTGCGCTTTACGCGGGTGCAGTCAGGAACTCCGTGAGTCCCTGAAAAAACGCATGCGTCTCCAGCGTTAGGCCGCGGCTGGTCGCCGCTGGGTGATCGTGCTGGTTGATGGGTGACGCTGGGTGTTTAGCTGATGGCTGGTAGCTGCTTGCTAGCGGCCGCAGCATGCAGCCGTCGGCAGATGTGCCCAGCGTGCAGCGCCGTCCACCTGCCACCTCTCAGACTTCACGCGTGATGCCACTGCTCTTTTCATACGGCTCGCTTCAACAAGAGAGCGTGCAGCTGTCCACGTTCGGCAGACGCCTCAATGGGCAGCACGATGCGCTTCTCCGCTTCGAGCGATCGCAGGTGAAGATCGACGATCCACAACTGGTCGCCACACTCGGGACGACTCATCACGCGAACGTGACGTTCAACGGGAACGACGAAAGCCGCGTGCCCGGGATGGCGTTCGAGATCGCCGAGGCCGAGCTCGCGAGCGTCGACGGGTACGAAGCGGAGTTCTCCTACCGACGGGTCGACGCCACACTCGCGTCAGGCAGACACGCATGGGTGTACGTCCACGCTTCGGCAGACGGCAGATGAGGAGATGACGCATGCCATCGAAGGACACCCTCGATCGCTACATCGCGCGCGTCGAGTCGAACGCACACGACGTCGCGATCGAGGAGTTCTACACGACCGACTCGACCATGCAGGAGAATCAGGCACCGCCGCGCGTTGGGCGCGACGCGCACCTCGCGAATGAACGGCGCGTGCTCGCCCGAGCGCGATCGATGCACTCGGCGTGCGTCAGGCCAGTGTTCGTCAACGGTGACCGCGTCGTCATCCGCTGGCGCTTCCGCTTCGACTGGTTGGACGGTACCGTCACCGAAATGGAGGAGCTCGCCTACCAGCGGTGGGAAGGCGAGCGCATCACAGAGGAAACGTTCTTCTACGACCCAGCGCAGCGGGTACCGAAACCCGCGAGAGCACAATGAGGGCGGGGATACTCCATTCGAAATGCTTCGCCCGGACGCTCAGCGCAGGAATCGACGAGCGACCTGCTCCAGTCGCTCGTCACCTGCACGCTCGGCCTCGGCGAGCATGCGCTCTACGAACGGGCGAAGCTGTGGTTCACCCCAGTAGTAGCCCGTCGCGCGCTCGGCCAGCTGCGTCTCGTTGACGCGCGCTGCCTCCAGAAGCGCGCGCGCTGCCGCCGCGTCGTAGCCCGGGTCATCGCGATCCGGGAGGTCGTAGTGACGACGCGGCATCTCGCCTTCGGCGTCGTCTCTGAGAAATGCACGTGACATGTCCGAACGTCTCTATAGATAGCTCTCGAGAATTGCCTTCACCTGCGACGGCGGCAGAGAGGCGTTCGCGGGTACGTACGACGAGCTGAGGAACCCCTTCTTCTTCCGAAGTCGCGTGAACGCGAACGTCACCGTCTTCTGGAGATAGAATGACCGGCTGCCCGCGCCATCGCGAACGCCGAAGACGCATCCCTGCGGCAATGCGTTTTCATCCGACGTCTTCGACCGTGCAGTCCTCGTGCCTCCGTGCGTCACGATCGGCGATTTCGCGTCACCGGCGACCATGACTGAGCAGCCACTGATAGCGGCGGTGAAGAACAGGTCGGGGTCGACCGCGCTGCTCGGCGCGCCGCCCAGGCGGGTCGGGATCTTGGGCGGGCGCTGAATCATCGTGAGATGGTTCGACGCCCAGGGCAGGAACCAGCAGGCGATATGGTCCGCGGCTGTCGTCCCGAAACGGAGTGCGTCTTCATGAACTCGAGCGGGTCCCGCTCGAGCGCGGTGTCCAGCAGGGCCTTGGCCATGGGTGGTCTCGTAGAACGCGGTACGCGCGTGAGCGGCGTGAGCCGTGTCAGTATCGCCAAAACGAATGCGCCTGTCGAGTAGCACCGGGACGTCCGCTCAGCAGACTGTCCGGACACATTCCCTCGTGTGGTCCACCGGCGCGATGGATTATCGCGTTAGGCACCATGCAATACGATGCAATGCCTGCGCGCTTTCGGGGTGCCGGTTGCAACGGGAATCACTTACATTGTCGTCGTCATCCCGTGCACGCTTCGATAACGTTAGGCACCACGCACCAGCTCATGTCCGTCGACATCAGGCTCGTCTCTCCCCTCGAGCTCGACGCTCACCTTCCGGCGCTCGTCGATCTTCTCAGGGCAACAATCGCCGGTGGCTCGTCGCTCGGATTCCTCCCACCGCTCGCGCAGGACGCCGCTCGCGATTACTGGCTCGCCGTCCGCCGTGATCTGCAAGCCGGCACGCGATTGCTGGTCGCCGCCTTCGAGGACGATCGTGTCGTCGGGTCGGGCCAGCTGGCGATTCCCATCTGGCCTAACGCGCACCACCGCGCCGAAGTGCAGAAACTGTTCGTCGCCGGCGCGCTGCGCGGACAGGGCGTGGGCCGGCGGTTGATGACCGCGCTGCACGACGCGGCGCGTGAGCGCGGCCGTTCGCTCATCCTGCTCAGCACCCGCCGCGGCGGTACGACCGAGGACTTCTACAAGGGACTCGGGTACCGGGAAATCGGCGTGGTCCCTGGATATTCGGTCGGCGTCGCGGGCGAGCGCTACGACAACGTCACGTTCTATCAAGAGCTCTCGCGCTGACGCAATTGCGGTGGACGCGTCAACGGCCAGTACGCGTTGAGCGTCGATGCGTTCGTCTGCTCGAGCCATCACGTTGCCTAACGGTGCCTCTGCCACGCGCGGCGGCACCGGAACACGCCGCGGCGCGCTCGGCGGCGTCGTTCCGGAGTCGGGTTCGGGCGAGAGGACGAACGAGCCATCCCACCGCGCCATCAGCACCGCCGCGAGACAGTTCCCGAGCACGTTGAGCGACGTGCGCGCCATGTCCATGAACGCATCGACACCGAGGATGAGCGCCACGCCCTGGAGCGGGAGCCCGAACTGCGTCAGCGTTCCGGACAGCACCACGAGCGACGAGCGCGGTACGGCCGCCATGCCTTTGCTCGTCGCCATGAGCGTGAGCATCATCAGGATCTGCTGCGACACCGGAAGATCGATACCCGCCGCCTGCGCGACGAACACCGACGCCATCGCCAGGTACAGCGTGCTACCGTCCATGTTGAACGAGTAGCCCGTCGGCAGCACGAACGAGACGATGCGCCGTGGCACGCCGAGTCGTTCCATGTTCCGGAGCGCGAGCGGGAGCGCCGACTCGGACGACGCCGTCGTGAACGCGAGGAGCCACGGTTCCTTCGCCGCCTGCAGGAAGCGCCGAACCGGAACCTTGAACAGGATCGCGATCGGCAGCAGCACCACGAGGGCGAACACGATGAGCGTGCCGTACAGCGTGAGCAAGAGCGCCCCGAGGTTCTGGAGGATGCCGAGTCCGCTCTTGCCGACCGTCGCCGCGATCGCGCCGGCGATGCCTAACGGCGCGAACTTCATGACGATGCCGACGTACTTGAACATCACCTCGGTGAGGCTCTCGCAGAACGACAGCATCAGGGCCTTCGCGGGACCCTGTACCTGCGACAGCGCCACCGCGAAGAGAACCGCGAAGAACACGATCTGGAGCGCCTCGTTCTTCGCCGCCGCTTCGATGAAGCTCTGCGGAACCGCGTGCTCGAGCATGCCTGCGATCGTCATCTTCGTCTGCGCGAGCTCGGTGCCCGTCGTCGCGCTCGCGGCGCTGAGGTTCACGCCTCGGCCCGGCTTCACGACGTTCACGGCCAGGAGACCGACCACGAGCGCGAGGGTGGTGACGACCTCGAAGTAGAAGATCGATCGGAACGCCAGCTTGCCGATGCGCTTCATGTCGTCGCCATGGCCGGCGATGCCGACGACGAGCGTGGCGAACAACAGCGGGGCGACGACGGACTTGATCATCCGCAGGAACACGGTCGACAACACCTGGAGGTCCGTCGCGTGAAACCCCTTCGCGTTAGGGCCGTCAGGGAAGAAGTAGCCGACGGCGACGCCGACGATCATGGCGATGAGGACCCATTGGGTCTGCGAGATCCGGCCAATGCCGAGTACGCGGCGACGGGGTGGGCGATGTCGTCGAGTGTGTATTTGCAGCAGTCATCGGTGCAGCTACTTGAAGACATGAAGACGCGGCCGCAGGGTCGCGGCGGAGAACAGACTTCCGCCGAGTAAACGCAAAACGGGTCGCGTACCGGCCACGTCGCGGTGACGTCTTCTATGACATTGCTACGCCTGGAGCTGCGACCAGAACGAACGACATGAGCCGATCACCCAACGCCTTGCGTGGCTCGTCGCGAGTGACAGTGACGACAGCCGTGACGGTCCGCGCGCCCTGATCGCCGTGCCACGCGTCATGTTTGCCCGCATGCGCGTTCACAGGCATGTTCACATACCGGTGTTCGCATGTGAACGCCGCGTCCCGCTTTCGCGACTGCCCGCCGCCTGACGTATCCGCGAACTCGTTGCGGGCGTTCGACTTCGCGCGCGCCGTCGCGGGCACGATTCGTCCACTGTCTGGCGGGTCTCCTCTCCCGTGGCGCGAGCACCGAATGATCTCAGTCAGACCTTTCTGTCGGGACGATCACGATTCCTCGACTCGCGGAGCCTGCCCCGCGCGCAGTCGAGGGGCTCGCTCGGAATGACACCCAGTAGCGGGCAGTCCGTCAGGCGGTGGATGCATGGGCTCGTGCAGGACGGTCGCTACGGCATCCGCGCGCTCCGACGGACGCCGCTCGCGACCGCCGTCATGACGCTGTCCATCGCCTTCGGCATCGGCATCGCCACGGCCGTGTTCACGCTCGCCGACGTCATGCTCTTCCGACCCCTCCCGTACCCGCGAGCCGAGCGTCTCGTGGTGCCATACCAGACCGTGACGGTCGGAGCGGGCGCGCGACAGGACACCATCGCGTGGAGCTACGCGCGATACGAGGTCCTCGACCGCACGGTCCAGGGATTCGAGTCGGCCGGTTTCGCGTCGTGGGTCGATGGAACGGTCCGCACCGGTGACGACGACCGACCGATCCGCATCGAGGCGATCACGCCGTCCCTCCTCACGACGCTCGGGATACGCCCGCAGGCGGGACGCCTGTTCGGCGACGACGAGAACGCGTCCGACGCGCCCGCGACACTCGCGCTGATCTCCGAACGGCTGTGGCGCACGAACTACGGCGGTGATCCGTCCATCGTCGGCGGCACCATGATCGTCAATGCGGTGCCCGTCACGGTGCTCGGCATCATGCCGAAAGCGTTCACGGGATTCGTCGTCGGCGCCGATGTCTGGCTGCCGATTCGCATGATGGCGCGCATCGATCCCTCACCGCGCTGGACGGACCGTTTCGCCATGCAGTCCGGCACCGTCATCGCGCGCATGGCGGCCGGCCTGACGATCGCCTCTCTGCAGAAGCAGCTCGACGCGGCACGTTCCCTCGTGAACCAGGTGGTCGACCCGCTCGCGCCACCTAACGCGGAGCGCGCCATTGGTGTCACGTCACTGGCGCAGGCGCGGCGCCATCCGCTCGTCATACCGATCCTCCAGCTGATGGGGGTCGCGGTCCTGAGCCTGCTGCTGACCGTCTGCGCGAACGTCGCGTCGATCCTTCTGGCGCGCGGACACGCACGACAGGGCGAGATCGGTCTGCGCATTGCCATCGGCGCCTCGCAACGCCGAGTCGCCTGGCAGGTCCTCACCGAGAGCTCGCTGCTCGGCGCGTTAGGCCTGCCGCTCGGCATCCTGCTCGGGTTCCTGTTCGCGGATGGCCTCGCGACCATGCGGCCGGCGCTGCCGCAGAGCTGGGTGTTGTTGCGCGGAACCGACCTGCTGGAGGGAGCGTCGCTCGTGCCGAACCTGCGCGTGCTGGCATTCTCATCGATCATCGCCGGACTCGCGACGCTGTTCTTCGGGATCGGACCTGCGCTGGCGGCATCGCGTGTCGATCCAGCCAAGCTGCTCACCGCGTCGGGAGACACACGCGCTTCGGCGCCGGTGCGCGGGCGCCAGCTGCTGGTCGTCTCGCAGGTGGCGCTCGCGACCATCCTGCTCGTCACGGCCGGACTCATGACGCGAAGCCTTCGCGCGCTGCTCGGCACCGATCTCGGTTTCCAGGCTGACGGCGTCGTGACACTCCGCCTGACGTCGATGGATACGTCCGCGGCGGCGCGAGTGCGTCGAGCGGAGCTGTTCGATCGCCTGACGCAAACGCGCGGGCTGCAGAGCGTCACGACGACGACGTGCGTTCCGTTCGACCTCGCCTGCATGGTGACGGTCGGCGTACGAACGGCGGAGCGTGCCGATGCCAGCGCACGCCCCATGGACCTCGAGCTTCACACGGTATCGCCAGACTATTTCCAGACGATGCGTGTTCCGATCGGCGCCGGACGCGCGTTCGCGGCCCAGGATTCGACGATCGACCAGCCGCGCGTGGTCCTGAGCGAAACGGCGGCACGGCGCCTCTTCGGATCGCTGCCCGCGGTAGGGAAGCACGTCGCGTTCGACGACGGGCGTGCTCGGCCCATGGAAGTCATTGGCGTTGCGCACGACGTCCGCTTCAAATCGGTGGAAGCGGCCGCGTCGCCGGCGATCTACGTCCTCGCGGGCGAAGATCCGCAGGCGGCCAGGTACAGCAGCCGGCTGCTGGTTCGCACGAGTCTGCCGGCCGGCATCGCGATCTCCGCGATCACGCGCGCGATCCGCGAGAGCGGCGCTCCGATGACGGTGACCGAAACCCGCCCGCTCAGCGACATCGTGAGCGCGGTGACATCGAGCACGCGGTTCGTTGCGGCGCTGCTGATCGGCTTCGCGGCTGGAGCGGCGCTGCTCGCGGGACTGGGCGTCTACGGCGTGATCGCGTACATCGTCACCCAGCGCACGCGCGAGTTCGGCGTTCGACTCGTCCTCGGCGCCGACGGACGTGATCTGCTCGGATCGATCGTGCGACACGGCGCGGCGCTCGTGGCAGGTGGTGTGGCGATCGGGGTGGTCGTGGCGGTCGGCGCCTCACGCCTGATCGCGTCACTGCTCTACGGCGTGGGTTCGTTCGACGCGGCGACGTACGCGGTCGTGGTAGCGATCCTGGCGGTGATCGGTCTGCTGTCGACATTCATCCCCGCGCGCCGCATCGCTACGATCGACCCGGCGGATGCATTGAGGGCCTAGTCATTCCGAGCGGAGCGCCGTCAGGCGCGCAGTCGAGGAATCGCGATCATGTGCGGTAGAGGGGCCCCTCTGTCGGTACAATCGCGATTCCTCGACTCGCGCCTCTCGGCGCTCCGCTCGGAATGACTACCGACGCCAGTACTTTCGCTCGAATGCGTCGAGCACCCGCCACGCTGGCGGCGAGAATGGCGCCGGATGCCCGCGCGCCTTCTCCACCGCCGAGTACGTGCGGAGCATCGCGACCGGGCTCGTGATCGCCGGGAATAGCGAGTCGACACCGAAGCGCTCGTAGATCGTGCGCGCGATGTACGCGCCGCTCGCGTGGCCGTTCGACCACAGGAGTGTGCGCACGCGTTGACCGGCGGGTGACATCTGTGTCGAGTCCGAGGCGATCACGGCGAGCAGCGAGTCGATCTGACGGAGAGTCGCCGGCGTCTTCGCGTACTCGTCGTTGTACCGCGTCACGTACGCGGCGCGCACCGGATTCGTCGACGTCAGCGGGTACGGCTTGTCGATGAGATCAGCCAGCCCCTCGTTCCGCATCCCCTGAATCGCGCTGCGCAACGGGAACTCGTCAGGCGTGTCCGGCTGCCCCGTGCGGTCGGGCATCGTCTTCTCCTGCGCGCGAATCAGATAGGCGTGGTGAAACTCGTGCGCGAGGAACAGGACGAGGTTCGACTCGTACGCGTGAATGAGATCGACGATGACGCCGGGGCCTAACGAGTAGCCGTCGTCGCGAAACACGGCGAACGCGACCAGCGGTGGCTGGCCTTCACTGGTCGCACCCGGCGGCAGAAATCGCTGCGCCGTGCGGATCGCCTCGGTGATGGGCGCCGAGCGACTGAGAGAATCGCGGAATGCATCGAGCTGTTTGCGCAGTGACGGAGCACGCGCGAGATGCCTGAGCCGGGACGCGCGATCGTTCGGCGAGTGCCGTGAGACTGTCGAACGCGGCGCGTCGCGACGGCCTGAACGCGACCTCGAGATCCTCCTGCACGACGGTGCCCAGCGCGATCTGCGCGAGCCGGTAGCCCGGCGTGGAGAGGAGCGCCTGCCACTGCTGCTCCGTCGGTTCGGTGTCCTTCGCGAGGATGTCGACGACGTGCCAGAACTGATCGACGCCCGTGAAGTCGAGCCCGGTGGTCGGCATGGGCGGTTCGTCCGCCGACCGTGTCTGGGCCGTGGCGCTGGTGGTGACCATCGCCGTGAACACGAGGACGAGCGAGGACCGGGCTGCACGGCAGCGGAGTGCAGAGGAGAGCATCGCGCTGGGTGTCTGAGTTCGGCGGAGTGAGAGCGTGAAGATTCGACAGCGACACTCGACCGTTCGTTGTAAACGCCGTCTGGGCTCTCCGCCAGAGCACGCAGCACGCGCCCTTATAGCCATTGCGCGTATAGCCACAGTGGCTATAATAGCATCATGCAATTCGACCGCGCTGAAATCGACGCCCTTCTGCCGCTGCCGCCGGCAACGTTCCACATCCTCCTGGCCCTGGTCGACCAGGAGCGCCACGGCTACGCCATCATCCAGGACGTCGAGGCGCGCACCGACGGCGAGCTTCGCCTGAGCGCCGGGACGCTCTACCGGTCCGTCGCGCGCATGGTCGAGCAGGGGCTCATCGCCGAAATGACCGAAGCGACCCGCAGCCCGCCTCGACGACGAGCGTCGTCGCTACTACCGCATCACGCCGTTCGGCACCGCCGTCGCGAAAGCGGAGATGGCGCGGCTCTCCCAGCTCGTCCGTCTCGCCCGCGCGCGCGGCCTCACGCCGGAGACGACATGACGCCCGCCCTCGCGCGCTTCTATCGCGCGCTTCTGTATCTCTATCCCGTCGAGCTTCCGGACGGAATACCGGCACGACCTCACCGCGGCGTTCGCGGACCGGATGCGGGAGCACGTCTGGTCCGCTCGCACCGCTTCGCGGTGTAGCGATCGCCATCGGCGACGTCGTGCCTAACGCACTCGCCGTGCACTGGGAGATCCTGCGGCAGGACCTCCGCTACGCCGGCGCGATCGCTCCGTCGCACGCCCGGCTTCGCCTGACCGCGGTGCTCGTCGTCGCGCTCGGCGTCGGCGCGAACACGGCGGCGTTCTCGCTCGCCGACTTACGTGCTGCTGCGACCGCTGGCGTTCCCCGAGCCCGATCGCCTCGTGAGCCTGTGGGAGCAGACGCCCGGCTACAGCCGCATGGAGCTGTCGCCTGCGAACTACCGCGACTGGAAGGCGATGGCGACGTCGATGAGCGGCATGGCGGCGTTCACCGATGACGCGATGAATCTCGTCGGCGCCGGCGAGCCGCGACGCCTCGAGCTCACACGCGCCACACCCGACTTCTTTCAGGTGCTCGGCGTCCTCCGCTTCGCGGGGCGCGCGTTCGCGCCGGCTGATTCGACCAATGCACCGGTGCTCGTCCTCAGCTACGCTCTCTGGCAGACGCAGTTCGGCAGCGATCCGCAGATCATCGGCAAGGCGGTGAGGCTCGACGGCTCGCCGTACACCATCATCGGCGTGATGCCGGCGTCGTTCCGCTATCCGGATCGCGACACGCAGGCGTGGATGCCGCTGCTCCTGCGCGAACGCGATCTTCGCCAATCGGAGCGACAACTACCTCGATGTCGTGGGTCGGCTCCGGAATGGCGTCACAATCGCTCGCGCGAACCAGGAGATCGCGGGCATCGCCGCGCAGCTCGAGCGACAGTTCCCGAAGGAGAACGAGAAGACCAGAGGCACGGTGCGTCGACATGCGCGGCGACATGTCGGAGCGGTCGCGCCTGCTCGTGCTCGCGCTCTGCGGCGCGACGCGTGTGCATCCTGTTTCTCGCCTGCGCGAATCTCGCGAGCCTGCTGCTCACGCGCGCCGCGCATCGAACGCGTGAGCTCGCCGTTCGTGCGGCGTTAGGCGCCGGACGCGAGCGACTCATCCGGCAGCTCGTCACCGAGAGCATCGGGCTGGCGCTGTCGTCGGCGGCGTCGTCGGCGTGGCGATCGCGGCGGCGGCGTGCCCGCTGCTCGCGCGCCTGGTGCCCGACTCGCTTCCGACGCGCCGATCAGCCGTCGCTCGACCTGCGCGTGTTGGTCGTCGCGGCGGCCGTCGCGATCATCACCGGACTCGCGTTCGGCGTCGGGCCAGCGATCGGCGCGGGACGCAGCAAGGCGCTCGACGCGCTTCGCTGGGGCGCGCGCCGGTGGCGCGACGCACGCAGCGCGCTGCGCGCGGTCCTCGTCATCGATCGAGGTCGCGGCGTCGGTCGTGCTGCTCGTGTCATCGGGCCTGCTCATTCGCGCGGTCGCTGCGCATTCAGGCGACCGACCCGGGCTTTCGCGCCGAGAACGTGTTGACGCTGCGGACGGCGCTGCCGTTGTCGAAGTATGCGACGATCGCGCAGTCGCGGGCAGTTCTACGATCGCGTGCTGCGAGCGGGTGCGCGCGCTGCCCGGCGTCCAGCGCGCCGCGTACATGTCCGGGCTCCCGATGGTCATGAGGGGCGGCATCTGGCCGGCGACGATCGTCGGTGACGCCGGTCGATCCGGAGCGACGCCAACAGCGCGAGCCTGCGCTTCGTGACGCCGCAGTACTTCGCCACGCTCGGCGCTTCCGCTCCGCGAGGGTCGGGATGTCGCCGAGTCCGACACGCCGAGCGAGCGCTGCCGGTGGCCGTGGTGAGCGAGTCGTTCGCGAAGCGCATGTGGCCTAACGAGAGCGCGATCGGCAAGCAGTTCAGATTCGTGTTCGCGCCGCGCACGGTCGTCGGCGTGGTGGGCGACGTTCGCGTCCGCGGGCTCGAGCGCCCGAGCGAGCCGCAGGTCTACCTGCCGGCGCGACAGCTGCCGGACAGCGATGCTCGGTGTTCTACGCGCCGAAGGATCTCGTCATTCGGTCGACCGTCCCGACCGCGACGCTCCTGCCGGCGATCCGGCGCAGTCATCGCGGGCGTGGACCCGGAGCAGCCGATCTCGGACGTGCGGACGCTGACGGAGCATCGTCGCGAGCGAGACGTCGTCGCGCGTGACGCAGCTGCGCCTGCTCGGCGTGCTGGCGCGCGATCGCGCTGCGTGATCGCGGGCGTCGGCATTCACGGCCTGCTGGCGTTCGCCGTCTCGCAGCGCTCGCGCGAGCTCGGCGTTAGGCGCGCGCTCGGCGAGCAGGCGGGCAGCATCGTGCGGCCGAGTGCTGCGCGAGGGGTTGATGCTGGCGGTGGCGGGGGTCGCCGATCGGCGTGTTCGTCGCCTACCTCGCGGCGCGCGCAATGGGAGCGCTGCTGGCGGGCGTTCAGCCGGGCGATCCGCGACGATCGCGGGGGCGGCGGCGCTCTGCCTCGTGACGGCGATCGTCGGCTGCTTGCGGCCGGCGAGTACGGGCGGCGAGCGTCGATCCCGATCACGGTGCTGCGTGGAGACTGAACAGCGGTAGCGGCTGGCATCGCGGACGGGCTGCCAGTCAGTGACGTGGTCACTCAGTCAGCCGATGAGTCTTCGGTCGACTCAGTCATCAGCGAGTCGGCATGCCAGTCAGCGAATGCGATGGCGGTCGTCGGTCGAGCCGTTCGCCAGGCGAGACTGAAACCTGATCACCGACCGCTGATGACTCACGACTGTTACTGGTCGATACGCCCGCGATGCCAGTCTCGCCAGCCGCTGCTCCTGCCGGCCGCCGTTAGGCGGTAGACTCGCCCTCCCGCATCGTCCGTGATGTAAAGCGCCCCGTCCGGCCCCTGCGCGAGTCCGACCGGCCGGTGCATCGCGCGATCCGGCTGGATCTCGTCCGCGCGGCAGCCCGGCGAAGCCGTCCGCGAACGTCTCGTACGTCTCCGCTCGCCTGGCCGTTCGACATCGGCTGGAACACCACGCGATAGCCCGCCTGCGGCTCCGGCGCGCGGTTCCACGAGCCGTGGAACGCGATGAACACGCCGTCCCGATACTTCGCCGGCAGCGCGTTGCCCGTGTAGAACAGCACCGACATCGGCGCCCAGTGGCCCGGGTACACCGCGACCGGCGCCTTCTTCGTCCGTGCAGCGATCCGTCTTCTTCCCGTCGCCACCGTACTCCGGCGCCGTCGACGAGCTTCTTCTCGTCCATCGAGTAGTAGCAGTACGGCCAGCCGAAGTCGTCGCCCTGATTCACCTGCAGCAGCTCCTCGCCCGGATTCTCGGCCGAGTATTGCGTGGTCGGGAAGACCTTCGGCCAGTTGTCGTGCAGCTGATCGCGGCCGTGCTGCGTGACGAACAGCGCGCCGTCGCTCGGGTGAATGGCCATGCCCAATGCCGTTACGGATGCCCGTCGCGAAGCGCGCTCCCGGCGTGAAGCTCTGGCCGGTCTTGTTCGCGTCGAACTTCCACGATGCCGGCGCGCGTGTTCGAGCTCCGTGCACGGGTCGTTGCCCGGCGACTCGTTCGTGCGGTCCTTCACCTGACAGCTGTTCGTGGCCGAGCCGACGTTGACGTACAGCGCGCCATCGTTGCCGATGGCGATGCTGCGCGCGCGATGCCCGGGCTTGAGCGGAATGCCCTGGACGATGACCTCGCGCGCGCCGCTCGGCACGAGCTCGTCGTCGCCGCGCTTGTAGCGAACGATGCTGCTTGCCCTCGTCGACGTAGAGGTAGCCGTTCGCGAGCGCGACGCCGGTGTTGCCGACCGTTGCCGATGTGCTCGACGACGTCCGCCGGCCATCGCGCGTCGTGTCGCGCAGCGCGACGAACGACGCCGGCTGGGCGCCGGCGCCGGTCTGATCCTCCGGCGCGGCTGCGTTCCTTCGAGCGTCATGTACACGTCGCCGTTCGACGCGACGACGACGTGGCGGGCGTGGCCGACGCTGTCGGCGAAGACGCGTCGCGCAGATGCCGGCGGGCAGTGTGAGGCCGGCGTTGTCGCCGGCGCATTTCGCCGGGCGTGGTGTCGGCGATGGCCGCCTGGCGCTGGCGGACTGTCGGCAGCTCGCTTTTCGCCGGAGCTGCAGGCGACGACTGCGCGGCCAGTAGGATGCGCGGACGGCGAGAGCGTGGACGAACGATCGGGTAGTGCGCGAAACGCATACGTGCCTCGTGCGAGGAGTCGGATGAGACGGGAGCCTAAACGTGGGCGCAATAAAGGGGCCGGGCGAGGCAGTGGCGCGGACGTGGTGGTCGCTCGCGGCGCCGCCGCGGACGGGGTGGCGGTTGCCGTCAACACGTTCCCCAGGGGCGAGCTGGCCGAGCTTTTTCGGCGTTAGGCGGGGGCCCAGGCCTGGCGTCATACCCCGCGCCGGCCGTTGAGACCGAGGCCGCCTGACACCTCTTCAGCCTGGGGGGCAACGCGTCGGCTGCTCACCAGCCCCTGCCGCACGGTCCGGGTCGGTGGTCTGATGTTTGGTCACCGCCTTGAACGGCGCAAACCAGTGTGCGATCCCGTGTTGCGACACGTGCGCCCGCGTCGCACTTTGGTGCCCCTATGAGTGAAATCGCCGCAGTACCCGCTGAGCGCGTGCGCGTCGCCGCGCCAGGACGCTGGTGGCAGCTGACGCTCGGCGTCATCTGCATGTCGATGATCGCCAACCTGCAGTACGGTTGGACGCTGTTCGTCAATCCGATCGAGGACAAGCACCACTGGGGGCTGCCCGCCATCCAGGTGGCGTTCACGATCTTCGTCGTCGTCGAGACGTGGCTCGTTCCGCTCGAGGGCTACCTCGTCGATCGAGTTCGGGCCGCAAGCTCGTCGGCGTCGGGTCCGGGATCCTCGTCGCCGCCGCGTGGGTCATCAACGCGCTACGCCGACTCGCTCCCGCATGCTGTACCTCGGCGCGATCGTCGGCGGCATTGGCGCGGGCGGCGTGTACGGTGCGTGCGTCGGCAACGCGCTCAAGTGGTTCCCCGATCGACGCGGACTCGCGGCCGGCATCACCGCGATGGGATTCGGCGCAGGCTCCGCGCTGACCGTGTATCCCGATCGCGAACATGATCAAGTCGCAGGGATACGAGGCGACGTTCCTCAAGTTCGGCATCGCGCAGGGCCTCGTCGTGTTCCTCGTCGGCTGGTTGCTCAAAGCGCCGGACGAATCGCGTGAAGGGCATCGCCGGCGCGAGAAGGCGGCCTCGACGCCGACGCCGGAGTACACGCCGACGCAGATGCTGCAAGTCGCCGCCGTTCTGGGTGATGTTCGTGATGTTCGTGCTGACGGCGACCGGCGGACTGATCGCGACGGCGCAGCTCAAGCCGATCGCGAAAGACTTCGGGATCGCGAACCGCCCAGGTGTCGCTGTTCGGCTTCACGGTGCTCGCGCTTGCCGTTCGCGCTCGTCGTGAATCGAGTGCTCAATGGCGTGAGTCGTCCGTTCTTCGGCTGGATCTCCGATCATCATCGGGCGCGAGAACACGATGATGATCGCGTTCACGCTCGAGGGGCTCGAGCTTCCTCTTGCTGAGCCAAGTTCGGCGCGAATCCGACGGCGTTCGTGCTCGCTGACCGTGTCTCGTGTTCTTCGCCTACGGCGAGATCTACAGCCTCTTCCCGGCGATGTGCGCCGATTCGTACGGGCGAAAGTTCGCGTCGGCGAATTCGGGGCTGCTCTACACCGCGAAGGGGACGGCCTCGCTCCTCGTGCCGCTCAGCAGTGTGATCGCCGCCAACTTCGGCGGCTGGAACGGCGCTGTTCATCGATCGATCGCGGTCATGAACATCGTGGCGGCGATCATGGCGTTCGTGCTGCTCAAGCCGATGCGTGCGCGGTTCGTGTCGACTGCGTCACCCGCTTCAACGACGCGATGAAGATCGCGGTCGTTGGCGCAGGTGCGATCGGCGGGTATCTCGGCGGGTGGCTGTCGGCGGCGGGTGAGGACGTCACGTTCATCGCGCGCGGCGCGAACCTCGATGCGATTCGCGAAGAATGGCATGCGCGTCATCGGCGAGGACGGCGACGAGATCGTGTCGACGGGCGCGCGCGCCGTGCGAACGATGCGCGAGGCGGGCCCGCAGGACGTCCGTGCTGCTCACGGTGAAGGCGCATCAGGTGGCGCCGATCGCCGAGGACCTGCACGCGCTGCTGCACTGATGACACGACCATCGTCACGATGCAGAACGGCATCCCGTGGTGGTACTTCCACAAGCATGGCGGGGAGTTCGAGGGCCGACCGGTCGCCGCGGCCGACCCGGACGGATCGATCGCTCGGCTCATCGACGCAGATCGCGTGATCGGCTCGGTCGTGTATCCGGCGGCGACGCTCGATTGCACCCGGCGTCGTCCAGGTCGTCGAAGGCAAGACGCTTCACGCTCGGTGAGCTCGACGGATCGGACGTCGCCGCGCGTGCAGGCGATCTCCGGCGCGCTCAACAAGGCCGGCTTCAAGGCGCCGGTCACGAGCGACATCCGCGGCGAGATCTGGCTCAAGATCTGGGGCAACCTGAGCTTCAACCCGATCAGCGCGCTGACGCACGCGACGCTCGTCGACCTGCTTCAGTTCCCGCTGACGCGCGAGCTGAGCATCGCGATGATGCGCGAGGCGGAAGCGATCGCGAACAAGCTCGGCGATCACGCTTTCGCGTCGGCATCGACAAGCGCATCGCGGGCGCGGAGAAGGTGGGCGCGCACAAGACGTCGATGCTGCAGGACGTCGAGGCGGGCGAAGCCGATCGAGCTCGACGCGCTCGTCGGCGCCGTCGTCGAGCTCGGACGCCTGACGGATACGCCGACGCCGCACATCGACGCCGTGTACGCGCTGCGCGAGCCTGCTCGCGAAGACGCTCGTGGACCAGAACGGCAGCCTACGGATCGCAACAGCACCGCCACATGACAGACTTTCCGCAAGACCATTCCCGCGCTGCTCGAGCGCGGCGCCGATGATGCGACCGCGCTCGGCGCGCCCGGCGGCACGCCGCTCACGCTATCGCGCGCTGCGCACGCTCGTCGCGGACGTCAGCGCAGTCGCTCGCGTCGCGCGGCATCGGCCCGGGCGACCGCGTCGGCATCGTGCTCGACAACGGACCGGAGATGGCGGCCGCGTTTCTCTCGATCGGATCGGCCGCGACCGCCGCGCCGCTCAACCCCGGCTATCGCGCCGACGAGTTCGAGTTCTACCTCACCGACCTGCGCGCGAAGCTGCTCGTGGTCGCCGAGGGGAAGGATTCGCCGGCGGTCGAGGTGGCGACGAAGCTGGGCGTGCCGATCGCGCGACTCGTCGCCGCAGCCCGAGCAAGGCGCGGGCACGTTCACGCTGACGTTCGCCGGTGACGCGGCGCCGTCAGGCAGCCGGCGCGCCGGCGACGCCCGACGACATCGCGCTCGTGCTGCACACGTCGGGGACGACGTCGCGTCCGAAGATCGTGCCGCTCGCGCACCGGAACGTCTGCGCGTCGGCGCGGAACATTCGCAGGCTCGCTGGCGCTCACGGCGAACGATCGCGGGCTCGTGATCATGCCGCTGTTCCACATTCACGGCCTGATCGCGGCGCTGCTCGCGCCGCTCTCGGTCGGCGGCGAGGTGTACTGCTCCACCGGCTTCAACGCGCTCAAGTTCTTCGGCTGGATGGACGAGGTGAAGCCGACGTGGTACACCGGCGTGCCGACGATGCATCAGGCGATCCTGCTGCGTGCGCCGGGCAACGCGGAGAGTCGTCAAGAATCATCGGCTGCGCTTCATCCGATCGTCGTCGTCGTCGCTGCCGCTCACGGTGATCGCAGCAGATCGAAGCGCTCTTCGGCGTTCCGGTCATCGAGGCCTACGGCATGACGGAGGCGGCGCATCAGATGGCGAGCAACGCGCTCCCGCCGCGCGCGCGAAAGCCGGGCACGGTCGGGCCGTCCGCCGGCCCGGAGATTCAGCGTCGTCGACACGAGCGGCAAGACCGTGCCGCCGGGCGTCACCGGCGAGATCGTGATCCGCGGGCCTAACGTGATGACGGCCTACGAGAACAATCCCGACGGCGAACGCGGACGCGTTCTACGGCGACTGGTTCCGCACCGGCGATCAGGGCATGATGGACGACCGACGGCTACGTCACGATCACGGGCCGTCTCAAGGAGATCATCAATCGCGGCGGCGAGAAGATCTCGCCGCGTGAAGTCGACGAGATCATCATGGAGCATCCCGCCGTGCATCAGTGCGTCACGTTCGGCGATGCCGCACGCATGCTCGGCGAAGAAGTCGCGGCGGCGGTCGTGCTCAAGCAGGGCATCGCGGCGAGCGACGAGGAGCTGCGCGAGTTCGCGAAGGTGAAGCTCGCCGACTTCAAGGTGCCGAAGAAGATTCTCATTCTCACGGAGATCCCGGTCGGCGCGACGGGCAAGCTCCAGCGCATCGGACTCGCACAGAAGCTGGGGCTCGGATGACACAGACGTACGTGACCGACGTGAGCAAGCCGACCGTACCGCCGCTCGATCCGCCCGAGCGTCTGCTCATGGGCCCGGGACCGAGCAATCCGGACCCGCGCGTGCTCGCCGCGATGAGCAAGCGGCTCGTCGGCCATCTCGATCCGTACTTCGTCGAGCTCATGGATCAGACGATGGGCGCGCTGCGCGACGTCTTCCGCACCGAGAACCATCACACGCTTCCGATCTCGGCCACCGGGTCCGGCGGGCTCGAGACGATCATGATGAATCTGCTCGAGCCGGGCGACGACGCGGTCGTCTGCATCACGGGCTACTTCGGGCAGCGGCTCGCCGAGATGGCGCGTCGCGCGGGCGCGGACGTGCGCGTCGTCGAAGTGGCGCCGGGTGAGATCGTCGATCCGGCCGAGGTGGACCGGCTGCTCGAGGAGAAGCCGGCGAAGCTCGTGGCGTTCGTGCATGTCGGAGACGACCACCGGCGCGTGTCAGCCGATCGCGCCGATGGTGGAGGTGGCGCGGAAGCACGGCGCGCTCGTGGCGATGGACTGCGTCACGAGCCTCGGCGGAATGCCGATCGACATCGACGCGCTAGGCGTCGACGCCGCCGGCAGCTGCAGCAGAAGTGCCTCGGTGCGCCGCCGGGGCTCGGGCCGATCACGATCAGCCCGCGCGCGATGGAGACGGTGAAGGCGCGCAAGACGAAGCCGCACACGTGGTATTTCGACCTCTCAGCTGCTCTTTCAGTACTGGGGCGAGACCGGGGCGACGAAGAAGCGCGCGTTTCATCACACGGCGCCGATCTCGTCCGATCTACGGATTCCACGAAGCGCTGCGCGCTGATTCTCGAGGAGGGCCTCGAGGCGCGCTGGGCGCGCCACCAGCAGGCGCACGAGACGCTCGTGCGCGGGCTGGACGCGTTAGGCCTGGAGCTCGTTCACGCCCGCCAGCGCATCGGGCGCCGACGATCAACGTGATCAACGTGCCCGACGGCGTGGACGAGGCGAAGGTGCGCGCGCGTCTGCTCGACATGGGCGTGGAGATGGGCGGCGGGCTTGGCGCGCTGGCGGGGAAGGTGTGGCGCGTCGGCGTGATGGGCTACAACGCGCAGCCCGAGCGTGTCGATCGTTTCGTCGGCGCGCTCGGCGAGGCGCTGCGGTAGTCATTCCGAGCGTAGCGCCGGAGGCGCGGAGTCGAGGAATCGCGATCGTATCGATCGAGGGGGGCCACCTCTACCTGTAGAGTCTCGATTCCTCGACTCGCTGTCGCTCGCTCGGAATGACTACCGTCTCGTCAGGCGATTGCGCAGGATCCGGAAAAACGCCTGCAGATCGGCGAAGCTCGTTGCCGGATCGTTGTTGTAGTCGACAAGCCGAGCTTCGTACGTCTTCGGCGCGATGAAATCGACGACCTGCCTCGCTTCCTGCATGACGCGGGCTGCCTTCATTCGAACTCTCCGAGGACTTCCTCGGACGCCTTTCTGAGCGCGCAGAAGATACTGAATGTTTTCGCCCCGCTCGGACACTTCTGCGTGTCATTCCGGTTCCACTGATCGGGCGACCCGAGCATCTCGCGCGCGCGCTCGACGATGCTGATGTCGGCCGCCGTAATTGCCGGCGACGAAACCGACGGGCACAGTGGGGCGTTAGGCATGGGCTGATCGGTAGAGCCATTCATGCGCGCCAACGCCTCGCGGAAGAGCCGGTGCACGTCCGCGAGCGTCGTGGTGGAATCGTTGTTGTAATCCATCAATCGATGCGCGTAGTCGCGGCTCGCGGTGCGTTCGTCGATGATTGCCGCGAACGACCTGCATCGCTGGCCGCCGGTGGTGCGCTCCGCACGTGGCCTCGATGGCGCCCTGCTCCATTGCACAGTAAATGCTCCAGGTGGTGGCCGATGCCGGGCACTGCCGGTTGTCCGCGCGATTCCACACGGCTGTGGATGAGAGGAGGGCGTCGGCTCGCCTGACGATCTCGCGATCGACGTTCGTTAGGCGCGATCTCCCGCGCCGTATCGAGCTCGAACGTCAGCTGGCTCCCGGCCTCCTTGAACGCGCTTACCGCGTACCAGCCGTCCTCGGTCCGCAACACCCCCGATCCTCCAGCGTACAGCTCGAGCTCGATCTCCGTGCTCGAGTCGTCGTAAATCAGGCTACCGGCCCATACCGCAGTGGGCTCGGCATCCTTCCGCCATTGGCCGCTGACGATGGCCTTCGCCGGCTTGAGCTTGATTTTCGGCTCCTGGCCGAACAGGCGACCGCAGGAGCCCTCCCATTGATGCACGAGCTGGTTCGCTTCATGGAAGCGACAATGCACTGGCGCCAGCGAGTGGCCCAGCGCTGCCAGTTGAATAACCACTGCAAGAGGTGCGAGCATTGTTCCGACTGAGTTTAACGAGGCCGTAGGAAGGAGGCCGGGTCATCCCGAGCGGCAGCGAGGGATCTTCTCGAACGTGATTGTAACCGGTCGGGCCACGATGACGTCACAGAAGGTCCCTCGTCGCTGGCGCTCCTCGGATGACATCGTCACGTCGAGCGCAGCGCCACGATCGGATCCGTCTTCGACGCGCGGCGCGCCGGCAGGTAGCCGACGAACGCCGAGACCACCACCAGCACGATCGCGGTGCCGACGAACGAGATCGCGTCCGTCGGGCCGATGCCGTAGAGCAGTGAGCGCAGCAGACCCGACGCGACGAACGACACTATCCCTCCTATCGCGACTCCGGTACCTGCGAGTAGAACCGTCCGCCGTACCACGCGCTGCCTAACGCGCGACGCCGACTCGCCCAGTGCCATGCGGATGCCGATCTCGCGGAGCCGCTGGCTCACCGAGTACGACAGCACCGCGTAGATCCCGAGCGCGGCCAGCAGCAACGCCGTCCCGGCGAACGCGCCGAGGATGAGCAGGATGAACCGACGCGGCGAGACCGCGCGGTCGACCACGGCATCGAGCGTCCGGTAATCGTTGACCGGCAGCGTCGGATCCGCGGCACGCAGCGCCGCCGCGACGCTCCCCGCGAGGGCCGTTGCCGGAACGCGCGAACGCACGACCATCGCCAGCGTGCTGAAGTCGGTCACCTGCGAGTACAGGAGGTACATCTCCATCCCCGACTCCTGATCGAGCGCCTGGTGCCGCACGTCGCCGACGACGCCGACGACCTCGTACTCCCAGGAGCCATTGGTGACTGTTCGGCCGACGGCATTCGCCCCGCGGAAGAGTTTCTCGGCCGCGGTCTTGTTGATGATGACGACCTTCGTGGACGTCATCTTGTCGCTCGGACCGAACTGCCGGCCAGCGAGCAGCGGGATTCGCATCGCCCGGAGGTACTCACTGTCGATGAGACGCGGAAAGACGTTCTGCATCTTGTCCTTCTCGTAGGCAGCGCCTTTCGCGCGAATGACCCACTCGCGATTCCTGCCGAGTGGTGGCGTGTCGGACACGCCAGCGATATCGACGCCCGGCACCTCGCGAACGCGGGCGAGCATGCCCTCGTAGTACGCGATGCGCACCGTGTCGTTAGGGAAGGAACGTCCGGCGTCCAGCTGCCACATGACCGTGCCCGCGGGCTGGAAGCCGAGGTCGACGTCGAGCAGGCGGACGAAGCTCCGCAGGAGCAGTCCTCCACCCACGAGCAGCACGAACGCGAGCGCGACTTCACCGACGACCAGCACCTCGCGCACCGCGGCGCTGCGCGGACCGTCACTCGAGCCGCGGCTGGCGTCGTTCAGTGTCGCCGACTCGCGCCCCTGGGACACCTGCAGCGCCGGCGCGATGCCCACGACCAGTCCCGTGAGCAGCGTGATCGCGAGCGTGAAGCCTAACGCCGATGCGTCCACGGAGATCGTCCGCAGCATCGGGATGCTCACCGCCGACGTTCCGGCAAGCGTCCTCGTGATCCAGAACGCGAGCACGGTACCGACGGCACCGCCGCACGCCGCGAGAATCACGCTCTCGGTCAACAGCTGGGCGATGAGCCGGCCGCGCGTCGCGCCTAACGCGCTGCGGACGCTCATCTCCCGCGTGCGCTGTTGCGCGCGGACCAGCAGCAGGTTCGACAGATTCGCGCACGCGACGGCCAGCACCAACGCAGCCGCGACGGCCAACACCAGCAGTGGCGCGCGGAATCCTCCCGCGAGGTGGTCGCGGAGCCCGACGACGACCGCATTCAGCCCCCAGCGATTCGGATCCGCCTGTTTGAGCTGCGCGATGACGCGGTCGAGATCGGCCTGCGCGCTGGCGACGCTCACGCCCGGCTTGAGGACTCCGATCATCGAGATCGTGTTCCCCCATCGGTCGGTCTCGTCGCTGATGGGGTACGGCATCAGAAAATCGACGCGTGACGCCGGCGCGAAGGCGGACGCGAAGTCGAACGACGCCGGGAGGACGCCGACGACCTCGTTAGGCGCGCCGTTCAGCGTGATCGCCTTCCCGACGATCTTCGGGTCCGCCGCGTACCGCCGCGTCCAGAACCCGTGCGTGAGGATCACCGCTCGGCGCCCACCCCACACGCTTTCCTCGTCCGTGAAGTTGCGCCCGAGCCGCGGCTGCACGCCGAGCACGCTCAGGAAGTTCTGCGCGACGCCGACGCCGATCAGGCGTTCCGGCGGCCCATCGCCGACGAGGTTGTAGCTGTCGTAATCGAAGAACGCGTTATACGCCGTCAACGCGTCGAACGACCGCGTGTAGAGCCGGAAGTCCCGCAGGTTGGACGTGCGCGACGTGACGGAGGACATTCCTCCTGACGCCGAGCCTGCGATCCAGACGAGTCGCTCCTGCTTGGCGAACGGCAACGGCCGCAGCATGAGCGGGCTCATCACGCTGAACACGGACGTCACGGCGGCGACCCCGAGCGCCATGATGAGGACGGCGAACGTCGCGAATGCGGGCTCGCGGCGAATGCGCCGCAGCGCGTAGCGGAGGTCTTCGCGAAAGTTGTGGATGTCGGCCAAGGCCTTCACCGCGGTACGGGAAGACACGCTGGAATGAGCGGAGCTGATCCTTCTAGGACACTCTCGACCCAGTCCAGGGTTGGATACCGACGAAAGAGTCGCTGGAAGGCCCGCTACCTCTCCACCATATCGATATCCGTCACGCTCCCGTCGGACGTGAGGTGCACCAGCAAGTAACGCGGACCGGCGGGCGTCTGTACTCGGTAGAGCCGCACGCGCGCGACCTCGCTGCCGTGGCGTTGAATGCCGCGGCCCGCCACGTCTTCCTGGCCCACGTACGTCATCGTCGCCGCCGGCGCCAGGTCAACGGCGGCCCCTCCACCAAAGTCGCTCTTCGCGCCCGGCGTGATGTCGCGCGCCGCGGACAGCGCCGCTCCACCTTGCCCCAACGCCGCGATCGCCGACTTGATTCGCGTGGTGAGCGCCGCGTCGGGGTCTGCCGTTGGCTCGAGTGAGCTCGGAAGTGGCGCCACACGCGGGGCTCGACGCTCGCGCGGATTGCCGGGACGCAGCGTCACCGCGCTCACTTCACCGCGAGCATCCACGGCGAACCTGACGTCGAACGCCCGCGCGCTCGAGCCGAAATGCGTGCTGTCCATCGCCAGCAGATCCTCGTCAGGGAGTCCATCGACGAGCACCTGGACTCCCGAGCCGTTCGGGTTAGGCACCAGCGCCATCATGCTGTTCTCCGCGGCCTCGTAGTAGCCGCCGTAACGCGCGAGCTGCGTAGGCGCGATCGGTACAGCGCTGGTCGCAGCGGGAGTCGCCGCCGGACCCATCTCGATCGGCCATTCCCAGAGTTTCGCGACGAACGCCTCGATGCTTCCCATGAGTCGGGAGTTGTCGTTGGCGTTGATCATCACGGCCAGGCCCTGGCCCGTTTCGGAGAACGCTGTCAGCAAGGCGTCAAATCCCTCGTCGCGGCCACCGTGACTGAATCGAGTGCCGCGCTTTGCAGGGCCCACGCCGATGCCGAGACCACTGCCGCCTTTCTGTTCCGTGACGTACTGGCGCGCCATTGCCGGCGAGATCACGCCGTGCCCTCGCCCCGCGAGGGTCTCCTGGATCTCGATCGCGAACTTCGCGAGGTCGGTTGGCGTGGTCCACAGCCCCGCCGCGGCCATCTCGGGATACAAATGCCAGCGTCCACTCACCGGCGTGCGGTTCGCGTAGAAGCCTGCAGCGGTGAGCGCCGCGCGCGCGGGAGGTTGCGGCTGCTCGAAGGAACTGTTCGTCATCCCGATCGGAGCGAGCACGGTCTGCTGCATGTAGCGCGGAAACGGCTGGCCCGTCAGGTCGATCATCATCTGCTGCATGATCGTGAAGCCGCCGCCGGAGTAGCGCCAGATCGCGCCCGGCGTGGTGTCCACACGAATCGGCGGTGTGTTCGCGGGCGGCGTCCCATTGAGGACTTGCACCAACGTCGGCATGCCGACGGAGACGTCGTAACCCGGGAACCCGTGGACCGTGACGCCCGCGTTATGCGAAAGCAGCCGCCGCAGTGTCACCTTCTCCGTGGCGGTGAATCGGTTCTCCGGAACTTTCCACGACGTGAGCTTGCCGTTCACATCCTCGTCGAGCGACAGCTTGCCGGCTTCCACGAGATGCAGCGCGCCGAGTGCCGAGACGGGTTTGCTGATCGAGCCGGCCTGGAAGAGCGTGGTGGGCGTGACGGGAGCGTGGGACGTCTCGTCGACCACACCATACGCGCGCGTGACTTCGATCTTGCCGCCGTTGATGATCGCGAGTGACAGGCCTCGGATCTGGTGACGGGCCATCTGGGTTTTGATGAAGGCGTCCAGACTGTCGACGCGAGTGCCCTGGGCGCCGAGATGGACAGCGGGCGTTAGGCAGGCGAGCCATAGGAGCGTCGAGCAGATGCGTCGGAGGCGTCTCATCGTCGTCGGTCTGCGGGGAGCGGTGAATGGCGTGGCAGACCAACATAGGCAATGGGACGCTCGCCTGCATCATGAGGGTGTCATCCCTCGTCGCTCGCGCTCCTCGGGATGACACCCTCCTTCCTTCGGCCTCCTTCCTCAGGCCGAGGTAGTGCCAGAACTTCTACTGCCGGTGATACGTCAGCCCGGCGCGCTGCGCCTGCTCGACGGCCACGACCATCCCCGGCACCAGCTCGACTTCCGGCAGGATGTTCGCCTTGAGATCCTGCGTACACGGCCTTCGCGTCCAGGCCGCGCTTCTGCGGCCAGCAGGCTGGAGAAGATCTGTCAGCGCGTTGTTGCACAGGATGAGCGTCGCGCCGCGCTTGTGCAGCGACTCGAGGCTCGCCGTCGGCAACGTCATGCCGAGGACGACCGGAGCGGTGCGCCACGGGTTCGCCGTCGCCGGCTTACCGGTGGTCGGATCGTTCGATCTCGAGGAACTCGCCGAGCTTGTACTTCGCCCACGCGGCGTCGTTGAGTCCGTAGAACGTCGTGCTGCCGTAGAACGTGAGCACGGCATCGATGTCCGCGTCCTTCACGTTGAACGCCTTGTTGTACGTGTCGTAGTAGTTCATCACGTGCACGAGCGCGATCCCGCCGTTAGGCGTCGGGGCATCGAAGAACTGGCGCGTGCTTCGCCTTGAGACCGTCGAGCCAGCGGTTGCTCGGCTCGATCGGAGCGTGGACGTGCTCGTGGTCGTGCTCGTGCCTCGTCGCGGGCTTGCCGTAGGCGGCGATGCGACGCGGGCGGTGGCGACGGTGGCGATCGCGACGATCGGCAGATCGCCGGATCATCGCGAAGCGGCGGGCGATGGTGCGGGTGGTCGACATGGGGACATCTCCAGAAACATTGTTGGTGCTCCATGTTAGGCAGGTCAGGTCACTTCACGACAGCGACGACTTCGAGGTACTCCGACTGCACGCGCGTCGTCCCATCCGTCGCGCGATTGTGGTCCGTCCAGAGCGCGCTCCAGGTCGCGACGCAATGCGTGCGGTTCGTCCTCATCCAGCGCCGCGAACGCGCGCAGCGTCGGGCCGTACCAGAGACGGAATTCGTTCACCGACCTGCTCCGGCCCGAACGGGTACTCGAACGTGATCAGTCGTCGCGTCAGGGTCAGCGACGTCGACCCCGGCGCCGAGACGCTCACGCACGGCGTCCTCGGTGCCCCAGAGCAGCGGCGACGGAACGCCGGCGGGTGCAGGCACGTACGTGACCGTCGTCCTCAGCATGTCGCCGATGAAGCCGGTCGGCGTCCAGTTGGCCATCGCGATCCGCCCGCCCGATCGCGTGACGCGCAGCAACTCGGCCGCGGCGCGCTCGGGACGTGCGGCGAACATGGCGCCGAACATCGTGACGACGGTCTCGAACGCACCGTTCGCGTAAGGCAGCTCGCTCGGCATCGCCGACGTCGAAGGCGATTGCCACGCGCTTCGATCGCCGCGCGCGCTTCTGCGCCTGCGCCAACGAGGTTCGGCGCGATGTCGATCCCGGTCACCGACGCGCCGGTGCGCGCCGCCGGGATCGAGAGGTTCCCGGTGCCACAGGCCACGTCGAGCACGGGCTCGCCGGGCTCGAGGCCGAGTCGGGCGATGAACTCACCGGCGCCGCAGCACGTATCCCCGTCGCGATGCGGCCGAAATCGCCGGCAGGTCCACGTCGCCCGTACGCGCTCGCTGATCGGATCGGGCTCGATGCTCGCGGCTGACGCTCACGTCGAGTACGTGCAGTCATATGGATCGTAGTAGGTGTCAGTAGTCATTGTTAGAAATCGGTCGGTTGAAACGGTTCGTATCGTTAGGCGCAGACGCGGCATCATCGGCCACTGCTGCGGGATTGTCGGCGGGATTCACGTACGTGAGCGCGAACGGACCGAGGCCGTGGACCTGCACGACCGTCTCGCCGCGCGCCATGGCGTAGTGCGCATGCTCGGCCGGGACGCTGAGGAAGCCGTCGCGACCGAACGGCTGCAGCTTCGACTCGTCGAACGTCGGTGCCCATCCCGGCGAGAAACGTCCCGGTCGAGTACGGTCACGTTCTCGACCGTCGGGATGGGTGTGCGGCGGGATCTTGTAGCCGTTCGGAAGCTCGCAGGCGCACGCGTGAACGTCCTCGGCCTTGCTCGGGTCACCCTGCAGGACCGCGATCTCGGCTCCCGGCGGAAGAACCGCCGGAGCCGGGCCCCACTGGAGGTCGCGCTGCGGCCGTGCTGTGCCGCGGCGGACTGTGCAGACTGCGCGACTGCGCGGTAACGGCTGGCGCGGTGGGATTCGGTGAGCCGTGCTATCGCTGCTGGCCGAGGTCTTGGAGCACGCCGCGATCGCGACGAGCACGACGGTGGTAATGGCGGACGCGACGAGTGGAGTGCGGATGCTGCTGGTGGTGCGCATGAGAATGTCTCCGGATCGGGTCATTGCCTGCGCCCGACATTCGTGTCGGGCGTTGATGTGGCGGCAGAATACCGGAGACGGCCTGAGCGCTACAGCGTGGAAACCACGCGGACTTTCAGATGCGGTACGGGGAAATTCGGTGCTGGTACGAGCGGTTGTCATTCCGAGCGGAGCGCCGGAGGCGCGCAGTCGAGGAATCGAGCTGCCCGCGAGCAGGAGGGGCCCTCTATCGGGACGATCGCGCATTCGCTCGACTCGCTGACGCTCGCTCGGAATGACGACCCGATCAGCGGGTGACCGCGAGGGCGTCGGACGACTTATTCCCATCTCCACCGCCCATGCCGCCAGCTGCGTCCGCGACGTGAAGCCGAGCTTCCCGAGCGCGCTCGCGACGTAGCCCTCGACGGTCCGCTCGCCGATCCCGAGATCGCGACCGATCGCCCGATTCGCCTTCCCCTGCGCGACCAGCTCCGCGACGTCGCGCTCGCGCTGGGTCAGCCCGCCTAACGCCTCCTTCGCGACGCGGCCGGCCGACGGCGGCGGCGCCGCGGGGATGACCGCGTCCAGCCCATCGAGAAAGCGCGCGCGCAGCGTCGTCGTCCGGCACCTTCGCCGCCAGCTCGTCCGCCATGGCGCGCGCCGTGTCGAACGCGCGACGCGCCTCGAGACGCTTTCGCTGCGCGCGATGCACGTGGCCGAGCGCCGCCTCGATCCTCCACAGCATCGGGCGCGCGCCCTGCGCCGTCGCCTCGGCACGCGCCGTCTCGAGCGTCCGCTCGGCCTCCTCGTACCGGCCGAGCGTCGAGAGCGCCTCGCCGCGAACGAGCGAGAGTCGCGGAACGCCCAGGACGCTCCCGGGATTCCCGGCACGCTCCGACGTCGAGTCGCGCGTCGACGATCTGCAGCGCCGTGTCCGGCCGCTGCTCGATCAGCGCGAGCTCGGCCGCGCGGCCACAGAGCTGACGCTCACCAAGCGTGAGAGCGGCTTCCACGGGCCGGGCGGTGCGTCCCGATCCGTCCTCGCGGACCTCGGCCACGCGGGCCGCGCGATCCAGCACGTCGATGCGCTTCAGGCAGGTCGACGTCCGCGCGCGCGCGATCGCGAGCGGCGCCGCCGTCCATCGAATCCACACGCCGGGATCCGAGCCGCTGCGCGATCCCGTACGCCGCCTCGAGGTGCTCGCGCGCCACGTCAGGCGCGAGCAGGTCGAGCGACAGGCGCCGAGAATTCGGAGCGTGCCGGCCGTCCACTGCAGGTGCTCGATCTCCTCGGCCTGCGAGAGCGCTTCGCGAGCCAGCGGGATCGCGCGGTCGTACTCGCCGCGCGCAGACGAGACAGTCGGCGATGATGAACCGCAGGAACGCCTCGCCGGCACGCCACCCGATCTCGCGAGCAAGGCGCATCGAGCGCATGAGCGCGAGAGCTCTTCGCCGCCGACCGGAGCTCATGAACGGCGTCGTCGAGACGACTGGTACGACGGTCCGCATAACGCGAGTAGTCGCGAGTGCGTTCGCCAGACCGCGGCGGTCATCCATGCCGCGTGAACAGCGTCACGCGAGCGCTCGTAGTACGACGCGGCGGCGCGCTGCTCGCCGCCCACGTGATGCGCCATCGCGATCAGGTCGACCGTCTCCGCCACGCCGGTGTCGTCGCCGAGCCGCTCGAAGATCGCGAGCGCCTCCTCGTGGTGCGGCAGCCCGGCCTGCGGCTCCTCGAGGTTCACGTACCAGTTCCCGACGCGATTGAGGCTTCGCGCGACGAGCGACTCGTCGCCGAGCGAGCGCGCGACGTCCAGCGCGTCACGCCGGTACTCGCCGGCGCGCGCGTAGTCGCGCGCCGCCCACAGCTTGCCTAACGCGTACAGCGCTTCCCACTCCGCGCGGCGATCCGACGCGGCGCGCGCGCGCGTCGAGCGCCGCGTTGAAGTCGTCGTTGGCGCGCTGGAACTCGCCGAGCGTCTCGTTCGCGCTGCCCGCGGGCGAGATACAGCTCGATGGCCGGTTCGACTGCCCGCGCGCTCCGACGCCGAGAACGCGCGGTCGAGATGGGCCACGGCCTCGTCGCGGCGCGGACAGCGCGACGTGCGTGCGCTGCCAGCGCGCGCGGCGTACGTGGCGGCGCGCTCCCAGTCGCCGGCCTCCCACGCGTGGTACGCGAGCGCCTCGACGACGGCATCGAGCGACTGCGCGTGCTGCCGCTCGAGCGCGGCCGCGACCTCCCGATGCAGCGCGACCCGCTCGCGCGTCAGCAGCTCGGCGTAGATGGCCTCGCGCGTGAGCGCGTGGCGGAACGCGAACCGTTCGGCCGATTCCTCGACGACGAGCTGCGCCGCGATCAGCTCCTTCACGAGCGCGAGCATCTCCTTCTCGTCGTGGTTCGTGAGCGTCTGCAGCAGCCCGAAGTCGAATCGTCGGCCGGCGACGGCCGCCGTGGACGCGACATCGCGCGCCGACGCGGTGAGCGCGGCGAGTCGCCGGCGCACGGCTTCGACGGCGGTCTGCGGCACGCGCACGCGCTCGAGCGGTCGCGCACGCCACCGCCACCGCCCGTCGGCGTGAGGTCGCCGGCGACGATCAGGGCCTTGAGCGTCTCCTCGACGAAGAACGGGTTGCCCTCCGTGAGCCCGTGCAGCAGATGCACGAACTCCGGTCGCCGAGGTTCTCGCGCGGGCCGAAGATCGCCTGCAGCATCGCGCCGACGTCGCTCGCGACCAAGTCGCTCGACGGGCAGCTCGTCGACGACGCGCGCCCGCTCGAGGTCGGCCACGAGACGCGCGAGCCGCGGCCCCGCTTCCTCGCCGCGATACGTGAGCGCGATGACGACGCGGCTGTGCGCTGTGGCTCCGCGCGAGATGGAACACCAGCTCGAGGGTGGCGTCGTCGCTCCAGTGCACGTCCTCGAACGCGAGGAACACCGGCTGCGTGCGAGCGAGGAGCGTGACGACCTGCGCGAGCGCGTGAAACAGCCGTCGCTCTGTCGGACTCCGGATCGATCGTGGGATTCGGGATCGCGTCGGGCAGGAGCGGCCGCAGCTCGGGAAAGATCGTCGACGAGCTCGGACGCCGCCGGCGCCAGCACGTGCGCGACGAGCGCCGGGCGATGCCGCAGCCCGCGAAGAGCCGCACGAGGTCGAGCAGCGGCGCGTACGGGATCGACCGTTCGGCCTCGAAGCACGCGCCGCTGCAGGACGAAGAAGCCCGCCGTCGCGGGCTTCGTCGGTCATCGCGCGGAGGAGCCGCGACTTGCCGACGCCCGCTTCGCCGACGATCAGGGCGACGCGCCCGTTCCCTTCCCGGCACGCGCGAGCACCCGCGCATGGACCGGTGAGTTGCAGACTCGCGACCGATGACGGTAGGACAGACGACATCGTGCTCGAGGTGCATAACCAGACACGCTGTACGAGCGTGACCGGCGAGTCAATGGCAGCACGCCGGCTGGGTACGCTCGTGCGCTTCATTTCCGGCGCGAGTTGTGGGTGGGGGCGCCCGGCCGTATCGTCTCCAGGGCAATCGCCATCCTGGCGTCACTGCGAGATCCATGGCAACGCCCAAGAACGTCGTTCTCTTCATCGACGGGACGTGGAACGAAGCCGCTGACAAGGCCTCGGGCGAGAACACGAACGTTCACAAACTGTTCGTCGCCGCGGACGGCCATCCCGACCAGGTGTGCCGACATCTGAACGGGATCGGCACCGACCGACTCGGTCGCTGGGTACGCAGGCTGCCCAACGTGCCGCGGAACATCGTCGGGGGACTGTTCGGCGTCGGACTGTCGGATCGCATCAAGGACGCATACCAGTTCCTCAGCGCGAACTACGTCAACGGCGACAACGTCTATCTGTTCGGCTTCAGCCGCGGCGCGTTCGCGGCGCGGTCGGTGGCCGGCTTCGTCGATGCAGTGGGGTTGCTCCTGGCAAAGGTCGCACACGACGAGAATCTGATCGAGCAGGCGTACGCGAAGTACGAGAACAGTGAGGACGCGCAACACTCGGCGCTGCGACAGTACTTGCGCGAGCTTGGCTTCGCCGAGCGGCCGTCGGCTGATGATGGGACCGTGCTCCCCATTTACTTGCTCGGCGTCTGGGATACCGTTGCCGCGTTAGGCCTGACCGGACGGCTCGCGCGGTTCTCGGCACCGTTCACCGAGTTCCATGCGACCGAGCTTCCGTCGAACGTCGCCTACGCTCGACACGCGCTCGCGACCCACGAACTGCGGGCGAAGTTTCCGGCGCTGCTCTGGAATGGCCAGCGCGGCGACGGCCAACGACCGCGTCTGCAGCAGATGTGGTTCCCGGGCGCTCACTCGGACGTTGGCGGCGGGTACGCGGAGTCGAGCTGGTCCGACGTCGCGCTCGACTGGATGGCGACCGAGGCGTTGGCATTGGGTCTCCGATTGCGCGACCTGCCACGACCGGCCACCGCGACCGGGCCGACAACGATGATTCACAACTCCATCGCCCGGTGGTTCGCGCGCGCCACGCCGACGCTTCGATCTCCGCTGTCGAATCCGTTCGCGGTCGATAGCGACACCAGATCGACGTTCGACGTGCACTCGGCCGGCGTACAACGCCTGCACGTCGACGAGCTCACGGCCTACGCTTTTTCGCGGCCAGCGGTGAACGAAGGCCTACGGTCGGCGGACGTCGCCACCATTCGTCTGCTGGGATCGCTCGGCGTCGTGAGCCCGGATGCAACACGGGTCGCGGCCATCACCAACTTCTGGAATGAAGACGGCTGGAACGCCAGCAGTTGTCGCGACGACGTGTCGGCGTTCGTGAACGGGGCCGGATCGCCGGCGGAGAGTGAGAGTAGGGCATTCGTCCGAGCGGTGTTCGCGCAGGCTGTGTGTCAGCGCGACCCATTCCCGTCGCTGGAGGCTGCCATCGACGCCGCAGTGCGCAATGCCTTGCTTGCCTTCACCACGTTGCCCGATTCGAGGGCTCCGATCGGGCTCTTCGCGCGGCTGAGCGAAATAATCACGCGCGTTGAAAACATCTCTGCCATGTTTCCGGATGCCTTCACACCACGCGTGAAGTCCTTCGTGGGAGTGGTGCAAAGTGCTCGTGAGTCACTGAGCGCGGGAATCACCCGTGAGCAGATCAAGCGTGGGCTTCCGGAGCGAATGGTCGTTGGACCGCCATTTCGCTTGAAGTGATGTGAAAACGACGCGTCAACACGCCTGTCAGGGCGGCGTGTTGACGCGCGATGGACGATGGCGAGACCGCGAGCGTACTCAGGAACCGCTGTAGCCTCCGACGACCGGGTAGATCTCGCCCGTGATGTAGCTGGAGCACACCGGTGACGCGAGGAAGACGTAGAGCGGCGAGAGCTCTTCGGGCTGTGCCGGGCGCTGCATGGGAACGTCAGCGCCGAACTCCGCGACCTTCTCGGCGTCCTTGTCCGCTGGGTTGAGCGGCGTCCACACCGGACCCGGCGCGACGGCGTTCACGCGGATGCCCTTCTCGATGAGGCTGGATGACAGCGAGCGCGTGAAGGCGTGAATGCCGCCCTTGGTCATCGAGTAGTCGAGCAGCTCCTTGCTGCCGAGTAGTCCGGTGACGGACCCGGTGTTGATGATGGAGCCGCCGCGTCCCAGGTGCGGTACCGCGGCCTTCGCCATGTGGAAGTAGCCGTACAGATTCGTCTTGATGGTGCGGTCGAAGTGCTCGAGCGAGAGCTCTTCGAGCGAGTGCGTGTGTTCCTGGAAGGCCGCGTTGTTGACGAGCACATCCAGCCGGCCGAACTCGCGCGTGGTGGCTTCGACGGCCTGCTCGCAGAATGCGTAGTCGGTGACGTCGCCCGGCATGAGCAGGCAGCGACGCCCCTCGCGCTCGATGGCGTCACGCGTCTCCTCGGCGTCCACCTGCTCGGACGGGAGATAGATGATCGCGACGTCCGCGCCCTCGCGCGCGAACAGCACGGCGACGGAGCGCCCGATGCCGGAGTCGCCGCCGGTGATGATCGCGGCCATGTCCTGCAGCTTGCCCGACCCGCGGTAGTCGGGCGCGAGGTAGTTGGGACGTAGCTCGAGGTCGGCCTCGAGGCCCGGCTTGTCGAGGTGTTGTTGCGGGAGCGGATTCGCGGGCTGCGCGCGCGCGCCGGTCTGCACCGCCTGCTTCTTCTTGCTCTCCTGGCCGCCCTGTTGCTTCTTGTCGGCCTGATCCATGTCACGCTGGATCTTGCGGTACTGCTGCGTGGTCTGGTCGGTGCGGCTGCGCGAGGTGCTCCGCGTGCTGCTGCGCGAGCGGGAGCCGTTGGCCGTGCCGGACGCGGCCTTCTGGCGGCGGCTCTCGTCAGGCGGAGCGTCGCCGCGTGTGGATTTGTCGCGTGCTCTGGGTGACATACGGTTGGGATGCTGAGTTGTGCGGAAGCGTTGTCACGCGCCCGCGAGGATCGTACGAGCTCGCGGGGCGGGAAGGGCACGATCTCAACTTCTGTTCCGACTTCGCTGGTAAGCATCGATATCGCGTCGGCCGTGCAGCCTGACACTCGATACACGTTAGGCGATGAACGACGAGCCGGGCAATTACGCATGAGCTTGGAGGCCGAGTGTCGAAGCTGCGCTTCGGACCGTCATGGGCCGGAACATGTTCGGGGGGAAGGCGTGTGAGTCTGCGAGAGCGGCCATGACGAGCGACCCGACGCCCTATGGTGAGCTCAACTCGGTGCTGCACGAGTTGCTCTCGAACATTCGAGTCGCGCTGGGTGAGTCGCTCACTGGCGTCTACCTGCAGGGTTCGTTCGCGCTCGGCGACTTCGACGGCGATAGCGATGTCGACTTCATCGTCGTCACGCGGGATGAGCTGACGGAGGCGCAGGTCGCCGCGCTGCAGACCGTGCACGCTCGCGTGTACGCGCTCGAGTCAGAGTGGGCGAAGCACCTCGAGGGGTCGTACTTCCCCGTGGCGACACTCCGCGACGTTCGTGAGTGCGGGACGCCGCTCTGGTATCTCGATCACGGCAGTCGGTCGCTCGTGCGATCGGATCACTGCAACACGATCGTCGTTAGGTGGGTCGTGCGCGAGCACGGGATCGCGCTGTCCGGACCAGATCCCCTGACGCTGATCGATCCGATCCCCGTCGACGTGCTGCGTCGCGAGATGCTCGACACGATTCAGGGCTGGGGCCAACAGATTCTCGATCAGCCTGACGAGTATCGGAATCGGTTCTATCAAGGGTTCATCGTGCTGAGCTACTGTCGCATGCTGCATGACGTCGTCGAGGGCCGTCCCGGCTCGAAGCGCGCGGGCGCGGCGTGGGCGAAGCGGACGTTTGGCGCCGAGTGGTCGCCGCTGATCGATCGTGCGTGGGGTGGGCGGCCGAATCCGCGTGGTCTGCGCGCTCGTGAGCCCTCTGCGTTGCGTAGTACCGACGTTGAGGCCGTGATTACGTACTGGCCACAAAGACCTTCGAGAAGATCTCGTCGTTGCTACAGCTCGCGCCGTCGGGATGACACCGGCTGGCCTCGGGATGACAGCGTTGCGGAAGCGACTCCGGCGTCGTTACTTGACTCGCCTGCCGCCGATCCGGAGCGCCATGTCGGTTGATGCCGTCGTGCTGGACTCAGAAGACTCGATCTACCGCGGCGCCGGATCCCGGCTCGTGCGCGCGTGGCTCCTGACCGCCGTCACCGACGGTCTTTTCTCGAGTGTTCTTGCCGCGTTTTTCTATGGCTCGACTGTCACGCGCCTCTGGCAGGGAGTCGCCTCCGTTCTGATCGGAGCCGTAGCGTTCGAAGGCGGTGCGCACACCGCGCTCATCGGCCTCGTGATGCACTTCGGAGTCGCGTTCGGATGGGCGGCCGTGTTCCTGTTCGTGGTGATGCGGCTGCCGCTGGTCCGTCGGGTGCTTGCAACGCGATACGGCGTGGCGAAGGTGGCGGCCGTGTACGGACCATTCATCTGGATGATGATGTCGATCGTCATCGTCCCGCGATTCACGCATCGGCCGCCCACCTTCAACTACCGCTGGTGGATTCAGTTCTTCGGGCACATTCCATTCGTCGCGCTGCCGATCGTTGCTGCGGTCAGCGACAAACTCCCGTTCCGTGATCGCTAGTGCATCCAAGCGCACGCTGGTTCACTGTTGCACTGCTCGCCATCCGCGCGACCGCTGCGCTCAGTCAGGCACCTCGGCCAGCGCCCTACCTGTACGTGTGGACCGGCGACGCCGACACGCTCCAGAGTGATTTCCTCGCGGTCATCGACACGCGACCGGGCTCGCCGACGTACGCGCGAGTGCTCTCCACACTCCCGGTTGGAGTACGAGCAACGACGCCGCACCACACCGAGCATCAACTCGAGCGCGACGGCGTGTTGTTCGCGAACGGATTCGGCGCCGGCCGCACGTTCCGCTTCGACCTCTCACGGCCAGGCCAACCGCGCCTCCTCGGCTCGTTCACGGAGCTCGGCGAGTTCGGCTTCCCGCATTCGTTCGTGAAGCTGCCTAACGGCAACGTGCTGGCGACATTCCAGGGGCGCGGCGCGAAGAACATCCCGCCCGGCGGTCTCGTGGAGCTGGACCGTCAGGGACATCTCGTGCGCGCGAGCAGTGCGCGCGCGCCGGCGTTCGATAGCGCGCAGATGCGGCCGTACAGTCTGGCGGTATTGCCGGGGATCGATCGCGTGGTGTCGACGAGCACCGACATGATCGCCGACTTCGGCGCGCACCTGCAGATCTGGCGTCTGTCCGACCTGACGCTGCTGCAGACGATCGAGTTGCCCGCGACCACGAAGAGTGACGGGCACTCGCACGCCGCGATGGCGAAATCCAGGGTAGAAGACCACCACCTCTTTCCCGGCGAGCCGCGCGTGCTCGCCGACGGGCGTACGGTGTTGCTCGCGACGTTCACGTGCGGCTTCTATCGTGTGACGGACATCGACGGTGCGGCCCCGCGAGTGGAGTTCCTGCGCGCGTTCGGGGGTGAGAACTGTGCGGTTCCTGTGCTCGTCGGATCGACGTGGATCCAGACCATTCCGGATGAGCATGCGCTCGTCTCGCTCGACGTCAGCGACTCGGCGCATCCTCGCGAGATCGGTCGTGTGACGTTCGACTCGACGTTCGGCCCGCACTGGATGGCGTTCGACGAGGGCGGGTCCCGTCTGGTGGTGAACGACGGGAAGTCTCGTGTGTACCTCGTCGCGCTGGACCAGCGCACCGGCGCGCTCCGCATCGACGACTCCTTCCGCGACGAAGGCGCGACGGTTCCGGGCGTGAGCTTCACGCGGGACCGCTGGCCGCACGGCGCTACGGGCAATGCGGTGCCGCACGGGTCGGTGTTCTCGAGGCCGTAGCTCTCGTGTCATCCCGAGGAGCGATAGCGAGCGAGGGATCTTCTCTGATGTACCTCGTAGCCAGATCCAGCCACAATCACGTTCGCACGAAGATCCCTCGCTGATGCTTGCGGTGGCGCTCGGGATGACAACTACTGAACTGCGGGAACAGCAAGACAGGATGGCCAGGATTGGCAGGATTGAGAAGATGACTGCCTCGGCGTCGGAGAGTCGTGTCGCCGGGGGCCTAACGACTGGAGGGAACACGATCTCGGAGCCTCTGTTCAATCCTGTCCATCCTGCCAATCCTGTCTTGCAGTTGCACGTTGCCGTTGCCGGCCTGACGTCCGCAAGCCCGTCATCCTCGCCGATCCTGTCAGTCCTGGCCAACCTGTCTTGCAGTGACAACGACACTTTCCGTCCCGTAGCGATCGACGGCGGTGACGAGAACTCGAATCGGTCCTGTCTCGCCGACTCCAGAGACGACCAGCCTGCGTTGCGCGCCTGGAAGCACCCACGACCGCCACGCGCCGCCCTCCAGCACGCGGACCGTCCACCACGCGACGCGCTTGCCGTCGCCAGGCGTTAGGCGCACGACCCGTTCCGTTGTGGCCGAGTCGGCGCGGACGTCTGCGCGGAGGGTCGAGCGGGTCGTGCAGTGCTCAGCCACGGCGACGCCGGCACGAGCGCCGGCTCGGCGTACAGCTGCGCGCGCACGCGGTCCGCGAGCGCGGCGGCGTTCGCCTGCGCTGGCGGCTGCGTCGCGACCCCCACGAGCACGGAGTCGCGGCGCACACCGTTCGCGGGCATCAGCGCACGCATGCTGAAGTGGATGTCGCCGCCGGCGTTCGCCGCCCGCGTCAGGCGTATCTGTTCGAGCAACTCGTCAGGCGCCCACACGGTCCCTGCCGCACGACTCGCGTTATGGCCAGGCCACATGTGGCGATGCTTCACGTTCTCGGCCATCCACCAGTTCAGCAGCGTGGGATAGCTCTGCGCGGCCTGCGCGATCGGCCAGTAGAGCTGCGGGGTGAAATAGTCGATCCATCCCTCGCGCAGCCACTTCCGCGAGTCGGCGTACAGCTTGTCATAGGAATCGAAGCCGGCGATCGTCGGTGGCGACCCGGGCCGCCAGATGCCGAACGGACTGACGCCGACCTTCACCCACGGCTTGAGCGCCTTCGTGCGGCGGTAGATGTCGCGGATGAGCAGATTCACGTTCTCGCGCCGCCAATCGTTGCGCTCGAGCGTGCCGCCGCCGCGCACATAACGCGCGTAGCTCGCGGAGTCGGGGAAGGGGATCGCGGCGCTGTCGGGCCCGATCTCCGGATACGGATAGAAGTAGTCGTCGAGATGGATGCCGTCGACGTCATAACGCTTGACGACATCGAGCATGACGCGAAGGGTCTGCGCCCGTACCGCCGGCTCGCCCGGGTCCATCCACTGATAGCGCCCGTACGTGCGCACGAGGTCCGCGTGCGTGGCGTTGATGTGCGTGCGCGCCTGTGGACCGCGGGCGCTGGCGTGCCGAGCGCGGTACGGGTTGAACCAGGCGTGGAGCTCGAGGCCGCGCTTGTGCGCCTCGTCCACCGCGAACGTGAGCGGATCGTAGTACGGCTCCGGTGCTCGGCCCTCCACGCCGGTCAGGTATGCGGACCACGGCTCGTACGGCGAGTCGTAGAGTGCATCGGCCGCGGGTCGTACCTGCAGAATGACGGCGTTCAGGTTGAGCGCGACGGAGCGATTGAGGATGGCGATGAGCTCCGCCTGTTGCTCGAACGACGACAGTCCAGGACGCGACGGCCAGTCGATGTTCGCGACGCTCGCGACCCAGGCGCCTCGGAATTCTCGCGAGATCAACGGCGGGTCTGCCTGTGCTCCGAGGGCCGTTGCGTTGAACGCGAGGACGGCGATCACGGCGATTCGTTGACGCATCGACATTCTCATTGGCCTGATATTGTCCTGTAGTGGACGTGCACGGCCGGAAGGCGGCCGTATCGCGGTCGCCGTGGCCAATCCGGACGCGGTCGTCTCTCAGTGACCGCGCAGCGAGCGCGCGTACTGCCCCGGCGTCTCGCCGAACGCCTGCCGGAACACGCGCGTGAAGTGGGACTGGTCCGAGAACCCAGCGTCGAGCGCGATCATGGAGAGCGGTCGATCGCCGTTCGCGACCTGGACGCGAGCGCGCTGGATGCGACGCTGCCTAACGTAATTCGATATCGTGACGCCATGATGCCGTCGGAACGTGCGCAGCAGATGCGTGGGATGCACCCCGGCGATCAGCGCGAGATCCGCTATCGAGGGCGGTGAGGCCGGCGCGGACTCGATGGCGTCCTCCACTGCCGCGAGCCAGCGCGGCCGCCTGAGAGCCGCGTCCACACGGACGCGCGCGAGGTCCGCGACCATCAGGATCATCGCGCCGTCGATCGCCAGGCTCGAGACGGTGTCGCGGTGCCGGACCTCCGTTCGGACGCGCGTCGCCCACGCGGCCGCCGCGTGGCTGTGAACGATCTGCGCCGCGGTCGGCAGCGCCGGGGTGCCTTCGGCGACGCGCGCCAACCACGAGTCGGTGAGCTGCATGTTGAACCACCGCCCGGTGTGGCCGAACCGGTAGCCATGCAGCGCGTAGGCCGGCGTCATCAATAGATCGTGAGCGGTGAGGAGGCGGGTACGGCCGCCGACCTCCTCGACGCCGTCGCCTTCCAGCACGAGGCTGATCACCGGCTCCGCATGCACGTGGCACGGGATGACCTGCCCAGCCGTGAAGCTCCCCTCGTATACGATGACCTCGCCCTGCCCATGCACGTAGAGGGCTGGGCCGACGTAGCGTTCCAGCGTGACGGGAGCTGGCATGTGCCCTCCAGCGATGGCTGGGATCTGAGCTCGCGGGCCGAGCTCACGCGACACGATCGGGTCCGCCTGGAGCGGGCGCAAGACGAACGTGGCATCGGCGCCGCGGGGCGACGACTTCGCGAGGCGGATTGTACCAAAAGGTGGGTCTCGTGCTATAGCGCGAGGGGCGATTTCACGACGTTCGGGGTGCGTCACCACTCTGAACTCGCGACCCAAGGATCGCTACCTCTATGTCCTCGCTGTCCCCTCTCCCCACAACGTTACGCCTGCGCCGCTCCGTCCAGCGGACGGCCTTGGCGACCGCAGGCGTGCTCCTCCTTCTGGCGGCCTGCAGCCACTACCGTGGCAGCGTGCCAAGCCCCGATATCGGGATGGCGAAGCTGTCGGCGCACCAGCTATACCGGGCGGCGGTCCGTCCGAGTGCGGTGCCCATTCCGGTACGCAGCCTCCAGGTCTGGACGCTGCACGTCGAGACCGCGGAAGGCAGCCCGGTCGACGCCGCGACGATCACGATGAACGGCGGGATGCCGCAGCACGGCCACGGTCTTCCGACGAAGCCGCGCGTCACGCGCGCGCTCGGCAACGGCGACCACCTCGTCGAAGGCGTGAAGTTCAACATGGGCGGCTGGTGGGTCGTGCGGTTCGCGATCACGAGCAGCGCCGGCACCGATACCGTCACCTTCAACCTCGGACTCTGAGGAGGACGGTCCCATGCCTCGCTCACGCCTCGTGTCTGTCCTCGTTGGTCTCGGACTCGTCGGCATCGTCGCCGTCACCATCGGGAACGTTAGGCAGCGGTCCGTGAAATGGACGCGCGAGGAGCTCACCCTCCTGCGCTCGCTGTCGCTCAGCAGCCTCGCGCCGCTCGGCAGCCGACCCGTCCAACCGCTATGCCAACGACCCGCGCGCGGCGGCGCTCGGCCGCGAGCTCTTCTTCGACACGCGGCTCAGCGGGAACGGGAAGGTGGCGTGCGCCACGTGCCACGTCGCCGCGCAGGATTTCCAGGACGGGACGCCACTCGCCCACGGCGTCGGCACGACGGCGCGTCGCACGATGCCGATCGCGGGGACGGCGCACAGCCCGTGGCTGTTCTGGGATGGCCGCACCGACAGTCAGTGGGCGCAGGCGCTCGGCCCACTCGAGAGCGCGGTGGAGCACGGGGGCAGCCGCACGCAGTACGCGCACGTCATCGCAGAGCAGTACCGCGATCAGTACGAAGCGGTGTTCGGGTTGCTGCCTGACATGTCCGGGCTGCCGAGTCGAGCCGGTCCGGTGTCTGACACCGCCTGGCGCGCCTCGTGGGAGCGTATGCCCGAGGCTCGTCGCGACGACGTCTCCCGCGTGTACGCGAACATTGGCAAGGCGATCGCCGCCTACGAGCGACGCATCGAGTTCGGCGCATCGCGCTTCGATCGCTACGTCGACGCGGAGCTGGCGGGCGGAGGTCACACGCCCGAGAGCACCCTGACGACGTGACGAGGAAGCCGGGCTGCGGCTCTTCGTCGGACGCGCTCGCTGTGTGACGTGTCATAACGGGCCGCAATTCACCGACGACCACTTCCACAACACCGGCGTGCCGCTGCCTGCGCGTGTCGCTGCCGCCCGACAGCGGTCGTGCCGTCGGCGTGCGTCAGGTCGTCGCCGGTGAGTTCAACTGCACGAGCCGGTACAGCGACGCGAAGCCGGAGGATTGCGAGGAGCTGCGCTTCGCGGTCACGGACGGCCCCGAGCTCGTCCGCGCCTACAAGACGCCGTCGCTGCGCAACGTGGCGGGCCGAGCGCCGTACATGCACGCCGGCCAGTTGGCGACACTGGCGGACGTGGTCGCGCACTACGCGACTGCTCCCGCGGCGCCGTTCGGACAGAGCGAGCTCAAGCCCGTCCGACTCTCGCCTAACGATCAGCGCCAGCTCGTGGCGTTTCTGCACACGCTCAGCGGGCCGCTGGTCGCGCCCGCCACCTATCTCGAAGCTCCGGCATCGCGCCGCTGAACCAACTGTCACGAGGATAATCGCAAATGTCAGGCTCCACCCTCTACCTCGCTCCTCTCGTCGCGCTCGGCCTGCTCACGGCAGCCGGGATAGTCAATGCTCAGTCGCTGACCACCATTCCCGCGAATGCCCGCATCCGCGTGGACCTGCCGGTAGATCGGCAGCGGTTTCATAGGGCACGCGCACAATCGGTGGTCGGTACGCTGGAGGAAGTTCGTTCCGACACGCTGCTGATCGTCGTTAGGCCCGGCGCCGCTGCCCTCCGCGTCCCCCGCACGTCCGTGAGTCGGATGTACGTGAGTGGCGGACATCCGCCGCGTTGGCGGGCCGCGTTGGACGGCGCGCTGCTGCCGGCGCTCATCACGGGGGCGTTGAGTGCTGCGGGGGCGGCCATCCATCACAAGGAAGGTGACCCGAGTCCCGCCGGAGATGGCGGTGTCGGCCGCCGCGTGGGCTGGTGCGTCCGGCGCGCTGATCGGCGCATGGTCTCCGAAGGAACGGTGGCGCGCACTCCCGTAACAACCCGTAGCAACGAAGCCCGAGAACCTGACTTCCTTACGAGCCTTCACTCCAGACCTGGTGCGTCCAATGCCACAACACTCAGAACACCATCAGCACTCGACTGACGATCATAGTCACGGCCATGCCGCGCATGCCGCGCACGCGCACGTCGCGCACGATCATGGCAGCCATGGCGCGATGATTCACGCGCCGTCCGGCGACACGCCCGCCGCGTACCAGCGAGCGTACCGCGAGGCACAGCCGGAGCCCGGCGGTATGGTCGTGCGCGTGGACCTCGAGGCCCGCGAATCTGACTGGGAGTTCACGAGTCGTCGGCCGACACGCGCGTGGACGTTCAACGGTCAGGTGCCGGGCCCGTGCATCGAGGCGCGTGTGGGCGACGTGCTCGAGGTCCGCCTAACGAATCATCTTCCGGAACCGACCACGCTTCACTGGCACGGTCTGCGGCTGCCGGCCGCGATGGACGGCACCGACATGGTGCAGCACCCGATCCCGCCCGGCGACACGTTCACGTATCGCTTCACGCTGCTCGACGCGGGCACGTTCTGGTATCACACGCACAGCAACGAGCCCGTTCAGTTGGAGCGCGGCTTGTATGGGGCGATCATCGTGCGCGCGGCCGACGAGCCGTTGCTGGACCGCGAGCGCGTGTTCGTGCTGAGCGACGTGATGCTCGACGCGGACGGGCAGGTCGCGCCCCACGACGGAGCCGAGCGACGCGGCGGTCGGGAGGGCAACGTCCGCCTGCTGAACGGCACGTCGGAGCCGGAGCTCATGATCTGGGGCGGACAGGTCGAGCGCTGGCGGATCATCAACGCGGCCGGTGCGCGTTATGTGCGACTCGCGATCGGCCGTCGGCCGTTCCGGATCCTTGGCACTGGCGGTGGTCTCCTCGAGGCGCCGGTGGTCGCGCGAGACGTGCTGCTCGCGCCTGGCGAACGCGTCGACCTCGCCGTCGGACCGTTCGAGCCGGGTGAGCTCCTGTCTGTCGTCGCGGAGCCGTACGACCGGGGAGTCGGTCAGGGGCGTGCTGAGCCGTTCGCGACACTGCGTGTCGGTCCGGCAGCGCCTTCGGCCGCCAGTGTTCGCGACGTGCTGCGTGCGATCACGCCGTTAGTCGACGGTCCTACTACCGCCTCACGCGAAGTGTCGTTCACCGAAGAAGTCACGGTCGAAGGCGAGGTGGAATTCCTGGTCAACGGCGAGCGGCATCATCGAGCGGACCCGGTGACCGTGGGCGAGTTGCAGATCTGGGACATCGTCAACGCGTCGGCCGTCGATCACCCGTTTCACCTCCACGGTTTCTTCTTTCAGGTGATCGAGCGGAACGGTGTGCCGACGGCGCTGCGTTCGTGGGAGGACACCGTGAACGTTCCGGCCGGTGGGCGCGTCCGCATCGCCTGGGTGCCGGATGATCGCCCGGGCGAGTGGATGTACCACTGCCACATTCTGGAGCATCACGCGGCCGGCATGATGGCACACTTCGCGGTGGTCCGACCCTCCGCTGCCTAACGCAATCCTGCATAACGATTCATATCGTGAGGTCCATATGGCTCGGCAACTGACAGCAGCGCAGCCCGCGCGCGCTCGTACGACTCACTGGATGACAGAAGCCTTGGTCGTGGCAATGGCGATGAGCGCTGCCGTCGTCGTTGCGTGGGCGATCACTGGTGTGGGCGCGCACAGTCGCGCCCGCACCGACTCGGGGGCGGCGACGGCATGGTCGAGGCTCTCGGACATCCCATCGCATAACGCGACGTACCAGGCCTCCCTGATCGCCTCACGCGAACGCGGCGACTCGCTCGACCCGATGGCCTGGACCGTGGCTGTCCGGACCGCGTCGGGCGTGCCGGTCGAAGGCGCTGCGCTCAGACTCGAAGGCTGGATGCCCGACGACGCGGGAGGAGTGCTCACGCACCCGCGGGTGACGGGTTATCTGGGCCAGGGCCGCTACCGCGTCGAGGGGCTCCGTTTCGATCGACGCGGGTGGTGGAACGTCAAGCTCGAGATCGCGTCGAGCAGCGGGACTGACAGCCTGGCGTTCAACGTCATACGTTAGGCAGGTTCGCCGAGGAGTGGGTGCCGGATCAGGATGGGCCGAGTGCCGCGGCGAGCTTCTTCTCGATCACGCCGTTCGACGCGCAATCGGTCTGGCTCTCAGGCCGCGGGAGTGGCGAGCTCGCGAGCGCCGGGTACGCTGACAGCACTGACGACTTGATCGCCACGTCGAACCCGGAGGCGGCCACGGTGACGGTCATCGTCGACACCAGATACATCTCAGCGAGCGAGCTCTTGGCGAACGAGCAGGTGATGTAGTCGAAGTTGCCGCGCTGCTCGCCCACGCGCGTCGCCGTGAGCGTTCCGGCGACGGTGTCCGACGCCGAAACCTCGAAGCCGGCCGACGTCAACTCGCGCGTCGCGATCCGAAGGACATCTGGCTTGGCGCGATTCGATCTGACCGCGACCGGTTCGATCTGCGGTGGCGGCGGTGGAACACACGCCGACAGGACCAGGGCGGGAACGAGCCACCAGCGGTGAATCGACATGCGCTGAGCATCTCCTCTTCGACACATGGACAAAAAAGAAAACAGCAACGGCAACAGCAGGACAGGATGGCCAGGATGGGCAGGATTGAGAAGATGACCGCCTCGGCGTCGGGGAGCGCGTCGCCGGGGCCTAACGAATATAGGAACACATCTCAGCGTGAGTGGCGTCCCGAGCGGCCGTTCCCCTCATCCCGGGCTCGTTGCGGGAGGGGCCCTTGATGCGACACGGAGCCTCTGTTCAATCCTGTCCATCCTGGCCATCCTGTCTTGTAGTTGCAGTTGCAGTTGGCGATGCGCTAGGTGACTGCGACGTGCGTTCGGGATGCGAATCTACCGACCCCGGCGCGATTCTGTGTCCCGTATCACTGGATCGCCGCTCGGGCCCGCAGTCGAGGAATCCTCGGCCTGTGGAGTAGAGGGCTGTCTACCGAGACGCCAAGGATTCCTCGACGCGCGGAGCCTGCCCCGAGCGAAGTCGAGGGGCTCGCTCGGAATGACAACCGTCCTCGGCTTCGCTCGGAATGACACGATACGCGAATCCGGGATTCGCGCCGCCAGAGGCCCCTGAGTTGCAAAGTCGAGCGGGACACCCTCAGCGCTCGACCAATGACCCAACCGAAGACCGACTCCGGCACCACCACGTCGGCGTGGATGGCCACTGCCCAGGTACCGACGTTCCCGCCGCTCGACGCCGACGCCGAATGCGACGTGTGCATCGTCGGCGGCGGCATGGCGGGGCTATCAGTCGCCTACACGCTGGCGCGCGCGGGCAAACACGTGATCGTGCTCGATGACGGGCCCATCGGTGGCGGCGAGACCGGGCGCACGACGGCGCATCTGACGTGGGCGATGGACGACTACTACGTCGAAATCGAGAAGGTGCACGGGCGTGACGGCGCGCGCGTCGCGGCCGAGAGTCATCGGACGGCCGTGGATCGCATCGAGGAGATCGCGCGCGAGGAGAACATCGACTGCGAGTTCACGCGCGTGGATGGCTACTGGTTTGCGGCGAAGCCCGACGACGATCGAGCTCCTGGATGCCGAAGCCGCGGCGGCACGTCGCGCCGGGGCAGGGACCGTCGAGCGCGTCACCGTGATCCCGGGCGTCCCGCTGGCGGCGACGGCGCTGCGCTTCGCGAACCAGGGCCAATTCCACCCGCTCAAGTATCTCGCGGGTCTCGCGCGCGCCATCGTTAGGCTCGGCGGCCGCATTCACGCCGGATCCCATGTGGCCGAGTTCGAGAACAAGCCGCGGCGCCCGCGGGTGACGACGTCGGACAAGCACACGGTGACCGCCGACGCCGTCGTGTTCGCGACCAACTCGCCGGTGAACGACTGGGTGGCAATGCATACGAAGCAGGCTGCCTATCGAACGTACGTCATCGCCGTTCGCATTCCGCCGAACTCGGTGGCGCCGGGTCTCTACTGGGATACGCTCGAACCCTATCACTACGTCCGCCTGACGACCGATGCCGACGGCGAGCCGTTACTCATCGTCGGCGGCGAGGATCACAAGACCGGCCAGGCGGACGAGTCCGAGAGCCGCTTCGGTGCCCTGTTGGAATGGACACGACAGCGCTTCCCGATGGCCGGCGACATCGTGTACCGCTGGTCGGGTCAGGTGATCGAGCCTAACGACTACATGGGGTTCATCGGCCGCAACCCAGGCTCGGAGAACGTCTACATCGCGACCGGTGACTCGGGGCAGGGCATGACGCACGGCACGATCGCCGGCATCCTCATTCCGGATCTCATCCTCGGCAATCCGAGCCGATGGGAGAAGCTCTACGACCCGTCGCGCGTGACGGTGCGCTCGGCGCCCGAGTTCGTGCGCGAGAACGTCAACGTCGCGGCGCAGTACGTGGATTGGGTGACGCCGGGCGAGGTGTCATCGCCTGACGAGATCGCGCCGGGATCAGGCGCGGTGATGCGGCAGGGCACGAAGAAGTTCGCGGTCTACCGGGACGAGGACGGTACGCCGCACATCCGCTCCGCGGTGTGCACGCATCTCTACTGCATCGTGGACTGGAATTCGGTGGAGAAGACGTGGGACTGCCCGTGTCACGGCTCGCGCTTCGATCGCGTACGGCAAAGTCGTGAACGGGCCGGCCATCAGCGACCTCGCGGATCCCGGCGCGGAAAAGGACGCGTGAGACGAGATCCATTGGCAGCACGACGGGTCACCGGTGAGCTGCAGACTCCGTGACTCGCCAGACGGTGTTGCCAACGTCGTCAGCCACGAGTAAGGCGCCGTCCCTGGCGATCGCGACGCCAACTGGTCGACCCATCGCCTCGCCCCTGGCGTTCACGAATCCAGTCAGCACGTCGATCGGCTTGCCCGATGGCGCGCCCTCCGCGAACGGCACGAAGATGACCTTGTAGCCGCTTCGCGGATTGCGGTTCCACGAGCCGTGCTGCCCGACGAACATCCCGTGAGTGAATGGCGCCGGTAATGTCGTGGCCCCCGACCACGCGAGGCCTAACGATGCCGTATGTGGGCCGAGCGCGTAGTCGGGCGCGATGGCTTTCGCGACCAGGTCGGGGCGCTGTGGCTTGACGCGAGCGTCGACGTGCTGTCCATAGTAGCTGTACGGGAAGCCGTAGAACGCGCCGTCGCGCACCGCCGTCATGTAGTCGGGCACGAGGTCGCTGCCCAGCTCATCGCGTTCGTTCACCGCGACCCACAACGCGCCTGCGTCGGGCTCCCACGCGAGCCCGACGGGGTTGCGCAGTCCGCTCGCGAAGACACGGTGCCTGCCCGTCGATGGATCGATTTCCCAGACGGCCGCACGTCCTTCCTCCTTCTCGATGCCGTTCTCGCCCGCGTTGCTGTTGGACCCGACGGCGACGTAGAGCTTACCTACGAGCCGTCGCGCAGTCGCCGTGAGGTTCTTCGAGCTCGGCCCGGAGGGGCGCCCAGTATGCGCGGATCGGCCGCCTTCTCCGCCGCCTCTTCCTCGGCGAGGCTGGCCTCCATTCCTGCCAGGTCCGACGAGCGCGCTGCCGCGACTGCCGGCCGGCGGGCGCCAAGGTCGCGCGCCGCCTCCGGAAACCGCGCGGCACATTCCACGAGGAGAACCGGCGTTCGCAGCTCGGAAAGCCAGAACCGAACTCGCTCCTCGTTAGGGTCCGACCGTTGTTGCAGGTAGCTCGCGTCCACCAACCGGCGGAGCATTGGCCAGTCCTTGTCGCGTTGTGTCTTCTTCGCAAGGACGAGGTCAGGGAGGGCAAGCACGTCGAGATCGCCGAGCTCGGGAAGCGTGAACGTCGTTCGCCGCGTCCCACAACGCCTCGAACCTGTCGACACCCCGCATACGAGCCATCACGTCGAGGCGCATTCCGGCCGCGTCGGGATGATGCGATCGGAAATGCACGGCGTGTCCGCGCGCCAGGTACTGTGGCTCGAACGGCGGAACCGCAATGACCTCAGCGCGGAGCTCCGCTAACGCTCCGCGTAACCGCTCGAGATTGTCGTCCGTGAGGAGAATCGCGACGTCGGTGTCGCGGCTAAACTCCGCCGCGCCGTACAACACGCACGCCTGCCCGCCCATCAAGAGGGTGCTGACCTCGTGAGAACGCAACGTCGAAAGGACTTTGCGGATCGGGCTCGGGGTCAAGCGACCCACCTAACGCGAGGAACGTCGCCCACAACCGCTCGCTCTCGAGCCAACGTTCCTGCGGCGTGAGTCGATACCATTCTGCCCATTCCTCCCCGTAAAGCTCCTCGGCCTCGTGCCACGTCACTGATTTCGGTTCGTGCGCCATGACGATGAAGATGGGGCCTACCCGTCGGCCACGCCATTCATCCCCTCGCAGCAGGTTGTGCCGACCAGTGCACTCGGCGGTACATTGCCCGAGGCCGACGACAGGAAGCCGCGGCCTCGAATGCGTTCAGACGTGGTGAGGTCCCTTGGCACCATCGACCTTGGGAGCGAGGATGTCGCGTAGCCTGATCACTACCATTGGGACCTTGGTATTCCTCACGGCGTCGGCCGCGGCGCAACCGCCCCGGCTCGATCTCAAACCGTGCACGCTCCCGGGCGTCGATGCCGCCGCCAAGCCCACGTGCGGCACGCTCACGGTGTACGAGAATCGGGCGGCGCGCAGCGGCCGCACGATCGGGCTTCGCGTCGTGGTGTTCCGCGCCACCGGACCGACGCGCGCGCCCGATCCGATCTTCTTCATTGCCGGCGGCCCGGGCTCATCGGTCGTCAACGACGAGGCGGCGTTCCTTGCGCGCGATCCGGCCGGGCTCCGCGCGCGTCGCGACCTCGTGCTCGTCGACCAGCGCGGGACCGGCGGGTCGCACCCGATCGATTGCGTGTTCTACGGCCCGCCGGATTCGCTGCAATCCTTCCTCGGCGACTTCATGCCGCCGGCGGCGGTGCGCCGCTGTCGCGAGACGTACGCGAAGGACACCGATCTCACGCAGTACACGACGACGATCGCGGTCGATGACCTGGACGACGTCCGCGCAGCGTTAGGCGCCACGCAGGTCAACCTGTCCGGCGGGTCATACGGTACGCGCGCGGCGCAGGAGTACATGCGCCGGCATCCCGACCGCGTGCGCTCGGCGACGCTGTTCGGGCTCGTTCCGCCATCGGAGCGCATCCCGCAGCATTTCGCGCGCGATGCCCAGAGCTCGCTCGATGCCATCGTGGCCGAGTGCGCCGCGGACGCCGCGTGTCGTGGCGCGTTCCCCCGGCTTGGCGACGACATTCGAAAGGTGTTCGACGGGTTGACGCGATCGCCGGCGCGGGTGACGGTGGAGCACCCGCGTACGAACCAGCCGGTGACGGTCTCGCTCTCCCGCGACATGGTCGCGGAGACGCTGCGCTACATGCTGTATCAGAGCGGGAGTGCGTCGCTGGTGCCGGCGGCGATGCATCAGGCAGCCACGGGTGACTTCACGTGGCTGGCGCGTCGATCGTTGCGCGCCCGGTGGGCGGATGGCAAAGGCACGTTCGATGGTCTCTACGCCGCGATCACGTGCGCGGAGGATGTGCCGATGACGGACGCGGCCCTCGAGTCGGCCGAGGCGAAGGGGACGTTCCTCGGCGACTATCGGATGCGGAATCAGCGGGCGGCGTGCGAGGTATGGGGCCGCTCGCCGGTGCCAGCGGATTTCGTGACGCCGGTGCGGTCGAAGGCGGCGGTGCTGCTGGTGACGGGAGCCCTGGACCCGGTGACGCCGCCGCGCAACGCGGACGAAGTCGCGCGGACGCTGCCTAACAGCGTGAAGGTCGTCGTGCCGTCGGGCGGGCACGGGCTGGACGGGCTCGAAGGCCTGTCCTGCATCGACCGGCTGCAGCACGACGTGATCGAGCGAGGCAGCGTGGTCGGGCTCGACACGAGCTGCGTGTCGAAGATACGGCGAACAGGATTCCCGACGACGCTACCGCGTTAGGCACGACTGAACGGCGCAGGGCACTAACGGCGCGAAATCCCGAACGGCGCGAAATCCCGAACGGCGCTGAATCCCAGACGGCGCGAAATGCCGAAGGGCGCGAGATCCCGAACGGCGACAAAAGGCGGAATGCCGTTCCCACGTCCGCCGCTTCTCGCCGTTCCGCATTTTGTCGCCGTCTGGGATTCCGCGCCGTCTGGCATTTGGCGCTGTTCGGGATTTCGCGCCGTTCGGGATTTCGCGCCGTTCGGCATTTCGCGCCCTTTCAGCTGTCACGCCGTTTCCTACTCCATTGCTGTGGTCACCGATGTGCCAGTTCGTCGCCACTTGTTGTACCAGCTCATCATGTAGAGCTGTGTCCGCATGAAGTTCGACGGCTTCGATCCGGTGCCGTGGAATTCTCCCTCGAAGCGAATCAGCGCCGACGGGATCCCACGCATTTTCAGCGCCGCGTAGAACTCCTCGCTCTGCGGCATTGGCGTGCGCATGTCGAGCACGCCCGTCATCACCACCGTCGGCGTCGTCACGTTGCCCACGTACATGAGCGGCGACTGCTTGAGCCACTGCTCCGGCTTCTCCCAGAACGGCGCGTCGAAGAAGTTGTACGTGAAGAACGGGATGTCCGTCTGGCCGGCGAAGCTCAGCCAGTCGATGACCGGGCAGCGCACCGCCGCGCCGGCGAAGCGGTTCGTGTGGCCGATCACCCAGCTCGAGAGCACGCCGCCGCCCGAGCATCCGCCGACGTACATGCGCGTCGTGTCCACGTAGCCCTTGTTCACGACCGCGTTCACGCCGGCCATGAGGTCGTCGTAGTCCACGCTCGGGTACGCGTGCATGATCGCGTTGCCGAACGCGCTGCCGTAGCCCGTCGAGCCGCGCGGGTTCGTGTACAGCACCACGTAGTCGTTCGCGGCGAAGTTCTGGAACTGATAGCTGAAGCCGACGCCGTACGCGCCGTGCGGTCCGCCGTGAATCTCCATGAGGAGCGGATACTTCTTCGACGGGTCGAAGTTCGGCGGCTTGACCACCCAGCCGTCCACCGTCGTGTTGCCCGTCGACGTATAGCGCACGCGCTCCACCTGCGCCGAGCTTCACGCGCGCGAGCACGTCGTCGTTCACGTGCGTGAGCTGCGTGATCTCGGCCGAGCCGGTGCGCGTTAGGCCGATGCGCACGACGTCGGGCGGCGTCGTGTAGCTGCTGCGGAGCGCCGCCATCTTGCCGCTCTTCGACATCGAGAACGCTGAGATCGCGTGCGTCCCCGTCGTGACCGGTCGCGCGCCGCCGGCGTTAGGCGAGAAGTACACGTTCGACGTCCCGCTGTCCGCCACCGTGAAGTAGACGCCGCTGCCGTCGGTCGCCCACGTGACGTCGCCGACGTCGCGATCGAGATCGCCCGACATCTTCTTCGCGCCGCTGCCGTCGGCGTTCATCACGTACAGCTCGGCCGTGTGGTAGCTGTCCTTCACCTGCGTGTAGCCGGTGTACGCGATGCGCTGTCCGTCGGGCGAGACGACCGGCGATCGACCAGGCACCGTCCGCCGAATTGAGGCGCTGCATGGCGCCCGTGGTCGACGTCGATCGCGTAGATGTTGGAGTTGCGGTAGTTCATGTCGCCCGTGGAATCGGCGAGCCCGTCGGCGATCATCGTCTTGCCGTCGGGCATCCAGTCCCAGCCCACCGCGCCGTCGAGGCCGTCGAATCGAGCGCCGAGGTTGAACTCGCCCTTCGTGACCTGGCGCGGCGTGCCGCCGTCGGCGGGGACGAGGAAGAGATGACGGTAGCCGGGATCCGTGTACCCGCGCCGATCCTGCCGGAAGTGGAGCGACTGGACGATGCGCGGCGTTCCCGTCCACTTCGCGCCTTTGGGCGCCTCCGGCATGTCGATCTTCCAGTTCACCGACTTCGGGACGATGGCGCTGAAGCCGATCGATTTGCCATCGGGCGACCAGCGAACGTCCGCCGGCGCCTCCGGCAGCGTCGTCACCTGCGACGTCGCGCCCTCGGCGTCCATGTATCGCACGAAGATCTGCGTGCCCGACGGCTTGCCCTCGGCGAGATACGCGATGCGCGTCCCGTCGGGCGACCAGACCGCGCCGCCGCCGGTCGCGAGCAAGCGATTCTTCGAGCCGTCGACGTTCATGATCCACATCGCGGACTCGAACTTGTCCTCGAGCTTGTTCACCCACCGGCGCGTGTAGATGATCTGCGAGCCATCGGGCGACACCCGAGGCTCACCGACCTGCTCGAAGTCGAGGTACTTCTCGACGGTGAGGAGACTGTCGGCGCGCTTCTCCTGGGCGGCGATCGGCGTGGCGCCAACCGCTGCGAACAGTAGGGCAGCCGCACAAACCGACTGGCGGAGACGGGGCATACGAGCTCCGGAAAAGGACGAAGGGTGATTGTATGGGAGATGGAACGCGGTGTCCATTCGCTCGCATCGCCGATTCGGCTTCCGGCGGTGAACTGGTGATCAGCCAGCTTTGGGATCACCCATTTCGAGGATGTCTACCGAAGCGGCCGAATCCGTTGCTACCCAGGACGCGCTCACTGTACGCGCTGTCGTGTTGTCGCTGACCGCGAAGGATCTGTCGAAGAGCATCGCGTGGTATCGCGACGTCCTCGGGTTCACCGTGGACTATCAACGGGACCAGGATGGGAAGCCGGCTTCCGCCGCGATCCGGTCAGGCTGCTCGACGATCCATCTCAACCAGGACGACGGCGGTCGCGGTTGGGATCGCGTGAAGGGCGAGGGTTTCTCCATCACGTTCGATACCGCGCAGGACGTCGACGCCATCGCGGCACGCATCAAGGCGCAAGGAGCGCCGCTGGCGATGGAACCGGCCGACATGCCGTGGGGCGTCCGCATGCTGCGGGTCGCCGATCCGGACGGTTACCGACTCGGCGTCTGGCGGCCGTTGAACGCCTAACGAAGCCGACTCTCGGGAAGGCCCCTGACAGGCGCCTTCCCGACGGCGCCTGTCAAACAGACCCGTCCGCCACCGCGACCTCCGCGAAGAATCGAACGAGGTCGAGTGCGAACGGCTCGGCCGCACCATCCGGGTGCCACACGAGTTGCTCAGAAATGAGCTCGGGTCGTTCGTCATCGGGCCGCCACCGCTCGATCGTTTGCGAGATGTCGTCGACGATCCAGTACTCGGGCACGCGGTTGCGCTGATAGCGAGGGCGCTTCGTCACGCGATCGTGGCGGGCGGAGCTGGGCGAGATGATCTCGAGCGCGAGGAGCAAGCGACCCACGATATCCGACCGCCGCCGAAGCTCTCCAGCCGGAACGACGAGCAAGTCCGGCTGGAGCACCAACCCGGGCTCGAGCTTGACGTCGAGTGGCGACAGGAACGTTTCACCAAGCCTATGCGTGCGAACATACGGCGCAACGAGCTCGAACAGTCGGCCGATGATGCGCTGATGCATCCAGTGAGGTGACGGAGTCACGAGGACCTCGCCCTCCACCAGCTCCCACCGCTCGCCAAAGGGCGCGGCGTCTCGCGCGGCGTAGAACTCCTCTTCCGTCCACCGACGGTTCGGCGCTCGTTGCGCAGGCATGGCCATAATGTGCTCGGCGGCGAAGAACAGAGGCAAGCGATCACGAGCGAACATCGCCCGGATCCGTCCGATCGTTGGCACCGAATCGTTGCACACCTGACCGGCCTGTCGCACCTTCGGGCGCGCCTCGCCGTCACGCCCTCGTTCACATTGCACCAACCATGCGAACACGCTTCGCAGTCGCCGCACTCGCACTCGTCATCGCCGTGGACCACGTCTCGGCTCAGCAAGCCGACAGCACACCCACTCGCACCGCCATCCGCGCCGGCCGACTGATCGACGGGCGTGGCGGCCCGCCCGTCGCCAACGCCGTCATCCTCATCGATGGCGACAAGATCACCGCCGTCGGCCCCGGACTCGCCATTCCCGCGAACGCGCGCGTGATCGACCTGAGCCGCTTCACAGTCCTCCCCGGCTTCATCGACGCGCACACGCACGTGACCTCGCAGCCGAGGGATTACTACGAGGACATCTTCCGGAAGAGTCCGATCGACGTCGCCATCACCGCGCACGTCTACGCGAAGCGGACGCTCGAGGCGGGCTTCACCACGATTCGCGACGTCGGCTCAGCGGAGTTCATCGACATCGCGCTCCGCAACGCGATCAACCGCGGCGACATCCCCGGTCCGCGCATCCAGGCGGCGACGCTCACCGTCGGATCCACTGGCGGACACGGCGACCTGAGCGGCTTCTCGCCCTACCTCAAGTTCGGCACGTTCTCCGGCGTCGCCGACGGCGTGGACGACATCCGCAAGCTCGTGCGCTTCGAGGTGAAGAACGGCGCCGACGTCATCAAGATGATCGCCTCGGCCGGCGTGCTCTCCGAGGAAGAATCCGTCGGTGCGCCGCAGTACTCGCAGGAAGAGATGAACGCCGTCGTCGAGGAAGCGGCGATGTGGGGACGCAAGGTCGCCGCGCACGCGCACGGCGCCGAGGCGATCAAGCGCGCGATCAAGGCGGGCGTCGCGTCGGTGGAGCACGCGAGCCTCATCGACGACGAGGGCATCCGCCTCGCGAAGGAGCGCGGCACGTATCTCGTGATGGACATCTACAACGACGATTACATCATGGCCGAATACAAGCGACTCGGCTTTCCGCAGAAGATTCTGGACAAGGAGGCGCGCGTCGGACGACTTCAACGCGAGAGCTTCCGGCGCGCGGTGCAGGCCGGCGTCAAGCTCGCATTCGGCACCGACGCCGGCGTGTACCCGCATGGCTGGAACGGCAAACAGTTCGCGAAGGAAGTGGAGTTTGGCCTAACGCCGATGCAGGCGATCCAGACCGCGACCGTGAACGCGGCGGATCTTCTCGGATGGTCTGACAAGGTGGGGTCGGTGCAGCCGGGCCGGTTCGCGGACCTGGTCGCGGTGAGCGGCGATCCGCTCGCGGACATTCACGAGCTCGAGCGCGTGAGCTTCGTGATGAAGGGCGGCGTCGTGTACAAGCAGAAATGAGCCGGAGATGAGCGAGAAATGAGGTGGTGCGTCGCGGCACTGATGGTCGCGATCTCTCCGGTGGCTGCCGCGTCGCTGCCCGCACAGCCGACGCGACCGTGCCCACCACCGGCGACGCGCGCGCCGTACCTCGTGTGCCAGCTGGATCGACCGCCGCGGCCGGACTCGATCAATGTGGCGCCGTCGTATCCGGCAACGCTGCTGCAGGCGGCGGTCCGCGGCACGCTTCGCGTGTCGTTCGTCGTGAACATGTCCGGTCGCGTGGACCCGACATCGTTTACAGTGATGGATTCGGCGCATGCGTTGTTCATCACGGCGACGAAGACCGCGCTCGAGACGTGGAGCTTCGAGCCGGGTCTGCGAGAAGGCCGCGCAGTACCAGTCCGCTGGGAGCAGATCATCACGTTCTCGGTACCGCGCGACTCGGAACTGCCGCCGTTCGAGCCGGTGGTGATTGCGCGAGACACGTCGCCTGACGGACTGCCGCGCCTGGTGGTCGGTCTCCGTGACCGTGAACCAAGCGCGATCGTGCAGTTCACGAATGGCGAACTGCTCGACGCGCAGCGCAATATCCTGGCGCAACTCGTGCCACCGCCCATCCAGGATTCGCTCGGCAGACCTCGCGTGACGGTGTGCCTAACGATCAACCGCGGCGGACAGGACTTCGCCGCCGATTCGACGACGCTCGCCGCGCTCGAGATTCCGGGGCGCCACATGGTCATCCCGCGCGACTGTCCGGTGACATACGAGATGCTCATGTACGACACGCGTCGCCGGCCGCCGGGCTACATTGACCCGTATATCATGGAAGTGCCGCGCGTGATGGCCTGGAGCACGGACGTCCTTCTCATTCAGGTCGACGTCACGCACCCGACCACCACGACGACCTACCGCTGTTGGGCGACGCGCGGCGCGCCGTCGTGGCGGCCGACGTGTCGACAGTTTCGCTCCACCAGTGGCTGACTTCCCTTTCTCCATTCATCCCGAGTGATCATGTCGACGCCTCCCGCTGACGAGACCACCGCTTCCTCCGCGCCTGACTGGCGCATGCACGGCGTTCGCATCGTGCATAGCGGGGAGCTCGATATGAACACGCCGCAGACGGAGGGCATGAGTCGCGCGGCGGCGATCACACACGCGCGCACGGGGGCGAGCAAGCTGTGGGCGGGGACGGTGATGATTCGCCCCAACGCGAAGACGGGCGCGCATCATCACGGCGCGCTCGAGAGCGTGATCTACGTGGTGCGCGGCCGCGCCCGCATGCGCTGGGGTGACCGATTGGAGTTCGTTGCCGAGGCGGGGCCGGGCGATTTCATCTACGTCCCGCCGTACGTGCCGCACCAGGAGATCAACGCGGCGCCTGACGAGCCGCTGGAGTGCGTGCTGGTGCGAAGCGGGCAGGACGCGGTGGTCGTGAACCTCGATATCCCGGTGGTCGAGAAACCGGAAACGGTCTACTGGGTAGACCCGATTCACGCACGATCCGGATACGGGTTCGGGGGACGCCTAACGACTGGTGTCGTGCATCCGGCGGCGGCGTGGCCAGTACGAAGTGTGCCAGTCGACTGCAAAACGAGTCGATCAGGTGTCAGTCCCCGTATCCGTCGGGCTTCGGTGCCGAGGATCGCGCCGCGGCCGAGGAATCGTGAGGGTACTGGCAGAGTGGCCCTCGATCGGGACGATCGCGATTCCTCGACTCGCGACGGCCTCGCTCGGAATGACAGGCCGGCTCTGCATTCACGCATCCTTGCGCCGCGGCCTGGGGGAACGGCGATCTCGCGGATGACGCGGAAGAAGCAGGATCGACCGCGTTAGGGACGGCTCCTCACGCAACGAGCCGGGATTCTTGGGAACGGCCGCTCGGGACGCAGGAGTCTCCCGAGCGGCCGTTCCCATTCATTCATGGTCCGGCGTGAGCCAGCGTCGATGCAAAGCCGTATCCGGCCGTTTTCCGTGTCATCCGCGAAATCGCAGTTCACACCGGCCCCGGCGCAACGATGCCTGAATGCAAAGCTGTATCCGGCAGTTTCGCCGTACAGATCCGCCCAATCGTCGTTCCCACCGGCTCCGGCGCGACAATCCAGACATCCAGACAATCAATCAACAGCCGATGACGGCGGCACACGCACCAGTGTGAACGTGAACGTCGAGCCCTTCCCCAGCTCGCTCTCCAGCGTCAGATCACCGCCCATGAGGCGTGCCAGGCGACGGCTGATCGCGAGGCCCAACCCCGCACCCTCGGCCCTCCGCGTTAGGCCCGAATCGAGTTGCACGAACGGCTCGAACACCCGGTCGATCGCCTCCCCGGGAATACCCACGCCCGTATCCGCGACCCGCAGGTGCACGCTGTCCGCGTCCACATCGCACGAGAGCCTGATCGTCCCACCGGACGCCGTGAACTTCACCGCGTTCGACAGCAGGTTCACCAGCACCTGACTTGCCTTGTCCTGCTCGCCCAGTGCGACCACGTCGGCGCCCGGCAACTCGACCGCCAGTGTGATGCCCTTCGCCTCCGCCTGCGGGCGCGTCAGCGAATCCGCGTCCTCGAACAACTCCCTCACCGAGATCGGAACGAACTCCGTCTCGATGCCGCCGGCCTCTGTCCGCTCGAGGTTGAGGACGTTGTTCACGAGCGACAGCAGATGCTGCCCGCTGCGCTTGATCCGCGACATCGCGTCGCGCTGCGCGTCGGTCACCGGCCCGTGCACCCCCATGCCCACGAGCTCACTGTAGCCGAGGATCGCGTTGAGCGGCGTGCGGAGCTCGTGACTCATGACGGCGAGGAACTGTCCCTTCGCGCGACTCGCCGCTTCCGCCTCACGCCGCGCCGCCTCGCTATGGCGATAGAGCTCGGCGTTGTCGACCGCGACCGCGGCCCGCCGCGCCACTTCCACCGCGAGTGGCACGTCGCCGGCGCCGTAGCGACGCCCCGAATCGGACGCGACGAACGTCATGATGCCTAACGTATGATCGCGCGCCGACAGCGGCGCCACGATGAGCGATTGTGGATTCAGCGCCCGGATCGCGGCCAGGTGCTCGGGCGTCCGCCCCGCGCGGCGCAGCCACGCGTCATCGACCTGCCCCACGAGCGACGCCTTCCCGCTCACGAGCGGTTCCCGGAGCGGCGAGTCCGCTCCGGCTGCGGGATAGAAGCGTGCGGTATCCCGCAGCATCTCCGCCTTCGATGGATCCGCGTGCGCCGACGCGACGCGCCGAATTCCCCCGTTCTCATCGAGCAGGTCGATGACCACGTAGTCCGCGAACGACGGCACCGTGAGCTGCGCGACACGCTGCAGCGTCGTCTCGTAGTCCAGTGACGCGAGCGCCGCGCTGGCGTCAGCGAGAAACGCGAGTCGCCGATTGGCCGCTTCCGCGTCCGCACGGGCCACCGCCTCGGCGTCGAACAACGTCGCCCGACGCACCGCCTGCGCGCACTGGCGCCCGACCGCCAGCAGCAGCTCGCGGTCGTCGGGACCGACGGAGATCGTGTCGTGAAAGCTCAGGCCTAACGCGCCGAAGCTTCGGCCTTCGGCGATGAGCGGAACGGAGATCGTCGCCGGGTACATCACCGGGACGCCGGCCGCGTCGATGGTCGGGTAGCGCCGCTTCCGCTCCTCGGCCGACGCGACGACGATCAGCTCGCCGGTGCGCACTGCCTCGGTGACCGGGACGGTGACATCGAGCGGGATGTGACGCCAACGATCGAAATGACGCGTGTCGTAACCCCGTGCCTCGACCACGTCGAGCGCCGTGCCCGCAGCGTCGAGCAGCACGAGCATCCCCGCGTCGGCGCCGGCCGCGGCAACACCCTCGTTCACTGCCACGGTTGCGACGTCGTTAGGCGTCAACGCCGCGGCCAGCGCCGCGCTCAACATCTGCAGGCGCGCCGTGCGCCGCACCGCCCGCTCGGCGTCGGTCTGCGCGCGCCTCGCCTCGGCGATGAGTCGAGCGTTCTCCACCGCCAGCGACGCACGCCGCCCGATCTCCTCGGCGACCGCGACATCGTCTGGCGTGAACGTCCGCCGCCCCGACCCGAACGCCGCGATACCGAACGGGCCGAAGCGAGTCTGCAGCGGGACGGCCATCGCCGACCGCAGACCCATCGCCTTCGCGAGACGTGCCTGCTCCGCGTCCTGCGCCATCGCGCCAACCAGCGCGTCGTCGACGACCGCGTAGAGCTGTGCCTGCCCAGTCGCGAGCGCATCGCGCCCCATCGTCGGGTGCGACGGATCAGGCGGGTAGCGAGCGGACAACTCCCGCATGACGTCGAGCTTGGCTGGATCCGCGTGCGCGATCGCCGCGCGATGCGCCCGGCCATCGGGCCCGATCACGTCCACGATCGCCCAGTCCGCGAGGTCCGCCACGGCCGCGTCAGCGAGACGCTGCAGCGCGATCTGCTCGTCGCCCGCCACGAGCAGGTCGGCGCCGAGGCGCGCGAGCACACGCTGTCTCGCCTCGGCGTGTTTCTGGTCCGTGATGTCGACTAGCGTGCCAATGAGTTGCGCCGCTTGCCTCGGGCTCGTGTCCTCCACGAAATGCATGCGTCCGAACGCCAATACCCAACGCTCGCGGCCGTCGTCACGGACGATGCGGTACTCACCCTGGAAGCGTCCGTCGCCCTCCGGGTCGACCACTCGCGCGAACGCTTCGTTCAGGCGATCGCGATCATCGGGGTGAACACGCGCTACGATGGCGCCGACACGGGACCTCCCGGTCCTATCAGGGAGCTCGAGCAGCTCACGAACGCGATCGTCGAACGTCGCTGTGTCCGAGCCGACGTCCCACGCCCAGGTACCGAGTCTCGTCGCGTCGATGGCGAGACGATGCCGCGCTTCACTGGCGGCGAGAGCGGCGAGCGCCATATGACGCTCCGTCACGTCCTGCACGAACGCGACGACGCCTTCGACCGAACCGTCCGCCGCCGTCAGCGGCTGATACGTGAAGTCGATGACGCGGGACTCGGGAGACCCATCGCCGTCCGAATCCCACTGCGCCGTGACTCCCGACACCGAGACGGATTCGCCTGTCTGGTACGCCTGATCGAGCAGCTCGAAAAACCCCTGCCCGTCCAGCTCCGGCAGCGCCTCGCGAATGGGTAAGCCGATCACCTCGCGGCCCCCAATGAACGCCCGATAGGCAGCGCTCGCCGCGCGAAACACGTGCTGCGGGCCGGCATACACCGCGACGGCGCCGGGGAACTGCGCAAGCACTCGCGCGAGTTGAACGGCCGTCGGCTCAGCGTCCGACGCCCGAGTCGAGCGGTGCACATTCGTCCGATCGGGCGGGTCCTGGTTAACCGGCATGAGTGCACATCGTGTCGCAAGATACGGGCGCGGTGGAGCCCGTCCGCACCCCTCGGTCCTGCGAGATCAATTCTTTGTCCCGAGTGGAGTGCCGAGAAGAACGGTCTGCTCGATGAAGGGTGTCGGGCGCGAGAATGCGCCAAGCATCCAGGTCGCGACATCGGACCGTCGCACAATGGAGAACAGACCATACCGATCCACGCGCGTCGCACGGCCCGTGGGCGGACCATCCATGAGCGTCACCGGGCGCACGGCCAGCCAGTCGAGGCGACTCGCGGAGAGCTTCCGCTCCATCTCCGCGAGATCGCGGTAGGCTACGCCGACGTTCCCGACGCTCACCAGCCACCGCACCGGCATCGACAGTTGCGTGATGCTCTCGGCCACACCGCCAGCGCTGATCGCGACCACGCGCGTCACGCCGGCGGCTGCCATGGTTGGGATCAGGAGGGATGCGACGCGGCTCATGAGGTCGGGCGGCGATCGCAGCGCGGCCCACGGGCTCCTGCCGCTTCGCCGCTGACCGAGGCACGAGGCGACGGCGTCCTGTCCTCCCACGACCGATGCCAGCACCGCGGCGTCCAACACCTCGCCGCGGACGACGCGCACGCCGGCCGGTGCATCGAACGGCGTCGATGGCCGGATCAATGCGGTTACCTGGTGACCAGCCTGTGCCGCGACTCGGACGAGCCAACTTCCGGTAGCGCCGGACGCGCCAAGCACGAGCAGTTTCATGAGGGCATTTTACACGGGATGACGCTGCTCCGTCTGGCCGAGCGCGGCCTCTATTGCGAGGCTGGAGACTTCTACATCGACCCGTGGCAGCCGGTCGAGCGTGCTGTCATCACGCATGGTCATGGTGACCACGCCCGATGGGGGTCGGCGCGCTACCTGAGCTCCCGCGAAGGCGAAGCGGTTCTGCGGACGCGACTCGGCCAGAACCAGACCATTCGCGCCGTGGACTGGGGCGAACCGGTGGACGTGAATGGCGTCCGCGTTTCGCTTCATCCCGCGGGCCACATCCTCGGGTCGGCGCAGATCCGCGTGGAGCATCGCGGCGAGGTGTGGGTCGCGTCAGGCGACTACAAGACCGAGCCCGACCCCACGTGCACGCCGTTCGAGCTCGTCCGGTGCCACACGTTCATCACCGAGAGCACCTTCGGGCTGCCTGTCTATAGATGGACGCCGGACAGCGAGGTGTTCGCCCAGATCCGCGCCTGGTGGGCGTGCCAATCGCGAGCACGGCCGCGCGTCGGTGCTGTTCGGCTACGCACTCGGCAAGGCGCAGCGGCTGCTCGCCGGTCTCGCGGATGCCGACCTGGGGCCCGTGTACACGCACGGCGCGGTCGAGCGCCTCAACGGCGACTACCGTCGCGCCGGCGTTAGGCTTGCCGAGACGCGTTACGCGAGCGAGATGCCGCGCGGGCATGACTTCGCCGGCAGTCTCATCGTCGCGCCACCGTCCGCGGCGGGAAGCACATGGCTGCGGCGGTTCGGGAACATCTCCACCGGCTTCGCGTCCGGGTGGATGCGTGTACGCGGCAATCGGCGGCGGCGCGCGCTCGATCGCGGCTTCGTGCTCTCGGATCACGTGGACTGGCCGTCGATTCTCGCCGCAGTGGAAGGAACCGGTGCGCAGCGCGTGTGGGTCACGCACGGGACGCGGGAGCCGCTCGTCCGATGGCTGACCGAGCGCGGCATCGAGGCGAAGGCGGTCGCGAGTCAGTGGAAGGGCGAGGAAGACACCGACCCGGTGGAAGTCGCCGGTGAGGAGATCTCCGCGTGAGGCGGTTCGCGCAACTGTTCGCGGCGATCGATGAGACCATGCGCACGAACGAGAAGGTCGACGCGATGGTCGAGTACTTCCGCGCGGCCGAGCCGGCGGATGCGGCGTGGGCGGTCTGGTTCCTGAGCGGCGGGCGTCCGAAGCGGCTCATTCCCGTTAGGCGGCTCGCGGCGTGGGCGATGGAGGAGGTCGGCATCCCCGAGTGGCTGTTCGCCGAGTGTTACGACGCGGTTGGCGACCTCGCGGAGACGATGTCGCTGCTGCTACCCGACGCGCCGAGCACGACAGACGTTCCGCTGCACCGCTGGATCGCGGATCGGTTGCTGCCGCTCGCGAGCAAGACCGAGGAGGAGCAGCGCGAGAGCATTCTCGAGAGCTGGCGTGAGCTCGGAGGGACCGAGCGCTTCATCTGGAACAAGCTCATCACCGGCGGCTTTCGCGTAGGCGTGTCGCAGCAGCTCGTGGTGCGGGCGCTGTCGCGCGCGACGGGGGTGGATGAAGGTGTGATCGCCCATCGGTTGAGCGGGACGTGGCTGCCGCGCGCGGAGTCGTTCACGGCGTTGCTGGCGGAGGAGACGTCGGATGCGGACGTGTCGCGCCCGTATCCGTTCTTTCTCGCGTACGCGCTCGAGAGCGATGTCGAGGCGCTGGGCGACCCGACCGCGTGGCAGGCGGAGTGGAAGTGGGATGGGATCCGGGCGCAGGTGATCCGCCGGAACGGGCAGACGTTCATCTGGTCGCGTGGTGAAGAGCTCGTGACGGATCGCTATCCGGAGCTCGCAGCCGCCGCGGATTTTCTGCCAGATGGCACCGTGCTCGACGGCGAGATCATGCCGTGGAAGGACGGCAAGCCGCTGCCGTTCGCGCAGCTGCAGCGGCGCATCGGCCGCAAGTCGTTAGGCGGATCGATCCTGAGTGACGTGCCCGTTGTGCTCATCGCCTACGACCTGCTGGAAGCGGGCGGCCGCGACGTGCGTGGCGAGTCGCTCGGGCGTCGTCGTGAGATGCTGCTCGCGACGATCGGTGCCGCGCGGAGCGCCGCGTTCGTACCGTCGCCTGTGGTGACGTTCGGCAGTTGGCCGGAGGCGCACGCCGCGTATGCGGAAGCGCGTGAGCGGTGCGCGGAGGGACTCATGCTCAAGCGCACCGACAGTGTGTACGGCGTCGGTCGTCGGAAGGGTGGCTGGTGGAAGTGGAAGGTGCAGCCGTACACGGTGGACGCGGTGATGATCTACGCGCAGGCCGGTCACGGGCGGCGCTCGTCGCTGCACACGGATTACACGTTCGCGGTGTGGGATGACGGCGTGCTCGTGCCGTTCGCGAAGGCGTATTCGGGGCTGACGGATGCGGAGATCCGCGAGCTGGATCGCTGGATTCGCGCGAACACGGTGGAGAAGTACGGCCCGGTGCGACACGTGAAGCCGGTACACGTGTTCGAGCTTGGCTTCGAGGGCATTCAGCCGTCGCCGAGGCACAAGTCGGGGGTCGCCGTTCGGTTTCCGCGAATCCTCAGGTGGCGCACGGACAAGCGTCCGGAGGACGCGGACAGTCTCGCGACGCTCCGGACGCTGCTGGCGGAGCGCACATGACCGTCGCGCGAGCAACCATCTCAGACGAATGGACGAACGGTGTATGTCAGTCCGCGCGCGGGAGCCCGCGCAGCGGGCAGATGAAGGACCTTCTCGAACGCGATCGTGGCCAGTGCGGGCTCGATTCCCATCGACGCTAACCCCTCCCTCCGTCGCTGCGCCCCTCAGGGCAGGCTCTGCTGCTCCTTCGATGACACGGAGTCAATCCGGCCGATCCGCCGGATCCGTTCGCTCCCTTGTCTGAGATGGTTGCCGAAGCACTCCTTGACGTCCTCCGTGACCTTTGCGGTGAATTGCCGTTTGGCAGGGAGCACAGCCTGGATCTGATGCGCGGCCGGTTGAACCCATGACGCACGATCGACTCGACGAGTGGTTCGCATCGCGAGGCTGGCAGCCGTTCGCGTTCCAGCGTGAGGTGTGGGACGCGTACCGAGCGGGTGAGAGCGGGCTCGTTCACGCAGCAACCGGGCACCGGAAAGACACTCGCCGCCTGGGGCGGGCCGCTCAGCGAGTGGCTCGCGGAGCAGGACGTCGGATCCACGAATTCACCGGCACCTAACGTGACGCGCACGGGTCGAGCGCGCCCGCGACGGGACCGATCGCCGGCGCTTCGCGTCCTCTGGATCACGCCGCTGCGGGCGCTCGCCGCCGACACCGAAGCAGGCGCTGCGCGAGCCGCTCGTCGACCTCGGCATTCCGTGGACCCTCGAGTCGCGGACGGGCGACACGTCTGCCGGCGATCCGCGCGCGCCAGCGCACGCCGTCTCCCGACGACCCTCATTACGACGCCAGAGTCGCTTTCGCTCCTCCTCGCGCGCGACGACGCCCGCGAGATCTTCGCCGATCTGCGACTCGGTCGTCGTCGACGAATGGCACGAGCTCATGGGAACGAAGCGCGGCGTGCAGGTCGAGCTCGCGCTTGCACGGCTCCGCTTCCATCAGCCCGCGCTGCGCACGTGGGGCCTCTCGGCGACCATCGGCAACATCGACGACGCGTCACGCGCGTTGCTAGGCGTGCGCGCCGCTCGTCAGCGCGCGCGATCGTGCGCGGCGTCGACCCGAAGGACGTCGTCATCGACGCGCTCATCCCGCCCGTCATCGAGCGGTTTCCGTGGGCCGGTCACCTCGGAACGCAGATGCTGCCGCAGGTCGTCGCCGCGATCGAGGAAGGCGAGAGCGCCATCGTGTTCACGAACACCCGCTCGCAGACCGAGATCTGGTATCAGGCGATTCTCGAGGCGCGGCCCGACTGGGCCGGCGTGATCGCGCTGCATCACGGGTCGCTCGACCGGAAGCGGCGCGACTGGGTCGAAGACGGACTTCGCACCGGGCGGCTCCGCTGCGTCGTCGCGACGTCGTCACTCGACCTCGGCGTCGACTTCTCGCCGGTCGACCGCGTGCTGCAGATCGGAAGCCCGAAAGGCGTCGCGCGACTGCTGCAGCGCGCGGGTCGCAGCGGACATCGGCCCGGGCGCGATGAGCCGCGTGACGTGCGTGCCGACGAACGCGCTCGAGCTGATCGAGATCGCGGCCGCGCGCGACGGCGTCGAGCGGGGCGCGATCGAGTCGCGGCTGCCGATGGAGCGCCCGCTCGACGTGCTCGCGCAGCACGTCGTGACGGTGGCGCTAGGTGGCGGCTTCGAGCCGGAACAGCTGCTGGACGAAGTGCGAACGACGCGCGCGTACGTCGAGCTCACCGACGTCGAGTGGGCGTGGGTGCTCGAGTTCCTCGACCTACGGTGGCGACGCGCTGCGCGCGTATCCCGAGTACTCGCGCATCGCGCTCGTGGACGACCGCTACGTCGTCGACGAACGACGAGATCGCGCGCCGGCACCGGATGTCGATCGGCACGATCGTCGGCGACGCGCAGATCGGCGTCTCGTACCTGCGCGGCGGCTCGCTCGGGTCCGTGGAGGAATCCTTCGTCGCTCGGCTCAAGCCCGGCGACCGATTCGTGTTCGCCGGCACGCCGCTGGAGTTCGTGCGCGTGCGCGACATGAAGGCGTGGGTGCGGCGCGCGCCGAACGGCGAAGGGCGCGATTCCGCGATGGGCAGGCAGTCGACTGCCGCTGTCGGGTCGAGCTCGCGGCGCTGCTGCGCGACGCGCATCGGCGAGGCCGGCCGAGGAGTGTTCCGTGGGCCGGAGATGGAGACGCTCGAGCCGCTGCTCGAGGTGCAGCGAAAGTGGTCGCATATCCCGAGGGCGGACGAGCTGCTGATCGAGCAGGTGAAGACGCGTGAAGGCTGGCACCTCTTCGTGTATCCGTTCGAGGGTCGGCTCGTGCACGAGGGACTGGCCGCGTTACTGCGCGTATCGGCTGTCGCGTCATCGCGCCGATCACGTTCTCGATGGCGTCGAACGACTACGGCTTCGAGCTGCTCTCGCCCACCGAGCCGCCGCTCGCGGTCGCGCTGGATGCGGCGCTGTTCAGCCCTGACCGTCTCGCTGGAGGACATCGAGGCCGCGCTCAACGCGACGGAGATGGCGAAGTCGCCAGTTTCGCGAGCTCGCGCGCGTCGCGGGTCTCGTGTTTCCGGGGTTCCCGCGATCAGGGAAGACCGCGCGACAGCTGCAGGTGTCGAGCGGACTGTTCTTCGACGTGCTGCAGCGGTACGACCCCGGCAACCTGCTGTTGTCGCAGGCCGCCCGCGAAGTGCTGGAGCGTCAGCTCGAGAGCACCCGGCTCGGCATCGCGCTGCAGCGGCTCTCGCGGCGCGACCGTGGTCGTTACGGCAGCCGCGCCGCGTCACGCCGCTCGGGTTCCCGCTGCTCGTCGATCGCACCCGAGAGCGCGTGTCGTCCGAGTCGCTTGGCCGATCGCATTCGTCGCATGCAGCTCGCGCTCGAGCGCGCTGCCGGATGACCACCGCGGGCTTTGACCACGACGCCGTCGCCGACGTCGCCGGCGAGCGGCTCGTGTTGCTGCCGGAGCGCGCCGCGTACTGGGAGCGCGCGCGGACGTTGCTCGTCGCTGATCCGCATTTCGGAAAAGCAGCGGCGTTTCGTGCGGCGGGCGTGCCGGTGCCGCGCGGCACGACGACCGGATCGCTCCAGCGGCTCGACAGTTCGCTCACGCGCACCGGCGCGACGCGCATCATCTTCCTCGGCGACTTTCTGCACGCCCGCGAAGGGCGTGAAGCGGAGACCACACGAGTGGTCGACGAATGGCGGAGTCGGAATGCGCGCGGTCGATATGGTGATCGTGCGCGGCAACCATGACGCGCGCGCCGGCGACCCGGGGCCGGAGGTCGACATTCGTTGTGTCGACGGCCCGGTCGCGGAGCCGCCGTTCGTGTTCACCCACAAGCCGGCGGTGTCGGACGCCGGATACGTCCTCTGCGGGCACGTGCATCCAGGCGTGCGCCTAACGGGACCCGGCCGCGAGCACGCGAGACTGCCGTGCTTCTGGGTGCAGCCGAGGACGGCGGTCCTGCCAGCGTTCGGGGAGTTCACCGGGCTGGCGGACATTCCCGTCGAGCCTGGAGACCGCATCTGGGTAGTGGCGGACAATGCCGTGCTCCCAATCGGGCAAGGAATCCGATAACGGAAAAGGCGGTGAACGGCGCAGAGCCGTAAGAGCGCGGAATGCCGAACGGCGCAACGCAGTAAAGGCGCAGAATGCCAGACGGCGCCAGATGCCGAACGGCGCGAAATCCCGAGACGGCGCGAAATCCCGAAAAGCGCGAAATCCCGAAAAGCGCGAAATCCCGAAAAGCGCGAAATCCCAGACGGCGCCCAACGGCGGGGCCGTTCCGCTCTTTGTCGCTCTTCGGGATTTGGCGCTGTCTGGGATTTCGCGCTGTCTGGGATTTCGCGCCGTTCGGGATTCGGCGCCCTTCGGCATTCCGCGCCGTTTCTGGCATTTCCGCTAACGCCGACCATTTGCCGAGGGGCTTCGCACGGCCTGCAACGACGCCTCAGAGCACGAACGGCACGAACCGCTTCGTCCGCCGCGCGTAGGCGTCGTACCCGTCGCTCCCCGAGAACTCGGCTCGCAGCAGGCGTTCCTCGGACAACACCCGCACGATCGTCGCCAGCGTGCCCACGACGGCGAGCGTGATGGCCAGCGGATCGAGCCCGTGACTGAGGACGCCGCTCCACAGAAAGAGCAGAACCGCCGAGTAGATCGGATGGCGCCAGTAGCGGTAGGGGCCCCAGGTAACCAACCCGCCGGCAGTCGGATTGGCCGCCGCGTGAAAGCTGCGACGCCCGAACGTCACCCGCGCCCAGAGCATGAGAGCGACCGCGGCAACCTGCAGGACGACCGCGACGGTGTTCGCGCCTAACAACTCGTGCCGGAGGTAGAGCGCCACGATCACCGCCACCAGCACGACAGTGGCGGCGATCGATGCGGTGCGAAGGTTCATCGGCAGAGTATGGGTCGCCTGTTACCTCGCCACCGCCCGCGTCGCGGGCGCCGCCCGCAGCCATCGCGGGTACGCGTTCTCGTCCGGTCCCGCGGTGTAGCGGCTGATCTGACTGCCGTCGGGCGCCATTGTGTAGATGTGCGAGAGCAGCCCCTCGTGATTCGACATGAACGCGATGCGCGACCCATTGGGCGCCCACGCCGGGAATGCCTGGGCGCCAGCGATCTCGATGCGCGTGACGGAGCCCGTCGCGACCGTCGCGATCATGAGATCCGCACCAGTTGCCGCCGCACTCACACGCCGGAAGGCGATCTTCGACCCGTCAGGCGACCAGCTCGGGTCGCGGTCAACGTCTGTCGCCGCGCTCGATTGCGGAAAGAGCCGCTGCTTGTCGCTTCCGTCGGGACGCATCGTCCACAGCTTCCCGTACGCGAAGCTGTCGATGTCGCTCGAGTACACGATGCGCGCGCCGTCCGGCGACCACGCCGGCGTCGTCTCGGTGCTCGTCGCCGGCAGCACGTTCTGCATGAGGTTCACCTGGCCGGTGCCGTTCGCGTTTATTACCCAGATGTCCCAGTTCCCTGAGCGGTTGCTGCGGAACGCGATGCGCGTGCCGTCCGGCGACCACGACGGCTGCTCGTCGAGCTCCTCGGTCGTCGTTAGGCGCCGCAGGCCGCTGCCATTGATGTTCGCCACATAGATGTCGCCGTCGAGCGTTGGCGAGTCCGCGGGATACCACGCGACCGTGAATGCCACCCGCGTCCCGTCTGGCGACGGCGCGACATCACGCACGGACGTTCCCGGAATCGTCACCACCAACGGCAGTGACGTGATCGCACCGGTCGCCAACGACAGGCGGCGAATGTCGGCATCTCCGTTGGACGGCCTGCGCTCGTACACGAGGTCGTACTCCGTGGCCGGCTCTGGCGTCGGCACCGTCACCACAGAGGACGCCGACTTTCCGTCCACCGTCGCCGTGATCACGGCGTAGCCCCGCGCCACCGCCCGCACGAGACCAGTCGCCGAGACCGTCGCGACCGCGGGTTGGTCCGTGGACCACCTGACCGTCCGTCCGTCCACGACAGCCCCGGCCGCATCGAGCGCCACGGCGGTCAACTGTCGCGTCTCACCGCTCTCCAGCACCACAGTCCTCGGTGTGACGCCGGCGCTCGCGACTGGGCGAGGCGCGGTCACCGGATCGCTGGAATCCGAGCACGCCAGGACTGACGCGACCAGCGCCGCCGCGATCGGGCGCATGCACCAAGGGCCGCGTGCAACGGAACGGAGAAAAAATGACATCAGCCGCGCGAACGTCGACCGACGGATGCGGGGAGCGACTGTAAGATCCGGAACATCAAGGTCGGCCACGATACGGGCGACCACGGGAAGCTGCATGGTTCGTGACATTTGGACTTGCCTCGTCGAGTGGTACCGACCGGCCGTCGCGGCGACTCCCGCACGCGTCCCCGGTCACGCACGAATCTGATGCACGTCGCTTAACAAACCGCTTACGCCACAACACCGCATGCAGCGTCCCGCGTTAAGCGTTGTCCTAACCGGCCATGCCTGCCATTCCCGCGATCACCGCGCGGTCGGAGCGGAGCCTCGGTTGGCGACACCCGCGGACCGCTCGACGCCTCGACGGCGACGACACATCGCGTTGTCGTGCCGGAGCTTACCTCGATCACCTCGGTGATTGCCCAGCTCCGGCTTCGAAAGGCCCAATTCGTTTGAGGGCAGGGCCCGTACGCGCGCTGCAAACGTTCCGGCGCGCCGCTTTGTCCTACGGTAGCCTCTTTCCGATCGAGTCATGGCCAATCTCAAGCTGGCGCTTCGCACGCTATTCAAGACGCCGTTCGTCACCGCCGTGGCGGTGCTCTCACTCGCCCTCGGTATCGGTGCGAACGCGGCCATCTTCTCTCTCTTCAATCAAATGCTGCTCCGGCCACTGCCGGTGCCGCAGCCCAATCGCCTCGTAAACCTCGAAGGCTCCGAGCCGAACGGCGGATCCCAGTCGTGCACCATGGCAGGCGACTGCCGAGTGATCCTGAGCTACCCGATGTTCCGGGACCTCGAAAAGGCCCAGACCGTGTTCACCGGCATCGCCGCCCACCGTTCTTTCGGGGCCAACCTCTCGTTCCGCCGACAGACGCTCAACGGCGACGCAATGTTCGTGTCCGGGTCGTATTTCCCCGTGCTTCAGCTTCGCCCCGCGGCCGGCCGACTGCTGAGCCCCTCCGACGACCAGACCATCGGCGCTCACCCGGTCGCCGTCCTCGGCTACAGCTACTGGGAGACGAAGCTGGCGTCCGATCCGTCCGTGATCGGGCAGCCGATCATCATCAACGGGGTGCCGTTCACGATCGTCGGCGTCGCGCCCCAGGGGTTCGAGGGGACCACCCTCGGCACCAGGCCGAAGATCTACGTGCCGATCACCATGCGCGCGGTGTTGTCGCCCGGCTTCAAGGGGTACGAACGGCGGAACAACTACTGGATCTACGCGTTTGCGCGGCTCAAGCCGGGCGTGTCCATCGCTGACGCAAAGCGCGGCATGAACGCGATCTACAAGCCGATCATCAACGACGTCGAGGCGAAGCTTCAGGAAGGGATCAGCCCGAAAACGCTCGAGCGGTTCCGCGCGAAGGAGCTCGGTGTCGTCGACGGTGCGCGCGGACAGAGCTCGATCCATCAACGAGTCCGTACGCCGCTGTTGCTGCTCATCGGCATCACTACGATCGTCCTCATCATCGCCTGCGCGAACATCGCGAACCTGCTGCTCGCCCGCGCCGCGAACCGGTCAATGGAGATGGCGGTGCGCCTCTCGCTCGGCGCCACTCGTGGTCAGCTGCTGACGCAGCTCCTCACCGAGTCGTGTGTGCTCGCGCTGCTCGGCGGCGCGGTGAGCCTGTTCGTCGCACGGTTGACGCTCTCCGGACTCTCGGCGCTGCTACCGAGCGATGCGCTCTCGACCCTGCGCTTCGAGCTCGATCCGACCGTGGTCGCGTTCGCCGCCGGACTCTCCATTTTGACCGGGCTCCTGTTCGGGATGTATCCGGCGCTGCACAGCACGCGCCCCGATCTGGTCACGACGCTGCGGGCGAATTCCGGAAAGCATTCCGGCACGCGTGCTGCGACGCGTTTCCGCAGCTCGCTCGTGACGGTGCAGATCGCGCTGTCGATGGCGTTGCTCGTGGGTGCCGGTCTCTTCGTGCGCAGCCTGCTCAACGTGAGCCGAGTGAATCTGGGGCTGAACGTCGAGAACGTGGTGATGTTCTCGATCTCGCCCGGAGCGGAACGGCTACACGCGCACGCAGTCGCACCAGTTCTTCGAGCGCGTGGAGGAGTCGCTCGACGGCATTCCCGGCGTGACTGGTGTGACGGAGTCGCTCGTCGGCCTGCTTGGCGGGAACAGCTGGGGGAACGATGTGGAAGTAGATGGCTGGAAGTCCGGTCCGGACATCAACAGCAACTCGCGGTTCAACGCCGTGGGTGCCGGCTACTTCAAGACGTTAGGCGTCCCGATGGTGTCGGGACGTGAGTTCACCGCGTCCGACCGCGTCGGGACGCCGAAGGTCGCAATCGTGAACGAGGCGTTCGCGAAGAAGTTCAAGCTCGGGCGCGACGCGGTCGGCAAGCACATGGCGCTGTCCGGCGCCAAGATCAACGACATGGAGATCGTCGGGCTCGTGAAGGATGCGAAGTACAACGACGTCAAGGACGACATCCCGCCGGTGTATTTCCTCCCGTGGGCGCAGGACTCGACGATCGGTCAGCTGAACTTCTACGTCCGCACGTCGATCGATCCGAAGCAGCTCATGCGGACGATTCCCGCGCTGATCACGCGTCTCGATCCGAACTTGCCGGTCGAGAACATCAAGACGTTGCCGCAGCAGGTCCGCGAGAACGTCTTCCTCGACCGCATGATCAGCACGCTGTCGGCCGCGTTCGCCGCGCTGGCGACGTTGCTGGCGGCGGTCGGGCTCTACGGCGTGCTGGCGTACACCGTGACGCAGCGGACGCGGGAGATCGGCGTGCGCATGGCGTTAGGCGCCGACTCCGGGCGCGTGCGGTCGATGGTGTTGAAGCAGGTCGGCAGCATGACGATCGTCGGCGGCGTGATCGGCGTGGTCGGCGCGTTGGCGCTCGAGAAGACCGCCCGGTCGTTGCTGTTCGGGCTCGAGGGGCACGACCCGCTGGTCGTGGTCGTCGCTGGTACCGTGCTCGCGCTCGTCGCGCTTGCCGCCGGGTATCTGCCAGCGCGTCGGGCGTCGCGCATTCACCCGATGCAGGCGCTGCGGTACGAGTAGTCCGTAGGGGACAGTTGAGTCGCGGCGGTTCCTCACGAATATTGGAGGAACCGCCACGGGGGGCTCAGCTACTCATGCGCCGACTTGTTGTTGCCTCCGCTGCCGCGTCCGTGATCGCCGGCTCGTCCACTCGCTGTGTCGTCGCCATCGGCGATCCATCGTGCGGCGGTGGCGGCGGCTTGACGATCGTGATCAGTCCGAGGGTCGTCTACGTGGCGGTCGGGGAGTCGCTGACGCCGAAGGCCACGTGGTGCCGCGATGGCCGCTATGACACCGTGTCGCCGCAGTGGAGCCTCTCATCAGCGGCGGACGCGAACATCATCAGCCTGGATGCGAGCTCGGGGCGGGTCACTGGAAAGCGCGTGGGTCAGGCAACGGTGGTCGCGACGTACAGCGGCGCTGAGGGGTCGAGCATGCAGGTGACGGTGCGGTAGGGTCATGTGTCATCCCGAGCGGCCGCGAGGGATGACATCGATGCCTAACCATGCAGCGTCTCGCCCCGCGCGAGTCTCTCCACGAAATCCGCGATGCGGCGCGCTCGCGTCTCCGGTTTCTTCGCCGTGCTGACGCGGTAGATCACCGCATAACGATTCGCGCCACGCAGCGTTTCGAAGAACGCCCTCGCTTTCGGGTTCGCGTCGAGCGCCGCCTGGAGGTCTGCCGGGATCTCCGCGTTCTTCGAGGGCTGATACGCAGACTCCCAGCGACCGTCCGCTTTCGCCGACTCGACCGCCGCGAGCCCGGCAGGTCGCATGCGTCCGCTCTCGATCAACGTCTGCACCTTGCCGGTGTTGATCTTCGACCAGACGCTGCGCGGACTGCGTGGCGTGAACCGCTGCAGCCACGTCGTCTCATCGTATGGCCGTTTCTGGCCATCGATCCAGCCGTAGCATAACGCGACGTCGAGCGCCTGCGCGTACGTGACCGACGAGAGCCCGCTGTCCTTCTTCGCGATGCGCAGCCAGATGCCGCGCGACTTCGTGTGATTCGATTCGAGCCACTTCGCGAACGCGTCTTCGGTCTTGAAGGACTTGATGGGGAGATCGATGGCGCTGTCCGCGGTCTTCTTCTTGGTGGGCATCGCTGGTGTGACGATTTGTTGGATAGGCTATGTCGCGCGGCGACCGATGGGAGCCACGATTGGGCGGATCTCGAGATTACCGGGTACGGCTATGCATTCACACGTCATCGCGCTGCGGTCGGTGGTAACTACGATTTCGCGGATGACACGGAAAACGGCCGGATACAGCTTTGCATCGACGCTGGCTCTCGCCGGACCTGAATGAATGGGAACGGCCGCTCGGGACGCAGGCGTCTCCCGAGCGGCCGTTCCCAAAGAATCCCGGCTCGTTGCGCGAGGAGCCGGATCTACCGAGTGATATCCTGCTTCTTCCGTGTCATCCGCCAAATCGCAGTTCCCACCGACCGCGGCGCGATGAGGCCGGGAATGCAAACTGTATCCGGTAGTTTCGCAATACAGATCCGCCCAATCGTAGTTCCCACCGGCCCCGGCGCGATGAACTCGAGCCTACACCGGCAACAACTCAGTCGTTGTATCCCGCCGACGCTTCGATCGCTTGAAGCCTCGCACGTACTTGATCGCCCCGGGGGTATCGTACTTCTCGGCATACGCCGCATCGACCGCCGCCTTCGTGCGTTCGGATACGCTGGTGATCGCCTTCACTCGGAGCTCCCGACCCGCCGCCTGGATCCGTCCCATCGGATTTTCACGGAACGCCTGATACCAGCTCCGTCGCTCGAGCCCCCACGAGCGGATGAACACCCGGCCGTCCACCACCACGGCCCACACGCCGATGAAGCGGTGGCCGCCGTCGCCCGCCTGAATGCCCAATATCTTGTCCTTCGCGATCGCGGCCGTCACCGCCTTCGGGAATCCACGTTTGACTTTTTTCGTCGCCACGGAGCCTCCCTGTCGATTCCGACGTTCGCTGATCGACTACTTACCGATCATACGTCGCACGACGCCAACGATATCCAACCCTCTGGAGGGACGCCATGAAGTACCTCTGCCTCATCTACGACAACGAACAGAACTGGTCGCAGTACACGAAGAATCAGGGTGACGCCATGACGGCCGAATACGGCACGTTCACCGAAGACATCAAGAAGAGCGGCCACATGGTCGGGGGCGAAGCACTCCAGCCGACTCACACGGCTACCACGGTCCGCGTTCGCAACGGCAAGGTCTCCACGACAGATGGGCCATTCGCCGAGACGAAGGAGCAGCTCGGTGGGTACTACCTGGTGGAGGCGAAGGACCTGAACGACGCCATCCAGCTGGCCGCGCGGATTCCAGGCGCGAAGACGGGCTCTATCGAAGTCCGCCCGGTCATGGTGTTCGCGGGGCAGTAGCGGTTGTCATTCCGAGCGGAGCGCCGGAGGCGCGCAGTCGAGGAGCGTTGTCATTCCGAGCGGAGGCCGAACGCCGAGTCGAGGAATCGTGATCGGATAGGTAGAGGGCTCTCTACCGTGAAAGTCTCGATTCCTTGACTCGCTCCGCTCGCTCGGAATGACAGCCGTCCCCGGGCCCGTGTCTCAGCCCCATCTCGCCAGCCGCGGCGGCGCCTGACGGGTTTCTCCTATACACCGGGTGGAACAAGGACGAGCCTGCGCTGTCGTGGACGTCGTCCGCTGGCGCATGGCAACGACGACAGTGGTCTTCTCGGTGATACATGGGAGTGGAATGGACGCGAATGGGCACGGATCACCACATCGTGACACGTTAGGCGGATCGGCTATCGCGTGACGACTCCCGCTGCTCCGGGACCGCCGGCGGACACGCGTGCGGTCATCGACGCCGTCTATCGGGCCGAGTCGCGTCGCGTGTTGGCGACGCTCATCCGCCTGCTTGGGGACTTCGATCTCGCGGAGGAGGCGCTGCACGACGCGTTCGCGGCGGCCGTAGAGCGGTGGCCCACTGGAAGGCGTGCCGACGAGTCCGCGCGCGTGGCTCGTGTCCACGGGCCGGTTCAAATCGATCGACCGGTTGCGTCGGCGCGCGAAGTTCGACGCCGCGCTCGCGGAGGTCGCCGATCGCCTGGCGAGCGCCGTCACGCCCGCGCCTGACGTGGACGACGAACAGGTGGACGACGATCGACTTCGCCTCATCTTCACCTGCTGTCACCCCGCGCTCGCGGCCGACGCGCAGATCGCGCTGACGCTGCGCGAGGTGTGCGGACTGACGACGGAGGAGATCGCGCGTGCGTTCCTCACCCCGGCGCCGACGCTCGCGCAACGCATCGTGCGCGCGAAGGCGAAGATCCGCGACGCGCGCATTCCATATCAGGTCCCCGCGCGTGCCGAGCTTCCCGAGCGCCTCGACACGGTGCTGCACGTCATCTACCTCGTGTTCAACGAGGGCTACTCGGCCTCGTCAGGCACGTCGCTCACGCGTCACGATCTGTGCGCGGAAGCGATTCGGCTGGGGCGATTGCTGGTGGAGTTACTGCCGGAGCCGGAGGCCGTGGGACTGCTCGGGCTCATGCTGCTGCACGACGCGCGCAGGGCGGCACGGGCATCGAGCGCTGGCGACCTGCTGTTGCTCGAGGAGCAGGATCGCTCGCTGTGGAATCGGGTGCAGATCGACGAGGGTCGTCGGCTCGTGGAGCAGGCGGCCGCGTCGCCGGGTTTCGGCCCGTACACGCTGCAGGCGGCGATCGCGGCCGTGCACGCCGATGCGCCTAACGCCGGCGCGACGGACTGGCGGCAGATCGTGGGACTGTACGACGTCCTGCTCCGGACGGATCCCGGCCCCGTCGTGGAGTTGAACCGCGCCGTCGCGGTCGCGATGCGCGACGGACCGGCGGCGGGCCTCGCGCTCATCGACGCGATCCTCGCGCGCGGCGAGCTCACGGAGTACTACCTCGCCCACTCGGCGCGCGCGGACCTGTGTCGCCGCCTGGGGCGCACGGAGGACGCGATGGCTGCCTACGAGCGCGCGTTAGGCCTCACGCGACAGGAGCCGGAGCGGAGATTCCTCGAGCGTCGGCTGGCTGCCTTGATGGGGAGGTGAGTCAGCTGTCATTCCGAGCGGAGCCGCGCAGCGGCGCGGGTGCCCACCGCAGGTGGGCGCATGAGGAATCCTTGGCCTGCGGCGTAGAGGGCCCTCTACCTGGATAATCGCGATTCCTCGACTCACTTCGTTCGCTCGGAATGACAGCCCCGCTCGGAATGACAAGCCACGGCATCTTCACCGGCGCACAATAGCAACTGCAGGACAGGATTGCCAGGATTGGCAGGATTGAGAAGATGACCGCCTCGGCGTCGGGAGCGTGTCGCGCCAGGGCCTAACGAATGAAGGAACACATCTCAGGGAGAGTGGCGTCCCGAGCGGCGGTTCCCCTCATTCCGGGCTCGTTGCGGGAGGGGCCCTGAATGCGACACGGAGCCTCTGTTCAATCCTGTCCATCCTGGCCATCCTGTCCTGCCGTTGCCGTTCGTTATCGGCTTAACGTCTTCTGAAGCAGGCCTCAGCGGGAGTAGCGTCCCGAGCGGCCGTTCCTCTCGTCACCGCTCGCGGCGACAGCAAGCGTGACTGCAGAGTAGTTATCCCGTCAATCCTGCAAATCCTGGCAATCCTGTCTCGCTGTTCCGCAGTTACGCTGCGACGTGCAGCACGGATCGGGTCCTACGGCAGCTTCACCGGAGCCACCGCGGCACCGGCCGCACCGACCCGAGCTCTGACAGCAGGCAGCGTCGTTGAAATCATGTCGTTCAGCTTCGTGATCGCCTCTCGCAACTCGCCCGTCGCCGAATCGAGAATTCGACCCTCCGCTTCCGTCGGTGCGCCCGATGACGACTGCAGCGCGCCGAGCAGGTCGAACGCGCGCCCGATTGGCGTCCCGTAGGTCGGCGAGAACCGCGGCTTGAGCTCGGCCACCTTCCTGACCGCGTCCGCCACGACGCTATCCGTGCTGCCAGCCGCGTTAGGCGTCGCCTTGACGGCAGCGCTGAGCCGGCCCATCTCGCCCTCCACCGCGGCGAACGCCTTCGCCGCAGCCGCGTACGTTCCGCTCAGCTCTGCGATGCGCGCGGACATTGCGTGGCGGGCGGCGAGCGCCGTCGTCGTTGCATTCGCACGGGTGTCGGGACGGACGTCGAACTGCTGCGATTGGTCCTTTCCGCCGAGCGTGAGCTTGGCCGTGTAGCGACCGGGGAGCACGAACGGTCCCCGGTACGTGCCGTAGTAGCCAGAGTCCGACACGGCTGGCAGGAACGGCATTGCCGACCGCAGGTCCCAGAGCACGCGATGTGCTCCCTCCGTCCCTGGACCAGCCAGCTCCCGCACCACTCGGCCGTCCGGTCCGACGATCTGGATCTTCGCGACAGCCGGCGCGCCGCGTCGTGCTGTGTCGGCGTCGGACGCTGTGGTCGTTGGCGTTAGGGGTTCGCCGACGACATACGTGATGTACGTGCCTACCGGCGGATTCGGCGCGACGAACGCGTTGTTGGCGGCCCACGGCAGGTCGCGCCACTCGTAAACCGCCGTGGCGGAACGTGGCGGCAGCAGCCGGACATCCCCGCGCGCTATGGGCGAGCCGCCAGCCTCGAGCGCGCTCACGTCATCGAGCACGATAATGCCGCGCCCGTGCGTCGCGACGATGAGGTCGTTCGTGTCGTCGTTCAGGATGATGCGGTCGACGCGCACGGGCGGCATGTTGCCCGACGCGCGCGTCCAGTGGCGGCCGCCATCGAACGTCCAGTACAGCCCGAATTCAGTGCCAACGAAGAGCAGCTTCGGGTTGCGCGGATGCTCCTCGATCGTTCGAACGACTAGGCCGTTAGGCAGGTCGCCCGCGATCGACGTCCACGTCGCGCCGCCGTCGCCCGAGCGGAAGACGTACGGCGCGAGATCGTCGTCGTTGTGCCCGTCGAACGTCACGTACGCCACGCGCCCGTCCACCCTCGACGGGAGAACTTTCCCGACCCACCGCGGAGCCGGCAGGCGGAACCGGCTCGTGATATTCGTCCAGCGCGCTCCGGCGTCGGTCGACATCTGCACCTGACCGTCGTCCGTGCCGATGTACACCGTGCCCGGCGCTTTGGGCGTCGTGCCGATAGTCGTGATCGTCCCGAAGTTGGTGATGCCGTCGTCGCGCGATTGCGACTCGCGGTTCGGGAATCCGGGGCCGAGCGGCGTCCGGCGCCAGTCGGTGGGATTCGTAGTGAGGTCGGGGCTCGCCGCCTGCCACGTGTTGCCGCGGTCTCGCGTCTGCAGCAGGCGATGGGCGCCGTAGTAGACGAGACTCGAATCGTTAGGTACCGCGAGCAGCGGCGTGTTCCAGTTGAAGCGATAGCGCTCCTTCGCGTCGGCAGGGTAGGGCGTGAGCCAGCGTTCTTCCCGCGTGCGCGTGTCCACGAGATAGAGCCGTCCGTTCTGCGACTCCGTGTAGACGAGCTGAGGATCGCGTTGATCGACCGCCACCTGGAATCCGTCCGCATAGCCCGTGTTCATCACGTCGGCATTCGTCATCCCGCCACGCGAGAACGTCCGGCTCGGGAACCCCCACTGTCCGTTGTCCTGTGCGCCGCCGTAGATCCAGTACGGATCACGCTTGTCGACGGCGATGTCGTAGAACTGCGAGATCGGCAGGTTGTCGATGAACTGCCAGTGCAGGGCGCGGTCGTACGTCGCGTAGAATCCCCCATCGTTGCCTAACAACATGTGCCGGGAGTCGCGCGGGTCGATCCACAGGGCGTGGTGATCGGGATGCACGTGTCGCTCGGACGCGGAGTCCACGACGAACGTCTTCCCACCGTCGACGGACGAGAAGATGTTCGTCGCGAGCAGCCAGACACGATTGGCATCGTTAGGGTCGACACGGATCTGACTGTAGTAGCTGGCGCGCTGGTTCGTGTTGCTCTGACGCGTCCAGCTTCGTCCGCGATCGCTCGAGCGAAAGACGCCGCCGTTCCTGCTCTCGATCACTGCGTACGCGACGTCGGGCTCACTCGGTGCGAGCGCGATGCCTATGCGGCCGAGGTCCCCTGTCGGAATGCCGTTCGCGCTGCCGAGGCGTTCCCACGTGTCACCGCCGTCGAGCGAGCGCCAGAGCCCACTGCCCGGACCGCTGCCCGCGAAGCCGAATGCGCGGCGACGGCGTTGATAGGTCGCCGCAAACAGCGTTCGGCCGTCGCGATCGATGGCGACGTCCACGGCGCCCGTGTGGTCGTCGACGCCGAGTACCTTCTGCCACGTCTTGCCGCCGTCCTTCGTGCGGTACAGGCCGCGCTGCTCGTTAGGTCCCCAGAGGTGCCCGAGTGCGGCGACGAACACCGTGTTCGGGTCGCGCGGGTCGATCACGATGCGCCCGATGGTCTGCGTCTCGCGCAGCCCCATGTGCTGCCACGTCGTGCCGCCGTCGAGCGAGCGATACACCCCGTCGCCCCAGGTGGAGCTCTGCCGGCTGTTCGGTTCACCCATCCCGGCCCACACGACATTCCGGTCGCTCGGCGCAATCGCGATGTCGCCGACGGAGAGCGTGTTCGCGTAGCGGTCCAGCACGGGCTCCCACGTCACGCCGTTGTTCACGCTGCGGAACACGCCGCCGGACGCCGCGGCCACGAAGATGATGCGCGGGTCGTCCGCGACCGCTTCGATGTCGTCGATGCGTCCGCCGAACGCGGCGGGGCCCAAGTGGCGCCAGCTCGTGCTGTCGGGCCACGTGAGGTGCGGTGTGGCCGTTGTCGCGACGCTATCCGCGCGCCGGTCGCGCGGACGTTGCGCATGCGCAGTAGCGTGTGCGGTTGCGATCGTCGCGCTCGCGGCAATCGTGGCGACGACGCGGGATATCGTACGGTGGGCGGCAGACAGCTTCATTCGTGAGCGCGGCTCGGGAGAGGGCGGTGAATCACGCGGGCCAGGATGCGATCATACCACCCTGATCGAGCCTTGTGGCCGAAGGGACCGCTGCGTGCGTGTGGATGACGCGCTTGTCTGCGCGAACGCGCTGCGGCACCTTTCAGCATGCGTCCAGACGCGTTGGTAGTGCAGACCGAGGCGATTCGCGCCATGAGCGTCGAGCAGAAAATCCGCGTCGCGGAATCGCTCCGCGCGTTCGCCTGGGACGTCAAGCGCGCCACCATCAGCCGCCAGTTCCCGACGTTGTCTCACGACGAGGTCCTTGAACGGGTGAGAGCGGCGTTCACGCATGGCGGCACCTGATCTATATCGGCTGCTCCTGCAGCCGCTACACTCGACGGGCATCGAGTACATGATCACGGGGTCCGTGGCAGCCATTGCGTATGGCGAGCCCCGGATGACGAATGATGTTGATCTCGTCGTGCGCCTCGATCTGAAGGCCGCGGTACTCCTCGAACGAGCCTTTCCGGAGGAGTCCTACTATGTGCCGCCCCGCGAGGTGATCGACGAGGAAAGGCAGCGACCTCAGTTCGGCCATTTCAACATCATTCACCGCGACACGGCGCTGCGCGCCGATTTCTACGTCGCATCCGACGTGCTGCACGCATGGGCATTCGACCGACGCCGCTCAGAAAACATCGCTGGGAGCACGGTCTGGTTTGCCCCAGTGGAGTACGTGATTGTCCGGAAGCTCGAGTATTACCGGGAATCGGGTTCCGATCGCCATCTTCGTGACATCGCTGGAATCGTTCGCGTCAGCCGCGCGACGATCAATGATGAGGCCCTTCGCGGGCTGCTCGAGCAACGGCAGCTTGTCGAGTTTTGGGAGCGAGCCGTGGCGAGCTGACTACCGCGCGCAGGTCACAAGGTGCCGCCGCTACCCGCCCATCGCGCGAATGACCTTCCATTCGTCCGCGGTCACGGGCGTGACCGACAGCCGGCCGATGCGAAGGAGCGCCATCCCCGCGAGCTCGGGCTTCGCCTTGATCTCGGACAGCGTCACCGGTCGCGCGAGTGGCTCCACGGCGCGCAGATCCACCATGACCCACGTCGGCTCGTTAGGGTCCGAGCCTTCGTCGTAGCCGTGATGCTTCGAGTCGAACGCGGTGGTGTCGGGGTACGCCTCGCGCGCGACCTCGCACACGCCGACGATCACCTGCGGGTCCACGCTCGAGTGGTAGTAGAAGACCTGGTCGCCGAGCTTCATGCCGTCGCGCATGAAGTTGCGGGCGGCGAAGTTTCGCACGCCATCCCACTGCGTGGTGCGGTTCTTCGCCGCCAGCAGGTCGTCGAACGAGAACACGCTCGGCTCCGACTTGACGAGCCAGTACCTGCGCTCGCCGGGCGCACGGGGTGCGAACACGGCTGCCCAGGCGCCGCCTTCGGTCTTCGCGGCCTTCTTCACCGCCGGCCGCTTGGTGGCTGCCGGCTTCGCCGGTGTCTTCTTCGCCGCCGCTTGTTTCGTCGTACCGGTCGCCGTCTTCCCGGCGGTCCGCTTGCCCCTTCCGGACGAAGCCATGTCGTGCCCTCATAGAGTGGTGGTCGGTCGCAAAATCTGGCATCAGGGAACGTAGAAGGAAGAACCCGTGTCATTCCGCATCGCGCTCAGATCGCTCCTCCGGAGCCCCGGTTTTCTCACGACCGCGGTCGGCTCGCTCGCCATCGCCATTGGCGCGAGCGTCGCCGCGTTCAGCGTCATCGACGCCGTTCGACTCCGCGCACTCCCGTTCCGCGACGCGGATCGCCTCGTCGTTCTCGGTGAGACGCCCACCGGCCCTGGCGCGGAGGCCGCACCGCCGTGCCGGGGGGCGTGCAACGTCTCGTACGAGACGTACGCGCAGGTGCTCGCGACGCGCCGGTTCCGCTCCATCGACGCCGTAGCTGCCTACACGAGCGGCGCGAAGTCGCTCATGCGCAACGGCGAGGCGGTCCTCGTCACCGGCGGCGTCGTGTCGCCTAACGTCTTCCCGCTCCTCGGCGTCCGTCCGCTGATCGGACGCGGGCTCAGCGTCGAGGATGATCGGCTGGGCGTTCCACTCACGACGGTGCTGAGTCACGAGCTCTGGACGTCGCAGTTCGGCAGCGATCCGGGCGTCATCGGCACGGACGTCAAGCTCAGCGATTCGCATTACACGGTCGTCGGTATCATGCCGCCGGGTTTCCGGTTCGAGAGCGGATCGCAGTTCTGGCTCTCCGCCGTGCCGACGCTCGACCCGAGCACTCGTCCATCGATCCGCACGGTCTCGGTGTTCGCGCGGCTCGCGCCGGGCCGCACGATCGCGGACGTGCGCGCAGAGCTCGCGACGGTGGAGCCGGCGGTCGTACCAGGGCCGTCACGTGGGCAGAAAACGAAGCTCGTCGCCGACCCGCTGCGGGAACGGTACGCATCATCCACGCAATCGCACGACCTCATCTTCGGGGCGATCGTCGGCTGTCTCCTGCTCATCGCCTGCGCCAATCTCGCGAACCTGGTGCTGGCGCGGACGCTCAACCGGCAGCGCGAGTTCGCCATCCGCGCGGCGTTAGGCGCCGGGGCCGGACGCCTGACGCGCGTGCTGCTCACCCAGAACGCGATCATTGTCGCGGCGGCGGCCATCCTGGGCGTCGCGCTCGCGTGGTCCGCACTGGGCGTGCTCAGCGCGCTGCCGGCGCTCTCGTCGCTCCGGCCGGACGGCATGGATTACCGCATCGACGCGCGCGTCCTCGGCTTCGCGACACTGCTCGCGGTCGTCGCGGCAGCGGTCGTGAGCATCATCCCGGCGCGACTCATCGTCGGGAGAGACGTGCATCATCTCCTGCGCGTCGCGTCATCGGGTGGCAGCGGCGACCGTGCGCGACGAGCCCAGCGATTCTTCGTCGTCGGCCAGGTCGCCTGCGCGACGGTGCTGCTCAGCGGTGCGGGACTGATGGCGCGGACCGTTCTGCACTTCGCGCAGGTGAACCTGGGGTTTCAGTCGGGCCGCCTCGTCACAGGTGCACCGAGCTTTCCGCATTCGTGGCGCGTTCCGGAGAAGTATCTGCCCGTCACCGAACGCATTCTGCTCGAGTTGGGTCAATTGCCCGGCGTGGCGTCGGCCGCGATTCGCGCGAACGTGCCGCTGCCGAAGCGTGACGGGCGCGCGATGCTGACGCTCGATGGGAGTGCGGAGCCGTTACCGGCCGCGCTCGTGCCGCCGGCGGCGTTGTCCGTGAGTCCCGCGTACTTCACGACGGTAGGCGTGCCGGTGGTGAGTGGTCGCGCGTTCACGGAGCGCGATCGCAACGAGACCGTCCCCGTGGCGATGGTCAACGAGTGGGCGGCGCGTCGCTGGTGGTCGGACGGCGCGGCCGTCGGGCGCGTCGTGCGTGTCGATACGGGCGGCGGCACGCTCGTGCTCACGGTCGTGGGTGTCGTGGCCAACAGCAAGGCGGCGCGTCCGAACCTGCTGCTCGACGACGACGGACCTGAGCTCTACCGTCCGTACGATCAGGCGCCGTCGGCGTTCCCGACGTTCTTCGCAGCGGCGTCGGCGCGTCCCGCACCGCTGCTCCGACCAATGGGCGTGCTGCTCGCGCGTCTGGTCCCGGACCGGCCGGTCTTCACCACACTCGTGAGCGACAACGTTAGGCAGCAGCTCGGCGGCATCCGCACGAATGCGATGCAGATTCTCGCGTTCGCGGTGATGGGGTTGCTGCTGGCGGTGATCGGGGTGTACGGCGTGCTGTCGTTCGACGTCAGCCGGCGCACGCGGGAGATCGGGATCCGCAGCGCGCTCGGTGCGTCGCGCGCGCGGATCGCGGCAAACACGCTCGCTGACGCGGGGCGCCTGATCGTGCTCGGAGTCGCGATGGGTGTGCCGGCCGCGATGGTCGCGACGCGGTTCATCAGCGGGCTGCTGTACACGACCAGCCCGCGGGACCCGCTGGTGTATGGCGTGGTGGTGGTGTGCATTGCGCTGGTGTCGCTCGTAGCGGCGTATGTGCCGGCGCGCCGAGCGGTGCGTGTCGATCCCATGGTGGCGCTGCGTGGGACGGACGGCTGAGCGGTGTCATCCCGAGCGCGTGTGTCATCCCGAGCGGCGGCGAGCGGATCTCCTGTGAAGTCATTGTAGCCGGGCTCGCTACGATGACAGCACAGACAGGTCGCTCCGGATACGAGCCGCTTGCGGCGGGTTCCCGCGCTCCTGCGGGATACCAGGCACAAACAACAGCAGACGCATCTGGCAGGATTGACAAGGATTGAACTGCGTGCTGGATCGCCGCCGTTCGAGCACGATTCTGTGATCCTGCCAATCGTTCGATCCGCGGCATCCGTTCGTCCCTTCGCTTCGATGCCGGCGCGGAGTGGCTCAAACCCGTAATGCGGCCGCGCTGTCGAAATGGAGCCAATCGACAGCGAGAGCTCCATGCGAACAGCGTTGCTCGAGGACCTGCGTCACGACGTCCGCTACACCCGGCGCATGCTGCGCTCGAACCCCGGGTTCGCCGCGATCGCCATTCTGATCCTCGCCATCGGGATCGGCGCCACGACCGCGATCTTCAGCGTCGTCAACGCCACCCTCCTCAGACCGCTGCCGTTCCGCGAGCCCGATCGGCTCATGGCGGTGTTCCTGCGCATGCCCGTGCAGTACGGCTCCGGCGAGATCGACATGTCGTGGTCGTACCCCAAGTACCAGACCTTCCTCACCGCGCGTCGCACGTTCAGCGACGCCGCCATTCACATGGCCAACGCCTATACCGTCGGCGGTGACGACGGCGCCGAACGCGTGCTCGGCGAATCCGTGACGGCGCACTACTTCTCGATTCTCGGGATCACGCCGCAACGCGGTCGCTTCTTCCTCGACAGCGAAGATCGCCCGACCGGCGGCGACCGGTCCATCGTCATCAGCGACGCATACTGGCGCGAGCGATTCGGCGCCGCGGAATCCGCGCTCGGCGCCATGCTCGACGTGAACGGCCAGCGCTACGCGATCGTCGGGATCGCCCCGCCCGGGTTCGCTGGTATGAGCGGGAACGCGCGCCTCTGGCCGCTCTACACCGCTACTGCGTCTCTTCAGACGCTGCAGAGCCCGACCACGCATCAGTTCGAGGTCGTCGCACGCCTAACGCCCGGCGTGACGGTCGCCGCCGCGAAGTCCGACATGGTGAACGTCGGCCGAGTCGTGAACGCGACGTACCCTGATGAGGGGACGACCGTGCCGTGGCGCGCGGCGGCGTACACGCTGCAGGAACTGCGCGTCGATCCCATGCTCGGTCGCTCGGTGGTCGTACTCGCGGTCGCGGTGTCGATGCTGCTGCTCATCGCCTGCGTGAACGTCGCGAACCTGCTGCTCGCGCGCGCGGCCGCGCGTCGGCGCGAGCTCGCCGTCCGCCTCGCGATCGGCGCCGGCCGCGGCCGACTCGTCAGGCAGCTGTTGACGGAAAGTGCCATTCTCTCGCTCGCCGGGGTGATCGCCGGAATCGCACTCGCCGCGCTTGCCGTGCGTGCGCTGTCCGCGATGGCGCCGCTCGCGGCCGCGAATCTCTCCTCCGTCCGCGGCACGCTCACGGCCATCTCGCTCGGCGGCATTGCGCTGGATGGTCGCGCTCTTCTTGTTGCGGCGGGCGTTGCCGCGTTCACTGGGCTCGTGGCCGGCCTGCTGCCCGCGCTCGCGGCCTCTCGCCTGCCAGTGGCCGACGCGATGCGTCAGGGCGCCGTCGCGACGCCGACGTTCTCCGGCCTCCGGCACCTAACGAGCAGAGGCGTGCTCGTGATGGCCGAGATCGCGTTGGCCGTCGTGTTGCTGGTAATGTCGGGGCTGATGGTGCGGAGCCTTGGCCGACTGTTCGAGGCGCAGGTCGGCTACCGGCCGGACGGCGTGCTCACCGTGCGAGTAGGGCTGGCTTCGGCGCGCGTCGCGAACCAGCCGGTGGGTCCGCTGTGGGACGAGGTGATCCAGCGTGTGTCGGCGATCCCGGGCGTGACGAGTGTCGCCGTCGGAAGCTGCGCGCCGGTGGGCGATCACTGCGAGGGGACGTCGCTGCGCGTGGCGGGCCATTCCGAGGACGCGCACGTCTCGTTTCACGTCGTGTCCCCGGGCTACTTCGCCACGCTCGGCATCCCGATCGTGCGCGGTCGAGACTTGTCGGCCGCCGACGCCCACGACGGGCAGCCGGTGATGATCATCAACTCCACGGCGGCGCGGACCATCTGGGGCAGCGACGATCCGCTGACGACGCCGGTCCCTCGTGATGATCGTACGCTCAATGTCGTTGGCGTCGTCGGGGACGCGCGGTACGAGGACATCGCCGCGGAGCCGAAGCCGGCGATCTTCTTCCCGGTCGCGCAGCAGACGCGCAGTCGCGCGATGTTGTTCGTGCGCACCGCGGGCGACCCGGCGTCGCTCGGCGACGGTGGTGCGGAACGAGATCAAGGCCGTCGACCGGAACCATACCGTGTCGGAGGTCGCGACGTTGCGGCAGCGCATGCATGACGCGACGGCGCGGGACCGATTCGCCACGCAGGTGCTCGGCGCGTTTGCGGTGACGGCGTTGCTGCTGGCCGCGATCGGGATCTACGGCGTGCTGTCGCTCGCCGTGGCGCAGCGCCGACGCGAGCTCGGCATCCGCATGGCGTTAGGTGCGGAGCAGGGCGGCGTGATGGCCATGATTCTGGGCCAGGCGATGAGCCTGGCGGCGGTTGGTGGACTGATCGGCGCGGTGGGCGCGCTGATCGCCGGACGGGCGTTAGGCAGCCTGCTCTACGGCGTGACGGCGGCGCGACCCGGCGACGTACGTGGTGTGCGCGGTGGTGCTCGGCGTGGCCGTGCTGGCAGCGGCGATCGTTCCAGCTGCGAGGGCCATGCGCGTGCATCCCATGGTCGCGCTCCGCTCGGACTGAGTCATCCCGAGCGAGTTGTCATTCCGAGCGGAGCCGCACAGCTGAAGTCGAGGAATCCGTGAGCGGTAACCTGGCTAGAGTGAGCCCTCTGCCCTGCAGGACAACGCGATTCCTCGACTACGCTGCTTCGCCTCGCTCGGAATGACACCGCCGCTCGGAATGACGACTACGCACCCACGGCCGTCGGAACCGTGCCCGGAAACTTGTCGCCCACGAGATCGATCCCGCGGCTGCTCTTCTCGAGGAACTTCTCGCGGACGATCGGCTCGCCGTCCGACACCATGCGTCGCCCCTTCGCAATAACGTGACGGATGTCGAGCGTGCCGCGCTCGACGATCAGGACGTCGGCGTCCTTCCCGACCTCCAGGCAGCCCCCCACCGCGTCGATGAAGAGCATGTCCTCCCGCACGGAGTCGAGGACCGTGGTCGGCGGGACGTTGTACCCACCCGTCCACATGAACGTCGACAGCCCTTCTTCCTCGAGCGCTTTCACGCGCGCGAGGAGACCAGGCAGCGTCTTCATCGTCGTGTCCACGCCTAACGTCCCGACGACGGTCGTGACACCAGCCCGCACGATCTCGCGCAGGAACGGTTCCGGACTTTGCAGCGCGAGACTCCCCTCGCCACTGCCGCCGAGGAGGTGCTCGTGCGGATCGATGAGACCGGGGGTCACGAAGCAGTCCGAGGCGTCGATCACTTCGTATTCGACGTCCAGCGTGTCGAGCGCGCGTCGATCCACTGGGCCGATCTTCTCGATCCTGTCATTCGCGATGAGGACCGGCTGCTCACCACGCGGCACCGGGTCGTACAGCTCACCGTTCTCGATCAGGAGCAGCATGCGGCGCCCTCGAGGTTGTTGGTCGGATCGATCCTCACTTCGCCGCCGCTGTGGCGCGATCAGCCGATCGCTCGGCGTCCTCCGACGTATCGATGCCGAGCTCCTCGTCGACTTCCTCCGCGGGTCGTCGTGCGGGCGTGCGACGGACGATGTCGTACTCGTCTCCCTGGGTGAGCACGTGCATCTGCACGCCGAAGACAGACACCGGCCGCCCTCGCATGTCGGCGGCCACACTCGTGTCCGAGATGTTGCTGCCGTCGATCACGTAGGCGCTTCCCTCGCCTACCACCCGGAAGCGGCGGAACGGCTCCACCTCGATGGCGGTGTTCTCGTCGATCCCGATGCCGAGGATGCGTGGATTCTGCGCGATCACGCTGAGGAGTCGTCCAACGCGGCCGCGTTCGGAGAAGTGCTGGTCGATGACCATGTCCTTCGCGAAGCCGAACCCTGGCGCGAGATGCAGTCCGTCATCGATGCGCGGCGATGACTCTCCGTTGCCGCCGACGATCATCGTCTCGCTCATCACGGCCGCGCCGGCCGACGTACCGGCGATGACACCGCCGTGCGCGAATATCTCGTAGCAGCGTGAGAAGACCGGTGTGTCGCCGATCAGACTCGTCAGGCGGAGTTGATCACCGCCCGTGAAGAAGACGCCGGTCGCCCCCTCGAGGATGCCCATCGCGCGCGGCGTCTCGGCATCAGCGCGTGATTCGACGCGCAGGTGATTGAGGTGCCGAATGCCAAGGCTCCGCAACACCGACTCGTAGCGTTCCCACTGCTCAGCGGGCTGCTCACTCGCCAGCGTCGCGACGACGAGCTTGCCGCTCCCGACCAGCCGCGCGAGCGCGCGCAGGATGACCATGTTGCCGACCTTGTCTTCATGGCCGCCGATGATGAGCAGGCGGCCTTTCGTCGGCAGCTGGGGATCGCCTGGGCGGATCGGACGCGCCTTGAGCTCGCGGATCCGGCGTTCCTTCCCGTTGATGCTGTGCTTCCCGTTACTGCCGTTCTTTCCGTTGTTTCCGTTGCTGCGATGCGTTCCGTTTCGCTGTTTCCCGTTGGTCGGCATACTTGCGGCGTGAGCTATGAGCTGCCTCGAGCGAGGCGATTGATGGTGCGCCTAACGATGCGAGCCTCGATGGCGGCCGCGGCCGTTCGGCGGGTCGCCATCGTTCTTGTTGCCGTCCGCGTGATCGGTGCAATCGATCCAGCGAACACCCTTCTGGTCATCGCCGCCGCTTGCGGTTGCGGACGGCGGAGTGCGGTGCGCGGAGTCGGTGGGCGCGATGATGCGCGCGTCGACGTCAGACGAAGGCTCGTCCTGTGCCGTGCGGTGGTGTCGGGACTGCATGAGACGTGTGACTTGGGTGCGGCGGTTGTGGAAGCCAGCATCGGCGCGTACTCCGCGAGTGTGACGCGAGGTGCACTCGACGTGCCAGAGTCCTTCGCTCCCGAAGCGCTTCTCAGGCTGAATTTGGACGACCTCAGGAATGGATCGCCTACGATCGCGCTGCTCGCTCAGCCACCGCTCACCGCCGCCCACAGGCCCGTGAATACTTCGGCCTGCTCGAGTACAGTCTGGGCGAACGCTTGCCGGAGTTGATCGGCGAGACCGAGATAGTCGACAACCTGCCCGCCAGGTGTGTCGTTGAATACGCGGTTCACACGAGCGATGGCCTGCATGAGCCCATGAGCGCGGAGCAGGAGGAGTCACGCCGCGATGGTCTCGATGAGCCGATCCACTCGGGTCCCTTGAGCGTCCCGAGGCGTGAACCGCGCTCTTTCCCCAGGGGTCGAGTGTCTGCCGGACGACCGTCGTCTTGCCGACCTACCGCGGGCCGGCGATGACCTGGAGGAACGGTCGTGGCTCGCGGAGCCTCTTGGCGAGCTCCGCTGCTTGGGGAAGTAGGTGGGCCATGGTACTCACCGTATTGAGTAAAATTACTCAATAAAGTGATTAGTCAGATCACCCAGGCTCTGCAAGGGACTCGGTTCGTCGGGCCAAGTAGCCACCGAGGTGACGGGAGCGGCGCAAATCGGCTGGAGCTAGCCATGATGCAAGCGCGCTCACGAGCAGCCTCTCCGTCCGACTCGGGGAATCTCCTGCTGATCGACTTCGTCCGGTACGGAGTGCGGGACCCTAACGCGAAAGTCCGCGTTGTGCAGCCCCGAGGTCGGCCGGCCTGATCGGCATTCGCTGGAACCGTTGGCCTGTGGCGGCGAAGACCGCGTTGAACACCGCCCGGCCCGCCGGACAGTAGCGGTCGCCACCGGCCATCTGCTCAGCGCGTCTGCCCTTCGTGGGGTAAGTGGTCGTAGATTGTAGCCGACGTTTGGCCCGGCAGCCGCCGGAATCCGGACACCTTCCCGATCAAATCCATGCGACACGCACTCATGTACGTCGGCGGTTTCGAGCGGAATTTCCCGAAGCTCACGACTTCCACCACGTCATTCGACGGCACGGACGGCCAGTCCCACCCGTACCAGCCATGGCCCGCCAGCGCCGATGGCCTCCGCATCAGCTACATGGAGAAGCACGGCAAGAAGTTCGTCGTCGTTCGCGTGGCCGACGACAAGAGCGACGTCGTGCTGAAGAATGAGATGGTGATGGTACCCGGCGAGCACTTCGGCTTCGGCACTCGGCTGAGCGGCGAGCCAACGCTGGTAGAGGACGACGGCACCGTGCTCAAGCTGCTCGAAGACGTCACCAAGAAGAACGCGGACGCGGACGTGAGCGCCGAGCTGTTGAACATCCGCGCGCGCTTCAAGGCGGCGACTGCGAAGCCGCCGAAGGGTCCGCCGCAGAAGTAGCTGCGACCGGTGTGTCGTCGTACAGCATGCGCACCGCGGGCGTATCGAGATCATCGAACTGCCCGCGGCGCGCGCTGTAGACGAACGCGATGACCGCCACCAATCCGATGAGCGCAGCGAGCGGCACGACGACGAATATCACGCTCACGATTCACGCTCCCGCGTAAAGGACGTGCTCGACCAGGACGCGAGCACGACGGTCAACGAGCTCAATGGCATCAGTACCGCCGCGACGAGCGGCGTGATCGTGCCGGTGACCGCGAGCGTCGCCCCGATGATGTTGTAGCCGATCGAGAAGGCGATGTTGCGCCGGATGATGGCGATGGTCCGCGCCGCGCCCTCGGTGAGCCTGACGAGTGGTGTGAGACCGGGTCGGGCGAGGTAGACGTCCGCCGTCGCCAGACACGCTTCCGCGCCGCCGTGTACGCCGACGCCCACGGACGCCGCCGCGATCGCCGCCGCGTCGTTCACGCCGTCGCCGACCATCACCACCGTACCCTGGCGGCGCATCTCTTCCACGACGCGGAGCTTCTCTTCCGGCGCGGCGCCGCCCACGCACGACGCCGGTGGAAGCCCGAGCGCACTGCCGACCGTCGCGACCACCTGCGGGTGATCGCCGGACAGTATGCCGACACGCCAGCCGCGCGCGACGAGTGCGTCGATCGACGCTCGCGCGTCACTCCGGATCGGGTCGCCGAAGCTCGCCGACGCCACGATGATGCCGTCGACCGCGACGAGCACCGGCGTCAATGTCGGCGCGCATGGCGGCGCAGCGATCGTCCGCGTCGCGCGCGCCTCGACGAACGCCGGCGACCCGACGACGACATGCCGGCCGTCGACCATCCCTTCGATGCCGCCACCAACGACGTGCGTCGTTAGGCTCGCCGGCATCGCGTCCACGCCCGCGAACGCACGGCGGAAGCCGTCGGCGATGGGGTGCGATGACTCCTGCTCGAGCGCGAGCACGAGCGGCTTCACCCATTCGGGCCCGACCCACGCCTCGAGCGCCACCCGCGCCTCGGTGATCGTCCCGGTCTTGTCGAGCAGCAGCACGCCGGGCTCCGCGAGTCGCTCGATCGCGTCGCCGCCCTTGATGAGGATGCCATTCCGCGCCGCGCGCCCGATGGCCATGCTCACCGCGAGCGGCGTCGCCAACGCCAGCGCGCACGGACACGTGACGATCAGCAGCGCGATCGCGTTCTCGAGTGCCGCGGTCGGGTCGCGCGGATACCAGAACACCGCGGTTGCCGCGGCCAGGGCGAGCACGACACCGACGAACCATCCCGCGAGCCGATTCGCGAGCTGCACGACCGGAGCGCGTCGCCGCGCACTCTCCTCGACCTGCTGGACGATGCGCGCCAGCCTGCTCTCTTCGCCGGCAGCGTCCACGGTCACGCGCAACGCGGACGCCACGTTCGTGGTGCCCGCATACACTGGGTCGCCGACGCTCACGGACACCGGGCGTGACTCGCCCGTGAGCAGCGCCAGGTCGACCGCGGAATGACCCGACGCCACCGTGCCGTCGGCGGCGAAGCTCTCACCCGCCCGGACGTCGAGCACCATTCCCGGTAGCAGTGCCTGCGCCGGGACGTCACGCGTGGCATCCCCGTCCACCACGCGCGCGCTCGACGGCGACAGCGAGTACAACAGCTCCGCCGAATCGGCCGCCGCGCGCTGCCCGCGCTGCTGCAGGAAGCGTCCGGCGAGCAACGCGAACGTCAGCGTCGCCAGTCCGTCGAAGTAGATCGGACCGACACCAGTGATCGTATTCGCGGTTCCGCGCGCCCACCCGATTGCCAGGGCGATCGCGATCGGGAGATCCATGTTCAACGTCCGGGTGCGCAGCGACGCCCACGCGCCGGAGAAGAACACACGTCCAGGCCCGAACAGCGCCGGCGTCGTGAGCAGCAGACACACCCAGCGGAAGAACCGCTCGTACGGCCCTTCCATTCCGCCGAACTGCCCGCTGTACAGCGCGAATGATGCGAGCATCACGTTCGCCGCCACCGCGCCGGCGACCCCGATGCGCGCCAGCATCGCGCGATCCTCGCGACGCCGCATGGCCTCGACCTCGAGGCCGCGGAACGGGTGCGGATGGTAGCCTAACGAATCGAGTGCGCGCGCAACGCGCGAGAGTGGCACTGTCGCGTCGTGCCACACGACGCGCGCGAGCGAACGGCGAATGTTGAGCTCCGCGCGCGCCACGCCCGGCACGACGAGTGGTACTCGCTCGACGAGCCACACGCACGCGCCGCAGTGCACGCCTTCCAGGTAGAGATCGACCTGAGAGAGCCCGTCCGGCGTCGCCCGAACGTAGAGATCACGGAACGCGGCGTGATCGAACTCCTCGAAGCTGCGGTCGCTCGTCGCGACGGGTCCATCGCGCCGCTCCACGATGTCGTAATACGCGCCGAGTCCGTGCTCGGCGATCATCGCGAAGGCGGTGCGGCACCCTGTGCAGCAGAACTGACGTTCTTCTCCCGCCTCGATCAGGCCCGAGGGAACGGGAAGCATGCAGTGGGCGCAGCTCGTGTCGGTCGCAACACGGACAACGCCGGCAACGCGCGTAGCGACGGCGGTCATCGATCAGCCTGCACGACGCGCTGCACGTGTGCGTGCTCGGCTGGTCGGACGGCGATCTTGCCCGCCATCGACAGCAGGCCAAGCACGACGGCCGCGCCGGCACTCACGAGCGGCAGGCGTCGCTGGAAGGCGCCGAACATCCGCTGCGCGCCAGCGCCCACGGCCGCCATCATCGGCAGCGTGCCGAGCCAGAAGAACAGCATCACGAGCACCGCGTCAGGCACGCGCCCGGTGCCGGCCGCCGTGGCGACGAACACGTAGAGCCAGCCGCACGGCAACAGGGTGGTGAGCAGTCCCGTCGCGGCGCCGCGAACCGTCGGCGATTGGCGGCGCATCCGCAGGAGTGCGGCGCCGAGCGTGGTCTGGAGGGCGCGCGGCACGCCAGGCTGCGGCACGCGCACGCCTAACGCGGCGAGCAGCGTCGTCGCGCCCCACACGGCCATCAGGCTGCCGGAGACGATCGCGGCCAGCCGCCCGACGCTGGCGAGCGCACCGACCTGGTCGATGCTGCCGCCCACCGAGCCGGCAATCACGCCAAGCAGCAGGTACGACACGAGGCGTCCCGCGTTGTAGGCGACGTGCGGCGCCACCTCGCGCCGCGGACTCGCCTCTCTGCGTAGCCCGGAGTACAGGCACACGAATCCGCCGCACATCGCGGCGCAGTGCACACTGCCGAGCAGGCTCGCGCCGAGGACGGCGAGGAGGAGCGTCATCGCAAGTCATCCCGAGGAGCGCAGCGACGAGGGACCTGCTCGAACGTCATTGTGGCTAGCCTGGCCACGATGACTTCACAGCAGGTCCCTCGCTGCGCTCGGGATGACAGGAGTTTCACTGGCCCGCCCCCGTCGCGAACGCCTCGACGCGGCTCACCTGCGTGAAATGCTCGGCTCCGAGCGTCGCGTCGAAGCGCAACTCCCATTCTCCCGCACGACGCGCATCGAAGCGCACCGCGTAGTTCCCGGTGCCAGCCGACGGCGTGAGCGTCATGTCGTGCACGTCCGACGCCCGCGCGACGGCCAACGCGCTCACGCGTATCACCGCACCAGAGATTGCCGAACCAGTAGAGTCCGTGAGTCGCGCCGACAGCAGCGAGCTACCGTCAGACGCGATCGCGCTCATCGCCGGCGTCAGGCGCCAGCCCAGCAACGCGTTGTGCCGCGCCTGCGCGAGCGTCGTATCCCACGCCACCGCCTTCCTGTAGTAATCGGGCTCGATCGCGAACGACGGATCGTCGTTCGCGATCACCGCGACCCAGAATGTTCGCGGCCACGGTGGCGGCGAGCACGCCGGCGAGCCCGATCGGCCACCACATACCGCGCTTCATCGCGATTCGGGGCCGACGAGACGATACGGAGTGTCCGTCGAGAAGCCCGCCCCGTCGCTCACTCGCACGGTGACGCGATGCTCGCCGCGCTCGAACGCCGATCGCGGGAGCAGGACGAACAGTGGCGTTACCGCCGACTGCCCCGTCGCCACGTGCAACGGATTCTGCGGCACGACCACTGACCCCTCGCTCGCCCCGACGACCTCGATTCGGTAGTCGTGATCGGCATCCGTGCGGTTCGTGATCTTCACGCGCACCTGGTTGGCGATGCGGCCGTCCGCCTGCTGCGTGAATGGCTCGCCCTGACCGCCTAACACGGTGACATCCGCCGCGTCGCGCGTCGCGAGCGCATACGTGAACGCGCCGAGAAACCCGGCGAATGCGAGTGGGTAGAGCACGGTGCGAGGCCTGATGAGATGCCGCTTGTGTCCCTCCAGCAACTCGCGGGACGAGTAGCGAATCAGTCCCTTCGGCTTGCCGACACGCTCCATGATGTCGTCGCACGCATCCGCGCACTGGGTGCAGTGAATGCACTCCATCTGCAGGCCGTCGCGGATGTCGATGCCGGTGGGACACGTCTGCACGCAGGCGCCGCAGTCGATGCAGTCGCCCGCGCCGGCCGGCCGGACCTTGCCCTTCATTCGCGGCTCGCCGCGTGTCGGGTCATACGCGACGATCAGCGACTGCCGGTCGAGCAGCACCGACTGCATCCGCCCGTACGGGCAGGCGACGAGGCAGGTCTGCTCGCGGAAGTAGGCGAAGTCCCCGAATATCGCGAGCGCCGTCCCCGCCATGATGAGGAACGACGTGGGATGCTCGGCCGGCGAGCGCCGCATCCACTCCGAGAGCGCCTCCGTTCCGACGAAATACGCGAGAAAGGTGTGCGCCAGGAACACCGAGAGCACGGCGTAGATCACGTACTTGAGGAGACGCCGTGGGTGAAAGTGCCGGTTCGCCTTGTCGAGGCCTAACGATCCGCTCCGGCCGCCTTCGACCCATCGCTCGATCGGTCGGAAGAGAAACTCCATGTAGACCGTCTGCGGGCACGTCCACCCGCACCACACTCGTCCGAACAGCGCCGTGAGCAGGAAGATCCCGATGATGACGCTCGCGAGCAGGAGCATCAGCAGCAGCGTGTCCGTCGGAAGGAACGTGGTGCCGAAGAGTGTGAAGTGTCGGCGAGGCAGATCGAGCAGGATGAGCGGCTTGCCCCGCATGCGAAGGTGCGGGATGAGGAAGAACACGAGCATGAGGCTGTACGCCACCACGCGTCGTGCCTTCGCGTAGGCACCGTGCGAGGGCTTGGGACGGATCCAGCGTCGCGATCCGTCCTCGTTCAGTGTCGGAAGGACTCGACCGATGGCAACAGGAGCACTCACCGCGGTACCATCTCGCCCTGGGGAGCTTTCGGGTTGGGTGGATTCGTTCCGTGAAGCGTGAACACGTATGCGACCACGGCGTCGAGCTGCGCCGGCTTGAGCACCTTGCCCCACGGCGGCATCCCCTTCTCGAGCACGCCGTCAGCCACGCTCTTGTGGATCTGCGCGAGGCCGTCGCCGTGGAGCCAGTAGTCGTCGGTGAGGTTCGGGCCGATCTGTCCGCCGGCGTCGCCGCGGTGGCAGGCCGCGCAGTTCTGGCTGAAGGTCTGTTTGCCTAACGCCAGGACCGACGCGTCCTTCGTCATGGCCGCGAGCTGCTCCGGGGATGATCCGGCCGGCTCGGCGGCACGGCGTTTGGCGTCGACCGCCGCGGCGGCGGCCATGGCGCGGTCGTAGTCGGAGATCCGACCCTTGCCGATGCCGACGCCCGGGACGTTCAGGAAGTACAGCACCGAGAACACGATGGTCGCCCAGAAGATGTACACCCACCACCGCGGCATGGGGTTGTCGAACTCCTCGATGCCGTCGTAGCTGTGCTCGAGCAGGTGGTCCTGCTGGTCCTTGTTAGGCATCGGTGTCATCCATCGGTAGGTGGCGCATGCGCTCGTACGTGACCCGTTTGCTCGGCGCGAAGAGCGAGATCACGACGCCAATGAACGCGATGAGAAAGATCACGAGCGCGATCTCGGCGTAGCCGGAGAGTCCTGCGCCGCTCACGACATTGGTGAGGCTCTTCATGGCGTGCTCCTCGCCACCTGCGGCGCCTTGATGTCGCGTCCGAGTCGCTGGAGGTACGCGACGAGCGCGACGATCTGCTTGTCCTGGAGTCCCTTCGGCCCGCCCTCGCCTTCGATGGCCCGGGCGATCGAGTCGGCTTGGGCACGCGCCATCTGTGGCGCGCGGTTCACGGCGTCGCCGTACGGCACGCCGAGCATTGCCATCACGTCTACGCGGCGCTGGATCCCGGCGAAGTCGAGTGGTGTGCTCAGCAGGTTCGGATAGGCCGGCATGATCGACTTCTGGGTGATGGCGCGCGGCTCCTCCATGTGGCGCACATGCCAGAGGTTCGGGTACTTGCCGCCCTCGCGCGCGAGGTCAGGCCCGATGCGGCGTGAGCCCCAGAGGAACGGATGGTCGTACACGAACTCGCCGGGCTTCGAGTACTCGCCGTAGCGCTCGGTCTCGTGTCGGAACGGCCGGATCATCTGCGAGTGGCAGTTGAAGCAGCCCTCGGCGATGTAGACGTCGCGCCCCGCGAGCTCGAGTGGCGTGTACGGCTTCACCGACGCGATGGTCGGCACGTTCGATCGGATGAGAAACGTGGGCAGAATCTCGAACAGCGAGGCGACGACCACCGCGACCGCGGTCAGGACGCTGAAGGTCACCGGCAGCCGCTCCCAGGCGCGGTGCCAATCCATGGCGACGAATCGCGCCCAGCCGCTGCTGCTCGCCGGTACTGGCGCGCCGTGTCCCGGCGTCGGGACGTACTCCGGTGCCAGGCGCGGTGCCTGGATGACCGGCACGTCGTACGTCGCCGGCCGGCGACGCCACGTCATCAGGATGTTGTAGCCGAACAGCACCATGCCGACGAGGTAGAGCGACCCGCCCACGGCGCGCATCCAGTACATCGGCATGAGCTTCATGACCGTCTCGACGAAATCGGGGTAGGCGAGCCGGCCGGTCTCGTCGAACGCGCGCCACATGAGTCCCTGCGTGACGCCCGCGGAGTAGATCGCGACGACGTACAGCAGGATGCCGAACGTGGCGACCCAGAAGTGCATCTCCGCGAGCTTCTTGCTGTAGAGCTGCGTCTGGAACAGTCGCGGCAAGAGCCAGTAGATCATGCCGAACGTGAGGAACCCGTTCCAGCCTAACGCGCCCGTGTGCACGTGGGCGATGATCCAGTCGGTGTAATGCGCGAGCCCGTTGACGCTCTTGATCGACAGCATGGGCCCCTCGAACGTCGCCATGCCATAGGCCGTGATGGCGACGACGAAGAACTTGAGCACCGGCTCCTCGATCACCTTGTGCCAGGCGCCGCGCAGCGTGAGGAGGCCGTTCACCATCCCGCCCCAGGACGGCATCCACAGCATGACGGAGAACAGCATGCCTAACGTGGATGCCCATTCCGGCAGGGCCGTGTAGTGCAGGTGGTGCGGCCCCGCCCAGATGTACATGAAGACGATCGTCCAGAAATGCAGGATCGACAGCTTGTAGCTGAAGACCGGACGCTCCGCCGCCTTGGGCAGGAAGTAGTACATGAGCCCGAGGAATGGCGTCGTGAGGAAGAACGCCACCGCGTTATGCCCGTACCACCACTGCATGAACGCGTCCTGCACGCCGGCGTAGATCGAGTAGCTCTTGAACCCGCCCGCGGGGATGGAGAGGTTGTTGAAGATGTGGAGGATCGCGACCGTGATGATGCTGGCGATGTAGAACCAGATCGCGACGTAGAGATGTCGCTCGCGCCGTCGGGCGATCGTGCCGAAGAAGTTGACCGCGAACGCGACCCACACGACGGCGATCGCGATGTCGATCGGCCACTCGAGCTCCGCGTACTCCTTGGCCTGCGTGAAGCCTAACGGGAGCGTGATCGCGGCCGCGACGATGATCGCCTGCCAGCCCCAGAAATGAAACCGGCTCAGGCCGTCGGAGAACATCCGGGCCCTGAGCAGGCGCTGCGTGGAGTAGTACGCGCCGGTGAAGAACGCGTTGCCGGCGAACGCGAAGATCACGGCGTTCGTGTGCAGCGGGCGGAGGCGGCCGAACGTGAACCACGGGCCAACGTTGAACACCGGGTTCGCGAGCTGCAGCGCGACCACCAGTCCGACGAGCATGCCGACGAGTCCCCAGACGAACGTCGCCGTGAGGAACTTGCGGACGATGTCGTCGTCGTAGCTGAACGAGTCGAGCAGGGGGCCGGGCCCGGCAGGCTTCGGCTGGAGAACGGGCGGCTCGTAGCGCGCGTGCTCGGGGCGCGTGGACGTCGGCTCGGGCAGAGTCATCTCCTCTCCTGGCGGTACGGGCCAGCGACAGGGCGCGACGAGAGAAGACTCGGCGCGCGCGCCAACCCGTCAGATCCGTGACGGCACGGTCGATGATCCTGGCGGCGTCGTCAGTCGCGGAACCTACGGGTGATGCGTCGGGGAACGCCCGACACCTCCGACAGCTATTCAACATCTCATCGGCGGTTGGCCCGGTACCATTGGACCTAGGATGAGGCGATATACTGCGACCATGGGAGTGAACGCGGCTCACGACGGTCCGCTGCGACAAATGCTGCTCGCCCTGGTCTTCCTTGGCGCGGCCGGGCTCCTCGTCGAGCTTGGACTGCTCGAGCACTTCGACTCGGTCACGCAGTGGATCCCGCTCGCGCTCCTCGTCGTGGTCCTCGGCGCGACGGGAGCCGTCTACGTCCGGCGCGGACCCGGCACGGTCCGCTTCTTCCAGGGGGTCATGGCGCTCTGCGTCGTGACAGGTGTCATCGGCGTCTACCTGCACTACCGGGGCAACGTGGAGTTCGAGCTCGAGCGCGACGGGTCGCTGCACGGGCTCCATCTCTTCTGGGAGGCCATCCGCGGCGCGACGCCAGCGCTCGCCCCGGGTGCGCTGTCCCAGCTCGGCCTCCTCGGGCTCGCGTACGCGTTCCGTCACCCCGCGTTCCGCGCGCCCATCACCTCATTGTCGGAGGAATCATGATCGCTGCCCGTATTCCCGCCGCCGCGCGCGCCATCGCGCTCCCCCTGATGTTCCTCGCCGGTGCCGGCTGCGGCGGCTCCACCGATCGCGCGACCGACAGCGTCGTCGTTGCCGACTCGGCCGCCACACCCACCGTCGGTGCGGCCAGGTCCGACACGACGGCGGTCGCTTCCGGCGGTGAGGCCGCCGCGCAGGGTGGGCTGCTCGATCCGAACACCGCGACGCGCGAGCAGCTCGCCGCCGTTCCCGGCATGCCGGGCCACGTGGTCGACGCGATCATCGCCGGCCGGCCGTACGGCGACATGCGTGACGTGAACAAGGTGCTCCTCACCCACGCTCCGGACTCGACAGCGCGAAAGGCGATCTACGGGAAGGTGTGGAAGCCCATCGATCTGAACACCGCGACCGACGAGGAGATTCTGCTCATCCCCGGTGTCGGGCGCCGCATGCTGCACGAGTTCAAGGAGTATCGCCCGTACAAGGACATCGAGCGGTTCCGCCGCGAGATCGGCAAGTACGTGGACAAGACCGAGGTCGCGCGGCTGGAGCAGTACGTCACGATCAAGTAGGCTCGATGGACGGCACAACGTCGACACCAGTCTGCCAGCCAGATGACCCGCAGAACACCATGGCCAGAATCGGCTGGCTCGCCCAAGTCTGTGCGTTCGCGCTCCTCACACCCGCCGAGCTCGTTGCCCAGCCGGCTGCTCGGTCGCCGAAGCTGGCCATCGAGCTCGAAGGTGGCGCCGTCTGGCAAACGCGTAACGACGTCGAGATACCTAACGACGGCTCGGCGACGCGGTTCTCTCTGGTCGACGTGACGGGCAACGGACCGTGGCCCGCTGCCCGCCTTTACGCGACGTGGAACGTCGCCGAGCGCCACGGACTTCGACTGCTCGCCGCCCCTTTCTCGATCACCGAGACCGGTCAGCTCGATGAGATCGTCCGATTCGCCGGGGCGACGTACGCTCCCGGACAGCCGGTCGAGGCGAAGTACACGTTCAACTCGTACCGGCTCTCGTACCGTTACCGCTTCCACGCCGGCTCACGATCCGCGGCGTGGGTCGGGTTCACCGGGAAGATCCGCGACGCGCAGATCGCGCTCGAGCAGGGGTCCACTGCCAGCCGAAAGGACGATCTCGGCTTCGTTCCGCTGTTGCACGTCGCGGGTGACTGGAGCGTGGCTGAACGCTGGCGCCTTGGTCTCGACGTCGACGGCCTGGCTGGCGGCCCGGGTCGAGCGGTGGATGCAGCGCTGAAGCTCGGTTACGACAATGGCGGGCCGTGGCGCATCCAGATTGGATATCGCACGCTGGAAGGCGGCGCCGACGTCCCGGAGGTCTACAGCTTCGCCTGGCTTCATTATGCCGTCGCGTCGATCGTGTGGCGCGTGCGATGACCCGTGGCGGGGTTTCAAAGGGGTCAGAGTCGTTGATTCGGAGCAGTACGTCACGATCGAGTGAGCGCGGGTAAGGTGTCGCCGAACGCGCGGAACGTGATCTCGCCTCCGGCGTGCACGTCGCAGCGATATGACATCACCATGGCCTGGCCCGCCCACTCGTCTCTCCGTTCCATCAGCTCGCCGCTGTCCTGTCGCTGTCACGCGTGCAATCGCCCATCGGAGCACGCGACAACGAGCGTGTGTGGTCGCTCGACTGTCCAGCGGTCGGGTGACGTCAGCGGATCGTGGCATGCGTCTGGTGGGGCATCTTGCCGAGTCGGCGACGCGCGTACGATGTCGATGCCCCGGTCTATGACGAGCGATGACACCGAGCTGTGAAATGCCGCTATCCACCGGATGGCCGGCGGCCACGGGCGACGCGGGCATGCTCGACGTACGACCGCAGCACCGCGTTCATCGCCGATTGATAGCCGCTCCCCTGCGCGCGGAACCACGCCAGCACGTCCGCGTCGATGCGAATGGAGATCGCCTCCTTCGGTGGGCGCTCCACCCACTTTGCGTTCTTGAGCCATTCGTCCGTCAGCGGCGGATTGTCCGGATCCGATAACGCCGCTGCCTCGGCCTCTTCATCCGTCATCCGGTCGAGCCGCGCGAAGTCCGTGCGCCCGCGGCGTTGCTCACCCGCTTTGACTCTTACGATACGTTTTTTGCTCATGCCTCGAAGCCATTCGAGCGGAGATGATGCGGCAGACGTCGCCGCGCATGGTGTAGATCACCGTGACGAGACGAGGACCTAACGCGCCAATCGCCCACATCCGGGTTTCCCCGTAGTCTCGCCGGCCATCCTCGCCCTCGACTGTCGGCCCGTCGAAAATCCGGATGGCGTCCTCGAAATCGATGCCATGTTTGACGAAGTTCTCCTCCGCTTTCTCGACGTCCCACTCGAAGTACATGTGAATATACGTGGTGTATATACAGCGGGCCAGTGAGACTGTCGGTGCCTGTGATCACACTGGCGCGTCGCGCTTCAACCGAGATCGAAGCCAGCTTTCGCAAACTGGCGTGGTGGCTTAGGGTGCGACGGTCAGAATTCGGACAACGATGACGCATTTCGGCTTCCTCCAACGTGAATGGCCCGACGTGCACGAAGCCGCCTCGAAGGCGAAGCCGACGGCGATTCTCTACGAGTCGCCGTTCACGGACCACGCGCCGCACGGTCCGAACGGACTATTCAGCGCAGCTCAGGTGGAAGCGCTCGTCGCGGCTCTCGCCTCCGTACCCGCAACGGCGGTCGCGGCGTAACGGCGCCCTGCCCGCAGAGCCGCGCGTTAGGCTGCTCGCGCGCGGCTCCGGTCAGCGCTTGGCCTGCGGGCCGAGATGGCGCGCAAGCGGTGCCATCGCGCCATCAGCTAACCGTGCGGATCGCGACGCGCCGTCTCAAAGCCATTAATCGCCGATAATACGCCCTGGCGACGGCGCGCCTGCCTAACGTAACAAAATCCTGCGATCACCGCGGCTGGTGCGTTGCTCTGGCGGCATTCCACGATCCGGTGCCGCTCATGGCGACTCGCACCTCATCAGGCAGCTCCGGGTGCGCACGCCACAACGTGATGCCAACGATGGCACAACCGAGGATGTTTCCGGCCGCGAGCTGCGACCACCCGAGCATGCCGGCGAGCGTCCCCTGGTTCAGCAGCCCGATGACGACCCAGAACGCCGCTTCGGCGATCACGAACGCGAGGAACGCACCCGCGAGCACCGTCGCCTGACGCGCCGCCATGCGAACCACGACCGCGGCGACAACGCCGAGCGCGATGAATCCGGCGAAGTGAACCAACGTGTATCCGACAATGGCCGTCGCCGTCCCATCGCTCATGCGTGAATACCGAGCAGCTGGCCGATCGCGAGCCGCCGCGTGAACAGGGCGTGTCCGGCCATCAGGTCACGGAACAGATACCAGAGCGCGACGCCGCCCGCGGCCAGTGCGCCTGCAATGCTGCCTTCGCGCAGCCTGCCAACATCTCGGCGTTCGTCATTCAGTGATGTGCCCGCGACGGCGCTGGCGTCGACATGGGCTCGCGTGTTCGATTTCATGTTTCAACTCCTCGTTGCTGCGCCAACTGTGATCGCATGAGGCGAGGCGCGTCGCCACCTGCGCGCACGCCGTGTCGGTGGCGTGTCTCGATCAGGAATACCGAGGCGGCGCCTCGTGCGGATGTCGTCGCGTCACCAACAGCGTGGCGGTGTTCCGAATCGCACGAACGGCGACTCGAACAGGCGGGTCGAATTCAGGACGCGCGCGCCTCGACGAGCCCGCTCTCCCCTCCGGAATCGATGGCCGTCCTGGCGCGAGTGGTCGACCCGACGTGGTGGATTGCACCACGCGTAACGCGAACGCGCACGTCACCGGTGTGTGCTCATCGGCGCGACCAGTGGCGTCGCCCGTGATTCGACGTTAGCCTCTCGAAAGTCCACCAAACCCTCTCGGCCTACACATGACCCGATTCTCAGTCGCCCTGGCCGCCTCGGCCCTCGTCATCCTCGCGTCCGCTCCCGCCACGGCTCAGCGCGGTGCGCCGGGTAACGCCGCCGACTCCATCAAGTACAAGTATCCGAGCACCCCGCAGCTCGACGCCCTCAAGGCTGAAGCCGCCAAGGAGATCGACGCGAAAGCGAAGATGATCCAGGAGATGGTCGATCAGGTCTTCTCCTTCGGCGAGCTCGGCATGCAGGAAGTCGAGACGTCCAAGTACCTGACCGGGATCCTCGAGCAGAACGGCTTCAAGGTCGAGCGCGGCGTCGCCGGCATACCGACCGCGTTCGTCGCGAAGTGGGGGTCGGGCAAGCCCGTCATCTCGTTAGGCTCGGACATCGACGGCATCCCGCAGGCCGGCAACAAGCCCGGCGTCGGCTACAAGGACACGTTCATCCAGGGATCGCCGGGCCATGGCGAAGGGCACAACTCCGGCATGCCACTCAACGTCGCCGCCGCCATCGTCGTGAAGAAGATCATGGAGCGCGACAAGATCCCCGGCACGCTCGTGCTCTGGCCGGGCGTTGCCGAGGAGCAGATGGCCGGCAAGGCGTTCCTCGTGCGGGCCGGCGTGTTCAAGGACGTCGACGTCACGCTGTTCACGCACGTCGGCAACACGTTAGGCGTGTCCTGGGGGCAGTCCGGCTCCAACGCGCTCATCTCGGCCATCTTCAAGTTCAAGGGCTCGAGCGCGCACGCGGCCGGTGCGCCGTGGCGCGGCAAGAGCGCGCTCGACGCGGTCATGCTCATGGCGCAGGCGTGGGAGTTCCACCGCGAGCACATGGAGCTGCCGCAGCGGTCGCACTACGTGATTCCCGACGGCGGCGACCAGCCTAACGTGGTGCCGAGCACGGCGAGCATCTGGTTCTATTTCCGCGAGCGTGACTATCCGCGCACGATGGCGATGTTCGAGTCGGCGAAGAAGATGGCGCAGGGCGCCGCGATGATGGCCGACGTCCAGATCGACACGATCATGATGGTCGGCTCGGGCTGGAGCGGACACTTCTCGCGCCCGATCGCCGAGGCGATGTATCAGAACATCCAGAAGGTCGGGATGCCGACGTGGGACGAGAAGGACCAGACGCTCGCGAAGGGGATTCAGCGCGAGTTAGGCGTTCCCGATAGCGGCCTGAGCTCGCGTCCCGGGCGTCTGGGTGGTCCGGTGAACGAGGCGACGCGCATGGGCGGCGGCTCGGACGACATCGGCGACGTGAGCTGGAACGTGCCGACGATCACGCTGAACTATCCGTCGAACATTCCGGGCATGCCCGGGCACAACTGGGCGAACGCGATCTCGATGGCGACGCCGATCGCGCACAAGGGCGTGGTGGCGGGCGCGAAGGTGCAGGCGATGACGGTGCTCGACATCCTGCTCACGCCGCAGATCGTGGTCGACGCGAAAGACTACTTCGAGAACGTGCAGACGAAAGAGGTGAAGTACAAACCGTTCTTTGCGCCGACGGACAAGCCGCCGATCTGGCTCAATACGGACATCATGGCGCAGTACCGGCCGGAGATGCGGAAGTACTACTACGATCCGAAGAAGTACAAGACGTATCTCGAGCAGCTGGGCATCGAGTACCCGACGGTGCGGAAGATCGCGCAGTAGGCTGTCACAGCCGTCTCTTCGTCTCGTCGAAGAGCGCTCCGATTTGCTGACGTCCTGCCGTCTTTCGTCTGCGAGTGTCTCGATTTCGGCCGACTCTGTCCGAGTTGTGACACACGCGGCGCGTCGTCGCAGGCGAGATTGATCGGTCGATCATACAGGGCTCGCCTATCGCCACCGCACGTCCGCCTCACGTCTTCGAGAGCGACGCCGCGCCCATGCGCGACGCGCTCGCGCAGCTGCGCCGCTATGCGGCCCACGATCACACGTGCATCCTGCTCGAGGGTGAGCGCGGGTGCGGCAAGACCGTACTCGCTCGACACGTCCACGACCTCTCGCCGCGACGGAACCGTCCGTTCCGCACGCTCTCGCTCGCCGCGGCCGACGACGCGCTCGTCAGCTCCGACCTGTTCGGCCACGCGAAAGGCGCGTTCACCGGCGCCGACTCGGCACGCGCCGGCGCGATCGTCTCCGCGTCCGGTGGCACCCTGTTCCTCGACGAAATCGGCAAGGCCTCCAAGCTCGTGCAAGGCAAGCTGCTCCGCATCGTCGAAGAAGACGGCGACTTCTATCCCGTCGGCAGCGACCGCCCGGTCCGTGGTGACGTCCGCTTCATCTTCGCGGCGAACGAAGGCCTCGACACACTCGTCGAGCAGGATCGATTTCTCGCGGACCTGAGAGATCGCATCAGCGCGTTCGCCGTCCGCATCCCGCCACTCCGCGAACGTGTGTCGGACATCGCGGGTCTCGTACGCCACGTCATCGCGCGTCCGCGCACCGCGCTGCGGCTACGCTGACAGGCCGCCGACGTTCGATGACGCGCTCCTCCGCGCACTGGAAAACGACGCGTGGCCGGGCAACGTCCGCGAGCTCGTCGCCGCCGTCGAGCGACTGCTCATCGACGCCGCCGGCGCACACGTCATTTCGCTCTCACACTGCACGGGCCACCTCGTGCGATTGCGAACAGCCAGCGGCACGCGACGCGGATCGCTGACGTCACCGCTCGTTCTGCAGGCCGTCGCCGACGCCGGCGGGAACAAGACGGTAGCGGCCGCGCGACTCGGCGTGTCACGCAAGACGATTCACGAGTACGTGCGCGCCGCCGGAGCGGTACTCCCGGTGTGAACGCCCGTGTGAATACCGGTGTGAAGTGACAGCCGCCCCGCAGCCGGCCACGCGTTACGTGACGCCTAACGAACGAACGCACGATTTCGGAAATCACGCGGCCGCAGTGAGTTAGCGGCTCGCGTCGCAAGGCCCGGGAGATGCCTTGCTGTCGGGCATGACAACAACGCTCCGCCCTTCGCACGAGCAGCGAAACACCCGCGCACTGCTCATCCAGCAACAGCGAGTCACGCAGGGCGACCTGCCGCTGCCGCTCCTGCTGCGCTCGCCCTACATCGTGCTGCTGTGGGCCCTCGTGCTGTCCACCGTCGTCGCGGCGTTGGCGCTCGGACATACCCGCGTGCCGCGGACCGAACGCGGCGTCGTCGTCGCATCACCGTCAGCGGCGGACGGCCTAACGCCGTTGCTCATGCTGCCATCCTCGGCGCGGGCGTACGTGAAACCCGGCCAGGTTGCCGCCATCGATACGGGCGGAAGTGACCCGCTGAAGCTCGTGATCACGAGCGTCGACACGGGCGGTCCGAAAGTCGTCGCTCACCTATCGCGGTGCCACGAGGGTCACTGTCTGTCACTCGCCGCCGGCTCCAACTACGCCGCTACTGCCGCGCTTGGGTCGCGTTCGCTCGCGAGTTACGCACTGCCGCGCTCCTGACGGCCACGCCGGTACGAAGCCGCGGCGTGCCCCCGCGTCTTCGGCCTTTCCGCCGAGCCACCGTGCTTGGCTTCACTCCGCCCACTCTGAGGAAAGAGGAGACCGATGACACCTGATCAGATCGTCCGCGCGTGGAAGGATGCGGACTACAGCGCCGCCCTCGGCGACGCAGCCACGCTTCCGCCCAATCCCGTTGGCGTCATCGAGGTCACCGACGACGAGCTCGGGCTCGCCGCGGGCGGCTCCCCCGTCAACGTCGACGGCACGCAGTACCTCGAGACGCTCGGCTGTTGCAAGGGCATTACCCAGTCCGGGTACTGCGACGTCACCGCCGGGTTCCCGTACTGCACCTGCTTCTGCATCACGATCGTTCTCACCGGCGCATCTCTGTGCTGATCGCGGTTGACGGATGAGCAGCGAGCGAGGCGCGTCGGACCGACGCGCCTCGATTCAACCCACACAGCCAACCGACATGCTCCGCACTACTCCCACGCGTTGGTGGTCTCCGGCGTTCACGCTCACCGAACGCGCTCGCGCCAGGCAGCGACACGAACCTGACGAGATCTGCGACGCCAGAGGATCGACCGCACTCTCCACGGAGGCTGCAACCGACGCTCGGCAATCGAGCCGACTCGATCGATGGCGCCAGCAACGGCCGTTCGATCGCCCCGAGATCCTCGAACGGCGACTACGTCTCGACGCACTCACCGAAGCGGAGTTCACGTCGCTGCTCGCGGAGTCGAGCGACGGTCCGAGCGCGATCGTCGACGCGCCGCCGAGCTGGGTCGCGGCGATTGGCCGCGCTCAAGCCCACGGCAACGCCGCGTCGGCTACTGGCGATTCTGGCGTCGAGGATACGGCCGGGGCCGAGCTCGCGCGCGCGTTCGTTGGACCGTTCGTCATCGCCGGGCTGACCGCGCTGTTCGAGCGAGCGCGACGGATTCGAGAAGCGCACCCTGACGCGCCGTTCGATCCCGAACACGCGACCCGCCTGTTCGAGCCGGCGCTCTGGGCTCAGCTCGTGAACAAATCCGTGAAAGTCGGGATCCTCGAGCTGAACGTTGCGCGCGTTCAAGGGAGGCTCGCCGGCGACACGCCCGAAGCACGCTACGCCGACTTCGCGCGGCTGCTGCGCACCACCGATCTGCGTCAGCGCATTCTCGAGGAGTACCCGGTGCTCGCGCGGCTGATCGTGACGGCGTCCGGCTACTGGGAGGAGTTCGCGGCCGAGTTTCTCCAACACCTCGCGCGTGACGCGGGGCGGTTGTCGGCGGACCTTGCCGGTGGCGAGCATCTCGGACAACTGACCGAGCTCACCGCGGGCGCCGGTGACACACACCGTCACGGCCGGTCCGTCCTGATCGCCGCGTTCTCGTCGGGGAAGCGCATCGTCTACAAGCCACGCTCGCTGGCGGTGGACCTGTGTTTTTCGGAGCTCGTGGCCTGGGCGAACGAGCGCGGGCAATCGCCACCGCTGCACGCAGTGCGCACAGTGAGCTCCGAGACGCATGGCTGGGCCGAGTTCGCGGCGCAGGAGCCGTGCACCACGCCCGATGAGGTGACGCGCTTCTACGAACGCTTCGGGTCGTACCTCGCGCTGCTGCACGCGCTGGAGGCGACGGACTTCCACTACGAAAACGTCATCGCGTCCGGCGAGCATCCGATGTTGATCGACCTCGAGGCGCTGTGTCATCCGCGAACGGTCACACGCGCCCCCGATCGATGACCCGGAATGGATCGGCTGGAGCGCGCTGCAGCATTCGGTGCTGCGCGCCGGCGTGCTGCCCTTCCGAGCGTTCGGCAATCGCGAGTCGTCTGGCCTCGACATGAGCGCGGTGGGCGGTGGTGGCGTACAGCGGACGCCGAACCGGTTCCCCGTGGTGGTGGGCGCGGGCACTGACGAGATGCGGCTCGTGCGCGACTTCGTTGATCTCCCCGCGTCCAACAACCGCCCAGCGTTAGGCAACGAGATCATCGATCCGACGCATCACGTGGATCGCATCCTGGCTGGCTTCACGTCCACGTACCGGCTGCTCCTGCGCCATCGCGACGAGCTGCTGGCCGACGGCGGTCCCATACGCCGCTTTGCCGCGGCGCCCATTCGCGTCGTGCTGCGCCCCACGCGCCAGTACGCGCTGATCCTGCTCGAGAGCTACCACCCGGACGTCCTCAGGGACGCGCTCGACCGCGATCGGCTGCTGGATCGGCTGTGGGTGGCCGTGCCGTCGCGACCGGAGCTGGAGTCCGTCGTCGCCTACGAGCACGCGGACCTCGTGGCCGGTGACGTCCCGCTGTTCACGAGCCGTCCTGACAGCCGAGATCTGCTGACGACGCACGGCGCGTGCATCGCGGACTTCTTCGAGCAGTCGGGACTCGACGCAGCTCTTGCGCGCGTCACGTCACTTTCGGAAGACGACCTGGTCCGGCAACAATGGGTCGTCCGCGCCTCGCTCGTGGGCTTGGCGCCCGGTCGCCACGTGGCGGTGTCCGGCTCCGCACCGGCCCCACGCGCCGTGCCTAACGCAACGTCGGCGCCGCCATCCCGTGACGCGTGCATCGGCGCGGCTGAGCGCATCGCACGGCGCATTAGCGCGCTGGCGCTCCGACAGAGCTCGCGTTTGAGCTGGCTCGGGCTCACGCTCGCGCAGGAGCGGGACTGGGTGATCCAGCCCATCGGATCGGATCTGTATGGCGGCACGCTCGGCGTCGCGCTCTTCCTCGCGTACCTGGCTGACATCACCGGCAATCGTGAGCACGAGCAACTCTCGCGCGACGTCCTCGAGCAGGTAACGACTCGTGCCCGTCTCCTTCTCGATCCGGAACAGAGCAGCGGCGCGTTGACGCCAGGCGCGATCGGGGCGTTCGGCTCACTGGGCGGGGCGATCTACACGCTCTCCCACGTGGGCGTGCTGTGGCAAGATCATGCCCTCCTCGATTTCGCCGACGCCGTAGCGGCTCGCGTGCGTGAGGAGGCGGCCGTCGATCGTGAGCTGGACATCATCACCGGAGTCGCTGGGCTCATCTTCGCGCTCGCGGCGCTGCACCGCGCGCGGCCAGGTGCGGCAGTGCACGATGTCATGCGCGTGTCGGTTCAGCGCCTGCTCGACTCCACCCACCCAATCGAGAGTGGTCTCGCCTGGAAGTCATCGCTGGACGCACACGCAACCGCTCACGGGCTTCTCGCACGGCGCGTCAGGCATTGCCGCCGCGCTGTTTACGGCCGGCGCCATTCTGGACGATCCTCGGTGCGCTGCGGTTGCTCACGCCGCGTTGCGCTACGAGCGCGACACGTTCGACTCCGATCGGCAGAACTGGCCCGACTACCGGATCCTCGATCGCGCTGCGCCGCCAGGACCGCCGGCCATGATGTGGTCGTGGTGTCACGGCGCGCCCGGCGTCGGTCTGGCCCGACTCATCACGCTGCAACATGACGCCACATCCGATCTCGCGTGCGCGTCCCGCACAGAGCTCGAGACCGCGCTCTCCTCCACCGTCAGCGCCGGCTTCGGTTCCAACGATTCACTGTGTCACGGCGATCTGGGCAACCTCGAGCTGTTCCTTCGCGCGCGCGAGCTAGGGACCCGCGGCCCGTGGGAAAGCCGGCTGGCGTTCGAGTCGTCTCGCCTGGTCGAACGCATCGCTCGAGGTGATTGGCGGTGCGGCATCCCAGGCGGCGTCGAGACGCCCGGACTCATGATGGGTCTCGCGGGCATCGGCTACGGCCTTCTCCGCATCGGGGCCACGCAACAGGTGCCGTCGTTGCTCTCGTTGGAGGCACCTCGCGGAAACCCACTGGCGCGAGTCGAGCCATGACGCAGCGAATCGCGACCCGCACGCGGCGACGCGTGCCCTTCATCCAGCAGCTCGGCGCGGACGACTGCGGAGCAGCATGTCTGGCGATGGTGCTCGCCGCGCACGGCGTGCATGACGTCGCGTCCGAGTGTCGCGCGTTATGCGGCGGCGGTCGCGATGGGGTCCGACTCCGCGCCCTCTCTACAGTGGCGGAGCGCTTCGGTCTCATCGCGCAACCCGTCGCCGTCGCACCGGCGGACTTCGCGACGGTAGCCCTCCCGGCCATCGCGCACTGGAAAGCGCGGCACTTCGTCGTCGTGGAGCGGTGGAGCAGCAAGCGCGTGACGATCATTGATCCCGCGCTCGGCCGGCAGATCCTGACCGCCGAAGACTTCCTGGCTGGCTACAGTGGCGTGACGCTCGTGTGCGGAGCCGGCCCGGGTCTCGTCTCACGCCCCAGGCGCCGAGTGCCGCTGTGGCTCGACTATCTCGCGGCAATGTTCCACGACTTGAGTGCGCAGGGCGCACTGGCGCAGATCATTGCCGGGTCGGTGCTGCTCCAGGCGCTCGGCCTCGCCATGCCGCTGTTCACGAAGCTCATCGTCGACGACGTCGCACCGCCGGGCTCGTCGCTCTCGCTGTCGGTCATTGCGTTAGGCATGGGGATCGTGGTTGTGGCGCGAGCAGCAACGTCGTTCGTCAGGAGCGCCGTGATGCTGCGCTTGCAGACGCGCCTCGACGCGCGGCTCACGGAAGGCTTCTTCGACCACCTGCTGCGGCTGCCGTACCGATTCTACCAGGGGCGCAGCAGCGGCGACCTGCTCATGCGGCTGTCGAGCAACACGATGATCCGCGACATCCTCACCACGCAGCTGCTGTCGGTGATGCTCGACGGGCCGTTCGCGCTGCTCTACCTGGTGGTGCTCCTCGTCATCGCGCCGACGTTCGCTCTTCTCGTCGTCGGCCTGTCCGTGGTGCAGGCCGCCCTCGTGCTCGCGTCGCTGCCTCGGCTCCGCGACCTCGGACAGCGGATGCTCGCGGCGAAGTCGGACGAGCAGAGCTGTCTCGTCGAGCTCATGAAGGGCATCGCGCATCTCAAGGCGGCGGGGGCAGAGGCCCGCGCGTACGACCGGTGGATCGAGCTGTTTCGACGCCAGCTCGCGGTGTTCATGGAGCGCGGGTATTTCACCGCGAAAGTGGACATCGCGTTAGGTGTGCTGCGATCGGCGTCGCCGCTCGCGCTGCTGTGGTACGGCGCGTCGCTGGTGCTCGCGGGCAAACTTCCCCTTGGAACGATGCTGGCGCTCAGCGCCCTCGCGGCGTCGTTCCTCACCCCGTTCATGGCGCTCGTCCAGAGCTCGCAGCAGCTGCAACTTCTCGACGCCTACATCGAGCGCCTCATCGACGTTCTGCACGCCGAGCCGGAATCGCGTGTCGCCGCGCCTTCGGTGCACGTCATCTCGCCGCACCTCGAAGGATCGATCGATGTCCGCGGGCTCACGTTCCGCTTTGCGCCCGACGGCCCGGCGATCATCGACGATGTGTCCTTCTCCGTCGCGCCCGGCGAAAAGCTCGGCGATCGTCGGACCGACCGGCTCTGGAAAGAGCACGATGCTCATGCTGCTTCTCGGGCTCTACGAGGCATCCGCCGGAGAAGTGCGCTACGACGGCATCCCGCTATCGGAGCTCGACCCGCACGTCGTGCGGAGACGGTGCGGTATCGTCCTGCAGGACGTCGCCCTCTTCGGAGGCACGGTCCGCTCCAACATTGCGCTCAACGCGCCGGACGCACCGCTCGAGCAGGTCATCGAGGCGGCGCGACTCTCCGGATTCGACGACGACGTCGAGCGCATGCCGATGCGCTACGAGACTCGGCTCGCCGAGAGCGGTGGCAACCTCTCCGGTGGGCAGCGGCAGCGTCTCGCGATCGCGCGTGCGCTCGTGTCGCGCCCGGACATCCTCATGCTCGACGAGGCGAGCAGTCACCTGGATGTAGCGGCAGAACAGCGCCTCATCGCGAACCTCGAGCAGTTGCGCTGCACCCGCGTCGTCATCGCGCACCGCCTGACGGCCGTTCGGTCGGCGGATCAGATCCTTCTCCTCCAGCGCGGACGCGTCGTCGAGCGCGGTACGCACGAGCAGTTGACGGCACTCGGCGGCGCGTACGCCGCGCTTGCGGCGGAGCAGGGCTCACTCGCGAGCGATCGGCGGCCCGGCGCCGGCGCGGCTCTCGCTCGCGGTCGTTGGATGGAGCAGCACGGGCACCGGGGGTGGCGGGCTTCCATCTGACCGGTGACGACTGTCAGTCGCCGTTTGCCACCCTAACGCCGGAGGTGCGTGACCTTGGCCAGTTGTACTTCGCGTTCCGGCAGTGGAGCAGCGAAACGACAGAGCATTCCCACGAAGCGCATTTGTGAACCATCGACCATTCTCGGAGTACACCATGGGCGACTCTCGCACGACACGAGCATGGAAGGACATCGAGTACCGCGCGTTGCTTGGCGACGAAGCAGAGGGACTCGCGCCGTCTCCAGTCGGGACGATCGAGTTGGACGACGAGGATCTGGGTGAGACCGCCGGCGGAGCAGTGGCGATCCTCACGCAGACCGGGATCTGCACGACGAGCTTGCCGTGCGCCGGCGCGATTCTGGTGACGCTATCGAACCAGGTCAGTTGCGGCGCGTGCGACACGACGCTGTGGCACGGCACCTGTGCCGCATCGTCCATCGGCTGCTGCTAGTGACTGCGCGAGCGGCTGCATCACGGAATCCGGCTGTCGTGTAGTCGCTCGTGTAGGGCTCGTAGAGGCGTCCGACTCGGTCACGCCTAACGATGAGTTGCCACTTCCACCAGAACGGCACGCAATGACTCACGTATCTACCGTGTCACCGTCGCCTGACGTCGCCCGGCGCGTGGGCGCGTGGGACCGACTCGCGAACGTGGTGATCGATCCCGCTGCCGCCTTCCAGGGCACCGACGCGCATCCTGTGTGGGCCGTGGCGTTCGCTGCGCTCGTCGCGCTCCGGTTCGGGAGTTTGTTCGTGTTCTATCAGCCGGAGACGAACGCCGCGAAGGTGTTGGCGGGCGTGCTGTTCCAGGTGTTCACCCTCATGCCGCTCGTCGCGGTTGCCACCACGTTGCTGTGGGTCACGTCGATGCTCTGGACCGCTCGGCTCACATGGACGAGCGCCTGGTGCATAACGATGCACGTGACGTTCGCGTACACGCTCGCCACGGTTGCGATTGCGGGCGTCGCTGGAGCGCTCCTGCCCGAGTCGGCAGCGGTGGATCTCCGCAACCCGCCGTTCACGAACCTCGGCTTTCTCGTCACGGGTGGCCCGGCCTCGGTGCTCCACGTGCTCGCGGTCGAGGCCGACGTCCGCTCGGGCTATGCCGCCGTGCTGACGTGGCTCGGTGTTCGCGCGGCGTCTCAGGCGCGCGGCGCTGAGTCTGCGCTGATCGTTCTGACGTGCTTCGCGGCCGCGACGCTCACCGCGTGTTGCGTCGCGCTGCTCCGGTGATGTTGCGCGCTCCTGACGGACCGCGCGTTACACGCGCTGGGCGCGGTCGGGTGACTTGGCGACTTTCGCGCGGGCCGTTCCGGCCAGTTGCGCCACGATGGCCACGACCGGCGCCACGGCTGCGACAGCAACCATCCATGTGGTGCTGCGCGGGTGCCAGGGCACGGACCCGTTCCAGCCGACGAGGAGCCACGCCCACACCACGAACCCCGTCATGTAGACCGTCCACATTGTCACGCCGGCGAGGAACGACAATCGCGCCTGTCCCGCTTCAGCGAGGCGATAGGAGGCCCACGCCGTAGCACCGAGTGAGAGCACGAGACTCGGGTCAGGCGACGCCTGAAGTACACGCCCCGAGATCGCGTCGACCGCGCTCACGAGCAACGCGATCGCGACAATCCGAACGAACACCTGCGCAGTGGACATCAGTGGTGGTCTCCGTAGGCGCCGGGAGCCAACTGCAGGGTTTGGTCGCTAACGGTGCGACGACATCGCTCCGCGCGCAACATGCGACGGCGAACCTCGATGAATTTGCCCGGATCAGGACAGAGACGTGCAATCGCGAGACACGTCCGTGGTGCGGACGCCACTTCGATCTCCAGCAGCCCGGCACGTCGCGCCGGTGAATGGACTGGATCGAGGGAATCGGAGCTACGGCGCGTTCAGCAACACGGCGGCGCGCATTGCGGCGCTCCGACGCAACGGCTCCGGCGTGTCGACCAGTTCGAACAGCGCGCGGCGCGACCGGCGTTCAACGGCGGCGCTCCACGTCCAGTCATCGCCACTCCTCCGCGCTCCCGAGTACCACAGCGTCACCATGTCGGTCCGCGCGTCGTACTCGAACGTCGAGCGGTACACGATGTCCTTGAACTCGGGATTCACCCCCGCGCGCAGCACGGGCGTTCGTCGCGTCGTCCACGTGATGCCATCCGGGCTCGTGGCCAGCCGAAGCGCGGGAGTCGCGCACGAGCCAGCCGGCTTCTCGTTGTACAACGCCCAGAACTCGCTGAGCTCGGGCACCCACAGCACGTCGAGATGCCAGGGCGTGAACTCTTCGTCTGGACCGGTGAGGCCCACGGGTTTCGGCGCGGACCAGTGCAGACCATCGGTGGACGTCCGATGATCGACGGCCGTGGTGGTGCTCGAGCATCCAGCCCCGCCCGCATTCACTGACCACATGTGCCAGTTCCCCTGGTCCACGCGAACGACGGCCGGTGACACCAGCTCGTGATTCGGCGCGCTGAGCAGCCGCACCGGCTTGCTCCAGTGGCTGCCGTCTGCCGACACGATGAGGAAGATCGTGTTCCGCTGCGACACGTGACGGTAGTACATCCACAGCTCCTTCCGCTGTGGCTCGAACACGAGATCCGGATCCGAGAGATAGCCCTTCCACGGCCTGACGAGCGGATTCGTCACGCCGTCCGGCGCCACCCACTCGCTCGGATCGCCGGACGCGTACACCGACGGCAGCTCGCGCGTGATGTCGCCGCCCGGGTACGGCGTGACGGCAAGGAAGCGTCGGGCCGGTGCCCAACCCCGCGGTACACGCGCGACGTCCGGGTGCACGAGCTGTCCCGAGCCGTCGAACGTCGCGAGGCGCAGGTGACGCACCGAGCCTAACGACAACGGCTCGACGGCCGTGGCGCGGAACGTCACCACCTGGCCATCGAGCGTGGCGGTCGCGCTGTTCCGCCCGAGTTGCTCGCTGAGCGTCCAGGTGGCGCGCACGAGCCCGGAGTCATCGGTGACGAGACGGTCCGGCTCCACGCGCCCACTGCCCACTGTGCTCCAGTCGAGCGGGATGCCGGCGAGCGGCTTGCCGCGCGCATTCGTCGCGCGAACGACGATCGGCGACTCGAGCTCGGTCCCCGCCGCCGAGATCTGCGCGTCACCGCGGACGAGTCGAAGGACTGGTGTGTCGGCTCCGGACCCGCCGGTCGCCGACGCGTCTCCGCACGCGACGGTCGATGCGAATATCGCCACAGCCGCACAAGCGATTCCCGCCAACTCTCGCTGGCGGCAGATGCGTTCGATGGTCCGTCCACCTCGTGAGCCTGACGCGGCGTTCAAAGCGGGCGGGACTGGTGTTGGCGTCGAACGGCGGTGGGCGCGTCGTCGTGGTGCTCGACAACGTGAGTCTCATCGGCAGCGGCGTTGTGGCGGACGCATTAGCAGCGTCGGCCAATCGCTGGGAGACAAGCTGAGCCTTTTCACGCCGAGAGGCAAGTATTTTGTAAGTGCCTGTGCTGCTTGTGATTAGAGTTTCGTAATGCGGAGGGGCAGGGACCGGGGACTCGGGACTGGGGACTTGGAACTACAGCTGGGTGCTGGGTGGTCGCGCTGGTGGCTGGGTGACGCTGGGTGCGGCTGCGAGCAGCGAGCAGCGCGTGACGTGCCGGGCGCTAATAGCAGCAGCGCGCAGCGTGCGGCCGCAGCATGCAGCCGTCGGCAGATGTCGCAGTTCGCAGCCCCGCCTGTCACCCCCGTAGTGCGTCTGCCGGATGCACGCTCGCCGCTCGACGCGCCGGAAGCAGCTCGCCACGATCACCGCTCCCACCAGCAGCGCCACGATCGACGCCAGCGTCAGCGGAGTCCGACGGCGCCACGCCGTACAGCAGCGACGCGAGCACCCGCGTCGTCGCGAGTGCGCCCGCGAGACCCAACGCGCCGCCGACCACGCCAGCCCGACGCCCTGACCGACGACCAGGCGCAGCACGTCCCCGCGCGTCGCGCCGAGCGCCACGCGAACCCCGATCTCCTTCGTCCGCTGCGACACGCCGAACGAGATCACGCCGTACGTGCCTAACGCCGCCAGCGCGAGCGCGACCGCCGCGAACGTCGCCAGCAGGAGCGCGCTGAACCGCGCGTACGCCATCGCGTCCGCCACGCGCTCGCGCATCGGCCGGACATCGTAGAGCGGCACGCCTGGCGCCAGCGCCGCGATCTCGCGACGCGCCGCCTGCACGAGCGACCGCGGGATCGCCCGCCGTTCGCACGAACATCATCATCCGGCCGCGCGGCGACTGATAGTACGACAGATAGACATCGGGCTCTGGGCAGCGAGTCGAGCGTCCCGAACCGAACGTCGCCCACGACGCCCACCACGATACGCCGTGTCCTTCCAGAATCCGCCCTGGCCGACGCTCACCGGCCGGCCGATCGGGTCCTGACCGGGCCAGTACCGTCCGCGCCGCGGTCTCGCTCATGAGCACGACCTTCTGCGTGCCGCGCCGATCGCTGTTGGCGAACACACGGCCGCGATCTGCAGCGGAACGCGCATTGTCGCGAACCAGCCGCGGTGTCACCCAGTGGACGCCGACGGCCGGCTCCGTGCCGGCGACCGGCGCCGGACGATCGCGATGCGCGAGTCATCGGTCCGCTGCAGCCACCGTTGAGCGGCGGGCAGTCGAGGAGGCCGACGTTCGTCACGCCGGGAATCGACTGCCGAGTCGCTCGACGAGCTGATCGTAGAACGCCGGGAGCGAATCCGGTGCCACGTCGATCAGGTTGAAGCGCATCGTGAGCACGCCGCTCGGCGTCGAATCCCGGGTTCACGCCGAGCAGCTTCGCCGAGACTCCGCATCATGAGTCCCGAGCCGGCGAGCAGGACCACCGCCAGCGCGATCTCGACGATCGCGAGCAGATTGCGACTCGTTAGGCCGCGCACGCCGGATACGCGCGAGACGTCGCTGTCTTCCAAGCGCGCCGGTGAGCGACGGGTGTGTCGCCTGCAGTGCCGGCACGAGCCCGAAGACGAGCCCCGTCACGATCGTGAGCGCCGGCCGCGAACGCGAACGCGGCGGGATCGAGCCGGATCGACTCGAACGAGATCGCGCCGATGCCGCCGAGTCGCTCCACGCGGAGCGTCGTCGTCGGGTTCGAGCGCGGCGAGCAGCTTCACGCCCCACCACGCGACGACGACGCTCGCGAGCCCGCCGAGCGTGGACAGCACGACGCTTTCCGTGAGCAGCTGTCGGACGAGACGGCGCCGTCCGGCGCCCACGGCGAGGCGAACCGCGATCTCACGGCGTCGCCCGGCCGCGCGGACGAGAAAGAGATTCGCGACGTTCGCGCACGCAATGAGCAGCACGAGCCCGACCGCGCCTAACAAGACGAGCAGCGAGCGCCGCACGACCGGATCGACGCGCGTGCCGTCGAGCTCGCGGCCGATGGCGCCCCAGCGCTCCTTCTTGATTCCGGATGCGGGTACGCGTCGGCGACCACTCCGCCGAGCTGGCGGACGCGACCTTCGCGAACGTTCCGGTCGTCACGCCGGCTTGAGCCGCGCGATCACGGAGTAGCCGTGCGACCACGGCTCGGTGAGCTGTCCGGCTGATCCTGCGACATGAACGCGAGCGAGCAGTTCGGCCCTGCCCGACACTCCACGGAATCCCGGCGGCAGACACGCCGACGATCGTGAACGGGTTGCCATCGACCACGATCGAACGACCGAGCACGGCGGAATCGGCGTTGAACCGCCGTTGCCAGAGCGCGTCGCTGAGGATCGCCACCCGTGGTCCGCCTGGACGTCGCGTCCTCCTCGGCGCTGAAGTTCCGTCCGATCGCCGGCCTGAACGCCGAGGGTCGGGAGGTAGCGCGAGTCGATGAACTCGTAGTTGCTGCGCTCGGCGTCCGCTCCAACGCGCACCGTCGCCTGGAACGCGCATCCAGAGCGTCACGTCCTCGAAGACCGTCTGCGCCTTCCGGAACACGGCGAACTTCGGGTACGACCACGGGCATGTCGTCGCGCGCCGGGGACATCGCCGCGCGCCGGTACGGTGAGACTCACGTCCATGAGCCGCTCGGGCTCCCGGAACGGCAATGGCCGCAGGAGCATCGCGTTCACGGCGCTGAAGATCGCCGTGTTCGCGCCGATGCCGACGGCGAGCGTGAGCACCGCGACCGCCGTGAACCCTGGCGATCGGCGGAAGGACCGGAGCGCGAACCGCACGTCCTGCTCCGTCGTGTCGAAGAATCCGAGACCAGCCATCTGGCGTGCCTCTTCCTTGGTGGTGGTGACGTTGCCGAAGCGCCGGCGCGCCGCCCAGCGCGCGTCGGTGGCGGTGAGATTGCCGCGCGCGGCGTGCTCGCGCTGCATTGCCTCGAGCGAGAGGTGAAAGCGGATCTCCTCGTCGAGCTCATGGGCGTGCGCGTTAGGCCTGAACAGCACGCGAAGTCGATAGCGGATGACGTCGATCAACCACATGCTGTCACCTCACGCGCGTCGCATGACGCGGTTGATCGCGACCAGCACGCGGTCGAAATCCGAGATCTCGTCGCCGAGCTGACGGCGCCCGGCGGCGGTGAGCGTGTAGTAGCGGGCGCGGCGTCCGGTGGGCGACTCGCCCCATTTGGACGTGACCCAGCCGCGCTTCTGCAGCCGCTCGAGCGCCGGGTAGAGCGATCCCTGCTCGACGGAGAGCACCGCGTCCGAGAGCAGCTCGATCTGCTGCGCGATCGCGTAGCCGTGCAGCGGCTGCACGGTGAGCGTCTGCAGGATGAGCATGTCGAGCGTGCCCTTGAGCAGCTCGCTCCTGGACGGACCGGATGTCTTTCCCACCACCCCTCCGAGCGCACGAATGGACGGTCGTCGCGTTGACAGGTAGAAGTTCTACATATCGACGTGTAGGAGTTCTACCTAAGGGTGGGAACGGACAAAGTCAACGAGAAGTTTCGCGCCGTGGCAGCGCGGCGCGTCTTCGACGTCAGTAGATGAGGTCGAATGGCCCGACGACGTCGGTTGTCGTTCATTCCGAGCGGACGAGAGTCGAGGATTGTCATTCCGAGCGGAGGCCGAGGCGCAGTCGAGGAATCGCGATCGTCCCGATAGAGGGCCCCTCTACCACGCGCGCGATTCCTCGACTGCGCGCCTCCGGCGCTCCGCTCGGAATGACAGCCGCTTGGGCATGACCGCTCGAGGCCCAGGTTCGCGGGTGAATCGAGCAGCTCAGGACACCGTGATTGGGTCGCTCACGGCGTTGATCGGCGATCCCGATGCGCCACCGGGCGATTCCATGGTCATGCGCACGACCACGCGATATCGCCCGGCGGTGAGCGGGGTCGGCAGCTCTGTCGTTCCCGTGCCCGTGCCGTGCGCGTCGAGGATGAACGCCTGCATCGTGCACATGCGACCCGGATCCGGCAGCGCGGTCCATGCACCGTTCTCCTCTCGCTCGATCGTCCGCGTGCACGGGTTGAACGAGTAGCTCGCCGCGCTCCTGTTCACGAACGTCAGCGTGATCCTGTCGCCGGCGCGGTACTGCGATTTGTCGGTTCGCAGGACGACCGAGTCCGAGCGCGCGGCTGGTGCCGACGCGGACGATGTCGTGGAGCTGTCGCCGCGAGCCGCCGCGGTCACGGAATCCACTGCACCCGATCCGGGCGCGCCTGGGCGGCATCCGACCCAGCGCGAATAGCGTGGCGGCGAGGATCATGAACACGCGAACGCTGGTTGTCGAAACGCATGGCTCCTCCGAGAATGTCCTGACGCAAGTCGTCCGATACACGTCCTACTGCCTCGAACGCCTCGAAGAGGGTCTCGTGACCGGTCCTGATCCCCGCACACGCCATCCCATGGAAGGATTCCCTCAGGTGGGATTCCTGCGCAATGTCGTCACGCGCCCGAACATCATCGTCGGCGACTACACGTACTACGATGACCCCGATGGCGTCGACCGGTTCGAGCAGAACGTGCTGTATCACTTCCCGTTCATCGGCGACAAGCTGATCATCGGCAAGTTCTGCGCGCTGGCCAAGGACGTGAAGTTCATCATGAACGGTGCGAACCACCTGATGTCGGGGTTCTCGACCTACCCGTTTCAGATTTTCGGCAACGGGTGGGAGCGCGTGATGCCGCCGTTGGACGCATTCCCGCGCAAAGGTGACACGGTCGTCGGCAACGACGTGTGGATCGGCTACGACGCGCTCATCATGCCGGGCGTCCAGATCGGCGACGGCGCGATCGTCGCCTCGCGATCGGTGGTCGTGAGTGATCTGCCGCCGTACGCGATCGCGGGCGGCAATCCGGCGAAGGTGCTGCGTCGTCGATTCTCGGACGAGACGATCGCGGCACTGCTCGAGATCGCGTGGTGGGATTGGGACGCCGAGAAGATCTCACGCAACCTCGAGCGGATCATGGCGGCCGACATTGACGCCCTCCGCTCAGCAGTCTGAATCTCGCTGCACGCTGGGCACATCTGCCGACGGCTGCATGCTGCGGCCGCACGCTGCGCGCTGCTGCTATTAGCGCCCGGTCACCCACGCGCTGCTCGCTGCACGCCAGCGGCAGCTCGAGCGTCACCCAGCCACCAGCACGACCACCCAGCCACCAGCCGCAGTCCAGTCCCCAGTCCCCAGTCCCCAGTCCCCAGTCCCTAAGTCGCTACCCACGTCGTCGCCTGCGCCAAGAGGTCCGGCCTCACCCCGTGGCCGCCGTCGAACTCGTGGTATTCCACGTCATAGCCCGCCGCCTTGAGCCGCGGCACGAGCGTGCGACTCGTCTGATCGATCGGCAGGACGGTGTCGCGTGTGCCGTGCGCGATGAAGATCTTGGGTTTGCCGGTCACCGGGCCGTTGACGATGAACCCCGGCGAGAACGCGACGATACGCGAGAAGAAGTCGCCGTTGATGATGCCGAGCGTGAGTGAGTAGCTCGCGCCGTCGGAGAAGCCGACGATGCGGACGCGCGTCGCGTCGACCCGCACTCGCGAGAACGCGAGCGCGAGCGCCCGGTCGATGAACTGCACGTCGGCGGAGAAGGAGCCGAGGATCGCGTCCCACGTCCGGTCGCGCGAGTCGACCGCGACGAGCACCAGTCCGGCCGCATCCGCGAGTGGCCGCATGGGCGTGAGCAGCTCCGACGCCTCCTGCCCCGCGCCATGCAGCAACAGCGCGAGTGGCGCCGCTGTGTCCGGCTTGTAGCTCGTCGGCACGTAGAGAAATCCGTCGCGAGACCGCCCGAGGTCCAACGGATACAATCCGGGAGCGGTCGTGGTCGTCGGCGCGACGACACGAGTCGTTAGGCGCCCGTCGCCCCCGCCCGCCGGACCGGTCGAAGGCAGACAACCACCGGTCGCGATGGCGATGGTGCCGAATGTGGTGCGCCGCAGCGCTTCGCGGCGGCGTGATCGGTTCCGTGGAGTCGTGCATGGCGTCGTTGCAGGTGACTAACCCCTGAACGGACGCACCCGTGCGCTACGCGGACAACTCGATGGGGATAAGGCGCGATTGGGCGGGGGGACTGGGGACTGGGGAACTGCGGCTGGTTGCTGGGTGGTCGTGCTGGTGGCTGGGTGAGCGCTGCAGCGATGGCTAGGCCGATGGCGCAGCGTGCAGCGTGCCGCAGCATGCAGCCGTCGGCAGTCGTTCCCAGCGTGCAGCTGCGTCGGCGTTAGGTGCGGTAGAGCGTTCTCCTCGTGATAGCCATCAGCCTCTCCCCAACCTGCTGTGGTGTCAGGCTCCGCCCGCGATAGAGCTGCTCGAACGTCTCGAAGCTCGTGACGATCCACAGAACGTCCGCCGCCTCGTCCACCGTGACGTCGTCGCGAAGCACCCCCTGATCGTGCATCCGCTGCGCGAGCTTCTGCATGCCCTCGCGCCGGCCGAAGTTGAGCCGCGCCGCCGCGCTCGACGCGTCGCGATCGACCGCGGACAGCGAGAGCAGCGCCTGACTGACCGCGTGCTCCTGCGAGTACAGCTCCATCGCGACGTCGATGCTGATCTCGAACGCCCGCACCACGTCCGGACCGCGCAGCGCCTCCCGATTCGCGCGAACCCGCCGCGATCGAGCAGATCCTCGGCCACGGCGACCATGAGCCCCTCCCGCGACCCGAAGATCGTGTAGACCGTCGACCGCGCGACGTCCGGCCGCCGCGGCGATCTCGGGCAGGCCGACGTTCTCGAGCGGAGCGCGCGTCAGCTGTTCCCGCGTCACGTCGATGATCCGACGCCGCGTCTCGGCCGCGCTCTCCGCGCGCGCCTTCTGGTTGTACGAACGCTTGGGGATTGACTTTTTCAAATTGATCGGACAGGTTGTAGCATGAAATTATAGACTCCTGCGCCAGAGGGCAAGTGCGGCAGCGGAGACCAACCATCGACATGACTGAGGGTTACTCCCATGCAGATTCCTATCCTTATCGTCGGCGCCGGCCCGGCGGGCCTGTGCAGCTCGATTCTCCTCTCGCGGTTCGGCGTGCGCTCGCTACTCGTCGAGCGTCACCGTCGACGTCGATCCACCCGAAGGCCACCGGCATCAGCACGCGTACCATGGAGCTGTTCCGCGCGTGGGGAATCGAGCCTCGGGTACGCGAGGCGGCGATGTCGGTCGAGTTCGTGAGCTCCGTGCGCGACAACCTCGCCGCGCCCGAGGTCGAGCGACGGCCACTCGGTTTCCCAAATCGCGACGAAGCGGCCGCGTTCAGTCCGACAGATGCCGGCGGTGTCTGGCGCAGGATCTCCTCGAGCCGATCCTGCTCGACCACGCGCGCAGCTATCGACTCGGCCGAGGTGCGCTTCAACACCGAGGTCTGCGATCTGGACGCAGACGCGAGGCGGCGTGCGTGCGACGATCGTCGATCGCGCGACCGGCGAGCGCACCGGTCGTGCACGCGCAGTACGTCATGGCCGCCGACGGTGCCACAGCCCGATTCGTCGGCGCCTCGGGATCGCGACGCAGGGTGTAGCGCGCATCGGTGAGTACCTGAGCGTGCTGTTCCGGGCCGACCTGGACGCGATCGTGGGTGCAGAGCGGTGCGGACTCTACATGCTGCAGGGCCTGGGTGGTCCGGCGCCGAGCGTCGCGCTGCCGACGAGCAACGAGAACCGGTGGATGCTCGCGACGCCGTGGCGGGGCGAGGAGCGGCCACTCGCATCGATCGAGCGCGGATGACATCGTCGGCCTCGTTAGGCGTGCGGCGGACACTCCGGATCTCGACGTCGAGGTGCTGGACTGTCAGCTCATCGGCATCGGTGCCGAGGTCGCCGACCGCTTCCGCGACGGCAACGTGTTCCTCGTGGGAGACGCGGCCCACCGCACCGCGCCGACCGGCGGCACGGGCATGAACACGGCGATCCACGCCGCGCACAACCTGGCGTGGAAGCTGGCCGCGGTCCTGAACGGCGTCGCGAGTCCCGCGCTGCTCGACAGCTACGAACCGGAGCGGCGTCCGTCCGGCGAGCGGAACCTGCTGCGGTCGCGCGGACAGCTGCAGGGCGTGTCGCCCTATCGCCGCAGACCTGGGCGTCGTGTACTCGTCGTCGGCCATTGTCGCCGAGGCCGGCGATCGGCCAGCGGTGATCGAGCCGTTGTCGCCGGCGTGCGTTGGTGCGCGCGCGCCGCACGTCTGGCTCGACGTCCGCGGCAGCGAGGCTGTCGACGCTCGATCTGTTCGGTGACTGCCTGATGTTGCTCACCGGTGTGAACGGCGGTGCATGGCGCGACGCCGCCCGCACAGTGAGTCGCGCGCTCGATGTCCCGTTAGGCGTGGTCGTCGTCGGCGGGTCGGAGATGACGGACGTGTCGGACGATTGGCTGCGCGCCTACGGCATCGATGCCGACGGTGCGGTGCTCGTGCGCCCTGACGGGCACATTGCGTGGCGCTCGACCGGTGCTGCCGCCGACGCGACGCGCGACGCTCGAGCAGGTCGTCTGCGCGCGTGCTGGGGCTCGATGCGGAATCTCGCCGCGAGTCGCGTCGTCGTTCACCGCGGGTATGGACCGGAGGTGCGCATGACGCGCGTCATTCTCAAGTGGATCGGGCGACTGCTGGCCGCCGTCGCTCGTGCTCGTGCTCATCGGCGCCGGCGTCGTCTACGCCGCGAGCGAGCGCAAGCTCCGGAAGACGTACGACACCACCGTCGACTCGGTCCACGTGCCGACGGACAGCGCGTCCATCGCGCGCGGTGAGCACCTCGTGCGCAACGTCATCGACTGCACGTTCTGCCACGGCGTCCGATCTCGGCGGCGCCGTGTACTCCAGCAGCCCGGCGATCGGTACGGTCGCCGGCCCGAATCTGACGCACGGTCAGGGTGGGTTGAGCACGGACTACGGCGACATGGACTACGTGCGCGCCATCCGGCGAGGCGTGCAGCGTGACGGCACGTTCGCTCATCGTGATGCCGAGCGAGGTGTTCACGCACCTGAGTCAGGAGGACATCGGCGCGGTGCTCGCGTTCCTGAAGCAGGCTACCGCCGGTGGATCGGGAGGTGCCGCGGTCGGGCTTCGGGCCGGTTGGTCGTGCGCTGCTGGCGACGGGGAAGATGAACATTCTGGTCGCGGGCAAGACGCCGACGCGTACGACGCGCCCGCGTCGGTGCCTCGCGACACGACGGCGGCGTACGGGAAGTACATCGCGGACATCAGCGGGTGTCATGGATGTCACGGCTACGGGCTTGTCCGGCGGTCGCGTGGCGGGTCCACCGGGCCTGCCGCCGGCGTCGAACCTAACGCCGGCTGGTATCGGCAGCTGGACGGAGGCGGATCTCACGCGAGCGCTGCGCGAGGGCAAGCGGCCCGACGGCAGCCGGGCTCGACGAGTTCATGCCGTGGAAGGTCTTCCGCGGGATGACCGACGCCGAGATTCATGCGGTATGGCTGTACCTGAAGAGCGTTCCGCCGAAGCCGTTCGGCAACAAGTAGTGGGTAACGCGAGTGCAGCGCCGCTGGCCTTCACCCCGGCCGGCGACGTTGCACCTGAGGACGGACCTCGCAGTGGCTGGCGACTCGAACGGCGGCGCAGAGCGCTCTGAACGTCGAGACGCAGAAGAAATACCGTTGCTGTTGCGGTCTCGAGACGCGCACTGAGCGTCGGTTGCAGTCGGGTAGCCGCGATGGAAATCCAGCAGCCCGCGCTCGCGATGCCAACGGCGGCGCAGAACTCCATTGCCGCCGCGGGAGGATGTCCGTCACCTGCTCGATGACTCGAGATCGACCCATTCCTCGAGCGCATGCGCGCCAGCGCCCGTCGGTCCGATGACGACCGTGTCGATTCCCACCGCCGACAGCAGTGCCGCGTCCATCCAGTACGGCTCGCCGATCACCTCCGGCTGCGCGCCGAGCACCGTTGGTGGCGGCGCCAAGGATGGCGTTCACGATCGGGGCGTTCGCGGCGACCTCGAACGAACCGCGCGTCAGCATGGCGCGCACGTTCGCGCGGAACGTCGCGTCATCCGACGCGAGTGCGTCGGTGATCGCGCGGATCTCGGACAGCACCTGCTCCTCGGTCTCGCCCGGGAACCGTGCGCCGTTCGATCTCGAGACGGCAGTGGTCGGCGTACGTGCTCGTGCCCGGTCCCGCCCTGCAGCACCGCCGCGTGGAGCGACGGCGGTCCGACGAGCGCGTGAGGCGGGCGGGCGCGCAGCTCCTGCTCGAGCGTGTCGAGCCGCGCGAGGAATCGCCCCATGCGCATGTTGGCGTCGATCCCCAGTCGAAACGGCTGCCGTGGGCGGCGATGCCTAACGTTTCGACCTCGACCCAGCTGAAGCCGCGATGCGCGAGGCAGACCCGAAGCTCGGTCGCCTCGGTCACGACGGCCGCGTCGGCGCGGACGTGGCGCGAGCACCTCCGCCATGCCGATGCTCGCGACCTCCTCGTCCGCCACGCAGGCAATGAGCACGTCACCGCGCAGCGTCGTACCGGCATCGCGCAGCGCCTTGACGGTCGCCGAGACACGCGGTGACGCCGCCCTTCATGTCGTAGCTCCCGCGTCCGTAGAGCTTGCCGTCGCGCACGGTGGCCGAGAACGGCTCGGGCATCGCGGCGACGCCGACGGTGTCGATGTGGCCGTACAGCATGAGCGAGCGCCCGCCGCCGGTGCCGCGCAGCCGGCCGACGACGCTGACGCGTCCGGGCGCGGGCTCGTATTCGGTGGTCTCCATGCCTAACGCGCGCATCATCGCGCCGAGTCGGGTCGCGATCTCCCGCTCGTCACTCGGCTCGCCGTCCGCGAAGGCGGGGTTGATGGACTTCGTCCGGACGAGCTCGGTCAGCGTCGTCGTGATGAACGCAGGGTCGGACATCAGCGATTTGGGTTGGGAGCTGGTTGCTGGTTGCTGGTCGCTGATCCGAGCGTCAGCGAACTCGCGGATCGTGGTCGACCTGCCACGGAACTGCACAGCAGATCCTCTCGCTGACCGATCCTCGGGATGACACCGTTCCTCCTTCCTCAGGCCTCCTTCCTCAGGCCTCGAGCCTTCGGCCCGTGCAATTCGCATCGCCCGTGTGCCGTTCGTGCCAATTCCCGGACCGCGCTCCGGACCACCTCCGGTACCATCCTCCGAAGTACCCGAGGCTGGTGATCTCGCCGCCTCGGCTTCGGTCCCGTCAGGCCGGGCTCACGATGAGCACGGTGCCAGCACGGGCGGACAATCTCGCAGTACGGGAGAAGCACATGCGTAAGACCCTGACCAGAATGGGCCTCGGTTTGGCCCTTGTCGTTGGCGCCGCCGGTGCGGCTGCCGCGCAGTCCACGCCCGGACGCTCGTCCGACAGCGACGCAGCCCGATCATGGCGGACGGGACGGTGAGCAGGGCGAGCGTGGCATCGCGGCCGAGGCGGGCCCGGGCGGCATGCTGCTCAAGGGCATCACCCTGACGGACGCCCAGAAGACTCGGCTCGAGGCGCTTCGCAAGGAGCAGGAGCCGGAGATGAAGAAGACGCGCGAGCAGTTCGGCGCGGTCATGAAGGAAGCGCGTGAAGCACGCGCAGCGTGGCGACACCGTGACCGCGCGCGCGAAGATGGAGCAGGTCCGCACGCAGATGGACGCAGCAGCGCGAGCAGCAGATCGCCTCGCTGCGGACCATCCTGAACGCCGATCAGCAGAAGCAGCTCGACGCGAACATCGCGGCCTTGAAGGAGCGGCGGCGCAGGGCGGCCATCGTGGTCACGGTGACCAGCCGAGGGCGACAAGAGCGGCACTGGTCGGTAACCGACACAGTTCCACTCGGCGCCATGGTAGTTTGGGTGCGCCGGCGGCGCGGGAGCTCGTGCTCCTTCGCCGCCGGTCGTTCAACCACGCGACGAACGCGGTACCAGACGCGACAGACGCGAACACTCAACGGGCCTGTGGGCCTTTTTGGAGAATCGAATGCGAATGAAGAAGACAGTCGCCGCGGTCGGCGTGCCGGTGCTGGCGGCGATCGTTGCGGCGAGCTGCCAGCGGGCAGAGGCGTCCGCGCGTGACGACGAACGCGTCGGGTACGCGCTCCTGTCGCGCAGACCGCGACCGGCGACGTTGCGCTCCCGGCCACCGACGGGCTGCAGCTCGTCGTCGCGCCCGACGGCAACGAAGTACGCTACCGCATACGCGAGCAGCTGGCCGGCTTCGACCTGCCTAACGACGCCGTCGGCGCGACCTCGACGTCACCGGCGGCATCGCGTTCGACGCGAAGGGCAAGCTCGTTCCGGCGTCGTCGAAGTTCGTCGTCAACGTCGCGCACGCTCAAGAGCGACAAGGATCGCCGCGACGGGTACGTGCGCGGCCGCAGTGCTCGAGACGAGTCAGTTTCCGACGGTCGAGCTCGCGCCGACCGCGCTGCGTGGCCTAACGCTGCCGGTGCCGACGTCAGGCAGCAAGACGTTCCAGCTCGTTGGCGATCTCACCGTGCACGGCGTGACCAAGCCGACGACGTGGCAGGTGGACGCGAAGTTCGACGGCGGCCGCGTGAGCGGCACGGCCGCGACGTCGTTCGTGTTCTCCGACTTCGGCCTGACGCAGCCGCGCGTGCCGGTGGTGCTGAGCGTCGCGGACACGCATCAAGCTCGAGTACACGTTCTCGCTCGTGCCGAAGCAGTAAGCGGCGACCGCCGCGTGCCGCTCAGCGCTGCGGGACGATCAGCGAATAGGCGCCGGTCGCCGACCCGGAAATCGTGTTGGCCCAGACGCGATACTGGCCGGCGGGGAGCTGGCGCACGATCCGTGCGTTCCGACCACCGCCGGAGTTGTCATCTTCCGCGAGCAAGACGCCGCCGGCCTCGAACAAGCCGAGGTAGGAATCGAGGTCACGTGCTCGTCATGTCGATCTGGATCGTTCCGGCCGCCGGCAGCGTGATCTCGTAGACGTCGACGTACGAGTCGTCGAGCGAGTACTCGCAGTCGCCTAACGCGAGCGTACCGTCGGCGCGCTGGCCGAGCGCCAGCGTCGCGACGAACGGGCACACCTCGGCCGCGTGCGCGACGCGGACCTGTGTACGTCGCCGGTCCGCCCTTCGCTCGACGCGACGACGGGATGCGGCCCGCCCGGGGCGCGCCCACGCGACGACCCCGCGCCGGACACGTCGGCGATGCTCGGCGTCGGGCGTCGTCCACGTCACCGTCCGGCCGCGAAGCAGACGCCCATCGGCCGACGCGGAGTTGGACAAGGCAGCTGTCGTGCGAAGCCAACGTACACGATCGGCGCCGCCGGGCGTCACGGTCACCGTGGCCACGGCCGGTCCGCTCACCGTGACCGGCACGGTCGTGCTGATCGTCGTGTCGTCGGTCATCCGCACGACGATGCTCGCCGTCCCGTTCGTGACCCCGGTGACGTTACCCGCGGGATCGACCGTCGCGACCGCCCGATTCGACGAGGACCAGGTGACGGTTCGCGCCTTCGGGTTACGCAGCTGTCGCGGTGAGCGTCGCCGTCTGCCCATCCTCGAGCGTCAGCGTCGCGGGTTCGACGAACACCGCGGGAGGCAACGGTCTCGTCGAGTCACAGCCGATCACGCCCGAGCCGGCAGTCGCAGGGCGAGCAGCGCGCATCGATGCATGCCCACAGACCTACACCCCGAGATCGCGGCGCGCGAGAGGTCTCCGTGACGAGCCGGTTGCGCGAGCGACGTTCGCCGTCTTGACGCGCGCTGAGACGACCCCTCACCTTGCCATCATGTCGCTCGAGACTCGCGCCCGCCTTCCTGAACAACGTACGATTCCGACGCCACCCCGCGCACGGGGTGGGGGCGGAGGCGCACGCGAGCGTAGACACACGCTTCGACGCAGCGACGACCGAACCCTCACGGCCCGTGGATATCCACGGGCCGTTTTTCTTTTGTGCCGCCTCTCCCAGTCCTCATGCACCGCTCGCCCATTGCACGCCTCTCAGCCGGGCCAGGACCAGCTCGAAGCGACCATCGCCGGATTCGTCGTCACCATCCGCGTGCTCAAGCGGATGATCTTCCTGATCGTGCAGGACCGGAGCGGGCGCGTGCAGGTGACGATCGAGCGATCGCCAGCCGGGCACCGCCGCGAGCGACCTCGAGACGACTGCGCTCGGCCTAACGATCGGGTCGGCCGTTCGAGTGAGCGGCGACGGTCGTGGCCAACGCGGCGGTGAAGACCGGCGGTGTCGAGCTGCTCGCGCGCTCGCTGGAAGTCGTCAGCCGGCGGAGCCCGGACTGCCGATCGATGAACATTCGGCGTCCGACCTGCAGCTCGACTGGCGGTTCCTCGCCCTGCGGCGGCCGGAGAACCTGCTCGTGTTCGAGGTGCAGACGACGATCGAGCGCGCGATGCGCGAGTACTGGGCGACGCACGAGTTCCTCGAGCTGCACTCGCCGAAGCTCATGCACAGCGCGAGCGAGTCGGGAGCCGACACGTTCTCGACGCCGTACTTCGAGCTCGGCGACCGCGTACCTCGCGCAGTCGCCGCAGTTCTACAAGCAGATGGCGATCGCGGCGGGATTCGAGCGCGTGTTCGAGATCGGGCCCGGTCTTCCGGGCCGAACCGTCGCTCACGCCGCGTCACGCCGCGGAGTTCACGAGTGTGGACGTCGAGATGGCGTGGGTGGAGTCGCACGAGGACGTGATGCGAATGGAGGAAGAGTGGCTGCAGCTACATCCTCTCGACGGTGCGCGCGAGCACGGCGACGCGATCGAGCGAGACGTTTGGCGTCGAGTGTCGATCGTGCCGCCGGTCGAGCTTCCCGCGCCTGACGATGCGTGACGCGCACGCCCTGCTGCGCGAGCTGGGTCACGAGATCGCGCGAGGCGACGAAGTCGGGCGACATCGACCCGGCCGGCGAGCGGGTGCTCGCGCGTGGGCGCTCGACACGCACGGCAGCGAATTCCTCTTCCTCACCGAGTATCCGTCATCGCTTCGGCCGTTCTACCACATGCGCGCACGAGCACGACGCGTCGCGTGACGAAGAGCTTCGACCTGCATGTGGAAGGGCGTGGAGATCACGACGGGCGCGCAGCGCGAGCACCGGCACGACGGTGCTGTCGCGTCAGGCGGAGGAGGCGGGCTTGCGCGAGTCGGTGTCGTACTATCTCGACTTCTTCCGCTATGGCTGTCCGCCACACGGCGGCTTCGGCCTCGGCCTCGCGCGACTCGTTATGCTGATGCTGGGGTTGCCGAGCATCCGGGAGGCGACGTTCCTGCATCGCGGGCCGACTCGGTTGACGCCGTAGAGGCCGAAGGGTCGGTCAGTCCGAGGGCGGACGGCGCGACGGCGGAGCGCACGGCGCAGTCGAGGAATCGCGCGGTTCGCGCTAGAGGGCCCTCTACGCTATCAGCATGATCGCGATTCCTCGACTGCGCGCTTCGCGCTCCGCTCGGAATGACACCCTCCGCTCGGAATGACGAAGTCCTACGGGAGCTCTTTGTACCAGGCCGCGAACGCGCGCTCGAAGAACACCTTGTTGAACAGCATCCATTCGCCGAGCGACGGCGGAAGCGAGAAGGCGGCTCCCGCGTCGGCGGCGGACGTGCCCTGCTGTCGTGCCTTGCGCGCCGCCTGTTCGACCTCGGCGAGCATCGACGCATAACGATCGAACTCCGCCTCGCGCGCGAGCGCGCCATGGCCTGGAACGTAGATCGTCTTGCGATCGCGGCGCAGCGCCTTGACGGACGACGCCAGTCGTCGATGGAATGGCGTCGACGTAGTTCGGGAACATCGCGTTCCACACGAGATCGCCGCAGAACACCACGCTCGGATCCTCGATCTCGAGCGACACGTCGCTGTCCGTGTGGCCACTCCGCGGGACGATGCGCACGCGGCGGTTGCCGAGGTCGATCGTGAGCGCTCCGGTGGACGGGAGCGACGACCGCCTGCTGCAGCGCCGCAGTGCGCGCGTCGTCGGCCGGCTGATTCTTCTGCAGCACGAGGTCGCGCGTGCGCTCGGTCGTGCGTACCGCCGGCGGCGATTTGCCGCTCGTGATTGTCGGGCGCGAGATAGCCGGCGACGCCGTTCGCGTGATCGGCGTGATAGTGCGTGACGACGACGTGCGTCGGCCAGCGTCCCGTGAGCTCGCGCGCTTTCGCGCGCGAGCCACGCGGCGCCGGCGGGCTGATTGAATCCCTCGATGGCGATGACGCCCGACCGGCCGGCAATGATGCCGCCGTTCGAGAGCGTCGTGCGATCGCCGCCTAACGGGGTCGAGATCAGCGCCCAGATGCCGTCGGCAACCTGTTCGAGCGAGCCGAACGGCTCGCGTGCGACGACCGATCCGAGCGACGCGTGCGCCCACGCGGCGCGCAGCGCGTCTGGCGCGACCGCGGCGGCGAGAGCGAGGTGAGCGGCACAGGAGCCGGATCGGGTGACGAAGTCGCGACGTGAGATTGAGAGTCATGGCTGATCGAGGCAGGACTTCGGAGCTAGAATACGTCGAGGGGCGGACAGGACCACGAGCACCACCAGCAACGTCCGAGGCCGAGGAACGGGCATGAGCACCGTCACGGGGATTCACCACGTCACCTGCATCGCCGGCGATCCGCAGGAGAACGTCGACTTCTACACCGGCACGCTCGGCATGCGGCTCGTGAAGAAGTCGGTCAATCAGGACGTCCCGGACACCTACCACCTCTTCTACGCGGACGGCGAGGCGCACCCCGGTGCCGATCTCACGTTTTTTCCGTGGCCGAAGCTGCCACCGGTGCAGAAAGGCGTCGGGCTGGCCGTCGAGGTGTCGCTCGCCATCCCGAAGGGCTCGCTCGAGTACTGGGAGGACCGTCTGTCGCTCGGCGGCGTCGCGAATACGGGTGCGCGCGAAGTGCGTCACGGCGAGCACGCGCTGCGCCTCGCGGATCCGCACGGGCTCGAGCTCGCGCTGGTGGAGACGGCGGACGAGCGCGAGTTCGCGGCCTGGTCGCAGAGCCCGGTGCCGGCCGAGCAGCAGATTCGTGGGCTGCACGCGGTGCGCCTCTGGGAACGCGACGTCGCGCAGACGGCGAGCTTCCTCGTCGAGACGCTGGGTTTCGCGAGGTGGGTGAGGAGAACGGCTGGCATCGCTACGCGATCAACGGCGGCGGGTCGGGGCGCCACCTGGACATCCGCGCGCTGCCTAACGAGCAGCGCGGCTCGTGGGGGACGGGCGGGATCCATCACGTCGCGTGGCGCGTGCCTGACGACGCGGCGGAGCTCGCGGTGCGCGAACGAATCTCGGCCGCGAAGCGCCGGCCGACGGAGGTGATCGACCGGTTCTGGTTCAAGTCGGTGTACTTCCTCGAGCCGGGCGGTGTCCTGTTCGAGATCGCGACGGACGGTCCTGGATTCACGGTCGACGAGGACCTCGCGACGCTCGGCGAGCACCTCGTGCTGCCGCCGTGGCTCGAGCCGCACCGAGCGGGAGATCGAAGACGCGTTGCCGCCGCTGGCGGTTCGCGTGTAGGGCTGGCTGCTGCTCGCTGCTGGGTTGACGGTCGGGATCGCTGTCTTGTCGGCGGGGCGTCGCGTCTCCGGCGCCGTAGGCGCTTACACGCCTCGAGCCAACGGGTACCGGGCTCCGTGTAAGGACTGAGTGGCTCGGCCCCGCTCGTCTCGGGGCTACGCGCCAACGACGCCTACGACGCGACACCCCCGCCTCCTGGTACGCATCCCGAACCTCAGGGTAAGCAGCGAGCAGCACCCAGCAAGTGCGTGTCTCCTAACGAGGTGCCACGCGCCCACGAGGGGGGAGCGCGCACTTGCTGCGTGCTGGGCGCGCCGCGGAGCGGCGCGTGCGCGATGCGTGCGCGGTGACGAGCGGCCGGCCCCGGAGCGTGCCATGACCGGGGGGCGCGGGCGCTCGGCATAGGCGGCGTTCGCGCGTAGCCCCGAGACAAGGGGGCCGAGCCACCCTCAAGACACGGAGTTCGGTACCCCTTGGCTCGAGGCGTGTAAGCGCGTAGCCGCCGGAGCCGAGTGCCCGCGCCTAGCGCCGCAATGATCCAGACCAGCCCCGCGCGCCACGGTGCAACGCACGCAGCGCGCAGCACGCTACTGTGTCCGCTCAGTACCCCAGTAGAACGAGCCCGCCTTACGCGCGCGCGGGTAGACCTCGTCCAGCGTCGCGCCCTCGTACATCCGCCCGTTCTTCATGACATACCGGATCGTGTTCGAGTTCCGGATGTTCTCCAGCGGATTCGCGTCCAGGACCAGCAGGTCCGCGAGCTTGCCCGGCTCGATGGACCCAAGATCGCGCGCGAGGCCCAGCCCTTCCGCGCCGACGATCGTGGCCGAGCGAAGTGCGTCGTGCGCGGAGAGTCCGCCGGAGGCGATCGACCAGAGCTCCCAGTGGTAGCCCAATCCCTGCAGCTGACCGTGCGAGCCGACGCCCACCTTCGCGCCTAACGCCACCGCGTCGCGCACCTGCTCGCCGATCTTCCTGAACACGTGCTGCGACGGATGGAACCAGCCCGCCTGACCAGCGCCGCCGCGCCTGAGCACCTTCGCCTCGAGCTCGGCCCACGGCGTGAAGTGGCGCAGCTTCTGGTCGCCGTACACATCCTCGGTCTCGTAGTAGTAGTTCTCGCCCCACGGGCCACCGTAGGCCACGAGCGTCGTCGGCGTGTACGTGATCCCCGAGAACGCCATCAGGCGCAGCGCATCCGGCTGCGTCGGGAACGTGGGCAGCGTGTGCTCGAGCCCCGAGTACCCGTCCACGATCTCCGTGATGTTCTTCTTGTAGTCGAGTCCGCCCTCGAGCGTCGGCATGAGCTTGTGCTCGCGCGCCGCCTGGATCAACCACTGCCGCACCTCGCGATTGCCCGTGCCGTACTGCTTGACGGTCTTCGTGTCGTAGTAGTCCGCATAACGCTTCACGACCGTGCGCGCATCTTCGAGGTTGCGGATGTTCTGGCCGTTCGGATTGCCGGCGCCAAAGATGCCGGGGCCGGTGGAGTAGATGCGCGGCGAGAGAATGTTGCCGGCGATCGACTGATCCTCGTACGAGAACACATCGGTCGTGAACGTCTGTGGATCGCGCGATGTCGTCACGCCGTACGCGAGGTTCGCCGCGTACGACCAGATCTGCCCGCGATGCAGCTCGTACGACGGCCGGAGATGCGCGTGCGTGTCCACGAAGCCCGGCACGATGGTCTTGCCTGCCACGTCGATGATGCGAGCGTCGTTCGGTACCGTCACCTGACCGCGCGCGCCGATGGCGGCGATGCGGTTGTCGCGGATGACGACGTCCGCGTTCTCGATGACTTCGTTCCCCTTCATCGTCACGACGCGTGCGCCTCTCAGCACCGCGACACCCTTGGGAATGTCGCGCTGGCCGACCACTCGAACCCGGAATTCGGCGGGCTTGTAGGAAGGCGGAGGGCGGACGGCGGAGGGCGTAGCGCCACTGGCGCCTCGTGATGTGGAGTCGTTGGCCGTCGCTGTCCCGCCTTCCGCCTTCCTCCGTCCGCCTTCCGCTGCTCCTCACTGAATCATCAAACGCCTTCGCCCTCTCGAGATCGTAGACCGCGTGCGCGTTGCCCATCGACCAGTGCACGCGCTTCGCGTCATGCGACCACGCCGGGAACTGCCCACCGATGTCAGTGAGCTTGCGCGCCGGGAACGTCGTCGCGTCAGGCGCGCCGCCAACGGTGATCGTGGGCTCCGTGCCGCCTAACACGGGCACGGTCACGACATATATGTCACTGCTCACGAGCGCGATCGCCTGGTCGCCCTGCGGAGCCATGATGACGAGGCTCGCCGGTGGGCCACCGCCGCCGGGACCACCGCCCGGGCCACCACCGCCGCCCGGAGCCGGGGCTCCCACCACGCGCAGATGCGACTTCACGTCGGTGCCGTCCCAGCGCATCGACGCCAGCCGTCCGCCACCATACAGGAAGATGCGCGACGAGTCGTTCGTGAAATGCGGATTCGCGAGACCACCGGCCGGCGCGATGAGCGTTGCTTCACCACCGGCGGCCGGTATGGCAACGATGTCGTCCGCATCCTCGAGCCCGCGCGCGAGCGTCTCGTTGAACGCGCGGTTCGCGGCCCGCATCGCCACGATGCGCTTTCCATCGGGCGCCCACACCGGCTCGGCGTAGTAGGCAGCGGCCTTCGTTAGGCGCTGTGGCTTCGTGCGGCCGTCGACGCGCGCCTTGTACATGTGACCGCCACCCGTGTCGGACCACGTCGTGTACGCGAGCCACTGCCCGTCGGGGGACCATGTCGGCTCGAACTCGCCGATGTCCATGTCGGTCAGGCGGCGGGGACTGGAGACTGGGGACTGGGGACTCGGCGCCTGCGGAGACGCACCGCGTGGCGCTCCGGCACTGTTGCCGTCCGCGGCAGCCACGGGCATCGCCGGCAGGTCCATCACGTACAGGCGATCCATCGCGATGAACGCGAGCCGCTTCCCGTCAGGGCTCGGCACCGCATCACGGATCTGCTTCGCGATGAACGTCGCGGAGTCCGCGATCGGGTACTCGAACTTCACCTCGGGACCTAACGCCTGCACGACGTTCGCCTGGAACGGGATCTCCTGCGGCGCGCTGCCATCGATGGGCGTCTTCCAGAGACGACCATTCCACGTCGTCACGATGAACTTCGAGTCAGGCGTGAACGACATGCCCGGGTACGTGTCGAGCGCGGACGACGACTCGATGTCGTCACGCTGCGCGTTCATCACGAGCCAGCGCTCGTCCCCCGTCTCGAGGTTGCGCACGCGGACGCGCGTGGAGTCCACGTGACGCGTGCCGTACACGAGCCACTTTCCGTCAGGCGACAGCGCCGGACGAAACGCCGATCCCCAGCGATTCGTGCGCGACACCGCACGCCCCGTCTCGCGATCGTAGACGTAGAGCTGCCAGTCGCCCATCGCGGTGTTGTAGCCGGAATTGCCGGCGCGCTGCGCGTACCAGAGCCAACGGCCGTCGTTGCCGAACGCGGCGCCCATCTGCCGAGTGTTGTCGGCGCCGCCCGGTGGTCCGCCCGGACCGCCAGGCGCGCCGCCAGCTTGCCCAGGCTGCGGACGGATGAGCTGCTGTCCGCTGCCGCCGTCGGCGTGATACATCCACAGCTTCGTGCCGCGCGTCGCGACGATGTACTTCCCGTCCGGTGTCCACTCGGGCGAGAAGTAGTTGTTCGTCTTCCCGCGCGTCACCTGCGCGGTGTCGCGCTTGTCGGCGGAGATGGTCCACAGGTTCCAGCCGCCGTCGCGGTCGCTCACGAACACTATTCGTTTGCCGTCCGGCGACCACCTTGGCTGCCCGTCGAACGCCATGCCGCGCGTGAGCGGCGTCGCCGTCCCACCCGCCATCGGCATTGTGTACAGATCGCCTAACAAGTCGAACACCAGCGTCTGGCCGTCCGGCGACACGTCCACCGACATCCACTGTCCCACGTTCGTCGTGAACGTGAGCGTGCGGCCTGGGCGCAGTGGCAGGCCCTCCTGCATCGGGTCGCGCGCGGCGACCTGACGCGCTGGCGGCGCGGGTGTCTGCGCGTGCAGCGAGAGCGAAGGCGCGGCGAAAGCGACGAATGCGAAGACGGTAGTGACGACGCGATGCATGAGCGGAGTTGTATGAAGAGGCCGAGAGGGCAGGAGCCGAGCGCGGAGGGCGCGCGGGTATGTTACGGACGGAACTCAGTGGTCGAAAGCCAACTGCGAGTAGAGATGCCGCGACGAAACAAGCACGCATCGCCGAAGAAGGCGCCGGCGAGCACCACGAGCACCGCATTCGAGCCCCGGCATCCCGCGCTCGCCGCCACGGGCTGCTTCGCGCTCTGGATCGCGATCCTGTCGATCCCGATGCTCTCCGGCGCGTTCCTCGCGTCGCCGTTCAACGACCAGTACTCGTCAGGCTACGCATACCGCGCGTGGGCCGCTGAATGGTGGAAGAAGCTCGGCCACGTCCCCCTGTGGAATCCCGAGATCTTCGGCGGCATGCCATTCGTCGGCGGCATGAACGGCGACGTGCTCTACCCAACCGCGTGGCTGCGTCTCGTTATGCCGACGCACATCGCGATGAACCTCGGGTTCGTCGTGCACTACGTGTTGGCCGGGCTGTTCACGTACTGGTTCCTGCGCCGTTGGCGCGTATCGTGGACAGGCGCAGTCGTCGGCGGACTCGCGTACCAGCTCGCCGGCGTCATCGGGTCGTACGTGAGTCCCGGGCACGACGGGAAGCTGTTCGTCACGACGATGCTCCCCCTCGCGCTCCTCGGCCTCACGCTCGGCATCCGGGACAGGCGGGTCGAGGGATACGCGCTGGTCGCGCTCGCGGTCGGGCTCATCATGCTCAGCCCGCACCCGCAGATGGCGCAGTACGCGCTGCTCGCGGCAGGGATATTCACGCTCTTCCTCGTGTTCGGTGAAGGGTCGACGCGGACGCCGCGCGACCGCGTCGTCGCGCTCGCGCTGGCCGCCGGCAGCGGTGGTCCTGGGCGTTGGCGTGAGCGCCATCCAGTACATGCCGTTCTACGCCTACATCCCGTACTCGCCGCGCGACGCGTCGGTGCTGCACGACTTCCAGTGGTCCGCGGCGTACGCGTTTCCCTGGGCGCACGTGCCGGAGCTCGTGATCCCGCGCTTCACCGGCGAGTCGTTCAACGAGAGCTACTGGGGGCCTAACGGGTTGAAGCTGCACTCCGAGTATCTCGGCCTGCTCGTGGTCGCGCTCGCTGCTGTCGGGCGTGGCCGACAGGGAGCGACGGCGGATGATCCTCTGGCTCGGCGGGATCGGCCTCCTGTTCATGCTCATCGCGCTCGGCTCCGCTACGCCGTTCTTCCGGCTCTGGTGGGAGCTCGTGCCGTTCTCGAAGTCGATGCGCGCGCCGGGCATGGCGCTGTTCATCGTCGCGTTCGTCACGGCGGTGTTCGCGGCGTTCGGTGTGGACCGCGTGGCCGCCGGCGCGTCACGGCGGTTCGTGCCCGCGGCGCTCGTCGCCGGGCTGCTCGTCGCCATTTTCGGGCTGACTGGGGTCCTTGGCGCAATCGCCGAATCGTTAGGTCGAGGGGTCGAGGCGATGGGGTTGCCGCAGCGGGGCGCGATGGGGGCGGCGGCCGCTCGGACCATTCAGTGGAGCGCGCTGTTCGCGGGGCTCGCGCTCGCGGTGGTTGGCGGGCTCGCGCTGGCGCGACAGCGCGGGAAGATCGGCGCTGGCGTGTGGGGCATGGCACTCATCGCGATCGTCGGCACCGACCTCTGGCTCAACGCGCGTGCGTTCTGGAACTACAGCAACGTGCAGGACGAGCTGTTTGGCGGCGACGCGATCAAGGCACGACTGCGTAGCGTCGCGCGGCCGTTTCGCGTGTGGGACGTGGACTACAATGGTGTGCCCTCGGTGTATCCGGGCGCAGCGCTCATGGCTGATGACATCTCGCAACTCTACGGTCATCACGGCAACGAGCCGCACGCATTCGACGTGCTGAACGAGCGGCAGGGCTCGAGCCTAACGTTTGCGCGCGCGGGTGACCCGCAGATCCTGAACCTGTTCGCGGTCAACTATCTCATCGTGCAGAACGCCGCCGTGCCGGACTCGCTTCCCGGATTTCGGAAGACGCTGTCGAACGTGTCGGCCTCGTCGGGCGCGCCGGCGGCGCTCTTCGAGCGGGTGCAACCCATCCCGTACGCGCGGTTCATCACCGCGGCCGCGGCGCCGACGTCCCCGGCGCAGACGCCGGCGACTGTACTCGATCAGCGGTTCGACGTGAATCGGTTGGTCTTACTCGATACGGTGGCCGGGATGGCGCCGGGCGCCATCCCGAATCCGCTCCCGCCCGCGTCTGATCTCGCGGTCACGTTCGCGGACTGGAAGCCCGGTGCGATGCGAATGCGGTTAGGCAGTGGCACGCCATCGGCCGGCTACGTACTCGTGAGCGAGAACTGGGACTCCGAGTGGCTCGCTATGGTGGACGGGCGCCCGGCGCCTGTGCTGCGCGGCGACGGGACGCTGATCACGGTGCCGGTTCCCGCTGGGGCGCGGGAGCTCGTCGTCCAGTACGCGGGCCGTGCGTACGCGCGCGGACGCCTCGTGACCATCGCTGTCGCTGTTGGTCGTCGCGTTCGGGCTGGTGATGCCGCCCGTTAGGCGTCGTCGCCCATCAGGCACGGCCTGACGGCACTCCGCGCATCGCCCGCTCGTCGGTCGTCGCCCACTGCTTCTCCTGCGAGTCGTAGCGGGCCCGCGCCGCGTCGACCTCCGCCAGGTGTGCGCCGGACCAGTCGATCAGCGCGCGCACGATCTCGCGGAGCGTCGCGCCTAACGGCGTGAGCGCGTACTCGACGCGGGGCGGCATCTCCGGATACATGGTGCGGCTGACCAGGCCGTCGCGCTCCAGTCCGCGCAGCGTGACGGTGAGCATGCGCTGGCTCACGCCATCCACGCGACGGCGCAGGTCGCTGAACCGGAGCGGGCCCTCGTGCGCGAGAACGTGGATGACGTACATCGACCACTTGTCGGCGACGCGGACGAGCATCTCGCGCGCGCGGCAGTTGGTGGCGGTGCGTTCGGTTTCCGGCGTCATGGTTACTCCGACGTCACTGAGGCACGTTCCGGTGCGTTCTTTTCGCGGCCGACTGGCGATCATAGCTTGCGGTAGTTACGGAACGTAACCTGGGCCGCAAAAGGTACCAAAGCCCGCGTGCAAACAGTCGGAGGAGGAAGTGTTCTTATGGATACATCGTTTGCGGCCGACCCTCGGATGGCCGGCATTGGACTGCTGATCGCGCGGTTGGTGCTTGGCTTACTCATGGCGGCACACGGTACTCAGAAGCTCTTCGGCTGGTTCGGCGGCTACGGGCTTCACACGACCGGCGAGTTCTTCGTGCAGCTCGGCTTTCGCCCCGGTCGGGCATTCGCGTCGATAGCATCGATCGGCGAGCTCGGGAGCGGGCTTCTCATCGCGCTGGGTTTCCTCGGGCCGGTCGGACCGGCGGTCATGATCTCCGTGATGCTCGTCGCGGCGATCAGCGTGCACTGGGAGCATGGCCTGTTCGCGACCTCGAACGGGATCGAGCTGCCGCTGCTGTACGCGACGGGCGCGTTCGGGCTGGCGCTCACAGGGTTCGGCCCCTACTCACTCGACGCATTGCTCGGCATCACGGCCACATGGACGCCAGCGATCACGTGGGGAGTGCTCGCGGTTGCGAGTCGTCGGAGGGATCCTGAACCTGGTGACGAGACGGCGGCCCGCGCGCGCGTGAAGCTCGGCAGCGGCTCGTGCCGAGAACGTTCAAGGCGTCCGGCGGCGGCATGGCCAGTACCAAGTGCGTCAGCGACTGCTCAGCAGCAGGTGTCAGGCATCAGGTCCCGTATCCGCCGGCTCCGTCGCGCGTGGGATCAAGCTCGGGTCGCGGCGGACTGCCGACTGGGCTCGGAGACTGATGCCTGACACCTCGTACTCAATGCTGGCGTGCTGAGTGACTGGCCAGGCCTCGTGCGCGATTTCGGATAATCCCGGGTATTGCCCGACGTACCTTTGATCTGGATGTAGCGCCGGCTGTGCAAGCAGCAGCTCGGGTGACGTCTCCCTTGTGACTACTCCAGGGGAGCCCCAATGTCCGCGAATCTCGTGCGTCGCTTCGGCGCACTCGCGCTGCTCGGTTTCACTACAGCTCCAGCGCTGTCTCAGACCGTCATCACCGGTACCGTGCGCGTCGAGCGCGGGCGCCCGCTTCAAGGCGCCGTGATCCAGGTCGTGGGCACGAAGCTCAGTGCTCAGACCAACGACAACGGCCGCTATCGGTTCGAGATCCCGCGAGGCGTGCCTGACAAGCCGGACTCGGTGACCGTCGTCGCTCGGAGCATTGGGTTCCAGCGGACGGAGCGCCGGATCGCGATTCGCGGAGAGGCCATCACCGTGGACTTCGTGCTCGAGCCGGCGACGCTGCACCTCGAGAGTGTGGTCGTCACCGGTACCGCGACCACGACCGATAGGGGCGCCCCAGACGTCTCGCGAAAGCGGGCGACGGACGTCGTGGCGCGTCGTGACGCGGCAGCCGCGTCCGACTCTTATGCGCCGAGCGCGCCGACTGCCGCGCTGATGAGCAAGACGCGTCGCGACGGTGGTCACGCCGGTCGGGCCAGCGGCGTGCGTCAGGATCCGGCTCCGGGCGTGCTGACGGCGGCGGTCTGGGATGACGCGCAGCACTGGCCGCAGTACACGCGCTTCCTCGAGCGTGCGCGTCAGAACTCCTGGAACCCGTGGGACCTGAATGTTGGCCAGACCAACATTCGACCAGCGCGTGAGTCGCGCGCCCGTTCGCCGCGCCGGGCGGTCGACATTGGATTTCTCGTCGACGCCACCGGCTCGATGGGCGACGAGATGACGTTCCTGCAGAGCGAGATCAAGGACATCGTGCGCCGAGTGCGCGGGACCGAGCCCGATCTCGACATTCGATTGTCCGTCGTGTTCTACCGCGACCGCGGTGATGACTTCATCACGAAGTCCCTGCCATTCACGCGCAGCGTGGACGACGCGGTGTCGTTCATCGCGGGCACGGCGGCGGGCGGTGGTGGCGACTATCCCGAAGACATGAATGCCGGCCTCGAGGCGATGATGCGACAGAGCTGGTCGCGTGACGCGATTCCTCAGATGCTGTTCCTGCTCGCGGACGCGCCGCCGCAGCGCTACGCCGGCGCCGACTACACGTATCACGAAGCCATCGAGGATGCCGCCGCGAAGGGCGTCGCGATCTTCCCCGTCGCCGCGAGCGGCGTGGACAAGCCGACGGAGTTTCTGTTCCGCGCGATGGCGGTGATGACGGGTGGGAAGTACGTCTTCCTCACCGATGATTCCGGCGTGGGCGACTCGCACGAGGAGCCGGACATCACGGGGTATCAGGTCGAGAAGTTGAACGACCTGATGGTGCGGGAGATCCGGTCGTTCGTGGCGAGCCGAGTGCCCGGTCGGCGAGTGGCGGAGAGCCGTTAGGTGCTCGCCTCCGTCGCTTCTACCGCCGCACGCGCTTCGCTGAGCCCTTCGTGCCACGCGCGATTCGCCCGCGCTTGGCGCCGACCGGCGCCGACGGAACCCGAAGGAAGCTCTCCGCGGGAATCGCCAGTTCCTGATGCAACCGGCGCATCATCTCGACGCTGAGCGCCCGCCGGCGGTTCAGAATCTCCGAAACACGGCCGCGTGAGCCCAGGATGCGCTGCAGGTCGCGTCGAGTGAGCCCGCGCTGTTCCATGCGGAGCTTGATTGCGTCGATCGGGTCCGGGGGGTCGATCACCCATCGCTTCGCCTCGTACGCTTCGACGAGCGTGACGAGCACATCGAGGCGGTCGCCGCGCAATGTGTTCGGCTCGGCATCCATGAGTCGATCGATCTCCGCGAGCGCGGCATCGTAGTCCAACTCTGATTTGATCGGCGCAATCTTCATAGGGCTCCTGTACGTCGCAGACGCGACTAGACCGTGTTGGCGTCTATCCGATCGTACTCCTCGTGCGTTCCGACGAAACGCACGTAGACGACCCGGTACGGGTAGTTGATCTTCACAACGAGGCGGTACTTGTTGCCGGCAACATTGAAGACGACCCGGCCCGCGCGAAGAATCGAAGCATCGCCAAATTGGGCTTTGACAGCTGCCGGCGTAGCCCAATCAGCCGCTGACGCCTGGGCGTACCAATCCTGCAGCGGCGTCTTCGCTGCCGCGTTCCTGGGGTGTCGCTCCCAGAATTCTCTGAGCGTACGCTTGGCGATCACCCGCATGACGAAGCGTACACCGCTCCCAATATGGGAGCAATAGGTTCCGCACGCCTGCTTCTTCCACCACCCGCGACCAACGACCATCTTGGGAGCCCACACGCGCTTCCTCCGAGGTGGTTATGCTCTCCCGCGTCGTTCTCGCGTCACTCGCGCTCGCTGTGGCGTCCCCGGCATCCGCGCAAGACTCCGCCCGCACCGCCGCCGCTCCGGCAGCCCAACCGCCGCGCGGCCGCGACCTCGCGCTCGACCCCGCGCGAAACATCAGCATCGACACCGACGAAGGGTCCTGGCTCTCCGTCGACGTCTCCCCCGACGGCAAGACGATCGTCTTCGATCTCCTCGGCGACCTCTACACCATGCCCAGCACGGGCGGAGAGGCCGCTGCACTGACGAGCGGCATGCAGTTCGACGCGCAGCCACGCTTCAGTCCCGACGGCAAGCTCGTCGTCTTCACGTCCGATCGCGACGGCGGCGACAACGTCTGGACCATCGACGTCGCGACCAAGCAGACCGAAGCAGATCACGCGCGGCAAGAACAATCGCTATCGCTCTCCCGAGTGGACGCCCGACGGCAACTACATCGTCGTCGCGCGCGCGCAGAGCCCGATTGGACCGTCCAAGCTGATCGATGGTCCACAAGGACGCGGGCGCCGGCACGCAGCTCATCCGTGATCCGCAGCCCATGCTCGCCGGCGCGTTCCCGGTCAGCACACTCGGCGCCGCGTTCGGCAAGGACGAGCGCTACATCTGGTTCGCGCAGCGCTCCGCCGCATGGGAGTACAACGCCGGCCTGCCGCAGTATCAGATCATGACGTTCGACCGGCAGACTGGACGTCGCGAGACGCGCGCGAATCTCTACGGCTCGGCATTCCGCCCCGCGCTGTCGCCGGACGGGAAGTACCTCGTCTACGGCTCGCGTTATGAGACGCAGACGGGCTTCGCATCCGCGATCTCGAGACGAGCGAAGAGCGCTGGCTCGCGTATCCCGTGCAGCGCGACGAGCAGGAATCTGTCGCGTCGCTCGATGTACTGCCGGGCTACTCGTTCACGCCGGACTCCAAGGCGATCATCGTCTCGTACGGCGGCAAGATCTGGCGCGTCCCCGCGACGTGCGCGACGGCACAGGCCGCCGGCGGCGCCGCGCGCGACGCTCGACCGGACCCGTCCTGCGCGGCGTCAACATTCCGTTCCACGTGCGAACGCAGATCGGCATTGGTCCGAAGCTGGCGTTCAACTACAAGGTCGAGGACGCACCGGAGTTCACCGTTAGGCAGATCCGCGACGCCGTGCCGTCGCCGGACGGCAAGCGGCTCGCCTTCGTCGCGATGGACAAGCTGTACGTGATGGACTATCCCGTCCGGCACGCCGCGTCGCCTCACCGACCTGACCGGCAACGACGCACAACCCGCATGGTCCCCCGACGGTCAGTCGATCGCGTTCGTGACGTGGACGCGCGACGGCGGCAGCCTCTATAAGGTTGCGGCCGCCGGCGGAAAGCCGGTGCAGCTCACCACCGGCAACGCGCTCTACGTCCAGCCGACGTGGTCGCCGGACGGCAAGCGCGTCGTCGCGCTGCGCAGTCCCGCCCAAACCGTTCGCGAGTCCGGCGGCTTCTCCGGCGCCGCGGAGCTGATCTGGGTTCCCGCCACCGGCGGCAAGGCGACGTTCATCGCCAGCGCGTTAGGCAGGAGCGGTCCGCACTTCACGAAGGACACGACGCGCATCTTCATGTACGGCCAGGGGGAAGGCCTGGTGTCGATACGCTGGGACGGCAGCGACCCGCGCACGCACCTGCGCGTGACGGGCGCCCGCTTCCCGGAGCCCGCGCCCGGTGGTCCTGCTGGCGCGCCGGCGGCGGTCGTCGAGATGGCACCCGCGGGCGATCAGGCACTCGCGCAGATCTCGAACGACCTCTACGTCGTGCCCGTTCCGTTCACCGGCGAGGCACCGTCCATCTCGCTCGCCGATCCCACGGCGGCCGAGTTTCCGGCCAGGAAGCTGACGGACGTCGGCGCGCAGTTCCCGAGCTGGAGCGCTGACGGCAAACGCGTCCACTGGTCGATCGGCAACTCGCACTTCGTATACGATCTCGACCGCGCCCGTCAGTTCGACGACTCAGTCGCCGCCGCTCGGCGCGCTCGAGGTGACACGACGGGCGCCGCGGCGGCGCGACCGGACACGACGCAGCGCGGCACCGGCCCGGCCGGAAATCCGCGCGGCTATCAACCGACCGAGACGCGCATCGTCCTCAAGTCGCGGCGCGACACTCCCGAGGGCGTCGTCCGTCTTCCGCAACGCGCGCGTCGTCACGATGAAGGGCAACGAGGTCATCGAGCGCGGGGACATCGTCGTCCGCAACAATCGCATCGTCGCCGTTGGAGCGGCGGGCACGGTGCAGGTGCCGAACGGCGCCCGCGAGATCGACGCGACGGGCAAGACGATCGTCCCCGGCTTCGTGGACACGCATGCGCATCTGCGCCTGACTCAGGGCGTGCACCAGCAGCCGTGGTCGTATCTCGCGAACCTCGCGTACGGCGTGACGACAACGCGCGATCCGCAGACCGGCACGACCGACGTGCTGACGTACGAGGATGCGGTCGATGGCCGGTTCGGCTGTCGGTCCGCGCATCTACTCGACCGGCCCCGGGCTGTTCGGCTCGAACTACGTGCCCGGGCCAGGGCGAGGACATCAAGGACCTCGAGCACGCGCGGCGCATCATGCGCCGCTACAGCCAGTACTACGACACGAAGACGCTCAAGATGTACATGGCCGGCAATCGGCAGCAGCGGCAGTGGATCATCATGGCCGCGAAGGAGCAGCAGATCATGCCGACCACCGAAGGCGCGCTCGACTTTCGGTACGACCTGACGATGGTCATGGATGGGTATCCGGGTCAGGAGCACTCGCTGCCGATCTTCCCGCTGTACAAGGACGTCGTGAAGCTGTTCGCCGAGAGCGGCATCACATACACGCCGACGTTCATCGTCTCCTACGGCGGCCCGTGGGGCGAGAACTACTTCTACACGACCGAGAACGTCTACGGCGACGCGAAGCTGCGCCGCTTCACGCCGTACGAGACGCTCGCTGCGGCAACACGTCGTCGCGTGCGCAGCACGTTCCCCGGTGGCGGCAACTCCGGCGGCTGGTTCATGAAGGAGGAGTATCCGTTCGTCGAGGAAGCGAAGATCGCGAACGAGATCGTGAAAGCCGGCGGGCGCATCGGCGTCGGCAGCCACGGCCAGCTCCAGGGACTCGGCTACCACTGGGAGCTGTGGATGGTGCAGAGCGGCGGCATGTCGAACCATGACGCGCTGCGCTGCGCGACGATCTTCGGGGCCGAGGCGATCGGGCTCGGCACGGACCTCGGATCGATCGAGGCGGGCAAGCTCGCGGATCTCGTCGTGCTCGATGCGAACCCGCTCGAGAACATCCGCAACTCGAACACGGTTCGCTACGTGATGAAGAACGGCCGGCTCTACGACGGCAACACGCTCGATGAGATCTGGCCGCGGCAGAAGAAGATGGAGTCGGTGCCGGGGATTCCGGAGAGTCCGCAGGCGCCAGCGGGCATTCCGTAACGGAGGGCGGAAGGCGGACGGCGGACGGCGGGTGTCATTCCGAGCGAACGAAGTGAGTCGAGGAATCGCGATCGTCCCGATAGAGGGCCCTCAAACCGTACCCTCTCGATTCCTGCGCCCACTGCGTGGGACCCGGCTTCGCTCGCTCGGAATGACAACGTCCGGTACGGTCTGCGAGTTGCGAAGTGGTATTGTTGACGTGAGAACAGCCGGGATAGGCTCAAGGTCGCCTATCCCGGCTTTGCATATGAGCAGACCGTTCGTCCCAGCTATCACGGAGCGAGTGTGAGACGTTTAGCGTTCGTCATTGGTGGACTCAGTACCGCCGCCACGTCGCTCCTCGGCGCGTGCTCCTCGGCATCGACCGCGACGCGCGAGGCGCCGGCGCCTAACGCTGCCGCGGCCGCCGTACCGAGCATGCTGCCGCTCAAGTACGCCGGGCCCGCGACGCGCCCAGCGATCGTCGCAGCGGACATGATGACGCGCCTCTACATCATTGCCGACGACTCGATGATGGGCCGCGCCGCGGATACGCCGTACAACGCGAAGGGCGCACTCTACATCGAGCGCGAGCTCAAGCGAATGGGGCTCCAGCCCGCCGGTGAGAACGGCACCTACTTCCAGTTCCCGCTCGAACAGCGTGAGATCGACCCGTCGACCACCATCACGGTCGGCGGACGGGCCCTCAAGCTCTGGACGGAGTTCGCGCCTCGCGATCAAGGTGCCGGAGCGCAAGCGTTCGACGGCGCGACCGTCGTCTACGGCGGATCACTCGGCGATCCCGCAGCGCGTCGTACCGCCGGCGTCAGTCGTCGGGAAAGGTCGTGCTGCTCACGATCGGGAAGGACAGCGCCGGGCGCCCCAACTTCAACGTGAATCGCAACCAGCTCTCGGTGCACTTTCCGAATGCGGTGGCGATCGCTGTCGTGACGCTCGATGATCTACCGGCGGGCTACGTCGACCAGTTCTTCCGTGTCCCCGCGGTCGCTTCCGAAAGGAGCCGGAGAATCACGGCCGCTGCCTAACTATTTCTATGTGACGAAAGCGGTCGCGCGAGCGATGCTTGGCCGGGACGCGGCGACGGCAGAGCCGGGAGCTGAGGGCGGCAAGATAAGTGGACAGATTCGCTTCGTCGCGAAGGACGCGCCAGCACGGAACGTCGTCGCCATCATTCCCGGATCGGATCCCGCCCTGCGCGGTCAGTACGTCGCCATCGGCGCGCACAACGATCACGTCGGCTTCAACAACGAGCCGGCCGACCACGACTCCGTGAAGGCGTACCAGCTGATCGCGCGTCCGCAGGGTGCGGACAACGAGGAGACGCCGGTTGCCCAGGCCGACTGGGCGCGTATCCACCGAGTGGCCGACAGTCTGCGGGCGACGCACGCCGCGCGCCGCGACTCGATCTACAACGGTGCCGATGACGATGGCTCCGGCACGACGACGGTGCTCGAGATCGCCGAGGCGTTCGCCAATGCGCGAGTGAAGCCGAAGCGCTCACTGCTCTTCGTCTGGCACACCGGCGAAGAGCTCGGCCTCCTCGGCTCCTCGTACTTCACGGATCACCCGACGGTCCCGCGCGACTCGATCGTGGCGCAGCTCAACATCGACATGGTGGGACGCGGCGGCGCGAACGACTTCACGGGAGTGACAAAGGCCGGCGCGCCGATTCACGGCGGCCCTGGCTACCTGCAGCTCATCGGCTCGCGGCGTCTCTCGACGGAGCTTGGCGACCTCGCGGAGACGGTGAACAGCGCGCAGGGCGGCACGCTCAAGTTCGACTACTCGCTCGACGCCAACGGCCATCCACAGAACATCTACTGCCGCAGCGATCACTACATGTATGCGCGCTACGGGATCCCGATCATCTTCTTCACCACGGGTGGCCACGCGGACTACCACCAGGTGACGGACGAGCCGCAGTACATCGACTACAATCGCATGGAAGCAGGTCGGGAAGCTCGTGTACGGGATCGCCGAGCAGGTCGGGAATCTCGACCACCGCGTCGTGGTCGATAAGCCGAAGCCGAATCCGCGCGGGAGTTGCCAACAGTAATGGCCTCGCGCCGGCATCTCAGACAATGGGGCGAGCGGATGCTTTGGATCAGAGGCATCCGTTCATAACCCTTCGTCCTTGGTGTCGGACACGGGCGTTAGGCATCCGGCGCACCGATCTGGAGGCCCTCGAACAGACACCCAGCAGGTCGAGCACGCGGCGCTGGTCCCCAGCCGAGTCGATATGCCTCCACGCTCAGTGCCGCCTCGCGGTCGCCCGTGGCGAGCAGCAGGCGATCGATGCCCGGGCGCTGCGTGACATGCGCGCGCAGGGCCGCTTCCTTCTCGGCGACGTAGGCCGACGTGTCGATCAGAAAGTCGACGCCGGGTCGCTCGGCGAGCGGGACGCGCAATGGCGCGCGCAACGCGTCCCACACCGTAACGGGCGTCGTCCAGAGAAGGCGCTGAACCACGTGCGCCGGTCCGGTCTCCGGTAGCCATCGCGCGTCTGACGCCGCGGCTACCGCATCGCTCGTATAACGACTGATCGCGATGTGATCCGCGTGCAGGTTCTGGCCATTCGGATCGAACGTGACCACGACCTGCGGCCTGTGCAGCCGAATCGCCGACACGAGCTCTCGGCGAATCAGCTCATGATCCGACGTCGCGAGCCCGCGGTCCGGGTGCGTGAGGAGCGCCGTGTGATGAATGCCAAGAATCTGCGACGCGGCGTCCATCTCCTTCGCGCGCAACGCCTCGAGATCTTCGCGCATCCAATCGGCGTCAGGCGGCCGCGTGGCCGCGCCGCCGCGCGTTGCCGTGACGAGCGCGATGCGCGTGTTCGCGAGACGCCTGTAGTGCGTGATCGTGCCGGCGGAGAGAAAGCTCTCGTCGTCCGGGTGGGCGTAGATGAACAGAAGGCTCTGATGTTCCACGCGTCTCATGAAAGCGCGCCGCGCACGCTCGAGAGGAGCGCGCGCGGCAGACGTTGGTCGAGTGGCAGACATGCGGCGTCAGGCGGCAACGGCGAGTGATGCCGTGTCGTAAATGTAGCGCTCGTGGATGACCTTCCCGCCGCGCCACGTCTGCACGGCGATCTCGTCCATCCGATACTGCTTGCCGTCCGCCGTCGTGTAGTCGAACACCCAGTTGATCACCGCGACGTCACCTTCGACGAGCACCGAGACGAGGTTGAATTTGAGCGCCTCGAGCGAGCCGTAAAACGCCGCTTCACGCGCGTAGTTCTCCGTGAAGCCCACCGTCGGCGGTGAGACGTTCTCCTGCATCGCGATGTCGGGCGCGTAGTACGTGGTCATCGCATCGAGCATCCGGCCAGCTTCAACGAGCTTGATGAGGCCGAGGACGTTCTGTTTCGTGGACGTTGCGGTCATGGGAGTAGCTCCAGGAAAGGATTTATTGCGCGGGAAGAGAACGTTGGTGATCGGGAACTACGCGACTCTGCGGTCACCTTCGAGACGTGTCCGCGGAGTCGAACCGGACACACCAGCGGACTTGCGCTCTGCCCAACGGGTGGTGAGCAGGCGGTCGATCGACAGCGCACCGCTCCCGTTCGCGACGATGACGGCGCCGAGCCCAATCGCGAGCAGATGGTACTCGAACCCTTCGGTGCCCGCGGGAAGGCTGCCGAACCAGTTCATGAAGAACCCGTTAGGCGCGTGCGTGCTGATCGCGCCCGCCATGATCCCGATGATGCCGAGGGAGGCGAGCCGGCCGCCGAGCCCGAAGATCAACGCGAACGGCGCGATGAGCTCGGTGGCGATCGCGACGGCCGCGAGCGGGGCGGGGAAGCCTAACGTCTTCGTCATCCATCCGAGCGTGCCGCTGAAGCCGTAGCCGCCGAACAAGCCGAGGGCGTGCTGGAATCCATGCGGGAGCATGATGGCGCCGAGCATGACACGACCGGCGAGGGCGCCGAGGTCGGAGTTGGTCGCGATCAGTTTGCGGTACATGGGCGTGGTCCTGTCGAGTGAGATGGTTGAGTGTCTGTGCAACAGTTGCTAGAGCAAGTATCAATCACGACTGTCTTTCGATGGGCCCTTCGTCAGCGCCTCGCTTTCGAACGCGTGCTTCGCGCGACCGGTGGCGCACCCGCCTCACGCGTCGCGGCCGACCGCGCGGCGCCACGCTCGGCGTTTGCCTTCCGTACCACATCCAGCAACTCGATGAACCGATCCAGCTGCGCGTCGCTGAGCGTGGATACCACTGCTTCGTCCGCCGAGTCCACCTGTGGGTCCAGCGTATCGAGCAACGCGCGACCGGTGTCGCTCACGAAGCAGAGCACCTGTCGGCGGTCCGGGTAGCTGCGCTCGCGTCGGATGAGCCCAGCCTCTTCGAGCTTGTCGAGCAATCGCGTGATCGTCGTGCCTTCCTCGATCATGCGTTCGCGGATGGACAGCGTCGGGATGCCGCCCGTGCCGGCGCCGCGGATGATGCGTAACGCGTTGTACTGGGCGAGGCTGAGCCCCGACGGCTCCACTACTCGAGCGAGGGTGCGATTCACCACCGACGCCGTACGAAGCAGGGCGATCGTGGCCTCCTGGGCGGTGGAGCGGAACGGCTTGTTCTGCCGGATCTCGCTCTGAACCGCGCTGGACGCGAGCGCGTGTGCCGGGTTTGGGCGTGGACATGGTGACCGTGAGTGGTGCGGGGGTCGAGCGGTTGCCGTAACAACACTTGCTATGATAACCATTGTCTCGACGCATGTCAATAGTCCATTCCGATCATCGCCGGACTTCCGCCACGCGCCATCATTCAGGTACGCTCGACGAAGCGACCGCTCCGCGCCACCGCTGCCCGCTGGACGAGGACGACGCATGATCACCGCCGAACTGCTCACGCGCATTCCGCTGTTCGCTCGCATTCCCCCCAACGAGCTCGCGTCCCTCGCCGCGCCGCGCCGCGGACGTGCGGCTGCACCAGAACGAATGGCTGATCCTCGAAGGCCAGACTCCCGCGTTCTTCGGTCTCCTCGAAGGTCGTCTCGCACTCCACAAGAACATCGGCGGCCACGACCAGCAGCTCGCGACCTACGAGCCGGGCGAGTACTTCGGCGAGGTGCCGCTGCTGCTCGCGTCCCCAGCGGTCGCGAGCGTCCGGGCCCTCGAGCCCGCCCGCGTTATGCGACTCGATCCAGCCGACTTCCACGATCTCATCTCGCACTGCCGAGTGTTGAATGCGGAGATCATGAAGACGATGGAGACGCGGGTCGGGAAGCTGCAGCAAGTCGTCGGCGAACACTCCGATGACCGCGGCCACGTTGATCGGCCGTCAGTCGGACGTGACGTGCCTCGAGCTGCGCGAGTTCCTCGCGCGCAATCGGATGCTGTTCGCGTGGCGCGATCTCGACGATGCGGACGCCGTGAACCGGCTCGTCTTCGATGGGATTCTCCCGTCGGCGGACGCCGCCGCGACCGCCTTCGCGGGAACAGCCCTGCCGCTCGTGCTACTCTGCCGACGGCACTCGTTTGGAAGCGCCGTCGTTCCGCGGCGCTCGCCGACGCGCTCGGGCTTCAGACGACGCCGACGCGCAATGCGTACGACGTCGTCATCGTGGGCGGCGGGCCGGCGGGGCTCGCCGCCGCGGTCTACGGCGCATCCGAAGGACTCTGCACGCTGCTCGTCGAGACAAACGGCGTGTGGCGGCCAGGCCGGCACCTCCTCGCGCATCGAGAACTACCTCGGCTTCCCGGGCGGGTTGTCGGGCGACGAGCTGAGCGCGCGCGCGTACAGCAGGCGCTAGCGCTTCGACGCCGAGCTGCTCGTCGCGCGCTCCGTCGTCTCGATCGAGCCTGGTGACCCGACGTCAGCTGAAGACGGCGGCGCACACGATCGTGCTCGACGATGGCTCGCGCCTAACGACAAAAGCCGTGGTGATGGCGAGCGGCGTGCAATGGCGCCGGCTCGACACGCCGGGCATCACCGGTTGACCGGGCACGGCGTCTACTACGGTGCGGCGTCACTGGAGGCGCTCGCGGCGTTCGCGGATGTCGCGTCCATCTGATCGGCGGCGGCAACTCCGCGGGCCAGGCGGCGACTGCAAGTCTCGCGAGCTACGCCGAGTCCGTGACGATGCTGGTGCGCGGTCCGTCGCTCGCGGCGAGCATGTCGCAGTACCTCATCGACGCAGCTGGAGGCGAAGGCGAACGTCACCATCGAGACGCAAGCCGAGGTCTCGCGGTCGAGGGCACTGATCGTCTCGAGGCCATCGAGGTCGCGACCGGTCCGTCGCGTCGGCGAGAGCGGCGGGAGAGCGACGCGCTGTTCGTGTTCATCGGCGCGCACGCCGAAACGGACTGGCTGCCGCGAGAAGCTGATTCGCGACGAGTGGGGCTACGTGTGTGCCGGCCGCGACGTGATGGATCTCCTGCGCGGACCGCGCCGTGGGCACGTGGCCGCTCGAGCGCGATCCGTATCTGCTGGAGACGAGCGTGCCTGGCATCTTCGCCGCGGGCGACGTGAGTCACGGCTCGATCAAGCGCGTTGCGTCGAGCGTGGGCGAAGGGAGCATGGCGATCGCGTTCGTGCATCAGTATCTGGCGGAAGTGCGCGAGACGCGCGTGACGCAGCAGGCGTAATCCGTCGACTCGCGTAGCACGTCCTTCACGCAAGGATCAGGCGAGTCTCGGAGGCCGCACTGCGCAACGCAGAACTCGCAGGGCCGCTGACGCGGCCATCGCAGACGCCGCAGAAAACAGCCGCTCGGGGACAGCGGCAGGGCGCCCCCCTTTCTCACGGCCTCGGTGAAACGCGAGGTTGTGCCGAAGGGGTCGGTGCAGTTTTCTGCGTCCGTCTACGTCGCGAGCGAAGCGCGCCTACGCGTTCAGCGTTGCGCCGTTGGAGTAGCGCGTTTGCCTCTGCCCGCTGGGCGGACACTGCGCGCTCGGGATGACACAGGTAGTCGATGCCGATCGATCCGCCGGATCCGTTCGCCCCTCCGTCTGAGCGGCTCGGAGCAGCCGGAATCAGAACTTCGCTTTGATCCCGGCCGTTACCGTACGGCCCGGAACGATCGTCGCGTTGTCCGGCTCGCCGCGCTGCTGGCCGAGCAGGTTGTCGCCGGTCGAGCACGAGCGAGAGGCCGCGGAACAAGATCCCGGGTGAAGTTCGCGCGTACGCGCGTCACGCCGTCGTACTCGCGCCAGTAGCTGCGCAGCCGCTCACCGACCAGGTCGCGCGGCATGAGGCCACCACTCGTCAGGGCCTTCGCGATGGCCACGCGATCGTAGCCCGTCCAGTCGGCCGCCCGCGCGAGCGTCAGCGATCGCGAACCACCGCGCCGCCGTCCACGAGCCGCTGACGCTCGCCGTCCGCGCGGGCACGTCGAGCATCCGGTCGCCCGGCCGCAGATCACCCGTGTACCCCGACGCCAGCCGCTGCACTCGGCTATCCACGAGCGAGAGCGCGCTCGAGAGCGACAGACGCCCGAACGCCGACGGTGCTCTGAAGCTCCCAGCCGCGATTCGCGATCGCGCCGACGTTCTGCAACTGGTACGCGACGTCGCTTCCCTGTTGCCGTAGGCTCGTTCGTCGAACCGCGGGCCACGCGACGAGCGAGCGCGCCGGCATCGTGACCGCGCACCGATTGAATCAGCCCGGTCGCCTGCTGATCGAAGCGCGTCACGTGGAAGCCAACGTTGCGTCCGACGAACAGATCCGCGCCCGCCTCGACGCCTGCCTGCTGCTCCGGCGCGAGATCGTACGCGACGAGCGTCGCGCGTCGCCCGCTCCACGCGAGCTCGCGAATCGCGCCCTGCACGGGGCGAATCGCCCTTGCCGTACGCCGCACGCAGCTTGAGCGTCACGTCGCCACGATCCGTCGACGAGCGCCCCGCCGAGCATGGGGAGCGAGCTGTCACGTGCGTCGACCCGACCAGCGCGTCGTCGCGCTCGAGGCGCAGGCCGGCGGTCAGGAACAGTCGGTTGCGGCAGTGACGTGTTCGCCTGCGCAACCAGGCCCGTGTTGCCACGCCACCCGATGAGCCGCGCTTCCGACGCTCGCTCGTCGGCCTCACCAGGACGCGTCACCGTAGTCGCCGCCCTGGCCGACCATGGAGACGGACCGCGCTCTCCTCGCGAACGGCCGCAGTGCTCGGCCGTGAACGTCAGCACCGTCGCCGCGCGACCGACCGAGCCGAAGTGTGCCGCGCTCGTCACGCGAGCGGTGACGCGATCGCCGCCGCCCCGCGCCGCCGCCAGGGCGGAATCCGTCGCGCTCGGGATCGGACCGTCGTCCAGCGCCGGATTCGCCAGGCGATAGCCATCGACGCCGAGCACGAACGTGTGCGTCCAGCGGTCGTTAGGCGTGCACGACGAGCGTTGCCGCCGACCGTGTACTGGCTCACCGACTGCGTCGCGCTCGAATCGGTCGAGAACGACGGGGCGGTCTGCGAGCTGACAGCGGCGCCGTGCGTCGTGTCGTCCATTCCCGCACGCGAGTACGCCGGTGGATCGCCGCGGCGATCGATCCGCTGTCGGTAGTGTTGGTAGTCGCCACCGGCTGCCGAGCCCCGGCGAGCCCGCGGCAGCAGCGGATTCGCGGGCGTCCCCGCGCGCTCGCGTGAACAGCGCGCGCGATGCCGGTGAACACGCTGCGCGCGCCGACGACGCGCAGGTCGCCGTTCGCGGCGATCGTTCGGGCGAACGCACCGGGTACGTAGGCGCCTAACGTGCTCATGCTCAAGCCGAGTCCCGCGGAGCGCTCGGCGGTCCCGGTGCGGAACGCGAGCGCGTGCTGCTGCGTGAGCACGCCCTGCGGCGCGAACTGGCTGCCCGACACGCCCGCGGTGCTCTGCAGCTGCGAGGCGCTGGCCGCCGGCGGCCGGCGCCGTCGTGACGCGTGATGATGTTGATGACGCCACTGTTCGCGTCCGCGCCGTACAGCGCCGAGCCCTGCGGACCGCGAATCACCTCGACGCGTTCGATCGTCGACGGGTCGAACTGCCGGACGATCAGCGGGTTCGCGACCTCGATGCCGTCGATGTAGATCTTCGGGTAGCTGAGCCCGAACGAGCTCGCGCCGCGGATGCTGCCGTAGCGCGCGAGCAGTGTCGTCGGCGCCTGCTGCCACATCCACATGCCGGGCACGGAGCCGTCGAGCAGGTGCGTCAGCGAGCCGTTGTCCTCCTGACGGGCCAGCTTGTCGCCGCTCACGACGTCGAGCGAGATCGGCACGGACCGCTGGCGTTGTCGCGACGTCGTCGCCGATGACGACCACGCGATCGAGCACGCTCGTTCGCCGCGCGTCGGTGTCATCATCGTCGAACGCTCCGTCGACGCCGTGCGTCGCGCCGGGGCGAGCACGACCTGATCGTCTCCCGCCACGACGGGCTCGAGCTCCGTGCCGCGCAGCAGGTCGGAGAGCACGTCACCGACCGCCACCGACCTGTACGCCAGACACAGCGAACGGTCGAGCGGCAGCAGCTCGGCCACGTACGAGAGCCTAACGCGGGCGGCGGAGGCGAGGCGCGTTAGGCCGTCGCGCAGGGTGACGTGGTCGCCCTCGAGCGTGACCTGTCGGTCGAGTGGCGCGGGCCAATGCTTCGATGCCGCGCCGCACGGGATGGAGCGGCGGTCGCCGAACAGGTCGACTGGGCGTTGGCGGCGACGCGCGGATAGCGCGAGGCGAGAGCGCGCGAATTGCGAATCGACGCGACGAGACGTCGCGCGACGAGGGTGTCCCGCGTCGCGGGAGCGGCCGCGCGTACCGTCATCGCGAGCGCGGCGAGCCTGGCTTCAGGACCGCGGTGTTGCCCTGCCGCTGACACGTCGGCGCCGAGGCTCAGACGCGATCACCTCGAGAACGCGATCGGCGGTCTCGCCGTCGAACGTCATGGAGAGGTGGCGCGACGCGAACGACGAGTCGATCTCGAGATCGATTCCGTACCAGCGGCGCAGCTCGGCGCGCACGGTCGCCACCGGCGCTTCGCGGAACACGAGGCGACCGCTGCGTCCATGCGGTGTCGGGCTCGGCGGTGCCGCCGCGTTCGACGAGCATACGTCCATCGGCCGCGAGCGTTCCGGCATCGCCGGGGCGCAGCACGACGGCGGCGTTCGGCGACGCGGTCTGCGTGGGTGCGAGCGAGACGGATCCCGACGTCACGGCGACGCGGACACCCTGATCGCCGGTGACGCGCACGGTGAACGTCGTGCCGAGGTCGCGGATGTCGGCGCCGCCCGCGTGCACGACGAACGGTCGCGCGGCGTCGTGTGGACGTCGAAGTACGCTTCGCCCTCGTAGCTCGACTTCGCGCACGTTGTTTCCGTATCCCAATGCCACGGTCAAGCGACTCTCGGGAGCGAGCAGAACGCGCGTCCCATCCGCGAGTCGCACCGAGTCACGCTGGCCGACGGTCGTCGCGAACGTCTGTGCGCGCCGATGCCGTGGCGTATACCCGCCGTTCTGCGTCGAGTGCCACCACAGCGACGCCGCCGATGAGCAGCACGGCGGCCGCCGCTGCAGGGAGCGCGAACGGCTGCCATCGACGAGCGGGCGCGCCGCGTTCGGACAGATGCGGCGCGCGGCTGGCCGGCGGCTGCCGATCGGGAATGACGTCGGCGGCGTCGCGTCGCTCGTTGACCCGCTTCAGCGCCGCTTCGACGTCGAGGCCCGGCGGGGTAGCAGTTGCGCAGCGGGTGGTCGCGTCGCTGAGCGACGCCAGCGCCGAAGCCTCGACCGGGTGCGCCTCGAGCCACCGGCGGACGACTTCCGCCTCATCGGGAGTGCTCTCGCCCGCGAAGTACCGGGCGATCGCCTCCCAATCGGCGGAGTCGTCTGGTGGTGGAAGGTTCGGCGTCTGGTTGGGCATGGGGCTCGACGGACGGCGGACCGGAACGGGAAAATTATGGTAGATGCACTGGATTCGCCTCGATGGAATACACCCGAGCCGGACGTGTACCCCTACGGCGAAACTACCTTCCTGCTGAACAACTAGCTTGTTGCTGGGTGTGTCGTGCTTGTTGCTCGCGGTGACGCTGGTTGCCGCGCTGGTCACTCAGCGTCACCCAGCCACCGCACGACCATCCCAGCTTCCAGCGTCTCCCGTTCCGTTGCCTACTCCGGTTGACCGATACAAGCCTTCTCGACCGCCTCCGGCAGGGGGACTCCACAGCGTTCGACGCCATCTTCCGCACGTGGTACGGGCCGCTCGTGGGAACGGCCGAGCGGATGCTGCGCGACCGAGCGGTGGCCGAGGAGCTCGTGCAGGACGTGATGCTCGAGCTCTGGCGGCGGCGCGAGACGCTTGTCGTGCGATGGGTCCGCGCAGGCGTACCTGTTTCAGGCGACGCGGAACCGGGTGCTCAACCACCTTCGGCATCTCAAGATCGAGCAGCGGAGTGAGCCCGAAGTGCGTGGCGAGAGCTCGTCGACGCCGCAGGCCGACGTCGGGGTCGTCGCAGGAGGAGCTGGACGTCGCCGTGCAGCGCGCCGTGCAGTCGCTGCCGGATCGATGTCGCGAGGTGTTCGAGCTGAGTCGCGTGCATGGGCTCAAGTACGCGGAGATCGCGCGCGCGCTGGGGATCTCGGTGAAGACGGTCGAGGCGCAGATGGGAAAGGCGCTGCGGACGCTGCGCGAGCGTCTCGCGCCGTGGCTGCCGGACTGAGTAGCGGGTGTCATTCCGAGCGGAGTCGCGAAGCGGCGCAGTCGAGGAATCGAGACCATAACGGTAGAGGGCTCTCTACCGGGACGCCGAGGATTCCTCGACTCGCCTTCGGCTCGCTCGGAATGACACCCGCTCGGAATGACAACTGAAGGGTCAGACTCGAGTCTGACCCCATTCGTTGTGTTCCCCTCGGATTCCCAGAGCTACAGCGTCCAACCGAAGGTCAGCTACACGTCAGCGGCCCGCGCGGCAGGGGACGTGTGCAGTTACGCGTCGTGCCGTTCTCCGTGATCACGACCTTCGCCGTCGCGCTGCCGTCGTACGTCACGACCTCGCGCGCGAGTCACTGTCGTCGCTGCCTGACCTTCGTACGTCAGGTTCGCCTGCATCGCACGAATCACCGTGCCGGCGGTGGGATAGGTCTAGCTGCCAGTCGTCGTCACGGGGATCACGACTCCAGCCGTCGTGTCGCCGGCCACGCGCGTGGCCGTGAATTTCCCGCGGCTCGACTCGCCCGTGGTCGACTCCTGACCGCGCGACGTGCCGTTCACGGTGCGCTGAGTGCTACCGCTCGCGAGTCCGGTCACCGTGCGCTCGCTCGTGTTGTTCACGCTCGTCGTCGCGCTCACGATCGTCGCCGTGTCACCGAGGAGCAGTCCGCCCGCTCCACGTCCGTCACCCCAGCAGGCGCGTCCGCGACCACCGACCGCCTGGTCCCGAGTTCCCGCCTCCGGGGCCACGGTTCGAGTTGCTGTCAGGCGTGTACGTCACCGTGCCCGTGACCGTGCTCTGCGTGTTCACGGAGTTCGTCGTCGCCGAGTCGAACGCCTGCTGAACGGCGCCGGCGGCATCCTTGTACTGAGCCGACCGCGCGATCGTGAGACCGTTCCGCGTCTCGGCTGCACAGGTCGACTCGCCGGTGGCGGAATTGAAGGTCCCTGTGCAGGCGAGTCCGCCGCCGAACGGACCGCGGTTACCGCACGCCGCGACCAAAGCCTTCGCCTTCGCCGCTGAAGTTGGCCGCGAGTCCGCCGCCCATGAGCGAGCCGCGGTCCATGCTGCCCCTGCGCCCGCCGCCGAGCCAGAAGCCGGCGCTCGATACCGAGGCCGCTGACGTCCCGACGAAGCTGCTGGTGACATCACCGTAGCCGACGGGAACAGTGGAGAATGCGCCAGTCAACGCGGCTGGTCGTGAGCGACGACTGACGAGGGGAGTTGAAGTCGGCACACGCGGCGCCGACCAGTGGCGTGATACTGACAGCGAGGCGGTACCACGCGCGGATGTTGCTGCGCCTCATGACGTTGCTCCGGAAATGGCCGGTGGGTTGCGCGAACCGTTCGCGCTTCGCCACCGACGTGGACATTGCCAGAAACACGCGAGGCGCGAAGTACCCCTACTCGATCGTTTGCTGCCATTTTCCAGCTCGATCAGTAAGGGTTTGCCGGACGCCAGGTGTTTCACCCGCAGATGACATGCGTCCGCTGCCTCATTCACGTTAGGCCGAAACAATGAAGAGACTCTTCGATCCATCTGCCGCCGCTGTGAAGGTCGATCGGCGGAAATTATTCGGGATGGCCGCCAACGCGGCCGCGACCGTCATCGTGTCGCAGTCGCTGCTCGCGTGTGCCTCCGACGACGTCACCGGCACGACGGGCACCGACACGACGGGCACCACGACGCCTGCCCCGTCGTCGTCGTGTGTGTTGACTGCCGCGCTGACCGAAGGCCCGTACTTCGTCGATGAGAAGCTCAATCGCTCTGACATCCGCTCCGATCCGACGACTGGCGTCATCTCGACGGGTGTTCCACTCTCGCTGACGTTCAACGTCACGCGATTCGCGAGCAACGCCTGCACGCCGCTGACGGGCGCGTACCTCGACGTGTGGCACTGCGACTCGTCAGGCACGTACTCCGACGTGTCCGGCAACGGCAACGGCACGGGCGGCGCCGGGAAGAAGTTCCTGCGCGGATACCAGATCACCGATGCGAATGGCGTTGCCGCGTTCACCACGGTGTATCCGGGGTGGTATCAGGGCCGCGCGGTGCACGTGCACTTCAAGCTGCGCCTCTTCGCCGGGACGGCGAAGACCTACGAGTTCACGTCGCAATTCTTCTTCGACGAGTCGCTCACCGACAAAGTCCACGCGCTCAGCCCGTACAACAGCAAAGGTCGGCGCGACACGGTCAACACCACCGACGGCATCTACAATAGTCTCTCGACGGCGGCCAAGGCGGCGCTGACGCTGCAGGCGTCGGCGAGTGGTTCGGGCTACGCCGGCATCATCAATCTCGGCGTCCAGGTGGGGTGATCGACGTAGCGAGTTCGAGCCTGGCGCTACCTGCCTCGCAGACGAAAGCGCAACGGATTTATCGGATTGAGCTGATTGACTCCACTGTCATCCCGAGGAGCGCGAGCGACGAGGGACCTTCTGTGAAGTACTCGTGGCCAGACCGGCTACAATGACATCACGGGAGATCCCTCGCTGCCGCTTCGCTGCCGCTCGGGATGACATACCTCTCGCGACGCCACCACCGGCGTTAGGCGCGCGGTTCCGGGTCGCGGCGACGTACGAGGCGGATGTCCTCGCCGGCAAGCGACGCTCGATGCGCGCCGCGATCTCGCGGAACAGGCGCGTAACGGTGCCGCTCGCGTCGATCTCGGCCCGCGACGGCAGTTCGTGATCGCCGAGCATGCCCGCAATCGCGGTGTCGGTCGCGAGAGTGCGTAACTCATCCCGCACGCGCGCGAGATCGCCGTATGTGAACGGCGTCGATTCGCCGTTGATGTCATTCGTGATGCTCACCGCCAACTTGTACAGTCGCGCGGCACGCATGAGCGCGTGCGGATTCTGCGTTTCCTCACCAATGCGCTCCAGCTCGCTGGCACGCGTCGCGAGCGCAGACACGTGCCCCGGCGTGAACGGTCCTCCAACTGCCATGATGCTCCTTTACTCCAACAGGTAATGCCCAAGGACACACCGATGTGTGCCCGGGTCATGACGTAACACCTCACACGGGGCGCACCCTCGACGAGCGCGCACCTGGCATCAACAACGAATGCGTGACCGATGCAGGCAATGCCGGCCACAAGCGTTAGCGGGTTTCGGGCCAACGCGTTCGAGTGGCAACCGCTCAGAACTTCGCGCGCAACCCGCCCGTTACGGTCCGGCCTGGCAGCACCGTCACGTTGTCGGGCTCGCCAAGCTGGTGATCGAGCAGGTTGTCGCCGGCAATGACGAGCGACAACGTCCGGCGCAGGTCGTACGAGAGGTTCGCCCGCAGGCGGTTCACGCCGGGGTACTCGCGCCAGAACGCGCGAAGCTTCGCTCCGACTACATCTCGGGAGGATAACTGACCACTTGCGAGTGCTTCGCTGAGCGCGAGTCGATCGTAGTTCACCCAGTCGTAGGCTCGCGAGCCCGTTACCGAGGTGGACCATGGTCCCCGCGAGTACGACGTCGTCACGCTGAGCGTGCGCTTCGGCACCTCGAGCATCCGATCACCGGTCTGGAGGTCGCCTCTATATCCGGTTGCAAGACGACGGACGCGACTCTCAACCAAAGATAGCGCGCTCGACACCGAGAAGCCGCCGGCCCCAACCGACCCGGCCAACTCCCAGCCACGGTTGGTGATCTCGCCGACGTTCTGCAACACGTAGGCAATACGGTCACGTCCGCCAGGACCGCTGCCACCGCCACCACCTCCTCCACCGCCACGACCAGGGCCCTGATCGGGCGTCGTGCCGCTCACCGCGACTGGTTGAATGAGTCCCGAGACGAGCTGGTCGAAGCGCGTGATGTGCAGCCCGGCGATTCCTCCGAGCAGAATGTCCAGTCCGCCCTCGACGCCGGACTGAACCTCGGACGAAAGCTCAGTAGCGCCGGCCGATCCGCGCATCCCCATCCACGACGTCGCACGGCTCGTCGTCTCCGGTGGGCGAATGCCTTTGCCATAGGCGGCGCGCAACTTCACGGCGGTGCTCCCCAGGTCGCGCACGAACGCCGCACCGACCATCGGGAGCGTCGCGTATCGCTCGCTGGTGGTGACACCACCATTGTGCTCGAGACGCACTCCACCGGTCACGAACAGCGCGTCGCGGAAAGCGCCGTTCACCTGAGTGATGAGCCCGGTGTTGCTCCGCCAGTTGACGGTCCGTTCGGTCGCTCCATAGTCATCGCGCTCCGGGCCAGGTCCAAAGGCAGTCGTCAGGCGACTCGCCTCGCGTACCGCGGAATGCTCGAGCCCGAGTGTCAGCGACCCCGATGCATGTTCGGCGGCGCCGAGCTGCGCGACGCTGCTCACGCGCACCGAACCGCGCGCGGCCGACCCACTCGCGGCGCGCAATGCGGAATCGGCTGCGGACGTGAACGGCGTGCCGAACGCCGACGCGTCCTCGAGGCGGTAGCCGTCGAGACCGATGACGGCTGCGTGCGTCCACCGGTCGCCGCTCCGAACGGTGGCTGTCGCGCCGAGTGTGTACTGGCGAACGGATTGGCGATAGCTCGAGTCGTTGGCTGGCGGCGCCAACGTATCTGCTTCGGCCAACAGCGGACTCGCCGGTGCGCTCGCATTCTGGGCGGCGAATCGCGCGGTCCCCGAGATGATGGCCGAGCGTGCGACGCGTCGCGCGCTGGCATTCAGGCCGAAGCGGCGATCGTATGCATCGGGAATGAAGTCGCCGAGGGTGGAGATCGAGAGACCAAGGCCGGCGGAGCTCACGCCGGTCCCCGTGCGCATCGTCAGTGAATGACGCTGCGCGAGCACGCCATCCGCACTGTAGGTGCTGCCAGCCACGCCGGCGCCAGTCTGCAGCTGCGCGCGCGGTGCGCCACCGTCGACGCCATCGTGTCGAGTGACGATGTTGATGACGCCGCTGATCGCATCGGCCCCATACAGCGCGGCGCCCTGCGGGCCGCGAATGACTTCGACGTGGTCGACTGACTCGACATCGAGCTCGGTGACGAGGAGCGAGTTCGCGACCTCGATGCCGTCGATGTAGACCTTCGGGTAGCTGATGCCGAACGAGCTCGCGCCACGAATGCTTGCATAACGCGCGAGCAGATTCGTCGGCGACTGCTCCCATATCCAGATGCCGGGGACCGAGCCGTCGAGGATGCTCGACAGCGATCGGGCATCGCGTCGCTCGAGCTCGCGTCCCTCTACGATATCGAGTGCGACGGGCATCGCGCGCTGCGCGGATCCGTTGACGGTGCCGGTGACGACCACGCGTTCGAGCACGCCCGGACGCCGCGCCGACACGGCCTCCGCCGAAACGCCGCGGACTGGTTGGGCCGCCGGGGCGAGCACCACGCGATCGGTATCCGTGACGACCGGCTCGACGTTCGCGTCGTCGAGCAACTCGACCAACGCGGCCCCGCCGAGATCGACTGTAGCTCACGCAGACGCGCCGATCGAGTGGCAACAACTCGGCGGAGTACGCGAGTCGGAGCTTGGCGGCCGCAGCGAGCCGGTCGAGCGCGTCACGCAACGAGACGCCGCGTTCGTGGATCGACACGAGGCGATCGAGCGGTGGCTGCCATTGGGTCACGGCTACCGTGGCTGCGTGTTCCGTCTTCGTGCACGACGCCTGCGCACCGCGGCCGCGGTGCGATGCCGGCGCCAACAGCGGCACAGCGACAGCCGATAGAACGCGCCGCGGTTGAACCTGGAAGCCATCCGGGAGCCGGAGCGGGGAAGAGTCGCGTCGAAGGTCATCGCCTTAATGGTCGACGATGGAGCAACACGCCAACGCGTGGCTACCCCTACTCACGCGACTCCGTCGGTTCATACACCTGTACTTCGATGAGGTTCCATCCGGCGCCTAACGCGTGTCATTCCGAGCGGACGGCCGCGATTCCTCGACTCACTGCGCTCGCTCGCGCCGATAGGGTATCGCCGCATTCGCGTGTTTCAGGAAATGAAAGTCACACGTTGTCGCTCACCACCACACGAAATGTAGAGACTGTGATGCCCTCGCGAATCACCGCCCCTCGCGGCCGAACATTCATGTCTGCAATGCATGCGCTGGCGATCACGTGCGTCGGTGTGCTCGCCGCATGCAGCGACTCGACGAGCCCGGCCACGCCGACCGCCGCTGCGATCGCCGCGGTGAGTGGCAGCGGTCAGACCGGCGCGCTCAACGCGACCCTGACCTCTCCGATCGTCTTCGAGGTCACCACCGCAGCAGACGCGCCCGTCGTCGGGCGTCACGGTCGCCTTCTCGATCACGGCTGGCTCCGGAACACTGTCGCCCACGACCGCGGTCACCGACGCCAACGGCACCGTGTCCACTCAACTCACGCTCGGCGGCGCGGCAGGCGCAGTCGAAGTGACAGCAACGGTGCAGAGTACAGCGATCGTCGCTCGCGCCACTGCGACGGCCACGCAGATCGCGAGCACGGACTGCTCGAGCGCTTCGACGGCGCTGACGCTCGGGCAAGTCCTGACGGGTCTCGGCGGCACATCGCTGTGCATCTCGGGCGGGACCGCTGGTGGCGAGTTCGCGCTCGTTCCGTTCAACCAGTCGCTCACCGAATCGAGCGCTGTCCTTTCCATGCAGGCGAGCGGCGTCGGAGCAACCGCGGTCGCGAGCCTAACGCCGACCGTTGGTTCGTTCAACCTGCTTGCGGGCACGTCGGTGCCGTCGACGACGGCGCTGTCCTCGCTCGCGCTGACTCGCGCCCTCGACGCCAGGCTCCGTGCGACCGAAGCGCGCGAGTTGGCGCCGCTCATCCCGGGCGCCAGGGCGTGGATGACTGCCCGGAAGCGGACCGCGTCGGGGCTCGTGCCCGGCCTGTCGCTCAGCGTCATCCCGAGCACGGCGACTGTTGGCCAGCTCGTCACGTTGAACGCGAACGCCGAGTCCGCGTGCAACTCGCCAATGATGCGCACGGGACGCATCGCTGCCGTGAGCAGCAAGGCCATCGTCGTCGCCGACACGACGAACCCCGCGTCCGGCTACACCGACGCGGACTACCAGTCCATCGCGTCGACGTTCGATACCCTCGTCGATCCCACCGACACGAAGGCGTTCGGCACTCCGACCGACATCGACGGCAATGGTCACGTCGTGCTGTTCTTCACGCGCGCCGTGAACGAGCTGACGCCGGCGCGCAGTACATCCTACGTCGCGGGATTCTTCTACGCCCGCGACCTGTTTCCCGCGACCTCGACGGCCGGCTTCGACGCCTGCGCGTCGAGCAACGGCGGCGAGATGTTCTACCTCATGGTGCCCGACCCGACCGGCGTCGTGAACGGGAACCGCTTCGCGAAAGATGCCGTGACGAACGTCGTGATCGGAACGCTAGGCCACGAGTATCAGCACCTCATCAACGCGTCGCGTCGCATGTACGTGAACACCGCGGCGACGGACTTCGAGGAAACGTGGCTCGACGAAGGCCTGGCTCACGTCGCCGAGGAGCTGCTGTTCTACGCCAGGACGGGGCTCAAGCCGCGCGCGAACATCGACGCGACGCTGCTGCGCACGTCGGCCGCGTACATCGACGCCTTCAACAACGAGGCGATCTCCAACTTCGCGCGCCTCGGCGAGTATCTCGGTGCGCCGTCTTCGAACTCGGCGTTCGCCGACAACGATGATCTCGCGACGCGCGGCGCGACCTGGTCGTTCCTCCGCTACGCGGCGGATCACACGGGCAGCGACGACGGCACCACCTGGTTCCAGCTCGTCAACTCGACGTCAACGGGCGTCGCGAACCTCACACGGGTGTTCGGGGCGGGCCTAACGACGCTGGCACGCGACTGGGCCACCTCCGTGCTCGCCGACGACGTCACGTCCACCGAGGCCCGCTACCAGCAGCCGTCGTGGAACATGCGCTCGATCTTCGGCGCGCTGCAGAGCAACGGCGCGTACCCGCTCGCAACCACGACGCTCACCAGCACCCCATCCGCCGTCACGGTCAGTGGGGGGAGCGCAGCCTACCTGCGCTTCACCGTCGCTGCCGGGAAGACCGCGACCATCCAGTGGAGCACGCTGCCGTCGTCCGTGCAGCTCACGCTCGTTCGCACGAAGTAATCGCAGGAATTCGAAGTACCCAGCAATCACATCCGTGGCAACCCATACCGTTATGCGCACCTTCTCACCTCTCCGCTCCTTTACTCGCTCGACCTCTCGTGCGTCACGCGGCGCGTTCCTCGCGAACGTCGTCGGGTTCCTCCTCCTCGCGGCGGTGATCGCGATCGCCCTCGCCGGCTGCGCCTCGACGGCAAACGCTCAGTACTTCGGCCGCAACAAGGTGCAGTACGAGAAGTTCAAGTTCGACGTCCTGCGCACACCGCATTTCGACATCCACTACTACGCCTCCGAGAAGCCAGCCGCCGAGGATGCGGCTCGCATGCTCGAGCGGTGGAACACGCGGCTGTCCGCGCTCTTCAATCACCCGCTGAGCGCGCGAAAGCCGATCGTTCTCTACGCCGATCAGCCCGATTTCCAGCAGACGAACGTCATCTCGGAGCAGCTCGATGAGGGGACCGGCGGCGTCACGGAGTCCATGCTCGACCGCATGGTTCTGCCGCTTACCGGCTCGTATGCCGAGAGCGACCACGTCCTCGGTCACGAGATGGTGCACGTATTCCAGTACGACATCGTGGAGTCGAAGTCGAACGGCGCGTCGCTCGATCGCCTTCCGCTCTGGCTCGTGGAAGGCATGGCCGAGTATCTCTCGTTAGGTGGCGAGGATGCGCACACGGCCATGTGGTTGCGTGACGCCGTGCTGCGCAACGACCTCCCGACGATCAAGCAGCTGACGAACGGCAACAAGTACTTCCCGTACCGCTACGGCGAAGCGCTGTGGGCGTACATCGGTGGTACGTGGGGCGACGAGACAGTGCCGCGCTTGTACCGCGCGTCGCTGTCCGTGGGTTTCGATGAGGCCATCAGCAGCGTGCTCGGCATGTCGTCCGATTCGCTGTCGACGCGGTGGCGCTCAGCGATCCGCGCCCAGTACACACCGTTCGTGGAGGGGCGTACGCGGCCCATGGAGACTGGCGATCGCGTGATCGTCGGTTCTGGTGAGTACGGTGACTACAACATCTCGCCAGCGGTGAGTCCCGACGGGAGGCTCGTCGCGTACTACTCGTCGCGCGGTCTCACCGGGATCGATCTCTACCTCGCCGACGCCGTGACGGGGAAGGTGCGGGGGAAGTTGGCGGCGCCGGGCGTCATGTCGCACTTCGACGCGTTGAGCTTCCTCTACTCGGCGGGGAGCTGGTCGCCTGACGCGAAGCAGCTCGCGTTCATCACGTACGCGGACGGCGACAACGAGATCAACATCGTCGACGTCAAGTCGCACAGGATCACGAAGCACTTCAAGCCGCGTGACATCGGCGCCGTGTCGACCGTCGCCTGGTCGCCCGACGGACGTCGGCTCGCGTTCTCGGGAATGAAGGGCGGGCTGAGCGATCTCTATCTGTACGACATCGCGACCGGCGCGATCCGCCAGCTCACGAACGACCGATTCGCGGACATGCAGCCTGCATGGTCGCCGGACGGACGCACCATCGCGTTCGTGACCGACCGTGGTGCAGAGGGATCGGACTCCGCCAACGCGGGCAGTGATTTCCAGCGGCTGCGGTACTCGCGCCTCAAGCTCGCGCTCATCGACGTCGCGAGCGGGCACGTGCGCGTGCTGCCAGGCACGCCAGGCGCGAAGCACATCAATCCACAGTACTCGGCGGACGGGAAGTCGCTGTACTTCGTCTCCGACCTCGGTGGCTTCACCGACATTTATCGCGAGGTCATCGAAACCGGCGCCACGTTCCGTGTCACGCACGCAGCGACCGGTGTGAGCGGCGTGACGGCGACGTCGCCGGCGATTGCGGTCGCCCGAGAGAATGGCCGCCTCCTGTTCTCCGTGTTCGACAAGGCCGGCTTCCACATTTCGGCATTGCCGGCAGAGCGCGCTCAGGGCGAGCCGATGACGAAGGACACGAAGCGTCCGATCGCGGACGGAGATGGATGGGAGCGCGGCGGACACGATCGTCCCTTCGCGCGATAGCACCAAGGCCGATACGTCCGCCGACGTCCGCGGCGATATTGCCGGCCGATCGGACGGGCGCGCCGAGCACGGTGAGCGCGTACCTGCAGGATAGCGACCGTGGTTTGCCGTCCGACTCGGCGATCGCGCAGCGGCCGTACCGTACGGCGTTCCGGCTTGCCGCCATCGGCCAGCCGTCGTTAGGTGTGGGATCGAACAGCGTGCTCGGCACGCAGTTCTCTGGCGGCGCGTCGGCGTACTTCAGCGACATGCTCGGCAATCAGAGCATTGGTGTCGCCGTTCAGGCGTCCGGCCAATTGCGCGACATCGGTGGGCAGTTGATGTACCTCAACACGGCGAGTCGCTGGAATTGGGGAGTGAATGTATCGCGCACGCCGTACGTCTACAGCTACGGCGCCCTGACGAACAGCGGGGCGCAGTACGTGTTCGAGCACGTCGCGATCGACAATCTCTCTGTCCTCGCGCAGTACCCGCTGTCGCAGACGCGTCGGATCGAGTTCTCCACAGGCTACACGCACTACGGCTACAGCATCCAGTCCGCGACGCAGGGATTCAACGGCCGCACGAGTGGCCTGAATGATCTGCCGGCTCCTACCGGGCTGGGCCTAACGTCGGCGTCGGTCGCGCTCGTCGGCGACGCATCGTCGTTCGGGTTCACGTCGCCGATCTCGGGATCGCGGTATCGGCTGGAGGTGTCGCCGACCGTCGGGACGCTGGACTACACCAGCGTGCTGGCCGACTTCCGGAAATACATCTTCATGAAGCCGTTCACGCTCGCCATGCGCGGCATGCACTACGGGCTCTACGGCAGGGACGCGGAGGCCGACCGCATAGGGGCGTTGTACGTCGGCGACGGCTCGCTCGTTCGCGGGTACTCGTACGACTCGTACAACAACAGCGACTGTACGAATGGAACGGGCGGGTTGGCGGGCAGCTCGTGTGCGCAGTTCGATCGCCTCGTCGGGAGCAGGCTCGCGTTGGCGAATGCGGAGTTGCGCATTCCGCTCTTCGGCACGAGTGGCTTCGGTCTGATCTCGAGTCCGTTGCCTCCGATCGAGATCGCGCCGTTCGTCGATGCCGGAGTGGCCTGGACGAACGCGAGCGGACCGGTGTGGGACCTGTCGTCCACGTCAGGCGATCGCACGCCCGTGGTGAGCACCGGCATCGCGTCGCGCATCAATCTGTTCGGCTTCGCGGTGTTCCAGGTGTACTACGCGCACCCGTTCCAACGTCCCGGACGCAGTGGCGTCTGGGGATTCCTCCTACAACCGGGATGGTAGATGTCATTCCGAGCGGAGTGTCATTCCGAGCGAGGCGACAGCGAGTCGAGGAATCCTTGGCTTGCAGGGTAGAGGGCTCCCTCTACCGGGACGCCAAGGATTCCTCGACTTCGCCGCTTCGCGGCTCCGCTCGGAATGACAAGCTCCGCTCGGAATGACAGCCGCCTAACGATTATGAATATCACACACTTGATCCGCATCGCGGCGCTCGTGACAGCGACGCAAGGGGTGGTCAGCTGCTCGCGCTTCGTGTGGCACGAGGAACCGTTCACGCCCGACCCTGCGCCTGCGAACGAAACGCTCGTTACCGGCAGTGACACGACGTACGTGCTGCGCGGCGCCGCGTACTATCTGCTTGCCTCTCAGCGCGCGGCGCTGTGGAATCGCGAGGTGATGGACGACGTCGCCTGGCGGTACAACACGCTGTTCGGTGAGGCACCTCCCGTGATCGCCGTGCGACTCGATTCCGTCGCGACGGCGAACGACACTGCCACGACCTTCCGTGGCGTTCCGCTGGCGACAGTGGTGCTGCGCCGCCGAGGCGCCGAGGCTCCCGGCAAGAGCAAGCAGCCCGAGAAGGAGCGGTCGGCGGCGGAGGACTCGGCCCGCATTCGCCTGTTCGCTGGCCCGATGCTCTCGGCGACGGCGGCCGAGACGTGGCTGCGTGCCCGAGCGGTGGACGCGGCGCGAGGGCCGGACAGCCAGCCGGGCGGACCTTCGCGCGCGACCGTGAGTCGTCCCGCGATGCCGGCGTGGATCGAAGCTGGCGCGCTCCGCATTCTCGGCAATACCGGCGCGGTCGACCACTCGATAGCGGAGCTCAAGGCGGACTCCAGGAACATCATGCCGCTCGCATCGCTGTTCGCGGTTGGATGGCCCAGTCGGCCTAACGCGGTGGAGATCGTGCGGGCTGGCGCCAACCGGTACGATCTCGACGACGTGGATCTCCGTCAGGCGGAGGCCACGCGCGCGCGGAATCGTCGCGACGGTGGGGCCGGCGTCTCACCGCTGTTCATCGCGCAGTCGGTATCGGTGCTGACGTTCATCCATGAGCGAGACCCGGTGCTCGTCGGGCGCCTCGCCGATGAGCTGTCGCGTGGCGTATCGATCCCGGACGTGCTCGCGTCGAGCAAGACGTTGCCGCATGACGTTGCGGGGCTCGACACGGCGTGGCGCGAGTGGCTCAAGCGGACGCAGAGTCGGCGGTGAGTAGGCCATAGGAAGGAGGCCTGAGGGAGGAGGCTGCATCCCAGGAAGCGAGGATCTCCGACGTCTCGTGGCCAGTCTTGCCAAGACTCGGAGATCCCGCTGACGCTCGGATGACAATGCGTTGCACGCGGCAGGGCGAGCCGTGCATGTTACTCGCCCTGCGCTTCTTCGCTGCACGCTGTTGCGCCGACCGTAGCGACGCCTCTCCCGCGCCTTGCCCTCCGAGCACGATCCGCCGACCGACGCAGTTCTGCTCGCTCGTCTCGCTGCCGACGATTCGTCTGCGCTCGACGCGCTGCTGGCGAAATACTGGTCGCCGCTCACGATGTTCATCGCGCGTATGACGGGATCGCCGGAGGCAGCCGAAGACGCGGTGCAGGAAACGTTCTGTCGTTTGTGGGAGCGTAGACGGACGTGGCGCGTCGAAGGATCAGTCGGCGGCTTGCTGTTCCGCCTCGCGAGGAACATCGCGATCTCGGAGCATCGGCATCTCCAGGCGGAGGAGCGCGCGGCATCCATCGCCGGCGAAGCGCTGCCGACTCATCATGACGCGCCGGAGCTGCCTGACGCGGAGCTGCGCGCGGTGCTGGAAGATGCGATCGCGACACTCCCGCCGCGGCGTCGCGAGGTCTTCCTGCTACGCGTGGTGCACGAGCTGTCGTACAAGGAGATCGCCGCGGTGATGGGCACGTCGCCGCAGACCGTCGCGAATCAGTTGAGTCACGCGCTCGGTGAACTGCGGAAGAAGCTGTCGGCGATGAGCTGAGCGACCAGCGACCAGCACGAGCGACCCGCTACAAGCGTTACTGTTTGACGCCGCCTTTCATGACCCATTTCACTTTCGTCAGAACGGCTGGATCGGTGAGTGGGTCCCCTTCTACGGCCACGAGATCCGCGAGCTTTCCAGCCGCGACCGTCCCGACGTCCTTGTCGCGACCGATGAGGCGTGCGGCGTTCGTCGTCGCCGTCCGGATTGCCTGCATCGGCGTCATGCCGTAGCGCGCGTAGTACGCGAATTCCTGCGCCGGGTTCTCCGACCACGCGAACCCGCCAGCGTCCGTGCCGAACGCGATGAGCTCTCCCATCCCGCGTCGCACCGCTTCGCCGAACGCCTTTCGCTTGAACTCCGCCATCGTCGCCCGCAGTGGTGGGCGACCCGTCTGAGGCCGAGCGCCGACGTAGATCGTGGGACACCAGTAGACGCGCTGGCGCATCATCCGGTCGATCAGCTCCGGCGTTAGGCCGTCACCGTGTTCGATGGACTGCACCCCAGCGCGCAATGCGGCGTCAATGCCTTCGACGCCTGTGGCGTGCGCCGCGACCGAGCGACCGAGGCGACGCGCTTCGTCCACGATCGCCTTGAACTCGTCATCCGTCCAGTTGGCCCAACTGTGCAGCCGGCCGTCGTCGCCGACGTACGAATCGCGATCCGCGTACACCTTGATCCAGTCGGCACCGAACTTCACCTGCTCGCGCACCGCGCGGCGCAGGTTATCCGCGCCGTCCACGAGCTGGGCGCCGGCCGGGACGTCGAGCTCCCACGAATAGCCGCTGAGCGGGTACATGCCGGTAGGCGCGAGCGCTCTCGTGGCGACGAGCATCCGCGGGCCCGGAATGATTCCGCGCTCGATCGCCGTCTTCACGTCGACATCGGCGTACATGGCACCTTCGGTCTCGAGGTCACGGATGGTCGTGAATCCGTAGCCGAGCGCCGCGCGGGCGGCCGTTACCGCTTCGATGGTGCGAAACGGGATGGATTGCTTGAGCAACTGCGTCGCGTACTCGCCGCCGTCGAGGAAGACGTGCGTGTGCGCGTCGATGAATCCGGGCAGCACGGTAAAGCGTGAGAGATCGACTCGTTCGGCGTTGCCCGCGGCGGTCGAGACATCGGCGTACGGGCCGACTCGCGTTATGCGGTCACCCGTGATGAGGATGCCCTGATCGGTCTTCGCACCGTCGCTTGCGGCATCGATGAGTCGCCCCGCGCGGACGAGAATACGGCGCTCCGCCGGTTGCGGCGACTGGGCGACGAGTGGCGTCGCGATCGCCAGTGCGATGATGATCGACGCGGTGGTGTTTCGGCGGAGGAGTGTCATGCGATTTCGACGGTTCCTGGATACTCGTGCGGATTGCGACGACGATAACACCAACGACAATTCACCGCGGAGGACGCAGAGGACTGCTTCAACACAGCATCTCAGACGAAGGGAACGGATTCGTCTGATCCGGCGGATTGATTCCGTGGTCATCCCGAGGAGCGGCAGCGACGAGGGACCTTGTGTGATGGCATCGTGGCCGGACTGGCTACGATGACGTTCGAGGAGATCCCTCGCTATCGCTCGGGATGACAATCGCTGGCGCTCGGGATGACAATCGCTGCCGCTCGGGATGACACGCTTTTCTCCGCCGTCCGCCCTCCGAAGGCCTCCTTCCTCAGGCCTCCTTCCTATGGCCTCTTTGAATCCAATGCACACGAACGGGGCCGCGCCAATGTACCATTCGCGAAGTCACCTGGCGCGTCGTCTTGACACGCCATGCGGTGCGCCCGATGCTGGTGCGCGCTCGGCTGGCGGATTCGCCACGCCGTTTCGTCGCCTGTTCATCACGCCCTGGCACACACGTCCGGTCCATGATCGAGATTAGTGATGTCTCGAAGTCGTACGGCCACTTCCGCGCCCTCGACGGATGCACGACATCCGTGACGAAGGGGTCGGTCGTCGTCGTGTGTGGGCCGTCGGGATCGGGCAAGAGTACGTTGATCCGATGTGTGAACGGGCTCGAGCGGGTGGATAGTGGCACGATCACGGTCGATGGCATCGTCGTCACCGCGCCTAACACGAATCTCGCCAAGCTGCGCGCGCGCATCGGCATGGTGTTTCAGAGCTTCGAGCTTTTTCCGCATCGCACCGTGATCGAGAATCTCGATCTGGCGCAGGTTGAAGTGCTGCGCCGCCCGCGCGACGCGGCCACCGAACGATCAATGCGTCTGCTGGAACGCGTTGGGCTCGCGGATCAGGCGGCAAAGTATCCGTCGGCGTTGTCAGGCGGGCAGCAGCAGCGTGTCGCGATCGCGCGCGCGCTGGCGATGGACCCGGTCGCGATGTTGTTCGATGAGCCGACGTCGGCCCTCGACCCGGAGATGATCAACGAAGTGCTCGACGTGATGGTCGGTCTCGCCGACGAGGGGATGACGATGATGGTGGTGACGCACGAGAATGGCCTTCGCTCGCCGAGTGGCGGATCGGATCCTTTTCATGGACGGGGGGCGGATCGTCGAGGATCGCGAAACCGACGCGTTCTTCACTGAACCGCATACGGCGCGCGCGCGGGAATTTCTCTCCAAGATCCTGCACCACGTCGGTCATGCCGTCTAGAAATGGGAAGAGCGGCAATAACGACAAGGACGCCGCGACGCGACGCCCGGCACGTACGACGAACGCTCCGCGCTACCAGCAGGTCGCCGACGACCTGACGAAGCGCATCGGGTCCGGCAAGTATCCGGTGGGCGGGTACCTCCCCACCGAGATGGAGCTGTGCGACCAGTACGCGATCAGCCGGCACACGGTGCGTGAGGCGCTTCGCCAGCTGCGCGACGCGGGGCTCATCTCCCGCCGCCGCCGTATCGGCACCGAGGTCGTCGCGCGCACGCCGAAGGCGAGCTATCTCCAGCCGACGAACTCCATCGGCGATCTGCTGCAGTACGCGGAGGAGACGCGGCTCTCGATCCTCGAGACGAAGCCGGTCGTCGCCGATTCGGCGCTGGCGGAGTTGCTGGAGTGTCGTGAAGGTGCGCGGTGGCTGCGCGTGAACAGCCTGCGCGTGGCGCCCGGTGATGCGCGCCCGGTGTGCATGACGACGGCGTATCTCGACATGCGCCTGCCGGATCTCGAGAAGAACCTCGAGGCGCTCACGGGCCCGATCTCGGCGATGCTGGAGCGGGTGTACGGCATCCGCATCGCGCGCATCGAGCAGAGCATCCAGGCGGTTCGACTCGGCAAGCGCCAGGCGAAACTCCTGCGCGCGCTCGACGGCGGCCCGGCTCTCCGCGCGATTCGCCGCTACTACGACCGTCAGGGCCGGCTGATCGAGCTCTCGAACGCGATCCATCCCGGGGATCGGTTCACGTACGTCACCAGTTTGGTACGTACGTAAGACCTGAGGAAGGAGGCCTTCGGAGGGCGGACGGCGGAGGGCGGTGTCGTCCCGAGCGCAGCGAGGGATCTTCCGTGAATTACTCGTGGCCCGGCCGGCTACGGGAACATCACCGGAGGTCCCTCGCTGCCGCTCGGGATGACACCGCTCTTACCTCCGTCCTTCCTGTGGCCTCCTTCCTCAGGCCTCGTTCGGCCGGCAGGCCGAGTCTTGACCCCCCGCTGACATGTCCGTACATATGTCCCATCGTTTGTACGTACATATGGACGAGCCGTCCGTTCCCCGCGTTCGGTGCGATGCCGCCGAGACACGTTAGGCGGTCCGCGTGACCGGAGATCCCTCGAGGAGCCTGCCATGAGCACGACACCGTTCATCGGCCCACGACCCGTACGACGCGCGCCGCTGCTGGCGCTCGCCGTCGCGGCCGGTGGGCTGCTCACGCCGATCACCGGCGGGTCTGCCACCGCCCAGACCATTCCAGTCGCCGGCACGCGTGCCACAACCGCGGCACTCCTCGACCGGCCCGCCAGACTTCGCGTCAGCGACGTCTCGCTCGCCGACGCGCTCGGCGAATTGGAGCGACGCTCCGGCGTCCCACTCGCCTACAGTCCGAGCCTGCTGCCCAACGAGCGGTCGCTTCGGTGCACGTGCGACGATGCCACCATCGGGCAGGCGCTGCAGCAGCTCCTCGCCGCCGTCCCGTTCACGTTCCGTGAGACCGACGGACAGGTGATCGTCGTGCCCACGCCGCGCGACGCCGACGCGACGCCCGCCGCGGCCGACACTCCGTTGCCCCCGCCCGAGACATCCGGCGCACTGGGCATCGTCATGCCGGCGACGCTGCCGGCAGTCGCCGATTCCGCGACCGTGACCGGCAGGGTCACGAGTGATGCCGGCACGCCCATCGGCGCCGCCATCGTGTCGATCCCGAGTCTCCGCCTCTCCGCGACGACGAACGATGCCGGCGTCTATCGCATCTTCGTGTCGCCCGATCGGTTCGTCGCCCGTTCGGACACGCTTCGCGTCACCCGACTTGGCTTCCGCCCGACAACCGTCCGCTTCACGCTCGCGCCGGGCCGCGTGACGGTCGACGCCACATTGTCCTCGCAGGCGATTCCGCTCGAGCAGGTCGTCGTCACCGGAACGGCCGGCAACCAGGAGCGACGCGCGCAGGCCGCCGTCGTCGCGACGATCGACGCGTCGGAAGTCGTGCGCGAGGCGCCGGTCACGAGCGTGACACAGCTGCTCGGCGCGCGAGTGCCGGGCGTTTCGGTAACCGACGGCTCTGGCACGACGGGTAGCTCGACACGAGTGCTCATCCGCGGCGCCGCATCCATCTCGCTGTCGAACCAGCCGCTCGTGTTCGTCGACGGTGTTCGTGTCGACGGCGGCTTCCGCGCTCCCTTCAACGTCAGCGGATCGGGGAGCTCGACGAGCGGTCAGGCACCGAGCACACTGAACGACATCAACCCTAACGACATCGAGAGCATCGAGATCGTGAAGGGACCGGCGGCGGCGACGCTCTACGGCGCCGATGCATCCGCAGGCGTCATTCAGATCATCACGAAGAAGGGCCGCGTCGGCAGCCGGAGCTTCAGCCAGGACATCACGGCCGAGTACGATCAGATCACGCCGAACTTCACTGTTCCGACGAACTACGGGACGTGCACCGCCGCGCTCATTCTGCCGACCAGCACGAACCCGCTGTGCCGCGGCAAGGCGGTGAACGACATCGTCTCGGACAATCCGGCCGAGCGGATGAACGCGTTCCGGAACGGGTGGATGGGATCGGGCCAGTACAGCGTGCGCGGTGGCGGCGACAACTACGGCTTCTTCGCGTCAGCCGGCGTCACGAACGAGCAGGGCTCGACGCTCAACAACACGATGAAGCAGCGCACCGGGCGCGGGAGCTTCACGTTCACGCCGAGCGCGAAGCTGACGTTCGATCTGAACTTCGCGCTCACGCGCAACACGTACGACCTGCCGCGGAACGACCAGGATACGTACGGCTACTACGTCGAGAGCGCGTTCGGCAGCCCACGCACGGTCGTCGAAGGTGCTGGCGGAGTGCTGGGTGGTGGAACGTTGCTCGGGAACGTGACGTTCGAATCCATGTCGTCGATCATCACGCGCACGCAACGCGCTGCGAACGCTGCCGTCCGTGCAGGTACGCTACGCGCCGATCTCGTGGTTCACGAACCGCGTCACGTTAGGCGCCGACCTCACGGAGACGGACGGCTTCGAGCTGTTCCCGAAGAACAGCTTCGGCTGGTATCCGACTATTCCCACGTACGGCAACCAGATCACGTCGATCCGCAACAGCGACCGCCTCTATACCGTCGACTACCTCGGCAACATGCGCGCAGAGTTTGGCGCGAACAAACAGATCTCGTCAGACCTGTCGTTCGGCAGCCAGTACATCGTCCGCGTGAACGATCGTCTGAGCGGAGCAGGGCAGGGGCTCATCTCGAACGAGGCCTCGCTCGTCACGAACGCGACCGTCAGCACGGTCGGCCAGAACTACGGCGAGTCGCGCTCGATGGGCATGTTCGCGCAGGAGCAGATCGGCTTCAACGATCGCCTCTTCCTGCAGGTCGGCCTGCGCGCCGATCGCAACTCCGCGTTCGGATCGGACGTCGGTACGTTCTACCTGCCGAAGTTCGGCGCCTCGTACGTCATCTCCGAGGAGTCGTTCTGGAAGGGGCTGTCGTCGATCGTACCGACGATGCGTCTGCGCGCCGCGTACGGGACGACCGGCCGGTCGCCGGCCTCGGGTGCGAACCAGACGTACGTGCCTAACAAGTACGTGAACGAAGTCGGCGCGGTGGAGCTCGGCGTGTCGCCCGGCGATCCGGGGAATGCGGACCTCAAGCCGGAGCTCGGCAAGGAGTTCGAGGCGGGCTTCGACGCCGGCTTCTTCGGCGACCGCTTCGGACTCGAGCTCACGTACTTCAACAAGTTGAGCACTGATCTCATCGTGAACGTTCCGACGGCGCCGTCGTCGGGGTTCGGCGGCAGCATCGCGAACATCGGCGAGGTGCAGAACACCGGCCTCGAGTTCCTGGTCCGCGCGAATCTACTCCGCGGAAACACGGTCGCGTGGGACGCGTCGCTCAACGGCAGCACGCTGCATAACGAGATTCTCGAGCTCGGCACGGTCGGCACGTTCATCAACAACTTCCGCGCGTTCACGGAAGGCCAGCAGGTCGCCGCGTTCTGGGCGAACCGCGTGCGCAGCGTCGACGTCGCGGGCGGCAAGACGGTCGTGTCGGACACGGCCGAATTCATCGGCAACCAGTTGCCGACGTTCCAGGCGAGCCTGTCGAACACGTTCACGCTGTTCAAGAACTTCCGCGTCTACGGTCTGCTCGAGGCGAAGACCGGCTACTACACGTACAACGTGAACCAGGAGAACCGCGACCGGAGTCGGCTCAACTCGTTCGAGGTCGTGAACCCGGTCGACAAGGGCGGCTACTCGCCCGAGGAACGCCTGCGCCGTCTCGGGCCCTATGTCAGCGAGAAGACCGGCGCGACAGTGGGCGTGGCGAACGTGAAAGATCCCTACATGCAGAAGGCCGATCACCTGCGTTTGCGCGAAGTCAGTGTGACGTACCTGCTGCCGCAGTCGGTGCTCCGCGCCGCGCGCGTGTCTGGTGGATCGATCACGGTCGGCGGTCGCAACCTCGGACTCTGGAAGTCCGACTATGAAGGCGATGACCCGGACGTGCTGGGACTCGGCACGACGAACTCCGGCGTCAATCAGCTCTTCACGGCCGATGTGTTCACGACTCCGCCCAACCGGCGCTTCATCTTCAGGCTCAACCTCCAGTTCTGAGGTCACGATCATGCGCACCATACATCGCTCGATGCGCCGGGTTGCGGTCGCGGGGGTCGCCTCGGTGGCGTTCGCCGGCTGCAGCACCGACGTGAAAGACCCGACGGTCGTGCAGGCCTCGACCATCGATCCGGTCGCCGACGCTCGCGTCTTCTCGCTCTCCGGGCAACAGAACTTCTACGTCGCGTACGGCGCGTTCATCAACAACACGGCGAACTACTCCAACGAGACGTGGAGCGGCGCCGTTCGAAACGAGACGAACGACATCGCGCGTCACGTGATCGTCGACACGAACGTCGACCTGAGTGGATCGTTCTGGGCGCCCATGCAGACGGCGATCGGGACGAACGACCAGGTCGTCACCGTGCTCAAGGGCACGCCGACGTTCAACACCGACATCGCGGCGGCGCGCTCGTCACTCTGGTCCGGCCTCGCCGTCGAGGCGCTCGCGGAGATCTTCTGCCAGGGCGTGCTGCACGTTGGCCCGGCCCTCACGCCGGCGCAGATGCTCGACTCCGCCATCGTTAGGCTGCAGCTGGCCGCGACGATCGCCGGCGGGATCACCAGCGCCGAGGCGACCAAGATCGTGAACATCGCGCGCGTCGGTCTCGCACGCGCGTATCTCCAGAAAGGTGACAACGCGAACGCGCTCACGGCGGCCAACCTGGTTCCCGCGGCGTTCGTCGCGACGACGGTGCAGGTCGACGACCCACAGGCGCGTGGTCGGCTCAGCAACGGCGTGTTCATCTCGTCGTCGGGGACGACACAGATCGTCGCCGATCCGTTCCGCCTGCTGGCCGACCCACGCGTGCCATGGGTCGACGCAGGCATCAACGCGCAGGACGGCCGCAACCGACTCTACCGGCAGACGAAATTTCCGAGCTTCGCGGCTCCGATCCGCATCGCGTCGGGACTCGAGGCGCGCTACATCGCCGCCGAGGCACAGCTCAAGATCAACGGTAACACGGCGCCCGCGCTCACCCTGATTGCCGAACGTCGTACCGCGGGGAGTCAGCCACCATTTGCGGGAACGACGACGGCGGCGGTGCTCGCGGAACTGATGCAGCAGCGCGCGCGCGACTTCTGGCTCGAGGGGAAGCACTACGGCGACGTCCTCCGCAACCCGACCGCGGCGGCACTCGTTCCGGCGGCGGGGACCCCGTTCTACAAGCCCGAGTACGGCAACTTCCTGCCGGTGGCGTGTCTGCCGGTGCCGTTCTCGGAAAAGGCGAACAACCCGAACTTCTAGGAGTTGTCATCCCGAGGAGCGCCAGCGACGAGGGACCTTCTGTGAGGGCATCGTAGCTGGCCGGGCCACGAGTACTTCACATAAGGTCCCTCGCTGACGCTCGGGATGACAGCCACCAGGAAAAACATGGACACTCGAGATAAAGACATCCGCTTCCTCAAGCGGTACGCGATCGGTTCCACGACGCTGATCGTGCTCATGGCCATCACCGCATTCGTGCGGCAGCCACAGAAGCAGAAGTTCGGCGAGATCGACGTCGAGCGGATCAACATCGTGGAGCCCGACGGCAAGCTGCGCCTGGTCATTTCGAACCGGCCGCGCTCCATCGGCCCGATCTACAAAGGCAAGCCGTTCGGCTACAAGGGCGGCTCGCGGCCCGGGATCATCTTCTTCAACGACGAAGGCACCGAGAACGGCGGCCTGACGCTCACCGGCAAGCGCGGCCCCGACGGGAAGTACCGCGCGAGCACGCACATGTCGTTCGACCAGTTCGATCAGGATCAGATCGTCGTTCTGAACTACTCCGACGAGAACGGGAATCGTCAGGCGGGGCTCACGTTCAGTGATCGCACGGACAAGCCGATCATCGACTTCGTCAACGAGATGGACTCGATCAACAAGCTGCCTGACAGTCCGACGAAGACCGAAGCGCTGCGCCGATTTCAGCAGCCGATTCGTGATGGCGTCGTGATGGCCGCTCCGCGCGTGTTCATCGGTCGCGATCGCGCCAAGGCATCGGCGCTTCGGCTGTATGATCCGATGGGCCGGCCGCGGCTCGTGCTGCGCGTCGACTCACTCGGCTCGCCACAGCTGGAGTTCCTCGACGACTCCGGTCACGTCACCAGCCGTCTCCCGCAGGGGCGTTAGGCCGGTGCGGATCGGCGTTGCCGGCGTCGGCGCGGTCGTGGTGACGTTCGCCGCGTGGGCGACACCCGCGATCGCGCAGCGCTATCCGCTGCTGGACTCGACGGCGGTCGCCATGTTGAGTGGCGAGATCTCCGGCGACGCCGCGTACGACCACGTCCGGGTGCTGAGCGGCTTCCATCGCCCGCAAGGCTCGGACACGCTAGGCGTCGCCGCGCGTTATGTGGAGCGCATGGCCAAGGAGTTCGGACTGGCCAAGGTTCGCTACATCGAGCTCCCGTCGCAGCGGCAGACCTGGAACCCCGGCAACTCCGACCTGTGGATCGTTGGTCCGCAGCCGGAACGGATCGCGAGCGCCATCCAGAACCGGATCCATCTCGCTGACCGCAGTCGGCCGGCGGACGTCACGGCCGACCTGATCGACATCGGTGCCGGCGGCGACAGTGTGTATCGAGCGAAGAACGTCGCCGGCAAGGTCGTGCTCACGACGGGCGACCTGAACGGCGTGATGGCCGAGGCCGTCCAGCGGCGTGGAGCGTTAGGCGTGGTCTGGTACCCCGATCCGTACACGCCGTCGCGCGGCTTCCTGAGCTTCGGCGTCGACCAGCCGGATCAGATTCCGTGGCTCACGCTGTCCACGCGTCGCATCAACGACAAGGATCCGACGTTCGCGTTCATCCTGTCGCTTCGCGAAGGCGTCGCGCTCCGCAACAAACTGGCATCGTCCGCCACGCCCGTCCGCGTGCACGCCACGGTGCGCTCGGAGCTCGGCTCTCGCGAGCACGCGCAGCCCTGGATGCCGCTCGTCGAGGCGTTCATCCCCGGCACCGATCCGACATCGGGGCAGGACGTCGTCCTGAGCTCCCACTTGCAGGAAGAGCAGCACTCCGCCAACGACGATGCCAGCGGGTGCGCGAGCATGCTCGAGATCGGCCGCGCGCTCGCGAAGCTCATCGCCGACGGCACGCTGCCGCGCCCGAAACGCAACATCCGCTTCTGGTGGACGACCGAGAACGACGCCGAGCGGCAGTACTTCGCCGCGAACCCGCGCGTGCTCGACAGCATCTGGGTCAATGTCAACCAGGACATGGTGGGCGCCGATCAGGCCATTGGCGTGATGCGCACGCAGGATGTCACTCGGCTCCCGTCATCGCGCTTTCACTTCATGAACGACGTGATGGAAGCGGCGGTCGACTACATGGTGGCGGCGAACAGCTCGAACATCACGCAATACCGCAACGGCTACGGTCTCTACCCGAAGCCGCACCTCGCGCACAACGGCAGTCGCCAGCGATTCAATGCGCAGGCGGTCTGGTACTTCGGAGATTCGGACCACCAGTCGTTTCTGGACGCGGGTGTTCCAGCCATCACGTTCACGAACAATCCTGACCCGTACATCCATTCCAACCTCGACGATCTGTTCCAGATCGATCGCACGCAGTTGGGCCGCAACGCCCTGACGGCGGCGCTCATCGCGTACACCGTGGCGTCCGCGGACGCGCGTGCGTTCGGGCCGCTCGCGGCGGAGGTCGTGGGGCGGGGACAGGAACGGCTCGGCGGAAGCGTGCGTGTTGCGCTGCAACTGCTCGATACACCGGGCGACCGACCGACGGCGTACGCTGCCGCCATCGATCAGGTTCGGTACGGCGCCGACCGAGAGCGCCGCGCGATTCGCTCGCTGGGTCAGATCGCGCCCGCGGTCGCGCCTAACGTCCCGACGCTGCTGGCGGAGCTGGACAGGCGTGAGGCGCAGGCGATCCGCGACGTGAATGCGGCCTGGACACGCGGGGGTGGCGCTGTTCCAGCCCGCCCGGCGCTAAGCGCGGCCGAGGCGTCGCTGGCGGCCATGCGTCCAAAGCGCGTTGCGACACCGCGCGAGTGGCTCGACCAGTACGACCGCATCGATTGGGGCAGCTCGCTGAACGGCTACATCGGACGCGAGGTGCTGCAAGCCATCGACGGTACCCGAACTGGGCTCGACATCTACCGTCTCGTTGCTGCCACAGCGCGCGAGGGCGGTGACTATTACTACGGCGTCGTTAGGCCCGAGGCGGTGCTCGCGCTGCTGCAGAGCGTCGCACAACTCGGGCTGGTCAGGACAGGATGATGCATGAAACGGCAAAAACAGCGAAACGGCATGACAGGATTGGCAGGATTCACAGGATTGGAACAGCAACGGCACTCGGCGCCTAGCGAAACAAGCCCTTTGAAACCGGCGCCTGAATAGTCGTTGCGCTTGGCAGGAGCGAGGTCACCCGCAACGGCCACAGCCGCTGTTCAATCCTGCCAATCCTGTCAATCCTGTCGAGTAGTTCACGTCGTTTCGTCCGGAGAATCGGCTTCATATCGGAGGCTCGCGTCATTTGCTACCCAACTCCCTTTCGCGCCGCGCTGCGTCGCTCGCCGCCTCGCTTCCTGTCAGCGCGCCAGCCGCGAATCTCGCGTTCGACTCGGGTCACGCGTCCAACGCCGTGCTTCCGGACCTCACCGCGGAAGCCGAGCGGGCGCTCACGGTATTTCGGGCCGAGACGCTGCAGTACGCGCCGCGACCCGGACTCGCCGACCTCCGCGCGCGCATCGTCGAGCAGATGGCCGCCGACGGCATCACCGCGACGCGCGAGAACGTGCTCGTCACCAACGGCGCCAAGCACGCCATCGATCTCGTCTGCCGCGTGCTCCTCGATGAAGGCGATGCGATCGTCGTCACGACGCCGACGTACTTCACCGCGATCCCGATCTTCCGCAGCTACGGCGCGCGGTTCATCGAGGTCGGCCAGGATCGCGATGGTCTCGACGTGGCCGAGCTCACGCGTCTGCTCGCGCTCCGTCAGCGAGACGGACTCGCGCCGCCGAAGTTCATCTACAACGTCCCCGATTTTCACAACCCCACCGGCGTCACCATGACGCTGGAGCGTCGCAAGGCGCTGATCCAGCTCGCGTCCGAGCGCGGCATCACGATCGTCGAGGACAGCCCGTATCGCCGGGTACGATTCGAGGGGGAGAGTCTCCCGTCACTGAAAGCGCTCGATACCGACGACACGGTCGTCTACGTCGGCACGTTCTCCAAGCTCATGGCACCCGGGCTTCGCGTGGGTTGGGCGGTAGCGTCGACCGACATGATCGCGCGCATGATCCAGCTCAAATCCGACGGCGGTTCCTGTCCGCTCACGCAACGCATCATCGCCGAGTTCCTCGGCGGCGGTCGACTGCCGGAGCACATCGAGCGCGTACAGACGACGTATCGCCAGAATCGCGATGCGATGGTCGCCGCACTGCGGCGCGAGCTGCCTGACGCGATGTTCGAGATTCCGCAGGGCGGCTACTACGTGTGGCTCACATTCCCCGACGACGTCGACTGCGACCGCCTCGCTCGCTCCGCCAGCGAGGGCGGCGTGACGGTGCTCGCGGGCAGCAAGTTCTTCGCGAGCCCCGATGCGCCGCATCCGAAGAATCACCTCCGCGTCGCCTACAGCCACGCGACCACGGACGAGGTCGACGACGGCATCCGACGCCTCGCGGCCGCGTATCGCGCGATGACCGACACGCGCACTCCGGCGACGGTCGCATGAAAGACGTGCTCGGAATCCGCGGCGTCGTCGCGGAGCGTGGACAACGAGCGCAGGGCTTCATCACCATCGGTGAGACGGCGTCGGGTCCCATTCAACTGCCGCTCGTCATCGCGAACGGCATCGACGACGGCCCGATCCTGTGTCTCACCGCCGGCGTGCACGCCACCGAGTACGCGCCGATCGACGCCGTCCTGCGCATCGTACAATCGCTGCGGCCCGAGACACTGCGTGGCGCCGTCATCGCCGTGCCGGTCGTGAACCTCCGGATGTTCGACAGTCGCACCGGCTTCGTATCGCCGCTCGACGGTCTCAATCTGAACAAGGTCGCGCCCGGACGCGCTGACGGCTCCATCTCGGAGACGGCTCGCGTGCGTGCTGCTCGATGAGATCATCGGTCGCGCCGGCTATCACATCGATCTTCACGCTGGCGATCTTGGTGAGATGTTGATGCCATTCGCCGGCTACGCACTGACCGGCAACCACGAGCTCGACGAGCAGGGCGAAGCACTGGCGCGACTCTATTCCCCGAGGCTGATTTCGCTCGCGACGCCAGACGGGAAGGTCCCGCCATTCTCCGACGGCATCGCCTACGCGGCCACGCGGCGCGGCGTCGTCTCGATCTTCGCCGAGTCGGGTGGCAACGGCACGCTGGAAGACGCAGACGTGAAGGTGCACGTCGATGGCGTCACGAACGTCATGCGCTATCTTCGCATGATCGACGGCGCGCCTACCGCCCCGGGCCCGCGAGTGTCGGGACTCGAGCGGAAGGTCGTCCGCGCGACGCGGGCTGGCCTGCTGCGGCTGCGTGTTCGCATTGGTGATGAGCTCGTGGCCGGCCAGGAAGTCGCGGAGGTGTGCAACGTGTTCGGTGAAGTCGTCGAAACCGTTCGATCGAGTGGGGCCGGAATCGCTGGACTGGTGTGGGCGCACAAAGTCGTGAATACGGGCGATCCGATCGTGCGCTATTGGGTCGTGTGAGCGAGTGCCGAGGGTGACCGTGTCGAGCCTTCGTGACATGCGTGACATGAACGGCGAGCTGGTGCAGGCCGCGAGTCAGGAGACGGTGCGGCTGCTCGACCACACCGTCACGGGCTATGCGCGCGCACGACGCGACACGCGCGATCGCCTCTCCGCCGTCCTTGCCCACGACCCGACGTGCGTGCTCGCCCACTGCGTCGACGGCTACCTCGCCATGCTGTCGAGCAAACGCGACGCGATGCCGCGCGCTCGTCAGGCACTCACCCGGGCGCAAGCGCGCACGCAACGTGATCGCCCGGCGAGAGCAGCTGCACTGCACCGCGCTCGACGCCTGGTCGCGCGGCGACATGCGCGGCGCTGCCGGCGTGTGGGACACGCTACTCGACGAGTTTCCGCGCGACCTCGTCGCCCTCAAGGTCTCCCAGTTCGTGCTGTCGTACCTCGGCGAAAGCAACGGGATGCGAGAGCGCGTCGCCCGCGTCCTGCCATCGTGGAGCCCTAACGAGCCGGGCTACGGCTTCGTACTCGGCTGCCACGCGTATGCGCTCGAGGAATCCGGCGACTATCGTCAGGCGGAGGAAACCGGCCGGCGCGCCGTGGAGCTCGACCGCGGCGACATCTGGGCAGCACACGCCGTCGCGCACGTGGCCGAGATGGAGGGGCGACTCGAGGATGGCATCGCCTGGATCGCGGACCTGGCTGACGAGTGGCACGAGTGCAGCAACTTCGCGCTGCACCTCAAGTGGCACGAAGGGCTGTATCACCTCGAGCTCGAGCAGCACGATCGCGTGCTCGCGTTGTACGACCGCGAAGTGCGAGCCGAGTCGACCGACGAGTATCTCGACATGGCCAACGCCGTGTCGTTGCTCTGGCGGTTGGAGCAGGCGGACGTGAGCGTCGGCGCGCGGTGGACCGAGCTGGCTGCCCGTGCCGCGTCGCACGTCGATGACCACGCGCTCGTGTTCGTCGACCTGCACTATCTCATGGCTCTCGCGGCCGCCGGCAACGGTACCGTCGTGGAAGAGTTCCTGACGTCGTGCGAGCGATTCGCGGCGAGCGGGCAGGGAACCGAAGCCGAGGTGATGGCGGACGTGGGGCTGCCGCTCGCGCGTGCAGTGGTTGCGCATCGGCGTGGCGCCTATGCCGAAGCCGTCGACGAGCTCATGCCCGTGAGGCGCCGCGTCCGTCGGATAGGCGCGAGTCACGCCCAGCGCGACGTGTTCGACCAGCTGCTCATTGACGCCGCGGTTCGCGGACGCCGCTTCGCCGAAGCGCGCGAGCTTCTGGCCGAGCGCCTCGCGTGGCGACCGAGCAACCGGTGGGGCCTGAAACACCAGCGTATCGTTCAGCAAGGCTCCCAGAACACCACCGCGAAGACATCTCATTGAAGAAACCGTCACCTGACGACGATCGCCGATTCCGTCGCGACACGCTGCTGACGCACGTCGGCGGGTTCCCGGAGGATCGGCAGGGCGCCGTGAGTCCGCCGGTGTATCGCGCCTCGACGATCCTGTTTCCCACCGTCGAGGAGTGGGAGGCGTCGCGCGAGCACTCACGCCGCTTCGACGTCGTGCGCTACGGCCAGCTCGGTACGCCAACGACGTTCGCGCTCGAGGAGGCGATCGCGACGCTCGAGGGCGCGTATCGCGCGATGCTGCTGCCGTCCGGTCTCGCCGCGGTGACGACAGCACTGCTCGCGCTGCTCAAGAGCGGCGACCACCTGCTCATGACCGACTCGGCCTACGCGCCGACGCGGCATTTCTGCAAGGCGATCCTCCCGCGCTACGGCATCACGACGACGTTCTACGACCCGTGCGTCGGAGGCGGCATCGCGGAGTTGATGCGTCCGGAGACGCGCGTTGTGTTCGTCGAGTCCCCGGGCTCGATCACGTTCGAGGTGCAGGACGTTCCGGCGATTGCGGCAGTGGCGCACGCGGCGGGCGCGGTCGTGGTCATGGACAACACGTGGGCGACGCCCTACTTCTTCGCCGGCATGCAGGCATGGTGTGGACGTGTCGATCATCGCGGCCACGAAGTACATCGGCGGACATTCGGACGTCATGCTCGGCACCATCGCGACGACCGAGCCGTATTACGACACCGTCCGGTCGATGGTGGCCGAGCTGGGCTACTGCGTGAGTCCCGACGACGCGTTCCTCGCGCTTCGCGGCCTTCGGACGTTAGGCATTCGACTCGAGCGCCACGAGCGCAGTACGCTGCAGGTGGCCGAGTGGCTCATGACACGCCCTGAGGTCAAACGCGTCGTGTATCCGGCGTTGCCGAGCGATGCGGGGCACGCGCTCTGGAAGCGGGACTTCACGGGGGCGAGTGGCTTGTTCGGTGTCGTGCTGAATCCCGTTCCGAAAGCGGCTGTGGACGCGATGCTGAATTCGCTGCGGCTGTTCGGCATGGGGGCGAGCTTCGGCGGATTCGAGAGCCTCGCGATCCCGATGAATCCGTCGCCGCACCGCGCGGCCACGCGGTGGACGGCGGGTGGGCCGTACATCAGACTTCATGTTGGACTCGAGGATCCCGCGGATCTCATCGCCGATCTGGCGTACGGGCTCGATCAGCTGCAGCTGGTCTCCGCGGAGACGCCGTGAGCGTGCGTCGGCTTCGCGTACGCGCGTTGCTGCTACTGTGCGCGACGGTGGTGACGGCATGCTCGTCGAGCGCCGGCTCATCCGCGGACACCAATCGCGCGGCGTCTGCCTCGACGAACGGAGCGTCGGCGAAATCCGGAGTCGCGGGCGCGACGCTCCGGGCTGTTCGCGCACGAGGCTCGGTGCGGTGCGGCATCTCGCAGGCCGCCGGCTTCGCGACGCCTAACGACGCAGGACAGTGGCAGGGATTCGACGTCGACTTCTGTCGCGCCGTTGCTGTCGCGGTGTTCGGCGACCCCGCCAAGGTCGAGTTCGTACCATACACCCAGTCGCAGCGGTTCTCCGGCCTGCAATCGGGAGAGGTCGATCTCCTCGTGAACGGCACGTCGCTCACGATCAGTCGCACGATGCAGCGCGGCTTTCACTTCGGGCCCGTCTACCTCTACGACGGCCAGGCGTTCCTCGTGCCCGAAGGCGCTGAACGTCAGCAAGGCCGCGGCGCTCGACGGCGCGACGGTCTGCGTGCAGCAGGGCACGACGACGGAGCTCAACCTCACCGACTTCGCGCGCCGCAACAACATCAAGTTCCGGCCGGTCGTCATCGAGGATCTGCGCGGCGCCGTCTCCGCGCTCGCTGGCGGGCGCTGCGACGTCATCACCCAGGATGGCGCCGGCCTGGCGACGACGCGCACGATGCTGCGAAATCCTAACGACTACATCGTCCTCCCGGACCGTCTGTCCAAGGAGCCGATCGCGCCGGTCGTTCGTTACGGCGACGACCAGTGGCTCGAGCTCATCAACTGGGTGTTCCGCGTTCCGGTGCAGGCCGAGGAGATAGGGATCACGCAGGCGAATGTCGCCACATTCGAGACGAGCGCCGACCCGTCCAGTCAAACGATTTCTCGGCCTCGAGCCGGGCGTCACCGACGGCTTCGGTCTCGACGCGCGCTGGACCGCGCGCGTCATCGAGAAAGTCGGGAACTACGGCGAGATCTTCGACCGCAGCCTCGGCCCGAAAACGCCGCTCGGAATGACGCGCGGCCTGAATGCATTGTGGACCGACGGCGGCCTGATGTACGCCCCACCGTTCCGGTGACCGTGTCATTCCGAGCGATCGATGCTCGAGCAGGCCGTGAGTCGAGGAATCGCGAGCGTATTGGTAGAGGGCTTCGGTTGTGAGGCGGCAGGCCGCAGTCAGGCAATCGCGCTGGGAGTTGCCGCCGCCGCGCTCTGGTGGCTCGGCCACAACACCGCGAACACGCTCGACCAGCACGGCATCTCACTCGGCTTCGGCTTCCTGAGACAGCCGGCGAACTTCGAGATCGGCGACGCGCCGATCGCGTACTCGCCGGCCGACACGTTCGTGCGCGCGATCCTCGTCGGGCTCGCGAACACGGCACGCGTCTCCGTACTCGGCTGGATCCTCGCGATCGCGCTCGGCTTCGTACTCGGGATTCTGCGGCTCGCGACGCAACCCCGCCGTGCGCGGCGTCGCGCGGGCGAATCGTGGAGCTCGTGCGGAACGTGCCGTTGCTGCTGCTGCTCCTGTTTCTCGCGGCGACGATGCACACGCTGCCGCCGGCGCGAGGCGCGCTGGAGCCGTTGCCGAGCGTGTTCGTGTCGGACCGTGGGCTGGTGATGCCGTCGCTGTCGTTGTCCGCGGTGCAGCTGACGTTAGGCGTCGCACTCCTGGCCGTGCTCGTGGTCGGCGCGTCGCGCGCGACCCATTCGGCGCGCTGTCGCCTGGAAGGTTCTCGCCGGGGCCCTGGGGCTCGCGATGATTGGGTCGATCGCCGTCGCGGTGCCCGTGCTCGAACGTCCGCATCTGCAGGGCTTCAACTTCGTCGACGGCATCACGATCTCGCCGGAACTGACAGCGCTGCTCGGGGCGCTCGTACTGCACCATGCCGCGCACATCTCCGAGGTCGTTCGCGGTGCCGTGCTGGCCGTTCCGGCTCGGCAGCGCGACGCCGCGGTCGCGTTAGGGCTCTCGCGCGGGCAGACGATGCGATTCGTCGTCGTCCCACAGGCGCTCCGCGCGATGGTCCCTCTCATCGCGACGAATTGCGTGAGCCTGACGAAAAACTCGAGCCTCGCGGTGGCGATCGGCTTTCCGGACGTCGTGAGCATCCTGAACACGACGGCGAACCAGACCGGGCACGCCATCGAGACGATGCTCATCATGATCGTCGTCTATCTGACGCTGAGCCTCATGGTGGCAGCGGCGATGAACGCGTACAACCGGCGGCTGTTGCGTCCGGCCGCCTGACGCGATGACACGTACGTCGGCTGCGCGCCCGCCAGCGTCCACCGGCGTTGCCGCGTTCCTGCGGCGGAGCGTTGCGACACCCTCCGACGCGCTGCTCACCGCCGTCGTCGCACTGGTTGTCGCCGCGGTCGCCATTCCACTCAGTCGATGGGCCCTGATCGGCGCCCGGTGGACGGGTTCGGCGGAAGACTGCCGAGCGGCGAGCGGAGCATGCTGGGCGTTCGTCGGCCACAAGCTCGCGTTCGTGGTGTTCGGATTGTATCCGCCGAATGAGCGGTGGCGAGCCAGCATCGCACTGACGTCTGCTGGTCGCACTCATCGTCGCCTCGGCCCTCCCGTGGTGTCTGGCGACGGTGGCTCATCGGCGCCTGGGTCGTCGGGCTTGATCGCGGCGTTCTGGCTCATGCACGGCGGCGCAGGCCTCGAGCGCGTACCGACCCGTCTCTGGGGCGGACTCCCGATCACGGTGATGCTCACGGCGGTTGGCTTGTCGTTAGGCTTCCCGCTCGCGGTGTTGCTGGCGCTGGGTCGTCGGTCCACTCTGGCCGTGCCGCGCGTGCTCGCGACGACCTTCGTCGAGACCGTGCGTGGTGTTCCTCTCATCGCGGTGCTGTATGTCGCGGCACTCGTGGTGCCACTCGCGTTGCCGGCGGGGATCGAGATCGACAAGCTGTTCCTCGCCCAGGGGGCGATCGTCGTGTTCGCGTCGGCCTATCTGTCCGAGGCGGTGCGGTCGGGGCTGCAGGTGGTGCCGCGCGGTCAGTACGACGCCGCGCGCGCGCTGGGATTGAGCGCGTGGCGCATGCAGCGGCTCGTGATCCTTCCGCAGGCCCTGCGCGTCGTGGTGCCGTCGTTCGTGTCGATCGCGGTCGGCTTCTTTCAGGACACGAGCCTCGTCGTGATCATCGGCTTGTTCGATCTGCTGAACACCGCGCGCGTGCGCCGCCCAGGACCCCGAGTGGCTCGGCTTCCACACCGAGGCGTACGTCTTCGTTGGGGCGATCTATTTTACCGCGAGCACGCTGATGTCGGCGTATGGCTCGTGGCTGGAGCGCCGTCTGCATCGCGACCGGCGAGTTCCGCGCTGACTACGCATCATCGCGCCGGGGCTCGGTGGGAACGACGATTTGGCGGATGACACGGAAAACGGCCGGATACGGCTTTGCATCGACGCTGGCTCTCGCCGGACTCTGAGCTGAATGAGGAACGGCCGCTCGGGACGCCTGCGTCCCGAGCGGCCGTTCCCAAGAAATCCCGGCTCGTTGCGAGAGGAGCTCGACCTGCCGAGCGGTATCCGGCTTCTTCCGTTTCATCCGCCCGATCGTAGTTCCCACCGGCCCCGGCGCGATGATGCCTGAACGCAAAGCCGTATCCGGTAGTTCCGCAGTACAGATCCGCCCAATCGTCGTTCCCACCGACCCCGGTGCCTGGAATCATACGAGGATGGTATGACTCCACGAGCATCCGCGTGGATGCGTACCATTCGCGGCGAGCGCCCATGATCGACCCCGAAACTCAACGAGAGCTGCGCCAGGTACGCCGGGTACTCGTCCTGGCGGGACTCGCCGCGGCGTCCTCACCATTGGCGCCTTTCGCCAGATCCGCGCAAATCGCTTCACAGAAATAGACGTCGAGCGCATCAACGTCATCGAGAAGGACGGCAAGCTCCGCCTGACGATCTCCAACGCCGCTCGTCTCCCTGATCCCATCATCGGCGGCAAGTCGTACCCGCTCCGCGGCGGCACCGGGTCCGGCTCGGCCGGCCTGATCTTCTTCAATGACGAGGGCAACGAGAACGGTGGGCTCGTCTACGCCGGTCGGAAAACCGCAACGGGCTACCGCGCGAACGGTCACCTGACGTTCGACCAGTTCGACCAGGACGAGGCAGTGTCGTTCACCTACAGCGACGTCGACGGCCACGCGCGCGCGGGTCTCACGTTCGCGGACCGTTCGGAGATTCCAATCAAGCCGTTCGCCGACAGCGCCATGGCATTCCAGGCGTTACCCGATGGGCCGGAGAAGACGCGCCGATTGCAGCAGCTACGTGATTCACCCATTGGCCAGGCGGGCAAGAGCACGCTGCGCGTGTTCGTCGGCAAGACGCCCGATCGCGCGTCGACGGTCATGCTCGCCGACCCCGCCGGTCGTCCGCGCATCCGCCTAACGGTTGACTCGGCCGGCGTGCCGGCGCTGGACTTCCTCGACGATGCCGGTCGTACCGTGCGTCACTATCCCACCAGCCGATAGCCGGCCGATAGTATGACTCTGCGAGCACCAACGTGGATGCTCGCGGACACCCGCTCACATCCGACCTCGGAGCACGTTCATGGACAACGAGATTCGCCGCGAGCTGCGGCTGCTCAAGGGCTACGCGATCGTAGTCACCGCGCTGCTCGGCACCATCTCGCTGGCGGCGTTCCGCCAGGCGTCACAGAAGCAGAAGTTCACCGAGATCGATGTCGAGCGCATCAACGTCGTCGAGAAGGACGGCAAGCTGCGCATGGTGATCTCGAACCGTGATCGCTCGATCGGTCCCATCTACAAGGGCAAGCCGTTCGGCTACGCGGGTGGAACGCGACCGGGGATCATCTTCTTCAACGACGAAGGCACCGAGAACGGCGGCCTCACGTTCGACGGCAAGCGCGAAGCGGACGGCACGTACCATTCGCAGAGCGGATTCTCGTTCGACCAGTTCAATCAGGATCAGGTGCTGTACCTGCAGTACAACGACCGGAATGGTCGCCGCAACATGGGCCTCACCATCGCCGATCGTGCTGACACCGACATCTACGACCTCGTGGCCGAGCGTGACTCGATCATGAAGGCGATACCGGAGGGCCCGGCACGCACGGCGGCAATCCAGAAGTGGGCCGCGCCGCGCAACGGCGTCCCTCTCGTCGCGCAGCGTGTCTATGTCGGACGCGACGTGAGCAAGGCCGCGCTCGTCAACCTCTCGGACCGGAACGGCAAGACGCGGATCCGCATGATGGTCGACTCGTTAGGTGCTCCGAGCCTCGAGTTCCTCGACGAGACCGGCAAGGTGACGTCGCGCCTGCCGGAGAAGTAATGTCATTCCGAGCGGTTGGTCATTCCGAGCCCTTCGCTACGCTCAGGCAGGCAGTCGAGGAATCGGTGTCATTCCGAGCGGAGGCCGCAGGCCGCAGTGAGATCCGTCTCCCGGTAGAGCCCTCGGAGGCAGGTCGGATTCCTCGACTCGCTCCGCTCGCTCGGAATGACAGCCGGCGTCGCTCGCTCGGAATGACCACCATGGACGAACTGATCGACCGCGCGCGACGCGGCGAGGCGAGCGCGGCCGAGTTGGACGCAGCTCGACGCGTGGCGACGCGCGTCGGCCGACAACGAGCGTCAGTATCGCACGACACTGCGACTTCTCGAGGCTGGTCGCGCGCTCGGCGACATCGAGACACGCAGTCGCACAACCCACGGCCGCGGAGATCGTCGCGCGGGTCGCGGCGCGACGCCGATTCGCCGGTCGCGGTGTCGCCGCCCGATTCGCGCCGTGGGCGATCGCGGCAGCCGCGGCCATCGTCGCCGTCGTGTCGCTTCGCGAGCGTGTCGCGACCGACGCCGATGCCATTCCGGGCTGGGGAGCCACCGAGGTCGTCACCGGCGCGACGGAGCTCGCCACCGTTCAGCTGGGAGAGGGAAGCGTCGTTAGGCTCGCGCCGTCGAGCCGGCTCCGCGTGCACGCGGGGCGCGGGCGCGAGGTGAGTCTCGAGGGCCGCGCGTTCTTCGCCGTGGAGCGGATGCCGCGCTACCCACTGCTCGTTCACACTCGCGCTGGCGACGCGCGCGTACTCGGCACCCGCTTCGAGCTCGTCACGAACGCCGATCGTCTCGACCTGCGCGTCGTCGAGGGCAAAGTCGCGCTGAGCACGCAGCAGGGGCGCATCGAAGTCGCCGCCGGCGAGGAGAGCGGCGTGCGCGACGGCGCCGTCACGCGTCCGACCCGCGCCGCCGCACCCGTCGCGGTCGCCACGTGGGTCGGGACATTTCTCGCGTTTCAGGCGACGCCGTTGCGCGAGGCAGCGCGCGAGATCGAGCGCGTGTACGGAACGCCGGTGACGATCTCGGATTCCGCACTCGCGCGCGAAACGATCACCGCCAGCTTCACCGATCGCCCGGTGCAGGAGGTGGTGAACGTCGTCTGCTCGGTGCTGAGCGCGCATTGCGAGGTGCAGGGCGGGCGAGTCCGCATCGACCGCTGAGTCGCGCCCCGTCAGCCGTGTATCGCTACGATCGCTGCTGATCGCTGCTACTGGTTCTCCTTCACGAACTGCACTTCGACGTCGATGCGGACGCGGTTCGCGACCAGCACGCCGCCCGTCTCGATCGCCTGATTCCAGCGAAGCCCCCATTCGCGCCGATCCAGGTCGGTGTGGGCGCTGAATCCCGCGCGCTCGTTCCCCCACGGATCCTTTCCGCGTCCCAGGAACTCACAGTCGAGCACGATCTCCATCGTCTGATCGCGCATCGTGAGATCGCCGACCGCGCGGAACCGGTCGCCCTCGCCGCCGAAGTTGCCCTCGAGCCGCCTGCTCTTGAACGTGATCTTCGGATGGTTCTCCGCGTCGAAGAAGTCTGGCCCACGTAGGTGCGCATCGCGGTCCGCGACGCCGGTGTCGAGACTCGCGGCGTCGATCTCGACCTCGACGCAGCAGCCTTCCGGGTGCGACTCGTCCGCCGTCAGCTTCGCGTTCACCGTTTTGAAACGGCCGCGCACCGTCGTCATCATCATGTGCTTGACCGAGAACTCGACGCTCGAGTGCGCCGGGTCGAGTCGCCACGTCGCCTCGCCTGCCTGAACCGCTGCTCCACTAGCCATCGCTCCTCCTGTTGGACGCTCAGGCGGTGATGGCGCGATGGACGTGCCAATCAGTGGCGTGCGGGTCGAGTCCGGAGTACAAATCCGCGGCAGCTATGACGAGCTCATGGGAACCGTCATGCGGCAGCAGGTGTCATCCCGAGCGGCAGCGATTGTCATCCCGAGCGGCACGCGAGGGATCTTCTCGAACGTCATTGTGGCTGACCTGGCCACGAGTACTTCACAGAAGATCCCTCGCCGCTGCCGCTTCGCTCGGGATGACAGCACCCCTAGTACCACCACGCGCTCGCGTCATCTCCAGCCGGCGTGTTCTTCTTCACGTACGCGCCCATCTGCCTAACGAGCTCGGCCCACGGCATCGCGTGTGAGCTGTGACCCTTCATCGGTCGGTTGTACGTGAACGGCACGTTCTTCCCGCTCCGGCGTGCTCTTGAGGAACTCCTCGAACCGGTAGACCGCGAGGTTCAGGTAGAAGTCGTCCATGTCGCCGGCGAAGAAGTGCAGCTTGCCCGCGACCTTCGGGCCTAACGTGGCCCAGTTCTTCTGCGCGTAGTCGCGCAGGTCGTAGCCGTTGTCGCGCATGTAGTTCGCGACGCTCTTGTCGATCGTCCCCGTGAGCTTGTTCCAGAGCGGCTTCGGATAGCCGTCCGCGTCCGAGCGGTCCGTAGATCGCCTCCCACCCCTCGAGCTGGTAGTTCGACCGGCCGCGAGTGCCGAGCACCTCCTCGAACAGGCTGAGCTGGCGCAGCGTCCACTGTACCTGTCCCTCCGGCGTGCGCTTGAACGGACGCTCGGTCGTCGTGAACTGCGTGTTCGGCACGAGGAACGCATTCGTGTCCGCGTAGATGTCCACGAGCTGGTAGCGCCGGAAATCGATCGGGTCCGGCTGCAGCACCCACGCGCCGCCGAAGAAGTCGGGATGCTTGAGCTGCAGCGCGAGCGTCTGCCAGCCACCCGTCGACGCACCCTCCGCGAGCCGCGCGTACGGCTTGCCGATCATCCGGAACTGCTTCTCGAGCGCCGGGATGATCTCCTCCTCCATCGCGTCGCCGTACGGTCCGTTCTGCGCCGAGTTCACGGAGTAGGAATCGAGGAACCACGGCGTCGCCTGCTCGAAGCTCACGGCGATGAAGCGCGGGAAGCCGTCCGCGATCCACGACTTGTAGAAGTCGTAGCCCGTTTCGGTCCCAGTCACCGGATTGATCTGGCCGAGCCCGCGAGTGCGCGTCGAGTCCGGGTTGAAGCTGAACGGCACGTTGTGCCCGAACGTGTAGACGGTCGGATACTTCACGTTAGGGTGCTCGTTGTACCCCTTCGGCAGGAGCACCGTCGCGTACACGTACACCGGGCGTCCCCAGAACGCCGTCAGCTTCTGGCTCTGAATGCGCGCGTGCTTGACCCACTCCGTGTCCTGCGGGCGCGGGTTCGGCGGGATGGTCTTGTTGATGCGGAGCCTCACGGTGCCGCCGTTGCCGACGTGGATCTTCTGCACGTCGCTGTACACGTTGCCGGCGGCGATCTGCATGACCTCCTGCGTGCCGTCGTTGAAGTGCACCCAGATCGTCTTGCCGTCCGCGCGCTTCACGGCCTCGTACGTGTTCACGATGGCCTGCGCGTAGTAGTCGCCCGCCGGCAGCGACGCGAGCGGCACCGGATATCCGAGCGACTTCGTGTCGACGATCGCCGGCTGCCCGGCACGCAGCTGTTCGAGGTCGATCGCGAACAGCGCCGGCGCCCTGCGGCGCGATGAGCATCCGCGGCTCGGGCTGCGCGACCTTCGACACGACGACCACGAGCCGCCCCGTGAGTGGCGTCGAGCGCGTTGCCGGATCGACGGTCACCTCGAACCTCGGCGCCCGAACAGTCGGCGCCTGCGCGTCGACAGCCGAACTTGTAACGAGGGCCGCGACACACGCGGCGAACACGAGGCGGAACGGTGTCCGCATGGACCGCAGAGACATGGCGTAACTCGAGTATGGCGTGAACGTGGGGTCGGAGCGCATGAGCAACACGCGCCGACCCTGCGGATCATACCATGAGCAGCGCCGGCATAGCGGAAGGCGGAACGCGAGGAAGGCGGACGCCGAGGAAGGCTGGAAGCCGCGGAGACGGCTGACCGCGATCGACGTTCTCCGCGCTCCGCCGCTCCGCCGATTCCCGCCTTCCGGCTCCCCTTCCTGTCCTCCGGCAGCTCCGTCTACGGATACGGACGCGGCCTCGGCCATGGCCACGGCCACGGATTGAACGAGTGATTGCCCACCAGCCCGCGAACCGCCGACTCACGCACCGTCGGATCCGTCGACTTGAGCAGCTCCGTCAGCATCGCCTCCGACCGGCCGCCCGACGCGAGCAGCGCGCGGATCTCCGCCTTCCGCGCCCGCTCACTCTTCTCGGCTTGGAGCGCGTTCTGAATCGCCGGTCACCGCGCTCGAGTCTCCGATCTGGCCAAGCGCCCACGCCGCCTTGAGTGCGCACGTCGTCCTCCTGATCGCTGAGCCCCTCGATCAGGCCTCGCGGAGCCACCTTCGTATCGAGCTGGCCTAACGCCCACGCCGCCGTGCCACGTACGCGCGCGCTCTTGTCGCTGCGAACGGCATCGCCGAGAATGTCGGCTGCCGTGCGATCTTCCACGTTGCCTAACGCCCACGCCGCCGTCTCGCGCACCGCGTCGCTCGAGTCACGCCGGAGCGCGCCGATGAGGCCCGGCGCCGCCGCCTTCGTGTCCAGACTGCCCAGCGCCCACGCCGCCATCTCACGCACGCGCTCGTCCGCGTCCTGGCGCAGCACCGCGATCAACACGTCCACCGCGCTCCGCGCCTCGAGCTGACCGAGCGCCCATGCGGCAGAGCGACGCACCTGCGCGCTCGCGTCCTCGCGCACCACGCGGATCAGCGCCTCGACCGCGCTCGACGAATCCATGCGACCGACCGCGATGGTCGCTGCCTCACGCACCTGCGCCGACTCGTCGCGGAAGAGATCCACGAGCGGCCGCAGCGCGCGACCATCCTCGATGCGCCCGAGCGCCCACGCCGAATTCGCGCGCACGCCCGGCGTCGCATCGCGCAGCGCACGCACGAGCGGATCGACGGCACTCTTCGGCTCCGATGAAGCCGAGTCCGAGCGCGGCAACCTCGCGGAGCTCCGGCGTCCGGGAACCGAGGCGCTCGACGAGACCAGACACCACGCTCTCATCGCGCTGACGGCCGATCAATCGCACGGACAGCTCGCGCACGCACGGATCGGTGCTCGACAGACTGTCCATCAGCAGCCGGACGTCGCTCGCGCCGAACTTCTCGCGCGCCATGTCTCTGAATGCGGTCGGCGATCTCCGACGCGACCGGCGACGAGGGCGCGTCGTATCCACCCCACCCGCCACCCCACACTGCCTGTGCCGCGAACGCGCAGATCAGCGGCGGCACACCGCGCGCGGCACCGAGCACCGCTGCGACATCCTGTGCTGCTGCCGGTCCGCTCGACCCGCCGGCGCGTCTGCGAGCGCCGACCCGAATGACGCGGCCGCCGAAGCCGTCGATGATCGCCGATCGACTCCGCGGCGTCTCCGCCGTGAACGTGATGAACACACCGGCGAGAATGATTCCGACTGTGCGATACATGGTTCCTCCGAAGGTCGGCCAGAGCCGTCGATCCAGGGCGCGACGATGCGCCATCCTGTTGAAAATTCAGCACTTCTGGTGAAAGGAAACGGGCGCGCCGGACATCATTCGTTAGGCAGCGCCCGTCACCGAACTGCGCGTCGGGCTGTCAGGGATACGGACGCGGCTCCGGCCACGGCCACGGCCACGGGCCGCTGCTGCCGCCGCCGGCGAGCGCGCGAATCGCCGCCTCCCGCACCTCCGGATCCTTCGAGTCGATCAGCGCGCTTGATCGCGTCCACCGACTTCTCGCCAGTCGACGCCAGCGCGCGGATCAGCGCCCGCTGCGTGTCGCGATCCGTCTCCGACGCATTGCCGTCGTCGAGCGCCGGCACCGCGTCGGGATCCTGAATGTTGAACAGCGCCCACGCCGCGAGCTGGCGCACCTCGGCGTCCTTGTCCGAGAGCAGCGCGAGCACCGCCTTCGGCGCCTGTCTTCGGCTCGGAATGCTGCCGATCGCCCACACCGCGCGGAGCCGCACACCTCGGCTCGAGTCGCTCAACGCCGCCGCAGTGCTTCGACCGCATCGTCGGTCGCCGATGTTGCCGAACGCCCACGCCGCGGACGCACGAACCTTCGAGCTCGCGTCGCGACGCAGCGCGGTCGACAACGCGTCGATCACCGTCGAGCTCGTGTGCGCGTCGGCGAGTGCCCAGGCGGCCATCTCGCGCACCGACGCGTCCGTGTCGCGGCGAACGCACCCGCCAGCGCGTCGGCGGCTACTTCGTTGTCCGCGAACTGCGCGAGTCCCCACGCCGCCACGCGGCGCAGCGCCGCACTCGTGTCCGACTTCAGCACGTTCGCGAGCAGCGCCGGGCGATCGTCCGAACGACCCTGCTTCGCGTTCGGCGACTTGATCGCGGCCGTCAGCGCTTCGATCGACGAAACCGTTGCGGTGATCGCGGCGGCACCACCGCCTCGACCGTGCTCGAGCGATCTGGCCGACCGACTTGCCACCGTCTTGCTCACGATGGTGCCCACCGCGCGTACCGACTGCGCGTGCCGATCGCCGTCCCGAGATCGTTGCGCACGCGCACCGAGTCGATCCGCGCGCGACGTCTGCTGTCGCGAGTTTCCTTGCGCTCCACCGTGCGAACCGACTGCGACATCTCCTCATCGAGGAAGCTGGGCGTGTCGGTCGCCGCGGCCGTCGCACCGCGCGACGAGGTTGCGGATGACCGACACGTCAGCGGCGCGAGCCACCGGTACCGCCGCGCCAACGACCAGCGACAGCACCGCCAGTCCGCCTACCAGCCCGACCGTCTGCTTCCGACTCGGCGCACCGCGACGCAGCTCCGGATCGAGGATCGCGAGCATGCGCCCCTCGAACTCCTTCCGCCGCGCCATGGCCAGGGCGACCGCCGGCGTCGCGTGATGCCGAACGCCCGTCACGATATCGAGCAGATGCTCGGCGTAGTCGCTCGCGCGAGCACCGCAGGTGAGCGCCAGGTCATCGCACGCGCGCTCGCTCTCGGACCGCAGCCGCTTGGCCGCCGTCCACACGAGCGGGTGGAACCAGTACAGCGCGCAGGCGAACCGGCCGACCGTGTGACCCACGAGGTCGCGACGGCGGATGTGCGCCAGCTCGTGAAGAAGAACGGCACGTCGGCGATCGAGCGTCCAGCTGTCACACTCGGCCGGAAGCACGATGGTCGGCTGCAGCAGCCCGCAGGCGAACGGCATCTTCGCGTCCTCGCTGCGCACGAGACGCGGAGCGCTCGCCGAGCTCGAGGCGATCGGCGACTTCCCACAGTGGATTCATCCAGTCCGGCGTGTCGAGGACGCGCGATCGGCGGATGATTTGGTGAACGGACAGGCGCCGTACGCTAGCCAGCTAGCGAACAGTACAGCGACAGTAGCCCAGATGGCGAACAGAACCGTTGGGCTCACTCAAGATGCCGAACCACTGCATCTTAGGTGACACAATGTTGCGCACGGTATTCACTGTCGCCTCGACGTTCGGAACGGATGTCGAGGCCGGCGGCGCAGCCACCATCGGCGCGGGCGCTGGGGCAGGGGCCGGAGCGGGAGCAACGGCCGGAGTGGCGATTGCCGGCGCCGGAGCGCTTGGTGCCGAGGCCGTGGAAGGCGCAGCCTCGAACGAGTCGATTGGTGGCAGGATCGCCAGCCGGATCGGACTCCACGACGCGAGCACCGGTATCAGCAGCAGTGCGCCGAGTGATACGAACCACACGAGGTGGCGAGAGATCGCGGAGCCGCGCTCCATCGCGCGGGTGACGACGAGCGCGGCCAGCAACACGACGGTTGCCTTCGCGAGAATCATGAGCACGGAGAGACCAGCCGATGGCGGTCTCGCCGGAGAACCCGGAGAATATGGCGGGCATTGTCCTCTTACCTCCCGCTGATCCGCGCGCGGCGAATCTTGTCGCGGAGTCGGTCAACCTCACCGTCGCTGATGTCGGCATCCGACATCCGGAGAAGCGCGGTGACGGCCTGCTCGGTCGAGCCACCGAAGTACGTCCGGACGACGTGCTCGAGCGCGTCGTCTCGCGTTGCTTCGGTCGGTGCGGCCGGGAAATACACGTACCTCGGTCCGTCTTCCTTGTACTCGATGAGCTCGCTTCTCGCTCAGGATCCGGAGGATCGAGCGGACGGCGGAGTACGTGGGCGGATCGGGGAGCTCCGCCATGATCTCGGCGACAGTCGACTCGCCTCGGCGGTGCAGGATCTCCATGACCTGCCGTTCGCGCCGAGAGAGGTCGTCGGTCGGTGATGTCTTGGGCATGTAGATATGCCGGCCAGGTTGAAATGCAGAACTACGGAAGGAGCTGTGCTGATTTTTCAGCCGTGTTGAATTTTCAGCAGAGTCGCTCGATAAGTCAAGTCCCAGTTTGGCTGTCATTCCGAGCGGAGACGAAGCGAGGTCGAACGGAATCCTTGGTCTGCCCAGCAGAGAGCCCTCTGCCAGGCAGACTAAGGATTCCTCGACTCCGCGCTCGCGGAGCAGTCCGCTCGGAATGACACGCCTCCTTCCTCAGGCCTCCTTCCTAAGGCCCAGTCGGACCGAAGCGCTCGGTTTTCACTCGGCCCGGTTCGTGTCCGAGCTCCACGAGGGTCTGCGCGACCGATTCGACCAGCGGCGTCGGCCCACATACATAGATGTGGGGGTGCGTCGAGGCGGGCTGGCGCCACCTCGGTGAGCATGTCGGCGTCGATGCGGCGGCTGAAGCCCGTCCAGCCGGGAGGCTGCGATCGCGTGAGCGTGTGGATCACGCGGACGCCCGGGTCACTCGCTAGACCCGCGAGCTCCTCGCGGTAGATCACGTCCTCCCAGCCACGCGACGAGTACAACAGCGTCGCCGGTGCGGCCGCACGGCTCACGGGCGACGCCGCCGCGCGCGTCCGGAGCATCGCCATGAGCGGGACGATCCCCGAGCCGCCCGCCACGAGAAACAGCGGGCCCGCCAGCGTCGGGTCCCACACGAAATACCCGCCGATCGGCCCGCGAAGCTCCAGCTTGTCGCCGACGCCTAACGCGTCCGTCAGGTACGGCGACACCTCGCCGTCGTCCAACCGCTCGATCGTGATCGACAGCGTCGCCCGCGTCGGCTCCGACGCGATCGAGTAGCTGCGCTGCGCCTGGTACCCGTCCTCGGACGTCAGCCTAACGTCGACGTGCTGGCCGGCGGCATGGCCCGGCCAGCCGGGTACATTCAGCACGAGTGTCTTCGCGTGAGGCGTCTCGACGATCACGTCGGCGACCGTCGCCGCGCGCCACTCGATGCGGGCGGGCCGTGCGGCGGGCGAAGCGAGATCGGGTGTCTCCGTCACGGATCGCCCGTGTAGCGCTGCTCGCGCCACGGGTCACCGCGATCGTGGTAGCCGTTGACTTCCCAGAAGCCCGGCTCGTTATGCGCCGTGAACTGGATCCCTCGCACCCACTTCGCGCTCTTCCAGAAGTAGAGGTGCGGAACGAGCAACCGCGCGGGCCCGCCGTGCTCGGGATGCAGCGGCTTTCCATCATAGCCGAACGCGACCCACGCCTTGCCACCGGTCACGTCTTCGAGCGGCAGGTTCGTCGTGTATCCGCCGTCGGAGAACGCGACGATGAACGGCGCAGTGGCGACACCCTGCTTCGCGGCTTCAGCGATCAGCGTATCGACGGAGATGCCGTCCCACACGGTGTCGAGCTTCGACCACTTCGTGACGCAGTGGATGTCACGCGTAACCGTCTCGTGCGGAAGCGCGTTGAACTCGTCCCACGTCCATGTCGCGGTCGCCCCGTCCACGCCGCGCAGCTTGAAGTCCCACTTCGCGAGCGGCGTGTGCGGCGTCGGGCCGGCAGAGAGCACGGGGAAGTCACGCTCTTCGTACTGTCCCGGAGGAATGCGACTCTCACGGGTGGTGGGTGCGCGGCGGCCGCGGAAACCACGGGAGATGATCGGTTCGTCAGCCATCGTGAAGTCCTGGTGCGAGTGACGTCACCGGAAACATACGGTGTCATTCCGAGCGAGGCCGCAGTCCGAGCGAGTCGTCGGCGAATCGAGGAATCTTGACCTTCAGGTAGAGAGGCCCTCTACCAGACATCAAGGATTCCTCGACTGCGCGCCTTCGATGCCTGCGCTCGGAATGACGCTACCCGCCGATCGTCACGTTCCTCGGGTCGAGGTCGCCGACGTAGTACCCGATCAGCGTGCGCTGGAACAGCAGGCCATAACGCGCCGTGACGAGACCGCTCGCCGCCTGCAGCTGTGTCGCACGCGCCTGCGTCACTTCGAGCAGCGTCGCCGCGCCGACGTTGTACCGCTGCTGCGATGTCTGGAGCGCGAGTGCCGCCGCGCGAAGTTGCGCTTCCGCCGCGTCCAGCTGCTGTACCGCCGCCTGATAGTCGAGATACGCGCGACGCACCTCGAGCCCGATCTGCTGCTGACGGTTCTTGAGCTCGAGTCGCGCATTCTCCTCATTGATCTGCGCGCGCTGCGTCGCGAGGTCCGTCGAACCACGGTCGAACAATGGAATCGACAACCCGAGCCCCAGCGAACCGCCTCGGCGCTGATTCAGCTGATCGTTGAACGCGATGTTCGTCGCGCTGTTGTAGGCCGAGTTGTAGCCGGCCGTCAGCGAAAGCGCTGGCCACCGGCTGCCCTTCGCCGCCCTCACGCCCTGTCCGGCCGCGCTCACCAGCGACTGCTGCGCGAACAGGTCGGTACGACGGCCCGAGCGCGCGCGTCAACAGGCTGTCGAGAGATGAAGCTGACCTTGTTGGCCGTCGTCGTATCCAGTGCCGGTGGCGCGAACGTGTAGTTGCCGCGCGGATCGAGCTGCAGCGTCTGAATCACGTCGACCTTCGCGAGCTCCAGCGCGCGCTCCGCGGACACGAGCTGTGTACGCGCCGCCGCGACCGTCGCCTGCTGCTGATACAGATCGGAGATCGGGCGCGAGCCGGCGTTGACGAACGCCTTGATCTGCTTCTCCTGCGCCTCCTGCGCGGCGAGGTTCTCGCGCTGCACGCGCAGCTGCTCCTGCTGCTGGACGATCGCCAGGAAGTTCGACGCGACGGTGAACGCGACCGTCTGCTCCGCGCGCTTCACGTTGCGATCGCCGGCCTCCTGCGTGAGCTGTGCACTGCGCAGGTTGGCGACGTTCGTGAGCCCGTTGAACAACGTCACGCTGGACGAGACGCCGGCGGTCAGCGACTGCGTCGTCTGATCGATGATGCGGCCTTCTTCCTCGCTGAAGCTGCGCCCGTAGTTCTGTCCGGTGTTCGTGGTCAGACGAAGGTCGGGCAGGAACGACAGCCGCTGCTGCCTAACGTTGGCGGCATTGAGCGCGGCCGTGTTGTTCGCCTGCTCGAGCGTCGTGTTCTGCTGGAGCGCGATGCGGATCGCGTCGTCGAACGTGATGGTCTGCGTCTGCCCGCCGGTCTGCGCGCTCAGCGACGAGGTCGTGGCCGTGGTCGCGGCGGGGCGCGTCTGCGCCCCGAGTACAGGCGTGGCGCCGACGAAAAGTATTAGTGCGAGATGTCGTGTCGTCATTGATCTATACCTGCAAGGGACTGAGGACTGGGTAGTTCGGCGAGCAGCAAGCAGCGCGTGGAGTACAAGGCGCTAATAGCAGCAGCGGGCAGCGTGCGGCCGCAGCATGCAGCCGTCGGCACAAGTCCAGCGTCCCAACCATCGACCTATTCGTACCGGAGCGCCTGATGGGATCGAGCGCCGCCGCCTTCCGCGCCGGATAGAAGCCGAAGAACACGCCGACCGCCGCCGAGAAGCCGATCGCGAGAGCGACCGCCTGATACGGGCACCGCCGTGCTCCAGCCGGTGAAATGCGCCGAGCAGCGACGCGCCACCGACGCCGACCGCGAGCCCGACCGCGCCGCCGAGCACGCTCATCACGATGCTCTCGACGAGGAACTGCGTGAGCACGTCCGAGCCGCGCGCGCCGATCGCCATGCGAATGCCGATCTCGCGCGTCCGCTCCGTCACCGACACGAGCATGATGTTCATGATCCCGATGCCGCCGACGATCAGCGACACCGACGCGATCGCCGCGAGCAGCCACGTCATGATCTTCGTCGTGCCCGTGCGCCGCGTTCGCGATCTCCGTCTGATTGCGCACGGTGAAGTCGTCGTCGTCGCCGTCGGGATCCGGTGCGACTCGCGCATGATCGCGCGTGACCTCGTCCTGCGCCGCCGGAATGTCGCTGCGGCGACGATCGCGCTCACGAGGATCTGGCCGATGCGCGTGTTGCCGCTCAGCCGCGCTCTGCGCCGTCGTGTACGGGACGAGCACGACGTCGTCCTGATCCTGCGCCGCCCGCGTTCTGTCCCTTCGGCGCGAGCACGCCGACGACGGTGAACGGCACGTTGCGGATCTGGATCTGCGCACCCGACCGGGTCGGCGCCCGGGAAGAGGTTCTTCGCGACCGTGGCGCCGAGGACCGCGACCTTGCGCATGCGCGCGCACGTCGTCGTCGGTGAAGAACGTCGCCCGACTGCGACTGCCCAGTCGCGGATCGTCTGGAAGTCCGTGCGACACGCCGTTGATCAGCGTGCGCCAGTTCGTGCCGCCGGCGATCACCTGCGTGCGCGTCATGACCACCGGCGATCACGCCGGCGAACAGCGTCCCCTCGCGCTTGAGCTTCTCCGCGTCGTCGACGTGAGGCGGTTGAACGTCTGCGCGCCCTGGCTCACGCCGCCGGTGTTGCTCGCCCCGGCGGTGACGACGAGCAGGTTCGTGCCGAAGCGCGTTGATCTGGTTCGCGATGCTGCGTCTGCGCGCCGTGGCCGACCGCGACCATGACGATGACCGCGCCGACGCCGATGACGATGCCGAGCATCGTGAGAAGCGTTCGCATCTTGTTCTTCCGAATGCTCTCGCCGGCAATCCGGACCAGCACTGAGCTTTTCATGCGGCCTCCTCGGCCACGAGCTCCGCGTCGTCTTCCTCGGGCTCGGTCGCCAGCAGCTCCCGCAGATCGCCCGCGGCGTTGTGCCGATCGGTCACACGGTGGTCGCGCTGATGCGTCCGTCGCGCACCTCGACGATGCGCTTCGCGTACTGCGCGACGTCCGGCTCGTGCGTCACGAGCACGATGGTGATGCCCTGATCGTTCAACTCCTGAAAGAGCGACATGATCTCGACCGTCATGTGGCTGTCGAGATTTCCCGTCGGCTCGTCGGCGAGCAGCAGCGTCGGCTGCGTCACGAGCGCGCGCGCGATCGCGACGCGCTGCTGCTGGCCGCCCGACAGCTCGCTCGGCTGGTGATCGAGCCGATCGCCGAGTCCCACGCGTCGCAGCGCTTCCGCGGCGAGCGCCTTCGTGTTCTTCCAGCGGCCGGTGCGATCGTACAGCAGCGGCAGCTCGACGTTGTCGAGCGCCGACGTGCGCGCCAGCAGGTTGAACCCCTGGAAGACGAAGCCGAGCTTCTGGTTCCGCAGGTCGGCGAGCTGCGTTGCGGCTCAGCGCCATCGACGCGCGATGCCGTCGAGCCAGTACGAGCCCGGCCGTCGGCGTGTCGAGGCAGCCGAGCATGTTCATCAGCGTCGACTTGCCGGAGCCCGACGTGCCCATGATCGCGATCATCTCGCCGCGCTCGGCCGTGAGATCCACGCCGCGGAGCGCGTGGACCTCGTTGTCGCCCATCGTGTACGTCTTGCGAACGCCTCTCGATCCGGATGACCGGCGTCGTCGCCGGGTCGTTCGTGATGACGTTAGGCATGATCAGAACCCTCCCGGGCCGCCAGGGCCTGGGCCGACGCTGCTGCTGGAACGGACTGGTCGAGGTCGCGGCGCGGCGTCGTTGTCGTCGCCGCGGCCGACCCGATGATCACCTGCATGCCCTCCTTGACGTCCGGGCCGATGACCTGCGTGTTCTGACCGTCGGAGAGTCCGGTGCGAACGCGCATCACGGCCGGCTTGCCGTTCGGCGTCCGACGTACCAGAGCTGGGCGAACCCGTCGACGGCCGCCGGAGCGATCGCGAGCGCGTACCACCGCGCCGCGCCACCGGCGCCGTGGCGCGCCGCCGCCCATTGCCACCACGCGCGGCACCCGCCTGTCCGCCCGCTGCGCCACCTGGCCGCCGCGCCTGCGCACCACCGCCGGTGCCGCCGGCCGCCGCGCGTGCCCGCGCAGGCTGTCGCGCCGTGCCGCGAACGCCACCGAATCCGCCGCCGTGCGCGGCGCGCCGGTCGCGTCGGCACGCCCGCCGCCGCCATCATCTCCGGCGTCGGCGCGGAAGCGCAGCGCGGCGTTAGGCACGATCAGCACGTTCTCGGCCGAGCCGGTGAGGAACTCGACCGTCGCCGTCATGCCCGGCAGCAGCGTGCCCTTCGGGTTGTCGACCGACACGACGACCGTGTAGTTCACGACGTTGTCGGTCGTCGTCGACTGCAGCCGCACCTGCCGCACCGTCCCGGTGAACGTCTGGTTCGGGTACGCCTGCACCGTGAACCGCACGTCCTGGCCTTCGTGGATCGATGCCGATGTCGCTCTCGTCGACCGACGCGAGGATCTGCATCTGCGAGAGGTCGTTCGCGATCAGGAAGAGCTGCGGCGCCGAGAGACTCGCCGCGACGGTCTGGCCGACGTCGACGTTGCGCTCGACGACGACGCCATCGATCGGCGCGTAGATCTCGGTGTAGCGCGAGGTTCTGCTTCGCGCGATCGAGCGCGACCTGCGCCGACTTCACGCTCGCCTGCGCGACCGTATAGTTGTACTGCGCGGTCGTTGAACTCGGTCGCGGTCAGCACCTTCTGGTCGTACAGCGTCTTGTTGCGATCGTACTCGGCCTTCGAGCGCTCGAGGTCGGCCTGCGCTCGGACGAGCCCGGCCTGCGCGTCGAGCACGGCCTGCTGCTGCAGCGTCGGATCGATGCGCGCGAGCAGCTGCCCCTTCTTCACGTGGTCGTTGAAGTCGACGTAGATCTGCGAGACCTGACCGGACACCTGCGTGCCGACCTGCACCGTCGTCACGGCGCTGAGCGCGCCAGTGGCCGAGACGGTGGATTCGAGATTCCCGCGAGTGACGGTCGCGAAGCGATACGACGGCGCTTCGTGCGCCTCGGCGTTCCGGTAGATCCATAGCCCCAGAGCGCCCGACGGCGACCACGATGGCTCCTACTGCGAAACGCGTTTTCTTGGTCATGTGTTCCTCACAGCGTCGCGATCGGCGGCTCGATTCGGTAGCGAGCCTAACGGGATCTCACCCGCCTTCCTGTCGTGAGGAATACGGATCACCCGTTGGAGCGTGCCCGAATTTTCGCCGAGTTGCACGAGGGTGTAACGAACTGCACGTACAGGTGGTTGACGGGACTCGGGAACGGGACTGGCGGACGGCTGGCGGCGGGTCGACAGCGCGCTGGCGTACCGGGCGCTAATAGCAGCAGCGCGCAGCGTGCGGCCGCAGCATGCAGCCGTCGGCAGTTGTCCCAGCGTGCAGCCCGTGTATCGTCGCGCGGTGCCGTTCGTTCTGGCCGCCCTGACGGTCTCGAAGCTAGCGGCGTATCCTTTGATCGTGGCCACCGCGTCCCTTCCACTGACCGACACTCTCGCCACGAGCGAGCGACGCAGCGTCGCGCTTTCCGCTGCAGCGCACCGAGCTGCTGCTCATCTTCGCGTTCTGGACCGTGCTCGCCGTCCTCAACGCGGCGAGTCGCTTGCTCGATCCGCGTGGCCCCGCGTTTCAGCAGCCGTTCCCGTCGTCGACGCCCATCACGCTCGCGTTCGCCGAGTACTACCTGTGGGCGGTGCTGACCGTCCCGATCTTCTGGCTCGCGAGCCGCGTCAGCCTCGAGCCGCGCGGGAATCGATTCGGTCGCGTCCTGCTCCTGCTCGGCGTCGGCGTCGTCACGGCGATGTTCGTGGACGTCGCGATCCACTTCATGCGTGACGCGCTGCTCGATCTTCCGCAGCGACCGCGTCGCGGCCCGCCGATCACGTGGCGCACCGGCATCTGCGCGGCTGTGGTTCCTCGACGATCTCACCGTCTACTTCGCCGTGCTCGCCGCCGGCATCGCGCGCGACATCTTTGCGCGCTATCGCGCCCGCACGACGAGACCGTTCGGCTGACGGCGCAGGCCGCGCAGCTCCAGGCGCAGCTCGCCGAGGCGCGGCTCGCGGTGCTCAGCGCGCAGCTCAATCCGCACTTCCTGTTCAACACGCTGCACGCCGTCTCGTCGCTCGTCGAGCGCGACCCGCGCGGCGTGCGTCGCATGATCGCGCGATTGAGCGAGCTCCTTCGCGTCACGCTCGAGGGCACGAGCGAGCAGGAGATTCCGCTGTCGCGCGAGCTCGAGCTGCTTCGCCTCTACCTCGACATCATGCAGGTCCGCTTCCAGGGGCGCCTCGATGTGGACATCCAGGTCGACGACGACGTCATGGATGCGCTCGTTCCGAACTTCGTGCTGCAGCCACTCGTCGAGAACGCCGTGATGCACGGCGTGAGCAAGGTGGAGGGCGCAGGCCGGATCGAGCTGCGCGCGCGGTGCGTCGGCGACGACGTCGTCATCACGGTTCGCGACAACGGCCCGGGACTCGATGCCGGCGATCGCCGCCGACGGCAACGGCGCGCCTAACGCGAACGGCAAGGCGCACCGGCCCAGCGGCGGCGGTGTCGGGCTCAGTAACACGCGTGCCCGGCTCGAGCAGCTCTACGGTGCCGGAACAGCGCCTGTCGCTTCGCCGCGCGGCCGAGCGTGGAACGGTGGCCGAGGTCGTGCTGCCGTATCACACGGCGGCCGATCTCCACGCCGAAGCCGCGCCGGCGATCGCCTAACGTCGGATCCATGGCGTCGAACTGACCGATCGTAGCCGATCCGCGTGCTGATCGTCGACGACGAGCCGCTGGCGCGCCAGCGCGTCGAGGACCTGCTGCGGCGCCGAAGACGGCGTGGAGATCGTGGCCAGCGTCGACAACGGCGCGGCGGCCGTCGACGCCGTGCGCTCGCTGCACCCCGATCTCGTGTTTCTCGACGTGCAGATGCCCGGGAAGACCGGCATCGATGTCGTGCGCGAGATCGGCCCCGACGACGATGCCGCGCGACGATCTTCGTGACGGCGTACGATCGGTACGCGCTTCAGGCGTTCGACCTCGCCGCGGTCGACTATCTCGTCAAGCCGTTCGACGACGAACGCTTCGAGCAGGCGTTCCGGCGCGCGCGTCGACACGTGGAGCTCGAGGAGATGGGCGAGCTCCGCGAGCGTCTGCTCGCCGTGCTCGACGGGCCCGCGTGGCAGTGCGGCAGCGGCGGGACCGGCGATGGCGCGCAGCCCGGTGCTGCCCGCACCGCGCAACGACGAGCGCGTATCTCGAGCGCATCGCGGTGGAGATGCGCGGAAAGGTTCGCGTCGTTCCCGTCTCGCAGATCGAGTACATCACCGCGAGCGGTCCGTACGTCGAGCTCCACACGAGCGAGCGCGCCTATCTCATTCGCGAAGCGATCCAGACGCTCGAGCAGAGGCTCGATCCGAATCGATTCCTGCGCATCCATCGCTCGATCATCGTCCGCGTCGATCTCATCGACACGTTTCACCGTGGCGCGGGTGGCGACTACGAGGTGCAGCTCAAGAGCGGGGTGCGGCTTCGCGTGAGTCGCTCGCGGCGGGAAGAGCTCGAGCGACGACTGGGCGTCGTCGGCTGATTCTCGGCGTGCGAGACCGGGACCACTCGCGCCATTTCTGACGCCGGCCACGCTGCCCGCTGGCGATTCGTCGCGCACCAACACATCATCGAGCGATCGGAACCGGGTTGGTCAGCGCCATGGATGCAAAGGTCCACGCCATTGTCGCGGGCGTCGCGGGCGCCCTGCTGTTCGCCGCTCCAGCCGTCGCGCCATGTCAGGTCGCGAACGTCAAAACGCCGACCACCGTGCTGGTTGTCGGCGTAGCGGACGCTGGGAGTGGCCAGGCACTGCAGGGTGCCGAGGTGATCTTCCCGGAGCTCGGCCGCAGTGGTCGCACCGATGCGTTGGGCGAGGCGCACCTCCCCGGCATCCCTGTCGGAAGCCACCGCATCCGCGTCCGCTTCCTCGGCTACGCTGCCGCCGATACAATGCTGCCGTTCCAGGGCGATACCACCGGAATCGTGTTCCAACTCGAACGCACGGCCGTGACAATGGAGGCGGTGGAAGTCAAAGCGGCCGGTGCGTCGCGGCTCCGCGACTTCGAGGCGCGACGGCGGATCGGCCTCGGGAAATTCATGACGGTCGATCAGCTGGAGAAGGAAGGAAGTCGCGACTTCGGTGTCGTGGCGATGAGTCGCTTCCCCGGACTGCGCGTGGTCCATGACGGCGATGGTCGCCCCCACATTGCCAGCGTGCGCGGCTCGTGCGGCGTCGGGAGCTCACCGTCGGAGGCGATCAAGCCAGGCGCGAAGGGCGGCGGAAGCGGCGGTCGCGGCGGAGCCACGACGGGCGGCTCGCCCACAGGCGTGTCGGGGAGCGGTGGCGCGGGACAAGGGGCCTCTTCGAACGATCCGCCAATCGGCACCGCGACCTCAGCCAGTTCGTGCACGTCGAGCAAGCCGTGTCTCGTGCAGACCTACCTCGACGACATTCTGCTCGACGAGGCGGATTTCGACATCATCTCGACCTGGGATCTCGCGGGCGTCGAGTATTACTCGGGCGCGACGGTGCCAACGCGATACCGCATCTCAGGCGCCGCTTGTGGAGTCATGCTGCTCTGGTCGAAGTGAGACACCACTGATTTGGCCGGCATCGCGGTCGGTCGCACCAGTAACACGTCGTGAGCAATCAGTCGTTAGTCATCAGTTTTCAGTCCCGCCTGGCGAACGGCTACGAACCGCCATTGCTGCTACTGGCGACTCGACTGATGACTGATGACCGACGACTCACGCACTGATCACTCACGACAGGCGCGAACGTTCGCGATGCCGGTCCTGCAGCCATTGCGGCTCGCATACTTCTCGCATTGGCTCGATGTGGTCCGTCCATTCCACATTGATTCTTCAGGAGCTTCCATGCATTCGCGTGCCTTCGCCGCGGGCTTTGTTCTCGCCGTCTCGACGCTCTCCGCCGGTGGTTGTTTCCTCGTCGCTGCCGGTGCTGGCGCCGCGGGCGCCATCGCTTACACGAACCGCGGCGCGACGTCCGTCGTCGCCGGCAACGTCACTCAGGTGTTCGACCGCAGCGTCACGGCGTTCCAGCAGGCTGGTATCACGGAGACCGGGCGCAGTACGGAGAACAGTGGCGAACAGCGAAAGCTGATCGGCACGAAAGGCGAGTACGAAGTGACGGCCGAGCTCAATCGATCGACCGATTCGACGACGAAGGTCGAAGTGACCGCGAAGAAGAGCGCCGTCGAGTACGACAAGGAGATCGCGAAGGACGTGCTGAACCGGATCCTGACGCGGTAGCCGCCGTAACCATGGCCACGGCGGCACCAGCGGATCAGGGCGTTAGGCGTCCCGCAGCGCGACGATCGGATCGATCCGCGACGCCCGCAACGCGGGCAGCAACGCGGACGCCACCGCCACGAGCCCGAGCAGCGCCGGAGCGGCCAGGTAGATCGCCGGATCGTGCGCGCTCACGCCGTAGAGCAGGGCGGAGATCGCTCGACCTAACGCGAACGCGAGCAGGACTCCGGCGCCCAGGCCGACGGCCACGGCGCCGAGGCCGCGGGTCATCACCGCGCGGATGACCTCCGCCGGGCGCGCGCCAAGTGCGACGCGCACCGCCAGCTCATGTGTGCGTTGGCTCACCGCGTAGGCGACCATCGCGTATACCCCTCCCACCGCCAGCACCACCGCGATGAGCGCGAACGACCCGAGCAGCAGCATCGCGAACCGGCGCGGGACACTCGCTCGCGCCACCACGCTCTCGAGACTCTCGAGTCCCACGATCGGCAGCGACGGATCGAACGCCCGGACGGCGCGCCTGACGTCTGGCGCCAGCGCGCCGGGAGCACCGCTCGTCCTGACGACGTAGCGCATGTAGTTCGACGGCTCGCGCTCGACCGGGATGTAGACGTCGACGCCCGGCGCACTCTCGAGCGACGTGTGCCTGACGTCCCGCACCACGCCAACGATCTGCGAGCCACGCGGAGTCGCCGGACACGCGAACGCGACGGCCGATCGGATCCTCGCCCGGGAACAGTCGCGCGGCGGCGGTCTCGCTGATCGTGGCGACGCGCCAGCCACCGGCCGCGTCGCTCGCGGCGATCGCCCGACCGCGTCGCATCGTCATGCCTGACGCGGCGGTGAACCCATCCGTCGTGACGCGATAGTTCACCTCTGCCGGACGCTCCGGCGCCACGACGGGCCTCCCCTCGATCTCCAGTCCGGTCGTCATGTTGCCGCCCGCGAGCGGCACATGACTCGACGCGCCCGCGCTGCGTCACGCCCGGTAGTGCGCGCAGCGCGTCGACGAGCCGATGATGCGCCTGCGTGACGGCCTCCGGCGTCTGGTATGTCGAAGCGGGAAGCCCGAGCTCGAACGTCAGCGCGTTGCGTGCATCGAACCCTGGGTCGACACGCAGGAGACGGGAGAAGCTGAGCAGCGTTAGGCCGGCGCCGATGAGCAGCAGTACCGCCAGCGCGACCTCGACCGCGACGAGCGCATCACGCGTACGCGCGCCGGCTCTCCCGCTCGACACGCGTCGGCCGCCCTCGCGGAGCGCGTCACCTGCCGATGTCCGCGCCGCATACAACGCCGGCGCAAGCCCGAACACAACGCCGGTCACGATTGCGAGCGCTACGGCGAACAATCACGGCGCGCACGTCGAGCGCGATCTCGCTGTTCGCCTGGAAGGCGGGAGGTCCGAATCGCACGAGCACGGAGACGAGCACGCGCGCGAGCGGCAGGCCCAACACCGCGCCAAGGAGCGCGAGCGCGACGCTCTCCGTCGCCAGTTGCCGGACAATGCGCTGTCGAGTGGCGCCTAACGCGGTACGCAGCGCGACCTCTCGGGCGCGCGTCGCACCGCGCGCCAGCAGCAGGTTCGCCACGTTCGCGCAGGCGATCAACAACACCAGCGCAACGGCGGCCGATCCAACGAGCAGCAGCGGCCGCACGTCACTCGCGATGTCGTCGCGCAGCGGGATCACGCGCGCGCCCCAGCCGCGGTTCGTCGCGGGAAAATCCGTCGCGCGACGCGCGGCGAGCGCCGTCAACGCGGACTGCGCGCGCTCCGGCGAGACACCGGCGCGCAGGCGTCCGAAGACATACAGGTAATGCGCCTGACGATTCGTCGCCGTCGCTCCTTCGATCACCATGGGACGCCAGAGGTCCGACGCCTGCGGCAGCGGATACCGAAGCTGAAAGCGTTCCGGCATCACGCCCACCACCGCGTACGGCCGACCGTTGAGCGAGATCTCGCGCCCGACGATCCCCGAGTCGCCGCCGAACCGCTGCCGCCAGAAGTCGTAGGACAGCACGACCACCGAGTTCTTGCCCGTGGTCGCTTCCTCGGGCACGAACACTCGGCCAATCAACGGCGTGGCGCCCAGCGTCTGGAAGAAGTCGCGCGACACGGCGGTCGCGTTGAGACGCGTGGGCTCATCGATGCCAGTGAGGTTCGGCCGCCACGGCGCGACGGCCGCCACACCATCGAACACCGCACGCTCGGCGCTCCAGTCGAGGAACGTGCCCGGCGAGACCTCGTTCTTTCCCGGTGCGACCCCACCGTCCGCCCGTGGCGGCGACTCCCACAGCGCCATCAACCTGCCCGCATCCCTGAACGGCTCGGCGCGGAGCAGCAGCGGATCGACGACGCTGAAGAGCGCGGTGCTGGCACCGACGGCAACCGCGATCGTGAGCACGACAACCGCCGAGAACGCGCGGGCTGAGCGCAGTGAGCGCAGGAGGTAGCGCAGGTCGCGAAGCAGCGTATCCATGCGGACGGTCTCGAGTTGAGGGAGGGTCGGCCGGTCTAGCTCGGACAGACGCACCACCGAAATAGTTCGACCGGTTTCGCTCCGTGCGTGCCACGTTGTGACGAACCGGCGACCCATCGCCACTCGACGCGGGCTGAGCTAGCTTGCGCCTCGATCCGTCGATCGGCGCGAAGCTCGAAGTGCGCGCGTTCCCCGTCCCGACCCCGCTTGCCAGAGCGTCTCGACCTCCTCGAACAGACGGTCGCCAACCTCGTGCGGGAGGTTCGGGCGCTTCGCGACGTCGTCGATCGACTCGACGGGACACGCGCGTCCACGCCCATGTCGGCTCGAGCGCCCGGTCGAGACCGTGCGCGGACCCGGCCATCGTCACGAAGCTCGAGGCCGATCGCCGTGAGGCCGAACGGCGGACGGCGGATCGCCGAGCAGGCACAGAACGACCATCGCTCGACCTCGAATCGCTGATCGGTCGCTACGGAACGCTCGCCCTGGCGTCGCTCACGATTCTGCTCGGCGCGGGCGCGTTTCTCAGCTGGGCCATCGCCCACGGCAAGATCGGGCCGGGCCTGCGCGTGTTCCTCGGTGCGCTCGGCGCGGCGGCGGTCGCGGTCGTTGGATGGCGGGTGCGGTCGCGCGGTTCGAAGCGATTCGGCAGCACACTGCTCGCGTTGGCGCTCGCACTCGTGCACGTCGATGCGTGGGGCGCGGGTCCATATCTCGAATTGGTGCCGTCGTGGGTGGCGCTCGGCGCAGCGGCTGCGGCGTCGGTCGCGCTGGCCGTGCTCGCGTGGGTCGGCGACGAGGAGGCGCTGTTCAGCGTCGGCGTTGGCGGAGCGCTCATCGCGCCGTTCGTGACGTCGCGCGAGTCGGGCAGCATCATCGCGCTGCTGATCTACGGGTACGTGGTGCTCGCCTGCGGACTCGCCGCGCTACGCGGCCGCGCCTGGCGGACGGCGGTCGCCGTGACAACCATCGGTTGCTGGCTGTACACGGCGTCGGCGGCGGGAGTCGGGCCGCGCAGTCTCGAAGCGTACGCGCAGGATTATCCGGCGATCTTCGCCGTCGCGATCGCCTGGACCGCGCTCATCATCACGCGGGGAACGTGGGGCGCGCGCATTAGTCGGTCGGCGATCGTCGCGCTTCTCGGAACGATCGCGGCGCAGGCGATCGACCGCGCGCCCGCAACGGACCTGCTCATCCTGGCGGCGCTTGGAACCGTGACGGCGTACGCGAGCGTGTTCGTCGCGGGACGCGGTGAAGTCATTCCTGCGGATGGGCCGCGAACGCGCCAGCCGTTGTTCACGGCGGCGGTGCTCCCGTTGGCGTTAGGTGCGGTAGCCCTCGCGAGCGTTCACGACACGATGACCGCGCGCACACTCGTTGCCCTGGGATGGACGGCGGCAGCTGCGGCAGCTGCGTATCTGCAGCCCGCCGTCCGTCCCACGCACCTCATGGTCGGCGGCATCACGAGCGGCGCCGCGCTTTTGTTCGCGCTCGAGGACAGGGCAGTGGAGTCCTGCGTGGCGCTCGCCGCGCACGCGGCGGCGCTGTCGCTGCTGCTGCGCCGAGAGCGCACGCGGCTCCTCGCCGTACCGATCGCGCTCGGCCTCGCGATCCTGACGGTGTGGACGTTCCAGCAGTTGCTCGACCGCCCGAGCTACCAGTACACGCCGTTCCTGACCGCGCCGTCGCTCGCGGCGTTGGCGATGTCGGCGGCATGGCTCGTCGTCTCGTGGAACGCGTCGCGCGTGCAGCTCCTCGACGTGGGCCCGGGCACGCTGGAAACGCGGACAGCTGTCAGGCTCGCCGGCGCAGCGGTGACGTTCATGTGGGGGAACACGGAGCTGTCGCACGCCTACTCGCCGGACGCGGCGACGTTCCTGCTGATCCTGTACTACGCGGTGGTCGGCGTCGCGGCGATCTTCATCGGCCGGCACCGCGGGATCCGAGTGCTCCGCCACGTCGGGCTCGGCCTCGCGATCTTCGCGGCGCTGAAGGCGATGGCGGAAGCGTCATCGCTCGTGATCGGATGGCGAGTCGCGAGCTACTTCCTCGCCGGCCTGTTCCTCCTGGCGGTCGCCTACTGGTATCGTGACCGCGATGCAGCTCCGGCTGACGACACGAGAGGCATTGTGCCAGAGCAGCCTAACGTGCAGGGATCTCCGGCTGCGGTTCCCTGAGAACGAGCACGGCTGGCATCGCGAGCGTTCGCGCCTGTCGTGAGTTTTCAGTTCGTGAGTCGTCGGTCATCAGTCATCAGTCGAGTCTTGAGTCGGCGCATCGACGGCCACCCAAGCCGTTCGCCAGGCGGGACTGAAACCTGATGCCTGACGACTGAGGACTCACGACATGTTACTGGTGATACGAATCGCGATGCCGGCCAAACATGGCCTAACGCGAGAGTAGCCGTTCCGCGATCCGGTTAGCCATTCCCTTCGCGTCCGCCGAGTCATCGTTCGTGAGGATGATGACCACCGCCTTCTTGTCCGGAACCCGCACGAACGCGCTTCGCTTTCCGCCCTCGGCGCCGTAGACGCCGAGCCGCGCAACGCCGTTGGCCGTGTCCGCCTCCCAGCCTTTCGTCGGGTCGATGTCTTTCCACGTGCGAGGATTCTCGAGCCCGAGCTCGAGTCGGTACAGCTCGTCGACGTTCGACTGCACCTGACCATCCGGCGTTGCCGTCGTCTTGTGCATGCCGATCGGGCCGCTGATCTGCCGCGCGACGCACCGCTGAAACGGCGTCATCCCTGCTGTCGGATTCGGCGTCGTGTCCGGCTGCGTCGTGTCGCGCGCGGCCGCATTCGGCCGGCCTGGCGGCGGCTCGGGAATCTGCGAGCACAACGTCGTGAACACGCCGGACATCGCGCCTAACGTGAACTGCGGCACCGTCGTCGTCGGCATGTAACGCGCCTGCGGCGGAATTCCCCACGACTTGTTCACCAGCACCTTCCCGTCCTGCGCGACGAGCACCGTCGCCCCGCCAGCGGACGCGTCGTTGTATTTCGCGAAGATCGAATCGACGAACGCGACGCGTCAGCGGCGAGTCGCTGACCGCGCGATGCATGACTCGCCGCGTCGCGAGGTTGTACATGTCGCCCGGTCGCAGCGTGAGGAACGGAACGCCAGGATCCGTTCGGGTCGTTGCCGCCGTAGACGAATGCCTTGTTCCGCCCGATGATCGTCGCCGTGTCGCCCTTTACTACCCACGCCGTGCCCTCGTCCTCCGAGATCGCGAGCATCTTCGGGTACTTCGTCATGATGGAATCGGCGAGGTCGGGCAGTCGCTCGCGCGCCACCACATGCTGATCGATGCCGACGTTCGCGCAGATACGCGAATCCCTTCTCGCATCCCGGATAATCCATGATCCGGTTGTTGCTCGACGGCGCACCGCGCACGAGGAAGTCGCCGAGGATCGAGGCGCCTGCCGACGATCCGCCGACGACACCGCCGCGAGCGAGCACATCGCGGAACGCCTGCTCGGTCTTGGTACCGCCGTAGTCCTCGCACGAGGTGGAACTGGCGCCCACCCTCGAACCAGACGCCGCCCGCCTTCTTGATCACCGCCACGAACGAGTCGGAGTCCGCGATCTTCCGGTCCTTCGTGAACAGGACGTGGACGTTCTTCGCGCCGGCCGCCTTCCACCCGCGCGTGCCCGGCGCGTCCTGCCCGTACGAGTCGGCGCCGCCGGCATTCGGCACGTCGATGATGAGCGCGTCCGGCCCTCCCGCCGCCTCGATGAACTGGGAGTAGATCTCCGGGCCCATCGACCCACCACCCACCACGATCACGGTACCTCGTGGCGGACCGACTTTGGGCTCGCCGGCGGCCGGCGAGCGGTTCGGCGCCTGCGCCTGGACGACGGCAGGGAAGAGCAGGGCGGCGAGGGCGACGCGATGCATGAAGAGCGTGCGGGGCATGGAGGCTTCGGCTGGAAGGTGGGTCCGCCTTCCTCTACGCCAGCGTGTCCCGCGCGCGTTGAACCCTCGTCGAGCCGCCGTCGCGCTCGGGTGTGCCGTTACGCCCGCCCGAGCAGTCGCCTAACGTGCGCCCGCTGCAGGTGATAGAGCCACGCGCCGTACAGCGACGCCCACGACGAGAAGCGCCCAGCGCAGGCGCTCGCGCCGCCGTCCTGGCGGAACCCCTCGAGCACCTCGGCCACCAGCGCGGCACCGCCGCACCAGGCGGCCATGTGCGGCACACCGTCCCGAAATCGCGCCTCGCGTCGGCCGCGGAACTCGGCCAGCATGTAGCCGAGCAAGGTGAACGCCGCCACGGTCTCGACGATGTGCAGCACCGGGGTCGTTCCCCAGTCCCCGCGTCGCCTCGAATCCCAGCGCGCCACGCCATGACGATGCCGAAAGTCCGGCGACCGGGGCGACGAGCAGCAGCAGATACGCGGCGTAGAATGGAGCCGCTTCCGAGAGCGCCCTCGACTCGAAGCGGCGGTTGATCGAGCGCGCTCCGCTTCTGGTCCTCCGAGCGCACCCAGACGAACGCGCCGATCGCCGCGAGCATCAGAAGCAACACGATCGACGCGCGCGGCGCGAGCCCGGGAAACGCACCCAGCAGAAACCACCCGCATGCGGCCGCGACCATCAGCTTCGCGCGACAGCAGATGGTTCGGGCCGAAGTGATGTCGTTGCGCCGCAGAGAGCAGGCTCGCTCCGAACAGTCCGAGCGCCAGCAGCGGCCAGAGCGGCGTCGCCGATTCGGCGCCGGCGAGCCCGTCCAGCCAGAGCAGCGGAACGAGCAGATAGACGAGTCGCCATGAGCGGCAGCTCGAGCGACAGCCGCCCGACGGTCCGCGCGTCCATCGCAATGCGTCGGGACAGGCGCCGCTGGAGCACCGCGCCGAGGTAGGCGCCGGCATCCGTTGGCGAGCACGTCCGACAGCGACGCGAATCGTGTTACCTCGAAGAGCTGCACCGACTCGATCGACGCGCTCGCGAGCAGCGCCACGAGGCAAGACTCGCGCGGGCGGCACGGCTCGCGTCCTGTCGAGCGACCGCGTACAGAAAGCCGAGCGGCACGAACAGACCGACGTTCGCCAGCACGTCGAACAGCCCGCCGGTGAGCATCACGCGCGGCTCGGTCGGGAGCGCGAACTGGAACGGCAGCAGCGTGACGACGGCCGTGATCGAGCGCGACGTACGCGAGCAGTGCCATCGCGAGGCGCGACCGCCGGTGTCGGCAGCCGGTGTGGGCGGTCCGTCGTGAATCGGGACTTCGATGCCGTCGACCGGGAACGAGGTGGCGGGCGAGTGGTTCGGCCAAGGTGAAGAGCGAGTGCGTCGCTCGGATGGCGGTGGACTTGACGCGTGCGATGGAAGCTGCGCGAGCCGCTCGCGTGAGAGACGACCGACCCACACGGCCGGTCGCGCGCCATGGAGCGCATCGCGCGGACCGCTGGAGCGTCATCGCGTCGAGCCCGGCCGACGTGACCCTACACCGCGGCATGTGATCTATGGTGATCTTGGCGTTCACCTCGCGGCGCTGGCGTCGATAAGTTTCCGGAGCGCCGCCCGATCTTTTCCGCCGCGACGCGTCTCCGCGCGCCGCTCACTCGCACCCGAGGCTGCGACATGTTCGAACCAGGATCTGCCACAGGCACGATCGACACCGTCAGCAGTCGACCGAAGTAGCACGCCGCATGTCGGCAATGTCGGAAGGCATGTCCGGCTCGGAGATCCTGCGGATCGCCGGCGAGATTCGCGCGATGACCGAGGCCGGCACAGCGCGTGTGCAACCTGACCGTCGGCGACTTCTCGCCGGCGGAATTCCGGATCCCGAAGTTCCTCGAGAACGAGATCGCCGAGGCGCTGCGCCGCGGCGAGACGAACTATCCGCCGTCCAACGGCGTCGCGCCGCTTCGCGAATCCGTGCGGCGGTTCTACGAGCGCGGGCTGGGACTCGACTATCCCGGCGAGCTCGGTGCTCGTCACGTGCCGGTTCGCGCCCGGGCATCTACGGCACGTTCCGCACGCTCGTCGATCCCGGCGATCGCGTCGTGTTCCCGGTGCCGTCGTGGAACAACAACCACTACTGTCACCTGACCGGCGCGGTCGCCGTCCCGGTGCCGACGTCGCGCGACGACGACGTTCCTGCCCGACGCGCGAGCTGCTCGCGCCGGTGATCCGTGGCGCGCGGCTCCTCTCGCTCAACTCGCCGCTCAACCCGACCGGCACGGCGTTCACGCCGGAAGCGTTAGGCGAGATCTGCGACCTGGTGCTCGAGGAGAACGCGCGGCGCGGCGCCGGCGAGCGGCCGCTGTACGTCATGTACGACCAGGTCTACTGGATGCTCACGTTCGGCGACACGCGGCACGTGGACCCGGTGTCGCTGCGTCCGGAGATGGCGCCGTACACGATCTACGTCGACGGCATCTCGAAGGCGTTCGCGGCGACGGGCGTGCGCGTGGGCTGGGTCGTCGGGCCGCGAAGACATCATCGACTCGATGAACAACTTCCTCGGCCACGTCGGCGCGTGGGCGCCGCGCGCGGAGCAGATCGCGACCGCGAAGCTGCTCGACGCGCCTAACGAGGTCGCGCACGTATCGCGACGCCGACTCACGGCCGGCGCTGCGCCAGCGCCTCGACGCGCTGTACGACGGCATCATGGCGATGCGGGCCGACGGCCTGCCGGTCGACGCGACGGCTGCCGATGGGCGCGATCTACCTGAGCGCGCGCTTCGCGCTGAACGGCAAGCGGACCCCGGACGGCCAGACGCTGCGCACGAACGACGACGTCCGCCGCTACCTGCTGAAGGCGGCGGGCTTCGGCGTCGTGCCATTCCAGGCGTTCGGCGTGAAGGAAGACACGGGCTGGTTCCGACTCTCCGTCGGCGCCGTGTCGATGGCCGAGATCGAGCGCGGTGCTTCCGCTGCTGCGCGAGGCGGTGGCGGCGTGTCAGTAGAAGCTCGCTGTCATCCGCGAGCGTCAGCGATGCGGACCTTCTGTGAAGTCATCGTAGCCAGGCCGGCCACGAGTACTCACGCAGGTCGCCTCGCTGCCGCTCGCGTTGACGGGCTCCCAGCCAGCACTTGCGAAGGTCCGTCCCCATGACAACCTTCCCCGGAGCCACTCCGGGGAAGCACGCGATGCCGAACGCCGCCGCCGAACCGATGCTCCTGCAGGGGACGCTGGACCTCCTCGTCCTCCGCACCCTCGCCTGGGGCCCGCGCCACGGCTACGCCGTCGCCCGCTGGATCCGCGAGACGAGCGAAGACGTCATCCTCGTCGAGGACCGCGCGCTCTACCTCGCACTCCACCGGCTCGAGGAGAACGGCCTCATCGAGAGCGAGTGGGGACTCTCCGAGAACAACCGGCGCGCGCGCTACTATCAGCTGACCGCCGCCGGCACGCCGTCAGCTCCAGACCAAGGCCGCGAGCTGGACGCGCTACGTCGAAGCGGTGTTCCGCATCCTCGAGTCGGCCGAAGGGAGGGCACCAGCATGAGCCGCGAGAATGCGCGTGAGCGGCATTCGCCGCCTGCTCAACCTCCCGGAGTCCGGCCGCCGCGTTCAGCGCGACGTCGACGACGAGATCCGCTTCCACCTCGAGAGCCGCGTCGCCGAGCTCGTCGCGCGAGGCACGCCAGCCGACGTCGCCCGTGACATTGCGGCGCGCGAGTTCGGCGACGTCGCCGAGGCACGAGCCGAGATCGCGCGCGTCGACCAGCGGCGGCTGACGCGCGAGCGACGACAGGCGTGGTGGGAGACGCTCGGCCAGGACCTCGCGTACTCCGCGCGCTCGCTCCGCATCGCAGCCCGGGTTCGCCGCCGTCGTCGTGCTCGTGCTGGCGTTAGGCATCGGCGCGAACGTCACGATGTTCGGCGTCGATCGACCGCCTGCTGCTGCGCGCGCCGGCGCACGTCACCGATCCGCGACGCGTCGTCAGTGTCCGCGAGTTGGGCCGACGCGTCGACGGCAACGACGCGCCAGCAGCGCGTCCTGTCGTACCCGATCTATCGCGACATGCGATCGGCCGCGTCGGCGTTCGAGCAGGTCGCGGCGTATTCGCCCGACGACATGGCGATTCGGTCGCGGGCGCGACGCGCATGAGCTGCGCGGCATGCGCGTCTCCGCGAACTACTTCACGACGCTCGGCGTGCGGCCCGCGGTCGGCCGCTTCTTCCTCCCCGAAGAGGATGGCAACCCGACCGCGCCGCGAGTGCTCGTCCTCGGCTACGGATTCTGGCAGCGACAGTTCGAGGGCAGACCGGTCGGCGATCGGTCGTACGCTCACGATCGGCGACGACCATACACCGTGGTCGGCGTCGCGCCGCAGGGCTTCACCGGCGTGACGAGCGAAGTCGTCGACGCCTGGGTGCCGCTCACGGCCAACGTCACGCGCGGAGGAGTACGCAGAGATGGTTGCGCAGTCGTCAGGCTACTGGCTTCAGATCATCGCGCGCGTCTCACGGCCGGCGTGACGCCCGAGCGGGCATCGGCGATCGCGACGGCGGCGCTGCGCGCGGGCGATCGTTCGCGACGGCGAGTCGCCTCGTGAGATCGCGACGCTGAGCCCGAGCGTGCATGCTCGTCTCGGTGCTGCCGCGACGAGGCCCGCGCGGACAGCACCGACGCGAAGGTCGCCGTCCTGCTCGGCGCGGTATCGCTCCTCGTGCTGCTCATCGCATGCGCCAACGTCGCGAACCTGCAGCTCGCGCGCGGTATCGCGCGCCAGCGTGAGGTCGCGGTGCGAATCGCGCTCGGCATCGATCGCGGTCGCGACTCGTCAGGCAGCTCGTGTGCGAGACGGTGCTGCTCGCGCTCGCGGCCGGTATCGCCGCGATCATCGTGACCGTGTGGGGCGGTGGTCTCGTCCGGCGCGTGCTCTTCACGTCCGACTCGCCGCCGGCCGCGCCGTCGATCTGCGTCTCGTGGCCTACACGGCGATCGCCGCGGTCGCTGGCGGGGATCGTGAGCGGTCTGCTTCCCGGCCCTGCAGTCGAGTCGCCCTGCGGTTTCGGACGCGCTGCGCGCCGGCGCCAGAGCGGCGGCCCGGTGCGTTCGCGCACGCGGACGTGCTGCTCCTCGTCACGCAGGCGGCGCTGACGGTCGTGTTTCTCGTCGGGCGCCGTGCTCTTCGTGCGCAGCCTGCGAGCGCATTCAGGCGCTGCCGTTAGGTCTGGAGACTGATCGTGTGCTTGGTCGTCAAGGTGCGCACGTCCGGCATGCGCATCGCGCGACGTCGGAGATCGACGCGCTGTACACGCGGCTGCTCGACTGCGGCGCGGGCGGCGCCGGGCGTCGAGCATGCGGCGCGTCGCCGGCGGTCTGCCGTTCTCTACGCTCTGGGCCGAGGAGGTGAAGGTGCCCGGCCGAGACTCGCTGCCGCTCACGCGCGCAGGCGGTCCGTACTTCAACGCCGTCGCGAGCGACTTCTTCCGGACGATGGGGATACGCGATTCTGCGCGGGCGCGGCTTCACCGAGGCCGACCGGGGCACGTCGGCGCGCGTGGTGGTCGTGAACAAGACGCTGGCCGAGCTCTGGTGGCCTAACGAGGAAGCGATCGGTCACTGCATGAAGGTCGGCGGCGACACCATGCCGTGCGCCCAGATCGTCGGCGTCGTCGGAGAATTCCCGCCGCTTCCGCGCTCCTCGAGGACCCGGCCGTGCAGTTCTTCGTGCCGCTCGACCAGGCGCCCAGCCTGGTCGCACAGTCGCGTGCTGTTCGTGCGACCGGTCGGTGATCGCGGCAAGGCGGTGGAAGTCGCTGCGGCGCGAACTGCAGACGCGCGTCCCGGACGCGCCGTTCATCGACGTGCAGCCGCTCGACGACGCTGGTGAACCCGCAGATGCGCGCGTGGCAGCTGGGTGCCACGGCGTTCGGCGTGTTCGGCCTGCTGGCGGTCGTCGTCGCGGCGTTAGGCCTCTACAGCGTGCTCGCGTACGATGTCTCGCGGCGGCATCCGCGAGCTCGGCATCCGCGTGGCGCTAGGCGCAGGGACGCGCGACATCGGCCGCATGGTGATCGGACGGCGCGGTGCGCGTGGCGATCGTCGGGGCGGTGATCGGCTTCGCGATCGCGATCGCCGCCGGTCCGACGGTGGCGCCGCTGCTGTTCCAGACGTCGGCACGCGACCCGCTGGCGTTCGCGCTTGCGGCCGCGGTGCTGTTCGGCGTCGCGCTGCTGGCGGCCGTCGTACCGACACGGACGGGCGGCGCGAGTCGACCCCATCATCGCGTTGCGGGCGAATAAACTGCTAACGGGACAGCATCCGGCGGCGGCATGGCCAGTACCAAGTGCGTCAGCGACTGCTCAGCAGCAGGTGTCAGGCATCAGGCCCCGTATCCGCCGGCTTGGGTCGCGCTGGGTTGCGGCGGACTGGTTACTGGGCTCGGAGACTGACGCCTGACACCTCATACTCAGTGCTGACGTGCTGAGTGACTGGCCAGCACGCCGGGATGACGCCGGCCCAGCCCCGTCGCACACGACTAGAGCCGCGCCACCATCTCCTTGAGCGCCGTTAGGCGCTGCTGCAGCGGCCCGCGCCCACCAGCCCGCTCCACCTCGGCCACGATCGCCGGCGGCAGAAACTCGCGATCCGTACACTCGATGATCGCCGCCGTCTCCTGCAGCTCCTTCTCCAGCCCCTGCGTCGACGGAAGGAACTGCGCGATCACCTCGGCCAGCGCTTCGGGCGTGACCGACCTTCGCGCCCGACGAGCAGCGACCGCCGCCACGCGCGCGCCACGATGCCCTCGATGTCCGCGCCCGACAGCATGCCCTTGTGCTCCGCGGAGCACCGGCGGCACGTCCTCCTCGCGCAGCGTCGTCCCGAGCTTCTTCGCGAGCATGACGAACATCTTCCGCAGCTCGTCGTCCTCCGAACGGATAGAACAGCGGAATGTGCACCTCGGCGCGGCCCTGGCGCTTGATGTCGATCGGCAGCAGATCCGGCCGCGCGGTGAGCAGCATCCACAGGATCTTGCCGCGATAACGCGTGTCGCCCATCTGCGTCGCGATCATGCCGAACACGCGGCTCGACGTCCCGGAGTCACCCTCGGTATCGCGGTCGCCTAACGCCGCGTCGGCCTCGTCGATGACCACCATCACCGGGCCCATTGCGCGGAGCACCGACAGCACGCGCTCGAGATTGCCCTCCGTCTCGCCGACGTACTTCGAGCGGAAGTTCTTGAGCATCACGCACGGGATGCCGATCTCGCCGGCCGCACACATCGCGAGAAACGACTTGCCGGTTCCGACCGGTCCGCAGAGCAGATAGCCCATCGGCACGCAGTCCAGCGCGCCGCGCGCGAGCAACGCCGCGTCGTCGCGCAGCCGCTGCTTCGCCGCCTCGTGGCCGATGACGGTGTCGAGCTTCCACTTCGGCTCGATGAACTCCAGCAGCCCCTGTCCCTGGCGTTCGAGCAGGCGCTTCTTGAGATCGCGGAACACGCTGCGAGTCGAGACGCGGCCCGCCGCGTGTCGCCGCACGCGACCAGCGTGCCGCAGATCGTTGAGCGACATGCCGGCGCTGAGCGTCGCGAGCTGCTCCACGCGTGTAGTCCGACGCGCGCGACCAATCGGCGACGCCCGATCCGTTCGCGCCGCGAGTCGCGACGTCGCGCAGGAACGCGAGGCGCTCGTCCTCCGACGGGCAGCGGCACCTCGACCGTCGCGACGTGCGGATTGCCCGTCACGCGATCGCTCACGTCACTCCGCCGCTCGTCGATGAGCACGCACGCCATCTCGAGATGCTTCACGTGCGTGCTCGTCGCCCAGTTGAGCAGCGTCACGAGCATGCCGGACGCCGGCGAAGCTCGTTCGACCGGGCTCGCCGGCGGGGAACAGAAACGACGCCTGGTTGATCAGAATCGCGATCTTGAGCCGCTTCTCCGGCGCCGCCATCACGTTGTCGCGCACGAGCAGATCGAGCAGCCCGATCACGATCGCCGGATCGTTCTTCACCGTCGACAGATCGCCGATGCGGCGCGTCGCCAGCGCGACCATCTCCTTGAGTCGTTTCTCACTGCGCCCGGCGAACGACGCGCAGTCCGCGACCGAGATCGTAGTGCAGCACGAGATCCCAGCGGCCGAACAGCTGCTCGGCCAGAAAATCGGGAACCGTCCCGTAGTCCGCCGCGCCGTCCGCGTCAGGGTCGACGAGCGGAACGAGGTCGTACGTGTTGCCGTGCAGCACGAACACCGACGCCGTGCCGGAGAAGTACTGCTCGGCGAGCGACTCGCGCCCACGGCGGATACCACGCCGGCAGCTCCGCGCTTCGACGCGCGCGGCGTCCTGAACGCGGCGCGTGCGCGGCGATCGACTCAGCGGTCACGCGCCACCAGTCCGCCAATGGTCGCCTCGAGAATCGCCGGTGGCTCGTCGATCTGAGTCGGCGAGGCCGGTCAAATGCTGCAGCTGGTTCACCGCGGCCTCCGTGTGCTGCATGCTCTCCGCCGCCGCCGTCACCTGATGGCTCAGGTAGTCTCGGGGTCCTGGCGGCTCACACCCATCTCGATGAGCGCCTGGATCTTCGTCTCGATGCGATCGAGCTCGATCGCCACGAACTCCGCGTCCTTCGTCGCCTTCCGATAGTTGTCGAGCCGCAGCTCGGCGTCCGCGACGCTGTCCTGCAGCGAGTTGCGTCACGCGTTCGTCGCCGGCCGGTCTTCGCCGCCTCGAAGCGCGTGCGCATGTCCGTCGAGCTTGCGCGTCGAGCTCCTTCTCGCTCGTGCTGCGCAGAAAGCGATCGAGCCCGTTCTGCGACACGAGCAGCCGCAGGAACAGATAGAGCAGTCGATCGAGCGCCGGCGTCCGAATCGATCTCGGCCGAGTCGCGCGTGCCGGTCCGCCTGGCCGCGAATGCCGCGACGCGATGGAGCGCATCTCGAAGCAGCGCTGGCGCAGCAGCAGGAAGCGCGCGAAGCGCCGGCGCCGGCAGCGACTCGAGAATGCGCTCGAGCGACTGCTGGCTCGACGGCTCGACGCGCGGCGCGTCGCGCGCTCGCCTCGCGCGCCTTCGCCGCGATCTTCGCGTCGATCGCGGTGCGGAAGCGTGGGATCGACGAGCAGGCCCGTGAGGTACGCGAGCTCGAGTCCGCCGATGATCGGCAGGAATGCGTCGGGCCTGCGGCGACATTGCCGCCAGCGCGCGCGCCGCCGAGGAAGAACAGCAGGTTCCAGGGGTAGAGGAACGCGTGCTTGACGTAGGCGCCGAGTCTGGCGCCGGACGAGTCGTTAGGCGCCATCAGCGACGAGCTCCGCCGGTCCGGTGTGCCACGCGCGGGCTCACTCATCCCCCGCGCGAGTCGACGATCTCGAGCGACTCCACCATGTCGCGAATCTCGAACACGATCTCCATGAACTCGGGCTGCCGCTGCATCTCGCTTCGCCGGGAAGTCCGGCGGCGGCACCGCGCAGCTCCTTGAGAATCGTTCCCGGGCACGACGAGAACGACGTACGTCCGGTCGCCGAGGTAGACGGCTTCCTCGATGGAGTGCGTGACGAAGAAGACCGTCGCCTGCGCCTCGCGCGACAGCGACACGAGCATGTCCTGCATGCTGAGCCGCGTGCGACGGATCGAGCGCGCCGAACGGCTCGTCCATCAGGATGATGCGCGGATTCAGGATGAGCGTCCGCGCGATGGCGACGCGCTGACGCATGCCGCCCGAGAGCTGGTGCGGATACTTCGCCGCATCGCGATCGACGTCGAGGCCGACCTTGCTGATCCACTCGCGCGCGCGCTCGCGCCGCTCGCTCGGCGGCAACACCGCGGCACTCGAGCCCGAACGCGACGTTGTCCTCGACCGTGCGATTGTCGAACGACGAGTAATCCTGAAAGACCATGCCGCGATCGGCGCCCGGGACCGAGCACCGGCTTGCCCGACGACGAGCACCGTGCCCGACGTCGCCGGATACTGCGGCGTCAGTCCCGCGATGAGTCGCAGCACCGTCGACTTCCCGCAGCCCGACGGACCGAGGATGGTGATGAACTCCATCTTCGTTCGGAATGTCCTCGACGACGAACGACACGTCCTTGATCGCCGTGAAGCCGTTGTCGTAGGTCTTCGTCACGTGGTCGAACAGGACGACCGGCGGCGCGAGCCGGCGGCGCCGCGGCCGGCGGTGGCGCCGGCGCTCGCGCGCTGGCTGTCGTTCGTGCGTCACGGTCGTGTCAGTCGTCTTCGGTCCGATACGGGAACAGCCCGCGCTGGAACCAGTACAGCAGCCGGTCGATCCCGTACGCGAGCAGCCCGATCACGATGAGGATCGCGAAGATGTGCTCGGTGAGCCCGCGTCGCTGGCTCGATCATCAGCAGGTAGCCCAGCCCGTGCTCCGCGTTCACGAGCTCGGCGAGCATGATGTAGCCGAACGCGAGACCGAACAGGCTGCGCAGGCTGTAGTAGATGTCGGGCATCGCGAGCGGGATGAGCACCTTCGTCACGACCTGCGCGCGGCGACGCGCCTAACGTCTGCGCCGTCTCGACGTAGCGGTCGTGCACGCCGGCCACGGCGCGCGCCGCGTCGAAGAACACGAACGGCGCCGTGGCGATGAAGATGAACATCGTCTTCTGCGTCTCGTCGATGCCGAACCACAGAATCGTGAGCGGGATCAGCACGGCGACCGGAATGTTGCGCAGAACAGCGAGATCGGTCCGGTGAACGCGTCGAAGATGCGGTACGCGCCGGCGAGAATGCCTAACGGCACGCCGACGAGGATCGCCAGCCCGAAGCCGCTGAGGACGCGACGCGAGCGTCGCCGCCGTGCTCGCGACGAGTCCGCGCTCGCGTGAACAGCGTCGGGATGCTGCGGAGCACTTCCCCGGGCTCGGCAGCACGACCGGCGAGACGATGCGTGTCTCGGGCGTGGAGCCGAGCGTGAGCAGGAACCAGACGAACACGCCGAGGCCGACGCCGGCGATCCCGACTGCGCGCTTGACGAGCGGCGGCGGGATTCGCGCAGCGTGAACAGCCGCCGCATGAGCGACTGCGGCGCGGCCTGCACCGACGGCGGCGCGGCCGCCGTCGGTGTCTGGGTCGTCACCGATTCAGTCACCGCGGACCTACTTCGACTCCAGCGGATAGACCTTGATCTCGACGCGCCGGTTCTTCGCGTTGTTGTTCGGGTCGCTCGGATCGGCCGGCCGATCCCACCCGCGGCCCGCCGTGGTGAACTGATTGGGCTGCAGCGACGGGAACTTGCGAATGAGCGCCTGCTTCACCGCGTTCGCGCGCCGGAGCGAGAGCTCCTGCACGTCGGCCGCCGTGACGGTGCCCGAGTTCTTCATCGACGCGTCGGTGTGGCCCTCGATGACGATGCGCGCCGCGCCGAACTGTCCGGCGAGCTTGCCCGCCTCCTCGACCACGAACGGCGCGTTCGGATCGTACGCCTCCTGCACCGTCTTTCCGTCCACCGTCTTCTCGATCGTCTTCTCGATGTCGTCGGAGTTCGGGTAGAACTGGATGACGATGCTCTTCGTGAGAATCTCGTTGCTCTCGGCCTGCACCGCCGTCGCCGACGTCGGCACGAACTGCACCTGATACTCGTTCTTCTGAGTTCGCGTAGACCGGCTCGCTCGCCGAGCTTCTGGATGACCGAGAAGTCCATCACCTGGTCGAACGGCACCGGATTCCCCGACACGCTGCCGATCTTCCGGTAGAGGAAGTACGCCGTGTTCCACGTGCGCTCGAAGTTCGTCGGGTTGTTCTGGTTGAGGAAGAACTCGCGATTCTCGGCGTAGTTCGTCGAGTGCGCGTCGCCGAGCATGCCGAGCGCGTCCTTCTCCGGAATGGAGTAGCCCGGCGGCCATCAGCTTCGCGACCTGTCGCCTTCCCGTCCTGCGCTCTTCAGCGTCTCCATCGCCTCGAAGATCCCGCGCGACGAGCCCTTCGATGATCGCGCGGTTGTCCTTCGCGAAGTCGGCGCGCGCGAACCACACGTCGGCGATGAGCTTGTTCGCCGTCTGCGTGTTCACGAGCATCTTGTTGCCCGCTCGCGTCGGCGAGGTTGTAGATGTCCGGCGCCCAGCTCACGGCGCACGCCACGGACTTGTCGGCGTTGAACGCCGCGGCCGCCTGGAACGCGTCCTGCGTGAACTTGTACTGCACGTCGCCGGCTGCAGGCCGCCGCTGATGAGCGTGTTGAGCAGGAAGAAGTGCGACGGCGAGTTCTGCGCGAGCACGACCGTCTTGCCGCGCAGGTCGGTCACCGACTTGACGTTCTGCGCGACACACGATGCCGTCGCCGCCGTTCGACCAGTCGATCTGCTGGTAGACGCGCGGCATCGTGCGCGAGTCCTTTCGCAACTGCTCGACGAACAGCGGTATCATGTCGAGCGTCGCCCACCCGATGTGCACCTTGCCCGACGCGTAGGCGTCGCGCATGGCGATCGGGTCGTCGATCAGCACGAGCTCGAGCTTGAACGTCTTGCCGCTCGGCGTCTTCCAGACCTTGCCGGCCTTGAAGCCGTTGTTGGCGTGGATCACCGGCGCCCATCCCGCCCACACGTTGAGCGCCATGCGCACGGTGTTGTCGACCATCGGCGTGTAGGCCGACGTGCCCTTCACCTCGGGCAGCTTGGCGCTCGCGACGTAGCTGTACTCCTTGACCGTCGTGACGCTGCTCGCGTCAGGCGCCTCGGGCCCGCCCTTCTGTTCGCGAGATCCGTCGGCGAGATGGCTCGAGCTGTCGCTGCCGCCGAGGCCGGCTTCGTGCCGCCGAAGCGCGAGACGCCGTAGTAGATCAGCCCCGCGACGACGAGGAACATCACGAGGAAGAACGCCGGTTTCGGTCTGCCGTTTGCCATGGTTGGGTACGTGGAGCTAGAGGACTGGTTGCTGGGACTCGGGACTGGGGACTAGGGACTCGGCGGGAGCTTCGCTGCGAGCTAGCATCCTCGCCGAGTCACTGGCCCCAGCCCCAGTCCCTAGTCCCTATTTGTTTTCCACCGCGGTCCGAGACTCTTGACGGTATCCGCCACCGGCGTCGTTTCCGGCGACTTGAGACCGAGCTGCACCTCGTACTTCGAGAGAAGATCCTCGGCCATCGCCTTCTCGGCCGCTTCCTCGGCCTTGATCGACTCGATGCCCTTCGACGACATGTCGGTCGCCACGCGCGCGCGGCCGCGGTTCGTGTCGATCTTCTGCTGGATCACGTGACTCGATCTCGCCGAAGTCCGTCGTCACGTTCATGTCGAACGACTCGGAGATCTGCGCGATCTCGGCCTCCGCCGCGCTCATCTTCAGCTCCGCGTCGTACTGCCGGATCTTGTCGCGTCACCTTCACGATGTCTTTGTTCGCCTTCTGAATCTTGAGCAGGTTGTTCTGATAGGCCTGCTCGTGCATCTCGAGCTGCTGCTCGTTGTTCGCGCGAGCTCCGTCTGCGCCTTCTGCAGCTGAATCGCGAGCTGGCCGGCCACGTCGCGATTGCCTGCCTTGAGATGCGCTTTGATCTGCGCCTCGAGCTGGACGATGTTCGACTTGCCGGCCGCGACCTGACGCGCGACGGTCTCCACGAGGCCGCGATACATCTCGAGTCCCTTCCGTCCTTCCTTGAGACGCTCGGTCGCCTGATCCACCTCGAGCTGCATCACCGCGATCGGGTCAGCCTCGAAGAAGATGTTCGCGATCTTGTTGAGCTGCGCGCGGAACGCGCTGGAAGAATTTTCCCATGATCATGGTCGTGTGTCCTTCCTCGGAGTCGTCGGAGGCTTGGCCGAATCGCGCGAGGCCGAATCGGCGGCAAGCCGCGCTGAGGTCTCGCCGGCATCCACTGCTTCGGAAAGAATCTTCCCGCGGTAGATCGTCGTCGAGTCGTGCGCGGAGCGCGTCAGCCGTTGCGGGCGCCGACCACCTCGCCTCGCACGTCGCGCACGAAGCGCGAACCGCTCGGCGTCGACGTCGAACGCGACGAAGTACATGCGCACCGCGCCTTCACTGCGCCGGTTGATCTCTTGCGCGATGCGGCGAGGCGACACGCCGTCCGTGTTCTCGCCGTCGGTGACGACAAGGATGTACTTCCGGAATGTCCCGGCGCGATAGAGGTCGTCACGCGCGACGTCCATCGCCCTTCCGATCGCGGTGCCGCCGTCGGGTTCGGGCATCGATGTCGAGCGCCGCGACTTGAGGCGCGGCCGCGGTCGTAGCGCCTGATCGGCACCATCGCCGTCACGCGGACTCGAGAACCGGTACAGGCCGACGTTGATCGGGAAGTCCGGCTGCTCGCGCCACGAACGAGTCGGTCGACGCCAGCATTGCTTCGAGCGCCTCGCGCGCGACGACGTACTTCGGCGGCTGTCGCCCTCGGCCGCTTTCTTCATCGAACCGGAGTTGTCGATCAGGATCGCGATCGACGCGCCAAGGCCCTCGTCGACGCTGGGCACGTACTTGTCCGTGACTGCGCCCGTGTCCTTCGGCGCCTGTGCGACGGCGGAATCCGCGTTCGAGGCGGGTGCGGATTCGCACGCCATCGCGCTGCCGAGGAGCAGCAGCGCGAGGCGACCGAGACGTGCTGCGCGCAGCGGAAGGAGCACGACCCTCCGTCGAATCATTCGCGGCACTACTCCTCGAACGGGACTCCACCCAATGCCGGCAACAGCGCCAGGCACGGAACGGACGGAACTATAGATGGTTGACCCCGGCGCTGCCATGTGCCGGGGTGCACAATCCGGAGCGCCGGAACTTCGCCTCACGCCGGTTCACCTACTTACGGAGCGCGTTCTGGATCGCAACGAACTCGCTCCTACAGGGGACCACGGGTGCTTGACTCTCGGGTCCGATGGTTGTAGCGTTACATCCGGATATACGGATGAATACTACTCTACGCCCCGGCGTCTTCGACCAGCTCAGCGCGCTCTCCGACCCAACACGGAGCCGGCTGCTTCACGTGCTGGAGGATCGCGAGCTCACGGTCACCGAGCTCTGTTCGGTGCTGCAGCTCCCGCAGATCCACGGTGAGCCGCCACCTCAAGATCCTGAGCGACGACGGGTGGGTGGCGTCCCGAGCCGATGGCACCAGCCGCTACTACCGACTGGAGACGGCGCTCGATTCGGCCGCGCGCCAGCTCTGGACGATCGTGCGTGACCAGGTAGCCGCGAGTCCCGCCGGGCGCCAGGACTCGCGCCGCGTGGACGGCGTGTTGAGCGAACGCCGGTCGCGCTCGCAGGAGTTCTTCTCGTCCGTCGCGGGACAGTGGGACGCAGTGCGCGGCGAGCTGTTCGGCGAGCGATCGCCGCTGGCCGGCATGCTCGCGCTGGTCGACCCCGACTGGCTCATCGCCGACCTGGGTTGCGGCACCGGCCCGCTCACGGCGACGCTCGCGCCGTTCGTGCAGCGCGTCATCGCCGTCGACGCGTCGGCGGCAATGCTCGCCGCCGCCCGCCGCCGGCTCGATGGCTTGAGCAACGTCGAGATCAGGCAGGGCGAGCTGGAGGCGCTGCCGATCGAGCCCGGTCAGATGGACGCGGCCGTCATGTCGCTCGTGCTGCACTACATTGCCGAGCCGCAGAAGGCGTTAGGCGAGGCGGCGCGTGTGCTACGGCCGGGCGGACGCCTGATCGTGGTCGACATGATGCCGCACGACCGCGAGGAGTACCGCCAGCAGATGGGCCACGTGTGGCAGGGTTTTTCGTCCGAGCAGATGACCGAGTGGCTGTCCGCCGCCGGCTTCACTCGGCGTGCGTTACACGCCGCTGCCAGTCGATGCGGACGCGAATGGCCCGGCGTTGTTCGTCGTGGCAGCGGATGCTCGGAGCCGGAGTCTCAGCCGTCAGTAGCTGATAGCTGATAGCTGATAGCACTCTGCATGATTCACTTACCTAACGATGAGGATTGATGACGACCACCGTAAAGCCCACGACGCCGTCGGCGCTCGACCGGCCGGCGTTCAAAGTGCGCGATCTCGCGCGACGCCGAGTTCGGGCGCAAGGAGATCCGGCTCGCCGAGCAGGAGATGCCGGGGCTCATGGCCATCCGCGACGAGTATCGCGGCAAGCATCCGCTCAAGGGCGCGAGGATCATGGGCTCGCTGCACATGACCGTGCAGACCGCCGTCCTCATCGAGACGCTCGTCGACCTCGGTGCCGACGTGCGCTGGGTGTCCTGCAACATCTTCTCGACGCAGGATCACGCCGCCGCGGCGGTCGTCGTCGGGCCTAACGGGACCGTCGACAATCCGAAGGGCGTGCCCGTGTTCGCGTGGAAGGGCGAGACGCTCGAGGAGTACTGGTGGTGCACCGAGCAGGCGCTCATGTGGCCCGATGGCTGGCGGCCCGAACATGCTGCTCGATGACGGTGGCGACGCGACGCTGCTCGTGCACAAGGGCGCCGAGTTCGAGAAGGCCGGCAAGATCCCGGCGTTCGACGAAGCGAACGACCCCGAGGAGTGGGGCGTCATCCTCGACCTGCTCCACGCCGGAAGCCGAGCGAACAATCCTGGTCGGTGGACGAAGGTCGCGGCCGCGATCAAGGGCGTGACCGAGGAGACGACGACGGGCGTGCATCGCCTGTACGAGATGTCGAAGGCGGGAACGCTCCTGTTCCCGGCGATCAACGTCAACGACTCGGTGACGAAGTCGAAGTTCGACAACATCTACGGCTGCCGTCACTCGGTGATCGACGGTCTCAATCGCGCGACCGACGTCATGCTCGCCGGCAAGGTCGCCGTGGTGTTCGGCTACGGTGAAGTCGGGAAGGGATGCGCGCAGGCGCTCAAGGGCCAGGGCGCACGTGTCGTCATCACCGAGATCGATCCGATCTGCGCGCTGCAGGCGGCGATGGAGGGCTATCAGGTCACGACGCTCGAAGACGTCGTCGCGACCGCCGACATCTTCATCACGGCGACGGGCAACCTGAACATCATCACCGCCGACCACATGGCGCGGATGAAGGACAAGGCGATCGTCGCGAACATCGGCCACTTCGACAACGAGATCGACATGGCCGGCCTCAAGAAGGTGAAGGGACTCAAGCGGATCAACATCAAGCCGCAGTACGACGAGTTCGTCTTCCCCGACGGCCACTCGGTGATGATCCTGGCCGAGGGTCGCCTGATGAACCTGGGCTGCGCGACGGGTCACCCGAGCTTCGTCATGTCAGCGAGCTTCACGAACCAGGTGATGGCGCAGATCGAGCTGTTCAACCACACCGAGCGGTACGAGAAGAAGGTGTACGTGCTGCCGAAGCACCTGGACGAGAAGGTCGCGCTGCTGCACCTCGACAAGCTGGGCGTGAAGCTCACGCGCCTGACGCCGGAGCAGGCGGCGTACATTGGCGTCAAGGCCGACGGTCCGTACAAGCCGGATCACTACCGGTACTAGATCGGCTGAAACCCCGCATGGGGAATCGGGAACGGCAGGCGGCCCCGGGACGCGAACGCGTCCCGGGGCCGCTGTGTCACATGCTTCCTTATACCGACACAGCAGCATGGGTCTGGCCACTTACTGCTGGAACTGCTTCATTCATCACGGACAGTTCCGCGACGGTTGGCTGTGTTCTCGAACGACGAGGCATCGATGGGTACCGTTGGTACTCCATTTTCGAGCGCCGAAGTTGAAGAGGGATGTACCGCTAGCCGCGCTCGCATTGCGATAATCACTGTCCAGGGCGACGTGAAACAACAGCGAGGGGATTTCGCCGTCGACGTGGCGAGCCTGCTGCAATCGCTGCCCGATGCGCGGTACTCCCGGTTCCATGAGCATCCGGTCTATCTCCCGCTCCACCCGGTTGAGATCGCGGACCGCGAAAAGGCGTTGTGCTCATCCGTCGAGGCGACCCCTATCAGTGACCCCGCCTATGTCGCGCATGAGTCGATGCGCATGCGCCTCGTGGGCTACAAGGGAGCAGGCGAACAAGCAGCGTACCTGACAACGCGTCTCGAGGGCCAGCGATCGGACGGTACCCGCGTCGACGTGTTCGACATGTATTCGGCGGACCTCTTGCGAATCGCCAAGGGTCCGTGGGCGTTTTTCGGCGCCCTGTATCAGCTCGTGCTGCAAGTAGCGGATCTCGGGCGGCAGGCGGTTGACGACGCTGCTCGGGAGCATCGAGGCAGTCGGACGTGGCGGTGGATCTCCAGGATGCAGGCGTATGCGGTTCGGCTACTCGTACTCCCCATTGCCCTGCTGACCGCCATTCTGTTGCTAGGGTCGCTCGGTCCGGTGGTGGTTCGGCTGCTCTCCGACACTGCTCCCGTCATTGCGTCGGCCATGCTTGGGGGAATTATTGGCGGGGCGGTTGCGTACGCGCTGTTCCACAAGACAATCGTCGAGACGCTCTTCGAGCGCGGGCTGTCCCGGAGTGCGATTCCTCCGGTAGCGTTGATCATACTTGGTGGGGGCTTGGGCGTCGCCTTCGAAAAGATTGTCGGACCGTCGCAACGCCCCATCCTCACCGCGGTCGAGTGGTGGCTCACCGGGTGGGCGCTCGCTCACCTCGTGTTCCGGCAGTACGATCGCGTTAGGCCGGGAGCACTCTGGTTGGGGCATCTCCTGTACTTCGCTTGTGCGGCGGGTTTCATGTGGTGCCTCGCCGCCAGCGGCGCCCAGCACCGAGCGATTTACTATCCAGGCGCAGCGGTGAATCTGCTGCCGACCGCCGCGTTAGGCTCGGTGGAGCAGGCGACGTTGTGGACCATTCAGGTCGAGTGGGTGTCACTCAGAGCGCTTTGGTTCATGCTCTGCTTCCTGGCCGTGGTCATTGCTCTGGCCGGCTACGTCGCAACCAGGATGCACGGTGATTCCGGGGACACCGCCGCCGCAGACGCTCGGCGCGGTCGAGCGCGGACGGCCCTGCGTACGGGACGCCTCGTCCTGGCCTGGTCCTCGATAGGCGTCCTGCTTTTCACGATGGTTCTCTGGGCGGGGGTGTTCCCCTACGTTGCACGAAAGTCCAGCGCGTTCCAGTGCCTCACGCTGTCCATTGCTCCGCTCCCGGACTGGCTGGAACGAAGGGTCCCGGAACCGGTCGCATTCAGCTCGTCACTCCAATTACCGCCGATGGCGGCGGACAGCCCATGTCCCGGCCAGCCGAGTGTGCAGCAGTACTTCGGCGTACTGTTCGTGCTGACCATGAGCTGCGGTCTCGTCGGGACGCTCGCTCTGGCAGGAGCGGGGTTGCTTCTGCCGTCGTTCTCGCGCGGATCCGATACAACCTCCGCCGTCACGTGGCTTTTGTGGATCGCAATCTTCGTCATCCCACCGGCCAGTGTCGTGGGGCTGCACGGATCATCCCTCATCGCTCTCCCCCCGTTCCTCGCGTCCGGCTTCCGCACTGCTCAGCGACTCACGACGTTGAACATTGGCACCATCGCGGCCGTGACGGCCGCAGCGGCCGTGCTCATCGCGATTGTGGCGAACGTCGGAAGCTCGCGACTCGGCGCCATGCTGAGCGTGGATAACTATCTTCGCGCGCTGCCGGGTGACGACACGCCCCGAGCGCGGATCGCCGAGCGCTATGTCTCGCTCCTCCGACACATCGCGTCCGTCGGGGTCGAGGATGAAGAGCCGACCCCCTACACAGGCGTTGTCATTGTGGCGCGTGACCTCGGCGCGCTCATCTCGACCGACCTCCTTGGCTTTCTGAGGCATGAGGCAGAGGCGGGTCCCAGGCAGGGTGATGTGCGCCTAACGCGCCTCGGGTACGGACCGGGAGGGGAAGGTGCCGCGGCCGTCGTGTACCTGTTCACGATGGGAACCCCCATGCAGGAATCGCTGAGCCGCTTCTTTCCTCATCAGTATCGCTCGGTTCGCGAATCGCCGAACAAGGGCGTTTCCGTGGTTCCGGGTACGTCACCGGAAATCGCCCCGGCGCTCCACTCGTCCCCCGTGGCATGCCACCTCGGCATCGCACAACAACTGGACAATGGGTATCGTAGCGCTGGTGACTCAGGCGCGCTTTGGCATAGCTGGTGCCACGCGGCGCCGGAAATTGCGCAACGCGTAGACGCTCTTGTTGACCTCGCGGCGTCGCGTTCGTGAACGTCCTCATGCGCGGCAGCGACATCCCATGGGCCGTGGCTTGCGATCGGTCGTCCCAACGTACTCAGCGCCTAACGTGTCGATCCCTTGTTGTTCCTTGTTGTCCCTTGCGCCCGCGGCGCTGTGGCTGAAACCGATCCCGAGCTGATAATGAGGGCCACATGAAGGCCATTCGTGTCCCGGCGCCGGGTGGTCCGGAGGTGATGCGCCTCGAGGACGTCCCTGACCCGGACCCCGGCCCTGGGGAGGCCGTCGTCAAGTTGGAGGCGATCGGCGTCAACGTCGTCGAAGTTTTTCAGCGGAGCGGGGAGGTCCCCGTGCAATATCCCTTCACGCCGGGGGGCGAGGGTGCCGGTACCGTAGTCGCGGTGGGCAAAGGAGTGACCTGGCCGCGAGTGGGCGACCGTGTTACCTCGGAATCGTTCAAGGGGGCGTACGCCGAGTTGGCGACGGCGCGGGCGGAACGGCTCGTCAGACTTCCCGACGCCGTCGAGGCGAGGGTCGGCGGCGCCGTGCTCATGCGCGGGATCACCGCCCACTACCTCGCGATGTCCACGTACCCGCTGAAACCGGGGGACCGGTGCCTGATACACGCGGCGGCGGGAGGGGTCGGCCTCCTTCTCTGCCAGATCGCGAAGCGGCGCGGCGCGTGGGTGGTCGGCACGACCTCGACGCCGGAGAAGGCCACGCTGGTCCGCGACGCCGGTGCCGACGAGGTGATACTCTATCCGCGGCAGGATTTCGTCGCGGAAGTGGGCCGCCTAACGGGCGGGAGGGGAGTGCAAGTGGTATACGACTCCGTTGGCAAGGACACGTTCGACGGAAGTCTCGACTGCCTCAGTCCCCGCGGCATGATGGTGCTCTGCGGGCAGGCCAGCGGGCCGGTCGCACCGGTCGATCCGCAGATCCTGAACCGCAAGGGCTCGCTCTACCTCACTCGTCCCCTATTCGCGCATCACGTCGCGGCGGCCGAGGAGTTCGCCGCTCGGACAACCGAGCTATTGAGCTGGCTCGCCGAGGGATGGCTGCACCTGGCGATCGAGAGGACGTTCCCGCTGGCCGACGCGGCGGAGGCGCATCGCGTGCTGGAGGCGCACCGCGCGGTCGAGACGCGGGAGACCGGCGGGAAAATGGTGCTCGAGCCGTAGCGTCGTTAGGCGTTCGATTCGCCGCCGGGGAGATGGAACTGGCTCCGAACTCCGGGCGGCAGCTCCGCGATTCGCGCCTTGTTGAGGTCACTGGTCCCCCGGACACCGCCGTCTGCCGCGGTGCCGGACACCGGGATGGACTCCCACTCGCCGGGCGTGAGAAAGGAGATCGGCGGCGTCACTTTCCACTCGCGCAGCAGCGCGTTCGTCGCTCGGAGGCGACGGCACCGCGCGCGTAACGAGTCCATGCACGTCTCCCGAACATAGATCGTCTTCGACTCGGGATCGCGGTGCTCGGGGAAGGGCGTCTGCTGCAACCCCACGTCGTCTGTCTGCAGGTTGTAGTGAAGGGTCGCGTCGACGACTTCCGAGCCCGCACCCACTACGGCGAGCAATAAACCGGAATACGGCTCGTTCAGCACCCAGAGCGTTTCCGCGCGACCTCTCTCTCCCGCGGCGTCGAATTTCGCGGCAATGAAGAAGCCCTCCGCACGGGCAATCTCGATGTAGCGGCCGGGGTCCTCGCCCATGACGGTATCGTCGTCATCGCCGAGCCGGCGCGTGCTCGGCGGTGTCTCCTTTTTCTGATCGCGGTCATCGACGATCGACAGCTTTTCCGTCGACTTTTCCTCGCGTCGCGAGCCCGGCCGTTCTCGATTTCCTCGTGGCGCGTCAGCCGACCGCGGGGCGGGCCGATTCGTCACTGGGCGGTCCACCACAGGCTGATCCGCCAGAGGCCGCCCATCGTGCGACACGGGCTCCGGTGCGTCGCCCGTTAGCGCAGTCGGCGTATCCACGAGCGGCGAGTCCGCGCCGTCGCGTAACCGACTACGCTCCTCCCTGGTGTGCTTGTCCGATGGCCGCCTCAACCACGGCCGCTCATAGGGCTTCTGCGGCTCGGACGTCTGCCAGCTCCGCCTCTGGCGCAGCGCTGGCCGCACGCTCTGCGGGAACCACTGGTTCCGCTGTCATGTACTGCGGCCAATTGATAACCGTCGCCTTTGGCTGGTCCGGCGCGGGCGCGTGGCTCAGCAGCTCGTAAAACGGCGCGTAGAACCAGCGCGAATTCACGACGTCATGCAGAAAAAACGCGCCCTCCGGCCGGGTGCCTTCGCTGACGACGAGGGTCGTCTGCCAGGGTTGACCGAAGAGAGAGGCGTGAATCCCCGCGGTACTGAGTGATGGCCTTGCCTCGACAGCCGTCACTCCGCGATACCAACCAAGAACGTGTGCGTGATCGTCCCCAAACCCGAAGACGCCATGACGCTGTGTCGACCGGTCCTCCAACGCTGCGCCGATCGTGGTCGCTAGGTCATTTTCGTCTCCGACGACCTCGTGCTCCGAAATTGATTCGATGACCAGGTAGTCCGCGCCGGTTGTGGAGCATTGATACAACTGGCCGAGGAGCAGTCCGACAGTACGACGGCCATGGGCTCGCACGAGTGCTTCCACACGGGCAACGACCTGCTGGCGAATGAAGATCCTGCGGCGACCGCCGTCGGCCGGCTGCAGCGATGCGACGACATAGTGAGAGTCGCGCAGCGGCTTCCAGAGGATGGATTGTTCGACCGGCATGGGACGCCGCGTCACGTGGTCGCGCATACAAAAACCTCGGCTTACTTCCAGAGCACAGACGAAGCGACAATCGCGTGGGATTCGGAATATCAGACGCGGTCGTCGCGCGTACCAGAGTGGAACGGTCGATCACCATTTCAGCCCGAACCAGTGAAGCTGAACCGAGAGGCTAACCCTGTTGGCGTTGCCATCCTCAGACGCGAGTCATAACCTCGTGCGACGCCGCTCGGCGCCCGCATCCACACCGGCACTGCCAATGCTCAACCCGTTCAAGCTCGCCGCAGACCTCGTTGCTCCGTTTTCTCAACAACTGCTCCGAGGATCTGGGTCGATCTTCATGCTGCACCGCTTCGCCGACCGTGAACGCGGCAACGGCGGTCACGACCCGAGTGTCGTGCGCGCAGACCTCGCCTACCTCCGGCGGAACCGATACGAGCTCGTGTCACTTACCGAGCTGGTCGGCCGACTGCGCGACCGCGACTCCCGGCTAGGGAAGACGATCGCGTTCACCGTCGATGATGGCTACGCCGACTTCGCCACTGTTGGCGCCGGACTCTTCGCCGAGTTCGACTGTCCGGTCACCGTCTTCATCGCCACAGGGGTAGTGGACGAAGGCGGTTGGTATTGGTGGGACCGTCTACGCGAGACAATGGCTCAGGCAAAAATCCGTAAGCTCGATCTCGAGGTCGGGCATGAACAGTTCTCCGCGACGCTGGGCACAACGGAGCTGGCTCACAAAGCCGCAAGGGCTCTGACCGAGCATGTCAAGCGTGTATCGGACACGGAGAGGCGGCGCGTTCTCGGGGAGGTTGAGCGGCTGCTCGGCGTGGACCTACCCGCACACGCGCCCGCCGAGTTTGCGCCGATGACCTGGGACGAGATTCGCGGCTTTGCACGACAGGGTGTGTCGTTCGGACCGCATACCATCACGCATCCCATCATGTCGCAGCTGGACGATGCCTCCGCACGTCGGGAAATCGAAGGCTCATGGCTACGGCTGCGCGAACAGACGCCCGGGGCGGTGCCGATCTTTTGTTATCCAAACGGAGGTCCGCAGGACATTTCCCGTCGTGAACCCGCAAACCTGCGGGCGCTTGGATTCGAGACCGCGGTGACTGCGACGCCAGGATATGCGACGGCGTCGCTGTGGCATTCGTCGACTGAATCGCCGTTCCTTCTGCCCCGGTTCGGCTACAACGGAAATCCTGCCGTGTTCAAGCAGGTGGTTACAGGTGTTCTCCGCGCCCGTCTGGCGCTGCGGCGAGATGGTCTCCGTGTGCCCTGACCTGGCAGACGGTTCGTTGACTCATTAGCCAGTCATAACCAAAGACATTGGCATTTTCTAAAACGCGCGAGTAACCCAAACGCTTTCCTGAGAAAGTCTTAAACCATCCTGACCGAGGCAGACAAAACTTAAAGCAACCTAATTGCCTGAATAATTGTAGGGCCTAGAGCGATCCCGTACAGTTTCAGCTCACACCAAACTGACGGCAGGATCGCAGCGCCCCTTCCGGGGGCACGCGACAAAGGCAAAACCGGCTAAAGCCGGCGACGCAAAGCTACGAGGCTACCGTTCGCGCGCAGGGTGTGCGCGGGTCACGCCAGTCGAGCCGCCGTTGTACCCGGAGGAAGCTGTAAGATGCAATTCCTTGCCAGCCGACCCAAGTCGGCTAGCCGCGCTGTGGCGTTCTCGGTTTTCGTATTCGCCCTCCAGCTCGCGGCCTGTTCTCCCGACTCTCCCGGCATGGTCAGCCCGGACAACGTCGTCAACCCCTCTCTCGCCGTCGTTGATGTATCGAACGGATCAGTCGTCGCCACCATCAACTCTAGCTGGCAGGATTCGAAGTGCATGACGATTCGCAATGGGTCGATGTACGACGGAGCTCGGGTCGAGCTTCAGCCGTGCGCCGGTACAACTTCCCAGAAATTCGAGTTGACGCCCGACCGCCTCATCAAGATCGGGTCGGGCTACTGCCTCGATGCTTACACCGCTGAGGGTAACGTCGGCGACCGAATCGTGATCTGGGGTTGCCACGGACGGGCCAACCAGCAGTGGACGCTGACGAGCGGCGGACGGATCAAGGGAATCAACGGCCTCTGCATTTCCTTTAACGGCCATCCCGTCGATGGAACAACGCTCTACATTGATAACTGCCGAAACGGCGACAACAGCCAGAAGTGGGGCGAGAGCGTCATTTCGAGCGCTCCCGCTCCGGGGCCCGTCGCCGTCGCGAGCGTTTCTGTCGCGTTGAGCGCTGCGTCGATCACGATTGCTCAGACGGCGCAGGCTACCGCGACCCTCGAAGATGCAAACGGCAACGCGTTGACCGGACAGACCGTGTCGTGGACTAGCTCTGCTCCTTCGGTGGCCAGTGTGACCGCCGCCGGTCTCGCTACGGCGCTCGGTGCGGGCACGGCGACGATCACGGCCACGGCCGGTGGCGTATCCGGCACGGCGGTGCTCGACGGTGAGCGGGAGCAGCACGGTGGCGACGCCGCCGAGCGGGGGGTCGTGCAGCGTGGTGACGTCGACGGGGGCGCGGGCGACGACGGCGCTGGCGAAGCCGGGCTACCTGCAGTCGGTGCTCGAGCCGGACTTCGGCACCACGATCACGCGCATCACCGGCGACCCGGGCACGCCGATCGGCGGCGGGGTGTCGGGGACGTGGCCGACGGTGGCCTACCACAACTACTCGAAGGACCCGGTGTGGACGGCCGACCAGCGGCTGCTGGTGCTGAAGCAGATGAAGGGGACCGGGTTCACCCTGTTCCTCGACGGCGCCACCTACCAGCCGCTGTTCTCGCGCGGCGGCCCGCCGGGGGGCGGGGAGTGGCGGCTGCACCCGCGCCTGGCCGACGTGGCCGTGTCGCTGGCCCCCGACGGGGCGGTGCGGCACTGGAACGTGCGCACGAACACGGGCACGGTGCGGGTGCCGGCCGTCGCCGGCTACGGCTCCAACGAGATGGGGCCGAGCGAGGGGAACCTGTCGGCCGACGGGCGCTACCTGGTGGCCAAGGCGGTGCGCGCCTCCGACGGCCACCTGGTGGCGCGCGTGCTCGACGTCGACGGCGGCAGCGCCGGGCCGGTCATCGACCTGACGGCGGCCGGGGTGACGGACCTCGACTGGGTGTCGGTGTCGGCGGGCGGCGGCTACGTGGTCGCCTACGGCGTCATCGACGGCGCCCGGCAGCGCACCCGGCTCTGGTCGCGGGCCACCGGGGCGCCGGTCGGCTACTGGCAGGACTACACCTTCGGCCACTACGACCTGGGGCTCGACGCGGCCGGCAACGAGGTCGCCTTCGGCGCCGTGGGCCAGTCGCCCTACGCGCACCACTTCATCGCCCGCCGGCTCGACGGCGGGGCGATCACGGACCTCACCGGGGCGGTGACGAGCTACAACTGGCACGCCGGCACCCGCAGCACCGCCCGCCCGGGCTGGGGCTACGCGGCGACGAACGACCGCACCGGCTACGCCTTCGACGGGGAGATCTACGCGGTGAACCTCGCCGGCGGGGGGCGCGTCGAGCGCTACGCCCACCACCGGGCCAACAACACCGACTACGACTCGGCCCCCTTCCCGACCGCCTCGCCCGACGGCAAGCGCGTCGTCTTCGCCTCCAACTGGGGCAGCTCCACCAGCCGCCCCGTCCAGACCTACGTCGTCGACATCCGCCCCATCTGCCCCTGACGCGGGGCCCGCTCCCGCGCCCGATGCAGGGTGAGGGAGGCAGGGTGAGGTCGACGTAACAAGTGGGGGGCACCTAGTCAGGTGCCCCCCACTTGGCGTTGACACGCGCGCCGCTAACGCCGCAGCTCACCGACGCCATTCACTGCGTCGCGACACCGGCCACGGGATCGACGCCTTGCATCGTTCGTCAGCGCTGCCTTGCTTGTACCGCTCATTGAGCGTTGGACGGACCGCCATTCATTTAATGCGAGCGCAACCGCGGGAGCGGGAACTGCTGATCTGGCTGCTCGTCATTGCCGCGGCGGTTCGCATGGCGTACGCGCTCGGAGCGTGGCTGGTAACGCGCGATCCGAGCGTGTTCATCGAGCAGGACAGCGAGTCGTACCTGGCACCGGCGCGTGAGCTGCTGGCCCGCGGAACCTTCGCGGTGCGTGGAATCCCCGAGCTCGAGCGCACGCCCGGCTATCCGCTCCTTCTGGTCGTCGGGCTCTGGTCGGGACATGTGGTTCCGGTCACGATCGTGATCCAGGTGGCGCTGTCGGTGCTCACGACGCTGGGTGTGTTCGTCGTTGCGCGCAGGGTAACGGGCGACGCGCGCGCAGGGCTCATTGCGGCTGCGCTCTACGCGTTCGAACCGATCTCGGTCAGAGCGACATCCGCGTTAGGCACGGAGACGCTCTTCACACTCCTCGTCGTCTGGGCCGTCGCCCTGTTGGTCGCGTATGTTCGCGCGCCGAAGCGCTCCGCGCTCCTGGCCGGGACTGCGCTCCTTTCGGTTGCGGCGTACGTCCGTCCGGCCGGGTACTACCTCTCGTTTGGACTGTTGGCGTTCCTCGCCGCGGCGGCGATCGCCGCTCGTGATTGGCGTCGGCTGAGCCACTTCGTGCTCGCGACGGTGGTGGCTCTGTCGATCGTTGCGCCGTGGCACATCCGGAATCGAGCGCTCGACTTTGGCGGATTTTCCGCGATCTCGGCCGTCAACATGTACTTCTACAACGCCGCGGCCGTCGAGGCGAGGAGAGAAGGGAGATCCTACGCTGACGTGCAAACGGCGTGGGGCTACCACGACGGCCGCGTCTACCTGCGGCGTCACCCGGAGCAGGCAACGTGGTCGCGAGGGCGCCGCTTCACCTACATGGGCGCTGAAGGCGGCCGGATCGTCAAGGCGAACCTTCCGCTCTACGCGCGAATTCACGTCGCCGGCATGACGCGCGTGATGCTCGACCCGGGCGCACTCTCGCTGCTGCAGTCGTACGGGCTGTACGAGGGGAACAGCGGTGTGCTGAGCGTGGTCGTGACCGATGGGCTCGCAGCCGGGATCCGGCGCATCCTGCACACGAACCTGCTCGCCTTCGTGTTGCTCGGCGTGCTCGGGATGTTTCTCGTCTTCATGTACGCCCTGGCAGTACGGGGGTGGCTTGCCGAACATCGTACACTCGACCCGGCGGTGCTGCTCTCGGTGCTGAGCATCGCCTACTTCATCACCATAGCCGGCGGGCCCGTGGGTGTCGGCCGTTTCCGTCATCCGGCGATGCCGTTCGTGTGCGTGCTGGCCGCGATGGGGCTCGTCACGTGGTGGAGAGGCCGGCATCGTGACGAACAGCCATCGCACGGTGCCTAACGTGATCGCGCGGCACTCGCATTTCGCCATGATGGTTGCACTGTCCCGACGCGCTGTCGTTGAATGAGCGCTGCATCACAGTAACTCTGCGCCGCCGGACCGCCTAACGATGTGATCACGCGACAAAATGGGGGTCGCGTGAAGGACCGTGCCGCCGTGCGGGTGACGCGCCCAAAGCGCGGGTCGTCATCCGGACGTCATCGAAAACTGATTGGCAAGATCGCACCACCCCCTGAGGGTGACGCGACAAGGGCAAACCCGGCGAAAGCCGGGGACGCAAAGCCAACGGGGCTACCGCACGCGTCGGGTCGCGTGCCACGCCGGCCGAGCCGCCGAACGTACCCTCACGGAGGGGTCCATGCGACCGCTTATCCGCACGGTCACGGCGTCCTTACTCGTCATGAGCGTCATGGTCGAGGGCTGCAGCCCCGACTCCATGAGCCCGGGCAGCAGTAGCACGCCCACCATCAGCCTTTCGCGTCTCGGTCTCACCAAAAGCAGATACCATAACGACCGGGGCCAGCTCCCAGCTGACCGCTCGCGTCTTCGACGATCGGAACGTCACCCGTGATCACGCGGTCGAATGGCGATCCGACAACCCGTCCGTCGCGACTGTTTCGGCCGCGGGGCTGGTCGCGGGCCTAACGCCTGGTGTCGCTCACATCATCGTTCAGGCGGGCGCCGCGCCAGACACCGCGACCGTCATCATTCAGTCGCCGCCGTCGCTCGCGGTGTTGCCTGGAGCCGCACTCGTTATGCTCGGCGATTCGCTCCGTCTCGTCGCGTCGACGACCACCGCGGCGGGGACGGTTGCGGCAAGTGGGGCGAGCGTTCAGTGGGTGAGCTCCGATCCGACGGTGGCGACCATCAGCGCTGATGGCGTGATGACCGGTCTCGAAGAGGGATCGGTGACGATCAGTGCGCAGCTGAGCGGCGTCACGGCGTCGGCCTCGGTCGACGTCCTTCGTGGATCGACGTCGTCCCTCACGGTGGCACCGCTGAACGCCTCGATCCTTCCTGGCGAAAGCCTGCAGCTCACCGCCTCCGCGCTCGATGACAACGGACGCATCGTGAGCGGTGTCGTTCCAAAGTGGTCGTCCTCGAATCCATCGATTGCCACCGTCTCGGACGCTGGCCTCGTCACGGGTGTCGCGAAGGGACTCGCGATCATCACGGCGCAGTCGAAGAGCAAGAAAGCCACGGCGTCCGTGAACGTGCTTGGCGTGCCGGCGGCCACGGTCGGCGTGTCGTTAGGCAGCGGGACGCTGTCGGTCGGACAGACCACGCAAGCCACCGCCACCGTGAAGGACGCGCAGGGCAACGTCCTGACGGGGCGCACCATCGCCTGGCAGAGCTCCAATCCCGCGCTCGCCGCGGTGGACTCCAAGGGCCTCGTGACCGCTGTCGCGAACGGGTCCGTGACCATCAGCGCCATCTGCGAAGCGAAAATCGGCAACGCGTCGCTGACCATCAGCGCACCCGTGCCGGCATCGATCGCCATCCTCCCGTCGAGCGTCTCGCTCACGGTCGGCCAGAATACGCAGCTGCAGGCGGAGGTGCGCGACGCGAAGGGAGTCGCCATCCCGAACCAAACGATCAAATGGGCGAGCGCGAACAGCGCAGTCGCGCCCGTCACGGCATCCGGCGCTGTCAGCGCCGCCGCGATCGGCAGCACATCCGTTCAGGCGTCGTCCAGTGGGCTGGCCTCGTCGGCCCCCGTGTCGGTCACGGTGATTCCTGCCGCGTCCGTCGTCGTGTCTCCGGCCAGCCTCTCGCTCACAACAGGTGATACCGCGACGCTTTCGGCTACCGTGCGCGACGCATCGGGCGTGCCGCTCGCCGATCGCGCAGTGAATTGGTCGAGCTCCAACACGGCGGTGGCGACCGTCGGACCGGCGGGATTGGTGAAGGCGATGGGCGGCGGAAGCGCCACGATCTCCGCCGTCGCTGACGACATCAGCTCCACGACAGCGGTCACCGTCGCGGAGCCGCCGCCAGCGCCGGTCGCGTCAGTGTCGGTGACGCTGGCGTCGGCGTCAGTGGCGATCGGGGCGACGACACAGGCAACCGCGGTCCTTCGGGATGCAGCGGGCAATCCGTTGACCGGTCGCACGGTGACCTGGTCAAGCGCCAACACCGGCGTGGCGACGGTTTCGCCTACCGGAGTGGTGACGGCCGTGAGCGCGGGTTCGGCATCGATCGTAGCGACGAGCGAGAATCAAACCGGCGCCGCGACGGTGACCATCGACGCGCCGGCCCCCGCGCCGGTGGCGACCGTAACGCTATCGGCGAGCTCGACGTCGCTGGTCGTTGGGTCGACGTTATCGGTGACCGTGACAATCAAGGACGCGATCGGCCGCGAGCTCACCGGACGCACCGTGGGCTGGACGTCGTCGAATACAGCAGTGGCGACGGTTTCGCCGAGCGGCCTGGTGAAAGGCGTCGCGAGTGGCTCGGTGACGGTGACCGCGACGAGCGAGGGAAAGAGCGGATCACTCTCGCTCACCGTTTCGCCGATACCGGTGGCTACCGTCTCCGTGTCGCTGTCGTCGACGTCGCTCATCGTGGGTCAGACCACGCAGGCGTCGGCGTCGCTCACGGACGCGGCGGGGAACGTGCTGACGGGGCGGTCGGTGACTTGGTCGTCGTCGGCTTCGTCGGTCGCCCAGGTCTCCGCCACCGGACTGGTTACGACGGTGGCCGCTGGCACCGCGAACGTCATCGCGACGAGTGAGGGAAAGACCGGTATGGCCGTGCTGACGGTGGCGCCGACGCCGCCGAGCGGGGGGTCGTGCAGCGTGGTGACGTCGACGGGGGCGCGGGCGACGACGGCGCTGGCGAAGCCGGGCTACCTGCAGTCGGTGCTCGAGCCGGACTTCGGCACCACGATCACGCGCATCACCGGCGACCCGGGCACGCCGATCGGCGGCGGGGTGTCGGGGACGTGGCCGACGGTGGCCTACCACAACTACTCGAAGGACCCGGTGTGGACGGCCGACCAGCGGCTGCTGGTGCTGAAGCAGATGAAGGGGACCGGGTTCACCCTGTTCCTCGACGGCGCCACCTACCAGCCGCTGTTCTCGCGCGGCGGCCCGCCGGGGGGCGGGGAGTGGCGGCTGCACCCGCGCCTGGCCGACGTGGCGGTGTCGCTGGCCCCCGACGGGGCGGTGCGGCACTGGAACGTGCGCACGAACACGGGCACGGTGCAGGGTGCCGGCCGTCGCCGGCTACGCGCTCCAACGAGATGGGGCCGAGCGAGGGGAACCTGTCGAACGACGGGCGCTACCTGGTGGCCAAGGCGGTGCGCGCCTCCGACGGCCACCTGGTGGCGCGCGTGCTCGACGTCGACGGCGGCAGCGCCGGGCGCGGTCATCGACCTGACGGCGGCCGGGCGTGACGGACCTCGACTGGGTGTCGGTGTCGGCGGGCGGCGGCTACGTGGTCGCCTACGGCGTCATCGACGGCGCCAGGCAGCGCACCCGGGTCTGGTCGCGCGCGACCGGGGCGCCGGTCGGCTACTGGCAGGACTACACCTTCGGCCACTACGACCTGGGGCTCGACGCGGCCGGCAACGAGGTCGCCTTCGGCGCCGTGGGCCAGTCGCCCTACGCGCACCACTTCATCGCCCGCCGGCTCGACAGCGGGGCGATCACGGACCTCACCGGGGCGGTGACGAGCTACAACTGGCACGCCGGCACCCGCAGCACCGCCCGCCCGGGCTGGGGCTACGCGGCGACGAACGACCGCACCGGCTACGCCTTCGACGGGGAGATCTACGCGGTCAACCTCGACGGCGGGGGGCGCGTCGAGCGCTACGCCCACCACCGGGCCAACAACACCGACTACGACTCGGCCCCCTTCCCGACCGCCTCGCCCGACGGCAAGCGCGTCGTCTTCGCCTCCAACTGGGGCAGCTCCACCAGCCGCCCCGTCCAGACCTACGTCGTCGACATCCGCCCCATCTGCCCCTGACCCCGGAGACCTACCCAGGCGCCTGGGCCGACCCGAGCGCCTGAGCGATACCGCTCGCGCCTAACGATACGTCGCGTCCTCTGGTGTTTCCTCGGGTGTTGCAGCCCGATTCCCGAGTCCCGGTGGCACCTCGCCAACCGGGACTCGTGGCATCCGGGGCCCAGTGCGGCCGTGTCGTTTCAGCAGCGTGATGTAATGGGCGTACAGCGCGTCCCATATCAACTCGCGACGGAACTCGAGCAGCACGCGCCGGCGTCCGGCGCTCCCATGCGCGCTTCGGCGGTCGCTGTCTCGCAAGTATGCCCCGACGGCATCGGCGAGCGCCCCCGAGTCCCGCGGGGCGACGAGTGTTCCGGTCACCCCGTCCTCCACCGCGTCCGTGCAGCCTGGGACACGCGTCGCGACTACCGGGAGTCCCATCGATGCCGCTTCGAGCGGCACGTTGGGAAACCCCTCGCGGTACGTCGGCAGGACGACGAGGTCCATGGCTGCGTACAGTGGCGCTGTCTCATGCACCTGCCCTGTCAGGTGAACGCGCGGGTCGCCACGAAGGATGTCCTCGACGTCGCGCGGAATCGGATCCTGCGGTTCAAACGGCCCGACGATCAGCAGCCGCGCGTTCGGATAGGCATTGCGCAGCGCCGACCACGCGCGCACGAGCTCGACCACGCCTTTGTCCCGGACGATGCGCCCGACGTATCCGATCACGTCCGCGTTAGGCGGGATGCCGAGGCGTTCCCGCGTGCGTGTCGCGGCGGTCGGGCTCATGGCGCGGATCGAAGCGCCCCTCCGCATCGACTCCGTTACCGCTACCTCCGAGCAGGACCGTGATCTTGCCCGGCGCGCACAGCCGCTCGGCGATAGCGACGTCACGCACCGAATGGCTGACACAGAGTACCGCGTGAGACAGTCCGCAGGCGATTCGCTCCGTGGTCCACAACAGGCGTCGGCGCGCACCCGTTGCGGTCATGAGAGGCAGCCCGCGGATGTGATAGACGCGGACGCGTACGCCGGCGAGCCACGCGGCGATTGTGCCCAGAAGACCGCCCTTCGGGGTCTGGGCGTGGACAATGTGCGGGCGGATGCGCCGCAGCACGCGGTAGATCTGCCATATGGAGATCAGATCGCGCAGCGGCGTGATGCGCCGCGCCATTGCGACGGCGTATGTCGGCACGGCCTCGCGAGCCCCGAAGGCACCGAGCTCGCTGCCCGGCGACGAGACCGCAGTGACGCTCAAGCCGCGCGCCGTCATGTACCCCACCTGCCCGGCGAGGAAATTCAGCGATTCGGGTACGGTAGTAATGTGAACGAGTCGAATGCGATCGTCCGCGGCGCTCGCCGGTTGGTCCCGACAGAACCGACGCAGGCAACGCCTCGTTGTCAGCCGACCGGTTGAGCGGCATCGACGGGCAGGCGTGCGTGCGACGGTGGATTCGAAGCCCGCGATGACTCGAGCCAGGCCTGGAACATCAGCACATCCCACAGATGGTATTCCCAGCCTCTCTTTCCCGTGAGGTGCTCCTGCCAGCGCTGCCGGATCGTCGTCGGGTTGAAGAACCCCTCACTGACGAGACGCCGTTCGTCTAACAGCTCTTCGGCCCATTCCCGCAACGGGCCGCGCAGCCACGAACCCAGTGGAATGCCAAATCCGGCTTTCGGCCGCTCGACGAGCGACCGAGGCACGTAGCGGTAGAGGACTTGCCGCAAGACCCACTTGCTCGTTCCGTCTCGGTACTTCATGGAGAGCGGCAGGCGCCACGCGAACTCGACGACGCGATGGTCGAGGATCGGCACTCGTGCTTCCAGCCCCACAGCCATGCTCGCGCGGTCTACCTTCGTCAGAATGTCGTCTGGCAGATACGTGACGAGGTCCAGGTACAACATCTTCTCAATGAAGCTGGGCACTGCCGTGCGGCTGGCCGGCTCGGGCGTCGCGGCCGTAAGGTCGGTTGCTCCGAGCACCACGGAGAGCGGAGCTTCCCAGTGCGACGACAGGCGGTTGTAGATCTCCTCCTGGCTCGGGGCGGAAAGGACCCCAGCCAACTTGTGCAGCTTGTAGCCCGGGGTGCCGAACCGTAGCCCACGCGGAATCACAGGACTCGCGCGCTCGAACAACCTGTCCCACGTGCGCGGCGAGATCGCGGTGATGGCGCTCGCCTGTGCGTTCCGAACGGCGCGCGGCAACCACCGCGTTCCCGCCCACACGCGGTTCGCCCAGACGTGCCGATTGTAGCCGGCGAACAGCTCGTCGCCGCCATCGCCCGAGAGCGCGACTGTCACGTCGCGTCGGGTCAACGCCGAGATGAGATACGTCGGTATCTGCGAGGAGTCAGCGAACGGTTCGTCATATAGCGTCGGAAGCCGTGGAATCACGGCGAGCGCGTCCTCGGGCGTAACTACGAGCTCGGTGTGATCCGTTCCGAGGTGGCGCGCCACCGTGCGTGCGTGGCGTGATTCGTCGAAGCCCGCGTCCGTCGATCCGATCGTAAACGTCTTGATCGGTCGGCTACTCTGCGCCTGCATGAGCGCGACGACCGTCGAAGAATCCAGCCCCCCGGACAGAAACGCGCCGATGGGCACGTCCGCGATCATGCGGAGTGAGACCGCTTCTCGGAGCAGGGTATCGAGCTGATCGACCGCCTCCGTCTCGGTGCCCATGAACGGATCGCTCGTGCCTCGCTCGGCGACGTCTCGCGCTGACCAGTACGCGACCGGCGAAGTGTCCCGCGAGTCCGGGCTGCCTAACGTGAGGATCGATCCCGGAGGGAGCTTGTAGACGCCCCGATAAATGCAGTGAGGCGCGGGGATGCAGTTGTGCTTGAGAAGGAGAGCGACAGCGCTCCGGTCGATCTCACCTCGAAAGTCCGGGTGGGCGGTGAATGCTCGAAGCTCCGAGCCGAACAACAGCGTGTTGCCGCCCCACCCGTAGTACAGCGGCTTGATGCCCAGCCGATCGCGGACGAGGCATAGCGTGTGTTGTTGCCGATCCCACAGGGCGAACGCGAACATGCCCACGAATCGACGCACAGCGGCTTCGAGACCCCATGCTTCAATGGCGGCGAGCATCACCTCCGTATCCGAGTGACCGCGGAAGGTTACGACCGGATTGGCGCCCGCCTCGAGCTCTTTACGCAATGCGGCGTAGTTGTACACCTCGCCGTTGAAGACAATGACGAAGCGTCCTCCCGGCGAGACCATCGGCTGACTGCCGAGAGGCGAGAGGTCGATGATGGAAAGTCGCCGGTGCGTGAGCGCGATCCCGGCGTATTCGTCGACCCACGTGCCCTCGGCGTCGGGCCCGCGATGCGCAAGCGCCGCGGCCATGCGCCGAGCCGTGGAGTGGGGATCGTCTCCCATCGGACCGTGTCGCCAGAAGCCTGCTATTCCGCACATGCTACGACAGCCGGGGAAGTGGTTGGCGCGAACGAAGGGCCGAGGTCACTACGGACTGATACGTCGCTTCGTACGTGCGCGTCACCCTCGCGATCGAGAAGTTATCGACAATGCGGCGTCGCGCTCGCTGGCCGAGCGCGTGAAGTGCGGTTTCCCCGGCGGCGAACATCTCGCTCCACGCGCTCGCCAGTGCGTCGGGATCGCGAGGTGGTACGACCCGACCCGTGTCACCGATCACGTGCGCAGAGTCCCCCACGTCCGTGGCGACGCAGGGGACCTCGCATGCCATCGCTTCGCCAAGCACGTTGGGAAAGCCCTCGCCGTATGCCGAGGAGAGGGTCGCGAGATCCAGGGCGGCCGTGACTCGGGCAATGTCGTTCCGCTGTCCGAGTAAGTGGCACACGGCAGTCAATCCCGCGCGATCGATCGCCATGGCCAGGTCGGCGTTGGCGGTGTCGATGCCGGCGCCACAGAGGATGTAATGGACGTTAGGCAGCCGGGCGTGCAGCCGTGTCGCGGCGGCGAGGAACGTTCCGTGGTCCTTCTGTGGGTCGAGTCTCGCCACCATGCCGATCAGGGCGGCATCGGCCGGGAGCCCGAGCTCGGCACGGAGCGCGACGCGCGCGGCCGAATCGGGCCGAAATGCGACCAGATCGAACCCGTTCGGTATGACCTGCATCTTGGACTGCATCGTAGCCCATCGCCACGTGAACGCGACGAGCGACGTCCGAGCAGCAGAGGATCTTGCACGGAAGGCGAGACGAGAGCGCGGCGCAGAGTCGTGCGAGCTGGATCGTGCGGCGCCGGCTGTGGTTCGCGTCGAAGTTGCTCTGCCGGATGTTCCAGATGACCGGCAGGCGGATGGATGCGAGCTTGGCGGCTAGCCCCCCGACGAGATCACCGTGGTACATCCACGTCTGTACGACGTCGGGGCGCGTGGCGCGGAGGAGGCGGGCGAGACGCCACAGCCCGGCGGGGTTGGGGACGCGACGGCCGATGCCTAACGCGTCGACGGGGATGCCGAGTGCCCGCACGCGGTCCGCGACGGGACCGGGCGGGTCCAGCAGTGATACCACCCGCACCGAGAACTGCGTGCGGTCGGTCTGCTGGAGAAGCTTGAGCAGCATCATCTCCGCTCCACCCTGCCCGAGGCCGGTGATGACGTGAGCGACCGTGATCATGGGGCGCGACCGATTGCTGGGCTAACCAGGCTGCGCCGGAGCCAGCGCCTGCCCGATGCGAAATGGCGATTGGGAACGTCGCTCATGACGCGCATCGCTCCACATGGCAAGCACGAGCAGCGCCCAGATACGAGCGGAATGGTCCACGCGTCCCGACATGTGCTGCTCGATGATTTGGAGCGCTACGCTGGCGTCCTGGATCCCGGCCGTTCGCAAGCGGTCCGGAGTCAGCGTGTCCAGCACCATCGGCCTGAGCTCGCCCCGGAACCATCGGCCGAGCGGGACGCCGAAACCCTGTTTTGGGCGATCCATGATCTCGCGCGGTACGCGTCGGTACACGAGTCGCTTCAACAACCGCTTGCCGTGAACGAGGTGTGCAGGCAGGCGGAGCGTGAACTCCAGAACGCGGTGGTCGAGCAACGGTGCGCGGGTCTCGAGCGAGGTCGCCATCGCGGCCCGATCGACTTTGACGAGGATGGCCTCGGGGAGGTAGGTGAGCAGGTCAGACAACATTGCGCGCTGTCGCACCGGGCGGCCGAGCGTGGAGCTCCATGCGCGATCGTACTCTTCGTACCTTGTCGTGGCCCCGGTCAGCGACCGCACGTCAGCAGGCGCGAAAAACGAGACGAACCGTCGGTAGACCTCGCTCGGCGGGAGCGACAGGAGCGCCGCTGCCCGACCGACCTTGCCCGGAAGCCGCGCCAAGGCCGGCTGAAAAAGACGACCGACGCTGCGCGGTCCCGCTACGAGCGACGCGATCGCCAAATGCTGGTAGCGATGGTAGCCGCCTAACGCCTCATCGCCGCCGTCCCCGGAGAGGCTGACGGTCACGTGTCGCCGCGCCGTCCGCGCGACGAGATGTGTCGGCAGTGCGGACGGGTCCGCGAACGGCTCGCCGTACATTCTGCGGCACGGTGGGGATGAGCTCGAGGGCGTCACGCTCCGTCAGGTACTCCACGGTGTGATCGGTGCCGAGGACCTTGGCCACCGCGCTCGCGTGCTTGGATTCGTCGAACCTGGGATCATCGAAGCCGACGGTGAACGTCCGCACGGGGATGGTGCTGAGCTCCACCATCAGGCTCACCACCGCCGTGGAGTCGATCCCTCCCGAGAGAAAGGCGCCGAGCGGCACGTCGGCGATCATCTGTCCGCGCACGGCGGTGCGCAGGAGCGACTCCAGTTGCGCGGTGGCGTCGGCTTCGCTGATGGCGAGACGCGGCCCCGCTGCCAGCGGCACTGGATCCCAATACCGCCAGGCGGTGACGCGCCCATTCTGGACCCGCATGGCATGGCCCGGCGGCAGCTTCCGAATGCCGCGATAGATCGAGTGCGGCGCGGGAACGTACTGATACTGCAGGTACAGCGAGAGTGCCTCCTGGTCGATCTCGTCGCTCACATCCGGCAACTCGGTGAGCGCTGCCACCTCCGATGCGAACGCGAAGCCCCATGGGCCGTTCGCATAGTACAGCGGCTTCTCGCCGGTGCGATCGCGGGCCAGGAACAGCCGGTCCGTCGCCGCGTCCCAGATGGCGAAGGCGTACATGCCGACAAGTCGATCCACGACGTGCTCGCCCCACTCGCGATACCCGTACAGCAGCACCTCGGTGTCCGAGGTCGACCTGAACCGCACACCGTGCGCTTCGAGCTCTCGGCGCAGCTCGGGGAAGTTGTAGATCTCGCCGTTGAACACGATCGCCAGCCGTCCGTCGTCAGACACCATCGGCTGATGTCCGAGCGGAGAGATGTCGATGACGGCCAGGCGGCGATGTCCGAGGAGAACGCCGGCTGGACGATCTACCCACGTGCCTGCGTCGTCAGGCCCGCGATGGGAGAGGCGCGCGAGCATGCGTTCCATCCGCTCCTCGGCGGCGTCGAGTCCGGCTGGGTCCCGGAGGCGTAGTCCCGCAATTCCACACATAGCGCTACCGGGGACCGGGTGATCTCGCCTGTGTGAGCGAGACAGGAGCAGGGTGCGCGTCAGCGCCGCGGTCGCGGAGACCGAAGCGCGGGCCGGACGCGATGCGGCGCGCGCTGAGGCGCCAGAGGCACCACGGCGCGTTCAGTCGCGTTAAACAGTGACATGGTCAAGAGGACACCAAGCAGCAGCAGAAACACTCGCTCCTCGAGGAGGTTGTGACTGAAGAAGCCCTGGATGGCCACGGCTCCAATGAACACGAGGCCGGGGGTGTACCGGCGTCGCCAGAAACGTTAGGCACGCCGCGGCGATGAGCCAGACGTAGCTCACGACGCCGGCCAGGCCGTTGTCGAGCCAGCGACTGAGATAGATGTTGTGCGGCCCCTGCTCCATCGTATAGGTGAAGCCGCTGCCGTAGCCGAGCATTGGCGCTTGCTGCACCAGCTCCCACGACTCCGCGACCAGCCCGATCCTCGACTCGCGGGGGCCGACGATTTCCTGCTTGCCACTCAGCATGCCCATGCGAGATCCGGAGGCGAACATCCGCTGACTGATCAGGCGCGTGATGCCGAAGTAGGTTCCGGCGCCCAGCAACAGGAGCGCCGCCACGCGCGTGACGAGGACACGAACCCCGCGTCGCGCGGCGGACCTAACGACACAGGGTGTGTAACAGCAGACGACGAACGCGAGAAGCAGGGCCCCGCCGCGTGACAGGGTGGCGAGCACGCCGAGCGCCGTCACCCCCAGAACGACCAGATCCAGACCACGCACGCGATCGAAAACGATCAGCGAAGCAGCAGAGCGCTATGAGCAGGAACGCACCACCATTCGGGTTCCGGGCAAACCCGGCAGCTCGGTCGGGGAGGATGGAGAATGTGCCGGGACGAAGGACGTCGACGAACACGCTCGCCGCGGCGAGCACGAACGCGATGAGCAGGTACCAGCGGAAAAACTTCCGGTGATGCTCCGGAAGCGGCAGCAGCATCGAGAGCACGACGATCGCGGCGTTGTACGCCGGATAGAGGACCCACCGCGGGCCGTCATCGAGGTTGGCTGCCGGGAGAAATGCACTCATGAACGAGAACACGACCACCGCGCCGAGTGGAAAGAGCACGGCGACGTGCATGCGGTAGAGTCCAAGCAGTCGCGAGCGCTCGCGCAGCGATGCCGCGGCTCGTACGACACTACCGGCCGTCATCGCCGTGAGGCTCCACAGAAACATCGTCACGTTGAGGAACGGGAGCGCCTGTCGCGCCTCGAGGTAGTTGTCGAGGTAGCTGATGAATACCGCGAAGAGCCCAGACATGAGTACGACCGACGGCAACTGCTTCAACGTCCGGAGCCTCACGCCGGTGCCCTCCCGAACAGGCCGAACAGCGCCTGCTCCGTGTTGCTGACAAGGCTCGCGACGGAAAAGTGCTCGACGATGCGCTCACGCAGCTCGCGGCCGATCGCTGCCGTCTCTCGTGGCTCGGAGTCGAGCAACGATCTCATTCGCGTCGCCAGCGCGGTTGCGTCACCGGGCGGAGCGATGAGATCCGGGCGCGGCATCAGCCACGCACAGTCACCAACGTCGGTCGTGACCGACGGAATCCCGCAGGCCATCGCTTCCGCAAGTACGTTCGGAAATCCTTCCGACGCGGACGAGAGGCAGGCGATGTCGAGTGCGTTGTACACCGCCGGCATGTCCGCACGAGCGCCGACCCAACTCACGCGATCACCAATGCCGAGCGCGGTTGCCGTCTGCTGCATCTCGCTGCGATATCGCGGGTCGCCGTCGCCGACGCAGACGAATCTCACGCCGTTGAGATCCCGCCCCGCTTGCGCGGCGGCGTTGAGAAACGTTCGGTGGTCCTTCACCGGGTCGAGGCGCCCCACGAGGCCCACCAAGCGCTCGATGCCACTCACCTGCCACTCGTCCCGGACACGGCGTCTCGCGGCTGCATCCGGCGCGAAGCGCTCGGTGTCGATCCCGTTCGGAATGACGAGCATCTTTTCGCGCGGGTATCCGCGAGCGACCGCGTATTCGAAGCCGGCCCGCGAATTGACGATGAGCAGGTCCGGGACGCGGCACAGTCGGCGTGCCAGGCCGCTCGAGAAACGCGACACCCAGTCGTAGTGGCTGAGGTCCATGTTCGAGGCTCGTTCGCCCCAGACCACGCGGGCCCCGGGGAACAGTGGCCGGATCGTCGCCGCGACGATGTTCGGGACCACCAGGTAGCTGTGCAGGACGTCAGGCGACTCCTCGCGCAGTGCACGCCGCAGGCTCGCGAGAAACGTCGCGATGTCCCAACGGCCGCGCTTCTCGAGCGACCGCACTCGAACGCCGGCGTTACGGAGCTCCGGCTCCAACTCGCCGCCCGGGTAAAACGTGAGCACCGAGACTGTGTGCCCACGCGCGCGCAGAGCACTCGCCAGCACGACGAGTTGTCGTTCGGCGCCACCGTACCCGAGGCTCCTGATGAGGAACGCGATCCGCAGCGTGCTGGCCGGAGCGGCACCGCCACTGGTCGGTGACGGCGCGCGATCCGGGGCCGCCCGGTAGCGAGCGGTCTGCACCGCGCCGTTCGGGCTAGGCACGCGGTGTACCCGTTAGGCGGGTCCCGCGGTGCACATCACGCCGGTACAGCAGCCAGCCTGTCGGAGCCGCAAGGGACCAGAGCAGCCGCCCGCCGGCGGTCTCGATGTCCGCGAACTGGTGAGTGATCGGCGCACCGAGATGGAACGAGAAACGCGCGTAGTGCGTGGCCGACGCAAAGAACTGGATCGGCGCCGCGCCAAGGTAATCGAGTTGCTCGTTCAGGACGGAGAGGTGCTGCAGGCGTCCACCCGCGGCGTTTCTGCCGGCGGGCTGTCCGAACATGAGCGACGGCTCTCCGATGTAGTAGATCCTGAGAATGTCATTCACGAATCGCGTCGCGTAGCGGCGCGCGATCTTCCCCCACACGATGCTCTCCGGCACGTAGGTCGCGCCGAGATCGGGGAAGGGGAACTCGCGCAGCACCTCCGTTCGTTGGAATCCCCACTTTTCACCGCTGACGTGAAATCGGTAGTGAATCTCGAGGGAGTTCGAATCGATCACCGCGGACGGAAACGGGCTGCCGACGAGAGTGCCGTGCTGGTCCTTGCATAACGCGGTGACGCCGGAGAAACGATGCCGCTGCTCGGCCGGAATGGATTCCCAGTGGTAGCGGAATCGCTCGAGCGCGTCCGGCACACATGCGTCGTCCGAATCGAGCGGCAGGAACAGTTCCCCCTTGGCCTCGCGCGCACCCGCGTTGAACGCGACGTGTTTTCCGCGCTTCTCTTGCCAGAAGTACCGAATGGGAAAGTCGGCTCGCTGCTGCCACTGACTCACCAACTCCGGCGTACCATCAGTGGACCCGTCGTCCACGATGAGCCACTCGAAGTCCCGGAAGGTCTGGGCATCCAGGCTCGAGTACACGCGGTCGAGGGTGTGCGCACGGTTGTGCGTCGGCGTGAACACGGTGAAGGGGTACTGGTGCGTGCTCACCTCTGTTTCCTCCCGTTTCCGGAAGCCTGGTGCACCAAGACTTCAGCGATCACGGCTTCCCACGTCGCCATGATCCGGTCGACGTTGAACCGCTCGGCCACTTCCGTTGCGCGTTGCCCGAGCCGCCGTCGCCGTGGCTCGTCGTCCATGAGCCCTGCCATTGCGGTGGCGAGCGCAGCGACGTCGTCGACGGGAACGAGAAGGCCATCGACGTCGTTGCGCACAATGCGCGAGGGGCCACGGGAATTCGTGGCGATAACCGGGAGTCCCACCGCCATCGCCTCGAGCAGCGCATTCGGGAACCCTTCGTATCGCGACGAGAGCACGAACATGTCGGCTCCGAAGAGTGCTGGAGTCGGGTCGCGTACGGTGCCGGGCAAGTGCACGTGCGACGCAACTCCGAGATCCTTTGCCAGCGCCTCCAACCGTGGTCGTTCCTTTCCGTCACCGAGAATCGTCAGCTGCCACGCGGGTCGATTCGCACGACACTGTGCGAACGCGCGGATGAGAAGATCGAATCCCTTGTTTGCATCCATCCGGCCGACTGATAGGACATGACATGCGCCGTCGTCGGCCTGCGACGCGACCGCGATCGATGTCGCGCTCGCCTGCGCGCTCGCATCGAGCGGCGGGGGAGCGGCGACGGGATTCGGAATGACGTGGACCCGGTCCTTTCTCAGAAAGGAGTGAGCCCAACGTTCCACATCCGGTGTCTGAACCACGACCGCAACCGCCCACGGGTACGTGACCCGTCGCAACGCGGCCCAGATTCGAGCGAGCGGAGCGCGGGACGGGTCCGTTCGCTCCGAGACGATCACCGGGACACGCTCCGGACGTGCGGCGAGGAGCGTGATTATGGTCGTCGGGACCATGAAGGAGATCACGACCTCTGGTCGCGAAGCGCGAATCGCGCGGCGAATTAGTTGTACCCTGTGTCGATTGCTCCGGAGCGCGCGCCAGAGGCTCGTCGACACTCCACTGGCGTCGAGCCCGACCCGCTTGACCTCGGAATGCACGGGGTAAAAATCGGCCGAGGTTGGCTCGAGCGTGACCAAGGTGATCGGCCAGTCGCGCTGGGCCCAGTAACTGGCCATTCGCGAGAGGACACGCTCGGCGCCTCCGGCGCGAAGCGATGAGATCACCATCGTCACTCTCGGATGCGTGCTAGCCGGCCGAGGCGATTCTTGAACGACCGCAGACGGCAGCGCAGGCTCAGCGGAAACGGGCTCAATGCCGCCCTGCGTCTCCAGGTCACGCGCTGTCATGCTGGCACCCGTGAGTCAGGGTGCGTGGTTCGCGGCGGCGAGCTCTCGCGTTCGAGGCTGCGCAAGCGCTTTCCGACAGCGGTGAGGATCACGACCATCGAAATGGCGTACACCATGGAAGTGGCCGCCGCGATTCCCGCCACGCCCCACAGCCGCATGAAGATGTAGTTCCCGATAATGTTGGTGAAGAAATTCCCGATGCTCACCCACATGAGCACCCGGTTCGCGCTGATCGCGTGCAGGAGTTGCACACCCACGATGCCGAGCACGTAGAACGGAATCTGGAGCGCGTAGAGCGCCTGGACGTGTGCCACGGCTCGAGTATCGCTCGCCACGAACTGGCCGCGCTCGAAGACCAACCTAACGAGTGGTTCCGAGAACGCGACGATCAGCTAAGACGACACGGGCCCCTGCCACGAGGCCCAGACGGGAATACGTGCGAAGCGTATGACGCAACCCGGACCAATCGCCGGCCGCCACCATCCGCGAGAAGTGCGGGAAGATCGCGGTCGACAGCGCCGTCACGCCGATGCCCAGCCCCGCGGTGACGAGCCTGCTCGCGTAGGACGAGCTGCGCGACGCTGCCTGGTCCGAGCGACGCGGCCATTGCCTGGTCGATCAGCGGCGAGCTGCTCATCACCGCGCCGCCGATGACGAGCGGCGCGTACTGTCCGAGGACGAGCTGTACGTCGGGGTCACGCCAGCTGGCTCGGCGCGGGACCGTCAGCAGGTTCCTCGATCGCAGGCTCCACGTCAGTACGGCGAGCTCGGCGACATAGCCGGCTGTCAGGCCGATCGCGAGTGCGTAGATCCCCCAACGGTCCGCCGCCGCGACCAGAAACGCGATACTGAAGATCGACATGAACGCCGGTGTGGCCGCGGCAAGCAGAAACCGTTCGTGCGAGTTGAGGACGGCTGCGAACATTCCTGAGATCCCGGAGACGAGCACCCCCGGAAGCACGAGGAGGAACAGGTGCTGGGTGAGCGCCAGCTTCTCAGCTGCTGAACCGTGCCCCCACGATCGGCATGAGGACGGGCGCGAGCAAGCGCAAGCACGAGGCACGAGACGCCGATCGCCGTGCCTGCGAGCATCAGCACGTTGCCTAACAAGCGACCGGCCCCGGCGACACCGTCGCGTTCCCGGACGCGCAGGTACGCCGGGATCAGCGCGGCCGGAATCGAGCCGGCGAGCACGTTGATCGCGAACGTCGGCACCGTCAAAGCGATGAAGTACGCGTCGACCGCGTCGGAGGTCCCGAAGTAGGAGGCAACCGCCACGTCCTTCGCCATCGCGAGCGACCTTGGCCAACAGCGTGGCGGCGCCAACCACGACCATCGCGGCGAAGATCCGCCGGTTGGTCGTGCCGTGCCGCCAGGCCGACGACCCGGCGAATAGAGACGATCGAGTGCGGTGCCCACTGGATGAGCGCTCAGGACGATCGGGCCGAACTGCTAGGCGCTCGTCGATATCGGCGTAGTTGTCCTGGTACACGTTAGTAGTCGCTGCCACCATACCGCTCCACCTCACCGCGCGAATCGTTGAGCACCGCACCCACGACCCGCGCGCCTGTGCTCCCCAGCTGACCGAGCGCCTGTTCCACCGCATGGCGGTCAGTGGTGCCAGCGCCGACCACCAACAGAACGCCATCAACGAGCGGCGCCGAGTGCGACCGCGTCGGCAACTGCGAGAACCGGCGGCGTATCGATGATGATCATGTCGAAGTGATCCGACAGTGCCGCCAGCAGCGCTCGCATGCGATCGGAGCCGATGTAGTCGGTGATCGCCACCGGTGTCCCGACCCGCCGGGAGAAAGGAGAGCCCGTGGAAGAACGTGTCCCGCACCGCTGCCGCCGGACCAATGTCTTCTCGGAGAACCTGCGCGACCCCGGGGCTACGCGGCACGCGGAAAACCTGGTGCAGTCGTGGCCGGCGGAGATCGCAGTCGATCAGCAGCACTCGCTTTCCCTCGAGCGCGTACACCACGGCGAGGTTCGCCGACGTGGTCGTCTTCCCCTCCTCGGAGAGGGCGCTCGAGATGACGAGCGTCTTGCCGGAGCCATCCCGCTGGGCCCATTTCAGGCTCGAACGCAGCAGGCGAAATGCCTCGCTACCCGCCGGCGTCATGAAGGCAGCCGCGCTCTGTGGGCGTACACTCTGGCCGTTCCGTCGTGCAGCACGAGCGTTCCCGCGCTTGGAGACCAGTCTCGCCGATAGCCGACGCAGCGAATGGCCGTCCGCCTCGGGCACGATTCGCGGGATGACAGCCAGCACCGGGACGCGCATCTCCTCCTCGATGTCGACGCGGCGCCGGACGCGGGCGTTCGTGCTGTCGATGAGCAATGCGCCGAGTACGCCGAGCGTCAGTCCGACCAGGACGCCAAGTAGCAGCCGCAGCGTCCGTAGCCGGGCGACGGGCCGATACGGCAACGACGCAAGGTCCAGGACTTCGACCTGCCCCGCCTCCACGGCCTCGGCCAGCCGCGCCTTCTGGTACTCGTCCTTCAGGCGGTCAGCCAGGAGGCGGTTGGATTCCACCTGCCTAACGAGTCGCTCTTCGGCCGACTCGGCGCGCGGCAGTGCCTCGATCGCGGCCGCGTTCCGCGTCCGGAGTGTCCCCAGTGCGTCGCGTCGCACGTCGATCGTCGCGATCTGTCCACGGACGGCGCCGAGGAGTCGCTGCTCGGTCGACGAGATCAGCTGATCGAGGCGCGCCACGTCCGGATTGCCCGGGGCGCTCCGCCATTCGCCGGTGGTGAGCGAGTCACGCGAGGTCTGATACCGGGCGAGTTGCTGGTACAGCTGAGAGACCACGGGGTTCGTGCTGACATCAGGCGCGGCGATGAGCGTTCGCAGCTCATCATCTTTTTGGTCGCCGGATGCCTGCTGCAGCTTCTGCACTAGCGACTCGTACACGCGACGATCCGCGTCGAGCTCCTCGCGGCGAATGTCGAGCGTCATCAGCGCCGTCTGCTGCGCCTGGAACTTCTCGCGAGAGCTGAACACCTGCTCGCGGCTGCGGAACGAAGCGAGCGCTCCTTCCGACTTGGACAGTTGCCCGTCGATCTCACGGAGTTGCTCAGCGAGAAAGATGCGGCGGCGCCGAGACTCACCCTGCGCTTGCCGGATGTCGACGTCCTGAAACTCGCTCACGAGCGTGTTGACGACGCGCTGCGCCACCTGCGGAACCGCGTCCGAAAAGGAGACGTCCACGACGTTCGTCTCATCGCGCGGCGTTACGCGGAGATTGAGGATGAAGTCGTCGATCGTCTGCTCGCGCGGCGACAGCACGAGCGTGCCGCGATCCACCGGGGGCTTCGCCGTGACGGCGAAGCTCACACCGACCGCCTGGTACGGCGCGTTGTAGGCGACGCGGGTGTCACGGGACCCGTTCCTGACCGTGTATCCGTCGTTGGAGAAGGCGAGGAAGAACGTGTCCTGCACTACCCCCGGATCGACACGGACCTGGCTCAGCACGGAGGCCGAGAATCCGCGCTCTACCGGATGGAGCCGCAGTCCCACCGAATCCACCACCGCACCGATCAGCGCCTTGCTCTTGAGGAGCTGGACCTGCGACAGCATGGGGTTGGTGCCCTGCCGTGGGTCCGCTGGCCCCGTGGCCGAGTGCCCCGGTCATCGAGCTTCGCGTGTCGGTGAGCCGAAGCGTGGCGGTCGCGCGGTAGGTCGGGGTTTCCCGAAAGACCGAAAGCGCGGCGAGTGAGCCGATCGCTATGGTCGCGGCGAGGACCAGCACCACGTGCCGGCGCAATGATGCTGAAGATATCCGAAAGCGTGATCCCCTCGCGGGAATGTCATCGCGACGATGGGCTCACGTTCAGTCAGACTGTCGCCGGATCGTAGCTGCGCGGCGAGAGTGGTTGCGGTCCTTCTGAACGATTGACATGCTCGCCTTATCGGTTGTAGATAACCACGCTCACGATCGCCGCCGTGGCGCCGAGGATGCTGACGATCGGTGCAATGTAATCTCGAAAGACCGCACTCGTCCGCTCGACCACGATCTGATCGCCGGAGCGTATGGGCATGGCAGCCCCGCTCTGGTCGGCGGCACGTAGCGTTACGACCACCTGCTTGTTGTCGCGCACGAGCAGGACGCGGTCTGGCCGACCGCGATCGGTCGCGCCGCCTGCCATGGCCACCGCCTGCCCCAGTGACGTCTCCGGCCGCAACGTGTACAGGTTTGGTTGTCGTACTTCCCCGGCAACCGCAACTCGGAGCAACGGCTCGACGACGAACTGCGGATTCGTCTCGAGTTTCCCGAGAAACTCCCGGAGCCGCGCCTCGACGGCCGCGAGCGGGATTCCGGTCACCCGAACCTCGCGATAGAGCGGGTGGGAGACGGAGCCGTCACCCGCGACCACGAAATCCCCGCTGAGCTCGGGCTTGCGCCACACCGTGATCCGGACGACATCGCCAGGATTGAGCGCGCCGCTGGCCACCGGACCCGAAGACTGGGCGAGCGCGGCCGGCGATGCTCCGCAAAGGAGCAGGGAGAACATGATTAGTAGGACCTTCATCGCTGCTGTGATGGCGTTAGGCGCAACGGTGAGGCCGGCAGCTCGTGCGGCGTAGCGACGTGCCTGGTCCGAGCACGACGCCATCCCGGCGTCGTTACGCGAACATCGGCTCGAGCCACACCGAGAATGCTCGGTGAGAGCCTGCACAAACAATTCATTTCCACGTGACCCCCCGCCCGCCGACACAATACGCTTCTGTTCGCTGTCTCGAGGCGTGACGTGGTGTCAGGCGACCTCGACGCAACGGGCGGCTCTCCACCTCGACGCTGCCTAACGTTAGATTGATGAAGTCTAATCGTAGCAGCCTAGCCCATTGTAATGGGCGTACGGGAATTGTCCATAGCACATCCGGCGCTCGACGGCCCGGCGAAACGTGGTTTTTCGTAGACGCTTATCTTCTTGCGTACCATTGACTTGCCAATTAGACCTCCGCTCCGGGTTTTCGCGTGGCCTCAATTAGCGCTGCGCAGATTGTTGTATGACCCCACAGTCTGCTGCGCATGTGCAACACCAATTCGAGCCGGAGACCGCTCTAAGGTTGCCTAAGCCTGCCGCGGGGGCCTGATTCATCAGCATGATCGCCGACTTCCTTTCGCTGAACGACGCGCGGTGGCAGCGTTTCCTCGACCGTGCTCCTCACGACGCCTACCACCTTCCCGCGTATTGCCGTGTTGCCGGCAACTACGAGTGCGGAGAACCCGTCGCCTTCTACGTCGAAGAGGGCGAGCATGCCCTGCTCATGCCACTGCTGGTGCGCGAGCTTCCCTCCGACCTCAACGCGCCACCGGATTGGCGAGACGCGACCAGCCCGTATGGCTACTCTGGCCCGATCACGACCAGCGGCGCTCGGCCCGACCTGCTCCACACCTCGCTACAGGCACTCCGGGATGTTGGCCGCGAGCGTGGCTTGGTGAGCGCGTTCATCCGGCTGCATCCGTTCTATTCGATGCCGGCCGCACTCTATGGAGCGGCTGGGGCCGTGGTCCATCATGGGAGTGTCGTGTACGTGGACTTGGCCAGGAGCTATGAGCAGTGGCAGGCCGAGACTCGCCTCGATCACCGGCGCAATATCGCGCGGCTCATCCGCATGGGATACACGGTCGAAATGGATAACTGGACCGCGTATTCGGACTTCCAGGTAGTTTACCGCGCCACGATGGAACGCAATTCGGCGAGTGCGTTCTATTTCTTCTCCGAGCGGTACTTCGATGAGCTCCGGGCAATGCTCGGAGACCGCCTTCACCTGTGCACGGTGCGCGGGCCGGACGGAGACGTCGCCGCGAGCGGGCTGTTCCTGCTGGTCGATGGACTTGCCGAATACCACCTGGGCGGCACCGCCGAGGTTCACTTCCCAAAGGCGCCGTCGAAGCTGATGTTCGACTTCGTCCGACAGTGGGCGAAGGATCTCGGCGCCACGTTGCTGAATCTCGGAGGAGGACTCGGCGGAGGTGGCGGGTCACTCCACCGCTTCAAGAGCGGGTTTCTCGCCGCTGGAAGCGGAGTTCCATACAGTACGCGTTGTGTTCGACGACGAACGGTACAATCAGCTGGCGAACGTGCGTGACGAGTCGCTGCGGACAGACAATGCGTCGCCGGGGTTCTTCCCGGCGTATCGTCGACCGCCTAACGCCGCCGTCGGCGTGTGAGGAGGGGGCAATGAACGTGCTGGTCACATCGGTCGGCCGGTCCAATCGCGTCCTTCGTGACATGCGCCGCGCGCTGCCGCCGGACGGTCACTTGTTCGCTGCCGAAGCGTCCGCCGACGCACCCGCGCTCAGCGAGGCCGACGGCGCGTTCGCGGTTCCACCATGCACCGAAGAGTCGTACGTCGACACGCTCCTGGACATCTGTGCGTCGAACGCCATACGTCTCGTCATCCCGCTCAATGAACGCGAGCTCGGCGTAATCGCTGAACACCGCGAACGATTTCTCGCTGTCGACGCGTTCCCGGTCGTGTCCGACACCCGCGTCATCGCGCTGTGCGAGGACAAGTGGGAGGCGAATCGATTTCTCGCGCGCTGCGGACTTCGAAGTCCCCGGACGTGGCTGTCGCTCGCCGAGGCCCAGCGCGCCATTCTCCAGCACGATCTCTCGTACCCGATCGTTGTGAAGCCGCGTTTTGGCTCGACGTCGATCGGCGTGGAGATGGCGGCCAGCGCGCGAGAGCTGGAGCTCATCCACGAGCTCGCGACGCTGCGTGCACCCCGGTCAATGATCAGGGCTGGCGCAGTGACGCCCGAGGAATCCGTGCTCATCCAGGAGCGGCTCGTCGGCGATGAATACGGCGTCGACGTGATCAACGACCTTGCTGGACGTCACGTCACCACGCTGGCGCGCCAGAAGCTGCGCATGCGAGCTGGTAGCACTGACCGTGCGGTGACCGTCATGAACGACGAGCTCGCGGCACTTGGCAGGACCCTTGGCACCGCGCTCGGGCACATTGGCTCGCTCGACTGCGACGTGTTCATGGCCACGGGCGCCCCCCCAGTCATCATCGACCTGAATCCACGAATTGGGGGTGGCCTTCCGTTCTCTCAGATGGCTGGCGCAAACCTCATGATGGCGCTCGTGGCGTGGCGGCTGGGCAACGTGTCGGATCCCCGCGCACTCGAAGCGCGCTTGGGCGTGCGTGTGGCGAAGTTCGACGAGTTCGCGATGGTGGCGTGAGCTCGGCACCCAGACAAGAGCGAATGACCTCCAAGCGAGTCTTCCTTTCCTCGCCGCACCTCTCGGGCCTCGAGGAGCAATTCGTCGCCGACGCGTTCGCCACGAACTGGGTGACGCCGCTCGGTCCGCACGTCGACGCGTTCGAGGAGGAGTTCGCCGCCGCGGTCGGCGCGCGGTACGCGGTCGCCGTGAGCTCGGGCACGGCGGCGCTGCACCTCGCGTTGATGCTCGCCGGCGTCGGGCCCGGAGACGAGGTGCTCGTCTCGACGCTCACCTTCGTGGCCAGCGTGAACCCGATCGTCTATCTCGGCGCGACGCCCGTCTTCATCGACAGCGAGCGCGTCGTCGTGGAACATGGACCCGGCGCTGCTCGAGGAGGCGCTCGACGCGCGCGCGCGCCGGGGCCGACTCCCGAAGGCGGTCGTGCTCGTGCACCTGTACGGCCAGAGCGCCGACCTCGATCCGATCAGCGCCGCGTGCGCCCGGTACGGTGTCCCGCTGATCGAGGACGCGGCCGAGGCGCTAGGCGCGTCGTACAAGGGCCGCGCGCCGGGAACCGTCGGGCGCGATGCGGCGTGTTCTCCTTCAACGGCAACAAGATCATCACCACCGCCGGCGGCGGCATGCTCGTGTCCGCCGACGAGGCGCTGCGTCGCGCACGCGCGCAAGCTGGCCACGCAGGCGCGCGACCCGGCGCCGCACTACGAGCACTCGGAGATCGGCTACAACTACCGGCTGAGCAACGTCCTCGCCGCGATCGGGCGCGGCCAGCTCCAGCGTGCTCGAGGAGCGCGTCGCGGCGCGCCGACGGAACTTCGCGTTCTACCGCGAGGCGCTAGGCGACCTGCCGGGCATCGAGTTCATGCCCGAGGCGCCGTGGGGCACGCACACCCGGTGGCTCACGACCCTGACGATCGATCCGCGAGGAGTTTGGCTGCCGACCGCGAAGACGTTCGTCGCGCGCTCGACGCAGAGGGCATCGAGGCTCGGCCGGTGTGGAAGCCAATGCACCTGCAGCCGCTTTACGCACGGTCGCCGATTGTCGGCCGAGGAGTCGCCGACGACCTCTTCGCCCGCGGGCTCTGTCTCCCGTCGGGATCCAACCTCACGGAGGCCGACCTCGAGCGCGTCGTCGCCGTCATTCGCCGGACCGCGGCGCTCGGCCCGCGCGCCTCGCGCGATGGCCGGTCAGGAACCATGAAGAACATGAAACCCCGCAAGGTAGTGCTCTTCGGAAACGGCCAAATGGCCTGCTTCGCGCACACGGTGCTCACGCACGACTCGCCGCACGAGGTCGTCGCGTTCACGGTCGATGGCGCCTACATCACCGAAAGGACGATGCTGGGACTGCCGGTGGTCCCGTTCGAGGACATCGAGCGCTCTCACCCGCCCGACACGCACGCGATGCACATCTCGGTGAGCTTCCGGCGCGTGAACGAGCTGCGCGCCGAGAAGTACGCCGAGGCGAAGGCGAAGGGTTACGACCTCGTGAGCTACGTCAGCTCGCGCGCGCACACGTGGCCGGACCTGACGATCGGTGACAACTGCTGGATCCTGGAGCACAGCGTTATCCACCCGTTCGTCACGATCGGCAACAACGTGTACATGGGGTCCGGCGTCCACATCGGGCACAATTCGACGATCGGGGATCACAGCTTCCTCGTCGGCATGATCGCCATCGCCGGCTACGTGAAGATCGGCTCCTACTGCTTCGTCGGCATCCACTCCACGGTGCGCGACGGCCTAACGATCGCCGACCGTACCGTGATCGGTGCGGGCGCCACTGTGCTGCGCGATACGCAGGAGGGCGGCGTGTACGTCGCGCCACCGGCGAGGCTGCTGCCCTACGACAGCGCGAACCTCGCCGACGACTTTCGTTAGGCGTGCCGCGGGCGCGCGTTACTGCGGAAGCCCGTTCGGGCAGAGTTGCCGCGTGTCCACGACGTAGGCCTGCACCGGCCTCCCGCTCGCCTCGCCCCAGTTCGACGCGAACAGCACGCGTCGGCCGTCGGGTGAGGGGGTCGGGAACGGGGCCGAGTCGTAGTCGATGTTGTTCGCGCGATGGTGCGCGTAGCGTTCCACCGTGAACGACCCGTCGAGCTTGACCGCATAGATCTCCCCGTCCAGTGGATACCCGGTGCGGTCGTTCGTGGCGGCATAGCCCCAGCCCGAGCGCGCGGTGTTGCGCGTCGTCGCGTGCCAGTTGAAACTCGTTAGGGCGCCGGAGACGTCGGTGATCGCCCCCGAATCCAGACGCCGGGCGACGAAGTGATGGGCGTAAGGCGACTGGCCCACGGCGCCAAAGGCGACCTCGTTGCCGGCCGCGTCGAGCCCGAGGTCGTAATGGCCGAAGGTGAAGTCCTGCCAGTAGCCCACCGCAGTCCCGTCGCGTCGCCACACCTTCGTGCGTTGCTGCCGGCCGTCGATCGTCCCGTACGCCACGACATAGCCGCCACCTTCCGAGACCGACACCCAGTCGAGATCCGTAATGTTCGCGGCCGTCAGGTCGACGTCCCCGGACCTGGTTCCCGCGTCCACGTCGACGACGAAAGCAACGACATGACCGTCCGAGTTACGCGAGGCTTGTACAGCGACGTACCTGCCGTCGCGCGATGGGTTTCCCTCGTAGCTTCCGAAGCTCGCGCCGGAATATCCCGACGCTCGAAACTTCGCGATGGACGTGTTGGTCCTGACGTTCCAGTGGCTGACGCTTCCGTCCGCGGACACCCACAGCATGATGTCGGGCATCGTCGGGTGCCAGCGCGTATCGATGACGCCACTGGGACCGCGCCGCGCCAATAGCACCCGATACGTCTCGCCGTCGAGGAAGAGAAACCCTGCTTGCGAGGTGCCCGTGTGTTTCAGAAGCAGAAGCGACTGGTCGGCGTTCCACGCCGGATCCTTCGGGTAATTGCCATAGACCGTCGTACCCCACGTCCCTCCGACCACGGGGATCGGCGCTCCGGGATCGCCCGAAATGCGCGTGATGGTCGTGCCAAAATCCGGGTCGATGACCGATTGCAGGTAACCTGGCTTGGCGAGCGGTGAGGTCCGGACAGCGCCGGCGCCGTCGACCAGCTTGCACGACGCGGCCGAGACCACCGCGAGCGTCGCGCTCGCGGTCTTGTCACTGGACCTGGCTGAAATCGTGGCGAGCCCGCCAGCAACGCCACTCGCAACGCCAGAAGCGCTGACCGTTGCGACGCCCGTGTTCGATGAGGTCCACGATACGGACGGCGTCGCAACGATGCTGCCGTCGGCGTCATACGCTGTGGCGGTGAACGTCTGCGTCGACCCGGAGGCAACCGATGCCGTTGATGGCGTCACGAGCAGGCGATTTACGGGCGTGGGCACGACGGTTACGTCCGCGCGCCCTGACTTCCCGTTGCTGGTCGCGGTAATAACTGCGTTCCCGACGGCGACGGCTGTTGCGAGACCGGACGTCGAGACCGTTGCAACCGCGAGATTAGAGCTCGACCAGCTCACCGCCCTACCGCTAATGACATCCCCCGCTGCGTTATGCAGCGTCGCCTCGAGCTGTGCCGTCCTGGAGATGGGGATCGACACCGACTCCGGCGCGACGGCGACTGAAGCGACCGTGTTCGGAGAACCGGATGAGGCGTCGGTCACCCCCTTGCCGCAACTCAGAGCAGCCGACGCAACTAATACCACCAAACCGACGGCGCTCGCTCGACTTGGGATGCGCGACACGGACATAGCAGCGAGTTTCCGCGAGCTCGCCGGACGTGTGGAGATGCCACTCCCTACCACAGCTGGGCCTCTCGCAACGCTGGAAGTCGAATATGATAGCTGTGAGGCTGACGGGCCATTCGAATGCGGCGAACGGTACGAATCGGGGCGTCGAAAGCGGCGCGAGACACTGCGCCCGAATCAACCGCTCTTCGACTGAGCCATGACCGCCGCGCCGCCGTGTTCGCGAAGCAGCCGTCGCGAGACCTTGGCCGTCGCCGTCTTCGGCAGCTCGCGGCACGAACACGACATCCCGCGGCACCATGAAGCTCTCGAGCCGCGCCATGCACTCCCGCTTGACCTGCTGCTCGGTCAGCGACGCGCCCTCGTCGAGCACGACGAACGCGCGAATCGCTTCGCCGAGCATCTCGTCGGGAACGCCGACCACGGCCGCCTCACGCACACCGGCGATCTCGGTGAAGGACGTTCTCCACCTCGACCGGGCTCACCTTCTCGCCGCGCGTCTTGATGATGTCGTCGGAGCGGCCGACGAAGTACAGGTCGCCGTCGGCATCCATGGTGAAGAAGTCGTGCGTGCACAGCACCCGTTCACCCGGGAGCCGACCGGGCTTGAGCATTGTCGCCGTTAGCTCTGGCTGCTTCCAGTAGCCGACCATGACGTGCGGACCGCGCACGTGCAGAATGCCGGTCTCGCCTGCCGGAACCGGTGCGCCGTCGGGAGAAAGGAGAAACACCTCGGTGCCGGGAATCGCCTTGCCGACGGACGTCGGCTTCTCGAGCACCCGCTCCGGCTCCAGATAGCTGACGCGTTTGCACTCGGTGAGCCCGTACATCGCGAAGATGAGCGCGTTCGGGAAGACCGTCGTGAGCCGCTGGATGAACTCCGGCGGGAGCGCCGCCGCCGTGTTCGTCACGCGACGCACTGATGGGAACGTCCAGCCCGCCGCTCCGGTGGAGCGACAGCAGCGTCGCGCCGATCGTGGGCACGATGGGGAAGACCGTGACCTCCTGCTCGATGACGCGCCTGAGGACCGGCACCGGGTACACGAACGAGCGCTCGACGATCAACGTTGCGCCGAGCAGTACGCTCATCAGCAGCTGGTACAGCCCGTAGTCGAACGCGAGCGGCAGCACGTTCACGATCCGATCGCTGACGTCGAGGCGCAGATACTCGGCGATGCTCCCGGCGGCGAAGACCATGTTCTGATGCGTGAGCATCACGCCCTTCGGATTCCCGGTGCTTCCCGAGGTGTAGATGAGCGCGGCGAGGTCGATCGGGATCACGCCACGCGACAACGGCTGCGGCTCGGCGCTGGCGAGCGCCTCGTCGAACCCCAGCAGCCTGTAGCCGCGAGCGGCTGCAACGTCACGCCCGTCGTCCGGCAGGCCGCCGCTGCAGATCACGCACTCGCACGTTAGGCACCTGCGCGAGCGCCGCGGTGAAGACGGGCGCGAGCGACTGCTCGGTCACGAGCGCTCTCGCCTCGCTGTCGGCAGCATGTAGGCGAGCTTCTCGGCCTTCGTCTGCGGATTGAGCACCGTGAGGACGCCGCCCGAGAGCAGCGTCCCGTAGATCGCGACGACGGCCGGCCAGGAGTTCTCGAGGTAGACGGCTACCCGATCGCCGCGCCTAACGCCGTTGTCCTGCAGCGCACGGGCGAGCGGAGCGCCGCGTCGAGGAGCGCCTCGTAGGAGTACGCCGCGCCGTCGGCGAGTACCGCGACCTTTCCCGGGCTGCGGTCCGTCGACGCCACGAGCGCGTCATGCAATAGGCGCTGTGCCCGCGGGCTCACGCATTCCTCCTTGGAGTTTCGGGTAGGCGGGCGCGACGAGTGTCGCGCCGATGACGACCTTGGTCGGCTCCGCCGGAGCGGCGAGCACCGGGTTGCGCACGAACTGCTCGTCGAGCAGCATCACGGACAGCACGCCCACGAGCGACATCTCATCGCTCTCGCTCACGAAGCCGTCGGCATTTCGTCGGCACTTCTGGACGAGTTGCTCCACGGCGCTGGGCGCGAAGATGCCGGCGCTCGCGCAGTCGTTCACTGTCGAGCAGCTCGCTGACGTACGCTGGCGCGCCGCGCCCCATGAACGCGCGCAGGATCGGCGCCCGGTAGGGACGCTTCTCGCGAGCGACGATGTCGGCAGGCAGCAGCGGGCGAACGGCACGGCGCAGAAGTATGCTTCTCGCGCAATCCGCTCAGCTTCGCGCCGTCCGGGAGACGCGCGGCGAATTCCGCAATGCGGTGGTCGAGGAACGGGAATCGACCCTCGACCGAGTTGCCCATCAACATGCGGTCGCCCTGCGAGTGCAGCAGGTACCCGGTGAGGAACGTGATGATCTCGAGGTACTGCGCGCGACCCGAGCGTCGCTGAAACGCGCGAAGCCTTCGGGCAGGCGCGCGCACACGGCATCGCGCGGGTCGCCGGCAGCGTTCGCACGGTCTCGCACGCTCGGGGTCGAGAAAGCGAAGCGCGCGCGCCGCATGGTCGAACCGGGTGCGATGGCTGTACAGCGGGTCGTCGGTCTCCGTGAGACCGGCGGCGAAAGACCTTAGGCAGGAGACTCGCCCGGCACGCCCGAGGTCCTGGGCGAGGTACGGGTACAGTCGACGGAGCAGCTGCGGTCGGCATCGCGAGTCCGGACGCCGCGCCCAGAACCGGCGCACCTTGTCGAGCTTGAACACGTCGTAGCCGGCGAACATCTCGTCCGCGCCTTCGCCAGTGAGCACGACTTTGTACCCGGACGCGCGCACGGTCTCCGACAGCTTGAGCAGCGGCGCCGGTGCGGTGCGGAGCGTGGGTTTCTCGGAGAGGAACACGACGCGCGGCATGAGCTCGGCGATCGCCGGCCCGTCGACGATCACGCGCGTCACTTCCGTGCCGAGCCGTGTTCGCGACGAGGTCCTGATGCTCCGTCTCGTCGAACGCGGCGTCGGTGAAGCCGATCGCGAACGCGTGCACCGGGTGGCGCGTGTGTCGCTGGGCGAGCGCCGTGACCGCCGACGAGTCGAGACCGCCGCTCAGGTACGTGCCGACCGGCACGTCGGCTCGCAGCCGGATGTCGTGTCGCGTCGTCGAGCAGCGCAGTCAGCTCCTCGACGAGGACATCCTCCGGCTCCGGCGCGCATCTCGTTAGGCGACGCGAAGCGCAGGTCCCACCAGCATCGCTCGCTCGACCGTCCCGGCGGCACTCACGCGCAGCCAGTGTCCGGGCGGAAGCTCGCGAATACCGGGAAACGATGACCGTGTCGGGCTCGGTCGCCCAGAGCGTGAAGGCCTGAACGATCGCGACGCGGGGTCGAGCGCGCGGACCGCGTCCGGATGTCGGAGCAGCGCCTTGGCTTCGGACGCGAACGCGAGACGGCCGCCACTCTCGAGGAGAAAGAGCGGTCGAATGCCGAATCGATCGCGGGCGAGGAACAGCTCGCAAGTCTCCCGATCCCACACGGCGAACGCGAACTCGCCATTCAGGCGCGTGAGACAGTCGACGCCCCATTCCTCGTAGGCGTGGGCGAGCACTTCCGTGTCGCTGTTCGTCGCGAAGCGATGACCGAGCGCCGCGAGCTCGCGCTGGAGCTCGGGGTAGTTGAAGATCTCGCCGTTCTGCATCACCCAGTAGCGGCCGCGCTCGTCGGACAGCGGCTGATCGCCGCCGGCGAGGTCGATGATGGCGAGTCGCGTGTTGACCATCCCGAACTGGCGGTCGAGGTAGAGCCCGGTCCCGTCCGGGCCGCGATGTCGCAGCTCGCCGGCCATCGCGCACAGCAGCTCGCGCGAGGCATTCTCCCCCGGTCGTCCGTAGATTCCCGCCAGCACCGCACACGTGCGCCTCCCGCCATCACCCCGTCGGGGTGTTCCAGGGTTCGTGATTCCGCGCCGCGACGCAGACCGCGGCCGTCAGTCTCCGACCTCGATGACCTCGGCGACGAGCTGCGGCTCGAGGTGCAGGTAGCGGCTCGCGCGTCGCTTGGAATCGATGTCGCGGAAGACGCGCTCGATCTGCTGCTCGGTCAGGCCTAACGCCGCCGCGACGTCGGCGGCCTCGATGCCGTTGTTCCGCGCGTAGAGGCACAGGTCCATCTTGTCGTACGGCAGGGAGAAGTAGAACTCCTCCTGCGTCTGCGGCAGCGAGTACGTGTCCGTCGTCGGCGGACGCATCCGGATCGTATCCGGCACGCCGAGGTACTCCGCGAGCTGGTAGACCTGGCTCTTGTAGAGATGGGCGATCGGCTTGATGTCGGCCGAGCCGTCGCCGTTCTTCACGAAGAAGCCCTGGTCGTACTCGAGCCGGTTCGGCGTGCCGACGACCGCGTAATTGCAGCCGATCGGCGTGGTAGTACTCCATCATCTTCCGCGTGCGCTGCTTGAAGCTCGTCGACGCGACGAGCTCGAGATACGCCGTCGGTGTGACGCGCGCACGACGCTGCGTGCCGTCGGGCGCCTGCGCGACGACGGAGAAGATGCGGTACTGGTCGCTGTCGACGACGCTCGGCAGCATACCTTGCACCGCCACTCGGGCCCGTACTCGGGAATGAGCGAGCGGATGGCGTCGTCGCGCCGCGCGTAGCATCCGGCGGCGTCGAGGCACCGCGGTGATGTCCTCGACGTCCGTCGGGATGCCGAAGCTCTCGGCGGCGAGGCGGCCGAGCTCGAGCGATGTCGGACGACGACTCGCGCTCCGGCATGAGCAGCCCGAGCACGCGCTCGGGTCCGAGCGCGCGCGCGCATAACGCGGCGCAGACGCTGCTGTCCACGCCACCCGACAGCCCGACGACAACGCCGCGCTTCCGCATTCGCCGGGTCACCGCCGACTCGATGCGCGGCGGTGATCTCGGCGGTCGCCTGCTCCGGGTCGATGCGGAGCAGGTCGGGCATGCGACACGTTAGGCGCCAGCGGCACGTACCGGGCCTCGGCGCCGCCGCGCTTCGTCGCGACGAACCGCACCATGTTGTCGATCGTGTCGATGTTCTCGGGAACCGTCTCGTCGTCGTTGATCTGGATGTCGTACTGCGTCTCGAGGAACGTGAGCACCTCGACGATTCCGACCGAGTCGATGAATGCCGCGTTCGGTGAGCGACCGGTTTCCCGGCAGGCGGTTGATGTCACCACCGAGCGAAAAATTCTCCGCCAGAAACGTGCGGATCTCCTGCTCGACCGTCGTCATCTCCTTAACCCCCGTTAAAGGTGCACTGTCGATCCCTACGTGTCGTTCCCAGGAATTCCGGCACATCCAAGCCGTCGGCGCTGACGTCAGCATGCCGCGGACCAGGCTGAAAAGCGTCTGCATCAGGATTTTCAGATCCAGCCATACGCTCGCGTGGTCGACGTACCAGATGTCGAGCGCGAGCCGCTCGTCCCAATTCAGCGTGTTGCGGCCGTTGATCTGCGCCCAACCCGTGATGCCCGGCAGCACGTCGTGCCGGCGTGCCTGTTCGGGCGTGTACCGCTCGAGGTACTCGACGCGGAGTGGTCGTGGTCCGACGAGACTCATCTCGCCGCGTAGGACGTTGATCAGCTCAGGGAGCTCGTCGAGGCTCGTGCGCCGGAGAAATCGACCGAGTGCCGTGATACGCAGTCGATTGGGCAGCGGGTTGCCCGCCGCGTCCGTCGTGTCACGCATCGTTCGGAACTTGTAGATATCGAACGTGCGGCCGTGCAGCCCCGGCCGCGGTTGACGGTAGATCACCGGCGACCCAAGCGTTAGGCGAATGAGCGCGGCGACGACCGCCATCGGGATGGCGAACACGACAAGACCGATCACGCTCCCCGCCAGGTCGAGCGTGCGCTTCACGCGCTGCGTTCCGCATTCGCGATTTCCGCCTCGATCACGACGCCCGGGCGACGTTGATCGTCGCGGTGACCGCATCGACCGGCGCTCGCTAGCGGGACCATACGTCGAAGCATCTGGACGTGCGGGCTGCCGGCGCGATCGGCCACGCCCCGTCCCGTGCCGTAGAGTTGGCACCTCGACATCAGCGAGCGGTGCTCGCGGGGCGAACTTCCCAATACTCGGGCACGAGTGCTCGAAGCGCTTCGCGTACCTCGTGGTCGGTGCCCTCCGCGAGCAGAGTGCTGATCCGCTCGAGCCCGTAGGCGAGCGTATCGGCGATCGACGTCGTCCGTTCTCACGAGCCGTATCTTCTCGACGACCGTCGGCATCGTCGCTTCGATCTCCGACGTCAGCTCCTCATCGAGCTTTTCACCAGGACGCAGCCCGGTGAACACGATCGGCACATCCTTGTACGGCGTGAGCCCTGACAGACGGATCATCTGCTCGGCGAGGTACAGGATGCGAACCGGCTCGCCCATCTCGAGCATGCAGATCCGGCCGGCCGCGTCAGGCAGTACCGTTGCCTGCAGCACCAGCTGTACCGCTTCCGGAATCGTCATGAAGTACCGCCGCACTTCCGGGTGCGTCACCGTCAGCGGCTGGCCGGCGGCGATCTGTCGTTGAAAGAGCGGAATGACGCTGCCGTCGGAGCCGAGCACGTTCCCGAAGCGCACGACGCGGAACTCGGTGGACGTCTGTCGGCTGCATTGCCGACCCGAGAAGAATTCGCTCGGCGATGCGCTTGGTGGCCCCCATGACGCTCGACGGATTGACCGCCTTGTCGGTCGAGATCAGGACGAACTTGCGGACGCCGTAGCGAAGGGCGCTGTCGCGACCACGTGGCGAGTACCGACGACGTTGTTTCGGACGGCCTCACGGACGTTCGTTTCCAGCATCGGCACGTGCTTGTACGCGGCCGCGTGAAACACGTAGTCGGGTCGGAACCGCGCGAAGATCTGGTCGACGCGTTTGTGGTCCGTGACATCGCCCATGGCGGGAACGACCTCGATCTCAGGGTGCGCCCGCGTGATCTCGAGGTTTACGAAGTACAACGGCGTCTCTGCGCGCTCGAACAGGATCAGCCGAGACGGCCGGAAGCCGGCGAGCTGTCTGGCGAGCTCGGAGCCGATGGATCCGGCCGCGCCCGTGACGAGGATGGTCCGCCCGGTTACTTCGCGCGCGACGGATCCCAAGGTCCAGCGATACCGGTTGGCGCCCCAGTAAATCCTCGATGCGCACGTCGCGAAGTCGTCCCCCGGCAGTCGGGCCCGTAAGCATCTCGGTGAGCGACGGCAGGATCTTGTACTCGACGCCCGTGGCAGCGCAGCGATCGACGAGATCGCGCATCTGATCCTTCGTCGCGTGCTGCACGGTGATCACCACCAGCTCGAGCGGTAACCGCGCCACGAGTCGCGCCATGTCGCGTGTGGCGCCGAGGACCGGGACGCCGTGAAGCAACTGCGCGTGCGTCGACGGATCGTCGTCGACAATACCGACGATCAACAGGTCGTGTTCGCGACTGTGTTGTGCCTGCCGCAGCAACTGCTCCGCGCCGGCTCCCGCCCCAACCAGGAGTGTGCGGCGTCCCGTCGCGGGCTCGAAGCGCGGACGCATCTCCCTCATGTAGCGCGTCGCGAACATCACGCCGCCGCAGAAGAAGATGGTCAAGAACCAGTCGATGATGAGCACCGACCGCGGCATGCCATCGAGCAGACCAACGAAGTACAGCGCGAAAACGAACAGGAGTGAGCTGAGCGTCACCGCGCTCTGCAGCCCGAAGAGGTCGCGGAATCCGATATGGCGCCAATACAGTCGGAAAATTCCGCACTGCCAGAATACCAGGAGTCGCACCGGGAGCAGAACGGGCAGCGTGACGACGAACTGCCACGCCCGGGCCGAAGTGAATTCGAAGTCGAACCGGAGCGCGAACGCGGTCAGATACGCCAGCACCACCAGGATGGCGTGCGTGGCGACGCTTACCCACGGCCGACGTCGAGAAACGTGCTCGTGCCGGCTCTCGGTCATAGAGAAGTCGAAGACAGCAACGCCCCCCCCACCGCAGTCCGCCATGGCGAACATCAACGACCAACATTGGCGTCACCGCTCAGCAGCGAGCTGTGAATTTCGAAGCGCCAAGCGTCGACCACGTCAAATCCGCCGACTCCGGCGTCGTGGCGGCGCGCTCAGTCCTCGATCCACCGACAAACGTTAACGTTGGTTAACCAACCCAACTCATTGTAATGGTGATCATGCAAATGTCCAGAACCGAATAAGACCACCTCGTTAGGCGCCACGTTTTTTCCGTTATCGCGTTAGCCGGTAACAACTTGCAACGAAGTGCCAGCCTCGTGGTTTAACGCGGGTTAGGGCACATTGATGCGGAAAGTCCGCACCAGTGATGCGCCAGCGCCACAGACTTTCTGGATAGCTGACACTCAGCTAACGCTGCCCGGCCATGCATCAGCTGGCTACGCTGTGGCGGAAACGTGTTTGGCACGTGATACGGATAAAAGTGCGAGCGTCCCCGTACGTCCCATGCCCACTGGCGGCAGAGTAGAGCCGACCGCATTGTCGCCCGGGTGTTCCCAAGCGGCGACTGCCGTTACCCCAGTTCTCGAGTATCTGCCATGCGCCAGACGTGGCTTCACGAGTTGCGCTTCGACGCGGCTGTCGCTCTCCGCCAACTTCGGCGGAGCCCTGGTTTCGCCCTTGTTGCCATATCCACGTTGGCCCTGGGCATCGGGGCGACCGCGGCCGTCTTCGCCGTCGTCGACGCGGTATTGCTGGCGCCGCTACCGTTCCAGAACGCCGAGGAGCTCGTGATCGTCCGGCGCGAGCGGCCCGGCAGTGCTGGCTCGGTCGAGACGACCTACCCCGAGTATCGCGAGCTTCGAGACGGGACGAAGTCGTTCGCGGGGCTCGCCGCGGTCCCATCGGCATTGCAGCCGTCGGTCTGGACAGACGGCACCGCCAATGAGCCGCTCGCGGCTATCGGCGCGTCGGGCAACCTGTTCGATGTCCTCGGCGCACGCCCAATGCTCGGGCGGACACTCACTCCTGAGGATGACCATCGCGGCGCGGCACCAGTCATCGTACTCGGGTACGGTATCTGGACGCGAAAGTTCGGCGGCGATGGCGCTGTGCTCGGGCGTCGCGTGGAGGTGAGCGGGACTCGCTACACCGTCGTCGGGGTCATGCCGAAGGGATTCGAGTACCCGCGCGGGTCCGAAGCCTGGATAGCGCTCGTGCCCGCGATCGATTCGCTGGTCGACAACCGCCAGATCGCGTTCCTCAATCTCGTGGGGCGAGTTCGGCCAGGGGTTTCAATCAATGGCGCGCGTCAGGAGACCGACCGCCTGCTCGCGCGGTCCGCCGCCGCGGCGGGCACGCCGCGTAGCGTCGTCGCAGCGCCGCAACTGACGCCCATCGCGGATGAGCTGATCGGAGACGCTCGACGGGGGATGGTCGTGCTGCTTGCCGCCGCGGGGCTCGTACTGCTCGTCGCCTGCGCCAACGTGGCGAATCTGCTGCTGGCGCGCGCAGCAATGCGGGAAGGTGAGATTGCCTTGCGCACGGCGTTAGGCGCCGATCGCGCCAGGCTCGTGCGTCAGCTGCTGGTGGAAGCGGCGGTGATCGCCGCCATCGGCGCCGTCGTCGGCCTCGGGGCGTGCTTTGCTGGTCGCGGCGCGATCGCGCGCAATGATTCCAGCGGACCTCTACCGTGCGAGCTGCGGTCGAGATCGACGTGCGGATCGCTGCGTTCACCGCGGCGTTGCTGGTCGCGACAACCCTGTTGTTCGGCGTCCTCCCGGCATTGCGCGGGACGCGCGTCGCGCCGGGGGCGGTGCTACGGGCAGCTTCGGGGCGGACGACCGGCAGCGGGTCAGCTCGTAAGACGCAGCGTACGTTGGTCGCCGTGGAAGTCGCGCTCGCGGTGATGTTGCTGATCGGAGGAGGCGTGTTGCTCCGGAGCTTCGCGCGTTTGAACGCAGCCCCGTTAGGCTTCGATCGCGAACACACGCTGACGGCCGAGCTGTTCCTGCCGGACACGAAGTACGCCGATCCCGCGAAGACGCGCGGTTTTTTCCGTGACGCTGTGGCTCGGGTGAATCAACTCCCCGGAGTGGTGGCGGCGAGCGGGGTGCTGCTGCGGCCACTCGCTGGTCCGGATGGCTTCGACTATCCGCTGTCGCTCGAGGGTACAGACGCGGATACGCAACGCAAGCAGCCGCTCGTGAACTACGAGGCGATCACACCGAGCTACTTCCAGGCAGCGGGCATCCCGGTAATCCAGGGCCGCCCGCTTTCGGACGCCGACGATGAGAAGGCGCCCAGAGTCGTGATCGTGAGCGCCGCGACGGCGCGTCGCTTCTGGCCTAACGCGTCGCCAATCGGCAAGCGGCTCAAGTGGGGACCGCCGGATTCCCCGGCGCCGTGGGTCGAGGTCGTTGGCGTCGTCGGGGCCGCGCGGTATCGCGACCCGCGCGTGGAATCGCTCGACGTGTACGTGCCCTACACACAGAGCCCGTGGAAACTGAACCATCTCGTCGTGCGCGCGGCGGGCGACCCGGCGCTGCTCTCGGCCTCACTCCGGCGCGCGGTGTCGGAGGTTGACGCAGAAGCGCGCGCCGTGCAGGTGGCGACAATTGGCGAGCTCGCGTCGGCGGCGCTCCGACAGCCACGATTTCAGGTGACGCTCGTGGGGACGTTTGCGGCGCTGGCACTTCTCCTCGGCGCAGTGGGAATCTTCGGCGTGGTGTCGTTCGCTACCGCTCGGCGAACACGCGAGCTCGGCGTCCGCATGGCGCTCGGCGCGCGCGCATCGCACGTCCAGGTACTGGTGGTCGGCGAAACGCTGCGCACCGTGGGTATCGGCGTCGTCGTCGGGATGATCGCGGCCGCAGGTGGCGCACAACTCCTTCGCACGCTGATCTATGGTGTGAGCGCGACCGATCCGATGACGTTCATCATCGTGCCGCTCGTCGTCGTAGCGGTCGCTGTGATCGCGGCCGCGATTCCCGCGCGCCGCGCATTGCGCGTCGACCCCGTGATAGTGCTCCGTGTCGAATAGGGGTCGCGGCGCTGGATCAGGCGGATAGTCGGTCGCGCAAGGGGCCGGTGGGAACGACGATGGCGCGGATGACTGCAAAACTGCCGGATACTGCCTGACGCGTTAGGACTCCCCACACAAGGCGTGGGAAGCGTGAGAGAACGGCCTCGGGTAGCATGAGCTTCCCGAGGCCGTTCCCATATAATCCCGGCTCGTTGCGCGAGGGACTGTCCCTGTCGAGAGCTATCCTGATTCTTCCGTTTCATCCGCGCCATCGTAGTTCCCACCGAACCGCGGCGCGATGATGCGTGAATGCAAAGTCGTATCCGGCAGTTTCGCAGTCAGCAGATCCGCCCAATCGTAGTCCCCACTGGCCCCGGCGCACCGAGCCAGGCACTGGACAAATCTGTGGCCCGCGGCCATTTATTCCAACAACTAGGTTAGGGGAAGCGATGGCACGCGATCCGATCGATCTACTGCACGGCACGCTCGACGTGCTCGTGCTCAAGACGCTTTCGTGGGGCCCGATGCATGGCTACGGCATCTCGCGCTGGATCGACGAGCGCACCCGCGGCGTGCTCGAGATCGAGGACGCCGCGCTGTACAAATCGCTTCATCGCCTCGAGCGCGCCGGTTCCATCGAAGCCGAGTGGGGGCTCTCCGAGAACAACCGCAAGGCGAAGTTCTACAACCTCACCGCGCGCGGACGCCAGGAGCTACGCGCCGAAGCGAACACGTGGCGCCAGTACGCGACGGCGATCTTCAGCGTGCTCGAGTCGGCCTGAGCAAGCGCGGAGCGACAGATGCCCGACATGCGTGGCCTCCGCCGGCTGATCCGGTTCCCGTGGCGGAGCCGAGTCCGCGTTAGGCGCGACATTGACGACGAGTTCCAGTTTCACCTCGACATGCGCATCGCCGAGCTCCGTGCCCGGGGCGTGCCGCCGGACACCGCGCACAGCGAAGCGCTGCGCCGGTTCGGCGACATGAGCGACGCCAGGGAGTATTGCCGAACCATGGACGAGCATTCGATCCACGAACAGCAACGCCGAGATGTCCTGGCCGAGCTGGGCTCCGATCTGCGCTTCGCCACACGGCAGATGCGCCGCAGCCCCGGGTTCACCACCCTCGCCATCATCACGCTCGCCCTCGGCATTGGCGCGACGACCGCGATCTTCAGCGTCGTCAATCGACTGCTGCTCGATCCGATTCCGTACCCGGATGGCGACCGCATCGTGAACCTGAACCGGTCGAACCTGCAGGGGAACATGTACGTGACGCCAACGCCGAAGCTCGTGGAAGCATGGCGGAAGGGCGCACACTCGCTCGAGGCGATCGCGACGTTCGGATACAAGGACGTCGTTGTCACTGACGGCGATGACCCCGAGGACATCAAGGCCGGACTGCTCTCCCCGAACGTGCTGCCGCTGCTCGGCGTGGCGCCGGTACTCGGGCGGGCGATTCTCGCCGAAGACACGAAGATCGGTGCGCCGAAAGTCGTGGTGCTCGGCCACGGCCTCTGGAAGCGGAGGTTCGGCGGGGCCAAGGACATCGTCGGGCAGGCGATGACGATCGATGGTACGTCATACACCATCGTCGGTGTCCTGCCGCGCGACTTCACGGTGCCGTTCATGGATGGCGGCATGCGTCAGCTCTGGCTTCCGCTCGAAGACAACCCGGATGCGCAGGGCGCTCAGGCGATGGCGAAGATGCGTCCAGGTACCGATCGCGACCGGCTCAACAAGGAACTGAGCGACGTGATGGTCGCGCTCTCGGTCGAGCATCCCGAGTTCAAGGAATGGAAAGCACTCGCGCTCAAGCCGCAGGACTACCTGGGGTCGCAAACGCGCGACACGCTGCTCGTGCTGTTGGGCGCCGTGGGCATGGTGCTGCTCATCGCCTGCGCGAACGTCGCCAATCTCCTGCTCGCCCGCGCGTCGACGCGCGAGCGCGAGTTCGCGATCCGCGCTGCACTCGGCGCAGGACGCTGGCGCATCGTGCGACAGTTGCTCACCGAGAGCACGCTGCTCGCGCTCGCCGGAGGCGCGTTAGGCCTGTTCGTCGCGTACCGCAGTCTCGACGTGATCATCGCGCTGCGCCCCGAGAGCCTGGCGGAGCTGGATGAGGTGCGCCTGTCGCCGACCGTGCTCGCGGTGAGCTTCGGGCTGACGATGCTCACGGGTGTGCTGTTCGGCCTCGCGCCGGCGATGTTCGCGGCCGCTCGGGACATCGGCAACTCGCTCAAGAGCGCGACGCGATCAGCCTCCGGCACCGCACGTGCGCGACGCTTCCGGAGTGCGCTGGTCGTCGGTGAGGTGTGTCTGTCGGTCATGCTGCTCGTGGGCGCTGGGTTGCTCGTGCGCACGATGGTGAAGATGCGACGGGCCGAAATCGGCTTCGACCCATCCGGCCTCATCTCGGCGCGCGTTCAGCTGCCGGAACAGCGCTACCCGAAGCGCGAGCAGCGTCGGGTCGTATACGGTCAGCTGATGCAGCGCTTGCAAGCGATTCCCGGCATCGGCGAGGTGACGTGGGCCATGGGCGTGCCGCCGCGAACCGGAATGATGTTCGGCGACCTCGAGATCGAGGGCACGACGTTCAAGAAAGAAGATCGCGTGTCCGCGTTATGGTCGCAGTTCGCGAGGCCCGAGTATTTCAAGCTGACCCGCCTGCCGATCGTGGCCGGGCGAACGTTCGGCGCCGACACGTCCGGGAAGGAGATCATCATCAACGAGGCGATGGCCAAGAAGTACTGGCCGCGCTCCTCGGCGGTGGGTCGCCGGCTGCGTCTGGATGCGAAAGGCGAGTGGAGCACGATCGTCGGTGTTGCCCGCAACGTGACTGTGCCGAGCACGGGGCGTCGGGTGGGCGGATCGATGGACTATCAGATGTACTTCCCGTTCGCCGAGGACTTCGAGTCGGCGACGCTCATCATCCGGCCGACGAGCGCGGTGCCGGATCTCGCCCGGCGATTGTCGCGTGAGGCAGCGGCCGTCGATGCCGGCATCCGCGTGCGCGACGTGAGCTCGGTGGCGTCGCAACTCGCGAACCAGCTGGCGGGCCCGCGTTTCAACATGTCGCTGCTGATCGTGTTCGCCGGACTCGCACTCGTGCTGGCGACGGTCGGACTGTATGGCGTGATCGCCTACTCGGTCACACAGCGCACGCGTGAGATGGGAATCCGCCTGGCCCTCGGCGCCGATCGGCCGGCGGTACTGCGACTGGTCATGTCACAGGGTGCGCGCCTAACGGCGATCGGCGTGGTCACGGGTCTGCTCGCCGCGGCGGCGCTCACGCGCGTCATGGTGAGCATGCTGTACGGTGTGAGCGCGCTGGACCCGATGACGTTCGCGCTCGTTGGTGTGGTGCTCGGCCTGGTGGCGGTGCTGGCGTCGTACTTCCCGGCCCGAAGGGCAACGCGGGTGGATCCGGTGGTGGCGTTGAGAGCGGACTGAGGCTTCGGAAGAGGCCGTAGGAAGGAGGCCTGAGGAAGGAGGAGGGCGGACGGCGGATGGCGGAGAAAAAGCGTGTCATCCCGAGCGCAGCGAGGGACCTTCTCGAAGTCATCGTGGCCGGCTGGCTATGATGATTTCACAGAAGATCCCTCGCTGACGCTCGGGATGACATTCCTCCTTCCTACGGCCTCCTTCCTAGGGCCTGCGGTTCGGCCTTGCGGCCGAACCCTTTTTGGACTCATGTTGTCGAAGCTTGAGGTATCAGTGCCGACACCTCGAAACAGGCTTCCACCATGACCGACCTCACACGCCGCTTCGCGCGACGACTCCGCGCACTCATCCATCGCGACACGCTCAACCGCGATGTCGCCGACGAGATGCGCGCGCACATCGATATGGAGGCGAGCGAGCTCGCGCGCACCCAGGGGCTTCCGCCTGACGAAGCCCGACGACGCGCCGCCGTCGCATTCGGCGGAGTCGACCGGTACACCGAGGCCCATCAGGATGCGCGCGGCGTGCGCTGGTTCGAGGACATCGTGCAGGACGTGCGCTACGCCGCGCGCGCGCTGCGGCGCAGTCCCGGCTTCACCATTACCGCCACACTCGTCCTCGCGCTCGGCATCGGTGCGAGCACCGCAATCTTCAGCGCCGTCGATGCGGTACTCGTCTCGCGCCTGCCGTATCCGGCCGACGATCGCCTCGTTCGCATCTTCGAGCAGAACTCCCCGACCAATCGCTTCGGCCTGTCCGTCGTCGATTACCAGGCGATCGCGGCACTGCAGCGGAGCTTCACCGCCGTCGGCGCGGTACAGCGCCGGGAGGCCGCGATCTCCGTCGGCGACAACGTGCGCCGAGGCGTGGTCGCGGCCGGCGATCCGGGGTTCTTCAGCGCGCTCGGCATCCGGGCCGCGCACGGCCGGCTGGTTGGCGCCGGAGATGGGAATGCTGGCGACTTCGTCGCGGTCGTGAGCGACGCGTTCGCGAAGCGCGAGTTCGCCGGCGACGGGTCCGCCGCGCTGGGGAAAACGATCACGATCGACGGCGTGGCGTACGCCGTCATTGGCGTGCTCGGTCCCGGCGTGGAAGATCTCGCGGGTCTGCGCTCGGAGGTCTGGTCGTCGCTCACGCTCAAGACGCCGCAACGCCGCGGGCCGTTCGGTCTCCGCGTCATCGCGCGGCTCAAGGACGGTGTGTCGATCGAGTCGGCCGCGCGCGACCTCGCGTCCGTGAGCCAGCAGATCTTCCCGCAGTGGGCATCGACGTTTCAGGATCGGAGCGCGCGGCTCACGCCGTACTCGTTGCGCCAGACCATCCTCGGAAACGCCAGTCAGACACTCGGCCTGTTCGGGGCTGCGGTCGCGCTGGTGCTCCTCATCGCGGTTGCGAACGTCGCCAGCCTGACGCTGGTCCGCGTCACGAGTCGCTCGCGTGAGGCGGTGTTGCGCACGGTGCTCGGCGCGTCGACGACGCGCGTGGCCCGACTGCTGGTGACCGAGAGCGTCGTGCTCTCCGCGTTAGGTGCCACGGCTGGCGCCGTGCTCGCGCCGTTTCTGCTCCGCGTGCTCCTCACGATCGGACCGCCGATCCCGCGACTGAGCGAGGCAGGCGTGAACCTGCGCGCGATCGCGTTTCGCCGCGGTGCTCGCGCTGGTGACGGGAATTCTGGTCGGGCTCTACCCGGCGATCTCGCTCATGGGTCGTGATTTTTCAGGAGCATTGCGAAGCGGCGATCGCGAGATCGGCGCGGGGCGCTCGACGCACGTGCTGCGCGGCGCGCTGGTGACCGCGCAGTTCGCGCTCGCGCTGCCGTTGCTGGCGACCGCGGCGCTCCTGCTCAACAGCTTCGTCCGGCTCCAGCGCGTGGACGCGGGCTTCGACCCACGTTCGCTGGTCTACGTGAACGTGTCGTTGCCGGCATCTCGTTATGGCGGGCCTAACGATGCCGCCGCATTCTGGAATCGCGCGCTCGCGCAGGTCGCTCAACAGCCGGGGGTCGTGGCCGCCGGCATCAATCAGGCAATGCCGCCTGACGATCCGGGCGACATCAACAACTTCGATCTCGTCGACCGCCCTGTTGCTCCCGGCGACGCCCAGCCGACTGCACCTTACGCCGCGGCGAGTGCCGGATTTTTCGCGGCGGCGGGAGTCCCACTGCTCGAGGGCAGGGTGTTCACGGACGCCGATACCGGAAGCGGACCTCCGGTCATGATCGTGAGCCGCGCGTGGGTGCGTCACTACTCGGCCGATCGGCCGGCGATCGGGCGTCAGCTACAAGGTGGCGGCTGCACGACGTGTCCGCCGTTCACGATCGTCGGCGTCGTGGGCGACGTGAAGTATCAGGGACTCGACGGTAACGGCGAGGCGATGTACGTGGCGGCGGCGCAGAACTGGGCGTCGTCGTTCAACCTGTTCGTACGAACGGCGCCTGGTGCTGGCGACGCGGTCGATCGCGTTCGCAACGCGGTGCGCAGCATCGATCCCGGGCTGGCCCTCGATGACGCAGGCCGACTGGAGGATCGCGTCTATACGTCCGTGGCGCCGCAGCGGCACTGGGCGACGCTGCTCGGCGGCTTCGCCGTCGCCGCACTCTCGCTCGCGGCGATCGGCATCTTCGGCATGCTCTCGTACCTCGTCGCCGCCCGCCGTCGTGAGATCGGCGTCCGCGTGGCGTTAGGGGCGTCACGTCGCGAGGTCATCGGCATGATCGTCGGCCGAGGGATGGCGTACGCAGTGCCGGGGGCGGTGATCGGGCTGCTCGTATCCTACGTCGTTAGGCGACGGCTGGAAGGCGTGCTGTTCGACGTGAGCGGCGCCGATCCGAAGACGCTGCTCGCGGCGACAGGGGTGTTCCTCATCGTCGCGCTCGTTGCATCGCTATTGCCGGCACGGCGGGCGGCGAACGTGTCGCCCATGGAGGCGATGCGCGAAGGCTAGATCGTCCCGATGCTGTAAAGATTCAAAGGGGTCAGAGTCGACGACTCTGACCCCTTTGGATCTGGATTTCGGTCAGGACGACGAGGATTCCTCGCTACCCGCGGAATGACAACCGTCTACTCGGCCGTTGTTGGATCGATGACCGCCACTACCTTGGTGACCCGGTCTGCTGGAAAGCCGCCACGCCGCGCGTGCTCGCGCACCATCTCCTCCGACGGTGCCACGTACAGGCAAAAGACGTGATCGGCGGTGACGAAGCTTTCCAGCCACTGAATGTCGGGGCCCATGTCGCGGATCACGTCCCGTGACTTTCGAGCGATCGCACGCAGATCGTTGGCCGAAAAACCGCCGGCCCCCGGGATGTTTCGCTCGATGAGGTAGCGAGGCATCGACCGATTCAGATCAGTGAATCATGGACTGGCGCTGCGCGGCCGGTACCGCGTTGCAATTGACGTTCGGATTGAATGACTTGAACAAGCCCGACGGGTTGTTCTTCCAGAGCCACACGTGAAGCGTCCAGAACGGGAAGGTGGCGTCCGGGACAAAGTCCGTGTCGAACGCTCTTGGCGCCGTTGCATTGGCGGGCACGATGGCGAATGGGACGAGGAACTCGACCGCGACCAGCCTGGGCTTGCCATTCTGTCTGCGGCTCGTACAGCAGCACCTCGGGCTCGTCCGGATTGATCGTGCCGTCGATCGTGCCCGGCTTCGCATAGTGGAAACCCATGCCGCCGCCCAACGACTTGTTCTCGATGCAACCCGTGATCTGGTCGCGAGTACTCGCCACCGGGTTGCGTCGTGCTATCGAAGTCGTGAAACCGCGCGGTGAGGGAGCGAAGACGGCCAAGCTGGTCCCCGATGCCGGGGATGGGGTTCGTCGCCTGAAGATCCGCCGAGGCTTGCGGCGCGTTCAGCGGGGCACGTGATTCGGAGCACGCCGCGGTGATGACGGCAAGCAGCAGCAGGGCGGGGCGATAAGACGACGATAGTGTCGAGCGTTGCTTCATTGATGTGTCCTCGAGTTAGATGATTCGGCCGCCGGTGACCGGCAGCGTGAGCGGATTGCGTTACCTCAAGTGAGGCGCGCGCAAAATGGCCAGCGGGTCTCGCCCGCCAGTCGCCCGCTCGTCGTCACCTCGTCGCCTGTGATATCGTGTATCATCTCAAGCTCTTAGCCGCTGCTTCCATAGAAGGACCGGCAGGTCCGCTCACCGGCAGAGCGGTCCAGCGGCGTCGTCTGGCCCTGCTGGCGATTCTCGCAACGGGACAGGCGCGCGGCCGCGGCGTCGGTCGCGAGAAGCTCGTCGCGTACCTCTGGCCCGAGGCAGATGGCGAGCGCGGTCGGCCCCTGCTCTCCGACTCCGTCTACCGCATCAACCAGGCGGTCGGCGGCGAAGCGATCGTCGCGATGGGCGATGAGCTCCGGCTCAACGCGGACATCATTTCGTCGGACGTGGCGGAGTTCGAGCGCGCCGTCGAGGCGGAAGACCGCGAGCGCGCGGCCGCGCTCTATGTAGGTCCGTTACTCGACGGCGTTCATCTCGTAGACGGTTCCGAGTTCGAGCGGTGGGTCGATGGCGAGCGCGCGCGTCTCGCTCGCATTTATGAAGGTGTGCTCGACGCACTGGCGCAGAACGCCGAGTCGAGGGGCGCGCTGGACGAGGCCGTCGCGTGGTGGCGGCGTCTCGCCGGGCACGATCCATTCAGCTCTCGTGTCGCGCTGCGTCTCATGCAGGCACTGGCGGCGGTCGGTGACTCAGCGGCCGCGATTCGACACGCCACGACGCACACGACGCTGCTTCGTGAAGAGCTCGGGGCGTCGCCGAACACTGCGGTGCTGAAGCTCGTGGAGCGGCTGAAGGCGGAGCCTGCCGAGTCGTCATTCGTTGCGACGCCGCGCGAGCCAGTCGCGGCGGCACCGGCGGATCCCGAGCCGACACCGGTCGCGTCCGCGCCTCTGGAGACGATGCCTAACGTCGCGATCGTGTACTCGCCGTTGTCCGAGCATAGCGTTCCGCGCCCGCGACCACGGCCGAGCAGGCTCGGCATGCTGCTGGCTCTTGGCCTCGCGTTGCTGATCGTGGTCGGACTTGTCTACGGGAGAGCGCGCTCTGTGCCGGGCGCGCCGGCGGCATCGATCGCCGTCTTGCCGTTCACGGACCTCAGTCCGGCGAGAGACAACGCGTATTTCAGCGACGGCATCACCGACGAGTTGATCAACACGCTCACGCACGTGGACGGCGTTCACGTCGCCGCGCGTACGTCGGCGTTCGCGTACAGAGACGGCCGCTCCGACGTCCGTGAAGTGGGAAGACGACTCGGCGTCGCGACGGTGCTCGAGGGCAGTGTGCGAAAGGCGGGCGACAGGATCCGCATCACCGTACAGCTGGCGAACGCGGGCGACGGCTATCAGCTCTGGTCCGAGAGCTACGATCGTGAGATGACCGACGTCTTCGCGATTCAGGAAGACATCTCGCGCGAGATCGTCGGCGTGCTGCGTGGACGCCTGATACCACCGCCGCCTGTACGGATCGCCGAAGGGGTGGGCGCTAGAAGCCGCGAATGAGGCGCGTGAGGCGTGGCGTCGATCGAAGACGGGGAACTCGCGCGTATGTTCCGTCGTACGAGATTGCGAAGGTGTACCTGGCTCTCGGCCACTCGGACGACGCGGTACCTCGTGAGCGGGGTGATCGATCGAAAGTAGCGCTGTCATTCCGAGCGGAGCGCCGAAGGCGCGCAGTCGAGGAATCGCGACCGTACCGGTAGAGGGCCCTCTACTCGGACGGTCGCGATTCCTCGACTGCGCTTCGCTCCGCTCGGAATGACAGCCGGCTCGGAATGACAGCGCTATCAACTTCTCAGACCCCGGCCCTCGTCATGACTGAAAGATCCGGCTTTGCGGTCTCGCTCATGCGAGTCACGTGCTCGGTCGTCATGGCCGCCGCAGTCGCGGGCGCCGCGATGGCGCAAACCGCGCCGCGATCACCATCCGATGGGGAATGGCGCGCGTACGGACGCGATGCGCTCGGGAGTCGATGGTCTCCGCTCGACGCAGATCACGCGCGAGAACGTAGGACGGCTCGCAGCCGGCGTGGACGTATCACACGGGCGAGACGGCGCCCGAGTTCGCCGGCCGGCGACGCCAGCGCTCGCTCGAGGTCACGCCGCTCGTCGTCGACGGCCGGATGTACATCAGCACACCGCTCGGTCGCGTGATTGCGCTCGACCCGGAAACGGGACGCGAGCTGTGGAAGTTCGATCCCGAAGTCGACCGCAATGTCGGGTTCGGTGATTTCACGAGCCGGGGCGTCTCGTACTGGATCGACGGCCGCCTAACGGGTGCGCAGGCATCGCGACCGTGCGTGCGTCGCGTGTTCGTCGCGACCATCGACGGCCGACTCATCGCGCTCGACGCCCGCGCGGGAACGCCGTGTGCGTCGTTCGGCGCCGCCGGCACCGTCAACGTCCGCGCTTCGCTCCGCAACAAGCCGTACGAGACCGCGGAGTACGAGATCACATCGCCGCCAGCGATCATCAACGACATCGTCGTTCTCGGATCCGCCGTCGCGGACAACAGCCGTACCAACGCCGCGAGCGGCGAAGTGCGCGCCTACGACGCGCGGACAGGCGCACTGCGCTGGACGTGGGATCCGATTCCGCAGGACTCCACCGACGCCGCATGGCGGACGTGGATTGGCCCGCGCGCGCACGAGACGGGCGCCGCTAACGCGTGGAGCGTCATTGCCGCCGATCCGGCGCGCGACATCGTGCTCGTGCCGACCGGCAGCGCGAGTCCCGACTACTTCGGCGGCGAGCGTCTCGGCGACAATCGTTATGCAAACTCCATCGTCGCGCTGCGAGCGTCCACGGGACGCGTGCGTGTGGCACTTCCAGGTCGTGCACCACGATCTGTGGGACTACGACGTCGCGTCACCGCCGGCGCTCGTGACCCTCCGCAAGGACGGGCGAGACATCCCCGTCGTGCTGCAGGCGACGAAGACGGGACAGCTGTTCGTGCTGAACCGCGAGACGGGCGTGCCGGTGTTTCCGGTCGAGGAGCGTCCGGTGCCGACGAGCGACGTGGCCGGCGAGCGCGCGAGCCCGACGCAGCCGTTCAACACGGTGCTGCCGGCGCTCAGCCCGCAACGCCTAACGCCTGACGATGCGTTCGGCGGCAGCGACGCCGACCGCGCCGCGTGCCGAGCGCGGATTGCCGGACTCCGGAACGAAGGCCCGTTCACGCCACCGAGTGAGCGGGGAACGCTCGTCTATCCGTCGAGCATCGGCGGCGCGCACTGGGGCGGCGTGACGTTCGATCCACAGCGGCAGATCGTGATCGTTCCGGTCAATCGCATCGCGATCGAGGTAAAGCTCATCCCGCGCGAGTCGTTCGACCGCCGGACGACGACGAACGCGTCCGAGGTGCGCGGGCCAGGGCCACAGTACACGGACATGAAGGGCACGCCGTACGTCATGCGTCGCCAGTTCATCTTCGGCCCAGGTGGCGCGCCATGCTCACCGCCGCCGTTCGGCTCGCTCGTCGCCATCGACCTCAACACCGGCACCCGGAAATGGGACGTCCCGCTCGGCACGTTAGGCGGGATGCTACCGCCCGGGACGTCGGCGGCGCAGGCAGCGGCGCTCGGATCGATCAACCTCGGCGGTGCGATCAGCACGGCGGGCGGCGTGGTGTTCATCGCGGCGACGCTGGACCACGCGCTTCGCGCGTTCGACGTCGAGACGGGTCGCGAGCTGTGGAAGGGGGAGCTGCCGGCTGGCGGCAAGGCGACGCCGATGACGTTCCGGGGTCCGCGGGACGGTCGGCAGTACGTGGTGATCGCGGCGGGCGGGGACGGGGAGGTTTTTGGGCTCAGCGACAGCATTGTTGCATTCAGGCTCGAGAAGTAGGACGGAGCTACGTGATTTGCTCCTTGTTGCTTGCACGTCGCATCGGCCGCTCGCTGTGTGCTACCAACAGCGGCCGCGTGCTGTGTGGAGCAGCACGGGATGCCAGCCATTCAAACCTCCTGGACCTTCGGCCTGTCGAACAAGGACCGGCCAATCCCAAGGAACTCGTATGAAACTCCAGCTTGCCACGCTCGCCCTCGTCGTCGTGCTCCCGACCGCCGCGTGGGCGCAGGACTACGATGAGCCACGCAACGCGACCGTGAACGCCGCCGGCGCGACCACGCTCAAGATCGACGCCCGTGCTGGCCAGCTGCGCGTGACCGGTCGGACCGATATCACCGAGGTTCGCGTCCGCGGGACCGCGCGCGCGTCGAGCCGCGGGTTGCTCGCGGACATCAAGCTCGAAGCGGTTCGGAACGGAAACGAGGTGACCGTCCGCGCCATCCTGCCGGACTACCACGACACCAACTGGAATACCAGGCGCTACTCGATCTCGTGATCGAGGCGCCCGCGACTCTGCCGCTGGACATCAACGACTCGTCGGGCGACATGACGATCGAGAGCGTGGCGGCGAAGACACGCATCGAGGACAGCTCCGGGAACATTCGCGTGCGCGACGCTGGCGGCGACCTGTGGATCGACGACTCCTCGGGTGGCATCGACATCCGCGGCGTGAAGGGGTCGGTCGACATCGACGAGGACAGCTCCGGCGAGATCGAGATCTATGACGTCACCGGTTCGGTGCGTGTCGGCCGTGACAGCTCCGGCAGCATCGACGTCTCGCGCGTCGGCGGGGACTTCGTCGTCGAGCACGACGGCAGCGGGTCGATCGACTATGACGGCGTGAAGGGCAAGGTCGACATTCCGCGAAAGGATCGGTATCACCGATCATCCTACCGCTCCAACCGGTAGCACTGACCAGCAGCTCGATCTGAGCTCGACCTCGCGCAAATGAGCGGCCGGTGCATTGCACCGGCCGTTCGCGTTTCGGCGTGTTCCGGCGCGTCTCTCTCTGTCTTGTCGCGGCCGACGCGCCCGCATAGCATTGGCGCGACCACTCACGCTGAACGTCAGCCGAGGAGCGCGTGTCCGAGCGATCGCCGAATCAGACGGGGGAGCAGACGGTGTGGCAGGGGTCGCCGTCGCAGGCGGTAAACCTGCCGGTGTACTTGATGTTGGGGCTGGGTGTCATCGTGGCGACCGTTGGGTTGCTGTACCTCCGCCCCGCTCCCAGCGCGACGACCGACGTGAATCTGCGTCCGCTCGTCCCGTGGATCATCGTCGCGATCTGGGTGCTGTGCGGCATCGGCGCGTTCGTGACGTACCTCAAGGTCAGCACCACGAAGTACGTGCTGACGACCGAGCGACTGCGCGTGACCACCGGCGTGCTGTCGACTGTCACGCAGGACCTCGAGCTGCGTCGCGTCCGCGACTCACTCATCCTGCGGCCGTTCTGGGCGCGCGTCGCCGGTCTCGGCGACGTGCAGGTCATGAGCGCCGACGCGAGCACGCCGCGCGTCGTGCTGCATGCGATCAAGAATCCGGACGCCGTGCAGGGGCAGATCCGCTCCATCGTGCAGACGCAGATTGCGCGGTTCAACGTCCGCCAGATGGAGCTCGACTGATCCGCCATCGCGCAGCGCACGACTGGCCTGAAACGACGTTATTCGTCCGGCATCATCTCGAGGGCTTGGCCAGTCACTCAGCACGCCAGCGTTGAGTAGGAGGTGTCAGGCATCAGTCTCCGAGCCCAGTCGGCAGTTGCGCTTCAACGTCCGGCAGATGGAGCTCGACTAACGTCGGCATTGCGGAGCCGAGCATAACGAGCGCGAACGTCGGTGAGGGCGGCGCCCAATTGCGGGTCGGCATCGTTCCAGAGCGCGATCAGCTTCGCATACTGATCCGCGGCCTTACCGAATTGCCGTTGCTGCTCGTACAGCTCTCCGAGCCGACGTCGAGACCACCCGAGGTTCGGGGCGTCCGACTCGAACCGCCAGATCCACGGTGTGTCGAGATAACGCTCGTACGCGGCGATCGCCGACTCGATGTCGCCCGCCTGCTCGTACGCCCTCGCGAGATCGGGAAGGGCGCACACGGGGCACGATTCGGCCTTGTCCTCCTGTGTGAACTCGGCGACGGCATCACGGCCGCGCCCTTCGGCCAGCGCGACGGCCCCGCGCACGGCGTGAAGCTCGCTCGCGGCAAGCCGCCGCATAGCGGCTGAATCGCGTTCGACGGCGATGAGCAACGCGCGCGCACGCGACCGCTGGCCAGCGGCGGCCAGAAACTCCGCCAGCTCTCCGTATGGACGGTCGGCGACCGCAATGCTGTCGAGCGGGTATCGCGCGAGCACGTCGCTCACCCGCTCGAGCGCGTGGGTGATCCGCCCGCGGTAGCGCAGCTCGAGCCACGCGAGCGCGATGGCTCCCGCGTAGTACCGACCCGGCGACTCCTCCTTCGACGACAGACGCATCGAGCCGAGGAGGTCACGCTCCGCGTCAGCCAGCCGGCCGCTGAGGAGCTCGATCTGTCCAAGCGTCAACAACGCATCGGACTCGTTCGTCGCCTGCCCCTTGGACTGTGCCAATCGCCGTCGGATGTGTCGCTGTGCCGACGACCAGTCGTGCTGCGCGGCCGCGGCGTACGTCTCGGTGAGCTCGGTCGTGGGGTAGTCCGGGAATCGACGCCACACGTCGTCGAGCGTTAGGCGCGCCGCGTCATGACGCGCCTGCATGGTGAGCACCTCGGCCAGCCCCAGATGCACCAATGGGATGGTGGAATCCACGGCGAGCACCCGCCGGAAGAGACTCTCCGCCGCCGCGTACTGACGCTCCCGCATCAACACGAGACCGAGGTTGTTGAGGCCGGCCAGATCCGTGGGATACAGCTCCAGCAACGACCGGTACGCCGCCGCGGCCTTCGAGTACTCGGCGGTCACGTTCCGGTAGTAGCTGCCCATCGTCAGGTAGCGGTCTCTCAGCGGCAGCCGATCACGATGCGCGAACGCGCGTTCCAGCGCCCGTTCGGCGCGGCCCGGCTCGGCCATCGACGCGTACGTCGACCCGAGCATGCGGTAGGCGGTCGCGAACGCGGGATCGAGTGCTATGGCCTCCTCGAGAAGACGCACCGCGGTCGCGCGATCGCCTGCGATATCCTTCGCGTTCATCGCCCGCGTGTATAAGCGCAGCGCTTCGAGTGACCCGGTCATCACCTGGGGAAGCGGCGGGTCGGCGCGGACGGCGCGCAGCGTTTCACCGATCTGGCGCCGGAGACGTCCGGAAAGACGGTCGATCGCGTCGATCAGGTCGGCCGAATCGCGCGCGGTCTCGCGGAGCGCCGTCAGCTCGTCTCCGGTCAGTGCCGCCACCACTCGGACCGAGAGCACATAGGAGGAGCCGAGCGCGCTGACGTCTCCCGTCACGAACGCTTTCACCCCTTCGCGCAGCGCCACGGCGCGGGCGAGCGAATCGTCCAACGACACTTCGACGGGACGCTCCATCCCGCGCAGCGCGCCGCGCGTCTGTGCGGTCGTCATCACGCGAATGAGCGGCGACTGTCCCAGGTCGATGCGGAGCGCCTCGGCGACGATGCCACCGACCGTCGAATCGCGGGAACGCGTGACGAAGTCCGCCACAAGAACGCGGTCGCGCGGTGCGAGCGTCGCGCCATCGGTGCGCGTGGCGTCATTCTCGTGACTACGGAGTGCGAACACTGCGCCCGTCGCGACGGTCAGGATGCCCACAGCCACCGCCGCCCAATGCCATGGACGGCGGGCCGAGGCGCCGGGTGCGGAGGTTGCCGCAGGCAACGTCGGCGATGGATCTGAACGGGGCAGCTCGCGCAACGCGACGTCCCCGATCGAGGGTCGGGTGACGTCCGGGCTTGGCGAGACGGACGTCTCAGCTCTGTCCAGAGCGGCGGGACTGGTGCGAATCTGGTCGACCAACGCGCGTGTTTGCGGGCTGGGCGGGTCGTCGCCGTCAAGTTCGCGCCGGCGGGCGAACGCGCCGAACGTCTCCAACGCCTCGCTCCGGCGCCCCTGTCTGGACAGGAATCCAAGCAGCCGGCGCAGTCCGACCTCGTCGTTAGGCGCGAGCTCGTGCGCGCGCCGCGCCGCGTCGGCCGCGGCCGACGGGTCTCCGCTCGCCTCCCCTTGCTCGGCCAGTTTCCACCCGGCGTCGATGGCGCGCTGGCGGAGTCTGGAGCGGGTGCGGTCGATCCATTCTTCGAGATCCGGAGAGACGTCCGGAATGAAGAGCCCGGCGAGGAAGTCGCCCTGGTAGAGCGCAACCGAGCTCGAGAGCTTAGCGGTATCGCCCGCGTCGAGACCTCGCTCGAGCTCGACGACGTCGCACCAGAGCGTGTCGTCCAGCAGGCCCACCTGGTCATCGGCGCGAGCGACGATGGCGTCGCTGCCAAGTACCTGTCGCAGGTGATAGAGCGCCTGGCGCAGCGCACGCCGAGCTTCGTCCTGACCGAGCTCGGGCCAGAAGAGCCCGAGTAGAGTGTCGCGCCGGTGAACGCCGCGCGGTGTCGCGACGGCGAGATAGGCGAGCAGCGCGAGTCGTTTGGGCTGCGTCGAGACGATGGCGCCGCGCGGCGAGTCGTCGGACTGCAGCTCGAATCGGCCCAGGGTGAAGAGTCGAGGCATAGGAAGGCGCGTCCATAATAGCGCACCGCAGGACATTGCGCCGTTACTCGGCGAAGTAACGGCCAGACGGACGGCCCTGTAACGCCGGCGCTCCAGACTCGGGGACACACGCTGCACTCCTCGGTCATCCGGCCATGCCCCTGCTCGAAACACTCGCGCCGCGCTCGGTTCCCACGTACGCCGTCCTCGCTGCCGTCGTCGCTTCGGCGGCGGCGACGGTGCCGACCGGCCCAACACAGGTCGTTCGCGCCTCCGGTGTGGTGGCGCGTCTCACGGTCGGCGGCCGACCGGCCTCGGGCAGCAATCCGCCACCAATGGAGCTGCGGTCGATGGTGATCGATTGCCGGATCACCGCGCTTCGCGGGAGCGGCCCGCGGGAGTTCTACGTGGATTTCGGGTTCCTGCGGTCGGATCCGCGCATACGGAATCCGAGAACGCTCAACCATGTCCGGCTGGAGATTCCCGACGTCCGGAGCGATGGCGTCGTCAGAACGTTCTACCTCGAAGCGACGCTCGGCGATCTCGGGGATCCGCAGTCTCGCACGATGCACGTCGTGAACACGCGCTCCGTCGACGGCCGGTTCTATGGAAGTGGATCGGTCATCGTCCGTCGCTCGGGTGACACCGGCCGGTTCCTCATCAACGCGCAGACGCACGAAGGCGTGACGCTGACCGGGACGATCGACTGCGCCAACATCGAGGAGCGCTGAGCTCGTGCCTAACGTATGGAGCCGCCTGACGCTGACCCTCGGGTTGGCCTCGAGTGCCGCGACGTCAGCCGCGTACGCGCAGGACCGCGCCCGGATCCCGCTCGTTCAGGGGCTGACGATAGTGTCCGCGCTGCGCTTTCCCGAAGGTGATCGGGAGAATGTGGTCGTCGTGCAGGACGCATCGTCGGCGGGTGTCTCGTACCGATGGCATCTCCGCGAGCGTCGTGGCGGCGAGCAGCAGGTGGCGGAGCTCAACCGGTTCGTTCGCCGCGCCGATCTCGTTGGTGCCCCGAGGCTCAACACCGTGTACTTCAGCGGCGACGAGTCGGAGACGCCGGGGTACACGGCGTTCACGCTGTCGACCGCGGCGTACGACGAGGTCAGCGCGGGGCGCGACGTCAGATACGCGTACACCATGCTCGATGGCCCCGATGGCTTCGCCGCCATGGGCATCGCGCGCATGATCTTCAACAGCCGAGCGCTGTTCAAGGGAACGCTGTCGCGTGCGTCCGCGGCGCCGATGCCGTTTCCGCTGCTGGTGAACGGCGTGCGCGTGTCGGTTCCCGTGCTCGCGCTGCGCGGGCGCTTCGCGCTCCGCGAGAAGCATGTGGACATCGACTTCTGGGTGCTCGCCGATCGCGCGCATCCGCTGCTGCTCAAGATCGTCACCGGTTCCGACGTGCTGCAGGTCGTTCGCGTCGAAGTCCCCGGGATGTCGTCGGGAGCCGATGTGGAGGCGGCGCTCGCTGCGAAGTGTGAAGCCGAGCTTCCCGGGGTGTACTTCGCGTATAACAGCGCCGAGCTCGAGCCGGCGTCGGAGCAGGCGATCGCCGACGCGCAGCGGCTCATCGACCGGCACCCCAGCTGGAATCTGGTGATCGAGGGGCACACGGACAGCATCGGCGGTGTGTCCGCGAATCAGGTGCTCTCGCTCCGCCGCGCGGAGTCGGTGAGAGCGGCGCTGGTGCGGTTGGGCGTGGCGGCGACGCGTCTTCGGGCGGTGGGCCGCGGCGCGACGCGCCCGCGCGAATCGAACGCGACGCTCGAGGGGCGTGCGAGCAACCGCCGCGTGGAACTGACGCGGCCCTGCCCGGCTGGCGCGTCACGATGAGCTCCCTGGACCTAACGAGGCAGAGCATGGAACGATCACTGTTGCACCGCGTGCGTCGTCCGTGGCATATGGCGTACGTGACCGTATGCCTGGTCAGCGCGGCATGCGGGCGGTCAGACGCGCGCGGCGCGGAAGCATCGACGTCCGCCGCGATGGCGGCGCAATCCGCAGCACTACCGTCGACGCGGGTGCAGCTCGTCGCACACGATCCGTGCGCCTGGCTTCCACGCGATAGCGTCGAGCGAGTCCTCGGTCCGCTGGCCGCGGACCCGGTGCGAATCGTTGGCGCCGAGCGGGCGGACCCCGCGCCCGACGGGAACGGGTGCCTCTATCAGCCGCGCGTCGCGTTAGGTGGCGAGCCGTATGCGTTGGCCGTCGAGGTCATCATCGACGGCGGATTGACGCTCGAGACCGGACTCGGTGCGCAGCTCCCGGGACTGGGTGAGGCCCAGATGGCGAAGACATCGCCGGGCGAAGCCGCGTCCGAGGGTGGACTGGATTGGGCTGGGGGCGTGTCCGGGATCTACGGAGCTCGGCAGGGGCACATCTCGATCATGATGGGCGACCAGGCTCCGTGGTTAGGCAGGGCGCGCCTCGACAGTCTGGCGAAGCGTCTTGTCGATGGCATCCCGGATCTGCCTTTCACGCAGATGAAGGGCGACCCCGACGTCGCCGCGACGGGCCATGATCCCTGCGCGCTCGTCACGCCAGGTGAAGCGACGACCGTGCTCGGGGCGCTCGTCGTGAGTCCGTACCGCTCGCGGGAGTCGAGCATACTCGCCCGAGGCGACGGTGCGAGCTGCACGTACTACCTCGGCAAGCATCGCGCGCTGATCCTGACGCCGACGTGGAGCGATGGTGTTGCGTCGTTCAAGATGCTCGCCGGGGCGACGCAGTTCGTCGGGCGCGTGCTCTCGAACCAGACGGCGGCCGACACGCTGGACGGCCCGTGGGACGAGGCATCGAGTGGTACCGACGGGACTTTCTACTTCGTGAAGGGCGATCGGATGATCGCCGTGCAGTACGGCATGTCGGGCGCGGGCGCCGGCGCGGCCGTAAAGCTCGCCCGCCTGGCCGCCGCCAGGCTCTGAATCAGACGAAACGCAGTTCTCCTAACGCCGACCCTAACGCTGAATGGATGCTATGTCACACCTCCGATGGATTGGATTGTTCGCGCTGAGCGGAATCGCCCTGGTTCCGAGCGTCGTCCAGGCACAGGGCCCGGCAAAGGCGCCTGCGCCGGCAAAGGTCAAGCCTCCTGCCGCGGCCGCCGATCTGGTGAAGCTCCAGGTCATCGTGCAGAAGCTGTCGCTCCGCGTCACGGAGCTCGAGCAGGGACGCGCGGCGGACCTCGACGAGGTCGATCTCATGAGCGAGAACATGCTCAAGATGCAGGACGTCATCGCGCGCATGGCCAAGTCGCTCGGCACGACGCAACAACAGCTGGATGCGACGCAGAAGGCGCTCGCGAACACGGAGAAGTCGCTCGCCGCCGTGAAGGCGGCACAGGCGCAATTGAAAGCGGTCGGCAACGCGAAAGCCAATGGCGCGCGCGTCGTGCGGGCACCGTTCGTCGTGGTAGATGGCGACGGACAGTCGCTGTTTCGCGTGGAGCAGGGCTCGGCCTCGGCGGGTCGCGTCGTGGTCGGCAATCCGGAGGGCAACCACATCGTGCTCGGTGCCGGCATGACTGATGACATCGGCGTCGTTCTGTACTTCGGGGGGGCCAATCGCATCTCGATGGTGGCGAACGCAAAAACATCGAATGTGGTTGCGTCCGTCGGCCAGGCGAAAGCCTGGATGGGCGCGCAGGGCAATGGCGCCAGCGGGTGGTTCGGACTCTCGAGTGACCAGGGGAAGACACTCGCGCAACTGTGGAGCAGAAAGGGAGGGGGCTACCTGGAGCTCAACAATGGCTCTGGATCGAAAATGGTCGAGGCGGGATCGCTCGAGACAGCCAAGGGCTACGTGTTGGTGAATCCGGCGCGCGTGAACAACGATCCCGCGGGCGCCCAGAGCGTTCTTCTCGGAGGAGGGAAGCCATGACCGCAATGCTCTGGCGCTGGATCGCGCCGTTGTCCGTGCTCGCCATGACGAGCCTCCCGGCAGGCCACCGGTCGGCACCGATCACGCTCGGCATCCTGCCGTTCCGCGACGCCACGGCTTCCGGGAACAGCGCTGTCGGACCGGCGGTCAGCCTAACGATGCACGACCAGGTCGCGCACGCCACCGCGATGGAGGCGCGCGTCCTGACCGTCGATCCCGCCATGCGCATCGAGGAACTGGATCGCGCCACGGGCGGTCGCGATCGGTCGACAGCAGAAAGTGGACGTGGTCTTCGTCGGCACCGTGCTGGAAGCGCGTGTGGACGAGTCGACCAGGAGTGGCTGGCTCCCACGCATCCGCGGCACGGCGCTCAACGTCGGCGTCCGATCCGTGACGGCCAACGTCACGTTGCAGGGAGAGCTCTACGACGTCGCCAGCGGTGAGCAGATCGCCAGCCTGCGAAGTACCGGCAAGGAAACGAACAACAAGTTCTCCGGCACCGCCTGGACCTCACTCGGCGCCTGGGATCTGGGGAGCACGCAGGCGTTCCTCAATTCGCCGTTAGGCAAGGCGCTGCAGTCCGCCATCGCCAACATGGTGGAGAAGGTGGTGGCCGCGCCGCTGCCGGTGCCGCCCGCGAGTGCCGCGAAGCGACCCGCGCCATGATCGCCACGACCAACCGACTCTGTCATTCACCGAGGAACTCGATGTCTCGCTTGCATTATTCTCTGGGTGTCGCCGCGCTCTGTGTCTTCGGCGTTCTCGATCTCCACGCGCAGGGACGTTCGAGCACGGCAACCGTCGAGGTCATTGGCGGGCCACACGCCGGCAGCTACACACTCGCCTCACCGCCCGATGTCGGATGCATGATCTCCGAACGCGCCGGCAAGCCGAAGAAGTTCTCCGTGAACTTCGGCATCCCGGAATCGGATGCTCGGTCGAAAGACCCCAGGGCGCTCACATTCGTCGTCGTGAGCATTCGTGACGCGAGCGGAACAGGCCCTGCGCCGGCGGCCGACTACGAGGCGTCTCTTTCATTCGGTCCCGTGATGGACACGAAGAACGGCACGTTCTACATGTCCGGGTCGAACCCCACGAGTGGCCGCAAGGGAGGTAGCGGAACCGTTCGTCTCGAGGACCACGGGAAGGACGCGCGCGTAGTGCTCGACCTCCAGCCGCAGCCCGGCGTCGCCGTGAAGGGCACCGTCAGCTGCACGAACGTGCTTCGCTACTGACTGCCGGCGAGGAGCGCCGTCGTCGCCGCGATCGCGGCCGCTCGGCGCTCCGCCCACGAGCCGCGAACGGTGATGTACCGCGCGCCTAACGTCTCCAGCGCACCGACGAACAGTCCGTGCATGTGCGCGCGTTCATGCGGGCGATCGCGCGCCTCGTCAGGCACCCATGGGACGTCGATGTCACAGAGCAGGTAGAGATCGCCGCGACGCTCGCGCGCGGCCTGATCGATCCACGCCGGGCAACTCCCGTAGTAGTGACGAGCATACACGGTGGTGCTCACGAGATCGGTGTCGAGAACGAGCAGGCCGTGCGCCTGTGTGATGCCGCGATCTTCAGCCGCGATCTGCCCGCGCGCTATCGGCTCGACGTCGTTCGCATCGAGCGGCATCCCTGTCGCCGCCGTCTTCTCGTCGAGATAGGTGCGAGAGTACTCTGGCACCCACACCGTGCCGAAATGACGCGCGAGATCGCCCGCGAGCGTGGTCTTGCCCGTCGATTCAGACCCCGTCACCACGACAACGGGAACCGCACGATGGCCGGTGTGCGAGCCGCTCACACGCGGCTGATTTCCAGTTCCCGGTTCCCCGTTCCCGATTCCCGTCTTTCCGCCAGGGACCGCTTCCACTGCACATACCCCATCACGGCGAGCACGAAGAACACCGTGTACAGTCCGGCGGTGAGGTAGAGGTGCTTGTAGATGAACATCCCGACGTAGACGACGTCTACCGCCATCCAGACCGCCCAGTTCTCCAGAATCTTCCGCGTCATCATCCACTGCGCGACGAGGCTCGTGCTCGTGGTGGCCGAATCGACGTACGGCAGCGCAGCATCGGTGAAGCGGGCGAGCAGGGTGCCGAGCACCGCCGCGCAGACGATGCCGATGATCAGGAGCCTAACGCCGAGCGGTCGTGTGGTGCGCGAGACGTGGAGCTCCGTGCGGTTGGCGCCGCCGTACAGCCATTCGTACCAGCCATAGAGCGAGAGCCCGAAGTACACGACCTGGAGCCCCATGTCCGCGTACAGCTTCGCCTCATAGAACACGACGAAGTACAGCCCGACGTTCACGAGCGCGGTGGGCCAGCTCCAGATGTGCTCGCGCGTGCTCAGGTACACGCTCACGATGCCGAACACCACGGCGAGGACTTCCCAGCGGTTGGCAACCGCGAGGCTCACGAGCTGATCGAAGGACATGCGCAATACTAGCGCAATCCGACGTACACGATGAGCTCCGAGCGCGGAACGCCGGCGGACGGCAGTCGCTCCCATCCCTCGATGTTCACGCCCAGCGCCGGCGACTCGGCGACGATGGCCGTGGCGCCCTGGTCGCGCATGTGTGCAAGCACCGCGGCTCGTCCCGCCGCATCCAGCTCCCAGAACCGCTCGGCCTCCGCGAGCGGGACGAGTGACACGAATCGCAGGCGTGCCTGGCGCGCCCAGAGCGCGTCGTACGCCTCGCCGATGAAGCCGACGCGCGAACCCGGTCGGATGCCTCGGGCCTCGAGTGCGGCGACGACGTTCGCGCGTGAGCGTGCCGAACCGCGCCAGTAAGTGGCATCGACGCGGGCCTGGTGGAGGACGAGTGCGACGGCGACGAGCGCGCCCGTCGCCAGGCCGACCCGCACGCGGCGCGAGAGGTCATCCGTTGCCCACGGCGGTACGAGACCGGCGAACAGGAGCAGCGCGAATGGGGCGACGTAGCGGTCCTGCACCAACATGAGCGCATACGCGGCGAGGACCGCGACTGCGGGAATGACGAGGATGAGGAGAGGCCTCATGGCGATTGTCTCGCGCCAGGTCACGCGGCGGGTGAACGCCGCCGCCAGCGCGCCGGCGACCAGCAGCCCGAACATCTCCAGGTACACCCGCGCGTGCCTAACGAGCGCTCCGGATCACCGCGATGGGGAGCAACGGCGCGACTACGCCGCGGTACCAGTGGCCCGCGTCGTACCAGATCGGTAGCGTGCCGGGGATGGGGGCGTCGATGTCGTACACGGCGGGATGAACTCCGCTGGTCCGGTCCAGCCGCGCGAGGGTCTGGTGCGTCGCTGACGGTGACGGCAGTCGGGCGGGCAGGGGAAAGGCCGACGACACCGGGCCGGGCACATCGGCGACGAACCAGAGGTACGTGAGTCGTCCAACGTCGCTGAACGTGGGCGCACCCTTGAGACGCGACGCGTATACGATCTGCGGCGCCGAGCCGACGAGGAACACGAGCGCCGCGATGGCGACTCGGCCGAGCTGCCGTTTCCGGCGAAGCATGATCGCGAGCGTCGCGACCACGAAAATGCCGAACGGAAAGAGCACCGCCTTGGCCAGGTAGCCCAGCGCGAGGAGCGCGCCGAGGCCGATGGAGCTTGCCCGGCCGGCGCGTCCGCTCGCGATGCGGACGCTCACACCGGCCACCGCGAAGACGATCGCGGCGACACACATGTCCGGCGTCAGGATCCACACGCGGATCCAGCCGATGGTCGCGATGACGAACAGCGCGTAGACGAGGACGCGCCAGGTGAAATCGTTAGGTGGCTCGCCCGCGGGCTGCCGCGCCAGCGTCGCGGCTCGGACGCTGCGGATCAGAAACTCGAGGGCCGCAAACGCGAGAATGAAGACCGCGAAGTTCACGGCCTGCGTGATTGCGAGCTCGCGATCGGGCGCTGTGCCTCCTACGAATCGTGCAATCGCGAGGAGCGTCGGATAGAGTGGGCTCCAGTACCCGCTGCCCGACGCGGGCCATCCGCCCGCGAGATAGACGTCGCTGGCGTCCAGGTACGCGATGCCGTCGGCGTTCATCCCATCGCGGGCGAGCCAGAGGGCCCCCGCGCCAAAGAGCAGGATGAACGCGCGCATGGCGTTGGTGGCGATGCGAGGCCGAGTGGTCATTGCGGCGAGCAGCGTGCGCAAGTTTGCTGCCGAGCGGCAAACTCAGGCGATGTGGAAGGCGCCACGACGCGACATGCGTCGTGGCGCCTCACGCTCGTGCTGCTGCGAGTTCTACCGTGCCGGCGAGACGAGAGGAACGGGGAGGGAAGTCACCGTCGATCCGTCGGAAAGCGTCGTGGTCACCGACCACAAAAGTCCGCGGCGGTCGCGCAACGCGGAAACCGGCACGAGGAACGTGGTGTCGCGCATCGTCGAATCGACGACGGCAACGCCTGCTTCGTCGACGACTTCGAGCCGATAGCTTGCTGCGCCCGCAGTCGGGCGCCACGCCAGCCCGGCACCAACGGACGGCAGCCACCGCACCGGATACGTCGACACGCCGGACCCACCGCGCATGAGCGATCCCGCATCCGGCTCTTGCGACACGACATACATCCGCACGCCGGCGACGATCAGCAGCGTCGCGGCGAGGGCCATCAGCCCTATGGACGGCGACCGAAACCACGTACGCTGGCGCGGTACCCCGGCCGCGGCGATAGAGGCGCGCACGAGATCGAGCTCGCGACGACAGGCGTCGCAGGCCATCACGTGATCGAGCACCTCGAGCCGCGACGCTTCGCTCCCGGAGCGCTCGGCCAGTGCCAGTAGCGCTTCAGGTGTCGCGTGCGACCGTCTGCCCCCCCCACTCGCGAGTGAGGCGCCGTAGGCGAGGCGAAGCTGCTCGTCGTTCGAGTGCATCAAGTGTCTCCCCCGCCTTCGATGCCCATGGCGCGAAGCCGTGAGCGAAGATCAGCCAACCCGCGATAGACGAGATTCCTCGCCTTCGCCTCCGTCCACCCTAACAACTCGCCGATCTCGGTCGTGCCGTAGCCGGCGAGATACATCCGAACCACCGGGCGCCGCGACGGCGCGATCGACTGCAATGCCGCTTCCACCTGCTCGCCCAGCTCCTTCATCGACGCGTCATGATCCGGCGTCCGCGGCGCTCGCCGCTGACTCAACTCGGCGTCGTCCACCAATTCGAGCGAATCGCCCCGGGACGAACGCCGCCGCCGCACGATGTCGATCGCTGCCGTCGTCGCCGCCCTGTAGAGATAGGACGGACTTACGGCGTCGATCCTCTCATCTGAGTTGAGCGCGCCCCACAATCGCACCCGGACCTCCTGGGCCAGCTCGTCGAGGTCGGCACTGGGTAGCCGGTAGCGCGCCCCGACCGTTCGGAGCACGCCCGAGTAGCGGGTCATCACTGACTCGAGTGCCTGCGATACGGGATCGGCCCGCATCACGCTCGACATCGGATTCGGATAGGAAGGGAGGCCACACGCGGATATTGCAACGACACCCGCGACCGTCGCCAGCGGAAGCCAGCAGAGGATGCTGACTGTTGCGTCGGTGCGGCGCTCAGGGTCGGCGGCTCGAGCTCGGGCGAACGTTACCGCCCAGCTGGCGGGCTCCGCCGAGCGGCCGGGTGAGTGGATCGCCCCACAGCACCATGGCCGCCCAGTCACGCGGGATCGCGCCGTCGCGAATGGCCTCGAGCTTCGCCCCCCGCAGCGCCGCGGCAGAGGTTTCTCCTCGCGACAGTCGCTGATAGAAGCGACGGACGAGCAGCCGTTGGGCCTCGTCGTCCACCGCCCAGAGCGTCGCGGCCACGCCCCGCGCGCCGGCCTCGATCATCGGCGCGACCAACCCGCGAAGGCCCTCGTCACCCGCGTGACCGCCGCTCAACGCCGTCGAACACGCTGAGAGCACGACGAGATCCGTGTCGAGCGCGAGGGCGCTCAGCTCCTCGGGCCGCACGACGCCATCCTCGCCTCCGCCTGACGCGAGCAGCAGTGCCGTCCCTCGCAGTCCGGCCGGGTCGACCACGGCATGCGACGCGAAGTGCAGCACGGCGACGTCGGAGAGCGCCGCCTGCTTGAGCGCCGCCTCGCTCGCATCGCGGCCGAGCCTAACGAGTGATCGCGGTGCGGACCGGGCGACGTCGCGCGCTTCGGCTGCGGCCGCGGGCAGTGGCGGAAGCGTGTCCCATCGCGCCACGCCGGACTTTCGCGACCGCTCCGGCGCACCGAACGCGAGCACCCCGGGCCCTCCAACCGTCGTCGCATTCGTGTGGTCGCCCGCGCCGTCGATTGCGCGACGCCGCAGCGCGGCGTACACCGACGCACTCGGCGCGTACGACAGCTCGAACCGCTGGATCATCATGCGGCCATCCGGCAGCGTGAGCACGTCGAACGGCAATGTGTTCAGCGGCGCCCCTGGAACGATGACGAGGCGCGTGATGGCGGCTGGCATCGCGGCGGCAATCGGCGCGGCGATCGCATTGCCCAGATTTCGGGCCTGGATGCGAATGTCGCTCTTCGCCTGCATGGCGAGGACGAGTCGGCGAACAGGATCGACGAGCGAATCCGCGGGCGGGAGCACGTATGCCGACGTGCCCTCGCGCGTGAGCACGAATGCGGTCGTCGGCTCGTTCCACGTTCCAGTGTTGAAGTGCACGACCGCCGTCGATTCCGGCAGAGCGGACTGCAATTCGGCGAGCGTCACGGGCCGCGCGTACACGTTCGCGAGCGCCGCCTCACGCGTCTCTGGGCGATCGTTGCCCGGATCGCGCAGCGCCTCTCGACGCGTCATCCCATCGAGCAGCTCACGCGCCTTCGTTCGCTCGGCGAAGTTGAAGGCTGCGGCCGTGCGGCCCGCGCGCGCGAGCGACGCGACGACCGTGGCGACGCCAACGCTGGGATCATCGGCGTCGCCGGCGACGCCGAGAGCGGCGAGTCGTTGCTCCCGAGTCGCCTGCGACGCGCGGTACCGCTCGAAGACCTTCATCGCCTCGCCTAACTTCGCTTCTGCGGTATCGAGACGCCCGAGGAGCGCCTCGGCTTCCGCGGCGCGGGCGAGCTGCAGGTAGGTCGGGGCTTCTCCGCTGCGCGCACTCTCGCGCTGCGATCGATCGAGCGCGCGGCGAGCATCGTTAGGCCGTCCGGTGCCGAGCGCGAGCAGTGCGTCGTAGTAGTCGAGGTCGACGTACTCGGCGGAGCGTCCCCGGATCGTCGAGTCGCGCGCGAGCGCGAGCATCTCCGCCGCATGCGGCCAGTCGCGACGCGCGAGCGCATAGCGGAGTCGCTGCACGCGCGTGTCCAGGATCTGCGACGTGTTGCCCGACTGCGCGAGCTGCTGCTCGGCGGCGCGGAGCAGGGAGTCGGCGCCTGCCCAATCGCGCACGGCCCAGCGAACCGACGCCTCGAGCTGCGTCGCAGTGGCCCCGCCCCAGCGATCACGCGCGGAATCGAGCAGCGCCTGCGACGACGTGAGGTGACGTCGCGCTTCGCCCCAGTCGTTGAGCGACATCGCGACCTGCCCGAGGTTCATCTCCGTCCACCCGAGCACCACTTGCCCCGCAATGCGTCCGACGGCGAGACCCGCGCGGAGGTCGCGCTCGGCCGCCCCGAGCTCGCCGCGCGAGCGAAGCAGATAGCCGCGCCACTGGAGCGACCCTGCGTAGCCGGCGAGATCGCCCGCGGCGCGCAACCGCTCGACTGCGCGACTGAACAGCACCTCGGCGGAGTCGGCGCGCCTTACGCGGAGCTGTTCGCGGCCGAGGATGTTGTAGGCCAATCCTTCGATGCGTGCGGCGCCGGTACGTCGCGCGAGTCGGAGCGCGGAGTCGGCGAGCGGCCCGGCACCGGGCGTCCCGCGCGCCAGCACGAGCTGCGCGCGATAGGCGAGAGCGAGCGCGCGGTCGACGGAATCGGCCGGTGGGAGAGCGCGGACTGCGCGATCGAGCAGGGCGAGCCCGGCGTCCACGCCCTGCGTGCGACCACGCAGCAGCGCGAGGCGTGCGAGGGCGACGCCCTCGGCTGTCCCGTCGCCGGCCGCGGCTCCTTCGCTCGCGGCGATCGTGAGTAGCGAATCGGTTTCTCCGAGCCGCCATTGCTGCGCAAGTGCCAGGGCGGTTTCGATGCGCGCCCACGCCGCGATGCCGTCGGGCCGATCGCCACTACGAGCGAGCAGTGGAGCGGCGAACGAGTCGGCGGCCGCATAGTCGTACGCCAGTCGCGCGAATGCCGCGACGCCAAGCCTGGCGAGCCGATTGGCGGGCTCACGTCGGAGTCGTCCGAGCCACTCCTGTCGCACGACGGCGGCCCGGCGCGCGGTCACGGCTCGCTCGGCGGCGCGTACCACTTCGTTTGGCGTGCGCGGGAGCGAGGACTGCTGCAATGCGGTGCTGGCGACGAGAGCGACCAGCGCAGGCGCGACGACTGTGCGACGGAACGGCGAAAGCATTGGGGTACAATGGTAACTGGCGCGTGGCCGCGCCAGCCACGTTATCGTCGATCCCGAGGAGCGCCAGCGACGAGGGACCCTCGTGTGAATGTCATTGTAGCTGGCCAAGCCACGATCACGTTCGAGAAGATCCCTCGCTGACGCTCGGGATGACAGCTCAGCTCCGCCGTTCCCCGTTCCCAGCGCTCATTGCCGACAACCCGCCTTTGGATCCGGCTTTGGCTTGTCCACGATCAGACGCTGCGGTCGGTTCGCCACCGCCTCGGCAATGTCGTGCACGAAGCTGGCGATCCGGGCCATGTGGTCGTAGTCGATGTACTGCGGCTCATCCACGACCTGGTGATATCCCGTGTGGTAGCCGAGCGAGAAGTAGGTGATCGGGATGCCGTAGCGCGCATACATATAGTGGTCGCTGCGGCAGTACCGATTGAGCGGATGGCCCGGCGTGTCGAACGAGTAGTCCGGGTCCATGTGCGGCGTGCGCGCCGTGTTCAACGAGTCGATGAGATCGCCGAGCTGCGTGGACAGGCGGCGCGAGCCGATCATCTGGATGTTGTTCGGGCCGCGACCCATCGCGTCCGTCGCCTTCCCGCGCCCCACCATGTCCATGTTCAACTGGGCGACGATCGAGTCGCGTGGAACGGTCGAGTGGTCCGTGAACCAGTCAGACCCCCAGAGCCCCTTCTCCTCGCCCGTGTGCGAGACGAAGATCAGCGACCGCCTCGGATGCGGCGCCGTGGCGAACCGCTCCGCGATCTCGAGCATCGCGACCGTGCCCGAGCCGTCATCGTCGGCGCCGTTGTTCACGGAATCCATCCGCACGCCGCCGTGCGCCTGACGCAGGCTGTCGCGGAGCTGGGTGATGCGAGCCGATTCTTCCGGCGTCGCCGCGCGCACCGGGTCCTGACCTCCCTGCCGGCGGATGACGCGATTCGTCGCCTCCACCGAGTCGTGGTCGAGCGGACGATTCGTTAGGCCGATGTGATCGTTGTGCGCACCGACGGCGACGTACTGGCCGCGCAGCGCGGGGTCGGAGCCGGCCAGGACACCGATCACGTTGCGAGCCGGATACAGCGTGGGCGCCTCTGTGATCGCGACCGTCCCACTCAGCGTCTTCCCGACAGTCCCGACGCTAATTCGGTCGAGTTGCGCGACACCGAGCATCCGCTGCGCGGCCGCGGGTGTCACCAGCATGATGGTCGGCGCCGTTCCTGTCGGATCGTCGCGATGGATGCGCATCGCCGCGCCGCGAAAGCGATTGAGCACGTTAGGCGGCACGACGTCCAGCACGACAGCCGCGATGCCGGCGGCGTCGCCGTACTGCGTGAGCGGCCCTTTCAGGTAGAAGCGGTAGTCGCGCCGTCCGGTCGAATCGGGCGCGACCGTGAACACGACCACCTTGCCCGCCGCTTGCTCGGGGGCGATGAGCGTGCCGCTGCCGAGCAGCCCGCCGTAGACGACCTGCGCGCCGTCCACCGAGCGGATCGTCGCACCACGTGGCAGCATGGTCGCCGCCGTGTTGGCCGAGAACGGCAGCACGTCGCTGCCGAGCGCGAGTCGCGTTCCCTCGACGGAGATCGTGCGCGTCGTGTCTATTCGCGCGATCAGCACCGGCACCGTCTGGAAGTACGTCCCGTTCTCGCCGCCGGGCGCGAGTCCAATGCGCTGCATCTCGCGCGCGATGTAGTCCGTCGCCTTCACGTTGCCCAGCGTCGCCGCTTCGCGCCCGAGCATCGAGTCGTCGGCGAGCACGTACAAGCGCGTCATGAGATCGGCCGGGTCTATCGCGCCCGTCGTCGGCCTGGCGACGTGCGTTCGTGGCAGCTCGCCAGCGGCGACCGGCGTGGACGTGCCCGGCACGGCACGAGTGCACGCGATGAGCGCGCTGGCGATGAGAGGCGATAGCGAATGGAGTCGGCGCATGGAGGCGATGAGAGCAATGGCGCGTAGCGTGGCCGACGCAAGCTATCACCCCGCTCCCGATCGGCGCATGATCAGGTGGACATCGCCGAACTCGTGCCAGAGATACCGCTCTCGGATCGCGGCGCCGTACGCGGCGGCGAGATGCCGTCGCCCCGCGATGGCTTCCAGCATCGCGAGGTGTGATGCACGCGGCTCGTGGAACCCGGTGAGCAGGGCGTCCACCGCTCGTACGCCACGCTCCGGCGTGATCACGAGATCCGTCCACCCCTCACCGGCGCTCACGGTCCCGTCGATGTCCGCGACCGTCTCGAGCGCGCGCACGACCGTCGTCCCGATGGCGACGACGCGGCCGCCAGCGGCACGGGCGCGATTCACCGCGATCGCGGTCTCGCGCGGAACGCGGTAGCGCTCGGGATACGGCGACTCGCCTGACTCGAGGCTCGCCACGCCTGTGTGAAGCGTCAGCAATGCGATCGCCACGCCGCGCGATCGGATCCGTTCGACCAGCTCCGGCGTGAACGGTCGGCCGGCAGAAGGCATCTCGGCGCTTCCCGGTTCATCGGCGAATACCGTCTGGTACGTGGCGAGTGGCCAGCGGTCGTGCACATAGCCGTAGCGGATGGGCGACCCGAACTCCCAGGCGTACGCCAGTGCACCGCCCGGGTAAGAGAGCTCGGCTTCCCAGAGGCGGGTTTGGTCGTTAGGCGGGCCGCCCGCGGCACCACGCCTGAACGGAGCGATCAGCGTCGCGAATGCGCCGCCGCGGAGTCCGATCCGCTCGCCAGCACGCGCGTCGAGCAGCGGCCGAGTACCGTCGGGCGTCAACCGGCGTAGCTCGACGACCCAGCGATCATCAGTCGCCGCACCCGGCACCGGCGACGACAGATGCAGCGCGATCAACTCGTCAGATGCGCCACCTGTGGCTGGGCGCCACGCATCGAGTGCCGCATTGATCGTCGCGCTGGAGTTGGCGACGAGCAGATCGCCGGCGTCGAGGTAGGTCGGCAGGTCGCGGGCCACGGCGTGCCTAACGCTATCATTGGTCGGATCGGTCACGAGCAGGCGCACTTGGTCCCGCGAGAGTCCACGCGCTTCCGGCGGCTCGTGCGCCAGCAGCGCGTCGGAAAGTTCGAAGTCGAGCGACTCGAAGTCGACCGACTCGTCTGGCGTCCGCGCAACGAGCTCGATGGGTCGTGCTCGAAGCGCGTGACTCATGCGGCCACCGATGCGGATGTCAACGCGTGAGAGCGCGCACCATCCGCGACGTCCGAGGCGACATACCGCCCGCTCGGCAGATCCCCCTCGAGCACGGCAATGAATCCCGGCACCTTCGACTCGGGGAGTGGCCGGTCGCTGATGTCCTCGCCTGGATATGCCGCTTGATGCATGTCCGTGCGCATGTCTCCCGGATCGACGGAATACACACGCACGTCGCGATTCTCCGCCGCGAGAACCGCCGAGAGCTGCTCGAGCGCCGCTTTGCTCGCGCCGTATCCGCCCCAGCCTGGATACGCGTTGACCGCGGCGTCGCTCGTCACGTTGATGATCCGGGCGCCGGGCTTGAGCTCGCCTCGGAGTTCCTGGATGACGGCGAGCGGCGCCAGCACGTTCGCGAGAAACACCTCGACGAGCGCCTCGAGCGGATACTCGAGGAGTGTCGGCTGCGGGCTCGGTCCGAGCACGCCGGCGTTGTTCACGATCGCGTCGAGCCCGGCGTGACCGCGCGCGAGTACCGCGAGCGCGCTCCGATGTGCGGGGTCGATGACGTCACCGGCGATCGCGGCGACGTGTGTGACGCGGGCGAGCTCGTCCCGCACGAGTCGCAGCCGCTCCGGGTCGCGAGCGGTGAGAATGAGATTCCATCCACGCGTGGCGAGCGCGCGTGAGAGCGCGAGGCCGAGTCCGCGTGAGGCGCCGGTGATGAGCGCCGTTCGGTCGATGTTGGCTGTCATGGCGACAAGGCTTTGTGAGACTCCGTCCGTTCGATGTCCGGTGACGACCACCGGTGATCGAACGATCGTGTCGCTCCGAGCCTCCCGGCATTGAGCGATCGGGCAGAGCGCCCTGTCCATTCGGACAGGTATTGCCTCGTCCGATGCGCGACCATACTATCACTGCAAGTTTGATCCAGCCGACCAACGCAGGAGCCAACGCATGTCACGCATGGCCCTCGGCGAGTTCGAACATCACGTGATGCTCGCCCTCGTTCGACTCGGCGGCCGGTCTCGCGGCGCGCCGATCGTGCTCGAGCTCGAGGCGGCGACGGGCCGCACGATCTCACCCGCCGCGGTGTTCGTGGCGTTGAGGCGACTCGAGCAGCGCGGCTACGCGCGCTCGTCGAAGCGCGAAGCCCGACCCGGCGAGGGCGGGCGAGGGAGCCGCGAGTTTCAGATCACCGCGGCGGGCAAGACCAAGCTCGCCGAGTCACGGCGGACGTTCGAGCGGTTGTGGCGCGCCGGCGATCCGCTCGCGGAGCCGTCATGACAGCCACGCCGCCGCGGCTCTCCGCCGCCGTGCTTCGTCTGCTGCTCCCCGAAGCCGTGCGGGACGAGGCGCTCGAGGAGCTTCGTGAAGGGTATGTCCTGCGCCTAACGCGTGACGGTCGTCGATCGGCCAACCGATGGTACCGTCGTCAGGTCCCCGGTTTCGCGCTGCGGCTGCGCCTCGCGTTGCTCACCGGCGGGCCTCTGGTTGCACCACCTGTGCGTGAACCGACACTCAACGGGAGTGAGAAGATGACGACCCTCGTGGCTGACCTGCGGTCCGGCGCCCGGGCGATGATCCGGCAGCCGGCGTTCACCGCGATCGCCGTGCTGACGCTGGCGTTAGGTATCGGCGCCAACGCGGCCATCTTCAGCGTCGTGCGCACCGTGCTGCTCCGTCCGCTGCCGTTCCCGGAGCCGGACCGCCTCGTTCAGATCTGGGAGGCGCGTCAGGACCGCGGCTGGACCCAGTCGTCGTTCACGCACGCGAACTTCTGGGACGTCCAGGACATGAATCGCACGCTCACCGCGATGGGCGCGATCACGTGGGGGTCGATAACGCTGGCGGGGAAGGACAGCCCGGAGCGGCTGAACGTAGCGTATGTCACCACGGGATTCTTCCGCGCGTTAGGCGTCACGCCCCTCGCCGGCCGGACACTGGCCGACGGAGAGGATCGCGCCGGTGCGGACACGCGCGTCGCCATCCTCAGCCATCGGTTGTGGACGACGCAGTTCGGCGGCGACCGTGGTATCGTCGGGCGCACGATCACGCTGAGTGGGAGCGGCTACCGCGTGATCGGCGTGTTGCCACCCGGCACGCCGTGGCTCGACGCGGGCGACCTGTTTCTTCCACTGACGCGCGGGCCGCGTGAGGACAGGGACAGCTTCGAGCTCACCGTCGTTGGACGTCTCGAGCCTGGCGTAACGGTTGCGGCCGCGCACGCGGATCTGGAGCGCGTCGCCCGCCAACTCGCGAGTCAGTACCCGCAAGCGAAAGGCATGGGCATCACCGTTGGGCCTTCCGCAGATTGGGTCGCGAGCGACTCGCTGCGCCGCGCACTGTGGGTTCTCATGGCGTCGGTCGGCTTCCTGCTGCTCATCGCGTGCGTGAACCTGGCGAACATGCTGCTCGCGCGATCCACGGGTCGCGTTCGTGAGCGTGCGGTGCGGTCGGCGCTGGGTGCGTCGCGGGGGCGCATCGTGCAGACGGCGGTCGCCGAGTCGCTGTTACTCGGCCTTGTTGGTGCGGCCGTCGGACTGGGGATCGCGTTCGGCGTCGTGCGCCTGCTGCGCGCGTTCGACCCCGGAGACATTCCGCGCCTGGCCGAGGTGTCGGTGGACGGGGCGGTGCTGGCGTTGACGTTAGGCGCGGCGCTGCTCACGAGCATCATCACCGGGCTCGTCCCGGCGCTACGGACGCCGTACCACGACATCGTCGCCGCGCTCAGGGAGGGCGAACGGAGCGTCGTCGGCAATCGTCGCACGGTTGGCCTGCGCGCCGCGCTCGTGAGCATCGAGGTGGCGCTGTCGCTCGTGCTGCTCGTAGGCGCTGGGCTTCTCATTCGCAGTTTCGGCGCGGTGCTCGCCGTCGACCGCGGTTTCAAGACGGAGAACCGCGTCACGTTCGAGGTGACGCTGCCGGGCCCGCAGAACGACGCGGACGCGCAGCGATTCACCGCCGCGATGACGCAGCTCAAGACGCGCCTCGAGGCGCTGCCGCAGGTGCAGGGCGTCGCGGGGGTGAGCATGGGGTTACTCCGCGGCATCGGGACCGGCATGGGATTCGCCGCCCAGGACAAGCCGTCACCCGCGCGCGATGCGATTCCGTGGGCGGGCTGGCGTATGATCACGCGTGACTACTTCAAGACCATGGGTGTGCCGCTGGAGGCGGGGCGCGACTTCACCGACCAGGATGTCATCGGGAAGCCATGGCGCGTCATCATCAGCCATCGCGTCGCGGAACGTCTGTGGCCCGGTGAAAGCGCGGTTGGTCGCCACATCGTGCTCTGGAAGGGGCAGAACGAGGACATCGCGGAGGTCATCGGCGTCGCCGGCGACACGCGCGACTGGGATCTCGCCGACACGCCGTCACTCGCGGTCTACATGCCGTACAATGGCGGCGGGATGACGCCGGTGCATTTCATCGTGCACACCAACTCGGCCCCGTCGGCGCTCATTCCGAGCGTCCGCGCGATCATGAAGGAGGTGGCGCCGACGACGCCGTTATCGAACGTCCGCACACTCGACGACATGGTGGGAGAGTCAGTCGCCGCGCGCCGGTTCACGATGCTGCTGCTCGCGTCGCTGGCGGCTGTCGCGCTCTTGCTCGCGCTTGCCGGTGTGTACGGCGTGTTGTCGTACAGCGTGTCGCGCCGTCGCACGGAGATCGGTATGCGCATGGCGCTCGGCGCGAGTACGTCGAGCGTGCTCCGGCTCATCATCTCCCAGGGGATGCGGCCCGTGGTGATCGGGCTCGTCGTGGGCCTGACGGGAGCGGTGGCGCTGTCTCGCTACATGGCGACGCTGCTGTTCGGCGTCACGGCGCTCGATCTGCCGACGTACGCGGGCGTGGCGCTGTTACTTACGGCGGCGGCTGTGCTCGCGTGTTATCTGCCGGCGCGTGATGCCTTGCACGTGGACGTCCTCACGGCCATGCGGGAGGAGTGAAGCGCTCGCTGCCGACCTGCCCGAAGCACATCCCGTCACTGAGCACCGCTCGCTGCGACGCGTCGAATGCTATAGCTGGATGATCCCGGCCTGCGCGGCCCGCGCCACGGCGTCCGTTCTGTTCGCGGCGCCCAGCTTCGTGAACACCGAGCTCACATGAAATTTGACCGTTCGTTCGGAGATCCCGAGTCGCGCCGCGATCTGCTTGTTGCCGAGCCCACGCGCCAGGTGCTCGAGCACACTCCGCTCGCGCGGCGTTAGGCCCGGACTCGTCGCGGTGGTTGGAGGCGATTCACCGCGGACGCGACGCAGCACCGCCGACGCCGCGAGTGGCGCGAGCAGCGAGCCGCCGCCGGCCACCACGCGCACAGCCGCGAACACGTCCGCGCGCGGCGCGCCCTTGAGGAGATACCCGGCCGCTCCGGCCTCCACGGCCGAGATGATGCGCTCGTCGGTGTCGAAGGCAGTAAACACGATCGCACGCACACGTCCGTTCATTTCGCGCAGGCGGCGCAGCACCGCCACGCCATCGAGGTCCGGCATCTCGAGGTCGAGCAGCAGGACATTGGGGTCGCTCGACCGTACGAGCGCGAGCGCTTCGGCGCCGGTTCCCGCGCTGCCCGTGATCGTGAAATCGGGTTGCGTCTCGAGCATCGCGATCAGGCCGTCGCGAACAACGGGGTGATCGTCGGCGACGGCGATGCGAATCCGCCCTGGCGTGTCAGGGTTGCTCATGGCTGCCCGTGCCGCGGACGCCCACGCCTAACGTCGACCGGCACCACCACATTGATCGCCGTCCCGGCGTCCGGCGCGCTCTCCACCGTCAGCGTGCCGCCGATGAGGTGCGCGCGCTCCCGCATGCCGACGAGCCCGAAGCGGTCGGCCGATACGTCACCCGCATCGAAGCCGGTCCCGTCGTCCTCGACGCGCAACCGGAGGGTGCCGGTGTCTCGCGTGAGGCGCACCAGGATGTGTCGCGCTCGGGCATGCTGCAGCGCGTTGGCGACGGCCTGCTGGGCCACCCGGTAGAGACCGGTGGCGATGGCCGGCGTTAGGCCGTCGTCCACCTCGTCGGACACGGCGGTCTCGATCTCGACGCGCTCCGCATTCATGGCCCGGGTGTGGTGGGCCAGCGCGTCGATCGCCTCCCGAAGCGTTCGCCCCTCGAGTGGTGCCTCACGCAGATCCAGCACCGACCGTCTCGCTTCGTCGAGTGTCGACCGCGCAAGCGCGAGTGCCCGCCTGACAGCGGCACCGAGTCGCTCGTCGCCGGGCGCGCTGGTACTCGTGAGTGCGTCCGCGACCTCGAGATGCATGGTGAGGCCGGCGAGTCCCTGGGCGAGCGTGTCGTGAATCTCACGCGCAAGGCGATTGCGCTCTTCCGCGGCGCGCGCGCGAACGGTCGCGGCCTCGAGCCGACTGCGCTCCACGGCGAGGCTCACGAGCGCACCGGCAGTCGTCAACAGGCTCAGCTCTGCATCCGAGAGCACACGCCAGTCACGGCTCGCGACGTTCAACATCCCGAGCCTGCGGTCACCCACCGCGAGCGGGACGCTCGCGTGACATTGCAGTCGACCGACGTCGTCGTCGCCTCCGTCATCGTCGTGGAGCAGCGCGAGCCTGCTGCACCAGACGACGTTCACGTTCGCGGCACCGCGAAGATCACCTGCACGAAACGTCTTGAGACAGTAGCAGTCGCCGTGCATCGCGTCAGGGTGATCACGCAGCGACGGCGGCAGAGCGCGAGCGGCGGCGAGCGTCGGCTCGTTCGACGCGTCGAGCAGCCACACCCATCCCGTCTCGAGACCGAGCAGGTCGGCAACGGTCGCGAGCGCGGCCTCGAGCGACGTCGCCAGATCGGCCGGTCCGCTCAGCGCCTGAGCGAGTGCGGTGAGCGTCGCGAGCTCAGCGGACGCCGTCGTCGGCTCGATCGTCCCAGTCAGTTTGTCGGCCTTCGACTGTGCGGCCGAGCGACGTGGGCTACGCGGTGGCATCAGCGGTAGGCGTCGGCGAAGCCTTCTTCGCGGGCGCGACGCACGATCGAACGAACGAAGGGGCCCTTGGCGTCGGTGTACCGCTCCTTGTCGTGCAAGTACAGTCCGGCGAGCTCTCGCTTGAGCGTCTCGTACTCGCGCGCAACCTCGGCATGCATGCGGAGGTAGTCACGGAAGAGAAGGTGATCGCTCCACAGGTCGCTCGACCAGTTCACCAGATGCACGTGATGCGTGCGCGGCGTGCCGCGGCGGAAATAGTTTCGTCCCGGAATACCGAACGCACCCTTGTGCTCGTAGCCCAGCTGCTTGAACGCCTCGACGTAACTTGTGCCGCGAACGTTGCCGGGTCGGCCGGCGAGAATGTCGATCACGGGCTTCGCGGACAGCCCGGGAATCGACGTGCTCCCGATGTGTTCGAGCCTGATCGGCAGGCCGGCACACGCTCGCTCGATACGCTCGGCTTCGGTGGCGAACTCCAATGGCCACGTGCTGTCGTACGGCACGAGTCGAACTGTCGGTGGCGTCATTCAACGAGCCGCGGCATCATGGTCGTCGTCGGTTTTCACCATCACCATGATGAACGTTACTCACGTTGCCAGAATCGTGGAGGTGTCGTCGTGGCGCTCGCGGACACCGTAACGCTCGTGACGGGCGGGAGCCGCGGCGTCGGTCGCGGCGTTGCCGTCAGCATGGCGGAAACCGGATCGACCGTGTACGCGACCGGCCGAACGGTCGCCGACGCTGACCTCCCGCCGGACGTGATCCGCGTACCGTGCGATCACACGGACGATGCGGAGGTCGAGCGCGTGTTCGCGCAGATCGACGCCAGGCACGGTCGTATCGATCATCTCGTGAACAACGCGTGGGGCGGCTAGTGATCGCGGCGCTGGCCGGCGACGAGAACGTGTTGCGGCGGAGCGGCGAGGTGCTGGTCGCGGCTGCGGTGGCGGAGGAGTACGGCGTGACCGATGTGGACGGCCGTACTCCTCGCGCCCTAACGCGGCAGGACGTGTAGCAGGACGTGTAGGACGACTACACCGGGAAGAGCATCTCCCGGTACTTCGGCAGCGGCCAGTACTCGTCACCGACGATGAGCTCGAGTGCGTCGCACGTCTCGCGCACCGCCGCCATCGCGTCGGCGCCGTCCGACGTCAGCAGCCGGCCACAGCCGTCGACGTCGTCGTGCTTGTGCTCCGCGTTCTCGATCACTTTCGCCAGTGCCGCGCGACGGGTCTGCAGCTGCTCGATGAGCGCGCCGGCTTCGTTCGCCGCCGCGATCTGTGGAATCGACTTGATCCCGGCCGCCGTCGCATTCGACGCCGCCTCGGCGAGCAGTCCATGATACGAGTAGCACGCCGGCAGGATCATCGTATCGATGATCTGGCCTAACGTGTGCAGCTCGATGAGCATGTCCTTGATGTAGCGCTCCATCCGCACGTGGTAGCGCGAGTCGATCTCGGCCTTCGCGAGGATGCCGAGCTTCGTGAACACGGCGCGCGACGACTTCGTCGTGAGCTGTGCCAGCGCTTCCGGCGTGCGACGCAGATTGAGCAGGCCACGCTTGGCAGCGTCGTCCACCCACTCCTGCGAGTAGTTGTTCCCTTCGAAGCGCACCGCGCTCGTCTCCTTGAACGACTCGCGTACGACCTTGAGCACCGCGTCGTTCACGTTCTTCGTGCGCTTGAGCGTCTCGCGGAGCTGATCCGTGAGCTCGCCGATCGCTTCGGCGACCGCAGCATGGAGCAGCGTGACCGGGAACGCGATGGACTGCGACGAGCCGACGGCGCGGAATTCGAACTTGTTGCCGGTGAACGCGAACGGCGACGTGCGGTTGCGATCCGTGTTGTCTTTCTCGATCTCCGGCAGCTTCGCGACGCCGAGCTTGATGAGCTGCTGCTCAGCGCCTTTGCCCGCTTCCTTGCCGGCGATGATGTTCTCGATGAGACGCGTGAGCATGGCGCCCATGAACACCGAGATGATGGCGGGCGGTGCCTCGTTCGCGCCGAGCCGGTGCTCGTTCCCCGACGTGCCGATGCCGGCGCGCAGGAGTCCCGCGTGCTTGTGCACGCCCTTCAGAACGGCCGCGAGGAAGATGAGGAAGCGGATGTTCTGATGCGGCGTCCTGCCCGGCTTGAGCAGGTTCACGCCATCGAGCGGACCGTCGGCCGAGATGGCCATGGACCAGTTGCAGTGCTTGCCCGAGCCGTTGATCCCGGCGAACGGCTTCTCGTGCAGCACGGCCTGCAGTCCGTGGCGCAACGCGACCTTGCGCAGCGTCGCCATCACGAGCTGGTTGTGGTCGACGGCGATGTCCGTGTCCTCGAAGTTCGGCGCCATCTCGAACTGACAGGGCGCGACCTCGTTATGCCGCGTGACGATCGGGACGCCGAGCTTGTACAGCTCAGTCTCGACTTCGGAGATGCACGCCTGGATGCGCTCGGGAATGCCGCCGAAGTAGTGGTCTTCGAGCTGCTGGCCGCGCGGCGGCGGCGCACCGACCAGCGTGCGGCCTGCCATGACGAGGTCGGGGCGGAGCGCGAAGTGGGTGCGATCGATGAGGAAGTATTCCTGCTCCGGTCCGAGCGTGGTGTAGACGCGGATGATGCCGGTGTCGCCTAACAACTCGAGCAGCCCCATCGCCTTCTCGGAGAGGACGTCGCTCGAGCGGAGGAGCGGCGTCATCTCGTCGAGCGCTTCGCCGTTGTAGCCGATGAAGACCGACGGGATGCATAACGTGCGTGCGCCGCCGGACTCGACGATGAACACCGGGCTCGCCGGGTTCCACGCCGTGTAGCCGCGCGCTTCCCACGTCGCGCGCAATCCGCCCGACGGGAAGCTGGACGCGTCCGGCTCGCTCTGGATGAGCTGTGCGCCGGAGAACGTCTCGACCGGCTGACGCTGATCATCGAACGAGAGGAAGGCGTCGTGCTTCTCGGCCGTCAGCCCCGTCATGGGCTGGAACCAGTGCGTGAAGTGCGTGACCCCGCGCGAAATCGCCCATTCCTTGATGACCTGCGCGACCGTCGGCGCGATCTCGCCATCGAGCTTCTTTCCGTGTCGGACCGAGGCGAGAAGCTTCGCGTAGACCTCGCGTGGCAGCTTCGAGCGCATCTGGCGCCAGCCGAATGTGTTGATGCCGAAGTAGTCGGAAGTCGGGCGTGGCGGCGGGCCGCCGTTCTCGGACGCGTTAGGGTGCGCTGGCTTGGTGGCGGCTCGGCCGGCGATCGACTGGATCGCGGCTTTTCGCGGCGTTGAGCTGGTTGATGGCATGCGTCGAAGACTCCCGGACGAAGGCTCGAGGGCGGGCGGACAGGGCAGGTTCGGAAAACGACGAGGCGGGCCTAACGTCGCGCCATCACGATGTAAGGCCCGCTGGCGTTCTGTAAAACGTGCAGAAACGACAGAAAAACCGTTGCGTTGGTCTCAGAATCTAGCTGTTACCTGAGACGTCGCGCAAGAAATAATGCGTTTTCTGCACAAAATGGCCGACAATGTCCGAAAGTCGGCTGCCCTCGTCATGTTCCAGGATGACTGCGCTATCGATATGTCCGGTTGCGGGCCCGGCGTGACCAGCTCCGGACGACCGCGAATTCGCCAGAGTCGGTGATCTCGATGGCAATGATCGGTGCGTGCTGCCGCCGACCCCACCAGGCGACCGCGACGGCTGCTAGCCCGACGGCGCTCACGATCGCTGCGACCAGAAGGGCAGACGAGACGTATGCGGGTCGAGAGGGTGTCGATGCAACGAGCGCGCGACCGGCGAGCGCTGCCGTAACGCCGAGGGTGACGGCGCTGGCGCTGAGTGACCCAGGAAACCCGCGCACGACGCGGATAGCCACAAGCAGTGGAATGATCAGAAACGCGATCGACGCGAGGAGCGGCATCGACTGCCAGGCGAACGTCGAATCGATGGCAATGACCGCGAGCGCGGCCGCGGCGACCCGCGGAGCTGCGGACACAGGTGCGAGCTGCCAGGGGGCGGTGTTGGGCGATGAGGACATGACCGTAATCAAAGCAGGAGGTATCAAATCAGAGTCAAACGGACACGATCGGCGCGAGCAACGCGATCACGCCACTTTCTGATTCAGGTCAGTACGAGACGACCGCCCGCCAAGTCTCACATCTCGCTGAAAATCTTTCAGCGCGGAGCCCGTTTCCACGTCTCGAGTGCAGGGTATTTCGTAAGCAATTCGCTCTGGGAATATCGAAACCCGAGAGGTGTTTCGGAGTATATTTGGGACGCTTTACCGTTGCGAATAATTGGCTTGGACTACAGGGATGGAGATGGGCATGGCACACGTAGCAGCAGGCGCGGCAGCACGCGTCGCAATCGATTTCGAGGCAGCTGGGGGCGTCGATCTGGACCGTCTGGAACGAAGCCTCGCGTTGGATGGGCGGCGAGTTGGAAACGGCCGCTACCACGTCGTTGGCGGGGATCACGACCACTGGGTGGACCTCTACACCACCTCCATTCCCCGGTGTGATTGCGGGGACCACATCTGGCGCGAGCGGATCTGCAAGCACATTCTCGCCGCGCTCCTCCGCGAGGGAAACGAGACGGTCGTCCGAGCGCTCGGCTCGCTGTTCCAGCGGGTCAAAGCGGCGGCGTGAGCACGCCCGCTCTGGCCCAACCGCGACCACGGTCGCGTTGACAGGGAGGGCCGTGACTCGGTAGGATTGCCGCACCACGGAGCGTGGTCGGCGATGGAGTTCGCCGTGAACCGCCGATTTCGGCTGATGACTCCTACGCGTCACCTAACGCGTGGGAGTCTTTTCGTTCGGTCCCGCGCGCGCGGAGATCCATGAACCTGCTCTGGTACGTTGCGCTCGGAAGCGCCGTCGGCGGTGCGTCGCGCTACGCACTCTCGATGTTCATCCAGCAGCGCGCGTCGAGCACGTTTCCGATCGGCACCTTGATCGTGAACGTTACCGGCTCACTCGTGCTCGGGTTCGTGCTCCGGTACGCGCTCGGCTCGCCCTCCGTCTCGGCGGAGGTTCGCGCGCTTCTTACGACCGGATTCTGCGGCGGGTACACGACGTTCTCGACGTTCAGCTACGACGCGATGACGCTCATCGAGGATGGTGACTATCGACGCGCCGCGATCTACATCGGCGCGAGCGTGCTGGTGTCGCTCGTCGCGACGTTCCTCGGCATCGCGGCGGCCGGGCAGCTGCTCGCGGCGCGACGGTCGATGTAGGGGTACGAGTCCCGGTTCAGGCGGAGGCACGTCATGCACGGCTTCAAGGGTGAACGCACCCTCATGCGCATCCACATAGGAGAGCGCGACAAGGACCCGAAATCCGGGAAGCCGCTCTATCAGGCGATCGTCGAGTTGCTGCGGGCCCGTCACTATGCCGGCGCGACCGTGTTCCGAGCCATCATGGGATTCGGCGCCAGTGCACACGTCCGCACCGATCGTGTCGAAGTGCTTTCGCTCGACCTTCCGATCGTCGTGGAGTGCGTCGAGACCGAGGAGCGCATCGAGGCGATCCTCCCCGAGCTCGATGAAATGATCGGCGGCGGACTCATCACGCTGGAACGGGCTCGGGTCATCATGTACCGGCCGGGAGCTCCATCAGACGAGCGGACGGGCAGCTGGCCCATCGACGTCGCGGGTCGTTGACCTCGTCGGTTCCTCTTCATCGCGCCGGGGCCGGTGGGAACTACGATTTGGCGGATCAACTGCAAAACTGCCGGATACTGCTTTGCAGCGACGCTGGCCCTCGCCGCGGCCCTGAATGAAATGGGAACGGCCGCTCGGGACGCGGGAGTCTCCCGAGCGGCCGTTCCCAAAGAGTCCCGGCTCGTTGCGTGAGGAGCCGGATCTACCGACGCGATCATCCTGCTTCTTCCGCGTCATCCGCGAAATCGCAGTTCCCACCGGCCCCGGCGCAATGATGCGTGAATGCAAAGCCGGGCTGTCATTCCGAGCGAAGTCGAGGAATCGTGAGGGTACTGGCAGAGTGGCCCCTCGATCCGGACGATCGCGATTCCTCGACTCGCTGCCGCTCGCTCGGAATGACACCTATCCGGTTGTTTTGCCGTTCATCCGCCCAATCGTAGTTCCCACCGGCCCCGGCGCGATGATGCTTGCCGGACGACCGGCCATCACTTGTTAGGCATCCATACCTGGTTGCGACGATCGACATCCGGGAAAAGACCATCAGGGTCTATCTCGATTCGCGTGATCGCTGGCCTGCCAGAGATCCGTAGCGTTTGCCGGCGCTCGCCGCGCAGCCATCGCATCTACCGGAAGCTCGATCCGCTGCACGGTGCCATCTGCGCGCGTGATGGCGACAAGCACCGGCATGGGCGCGAGGCCGCGGTCAGCGATGACGACAGCGACGGAATCACCACTCGTGGTCACCGACTCGATCGCCTGGTCCAGTGGCCACGCCTCGTACATCCACGCGGACCAGAACCACGACAGATCGCGCCCGGTGACGTCCGCCATCGTGTTGAAGAAATCGTACGGGTAGGGGTGTTTGCCCGTCCATCGCCGCCCGTACTCGAGGAACGCGCGGTGAAAGGTCTGCTCACCGAGTACTGCGCGAAGCGCCGCGAGCACCTGCGATGTCTTGTCGTAGTACATCGCCGAATACGAGTCGCGCGGCATGTCGTCGCCGAACGTCATGAGCGGCGCGTCGTTCCCGGATCGAACAGCTCGGAGATACCGCCCGCGCTGCCCCGGCTCAGAATCGTTAGGCCTGCCGCCGCTCCGCGGTTCCCCGTACAGCACGCGCATTGCCTGCGCGGCGTCGAACTGGGTGAATCCCTCGTCCATCCACGGGTAGCGTGTCTCGTTCGAGCCGACCTGCATGGGAAACCACATGTGGCCGGTCTCGTGCATCAGGTCTCCGGCCAGCGACAGCGTATCCGCCCACGGCTGCATGGCCGTCATCATCGGGTACTCCATGCCTCCGCCCGTCAGCACGCCTTCCATTGACGTCATCTGCGGCCACGGGTACGGCCACAGGTACTTCGAGAGCTCCTGGATCGCGTCGCGCGTGTAGCGCGCGCCACCGACGGCCCACGCGGCGGCCGGCGCGCTCCGGCGGAAGAAGCTGTGGATCATGACCGTATCGGGCGCGCCGTCGCGACGCCTGACGAGCGCCCGCGTTGCGTCCCACACGTAGTGATTGCCGGCGCCCCACGCGAAATCGCGGACGGAGTCAGCCGAGAAATGCCAGGTGATGGTCGGGGCCCGGCCACTCGTTGCACGCGACGCATCGGGTGCTGGCGTGACGACGTGAACGACATCGCCCGTTCGCCGCGCATCGGCCAGTCGCGCGCGGACGTCCGACGACAGGATGGAGTCGGCGTTCAGCAGCACGCCCGTCGCGCCAACGACCCAGCCGCGCGGGGCCGTGACGCGCACGTCGTAGTCCGCGGGCTCCATGTAGAACTCGGCCTCGAGCAGATACGGGTCAGCCACCCAGCCGTGCACGTCGTCGTACACCGCGACCTGCGGATACCAGTACCCCGTGATGTACACGTCACTCTCTCGGCCCTGCCGACCGTCGGAAGGCGATGGCGCGGGTGAGTAGGACCAGGCGATGTCGAGCGACACACTGTCGTTAGGCTGGAGCGGCGCGGACAGCGAGATCCACATCACGGTGGCGTCGACCGCGAACGTACCCGCGGGCGCGCGGTTGGGATTCGTTCCCGGAGGGGCCGCTCGCACAGCCTGGCCATTCACCGACACGCGCGAGACCGTCATCCCATCGGTGGGCGGAGCGGACTCCCGCCGCGGGCTGCCGGGCGCGAACACGTTCTGGCGCAGATGAATGGCGATCTGTCGCAGTGCGTCCGGCGAGCGGTTCGTGTAGGTCACCCTCTCGGTCCCGCGGATGCGGGCGGCTGCGGGGTCGAGGCGGGCGTCGATCCGATAGCGGATCTGCTGGGTCCAGTACTTCGGGCCCGGTTGTCCCGTGCGCGTACGCGTGCCCCGCTCGACCGCTCGCGAGAACTCCGGGATCTCGTAGACGGGTCCGGGAGTCGGCCGACCATCACGCACGGCACCGGTCGTGTCGACGCCCGTCGCCGGACGCGTTTGAGCGACGAGGGGCGCACCAAGCAGTGTCGCGACGACCAATAGTGAAAGTTCGATGCGCATCAGTGTGTTTTTTGGGATTGGCGCCAGGCTCATGAGCTTCGGCAGGCACGGCGTTTCCCGCCAGTGCGACGGTGCACGGCATTGCTTCTGCGCTTCAGGTGCTCGTGCGAACTCGTGAGACCACCGCGGCGCGTGGCGCGCGCGCCGACCGCAACGAGGGATCGAAGCGCCGCTTCGACATTCACACGGTGCTCCGTCGCATTCGTGCGGCGGTGGCCGAGCATGCCGATGCGGCGATGTTCGACCTCGCAGAGCGCGGGTTCAAGAGCGTGTTCCAGCAGCTCGTCGCGTGCATCATCTCGATCCGCACGCGTGACGAGGTGAGCCTGCCGGTCGCGATCGAGCTGCTCGAGCGCGCGCCGACGCCGGAGAAGATGGCGAAGCTGTCCGTGGCGCAGATCGACACGCTGATCCGCGCGAGCAGCTTTCACGAGGCGAAGGCCGCCCAGATCCGCGAGATCGCGAGACGTACGGTGGACGAGTTCGGCGGCGAGCTCCCGTGCGACTTCGACGTCCTCACATCGTTCCGCGGCGTCGGCCCCAAGTGCGCGAACCTAACGATGGGCGTCGCTTGCGGGGCTGAGCGGATCAGCGTGGACATTCACGTCCACCGTGTCACGAATCGGTGGGGCTACGTCGCGACGAGCTCTCCCGAAGCGACGATGGTCGCGCTCGAGGGGAAGCTTCCGCGCGAGTACTGGATCGAGATCAACCGACTGCTCGTGCCTTTCGGGAAGCACATCTGCACGGGGCGGCTTCCCAAATGCTCGACGTGTCCGGTGCTCGAGTACTGCCGCCAGGTTGGAGTAACGGCGCACCGATAGCGGAACAACCGCTCAGGCCTTCGCCGTCTGTGGCTCTGGGGCGGGGGCCTCGTCCTTGAGCACCTCCTTCGCATTGCGTTTCGCGAAGCGCTGAATGGCCTCGAGCGTCGCCATGCAGAACGCCGCCCACGCGAGCCCGACGAGCACGCCCGCCACGACATCCGATGGGTAGTGCACGCCGAGGTACAGACGGCTGAAGCAGATGATGGCGACGAGAAATCCGGCGACCGCGAGCGTCGCGAGCCGCGCGACGTGCGTCTTCTGGAGGCGCGCCGCCAGATACGCGACCGTCATGTACACGACAGTCGCACTCATCGCATGGCCCGAAGGAAACGACGAGCTGCTTGCGGTCGTGCCCCACTCGAAGACCTGAGGACGCGGACGCGAGAAGCCGACCTTGAGGATGTTGTTGAGGCCAATACCGCCGGCCGTCGCCACGAGCAGCAGCGTCGCCGAGTATTTGTGGCGCGTCAGCCAGAGGAATAGCGCCGCGATGCTCACGATACTGAGCACCACGATCCAGGTGCCGAGCATCGTGACCTCGACCATCAGTCGCTCGATCAGCGGCGTCTGATGCCGTTCCATCCAGCGAAGCACCGACTCATCGAACGGCTGCGTGTAGCCGCTTCGCACGAGCTCCGCGATCCTCGCGAACGCGTACGTGAACGCGATCGCCACGAGTCCGCCCGCGACGAGAAACAACCCGAGCGCCGTCGTGAACGAATGGACGTGGCCGTATGACATGCGAAGCCCGCGGAACACGAGATCCCAGAGAACCCGGAATCGTCCTCGGTCTTCGTTGCGGCGCTCGGCTGCGGTCATCCGTCGGGAATAGGGAATCGGGAATTGGGAATCGGCCCGCGAGCCGACTCCGAGTGCCGGAATCGCACCCACTCCCACCAACGCATTGCACGGCGCGTGCTTGACCGCCGGCTCAGCCCCCCGCTAGGGTCGCTCGTCCGACGGACGGCCGTGCTCCCTCGTCCACAATACGTATGAGTAGATGATCGGAATCGCGGCGGAGATCAGTAAGCTCACCAATGCAACCGCGAGTCCCCACGGCCGGGCCACCAGCGCGCCGACAATCGTGATCACGCCGGCGCCGACCATGGCGTAGCCGCCCACGCGGTGCGAGCGCGTCCACACCGTCTCACTCGACAACGTCCACGGCGTCCGGATGCCGAGGATGAAGTTCGATCGAACGACCGGGAGCAGGTTGCCCACCAGAATGAACAACACGCCGATGCTGATCATGACCGCTCTGGCCATGTCGACCTGCCACCCGAGTGCATCCCCCAGGGCGAGCACGTGGATTCCGGTCAACAGGGCGATCGTTCCGGTGACTACCGTGTCGTACGCGTCACGGAACTTGGCGATGTTTGCCGAGCGTGGATCGCGCGATGGATACCAGCGCATGATCACCAGCAATGCGATCATGAGCGCCGGCATGAGGAACGCGCCCTCGATGCGAGTGCCGTAACGGTTGGCTTCGCCTGAAGATCCCCAGTGGACGGGCACCTGATCGGGAAGTCTCGAATAAACTGCGAGCGAGAATAGCACTGCGCCGGCGATCAGCACTGCCGGCAACCACCTACGCATTGGGCCTCCGTGGGGGCTTGGTCCAATCGAGCATGTGCTCGACGACCTCCTGAAATACCGTGGTGTTCAACTCGTACCGTATGCTCTGCCCATCGCGCTCAGCCAACACGAGCTTGGCATCCTTGAGGATGCCAAGGTGTCGCGAGACGGTAGCCCATGTGGAAGGGAACCGGTCGGCGATTTCGCCGGACGTGCGCGGTCCTGCTCGCAGGAGCTTGAGGATTTCGCGTCGGGTTGGGTCGGCGAGTGCGCGGAAGACGTCGTTCATTCAAGAATTCAATATTTAGCTAAGTATCTAATTCTAGAACCGGCCGCCGACTGCCGGAAGGCGGACAGCGGAGGGCGGACGGCGGAACAACGCGACCGCCGTGGGTCGCGTCCGTTCCCCGTCCAACGGCCGCGTCCCGCGTTCCGCCCTCCGCCCTCCGCCCTCCGCCCTCCGCCTTCCGCGATCCGAGTCATCCATCCATGCGCCGAGCATGTCATGTTTTAAATACCGTCAACCGAGGGCGACATGCAGCTAGGGATGGTGGGACTGGGAAAGATGGGCGCGAACATGACGACGCGGCTCGTTCGCGGTGGGCATGAGGTCGTCGCATTCGATCGGACCGCGGACGCCGTCAAAGCCGCGACGACCAACGGGGCTCGCGGCGCGAACACGCTCGAGGATCTCGTCAAGCAGCTCGCGGCTCCGCGCGCGGTCTGGATCATGGTTCCCGCGGGCGACCCCACCGAAAACACGGTGCGCGCGCTCGCCGACCTGCTCGCCTCGGGCGACACGATCATCGACGGCGGCAACAGCAACTACAAGGAATCGATCCGCCGCTCGGCCATGGTCGCCGAGCGCGGATTGCATTTCGTGGACGCCGGTACGAGCGGCGGGATCTGGGGGCTGACGGAGGGCTACAGCCTCATGGTTGGCGGACCTAACGAGGCAGTCGATCGCATCCGCCCGATCTTCGAGACGCTCGCGCCGGCAAAGGATCAGGGCTGGGGACACGTCGGTCCGGTCGGGTCGGGCCACTTCACGAAGATGGTCCACAACGGGATCGAGTACGGCATGATGCAGGCGTATGCCGAAGGCTTCTCGATCCTCAAGCACAAGAAGGAATTCGATCTCGACCTGGCGCAGATCGCCGAGCTGTGGCGCACGGGCAGCGTGGTACGATCGTGGCTGCTGGATCTCACGGCGCGCGCCCTGCACGACGACCAGGACCTGTCGTCCATCGCACCGTACGTGTCGGACTCGGGCGAGGGGCGATGGACGGTGGCGGAGGCGATCGACCTCGACGTGCCGGCGCCGGTCATCACGCTGGCGCTGCTACAGCGTCTGCGCTCGCGTGACTCCGAATCGTACACGGACCGCCTGCTGTCGGCGCTCCGCAATCAGTTTGGCGGGCACGCGGTGAAGAAGAGCTGATCTGTGTCATCCCGAGGAGCGCTAGCGACGAGGGACCTTCTGTGATGGCATCGTAGCCGGACGATCCACGAGGACCGGACAGAAGATCCCTCGCTGTCGCTCGGGATGACAAGCGCTGGCGCTCCTCGGGATGACAGTGGTTGCCAATCGTTAGGTCTGAACTGCAAACGAGCGGGGACGCGTTACAATGGCGACGAAGGCGGGAAAGCCGAACAGGCTCAAGGGCGTACAGCCGCAAGGGCACGACCGATCACACGAGCGGCCCCTCCACGGGCCGTGCACGTTCATCATCTTCGGCGGCACCGGAGACCTCGCGCGGCGGAAGATCCTGCCGGCGCTGTCGCGGCTGCGACAGCAGGATCTCATCGACGATGACACGACCATTCTCGCCGTCGCGCGCGACACGGGAATGGACGATCGCGGCTTTCGCGACCTCGTTCGCCAGGCCATCGAGGACGATGGCATGGATCCGAAGGAGATCAATCGCTGGGTCGACAAGACGATCTTCTATCAGGGCATTGGCAAGGGCGAGCCCGACGATTTCAAGGCCGTTGCCGCGCGCATCGCGCAACTCGAGCACGATCGCGAGCAGCCGCCGAACCGCGTCTTCTACCTCGCGTTGCCGCCTAACGTATTCCCCGCCACCATCCAGGGGCTCGGCGAAGCGGGACTGGGCCGCAGCACCACGGGAACCGGCAACGGCACCAAGTACTGGACGCGACTCGTCATCGAGAAGCCGTTCGGGCGCGACCTGCAGTCGGCCGAGGCGCTGAACCAGCTCGTGCACAAGTACTTCGATGAGTCGCAGGTCTACCGCATCGACCACTACCTCGGCAAGGAAACCGTTCAGAACCTGCTCGTGTTCCGCTTCGCGAACTCCGTGTTCGAGTCGCTGTGGAATCGCGACCATGTGGAGAGCGTGCAGATCACCGTGGCCGAGGAGTTAGGCGTCGAGGGACGTGCGGCGTACTACGAGCAGGCGGGCGCGGTGCGCGACATCATCCAGAATCACGGCACGCAGCTCATTGCGCTCGTGGCCATGGAAGTGCCCGCGATGATGACCGCGGAGTTCATTCGGCAGGAGAAGGTGAAGGCGCTCCGCTCGATCAAATCACTCACGCCGAAGAACGTCGTGCTCGGCCAGTACGCGCACGGCGAAGTTGATGATCAGTCCGTGCCGGGATACCGCGAAGAACCCGGCGTCGCGCCGAACTCCCGAACCGAGACGTTCACCGCGATCAAGCTGGAGATCGACAGTTGGCGCTGGCAGGGCGTGCCGTTCTTCATTCGCACCGGCAAGCGCATGAAGAAGCGCGTCACCGAGATCGTCGTGAAATTCCGCAAGCCGCCGGTGTGGATGTTCACCCCGTTAGGCAGTCCCGACGTTCACCGCAACACGCTGCGGTTGACGATCCAGCCTGACGAGGGCTTCGCGCTGTACTTCCACGTCAAGGCGCCGGGCAAGCCGCTCCGGCTGGAGCGACTGCCGCTGGACTTCTTCTACAAGGAGAAGTTCCAGGAGCTTCCCGAGGCGTATCAGACGCTGCTGCTCGACGTCGTCGACGGCGACCAGACGCTGTTCGTGCACGCGGACGAGGTCGAAGCGGCGTGGCGGCTGTTCACCCCGATTCTCGACAACACGCTGGCGGTGTCGTTCTACGCCGCCGGGTCGTGGGGGCCGAAGGAATCGGACGAGTTGATGATGCGGAACGGCCAGAAGTGGTCGAACTACAGGAAGGACGAGTAGCCACGAGTTGCTCTGGCACGAGATGACGAGCGCCCGCGACGTTCGACCATTCCGCGACCTCGAGGCGTTGAGCGATGCCGCGGCCGACGAGATCGTGGCGATCGCTCGTGAGAGCGTTGCGGCGCGCGGACGGTTCACGTTGGCGCTCGCGGGCGGCAACACGCCGCGGCGAACGTACGAGCTGTTGGCGACGCGACATCGCGACGCGATCGACTGGTCGCGGACCAACATCGTTTTCGGCGACGAGCGCTTCGTGCCCGCGGACGATCAGCGCAGCAACTACAGGATGGCACGCGAGGCGTTGCTCTCGCGAGTGCCCATTCCGCACGAGCGCGTGCACGCGGTGCCAACCGATACGGCGACGGTGGATGCCGCGGCCGCTGCCTACGACGCGACGCTGACGCCGACTCGTCCGCGACGGCATCGATCTCGTCCTTCTGGGCGTTGGCCCAGACGGCCATACCGCGTCGCTGTTCCCTGGATCGCCCGCGCTCGAGGAGCAGACTCGCTTTGCGGTCGCCGTCGCGGCGCCAACGGCGGTTCAGCCTGCCGTACCGCGCGTCACGACGACACTCCCATTTCTGAATGGCGCGCGATGCGCGATGTTCCTCATCGCGGGTGCGGACAAGCGTCCGGTCATCGGAGAGATCCTGTCCGGGGAGGACACGGCCCGCCGCTATCCGGCCGCGATGGTTTCTTCACGTGAACGCACCATCTGGATGATCGACCAGTCCGCGATGCCGGCCGGTCGATCCGACACCTAACGACGATGCATATGCCTCGATTCCTTTCGACCACTCGCGCGCTCGCGCTGCTTCCGTTCCTGGCGGCACCGGCAATCGCCCAACTGCCGTCGATGCGTCCGGATGTCGGCGGAATCGACGCCGCCGTGACGTCGGACCACGTGCTCGCGTCCGCCGCCGGCATGGAAGTGATCAAGCGCGGCGGCAACGCCGTCGATGCGGCGATCACGATGGCGGCGCTGCTCACCGTCGTCAGGCCGCACATGAACGGCGTCGGTGGCGACAACTTCATGCTCATTCGTCTCGCGAAGACGGGCGAGATCGTGGCACTGAATGGCAGCGGCCGAGCCGGAAGCAAGGCGACGCCTGCGTTCTTCAGTGCCAAGGGGATGAAAGCCGTGCCGGGCACGGGCATCCTCTCCGTTTCGGTGCCCGGCGCTGTCCGCGGCTGGGCCGACGCGCTCCAGAAGTACGGCACCATCACGCTGTCGCAGGCGCTGCAGCCGGCGATCCGCTACGCCGAGCGTGGATTCCCCGTGTCGCCGCGGCTCAACGCCGACATCACCGAGTCGAAGAAGAAGGTCGCCGCGGATCCGGAGCTCGCGCGCATCTTCCTGCCTAACGGTGAAGCGCCGCCCGTGGGGTCGCTGCTCAAACAGCCCGATCTCGCGCGTACGCTGCGCGCGATCGCCGCCGGCGGGCCGGACGTCGTCTACAAGGGAGCGCTCGCCAAGCAGATCGCGCAGTTCATGGAGAAGGAGGGCGGCCTGCTCACCGCGAGCGATCTTGCGCGCCACCACTCCACGTGGGAGAAGCCGATCTCGAGCACGTACCTCGGCAACCCGGTGATCGCGTTTCCGCCTAACACGCAGGGCGTGACGCTGCTGGAACAGCTCAACATCGCCGAGCTATCGGATCTCAAGCCGATGGGCCGCAACTCGGCGGACTACATCCACTCGCTGGTCGAAGGAGCGAAGCTCGCGTACGCGGATCGCGACAAGTACGTCGCCGATCCGGCGTTCTCGGAGGTGCCCGTCGCGAAGCTGATCTCCAAGGACTACGCGGCGGATCTCGCGCGTCGCCTGCGCGACAAGCTCAAGGCCAATGACGGCGACGCGAACGCGAACCGCGATGGCACGGGCGACACCGTGTACCTCGGCGTCATCGACAAGGACGGAAATGCGGTGTCGATGATCCAGAGCCTGTTCGCCGCCTTCGGGAGCGGCCGGATGGTGCCGGGCACTGGCGTCACGCTCCACAATCGCGGGTCGCTGTATGTGCTCGATACGACGCACGCGAACGTGATCGCCCCCGGGAAGCGTCCGTTCCATACGCTGTGTCCGGCGATGGTGCTCCGCCCCGATGGCTCGCTGATGATGGTCGTGGGAACGCCGGGCGGGGACGGGCAGCCGCAGACGCTCGTGCAGGTGCTCACGAACATCCTGCAGTTCGGCCTAACGCCGCAGCAGGCGGTGGAGGCGGCGCGATTCCGCTGGTATGGCCGCGAGCGCATCGGCGTGGAGCCTGGTATCGCGGCAGACGTCCGCGAGGCGCTTACCCGGCGTGGGCATCAGGTGACGCTGCAGGAGCCGAGTGAGGAGTTCGGTGGCGCGCAGGTGATCATGCTTACGCCATCGGGCGGCCGAGTGGCGGGCGCGGATCCGCGTCGCGAGGCATACGCGATCGCCTGGTGACGGGGTCGTCATCCCGAGGAGCGGCTAGCGACGAGGGACCTTCTGTGAGGTACTCGTAGCCGACTGGCCACCAGTACTTCACGCAAGGTCCCTCGCTGACGCTCGGGATGACACCTGGTGGTAAATTGCGGACATGAAATGGCTCGGGTCCCCCACCGGCAGACGCACCATCGCGCTCGTTGCCGCCGTCGTCGCCGTCGCGGGCATCGCGCGCGCGGTGTCGACGGCGCGTGGTGATGCAGACCTGCTCCGCGCGCCTGAGAGCGAGGCCGTCGACGCGCTCGCCGGTGTGTCCGCGCCACCCGATACCGCGAACGTCGCCACGCTGTCGTCGTTCCCCGTCGCGGACACGCTGTTCGGGCAGAGCGGCAAGCTGCGTTTCAAGACGCTGACGCGCGTGACCGCGATCGCACTTCCCAGCTTCATCTCGACGTACGGCGAGCGCGCGATACGCGAGCCCGCCATTCATCAGGTCGCGGCCAATGGGTCGTCGACGCCGTTCGCGTTCATCGTGCTGCGGCCGTTCGGCGAGAAGCGGGGTGAGGTGCTTCAGGGGTACCGCCTCGGTCGATGGCCATCGGAGCGATGGATGATGGGGCGGAAGTACTGGAACCCGGACGGCTTCATCGAAGTCACGCCGGCGACCGCGGGACTCAGGTTGTCCGAGCACTTCGTGCTCGCCGATTTCCTCACGCACGACCAGCGCGATGTGTGGCCCAAGTACGCGGTGTTGCAGGAGCCGCTGATCGACAAGCTCGAGCTCGTGCTCGCGGATCTCGCCGCGCACGGCGTGGCGACGGACCGCGTCAGGGTGCTGAGCGGATTCCGGGCGCCGTACTACAACGAGCGGATCGTCGCCGAAGGTGCTGCGCGCGCGAGCCGTCACCAGTACGGTGACGCAGCGGACGTGATCATCGACGCGAACGGCGACGGCCGGATGGATGACCTCAACCGCGACGGGCGTCTCGACCTGAGCGACACGCAGGTGATCCTGCGCGCGGTGGAACGGGTGGAGAAGGCGCACCCGTCACTCGTCGGTGGGCTTGGCCTCTATCACGCCATGGGCACGAGCGGCCCGTTCGCGCATATCGACGTGCGAGGGACGAGTGCGCGGTGGAGCCGAGAATAGCCGTACCCGAGCGAAGTCGTGGCGGTCGGGTCCCCAAACGATTGTCAGTTGGCGCATCCATCCTGGGCGACAGGATCAGCCGAAGAGGACAAGAACTACAACGGCAACGGCAACGGCCTGACAGGATGGCCAGGATGGACAGGATTGAACAGAGCCTCCGTGTCGCACTTAAGGGCCCCTCCCGCAACGAGCCCGGAATGAGGGGAACGGCCGCTCGGGACGCCACTCTCCCCGAGATGTGTTCCTTCATTCGTTAGGCCCCGGCGACACGCTCCCGACGCCGAAGCGGTCATCTTCTCAATCCTGCCAATCCTGGCCATCCTGTCCTGCAGTTGCAGTTGCCGTTGCAGTTGCCGTAGCGTTTGCTGTTTCGGTTGTCGGAAGCGGGAATCCTGTCGACGTGCGTTAGGTGCCGAGCAGGGATCGGAGTCGCGCTCGATCGATATTGCCTCCGCTCACGACCGCGACCGTCGTCGATCCTGTCGCCACGCGGATCTTGCCGCACAGGAGCGCCGCGACGGCCGCCGCGGCTGCGGGTTCCGGAACGACCTTGCAGCGCTCGATGAGGATCGGGATGGCCGACACGATCTCGTCATCAGTCACGAGCACCATCTCGTCCACCAGCTCGCGCACGTGGAAGTAGTTGAGACGACCCGCGAATGGAGCGGCGAGTCCATCTGCCACCGTATTCACGGCATCGAGTCGCACCGCTTCGCCGCGCCGCAGGCTCTCCGTCATGCCCGGCGCGCCTTCCGGCTCGACGCCGATGACGCGCGCGTTAGGCCTGAGCGCCTTGATCGCGGCCGCGACACCCGAGATGAGCCCGCCGCCTCCGACCCCTACGACCACCGTCTCGAGGTCCGGCACCTGCTCGAGCAGCTCCAGGCCTAACGTTCCCTGACCGGCGATGACGAACGGGTCATCGAACGGATGAATGAGCGTCAGGTCGCGTGCGCGTTGCAGCTCGTGCGCGGTCGCCAACAGATCGCCATCGGTGAGGATGACGTCGCCGCCGTAGCCGCGCGTCGCGTCCACCTTCGCCTGTGTCGCGCGCGTCGGCATCACGACGGTGGCCCGCACACCGTACTCCCGAGCAGCCCAGGCGACGGCCTGCGCGTGGTTACCCGCCGACAACGTGATCAGCCCCCGCTGACGCTCGGCTTCCGTCAGATTCGCTAGACGGTTGAGCACGCCACGCGGCTTGAACGATCCCGTCTTCTGGAAGAGCTCGAGCTTGAGGTGGAGCGGCGCACCAATGCGATCGGACAGGTACGCCGACGTCATCGACGGCGTGTAATGCAGGCGCGACCGGATCACGTCGCGCGCAGCGATCATCTGCGCGTGCGAAACGAGCGACTGGTCAGCGAGCGTCTCGGGCATGCTGCTTCATCGAGGAGTTGGCGTGAAGTGCCGGTGCCTGTTCCCGGAACAAGATAGGCCCGGAGCCTACCCGCGGCTGCGACCTTGATTTAATTAGAGAATTGGCTAATTATCGAAGCATCGCCGTCGCATACGTACCCAAGGCAAGTCGACGCATGTCAGCTCTCAGAGGATCCAATGACAACGAACCGAGCGCGCTCGAGCGCGCTGATGATCATAGCGGCCGTGACCTTCATGGATGAACCGGCAGCCGCGCAGGCGAAGTCGCCAACCACACCGTCGAAATGGTCGCTGTGCGGCGCAGGCACGTACGACCTCGTTGCAGGCGGGAAGTCGCTGGGCCGAGAGACGTTCGAGGTCACGTGTAAGCCAGATGGCCGCTACTCGGCGACCGGACACACGCAGCTCGCGGCCGGCGCCATGGCGATCGACCTGACGACGACGCTCGAGCTCGGTGCAGACATGCTGCCGCTCGCGTCGTCGGCGAAGGGCACGGCGCAGGGCCAAACGTTGGACCAGTCGGGCAAGTACGAGAACGGAACCGCGACGTTGAGCACGAACGGACAATCACAGACGATCTCGTACACGCCAGGTGCGTCGTGGTCGGGCGGAAACATCTTCTACCCGAACGTGTTCGTCGCCGCACGCTATGACGAGGCGAAGGGAGGCGTGCAGCAGGTTCCGGTCTTCCCGCAAATGACGGCGACGGTCGAGCGTCAGGCATCCGATGCGGTGCGACTCGACAACGGCGAGTCCGCCACCTTCACGCGCTTCTCCATGCGCCTCGTCGGGCAGGAGATGATTCTCTGGCGCGACGCGGCCGGCCGACTCGCGATCATCGCGCTTCCCACGCAGGGCTTTACCGCGGCGCGTCCAGAGAACGCGAAGTGGCTCCCCGCGTTGTCAGCCAAGCTCTCAGCGGCGAAGCCGGCGACTCCGTCCTCGACGCCCCCAGCCCCAGCGGCGACCGGGATCGACTACTCGGCGCCGGCTGGCGCGGCGTTCACGGCGGAAGAAGTCACGATTCCGGTCGCGACCTACTCACTGGCCGGAACGCTGCTCGTGCCGAAGACGGGTAAGCGCGCGTACCCAGCGGTCGTGATGATCACCGGCTCCGGTCTGCAGACGCGCGATTCGCGGATTGCGCTCCCCGGGCTGGAGCAGTACGCGCCGTTCCGTCAGATCGCGGAGCGACTCGCGACAAACGGAGTGGCCGTGCTGCGCGTGGACGATCGCGGCATCGGCGGCTCGACCGGACGCGAGACGCTCGAGAACGCGACGACGACGTTGCTGGCCGACGACACGAAGGCGCAGATCGCGTGGCTGCGCGCGCGGAAGGACATCGATCCGCAGCACATCATCGTGATCGGCCACAGCGAGGGCGCGTCGATCGCGGCGATGATCGCGGCGAGCGACCCCAAGCTTGCGGCCGTGGTCCTGATGGCGGGCGTCGCGAAGCGCGGCGCGGACGTCTCCTTCGAGCAGCAGGAGGACATGCTGCAGTCGGACACGACGATGACGGAGGCGAGGCGGGACTCGCTTCGTCAGCAGCAGAAGGAGGTGGTGAAGACGTTTCTTGCCGGCGGTGAGCTCCCGGGACAGAAGGCCACTGCCTGGGTTCGCGAGTATTTCTCGTACGATCCGCTGCCGACGATCCGGAAGGTGAAGCAGCCGCTGCTGATCCTGCAGGGCGAACGCGATCGGCAGGTTCTTCAGGCGCACGCGGCGATGCTCGCCGACGCTGCCCGCGCGGCGGGCAACAAGAGCGTGACGGTGAAGGTGTTCCCCACGCTCAACCATCTCTTTCTGCCGTCGAAGACGGGATCCTTCTCGGAGTACTCGCACCTCGAGACGAGCGCGGTGCCGGATGTGGTGCTGGATACGCTCACGGAGTGGGTGACGAAGGTCGCGCTGCGCGACGTGAGCGGAAGGCGGACGGCGGAAGGAGGCCGTCGTGACGACCGCTGAACGCTGCTGGCTCCCGCCATGCCGTCCGAGTCCGCTGTCCGCCATCTCCTCCGCCCTCCGCCCTCCGCCCTCCGCTCCGGGTGCGATTCCTGCAAACCGCGATCGCTGATGCGGTCCTTACAATCGAAGACCTGGTGGCTCGCGGCGTTCGTCGTCGCGGCCCTGTCCTGCAAGAGCGACTCACTCGACCCTGACGGCAGCGCGGTTGCCTCCGTCGTTATCGCGCCATCCAAGGCGACAGTCGCCGTCGGGTCGACGGCACCGCTCACCGCCGAAGCGCTCGATGCGTCGGGCAAAGCGTTGGCGGGTGTGAAGATCGCGTGGGCGACGGGAAAGCCCGCGGTCGCGACCGTGTCCAGCACGGGCGTCGTTACCGGGGTGGCGACCGGAACGGTGCAGATCGCGGCGAGCGCGCAGGGAAAGAGCGCGATCGCCGAAGTCAGCGTCGTTCCGACACCCGTTGCCAGCGTTAGGCTCACGCCCACGACGCGTGACCTGCTCGTCGGTCAGACCATGCAGCTCAGCGCCCAGCCGCTGGACGCGCAGGGCAACGCGCTCGACGGCCGACCGGTGACGTTCACGACGAGCAACGCGACCGTCGCGACCGTCAACTCGGCTGGTCTCGTCACGGCGCTCGCGTCCGGCAGCAGCATCATCACCGCCACCGCTGAGGGGAAGAACTCGGTCGCGACTGTCACCGTCACGTCCGTCCCGGTCGCGTCGGTTGCCGTGACGCCGAGTACGAGCTCCCTCGTCACCGGCCAGACGACGCAGTTGAGTGCCGAGCCACGCGATGCGTCAGGCACGGCGCTCGCGGGTCGCGTCGTCGCGTGGACCACGAGCGCACCCGCCGTCGCGAGCGTGTCGTCCACCGGCCTCGTTACCGCCATCGCGCCGGGAAGCGCGACGATTACGGCCGCGGCCGAGGGCAAGACGGGAACGGCCAGCATCACCGTCAGCCCCAAGCCGGTCAGCTCGGTGATCGTCTCGCCGGGGCAGGCGAACGTCGTCGTCGGGCAAACGACGCAGCTGAGCGGGCAGGTGACCGACGATCAGGGCAACGTGCTGGCGGGCCGACCCGTTTCGTTTACCAGCGGCAACACGGCCATCGCGACGGTATCGGCCAGCGGACTCGTCACCGGAGTCGCACCCGGTTCGACGACCATCACCGCCACGAGTGAAGGCAAGACCGGCACGGCGACCGTGACCGTGACGCCGATCCCGGTCGCCAGTGTGACCGTGACGCCGAACGCGCCTAACGTGGTCGTCGGTCAGGGCGTGCAGCTCGCCGCGACCGCCAAGGCAGCGAACGGCCAGGACCTTGGCGGGCGCACGGTGACGTGGTCCAGCGGCGCGCCCAGCGTCGCGACGGTCTCGCAGAGCGGGGCGGTGTCCGCCCTCGCGCCCGGTACCGCGATCATCTTCGCGAACATCGAAGGCGTGGTGGCACGGCGACCGTCACCGTTAGGCAGGTGCCGGTCGGGAGCGTCGTCGTGACCCCGCCGACGTCGACCGTGCCCGTGGGCGGCGCCACCCAACTCTCGGCCAGTGTCCGCGACGCGGGCGGGGCCGAGTTGCAGGGGCGGCTCGTCGGGTGGAGCTCGAGTGACGAGGCCATCGCCGTGGTCTCGAGCACCGGACGTGTGAGCGGTCTCAAGGCCGGCACCGTGACGATCACGGCGTCGAGCGAGGGAACGAACGGCACCGCGACCGTGACCGTGACGCCGGCGCCGGTGGCGAGCGTGAACGTGACGCCGCCGACCGCGAGCGTGACCGTGGGTCAGACGACGACGCTGCAGGCCCAGACGCTCGACGCCAACGGCGCGACGCTCACCGGGCGTGCGGTGACGTGGTCGAGCAGCAACACGGGCGTCGCCACGGTGTCCAACGCGGGCGTCGTCACCGGTGTCGCGCCCGGCACGGCGACGATCACCGCGACGAGCGAGGGCAAGAGCGGAACGGCGACGATCACGGTGACCGCGGTGCCGGTCGCGACGGTGACAGTCGCACCAGGAACGCTCCCGTTACAGACGGGGCAGACCGGAAACCTGACCGCGACCGTGCGCGATGCCGGGAACAACGTGCTGACCGACCGCGCCGTCTCGTGGACATCGAGCAACACTGCCGTCGCGACCGTCGCGCCTAACGGGACCGTGACCGCGGTGGCTGTTGGGACGGCGACGATCACCGCCACGAGCGAAGGGAAGACCGGGACCGCAACCGTGACGGTGACCGCCCCGCCCCCGGCCGCGGTGGCGACGGTGACCGTCGCACCGACGACGCTGCCGCTGCAGACCGGTCAGACCGGAACGCTGACGGCGACGACCCGTGACGCGGCGAACAACGTGTTGACCGGTCGCGCGGTTACCTGGAGCTCGAGCAACACCGCGATCGCCACGGTGGCGCCTAACGGGACCGTGACCGCGGTCGGCGTCGGTATCGGCGACGATCACGGCGACCAGCGAGGGAAAGACTGGCACCGCGACCGTCACCGTCACGGCGCCGCCTCCAGCCGCTGTGGCGACGGTGACAGTGGCTCCGTCGACACTGCCACTTCAGGTAGGGCAGACGGGGACGCTCACCGCGACGACTCGCGATGCGGGGAACACCGTGCTCACGGGTCGCGCCGTGACGTGGACCTCGGGCAACACCGGCATCGCGACGGTGGCGCCTAACGGGACGGTGACCGCCGTCGCGCCCGGCAGCACGACCATCACCGCGACGAGCGAAGGAAAGACAGGCACCGCGACGGTGACCGTGACCGCGGTGCCTGTGGCCACGGTGGTCGTGGCTCCAACCACCGCCAACCTGACGATCGGCGGCACCCAGCAGGTCTCGGCCACCCCACGCGACGCGCAGGGCAACGCGCTCACCGGCCGCGCCGTGGTGTGGAGCTCCGCGAACACCAACATCGCGACCGTCACGCAAGCAGGCCTCATCACGGCCGTCGGTGCCGGGAACACGACGGTCACCGCGACGAGCGAGGGGAGAACGGGAACGGTGACTGTCACGGTCGCACCGCCGGCCGTGGGGAGCGTCACCGTCACGCCGCCGACGGCGAGCGTGAGTGTGGCGGCGACGACCACGCTGACAGCGACGGTGCGCGACGTGAACGGCAGCGTGATGGCCGAACAGGCCGTCGCGTGGTCGAGCGACAAGCCGCTTACCGCGTCGGTAACCCAGGCCGGCGTGGTCACGGGTCTCCTGCCCGGGAGCGCGACGATCACGGCAGCGTCAGGGGGGAAGAGCGGAACGGCGACGGTCACGGTGGTGCCGGCGCCGGTGGCGACGGTGACGGTGACGCCGTCGCCGCTCAACCTTCGTGACAGGGACAATCAGCGTACGGGCACGCTCACGGCGACGCTCCGGGACGCGCTCGGGAATGCTCTCACGGGGCGAACGGTGGCGTGGTCGAGCTCGAACATACAGATCGCGACGGTGACCCAGAGCGGTATAGTGACGGCGCAGAGAGAGGGCGAGACGACGGTCACGGCGACGAGCGAGGGGAAGAGCGGGACGGCGAGCGTCGTCGTGAAGAATTGACGAGGCGCAACGGCGTGGCTTGAGAACAAGCAAGCGGGCCAATAGCTTGAGAGTCCTTACGGCGCCGTAGCCAAGTGGTAAGGCAGCGGTCTGCAAAACCGCTATTCGCCGGTTCGATTCCGGCCGGCGCCTCTTTGTGCGACAACGACTTACGTGGACCGGTCGCTCGTACGCGCGGCCGCGTAATGGCAACATCAATGGCAACATTCTGGTTTGAAAACGGGCCTCCCGGGTTAGGAGGCCCGTTTCCGCAACCGTACCTTTCTTGGCTCATAGTGAAAAATCGCGACCGCGAACGTACATGAGGTGTGCAATGCTGTGAAATACGCGACGGCGTCCGCATCGCAATCATGGAGGCGTTCACGATGTCGAGTCCCGGCGCCGCGGATCGTCGTGAACGTGTGGTGCGACATGGTGGCGACGATGGACCGCGCTCGGCTCGACGCCTTCACCCGCGACATCTGGCGCCGCTTCGATCACGCGGACCTTGCGGGCGTTCCTCGGGTCCGTTGGGCGAGAGCGCCGGCCGTTCCAGCCAGCATTCGTTAGGCGGGGACAGCATTTCCCATTCGATGAGGCCAAGCCCTGCCCGGTAGCGTCTAGTCTACCGGTCGGGGCTGGCCATCGGGACCGTTCACCGCCGGTCGGCAGCGATCAGCTTCGGGTACGCCGCCACGAAGAGCGCATGGAATTGCTCGGCCGTGAGGATGTGTCCCTGCTTCTGGGCCTGGTCGGCGAGGTCGAACCCGAACTGCGCCGCAGCCATCCGCTGGTTCGGAGTACCGTGGTGACCGGGGTCGGCAAACGCGCAGTCCCCGATCTGAAAGAAGACCTGAAGAAATTGCTCGACGCGCTTCTGGTTCAGCGCCGCCCCGCGCTTGTGTGTGAGGTAGTAAGCGGACATCGCGTCGGCCATGAGCTCGGTGTACCGAGTGCGCTCGGCAAAGCTACCCGACGTCGCATACGGGTCACCGAAATACTCGTTCGCGAACTGGATCTGGTGTCCGAACTCGTGCGCGTAGACGGCCTGCGGCGCCACGTCGCCGAAACCGATCGCATCGTAGCCAGCCAGAATCCCATCGCCCATGAGGATCTTGGCGGGGATCGACTCGTCCAACATTGGAATCGCGAAGGCGTTGAAGCTGAAGACTGGGTGGTTGCCACCGTTCAACGTCCGCGATCGGCGCACCACGTCGCCTGACGATGGCCGCCACTTCCGCGCCTTCTTCGGGCGATACGGGTCCGTTGGGCCCCTCGAACGCGGCGACGTACGTCGCGGCGACGCGCTCGGCGTCCAGCAGTACGGTGCCGTGGAAACCGATCATCTGGATGTCCGCTGAGGGAATGTCCCAGAAGCGCTTCACATCCCTCTCGGTCTTGAGCAGGACCTTGGTGTACTCGCCGTTGTACCCGAAGTACTGGGGCGTGTCCTCGGTCTCGAAGAGCAGCGCCTCGAGCCACGGGACGTCGGGCATGGCGTAGAAGAACAAGGCGTCGAAGACATCGGGTTCCTGCGTGGCGACCTGCGTCAACTTGTCGATGAACCAGGCGTTGAGGGGCGACGGCGTCGCGGGACACTCGTAGTCGTTCGGATCGATCAAGCGCCGCGCGCCCGCGCCCGAGAAGCCCAAATCGGCCAGCTGGGCCGCCGCCGGCAATCGCAGCGCGCACGGTCGAGAAAAAGGCCACTCGACATCGACTTCACCGCGCGGGCAGTTTGCGGCGCGACACGTGCGGTCGCGGGCGCGGTCGTAGCGTCTTGACAGCCGGTCACGGCGAGGGAGAATGGCCAGGAACGAGCCGAGCACGGAAGTCCTTCTCATGACAATCATTCTTCTCATCCTCCAACGGTGGTGCGAAAGCCCGCGCGGTACCGCGCCGTGGCGCCAGCGGCGGCGCCGAACTAGGGGCCGAACTAGGGGCCGAACTAGGGCCCGCGCGGCGGCGTTAGGCGTCCGTCACCGCCTTATGCGATCGATCACCGAACAATGACAGCGCCGTCGCCCGTGCAGAGGCGCGGCGTTGCCGAACTGCGGAGCCTGACATCGCTCGGCGTATCACGGGGGAGGACTCCCCAACCGCGGTCGCCCTAAGTCGCCTTAGTGAGAAATGCGGAAAGGGCGCGTGAGTCGGCTTACCCGGCGCGCCACGCGGCTATAGTACCTCGATACAGGCATCAGCGTACCTGTGGAGGACAGAACCAGTGGCGGCGACACCGTTGCTAATCACACCAACGTCGGTGCAAGCAGTAAACAAATGGCACGCTACGCTAATGGAACGGCCCCACCCGGTCAAGCTGGATTCTTCGCGATCGTTCAATTCGCCCATTGCGCACGCCGAGCTCGACTGCGTCGCAAAGTCGAAACGCTGATGCCGCGTTCAGCGCCGCCGACGCGTCCCTCAACGAGCGACAGGCCGAGTCGTGATCCGACCTCAAGCGTGTCGCGTCGGCGGCATTCGCCTCGCGAGCAGAGTGGCCCGCTGTCAAGCGAGCTACATGTGAGGCTGTCACGCGCAAACACAGCTTGCATTGTTCAAGGTGGCCAGCCCGCGCGCGTTATACGTCCCGGCGTTCGTGGCCAACGTCGAGAAGTGCTGAAGTTTGATCCGAAATGGCTTGCGCTACCAGACAGGTACGACATCGAGCCACCGTTCCACATGAAGGACTTCGAGGCGGCGTTTGGCCGATACGCATCATGGAGGGACGACAAGCCGCGCCGAGACGAGCGCCACTTGCTGTGTTCGTCCGATGATTCCAGTGGCGCAGCCGGTTAGCAGCAGCGCGACTATTCCCACGACTCCAATGCGGTTTATTGTCCACCGTCTCCGGGGTTATCACCGAGGTCTACGGGATGCGAACAAAGCGAAAGAAGCCGGAGGTGACCGGGGCCGTTCTCCCGGTATTCTATCCGTGACATCCGTCACAACTCCGGCAACCCTAACGCGGCCATCGCTTTCGGTGTGACGGATCTGGCCGGACGGCACAATCGTGTTCGACGTCGAGCCCGTGACGCTGATCCCCCTCTGACCCGCCCGGCGGCCCGGCCGGTCGGCCTGCCTAGCGCGCTGCCATTGGCCGCGGCGACTACGGTACAACAGGCGCGGCCGGCGACCCGCGTGCACTCCGGCGGCGCCAACGTGGCGCCGGTTCGTTGGCAGCGCGGTGGCAGGGGCGCGAACCTCCTCACGCGCTCCCGCGAGACACAGTGCTACGGACGCACCTGAATGTTCCCGTTCCCCACTGGCGAACCGGAGCCGCCTGGGAGCGGGACGCCCCGCGATCCGGCGGCCGCAGCTGCTAAGTGGCGAGCGCCTTCCGCATCACGATCCGGAACGGCTCGCCCCGGAACAGCTGATCGGTGGCGTCCTGCTTCATCTTCCATCTGGGGCAGGTCTCGTTAGGTAACTTTCCCGCTGTGTCCCCGTTGCACGGCGCGGAGAAAGGGTCGACCAAGTAGCCGCCTACGCGGGTCTTCGCTTTGATCGCCGTGGCAGCGTGAGCCCGCCGCTGTTCCTCGCCTTGACTTGCCCCGGCCGGGTGCCCACAGTACCCGGCAGCCCTGGTGATAGGAGGCCCCATGCCCGTTCGCCGCCGGCGCGCTGCCGATCCCCTGGACGCCCTCGAGCGCCGCATCGCGGCCGACAAGGTCGACTTCGTCCGCTTCGAGCAGTCCGACACGCACGGGATCGCCCGGTCGAAGATCGTCCCCGCCCGCCACGTGCGGCACTTCGCGGAGTCCGGTCTCAACTTCGTGCTCGGGCTGCTCGGCGTCGACGCGCAGTTCGGCATCCCCACCGGGACTGGGTACCTCGAGGAAGTCGGCTACGCCGACGCCAGGATCCGTCCCGACCTCAGCACCTATCGCGTGCTGCCGTGGGCCGACAGGACGGCGCGGCTGCTGTGCGAGCCGTATCACTTGGACGGCCGGCCGGCGATGGCCGCGCCCCGCGCGGTGGCGCGCGCCCTCCTCGAGCAGCTCGAGGCCATGGGCTATCGCCTCCTCTCCGGCTTCGAGTACGAGTTCTACCTGGTCGACCGCGCCACCCGGCAGCCGGTCTTTCCGGGGGTGCAGATGTTCTCCACCATCCGCAACGCCTTCGACGAGGCGTTCGTGTTCGAGGTCGTGCGCGGGATGATCGCAATCGGGCGTGGACGTCATCACCGCCAACGCCGAGTCCGGCCGCGGACAGTTCGAGATCAACTTCGCGCCGGCGATCGGCATCGACGCCGCGGACCACGCCTTTACCTTCAAGACCGGCGTGAAAGAGATCGCCCAGCGCCAGGGCTACATGGCGTCGTTCATGACGAAGCCCTATGCCGACCAGTCGGCCAACGGCTGCCACTACCATCAGAGCCTGCTCGACGTGAAGCGGGGGCGCAACGCCTTTGCCGGACGGTCCGGCACGCTGACCGACGTCGCCCGATGGTGGCTGGGTGGCCAGATGGCCCACGCGACGGCGCTGACCGCGCTGGCCGCGCCCACGGTGAACTGCGGCAAGCGCTACAAGGTCTACTCGATGGCGCCGACGAATATCACCTGGGGCGTGGAGAACCGGAGCGCGGCGTTCCGGATCAAGGACCTCGACAACGGCAACGCGCACATCGAGAACCGAATCCCATGCGGCAGCGCCAACCCCTACCTGGTGATGGCGGGCGTGCTGGCGGCGGGCATCGACGGGCTGGCGAACAAGATCGAGCCGACCACCGAGGCGCGGGGTATCGCCTGGGACCTGCCCGGGGTCACCGCGCTGCCGCGGCGCCTCGAGGACGCGCTCGACGCGTTCGAGGCCGACGGAGCGCTGCGCGCCGCGTTAGGCGAGGAGTTCGTCAAGCTCTTCCTGGCGGTCAAGCGCCACGAGGTCGCGAAGGCCCGGGCAGCCGTTGCCGACTATGACTCGAGCGCCTTCGGTGACTCGGTGTCGGACTGGGAGCGCGCCGAGTTCTTCGAGTTCCTCTGAGCCTCCCGACCCATCACGTGACGTCCCGCAGGGCCACCGCGACCTGGCCTCGCCACGACGGCATGTCCATCTCGTCGTACATCTCGCTCGCCGCCGCGAGGTGCTCGCGGGCCTGACTGCGGTCGCCCGTTAGGCGGCAGAGGTTGCCCAGGCCGAGCCGGCAGTGCGCGACGAGCGGCCGCATGCCGAGCTCACTGGCGAGGGCCAAGGCGTCTCGGTAGCCGGCGGCAGCCTTTTCGGGCGCGAGGCGGTTCGGATGCGCGGCGGTCTCGGCGAGCACGCGCAGGCTGTCGGCCTCCCACCCGCGCTGGTGCTGGCGCCGGCACCCCTCTACCGCCTGCCCGGCCAGGCGTTCCGCCTCGATCACGTTCCCCACCTGGAGCTGGGCCTCGGCGAGCAGGGCCAGGCTGTGGTGGTGAAACGCGCCGAACCTGAGTTCGGCCTTCTGGGACAACGACTCCTCCAGCGCGACGACGGCGTCCGACGGGCGCCCGCCGACCAGGTAGCCGTGGGCGAGCCAGCCGAGCGCGGCACTGACCATGAGGTTGAGATTGCCGTGGCGCGCCACCTCGAGCGCGCCCTCCAGGCTCGGGATCGCGGACGCGGGATCGCCCTGCATGGAGGAGACAAGCCCCGCGGCCACCAGCGAATGAAAATCGGTGTACGGCCGCGGCCCCAGTGCCCGGGTGATCTGCCCCGCCTCGTCGGCGCGCGCGCGAGCCTCGCCGAAGCGCCCGACGTAGGCGAGGCAGAACGCGAGCCACACCCGCGTGACCACCGACGCCGGCAGTCCCATTCCGAATCGCTCGCCGAGCATGTCGGGGGACAGGCGATCGATATTGGCAGTGAGCACCGCGATGCCGCGCTGGTAGTCGCCGTGGGAGTGGCATGCCTGCCCGAGGAAGAACGACGCCAGCACCGTCAACCCGAGGTCCGACTCGCCTTCCGCGTGGGCGAGCGCTTGCTCGGACAGCGCGATCGCGCGCATCGGGTCGCTCGTCGACCACGCGATGTGCGCCTGGAACGCGATCATCCGGGACCGCAGGCGGTTGTCGCCGAGCTCGGCGGCCAGTCGCTCGCCGACGCGCAGGTGCTCGATGATCCGATCATCGTCCTCGCCGAGTGGATACAGTGACGTCCGCAGTTGCACGCGCAGGTCGATGGAGGTCCGGATCGCGTCCGCGTCCCGGGGCAAGCGCTCGACCGCGGCGACCGCCTGCTCGAAGTACGCCGCCGCCTCGCGGTTCGCCGAGCGGCCCAGCGCGCGGGCGCCGGCCTCGCGCAGGTAGGACACGGCCTTGTCCCACACCCCTCCGCGGAACGCATGGTGCGCGAGGCTGTCGATCTGCTCGGCCAGACGGTCGGCATAGAGCTCCTCGATCGCGGCGACGAGGCGGCCGTGCAGGGTCCGGCGCCGCTCGTGGAGGAGGCTGGCGTACGCCACCTCGTGGGTCAGCGCGTGCTTGAACGTGTACTCGAGATCGGGAAAGAGCCGCGCCTCGTAGAGGAACTCGGCGGCCTGGAGATCGGCCAGGGCGCCGCGCAGATCGTACTCGTCGTGGTCTGCGATCGCCCGCAGGAGCGCGAACGGCACGTCCCTCCCGATCACGGACGCCATCTGTAGCAGCGCCTTCTGCTCCGGCGGGAGCCGGTCGATCCGCGCCGCCAGGACCGCCTGGACGGTCGCGGGCACCGCCACGGCGCCCACCGCCCTCGTTAGGCGGTACGCGCCGCGTTCACCGGCGAGCACGCCGGTCTCCACGAGCGCGCGAAGGCTTTCCTCGAGGAAGAAGGGATTGCCCTGGGTGCGGGCGATGAGCAGCGGGGCGAGCGACCGCACGCCCGCGTCGCTCCCGAGCACGGCGCCGAGCAGCTCGCTCGGCACTGTCCGGAGGCAACGGGTCCAGCCGCAGCTGCGTGTAGTACGTCTTGCTCCCCCACCCGTGCTGGTATTCGGGTCGGTACGTCGACGAGCAGCAGCACGCGCGCGGTGGGTGCGCTGTCCACGAGGCCGTCGAGGAAGGCCTGCGTCTCGTTGTCGATCCAGTGGAGGTCCTCGAACACCAGCAGGAGCGGCTGCACATGGCTCTCGCGCAGCAGGAGGCGCTTGACCGCCTCCAGGGTGCGCCGGCGCCGCTGCGGCGGATCCAGGTTCTGCCACTCGGCGTCGTCCGGCGAGGCGTCCAGCAGAGCCAGGATCGGCGACAATGCCGGCTCCATCGCGCGGTCGAGCGTCAGCAGCCGGCCCGTGACCTTCTCGCGAATCGCGCGCGCGTCGTCGCGCTCCTCGATCTGAAAGTAGCCCTTGAGCAGGTCGATGATCGGCAGGTACGGCATGGCCTTGCCGTAGGAGACCGAGCGCGCGTGGAGAACCCGCCAGCCGTCGGCGCGGGACGAGTGGCTCACCTCCCAGACCAGGCGCGACTTGCCGACACCGGGCTCGCCGACGACGGCCACGACCTGGCCGTGCCCGGCTGCGGCGCGCGCGAGCCCGTCGGCGAGGGCGTCGAGCTCCCGATCGCGCCCGACGAATCGCGTCAGTCCGCGAGCCGACGGACGCGTGCAGGCGGGAGCCCTGCGGGTCGGCGCCGACGAGGTCGTAGACCTCGATCGGCGTCTCGAGCCCCTTGACCGGCACGGGGCCGAGGGACTTCGCCTCCACGTACCCCTCGGCCAGCCGCAGCGTGTCGGCGGTGACCCGGATGCTACCCGGCGCGGCGAGCTGTTCCATCCGGGCGGCCAGATGCGTGGTCTGGCCGATCGCGGAGTAGTCCATGTGCAGGTCGCTGCCGATGGCGCGCACGACCACCTCGCCGGAGTTCAAGCCGATGCGCACTCGCGGCTCGACGCCGAAGTCCCGGCGCGCATCCTCGGCGTAGCGGCGCATCGCCGCCTGCAGATCGAGCGCGGCGTAGCACGCGCGCACGGCGTGATCCTCGTGGGCGAGCGGCGCGCCGAACAGCGCCATGATGCCGTCGCCCATGACCTGGTTCACCGTGCCCTCGTAGCGGTGTACGGCGTCCATCATCCGCTCGAGCACCGGATCGAGAAGCGCGCGGGCCTCCTCCGGATCGCGATCGGCCAGCAGCTCCATCGAGCCCTTGAGGTCGGCGAACAGCACCGTCACTTGCTTGCGCTCGCCCGTCAGCGCGTCTCTGGAGCGGAGGATCCGCTCGGCCAGATGCCTGGGCGTGTAGTCCTCGGGAGCGGCGAAGCGTCGGGCTGGCGGGCCGGCTGGCGCCAGGCTCGTGGGGTGAGCGCATTCGGGACAGAACTTGGACGTCGCCGAGAGCGGATGCCCGCACCGCCCGCACGCCCGCGAGAGTGGCGCGGCGCATTGCTCGCAGAACTTGGCGCCGGCTTCGTTGGCTTGCTGGCAGCGAGGGCACTGCATTCGGTTGGGGCCTCCTACGCGTAGCTAGCGGGCACCGTAGCGTTCTGGGGAAGGGTGGTCAAGTGGCTCGTTGTGCTGCGCGCGGGCACAGTCGACACCGGCCGATCGCGCTGGCTCGAGCCCGAGAGCGCCCGTATGATGACATGCCATGACCGATCCGTGGATCGCTGATTTCCTCGACCGCTTCGGCGCGGCGTTCGGCACGCACTACGTGATCGAGCGTGCCATCGGCAGCGGCGGGATGGCGTACGTCTACCGAGCCTCGGATGTGAAGCACGCTCGCGCGGTCGCGGTCAAGTTCCTCAGGCCCGAGACCGCGACCGATGTCGGCGCCGAGCGCTTCCTGCGTGAGATCCGGATCGCCGCCCAGCTCCAGCACCCGAACATCCTTCCGGTCTACGACTCCGGGAACGCCGACGGGGTGATCTTCTACGTCATGCCGTACATCGAGGGCGACACCCTGCGGAGCCGCCTCCGGCGCGACGGCATGTTGGAGCTCGAGGAGGCGCTGCGCATTACCACGGAGATCGGTGACGCGCTCGCATTCGCGCATGGACGGGGGATCGTCCATTGGGACGTGAAACCGGAAAACGTTCTCTTCTCGTCGGGGCACGCCATGGTTGCCGACTTCGGCATCGCCTCTGCCCTGGACGCGGCCGATACCGAGCGGCTGACGCAGACGGGGTTTGGCCTGGGCACCCCACATTACATCAGCCCCGAGCAGGCGTTAGGCGAGCGCGTTACCGACTTCCGGAGCGACATCTACAGTCTCGCCTGCGTGCTCTACGAGATGCTGGCCGGGACGCCGCCGTTCAGCGGCGGCACGGCGATGGCCACGCTGATGCGCAAGATGAGCGAACCCGCCCCGCGGCTCTCATCGTCGGGAGAGATCGCCATCCCAGGGCACGTCGAGGAGGCGATCGCCCGCGCCCTCTCGCGGGACCCGGACGCACGCTACTCCTCGGTCGAGGAGTTCCTGCGAGCGTTAGGCGACGGTGAGCGCCCGTCGAGGACTGTGCGTGTCGGGGCACCGCGCCCGGCATCCACCCCTTCCATCGCGGTGCTGCCGCTCGCCAATCACAATGCCGACGCGGAGAACGAGTTCCTGAGCGACGGGATCACCGAGGAGCTGATCCACGCGCTGGCGAAGCTCGATGGCCTGCGGGTCGTGGCGCGCACATTGGCGTTCGCGTTCAAGGGCCGCACGGAGGACGTCCGCGCCATTGGCCGCCAGCTCCAGGTCGGCACTGTCTTGGAAGGGAGCCTGCGGCGCTCAGGGAATCGACTGCGGATCACCGTGCAGCTCATCGACGTAGCGACCGGCTTCGAGCGCTGGACGGAGCGGTATGACCGCGCGTTGACCGACGTATTCGACGTGCAGGACGAGATCGCGCGCTCGATCGTCGACGCGCTCAGGGTGCAGTTGCTCACGCCGGAAGCGCCGCTGGTCGAGTCGCGCACGAATAACGTGGCTGCCTACGAGCGCTACCTCGAGGCGCGATACGAGTGGAATCGGCGCACGAGTGCTGGCCTCGGCCGCAGCCTCACTCTCCTGCAGGAAGCGCTCGAACTCGACTCCGGGTTCGTCCCGGCCCTCGCGGCGCTCGCCGAGTTGCATGTGACGAGGGCTATTTACGGGGTTGCGGCGCCTGACGTCGAGATGCCATCCGCGCGCCAGGCGGCTGAGCGCGCTCTGGCGCGCGACCCGCGGCACGAGGGTGCGCTCTCTGCCCGTGCCTGCGTGCTGGCACTCTTCGACTGGAAGTGGCCCGAGGCGGAAGCCGACTTTCGCGCGGCGATCGAGTCGAACCGGCAGATGCCGACGCCGGCGCAATGGTACGCGACCAACTTCCTCGTGCCACTCGGCCGCTTTAGCGAGGGCCGGGAGCAGCTCGCCCGCGCGCGAGAGCTGGACCCGCTGTCACCTGTGGTGGCGCTGAGTGAGGGAGTCATGCGCTATTACGAGCGCGACTTCCATGAGGCGATTGCGAGGCTCGGCGCGATCATCGAGGGCAACCCGCGGTTCGGCATGGCGCATTACTTCCTCGGCTGCGCGCGCCGGGAGGTTGGGGACGACGCCGCCGCGCTGGCGCACCTGCGCGACGCCGCTGGGCTGATGGGGGAGAGCGCAGAGGTCACCGCCGCCTCGGGAGTCACGCTCGTCCGGCTGGACGAGCGCCGGGCGCGCGAGGCTCTCGCGTCGCTCGAGCAGCGCGCGAGGGGCGGCTACGTTTCGCCGGTGCTTTTGGCGCAGGTCCACACGGCTTTGGGCGAGCACGAGCGGGCGCTCGACGCACTCGACGCCGCGCGGCGGGTGCGCGCCACCGACCTGCCGTGGATCGCGGTCCGACCGGTGTTCGATCCGCTGCGTGGCGAGTCGCGCTTCGCCCGTGTTCTCAGGCCTGCGGTGGACTCTCGGCCGTCGCCCGCGTAGAGCTTTCGTGTGCGTGCCGAACGAGGATCTTCGAGGGGTGCGGCGGGGCCGTCGCCGCTCAACGAGCGCCGGCCCTCCGTTGTGAGAACTTAGGAAACTCCGGCCGAATGCGCACTATGGGCTGCCCGGCGACGCTCGGCGCACGGTGCCGTGGCCTGACGTCATGAATCGTCCGTAGCTTGGCGTGGCGCGGCGAGGCCAATGTTGGCATGCCAGGTCGAGCGAACACGTCGCGACCCCTGGCCGATCTGGTCCGGACGAATCGCGCGGTCGCGGTTCTCGGCGGGGCCGTGTTCGGACGCAGCCTAACGAGTACAGGTCGCGTCGGCCCTGACGGTCGCCGTCACGGAGCGCCCCTGGCCTTCAGCTCCTCGAACCAGTTCAGGACGACGTGTATCTCCCGAGGCGCTGCGTCGGGGTTTCGGGCGGGGTACAGAAACCGACGCCCGTCGGCCGATACGGAGAACCCATAATCGAGTGCCGCCAGATCTGGTCGTGCGAACAGCGCTCGTGGCGTCGTCCACTCCAGGCTGGGCTGCGTGGACACCGACGTCGCCATCACGGTGTCGTTCTTCAGAAAGAACAGCTCTCCGCTTCGCGCCGACCACACCGGAGTCCGGCCGCCCGTCGTCGAGATCTGCTGCTTGCCGGTGAGGGCCGGATAGGCGATGACGTACACTTCTTCCCGTCCGGTATCCTCCGCCGTGTACGCCAGCCAACGCCCATCGGGAGAGAACTGAGCCTGTCTCTTCCGGCTCCGGCTCACCGTGTCCACGCGCTGGCTCGCGAGGTGGAGTATGAGCAATCCATCGTCCTCGAGTGCGAGCGCCGAGTCGTCCGGGGTAAAGTCGAGCGGAAGGACCGTCCCGCCATGGTGTGGGGCATACAACGTGCTCGACCGCGCCCTGTCCGTCAGCCGCCCGCATCACGATACGGTTGTCGTTCGCCCCCATGATGAGCCGGTACGCCACGCGCCGCCCGTCGCGGGACCACACTGGAATGTCCTCGGTCTTCGGATCGAACGTCAGGCGGCGTTGCTCGCCCGTCGCGACATCGAACCGCGCGATATCCGCGTTGGGCGACGCCACGTACGTCACGACGTAGCGTTCGTCGGGTGAGAGTCTCACGCCCTCCGCGGTGATCGGTTCGCCGACATGGCCCACCACCTTCCCCTGCCGGTCGACCCACGTCAGCTGATGCAGTTGCCAGTTCGATCCGCGGACGTACGCGAATGTCCCGGAGTCGGAGATGGCGAACGAGCCGGCGCCTCCCCAATACCCGGTCTGAACGCCTTCGACGACCGTGAATGCACGTCCGGTCACGCGCCGCCGACGGAGGTCGAATGGGACCGCCTCCACCGTGCCATCGTCGCGGATGTAGACCACGTGACCCGTCGGAACGTATCGGCCATACGTGCCCTCGCTCGCGACGGTCGTGCGCTCGCCGCTCGTTAGGTCCTCGAGCACGATCCTGGAGTCGTGCCACATCCCGCTCGGCCCCATGATCGTGTAGAGCACGGACTGGCCACCTTCGAGGAGCTGCGGCCACATGTACGCGGCCACCGCGCCTCCGGAGTCCGGCTTCGTGATGAGCTTCCACGCGGTGTCGCCGGCGTGGCGGCGGAAGACGCCTGGGCGCAACCATTCCGAGCTGATGATGTCCTCTCCGAGCGGTCGAGATGCGACATTCACGATCGGTCCGCCGGAGAGTGCCACCATTCGCAATTCACCCCCGAAGCGAGTGGCGTTACCGACCAGCACCGACCGTCCGCCCTCCGCGAACTGCGGGCAGCAGCCCATCGCGAAGGTGGCGAGCGATTCGGGTGCATCGCGCTCCAATCGTTGCCTGTACAGGGTGCCACCCTGGAAGTAGACAACGGAGCGGCCATCTGGCGAGACGGCGAGCATCGGGAAGATGCCCTCTCCATCGAGGCCGCCCGGGACCGGAATCGTGAGGTGCGTCACCGGGGCTGGCAGGCTGGCCCCGCGTGGGTGGAGCACCCAGCCAACGGCGCCCTGCCGCGAGGAGTCCAAGTCCAACGAGCCACCGCGCGACGGGCGGCGTGCGTGCTGCGCCCTGCCTAACGGCACGTGGCTGAGTCGGTACGCGTCGTGAAATGTGGATCTCTCAGCGCTTCCGCGAACTTCGCTGCGGTCTCGAACCGGTCGGCGGGAAGCTTTTCGAGTGCCTGTGCCACCGCGGCCTCGACATTCGTCGGCACCGACTTGCGCCGCCGGGTCAGCGGCTGCGCTTCCTCGGTGACGATCTTCATGATGATCTGCTGCGCCGATCCGCCGTGGTGGGGTGGCTCGCCGGTGAGCATCTCGTAGAGCACGCTCGCGAGCGAGTAGATGTCGGAGCGCGCGGTGATCTCCTTGCTCCGCCGTCGCCTGCTCGGGGCTCATGTAGTGCGGCGTGCCTAACGACAGGCCCGGCTCCGTCATCCTGCCGCCCGCTGCCGCGCTCACGGCCAGCGCGATGCCGAAGTCGGCCACCACCGGCCGGCCCTCGTGGAGCAGGATGTTCTCCGGCTTGATGTCGCGGTGGACCACGCCGTGGCGGTGGGCGTAATCCAGGGCGTTGGCAACCTCGGTGGTGATCTTCACGGCCTCGCCGACGCTCAGCTGCTTCTCCCGATCGAGCTTCGCGCGCAGCGTCTCGCCGTCGATGAACGGCATGACGTAATAGAGAAATCCGTCGGCGGTGCCACTATCGAAGAGCGGCAGGATCTGCGGGTGCTGCAGCGCCGCGGTCGTCTTGATCTCGACCACGAACCGCTCGGCGCCTAACACGGCGGCCAGCTCGGGTTTCAAGACCTTGAGCGCGACCTTGCGGTCGTGCTTGAGATCCTGCGCCAGGTAGACGGTCGCCATACCGCCCGAGCCGAGCTCGCGCTCGATCCGGTAGCGGTCCGCAACTGCGGCCGAGAGGCGGTCGGTCAGGTGCGTCTCCGGAATGGGGAACGGGTCCGGATCGAACAATGACGCGAAGCGCTCGGCCGCCGGTCGGTCCAGAAGGCGGTGGTCTTTCGCACAATCGGCGGCCAGACCCTGCAGCCGGGCGTACACGGCGTCGTCGCCGCCGCTCAGTTCCCGGGCGACCACGTCCCGCCGATCCGGTGGCGCGTCGAGCACCGCGTCGATGAGTGGCTCGATCCGCGCCCAGTCGTTGAGCGCACCGAGGGACGACGGGCCACCTTCGGCACTTCCTGGACGCTCGCTCACGGTGCGAGCGCGCGATGCAGGAGGGCGCGTGCCTTTGCCCAGTCGCGCTGGACGGTGCGCAGCGTGACGCCCATTGCCTCGGCAATCTCCTGCTCGGTGAGGCCGCCGAAGAAGCGGTACTCGACCACGCGCGCGAGGCGCGGATCGAATGCGGCGAGTCTGGTCAGCGCCTCGTCGAGCTCCAGTAGCGCATCCGGTTGATCGTCGGCGCCGATGTTCTCCTCGTCGAGACTGACGTGGTGCTGGTCGCCGCCCCGCTTCAGCCTCCGGCGAGCCTTCGCTCGATCGACCAGGACATGCCGCATCGCGAGCGCCGCGACGGCGAAGAAGTGTGTACGGTCGCGCCACTGCGCCTGCGACTGGTCGACGAGTTTGATGTACGCCTCGTGGACGAGCGCGGTCGTCGCGAGCGTGCCGCCGCGTCCACCGATCGCAAGCTGTCGATGGGCGATGGCGCGCAGCTCCGCGTACACGATCGGCACGAGTCGGTCGAGCGGTTCGGAGGCACCGCTACGCTGTTCCCCGAGGATGTCGGTGCGTGTCGTCGAGCCATCCATATCCCGTTAGACCGCCCGCCGTGAGAACGCGTCGAAACCACAATGTCGCATCCTGGCTCGCTACGTCGTTCTACCCGGTGACCAGAGACGCCACCGCAGTGCCGTGACAACATGGACGGGGGACCTGCCGAAGGCAACACGATGAAACACGTCTCGGTGTCACGCGACGTATCGTCGCGGACCTTTGATGTCGCCCCGGCCATGCTGGCGGTGGCGATTTGCAGCTCGAGGCACGAGATCGATCTGGTCGCTTCGCGGTTCGGTCGGACACGTTCACCGCCGGCGCTCTGCCGGCAAGAACCCTGGAGGTTCTATGCTGCTCCGCGCCTCACTGCTCGCCCTCGGCGCCGTTACGCTCGTCGCCTGCGCCGAACCCGTCTCGCCACCATCCGCGCCGCCTAACGTGCCGAAACAGGCCGTACCCGCGGTGGTGGACAACTCGACGGTCCCGGTCCAGTTCACGCTCTCCGCCACCCTGTGCGCCCTACCGACGGATGTCACGGGCACCGGCGTCCTCCACGCGGTGACCCGCGTGTCGCAGTCCCCGACGGGCGAATTGAAAGTCGTGCTCAACCTGAGCGCGCATGGAACGGCGAGCGGAACGGACGGGTCCACGTATGTGTTCGACTACGCCGGCACCCAAATCTGGGTCGACCCAGTCAGCCCGACCACGCCCCCGACCGTAGTCGACATCGTCGATCACTTCAATCTCCTCGGACAGGGGAAAACGCCGGACGTCAGGGTATACCTCCGCGGCAAATTCACGTACCCCGCCTTCGAGCCCGTCGACAATCCCGTCGTCCGGGGCCTGGACATCTTCTGCGATCCCATCTGAGACAAGTCGGCCGCGGTGCAGTGAGGCGCCGCACCGCGGCCGCTTGCCGCTCACCTAACGCTTGACCGCGATCGCCGAATCGACGATCGCCCCACCACGACCCGGCGTCGGCCATGAAAGCGAATGTGTGGATGGTCCTCGCAGTCACGACAATGCTTCCTGCCATCGGCGCGTGCACCGAGCGCGCGGAGGTGGATGGCATCACTGCCGTGCCGGCACCGGCGGCCTCCGTAGCGGGCGCACCTGGATTGGACGCTGACCTGCAGACGTACCTGAACACACTCGGCTTCACTGGCCGTATGGCGAGCACGCTCGAGGCGCGCCTCGGTCGCCGCGTCGATCAGCAGGTCGCCGAGGTCGGGCGCATGCTGTGGTTCGACCCGATCGGCGGGTTGAACGACGACAACACGTGTGGAGGCTGTCACTCGCCCACGAACGGCTTCGGTGACACGCAGTCGATCGCTATTGGGATCGACAACAACGGGATCGTGGGTCCGGGGCGAACCGGCCCGCGCAATCAGCGACGCTCGCCGATGGTGATCAACACGGCGTTCTACCCGACGCTGATGTGGAACTCGCGCTTCCGCGCGCGCTCCGGTAACCCGTTCGACAACCGTGCCGGATTCTCAGTTCCCGCAGCCCGAGGGCCTAACGCTGTCGTACCAGCCGCACCTGCTCGCGGCGCAGGCGTTCATCCCACCCACCGAGCGCGTGGAGGTTGCGGGGTTCGACGTTCCCGGGGAACAACGACGACATCCGAAACGAGGTGCTGCGCCGGCTGAACGCCAACCGGAACTACCGCGACCTCTTCTCGCGAGCGTTCCCGCAGGTCAAGGCCGGCGCGCCAATCACGTTCGATCACGTCGGCCGTGCGATCGCCGAGTTCGAGTTCACGCTCGTCACCACCGACGCGCCGATCGATCGCTACGCGCGCGGCGATCGCAATGCGCTCAGTGAGGGACAAAAGCGTGGCGCCGTGCTCTTCTTCGGCCGGGCCGGATGTGTCCAGTGTCACGCCGTGTCGGGCCAGTCCAACGAGATGTTCAGCGACTTCCGCGAGCACGTCACCGCGGTGCCGCAGGTGGCGCCGGCGGTCGGGAACGTGACCTTCGACGGGCCGGGCCTGAACGAGGACTTCGGGCTCGAGCAGGTGACGGGAGACCCGGCCGATCGGTACGCGTTCCGCACGTCGCCGCTCCGGAACGTGGCGCTGCAGCCGGCGTTCATGCACAACGGCGCGTTCGTCAGGCTGAAGGACGCGATCCGGTACCACCTGGACCCCATAGGGCAGGCGAGCTCGTATACGCCGGATCTCCTTGCGGCGGACCTGCGCGGGCCGCTTGGGCCGACGGCCCCCGCGCTGGCCCGGCTCGACCCTCGGCTGCGGGTGCCGGTCGCACTCTCGGACGCCGAGCTCGAGGCGCTGGTGGACTTTGTTAGCGGAGGCCTCCTCGACCCGGCGGCTCGCCCGCAGTACCTGCGGCGGCTCATTCCGGAGCGCCTCCCGAGCGGTCGTGCACCGCTTCGCTTCGAGTTCCCCTGACCATCGCGCGCGTCCACGCCACGTCAACCCGCGCGATTACGCCCGCGCGTTGCGGTCCTTCAGGGGCTCCGGCGCCCTTCGGTAATGCGTCACCCTCATCCCGTCTCGGCGCTGCGCCACGATCTCGTCGAATCGTTCCGCAGTCCGTGCGACGTCAACGACGAGCTGCGCGAACTCGGCGTCGGTCAGGGCGCCGCGCACCCGCGCCAGACGCTCGGAGATGGCGGCGCGCCGCTCATGGTCAGGCGTTGCGTTGATCATTCGGCCCTTCCGGCGTTGGGAGGTGGTTCGCGAGCGCTGAGCAATACTCAGTAGCGACGCTCGAGGGAGCACCGGAGCAACGAGCGGGTCCGGCCCACGTCGCCGGCGGAAGTAAAGCACTCCTGTTGTCCTTGTTGGCCGGCCGCGGAGCCCGCGCCTAACGCCGCGAAGAGCAGCGCACCCGCAGTGGCGGTCCAGAGCGCCACCCTATCGTCCCTCTGCGGGACCGAAGGGGGTCAGTGCGCGCCGACCGATCGTGCTAGGACCCCGGACCGAGGGTCCCGTCCCGCGTCACGAGAACGATCCGCAGGATGACGATCACCACCCCGAACGCCGTCGCGACGGCGAGCATCACCACCAGCGAGGGCGCGACGTACGCGAGCTGCGTCCACGTGCCGTCCCTGCCGCCGAAGACATACATGACGATCCGGCGCAGACTGGCGAGCGTCACGATCGGAGCGATCCACGCGGCGAGTCCAAGTACCGCCGAAACCGTGGCGTGGCGGTGCCAGCGCTCCGCCCAGGTGCGTGAGCGTCGAACGCTCCGGATACCCGCCGCGCCGACGCCGAGCGTGAGCAGGAGCAGCACGAGGTCAATGATCCGGCCGACTGGCGCGCCCACGGTGGGTGTCTCGCCGCGCGTCATGGCGATCAGCCCGCGCATGATCTCCTCGCTGTCGTCCGGGCCCACGCTCACGCCACGGTTCGTCGCCACCGCGATCGCATAGCCGTTAGGCAGCACGACCTGCCTGGCGGTGAACGTGAACAGCCATCCCGCGTGGTGCGCTGCACCCGTCCGTTGGTCGAGACTCCAGCCAAGGTCCTTGCGGTGCATCGCGTCGACGCTCTGCCGCCGAGATCAGCCGAACACCGTCGGCCGACACGCCCCCGGTGCTCTGGACGATCAGCCAGCGCGCGAGATCGCGCGCGGTCGTCACCACGCCGCTGGCACCCTCGAGGTACCATGGCGGTTCGGGAAGCGCGAGCGACGCGCCATAGAACCGGATGTGACCGTGCGCCACGTCCGCGACGGAAGGGAGGCTGCCGGCCGTGGTGCTGGCGTGCATCCCTGCGGGATCGAACACGTGCCGCTGCAGATAGTCGGGGAATGATTCGCCGCTGACCACCTCGATCAGTCGCGCGGCCACCCAGTAGTTCGGGTTGTGGTAGTGGAAGGACGTCCCTGGATCGCTGGCCAGGCGGGCCGTGCGCAGACGCGCGACGGCGTCTCGCAACGATACCGGCGTCGGGATGCTCTTCTCCGGGAACTCGGTGTCCGCCATCCCCGACGTGTGGTCGAGGAGTTGACGGACGGTGATCCGGTCACCGCGCGCATCGGCCACGACGAACTCGGGGAGGAAGCGGCGTACTGGCTGGTCGAGGTCGAGCGTTCCCCTCTCGACGAGCTGCATGATCGCCAGCGCGGTGAAGGACTTGCTGAGCGAAGCGATCGGAAGCCGGGAGTCCGCATCGAGCGGCGAGCCGTCGGAGCTCGTCCCCTGGCCACCGAGATAGATCGCGCGATTGCCCCTGGTGATCGCGACGACGGCTCCGGGCAGCCCGGTGCGCGCGCAATAAGCGCTGACGAACCGCCCGACGGCGGCCGTGTCGATCTCCGGCGGCGCGACGAGAACCGCGTTCACGCCGCGCGCGGCGAGCGAGCCGGCGAGCAGTGCGGTCGCCACGCCGGTGCAAGCAAAGGCGAGAATGGACATCAGGACTCGGCGCTGCGCTCCACCGTTTCTCGCCGCATGTGTCACCATGCCCCACTCCACGGCATGCCCCACTCCACGGGATGATTCGCGGGCTGTACGGTGCGAGCCCACTGGAGTTTCGAGACCGCGACGTGGCCCTGTCTCTCTAGTTCAGCGCCGGCGTGATTGTCGACGTGAGTGGGGATCCGCCGGGACTGCGAGTCGGAGATGAGAGAGGCGCTGGCGGCGAGTTGACGCGGGGAACTACGTTGGCAGCGTGTGGTGCGACCGAACACGTGATCAGACGCGCCGAGGCAGACTCGATCTCCCGCAGGCTTCGCTGGCCCCAGCTTTCCCCGACCTGTTCATGGGAAAGAAATCCCTTGCAGCGCGACTCCCGAGATCGTCGAGCGTGCTCGGAATTCTTTGTGAGTAGCCCACGACTGCGCGTTCTACTGGCCGACGACAACGCGGGGATCCTGAACGCGTTCGAGCGGCTGCTGGCACCGTCGTGCGACGTGGTGGGCTGTGTCACTGACGTCGGCGCGTTGTTCGACGCCGCGAGCAGACTCCAACCCGACGTCATCGTCGTCGATCTGTTCATGCCGACACACGACGGACTGGACACGTGTCGGCACCTCAGGGGAGTAATCCCACACGCGAAGATCGTTGTGGTGTCCGGCGCTGACGATGCGTTCACTCGGACTAGAGTTCTGACGGCGGGGGCCTCAGCCTTCGTTTCCAAGATGAAGGTGGTTGACGACCTGTTGCCCGCCATTCAAGGAGCGTTTGCCACCTGACCTGTGGCGGCTGTCAGGATATCACGCAGACGCTTGCGGGACACCGCCGATGCGACTCGCGGGCGGATCGCCCGTTGTCCCCGTTGTCAGCTCCATCGGCGGCGCTGCCGGGATCGTGAAGTAGAACGTGCTCCCTCGCGCTGGCGCGCTCTCGACCCAGACACGACCGCCGTGGGCCTCGACGATGCCCTTGACGATAGCGAGTCCCAAACCCGCACCGGCGCGTTTTGTGTGCTGCGCGCGCCAGAACCGATCGAACAGGTGCGCCTGGTCCTCGATCGCGATCCCGGGCCCCGTGTCGCCAACCCAAAAGAGCACGCCGGCATCTCGAGGGGCCGCTCCAATAGTGATGGACCCACCTGGTGCGGTGAACTTGACGGCATTCCCGATGAGGTTGTCGAACACCTGGAGGATCCGGTCACGATCCGCCCAGATCTCAGGAACCTCCGGCGACGTGGCCAGCCGAAACTCGATGGCTACAGCGGACGTCAACGCGCGGTGGGCTTTCACCGTGTCGGACACAACCTGTGCACTGGCCAGGCGGTTGTGTTCGATGGTCAGCTGGCCGGCTTCGATGCTGGTCACGTCCAGGAGGTCCTGGATGAGGCGATTCATGCGGGTCGCCGCCCGATCGATCGCCTCGGCAGCGTTCCCGCGACCGGCGCTCGGCGCCGTGCGAGCTCAGTTCAATGAGTTGGGCTTCGAGAAGGATCAGCGAGAGTGGAGTTCGGAGATCGTGAGCCACGATGCCGAGTACGTCGTCCCTCATCTGGATCGCCCGTTGCGCGGCGCGATAGAGGCGGGCGCTGTCGACGGCGAGTGCTGCTCGCTGCGCGAGCTCGTGCGCCATGCGCAAGTCGTCCGGCCCGTACAGGTGGGATGGGGTCGCGGACAGAAAGGACATTGCGCCCAGGCGTCTTCCAGCCGCGATGAGGGGGATGACCATGACGGACTCCAGCTCTGCCGCGATCACTAACCGACGATGGTCGTCCGTCGCAGCGAGCCGTTCGACCTCCTCCGTCGTTAGGCGCGGCAGGAGGAACGGCTGCCCGGATTCGAGCACGGACCTGACGAGGGGCGGCCGCCCCGGACCGAGCGGAAGCCGTTGCAGGGCTTCGCATAGCCAGACCTTCGCGGGATCCCGGCTGACGACCCTCGCCCGCCGGACCTCGCCCTTGTCATCGACGAGATCGACGATGCAGAAGTCGGCGAGTCCCCGCGTGGCCATTTCGGCGATACGTGAGAGCGTCTCCTCGTAGTCCAGTGTCGTTGCCAGCACCGGACCGACCTCGGCCAGGAATCGCTGCTCGTTCTCCGTTCGCCTCTGCTCCGTGGCATCGCGAACGATGGCCGTCAGAACGCGCGACCCACCGACCTCCAGATTCGAGATCGCTACGTCAGCGGGGAACTCCTCGCCATTCTTGCGGAGCCCGACGATGCCTTCGCGCACCCCCATCGTCCGGGCGATTCCTGGTGTCGTCGCGAAGCGCGCCACGTGTCGATGGTGGGCGCCGCGAGACCGCGCCGGAACGAGCATGTCGAGCGGGGCGCCGATCACCTCCGCCTTCGTGTAGCCGTAGATCTTCTCCGCGCCCTCGTTGAACTGCGTGATGCGCTGATCCGCGTCCACGGAGATGATCGCGTCAGCGGAGATCGAGAGGATCCCGGTTGATATCGCCTCGGAGAGGCGAAGCGCATCCTCGAGCCGCTTGCGCTCGCCGATGTCACGAACGAACCCCTGCCACCGCCCGTCCGGGAGAATCCTCGCGCTCACCTCCACCGGGATGAAGGTGCCGTCCTTGCGCCGAAGCGTCCACTCGTCAACCTGCACGGTGCCCTCGAGAAGCCGCTCCCTCGATTGCCACAGCCGCCCGACATCTTCCGGAGGGATCAGGTCGACGATCGTCTTCCCGATGAGCTCCTCGCGGGAGTACTGGAGCATGCGGCAGCCCGCGTCGTTCACGTCGGTGTAGCGTCCGTCGATATTGGCCACGAAGATGCCATCGGGTGCCTGCTCGACGAGGTTCCGGGTGTGCGTGCGGCTCACCTCCGCGTCCTGATGCGCGAGGTCGAGAGGCCCCGAAATGACGACGAGCAGAACAAGACTCACCGCGGCCATCGTCGCCGCGAGGATCGCCACGGGGGTAGAAACCCCGACGGTGCCGCGAGCGGCGAAAACTCGTGTGACGACGAAGGCGATCAGCACCGGTGCGACGATGGCTGGCAGTACCAGGCGTCTGAGCAGAACGCCACCGGGGCCTGGCGAGACAGCCACGCGCATGACTCCATCGGTGGGACGTGCGAGCAGCAGCCCCATCGACGTCAGGAGCAGGCTGACCGCCGAAGGAAGGCTCAGGCCGATGACGGGCGTCCGCGCCAATCGGTAGAGCGGCGCCGCTTCGAGGATGATTCCGGTGAGGCCCGTGAACGCGACGAGCGCAGCACCGAGGATGAGCCACTGCGAGAGGGTCACACGGGCCGTCGCGCCGAGGTTCGACAGGAGGAGCGCGGCGGAGAGGCAGGTCAGAGCCAGTGTCGTCGGCGGCGACGACCGCCCAAGGAACAATGTCAGGTCAATGCGTGCGAGGGCTCGATCGATCGGCAGATCGATCCCCAGTGCATACTCGGCCAGCTGCGACGCGCCTAACGCGAGCACGACGAGGGTGGCCAGGAGCGACAGCGCGTTCCGCAGCGGTCGGCTGTCGGATGGTTGGCGCGCCGCCCCGGCGCCGCCGATCAGCATGAGTGCGAGTGCCGTTTTCGGCATCATGGGCGGCAGGCCGGGCACGATCGTCGTGAGACCAGGCACGCCGCTTACCCAGCCGAACAACCCGACGGCGCCAAGCGTCGCGCCACCAAGGCACAGCCACGGGCTCGCACGAACGAACCGCAAACCCAATGCAGAGCTCGTGGTTGCCATCTGGTCTGCTCGGTTTTCGTGTGGAGACTCGCCGATTACCCCGCGTCGCGTCGGCCGGTCTTCGCTGATATCACGGCTAATCGTGACCGCGAACCGGGACGCGCAGCAATACGACGTTCGGCTAACTGTGGGGTGGGGGCTTTCGCTACTGGCTCATCGGCGAGCCGGTGTTCCGTCTTCACCTCGCGGGTCACGCCACGGAGGCAATCGACGCCTCGGTGCCTAACGCCGAGCCGGATATGGCGACGTGGTGTGCCGGCGTTTATGATGCGCCGAATGATCTCGCCCTCTTCGTGTGCCGCCCGCTGCGCTCGCGTCTCGCTCCTCGCGTTGTTCGCTGTCGTGACGGCTAGCTGCGCTGAATCCACCGGGCCTGACGGCAGGGAACCTGGGATCAATGTCATCGCCGGCGCGAATGTCACCGACACGATCGACGCCGTCCTGCCGCAGCCGCTCCGCGTGGTCGTGCGCGATCAGGCGGGAGACGTTCTCGCGGGTGCCATCGTGCGCTTTTCGTCAGTGCCGCTGGGCGAACCGGTAGGTCCCCGGACGCAAACCGTGCTCGTCGGCGACTTGAGCAACCAGGTCGACAAGACATTCCTCGCCGAGACGACGTCCGCTCAAGGCGCGGCCGCCGCACGAATCACCATGGGTGATCTTGCTGGTGCAGCGGGCGTCGAGATCTCCGTGCCGCAGGCGGGTCTCGTGGACACGGTGCGCTACACGGTGCTCCCCGGCCAGCCGGCGATCGTGACCCTGCCAGTCGAGGATACAACCGTCCAGGTTGGGCGCACGTTCGCGCTCGGTGGACGCGTGGAGGATCGGTACTTCAACTTACGCCCCGAGGTCGTGACCTATGCGCTGGTGGGTCAGGGGATAACGGTTTCGGCCAGCGGCCAGGTGGGTACGAGTGTGCCGGCTCGTGCCGCCGTCGTTGGTCGACTCGATCGAAGCTCGGTCGCTCCCGACACGACGTGGGTCAGCGTCGTTCCCGCCGCGACCATCCTGGTGCGGCGGAACGCGAAGTTCGTGACGGGACCGCTCGACGGTAGCGCGTTCGTCGGGATCCCGCACGATCTCGAAGCCAGCGATTTCGGTCTCGAGTGGCAGCCGGATGGTCAGTCGTTTCTCGCCCTGCTCGGCACCTTCAGCACTGCGAAGCGCGCTCTATCGCGTCTCGCTGAACGGGTCCATGCAGCTGCTCGCATCGACGTCCGGAACGGGCGCGGGTGGCATCGCCGTGCCCGCGGTAATGGACGGGGGGTTCACGGCTTCGCCGGACGGACAGTGGGTCTACATGTCAGCCGGTAACTGCAATTTCAGCCAGATCATCTATCGGCTGCACCTAACGAGTCCGCAGGTCATCGACCGGCTCAGTCCTCCGGGTGGCAACGAGTGCTTCGAGCTCGTGAATAAATGGCCATCGATTTCGCCGGACGGAACGCGAATCGCGTTCGAGAACCAGACAGGGAACCGGACCGGCTATTCGGTGCGGATACTGACGATCGCGAACAGGTCAGTGCGAGAGATCGCGCCCGGTGGCCAGCGCCCGCAGTGGGCGCCGAGTGGGGAGCTGATCGCCTACACGGCGGCCAATAACCAGATCTGGACGATTCGGTCTGACGGCACCGGCGCGCGTGCCCTCTCGCCGCCGGGGCGCAAGTACGTTCCCGGTGTGAAGTGGTCGCCCGATGGGCAGTGGATCTTCGCGGCCTTCGAGCCGCGCGATGGGTGGGCGGGGACAACGGTTACGTTGCTCAACGTGAGCACGGGGCTGGAGATACCGCTTTCGTGGACGACGGGCTACGGGAATTTTCCACCTCCCTTGTGGAAGCCGTGATCTGATGCGGCGCCCGACACCGGCCCTCCGTGTGAACTGTCTCGCGGACCTGACAGACCCGGCGACGCTCGGTGCGGTTAGTGTGCGCGAGGAGCCTCTCTCGACCGTCGGGTTCTCCGGGGCCGTTCACGGGCGAATCGTCGCGGTGCTCCCCTCCGGCGAGACGCGGCGCTTCGTCCTCAAGCTCTGCGATCCGGCGCGCGAGTGGACCGCGATTCGGACCGGGGATCGCGTGGGACGCGAGTGGTCCCTCCTCGCCGAGCGCGCCCTCGACGCAGTGTGGGAAGCCTTCGTGTCGCCGTACGTCGCGTACGCGGTCGAGGGTGGCCGATCGGGCCTGCTGATGGAGGACATCGGAGCGCACGTGTTCCCCGACGTGCGCGAGCCCATCGCGCGCTCACACGAGGACGAGCTTCTGGCGGCACTGGCGCGACTCCACGCGCGATTCTGGCGTTCGCCTGCGCTCTCGATGGCGTGGCTTGGACGTGCGTCATTGACGTCGGAACTCGTACTCCCGACTGTGCTCGACGATGCCGCGGCGCTCGCGCTCATGCCGCCCGCGCTCCGCGAACGGCTGCGGCTCGGGTGGGACGCCGCGCTCGCGCGAGTGTCGGCACGTGCGTCGGAGGTGCTTCGCTGTCCGGCGCGGATCGTTCACGAGGCATGGGCCGACCTCCCGCAGACGTTGGTCCATGGGGACGTCAAGGTCGCGAACTTCGCACCCATCCCGGAGCGCGGCGTTGCCGCGTTCGACTGGGCAATGGTAGGAACGGGGCCATCGACGACGGATCTTGGCTGGTACCTGGGCGTCAACGCGAGCCGGCTGGCGCGGAGCAAGGACGCGGTGATCGCGCACTACCGCCAGCTGCTCGAGCGCGAGCTCGGACAAGAGCTCGATGACGCGCTGTGGGCTCGGCTCGAGGATGTCGCCGTGATCTACGGCGCGCGCACGATGCTCTGGTCGAAGGGCGCGCAGCTCGCCGCCGGGACCGAAGCGGCGCAGGCTGAATGGGAGTGGTGGGCTCGGCGTCTCGAGGAAGCGGCCGAGCGCTGCTCCTGGTCGGTGTAGTCGCTGCCGCCGTCGCGGCGATTGCCCTTCAGACCTGGCCGTTGGCAACGGGAAGGAAGCAGCGGAACGTTGCGCCGCGGTCGGCATTGTTCTCGGCCCGGATTCGTCCCCCGTGGGCGAGAACGATCGACCGACTGATCGCGAGGCCAAGGCCGAGTCCCTGCGACCGATACGTGACGAACGGATCAAACACAGAGTCGAGCTGGCCATCGGGAATACCGACGCCGCGATCGGCAATGGCGATCTGCACGCACTCGCCGTCGGCAATGGTGGTCAGGGCGAGCTCACGCTCGGCCGGGTCGACCGCGCTCATGGCATCGCACGCGTTGAGCACAAGATTGAGGATGACCTGTTGCAGTTGAACGCGGTCGCCGAGCACCGCGGGAATTCCTGGTGTCAGCGCCGTGGTGATTGGCATTCGCCGCAACAGAAGGTCGCTATGCGTGAGGTCGAGCACCTCCCGAGTCACGTCGTTCAGGTCGAGGGGCTGGAGGACAGTGTTCCGCTTCTTCAGGAGCTCGCGCAGGCGGTGGATGACCGCGCCCGCCCTCCTGTCGTTCTTGATCACGTCGTCCAGCGCCGCACGCAGCTCGTCCAGGTCCAGCGGGTTTTGATCCAGGAGACGACGCGCAGCCTGCGCGTTGGTGAGGATTGCGGCCAGCGGCTGACTCAGCTCGTGCGCGAGTGCACCCGACTGCTCAGCCAGGATCAGCACCCGATTCAGATGCGCCAGCTCCTGGCGGTGCGCGGCCGCATCCAGCTCGGCGCGCTTGCGGTCGGTGATGTCCCGCACGATGCTGAGCAATCTTGTCGCTGTCGCAACGAACGATGCACGCTTCGTAGAACCGCCGCTCGTGCCCCGACTCCAGACTGTACTCGAGTCGTCTCGGGCTCGTTGGTGGCAAGCGCTCGCTCGAACGCGCGCTGATGGGCCTCGGCGAGCCACGATGGCAGGACCTCGTGCATCGATTTGCCGAGAAAAACCTCGGGCGGCGCGAGGAGACCTTCGGGGTTCTTTTCGACGTGATAGTCGAGGAACACGCCGTCGCTGCTGATGACGAACATCCAGTCTGGAATGGCGCGGAGAATGGCGCGGTTTCGTTCCTCGCTGTGGCGCAGCGCCTCCTGGGATCGGTGATAATCGATCGCGGCTCCGGCGAGGTCCGCGGCGGTCTCGCTGAGCCGGAGCTCCTCGCGGCTCGGCCCGCGCGGCGTGCGGCAGTGCATGGCGAACGAGCCGAGCACCTTCTTGTGTGTGGACAGGATGGGCGTCGACCAGCAGGCGCGCAGCCCACTGGTCGTTGCCGCGTCGCGCAGGACGTCCCATTGCGGATCGCAGTCACAGACGACGTCGGTGGCGATGACTGGTCGTCCAAACTGCATCACGGTACCGCGCGAGCCGACGCGCGGCCCCATTGGCTGGCCGTCGATGCGTCTGACGTATTCATCGGGAAGACTCGGCGCGGCTCCCAACCGTACATGAACACCGTCCGTGTCGAGCAGCAGGACCGAACACACCGTCCCGTCGCACTGATCCTCGACGAGGTGCACGAGGAGGGTCAGGACCTGAGTGAGCGGCGCGCCGGTCGCGATCATCTCGAGCACCTGATGCTGACCGGCCTGGAACGCTTCTGCCTGCCACGGTGCGGACACGTCGCGCGAAACGGCCAGGAGCTGCACGACGGCGCCACTGGTGTCCGCGATCGGCATTATTTCCATGTCCCACCATTTCAGGATGCCGGCGGGCGTTCTGCAGGATCCCTGAAACCTGCCGATCGCGCCGGTCTTGGCTCGCGCGATGGCGTCCCCGAGCGCTTCGCGCTCCTTCTCCGGCCACAGGTCGACCAGTGGTCGGTGCAGCAGATCGCGCGGGTCTTCGACACCCAGTCGCTCGAGTCCTGCAGGCGTTGATGTAGATCAGGCGGCCGTCGAGATCGAGGATCTTCAGGCAGTCGCGACTGCTCTCGACGTTGCACTGCCTCACCTGGCGCAACGTTCCGGACGGAAGGCCGTCGGCTGCGTTCGTTGTGGTCGACCCCGGAGGACTCCTCCCATTCCCATGGGCCGATGGCGCCTGCGCTCAGCTCGAATCCCGGCGACGCTTCGTTCTGGCGAGCCACGTCGTACTCCGCCCTGCCACGCTCCACCGCGAACGTCACCGCGGCGGCGATGACGGCTGCAAGCTGGATCTCTTCGTCATCGAACACGTGCGGCGTGTCGTAGTAGAGCATGAACTTGCCGATCACGCGACCGAGACTGACCAGGGGGATGAAGGCCAGCGCAGCGATCCGTTCGTTCGCGAAGACCGGCAGATAGCCCTGGAGCGACGGTTCGCGCGTGACATCCGGGACGAGCAGTGGCTTCGGGTCCACTGAATCGGGCGTCCAGGGAGAATGCCCCTGCACAGCGGCCCGATAGTCACTCGACAAGCCGCGGTCGGCCTTGAACTGCATGACGCCTTCAGCATCGAACAGCAGGACGGACGCCCGCGACACGTCCAGACACTCGGCGAGCGTATCCAGCGCGGCACTGTAGACGTCGTCGAGATCTCGCGTTCTACCGAGCGCGCGGCTTACCGCCAGGCGGACGGCGAGCTGTCGATTGGTCGCCGGAGGCATTCGCCGATTCGTGCTCAATGGTGTCCTCGTGAATGGTCGGCGCGACTCATTGTACGCTCGCGCGAGCGGACACGGCGCCCGTGATCGCCGCGATGAGCTCAGCGTCATCGAACGGCTTGGCGAGGGTCGGCGTGCCGGAGTGCTCCATCGCGTCGCTGGGTGAGGGCCCTCCGTCACCCGTGATGAACACGACCGGAATCGAGGAGCCGCGCAGCCGAAGGCGTTCCAGCAGCTCGAAGCCGTTGATTCCTGGCAAGCGGAGATCGACGATGAGGCAGTCCGCCGCGGCGGGACGAGCTTCATAGTCCTCCGCCGACGCGAAGGCGTGGACCTCGTGGCCCATCGAGCGAAGGAGCCGCCCAAGTGCCGTACGCACGTCTTGGTCGTCGTCGACGACGACGAGATTCAGCGGCTCAATGTCGGTCATACTGTCACAGGGGTATCGCTCTCCGGCCGACAATGGACGGTCGCGGTGCGTACCGAGCTCAGCACCATCTGGACCGACGCAATTGTACACCGTTCGCGCCGGAGTGCAACATACGGCCTCGCAGCGATGATCGCGGCGATTGCGTGGGATTCCAGGCAGAATTCCATGCCTAACGCCCCGCGACACCGCGAGGCGGCGTGACACGGCGGCCCAGAGGCCTGCCTAACGTCGAATGCCGCGCCTGGCGTACGCCGTCGCTCGACCGCTCGACGAAGCGGAACGCATCGCGAGTATCTGATCGTTCCCCAGCTCCCGCGTCGTCGATGTCTGCGCGCCTTCGGGTTCGCGCGCCATCTCACGTACTGAGCCGACCGGAGTTGGCGCTGGCGCAGCGTCGGACTGAACCGATGCTGCGGCGGACATTGCCGGCCGGTGTGTCACCAACGGCCAATGTCCCTCGCGCGTGCGCCCTCCTAGGCTGATGATGGCTGGCCCTCGGCCGGCGTTCCGTCACCAGGGAAGGGGAACATGAGCACCCGACCATTCGCGCCCCGTGCGGCGCACATCGTCGTCGTAACGTGCACGTTCGCGCTTACGGCTCTATCGCTGTCCGCGTGCAAGGGGAGATCGGACGCGTCCGCCGGCGCCACGCTCACTGACACGGCCGCACCAGCGGCGACCACGGTGCCGGCAGGCGACACGGCGACCATGGTCTCCGCCGGGACCGTCGCAAGCCCCGAGGCAGCGCAGCCGGCAGCTACGAAGGCAGCAGCTGCGAAGCCGGCAGCGGCCAAGCCCGCCGCCGCGGAACCGGCGAGTGCGCCCCCGCCGCCGCCCCCGAAGACCTATCCTCCGTTCGATCCCAAGGCGTCCGGGTCGGCGATTGGCGTCGTCGTGTACCCGAAGAACGGACAGCCGATCGAGCAGCAGCACTTCGACGAGAACGAGTGCTTCGTGTGGGCGAAGACGAACACGGGAATCGACCCGTACGCACCGGTGGGTGCAGCAACCGCGCCGCCCCCTGCGCAGGGCGGGGCAGCCAAGGGCGCGGCGAAAGGGGCCGTGGCTGGCGTGGCGATCGGTGCGATCGCCGGCGACGCTGGCAAGGGGGCCGCGATCGGCGCCGCCGCGGGTGGAGTGGCCGGCCGCCGAAACCAGAAGGCGAACAATCAGGCCGCCGCGAACGACGCGCAGGCGCAAGCGGCGGCGGCAGCCGATCAGAGCAAGAAGAAGTTCGCTGACGGCTTCACCACCTGTCTGGACGGGAAGGGCTATTCCGCGAAGTAGGTCGAACTCGAAGTAACGAGCACGGGGGACCCCCGTGCCGAAGGTCCAATGGCGGGTTGCGACTGGGCAGGCGAGGATGGTCTCGTGTGTTCGGTCGCGACGTGTCCATTCCCGAGGAGCATTCAATGACGACGACCACTAACCGGTCGTTCGTTCGGCCGCACCTCCTCGCATAACGTGAGGCTCTGGATCAGCGAGCCAGAGGCGCGTCCAATCGGGACGGGCCTCGGTTCGAGCGTTCCCCTCATGCTCTCTGTGATCGCACTGGTCGCACTGCTGGCGATGGGAATGCCGCCGGCAGCCTTGTCACAGACACCGGCCGCGGCGAAAAACGCACCCTCGCGTAACCCGACGACCTCGGCGGACGCGAAAGCGACACGAACGAACCGCCGCGTCCTGCTCCTCTTCGAGGAGGCGACCCAGCAGCCCGCTGTCGCGCTCCTCGACCAAGTCATTCGCCAGCGACTGGGGGCGGACAGCAGCCGCCGCGTCGAGCTGTTCGAGGAACACCTGGGCCTCACAGGTGCCGAGGGTAACTCCGCGAGCCAGTTGACCTACCAATACATCCGGAAAAAGTACGCTGTCCAGCGCCCCGACCTCGTGATCGGCGCCGGACTTCCCCACAGCGTGGTCCAGAAGCTCTCCGCCGGCGAGCTCGTCGGCGACGTACCCGTCATCTTGCTCTCCTCCAACGAGGCGGAGCTCGCTGGCGGCATTCAGATCCGGCCGCGTGACGGGTGTTGCCATCCGCGTCGATGCGGCAGCTACGCTGGATGCTGTGGTCAAACTGGAGCCTCAGACGAAACACGTTCTCGTGGTCATTGGCACCAGTGACTTCGAACACGGCATCGAGCAATTGGTGCGTGAACAGCTGCGAAGCTACGAAGGTCGGCTTCAAATCGAGTACACAAGCCCTTTGAACTTCCCCAGCGTGCTGCGTCGTGCCGCATCACTTCGTAGCGGCTCTGTCGTGCTCTTCGCGTCGATGGATACTGATGCGGACGGCACTCGCTTCGTGACGGTGCTGGCACTCGAACAGCTCGTCCGGGCCACGAGCGTACCCATATACGGCGTGTCGGCCACGCACCTGGGGCGCGGGATCGTCGGTGGCGCGGTACTCGACTTCGCCGTGCTGGGGGCAGCGTGCCGCCACCATGGCTCAGGCGGTGCTCGCTGGCGTTCCGCCGTCGGCGACTCCCATCGACCTGCGAGGCACCGCGTCCTACCAGTTCGACTGGCCGACGATGCAACGTTTCGGTCTCGATCCTGCGCGTCTGCCACCAGGGAGCCGTGTCATCGACAAGGTCGCGTCCCCGTGGGTGCAGTATCGACGGCCACTGCTCATCATACTCGCCGTGATCGCGGTGCAGACGACGCTCATTGTCGCGCTCCTGCGCCAGTTCCGCCGGCGCCGCGTAGCCGAGCAAGCGGGCGAGACTCAGCGGCAGTTGGAGCTGCTGCTGCTGCGACTCTCCGCCAAGCTGGTCGCCGCGACCGGGGCGCAGCTCGACGACGTCGCGGAGGAAATTCTCGCTCAAGCCGCGGAGTTCGTCGGGGTCGACCGGGCAATGCTGGCCATGCTGGACGAGTCGACGGATTCGCTCCGCATCCTCCATCGCTGGGCCGCACCCGGTGTCGGCCCCGCACAAGCTCTGGGCCCTGCCGGGCTTCCCGCCACGTGGGCCAGGCTGCGGCGCGGCGAGCCAGTCGAGATCTCTTCGATGTCGTCAATGCCCGACGACCTGGTTGGCGACCGAGCTGGCTACGTTGAGCGCGGGGTGAAGTCGGTGGTGGGCCTCCCGATGATGGCCGGCGGCCGCTGCGTCGGCGTCCTCGTGGTTGCCGTCGTGCGCCACGAGCGCTCGTGGGATGCCTGGATCGTCGACGGACTCCACCTCCTCTGCCTCGTGCTCACGAACTCCATCATCAGGCGTCGTACCGAGCTCGAGGTGACGCAGCGCCGTGAAGAGCTGTCCCACATGGCTCGCGTCGGTATCGTCGGCGAGCTGTCAGCGTCGCTCGCCCACGAGATCAACCAGCCGCTGGGCGCCATCCTCCTGTCCGTGCAGGCCGCTCAGCGGTGGCTCGCGGGCGGCGCGGCCGGAGCCGGAAGCGCCCCCGAAATGCACGAGGTCACGCGGATGCTCGAGATGGTCGCCAATGACGTGCGGCGTGCAAACACCATCATCGACCGCTTGCGGCGACTCCTTCGCAAGCAGCCGACCGATCTCGCCGAATTCCGCCTCGACGATCTCGTTGCCGGTATCGCCGCGCTGTTGAGTGGCGATGCGGTACGTCGCCGCATCAAGCTGATCCATTCAGCGAGCGCAGAGGTTCCATCGGTGTGGGGTGACCGCGTCCAGATCGAGCAGGTGGTCGTGAACCTCGTGCTCAACGCATTCGACAGCATCGTGGCGACGAATGCGCCGGAGCGACAGGTGCGCGTGTCGGTCGAGGCTGAGCCAGGCGGCGGCGTGATCGTGGGAGTCGCCGACACCGGCGGCGGGATCGCGTCCGATCAGCTCGAGTCGGTCTTCGAGCCATTCGTTACCTCGAAGCCCGATGGCATCGGGATGGGCCTGTCGATCTGCCGGATGATCGTGGAATCACACGGCGGCCGGATCTGGGCGGAGAACCTGCCGGGTGGCGGAGCGCGAGTCGCATTCGTGATCGCCAAGGAATCTGCCGCTTCCCCGCAGGAACGCCACGACGACAGGCGTATACCGTCCGGGGAGCCCTCGCTTCTGCCCGCTCCCAGGTCGCCAGTTCGCTTCTGAGCGCGCGGCTCGGTTACGCCCTGCTGGTTCGACCGGTGGGGGGCGGCAGAGACGGAGCATGCGAGATCACGCGCCCCACCTCGCGAAGCAGCACGGCCTCGTCGAATGGCTTGTGCAGGAATGATGTCGCGCCCGCATCGCGGAGCAGAGCGCGCGTAGCGGGGTCGTCGTGCCCGGTGATGAAGACCATCGGCAGAACGTGGTGCCGCTCGGCGAGCAACGTGTAGCAGCGCGACGGCTGTCATGCCGCTGAGATAGACGTCACTGACCACGCCATCGACCGCCAGTCCGGGAAGGCTCTCCAGGAAGTTCTCCGCCGACGTGAAGGAGACCACGCGGAAGCCGGATGCGGACAGCAGCGACTCCAGGGCGAACAGCATCGACGCGTCATCTTCGATGATGGCGAGCGTGATCGGTGGCGCGCTGTATGGCATCGCTGAACGGGATGGCGGTACTCGCGGGCCAGCACGCCACCCGGACGATGACTCGCCGGGCCACACGATTGCTCACTGTATGCCCGCCGTGATTCCGCCGCGAGGGGACCTTCGGGACAGGCGATGCACGCCGGCCGCGTTAGGTCTACGCGCGAGCGCCTTCGCCTTCGACGATGCGGTCGGCGAATCGCACCAGTTCCGCAACGGAGTCCACGCCGAGCTTGTGCATGACCATTCCGCGGTGGCGCTTCACCGTGCGCTCCGTGATCCCCAGGCGCGCGCCCACCTGCTTGTTGAGTCGTCCCTGCACGACTTCGTGAAGAACTTCCTGCTCCCGAACAGTGAGCCGGGCGAGGCGTCCCTGGAGCCGATCCCTTTCGAGGCGGTCAGCCTCTGCGGCGCGGTCGCGTGCGACTGCGCGCCCGACCGCGGCCAACAGCTCCTCGCCATCGACCGGCTTGCGCAGAAAGTCGATGGCGCCGGCCTTCATGACATCGACCGCCGCGGCGACGTCGCCGCTGCCGGAGAGAAAGACGACGGGGAGGGGATCGGGGTCGAGCAGAAGGTGTCGGTAGACGTCGGCGCCGGTGAGCTCCGGCATCAACTGGTCGAGCACCAGGCACGCCGGCCTTCTCCTCGGAACGGCCAGGAAGTCGAGAGCCGAGTTGAAGGCCTCGACGCGATACCCGGCCGCGCCGAGCAGACTGGCGAGTCCCGTCAACATCGAATCGTCGTCGTCCACTACGTAGACGGTCGGCCGCCGCGTCGCCTCCGACCTGACAGACCTGGTGAAATCGTCAGCGCAGTAGGCGAACCCGTCCTCGCCTTCACTCTGCGTTTGCATGAGAGTCATCCGATCCTGCTCCATGGGAGACGCGTGCAGCGCTCCGCCGAGGGGTCGGCGGTGGGAGACAGTCTACGACCACTCGGTCGCGGAAACATTGGCCTTTGGTAACAATTCAGAATACAACGCTCGCCACCATCCGCTGGCGAGCCCTGATACAGGCCTGATCGTCGATCGACCCTGGCGAAAACCTCCAAGTCGTCGCGGTGCGACGGAAGCGGGGCGTGGGAACGATTTCGCGGAGTCCGCAAATCCGGCAGCGGTTTCGTATAGCCGAGCCGTTGGTTCGCGTATCCCTAAGGTGCTATCGCCCGCCGCGAGGCGCTCTCCGTACCATGGCCGTACTCTCGCCGCACTAAGTCGATACGCCGGCGATGCAGCCAGCACGGCATTCCGGCCGCGACGCCAATCGGCGGCAGGTAGCCACCACGGAGGCATCACATGTCATTCTCCAGCGCAGCTCGTCTAGTCGCGACTGCCGTCTGCACGGCGCTGGTTGCGCCAATACTCGCCGCGCAGGGCCAAACAGGGCAGCCAGCCGCCGCCTCTCCAGCAAAGCAGGTGGGGCTGTTGGTCTATCCCGCGAAGGGGCAGACGGCCGAGGTGCAAGCCGCCGACGAAAAGGCGTGCTACGACTGGGCGCAGCAGCAGACGGGCCACGACCTCAACACGCCGCCACCGAACGCAGACTCAGCAGGGAAGGCAGCGAAGGCCAAGACCGATTCGGCTACCACCGGGGCAGCCGTTGGAGGCGCCGCGAAAGGTGCGGTGGCGGGTGTGGCGATCGGCGCCATCGCTGGCGACGCCGGTAAGGGAGCGGCGATCGGGGCGGTCGCGGGTGGGGTCGGCGGTCGGCGGGCAAAGAAGAACGCCGGCGCACAGGCAGAGACTGCGGGAAAGCAGCAGGCCGCCGCCTCTCAGGACGCGAAGATCGGAGCGCTCAAGAAGGCGATGGCAGCCTGCCTCGAGGGCAAGGGCTACAGCGCGAAATAACACGCACGGCGCGCGGGTTCAGCCAAGCGGCTCCGCACGAGGAAAGTACATGGTGAACGTCGTCCCATTCCCGGGGGTGCTGCGGACGTCAATGCCGCCCCCGCAGCGCTGCATTATGTCCCGAGCGATCCACAACCCCAGCCCGGTGCCCTGCCTGCCAGGTTTGGTAGTGAAGAACGGCTCGAAGATGCGCGCGCGCGTCGCATGGCACATCCCCGTACCCGTGTCGCTCACCGTCAGGAGGACGTAGTCGGCCACCGGGAGCAACAGGGGTCGCGTGTCGGGGCCTAACGTGTCGTACGACGCATCCGCCGTCTCGATGGTCACCACGCCGCCGCCTGGCATCGCGTCGCGAGCGTTGACGACGAGATTGATGAGCAGACGCTCCACGTGGCCCGCCTCGACGCGCACGGCCGAGAGGTCAGATGCAAGCTTCAGGTTCACGCGCGTCGTGCTTCCCGCGAGCGAACGAAGCGTCCGCTCGGCAGCCGCGACGACGACGTTCAGGTCTACCAGCGATTGCACTGGGGCCTGACTGCGACGCAACGAGAGCAGTTGCCTGCGTCAACGTCGTCGCGCCCGTGGCTGCGTGCTTGATCAATTCCAGACTCTCCCGGGCGTTGCTCGCCGGGTCGACCGACCGCATCGCGAGGTCCGCATGTCCACGAATGATTGTGAGATAGTTGTTGAAGTCGTGCGCGGTGCCCGCCGCGACGCGACCCACATCGGCCAACAACTGCGCGTTCCGCAGTTCCGACTCGACGTGCCGCGCACGACTCACATCCGATAGCCACCCGATCAACCGCATCGGACGGCCACTTCCATCACGCTCGAGGAACGCCCGTACTGCAAGCCATCCAACCGAGCCGTCCTTCCGCACGATCCGATGCTCCACGTCGACCGGCGTGTCGTCGTCGGTCGCTGCTGTGAGCAGCGAGGCGATCAGCGTTAGGCGATCATCGGGGTGAACGCGATCGAGCCACACCGCCGCCCGGTTCGGACGATCCCGATCCCGGTAGTCGAGGAGCGACAAGCTCTGGCGAGAGAACCGCATCGCACCGCTCGCGAGATCCCACTCCCAGTATCCGTCGCGCGCGGCATCCTCCCAGCGACGCTTGGCGCGCTCGACGCTCTCATCGCGTCGCGGAAGGGCGAGGAGAACGCTCGCACACCTGGCCAGCAGTGTGATCAGCCCCTCGGCCTTCTTGTCCTCCGCGAGCGTCGGACCGACCATGACGGCCCAACCGATGACCGCGTCGCCGAACTGAACGGGGGCTGCTACGGCCGGCTCATCCATCCGCAGGCCTTCGCTGTCCCCAGTCGTACGGCGCTCGTGCGCCTGAGCGTTGGGCGCACCGGTCGCCGCCGCCGGGGGGAATTCAGCGAGAATCCGGACGCCCGTTTCGGGCACCTCTGCCGTAATGAATACAGCAGAATCCGCTACAGTCTTCGCGATGTGCTCGACGAGAATGTCGAGCACGCCACAGTTCAGTTGTTGCCCTTCGACGAAGTTCACGGCGCGCATCCTGTGCGCCATCGCGCACATCTGGTCAAGGCCCGCTTCGGGCCGAAACAGTCAGCGCGCGAACCCAGGTCTGGTTCGCAGCGCGCTTTTAAGAGGTAACCAGAGGCCAATATCCGCCGCTAAGACTTTCTTGTATGAAAAGCCATGCCCTGGTGAGAACTCATGCATTTCGGTTCGGAGCGTCTTTGTGGACTTGCGCCACCTCAGGTACTTCCTCGCAGTCGCCGACGAGGGCGGGTTCGTGCGCGCCGCCGAGCGTCTTCGACTGGCGCAGCCAGCTCTGTCGCGTCAGATCCAGGATCTCGAACGTGAGCTGAACGAACGGCTGATCGTGCGCGACCGGCGATCGTTCCGTCTTACACCCGCCGGTGAGTCCGTCGCGGTCACGGCTCGCGCCATCACGGAGGAGATCACCCAGGCGCTCGAGCGCACGCGATCGGCGAGTCGCGGGCTGGCGGGCCAATGCTCCATTTGCGCGGGCCTGGTGCCGACGTGGAATGGTTTGATCGCGGGTCTCATGTCGGCGGTCGCCCGTGATTGCCCGATGGTGGAGCTTGGCGTCATCGAAGGAACGGGGCCGACACAGTGGCTCGCGATCCGGTCCGGCGAAGCCGATCTCGGCATCGGAGTCGAAGCGTCGCGCGAGTTCACGGACCTCGAGTCTCGAGTCCTCGTCGTCAACTACTGCGACGCCGCCGTACTGGCCAGCAGGCATCCGCTGGCAGGCCGCGCGAGCATTCGACTGTCCGAGCTGGCGACCGAAACGATCGTCAGCCCGGTGGGTCTCGAGGGTGATCACCGCCGCGTGTGCGAACAGATTGCCGCACGCGTCACCCCGCCTGCGCCGATCCAGACGACGGAGGGCGTTGCCGACGCATTCGCGGTGATCGCCGCCGGTAAGGCGTGGACGCCGTTCATCCGTGCGCTCGCCGCGTGGGTTCCGCCGGAGAACGTGGTGGTTCCCGTTGAGGACCTCGCTGCGCCGATCGCGATGCACGTTATCTCCAAGCGTGGCCGGCTGCCGGGGGTTGTCCGTACCGTGCGCGACGCACTGCTCACGATCGCGCGCGAGCCCGCCCACACCGCATCGCCGGGCGCAATCCGATCCGTCATCCCGGCAGGCCAACAGGGCCAACCGTACGAGCTGGCATCCGACATGACGGCGCTGCGGGCCCTGGAGCTCCGGCACCTTCGCTACTTTCTGGCGGTCGTCGAGGAACGGAGCGTTGGGCGAGCCGCGCGACGGCTCGCGATCACGCAACCAACGCTCTCGCGGCAGATGCACGATCTCGAACGCATGTTCGGCGTGCAGCTGCTCGAGCGTCAGCCGACGGGCGTGGTACCAACCGCGGCTGGTGAGACCTTCGCGGCAGACGCTCAACGCATACTCGATCGCGTTACCGGCGTCGCGGCCGACGCACATCGCGCCACGCGCGGCGCGACAGGTCACTGTATCGTGGCCGTCATTCCGGCGTTCGTCACCGGGCACCTGGTCGGCGCACTCGTACGTGCTGCTGCCAGCGAGCTGCCGGACGCGCACGTGCGATTCGTCGAGATGCCGACGACAGACCAGCCTAACGCGCTCGTGTCTGGAGAGGCCGACGTGGGGCTCTGCTACGCGTTCACATCCGTGACGCCGTTCCTGGCGCAACTCGAGCGCCACCAGCTGATCGATGACCCGATCTGCTGCGTGCTGCTGCCGCCCGAGCATCGCCTCGCCATGCGCGACGAGATCGCGTTGGCCGACCTCGGTGAGTTTCCGTTTCTCTTCGTGCCGCGTTGGGTGTATCCGGCGTTCTACGACCGAACGATGCTGCTGTTCGCAGCGCAGGAGTTTTACCCTCGGATCGAGCGCGAGTACCAGGGACTTCAGACGATGTGGTCCGTGGCGCGACGCGGTGAAGGGTGGTGTCTTGGATTTCGTACGCACCTGCGATTGCCACCGGCCGGCCTGGCCGCCGTGCGGGTCCGTGGACTCGACCTGACCTGGGGGATCGAGATGCTGACCCGCCAGGGTGAATCGAGCAGCGTCGTCGTGCACGTGATGGAGCTGATCCGCCGAGCGGCCGCACGCTCGGACCACGCGTTCGGTGAGCCTCCAGAGAATGCCGAACCGAGCGGTATAGGACCTAGGCCCCAGTAGCGGTCTAAGCCGTTCGCGCCAAAAATATCGTCCGCCAGAACTGGCCAGAATTCGCCAGAAGAATTGCCGGAAAATGTCGGGAGGTGTTCGATGGGCGTGGCAACCGCCGGAGCGAAGGTCCTGATCGTGGAGGACGATGAGGACACGTGCGTTGTGTTTTCAGCTGGCCTCGGTCACGCCGGCTATCGGGTGCTCACAGCGATGACCGGAATCGATGGGCTGCGCATCGCGCGCGACGAGCATCCGGACGTGATTCTGCTGGACCTGTCGCTTGCGGGTGCTGACGGATGGGAGGTGGTGCGCTGCCTCAAAGCGTCGAAGTCGACCGGAGACATTCCGGTGGTTCTTCTCACCGGCTACCCGAATCTGGAGCGACGCGCTCGCGACGAAGGCTGCGCGGGATATCTGACGAAACCCATTCGGCTCGGGGCGCTGCGGGAGGCCGTGGAATCGGTCCTGCCGGTGCCAATGTGATCTGGGATCTGATCTGGGCGAAGGTGCAATGGTCGCGTGCACGACGAGTCGCAATCGTAGGGTGCTCCGTGGACCAACACGTCACCTTCGAGCCTGGACAACAGCATGCGCAGGGCCGTGCCGGTGAGGGAGATGGTGAGGCGAGCCGCGCGCCTCGCGGTGATCACGGTGACCGCAACGGTGATCGGCGCGGCGTGTCCGTCGCGCGCGCCCGCGCAGGTCGTCCTCGCCATGCTGTTCGGCGACAAGCTCGCGTCCGACAACTTCAACATCGGGCTCGAGATCGGGATGAACCTCGCGAACGTCAGCGACTTGAGCGGCGCTGCGTTCGCGCGGGGCACGCTGTTCGGTCTCTTCGGATCGTGGCGCTTCAGCGAGCACTATCACCTGTTCACCGGGGTGATACCACTCTCCGCGAAGGGCGCCAAGGATGCCGATCCAATTCCATTGAACGACGCGGCGCTCGATCCGCTCATCGTCGGGGGCAGGATGGAGCGAAACCTCGGCTATCTGGACATTCCGGTGCTGGTGCAGTGGGCACAGCATCGCGACGGCGGGATTCGCGTTGGCGCTGGACCACAGCTCGGCATTCTGCTCTCGGCCAACGATCGTTATGCCGGCACCACGCCGCAGGGCACCTCCACCGTCGTCGAGAACGACATCGAGCAGTCCATCGAGCGATTCGATGCCGGGGTGGCATTCAATGCCGAGTATCGAATCCCGGGGCTGGGCATCGGGATCGGCGTTCGGTACTACCAGGGATTGACCGATATTCTTCGAGGCTCGGGGCCCTCGTTGCACAATCAGGTGTTGAGTGGGTCGGGTCGGATCACGCTCGGCGGACGTAAGCCGAAGAAGGCACCGGAGCCGGAGTGATCGCGCTACGCCGGATTTCGCCCGGCGCCTGGGCGATGGCCGCGCTGATGGCGGCGAGTGTCGATACCGCTCGCCCGCAGGAGATCGAGCCACGCGCGTACGCCGCAACCCCGCTCGGCGTATTGTTCAGCGGCGTGTCGTTAGGTTACACCACGGGCGGCATCGCGTTCGACGCGACGAGTCCCTTGAGTGATGTTCGCGCAACGGTATATACCACGGCGATCGGCGTAGGCGGGACGTTCGCGCTTGCCGGTCGAACGGCGAACGTGTCGGTCGGGGTGCCGTACGCGTGGGCCAAGATCACGGGCAACGTCCAGGAAGTTGCGGCACGCGTGGACCGCTCGGGACTCGCCGACGCTCGCTTGCGGTTTGCCGTGGGCTTGTTAGGCGGCCGAGCGATGTCACTGGGGGAGTTCGTGCGTCACAAGCCGTCGACGTATGTCGGTACGAGCGTGACGATCGCCATGCCGACTGGCCAGTACTTCGTCCGACAAGCTCGTAAACGTCGGAACGAACCGGTGGGCATTCAAGCCAGAGGTTGGCTTCTCTCGACCCGTTGGTCCGTGGACGCTCGAGCTCTTCGGGGGTGCGTGGTTTTTTACGCCCAATTCGTCCTTCCTCGGCGACCAGAAGAAGACGCAGGACCCATTGCTATCGCTGCAGTCGCACGTCGGGTACCTGTTCGGGCCGCGGCTCTGGGTCTCGGCCAATGCCACGTTCTACTCGGGTGGACGGTCAGCGGTCGACGACGTGCCGGCACCGGAGCGCCAGGAGAACACGCGTGTCGGACTCACGGCGTCGTTGCCGGTAACGCGGAGCAACGCGCTGAGGCTTGCGTGGTCGAGGGGCGCTATCACGCGAGCGGGGTCCAACTTCACCACGTGGACTGTCGGATGGCAGACCACGAGGATTCGCCGGCCGGCACGACCGACGGTCGGCGGAGGTTGAATGCCTCCCTGGAAAAGCAACGACTTTGCCCAAACGATCAGAAATTGAGCCGGGTCACGATTCGGAATTGGACCGCTTTGAGGTCTGGCACGTCGTCGGCACGGACCGCGACTTTCGACCAGAAGAACTCACTGCCGACGGTGAACGTCGGGCGACCCGTATAGAAGATTCCCAATTCGGTTACCTGATAGCCGCCGCCGGTGACGTCTCCGTTGCGGCCCGGGCCGCTGAGCCCCCGAAAGGCGAGTGATGCGGCCACGGGGACTCGGCTCAGCTTCGCGAAATCGAACCCGGCCTGCAGGCCGTATCCGGTGATGGACTCCCCGCCCTGAGCGGGAGTGTCGGCCTGACCCAGGTCTATCTGTGCGCTCAGGCCGAGCCACGGCTTGAGGCCCCAGGCGCCGCGGAGTCCGAGCAGGTAGCGATTGACCTTGCTATTCTCGAGCAACAGGCTCTTCGCCTCCTCCGTGTAGCCGCTGTCCACGACTTCCCTCACGAAGGTGTACGGGTCCACCTCGTACGCCGAACTGCGTCGAACCTCGCCGATCGCCGACAGGACGATGCTGGGCCAGCGGAAAAGCGGGACTGTCGCGCCGAGGGAGCCGCCGAACGCCGCCGACACGCCAGTTGCGACGACGGCCTCAGTGCTCGTACCGATTCGTCCGACGGCGTTCATGCTCGCATTCAACGCGAGCCATCGCGCGATGGATTTCTGATAGTCGAACGTGACCAGCAGAAAGCCGATATCGCCACTGAGCGACCCGATCACGTCGCCGTCCAGGTTGCGCACGGGGACGTCCAGGTTGCTCGCCATGCCTCCACCGGTGGAGTTCTGGAAATAGGTCGTGGCGAACGGATCGCCTACAATGCTCGATGGGAGGAAGTGGAATCCGGAGAGGCATCGGCCGCACGATTCCTGCGCGGGAGCACTGGTGGCATTCTGCGCGGGAGCGGCACTGGCGGCCAACCCGGCGGCCCCGACAGCAGCGAGCAGGGTTCGATAGCTTGGCGCGGACCATCGGTGTGACACGGCGACCTCGTTGGCAACGCGATGCTCCCGCTCATTCCGTAGGGGTGCGCGCAACGCGACTGTCGTCAACGTTGGCGAGCCCCGCCGCAATGGCTAGTGCACCTTGGCCCAACTCACCTAACGCGCCTCGCCGACCATCGTGGGCATCCCGTGGATTGCCCGAAGGTACAATGGGCGGCCCCGCCGGCCCGTCCTTACCCTCATCCACGGACTCGGTTTGGGGGTGGGGCTTCCGTGCGGACCGAGAACGGTGCGACGTCTCATCGCGTTCCGAGGTGGTCATCGGATGCGCACACACCTGTCCCGCGACTTCCACGGCTATCGCCTAACGAGAGAGGCGTTGCTGGTCCGCGCGGTCTTCGTGGTGGCGCTAGCGGTGTGTGCACTGTCGGATTCGTGCGTCGAGCGTCTCCGGCTCGACCACGCATCGACCGGTGGCGTGCGGCTGCCCGCCCGGGACCCGGCGTCCGACGCGTCGGGAGACAGACGCTGAAGATCAATGGCACGACCTTCGGGTCGCGTGTCTCGCCGCGAAGTCGAGGGCGGAGGTCGCCTTCAGGGTGCCGTCCGCGGTCCCAGGGGCGGTCAACTTCGCGAACCGGTCGATGCACGAAGGTGCAATGGCCGCGCGGCTGGCAGTCGACAATCATCCAACGCACTCCACGTCCGGGACCGGTCCCGGACTGGACTCGACCTCGGCTTTCGCTCCCCATGCGCGCTGATCCGAGACGATACCTAACGTATTCGAGATGGAGGACTACCATGTTCCGTATGCGATCGTCCGCGCGCGTGTCGGTGCTGGCCGCGACGCTGCTCGTCGGGGTCACGGCATCCAGTCAAGCCCAGTACTACGGTGCCACGCACCGGTTCGAGATCACCCCGTTCGGCGCCTATCAGACAGGAGGGACGTTCGACACGGACGCACTCGCCAACATCGCCTCGGGGAAGCTCTCGGAGAACAGCTCGGTCAGCTGGGGCGGAATCACTAGCTTCCTCACGAGCGCCACTTCGGCGGCGGAGATCTGGTATCTGCGCCAGGACACGGATGTCGATTTCAATTCCGATCTGCCCTCCGTCGCAACGCAAACGGTTGGCGACTTCGCGAACAACTACATCCAGCTGGGCTTCAGGCAGGACCTCCCGCTGGGTGAAGGCTTTGAAACCGTTCATTTCAGGGTCCCTCGGCGTGAACATCCTGGACCCCAAGGGCCAAAACCTCGATAGCTCTACGCGGTTCTCCTGGACGCTCGGCGGAGGCGCGAAGTGGATGAGGCCGGAAAGTCGCTTCGGCTTGCGCTTTGACGCCCGGTGGATGGTGACGCCCGTCCCGTCCGGCGAGTATGGCACGTGGTGCAGCTACTACGGGTGCTACGCGGCCGAGGGTACGGCGTGGCTGCATCAGGGCAGTTTCGGCGGCGGACTCATTGTCGCGTTCTGACCGCGCATTCGGTGCAATGTGGTAGGTGGCTGCCGGCGCCCCGCGGGGCGCCGGCAGCCGTGCAGGTGTATTTCCATGATTGGCCTTCTCGGCCGCATGTGGGATGAAATCGTCTCGCGCCCGGATGGGCCGCTGAGACCGGAGAGCCGCCGTACGCCCGGCAGGCGCCTAACGATGTCCAGGCGGCCGGTCGATCCGGTGTTCCAGGGACAGAGTCCCGACGAACAGGTGTTCCTCCTCTCCACCCGCCGCACCCACCTGCTCGGCGACGTCCCATGATCGACCATTCTCGTTAGGCCCAATCGTGAGTTTCATGCTCCTCGCGCTCGCGTTCGCCGGCGGCCTCTTTGCCGGCCTGCTCCTCTTCCTGGAACTCGGCCGGCGTATCGGCAACCGGGAGCTCGCACGGGATCCGGCCGGGCGTGGAGGCGTCGGCATCGTGGAGGGCGCGGTGTTCGGCCTCCTCGCGCTGCTCATGGGATTCACGTTCTCCGGCGCGGCGAACCGATTCGAGGGCCGACGCGAGATGATCGTCCAGGAGGTCAACGCGATCGGCACCGCCTGGCTGCGCATCGACCTTTTGCCGGCGGAACCGCAGTCGGCGATTCGGGATGGCTTTCGACGCTACCTCGACGCAAGGCTGGCTGCCTACCGCAAGCTCCCCGATCTCTCGGCGGCGAAGATCGAGTTGGCGAACGCCGCGCGCGCCCAGGACGACATATGGGCGCGCTCTGTCGCCGCCTCTGTCGCCCCGGGGGGCGAGCCGGCGCGGGTGCTGCTCATCCCGGCGCTGAACGAGATGTTCGACATCGCGGAGGCCCGGTTGCTCGCGGGGCAGATGCACCCGCACCCCGTGATCTGGGTGATGCTGGCGACTGTGGCCCTGGCGGCCGCGTTGTTGGCGGGCTACGGCATGGCGGGCGCACACGCGCGCAACTGGGTCTACATGATCGGGTTCGCGGCCACGACCGCGGTCGCCAGCTATGTCATCATGGACCTCGAGTACCCGCGCCTGGGGCTCATCCGCGTGAGCTCGTTCGACCAGGCATTGGTTGACGTGCGCGCGACGATGAAGTGAGAGCCGCGCTGGCGTAGGCCTCCGGCGCGGCCCGCAGATGGAAGCTACGGCGGCGGCGTCGCCCTGTTCCATCCATAGTCCAATTGCTGATATTGCCATGGGCGTGTACCATAGTATCGCCTAACGCTCCAAAAACCACGGAGCAGGGAGGACCGATGCGATTCACGGCACTTACCCCCGTGCTCGCCCTCGTAACTATGGAAGCGGCCATGGGCGCGTGCGCGGCGCGCGGGGCCGGCGCAGGCTCGGCAAGCCAACAGTCGAGTCAGCTGGTTGTCCAGAACGACTACTGGCTGGATGTCGTCATCTACCTCGTGCATGGTACCGCGCGGATCCGAATGGGAACCGTTACCGGCCTTAGTCATGCGACGTTCCGCATCAAACAGGGGGTCGTTTCGACCGAGTCGGCGCGCCTGCTGGTCGATCCGATAGGCGCGTCCCGCGGCTATCTGACGGACGCGATCACAGTGATGCCGGGACAGCTGATCGAGCTACGGGTGGGGAGCCCGCTCAATTTCTCGACAGTCTCGACCCGCTAACGCCGCCGACCGCCGGTGCACGGCGGGAAACAGCACGACGGCGATGCGAGCCATCTCGGGCAAGGCGCTGACGCATGACCCGAAGGTGCAATAGTCGCCAGCGGTGAGCCAACCCATGCTGGAAGTCGCTGTCGGCCACGCATGGAGGACACCTGATGAACCGCTTGAGCTGCGTTGCCATTTCGCTCGCCGTGACCTGCGTGATGGCCGCACGTGCACCGGCCGTCGCCGCTGCCCAGGCGACGCCGCCGAATTCCGCGATCGATCCCGACGCCATCACTGCGCTCAACGATATGGGCGCCTACTTGCGCGGCCTGAAGGAATACCAGGTCAAGGCGCGGGTGACGTCGGATGACGTGCTCACCGATGGGCAGCGAATCCAGTACACGAGCGCCACCGACATGCTCGTGCGCAACCCAGACCGATTGGTGGCCAATGTGGTCAACGATCGGATCGAGCGAACGTTCCTGTACGACGGAAAGTCGTTCACGCTCTGGGCTCCGCGCGTGAGCTACTACGCCACGGTGGACGCGCCGGCGACGATACGGGAGCTGCTCACGCGACTCGACGAGAAGTACGAGATCGAGATGCCATTCGTGGACCTGTTTCTCTGGGGCACGCCCAAGTCGAGTGTCGCCGATATCAAGGCCGCGACGGACATCGGGCCCAGCGTGGTCGAAAACATCACCTGCGAGCAGTACGCATTTCGACAGGACGGGCTCGACTGGCAGATCTGGATTCAGAAAGGCTCCCATCCACTGCCGCTCAAGCTCGTCCTCACGACGCTGACCGACGAAGCGCGGCCGCAGCACATGGTGGTGTACACGTGGAACCTCGCGCCGTCGTTCAACGACGCGGCGTTCGTGTTCGTCCCGCCCCCCGATGCCAAGAAGATCACGTTCATGGACATGAGCGCCGCGCGCACTGACGCCAAAAAGAAGTAGGGAGGTCGGACATGAAAAAGCTGGTGCATCGGATGCTAACGATAGGCGTCGCGTTGTTGTTCGTCGCGTCGTCGGCGTTCGCGCAGAGACGCGGCGGTGGCGGAGGAGGAGGCGGTGGCGGCGGCGGTGGTGGTGGCGGCGCATCCCGAGGCAGTGCGCGAACGAGTGTCAACTCGGGCAAGAGCCCGAGCGCGAGCACGAGTAATCGCACCGCGGGCTCGAATACGAACGCCAATCGCAACACGAACAACAACGCGAACATCAACAACAACACAAACATCAACAACAACACGAACATCAATCGGAACGTGAACGTGAACGTCGACCACAACGTCAACGTGAACGTCCATGGCGGCGGTGCCTACTACGGCGGCGGGGGCTGCTGCTATAACCCGGTTGCGACGGCGGTCGCGGTGACGGCCGCGGTCGCGGTGACGGCGGCCGTGATCGGATCGATCGTCAATACGATTCCGCCGTCCTGCAGCGCTGTCGTCGTGAACGGACTGACGTACCAGCAGTGCGGCAGCACGTGGTACCAACCGCAATTCGCGGGCACCTCGACGACCTATGTCGTGGTCGCTCCACCTGGATAGCCCAATACCTAATCGGCCTCAATTACCTGAGGTCCACGTTCACCAGCTCGTATGACGGCCGGCGCCATGGTGCTCAAGACTCTCCTGCTGATGGTGGCGTTCGCCGGCCCGAGCGTCGCCCAGATCCGAGGCGCCGCGAGCTCCCAGGCGCCGAGCACGCCTCCGCCACAAGTCGAGGATCCTTTTGGACGCGACGCTCCCAGGGGCACGATCGCCGGGTTCACGCGCGCGGTGGATCGCGGCGATTTCGCCTCTGCTGCGAGGTACCTGCAGCTCAGGGGCTCGCAAGCGAGAAATGCCGAGGCGTTGGCGCGGGCCCTGAGTGAAATGATGGACCGCCATTTCGTCCAGCCCATCGCGACTATCAGCGGCGGACCCGATGGCGAGTTGGACGACGGACTCCCGGCTGACCGCGAGCGCGTGGGGCCGCTCGTCATCGGCGACCGTCTGGTGGACATCGCGTTGGTGCGCGTCACCGACCCGCAGGCGGGTCCCATCTGGCTGATCTCCACCGAGACGCTGTCCCAGGTTCCGGCGCTGTACCGATCGATCGGCGAGTCCTGGGCTCAACGCGTGATGCCGGCGCCGCTCGTTAGGCGCTCGGTGCTCGGCGTCTCGGCCGCGCAATGGATCCTGCTGGCCGCTTCGATCATCATCCCGGTGCTCGTGCTTCGCCTACTGTCGGCCGTTCTCGTCGGCTTCGTACGGCGCACCAGGCTCGAGCCCGGACGGCGGTACCGTCTCGATGTGTGGTATGCCGGGCTTCGGTGGCCGATGATCGTCATCGTGGCTGACGTCATTCACTATTACGTGCTCACGCCGCTCATCGGATTGCCGTTGGCGTTCCGGTTCCGCTACGCGCACGTCGCCGCGGTCGTCACGGTCGTCGCGGTGGCGTGGCTGCTCCTCCGCATGCTGTCGCTGGCGATGGAGCACGCTCGCGGCCTGGTCCATGGCCGATCGCAAACCGGCACGCGATCGCTCATGCTGCTCGCCGAACGCTTGTTCCAGGGGCTCATCCTGGTGCTGGCCATCCTGACGATCCTGACGGTCGCTGGCGTAGACACCATGACGGCGCTCGCCGGGTTTGGTATCGGGGGCATCGCGATCGCGCTCGGCGCGCAGAAGACCGTGGAGAATCTGCTTGGCGGAATCGCTCTACTGAGCGACAGAGTGCTTGCCGTCGGCGACCTGTGCATCATCTCGAATCGAACGGGCGTCGTCGAAGGCATCACACTGCGGTCGATTCGACTTCGGACGGAGGATCAGACGCTGTTGTCGATCCCGGCTGGCACGTTGTCAGGGTCGAGCGTCGAGAACTTCGCGACCCGCGCAAAGATCCTGATGAAGACTCGCCTGTACCTGCAGTACGGCACGAGCGCAGAGCAACTGCGATCGATACTCGGCGGAATTCGCGATCTGATTGCCGACAACCCCAGGTTGGAAACCAAGACGTCGCGCGCTCGGCTGGTCGACCTCGGCGAGCGCGCCGCCGAGATCGAGCTCTTCGTGTACGTGTCGACCTCGGACTACCTCGAGTTTCTGGCCGTACGCGAGGAGTTCCTGTTGCGGGTCGCGACAGTCGTGGAGTCGTCAGGCAGCGCGTTCGCTCGGCCGACGCAGCTCGTCTACATGGAAGACGTGGCGGGCGTCGATGGTCCGGTTCGCGGTGCCGTGTCGCGCGACGACGTCCGGTTGACACAACGCGGCCCGATGCGCCCACCGACGTCGATTCCCGGCGACTGAGAGCCGGTCGGAGAGCTCGCGCGCGACCGCGACCGCGTCACTCGTTCCCGACCGGTTTCCACGTCGAGTCCGGGTTGTACCGCTCCATCGCGCGGAACTCGTCGAGCGTTTTCTCGCCGAAGTCTTTCTCGTACACGATGCCGTCGTAGCCGACGATGAACGTCTTCACCCCGGTCACCAGGTACTCGGCCGGAGCGGCCACGAGCGCAAAGCCGCCGATCATCGCGCCCTCGACCACGAAGTCCAGTTGTCCCAGTGGCGCCGCGGGGCCCTGGCCCTTGAGGATCTTGAAGTAGTAACCGTGATACGGGGGCATGTCCTTCCTGTACCCTTGCGCGATCACGCGAGCCACCGCCTGGCCTACGGGACCCTGCCAGCTGCCGTCAGCGGCCTGCCACGCCAGCCCGTCGTGCTTTCCCGGACTGCTGATGACGCGCTGTGCGTACTGGTTCACCAGCGCGCCGTCGTGCTTTTCCAGGGCGTACGCTTTCTGCGCCTCGACGTACCCGCGGCAGACGTCGATCGCATCGAGCTCGTTGCGGCCAATGCGCCGGAGGAGGATCTCGTCGGTCCCCGTTTCCGGATCGAACGACCACTTCTTGTCGGCACGCTCCACGACCGGGACGGGCATTGGCCAATCCAGATCTCCAACCGCAAGGAACGCCGTCGTCCTCGACGAGTCGTAGTCGAGCCGCTGCTTGACTCGTGCCCGCTCCGCGAACCGCGTGGCGTCAAGGCTGTCGCTCACCGCGTCAGGAGAGGTCACGAGGGCGGCACCCTTCGTCCCGAGGATCTTCTTGAGCGCCGGGACATTGTACCGTTCCGCCGCGGCGACCAGCGATTCAACCGCGGCCTCCGGCGTGTCGAACTCCTGCGGCGGCCGGTTGCACGCCGTTCCCAGGGTGAGGGCGGCCACCACGGTGCCCGCGCGCATGATGCCTAACGTGGACATGGTCATCTCCGTCGTCCTCCTCCTCCTCCGCGTGACATTCCCCCACCGCCGCGTGACCCCCCGCGGGATCCCATGCTCGACGCGCCCCGGGAGCTGCTGGCGCGCGCGCTCGAACCGTTGTAGCCGCCCGAGCCGCCGAAGGCGCTCGAGCCGCCGCGATTACCCGAGCCGGCCCCCGAACCCGCGCCACCACCTCGATCACTCGGAATGTTCTGGTTGCCGACGCGATCGCCGCCGGCGTTCCCTGCGCCGCCAAGCCCACTGGAGCCGCCAAGCCCACCGGAGCCCCAACCCCACCGGAGCCACCAAGTCCCCCACTGGAGCCACCCGGGCCGCGGTTGCCGGCCCCGCCGCCGCCGATGCCTGACGAGCGGTTGCCCACGTCGCCGGCGACGAACCGCCAAAACGATCTGCCGTTGCCTTGTCACCGTAAGGCGCGCCGCCCCGATGCGACGGGTTGTGCGACCAAGCGGCCCCCTGGCTAGCCTTCGGTTGAGCACCTCCCGGCCGGCCTCCACCGGCGCCCCCAACGCCCCCCGCGCCACCGGACCACCCACGCCCCCAGCGCCACCGACACCACCGGGCTTGCCGGCACCACCAACACCACCTACGCCACCAACAGCGCCTACGCCACCAACAGCACCTACACCGCCAACTCCGCCGACACCGCCAACTCCGCCAACACCGCCAACTCCACCCACGCCGCCGACTCCGCCGACTCCGCCGACGAAGTTGTTACCGTTGTTGATGTAGACGTTGCCGCCGCCCCAACCCGCGTAGCAGCAGGATCCACCCCAGATCGCCGCGCCCCACATCATGCCAACCCCGAACGCCACGAAGGCGGTGCCCGGGTAATAGGGCGGATAGTAGATCGGCGGATACGGGTAATAGGGATAGGGAGCGCCGTACACGACCGTCGGGCTGTACGACGGTACGTAGATGACCTCGGGATTCTTCGACTCCACCACGATCACCTGCTTCGACTCGACGGTCTGGACCTCGACTTTCTGCTGCTCGTTGGACTCGAGGGCTCCCTTCTCCTTCGCCTTTTTCCGCATCACCTGCACGGCGTTCATCACGTCCTGCTGCTGCGCGAGGAACGCGTTGCCCATGCTGGTGGTCCACTGGATGTCGTCGGCCAGGCGCTTCACCACCTCGGGAATCGCCGCCATGGACTGGACGCTCGGATCCCAGGGCTGCTTGGCGACCGAGTCCGCCAGCGCCTTGTCCTTCAGCCCGGAATTCTTCTCCATCCATTGGTGCAGTTGAACGATCTCGAGCGGATAGGTCGACGCAACGAGCGTCTGCGCGAGTAGCGCATCAGGATAAAGAGCGATCGGTGCGACCAGCGCCTCGAGCGCCTCCGGTGGAAGCTTCTTCGCGGCGCTGTCTGCCTTCGCGGTGTCTGCGCCCGTAGCGGTCGACGCCGTCTTCGTGGCGGTGTCCGTCCGCTGCTGCGAGGCGGAGGGCTGATTGGCAGCAGCAGCCGACTGTTGCGGCGTCGGGCGCTCGCCGGTCAGCAGGACGGCGGCGCCAAGGGAAAGAGTGCCCAGGGGTCGACGCCGAAGGAACTTCGCGATCATGTCGACTCCTTCGTCAGGCGTGCGTGAATGTGGTGAAACCGAGCGCGATCAGTACGCCGCGTGTCGCGCGGCTCCTGGTCTGTTTTGGAGGCTGCCGCACCGTGGCGGATGCGGCAATTGGACCATTGTTCACCCGCAGCATGTGCCCGATGACCATCGTGCTATGGGACCGGTGCGCTGCGATTTACCACCAACAATCCACCATTTGGCCACCGGCGGGGCCATTGGACTATGGTAGCCGCGGAAGCGACATCAGACGCCAGTGCACGACGCCAAGCCCTGTCGGCAATGACAACGCAGGTCCAGTGTGAACGCGACGCGGTTGTTAGGCGACATGCAGGCATTCGTGTCGAACGACCTGACTCCGCTGAAGCGCTTCAGCCGATGCGCCCATGCGCTTCACGGGCGGCGGTGCCCATCTGCCGTCGAGTGCTCTCGCCTCGGGCCAGTAGATGCGAAGGTTCATGCTGAACCCGCCGGTCTGCGGCGTGGGCAACCAGTTGGTCTCTCGTTCCGTGCCTGGCGACACGCGTTGGATGTAGAGCGTCAGCGTCCCATCGGGACCGAACTGCAGTGGATCGCGATCCCCGATGGCGTATCGGCCGATCGGGTTGGCCGCGAAGAGCTGGCGATCGTTGTACATCGTGAGCGACCAGAATGCGTGTGCGGGCGGGAGCTCGCTCGCTGCGAAGCGCAGCTCGTAGCGCCCAGCCGACTCGAACGGCGTTCCGTCGGCCATCGCGAACGCCGATGGGTAGATCGCATCCTCGACGGTGTTCGCGCCAAGTCCCATGCGGGCGATCAGCGCGCGCTTCAGATAGTCGGTGCCGTAGGTACCGATAGGGTTCCCGCTCATCGACCACCCGTTGACGCGTCGCGACGCGCGCTGCGCGTACGCGAGGATCTTCTCCCTGGCGATCGTGGTTGCCTGCTCCAACGCGTCGGCCGATGTGCGAGCCAGCCGTTCCAGAACGAACCTCCCCCCGGGTGGAATGCCGAGCCGCCTAACGCGCTGCACCATTGGGTGGTCGTTCGCGTGCGGTGGGTTGTCGCCGGTGAGCGCGGCGAACCGCCCGAAGAATGTCGAGGCATCCATCGCGTCCACCTGCTCCACCGGCGACGCCTCCGAGATCGGGCTGGTCCTGCCGGGCGGCGGCGTGTACGTCGTGCCGAAGACCGACAGGGGTGTCGCGCACAGCCTGGACTGGAACGCGCGCACGGCCTCATAGTCCGACGGGCCGTTTGTTTGTATGCGCACACTGAGCCAGCCTGACGACGTCGGGGCACGTACGAGGTCCACGCCTGCCGGCAGCTTCCCGCTCCACTGCGGCCCGACGATCGCGAACCGCTGCGGTCCGGTGCCGGTCGTTCGCTTGCCGGGCGATGCGAAGACATTGGTCCAGAGGTCGAGCATCGGAAGGAGGTAATACCGCCCCCCCGAGTCGAGCACCGTGATGATCAGCGGCTCCCTGGACACGTCGAACCAGAGGGTCGAGTAGAGCGTGTCGGCGTTGGGGCGCACACCGTCGGTGAACGTCGCGTCGGGGAATGATCGAGCATGGGCGAACTGATTCACCGGCGCGCGCAACCGGGCGTTGTTCACGCCCACGGTGTTGGTGGATACGGCGCGCGTCACGTCCATGATGACCAACGGATATGCGTACACGTACGCATTGACGGCGATCTCGAGCGCCTCCTCCGCGGAGAGCTGTCCAGTGGGAACCGGAACTTCGCGCTCGAGCATACGCCTGTCGGACCGCGGGATGGGGAGCCCGTGCTCGATGTTCGCGTACTCGATGTTCGTACTACGCTCCCGTTGCATCGTCGCCTCCCGGCATCGAGACCCACAGGGTCATACCGGAAAGGTTGGAACGGACGTAACGGCCGAGCCATTGGACTTTCGGCCCCGTGTCGTCATTCGAGCGACGCGAGTCGAAGCGAGTCGCGGGGCGTGCCGCATTGTCCCGCGCTGAGGTACGGCGCGCGATCGTCGGACGGCGGGGCTCGGGCGAGCGCGTCGCCATCCAGGCGGCGTTAGGCTACCATTCGAATCGGTAGTTCAGCATCAACAACACCGACTTGCGTCCGATGAATCCGGTCTCGACGCGGCCCGCCCAGGTCTTGGAGAAGTCGTAGGAGGCGCCGGCGATCATGTTCCAGGGGTCGGCGGTTGCCTTGTCGAGCGAATAATTGACGACGACGTCGCTAGGGTCGATGCCCTGGATGCGCTTGACGATCTCATCGACGACCCGCCGCTGCGCGGGAGGGAGGCCCTGGTACCACTCGCTGTCCTCGTAGTCCTCGAAGTCCCGCCGCCGTCGCCGCCGCCCGCGATGACCTCGCTGAGGTTGATGCTCCCGTTGGTCGTGGACTTGAGCGTTTGCTTCATGGCGCCAAGCCAGATCGCGACCCGCTGCGTGCCCTGGAGCTTCTGCGCGCGACCGAGCCGGATGCCGAAAATGCGGGCACGAACCGGCTCGTCGAGTTTCTCGGTTTTCGTCCATGCGGTGTTCAGGTCGAACGCCAGCCAGTTGTGCTTGATGCCCATCGTCGCCGTCCCGCCGAGCCCGGCGTAATAACCACTCTGCTCCACCCTCGTGGTGAAGGGCACGGGCTCCGCTATTTCGACGTCCGTTGTGACCCACGCGACGCCACCGAACGCGTACACGTTGAGGAAAGGCAACACCCACAGATCCGCGCGCAGGTTCGGTGTGAGCACCGGCGCGTTGGTTTCGCCGAACTTGATGAAGTCGACCGGCACGACCGGATTGGTACCGGTGCTGAGCCCGAGGTTCGTGAGATCGATGTTCTGGCTCGCGTAGACGAAGTTCACGCCCAACCCGGCGGGGTACGGCAGGTCGAATCCCTTCTCGATCGCCTTGCGCCCCCAGATCGGAAACACGTTGTGGTAGTTCTTGAGAATGCTGTCGCGCTCGGCCTTCGACAGCATGAGATCAGGGTTCTGCGCGGAGCCGCTCGTCGCGGCGGCAAGATAGATGGCCGCCGCGACGAGGCCGTGGTGGGCGCGCACCGGGAGCAATGACATGGGTGCCTAACGTGAGTCAGCGGGAAGGGCCGCCCGACGGTCAATGCGTGTAGGTCAGACCAATCCCGAATCCCCAATACGACCACGCGTTGCTCGTGCCGGACAGGTAGTCGCCGGCGGCGACCGGGTAGTTGTATCGGGCGTTGAGCGTCCACCCGACGTCGTAGCCGGTCACCATCAGGAGCCCCACCTCGGGGGCGACCCCGAAGTGCCAGTGACTCTCATCGGCCGTGTAGATGCCGACGTCGACGGTCTGCTTCACCCAGTACGTGCCCAGCCCGAGCCCGGCGAATGCATGAACGTCTCGCCCGGGCTTCCGGTCCAGTAGCGCGCGCGCGCGAGGATGGGGAGTGCCTCCAGATGCTTCGTACGTGCGACCCGTCACCGCCCCGTTGGTGAACGTGAACTGGTCTCCGTTCTTCTCGTTGTAGATCTCCTGCCAGCCGACGATGAACCCGGTCGAGAGGTTCGTGCGGGCGAACCAGTCGCCTTCGACGGTGAATCCGAGCCAGCTGAAGTTGTTGGCGAAGTCCTTCGAGTCGCCGGCCGGTGAGGCCGTCGTGTACGACAGGGTTCCGACGTATGGCTGGGTCAGGACTTGTGCGTTCCCGCCGGCGAGGGGCGCCGCCACGAGGACGAGGAGGGACAGCGCGCACGTCACTCGTCGCGTGCCGCGCGCGGTGCACGCTCTGTGCTTCGACGAACGGTCTCATCATTGCGTACTCCGGTGCTCAGATACGGTGACTGTTGAAACGCCTGGTTGATGCCTGCCGTGGCGATGGTGATGTTGGTTGCTCGCATCAGTCGAGCACGCCGTTGACACCCGCGGACCACACGAGCGGAGCGCGCTGGCCATCTGGAGGCCTGTGGCCGACCGTCGATCATGCCAAGCACCACCGTTCCCGTCGTGTAGCTGTACGCGTACCAGTAGCGGGGGTAGTACCAGTTGGTGCTGCGCGCCATAGCCCACGGGCCAATACGGGTACCAACCCCAGTAGCCCCAATAGTCGTACACCCACCCGACGTACGTCGTGGACGTGACGGCCGCGACCACGTACACGTCGACCGGCGTCGTGCGCGCGTTGGTCACTTCGGTCCATCCGAGCGCGTTCAGATTCGTGCGGATCGCGGACAGGATGGCCTGCCTGGGTGGCGGCCGGAACTTCCTCGTTCTCCTTTTTCGGAACGTAGAGCACTGTATCCGGCAGGGCGTACTTCTTGACCGCTTCGAAGGGTGCCGCCTGGTCGTACAGCGTCGTGACCGAAACGAACTCGCTCGTGGAGTCGACCGAGCGACCGGGATAGCACGCGACGGTCACGACCGCGAGGCACGCGATGCCGAAGGTCGAGCGTCCGATCATGGTTCTTCCCTCCTCTGTCCCGCGGGGTGAGTGCGGAGCGCCTGAGAGCCCGGTCCACGATCGTTCGGGGGCCGGGTTGCGTGGCGTGAGCGCGACGGTGCCATCAGCGTGCTCGCTCCCAGTGCGGATCTCGTTAGGCGACACCCGTGAACATCCCGGTAGGTGTGCCACGATGCGACCGACCGCTCCGCTCGAGGCGCCCCGTCGCGCGACGTGCATACCGCGGGCTGCCGTGTGCACGCCGGCTGACTTCGACGGAACGGTAGGGCCGGTGTCGATGCACGCCCATTGTACCTTCGGTCAATCGGTGACGCGCCCGCATTGGTTCACCGCATCGGTTCACCGGATCGGTCAGCCGAGGACGTTAGGCGGGTTAGGCCAAGGTGTACTGGCCCCGACCGCAACGACCAGCATTGTTTCCGGTTGTGCTGCGCCGGCCGCCCATTGTCGCCCGGCGCATTGCCTTTCGCCCGAGGTGTGCCATGGGAGCGCGACCGTCGTCCCGGCTGTCCTATCGAATGCTGGTCGTTGCGGTCGGGCTCGGCGTGCTGTGCGCGAGCTCCGGGGCTGCGCAGGATCCATGTCGTCACTGCCTCGACGGATTTCGGTTCCTGCCGTCGAGCGTCGTCCCCGATGCATTCGCGACCACGCACTTTTTCAACTCGACCGGTGGGGGCACGGCCGTCAATCTGACAGTCCCGGTGCGAAACCTCATCGGCGATGAGGTGGATTCGCTTCAGGGCAACATTGGATTTCTCCTCATCGACTTCGAGTACCAGAAGTCGCTCGGGCGTCGGCTCGCGTTGCGCGTGAGCGCGAACGCCGTCGGGCGCGTGGGCACGAGCGTAGAGGCGGTGGTCGCGAGCGGCGCATTGGCGGCGTTCGGCGGTTCGTTTGGCGCAACCGTCCCGATCTGGCACAATCAGCAGTTCCTCGTCTCCGCGGTCGGGGATGTTCGTCACGCCTCAGCGTACGAGATCGATCCGTACGGGTTCGTCAAGGGGATTGCTGACGGCGGCTACACCGACAGCACCAAACAACGCCTCCTCGGCGTCGTCCCGATCAACCGCTGGTCGCTCGGACTTCGAGGAGCGTGGGGCATCCGACCATGGGTGGGACTCAAAGCCTCACTCGAATCAGGGCTGGCGGACGCGGCCGCGACGGACAACGAGTCGCTGACGGCGATCGGTGCGCAGGTCGGATTCGACTTCCGCAAGCTGTCAGACGTCCCGATCGGGCTCTCGCTGGCGTATCGCGGCCTGAACGGCCCCGCGCGCACGGCGGATGTCGGCGGCAGCTACCGCATCTACGAGCTCGGTCTGTTCTACACGGGTCGCTCGCAATTCACGATCGGCGGGGACCTCGCCTGGTCGCGCGTCGCCCTGCGTGAGGGGTCCGTGCCCGACCTGGAGGCGGCTCAATTTCGGGTCGTGACTCGCATCGATTTCTAGGCGGCGCACGCACCCTGCGCCGGAAATGCCGCAGGCGCGCGACGGCGGCGACGATGGCGCCGCCTAACGCGGTGGAGCGCTCGCTGCGTGCCGATCAGACGCGTGCCGACTCCAACGGAGCAGTGGGGCCCGGCCGCGCCGACCGTAGCCTCCCCTCCCGACCCGCGCCCAAGGTCCAATGTCCGTTCCCTTCGCGTGCCGTACTATCCCGTCACGGCCGTCCCCGACGGCACGGAGATACCGCTGCGCAGCGACGGAGATCGAGAGCGGAGGGAGAAGGTCTGGTTGCTCACACGCCGCGCTGCGCCGCCAACAGCGCGCCGCCTAACGCGACACGGTCACGCTCTCCGACGGCGTCGATCCAGTCGATGCCAACGCGCTAGCCGACGCCGACGTGCTGATCGATCGCACGACGACATCCACCGGAACCGACATCCTGATGCAGGCCGGACGCCGCCTGACGGGAGGAGCAGGTACACCCATGACGCGATCCCATGGCTGGTACGCGGGAGCGGTGCTCGTCGCCCTGGCGGCGGCCGGCAGCACGGCCGCCGCGCAAGCCGGCAAGCAAGGCACCAGCTACGACTTCGACGACTCGCATTTCCACCTGACGAACTACATCCAGGAAGGCACCGACGTCCGGGACTTCCTGCGCATCATGGGAACGCGTGCCGGTCGTTCGACGCTGTTCGGGATCCCGCTGCAGCAGACGTGGTCACACGCGAACTCCGGCGACTTCGCGCCCACCTACTATCTCCAGAGCGACGCCCCGCTCTACTACTACTCGTTCACGGACGCCTTCATTGCGATGGCGTACCGCTCGCTGCCGCCGGAGCAGCGCGCGCGGCTCGACCCGATGATCACGGGCTTCAACCCGGCGGACATGTACGCCGCCGACCACATCCGCCGGGTATTGAAGACCTTCCCGGGCGTCTTCTCGGGGATTGGTGAGTTCAGCATTCACAAGGAGTTCGTGTCGTCCAAGGTCGCGGGCGAGGTGGCCAGCCTAACGAATCCGGCCCTGGACCGGATTCTCGATCTGGCGGGTGAGGCGGGGCTCGTCGTGGTCTTTCACAACGACATGGACATGCCATTTGCGAAGGCGGGCGCCGACCCCGTTTTCCTCGACCAGATGAAAGCCCTGCTCCGGCGGCACCCGAAGACGACGATCATCTGGGCGCATATGGGGCTGGGGCGCGTGGTGCATCCGGTCCAGGCGTCCGCGTCGGCTCCCGCGTCCGAGTGGAATCCCAACCACGCCGTCATCGTGGAAAGCATTCTCTCCGACCCCGCGCTGCGCCACGTGTACTTCGACATCAGCTGGGACGAAGTGGCGAAGTACATCCTGTCGTCTCCGGCGATCACCCGTCGCGCCGCCGAGATGATCAACCGCTATCCCGACCGCTTCCTGTTCGGCTCGGACGTGGTGGCGCCGAAGGATACGACACAGTACTACGCGGTCTTCGAGAGCTATCGTCCGCTGTGGGCCCTACTCACGCCGGACGCGAGCGAGAAAGTGCGCAAGGGCAACTACGAGCGGCTGTTCGACGCCGCGCGCCAGAAGGTGCGCGCGTGGGAGCGCGCGCAGGGCTGGTAGCCGGTGCCGCAAGGGTCACGGCTGTGAACGTTAGGCACCGCATCGCGCTAGGTTTCGCAGCGCTGGCCGTCGCCTGGAGCACCGCGGGTGGCGGCTCAGGATTCCGCCGCCGTCCAGACCGAGGTGGTGACCGCCACGGCGCCCGTGATGCTGGACGGCGCCACGATCTTTCGGGTCCGCGGAATCTCCTCCTACCCCGCCGAGCGGCGCGCCGCCGAGATCGCCGGTCGCATCGAGGCGCTCGCGTCCGACCGGGCGTTTCCCGTCGAGTCGGTCACGGTCAAGGACACGACCGTGGCAACGTTCATCGTCGGCGGCGGCCGGCGGTTGTTCGCGCGTGTTCGACGCGGACGCCGCGGTCGAGGGCCTGACGCGTCAGGTGCTGGCGGAGGCCTACCGCACCCGCGTGGTCGAAGCCATGACGCAGTTCCGGCGCGATCGCGAGGCGGCCGCGCTCTGGGAGGATCTCGCCAGGGCAGCCGCCGCGACGCTCGGCTTCGTGCTGTTCATCGCGTTAGGCCGCCGCGTCCTCCGGCGCGTTCGCGCGCTCGTGGAGCGGCGGTACCGGACGAGGGTCCACGACGTCCAGTTCCAGACGATCGACATCATGCGCGGCGAGCAGCTGTGGAACGCCGTGCAGAATGCCGTGCGGGGAATCGCGACCATCATCACCCTGGCGGCCGGCTACGTGTATGTCGACTACGTCCTGCTGCTGTTTCCCTGGACGCGCGCGCTCGGCAACAGCCTGGCGTCCCTGCTCCTGCAGCCGCTCGAGACACTGGGCACGGGATTCGTCCGGTTCATCCCGAGCCTGCTGTTCCTGATCGTCCTCATGTTCGTCGTTCGCTTCTTCATGAGGCTCAACCGGATCTTCTTCCGACGCATAACCGAAGGGGCGATCACGTTTCAGGGCTTCGACCCGGAGTGGGCACAGCCCACGGAGCGCATCGCGCGATTCGCGATCATCGCCTTCGCGCTCGTCGTCGCCTACCCGCACATCCCCGGCTCGGATTCCGATGCGTTCAAGGGAATCGGGCTCGTGATCGGGCTCATGTTCTCGCTCGGGTCTCCGTCCGTCATCGGCAACCTGGTCGCGGGCTTGAGCCTCGCGTTTCGCCGGGCATTCCGGGTCGGCGATCGCGTACGCATTGGCGAGCACATCGGTGAGGTGGCGCAGGTCCGGTTGTTGACCACCTACCTCCGCTCGCCGAAGAACGAGCAGATCGTGATCCCGAACTCGATCATTCTGAACAGCGAGGTCGTGAACTTCAGCACGCTGGCCGGCGACGCGGGGCTCATCCTGCACACGAACGTCGGCATCGGCTACGAGACACCCTGGCGTCAGGTGGAAGCCATTCTGCTCGAGGCGGCGCGGCGTACGCCCGGGCTGCGGACGGACCCCGAGCCATTCGTGCTCCAGCGCAAGCTCGGCGACTTCGCCGTCGATTACGAGCTCAACGCCTACACGGACGATCCGAGCCGGATGGTCGCGGCTCTACTCGGCGCTGCACCGAAACATCCTGGATGCATTCAACGAGTACGGCATTCAGATCATGACGCCGGCGTACGAGGGCGACCCGGAGCAGCCGAAGATCGTTCCGCGCGACCAGTGGTTCGCGCGGCCGGCGGCGCCGCCCAACTCGGATCGCGTCGTCGAGACGCCCGTGCCCACGGGCCGCGGCTGATGTGAGCCTCGGTGGACGCGCCGGTGGGCGCGCCGGTGACTGACGGCGGGGCGAAAGTCCAATGGCGCGTGCGTGAGGTGCAGTGGCACCATCGTCAGTCTCTGCACGATGACCTGCACCCGATGCGCGCGAGGCACATGATGGAACGCGAGCACAGCCCCGACCCCGAGCTTGCTCGCCTGTCCCTCCACCTGCAGAAGGACGGACACATCATCGAGCGCGAGGTGCCGGTCCCGGCCGAACAGCTGTCGGCCGAGGGGGCACTCGAGATCGCGATCGAGGCGTACGTGTACGCGTATCCGTTGGTGCTCATGGGCGCGTCCCGCACCGCCAGTACCGACACGGCCACGGCCGATAGCATGCGGGCATCGGCGCCGATGAATCAGTTCTCCCACGCGCCCGCATTTCCCGACGCCCGATTCACGGGCGTCCTGCGACCTAACGCGGACATGCTCTCGTCCTCGCTCTGGTTCGATGTGTCGGAAGAGCCGCTCATCGTGAGCGTGCCCGACTCGGGCGGACGCTACTACCTGATGCCGATGCTCGACATGTGGACCGACGAGTTCGCATCTGCGGGCAAGCGCACGACAGGGACGGGCGCGCAGCGGTACGCGATCGTCGGCCCGCGTTGGGACGGCACACTGCCCAACGGTGTGGACGCCGTCCATGCGCCGACGTCGTTAGGCTGGATCATCGCGCGGACGCAGACCGACGGCCCGTGGGATTACGCTGGCCGCGCATTCCAGTCAGGGCTGCGCGCGGTGGCGCTCTCGGCCTTCGGACGAGCGCACGCGCGCCCCAGCGCCAGCGGTGATCCGCTCATCTCGCCCCCCACTCCCAACTCGAGCAGCACGCCCGCGCACCAGGTGGCGCGGATGGACGGCGCGACGTTCTTCGCCCGCTTCGCCGAGCTGACGGCCGCCAATCCGCCGCACGCCAATGATCACCCGCAGCTGCAGCGCATGAAGCGGCTCGGCATCGTTCCAGCCGTGCCATTCGTTCACGAGCGCCTGTCGCATACCGTGCGGATCGCGCTGGATCGCGCGATTCCGCTCGCGCAGCGAAAGATCCGTGACCACGCGAGCCGTGCTGCCCGCATCGTGAACGGGTGGGCCATGATGTCGAGCCCGATCGGCACCTACGGGACTGATTACCTGAAGCGCGCCCTCGTGTCGTGCCTGGGGCTGGGCACGACCACCGTCGAGGATGCGATCGCGCCCACGGCGTTGACGATGGCTGACGGCTCGCCGTTCGACGCGGAGGCGAAGTACGAGGTTCGGTTTCCACACAACGGTCTTCCGCCTGCACGGGCGTTCTGGTCGCTCACCCTGTATGACGACCGGCAGCTGTTCGCCGATAATCCCACCGGCCGATACGTCATCGGCAACCGCGACCCGTTGCGCTTCGATTCCGACGGCTCGCTCATGCTGTACATCCAACGCGAGTCGCCCGGCCGGGGCATGGAGAGCAACTGGCTGCCGACGCCGAACCACGGTGCGTTCAGTCTGACGTTGCGGGTGTACTGGCCCGAGCCGGCGGCGCTCGACGGCAAGTGGGCTCCGCCACTCGTGAAGCGGGTCGCCGACTCGCACCGCCTGCGGCGCTATTGATGCGCTCGCTGGTGCCCGGGCATTCTGCGAGTCGCGTTAGGCGTCCAAGACGCATCAGGCGGCCCTCGGCTCCGGGCCGTCCCGCCTGGCGTTAGGCGCTCGAAGGCCGCTGACGGCAGCGTCGGCCTTCGGGCTCGGGGATCATTGCTGGCCGTCGGGGGGGACACGACAGCCACACAGGGTCAGAGCCCGCGGAATCTCGATTCCGTGGTTCTCGTCCTGTTGCGTGGCGGAGTTCGTCCGTTTCCACGCTGGACATCCGGCGACACCTAAAGTCCAATGTCTCGCCAACGGCCGCCGACGGTAACGTCGGTCCATTCGAGCCAAGCCCAGGCGTTCCTTCCGTGTCCTTGCACGACACGCGACCCTGGAGCGCGTTCGATGAGCCCACGCGCTGGCCACATGCGGTCAGCCACGCCCAGCCGTCACCCCAACGCTTGGGTGCATCGATGGTTCACGTAGATCACGCAGCACCCTAGCGGGTGGAGGCCGAAATGCCGTCGTCGAAAACACGGACCGAACACGATCTCCTCGGTGATTTCGAAGTCCCTGCCGACGCCTATTACGGCGTCCAGACTGCACGCGCTCTCGAGAACTTTCAGATCTCGGGCATCGAGCTTCGTCACTACCCGAACCTGATCAAGGCGCTGGCCATGGTGAAGCTGGCTGCCGCGCGCGCCAACTTCGAGACCGGAGGCTTCTCCAAGGAGGTCCTCACCGCCATCGAGGAGGCCGCCCAGGAAATCATCGACGGCAAGCTCCACGATCAGTTCCGGCTCGACGTGTACCAGGGCGGCGCGGGGACGTCGACCAACATGAACATCAACGAGGTGATCGCCAATCGCGCGATCGAGCTGATGGGACACAGGAAGGGCGAGTACCAGCACGTGGACCCGCACGATCACGTGAATCGGTCCCAGTCGACCAACGACGCGTATCCCACGTCCCTGCACGTCGGCCTCGCGCTCGGCAACCGCCAGGTCATCGAGGCCTACAAGAAGCTCTCTGCAGCCTTCGAGAAGAAGGCGGAGGAGTTCAAGGACCTCGTCAAGATGGGTCGGACGCAGCTCCAGGACGCCGTCCCCATGACGTTAGGCCAGGAGTTCAGGGCGTTTGCGCGCACGCTGGCGGATGAAGTCAAGGCGCTGGAGGCCGTGCAGCGCGTCCTGTACGAGATCAACATGGGCGGCACGGCCATCGGCACGGGTCTCAACGCGCCAGCGGGCTACGCGCAGAAGTGTGCTGACCACCTGGCGAAGATCACCGGCTTCCCGATCCACCTCGCCGAGGACCTGATCGAAGCGACGCAGGACATGCAGGCGTTCGTGCTCTACTCGTCCGTGCTCAAGAGCGTGGCGATCAAGCTCGCGAAAGTCGGCAACGACCTGCGGCTTCTGTCGTCGGGCCCGCGCACCGGATTCCGCGAGATCAACCTGCCGGCCGCGCAGCCCGGCTCGTCGATCATGCCGGGCAAGGTGAACCCGGTCATCCCGGAAGTGACGAACATGGTCGCGTATCGCGTCATGGCCAATGACCTGGTGGTCACGCTGTCGGCCGAGGGGGGACAGCTGCAGCTCAACTGCTTCGAGCCGGTCGTGGCCGCCGCGCTCTTCGAGGGCCAGACGCTGCTCATCAACGCCGCCGAGACGCTGCGCAAGTTCTGCATCGAGGGGATCACGGCAAACGCGGATGTCCTCAAGCACTATGTCGAGTACAGCATCGGGACGGTGACGGCGCTGAACCCGGTCATCGGCTACCACAAGGCAACCGAGCTGGCCGCGGAGGCGATGAGGACCGATCAGGGGATCGTCGCAATGATCCGCGAGAAACACATCCTGACCGACGATCAGATCACCGAGATCCTCAACCCGGCGGCGCTGACGGGGCAGGGGCGATGACCTAACGTGACCTAACGATTGACCGGGGAAACGTACGTGACTGCACCTGCGATGCGACGCCAGCGGATCGCACGCCTGATCGCGCTGGCGGTCGCGCTCGGGATATGGTTCGTGCCGACCCCCGGTACGCTGAGCCCGCAGGCGTGGCACCTGTTCGCGATCTTCGCCGCCACGATCCTGTCGGTCGTGATCGGGGCGTTCCCGATCCTGACCGCCTCCGTCCTGGCGATCGCGGTGGCGGTGCTGTCAGGGACACTGACCGCGAACGACGCCTATGCCGGGTTCGCGAACCCGACGATCGTGCTCATCATCGTTGCCTTCCTGGTGGCGCGTGCGGTCGTGAAGTGCGGCCTGGGGGAGCGTCTCGGCCACCGGGCCATCAGCCTCTTCGGCCGTACGACGCTGGGGCTGTCCTACAGCATCTTCATCGTGGACGCCGTGATCGCTCCGGCGTTCCCGAGCAACACGGCTCGCTCCGGCGTGTTGTATCCGTTGGCGCTCTCGATGGCCCAGGCCGCGGGCGTGACGCCCGAGCGCGCGGACCGGCAGCGCCTTGGCGGATTCCTGATGTTCTCGGGCATGGCCAGCCTAACGCTGTCGTCGGCGCTCTGGCTCACGGCCATGGCGGCGAATCCGCTCGGCGCGGCGATCGCGAAAACGCGCGGCGTGGACATCACGTTCGGCTCATGGCTGATCGCTGCCGTGGTGCCGACGCTGGTCTGCATGGCCGTGCTGCCGTACGTCTACTACAAGGTCATGCGCCCGGAAGTCACGTCGATGCCCGAGGCGCCGGCCGCGGCGCGCAAGGCACTCGCGGACCTGGGCCCCCTGACCCGCGACCAGAAGATCGTTGCCGCGACGTTCGCAGGCATGGTGGCGCTCTGGAGCGTCGCATCGGCGTTAGGCATCGACGTCACGGCCGTGGCCTTTCTCGGGCTCGGGATCCTGCTCGCCACGAGTGTCCTGACGCTCGACGACATCGCCAAGGAAGGCGACGTCCTCGCGACGTTCATCTGGTTCGCGTCGCTGTTCACGTTGAGCGATCAGCTCAACAAGCTCGGTTTCATGGAATTCCTGGGTGGGCGTCTCGTTATGCGACTCGGCGGGTTCCCCCCGGCGGTCGCGGCCGTGGTGCTGCTCGTGGTCTACATCGCGCTCCACTACCTGTTCGTGAGCCAGACGGCCCACTTGCTGGCGCTGTTCAGTGTCTTCCTGGGCGTGGGCGCGCAGCTCGGCGTCACGCCGGCGCTGCTCGCCTTCCAGCTCCTCTTCGCCACGAACTACTTCGCAGCGATCGCGCCCCAGGGCTCGAGCGCAAACCTTCTCTTCGTGGCGAGCGGCTACATGTCGCAGGGAGAGCTGTACAAGTGGGGCGCCATTCACACGGGATTGTGTCTCTTGATCTACCTCGTGATCGGAACGCCCTGGCTGCTGCTGGTCGCGCGATGAGGCGGACGCCCGATGTCGTACATCCTCCCTGCGCCGAGGACCAGGCTCGAGCCCGCGGTCTTTCCGACGCCGGTCTCGACGCCGGGCACGGCGTGCCTAACGAACGTCCTCACCACCCTCATCGTGGGGCGCGTTGCCCGACGATGAATCCGGAGATCCTGTTCGGTGTCTACGCTGGCACCGACACCAGCACGGCCCCCTGCGTGCGATCCAGCATGAACCGCAGAGCAAGGTTCTCGTGCTCGGATACACGGTTCCCTCGCGTTCGGCAACATCCGGCGGCGGCGTGGGGACCGATCATCGTGCCGTTGACCCACTAGGAGGATTCCATGTCGACGCGATACCTGCGTTCCCTGAGCCTGATGCTTCTGCTCGGCGCGGCGGGCAGCAGCGCGCGAGTGCTCGCGCAGGCGACGTCGCTGCCTACCGTTGTCGTGCTGGCGACCGGCGGCACGATCGCCGGAGCCGCGGCGAGCGACGTCCAGGCCGGCTACACGAGCGGCCAGGTCGGGGTCGACCAGCTGCTCGCCGCCGTGCCGCAGGCCAAGAAGCTGGCCAACATGCGCGGTGAGCAGATCTCGAACATCGGCTCGCAGGACATGAACGATGAGGTCTGGATCAAGCTGGCCACCCGGATCAACGAGCTCGTGGCCATGCCCGACGTGGCCGGCGTGGTCATCACGCACGGCACCGACACGATCGAGGAGACCGCGTACTTCCTGAACCTGGTAGTCAAGTCGCAGAAAGCCCGTGGTGCTGACCGCGGCGATGCGTCCGTCCACCGCACTCTCCGCTGACGGCCCACTCAACTTCTACAATGCCGTGGCCGTGGCGGCCAACAAGGACGCCGCCGGACGTGGTGTGCTCGTGGTCGTCAACGACTGGATTCACGGGGCGTCTTCGCTCACCAAGACCAGCACGACCGCCGTGCAGACGTTTCTTTCTCCGGTCTCGCGGCCTGATCGGCACGGTGGCCTACGGTGAGATCGAGTGGTATCGCGGTCCCGTCGGCAAGAACACCGTGACGTCCGACTTCTCGGTCGACAAGAACACCGTCCTGCCGCGCGTGGACATCGTCATGGCCACCGAGAACATGGACGGCGCCCTGATCAACGCGGCGGCGGCGGCCGGCGCGAAGGGCATCGTGATCGCCGGTGTGGGGAACGGCAACATGACCAAGACCGCGCTCGACGCGCTGGCGGCGCAGGCGAAGAAGGGGGTCGTGGCCGTGCGTTCGTCGCGCGTGACGACGGGCCAGGTTGGGCAGAAACGTGGAAGTCGACGACGACAAGCTGGGGCTCGTCGCCTCGTTAGGTCTCAATCCGCAGAAGTCACGCGTGCTCCTGCGCCTGGCGCTGCTGAAAACGACGGACCCGAAGACGATCCAGCGCTATTTCGATGAGTACTGAGGCTACCCACGAGCGCGTGCCGGCAGGCGCGGCGTGACCGCCGCCGCCCTGTCGGCCGTGAGCTGGCGGCCGTGATGCGGTCGCGATTCACGTTAGGCGTGCTGGTGCTGTGCCTGTCGCATCGGGCGACAGTGCTTGGTCAGCAGCCGACCCCGCCGCCCGGTGATACGACCCCTCGGATCGAGCACGCCGGCGACGCCGGCGAGGACCCGGTACGCAGGAACCGCCTCCGCCGACCCGAGTTCGACCTGGGCTTCACGACGTTCCATGTCGGCGCCGGAATCCTGGTGGACTTTGCGTCCTACGCCCAGAACGATGAGAGCCGAGCGCAAATCAACAACATGGAGCCGGGTTTCAAGGTCCGGGACAGTCGCCTGCTCTTCGGTGGGCGCTTCAAGACGAAGCGCCCGTTCACGTGGCAGGCAGGGGTCATGTACGACGGCAAAACGAACTCCTGGTTCGTGCGCCAGACAGGGCTCATGGTGGCCATCCCGGAGCTCTGGGGGAACGTCTTCATCGGACGCGCCAAGGAGGGGGTCAGTCTCAACAAGGTGATGACAGGGTACGACGGCTGGACGATGGAGCGATTCACGTTCAGTGACGCGATCCCGCTCCTGGCCGACGGCGTCAAGTGGCTCGGCTACCTGCCTAACAAGCATTTCCTCTGGAACGTCGGCTGGTTCACGGACTGGCTGTCCGAAGGACAGAGTTTCTCCACCTACGACAACCAGTTCACCGTCCGCGCCGCGTGGGTGCCAATGGTGTCGGACAGTGTTGGGACGCTGCTCCACATCGGTATCAGCGCTCGCAAGGGGAAGTTGAACGAGGGACAGATGCAGCTGCGCTCGCGTCCCGAAGCCTCCGACGCCCCGTACTTCCTCGACACCGGGAAGTTTCCTGCGAGCCATGCGAGCAATGGTGGGAGTGGAGGTGTATTACCGACCCGGCCCCTGGCTGTTTTCCTCGGAGTACTACGCCCAGACAGGTGAATGCACGAGACACGAGCGATCCGCTCTTTCACGGCGGCGACGTCGCCGTGCAGTGGTTGATCACGGGCGAAACGCGCTCGTACAACACCGCCGGCGGCTACCTCCGCGGCGTCTTTCCGGCCAAGACCATCGTCGAGCGCGGGCCGGGAGCGTGGGAGGCGGTGCTGCGATACTCGTATAGCGACTACACCGACGGCGCCATCCAGGGTGGCACCTTCTGGCGGATCACGCCGATGGTGAACTGGTACCTCACCGACAACGCCCGTCTCGAGATCGCCTATGGCTACGGCACGCTCGACCGGTTCGACCTGAAGGGCGCGACGCAGTTCTTCCAGTCCCGGCTGCAGCTCGAGTTCTGATCGGCGACGGCGACGGCGACGAGCACGTCGCCCCATGCCATCTCTTGTGGCGTGGGGCGCGTCATGATGCGGAGCACGTCGCAACGGCGCTGCGCAATGTCCCGTGCCTAACGAGCAATCACCGGCACGGGCGACGAAGAGAACCCCCGGAGAACCGCCGGAGCAATGCCGGCGTCAGGCCGGCCGGCTCTCGGGAGTCCGACTCGGCTCCGCGTGCAGCGCGAGCGGCTCCCGCTCCTGCAGGCCGAATACGCCGGCCGCAACGGCGCCACCAGCCAGCGGGCCGACCCAGTAGAGCCACAGATTGCCGAGCGTGCCTCCTCCCATCATTGCGTTCACGAGCACGGGGCCGAAGCCGACAGCGGGGTTGAACGCGCCACCCGAGATCGGCCCGCCCGCGAACGCCGCGACCACGACGGTGAACCCGATCGCGATCCCGTAGAACGAGTTGCCATGGGTCTTCGCCGAGGCGGCCGAGTTGAGCACCACCAGTGCCAGGGCGAACGTGTAGAGGAACTCGACCATCAGGGCACTCATCGTCGACGCGGTCGTCGCCGGTGCCGGTGCGAACGTCTTGCCGAGGATCGCGAAGACCACCAGCGAGGCGACGACGGCGCCCGCGCACTGGCTCACCACGTACCCGACGAACTCGCCTGCGGACGCCATCTTGCCCGCGGAGCAGCACCGCGAGCGAGACGGCTGGATTGTAGTGGCCGCCGGATACGTGTCCGCCCATGTAGACCATGATCATGAGCGACGATCCGATCGCCAGCGGGGCGAGCTCCGTTCCGCCGAGGACCGTCAGGCCGATCGTCAGAACGAGAAAGAACGTGCCGATGAACTCTGTGAGGTAGTTACGCATCGCTCTTCTCCTGTTGCGCACCAATGTGCGCTCGGCTGGCACCGCTGCGGCATTGGACTTTGGTTGTCGCACTGCTGACGTTCGCGAGCTACTCGACGAGCGCCATCCGCCATCGGGCTCCCGGCAGCGGGTATCCCCGAGTTGTCCGATCCGACTCTCTCATGGTCTGGCCGCGGCATTGGCTGACGTTAGGCAGGCCACCGCGGCCGCACGAGTCCGGGCATCGCCACTTCCACAGCGGCGATGCCCGATCCCATTCCTCACACCACGAATCCAACCGCGAGCTTCAGCAGCTCGACGAGCGGCATCTCGAACAGCGCCAGCGGAACGAACGGCAACAGGGTCGCGAGGACGAGCGGCACCACTCCATTGAGGTCGATGGGGATGCCCTTGACCGTGTTGGCGTTGGTGACGACCGCGTACAGATCCGTGGTCGCCGAGAATTCCGGCGACTGAAGGGCGTGCGCGGGGACGTCTTCGCTCGGCCGCAGCCACGTCGTGCTCGAAATGGTATCCCACGCCGGACGCGAGGCGGCCGTAGCTGAAGATCGCGCGGGTCCGAATTTTCTTGAGCGGTTTGCGCAGCACGAACAGGGGACCGACGAACAGCAGGAGCAGCACCACAACGACGACGCCGATGACCGGCACGAACTCGGTCACCCGGTCTGCCGCCGACGATCACTCGCTCGGCGATCGCGCCGGAGATTCCCACGGCCAACGCGAATCCGACGGGCGAAAATGCGCGCAGCGACGCCATGACGAACCGGAGCCCGCCCATGCGGTCGGGATGCGACGCGACCAGCCGGAGCTCGAGCCGCGACACCTTGCGCAGGAAGATTGCCCACACCGCCGCACGCCAGAGCCACATGAGCACGAGGACGACGTACAGGGGCTGGCTCACGAACGTGCGCCACAGGCCGGCCCACGACAGCGCGCGGCCGCTGTCCCCGGTCGCCGTGACCCAGGTCGTGATGTCCGCCGGATAGCCGGCCTGGCCTGCCCGAATCGTCGCGACGTACGCGATCGCGACCATGATCATGGCGGCGAGCGGGGATCGCACCAGTCGGGACGTGCGGGCGACCACGGCGTCGTAGCGGGGACGTTCGGTCTCCGGCAGCAGCTCCGGCCGGGCGAGGTGCCTAACGATGTGGCCGAGCAGCGGGAGTGCGACAGCTTCGGCCAGGATCAGCAGCGGCAGAGCGATCAGGAAGCGTGCGTACGCCGAGACATCGAGCAGGAAGGACAAACGACGCGTGGGACCGAGCGCCAGTCCGTCTACGGCCGAAAGCACGGCGAGCGGCACCCACGCGATGAGGATCGCTCCGAGCGCCCGCAACAGAATGGTGCGCCCGCTGGTGCCGCCGCCCAGCGGAGGTGGGAATCGCGCGCCGTCGAACGGAAACTCGGAAGTCGGAAACGTCGAATCGAGAGCGTCATCCGCCTCGTCGTCAGGCGCGGATGGCGGGAGACGCGACGGCGGTGCCTCGCTCGTGGTGATCATGGTTGTGCCTGCCCGAGAGCGTGGACGATCTCATGCTCGTCGGTCTATCATGCCCCGCGCCCTCGCGAGGCACCCAGTGGACCTTGGACCAATGCTCAGCGTGTCAACAGGACGATGACCGGCCCCCATGCCGTCAGCAGGATATTTCCGAGCGCGTAGGGAACCGTATACCCGAGCACGGGAATCTTGCTCTGCGCTTCATCCTGGATCGATCGCAGGGCCGCCGTGCTGGTGCCCGCGCCAGCGCAGGCACCCAACAGGATGACCGGGTTCATCTTCAGGACGTACCGCCCAAAGAGAACCGCCGTCAGGTGCGGTGTGACGGCAACGAACAGCGCCACCACCGCGAGCGATACGCCGGACTGGCGCAGGCCCGCGACGAACCCCGGACCCGCGTCGAGCCCGACCACACCGATGAACACCGCGAGGCCCACGGTGTCGAAGACCCACAGCGCCGGTTCCGGGATGCGGCCAAAGGTGGGATGCACGGATCGCAGCCACCCGAAGACGAGCCCCATCACGAGCGCGCCTCCGCTCGCCGTCAAGCTGAACGCCATGCCGCCCGCCGTGACCGACAGGAGCCCCACCAGACCGCCCAGGACGATGCCCAGCCCGACGAAGACCATGTCCGTCGCGCCGCTGGACCGCTCGACGTAGCCTAACGCGCGGCCGGCGCGCTCGACGTCCCGCGCGGCGCCGGCGATCCGAAGCAGGTCACCCCGATTCAGCACGGTCGAGGCGGTGAACGGGATCTGTTCCCCTCCACGAATCAGCGTGACGAGCGACACCCCTCGGCCATACTCCTGCGCCACGCTTTCGATCGTGCGGTCTACCGCGGCCTTGTTCGTGAGCACGACGTCCAGCACCGCGACCGGGAATTCGAGCACGGCACGGTCATCGACTTCCTTTCCGATCGTCTCGTTGCCCGCGACCACCCAGCGGCGCGCGGCTACCGCTATCGTGTCCCCGGCGCGCAGGAGGAAGTCCGGGCTCCGCGCCGAACATCTGACCCCGGCGATGGACCTGCTGGACGAACACGCGGTCCGGCGCGAAGGACTGCTCGAGCGCCAACACGTTTCGCCCGTCCCACGCATTGGCCAGGCGATACGCTCTCATGTCCCACTCGCGGTAGCCCGAGAGCGTTTCCAGGTTACCGGACGCGTTCGGCCCCGACGCCCCAAGCAGCAGAGCCTCGGCCTTGAGGTCCACGTTGAGTATCCGGGGCGCGAGCTTGGAGAGGAACCAGACCGCTGCCGTCGTGCCCACCAGATACGTGACCGCGTAGGCCACCGCGATGTTGTTGAGCAACCGGGAGGTCTCGGCCTCCGACAACCGCAGTCGCGTGATCGCGTCGCCGGCCGTCCCGATGACGGTGGACTCGGTGAAGGCGCCGGCGAGGAGCCCCGCCGCCGTTCCGCTGTCGTAGCCGAGGATCTTCGCCGAGACGACGGCAGCGGCGAGGCTGGTCACGCAGAGCACGATCGTCACCACCACCTGCGGCAGCGCGCTCTTGCCGAGACCGCGGATGAACTGTGGGCCGACCTTGTATCCCGTCGCGAACAGGAAGAGGTCGAAGAAGACGACCTTGACGACTGTCGGGACCTGAATGCCGAGCTGTCCGATGACGACTCCCGCGAGCAGGGTCCCCACCACGTTGCCCAGCTGGAAGGAGCCGATCCGCACGCGTCCCAGCACGAACCCACCAGCCAGCGTCAGGAAGATCGCCAGCTCGGGGTTCGTTCGAAGCGCCATGACGAAATACGACATTGATCGTTCGCCTGAACGGGTTACCAACAGTCGACGGCACGCGTCCCTGCATGCTCGTTAGGCACGGCGATACGCGGTGAGCGTTCCGTCACATGAGGATATCGATTCCCGCCGATATGGTCGTGCCGGTCTGCCCTGATGTGTAGAACCCGAAGTTCGAGGCCGCCGGGCTCCGCTTCACGTTGATCAGGTGCAGGTTGAGTCGCCAACTGCGCGTTCCCGACGGGTAGAAGTTGGCGCCGCCCGATATCTCGTAGGGATTCCGCTTGAAGTCGTCGAACACCTTCCCGTACACCGCGTAGAGGCCGAGCTTCGTCGGGACGACCATTTGCATCGCCTGCACCTGGAATCCGTGATCGAAGATGGAATTCATCGGGACCGGGCCGCCGATGGTCTGGAAGTTGGACAGCCGGCGCCAGTAGTACTCGCTCTGGAGCGAGAAGCCGCGGAGCTTGAGTCCCGCGTCGACGGCCATCTCATCGTAATCGAGCTTCTGCACCGTCACGCCCTGGGCCAGCGCGTTCTCTTCGAACGGGTTGACGCCGTCGGAGAGCTTGATCTGTGTCGCGTTAGGCGGCGCGCTGTCGTTCGCGTAGCGGGACTCGCGACTGTGGCCGGCCGAAATGCCGAACTGGGTGGCCAGCGTCTTATGATATTCGAAGTCACCCAATCCGCCGCGCGGACCGAACTCTCCGGTCGTCGGCCTCCAGACCAGGCTCCCGCTGTAGGCAAAGTCGCGCGAGTCATTTGCCGCGGTCGTGCCGAGCTGGCTGATGTTGGTGTTCACCGAGACGGTGTAGTTGAGCCGCGGGAGCGCCAGCCCCGTGGCGAAGATGCCGGACGAGAACCCGCCGCGGAAGAAATCGTCCGCCATCTGTCGGTCGCTCGACCCCCAGAACGGCCATGAGCCTTGTACCGAGCGGCTGGTGAGATTGGGCGTGATCCCGACGCCAAGGTTGAACGCGGGACTGGAAGAAATACTGGAGGTTCCCGAAGAGCAGCGTCTGCTGCGTCGTCGGCAGTGACCAGAGCGAGATGTTGTACCGGAACTTTGGAACCCAAAAGAAACCGGTGAGCCACACGAACGTGCGATGCCAGTTCAGGTCCTGGCGGGCCTTGACGGTGCGCTCCCGGCCCAGGTGGTCCGTGAATGTCTGGCTGCCCGGAGTCTGATTCATATACCGGAACAGCCCGTAAAAGCTGATGTTCAGACTGGACCGTTTCGTCCGGACGAGGTCGAAGCCTTTGGCGGGACGGAACTCTCCCCCGATGCTGGACGTGTACATCGTATCCTTGGCGGTAGCCGTATCCGCGGCGCTTCGTCCCGGGTCCTCCTGGGCCGCGAGCCGCGCGGGCGGGATCGCGACCAGGAACGCCGCGAGTATCAGCAATGGCCGCGCGAGGGTGACGGCCAGGCACGAGCTCGTGGCCGCAGGACGCGTCAAGGGCATCGGTAACTCCGTGAGGGTAGGCAACGAGCCGGCATACGGTGCGTCAGGCACCCCACGCAGTCATCACCGGCGTTAGGCAGTGAGGGGAGACGCCGTACCCTCCCCCATCGGACGGGTGCGCTACCGCGCTGCCACCTCGTAGGGGTTGGCATGCAGCCGTGCCACGATCTCTCTGATGGCGCGCTGCGCGCGGACGCTGTTCCCGGCGTCATCGAGCGGCGGGGAGATGACGGCGATCCCGAACTTGCCCGGCGCCACCGCGATGATCCCGCCACCAACGCCGCTCTTGGCGGGCAGGCCCGTGTGATAGAGCCACTTGCCGGAATCGTCGTACAACCCCGCCGTGGCCATGACCGCCAGCACGTACGGTACGTTCTTCGCCGCCATCACCTGCTTGCCGGTCGCCGGATTCTTGCCTCCGGCGGCGAGCGTCGCGGCCATCATCGCGAGGTCCCTGGCGTTGACGTTTACCGAACACTGCTCGGTGTAGATGTCGGTCGCCTGGGCCGGCTTCGCCTTGATGTACCCGTAGGCGTACATCAGGGCACCGATGGCCTGGTTGCGCTGATTGGTCTCCGCTTCGGACTTGAACACTTCCTGATTCACGGAGAGCGGCCTGCCCGCGAAGTCCGAGTAGAACCCGAGGATGCTGTTCCACACCGCATCCCGGGTGCTGCCCTTGACCATCGACGTCGTGGCGATGGCGCCCGGGTTGACGAGCGAGTTCATCTCCGGGCCGCCGAGCGCCTTCTGCGAGAACTCGACCGACACGATCGAGTTGAAGCGCATGCCGGTGGCGTCGACCCCGACGGTCTTCTCGATGACTTCAGGTCCCTGTTCCTCCATGACCTTGGCCATCGTGAACACCTTCGAGATCGACTGGATCGAGACTTCCGATTTGATGTCGCCGGCGGTGTAGACCTTTCCATCCGTGGTGATCAGCGCGATGCCGAAGATTTTGGGATCGACCTTGGCGAGCGCCGGGATGTAATCGGCGTTCTTGCCTTCCTGCAGGTTCTTGAACTTTGCGTACGTCTCGTTCAGGGCCGTCACGATGGCCTGGTCCTGACCGGTGGTCTTGGCGCTCTGTGCCCGCACCGGAGATGCCAGGATGGCTGTGGCCCCGGCGGCCGTGAGCGCCAGCGTGAACAGTTCGCGATGAATCCGATGCATGGCTCGCAGCCTCAGTTGGTCTTCAGTGGTCTTCAGTAGGTCTTCAGTAGGTCTTGGCGAACGCGTACTTGAACGAGAACTGGACCTTGCGGATGTCCGACGTGAAGCCGTCGGAGAAGTTGTCCCGGTTCCCCCACTGGAACTCCACTCCAGCGGTCACCCCCGGCGTCGGGCTGTAGAGGAGGTTGCCTAACGCGTACTGCGCCTTGCTGAACGCGTCGGCCGACTGCTGCGCGCTGTTGTCGATGTCCACCATCGAATACCCGATGGCCGTGGTGAACTTGGTGTTCCACGTGTGGTCGAGAAACGCGACGACGCCGGTCACCGGAAGCGCGACGCCCTTGATCGGCGCGACCGGGTTGCCGGGCTGGTTCTCGATCCCGATGTCCGCCGGCGCGTCGTTCATGTAGTTCTCGACGCCTTCGCCGTACATCGCCTGGAGCCGCGCGACGCTGCTCTTGCCCAGGTTCAGGTTGGAGCTCAGGTTCAGGCCCCAGCCCGTGGCGTTGCCGGAGAGGTCGAACGCGTCAGTGCCCTGGTCCTCCCACTCGATGCGCCGAACCATCCCCGCCAGCTCGACGTATCCCCACTTCCTGCCCAGGTGGTATTCCGCCGAGAGATCGGGGTATGGGAACCTCGGCTTCACATCCTGCAGCTCGATGCGGCCGGCGTACGTGCCCTGGTCGGCACTGGCTCCCGGCCGCTCGAGCGCGATCGTCATGCGGGTATCGCCCTGGATGGGCATCCACCGCACCTGGAGGTTGCGGAAGAACACCATCCCGGTGGGGCCCCAGTACTCGAGCGAGTTGGGAAAGACGTCGATGTCCATGAACGGACTCCACGTCTGGCCGGCGCCGAATTTGCCCAACTCTCCGTAGGCGTGCCGGAGCCGGAACGTCGTCTGTCCCTCGTCGACGCCCGTGCCGAACAGCTCGAACTCGAACGTGGTCTTGAGCTCACCGATCGGCGTCGGCACGTTCCCCTTGACGCCGAGCCTCGTCTGACGGACGCCGAAGAACATGTTGCCGTCCGGCGCGTACTGGTCCTTGAACGAGGGCAGCTTGGTGGGCCGTACCACGTCCGTACCAGTTGGGATTGATCTGGTTGAAGTTGTAGCCGGCATCGAGCATCACGAACCCGTAGACGTTGATCGTCGACTGCGATCCGCTTTGTGCCGTCGCGATCGACTGCACGCTCGCAAGCAGCACGACGGTGACGAAGACGGGTTTCAAAAGGCGACTCATCGGTTTGCCCCGGATGGAAGTCATTGCCGCGACAGCGCGGTCTCCGGAGGCAACGATGGGAGCGGCGACATGCCCCGGCTACGGGACCAAGGTGTAGTCGGGCGTGCCGGGCACGGGGCGCGCGACCGTCTTCGCGCGCCCCGCGACCGACCGTGACGTTAGGTGCTGACAGCCGTGCCGGTCGTGGCCGCGGTTGGGCAGTGCCAGCGTGTCGGTCACGGGTCCCACCCACCGCCTAACGCCTTGTACAGCTGCACGACGGCCACGCGGTACTGTCGCTCCAGTCCGGACGACTGCAGGTCGGCGTCGAGCTGTGCCCGCTGGGCGTCCAGCAGTGTCAGGTAGTTGTCAACGCCGCCTTCATAGCGGAGTCCCGGCCAGGCGTACGCCCTGTCGCGCCGCCGTCGAGGCACGCCCCGCGGCGTCGGCTTCCTCGCGCAACCGCTGCACGGCGACCAACTGGTCTTCCACCTCCCGAAACGCCGTCAGCACCGTCTTCTCGTACTGACCCACCGCCGCCTCGGTGCGCGCGCGCTCGGCCGCGATCTGCTTGCGGTTTCGGCTGGTGTTGATGATCGGCTGAAACAGGCTGGGTGCGAGGCGCCAGAATCCGGTGCCGCCTTGAACAGCGACCCGAGCTCATCGCTGATGGTCCCGCCGGTCGCCGTGAGTGCGATCGTGGGGAACATTGCGGCCTTCGCGGCGCCGATCCTGGCGTTCGCCGCGCGCAGCTGCTCCTCCGCCTGCCTAACGTCCGGGCGGCGCGTGAGCAGGTTCGACGGCAGGCCGGCCGGGATCGCCGTGGGGATGCCCTGCTGGGACAACCGCAACCCGCGCGGGACCCCGCCGGGCGTGCGGCCCAACAGCACGCTGATCTCGTTCTCCTTCTGCGCCCGCTGTCGGAGCGCCCGGGTGTGACTGCCTTCCGCTACGGCCAGCGCGAGCTCCCCCTGGCGGACATCCATCTCGGACGTCAGCCCGCCCTGGAACCGTCCACGAGCCAGCGCGAGCGATGCGCGCCGGATGACCACCTGCGTGTCGGTGAGGGCCACCTGGTCATCGAGCTCGATCACCTCCATGTAGGCGCGCGCGACGTCGCTCACCACGGTGAGGATCATGCTGCGGCGTCCTTCCTCGGTCGCCAGAAGCTCGGCGGCCGCCGCTTCGTTCAAGCGTCGCAACCGTCCCCACAGATCGAGCTCCCAGGACAGTCCGCCGCCGAGCCACGCCATCTCGCTGTTGGTGACGCCGGTGAGCAGGGAATCGGCACCGTCGGACTTGCGCAAGCCGGCCTGCACGTTGATCTGCGGGTAGTACTCCAGCCGTTGTATCCCGAGCAGTGCGCGCGCTTCGTTCACGCGGGCGAGCGCGATGTGAACGTCGCGGTTTTCCTTGAGCGCGCGTCGGATCAGCGTCTGCAGCGTGTCGTCGTTGAACACGCCCCACCACGGAACGTTCGCGAACGACGAGTCGTGCCCGGCCTGCGCGCTGTCCCGCCATGCCGTCGGCACCGGCGTGGTTTCCGGGCGCTCGTAGTTCGGCCCCATGCGGCACGCCGTGACCACGGTCAGCAGGAGCGCCGCGCCGACGCCGCGACGTCGTTAGGTGCACGTCAGTGTCCTCCAGGCGGAGCCGCGCTGGCCGGAACGGGCGCGGCCGGCGGTGCGCCCAAGTCCCGCTCCCGGCGGCACGGCGGCGCGCTGTGGCTTCTTCCGGAACCCCATGCGCTCGACCATCGCGAACAGTCCGGGGATGAGGAACACGCCAACGACCGTTGCGACGAGCATCCCGGAGAACACCGCCGTGCCCATGCGGTTCTGCGCGGCGGCACCGGCGCCGCTCGCGAGCATCAGCGGCACGACGCCCATGATGAAGGCGAACGCGGTCATGAGGATCGGGCGGAAGCGGAGCTTTGCGGCGTCGAGTGCGGCCTCTTCCACCGACGCACCGGCCTCGTGCCGCATCTTTGCGAACTCCACGATGAGGATGGCGTTCTTGGCGGCGAGCCCCACCAGCATGATCAGGCCCACCTGCACGAACACGTTGTTGTCGTAGCCCGCGACCCACACGCCAAAGAACGCGCCTAACGCGACGAGCGGCGTCTCCAGCAGCACCGCCCACGGGAGCTTCCAGCTCTCGTACTGCGCCGCGAGCAGCAGGAAGACGAAGACGATCGCCAGCACGAACGTCGGTCCCGCTGGCGGCGCCTGTTTCTCCTGGTACGAGAAACCCGAGTACGCGTACCCCATCTCGCGCGGGAGCACCTGCGTCGCCGTCTCCTCGAGCGCCGTCATGGCCTGACCCGACGTGTAGCCCGGCGCTTGCACCCCGGTGATCTCGACCGACCGGAACAGGTTGAACCGGGTGGTGATCTCCGTACCCGAGCCGGGCGTGATCGTCATCAGCGTGGAGAGCGGCACCATCTCGTTCGTCGTCCGACTCCGCACGTAGAACTGCCCGATGTCACGGGCTTCTGACGGAACGCGGGCTCTGCCTGCACGTACACGCGATAGAGCCGCCCAAACCGGTTGAAGTCGTTCACGTACGCGCCACCCATCGCGGCGGACAGCGCGGCGAACACGTCGTTGATCGGCACGCCTAACGTGCGTGCCTTCTCCCGGTCGAGCTCGACCTGAACCTGCGGGACCTGCGCGTTGAACGACGTGAACAGGTTGGCGAGCTCGGGTCGCTTGCGCGCGGCGTCCAGGAAGACCTGTGTCTGCTTCCCGAGATCCTGCACGCTCATCGTCCCGCTTCGGTCCTGCAGGAGGAAGTTGAAGCCACCGGCCGCGCCGAACCCCGGGATCGTCGGTGGAGTGAACGGGAAGATCACGGCGCCTGGAATCCCCGCGAGCGAGCGTCTCAGCGTCTGCGTAATCCCGCTGACGTGCAGCGCCGGTGTCTTCCGCTCGTCCCAGTCCTCGAGCCTGCAGAAGAACGAGGCGAACTCCGGGCTGAACGAGTTCGTGAGGATTCCCGATCCGCCGATGCCGGTGCAGGCGACCACACCATCGGTCTTCTTCAGCACCTCTTCGATCTGCCGGACGACGCCGTCGGTCCGCTCGCTCGATGACGCGGGCGGCAGCTGGGCGTTGATCATGAAGACGCCCAGGTCTTCGTCGGGCACGAACCCTTTCGGAAGCGAACTGCCAAGAACGACCCGTCACGCCGGTGGCCACGACCAGGACCACCACCACCAGGATCGCTCGCCTGACGAACAAGCGCGTCCAGCTCACGTACTTGGTCGTCGTCACATCGAACATCTTGTTGAACCCGCGATAGAACTTGCCCAGCAGGCCACCGGTCTGCTTGGCGGGCTTGAGCATCATCGCGGCGAGCGCCGGCGCGAGACTCAGCGCCAGGAACGCGGACAGGAGCACCGAGATGGCGATGGTCAGCGCGAACTGCTGGTACACCCGGCCCGTCAGGCCGCCAAGCAGCGCCACCGGCACGAACACCGCCGAGAGAATGAGGGCGATCGCGATCACCGGCCCGGACACCTCTTTCATGGCCTGGACCGTCGCGTCCCTGGGTGTTTTCCCGTGCTCGATGTGGTGCATCACCGCTTCCACGACCACGATCGCGTCATCCACCACGATGCCGATCGCCAGCACGAGGCCGAACATCGTGAGCGTGTTGATCGAGAAGCCGAGCAGCGGGAAGAAGATGAACGTGCCCACGAGCGCCACCGGCACGGTGAGGAGCGGGATGATCGTGGCGCGGAAGCTCTGCAGGAACACGAACACCACGAGGCTCACGAGAATGAATGCCTCGACGAGCGTCTTGAGGATCTCGTGGATGCTCGCCTCGACCGAGGGCGTGGTGTCGTACACGATCTTGTACGCCACGTCGGTCGGGAAAAACGTCGCGAACTCCTCGAGCGAGTGGTAAACCCCCTCGGCCGAGGCGAGCTGGTTGGCGCCGGGCAGGAGGTACACGAGGAGCGACGCCGCGGCGCCGCCCGTCCACTTGCCGGTCGAGTCCTTCACGATCGCGCGTCCGAACGAGCGGTAATTCTCGCTTCCAAGCTCGGCCCGCCCGACGTCCTTGAGTCGGAGCTCTCCGCCGCCCGCGGTCTGGCGAATGATGATGTTGTCGAACTCCTCGGCGGTGACGAGGCGGCCCGGTGCCTTCACGGTGTAGGTGAACTCCTGCCCTGGCGGCGAGGGAGCGGCACCGACCTGTCCTGCGGGCGCCTGGAGGTTCTGCTCCTTGATGGCGTCGATGACATCCGCTGGCGTCAGGCCGAGCCGCGTTAGGCGATCGGGACGGAGCCAGACGCGCATGCCGTATTCGGCGCCGCCGTAGAGATCCACCTGCGCGATCCCGGGCACGCGGAGGAGCGCATCCCGCATGTTGATCATCGCGTAGTTATTGAGGAACTGCGCGTCTCGACTCCCCTTCGGCGAGTAGAGCGAGACCACCATCAGGATGCTGGGGTTGAGCTTCTTGACCGTGACTCCCTGCTGCATCACTTCCTGCGGCAGCCGGGACTGGGCCTGCGACACGCGATTCTGCGCGAGCACGTTCGCCATGTCGCGATCCATGCCGACCTGAAACGAGATGTCGAGCAGCATGCGCCCGTCGCTCGTGTTGAGCGACTTCATGTAGATCATGTTGTCCACGCCGTTCACCTGCTGCTCGATCGGCGTGGCGACCGACTGCTCCACCACCTCGGCGGAGGCACCCTGGTAGGTGGTTTCCACCCGAATGTTCGGTGGCGCCAGCTCGGGATACTGCTCGATGGAAAGGCGCTGCAGAACGGCGAGACCAAGCAGCGTGATGACGATGGCGATGACGATCGCGACGATCGGCCGCCGAATGAAGAAGTCAGCCATGAGTCAACGTTTGTTGACGGAGTCGAGGCAGCGCGGGGACGAACTGGCATCCTGCCTTGTCTCGACCTGGATGCTCGACAGAAATCGCGGTCACGGTGTTGCCTCCCGGATGACGCGCGCTGGCCAATCGCCAACATGTGGTTGGCCGGCGCGATTACCGCACAATCGGCCGCGTCTGCGGGAGGGGACAATTGGCCCTTCGTGTTACCGGCTGATGCGAGTGTGCCGGTGCCGCTCGAGCGGCCTCCGGTGTGCGTGGCGGCGTCGACACGTGCCGCCAACGGCTCCGCGCGGGTGAACCCGGGTGACAACCCGGTGCGGACTCCCGCTCCGCACCCACGCCGAAGGGCTTATAGCGGCCTGGCTGCGGCGTTCCTATCTGTCCGGTGAGGCACGGACCCGCTCGTGTCATGCAGGCGTGAGCTCGATGGACAGTGCCGGCCGTCGCGAACCTCGAGAGGAGATCCCGTGACAGTCAAAGTCAAGAAGCGCCAAGGCGATGCCGAGATCGAGAGGAAACGGTGCGGCGCCGAACGGGAAGCTCAAGGCCAAGGAGTACGAGGAGGAGCTCGATCGACTGCACGTCGAGCTGGTCAAGCTTCAGGAGTGGGTGAAGCACAAGGGACTCAAGGTCTGCGTCGTCTTCGAAGGCCGCGACGGCGCCGGCAAGGGCGGCACCATCAAGGCCATCACCGAGCGCGTGAGTCCGCGGGTCTTCCGCGTCGTCGCGCTCCCGGCGCCGACCGAGCGCGAGAAGAGCCAGATGTACCTCCAGCGCTACGTGCAGCATCTGCCGGCGGCCGGCGAGGTCGTGATCTTCGACCGCAGCTGGTACAACCGCGCCGGCGTCGAGCGCGTCATGGGCTTCACCGGCGAGGAGGAGGTCGAGAAGTTCCTGCGCATGGTACCGCTGGTCGAGCGGGCCATCGTGGATTCGGGCATCATCCTCCTCAAGTACTGGCTCGAGGTGAGCCCGGAGGAGCAGACGCGCCGGCTCGAGGACCGCATCGAGGATGGGCGCAAGATCTGGAAGCTCTCGCCCATGGATCTCGACTCGTACGGCCGCTGGTACGACTACTCCAAGGCCCGCGACGAGATGTTCGCGGCGACCGATACGGCGCACGCGCCCTGGTACGTGGCCCTGTCGGACGACAAGCGTCGCGCGCGCCTCAACATCATCGCGCACCTGCTCAGCAAGGTTCCCTACAAGAACGCGCCACGCGAGAAGGTGAAGCTCCCGGACCGGCAAAAGGCGCACGGCTACAAAGAGCCGGACTATCCACTACAAGTACATCGAACGAGCGGTATTGAGGACGCTATGTCTCACAATGATCACCGTTCGAACGAGGATCGCCGCTGCTCCGGCTGGTCGTGCTGGGGCAGGCCTCGCCATCATCGCGGCCGCGATGAAGGCGGCCGCGTCGGTGCTGAACCTCGTGCTGCTGTCGCTGCTGCTCGCGGCGACGCTTTCTCCGGTGCCGGTCTGCCTGACGAAGCGCGGGATGGGCCGCGGCGCCGCGATCGGGCTCACGGCGTTGCTGCCGCTTGCTCGGCGGAGTAGCTCCTGGTCATGGTGCTCGCGCGCTCGATGAGTCGCCTGTCGGAGAATCTTCCGGTCTATCAGGCTTCGCTCTCGGGGCTCGTGGATGGTGTGACGCAGAAGCTCGCGGCGCGCGGAATCGAGGTGAACGAGGCGCTCAAGCCGAACCCGGCGCGGATCATGGGGCGGTCGGCGGTCTGGTGGGCGCAGCGCTCAACCTCGTAGGTGTCGGGCTCTTCGCGATCGTGCTCGTCGTGCTGTTCCTGGTCGAGCTGCCGCTGGTCAAGTCCGACGACGTCGCGGCCGGCTCGTTCCGGAGCGCGCGTCGACTCCGCCATGACTGCTGGTGCGACGCTTCGTGGGTCTCAACGGGCATGTTCGGCGCGTGCATCGCGGTCATCGACCTCGTCATCATGTGGTCGGTAGGCACCGATGCCGCGGTGCTCTGGGCGGTGATCGCCTTCCTGTTCGCGTTCGTCCCGTTCGGATTCATTCTCTCGGCGATTCCGCCGTTCATCCTCACCGCTGCTGGAGTACGGCGTCGAGCCGTGGCCCTGATCATGTTCGGACTCTTCTTCGTCGTGAACTTCATCGGGGACAACGTGGTCAAGCCGAAGCTCATGGGGAGCGGGCCTCGGCACTCTCGCCGCTGGTCATCGTCCTGGCGCTGCTCGGCTGGGGCGTCGTCCTGGGACCGATGGGCGCCCTGCTCGCGATTCCACTCACGCTCACGGTCAAGGAGCTGCTACCCGATCCTCATCGGGTGAGCGCGCCGCCGTTCAGCCGGCCAAGCGGTGGCGGTCGTAGCGCAGGGAGGGTTGGCAGACGCGAGGCCGACGCTGTCCGTGCGAGATCCACTCCGTCGATCTACGTCGATCGTTAGGCCCGGTACGTCGCCGTCCGCGTCCGATCGTGACGATCTCGCTCGCTCGCTCCCGCCAGCGCCGCGGCGATCCGGCGCCGGCGCTGTCCCCGGTCGACCGCGTCTCCGGAGTCATCTTCGGCCTGATCATGGCGCTCACGTTCACGGGAACGCTGAGCGTCGCGACGGCGGACCGGAACGAAGTGCGCAGCATGCTGATCGGCGCTCTGGGGTGCAACACGGCCTGGGGCTTGGTGGACGCGGTGATGTACCTGCTGGCCACCTGACCGAACGGGGCCGCAACCTGGCGATCCTGAAGGACGTGCGGAGCCGGTCCAACCCGGCCGCGCGCGCGCCAGCTGATTCTCGGACGCCCTGCCGCCGGTGATCGCTTCCACCATGGAGCCGGCGGAGGTCGATGTCATTCGGGGCCGTCTGGAGCGGTCTGCCGCTGCCCGCGAGCGCAGGGCTCACGGCTGGCGACTTCCGCGCGGCGTTCGGCGTCTTTCTGCTGGTGTTCCTCGCCACGCTTCCGGTGGCGCTCCCGTTCGCCTTCATCGACGACGCGCATCGTGCGCTCCGCGTCTCGAACGGCATCGCGCTGCTGATGCTGCTTCGCGGGCGGATACTACCTGGGCCGTCACGGCGGCAGGCACCCGTGGCGGAGCCGGCCTGGTCATGCTCACGCTCGGTGCTGGGCTGGTGCTCGCGGCGACGATACGCGCTGGCGGCGGGAGTGACCGCGCCTCGCGTCACTCGGGCGTGGCGCGCAGATATTTCCGCACCGCGATCTCCAGGTTGAAGTGCATCTGCTCCCGCCCGAGCCGCTCGCCGAGTGACGAGCGCTCGATGACGCGCAGCACGGCCGGCGTTAGGCCGACCAGCCAGACCGATATGCCATCGCCTCGCGAGCCGCTTCTGCGCTTCGATCAGCGCCTTGAGCGCCGTGTACTCGAAATCGAACACGCCGCTCAGATCGATCGCCACGACGTTCGGCTTCATCTCGGGTCACGAGCGAGCGGATCTTCTCGCCGATCCGTGCGGCGTTGAGGAAGAACACGCGTCCTTCCACTCGGAGCAGCAGCAGCCCCGGGAAGCTCTCGTCTTCCGGGTGCTCGGCCGAACGCGGCCGGAACACGTTGGTGCCTGGCTTGCGGCCCAACACGTAGACCGGCGGGTTGGCGACCTGCTGGGCGAGCGACACCACCGACACCACGATCGCGACCACGATACCCTGCAACGTCCCGAGCACGACGACGCCGGCCAGAGCGACCAGCGCCCAGATGAACTCCAGGCGACGGATCGCGAGGATGGCGCGAAAGCCGGCCAGCTCGATCAGCCCCATCGAGTACACGATCACCACCGCCGCGAGCGTCGCCTGCGGCATCAGCCCCATTGGTCCGGCAAGCAGCAGCATCGTGAGCAACGTGGCACCAGCGGTGACCAGCTCGGCCAGCTGCGTTCGCGCCCCAGCCGATCGGTTCACCGCGGTCTGAGACGTACCGCCGCCGGCCGGCATGCTTCCCGAAGACCGCGCTCCCGACATTCGCGAGTCCCGTCGCCACCAGCTCCCTGTTAGGCACGAGCGGCGGTTCGGCGGCTGGCGGCGAAGGCGCGGCCGGCGGCGATCGTTTCCGTGAAGCTCATGAGCGCGCAGCCAAGGGCCCCGGGCCAGAGCACGGCGACAAGAGAGAAGTCCGGTGCGATGAACGACGGCAGACCACGCGGGATCTCGCCGACCGTCGCAACACCATAGCGCTCGCAGCCCGAACAGGCTCACTGCCGCGATCCCCGCGGCGACCGCGATCAACGGGGCAGGCGCCCGAGGGAGCACTCGATGCAGCACCCACCAGCAACACGATCGTGCCGACTCCCACCGCGACCGTCGGCAGCGAGGCATGCGGGATCGCTCGAATGGTCTCGACGACGTTGTGGAAAAACCCGCCTTTGTCGAAGTGGACGCCGAGCAGCTTGGGAATCTGGTCGAGCACGATGACCAGCCCGATTCCCGCCTTGAACCCGATGAGCACGGGCTCGGAGATGAAATCGGCGACGAATCCCAGCCGCAGAACGGAAGCACCAACGAGGATGACGCCCACGAGCAGCGTCAGCGTCGCCGTCGCGTCTGATCAGGAGCGGCGAGCGTCACCGTCTGGGTGCGACCCGCGCCAGATTCGCCGCGACCAGGATGGCGAGGGTCGTCGTGGTGCTCACGCTGAGCGGGCGCGAAGTCCCGAGCAGCGCGTAAATCACCATCGGGAAGAGCGCGGTGTAGAGCCCCACCTGCACCGGCAGCCCCGCGATCGTGGCGTACGCCAGCGCCTTGGGGATGACGACCGCCGCGGCGGTGAGACCGGCAACCACGTCGAGCCGGAGCCATTCCTTCCGGTACCCGACGGCCCAGTCCAGGATCGGGAGGCGCGCGGATCTACTCACGTTGGCGCAATTGCATGCGTGGTTCGATCGGAGCCCTCACACGTTCGCTGTGGCTGTGCGTGGCCTGGACAATTGGCCCTTCGAGTCTCCCAGGCCGCTGGCAGAGGGCGGACGTTCGTGGCGACGAGCGGGCCTAGGGATTCGACCGGTCGAGCTCGTTAGGCGCGCGGCGAGCGTCGCGGCCGCGCCGAAGGGCTCATGGCGGTGGAGGATGGAGGTCCGTACTAGTGCTGAGCGAATGCCTCGCCCGGAATGACACACGCACGAGCTCGACGAGAAGGGCCATCCAGCATCCGACCCTCGCACAATGCGATCGCACCCGCAATAGCACTGCTGTCCAACGGCTCGTACAGCGTGATGATCACGAGCGCCGGTACTGGCTCCAGCGCCTGGCGTGACCTCGATGTGACCCGCTGGCGCGAGGATGCCACGCGCGATTGCTGGGGCCAGTTCTACTACGTCCGCGACCTCGGCGACGACCGCTGCTGGTCGATCGGCACGCAGCCGCTGGTGCGAGCGGGCGACGCACCCGACGTCGACCTTCGCATCGACCGCGCCGAGTTTCGTCGACGCGATGGCGACGTCGAGACTCGCTGTGCCGTGTGCGTCGTGCCGGATGCGGATGCCGAACTTCGCGTCGTGACGCTGGTCAATCACGGCCAGCGCCGCCGAGACCTCGAGCTGACGAGCTACGCGGAGGTGTGTCTCAACGCACGCCGCGCCGACCAGGCCCACCCGGCGTTCGCAAAGCTGTTTCTGGAGACGGAATTCGATGCGCAGTCCGGTGCGCTCCTGGCGCGACGTCGGCCGCGCGGCGCGAAGGAGCACCCGGTCTGGGCGATTCACGTTTCAACGAGCGACGTGAGTGACGTGAGCGCTGCGCCGGTCGCCGACGAGATCGCCTACGAAACCGACCGAGTGAGATTCCTCGGCCGCGGCCGCACGCCGGCGAATCCCGCCGCGATGGATGCGGGATCGCGCCTGTCGCGAACCACCGGCCCGGTGCTCGATCCGATCTTCAGCCTGCGCCGCCGCATTGCGCTCGACGCGGGAATGACGGCGCGCGTTGCGTTCATGACCGGAGCGGCCGACACGCGTGAAGCCGCCATGGGATTGGCCGAACGATTCCGCGATCTCGACGCGATAGACGCGGCCTTCGCCGGTGCTCACGCCCGCTGCCGAACAGGAGCTGCGGGAGCTCGAGCTCAGCGCGGACGAGATCGCGCCATTCAACCGCCTGGCGGCGTCGCTCGTGTTCACGAGCGCTGCTCTTCGCGACCGCGGATGCAGTGGCTGCCAACCGCCTTGGACAGCGAAGTCTCTGGCCGCACGCGATCTCCGGCGACCTGCCGATCGTGCTGGCTCGAGTCACACAGGACGATGACGAGGCGGTCGTTCGCCAACTCGTCAGGTGGCGCAGCTACATCGTGCGCCGGCGATTGACGTTCGATCTCGTGATTCTGGACGAGCGCGCCGACGAACCGGCGGCGCGATTGCAGACAGGAGCTGGAGACGGGCGCTGCCGGCGACATGCTCGGCAAGCCGGGCGGGGTGTTCGTGCTGGCTGCGCGGCAGCTGCCGGCCGACGATGCCGTGCTGCTCGCGGCCGCGGCGCGCGCCGTGCTTGGCGGCGGCCGCGGGTCGCTCATCGAGCAGATCGCAGCGCGACAGCTATCCGATCGCCCGAGCTGGCGCCGCTCGCTCCGAAGGGGCTCGCGGCAAAGCGGGTGGCGCGGCGGACCGTCCCGCCTAACGGGTTGCTCTTCTGGAACGGCCTCGGCGGGTTCACGCACGATGGCCGCGAGTACGTGATCGCCATCGACCGCACATCACCGGTCGCCACGACGCTGCCGCCGGCCCCGTGGACCAACGTGCTTGCCAATCCACAGTTCGGATGTCTGGTGACGGAAGCTGGCCTGGGCTACACGTGGGCGGGGAACAGTCAGATGAACCGGCTCACGCCCTGGTCGAACGATCCGACGTCGGATCCGCCAAGCGAAGTGGTCTACCTGCGCGACGTGGAGACCGGAGAGCTCTGGACCCCCACGCCCTTACCGCTGGGGCCCATGGGAACCGTGACTATCCGGCATGGCCAGGGTTACACGCGGTGGTCGCATGTGAGCCACGATCTCGATCAGGACCTTCTCGTCTTCGTTCCACCGGACGATCCCGTCAAGCTGGTCCGCCTAACGGTTCGGAACGAGGGCGATCGGCCGCGGCACCTCTCCGTCACCTACTACGCCGAGTGGGTCCTCGGAACCGCGCGCGAGAACGCCGCGTTGCAGGTCGTCTGCGAGCGCGACCCCGACAGCTGCGCGATCCTGGCGCGCAATGCCTGGGCCGGCGACTTCTCCGGGAAGATCGCCTTCGCGGCCTGCGGTAGCCCGGTGCACTCCGTCACTGCCGATCGTCTGGAGTTCCTCGGGCGGTACGGCTCGATCTCGGCGCCCGCCGGTCTGGGACGCGTTAGGCTGTCGGACCGTGCCGGCCCTGGTCTCGATCCCTGCGCCGCCATCACGACGGAGCTGACGCTGTATCCCGGCGAGACGACGAGACGTCGTCTTCGCCCTGGGACAGGCGAACGACCTGGACGAGGTCCGCCGACTCATCGGCGAATACACACCATCCCACAGCGCCGGCGCGGCTACTGACGCAGGTACGCGAGCACTGGGACCGCTACCTGACTGCGTTGCAGGTGACCACGCCCGATCCCGCCGTCGACCTGATGCTCAACCGTTGGCTCGTGTACCAGGTGCTCGGGTGCCGCGTGTGGGCGCGCTCCGCGTTCTACCAATCCGGCGGAGCGTACGGGTTCCGGGACCAGTTACAGGATGTCATGGCGCTGGTGTACAGCGCCCCTGAAGAGGCTCGTGCGCAGATTCTGCGCGCCGCAACGCGGCAGTTCGAGGAGGGCGATGTCCAGCACTGGTGGCACCCGCCGTCCGGCATCGGCGTCCGCACGCGCATCACCGACGACCTCTATTTCCTGCCGTTCGTCGTGCATCACTATGTGGTCGACGACGGGCGATGCCTCGCTCCTGAATCGAGGTCGTGCCGTTCATCACCGCACCGGTGCTTCGCCCGGATCAGGAGGAAGACTTCAACCTGCCGGCGGTGAGCTCTCAGACCGCCACCGTCTACGAGCACTGCCTCCGCGCATTGAAGCACGGCTATCGCCTTGGCCCGCACGGCTTGCCGCTCATGGGGACCGGCGATTGGAACGATGGCATGAACAAGGTGGGCGCCGAGGGAAAGGGTGAGAGCGTCTGGAACGGCTGGTTCTTCGTGAGCGTGCTGACGACCTTTGCGGAACTGGCGCAGCAGCGCGGCCAGGCCGCGGATGCCGATTGGTGCCGTGAGGGCGCCGAGCAGCTGCGGCAGGCGGTGGAGGCGAGCGCCTGGGATGGCGCCTGGTATCGGCGCGCGTACTTCGATGACGGCACGCCGTTAGGCTCGGCGCAGAACGATGAGTGCCAGATCGACGCACTCCCCCAGACGTGGGCGGTCATCTCCGGTGCGGGAAATCCCGCGCGAGCTCAGTCGGCGATGGATGCGGTTCAGCAACGGCTGGTCCGCACGGATGACAGGCTGATTCAATTGTTCGATCCGCCGTTCGACCAAGGGCGTGCTCCAACCCGGCTACATCAAGGGGTACGTGCCGGGCATCCGGGAGAACGGCGGGCAATACACCCACGCCGCCACGTGGGTCGTCCTGGCGACCGCGCTGCAGGGACACGGCGACCGCGCCATGGAGCTGTGGAACCTCATCAATCCGATCTACCACGCCATGACGGCCAGGGCGGTGCAGCGTTACAAGGTCGAGCCGTACGTGGCGTGTGCGGACATCTATGGCGCCGCGCCGCACACGGGACGTGGTGGCTGGACGTGGTACACCGGCTCGGCGGGTTGGCTGTACCGCGTGGCCATCGAGACGCTCCTGGGTTTTCAGCTGCGAGGCGATACCCTGCGTTTCGCGCCGTGCATCCCGCGGGCGTGGCCGAAATTCGAGCTGCGCTACCGCCACGGGTCTTCGACGTATCGCATCCTGGTGGACAACTCGGCCGGAACGGGTCGCGGCGTCCGATCGGTCGAGCTGGACGGCCAGCGGATGCCTAACGATTCATTGCCGCTGCGCGACGACGCGAAGCACCATGACGTCGTCGTGCAGTTGGGCTGACGGACGACGACGGCCAATGCGGTCCGGGCTCGATGTCGACGACGGTCTCGATCGACCGCTGACCGACAGGGATTTGGGGCTGCTGCAGCTCTCCACGGTCCTGTACTATCTGCACGAGACCAATCCGGACAACGGCCTGGTGCGTGACAAGACCGACCCGCATGCGCCGGTCAGCATTGCCGCCGTGGGCATGGCACTGGCGACGATTCCCGTCGTCGTCGAGCGCGGCGTCATCGCCCGGGATTTCGCCGCGAAGATCACCCTGAAGCGACTGCGCTACCTGCTCCAATGCCCGCAGGGCCCGGAGCCGGACGCCTCCGGCTACAAGGGGTTCTTCTATCACTTCCTGGACATCGAGACGGGTCGCCGCGTCTGGCAGTGCGAGCTGTCGACCATCGACTCGGCGTTTCTCTTTGCGGGCGCGCTGACCGCCGGGGCGTATTTCGACCGCGACGTGCCTAACGAGATCGAGATCAGGCAGTTGGCCGACGCGCTGTACCATCGCGCCGACTGGAACTGGGCACGGAACGGCGGGCCGACGCTGACCCACGGCTGGCGGCCGGAGAGCGGCTTCATCCCCCATCGCTACCAGGGGTACGACGAAGGGTTGCTGTTGTACATCCTCGGGCTCGGTTCGCCGACGCACCCGCTGCCGCTCGAGAGCTATCCCGCCTACTGCGCGACGTACCAGTGGAAGCAGATCTACGATCGCGAGCTGCTGTACTCGGGGCCGCTCTTCACGCATCAACTCTCGCACCTGTGGATCGACTTTCGCGGCCTGCGGGACGAGTTCATGCGGGCGCACGACAGCGACTACTTCGAGAACACGCCGGCAGGCGACGCTCGTCCAGCAGGAATACGCGATCCGGAATCCCCTGGGCTACGTCGGCTACGGGGAGCACTGCTGGGGATTCACGGCCTGCGACGGCCCGGGGAACGTTAGGCGGACGGTGAACGGTGTCGAGCGGGAGTTCTTCGACTACATCGCCCGGGGCGCGCCCTTCGGTCCCGACGACGGCACCGTCGCGCCATGGGTCGTCGTCGCGTCACTGCCGTTCGCCCCCGAAATAGTCATCCCCACCATGCAGCGGTTCGCGCGAATGGACCTTGGCATGACGGCGAAATACGGGTTCAGCCCGTCGTTCAATCAGTCGTTCGAGATGCCGGACAGCCCGACAGGGTGGTGGGTGACGCCGTACCACTTCGGCATCGATCAGGGGCCGGTCGTGCTGATGATCGAGAACTACAGGACCGGTCTCCTCTGGGACATCATGCGCCGCAGTCCGGCGATCGTCACCGGGCTCACACGCGCGGGATTTCGTGGCGGTTGGCTCTAGGCGGTCAGACGTTGTCGGATTCGGTCGAGGTGCCACGAGCGGCCTTCGACCTGTCGTCCGCTGACCTGGCCCGCCGGTATTGGACCTTGGCACAAAGGCCATCGAGACTTCAGGCTCCCCAGTATCCCGCGCCTAACCAGTCCTCGTGCTCGCCACGTTCATCACGCTCCTCCTCGCGCCGCAGGTGGTGACGCAGGATTCCTCGGTCCTCACGCCTCCAGACGTCCGCGTGCTCGTCTCGAGAGCCGCGGCTCGTAACTACGAGGCGCGGCCGTATCGAGCACGGATGGAATTCGAGACCGAGATCGCCGTCGTCGCGCGCCGCGCGTCGGGACGGCGCGAGGTCGTCTCCATGCAGCAGCAGGCGTCGACGATCGAGTGGACGCGCGACAGCGTCATCGAGCAGCGCGTCACAGGCTATCGCGCCGAGCAGGTGGGGATGGAGCTCGCGATGACCCGCGTCTATCGCGCCGGGTGGGTCGTCCCGGTGCTGCAGGGCGATCGCTTCCGCCTGCGGTTCCCGAATCCCGCCAGCGTTTCGAAGGTCGAGAAAGCGCTCGACCCCGTCGTGCGGCAGATACGACGGTTCCTCTTCGAGCCGGAGACCGTCGCGACCGTCCATCCGCTCGCTCGGGACGGGCCCGACTACTATGAGTACCCCCGTGTCGACTCGCTTCGCGAGCCCATGCCTAACGGCGATTCGGTCGACGTGATGCGAATCACGGTTCAGCCGCGCGAGGATGTCTCCTCCGGAACGGGCGTGTTCGCCGGCGACGTGGACATCGATGCGCGGACGCTGCTCGTCGTCCACCTGCGCGGCCGGGTGTACATCATCCACCACGTGGCGATACAGGCGCTCGACGACATCACCGGGAGCGAGCGAGTGGTCGGGTTCGTGGACATGTGGAACGGCCCCGAGCGGGATGGCCTGCGCCTCCCCGACATCGAGCGCCTCGACATCGTGCGCGGTGGCGTGGTGGGACAATCGGCAACGCTGCTCCGTTTCGTGACGCGCTTCAGACACCATGACATCATTGCCCGTGACCCGCCCCCACCGCCCGACAGCGCTCAGCGGCGATCGCCGCAGTATCGCATCACGTATGCGCCCCGCGATTCGCAGGACGCGTACGGCGCATGGCTGCTCCCCATAGGGCGTGCGACCGAGATCGCGCAGAACGAGGCACTCGACGACCTCTACCCCGATCGCGTGAAACCCACCGGGCCGCCTCGCTGGTCGTTTCGCGCGCGCAATGACTACGAGGTGTTCCGGTTCAACAAGGTGGAGGGGGTGTACACCGGCCTGTCCGCCTCCTGGCTCGCGCGCGATCGCGTGCCCGGCTTGTCGGTGGTCGGAACGGCGGGCTACGCGTGGTCCGAGGAGACGTGGCGCGGCTACGTCGGCGCCGGGCTTTCGGCGTCATGGGTGGATCACGACCGGGGCCGTCGCTCGGCTGCTCGATCTGACGAACGACTTCCGCTCGCCACTCGACTCCGGCAGCGTGTGGTCGGCCATCTTCTGGTCCGCCGACGACAACGATTACGTCGACCGACGTGTTGCCCGCCTAACGGCGGAGAACGTGCTCACGCCGACCGGGATGCACGTCCGTCTGGAGCTGGGCGTTGTTCGCGACACCGGCGCGGCGCAACACCGGAAGGAAGGCATCTTCTTCAGCCCGTTCCGTCCGAACCGTATCGTCGATCCCGGCCAGTACGTGCGGTCGATCGCGATCGTGGAGTGGAACCCCGACATCCACGCCGACCTCACGCGCGAGCGCTTCGGCGGCGGCGTCCGCTACGAGCGCGGCGACGGCGACCTCGACTACCAGCGGGTGGAAGGGGTGTTCATCGCGCGCCAGACTGTCAGGTCGCTGCTGTTCATCGAACGGCTGTACGGCGGGTTGATCGGCGGTACCGTCCCCACGCAGCAGCTGTTCGAGATCGGGTCGACGCAGAACCTTCCGGGCTACGACTACAAGGCGTTCGCCGGCGACCGCGCGTGGATCGCGCGCGGGACGGTCCAGTACGCGATTCCGACCCTCCGCGCACCGGTCCCGATCTTCACCGGGTTCGTGTTCCCGCCGGTCGCGCCGGATCTGGTGATGGGCGTCCAGACGGGGATGGCGTGGGCGAGCAACGACCAGGCGCGCGCGGCCGTTAGGCGGCTGGGCGACAAGGTGGATACGAGTACGGGCCAGGTGGAAATCGATCCGGAGACCGGGCAACCGGTGCCGGCGTCGGTGCCCACCGAGGCGCTCCGTGCCACGGCGAGCTTCGGGGTCCGGCTCTTCGGCAGTACCGTCTACCTCGGCGTCGCCCTGCCGATCGATGCGACGCACGACATGCGGAGAGGCCTCCGATTCGTCTACGGGTTCTCGAGACAGCTCTGAGGCCGCGCTGCCTGCCTAACGTCGGCGCCGCGGCGGCGGCCTCCATCGAATCGATGCCGGTCAGGGCACCGCGCACGGTTTCGCGTTCCAGATCTCCCGCGCGTACTCGGCGATCGTGCGGTCACTCGAGAACTTTCCCGAAGCGGCCACGTTGAGAATCGCCTTCTCCGCCCACGCGTCCTGATCGGCATACAATCCCAGCAACCGCCCGTCAGCCTCGAGATACGATCGCAGGTCGGCGAGGTGCAGGTAGTGGTCGCTGACGAGCAGCGTGTCACGCAGTGGGGCGAACACGCCTGGCTCGTCGCGGCTGAAGTGATCATCGAAAATCAGATCGAGTGCCGCTCGAGTCTCCGGTTCGGTGTCGTAATGTGACTGCGGCGTATACCGGCCGCGGCTCTCCGTCACCTGGCCAGCGGTCAGGCCGAACAGGAAAAAGTTGTCCTCGCCCGCCTCCTCGGCCATCTCGATCGTGGCCCCGTCGCGCGTTCCGATCGTGAGCGCCCCATTCATCATGAACTTCATGTTGCTGGTGCCGCTCGCCTCGTAGCCGGCGGTGGAGATCTGGTTGGAGACGTCGGTCGCCGGGATGAGTCGTTCCGCCATGGACACGCAGTACTCGGGCAGGAACAGCACCTTGAGGCGCCCGCGTACCGAGGGGTCGCCGTCGATGGTGGCCGCTACGTTGTTCACGAGCTTGATGACCAGCTTGGCCAGCTGATACGCCGGTGCAGCCTTCCCCGCGAAGATGAACGTGCGCGGTGCGATGTCGAGCTGCGCGTTCTCGCGTAGCCGGTTGTAGAGCACCACGACGCGCAGCGCGTTCAACAACTGCCGCTTGTATTCGTGAATGCGCTTGACGTGGCGAATCGATGATCGTGTTCGGGTCGAGCACGTGACCTGATGTCGCCTCGACCCATTCCGCGAACCTGGCCTTCGCCTGACGCTTGGCGCTTCGGAACGCGTCACGGAATCCCGAGTCGGCGGCGAATGGCGCGAGCTTTCTCAGCTGGCTCAGATCGGTGATCCAGGACTTCCCGATTGCGTCAGTCACCGCGCGGGCCAGCGGGGGATTGGCCAGCAGCAACCAGCGACGTGGCGTGACTCCGTTGGTCTTGTTGTTGAAGCGCTCCGGGAAGGTCTCCGCGAGATCCTTGACCGTGGTCGTGCGCAACAGTCCCGAGTGGATCGCGGCAACGCCGTTGGTGCTGTGGGAACCGACGATCGCGAGGTTGGCCATGCGGATCTGCTTGGCTCGGCCCTCTTCGACCAGGCTCACTCGCTCGACACGTCCTTCATCTCCCGGAAAGCGGGAGCGAACCGTGTCGAGTAGTCGGCGATTGATCTCGAACACGATCTCGAGATGCCGCGGTAAGAGCTGCTCGAACCACTTGAGCGGCCACTTCTCGAGCGCCTCCGGCAGGAGCGTGTGGTTGGTATAGGCGAGCGTCTGCCGCGTCAGCTCCCAGGCGTCATCCCATCCGAGATGCGCCTCGTCGAGCAGGATGCGCATCAGCTCCGGAACAGCGAGCGCCGGGTGGGTGTCGTTGAGCTGAATCGCCACCTTGTCAGGCAGTGCACTCCAGTCGTCGTTGGCGCTGCGGAAACGCCGCACGAGATCGGCCAGCGAGCAGGCGACGAGGAAATACTCCTGGAGTAAGCGCAGCGCCTGGCCGCTCACCGTGGAATCGTCGGGGTACAGCACCCGGGTGAGAGATTCTGCCGCGAGCTTTTCCTCCAGTGCTTCGACGAACTCACCGCGGCTGAAGCGCTGGAAGTCGAAGTAGTCCGGCGCGGCCGCCGCCCAGAGTCGGAGGGTGTTGATGTTTCCCCCTCCGTAGCCGACCACGGGCCGGTCGAATGGAATGCCTAACAGCGTGGAGGGCGAGCCCTGGACGAGCCGCAGGCGGCCGCCTCGCAGCTCGAACGAGCAGCCGAGCTTGATCTCCACCTTCTCGTTAGGCCGAGCGACCTCCCACGGGTCCTCGCGCCGGAGCCAGTTGTCAGGCCGTTCCTCCTGCCATCCATTCTGAACGGACTGGCGGAAGATCCCGTACTCGTATCGCAGCCCGTAGCCCATGGCCGGAAGCTGCAGGGTCGCCATCGAGTCCAGGAAACACGCCGCGAGGCGCCCCAGACCTCCGTTGCCGAGCCCCGCGTCCGGTTCCTGTTCCAGGACGCTTACCCAATCGAGCCCCTTCTCCGCAGCGATGCGAGGCACGTACGGGTCGAGCACCATGTTGATGACGTTGTTCGCGAGCGAGCGGCCGATCAGGAACTCCATCGACAGGTAGTAGACCCGCTTGGGATTTTCTCGCTCGTAGGTCTGCCCGGTCTGTATCCAGCGCTGGGAGAGTACGTCGCGGACGGATCGCGCGAATGCCTCGTATTGCTCCCGTGCACCGGTATGCTCCGCGGCCAGCACGTTGTCGAACGTGAGATGACGTTCGTAGAGCGCACTCTCACTCCCGGTGAGCTGGGCCGGGCCGCCGCCATACCTGGCGATCACCTTCGACAGGGCGTCCGAGTCTGTCGTCCGAGCAGCCTTTGGCACGCTTCGTTTCGTCTTCAGCTTGGGAGCCCCTTCTCCGGCGGCCTTCATACGACCTCCACTTCCGTGGCGTGTGCCATTCGTCTACTCACGTTCGTGAGTGAGCGGCATGACGAGGAATGCGATCGATCGCGGCTGCACGACGTAGCTGGCGTCCGCGATCTCTGGCCCGTGCTCCCAGGCCACAATGTCGTCCGGCGACGTGAGTGACGTGTCGATCCAGCGCCGCCACGCTCCCGGGTTTTCCGGGGTGGCGGGCGGCAACTGGAAGCGCAGCGGTTCCCAGTACGCGTTGAGCATGAGGTGCAGTCTGACGTGGCCGGTGAAGCTCGTTAGGTCGACCGCCAGCGAATGCGACTGATCGCTCCAGTCGGGGCGGCCCAGCTCCACGCCATGCCAGTCGACACGTGACCGGCTCAGCAACTGGTTCAGCGTGAGGCGTATCCGACCCAGGCCGACGTCGCGGCGCTGACGGAAGGCGATCAGCGCTTTGACGAACCGGTGAAGCCCGGAATGCCGCTCGAGCAGCGACCAGTCGAACCAGCTGGTCTCGTTGTCCTGGCAATACGCGTTGTTGTTGCCGCGCTGCGTGCGACGCACCTCGTCGCCCATGGTGAGCATCGGCGTTCCCACGGCGAGCAGGAGCATCGTGAGCAGGTTCCTGATCTGTCGGCTCCGCAACTCATCGACGGCGGGATCGTCGGTCGGGCCTTCGACCCCGCAGTTCCAGCTCGCGTCGTCGTCGGCGCCGTCGCGATTCTCCTCGCCGTTGGCCTCGTTGTGCTTGCGGTCGTACGAGACGAGGTCCTCCAGCGTGAATCCGTCGTGACAGGTGACGAAGTTGACGCTCTGTTCTGCCTCTCGCTCCTCGTGGCCGTAGATGTCGGGGCTGCCGATCAGGCGTTGGGCGACGTTAGGCACGGTGCCCGTGTCGCCCCTCACGAAGCGGCGGAGGTCATCGCGGAAGCGGCCATTCCATTCCTGCCAGCTGTCGCCGATGAAGGTGCCGACCTGGTACGCTCCGCCTGCGTCCCACGCTTCGGCGATGAGCTTCGTCCCGGCCAGCACCGGGTCGGACTCGATGTCCCAGAGGATCGGAGGGCGGGGGATCAGGTGGCCGGACTCGTCCCGCGCCAGGATCGACGCGAGATCGAACCGGAAGCCGTCCACGTGCATGTCGGCGACCCAGTGGCGCAGGCTGTCGCGGATGAGGCGCCTGACGATCGCGTCGTTCGCGTTCACGATGTTGCCGGTGCCCGCGTAGTTCGCGTAGCGACTGCGGTCTTTCTCCAGCGTGTAGTAGACCCCGTTCTCGAGTCCCCGGAAACAGAACGTCGGACCGTCGGCGCCGCCCTCCGAGGTGTGGTTGAACACGACGTCGAGGAGGACTTCGAGACCTGCCCGGTGGAACGCCTTGACCATGTCGCGGAACTCATCCAACGCCCCCAGCGGACCGGGGCGCGAGCTGTACGCGCCGTGCGGCGCGAACAGCGACACCGGTTGGTAGCCCCAATAGTTGCGTCGGCCGGCCGGCGCGTCCTGATCGTCGAACTGGAACACCGGAAGCAGCTCCACCGCCGTGACGCCGAGGTCCGTGAGGTAGGGAATCTTCTCGACCAGGCCGGCGTACGTGCCTGCCTTGTCAGGCGACACGCCCGAGCTGGGATGCCTCGTGAACCCGCGCACGTGCAGCTCGTAGATCACCGTCTCGCGATAGGGTCGCTGGAGCGGGCGGTCGCCCTCCCAGTCATAACGCGCGACGTCGGCGACGACGCTCTTCATGGCCACCGCGGTGTTGTCGCCGGGCTGCTGCGCGGCGACCCGGCTGTAGCGCTCGGGCACGGCCACCGCGAGACCGTAGGGATCGAGCAGGAGCTTCTCGTGATCGAACCTCAACCCCCGTTCGGGCTCGAACGGCCCGTACGCCCTGAAGCCATAGATCTGACCGCTCCCGATCTCCGGGACGAAGACATGCCAGTAGTGGTAGGTCCGATGATGCTCGGCATCCAGCGGGATCACGCGCGTCGGGCGAGGCGCATCGTCGCGATCGAAGAGCAGCAGCTCCATGCGGACCGCGTTCTTCGAGAAGATGCTGAAGTTGACGCCGCCGGGCACGACGGAGGCGCCTAACGGCGAGGTGGTGCCGCGACCGACCGCCTGGCTCGGCTGCGAGACAGCGCGCGTGGAGATGTCGAGAGCGGGTGAGTGCAGGCGGTATGGTCACCGCCTTACACGTTGTCGCCTTCGGTCGAGGTGCCACGCGCGGGCTTCGACTTGTCGTCCGCCCAGCGCCACCCGGTAATTTCCGGCATGTCGTCGCCGTGCGTCTCGATGTACTGCCGGTGCTCGATCAGCTTGTCGCGGATCGCCTGCTTGAAGTACGCCGCTCGCGCCCCGAGCTGCGGCACGCGGTCGATCACGTCCTCGCACGAGGTGGAAGCGATCGAGCTCGTTCAGCACGACCATGTCGAACGGCGTCGTCGTCGTGCCTTCCTCCTTGTAGCCGCGCACGTGGAGGTTCCGGTGGTTGGTCCGGCGATACGTTAGGCGGTGGATCAGCGACGGGTACCCGTGGAACGCGAAGACGATCGGCTTGTCCTTCGTGAACAGGACATCGAACTCCTTGTCGGTCAGCCCGTGCGGATGCTCCTCCGCCGACTGCAGGCGCATGAGGTCCACCACGTTGATCACGCGGACCTTGAGCTCCGGCAGATGGTGCCGCATCAGCTGCACGGCGGCCAGCGTCTCGAGCGTCGGAACGTCGCCGCAGCATCCCATGACCACGTCCGGCTCGCTCCCCTGGTCGTTGCTGGCCCACTCCCAGATCCCGATGCCCGCGGTGCAGTGCTTGATCGCCTGGTCCATGGTCAGCCACTGCGGCGCGGGCTGCTTCCCGGCGACGACGACGTTGACGTAGTTGCGGCTCTTCAGGCAGTGATCCGTCACCGACAGCAGCGTGTTCGCGTCGGGCGGCAGGTAGACCCGGATCACCTCCGCCTTCTTGTTGATCACGTGATCGATGAAGCCCGGATCCTGGTGGCTGAAGCCGTTGTGATCCTGACGCCAGACGTGGGAGCTCAACAGGTAGTTGAGCGACGCGATCGGCCGTCTCCACGGGATGTGACTGCACACCTTCAACCACTTCGCGTGCTGGTTGAACATCGAGTCGATGATGTGGATGAACGCCTCGTAGCAGCTGAAGAAGCCGTGCCGTCCGGTGAGCAGATAGCCTTCGAGCCAGCCCTGGCATTGATGCTCCGACAGGACCTCCATCACGCGGCCGTCCGGTGCGAGGTGATCGTCCTCCGGACGGATCTCGGCCATGAAGCACCGGTTGGTGACCTCGAGGATGTCCTGCCAGCGATTGGAGTTGTTCTCGTCGGGGCTGAAGACGCGGAAGTTCTGCTGGTCCAGATTGAGCTTCATCACGTCCCGCAGGTACTTCCCCTGAACCCGCGTCGACTCGGCCGTTGCTGCGCCCGGCTTCTTGACGTCGACCGCGTATTTGCGGAAGTCGGGCAGACGCAGGTCCTTGAGCTTGAGGCCGCCGTTCGCGTGAGGGTTGGCGCTCATCCGCCGCTCGCCGTTCGGCGCGAGCTCCGCCAGCTCGGGCACGAGCGTGCCCGCCTCGTCGAACAGCTCCTCGGGGCGGTAGCTCCGCATCCACTGCTCCAGGATCTCGATGTGCGACGGCTTGTCCATGTCGCCCATCGGCACCTGGTGGCTGCGCCAGTAACCCTCGCAGAGCTTGCCGTCGATCTCGCGTGGGGCAGGTCCAGCCCTTCGGCGTGCGCAGCACGATCATTGGCCAGATCGGCCGCTGCCTAACGCCATCGCTCACGCGCGTCGGCCTGGATGCGCCGGATGTCCGCCATGACGGCGTCGAGCGTCTGCCGCCATCTGCCGGTGGATCGCGTTAGGCTCGTGGCCCTCGACGTAGTACGGCTCGTAGCCGTATCCCTCGAGCAGCTTGGTGAGCTCCTCCCTCGGAATGCGGTCGAGGAAGCAGGGGTTGGCGATCTTGTAGCCGTTGAGATGCAGGATGGGCAGCACGCAGCCGTCGCGCGCCGGGTTCAGGAACTTGTTGCCGTGCCAGCCGGTGGCCAGCGGACCGGTCTCGGCTTCGCCGTCGCCGATGACGCAGGCCACGATCAGATCCGGATTGTCGAAGGCGGCGCCGAACGCGTGCGACAGCGCGTACCCGAGCTCGCCGCCTTCGTGGATCGACCCGGGTGTTTCGGGAGCGACGTGGCTGGGGATGCCGCCCGGGAAGCTGAACTGCTTGAAGAGGCGCTTCATCCCCTCTTCGTCCTGGCTGATGTTCGGGTAGACCTCGCTGTAGGTCCCCTCGAGGTACGCGTGCGCGACCAGCGCCGGGCCGCCGTGCCCCGGGCCGATGATGTAGATCATGTCCGCGTCGTACTTCTTGATCACGCGGTTCAGGTGCGCGTAGATGAAGTTGAGACCCGGCGTGGTGCCCCAGTGCCCCAACAGCCGCGGCTTGATGTGTTCCCGCGTTGAGCGGCTGGCGGAGGAGCGGATTGTCCAGCAGGTAGATCTGGCCAACCGACAGATAGTTCGACGCGCGCCACAGCGCATCGAGCTTGCCGAAGCTTCCGTGTCGGAGAGAGCGGCTCGCGCGTGCGGGCGGCCGCTTCGTGGATTGTCTGGGTCATACGATTCACTCCGTGGCCGTGTATTCTGCCGGGCGCTACGAACGGTCCATTGACTTTGGCCGCGCTCGGCAGAGCGTTGCAATTGAATGAAAGTCCCACGAGGCACAGCATGATCGAGACCGCTCGAGTCGGCTCCGCGCTGCCGAGACGAGGCGCTCCTGAGCCGGAGCGACGACCTGCTGCGTCGACTTCGATCGCGCGTTCCGGATGTTCCAGGAGTTCGTGACCGGATGTCGGACATTGTACGACATTCGGACAGGCCGTGACCGTGTTCGGCTCCGCGCGCTTCGATGAGACTCATCGGTACTACAAGCTCGCGCGCGAGCTGGGCCGCGAGCTGGCGCGGCACGGTTACACCGTCGTGACCGGAGGCGGCCCGGGGATCATGGAGGCCGCGAACCGGGGCGCGCGTGAGGGCGGCGGACTGAGCGTCGGATGCAACATCATCCTCCCGCACGAGCAGCAGCCGAATCCGTACCTCGATCGCGTCGTGAGCTTCGACTACTTCTTCGTCCGCAAGGTCATGCTGGTGAAATACTCCAGCGCCTTCGTGCTCATGCCGGGCGGGTACGGGACGCTCGATGAGATCTTCGAGACGGTCACGCTCGTCCAGACGGGGAAGATTCGACACTTCCCGATCGTCGCCATGGGGCGCGACTACTGGCAGGGCATGCTCGACTTCACTGCTGGTCGGACACGGTCGATCGCTTCACGGGCACGCGGTGCCGCTGCGGTAGGGCGAGGTCGGCGCGGTTCCTGGTGACCGATTCCGTCGCCGACGGCGGTCGATCACATTCCGATCGCTGGCCGATGGACGCGGCAGGCGCAAGGCTGCTCAGACGTTCATTCAGAGCCAGTCCGCGAGGACAGCTCGCGTCAAATCAGGCGTCGTTGCGCAGCGGTCCTGACGCGGAGCCGTCGCGTCAATCCGCGTCCGTCCGCGCCAGCGGGCGGTCTGCGTCATTCTGCGTCCCGCTGTCTGTTAAGGCTGGCCCTAACGCGATGCCGATCCCGGTGTCACGATCCGGTACGGTCGCGCCACCAGCTATCGCCGGTCTCGAGCGGCTCGACTTCGTGGAATGCCGCAGCCTTGCCCATCTCGAGCGCCTGCTCCGACGTCGTCGTGGCAAACAGGTGCATGATGCGGGCGACGACCCCGGTCCATCCGGTCTGATGGCTGGCGCCGATCCCCATGCCGTTGTCTCCGTGGAAGTACTCGTAGAAGAGAATATGCTCGCGCCAGTGCGGGTCCTCCTGAAACTTCGTGATCCCCCCATACACCGGCCGGCGGCCCTCACGATCGAACAGGAAAATGCTCGTTAGGCGCCGCCCGATCTCCTCGGCCACCTGATACAGGTTCATCGTGCGACCGGAGCCCGTCGGGCATTCGATGGTGAAGTCGTCGCCGTAGTACAGGTGATACTGGAGCAGCGCGCGAATGATCAGCGCGTTCACCGGCATCCAGATCGGTCCCGCGCCAGTTCGAGTTGCCGCCGAACATGCCGGTGTCGGATTCGGCCGGGAGGTACGAGACGGCATACTCCTGGCCTTCCACATGAAGCACGAACGGGTGCTCGGCATGATAGCGCGACAGCGCGCGAATGCCGTACGGGCTCAGGAACTCCTTCTCATCGAGCATCCGCGTCAGCACTCGGCGAAGCTTGTCTTCGTTGAGCGGCGCGCTCATCGAGCGGCCACCCTTGCCGAGTCTTGACCGGGTCGTGGATGAAGGCCCTCAGCTCTGGCCGAGCCATCAGGAACTCGCGCAGGCGATTGGTTGACCTCGGGGGACTTCTTCCTGAGCTCGCCCTCGAAAACGGTGACGGCGCACAGCGGAAGCAACCCGACCATGGACCGGACCTTGAGTCGCTGCGCCTGGCCGTTCGGCAGCCGCAGGACATCGTAGAAGAACCCGTCCTCCTCGTCCCACATGCCGCCCATCGCCGACATTGAGCATCGAGGAAGTAATCCAGCAGGGCATGCTCGACGAACTTCTCGACGAGACCGATGTAGGCCGGCCGGGTCTCGCTGAGCTCCACCGCTATCTCGAGCAGGTTCTGACAGAACAGCGCCATCCAGGCCGTGCCGTCGGCCTGCTCCAGATATCCGCCGGTCGGAAGCGGTGCGCTGCGATCGAACACGCCGATGTTATCCAGTCCGAGGAAGCCGCCCTCGAACACGTTGCTGCCGGAACGGTCCTTTCGATTCACCCACCACGTGAAGTTGAGCATCAGCTTGTGGAAGGCGCGTTCGAGCCACTCGATGTCGCCCTGTCCCTTCGCGGCCTTCTCGAGGCGATACGTGAAGATCGTCGCCCACGCATGCACCGGTGGATTCACGTCGCCGAAGTTCCACTCGTACGCGGGCAGCTGACCGTTGGGATGCAGGTACCGGGAGTGCAGCATGAGGTCCAGCTGCTGCTTGCCGAAGTCCGGATCCACGAGCGACAACGCCAGCGTGTGGAAGGCCAGGTCCCATGCCGCAAACCACGGGTACTCCCACTTGTCCGGCATCGAGATGACGTCGGCGTTGGCCATGTGGTGCCAGTGCGCGTTGCGAACCTCGTGCTCGCCGGCCTTGAACGCGGGCGCGGCCGCGCTCCTGCAGCCATTGGTTGACATCGAAGTGGAAGAACTGCTTCGACCAGAGCATGCCGGCGATCGCCTGCCGCATGACGTTCGCCTGGTCCTCGTTGAGCGACGGCGGGATGACCGACGCGTAGAACTCGTCCGCTTCCTTTCGGCGGCGCGAAAATGCGGTGTCGAAATCCTTGCCGAATGACGTCGCGGGCTTGCGGCCTCCGGGCGTCCGACGCGGCTGGTGTCGTGTCGCTCAGCCTGAGCCGCACCACCGCGAGGCCACCGGCAGCGACTTCCAGCCGATAGTGCGCGGCTGCCTTCGTCCCGGTGTGTTCCGGATTCACCGCGGCCGTGCGCCCGCTGATGAGGTATTGGTGGAACGCGTCCTTGACGTAGGGCGTGCGGTTAGGCGTGTTGACCAGCCGTTCGGTGTTGGTCTCGTTCTCCGTGAAGAGCAGCGTGGCGTTGCCGTCGGCGTGAAGGAATCGGTCGCCGAGCTCCGGATGAGAGGCCGCGACGACTCCCGGTGCCGACTGATGCAGCCGGGGGCGAACGGCGTCGTCGCTCCAGGACCAGCTGTTACGGAACCACAGCGTCGGGAGCAGATGAATGCGTCGCCGCCGTAGGTCCGCGGTTATGGACGGTGATCTGGATGAGGATGTCTTCCGGTGCGGCCTTGGCATACTCGACGAATACGTCGAAGTAGCGGTCCTGATCGAAGACGCCCGTATCGAGCAGCTCGTACTCCGGGTCGCCACGGCCTCGCGCGCCATTCGTGCGGATGAGGTCCGCGTACGGGTACGCGGCATGGGGATACTTGTAGAGGTACTTCATGTACGAGTGCGTGGGCGTGGAGTCGAGATAGAAGTAGTACTCCTTCACGTCCTCGCCGTGATTGCCCTCGCTGTTCGTCAGTCCGAAGAGCCGCTCCTTCAGGATGGGGTCCTGCCCGTTCCACAGCGTGATGCCGAAACAGAGCAGCTGCCGGTCGTCGGAGATTCCGGCGAGCCCGTCCTCTCCCCAACGGTAGGCGCGGGAGCGGGCGTGATCGTGACTGAAATAATTCCACGCATCACCCGATTCACTGTAGTCCTCGCGGACCGTGCCCCACTGACGCTCGCTGAGATAGGGTCCCCATTTCTTCCAGGGGGTCTTCTGAGTCGCGAGCCTCCTCGAGGCGTGCACGTTCGGCGTCCATGACGCACGCTCCGGTGGCTGTGGTGGAGACTTCGGTATCGTTAGGCGCGCTGCGGTGCGGCCGGGACCGCCTGGCGCCGTGACCGTCGGCCGCTCGTCCCCGAGCGAGCGATACAGGCTCCGGTGACCGCTTGCCGGTCGCGTTTGCGCTCCGACGCCGCCTCCATCGACCGATGAAGAACGGATAGAGCGGCACGCTGGCGAGGAGAGCCACCATGGCGTACACGACCGTCGACGGATCGCCGCCCAGCACGGTCCAGAGGCAGTAGATCACCGCGGCGATGGCGATCCACTTGTAGGTCTGGAACGTGCGCGCCGGCAGGTGGTGATCGAAAATCACCTTCACCACCGCCACCGACGCATAGACGTACGGAATGACGGCGAGGATCACGGCGAGGTCCACGATCGTGCTGAACTGGTCGGCGATCGTCGGTGACATCGTGGCGAAGAGCACGATCGTCATGAGCACGCCGACAATCGTTAGGCCCACGCCGGGCACGCCGTGGCGGTTGACCCGCCCGAACACCGCCGGGAACATGCCGTCGGACGCCGCGGCCTTCGCGGACTGGCCCACCAGCATCATCCACCCGCCGAGTGATCCGACGGACTTGAGGATCGCGCAGAGCGACACGATCACCACGCCCGGCGTCCCGAACGCGATCCGCGCCGCCTCGGCGAACGGAGCGTGCGACTTCTGGAGCTCGGCGTTCGGGATGATGCCCATGATCACCGTCGAGCTCAGCACGTACACCACCGCCGCGAGGCCGAGGCCGATCATTGTGGCGAGCGGGATGTTGCGCTTCGGGTTCTCGATGACGCCGGCGGACACGGCCGCGCTCTCGATGCCCATGTACGCCCACAGCGCCATCGACGCCGCGCGCGAGATGGCATGGGCGTTGGATCCGCCGCTGACATTCCAGCCGTCGCGAAACGTGTCGGGACTGAACCAGAGCCACCCCAGAAACGCGATCCCGAGGATCGGAATGAGCGCCAGGCTCATCGTCCACGTCTCGAGCGCGCCGATGACGCGCGGTCCCGAGGATGTTCGCGAACGTGAGAATCCAGATCACGGCGGCGGTGGCGAACACGCTCGCGGGCGGCGTGCCGACCCCCGGGATGAACTCCGCCAGGTAGCCGACCGCGGCCACCGCGATCGCGATGTTTCCGATCCAGTTGCCGAACCAGTAGATGTAGTTGGTCTGAAACCCGACGTAGGGCCCGAGAAAGTCCCGGGCGTAGGCGTACGGCCCGCCTTCCTGTGGGTCCAGCTCTCCGAGCTTGGCGAAGATCAGGCCTAACGCGGCGGCGCCGGCGGTCGCCACGATCCAGCCGAAGACGGCGATGCCGCCGACGGACGCGAGATTGACGGGGAGCAGGAAGACGCCCGTGCCGATCATGTTGCCGGCCACCAGCATCGTGGCCTGCAGCAGCGTCATCTTCCTTGCCGGATCGCCCATGCGAATGCCTCGAGCGCGCGGGTTCCCGGCGCTCCAGCAAGCGTGAATCGTTAGGCGAGTCCCGAGGACACTCCTGCTGCTTCGCCTCGAACTCACGACGGGTATCGTCGCCGATGAAGTAGTAGGTCTTTCCACCCACAGTCGAGCGTCGCGGCTGCCGCGTAACTTCGGAAATCGCACGCCCGCCACCGGATCGCTCGACCATGTGCTCCTTCAGGTAGTACTCGTTCTCGTGCAGTGACAAATACGTCTTGACGAACGAGACGATCCGGTCATCGACCCAGTGCCCAATCGCCTTGCGATCGATGGCATCGAGGGGCCACTGGCCTGCGCATGCGAATCGAATTGCATGAGGGCGGGCAGGATCTCCAGATCGTAGATCAGGACGAGATTGCGAACGTCCTGATCGATGGTTGCCGAAAGCCGCAGGTGGATGCGCGCCAGCTCCGACTCGAAATTCATGCGTCGACCGCGCGACTGGTCGACTCGAGGCGCGGAGTCACCTTGGCGTTGTCCCCGAAGCGCTGAATCAGCGCCTCCAGGCGAGGCCTCCAGACGTCGGGCAACGTATCCAATTCCCTCTTGAACGTTGTCAGACGTTGCTGCCGATCCTGTGCTCCTGCAGTTTCTCGCCCTGCGCCCGCTTGATCTTGCCGTCGAGAGCGGAGAACTCGGCATCGATTCGCTCGAGTAGGGCTGACACGTCGGACATTGCTTGGTTCTCCCGGACTGGGTGATCGCACTCGTCTGCGGGGTCGATCGTCGCTGCACGATCGGCCGATGGCCAGCTTCCGCACAATCGGCCCGCGGCGGCGGACAATTGGGCCTTCGTACGCCGTCCTTCTGCTACCGCAGCGCGTGAAGGCACATCGCGAGCAGCCCCGCGGTCACGTCACGCATGACCTTGCGCATCTCCGGGTACGGCGGGTGGAACGGCGTGGACGCGTGGCTGCGGCCCCACTCGATGGTGAAGGCAATGATCTTCCCCTTCGCTTGCGATTCACCAGGTGGCGACTGTACGCGTAGTCGTCCGAAGCGCCCGCCGTCGGGTACAGTCCGACGGATTGCTTCACCTTGTAGTCGCGGCCCACGGACGAGCCGGATGGACGCAGCCATGTGTCGTCCCATCCGCTGCGCCTCCTTCTCATCCGCGGCCGGCACGTACTCGCGGTACACGTCGTCGTGGATCTGGCCCCGCGTTCCGTCGTACGCCGAGTTCCGGAAGCTCATGCGCGGATTCCGCGACTGGTTCTCATCGCTGCCCCAACTATGGAGAATGGTCTCGCCGTAGCTGTGCAGGTCGACGTAGTAGCGGATGTTGGGAAAGCGATCCAGCAGCCAGATCACGTTGCGTGTCTCCGGCTCGGACGCCGCGCGCGGACCGACGTAGGTCTCGTAGTCTGCCGGGTTGAACGTGCTCTGCACGGTGTCCGGCGCGAAGTGCCGATCGAAGCGCCACAGGAACGGGAAGTTCCGATTGAGGTCCACCCCAATGCACTTGGCGCCGCGGCCGCGCGGCGCCGGCCGCCGATTCTTCCGCCACATCGGGTGCCGCTCCATGCTGAAGTGCCGGCCATCGGGATTCACCTGGGGCAGCAGGATGATGTCGAGGCCCGTCGACGATCCCGCGGATCTGCGCCGCGGTGAAGCGCTTGCCGCCGAGCCTAACGCCTTTCCCGTCGCGGTAGGCGCGCAGCAGTCGCATCGCGAAGTAGACGAGGATGTCGGGGCCACCCCATTCCCGTCCGTGCACGCCGGCCACGAAGCAGACGGCGGGCCGGCGGCCGGTGCCGGCACCGCCCGTGCCAATGCGGAGGGCGTGGCAGCGTCGCTTCTCCCACGTCAGGTGCGGCAGCGCGATCCGCTCGAAGTAGCCGGCGTGGTTCTTTTCTCCGAGCACCATGCGCGGCTTCCACTTCGTCGGTCGTGAGGTAGCCGCCTCCCCAGATGATGTCGCCGTAGCGGCCGCGCTTGACCCGGCTCGCCACGGCGGTGCGCCCTTCCTCCTGGCGGGTGCGGTCATGCGCATCCACCGCCTCGATCGGCGTGACGCCGTAGCCGTGCCGCTCGAGCCACCCGACCTTGCCGACCGGGATGTACGCATCGACGACGAGGCCGTGCGCATCCTCCCGATAGCCCACCACCACGACCCGGAGCTTGGGGCCGAGCGCCGTCAGGTGACGGCGGTCGCGTCCCCGGATCGCGACATGGAGCATTGCCATGGTATGCCTAACGACTGAATGGGGACTGGGGACTGGGGACTGGGGCTGCACGCTGGGAACTGTCTGCCGACGGCTGCATGCTGCGGCCGCACGCTGCCCGCTGCTGCCATTACCGCCCGGTCACCCACGCGCTGCTCGCTGCACGCAGCCGCACCCAGCGTCACCCAGCAACCAGCACGACCACCCAGCAACCAGCTTGCAGTTATCCCCAGTCCCCAGTCCCCAGTCCCCATGTCTCCGTCAGCCGCGTCGTGACGTCTTCTTCAAGCACTGGATGTATTGCACCCCATCCCGATGTTCCACGCCGTGCGTGTCGTGCCCGAACCCCGGGAACCGTCGGTCCCACTCGGCGAGCGCGCGCAGATACCCCAGGTACGGTCCTTTGTCCGGGCCGGTGGCCTCGCCCGGCATCAGCATCGGAATGCCGGGTGGATAGGGCACCAGACTCGTGGCGAGCACGCGGTCGGCGAGGTCCGGCAGCGCGACGTGCTCGATCTCGTCTCGCACGAGGTGCTGATACGCCGCGCTCGGCGTCATCACCGCTTCGGGGAGCGTGGAGAATGCCTCGGACAGCCAGTGCGTCTGCCGCGTGTCCTTGAGCGTGGCGAACATCCGGTCCGCCAGGTCGCGCAGCCCGAGCCCTCCGTAGACGTCCGGGTGCGCACTCGTTAGGTCCGGCAGCACCTCGACCAGTGGGCAGTTGGTGTCGTAGTCGCGCTTGAACTCGAGCAGCGCGTTGAGCAGCGTCCCCCACTTTCCCTTGGTGATGCCGATCGAGAAGAGGAACAGAATCGTGAAGTCCGTGGTCTTCTCGACCTCCACCCCGCGGCGGTGGAGGTACGCCGTCAGGAGCGTGGCCGGGATCCCTTGCTTGTCGAGTCCACCCTTCTCGGCCACGCCGGGCGTCACGATCGACACCTTGATCGGATCCAGCATGCAGTAGCCGTCCTCGAGATCGCCGAACCCGTGCCACGTATCTCCCGGGTGCAGCACCCAGGCGTCGGGCTCGCGGATGAGGAACTCGGGTGACGCATCGGCGAACGCGACTTTCCTGCCGTTCTTCTTCTCGCTGACCTGCTCCGCGTTCCACGTGTTGAAGAACCACTCCCCCTTCTTCTTGAATTCGCGGTGGACGCGGCCGATGGTCTGCCGAAACGCCACCGCTTCCTCGATGGACTCGTTGGTGAGTGCCGCCCCTCCGGGACCATCCATCATCGCCGCGGTGATGTCGTTCGAGACGAGGATGGTGTAGAGCGGCGAGGTGGACGCCTGCATCATGTACGACTCGTTGAAGCGCGAATGCGGAATCGGACTGCGCCCGTCGCGGATGTGCAGGAGCGACGCCTGGGAGAGTGCCGCCAGCAGCTTGTGGGTGGAGTGCGTGGCGAAGACCGTCGGGCCTTTGTGGTCCTTCGGGTCACCGTGCATGGCAAAGCGGTCCCGGTAGATCGGGTTGAAGCGGGCGTAGGCGTACCACGCCTCGTCGAAGTGAATCCGATCGACGCTGGGATCGAGCAGCTCCTCGACCCGCCGCGCGTTGTAGCACAGCCCGTCGTAGGTGGAGTTGGTGATCACCGAGTACACCGCGCGCGCGTCGGCCCCGTTAGGCGCCAGCGGGTTGGCCTTGATGGCGGCCTTGATGGCCGCGGCCTTGAGACGTTCGGGCGGGATCGGCCCGATGATCCCGTAGCGATTGCGCAGCGGAACGAAGTACGTCGGGATCCCGCCCGACATGACCAGGCTGTGCTCGATCGACTTGTGGCAGTTGCGGTCGCATAACGCGATCTGGTCCCGGCCAACCGCCGCCATGAAGATCACGCGGTTCGCCATGGAGGTGCCGTTGGTCACCGAGTACGTCCGATGGGCGCCGAAGACCCGCGCCGCAAACTTCTCGTGCTCGCCGATCGGGCCGGTGTGGTCGAGCAGCGAGCCTAACGCGCCGACGCTGATCGACAGGTCGGACCGCAGCAGGTTCTCGCCGAAGTAGTCGAAGAAGATCCGCCCCACCGGCGACTTGAGAAACGCGGTGCCGCCCGTGTGCCCCGGCGTGTGCCAGGAATACTCGTAATCCTGGCTGAACTTCATGAGCGATGCGGCCAGGGGAGGAAGCATGACCCCGACGTAGCGCTTGATGGCGGCGACCACACGCCCGCCGACGAACGCCGCCGTGTCTTCCAGCGTCCAGATGTACTCGTCCACCATCTGCATCACGTCGATGGGGATCGACGATGCCTGGCCCCGCTCGGCCATCAGGAAGATGGGGATCTTGTCATTCCGGGAGCGCACGAGCTTGAGGAGGTCCGTCGCGCCGTCGTGGCTATGCCCGTTGCGCGACTTGCCGTTCCCGTTGGCGTCTCCCAGCGTCCAGTCCACCAGTATCGCGTGGATCGCGGAGTCGGAGATGATCACGGACGTGCCGTCTGCGGCGGACGCCGCGCCCACGACCTCGACGGCGCGGCTCTTCAGCTCGTTCTCCAGGGCTCGCGCTGCGCGGCCTTCGGCTGTCTGGCTGGTGAGCTCGTCGTCCACCACAAGCGCTCGCATGCTGAGGCGCTTGATGCTTCGCTCGATCATATCAACGACCCCCTTGAGGTCTGACTCATTCGGGTAAGGCGTTCCATCGGAAGAAATTCTTTGCCGTCTCATCGGGCTTGCCGAACCACTTCGTGTACGTGGCCCCGAATCCCGGCCCGTTGTAGAACCGGCTCAGGCTCCGGTCCACCAGCAGGCGGAAATCGTCGTCGCCACGCGCGACCGCCAACGCCAGCGGCTCGAACGTGAACTGCCGGTCGATCACGGTCAGGTCGTCCGACGAGCTCCGTCGTACCTCGTCGAGCAGGGCGGCCCGCTCCGCGAAGAAGGCGCTCGCCTGCCCGCTCTGAACGGCCTTGATGCCCGCCTCGTAGCTCTCCGCCGGGACCGTGTGCGACTGTACCTGAAGCTCCTCCCCGCGCTGGGTCAGCCACTGCTGGGCCGTGGTCCCGGGCACCGTGGCGAACGTCTGCTCCCGCAGAATGTTGAGCGCCACCGCTCGCCAGGTCGGTCGGAATTCCTGCGCTTGCCCCGAGAGAATGTTGCGCAGCTGCTTCGGCGCGTTGGACCGAACCACGACGCCGACGCCGCCGGGGAAGATCGGGGAGGAGAAGTCCACCTGCTTCCGTCGCTCCAGCGTGACACTCATCGATCCGCACATGACGTCGATGTCGTGCTGCTCGACGGCCTTGAGCTGATTCTCCACCGTCACAGGCACCCACTGCACGTTGAGCGCGGGCAGGTTCAGCTCGCTCTTGACCATGTCGGCCAGGTTCTGACAGATCTCGATGGAGTATCCGGCCGGCTTGTTAGGCTCCTGGTAGGAGAAGGGCTTCGCGTCGATGCGATACCCGAGCTTGAGCGTCCCGCTCGAGCGGACCCGGTCCAGCGTCGTCGCCGCGGCGGCCGCCGCTGGTGGCGCGGCGGCTTTCTTCTTCGTCTGCGCGTGGCCGGCATCCGGCGTGGCGATCCCCGCGATCACGCAGCTCGCAATCCAGAACCGCTGCCAGTCCGAGGCCGTCAATGAGGCTATGCGTAACATGGAATTTCTCCTGTGCCGTTGTTCCTCACGCCGGTGCCGTCGCCGGCTTCGCGGCGGGGTCGCGTGGCGGTGCGAAGCGGGATGCGATGAATCCCCAGATGATGAAGCCGATGGCCATCACGAGGGTCCCTCCGAGTACCGCGTCCTTGCCGGACGCGAAGATGGCGTACGTGCTGTACAGCATCGCGACGACCGCGATCGCCACATTGAACCGGTACTTGCTCTGCTCGACGTTGGCCCTCTTCATCATCAGCGGCAGCGCCGACAGGGCGACGATGTACGGGATCACGTTGGTGACGACAGCCAGGTTCACCAGCACGCTGAACTGCTCGCTCAGGCTGGGCGAGATGGTCGACAGCGCCATCAGGGACTGCACGACGGCCATGACGATCATGCCCGTGACCGGCGCGCCCATGCCGTTCATCTTCGTGAAGAAGGTCGGGAACATCCGCTCGTCCGCCGCGGACTTCCCGGTCATCGCGATGGTGAACTGCCACCCGAGCAGTGAACCCAGGCAGGCGAGAACGGCCAGCCCCATCACGATCGAGCCGATGATCGGGTTGAACATGTGCGCGTAGGCGAGTCCGAACGGCCCCGTCGACTTCGCCAGCTCGGCGTTAGGCACGATGCCCTGGATCACCGTGGTGGAGAGGATGTAGATCACCGCGGCTCCGAGCGTGCCGAACAGGCACGCGAGCGGCACGTCGCGCTTCGGATTCTCGACGGCGGACGAGTTCTGCGCCGCGGACTCCATCCCCAGGAACGCCCACAGCGTCAGCGCGATGCTCGAGCCCAGGCCTGCGCCAATGCTCATGCCCTGCGGGTTCCAGGCCGCCCTGAACGTATCGGCGCTGAACCAGAACCAGCCGATGAACGACAGCAGTCCGACCGGCAGGATGACCCCCCAGACCGTGATGGAGCCGATCTTTCCGGTCACGCTCGGTCCGCCGAAGTTCGCGAGCGTCGTGACCCAGATCAGTCCGATGACGCCGATCGTCGTCGCGATGGGCGTCGCGGAGAGCCAGGGGAAGAAGCTCGCCAGGTAGCCGACGGCGGAGATGGCGATCGCCACGTTGCCTATCGCGAGCGACACGAAGTACAGGTAGAACACGTTGAAGTAGCCCGGCTTCCCGTACGCGTCCTCGGCGTACGCGGACATGCCACCGCTGCGCTGGTTGAAGAGGCCGGCCTGCGCGAACCCGTAGGCGATGGCCATCGAGCCTAACGCCGTCACGATCCACGACAGCAGTGAGATGGCGCCGACCTTGGCCATGTTCGTCGGCAGCATGATGATGCCCGAGCCCATCATGTTCACCGCGACGATGAACGTGAGCTGCATCAGACTCATCTTCTTTGCTGCCTTCGCGGCCGTCCCTTTCGCGACCCCCGTCTCAGGGAGGGTCAGGCTACTGCCGGACGGCGTAAGTGTAGAATTTGATGCGCCCATTGATCCGCTCCTGGTAGACACCCTGCACTTCGTAGTTGAACCCGGGGAACCGATTGAACGACTCCTGAAACGCCATGAAGTAGTCGAGCATCGGCTGCGCGCGCTCGTCCCACCGCTCACCCGGAACCACGACTCCGATTCCTGGCGGGTAGATCAGCGCGAGCGTCGCAGCGATGCGACCCTTCATCGCGTCCAGCGGCACGTAGTCCACCTCGTTGGCGACCAGTGCCTCGTATGCATCCTTCGGCGACATCGCGAGCTCCGGGAAACTCGAATCCCGGAAGCAGGCCCGCTGTAGCCCTTTGACGTTTTCCGCTCGGTAGAAGCCGTGCATCTCGTTGCACACCTGACGGAGCGTGTAGCCTGCGTAGCGCTCCCGATGGTTCGTGCAGAGCGTCGGCAGGACCTCGGCGAGCGGAGCGTCCCGATCCCAGAGGTTCTTGAACTTCACGAGCTTCGCGATCAGCGTGTTCAGCTTGCTCTCGTCTTCCGCCGGCGTCATCAGGAAGAGAATGCTGTTGAGATCGCACTTCTCCGGGATGACGTGCTGTTCGCGCAGGTAGTTCGCGACCACGGTGGCCGGCACGCCGAAATCCAGGTACTCACCCGTTAGGCGGTCGATGCCCGGCGTGAGCAGCGTCAGCTTGTTCGGATCGACCATCGCGTAGCCGTCGGCGTAGCCGGCGTACCCGTGCCACTTGCTCCGCGGGTCGAACGTCCAGCATTGCTGCTCCTGCCGCAGCACGTCCGTGGGGAGGTCCTGCCACGGCACGTCGGTCGCGTCCTCGGTGAACCGCGAATTGCGGATCGTCACCACGTCCGGCACGAACGGATCGAAGAACCACTGCTCGTCGGCGCTCTGGCCGGTGCGTCCGTAGAACGCGCCGAATTCGCGGAGCTTCTTCCGAACCTCGATGCCGAGCGTGATGCAGCGGTCCCAGAGCATCTCGCCGGCCTTGCCCTCGTGGATCTTGGCGTTCACGTCCAGCGAGGCGAAGAGCGGATAGAACGGCGACGTCGACGCGTTCATCAGGAACGACTCGTTGAACCGCTTGTGGTCGATGAACCGCCGCTGCCCGCTGATGTGCTCGTCGCGTTTGTGGATCTGGGACGCCTGCGAGAACCCCGCGCCCTGCTTGTGCACCGACTGGGTGGAGAACAGGCCGGGCATCTCGGGTCCGAGCGTCGTTAGGCGCATCGGGCTGTGGTCCGCGAACAGCGGATGGAACGCGTTGTAGCCGATCCAGGCCTCGTCCCAGAGCACGTATTCGCACAGGTGCCCGATCTTCTCCATGACCTTCCGGACGTTGTAGACCGTGCCGTCGTACGTCGCGAGCTGGATGCACGCGAGCCGGAAGGGCCGTTCCGCCTTGTACCGCTCGGGATCCGTCACGAGCGGGTTCGTCCGGATGTGGTCCCGGAGATAGTCCTCGTCCCACGCGTCCCAATCGACGGCACCGATCATCCCGAACGGGTTGCGCGACGTGGGCAGGAAGACTGGAATCGCGCCGGCCTGCACCAGCGCGCCCTGATGGAGCGACTTGTGGTTGTTCCGGTCGAAGAGCACGAGATCCCCGCGGCGCAGGACCGCGTTGGTGACGACCTTGTTCGAGCTGCTGGTGCCGTTCAGCACGAAGTAGGTGCGGTCGGCGCCGAACACGCGCGCCGCGTGACGCTCCGCCTGCGCCGCGAGGCCCTCGTGAATCAGCAGGTCGCCCAGGTCGACGTCGGCGTTGCACAGATCATTGCGGAACACGCGCTCGCCGAAGTGCTTGAAGAAGAGCTGACCGGCCGGAGAGTGTCGGTAGAACTGGCCGCCTTGATGCCCCGGGCAGGCGAACGTGACGTTGGCTTCCCCGTCGTAGGCCGCGAGGCCGCCGAAGAACGGGGGCAGCAGGCTCATCCCGTAGTGTACGAGGCTCGCCACCACCTGCTTGGCGTAGAACGCGGGCGTCTGCTGGCCGAGATAGATGTAGCCGTCCACCTCGCCGGTGCCGGCCAACACGGCCACGTCGGCAATCTGATGGGAATCGGCGAGCGCCCAGAGCGGCGTGCGGAAGCCTAACGCGCGAACGGCGCGCCCGAGATCGCGCGCCTGCTCACGATGGTCGCCGTCGACCAGCACGATGTAGGCGCCGACATCCGCATCTTCGGCGACATCGCGGTCGTAGCGCGTGCTCACCTCGATCTCGAACTTCTCTCGGCGATGTGATCGAGCAGCTGTCGCGTCTGTGGATCTTCGCGATCCACCAGCGCCACCACTTTGAGCAGTCGATGAAACGGGATCGGGATGGCCGGGCTCGCGACCGCGAACTCCGTCGTGGTCGTGTCGCGCCGCCCGCCGCGGCGGTCTCGCGTACCGGCGGCTCGCGTACGACGGTCTCGTGCGCCGGACTACGTCGACCCTCAGTTCGTGACGCAGTAGATGTGGTAGACGCCATTACGTTCCTCCGTGCCCTCGACTTCCTTGGCAAAGCCAGGGAAGCGATGGCCGTATTCCTGTAGCGTGCGCAGGTAGGTGAGCCACGGACCGTCGGTCTCGCCGACGCTTTCTCCCGGCATGACAATCGGAATGCCGGGTGGGTAGGGAATCACGCCGACCGCGACGACGCGGTTCGCCATCTGATCCAGCGGAACCTTCTCCGCATTGCCGGCCATCAGCTGCTGGAAGGCGCGCCGCGGTGTCATCTTCGGCGTCGGGAGGCCGGCGTAGGCCTGCGCCTGCCAGTGTCCCTGCCGGTTCTTCTTCATGTGCGCCCACATCTCATCGCCGAGATCCTTCAATCCCATTCCCGCGTAGCGGTCGGGGGCGGCACTCACGAGCCGCGGAAGGACCAGGCCGAGCGGTACGTTGGCGTCGTAGTCGGCTTTGAAATCCAGCAGGGTGTTGAGGAGCGTTCCCCACTTGCCCTTGGTGATGCCGACCGAGAACAGGAACAACACCATGTGGTCGGTCGTGCGCGACGGGATGATGCCGTGGCGACCGAGATAGGCCGTGACGATGTCGGCCGGGATGCCTTTGTCCGCGAGCTGCCCGTCCGCTTTCATGCCCGGGCACACGATGCCGAACTTGATCGGGTCGAGCATGCACCAGTTGTCGGGGATGCCCTCGAACCCGTGCCAGCTCTCGTTCGGATGCAGCACCCAGCAGGACGGGTTCGTGGCGAGCAGCTCCGGCGACGCGCGGTGGAACGGGACGCGCTTGCCGCTCGCGGGGTCCTGGATCTCCTCCGCGTTCCACGGCGCGAAGAACCACTCCTTCTTGGTGAGGAACTCCTGCCTGACGCGGGCGACGGCCAGGCGACAGGCGACGGCCTCGTCGATGACGTCCTGCGTCAGGGCGTGCCCGCCCGGGCCGTCCATCATGGCGGACGCGACGTCGTTCGATGCGATCAGCGCATAGAGCGGCGACGTGCTGGCCTGCGAGCAGTAGGCCTCGTTGAAGCGGCCATGGTCGATGGCGCCGCGGCCGTCGCGGATGTGGATGTACGACGTCTGCGACAGTGCCGCCAGCAATTTGTGCGTGGAGTGCGTGGCGAACACCGTGGGGCCGTCCGCCGGATGCTCGGCCGGATTGCCACGCATCGCGTACCGATCGTGGTACATCGGATTGAACCGTGCGTAGCCGTACCACGCCTCGTCGAAGTGGATGCGATCGACGCTCTTCGCGAGTATCGCCTCGGCGTCCGCGGCGTCGTAGCACATCCCGTCGTACGTGCAGTTCGTGACGACGGCGTAGACGGGGCGCGCGCTGGCGGCGTTCTTCGCGAGAGGGTTGTCGGCGATGGCCTTCGCGATGGCGTTAGGCGCGAGGCGCTCCGGCGGAATCGGTCCGATGATGCCGAAGCGGTTGCGCGTCGGCGCCGAGGAACACCGGGATCCCGCCGGTGAGCACGAGCCCCTGCTCGATGGACTTGTGGCAGTTGCGGTCGCAGAGCGCGATCTCGGCATCGCCGACACAGGCCGACATGATGGCCCGGTTGGAGCCGGACGTCCCGTTCAACACGGAGTACGACCGGTGGGCGCCGAACACGTGCGCGGCGTATCGCTCGCTCTCGCCGATCGGACCGGTGTGCCCCAACAGCGAGCCTAACGCGCCGCGCTCGATCCCCATGTCGGTGCGAAACAGATTCTCGCCGTAGAAGTCGAAGAACGCGCGACCGACGGGCGACTTGAGGAACGCGACGCCGCCCTGGTGGCCGGGCGCCGCCCACGAGTACTCCCGCTCCTGCTGGTACGCCGCGAGCGCGGCGGCGAACGGGGGAAGCAGGCCCTGGAGGTAGCGATCGATCGACGCCGCCGCGCGTCCGGCAACGAACGACGCGGTGTCTTCGAGCGTGAACACGAACTCGTCGGCCATGGTCGCGACTTCGACCGTGACCGTGCCCGCGACCTTTCGATCAGCCATCAGAAAGACAGGGACTTTCGCGTTGCGGGACCGAAGGGTTCTCAGCAGCTCCACGGCCTCCGCGTGATCCGTGACTGACCGCCGCCGTTTCCCCCGTCGTTCCCGCCGCCGTTCTCCGGCTCGCCGTTCCCGTTTTCCTTGCCGAGGGTCCAGTTGACGAACACGCAGTGGATCGCGGAATCGGAGACGACGGTGGCAAGGCCATCTTCGCAGGAGCTCGCCGCGACGACTTCCATGCCGCGCCCCCGCAACTCGTTCGCCAGACCCTGGACGGCGTGGCCGCCCGCCGATGTCGGATGGGTCAGCTCGTCGTCGACGATGAGCACCCGCCGGGTCAGTGGCCTCGAGGTGTGTTCAATCATGGCGGGTCCTCCCGCGGAGTCGGTCAATACGCATAGGCGAGATACAACATCCCGTAGGTGAAGTTGCTGGTTCGGCCGTACCCCTGCGCCAACGCTTCCTGCGGGTTCCCGTACGCCAGCACGAAGCTCGCGGTGAAGTTGCTGTTGAACTTCCAGTCGGCGTACCGTCGAGCTCCGACGCGATGTTCTTGGAGGTCACGTTGGGGCCGAACGACGCGGGCTGGTCGTTCTGGAACACGAATCCCAGGAAGCCGGTGCCTAACGACTCGGTCGGCGTGAAGTGGAGGCGCACCGTGTGCGAGATCAGGTTCGAGTTGGACAGGAAGTACTCCCCCGCGATCTCGCCCTGCCACCACGTGCCCCAGTCGGAGAAGCCGAGGAACAGCGGATCGAACGCTTCGCTCTTCTCCGTCGATGGGTCGTCGCCCTTGAAGTACGCGTAGCGGTAGGAGACCTTCGGCTTCCAGTCGACGCTGCCGAGCTCGTACGCGGCCTGCGCCATCCACGCGGTCGAGCTCAGCGCGCTCCCGTTGTCCTCGTTGGCGTACTCCGCACCTAACGAGAGGCCGGCCAGCCGCTTGAACGGTGAGAGGTACGCGCGGAGGTTGTAGACCGACATGCCGTCGCGGTTCGGCAGCGAATCGGACGTCAGCCCCAGGTACGTCGCGCCGATCGTGTTGGATTCGCCCATGGCGAGCTCGTAGTTCGCCCCGAACACGTGGGTTCCGGTCTTCGTTTCGGGGACCTCATCGCGGTCGAGGTAGAATGCCTCGAGCGTGTTGTGTCTTCGGCTTGAAGCGCGCGATTCCGGCGAACTCCCACGCCTTGCGCGCGTTGCTCCAGAATCCTCCCCGGCTGCCGCCTTCGCCGCCACCGTCCCACAGGAGGAAGCCCTGCCCGATGCGATATTGGGATCGCCCCACTCTCAAGTCGAGCGCGTCCTCGCCGATGCTCAGCGCCTTCCCGGATTTCCAGCCGATGTACATGTCCTCGACCTGGAAGGACGATGCGTCTTCACCAACGATCGACGGGGGAGCGGCGAACGTGCGCTCGCCGACGACGCTCGCCGCGCCGTAGAGCGTGCCGGTCCTGAGCGCGTACTCGGCGGAGAGCGCAGGCTTCGCGAAGCTCTCCACCCAGTCGTCGCCGAGGTCTCCGGACGGGTCGGGGCGCGCGTCGGTGTAGAGCGAGTTCCCGAATCCGAATGCGCCGACGCCGGCGTCGAAGTTGAACTTCCACTGGATCTTCTTCGGCAGCCCCGTCGCCCGGGCCGACGTGGTGTCGTGCGTCTGGTTTTGCGCCGGCGCTGTGCTCGCGACGAACAGGAGTCCGAGCGGTACCGCCCACCAATGCGTCATCGTTGCTCCTCGAGATACGACGTGGTGCCAGCATCGTTAGGCAACAACCGGGAGGAACCGGCGACTGATGGAGTCGCCTGCCCGGTCCATTCTCGCATGGTGTACTGTCCGCAGTGGCACCCACGCCACAATTGGCCTATCGTGCCATGGGGGAAATCCGACACGGGCGTCGGGCGACGCCTTACATATGAGATGAGCAAAACGATGCCGGCGACCGATCGTCGCGATCGGTCGCCGGATACGAACTCCGCGAATGAATCAGCGCGTGGTCGCGGAGTCCTGCGCTGCGAGCTTCGCCGTCGGCCGCACCTTCGTACCGGGACGCACCTTCTGCAGCCCCTCGACCACGATCCGGTCGGCGGGCTCGAGACCTTCGGAAACGACCCAGTCGCTGCCGATCCGATTGGCGACCTTGACTTCGCGCGTTTGGGCGACGCTGTCCGGACCGACGACGAAAACGTTGTAGGTCCCTTGCAGCTCCTGCACGGCGCGTTGCGGGATCACGATGGCGCTCTTGCGTGTCGTGATCGGGAGTCGTATGCGGCCGAACTGGCCGGGGCGGAGGACTCCGCCCGGATTGGGGAAGCTGGCCTGCAGCGGCAACGTGCCGGTTTCTCCACTGACTCCGCGGCCGACGACCGTGATCCGCCCCTTGTGTGGGTGGATCGATCCGTCAGCAAGAACGAGCTCGAGTGGAGCCTCCGACGGCGGTTGCTTTCGTCCGTTCTTCGCGGTCGAGCGTGCAAGCGCGAGGTACTCGGTCTCCGAAATCGTGAAGTCGAAGCGAACCGGATCGAGCGAAGACACGACGGTGAGCACCGTGGGCTGCGGGGTTCCGACAAACGATCCGACGTCGACCAGGCGATTGCCCGCGGTGCCGCTGATCGGGCTGGTGACCCGTGTGTAGCTCAGGTCGAGCAGTCCTTTGGTGAGCTGCGCCTGCGCGGCATCCTGGGCGGCGCGGGTGGCTTCCTCGCCCGCTAACGCGTTGTCGAGGTCCTGCTGACTCACGGCGTTCTGCGCTGCCAACGGCCGGAGCCGGTTGACCTGAATCACAGACCGGTCGTGTCGCGCTTTCGCTTCTGCCACGGATGCGCGGGCCTCCGCGGCTGTGGCCTCGAATGGTTTGGGATCGATGACGAAGAGCAGTTGGCCCTTCGTCACCGCGGTTCCCTCGCGATAGTTCATCGACTGAAGGAATCCGACGACTCGGGCTCGGACCTCCACATCCTCGCCGCCGCGGACTACACCGGTGAACTCGGCCTGCACCGGCGCGTCGCGCACTTCAACCGGCTGAACGACGACGTCGGGTGGAGGCGGCGCCGGCGGTGGGGCCTCCTTGCAGCTGCTTAAACCGACACACGCGATCAGTACCGGCATTGACCGCCAACCCGATATCGTCATACGCGCCCCCATGGCGAAGCCGTCCGATCCTCGAGAGTAGTCGCGGGCACGGTGTCATCCCCGCGACGACGCGCGCTGGCCAATCACGAGCACAATCGGCCGGCGCGACCACTGCACAATCGGCGGCGTTCAGGGGGCTGACCATTGGCCCTTCGTGTTACCGGTCGGCGCCGAGCGGGATCCGGTGTGCGGTCACCGCTGCCCATTGTCCTCCCCGTTGGCGGGGAACCGCTCGGCGCGGTGGTCGCGCCAACGCGCGGTCTCCACAAACCCGCTTGCACCGAGCTCTGTCGCGCCTAACGTGGCACGGTCTCAGAAGGTCCAGCTGATCGCGAGCGTGGTCCCGAAGTCGTTCTTGGTGACCCCCACCGCCTGCGGCTTGCTGTCGTACGAATCGAACAACGTCACGGTGAGCATGAAGTCCTTCACGAGCTCGTACGACACGCGGAGATCGTTCTGCAATCGCACTCGACCATCCACCGTGAAGCTCGGATAGGCCTGGCTCGACAGCGAGGCATCGAGCTTGGGACGATCGTAGCGAAACGCGGCGAACCAGATCCCGACGAGTCCCTCGACGCCGGTGGACGTCGAATCAACGGAGAAGTATCGCTCGCGCGTGAGCACGAGGCCTGCGCTGGCCCGGGCGTCGATGTGGTTGGATCGGTTGAGCGACCGGCCTCCGAAACCGACGAGCCGTCCGCGCCCCGCCAGATCCAGCTCTTCGTTTCTGTCGTAGCCAAGAACGAACCCCGTGTTCCAGCGGTCCGGGAGCAGCAACCGCTCGGTGAGGCTGGTCGAGAGTCGTGCGGTCTCCTCCGCGTCTTCCCGATCCTCACGGAACGTGGTGATATCGAAGGTGGTCTCCGCGAGCGGTCCCCGGTACACGACCCTCGCCGAGCTCGTGAGCTGGACCGTCTTGTTGGCCTTCTGGTAGGAGAATCCGAGATCCAGGTAGCCGTCAATGCGTGAGAGCAGCTGTCCCTTGATCGGCGTGATCGTCACGATGTCGACCAGGGAAAGCGTGTCGACGCCGATCACCAACGTACCTTCGCGAGACAACCCGAGGGTTCCGAAGTACTTCTGCCCCGAGCTCAGTTGCACCTCGTACGTGGCCGGGCTGCTGATTCGAGCGACCTTGTCCCACTCGATGTAAATCGTGCCAAGGTCATCGGTGGAATACTTGAGCAGTGCCCGGGAGAGCGACTTCACCTCGCCGGTGATCCGGTCTCCGTTGCGGATCCAAACTGAATCGGTTTTTTGCGCCTCGGCCACTCCGGCGCCTAACGCGAGGCAAAGGCCCGCCAGTTTGATGTGCACGAAGGGTCGCTACCGTCCGATTTCCTGGATCGTCGCCAGCAGCGCCATGAACGCGATCCACCGCGAGCAGCGTGGACTCCGACCCGGAGTCGTTACTGCCGCGGTGGATCGTGCTTCGACCGGCCGGGCTTCGCTAATCACCCGCTAGGCGAGGTGATCAGGCCTTCTTCGGCGGGTAGTCCTTGAACATCCTCGCGACACCTTCGTTGATCTTCCCCTCGTTCTCCTTCGGGTTATCCGACACCGCGTCGGACGCGGTGCCGCGCCAGAGCATCTTGTTGCTCTTCCCATCGACGAGATCGACGATGATCGTGCCGTGGGTCACCGGGGTGACACTCGTGGACGTCGATCCGCACCCACCCCAACACCCGTACGTCCCGCCCGTCTGGAACGTCTGCACGTCGACCGACTTCTCGGCCGAGGCGTGGTACGTCACCGTGAGGTCGCCACCGGTCTCGACTTTCGAGAGGCCCTTCGACGCGAGCTGCGCGTCCACGGCACTAACCAGGCGCTCGGACATGAGTGGATTGGGCAGCTTCGTTCCGTCCCGCCACGAGTACGTCTTGTACGACGTGAAGTTCGCTGCCGCGATCGTAGTCGGTGGCCACATGGACGGAGCTCGCACAGCCTGCGAGCACCAGTGCCGCCGCCACGAGAGGGACAGCTCCGGCACCACGCCGAGTGGTTGATGCGCGGTGCGCGCGTCGAATGAGCCAGGGCATCACGAACCTCCGAAAGGGATTGGATGAATGGGAGTGAGACGCGACCACGGTGTGGGTCGCGTTTTCAGGATTTCGGCTTCGAAGCGGCGGCTGCCGACGTCGTTGCGTTGGTACTTGCCTCGCTCAGGAACAACTCCATCAGGGCGCGCCGGTTCGCCTGCATCTTCTTGAACTGATCGACGGTCAGCACCTTCTCGAGCTGGCGATCTCGCGCCTCGATGACCGGCATGGCGGCCTCGCGTATCGCGGCCGGAACGGGCTTCGTGGCGCTCAGCGGTTTGTCGAGCGCTTTCACCAACTTGTTCGCGCCGTCCTGGTTGATCCTGCTGACGTCCAGGATCTGGCTCCGCGTCAGGTTGAGGTCCTGCGCCATGATCTCGGTTTGCGAGAGCGCCAGGTTCTCCGCCTTGTGTTGCTGATGCAACGTCCACTGCGATGGCGTGAGGACCTTCTTCAGCTCGGTTTGTTGGGCGCGCCTCGCGGTGACGAGACCGCGCGCCAACTCGGCGTCCGAGGCGGCGCTCGTATCGGCGTCGTATTTCAGGAGAAGCGTCTGGAGATCCTTCGAGGCAGCAAGGTTGACCTTGTGCACCTTCGGAATCTGGTCCTCCGTCAGCGTGAGCTCGGACTTGAGCTTGTCGGTCGCATACTGCGCGACCAGCTCGACGTTCGACGACCCCGAACCCTGAGCGACGGCGGCCGCCGTGACGCACGTCAGTACGGCGGCTGCGCCAAGTACGGCTACCGAAATCTGCTTCATTCTCATCGTTCCTCCTGCCCCGGATTGGACGCCTTGCTGCACGTCGACGCGACTCGTTATCAGATGGGTCCTGCTCTCATCTCCACCATCGCGCACCGGGGAAGGGGAGACCATTGGACCTTCGTAGGTAACCGCCGTCCGCGCCGCGAGTGCGCGTCGTTGCGCGATGGAAAGCGGCGCTACGCAGTGCGCTCCGTGTGTTACGGCGGCGGTCGGTCGAACGCAAAGCCGGAGCCGATGGCGATGACCCACTTCGCGCCTAACGCGTCATTCGCGAACCGGTGCGCGAGATCGATGCGGGTCGCGCCCTTGGTTGCCGATCCCCGGATGGACCCGAATCGGAGCCCGATGCCCACATCCGTGCCGGTGCGGCTCGGCGATCCGGAGTACCACGCGCCGCCGTAGTCGGCGAACCCGGCCAGCCCCACGGCGACCAGCCCCATGATATCCGGGATGGCGAGCCACCGATATTCCGCCGTCGTGAAGAACGCGCGGTCGCCCGTGAACGAGTGGGCCGGAAAGCCGCGCGGCCCAAACGTTAGGCCGAGGTCGAATTCCGCCCCGGGATGCGCGTTCTTCTGCATCCCGGCGTTGACGTTGAACACCACCGCATGCCGCGGTGCTGGGTGCAGTAAGAGGACGGCCAGACCCGCGACACTTCCCGAATCGAGACCGCTGCTGGTGAACAGCGACGACGCGCGCAGATCCGAATACGTGAACCCCTTCGAAAACTGCCTGCCCGTGTGCATGGTCATCGCCGGACCGAATCCCGTTCGTTCGTAGCCCAGCGCTGACGGCGCGACCCAGAGGCTCACGCGGATGGTGCGACTGAGATCGACGTCCTCGTTCATGACGAGATTCCGATACCCGCGTATTACCAGGTACTTCGAGCTGCTCGACTCGAGGCTCATCTCGAGATCACCGAAGACCGAGCGATCCGCCTTGGCGATCTCCGGCTCGGTCAGGTCGCGGAAGTCGTCGCGACGGGCCCGGAGCGCCACGCCGGTTCTGAGATAGCCGACGCGCGACGCCTTCTTGGCCCGCCCGCCGCGCAGCGTCACACTGGACATCAGGCGGCGCACCGTATCGCTCGCCTCTTCCTCACCGTTGTAGAACCGGAGGATATCGATGTCGTCGTACAGCCACTCGAAGGACGCCGACCGTGGAGTCGTGAGCGCCGTGTACGGCGCCGCCACGGTGAAGCGCCCCCGCTCTCCGTCGGAGAGCAGGTCGTACGACCCTGAAAAATCGACCCGGTCCTGCAAGATGCGAGGGAGGTTGGCCGTGAACGACGTGGTAGACCGGTCCGGATCGCTCGTATAGCGGACGCCGGCTTTGATCCCCAACCCGAGCAGGTTCTTCTCCCGCATCCCGATGCCCCACGTGATCTGGTCGCCGGCGGACTTGAAGGTCGCGTAGGGCTGGGTCGTCCAGGCATCACGCGTGGTGACGAGCGCGACGAGCCCGGAATCCGTCGTGGCACTGTCGACCGAAACGGCACGAAAGACATCGAGCTTTCGAAGATTTCTCGCCGTCTCCGCGAACTCTGTAGAATCGAACGGCTGGCCCTGGCGAAACAGCATCTCACGAGCCACCACCGGCTCGCGCGTCACGATGTGCAGCCCGTTCATCACGCGCGCGAGCCATCGCTCACGCTCGGCCTTGTCGAACACGTTCTCGCGCTCGATCTGGATAGACGACACGGTCCCGTTAGGCGACGGCACCGGTGGTGCCGGCTTTGGTTCCTGGCTGGACTGCGCGCCGAGGAAGCCGGCCGACGCGACCATCGCGAGCAGGACCACGATCGCTCTGTCACGCCACGCCAACTCATACATGGCTGTCGACCTCACAGCAGAAAGTTGACGGCGAATTCCACTACCTCGGCGCGTCACGGGCGCGCGCCGCTTCGGCGCGCGCCGGTGACGCAGGGCTGGGTGAAGGCGCGCCAGACATCGCAGTGCTCATAGGACTCCTCGTTCGCTGCCGGGACGGCCGCGTCTGTCTCCACCATGCGCCCGCGCCGGATAGCGCGCCCAGTATACCTTGGACCAATGGGCGCTCCCGAAACTCGCGCGCAACCTAGAAGCGACCCCAGGTCGATCCGACCGCGAGACCCGTGATCCCCATCCATGGCGCAGCGAGGCCACCGGCGCGACGTCGCGGCGTGGCACTCGCGACGTTACTCGTCCTCAGCCTCGGTGCCGTCGTTCCCGTTCGCGCGCTCGCGCAGGCGACGTGCAGCGGGTCCGCGCCCGAGGTGAAGGCCATCTCGTTCAGCGGGAACAAGGCGATTCCGTCCCTGACGCTCGAGGACATCATCGAGACGGCACCGTCATCGAGCGTGCGACGCGTCACTCGCCTGTTCGGAGCGCGTCGATGCCTGGTCCAGGGGGCCCTGCTTCGTGACGCCGCGCGGCTGATGCTGCTCTATCGTCGCAAGGGCTATCCGCGTGTCGTCGTCGACGCCGCCGTCGACACGGCTGGCTTTGGCGCGGTGAAAGTGCGATTCGCCATTCGAGAGAATGCGCCGACCATCGTCGACTCGATCGAAGTCCGCGGCGTGGAGGACTCGGCAATGCGCGCCTCGCTCGCACGCGCCATCAAGCTGCGCCCCGGCGAGCCACTCGATCGCTTCTCGCTCGACGCGTCGAGCGCCTCCATGGTAGTAGGGCTGCGCCGAGCCGGCTATCTCGCCGCGACCGCGCGACGCGGCGAGCGTGTGGATTCCGGAGCGCAGCACGGCGTGGCATGGATCGATGTCGACCGGGGTACGCGCGTCCGCCTGGGCGAGCTGCGGATCGAGGCGCGCGGCGCGGACAGCGGCGCGCCGCGCATTCCCGAGTCTCAGGTCGAGCGCCTCACGCGACTCAAGACCGGGTCCGTCCTCGGCACCCAGGAACTGAGCGAGGCCAGACGCGGGCTCGACGCCGTCGGGCTCTTCGAGGAGGTTCGGATCACGCTGGACAGCATTCGCAGTCCGGCGAGCGGTGATGGAGGCGACGGGACGGCCAATGTCAACGTGGCTGTCGTTGAAGGGCCGCCACACGAGGTGCGTTTGCGCGCCGGCTACGCAACGCTCGATTGCTTTCGCCTCCAGTTGCAGGCCCGTCGGACGGGCGTATTCAACCAACCAGGGCGCCTCGAGCTCACGACGCGTCTGTCCAAGGTCGCCGTCGGCGACCCGCTCGATTTTGCGCCCAGCGCCTGCTCGAGCGAGGCCCAGGCCGATCCGTACAGTGCCAAATTGAACTACTACGTCGGCGGCACGTATGCGCTGGCATCGTTAGGCGCCTGGACGCGTTCCGTGTCGCTGTACACCGAGCGGCGGTCCGAGTATCTCGCGTACCTGAAAACGACGAGCATTGGCGGCTCGGCATCGGCGTCGCGCGCGATCGGTCGTCGTTGGCGCGGCGCACTCGTGTACGACCTGAGCTACGGACGCACCGAGGCACAGCCGGCCGTGTTGTGCGCGACCTTCTCGGCGTGCCTCGCGTCCGACCGGGAGCAGTTCACGGAGGCATTGCCGTTCGGGCTGGCCAGCGTCGTCGTGACGTACGACAACACCGACACGCCGACGGATCCGACCCGCGGGCGATCGTTCCAGACGGAGATGCGGATTGCCCCGCAGTGGCTGGGCACGGCGGTGCGTCAGCAGATCATCGGCGGGCGAGTCAACGCCGCGGCCTATTTTCCGCTCACGCCAACCATGGTGTTGGCAGCGCGCGCGCAGGCGTCGGTCGTCGCCGGACTTCCGGGGGGCGACTTCATTCCGCAGGCCGAGCGACTCTTCGCCGGCGGCGCGTCGACGGTGCGCGGGTTCCACCAGAACGAGGTCGGGCCGCGTGTCTACCTCGCGGACAGCATTCGCGCGGTGGTGCAGGGTACCGACACGCTCCTCTGGGCGCTGCCGCCCGACAGCACCGAGTGGCGCGCCGTCCCAACCGGCGGCTCGGCATCGGCGGTCGCAAATCTCGAGCTCCGGATTCGGCCCCCCATCCTCACGTCGCTCCTGCAGTTCGTGCTATTCGTCGATGCAGGCAACGTGTGGGTCATCGGTGAGCCACAGCTCACCAACACGACACTGTTTCTCACCCCGGGACTAGGGGTGCGCATCTCGACGCCGATCGGTCCGATCCGATTGGACATCGCGGGAAACTCGTACCGGAGTCCGCTGGGGCCTGCCTATCGGGACGCGCCCGTCGGGTACGCCAACGCGCCGTTGTACTGCGTGAGTATCGGCAACACGCTCCCGGTTAGCGGGTTCGGGCAAACGGACGCGCAGGGTAATCCCATTCTGCCGACGCAGGCCGAAGGGTTCTGCCCCTCCACGTTCCAGCCGAGTCGCCCGAGTGGGTTCTTCGATCGATTGACGATCCACTTCTCGATCGGGCAGGCGTTCTGATGGCGCGCCCCTGGTGGGTCCGCGGCATCAGGTGGGCCGGCGTGGGCCTGACGACGCTCATCGGCGTGCTGCTCGTCGCGTTCGTGCTCGTGACGCAATCCGCGTTCGGCCGTGAGCGCGTTAGGCAGGTGGCCGTGCAGATCGCCGAGCGCTACCTGCTCGGGTCGCTGCACCTCGGCGCGCTGCGGTTCGGCCCCGGATGCGCGCTGGCGATCGACTCGGTTTCCCTTCGCGGCCCGGATGACTCGCTGCTCGTGGCGCTTGGTCCCACGCGCGCCACGTGCCGGTTCGGCGCGCTGATTCAGCAGCGGCTCGTTGTCACGTCACTCGACGTGGCGCGGCCGTACGTCGTCGTGCGTCAAGCCCCGTCGGGTGTGTGGAACTGGTCGCGCGCCATTCGACCAGACACGTCACCACCAACGCCAAGCACCGGACCGGCACGCGTGGTTGTCGATGGCTCGGTGCACGTGTCTCAGGGCGCGGTGTTCCTCGAGGTGCCGTGGGCACCACCCGACTCGTTGCGTGGCGCGGCGCGCGACCGTGCGATCGCCGCCGCGCTCACCAGCCATCTGCCGGTCGTTCGCCGCGTCGGCACCGCGCTCGTCAGACGCCGGGCGATCACGGCGATCACCATCGATGCGCCGCTCATTCGCACCGAGATCGGCGATACCACGGCGATCGCGAACCTGACGAGCCTCTCCGTCGCCGTCGACGACCCGCCGCTCGCGGTGCATCGCATCGCGGGTCGCGTCGCGCTGGTCGGAGAGGCTGCCACGGTGGACCTGCCAACCGTGGCCGTCGGTCTGACTGCACTGCACGCGCGCGGGCACGTGGACTGGGGCGCGGCCGGGACGCCCATGATCGACGCGACGATCACTGCCGATACGCTCGCACTCGCGGACCTCGCGGCGTTTCTGCCTGACCTGCCGACGGTTGGGGGAGGACGCCTCGAGCTCGCGGTGACGTCGGCGGGGGGGAGCCAGCCGACCACGTACCGCGTCTCCGGGGCCGACCTGCACGCCGCGCGCTCGGGTCTGCGTGGCGACGTGAGCGTCGAGGTGAGCGCATCGAGCGAAGCGAATGCAGTGACGATCCAACACGCGGCGCTCGACCTGGCTCCGCTGCATACGGACCTGCTGCGCATCCTGGCCGGGGACGCGATCCCACCCGCGCTGCGCGGCGGACTGACCGGACGCGTCGTTGCCCATGGGAGCGCGACCGATCCCGCGCTCCACATCGACAGTCTCGACGCCCGGTATGCCGATGAGACCGTGCCAGGCAGCGCGAATCGCGTGACCGGCCACGGGTCGATCACGTTAGGCGGTGAGGCCGGTGTCGCATTCTCGAAGCTGGTGCTGGCGGCGAATCCCATCGACGCGCGCACGATCCGCGGCATCGTGCCGGCGCTGCCGCCGCTCAGCGGACGCTTCGTCGGATCCGTGACGCTGGACTCCACGCCGCAGCATCTGCGCATCGTCGACGCCGATATTCGATACGCCGAACGCGACGCGATGCCACTGCGCATTCTCGGGAGTGGACGCGTCGACCTCGACGACGACGAGCCCACGTTCGACTTCGAGGTGAACGCGCGACCATTCGCACCGGGAGCCGTCGCGCAGAGCTACCCCGAGCTCGCGAACATCCCGAACGTCGATGGCCAGTTTCGCGTTCGCGGAACAGCTCGCGACCTCTCGCTGGATGGCACGGCTCGTAGTATCGCTGGATCAGTGACGCTCGTCGGCCGGTACCATGACGACAAGTCGGGCCCGGCGATTCGCGCGACGGCACAGGTGCGCGGCGCGAACGCTCGCGCGGCGACCGGTCGCCCGAGCGTGCCGGACGGAGCGCTCGACGCCTCTGTGGACGTCGACCTCGCCGGCGAGTCGTTCAGCGCGCTTCGTGGAACCGCGGCGCTGACGAACCTGAACGGCACGATCGCTGGCATCACGGTCCAGCCATCCAACGTGCGGCTCACGCTCACGGAGTCGCGCGTCGTGGCGGACAGTGTCGTCGTGGCCACGTCTGCTGGAACGGTGCAGCTACACGGCGCGCTCGGCCTCCACGCCAACGTTGGCGACACGCTGAACCTGACCACCTCGCTGTCGCTCGCCGAGCTGGGTCCGATCCTGCGCGCGTTAGGCGTCGGCGATACGGTCGCACGCGAGACGGCGCAGTCGGAGAAACGCAGTCAAATCGACTCGATCGCAGGGACGTTGGTGGCGCGGGCCCGCCTCACCGGTTCGGTCGATTCGCTGGACGCCAGCGGCGAGGTCGAGGTGACGGGCATGACATCGCCGTCCGGGAACGTCGCCCGCGCACGGGCGACTGCGACGATGACCGGCCTTCGGTCGACCCCGCGCGGCCAGGCGACGCTCCGCGTCGATTCGGTGACCGCGGGTGGCTTGTCGTTCGCCTCGCTGTCCGCCACCGCGCGGAGCGACGACGGACACCGCTGGGAGGTGGCGCTGGCCACCGCCGACGCCGATCAACTCGGCGGCGGTGCGTTAGGCGCGGTCTCCGTCCGCGGCGATACCGTCGCGGTCGATCTCGATTCGCTCGCGGTTCGGTATCCTGGCGTGGATGTGCATCTGACTCGGCCCACACGGTTCCGGCGCGTGGGCGACGGCACCATCGCGCTCGACACGATGGAGCTCCGCGGGGGGCGCGGCGCGCTGGCGAGACTCTCGGGCGTCTACCGCGATACCGGATCGATTGCCGTCGCGCTCGACGTCGCCGACGTCCCGCTGCTGATTCCCGGCCCTGGCGGCCCGCGCGATTCGCTCCGCGTCCTGATCGATGCGACGGCACGCCTCGAGGGAACCGCGCTCGTACCGCGGGGAACGGGCCGACTGCGCGCCCGTCTGCCCCAGCTCGACTCGATGTACGTCGACAGCGTCGTTGCCGATGTCTCGTACGCCGAGAACAAGGTGCGTGTCAGCGTCGAGGCGCGCCAAGGCGCCAGAAGTCTTCTGGCAGCGCGAGCGGACGGACCGGTGCGACTATCGCTGTCGCCCGCGAAGGCGGAGCTGCTCGATGAGCCGATCACCGGGACCGTGGCGATCGACAGCCTCTACCTTCCCGATATCACGAGGCTCATACCGGGCATTCACATAGCAGCGGGCGTGCTCCGCACCCAGATCACGCTGTCGGGAACCGCACGCCGACCACGAGCGGTGGGGACTGCGTCGTTGAGTGGTGGGGCTGCACGAATCGACGCGCTCGGCATCGGCGTCCATGACGCAAACGCGGCAATCGAGCTGGCATCGGACCGCATCACGATTGCCCAGGCGACGGTTCGTGGCGACGGCGATGCTGGAGGACGCGCCGAGCTGAAGGGCGTACTCGGAATCTCGGACACGAGCACCGTTGATCTGCGTCTCCGCACGTCATCCATGGCGCTGATGCGCCTGGCTGAAACGGCCGACCTCGACGTGACGACCGACCTACGCCTTGCTGGCTCCGCGACGCGTCCGACGCTCTCTGGAAAAATCACCGTGGACCGTGGAGTCCTGCGACTGCCGGACATGGGCCGGGCAGGCGTCGTCGGGGTCGACGATACGGCGTTCGTGCGACTCGTCGACAGCCTGGCGCCCGCCCATCTGGAGCGCAGCGACACCTCATCCATCCTCCAGCGGGTAGCGATCGCCGATGTCAACGTGGCGATGGGGCCTAACGTCTGGCTGCGCTCCGCTGAAGCCAGCGTGCAGCTGGGCGGATCCATTGGGCTCGAGAGGGCAGCGTCTCAGCCGGGCGTCGCGGGTGGGCAGATAGCGCTTCGTGGCGCCCTCGTGACCCAGCGCGGTACCTATCGGCTCAATCTCGGTGCATTCACGAGGACGTTCGAGCTCGAGCAGGGCTCGGTTCAATTCACCGGCGAACCCGAGATGAATCCGCGCCTCGACATCAATGCCGTGTATGCACGCGAGGCCGATGAATCCTCCCGGAGCTCTGGCGGACGCGCACCACGCGTTCGGGCGCACCTGGGCGGCACATTGGAGCGACCGGTCCTGACGTTATCGAGTGCGGACTCGAAGCTGAGTCAGGCCGAGCTCATGAGTTATCTCATCACTGGCCAGTCGGGTCACGCAGTGGGGAATGCGTTCAACCAGGGCGCGGTTACCAGTGAGCTCGTGGCAACGGCGACGAGCGCGGTCGCCCAGCGGCTCGCTGGTGGCATGTTCGACGTCGTGAACGTGACACCGGGTGCCGCGACGGACCGGAACGATGGTAGCTCGCAGAGCGCGGCCAACGCCTTCTATGCCAGCCGGTTGGGAGTCGGGAAGCAGCTGACGAGTCGTCTCTTCCTGAAGGTCGATGCCGGGCTCTGTGCGCTGACCGGCGGAACAACGTCGACCAACCTCGGCGAGACGTTGGGCGTCTCGCTCGACTATCGATTCCACCGTGGGCTGCTGGGATCGGTGAGCTCTGCGCCGTCGACGAACGGGGCCACGTGCGCGAACGAAGCAGCCGCTCGAGGTAGCGCCCTCACGCCCCGACAGTGGGGGTTGGACTTCGATCGCGTCTGGCGGTTCTGACCCGCGCTTCTGCTGTCCCTGAGTTGGACCTTTGGGACGTAGCCACATTGACCGATTCTTACCATCGTAGCTCCGAACGAGATACCGACGCGCGCACATGGCGGGCCGCCACTGGCGTGCCGTCGTAATGTCCTATGCCTCGCGGGAGCTCACGTTATGGATGATGTTCAGCGACTCGTCCTGGTTGTCGACGACGACGAGTCCGTCAGACGTTCCCTCCGCTGGCTTCTCATCACGGCGGGCTACCAGGTAGCCACGTTCGACAGCGGCACTGACTTCCTCGAGCACGGAACCACCGGGAAAGCAGCCTGTCTGCTCCTCGACGTTCGGATGCCCGATATGACGGGGCTCGAGGTCAAGAACGCGCTCATACAGTCCGGGCGTGACATCGCCACGGTATTCGTCACCGGAAGCGATGACGTGACGACCAGCGTGCAGGCGATGAAGGCCGGCGCGGAGGACTTTCTCCTCAAGCCGGTGGAGGAGGAGGCGGTGCTCAATGCGGTGCGCCGCGCCATCAAGCGAGAGCTCGCTGTCCGATACGACGCGTCGTCGGGTCGCCGAGATCAAATCGGTGTACGACACGCTGACTCCGCGAGAGCACGAGGTCTGCCATCGCGTCGTCGCGGGCCGGCTCAACAAGCAGATCGCCGCCGAGCTCGGGATGTGCGAACAGACGGTGAAGGTCCATCGCTCCCGCGTCATGCGGAAGATGCACGCGGGCTCGCTCGCCGACCTCGTTCGGGCGATGGACCTGTTCGATCGCGCGAGTGACCAGTTCGATCGCGCGACGTGGCGCGACGTGCCCGTGGCGCTGCCGCCAACGTTCGACAGCGGTCCCCTGGGGTTCTCCAACGCGGTCGGGTTCACGCGCGAGCACGCCCACCACGCCCTGCACGCGCACGCCGATTGACCGAAGGTATAATGGGCGCGTCGCCCGAAGCCTCCTACCCTTGCTGGCGGGCTGCGCGCGGCCACGCATGACATTCGCGTCGATCTGCCTAACGGCAATGGCGTGCCTCCTTCGTCGGCCGACTCGCGTTAGGCCGCAGCGGCGGGGCGCGGGGAGCTGGTCACCTGATGCCACAGCATGGAGAGCCGCCACGCGACGCTGCGAGAGCGAGCGGAGCGGAGATGGCGCCGAACGACCGATGGGTTGCCATCGTCGATGATGATCCGTCGGTGCGCTCGGCGCTGGGTCGCGTGCTGCGCACCGCCGGCATCGCCGTCGAGACGTATGCGTCCGCACACGAGTACCTGAGCGCCGCGCTCGAACGCGAGCCGACGTGTCTCGTGCTCGATGTGCACTTGGGCAGCATGAGTGGGTTCGACCTCCAGGATCGCCTGATCGCGTCAGGATCTCGGGTATCGATCGTCTTCATCACCGCGCACGACGAGGTGTCCTCGGCCGAGCTGGAACGCCGTGCGGGCCCGGATGGGTATTTACGGAAGCCGTTCGACGGCGATCAACTCCTCGCCCTCGTGCGGCGTGTCGTGCACGCTCGATCGCTGCGCTGACCAGCCCCGTCCGCCACGCGTGCCTAGGCCATGCGTGCCTAGAACGTCTTGATCTTCCCGCGGTCGATGTCCTTGAGCAGGCTGCGGAGCCGGGTTTGAACTCCCTCGATCTCGGACGACGTCAGTCCGAGTTGCAGCGCGGTCGCCGTGCGACGCACGCCACGTTTCTTGTCGAGGCTCTCACCGAGCGCCGCCGGCGACGTAGTCTGACCCGCGCCGCTCGAACTGCGCCACGACCGCGAGCGCTTGCACCAGGTTCGCCTCGGTGATCGTCCGGAGGCGAGCAGCCGTCGCCGCGCTGACTCGCGACACTCGCATGTACTGCCAATCGGTGCCACGGTTGCTCGGCTGGCTCTCGAACGCTACGCCGTTATCGACAGCGAACAGCCGCGGCCTGGTGGAGTCGGTCGCGATCAGCACGTTCCCCTTGTTCGCGTCGCGCTGCCGAATCAGGTAGGTGAGGATGTTCAGGTCGCCGAGGTGCCGAGCGTACACCGAGTCGCGCTCGGCGCGTTTCTTGTCGAACACGCCGTCACTCGTCACATCCGCCGTCCAGTATTGCAGCGCGACGAGCACGTATGGGTCATCGGCGAACGTTCGCTCACCACGGAGCCCCTCGATGAACGCGGCCTGCGGGAGCATGCGCAGGGCGGTGGGCGGCACGACGTAGTCGCGCTCGTCGAGAAAGAGCTTTTGCAGCAGGTACGCAGCGGTCTCGTACCGCGGTTGATTGTTGAATGCCTCGCCGCCGGGAGCCGATACCGCCCACTTCACCTCGAACGTCGTGGTATCGTCGAAGGACAGCAGCACGTGCTCGGTCCGGTCCCCGTGGTACCGCGACCCCTCGTTCGCCACCGGCTTGATCGGGCCCTCGCGCAGCAGCGCTTCCACTCGCGCCGCCGGCAGCATGATGTTCGCGTCCTGCGCCCCAACGTGCGCAGCTACGCCCGAGGCCAGGAGGCCGCCAACGACCAATACGAGACGTCTCATGATGCCATTCCTCGCAGGCGGGTCGCCATGCCGTGCAGGAGCGACACGGCAAGATCAGGGTGATCGTGCAGGAGGTCGTGGAGATCACGCTTCGTTAGGCGCAACAGACGACTGTTCTTCACCGCCCGGACGTCGAGCGCGAGCGGCGTATCATCGAGCAACGCGAGTGCGCCAACCGCCTCACCAGCGGTGATGGACCTCGTTGCTCCTCTGGCACTGGCGCGGAGCTCACCGTCGATGACGACATACATCGCGTCGGCCGGCTGGTCCGCATGGAGCAGCACGGCTCCGTCGTCTGCTTCGACCTCCCGCGTGACGAGCGCGATACGCGCGAGATGTTGACTGGCCGTCGCAGCGAAGATGTCGACGCGCTGGAGTAAGAAAACCCGCTCGATGATCTGCATCGTCTCGTGTCCCCCGGCGGCGTTCGCGGAATAGGCGGCACACTGCGCGACCCACCAGTCGTCGTCATTCTGGAGCTCGGCGATGACCTCGCTGCGATCGCCAATCGTGGGGTACGAGCTGTAGTCGGGCGTGGCACGGAGGATGGGGTCGAGTCGCCGCACCCACTGTCGCGAACCTGCTTCCTCGATCAGCTCCAACGCCGAGGCACGATGCCGCTCGTTGCTGCCGGTGATCGCACGGTAGCATCCCTCGACGACGCGAGACTCGTGGATCACTCCGAGCCCGTCGAACACGGCTGTCTGGCGCGTTTGCCACGCTTCGATGATCGCGCGTTGCAGCAGGCGATCGCGTTCGGTCGGTGCGGTACTCCGCTGGAGCGTCGCACCGGCGGCTCGGTAGCGTTCCGCTGCGTCGAGGTGCGTGCCGATGATGCGCTGGACGACGTCGCGGGCGATGTTGGTCGTCGGCTCAACGGTGCGCAATCGGCGAAGCTTGTGCAGCGCGGCAGTTCGCACCGGAAGCTCGAGTGCGCCGTCAGCGGCGGTGTCGAGAAGACCATCCGCTCCCTCGGCCGGGTCGCTCGATCGCGCGGTCGGCGTCGCGGACTCCGCCAGCAGATCGCGGATGAATGCGATCTGCGCCGGAGTGCCACTGGCGAGTGTCTGCCTAACTACCTCCTGCATGGCCGGCTCGTTGAGCGTGGCCGACAGCTCGGCGAGTCCGGTCATCGGGACGCGCACCGCGCTGGCGAGCGACCGCACGTACACTCGACGCTGCGCGACCGCGGCGCCGAGCCAGATGACTGACAGCGCGACACACGACCACGCCAGGCGGCTCGGACCGACGGTCGCGAGCAGCACGAAGATCACCCCGGCGCTCAACGCCTTGGCCAGTCCACTCTCCAACCCGACGTCGATGATCGGCTTCGCTCGCGCGCGGATCGTTGCTGACACCGGCATGTACAGGATCTCGCGCCCGGTCCGCTCGGCGGAATACCGCAGTGTCATTTCTGTACCCTTCGCGAGCGCGGCGGGGCCGAGTCCACCGCGCCAGCCGACAATCAGGTTCGTCACGATCATGCCTGCCGGGAGCATGAGTAGCGCGGCCCCCACGCCCCATTGCGCGAGTGCGGGACGAATGGCCAGCGCGGCTACGCAGCGGCAGACATTGCGTCGCGGCGTTGAACTTTCCCTGGAAGGTGCTGACCGCTTCGCGGTCGCCGAGCGACGCGCGTGGCGGTGTTGAACTGGTAGTCGACGATCTGCTTGACGAGCACGGTCAGCACGACAGTCCCGGCGATGAGCTGCACCTGGCGGTTTCTGACGACGTCGCGGATGGGCGCGCGAAGGGTAGGTTCGACAACGCGCACGTGTGAATCGGACTTGGGCGTCGCCCCACCGGTAATCGCGGGTAACGCGATGGCGAAGATGAACGTCAATGCGGCCGCGATGAGGAGCAGGTTGGCTACGCCGATCGCCGGGGCAAGAAACCCTGTGACCGCGCCGCCTATCGCCGCGCCGACCGACCCGGCAGCGATGATGACCGGGAGCGCCTTCTTCGCATTGCGCTGGTCGAGGACCTCGGACGTGGCGAGGAAGAACTGCGAGATGAGGATGCCGGCGTAGAAGTCGTGCCAGGCGTAGAACAGCACGCCGAACAGCACACCACCCGGGAAGAACACCCGGAACAGGACCAGGTTGACGGCGAAGAATGTGGCGACCGCCGGCGTTAGGCGCTGCTGCGGGATGCGGGCGGCCAGACGATTGAACGGCACGATGGCGAACGCCACCAGCGCGCTCGCGAGATACACCTTGTAGAAGCCGCTTCCACCGAGAGCGCCGAGCACGAGCGCGTTGCGAACCGGGTGCAGCATTCCGACAGCGCACACGACGAGCAGATAGAGCAACGTCAGAGCGGCCGCGCGCGATCGAATCATTCGCCAACGGGCGTTGGGATCGGCACGCTCTCGTCAAGCTCGATGCGAGCTCGCGTGCATGCCGCAGAGTGGTGCGCAGCTTGGGCGCGACGACATTGGACCTTTGGTTAGGCACCGGCCATGTGTTGCTCCAAGGTCCAATGGGTCCGCTTCCCCAAGGGGTGCATCGTCGTTTGCGCACCCTGAAGGCCCAACTATGAGCAACCTGCTCGCGATGCTTCAAGCACCGGCCGAGTTCGTCCGGCCAGGACGCGCATCGACTGCCGACATGATCTGGGTCCCGAGCGGCACGTTTCGCATGGGATCGGACCGCCACTATTCCGAGGAAGGGCCCGCCCATGACGCGACGGTGAACGGATTCTGGATCGATCCGTATCCCGTGACGAACGAGCAATTCAGTCGCTTCGTCGATGACACCGGGTACGTGACGTTCGCCGAGCTGCCGCCGAACCCGGCGGACTATCCTGGCGCGCTCCCGGAGATGATGTATGCGGGCTCGCTCGTATTCACGAAACCGCCGGTACGCGTCCCGTTGCACGACTCGCGACAGTGGTGGTCGTTCACGCGGGGCGCGCAATGGCGCCACCCGCGCGGCACATCGAGCAGCCTCGAGGGCCTGCACCGCCATCCCGTCGTGCACGTGACCTACGGTGACGCGGCGGCGTACGCGCTGTGGGCCGGAAAGGAACTGCCGACCGAAGTGGAGTGGGAGCGTGCGGCTCGTGGTGGACTTCACGACGCCGAGTACGCCTGGGGTGATGAGCTGGTGCCTGACGGGCGTCATCGCGCGAATACGTGGCAGGGTGAGTTCCCATGGCAGAACGAGCGGGCGCGACGGCTACGACTTCACATCGCCGGTGGACGCCTTCCCGCCTAACGCGTACGGTGTCCACGACATGATCGGCAACGTGTGGGAGTGGACCACCGACTGGTATCGTCCCCGTCACTCGGCCGAACCGAGCGAAGGCGTGTTGCTCGCACGACGACGGGCGGGCGAGTTGCGACGACGCGCGACACCGCGAACATTCCGCGAAAGGTGCTGAAGGGTGGGTCGCATCTCTGCTCGCCGAACTACTGCCAGCGCTACCGGCCAGCGGCGCGCTTTCCGGAGCCGATCGACACCTCGGCCAGTCACGTTGGATTCCGGTGTATTCTCCGCGTTCCGGAGCCCTGAGTCCGTACACTCCACGAGCACGAGGCGCTCGACCGTTATGGAAAGCCAGTTCGCGCAAGCGCTGCAGTGGATGCGACTCATGATAGAGCCGGCCGCCGCGCTCTGGATCGGCCTCGGGTTCGTGTACGCGTTCGCGGCACTCGTTATGGCGCAGGCCTAACGAGATGGCACGCATACCCTTGGCTCCGCCCATGTCTCGCTTGGCTACGCCCATGCGTCGCCCCAACGTCGAGCCCAGCGCGATCGATGGGCCCGAGCTGCTGCGCTTCGCACGCAACGTGGCGGCGTTCGCCGTGTCCTACGCGATCGCCGCCACGGTTCACGCAGGCGAACCTGTCGGTGCCGCAGTTCCCGCCAGCGCTGTCCATTCCCAGCGCGTTCGTGCTGGTTGCGCTCCTGCTCACACCGCCGGCTCGCTGGTGGGCGGTGCTCGCGTCCGCGCTCGTCGGCCGCTGGGTGACGTCGGTCGGACAGGACGCATCCGTCGCGTACATCCTCGCATCGTTCGCGGTCGACGCGGCGAGCACGGTCCTCGCCGCCACCCTGATACGACGGTACGTAGACCTGAAGTGGGGGCTCGATACAGTGGGCTCCATCGGTGCCTTCACGATCATCGCGTGCGTGTCGCCAATGCTCGTGTTCCTCGGATCGGCGGCGCTGTTTCAGATCGACCTTCCCGTCGCGCCAGGCAATGCGGACGGCGTTCGGGGCCGGCGACTCGACACCCGGGCTGATCGCCATCCTGGGTCATACGCTGGCCTATCTGATCGTCGTGCCTGTGGGACTCGCCGCACACGCCACGGTGAAGCAGCACGTTCGCTACCGAATCGCAGTCGGTCATACGATGGGCGCGCGTGATCGAGGCGCTCTGCCTTGGCGGAGCTGCCGCGCTGTTGGCCGCACTGCTGTTCATGCGATCGCCAGACGACGTGGTTGGTCGCGCCATCGTGCTGTGCGCTCCGATCGTGCTCGTGATGATCGCTGCACTCAGGTTCGGGCTGGCGGGCGCGGCGTCGGCGCTTCTGATCGGAGCCTGCGTCGCCATAGGAGGTGCGGTGCACGGGGTCCCGCCCTTTCGCTCACCGTCGACGACCACTGGCATCGTCGCGCAGCAACTGGTGTTGCTCGCGCTGGCCACCCCGCTGCTCTTTCTCGCGGTCGCGATCGACGAACGCCGGCGTGTCACCTCGCAGTTGACGCAGAACGACGCGCGATACGCGCTCGCCACGCAAGCGGGAGGCGTGTTCGTCTACGCCCATGATCCCGACGTCGGACGCGGTGAGCACCGATGGCCCGTTAGGCAGGCTCCTCGGTCTCGCCGCGTCGGACATGGAGTCGCCCGGCTGGTGGTGGCGGCAGGTGCATCCCGATGACACCGCGGCGCTGCACCAGGTGTGGAACGCGCGACGGCAGGGCAGAGATGACGGCGCCGACAGAGCCGTTCGACTTCCGGATGCTCGACGTCAATGGAAACGTGCGCTGGTTTCGAGACCGTGCCGCGCCTCGGCTACCCGATGAACCGGAATCCGGACGGCTCGTCGGTACAGTCACGGACATCACCGAGCTCAGGGCGGCCGAGCTGGCGACTGCCCAGCGCAGCCGCGAGCTCGCGCACGTTGCGCGCACGACCACGGTCGGCGAGCTGGCCGCGGCGCTGGCGCACGAGATCCGTCAACCGCTCACGGCAATCCTCATCAACTCTCAGACCGCCATGCGGGTGCTCGACGCCCAGCCGCGCGATCCCGAGGCGGTGCGAGAGATTCTCCATCAGCTCGCGGCCGACGGCCGCCGCGCCGGTGAGGTGATCCAGCGCATGCGGGCATTCGCCAGGAAGGACGAGGTGGAGCGGGGACCGATCGACCTCAACACGGTGGTGCGCGAAGCCGTGCAAATCGTTAGGCACGACACGCATCCGTCGCCGCGTCGAGATCCGATTCGTTCTCACGCACGAACCACTCATCGTAGTCGGCGACCGCGTGCAGCTGCAGCAGGTCGCGCTGAACCTCGTGCTCAACGCCCTCGAGGCGGTCACCGATCAGCCGCCGGACGCCGAGCGGCTCGTCCGCATCGAGACCGCACGTGCCGCGACGCATACGGCCGTCCTCACGGTCCGCGACACGGGACCCGGCGTCGCTCTCGAGCGCCAGGCGGCGATCTTCGAGCCGTTCATCACCTCGAAGAAGAACGGCCTCGGTGTGGGCCTGTCCATCAGCCGCACGATCGTCGAGGCGCACGGCGGCGTCATCTGGTGCGAGAGTGATCCGACGGCCGGTGGGGCGGCGTTCATCGTCGCCATCCCGTTAGGCAACGCGCGCCGAAACTGACCGAGCGCGCCCGCCGCGCTACAGCGCTGCCGGTGCCGACTCGGCCGGGGCCATGGCCGTGGGCCGACCCTGCTCCGATGACGCCGGCAACACCACGTGAAACGTCGCGCCGCGGCCGACGTTGTTGGCGGCCTACATGCGCCCACCGTGCGCCTCGACGATCGATCGACAGATCGTGAGGCCGAGGCCGAGCCCGTGACGCTTCGACGTCACGAAGGGCTGAAACACGGTCTCGAGCCGCTCACTGGTGAGACCGGTCCCGTTGTCGGTGACGGACACGCGGACGGTGGTGCCGATCGTGCCCCGTCGATATGGTCAGAATCCGCTCGTCGGGCGGGTACTCCGTCATCGCGTCGCACGCGTTGACGATCAGATTCAACATCACCTGCTGCAGCTGCACACCGTCGGCCAGCACATACGGCAACGACGGCGCGAGGTCCGTCGAAACGATCACGCCGCGCTGAATCAGATCACTGTGCGCCAGCTCGAGCACATCGGTCACGATATCGTTCGGCGCGATCGGTTGCAGCTCGGTCTCGTCCTTCCGAAGCATGGCCCGGACGCGGCGGATCACCTCTCCCGCCCGCCGATCGTCAGACACGATGTCATCGAGAATCGCGCGCAACTCGGTCTGATCGACGTCACCGCGCGTCAGCAGGCGCTGCGCCGCACGGCGCATTCGCCAGAATGGCGGCGAGCGGCTGATTGAGCTCGTGCGCCAGCGCCCCAGACAATTCGCCGAGCATCGCGACGCGGCCGAGGTGCGCGAGCTCGCGCTGCTGCTCGGCGATCTTCCGCTCCGCGCGCTGACGCTCCGTGATGTCGCGAACCATCATGATGAGGCACGGATCGCCTCCAACCTCGACCGTCTCCGCCGACAGCACGGCTCGCAGCAGCGTGCCGTTCTTGTGTCTCATGTCGAGCTCGAGCTCGTGCACATTCCCGTGCGACTTCGCATGAGCTCGGAGAAATCGCTTTCGGTCTCTTCTGGTGCGCGAAGATCTGCGAGCTCGTCGATCGTCCGCCCGATCACCTCGTCGCGCGCGATACCCGAACATCGCTTCGCGCCGCTCGTTGATCTCGAGGATGCGCGCGTCCGGATGGCTGCGAGATGGAGATGGCGTCGAGGCTCGCGCGAAACGCCTTGGCGAATCGTTCCTCCGACGCGCGAAGCGCCTGCTCGATTCGCACGCGCAGTGTCGATCTCCTCGTGCAGCGTCACGTTCGATCGCCTGAGCGCCAGCGTCCGCTTCCGACACGCGGTACTCGAGCTCCGATCGCAAGGTGCGCAGGCTGCCTTCGCTCTCGCGCAGCGCGTGTTCCGTGCGTTTTTGATCCTCGATGTCGGTCGCCGTGCCGTACCAGCGGATGATGGCGCCTGACTCGTCACGCACGGGAAGCGCGCGCGCGAGGAACCATCGGTAGCGACCCGTCCGCGCGTTCCAGAAGCGACCCTCGTGCTCGTGCGGCCGTCCCCTGGAGACGTCCTGGTGCCAGGATTCCACGCATCCATTCCGATCCACTCGGGTGGATGACGTTGACCCAGCGTCTCGTCGATGACCTGATCCCTCGGCATGCCCGGTGAACTCGTACCACTTTCCGTTGAAGTAGTCGATCACGCCATCGGGACGCGCCGTGAACGCGATCTGCGGCATCGCGTCCGCGAGTGCCCGGAGCCGCGCGTCACTCTCCTCGCGCATGGCTTCGCTGCCGCAGGACGTCTTCGGCCCGCTTCCGCGTCCGTGATGTCGGCATTGACGCCGACCATGCGGATCGGACGACCTGTCCCGTCGCGAACGACCGTCCCCTTGCTCAACATCCACCGCATCGCTCCGTTCGAGCCGGCGGTGCGGAACTCGACCTCGTAGGGCTTCGCGTATTCGATGGCGTCGCTGATGCCGTCGACGAACGATCAGCCGGTCGTCGGCGTTCACCGTGTCGAGAAACGCCGGGTGATCGATCTTCCCGTTGGTCGCCCCGTTGCCCGTCGCGGGCTGGCCGAACAGTCCGTTCGTGCTCTCGGGCGCCTGTCGGATGGCCGCCGGAATGTTCCAGTCCCACGCGCCAACCTGTGCAGCGCTCAACGACAGCGTGAGCCGCTCCTCGCTGCGCCGAGCGGCTTCCTCCGCTCTGACGCATTCGCGAATGGCGGCCGTGAGCGCGAAGATCGGGATATACGTGACGATCAGGAACAGCTGGAGCGAGAGGACGTAGTCAGCGATCGGATAGGCCGACGAACGGACCCTGCCCATGGATCGCACCCCACACCGAGAGCACGGCGACTACCAGCAGGCATCCGCTCGCGCCCGCCGGTCCGAATCGGAGGGCGGCCCACAGCAGAAATGGCAACGGGGCGGCCAGCAGCGCCACGCGTCACGTGGGCCGCCTAACGCCGGCCGCACGAACACGATGGTGGACACGACGAGGAGCGTGGAGACGAGCAGGCCCGCTTCGAGCGCCCGACGAGCCGTGATCGCGCGAAGCGACTGCAGCGTTCCGACTGGTCCCACGAAACGATCACCGGCACGATGATCAGGATCGTGAGGACGTTCGAGAAGAATCGGACGTGCCATACTTCCCAGTAGCCGGCGGTTCCCCACGCGTTCCACTGCACGAACGCGGCATCCAGGAACGAGGAGAGCGAACGGCGCGACGAGCGCCGCGCCCACCACGAAAATCCCGACGCTGCGAAAGGTGTCGAACTGCAGCGGAGGCTTGATGAAGCGGCGGACGATGGCCGCACCGATCAGCGCTTCGGCCGAATTGCTGACGAACCACGACAGCACCATCCCGAACGGCACTCCGCTGCCTAACTCCACGGCGAGGTGCGCGGGGAGAGCCGCGAGCAGGAGGACGGCCACCACGCCCGGGCTGGCGCGAGCAGCAGCGCGCCCATCAGAATCGCGTTAGGTGGCCAGAGCGTCGAGACGGGCTGCGTCTTCGGCGTGAGTACGAACCCGGCCTTCGCACCGGCGTAATACGCCACGGCCACCGCCACGCATGCCAGCGCCAGGCGTACCCGGGGCGTGCGCGCGTCGCCAGCCGGATTCAACCTGGCGTGCGTCGATGGTCGAGGGAGGGGGCATGGGTACTCAGCACTCGAGGTCTCAACGCATGGACGGGCTTACGGTCCGCTCGCCTCGGCGCTCGAATGAGCCCGATTGAGTCGCTCGACCGTCCGGACGAGCTCCGCGAGTGATGCGACTTCCATCTTGGTCATGACGCGCGATCGATGCACCTTCACCGTCTTCTCGCTCGTGCCAAGCGTGGCGGCAATCTGCTTGTTGAGCCTCCCCGTGACGACGAGAGCGCATACCTCTCGTTCACGGCGAGTCAGCTTTGCCTCCCGACGCTCGAGCTCGTCGATGTCCCGGCGCCGGACGCCGTAACTCGGCGTTCCACTGGAGCGCCCGGCTCACGGCGTTGAGCAGCTCATCGTCGAGTGAACGGCTTCAGGAGAAAGTCGATCGCCCCGGACTTCATCGCTTTGACGCCGGTGGGCACGTCGCCGTGGCCCGTCATGAATACGACCGCCGAGTCGTTCTTCGCGTCGTTGAGAAGGGCCTGCAGCTCGAGCCCGCTGAGGCCGGGCATTCGAACGTCGATGAGCAGACAGGCTGGTCCTGGCGTCGATCGGGGACCGGTCGCTCAGAAATTCCGGCGCTGAGGAATAGGTCTTGACGAGATACCCGCTCGCGCGGAGCAGGCGTGAGAGTGCGCGGCGCACCGAATCATCATCGTCGACGATCGTGATCGTTGGTGTCTCGTCAGTCATGGCGCTTGGAATTGGCAGTACCACACACTCTCCCAATTGTGGGCGAATATCATGGGCCTCAGGTGTTGCGCACAAGGATGGAGGCGGTCAGCCACCATCTGATCCAAGACCCAGTTTGGACCACTGATTGATCGCCCTGCCTCGCGCCAGTTCGGACGAGGTGGGCATGCCTGCGACGTGGGCATGCCTGCAAGGTTAGCGATTTCCCGCGATGACTGACAGGAGGGGCCGCAGGCGGCGGTTTCCTGCCTACATAAGACTTTAGGCCAATAGCATCGCGGACTCACGCTAGCCTGGGCGCGGCCGTCCCGACTGGGGCGGCGACGCGATCACACGGCTGTACACCTTCATACCTCCCTAACGTCCGCGACGCCCTGAGCGTTGTGCGCCCAGGCTAAGGCCGCCCCCACCCGCCAAACCGGCAGCGCGCTTCGCATGTGTTCTCCGCCGGTGCGCCTCGCCGTGGACGCGCGAACGCGGCGGCGCGTCGCAGTCAGAGGGCAGGCATGACCACGGATGAGTCGGTCGAGTCGACGCGCTGTTCTCGCGAAATCTCGGATCGACGCTGCGCTGGTCCATTGGACCTAAGTGGAAGCGCCCGTGCGTGTTCTTGGCGCGATGTTCACTCAGTTCCTCATCTCGCGTCGCGCGCCGAGCCCCGTTGGCTCGCGCCGGCGATGCGTCACGAGCGTGGGCCTCACCGCATGCATCGGAGACTGTTCGATGCCTAACGACTTGCTAGGCGACGCATCCGTCGCGTGTCGCGCGTCGCGCGCGCTGGCGCGGGTGGCAATCTCCGGGTGGGTGGCGCTTGCCGCGACTGCCGCGTCCGCGCCAGCCGACGCGCAGTCTCCCGTCGGCCCGCCGGCGATTCCGTCCATCACGTCAATGGGCCAACCACCGCTCTGGCAAGCCTACACGTCGGCCGTTGCCACCTTCGGACGCAACAACGACGCGGTGGGCGGGCTGGTGATCGGTCTGTTCCACCCCAGAGGCAGCCCGGTCAACGGGATGTTCGGACTCTCGTCCGAAGCGTATGTGTTGGCGGCCGACGGGGGTGCGACGGGAGGCCTCCGTCTCCTCGGCGTGACGCGCGCCGCGAACCTCGGCTACGGCGTCGACTGGGACGCGCGGGAAAACAACTTCGCGTTCATGCTGTCATTGAACACGGCGATTCGACGCGGTGGCCTCTTCGGTAACGGGTCGACACTTCGCGTCGATTGGATTCCGTCGCGGAGCAGCGGATTCAATGTCGGCATCACGCTCCCGCTCTGGCAGCGATACGCTGGGAGAACGCGTCCGCAGAATACCGGGGCATCTGTTGCGCGAGGCTGCTCGCCGTAGTGCGACGGACCGCACGCGCTCGATCACCAACCCGCGCGAAACAGTCACGCGCGCGGCCGGCACGACCGTTGCCGGCGAGTGCCGACACCGCGCTCGGTCTCGTCCGAGAGGCCGCATTCCTGATCGCCGCCTCCAGCAACTTTTTCAGCGAACGTCACGAGACCGATCGCGCGAAGGACGCGGAGAAGATGCGCGAAATGTCCCGAGTCGCGCGCGAGACCATGCTGCGTGTCTCGGCCGACTACCCTCAAGGGCACACGTTCAAGGAGGCCGAGCGCGTGTACGCAGCGTCGCTCCAGCGGGCGTTCGCCATCGCCGTCGGCGACACGGCGCTGGGCAGCATCGTCGCTCGGCGCGCGCGCGCGGGACTGCTCGCCCAGTTCCTGATCCCGTACGACGCACTGTTCGGCCAGGTCAAGGAACGCGAGCGCGGTAGCCTCCTCTCACCGCTGCTCAATGCCACGCGGGCCGACTTGCAGGCGTGGATGGCCGACTCGTCAGGCCTAACGAACGAATCGCGGCTCGCGGTCGTCCGCGTGCACGAGGAATGGCTCGCGTCCGTGGTCGCCGTCCATGACCATCTCGCCAATCAGTGGTCCGACTCGCGCCGCGTCTGGCTTCCGCTGCAGTTCGCTCTCACGCCGGACCAGCACGACGATCAGGCAGAGGTCGACGCCCTCATCGCGCGGGTCGTCGGGCGACCGTTCACGCGAGGGAACGAGATCACGTACCTGCGCGAGGACCGTCTGCAGATCGAGCTCGCCCGGACGATCCTGGCGGCGCGTGACTACCATGTCCTCTGGCTTCACGACTATGCCGGACAGCGATCGTCCGGAAACGTCGACCGCGTCGGCTTCGCGCAGACGGCCAACGTGTACTTCCCGGCGCTCACACAGGCCGTCGCGCGATTCGACAGCACAGGGAGCCTGACGACGTACTACTTCTTTCTCGACCAGAACTTCTACGAGCCTGACAACGGGCGTCTCTGGATGTCGATTCTGGAAGACCCGTTAGGCGCGACGATCAAATTACCGCGCGGAAACGACTCGCTGGAGACGATCCTCCGCGACCGGCAGCGAACGCTGCGTGAGGCGGTCCTGCAGTCGCACGGGCTCCAGGCTCTCGCGGCCCGCCACGGTGGCGAAGACTGGCTGCGACGGACCGTCAAGGTGCACGTGAGCATCACGCAACCGAGCGACTTCACGTTCCGCAGCCACCATCTCGTTTCGAATCTGCCGCTGCTTCCGGATAACCTCATGCGCGACCACCGGAAGATCGCGTTCTACGACGTCACCGAATCGGCGCCGCAGCGGGGTGGGATGCTGCTGTCCGGGGTGGGTATCGGAGAGCATTACGCGACCCCGACCTGGGAGGATCGCGGCATGCTCGTTCGCGGGCCTGCCATATTGGAGGTGCGGGCCGCCGCGAGACGATTGCTCAAACTGAACAGCTTCAAGGACGTCCGAGATTCCGCCGGTGCTCCGTGAAACACCTCGCTGCGATACGTGCCGGGCGACGAACGCCTCGCTCGATGATGGCGACGCGGTCGCGGCGAGCGAGCTGGGTCGGGCGCTCCTGGTGAATAACGAGCCCGGCTTCGGAGCCAAGCAGGCATCGATTGCGCGCGCAATGCTCTACACGCTGTCGCCTCCCGGCAACGTCATCATCGTCCCCGACGGACTCTGGCTCGCGAGCGGGTGGGCGGGGATGCTCGCGGGTGCAGCCCTCCGCGGCTGCCGCGTGTTCATCGTCGCGCCGGCACTCGCCAATGCACCGAGCGCGGGCTTTCCGCAGAATGTCACGCATCCAGGAGGTGATGCTGCGGCTCCTGGAGGTGCGCCATGAATTCACAAACGAGATCAAAAAAGCCGGCGGCGAGCTGCGAGTCGGGCTCTATACGGCCAAGGAAGACGTGAACGACATTGTCCAGCAGTCACGTGCGGTGCGCGCGGGAATGGATCGGTACCCGTGGCTTCACGACCTGGTCCCGCTCGCGCCAGGTGTCCTCGCGGTCCTCGACAGTGCGCCGGCCGTACTCGAACGCAAGGGATACCGTCCGTTCGAGCTCGGCCGCGACGAAGTACCACGGTTGCCACAGTTGCATCGGAAGACGCAATTCTTCGCCGATTCCGCTGCGCTCGCCCGGCTCGCCTCGCGGCCGGAGTGGCGCGAGGTCGTGATCCAGACGATCATCGCCCGCGCCCTGCAAGCCCAGCGCGGCACCAAGACCGGCCTGTACGACGACAGCGTTACGACAGCAGGGGCAGCCGCGATCCAGACCCTGCTCAAAGCGTATCTCGCGAACCGTCCGCCAGCCGACAGTGCGCGTATGTCATTCTACTTCACCGTCGGCACGATGAATCAGGACCCTCGCGGTATGCTCCTCGATGGCGAAGCGTTGTTCGTTCTGTCGGGCATGAGCGGCGCTGTGGGACTCTTCGATCTTTTCTCGCTCATGACGCGAAGTACCTGGATCGAGACGGAAGCCGAGCTCGACAAGTTGATACCACCCTACAGCAAATGGCAGCGCCGGCTCGGTCGGTTTGCCCGATTGCTGTTGTGATTCCCGGGCCACTAGGCCGAAAGTCCAATGACTGGCTGGCTGCCTCGTGGATAGGCTTGCCGGACACGGCAGTCGGCGGAGCCTAACGATCAGGCTGCCTCCGTCGACTTCGCAGCGAACCCAGGGACCAACGCATGGCGAGCATACACGATCGTGCAGGCCGGAATGATGGGCGGCGTCGCCGCCTTGTTCGCGCGCGCCAGGACGATCAACGGATACGGCCTGACGTCGTGGCGGCGGTGCGCGATGCGCTCGACACGCTCTCGCGCATGCGTCCGTCGGAGGCCCCGCGCTTCCGGCGCCTCGTCGAAGATGTGGCGTCGTACATCGCTGGATCTGCTCCGGCGCGTGCCCGAGTGTGCCGGTGAGGACGCCGCGCCACCGATTGGCGTGAGTGGCGTCGCGGAACTCTTCGGGGCAGCTTTGGACAACGTCGCGGTCGGATGGCGCGGCGCGGCGGATTCCTCCAGTGAATGTCTCGAGCGGCACGCGATGAGCGAAGACCGCGCGACTACGGATCCCGAAGCGGACGCACGGACGCAATCCCTGGCGCCCGGGCTCTGGATGTTCACGCTGGCCTGCTTGTTAGGCAATCTGGTCGGATCGCTGTTCCGCTACCCCGACCTCGGAAGCGCCGTTCTTTTTCCGCCGTACGCGGTGCTCACCGCGGCGCTCCTCGTATCACCACGGCGCAAGTGGCTGCCATACATCCTGGTGGCCATGCTCATGCACTTCGTGACGAGTTGGCCGCGGTGGAGCGTGTCGTGGGTCCTGCTCTCCGACGTCGCCAACATCGCGCGCGCGTTGACCGCCGCCGTGCTGTTGGGTCGTGTGTTCAAGGGACCACCGCGTCTCGATAGCGTCAGAAGTCTGGGGATGTTCGTTGCCTGTGCAGCGCTGATCGCACCGGCGGTCGGGGCGACGATAGGCGCCGCAAACGCCGTGCTGCATGGTGGATCGGGGACGTACCGGCAGCTGTGGAGCGCCTGGTTCCTGTCCAACGCGCTCACCGGCCTAACGATGCTTCCGGCATTCGTTCTCCTGGCCACGAGCGGCCTGCGACGGCCCTGGCACCGGGCGGACAAACGGCGAGTGGGCGAGGCGATGGCGCTCGCCGGGGCGCTGGTCGCGACAACCGCGATCGCGTTCCTCGTCCCTCCGAGCGGCCCGTGGCACTTCGCACTTCAGCGGTTGTACGCGCCGTTGCCAGTCCTCATCTGGGCGGCGCTTCGCTTCGGATCCGCGGGCGCGAGCCTCACGCTCACGGCGGCCACGTTCATCTCATTGCTGGGCGCCGACCGCGGCTTCGGACCGTTTCTCGAATCATCGCCTGCCCAGAACGTGCTCGTGCTGCAGGGCTTCGTGCTCCTGACGGCGCTCCCGGTGCTCTGCATTGCCGCGGTCAGTACGGCGAGGCATGGCGTAGTACAGCTCCATCGCGCGCTTCTGGCGTCACTCCCCGATCACGTCGCCATCATCGATGCGCGCGGCACTATCCTCGAGGTGAACGACGCGTGGCGGCGGTTCGCCGAGACGTCCGGCGTGTTGAGATTCGAGCGCGCCGGTGTGGGAGACGATTACGCGGGCGCGTGTCGCCTGGGTGCAGAGACAGGGGATCCCATCGCGGCCCGAGCGTTGACCGGCGTCCTGCGCGTGCTCAATCGCGACCAACACCGCTTCGAGATGGAGTACGATCACGAACGGAACGGCCAACGGACGTGGTCCGTCTTCAGCGTCGAAACGCTCGAGCGACCTGATGGCGGTGCCGTCGTGACGCGAGCCGACGAGACCAAACGCCGCCACGCGCTGATGGAAATCGAGGAGCAGCGACGCGCGCTTTCGCACCTCGCGCGGGTCACCCTGTTAGGCCAACTCTCGGGCGCTCTCGCGCACGAGTTGAATCAGCCGCTGGCGTCCATCGCCGGCAACGCGGGCGCCGCGCGAATTCTGCTCACGCGCGACCAGCCAGATCTCGAGGAGCTCGATGCGATCGTTCGGGACATCATCACGTCCAACCAGCGCGCCGCCGACGTCATTCAACGCCTTCGGGCGCTGCTCGATCGCAACGAGGTATGTTCCCAGCTGCTAGCTCCGGTAGAGCTGGTCAACGAGGTACTCGAGCTGGCACATGCCGAGCTGATTGCCCGTCGTGTCGTCGCGACTGCGCTCTTCGCCCCCGACATTTCTCCGGTGTTCGGCGATCGTGTGCAGCTACAGCAGGTGTTGCTGAATGTGGTCGTCAACGCATGCGAGGCGATGAGCTCCACGCCGCCGGTCGATCGGAGGTTGTCCGTGATCGTGAACTCCGATGCGAGGGGCAACGTGCATCTGTCCGTGCACGATTGCGGCACGGGGATTCCCGCGGCCGTGATCGATCGACTGTTCGAGCCGTTCGTGACGACGAAGCCCGAAGGGCTCGGTCTCGGACTCTCGATCTCGAGGACCATCGTCGCAGCGCATGGTGGCCGCATGTGGGCCCAGAACAACGCCGATCGAGGCGCCACCGTCCACTGCCTGCTCAGCTCCGCGCCGGTCGCGCCCCCGCGGGCAGTGGCGTTAGGCGGACCGACCAACCTTTCACGCGTGTCAACCGATGTCCTCTGATCATATGCCGCCGCCCAACTGCATCTCGATCGCGATCGTCGATGACGAGGAGTCGGTTCGTATCGCTCTCCGCCGACTCTGCGGCGCACTCGGCTTGAACCCCGCCATCTATGCCTCCGGCCGCGAGCTCATCGACTCGCTCGAGGCCGGCGCGACGCGCCCCGACTGCCTGCTGCTGGACGCGCACATGCCGCGGATGACCGGGCTGGAGCTGCACCAGCATCTCGCCCACCGTGGTGTGAACCTTCCGACCATCGTGTACACCGCCGATGACGCGCCCGAAGCCCAGGCGCGCTACGTCGCCACCGGTGTCACCGAGTATCTGCGGAAGCCCATCGGAGCTGATCAGCTACTCGCCGCCATCGAGCGAGTGATGACCACTCCGCGCGAGACGGCACTCTGAACGGCCTCAACGGGTGGCGTTTGGACCAAAGTCCAACTGTCGTGCTCCTCGCCTGGGTCTAAGCTCTGGTGGCCGAGGTGATTGCACCTCGCCCGTGACCTAACGCAACCACACCTTGTTTCATCTCGCACCGAGCATATCGCGCCCACTGCTCGCCGTCTGTGCGATCGTCACTGTCAGCGAGCTCGCGTGGGCGCAGGGTCACCCGAGGTCCAAGCCTGCTCGGAGAGCATCGGCCGACGGTGAAGTAGACTCGACGTTCGACACGCTCGCGCCCGCACTGGTGATGCCCTCTCGCTATCGCTCGCGCAGGGATAGCGTTGCGTCGGTGCGTACGCGCAGCGCGGCGCTTCTCGAAACGGGTCTCCGCATCGTCATCTCGCTCAACGACCGCCAGCTGTGGCTGATGCTGGGCTCCGACACGCTGTACAGCGCCCCGGTCGCGGTCTCCACGGACTCGACGCTCGAGTACAGCGGCAAGACGTGGCGCTTCGAAACGCCGCGCGGCATACGCAGCGTGCTCGCGAAGCACGAGAACCCGGTATGGATTCCTCCCGACTGGCACTACGCCGAGGTCGCGCGTGATCACTCGCTCGCGCTCGCGGCGATGAAGCGGCGGCGGACGATACTGAGTGACGGCAACTGGCTCGAGGTCCGCAACGACACCGTCGGTGTCGTTGACGCCGCATCGCGCGAGTTCGCGACGCTGCCAACCAACGAAGAGATCGTCTTCGACGGCACGTTGTTCATTCCACCTGTGAGCAGCGTGAACCGTAGGATCGAAGGAGAGCTCGGCTTCCACTCCCTCGACACCGGCGACGGTATCCTCCTGCACGGCACACCTCACAAGGCATCCATCGGCGAGGCGGCGACGCACGGCTGCATTCGCCTCCGCGACGAGGACATCCTCTGGCTCTACCAGGTCATCCCACTCGAGACGCAAGTCTACATCTACTAGGAATGACTTAGTGCCTCGACGGGGACTTCGTCCGCCGAACCCGAGCCGGCGTACGGATTGCGACGAGCGTACTGCTCTGGTTGACGCTCAGGGGAGCGTCGACGGAAAGCGTCGCAGTCGTCGGAGTTGTCCGACAGGAGAGGAGGATGTCTCGGATAACGCTTACGCTTCTGGCCGTCGCGGTCCTACCGGCGATCGCGTCGGCACAGTCGGACACGACACGTCGCCGGGACACGACTCGGGCACCGCAGCCGCAGGACACGGCGCGTCGAGTTCAGGCTGAGTCTCGTGGTGAAACCGACCTCACCCGTCTGGGTACGCGTTTCAGCGCGGTTTTTCCCAATTACGGGTTCTCGGCCGAACAAGCAGCGGAAGTTCAGCAGGCGCTGACGCGCGCTGGGTGCGACGCCGGAACCGCTGACGGGGTCATCGGGCAGCGAACAATCCGCGGATTCGAGTGCTTTCGCAGCCAGCAACACCTGACTGGTGCGGATCTCGAGCCAGTGCTGACGGCCCTCAATGTCAGTTTCGCAAGGCCGGCCGCGCCGCCGCCCACGCCCGCGGTCGCCGAGCCGGCTCCGCCGCGGCGAGATACGACTGTCCTGCCGCCCGTGCTGCGGCCGGACACCACATACCGCGCGGACGTCCGCGCGCGCCGCGACTCGGCGCTGCGACGCGATAGCACGCGCCGAGACTCGCTCCGTCGCGATTCGACGGCGCGCCGCGACACCACCAAACCGTGACCGCGTCGCGGCGGGCCACGTAAGAACCGCAATGGCGCTGAGCGCTTTGCGCCTCGCGAGGAATGCCACACCGAGCATCGGATCTCCCGGTTCGAATATCCTCGCGGCATTTCACCGCGACGCTATTCGAACGTAGGAGATCGCCCTGCATGGTCCGAACGCACATCACGCATGTGCGCGATGCGTTCCGTTCATACGGGAGCGTCCGACATGGATGTCACTCATCGAGGTGTATGATCCCGCGCTGCAGCGCGATCGTCACCGCGTGCGTGCGATCCCTGGCGCCAAGCTTTTCGAAAACACTCTCGAGGTGAGCCTTCACCGTCTCGGCCGATCGGCCGATCGCCTGCGCGATCTCCTTGTTCCCGAGTCCTCTGGCGACGTGGCCCAACACTTCCTGCTCGCGGGCACTCAGATCTACCCTCGGCGTGAATTCGGCGAGCCTGGTCGCGACGTCCGAGGGAATGACCCGTTTCCCAGAGGCGGCCGAGCGGATGGCGGCAACGAGCTGCTCGATCATCGCATCCTTGATCAGGTACGCGCACGCGCCCGCGCTCAGCGCGCGATGAATGTCGGTGTCGCCGTCGTAGGTCGTGAGGGCGATTACGCGTGCGTTAGGCTCGATGGCGCGAATCGCGCGAATCGCCGACACGCCGTCCAACTTCGGCATCCGGAGGTCGATCAGTACGACATCCGGGCGATGCGCCTCGAACAGCGCAATGGCTTCCGCTCCGTCTCGCGCCTCGGCCACGATGTCCATGTCGGGCTCGATCCCGATCATGGCCGCGATGCCGGCGCGAACCACGGGATGGTCGTCGGCCGTGAGAACGCGGATGCGCACGCCTTCGGACATCATCATGTCGCCTGTTGTAGTCGTTAGGCACATCTCGCGGCCACGGTCGTGCCACGCGCTGCGGTGGCGATGGCCGACGCCACGACGGCCGGCTTCGACACGTACAGCGCGTGGCTCCCGCCGGTCTCCGTCACGCGTGACCCCGCACGTTTCGCCATCGCCCATTGCGCTCGCGCAGGGATCATCTCTGTCGTCGGCCGCAACGAGATACCAGCTGGGTTTCCTCCGCCACGCCGGTTCGGTGACGGCACCAGTCAGCGCCCCGATCCCCCAGGGTACCTGCGACTCGGCCATGTGCCGCGCGGTCTCCGCGTCCACGTCGGCCGCGAACGATGCCGCGAACTTCGTGCGATCGAGCAGCAGGAATCCGTCCTGCTGCGCTGGGACAATGGGCGGCACTGGCGCGCCCGGCGTTGGATCATTCATGAGCCAGGAAACGGACTCGCCCTCGTCGGGCGCGAACGCCGCGATGTAGACGAGGCCCGTGACCTTCGGATGGCTGCCCGCCTCGGTGATGACGGCGCCGCCGTACGAGTGGCCGACGAGGATCACCGGCCCGTCCTGCGCGTCCACGGCGCGGCGAATTGCGGCCGCGTCGTCGGCCAGCGATGTCGTCGGGTTCTGCGCAATGCGGACGGTGTAGCCGTCGTCCCGCAGGATCCTCTGCACCGCTTGCCAAGCCGAGCCGTCGACGAACGCGCCGTGAACGAGGATGATGGTTGGTCGCGCTGGCATCTTCGATTCGCGATACCGGGATCTCTGATTCGGGAAGCGCGACGCCTGGAAGTGCGTGCCCTGGGCGGTCATTCCGAAGGCCTGGACGAGGGCGTGCGACTCCATGGGTCTCTCCGCGTATGGTGGTGTGCGGAACAATGCCCCCGCCGCACCCAGGAGAACATCGCCGAGATGACCGGTCTTGCGCTTCCCCATTTGGGGAGTCGAGGCGAGGCTGTCCGTCAGCCCTGCGTGGGTGAAATCGATCGGTTCCACCAGGTCCATCGGCCCGGTCCTCCTGGCACGACGAGGACGACCTCGGTCCCGACTGTCGCGGCGCTCGTGACGGCGAGCCTGGCGCCTATCGACGCGGCCCGTTCACGCATCCCGACCAGACCCCAATGACCGGTCGGCGTCGCCTGCGACTGATCGAATCCCCGGCCGTCGTCGCGCACACGCACACGCAACTCCCGTGGCGCGTAGCTGCACGTGATCGTTACGCGTTCGCACCCGGCGTGTTTGCGCGCGTTCGCCATTGCCTCGCTCACAATGCCGACGATCTCCGCTTCCACGTTAGGTGGGTACGGCCGCGCGGACCCCGCGTGCTCGACATGCGGGGCGATTCCGCTGTCGGCGAACGTCCGGCGCGCCGCGTTGGCGAGCTGCTCGTGGAGCGGAGGTAGCTCTTCAGGCGACCCGCGCATGGCTGTCACCGAACGCCTGGCCTCGACGAGCGAGCGCTGGACCTGTTTGCTCAGTGCCGACAGCAGATCGACGACCGGCGCGTTGGCGCCGCCGGCTGCGTCGATGCGCCGCGCACCCGCATTCAGCTGCATCGCCACGCCGGCCATGTCGCCGAGCAGCGTGTCGTGCAGCTCCCGGGCGACTCGTGCGCGTTCGGCGAGCGTGCCCTCGAACTGCGCACGGAGCGTGCGGGCCAACTGCCGCTGCCGCCAGAGCGCGAGAAGCAGCACGGCAGACAGGGCGGCGGTCGCCATCAATGCCACGAACGCCTTTGTTTGGGTGAACGTGGGCGGGATGTCGAAGACCACGCTCGCCCCGGTCTCGTTCCAGACATCATCCTCGTTGGCCGCGATCACCTGGAATCGATACGACCCTGGCTCGAGGTTGGTGTAGAATGCCTCGCGTCGCGTCCCGGCTTCTGCCCACGACGTGTCGACGCCCGCGAGCCGGTAGCGGAACCTGACACGATCCGGCATCGCGAGACTCAGTGCTGTGTACGCGATCTGGATCTGGGTGGTGCGCGCGGGTAGCGCAACGCGATCGTGGACGTCGTATTGCTTGCCCGCCACACTCATCGCGCGAATCTGAACCGGAGGTGGAAGCCTGTTTCGCGTGATGTTGGTCGGATCGATCCACGCGACGCCTCTTTCGGTCGTGAACCACAGACGTCCGTCGGTGCCCTGGATCGCCGTGGGGAACGGCCGGATTTGCGGGGCCTGGCCGTTGAGACCGTCGTGGTAATCGAAGCGTTCCGCGTGCGCGCGATAAGCGGGATTCTCGAGCGCACGACGGATCTCGGTGGCCTCGATGTGGGTGACGCCGCCGACGCCGTTGAGCCAGATGTCGCCGTCCGGGGCCTCGATGATCCCTGTGATGCCACGGAGCGTCTCCGTGGCGGCCACGGATCGGAAGCGGTCGTCGACCAGGCTCGTTAGGCCCGACTCGCCGCCGATCCAGACGCGGGGGCCGCGCACTACGAGCGCGGTCACGCTGCCGAGCTGAAGCCCATCGCCGTCGGAATAGACGCGAATCGAATCACCGGTGGCGAGCAGGAGGCGATTTCCCGTGTACCCCAGCCAGATCCGACCCCCGCTGTCGGCGACGACCGTCAGCGCGAGCTGGTCCGCAAAACCCGTTGGCAACGGAGCGCGTGACCACACGCCATCGCGTCGTCGGAAGACGCCCTTCATTCGCTGGCCGCGGATCGAGACCCACAGGTCGCCGTCGGGCGTCCGCGCGATGGCCTGGACTTCGCCGGGTCCGGCTTCGTCGGGCAGCGGGACGCGCGTGAAGCGAGTGCTCGAGGAAGACGAGCCGCCTGGCGCGTTCCACATCCCCCCTGGGCCGCCGAGCCACACGCCGCCACTGAGGTCGCGGTAGGCAGACGTGATGTTGGCGGGAACTCCGGCGTGGACGACCACACGATCGCCGACCTCGAGCAGCGTGTTGACGTAGCTTGCGAGCCACACTGATCCGTCGGCCGCAGCCGCGAGCGCAGGCCCATCCATGGGTTCCGGGAGCACGACGGGTGTGAGCTTCGTCTGCCGGAACCGCTCGATGCCGCCGGCCGTTCCGACCCACACGTTGCCTTCGCGGTCTTCGAACGCCGAGTACCCCTGCGGGCCGGTTCGCAGCGGGACTCGCTCCACCGGGAACCCGGCCGGCGTTAGGCTGCTCACGGACTCACTGGCATTCCTCGCCGTGAGCGAGACTCGGACGAGGCCGCCGGGCCCGTCGAGCCATGCGTGCGCGCGACGGTCCACGAAGAGCGACCACGCTTCGCGCAGGCGCTCGGCCGCCGGCCGAGCTGGCGTGGCTCGCCCAGCGGAATCGGAGAGTCGCGTTAGGCCGAGCGTGGTGGACGCACCCCAGACGGAACCGTCCGGCGCCTCACGCGGTACACCAGCGCTGCCATTGCCCGCCGCATCGAGCGGAGGCGCCTGCCGCATGAATCGGATTGCGCCACGCGGAAGGACGAAGACGCCAGCGCCCGTCGGGGCCCACAGCGTTCCACGTCGGTCGACGAGAAGGTCGGACGCCGGGCCGCCCGGGTATCCGTTCTCCGCGCCGATACGTTGCCAGCGGCCGCCGTACAGTCGCGCGAGGCCGGTTGTCGTAGCCGCCCAGATATCTCCCGCTGAATCGCGCGCGATTGCGTTGATCGTTCCTTCGGGCAGGCCGTCGCGCTGGCTGTAGCTCACCACCCGCCCGCGGGCCAGCACGCTTGCACCGCCGAATGTGTAGCCAACCCAGAGTGTGCTGTCCGGGAGCGCGAGCAGCGCGCTGATGGAGAGGAACGGTAGCGGCTGCGAAGCGGGTGGCTCGAACAGCTCGAAGCGTACGCCATCGAATCGGTACAGCCCCGTGGTGGCGCCGATCCACAGCACTCCGTCTGCCGACTGGGCGAACGCGGTTACGCCGGGCGGCGCGCCATCGCGAATCGTCCACACCGTGTGTTCCAGCTCGCCCACCGCCGGCGGGGGACGCTGGCCTCGAAGCGTGGGCGCTGCGGCAGCGATGAACGCGCACGCGACTGCAGCGCGTACACCGGTGGTCACCATGACGCTGATCTTACGCGGCATCGAGCGCGTCGCAATCGATACCTAGGTATCGGTCGATACCATTGTGCAATACGATGCTGGCCGCGCCCTCCCAGAGATTCTGTCCACGTTCGCGCAAGAGTCATCCGCGCAACACGGATGCATAACGCGGACAACTCTCTTCTGGAGGCAGCCATGAGAAACGTGAGCATCGAGAGCTGGGACACCAGGCCCGAGGCACGCCCGGCGAAAGACGGCATGGTCCGTCTCTGCTTCATCGTCGCGCTCGGCATTGCCATGTGGACGTCGCTCTCCGCGCTTGCGCACGCTCAGGTCTCCAGCCCGAGCCGCGACGCTCGCCCATCACTCAACCGGAGCACGACCATGACAGAGCTGAACACCGTGGATGCGCCGCTCGCGGCACCCGGCACCGCGCACCGCATCGGAGGACAAGTCGATCCGACCGTACCGCGTCAGCATGTCCGACGAGAAGCTCGCCGACCTCCGTCGAAGAATTCTCGCGACGCAGTGGCCCGAGAAGGAGACCGTTGCCGATGAATCGCAGGGCGTGCCGCTGGCGACGATGCAGCAACTCGCGCGCTATTGGGCGACGGACTACGACTGGCGCAAGGTCGAAGCGAAGCTGAATGCCCTCCCGCAGTTCATCACGACGATCGACGGGCTGGACATTCATTTCATTCACGTGCGTTCGAAACACGCGAATGCGTTGCCGCTCGTCATCAACCACGGGTGGCCCGGCTCGGTCATCGAGCAGCTCAAGCTCATCGGCCCGCTCACCGACCCGACCAGGTACGGCGGCCGAGCAGAGGACGCGTTCGACGTCGTGATCCCGTCGATGCCGGGCTACGGCTTCTCCGGCAAACCGACGAGCACCGGCTGGGGCCCCGAGCGCATGGGCCGAGCCTGGGCAGAACTGATGAAGCGCCTCGGCTACACCCGCTATGTGGCCCAGGGCGGCGACTGGGGCGCGTTCGTCGTCGACCAGATGGGATTGCAAGCACCTGCCGGATTGCTCGCCATCCACACCAACATGCCCGCCACCGTTCCAGCGGACGTCGACAAGGCCCTCCTGGCCGGAGCCCCGCCGCCATCGGGTCTCTCAGCTGAGGAACGACGCGCCTACGAGCAGCTGGTACGGACGTTCAAGCAGGTCGACTACGCCAAGTACATGGCGGCGCGCCCGCAGACGCTGTACGGCATCGCCGATTCGCCGGTCGGGTTGGCCGCGTGGCTGCTCGACCACAATGACGCTGATGGCCAGCCGGCGGTGGCGGTCGCCTCGGCCCTAACGCGGAAGACGAGCGCCACGGGCGAACTGACGCGGGACGAGATCCTCGACAACATCACGCTCTACTGGCTCACGAACACGGGGGTCTCCGCGTCGCGTCTCTACTGGGAATACAAGGGCGGTTTCTTCAATACGAAGGGCGTCTCCATTCCGGTGGCCGTGAGCGTCTTTCCCAGCGAGCAGTACGAGGCTCCGCGGAGCTGGACGGAGCGGGCGTACCCCAAGCTCATCTACTTCAACAAGGTCGACAAAGGTGGGCACTTCGCCGCCTGGGAACAGCCGCAGCTCTTCGCGGCGGAGCTGCGCGCGGCGTTCAAATCGGTCCGGTAGCTCACCGCCAGCTCGCCGGTCGTACAGTCAGTGGCGCGCCCGTTAGGCGCGCCGCTGTGCTACCCGGCTATCTCGCTTTCGCGCGGATCGGCACGAGCCGTGGCCGGGCGGTCATGGCGAGAAATCGTTAGGCGATACCTAGGTATCGATCGATACCATCGTGCAATACGATGGTTTTCGCGAACTCGAGACATTGTCTCCGCGATCAGCGCATTGCGTCCCAAGCGAAGCGAATGCGCTTCACCGTCACCTCTTTCGCGGAGTCCGCCATGGGAACCACGACTATCGAGGCCGCCGGCGTCACCAGGGACGTCGGGCGAGCCCGGGACAGCACCACCCATCTCCTCTCGATCTGGGCACTCAGCTTGGGTCTTTTCGTGTCGCTGTCAGCGCTCGCGCAGGCCCAGGCCGTCACCGCGAGCCGCGATGCTCGCGCCACACTCAATCGGAGCAAGACCATGACAGAGCTCAGCACCGTTGACCTGCCGCTTGCAACGCCGGCGACTCGCGCGGGAACGGCAGACACCTCGATCCGACCGTTCCGGGCACGCGTGTCGGACGAAGCAGTGGCCGACCTCCGCCGCCGGCTCCAGATGACGCGGTGGCCCGACAAGGAAACCGTCGCCGATGCGTCGCAGGGCGCGCAGCTGGCGCAGCTCCAGGAGCTGGTGCGCTACTGGGGCAACGGCTACGACTGGCGCAAGGGTGAGGCAAAGCTCAACGCTCTGCCGCAGTTCATGACGAACATTGACGGCGTCGACATCCACTTCATCCACGTCAAGTCGCCCCACCCTAACGCGATGCCGCTGATCATCACGCACGGATGGCCGGGCTCCGTGTTCGAGCAGATCAAGCTCATTGGCCCGCTCACCGATCCGACGAAGTTCGGCGGTCGCGCCGAGGATGCGTTCGACGTCGTGATTCCGTCGCTGCCTGGCTTCGGGTTCTCGGGGCATCCGACCGAGGCGGGTTGGGGGTTGGAGCGTATCGGCGCCGCGTGGGCCGTCCTCATGAAGCGGCTGGGGTACACGCGCTATGTCGCGCAGGGCGGAGACTGGGGCGCGGGCGTCGTCGAAGCGATGGGCCGGCAGGCGCCGGCGGGGCTGCTCGGCATCCACACCAACTTCCCGGCGGTGATCACTGCCGAAGTAGGCGGCGCGCTTGGCGGCGACAAGGCCGCGCTGGCGGCGATGTCCGAGAAGGAGCGCTTGGCCGTCAGGGACCTGGGAGCGTACGTGGGTGGCGGGGGCCTGGCTTACCTAACGATGATGGGCGCGCGGCCGCAGGCGGTCGGCTATGGCGTCACGGATTCCCCCGCCGGCCTCGCGGGGTTCATGCTCCAGCACTCGGGGTTCACGAAGTGGTCATACGGCAAGGACCCCAAGCAGTCACCGACGCGGGACGACGTGCTGGACAACTTCTCGCTGTACTGGCTGACGAACACCGCCGCCTCGTCGGCGCGGATCTACTGGGAGAACCGGGGAACGAATCTGACCAGTGCTGGCGACCAGAAGTCCGCCGAGATCAAGGTGCCGGTGGCCGTCACCCTGTTCCCGGACGAAATCCTTCGCGCCCAGGAGCCCTGGGCCCGTCGTGCCTTCCCCACACTGAGCTACTTCAACGAAGTCGACAGAGGCGGTCACTTCGCCATGTGGGAGTACCCGGAGCTGTTCGCGGCGGAGCTGCGCGCGGCGTTCAAGTCGCTGCGGTAACGCGTTGTCAGGGAGCAGACGATGCGCCTAACGTGCGCGTCGTCTGCTCCCGCATTCCATCACTCCAGTGGTCAGGACGGAGAAGATCCACATGAGAGTGACAGTCATCATAGGAGTAGCGATGCTGATCGTCGGAACCGGTTTGGCACCAGATGGGGCGGCGTTGCAGCAGGCGGGAACCAGACGCACCGACCTGCAGCGGCACGATCTCAGCGTTCCCGGACGAGAGGTGGTCCAGGTACGCGTCGATTTCGACCCGGGGTATGTCTCTCCCAGGCACACGCATTTCGGCGAAGAGATCATTTATGTCCTCGAAGGCACGCTGGAGTACCAGGTCGAGGGCCGGCCACCGGCGACCTACAAGGCCGGCGACGTCCTGCTCGTTCCGGCCGGAGCGATCCACGCGGCGAAGAACGTCGGCAGCGGCAACGGGGCGGAGCTCGCCACGTATGTCGTCGAGAAAGGGAAGCCGCTCGTTACGCTGGTGAAGTGATCACACCACCAGCGTTAGGCAATACCTGGTGGATTGCGCGTTAGATGTTGAGAGCGGGCGAGGCAGGCCCTATAGCCAGAATTGGCAAAGGGCAGACCTCCCGTGACAGGCGAGAGGCGGAGCGCATTTGCCAATTCTGGCTACGGGCCAGAATCGCCCGCTCTCAACATCTTCAACTCGTTCCACCAGGTGTTATCGATACCATCGTGTAATAGAAGCGCTGCCAGGCTGGGCGTATCTGTGTATCGCGTCCGTTTGAATCGGACATGCGAGACCGATAGCCGGTCACGCGGAGCCGCGCATAGAGGTGACCACAATGCACGATCTCGATCGCCGACGCTTTCTTGGTGCTGCGGCCGCAACCGTTGCCGCGAACCAGCTGGGTCTGCTCGCTTTTCCCAGGAGGTTGGACGCTATGACTGGAGCAACGACTGCGACTCCGACTGATGTTGCAGCACAGACAGGCACTGGTACGACCGACATTCGCCCATTTCGTGTGAGTATTCCTGAAGCCGACGTGGTCGATCTGCGCCGACGCATCAAGGCAACGAAATGGCCCGAGAAAGAAACGGTCAGCGATGCATCGCAGGGTGTCCAGTTCGCGACGACGCAGAAGCTCGCGAGCTACTGGGCCACGGAGCACGACTGGCGCAAGGCCGAGGCGAAGATCAATGCGGTTCCGAACTTCATCACCAACATCGATGGCCTGGACATTCACTTCATTCACGTGAAGTCCAAGGAAAAGAATGCGATGCCGATCATCATCACGCATGGATGGCCGGGCTCGTTCATCGAGCAGATGAAGGTCATCGCCCCACTGACCGACCCGGTTGCCCATGGTGGGAAAGCCGAGGATGCGTTCGATGTGGTGATCCCGTCGCTGCCGGGCCATGGATTTTCGGGCAAGCCAACCGCTCCCGGGTGGGACCCGGCACGCGTCGCACGTGCGTGGACGACTCTGATGAAGCGCCTCGGATACACGAAGTTCGTGGCGCAGGGTGGCGATTGGGGCAACGCCGTCTCGGAGAAGATGGGTCTGCTGGCACCTCCTGAGCTGCTCGGCATCTCCACCAACATGCCGGCGACGGTTCCGCCCGAGATCAGCAAGGCAATCTTTGGGGGAAGCCCGCCGCCACCCACCCTGTCGGCCGACGAACGCAACGCGTGGGATCAGCTCGCCGTGTTCTATTTGAAGGGCCTGGCGTACGCGCAGGAGATGTCGCTCCGGCCGCAGACACTCTACGCGATCGCGGATTCACCCGTCGGCCTGGCGGCGTGGATACTCGACCACGACGCGCGCAGTTACGCGCTGATAGCGCGCGTCTTTGACGGCAAGCCCGAGGGCCTAACGCGAGACGACATTCTCGACAACATCACGATGTACTGGCTGACAAACACGGCGGTCTCGTCGGCGCGCCTATATTGGGACGATACACAAACGGCAAAGGGCGGCTTCTTCGACCCAAGGCACGTCCAGATCCCCGTTGTCGTGACTGTCTTTCCGGACGAGATCTACGCAGCTCCAAAGAGTTGGGCCGAACGCGCGTATCCCAAGCTGATTTACTTCAACAAGCTCCCGAAAGGCGGGCACTTCGCGGCGTGGGAGCAGCCGGAGCTCTTCGTTGGCGAGATGCGCAAGGGCTTCAGCTCATTGCGCACATCACTGCGGACCTAGCGTGACTGGCGCGCAGGAAAGCCGGAGGGCTGAGCCCTCCGGCTTTCCTGCGTTTCCCACGTTAGGCGATGACGATCGCGACTTCTCCGTCACGAATGACGGATCTTGAGCCTCGCCGCGATGGTCACCAGGTCGGCAACCGAGTCGGCCTTCATCTTTCGCATCACCTTGCCACGGTGCGCCTTCACGGTGATCTCGCTGATCTGAAGCTCACCGGCGATCTGTTTGTTGAGCATCCCCGAGACCACACGTGCCATCACTTCCCGCTCGCGGCGGCTGAGGGAGGCGTATCGCTCCCGGACGTCGCGTACCGCCGCCTCGTGACCGAGTGCGGCGCTGCTCCGCTCGAGCGCACCCGCGATGGCGCCCAACAGCACGTCGTCGTTGAAGGGCTTCGTCAGGAACTCGACGGCGCCGGCCTTCATCGCGCGGACGGTCATCGGCACATCGCCGTACCCCGTGATGAAGATGATGGGCAGCTCGAACCGATCGTCGGCAATGCGCGTCTGAAGCTCGAGGCCGTTGAGGTCGGGGAGCGAGACGTCGAGCACCAGGCAACTCGGAACGTCGACACGAGGCCTCGCCAGGAATGCCGCCGCGGACGGGAACGTCTCCGGGGACCAGCCGGCGGAGTGAATCAACAGCTCCAACGACTCGCGTACCGACACATCGTCGTCGACGACGAACACGATCGGTGTGGGGTGAGCGTCGGTCGGTTTCGTCGAGACGTTAGGCAAGGTCGCTGAGCTCATGCGTGTGCACCGCGGTCAACCATGGGGTCCGTCGCTCAGTTGCTCCGAAGAGCAACACTGAGCGCCTCCAGTAGCGCCGTTTCGCTGAACGGCTTGAACAGACAGTCCACCGCGCCGGCCTCGAGCAGCCGAGGACGAATGCTGTCGTCCCGGTTGGCGGTGATGAAGACGATGGGAATGGCCCACTGACGGCGTGACAGCTCGCGCTGCAGCGCAGGCCCGCCCATGCCCGGCATCGCGATGTCGAGGATCAGGCAGTTGGTATGAGCGACACAATCGGATGCGAGGAACTCCTCCGCGGACGCGAACGCCCGGGCGGCGAACCCGAATTCCCGCAACAGGTCGGGCAGGGACTCGCGCACTGATTCGTCGTCATCGACGACCGACACGAGCGAACGACTTGTCGTCATACGGTGCCCAGCGCGGGCACGTCAGGCGCGACGAGCGACGTCGAGAAATCACCATGTTCATGCGCTTCGACCCCCTCTTCCTCCAGGCTTCGAGGGATCGAAAACGAGAACGTGACGCCAGGGCCATCGTTAGGGACTGCCCACAGGCGGCCACGATGGCTCTCGATGATCGATCGGCTCACGGAAAGTCCGATGCCCATCCCATGCTGCTTCGTCGTATAGAACGCGTCGAACATCTTCTCCGCGCTGTGCGGCTCGAAACCAGATCCCGCGTCCTGCACGCTCACGACGACTCGATCGTCCTCGTCGCGCGCCGTCCTGATCACGATCTCCCGTGGCCGATCGTCGACCTCGCTCATCGCCTCCGACGCGTTTCGGAGCAGGTTCATGATGACCTGCTGCAGCTGGACGCGATCCCCCATCACGAGCGGAAGGTCTTCGGCCAGTTCCATACGGATCGTCGTCCGGCTTCGCTGCAGCTCGCTCCGCGACAGCGCCATCACCTCTCGCGTCGCCTCGTTCAGCTCTACGGGCTCCATCGTGGGGGTCTTTCTCGCGAAGAGCGCGCGCAATCGTGTGATCACTTCCGACGCGCGATGGCCGTCGCGGATCGTCCGCCGCGCCGTCTCGCGCGCGCCGTCGACGTTAGGCGGCTCGCTCGCCAGCATCCGAAGGCACGTGCTCGCGTTCGTGATGATCCCCGAGAGCGGCTGACTGACTTCGTGCGCGATCGACGCGGTCAGCGTCCCGAGGCTCGTCACTCTGGAGACGTGCGCGAGCTCCGACCGGAGCTCGCCGAGTGCTTCTTCCGAGCGCCGCTGCTGGGTGACGTCCTGAACGGCCCCAATGTATTCCAGCCGACCGTTCTGGTCCCGCATCCCGTGCGCGACGAGATGGAGGTGCTTGACCGAGCCATCCGGCATGAGCAGCCGATATTCGTAGTCGAAGTCCCTGCCATCCTGCGCCTCGGCCAGCGCTTGCTGCACCAGCTCGAGATCCTCGGGATGCACGCGCTGGAGAATCAGGGGAAACGATATGAGCGTGGACGGGTGGTAGCCGAAGATGCGGTACGTCTCGTCGGACCAGAAATGTTGGTCGTCGGCAACACGCCACCCGATGCTGCCCGTGAGACTCAACTTCTGCGCTTCGGCCAGATACGTCTCGCTCTGGCGCAGCTTCTCCTGCGCCAGCTTCCACTCCGTGATGTCGGTGACAGCCCCCACGAACTCGGGGGCGCCGGAATCGAACCCGACGTTCTGCATGACAATGTGTATGTGCTTGACAGCGCCGTTAGGCATGACGAGTCGATGCTCGAAGTCCGTGTTGACGCCATCACGGACGGCTGACGCGACTTTCTCCTGCACCAGCGGCAGGTCCTCCGGGTGACACCGCCTCAGAATCAACTCTACCGTCGGCGTCACGGTGACGGGGTACTCCAGGAGCCGGTAGCTCTCCTCCGACCAGGTAATCTCGCCGGTCGATGTCTTCCACCAGAGGCTACCCGTGAATGTCAGCCGTTGGGCCTGCGCCAGGAACGCTTCGCTCCGCTTGAGCTCCGCCTCCTTTCGCTCGCGGTCGAGGGCGATGCTCGCGATGTGTGTGACCTGTGCGATGAGCTCCTGCTGATGCGAGGACGGCGTCGCCGGCGTGCGTCGGTAGATGCAGAACGTGCCGAGGACGCGGCCATCGAGTGAGGAGATTGGCGTGCTCCACACCGATCTCAGGGCATGCCCCAATACGTGGGCCCGATACGACGAGTCGCGCCAGCGCGAGTCCGACTCGAATGTCCTCGACGATCACCTGCGTCCTCGTCTGGGCTGCTACCCCACACGGGGCGACGTCCAGACGCACAGGCAGGCCCTCCATCGGGGCGATGTAGCTGGCGGGGAGCGATGGTGCCGCCGCGTTCTGGAACGTCGGACCGCTCCAGTCGATAGGGTAGACGCCGCACAAACAGCCGGTGGCCGCCGTTTCGAAGAACTTGCATAACGCGTCGAGCACGTCCGGAAGCGGACGCCCCGACGCGATCATCTCCAGGAGTTGTTTCTCGCCGGCGAGCTCGGTCTCGGCCCGTTTCCGGTCGTCGATGTCCAACGGAACGATGTGCCAGAGGACGATGCGCCCTTCCGCGTCCCGGATGGGCGACCCGCGTGTCTGGAACCACCGGTAGACGCCATCGGCGCAGCGATTGCGATACTCGATGTCCAACGGCGTGCCGCTCTGGAGCGCTCGACTCCCACGCCTCGCATACGCCCGGAAGGTCATCCGGATGAATGATGCCCGCACTTCCCCAATCCTTCAGCTCCTCGAGCGATTTCCCGAAGTACGCCAGGAGCTGGCGATTGGCGAATTCGAGCCGACCGGATGCGTCCATGACCGCACTGAGCACCGGAAGGTCGTCGAGAACCGATCTGACGAGGTCGAAACGTCCGTCAGGGGGTGCCGTGAAGACCGATCCTGGAAGCGCATCGACGAAGCGGGCGATTTCGTTCTCCATGAGGCTCCCTGGGCGACATTGCCCGCTGCGGAATGATGTCCCGGTCGCGCACTGAGCGTCCATCATACCTTGGTATTGATCCGGGAAGGCGAGCCGCACGTGAGGCCGGGCGGCTGTGGGTCGCCCCACCGAGCGGCGGCATCCGGCCGACATCGACGGCACGCGGGCTCGAGGACGAGCCGCTCGCGGGCGGGTGGCGGCGCCCCAGCAGCTCCCGCGTGTCGCACGCCGGCGGTAGCATACTGCCTAACGCGCCTCGCCGGTGGTCGATACCATCGTGCAATGGCACTGCCATCCGCGTCCGGCAAGTTTGCCTCCGTGCGTTTAGCCCAGGGCGCACGCCTCGAGCCTCAGGCCAAACCGTCATCACGCACGGAGTCGACCTTGACGCAACTCGCGACGCGCCGCGCTCCGCGGCCAGTGACAAGACCATCCGCCCGTTCCGCATCAGCGTCCCCGATGCGGCGCTCGTCGACCTCAAGCGACGCATTGCGGCCACCCGGTGGCCCGAGCGAGAGAACGTCTCCGATCACTCGCAGGGAGCGCAACTGGCGAAGATCGAGGCGCTCGCGAAGTACTGGGGGACGAACTACGACTGGCGGAAGGCGGAGACGAAGCTCAATGCGCTGCCGCAGTTCGTGACGACGATCGACGGCCTGGACATTCAGTTCATCCACGTGAAATCTCGCCACCCGAAGGCGATGCCGCTGCTCATGACGCACGGCTGGCCGGGCTCGCCGCTCGAGCTGCTCAAGGTGATTGGTCCGCTGACTGATCCGACCGCGTATGGCGGGCGTGCGGAAGACGCGTTCGACCTCGTGCTGCCCACGTATCCGGGCTACGGCTTCTCGGGCAAGCCAAAAGACGCTAACTGGGGTCCGGCCCATGTCGCCCAGGCGTGGCACGAGCTGATGCAGCGCCTTGGATACACGCAATACGTATCGCAGGGCGGCGACTGGGGCGCGATCATCTCGGAGATAATGGCGGTGCAGGCGCCGGAAGGCTTGTTAGGCATCCACATCAACATGCCTGGCACCGTGCCGCCCAGCGTGCTGGAGCTCATTCGCAACCGCAAGCCGGCACCCGCGAACCTCTCTGACGCGGAGAAGACGGCGTTCGCGGGGCTCGAGTACTTCTACCGGAAGGGGTTCGGCTACGCCGAGATGATGAACACGCGCCCGCAGACCATCGGCTACAGTCTCGCGGATTCGCCGGTCGGCATGCTCGCGTTCTACTACGACAAGTTCGCGGAGTGGACGGATAGTGGTCGCGAGCCGGAGAAAGTGTTCACGCGCGATGAGATGCTCGACGACGTCACGCTCTACTGGCTGACGAACACCGGCACGTCCTCGTCGCGGTCCTACTGGGACGCTGCGCAGGGCGGAGGCGGGCCGTTCAACGCCTTCGAGAATACGAAAGTGCCGGTCGCGGTGACGGTGTTCCCCGGCGAGATCTACCGCGCGCCACGAAGCTGGGGCGAGAAGACCTTTCCCAGGCTCATCTACTGGCACGAGGTCGATAAGGGCGGTCACTTCGCGGCGTGGGAGCAGCCGCAGCTCTTCGCTCAGGAGATCCGGGCCGCGTTCAGGTCGCTGCGACCGTAGTGCGGCGAAGTTCAGGACACCCTGGAGATACCATGTCAGACTTCATCGACCACGACCGCCGCCGCTTGTTAGGCGCCGGAGCGATGGCCGTCGCCGGTGCGCGGCTGGGCCTCTACAATCCTCTCAGGCGAACCATGACACATCCGCTGCCTCACCTGGCCGGTGAAGGTCAGTTGGCCTCTCTTCGGACGGCGACCGCGTGGCTCAACTCGCCACCGCTCACAGCCGGTGACCTCCGTGGAAAGGTCGTCCTCATCGACGTCTGGACCTACACCTGCGTCAACTGGCTGCGCACCCTTCCGTACGTCCGCGCGTGGGCCGAGAAGTACAAAGCGCATGGACTCGTCGTGATCGGCGTGCACTCGCCCGAGTTCCCGTTCGAGCACGACCTCGAGAACATTCGCCGATCGGCAAAGGAGATGCGGGTCGACTATCCGATCGCGGTCGACAACGACTTCTCCATCTGGCGCGCGTTCGACAACAACTATTGGCCCGCGCTCTATCTGCTCGACGGTGATGGGCGAATCCGCTACCAGCACTTCGGCGAAGAGGCGTACGATCAATCAGAGCGCAACATTCAGCGGCTGCTGAAGGACGCCGGGGCGCGCGGCTTCGGGTTCCGAGCTCGTTTCCGTCGTGCCCCAAGGCGCTGAAGTTGCGGCCGATTGGGGCAGCCTCAAGTCTGCCGAGAACTATGTCGGCTACGGACGAGCCGAGAACTTCGCGTCACCTGGCGGCGCCGCGGTGGACGAGCGCCACGTGTATGCCGGTCCACCGCGATTGCGACTCAATCAGTGGGCCCTCTCCGGTGACTGGACGGTGAGCCAGGGCGCTGCGGCGCTCAACACGCCTAACGGGAAGATCACCTACTGCTTCCACGCTCGCGACCTCAATCTGGTCATGGGCCCTGCGGTGCGGGGCGTACCGGTTCGGTTTCGGGTGCTGGTCGATGGACAGGCTCCGGGCGCAGCGCACGGCGTCGACGTCGATGACCAGGGCAATGGCACGGTGGTCGAACAGCGGTTGTATCAGCTGATTCGCCACCCGAAGCCGATCGCCGATCGACAGTTCACGATCGAGTTCCTCGATGCGGGCGCGGAGGCCTTCGTGTTCACGTTCGGGTAGTGTGGAACCTGCGAGTACATGTCGCCTGTCACTCGCGGGTGTGCGACTCGGAACGCAGAACGCGAGAGCGCTGCGCGGCCATGCGCAGAAAACGCAGAAAGAAATGCCGTTGCTGTGCAGTTTCGCTGCGAGGTCTGCGAGTGGAGAGCGACCTGCGTCGCGGAGTACCGGCCGGCGCCGTTCGCTTGCAATTCACGCGCGCCGTAGGGCCCCCGTGCGGCGTGCGTGTTCTAGACTAGTCGCGCATGAAGTGGCAGGTGTACCCGCCGGGATTCTTGCGCAGGTAGTCCTGGTGATACCCCTCCGCGCTGTACCACGTGGACGCGGGCTCGATGCTCGTCGTGATCGGCCGCTTCCATTTGCCCGACGCCTGCACACGGGCAATCACCCGCTCTGCCGTGGCTTTCTGCTCCGGCGTCTGCGGGAAAATCGCTGAGCGGTATTGCGTCCCGATGTCGTTGCCCTGCCGGTTGAGCGTCGTCGGGTCGTGCAGCTTGAAGAACCACTGCTCGAGCAGGTCTTCGTAGCTGAGCACCGACGGGTCGAACGTCACGCGAATGGACTCGGCGTGGCCCGACTTGCTGTCGTGCGTGTCGTGGTACGTCGGATTCTCCAGCCACCCGCCGGTGTACCCGACGTCGGTGTCGATCACGCCGGGCACATCGCGCAGGATCTCCTCGACGCCCCAGAAGCAGCCGCCAGCGAGCACGGCCACCTCAGTCTTCCGCTCGCTGGCGACTGCCGAGCGAGCCCTTCCTTCCTGCTCGTTCATATCGTTCCTCCCATCGATCATGCCGGGCGGCGGACCGCGTTGCGCCGGCCCACCGCTCCGCTCGTGTGCGCCCACCAGGATCGGACGCGCTATTTCACCGCGGCACTCGCCGCCTGTTCGATCAGCCGCGCAATCTCCGCGGGGTGTGAGATGAAGGGTACGTGACTCGACTTGATCTCGGTGGTCTTCGCGCCCATCCGCTTGGCGTAGAATCGCTCGAGCTCGGGATTGATGGCCCGGTCTTCCTGCGCGACCACGTACCATGACGGTATGGTCTTCCATGCCGCCTGGCGGACGGACGCGGCGAATGCCGTACCGATCACCGGTTTCTGCGCCGCCGCCATCACGCTCGCTTCCGTCACCGACACGTCCCTTGCGAAAAGATCGCGGAACTTCGCCCGGTCGATGTAGAGGAACCCGGCCGCGTCCGGCTTGAGCGCCGAGCCGAGGGCGGACGGATACTTCTCGTTGTACGCGCCGACGGGCTCGTTGGCTTCGGGCGCGAAGGCGGCGATGTACACGAGTGCCTTCACGTTCGCGTTTCCGGCCGCAGCGCCGGTGATCACCGCACCTCCGTACGAGTGGCCGACGGCGACTACCGGGCCCTGCTGAGCGTCGATCACCCGCTTGGTCGTCTCCACGTCGCCGGCGAGCGAGGCGAGCGCATTCTGGACCGCGATGACGGTGTAGCCATCGCGCTCGAGGATCGGGATCACGTGCTGCCATCCTGTTCCGTCGGCGAACGCGCCGTGGACGAGGACGATGGTTGGCCGGGCGACATGCCTCGCGCCGGCGCTTTCGCGTTCAGCCGCCACGCTCGGCGGCGCGATCCCGGCGAACGTGGATTGGGCGCCGAGGACACTGGAGAGCCCAGCGGCGGTCAGGGCGGCGAGCGAGACTCGGACGATGCGGCTGCTGGTCATGGTGGTGTACTCCCTCTCGGTGCGTGGGCGCCCGGTCCGGCTCGCGCCCGCGAGCCTTCGCTCGTGAGCGACGAGAACTCGGATGCTCACTCTGTCATCGCGCGTTGGTGCACTGGAATGCGATACACAGATGCCCCGATCGTGGCGGCGGCTCCATTACACGATGGTATCGGCCCATCTCGTGGCGTTAGGCATCCATGGAGCGCTCAGTCGCCCATGCTGGCCGCAGACCGACACCAAAGGATGATCGACGTCCGCCCTGGAATGCCGCATTGTCATCTCACGTGTCATCTCACGGTAAGGGGCACGAAGCAACCACGGGGGAGAGGCCATGACAGCAAGCGGGTGGGTCGATGTGGTTACGTTCTCGTCGGGATTCGAGGCGGATCTCGCGGTAGCCCAGCTGGAAGCGGCAGGCATCCGCGCGGTGCGCGACAGCAATGACACGGTCGGCATCTTTGGCCCTGGGTTCCTGGGTGCGACCGCCCGCGGCGCGACCGTGCGCGTGCCGGCAGACGCGCTCGACGCAGCCCGTGCCGTGCTCGCTCCGGCCGACGGCGCTGCCTAACAGAATGCACAACGTGAACGGGACATGGAGGCACGGTGAATATCAATGAGCACGTCGATCACGACCGCCGTCGCCTGTTAGGCACCGCGGCCATGACCATCGCCGGTGCGGGACTCGGCATGTTCAGCGCTGGCGACGCCGACGCCAGTGAGACGTTGCCCGCGCGCCTTCCGCCGATGAAGTCAGAAACGAACACGTCGTTCGGGCCGCTCAAGCAGATCGACGCCGGGGTGCTGAACGTCGGATACGCCGAATCCGGACCGGCGAACGGTCCCGTGGTGATGCTGCTGCACGGCTGGCCGTACGACATCCACAGCTTCGTCGATGTCGCGCCTCTGCTCGCCTCAGCCGGCTTCCGCGTGATCGTGCCGCATCTGCGCGGGCACGGCACCACGCGTTTTCTTTCAGACGCCACCTTCAGAAATGCGCAGCAGGCCGCCGTCGCACTCGACATCATCGCGTTCATGGATGCGCTCCGGATCGAGAAGCCGATCCTGGCCGGCTATGATTGGGGAGCGCGAACCGCCAACATCATCGCGGCGCTCTGGCCGGAGCGGTGCAAGGCCATGGTGTCGGTGAACGGGTACCTGATCAACAACCTCGAGCGCAACAAGCTGCCGTTGCCGCCGAAGGTCGAGCACGGATGGTGGTACCAGTTCTACTTCGCGACGGAACGCGGCCGCGCGGGGTACGACGCGAACCGGCGCGAATTCGCGAATCTCATCTGGAAGGCGAACTCACCGAAGTGGAACTTCAGTGACGCCGCGTTCGATCGCGCCGCGGCGTCGTTCGACAACCCGGATTACATCAGCATCGTGATCCACAACTACCGCTGGCGTCTGAGCCTGGCCGACGGCGAGCCGCAATACGCCGAGCTCGAAAAGAAGCTGGCGTTAGGCCCGGCGATTGGCGTGCCCACGATCACGCTCGATGGCGATTCCGATGGTGTCGCCCCTGCCACAGACGGTTCATCGTACGCCAGCAAGTTCACGGGCAAGCGAACCCACCGGATCATCAAGGGCGTCGGCCACAATCTGCCGCAGGAGGCACCGAAGGCCTTTGCCGACGCTGTCATCGAAGTCGCCGGATACTGATCGGACACTGATCGAGCCGAGATGAGCGCAGAGCACGTGGACGGCCCCGACGATGCCCCGGTGACGCTCATCGTCTACGGTGACTACGAGTGCCCGGATACGCGAGTCGCCCACGTCGCGCTCCAGCGCGTGCGGCCACGACTCGGTGATACACTGCGCTACGTGTATCGCCACTTCCCGCTCCGGACGATCCACCCGCACGCCCAGCACGCCGCCGAAGCCGCCGAGCTGGCGGACGCGGAAGGAAAGTTCTGGGAGATGCACGTCCAGCTGTTCAAACATCAGCATGAGCTGGAGGACGCGGATCTCGTTAGGTACGCGACGGAGCTCGGCATCGACGAGACTCGGGCGCGAGACGCGCTGCGCACGCATGCCTACGCCGAACGCGTGGAAGCCGACGTGCGGAGCGGACTCGCCCTGGGCGTTCACGGAACGCCGACGATGTTCATCAACGGAGTCAGGTATACCGGTGCGCGCGACGCTCGCGCGCTGGAAGCGGCGCTGCGAGGCGCATCGACCGGGAGCCCCGCGTAGAAGTCTGCACGACGAGGAGCGATTCAGCAGGCAATCACGAGCATCAAGGGCGCGCTCCACGCCTGACGACGTCGCCTTCGATCACCGGACGTCGTTCTGACCGTGGCGGGACACTCCAACCACTGGGATGCGGGGATTTCTCGCGGCGTAAACAGCAACTGCAGGACAGGATGGCCAGGATTGGCAGGATTGAGAAGATGACCGCTTCGGCGTCGGGGAGCGCGTCGCCGGGGCCTAACGAATGTAGGAACACATCTCGGGGAGAGTGGCGTCCCGAGCGGCTGTTCCTCTCATCCTGGGCTCGTTGCGGGAGGGGCGTTGGGCGCGACACGGAGCCTCTGTTCAATCCTGTCCATCCTGCCAATCCTGTCATGTAGTTGTAGTTGTAGTTGTAGTTGTAGTTGTAGTTGCAGTGGCAGTTGTAGTTGCAGTGGCAGTTGCAAAGCAGCAAGCAGCCACCATCCTGCAATCCCGCTCTTGAGGTCGAGCCCGCCGACTCGTTGCCGGCGGGCTCGACGTCCGCCCAGCCTAACGTGAGCGCACGACGAGCCCCTGGTGGACGCGGGAAGGGACCGGTGCCTGCTACCCGAGAAGCCGTCGCGGCAGTAACGTATCCGCAACCCTCCTGGCCGAGGATCCGAGATGCGCCGCCTCATGTTCCCGGTGTTCCTGCTCGCGCTGCCCGTCACCGCGTGGTCGTGTGCCTCGTCGGGCTCGTCGCCCGGTACGGAAATAGTGACGCCGACCGACCGGGTAGTCGCCACCGACAACCACACCACGTATCGCACGTCCGTGGCGCCGAACGCGAAGGTGCCCATCCCCGCGGTGCCGGGTAGAGCCGTCGAGGCGCTGCGAGCGGTACACGCGGAGCTGGGCATCCCGCCCGGCACGTACGACCCCGCGACCGGGCGCGTGGGGAACACCAACTTCTACAAGACGCACAAGCTCGGGAACGAGCCGATCTCGGTGTACCTGAACTGCGGCAACTCGCTCGAGGGCTCGGCCGCCGACAACGACCGGATCTACATGTCGCTGATCTCCGTGGTACGGCCTGACGGCCATGGCGCGTCGGAGCTCGAGACGGCGTTCAGCGCGCAGGCGCAGAAGATGGACGGCGCCTCCAGCGACCGCATTGCCTGCGGGACGACGGGCCGCCTCGAAGAGCGAATCCAGAAGGGCGTGCTGGCCAAACTGGCTGCCGGCACACCGTAGGATCGCTCCGTCCAACCGCTGGCGCATCTCGATTGGTGCGTGCAACTCTTGACCTGAGGGCATGGTCGGCCCTATACAACGCCGGAGAGATGCTCGTTCGATACTGCCGACCGAAGCACTCCGTCGCGTGGAAGCGCGGCATCCCGCTCCTTCTGGAGCGGAAACTGCGGTGTCAGACTCGGCCGCCCAACTTTGGGCGGTCATGCCGGCACCAACACCCTATGTCTTCAGATGGAGACCGTCCGATGCGCACCAAGGGAACCGTGAAGTGGTTCAACAACGACAAGGGCTTCGGGTTCATAACCCCGGAGGACGGGAGTAAGGACCTGTTCGTCCACCACTCCGCGATCCAGGGAGGCGGGTTCAAGTCATTGGACGAAGGCGAGAGCGTTGAGTTCGACGTCGTCCAGGGTCAGAAGGGACCGGCGGCGGAGAACGTGACGCGCCTCGGCGGCGGAACTCCCGGCGGCGGCCGCGGTAAGGGCGGCGGCGGTGGTGGTGGTGGTTACGGCGGTGGTGGCGGCGGCGGTTACGGCGGCGGCGGTGGTGGTGGCTACGGTGGCGGTGGTGGCGGCCGCGGCGGGCGCGGGCGCGACTGAGATCCAGTCGAGTCGCAGCACCGCACGTTTTCGTTAGGCAGAGGGCGCCTCGTCAACTACCCGGGGCGCCCTCTCTCTCGCTCGGCGGTCGTTGTCTTCGGAAGCGAGCGCAGCGAAGGTGGGGAGACGGGAAGTGACGCGTCCCCGGATCGTGCTCGTGGGGTGTTCCTTCGCGGGGCTCGAGTTCCTGTACCGCTACACCCGTCGCCGAGGCCGGCTCTCCCCGGGTGAGCTGACCGTCGTCGAGCCCCGCTCTCACCACCCCTATGTCCCGCTCGCCCACGAGGCAGCAGGCGGGGTGACTGCACCCCAGTCCCTCCTCTTCGACATCGAAGCGTTCTGCGCGTCGATCGGGGCCGGTTTCATTCGCGATGCCGCAACCGGCGTCGATACGCGCGCCCGACTGCTCCACATCGACGGCGGCTCGCCTGTGCCGTACGACCGGCTCGTGGTTGCGGTCGGTAGCGAGTCGGCAATCCCGGCGGCCCTCGCCCAGCGCGGAATCGTCCCCGCAAAGTGGATCACCGACGGGCTCGAGCTCCGCGAACGAATTCATGGAGTACACACGGCCACCGGAGTGCCGGCGCGCCTAACGATCGTCGGCATCGGGATCACGGGGGTCGAGTGGGCAGCGGAGCTCTCGGCGAGCCCGATCGGCGGTCTACAGCCCGTGGTGACCGTCGTCGGGCGCGAGGCGAGGTTACTTCCCGAATTCGCGCCAGGCGTCGCCCACCACGCGGGGGTGGTGCTCGACCGCCTCGGCGGTCCGCCGCATCCTGGGCCGCATGGTCAGCGATGTCACCGCCGACTCGGTAGTGCTCGACGACGGTGAACACGTGCCGAGTGATGTCGTCGTCTGGGCTGGAGGTGTTCGACCGAACCCTGTTGTGAAAGCGTTCGGGCTTCCGCTCACGTCGGACGGCCGCATTGCGATCACGCGTCGCCTCGCTGTGCACGACGTCGACGGCGTCTACGCGATCGGCGATGCCGCGCAGGTCGTCGTCGACGGCTCCGCATGGCCCACGATGCAGCGGGCGATCGAGGCCATCTGGCAGGGCGCGCTGCTCGCGCGACGGATGGCCAGGCCGTGGGGTGATGACGAGGGGCCCGAACATCAGCTTCGTCGCGAGTTCTTCTACGGACTCTCGCTCGGCCCTCGGCACAGCCTGGTGTTGTACCGTGCCCTCTGGGCCGATTCGCGGATCTTCGTGTACTTCAGGCGGTGGCTGAAGTGGGCGTACTACGAGCGCTTCACGTTGCTCGCGCGATGGTTGGCGCGTACGTCGGGACGAAGCTCACGCGTAACGAGGCCTTAGGAAGGAGGCCTCGGGAAGGAGGTGTGTCATCCCGGTCGCCTGTCATCCCGAGCGTCAGCGAGGGACCTTCTCGACGGTCATCGTGGCCGGTGTCTGGCTACGATGCCAGTTCACAGAAGGTCCCTCGTCGTTTCACCCCTCGGGATGACAACGGAATCAATCCGACAGATCAGACGAATCCGTTCGTGTCCTTCGTCTGAGATGCGTGGTGAAGCAGTCCCTGGCGTCCTGCGAAAAAGTTGGTTGCCCGGCGCGTGCACCGATCCGTTATTGGCGGACCGGCTCAGCAGTCAGAAGGGAGACTGTATACAGTATCTCCACCGGGATCAGCGGCCGGTGGATCTCACGAGCCCGCGAAGCACCGACGATACATGAAGATCGTTGCCCGTACTCCGACGGAGTTGATCATCCGCGATTCCGCGCTGACCCTGCGCGGCTTTGGGATATTCCTGGCGGCGTTAGGGGCCTTCGCCATCTGGGTCGGAATGACTCAGGATTCGGACGGACGCGTCGGCACCGTCCCCGTCGTTCTCGGATCCCTCATAGCGCTCGGCGGGCTTGCACTGTTCGCCTTGCCGTCGCGCAAGACGTTCGCGTTCAGCAAGACCGAGCGCCTGTTCGTGATCGCGAAAGAGCGCTTCGGCCGTGTCGAGCGTCAGACGATCCCGCTGCGCGACATCGCGGATGTCTCCGTCGAAGAATCGACGTCCGGCGACAGCGGAAGCACCTATCGCGTGTCGGTGACGCTCATGGATCAGCGGCGTGTGGCCTGGACGTCGTACTACACGAGTGGGTACGTCTCGAAGCGCGCGGTGGTGGAGGTCGTGCGCGAGTTTCTCGGATTCGACGCGAGTCCCGTGCTCGGCACCGGCGCGACGACGGTCGGTGACGAGCGCGCGGCGCGTCGCGGCCGCGTCGGTCTGTTCATCATGGGTGCGGCCTGCTGCCTCTTTCTCGGCATCGGCGTGACGATGCTGATCAAGGAACAGCGGCGACTGTTGATGTTCGAACCGGTGACCGCGACCGTGTTGAGTGCGCGTGTGGAAGAGCACAGCGACTCCGACGGAAGCACGTACGAGCCGGTGGTGGTGTACCGGTATCGTGTGGCGGACCGGGAGTACACGGCCAGTCGCGTGACGCCGCTCCGGGAAAGTCGCAGTGGAGACTGGGCTCGGCGCGTGACTTCGCGTTATGCGATCGGGGGCGACTATACGGCGTTCTACGATCCCGAGGATCCCGCCGAGGCGTTCCTGTTGCGGAGCCGGAGCTTCTTGCCCTGGGCATTCGTCGGAATTCCCTTCGCTGGCATCCTGTTTCTCGTGGCGGCCATCCGAGGCAGCCGCGAATCCGCGAGAATGTCACACTGGCCGCGGTCGCGTAGCGGACTTTCCTGACTCACGCAGTCCATCGGCTTGCCACCTCACGCCGGAGCGGTGGAGGGCTGCGCTGTTCGCGCCGTTCGCCAGCTGATAGCTGATGGCGGCACGCCGTTCAGACGATCGACCAGAGCAGATTCAGCATGGTGAGCCAACGACCGATCACGCGCGCTCGCCGTAGGAGACCCCCTATAGTGCACGCGAGACCGGCCGCTGAATACTCGGGGTAGCCCCAGTACTCGTGAGGCGCCTACGTCGCCGACCCGTCCGCGGGCGCGACGAGCACAGAGCACCGCGCGGTACGGACCAGCGTCGTCGACACGCTCCCGAGCACGAGCCGCTCGAAAGCCGATTTGCCGTGCGCGCCGGCGGCAACGAGGTCGATGTGACGCTGGTCGGCGAACGCCAGCAGCTCGTGAGCCGGTTCCCCGTGCAGCGACACGAACTCGATCTCCACGCCCGGCGGAGGTGCCAGGCGCTTCGCGAGCACGGAGAGTCGCGACAACACGCCGGCGCCAGTCAGGTCGTCCCACTGCCGAGAGTCGGCGAGTGGCATCGGGATGCGCGGTGTGACGTGCGCGAGATAGAGCCTGCCTTCCGTTCCGAGCAGCCGGAGTGCGGCGCGCGCTGCGCGGTCACTCGACGCGGTGAAGTCGATCGCCGCCAGGGCACTGTGCGGGACGCCCCACGCATCGTTAGGCACGGCCAGGACAGGGGTGCGAGACGCCCGCATCACGCGCACCGCGGTCTCCCGCTGAAGCAGGCGCGCTGTGAGGCCGTGCGCTCCCAGCCCGAGAACGATGAACGACGCCCGAATCGATTCGGCGGTCTCGACGATGCGTTCCACGCGATCGCCGGTCTGAATGGTAAACGGCCAGTCGCGCATGCCGGGGTGTGTACGATCGCGCTGCGCGAGAAGGGCTGCGTTCCGCGACTCTCTCGTGATGCTCGTGAGCAGGTCGATGTCGCTGGCAGCGACCATTTCATCGAACTGGGGCATTGGCTCGACCACGCTGAACAGTTCGACACAAGTGCCGTCACGCCGCGCGAGCGCGAGTCCGACGCGAACGGATCCGTCGGAATCGTGCAGGCCGTCGGTTGCCACGAGCACTGGGGCGTTAGGCGCGTCCGTGGTCGGCGTCGTCATGGTGGGTGCGGTGTCGGCTATCGGGCACATGGGAAGGTCGCGTCAGAGGGTCAGAGGTGCGGCGAGCACGTCAGGGATGGAGTTCGAATCGAGCGCGTCGTCATCCGTCGGCACCACATCGAAGTGCACGGTGACGCTGTCACGTACCGCGAGCAGGCCACCGAACCGCCGCGGCGGCGTGACGCCGAAATCGGTCATGCGGACGACGTAGACGCCCTGGACGTGGAGGACGCCCGACGAGTCGGCCGCCAATCGTGCGTCGACCACGACAGGCTTCTCGACCCCGGCAATGGCGAGGCGTCCGACGAGGCGCACGGTCGGCACAGCACCGGCGACGACGGCTTCGTACCGTTCGAGCCGGAAGCTCACGGCAGGGTGAGCGTCGGCATGCACGGTCTGCTGCAGATGCCGATTCATGATCCCGATGCCGCAATCCAGCTGCGCGAACGGCACCGTCAGTGACGGCGCCTGGGCCACGTTGTGGCCGGTGAGCGACGCCTGGTGCGTGGCGTCCGCGCGCAACGCGACGCTGGCCGACAATCCACCCGCGCGGCACGTGAACCGGCGGATGTTGATGAGCCGGTGATCCAGACTCGACTCTCAGCGCGCACGGGGTCTTCCTGGGCGCCGCGCGCGGCAGCCGAACGGGCTCCCGCCGGCGCCACGGTCCACAACGCCGCTGCCAGGATACCCAACGTCACCGGGAATCTCATCGGGAATGTCATCGCGAACCTCCGTCGGGCGGACCACCGCGGTCACGAGCCGAGCGGCGGTGTCAACCCGAAGGTCGTGCAACCGACGCGACGGGAGCGTCGGGTGGTTGCCGCAATCCATCTCAGGGATTTCACGCACGCGAACGGGCGGGATCCCCTGCGGCCACTCGCAGTGTCGGGAGATCCCCTACAGAAAGGCTCCGGATCCACCGAGGCAGGTCGAGACGCCCGCCCGACATACTGAGGTGCCCCGAGCGACGACTATCCGGTTGTCCCGACTGCCGCCGACGACAACCGGAGCAAATCACATATGCCCGATACCTCATTGCCCAATACAGTGGACGCGTTGGTTCCCACAGCCGCCCCAACCGATCGCCGCCGCTTCCTGCGCGACGGTGCTCTGGCCGCGCTCGGTGCAGGCGCACTGGCCGCGTGCAGCAAGAGCAACGCTGCACCAGCGCCATCGACACCCACGACGCCGGCGAAAGCCGCGGCCGCAGCACCAGTCGCATTGTCGCCCCGAGCCAAGTCGGACGAGATGGACCGGATGCACGAGGCGGGGATCAAGGCCTTCCCCGCGAAGACGGAAGGGAAGGGCAACCAGCTGCTCGATCCACGCATCGACAATGGCGTCAAGGTCTACGAGCTCACCGCCACTGAACTGCAGTGGGAGGTCTCGCCCGGCCAGCGCGTCAGCGCCATGGCGTACAATGAACAGGTGCCGGGTCCGCAGATCCGCGTGCGTGAAGGCGACCGGGTCCGTGTCATTCTGCACAACAAGATGTCGGAATCGACCGCCATCCACTTCCACGGTCTCGAGCTGCCGATGGACCAGGACGGCGTGCCGTTCATCACGCAGCCGCCCATCAAGCCGGGCGAGTCGTTCACGTACGAGTTCACGGTGCCTAACGGCAACTCGGGCTCGCACATGTACCACTCCCATCACAACGCGACGAAACAGGTCGGCGGTGGACTGCTCGGCGCGTTCATCGTGGAGCCGAAGTCACCGCGAGCGATCGAGAAGGTCGACCACGACTACGTGTTCATCCTGAACGACGGCTCGCACGGCTACACGTTCAACGGCAAGGGCTTCCCGGCGACAGAGCCGCTCACGGCGAAGCTGGGCGAACGGATCCGCATTCGCTTCATGAACGAAGGGATGATGATCCATCCGATGCATCTGCACGGGATGCACATGACGGTGATCGACAAGGACGGCTGGGCGCAGCCGGCGCCCTGGAAGTGCGATACCTTGAACGTGGCCCCCGGCGAACGCTGGGACGTCATCGTGCACTGCACCAACCCTGGTACGTGGGCGTTCCATTGCCACATCCTCCCGCACGCGGAATCAGACCACGGGATGTTCGGGATGGTGACCGCGCTGGTAGTTCAGAAGTAGAGCCCGTGGAACTGACCTACCGCGCGCGCTCAGCCGCGAGCCACGAGCAGCCTTTCAACGCGGCGCACGAAGGTGTGCGCCGCGTACTGCGCGTTCCGCTGCTCGCGAAACTGGCGGGGGCGAACCTCGTGGTGGTGCTCGCCATGTGGGCGGTCGCCTACGCGACGCATCGGACATCCGCCGACTGGCGCTTTCTCGGTGTGCTCACCGTTGTCATGGTCGCCGGACTCGTCGTGAATCTCGTGCTCGTCGCGGTTGCGCTGCGACCGATTCGAGACCTGGAGCGAACGGCCATGCGGGTCCTGGCTGGCGACCTGGGGACGCGCGTCCCTGACTCCGCGGTCGCGGACGCAGACCTCGAGCACGTCGCGGGAACGGTCAACTATCTCCTCGGCTCGCTCGAACGGGATCGCGCGCGCGTTCGTGTGCTCGCCTCCGAAGTCGTGCGCACCGGTGATCGCGAACGCGCTCGTGTGGGCCGCGAGCTCCATGATTCGGTTGCGCAGGCGATCGCCGCGTTGCGGTATCAATTGATCGCCATCGAGCGGGAAGCGGCGGAGACTGGGCTCACAGACCGCATCGAGGCAGTGCGCCTTTCTGCCGGCGACCTCCTGGAACAGGTGCGGCTCCTGTCGCACACGGTCCATCCGCAGATCCTCGACGATCTCGGACTGGTGCCCGCGCTCAAGCACCTGGTGCGGACCACCAATGGCCGCGCGCCCGCAACCGTGACGGTCACGGGCGGTTCGGAAGCGGACATGCGCTCGATTCCGCCCGAGACAGCGGCGGCACTCTACTGGATCGCTCGCGAGGCGATCACCAACGCGAGCCGCCACGCGGCGGCAACCGCGATCGACGTCCGCGTCGGGCTGGCAGACGGACGGATCATCATGCACGTTGATGACAACGGCACGGGATTCGACTCGACCAGAGTCGAGCGCGAGAGCCCAGCCATGGGACTGTTCACAATGCGTGAACGCGCGACCCTCGCCAACGGCACGTTCGAGATCGCGTCAACGCCGGATCGAGGGACCTCTGTCCGCGTGCGCATTCCACTCGCTCGTCCCACCACCGCCGTGTCTGCCGGGCCGCGCGCCAACTCGAGCAATCGGAGACCCCACATGCCGGGTGACGTGATTCGTGTAATGCTGGTCGATGACCACGCCGTGGTTCGCGCGGGACTGCGCGCGGTGCTGAGTCAGGCCAAGGACATCTCCGTCATTGGCGAGGCCTCGAACGGTCGTGAGGCTGTCGCGCTGGTCGAGCGGTTCACGCCCGACGTCGTGATCATGGACCTGTCGATGCCGGACATGGATGGCGCGGCGGCAACGAAGGCGATTCACGCGAAAAATCTCGGCACGCGTGTGCTCGTGCTCACGATGCACGCCGAAGAGGAATACCTGCTGCCGCTGCTCGAGGCCGGGGCCTCCGGATACCTTGTCAAGAGTGCGGCCGATCTCGAGCTCGTGGCGGCCGTTCGCGCGGTGGCCCACGGCGATCCGTACGTCAGCGCGTCGGCGTCGCACGTTCTCATCAAGGGCCTGACGAAGAAGGACCCAGCCCAGGTCGATCGGGACCGGTACAACGCGTTGACACAACGCGAGCGTGACGTGCTGCGGCTGGTTGCACAGGGTTACTCGGCGCCGGAAATTGGTGAGCAGCTGTTCATCAGCCCGAAAACCGTGGACACCTACAAGCAACGGGTCAACGAAAAGCTTGGCATCTCTCACCGTTCCGAATACGTCGATTTCGCGCTCAAGATCGGAGTGTTGGGCCAGGCGCACGCGCCGCGGGGCCCCTGAGGCGCCACGTCGCCCGCATCGAAGCACGTCGGCCGAGGTGAACTGACCTCGATGCCAGCTGTTCAGAGCCGATTGGTCACCAACGCTTTACGCATCGCGCTCGGTGCGCTGCTGTTTCCGACTGCGTTGGCTGTCATCGATGTCGTGAGGACCGGCGGCGCGCAGCCCTGGATCCGCCTCGCCGCACTTGGTACCGCGATCACGGCCGTGGGAGTCGCGGCCGGCCGGCAGCGCTTCCTGGAGCAGCGACTGCGGGCGCAGAGTCGGATGGACGAGGAGCTCCGCGCGTCGGAGGCGAAGTTCTCCGGCATCCTCAGCATCGCCGCGGACGCGATCATCACGATCGACGAGTCGCATCGCATCCTCCACTTCAATCACGGCGCCGAGGAGACCTTCGGCTACTCGACGAACGAGGCATTGGGGCAGCCGCTGTCGGTCCTGCTCCCCGAGCGATTCCGCGCGACGCACGACGAGCACATCAACGCCTTCGGGCGTACCGCCGAGCCGGCGCGTCGCATGGGGCATCGACGTGAGGTGGCGGGGCTCAGGAAGGACGGCTCCGAGTTTCCGGCCGAGGCGTCGATCTCGAAGCTCGAGCTTCCCGGTGGGACGCGCATCTTCACCGTCGTGCTGCGCGACATCACGGAGCGGAAGCGCGCCGAGGATGCCGAGCGATTTCTCGCGGACACGGGGACGAAGCTCGTCAGGTCGCTCGAGACGCGGGACGTACTGGCCGCGATCAGCGACGCGGTGATCCCGACGCTTGCGGATGCGTGCTTCCTGGATGTCGTCGAGGAGAGTCGCATCATTCGACGGACCGCGTACTCGGCCAGGCGACGAGACCGCAGCGTCACATGCGTCGACTGGCGGATGAGTTCGCGCCCACGTGGGACTCGCCGGCGCCAGTTGTCGACGTGTTGCGACGTGGGCGTCCGGAGCTCGTGGAGCACGTGGACGAGGACTGGCTCGCGTCTACGGAAGAGGATGCCGACGCCATCACACAATGGCGCTCACTCGACGTCAGGTCATTGTTGATCATGCCGCTCAGCGTGGGTGACCGGACGTTCGGCGCGATCACGCTGCTCGATCTCGGACGACAGCCGGGACGTTTCGGGCCTGACACGCGTCGGATCATCGACGAGTTCACCCGCGGCGCAGCGCTCGCGCTCGAGAATGCACGTCTCTACGGCGCGGCCCGGCGGGCGACGAGCGCGCGCGACGAAGTGCTCGCGCTCGTGTCGCACGATCTGCGGAATCCGATCAGCGCGATCGCGATGTGCGCGCGCATTCTCCGCGAAGCGCCGCCTGACGACCCGGCCGAGCGTGAGAAGATGCTGACCGCGATCACGGAAGCGACGGTGTGGATGCAGCAGTTGATCCGCGACCTGCTCGACGTGTCCGCCATCGAGGCCGGCCGGCTGTCGATCGATCGTCGGCCGACGACGCTCGCGTCGATCGTGTCGACCGCTGCCGGAATGATCAGCGGAGAGATCGACCAGCGATCGATCGATCTCGACGTCGACATCGCGTCGGACCTCCCGACGGTGAACGTAGATGACCGGCGCATCGTACAGGTGCTGACGAACCTCATGGGCAACGCCGTCAAGTTCACGGATCCCGGTGGCCGCATCGTCGTGCGGGCGACGAGCACGCCGACCGGTGTCGTGGTGACGGTCGAGGACACGGGCATCGGGATCGATCCGGAGGCGCAGCCGCGGATCTTCGACCGGTTCTGGCAGGCGCAGTCGACGCCGCGGCGAGGGAGCGGGCTCGGACTGGCGATCGCGCGCGGCATCGTGGAAGCGCACGGCGGCCGGATCTGGGTGGAGAGCCAGCCCGGCCGAGGCAGTCTGTTCTCGTTCTCGCTCCCCTACGAGGCCGCTCCGGCACCCGTCGGGTAGTCTCGAGTCGCGTTAGGCCGTCTCGAATCCGTTGAAGCGCGACCGCAGGGAACCCCGGACGGTGTCGTCAAGCGTGGCGTTCGGGGGGAATGACCAACAACGATCGCGTGGCGGCTCGTGCGAGCGCGGTCGTCACTCCGCCCACGAAGGCGCGACGTGCGATGCTGTGGCGCTGGCTGCCGACGGCGATCAGGTCGGCGTCGGAGCGAGTCGCGAGCGACAGCAGCGCCGACGGTGCCGCTCCCCGAAGCACGATGGTGTCGATAGTGACGTCAGAGCGGGACACGAGCTCCTGTCGGAGCCGAGCGAATGCGCCGGAGAGTCCTTCCGCGTAGATCCCGCCGTAGGCTTTTGCTTCCTCGGGTCGCGTCTCGATGGGCGGTTCCACGTAGGTCAGGAGCAGCTCGCCGCCTTCGTCGAGTAACCCCATTGCGGCCCGCGCGGCGACGATGCTCGCGCGACTGAAATCGATACCGACGACGATGCGCCGAGGCAGCTGTCGGAGCAGTGGGGTGACCGCGAGCACTGGAACGCCCGCGCGGCGCATCACCGTGAGCGCTGTCTCGTCGCGGAAGACGCGGTCGAGGAACGCGTGCGCACGGAGGCCCATGACGATGAGGTCGGCGTTTCGCGCGTGTGCTGCGCGCGCGATCTCATCGGCCGGCGATCCGATCACCGTTTCTCGCGTCCAGGTGTCGCCGCTCGGTGAACACGACCTCAGCTGGCGTGCGATTTCCTGTTCCGCGCCCAGCTGGGGATCGAAGGTCGCCGACATCGTCGTGAGCAAGGGATCCAGTGGCACGGGCGGCGGCAGCACCGTGAACGCGTGCGGTCGCAGTCCCGAGCGTGCCGCCAGCGCGGCGGTCACCCGAGTGGCCGCGAGTGCGGCCGGCGTTCCGTCGGTAGCGAGCAGGATCTCGGGGCGGAGCAACGTCAACATGCCCTGCCCGCGCTCGGGCGCGGTCTGGCCAAGGGCCAATCTTGCCGCGGTGGAACTCATTGTGGCCTCCGGAACGCAGTGGTTCGTCGTCACGCGCATAGAGTATCGCGGCGTCCGGGTGCCGTTCTGTCCGGCGTTACCCTAACGAATGTCGGGCGTCGCTCTCGCATTTCTGGGGCGACTACCCGTGCGTCCGCCGGTGCAGGGGATTCCCTCACACGAGCGTGCCGATCGCCGGACACGCGTTCCCACCGATGCCTGACGACCTCGCCTCTTCGCTTCGCCGATCGTTCGGTAGACGAGGACCCCCTGGACTCACCGGGAGCTTCGTTCTACCGCCTAACGATCGCTGCACGGTCGAGGATGCATGGCCAGAATGGGGTTGCGCGTAGGGTTCGCGCTCGTGGTGCCGCTCGCGATGCGAGCACAGACGACCGTCGAGTTGCCGTTCAGCATCGGCGAGCGGCTGAACTACGGCGTGACCGTCGGAAGCAAGCACGTCGGCCAGGGATCGATGTCCATCCAGGGGCCGGAAGACGTGCGCGGCGTCGCGACCTATCTGCTCAAGTCCGAGGTGCGCGCCCGGATCGGGCCCATCAAGGCGCTCGACCGCGCGGACTCGTGGCTCGATCCCGCACGGATGTCGGCGCTGCGGTTCAGGAAGCGGGAGCGTCGCGCGTTCACGGGCAGCGACGAACAGGTCGAGCTGTTTCCCGAATCGCAGCGCTGGCAGACGACGCGTGGCGACGGTGGCGAGAGCCCGACGAATGCGCCGCTGGACGAGCTCTCGTTCATCTACTTCATACGGACCCTGCCGCTCGTTCCTGATACCGTCTATCGCGTCGCGCGCCATTACGATCGGGAGCGCAACCCGGTCGAAGTGCGCGTCGTCGGCCGCGACACCATTCGCACCGAGGCCGGCACGTTCTCCACGATCATCGTCGAGATGCACGTGAGAGACGCTGGTCGGTTCCATGGCGATGGCGTCATCCGGCTGCACCTGACGGATGACATGTGCCGCATCCCGGTCCGCATCGAGACGTCCATGCCGGTGATCGGATCGACGGTATTGACGCTCGAATCGTACACGCGCTCTCCCATGCACCTGGCGCACCTGCCGGGGCTCACGCCGTGATTGCTGCTGCCTAACGCCCAGCGCCACACGCTTGTGCACTGATCACACGCCATCTCGAGGCCGCCGTATGCCGACGGGAAATCCCACACCGACATTCCGTACGCTCGATCCGCGCGAGGTCGAGCAGCTGCTCGCTCGCCATAACGTCGGGCGGATTGCCTACACGTTCCACGGGCGCGTGGACATCGAGCCTATCCATTACGTGTATCCGGATGGGGCGATCTACATGCGGACTGCACCCGGTTCCAAGCTCGCGGCGCTCGCCCACTCCCCGTGGATTGCGCTGGAGGTGGACGAGGTCGACGGGCTTTTCGACTGGCGGAGTGTCGTCGCGCACGGCACCGTCTACGTGCTTCGTGACGACGGACCTCCGGTCGAACGCGAGTCGTACCGGCAGGCGGTCGCGTACCTGCGTACGCTCGTACCGAGCGCGTTAGGTGACGGGGATCCCACACCCGAGCGTACCGTTGTCCTCAAGGTACGGCCGGACGAGTTGACCGGACGCGAGGCGCGAACGGCGATGCCCGCGCGCCATTCCCTGGGCGACGCCACGGGCGAGGTCACGCCGTAGCTGTCACCTGCTCCGCTCAGGGTTTGCCTGACGCATCGAGCGTACGAACCCGACGCATGTGGCGCGATCCTCCCGACTGATGCGCCGACCCGCCGAGCCGAATATGAGACCAGAGTCGCGGCCACTGCGCGACCGGGTTCCTTCTCACGGAGAATCAACAATGCGCCGGCGCATTTCCAGAGCACTCCCCCTCTTCTGCATCGCTCCCGCTGTCATGGCGGCGACACCGCGCGCGGTCGCCCTGGACCTTCAGCCCGCGAGCCGCCTCTGGATCAGCGGCAGCTCCACGGTGCGCTCGTTCGAGTGCAGCGCGACCGCCTTCGACGCGAACGTCGAGTCCGTGCCCGGCGCGACGACGGCCGTCCTCGCCGGCGAGAAAGCGGTGACCGCGGTGGAGATCCGCGTGAACACCGAGCGCCTCGATTGCAAGAACGGCACGATGAACGAGCACATGCTCAAGGCGCTCAAGGCGAAGACCAACCCGACGATCGTCTTCAAGCTCGCGTCGTACGATCTCGCGAAGCAGGCGGACGTCGTCCGCGTGACGCTCGCCGGCACGCTCGCGATGGGTGGCGTGGAGAAGCCGGTCTCCATGACCGTGAACGCGAGCGAGGGCGCGTCCGGCATGCTGCACGTGGTGGGCACGCACGAGCTCAGGATGACCGAGTGGGGCCTCAAGCCACCCACGCTGATGCTCGGCACCATGAAAGTCGACGAGCGCGTGAAGGTCGGCTTCGACCTCCTGCTCAAAGACTGATCGAGACTGATCGAGATCGGTTCACCAATCAAAGACTGCCTGTCTCGAATACTTCACCGGAGACCACGATTATGAGACTCACCCCTGTCCTCGCATTGAGCGCTACGCTCTTCGCTGCTGTTCCAGCCATGGGGCAGGCGAACCCGAACACTGCGTCCGCCGACACCATCAGCCGCCCGGCGACCACCACGAAGTCCGAGGCGAAGCCGGCGACCCCCGACTCTTCCGCCGCGGCCGCGACGACCGTCGCGAGCCTGGTGCCCAAGACGGTGATTCAGCACATCCACCCGATCGATCAGCGCGGGATCAACACCTTCGAGGCGCCGAAGAGCGACGCGACGCCGTTCACGGGCTTCCAGCTCAGCTGGGGCGCCGCCTTCACGCAGCAGTTCCAGGGGCTCTCGCATGAGACGGGCGCCGCCCCGAAGATCGATCCGATCACGAAGGTCGACGCCAACCAGCTCATGTCGATCGGCAACGGCTTCAACAACGCCACGGCCAACCTGTACCTGAACGCGCAGATCGCGCCGGGGATCCGCGTCGCGCTGACCTCGTACCTGTCCTCGCGCCACCACAACGAGACGTGGGTCAAGGACGGCTTCCTGCTCATCGACGGCTCGCCGATCAAGGTGAAGGCGCTCGAGACGCATGATGGACTACGTCTCGCTCAAGTTCGGGCACTTCGAGATCAACTACGGCGACTCGCACTTCCGTCGCACCGACAACGGCAACGCCATGCACAACGCGTTCGTCGGGAACCTGATCCTCGATCCGTTCACGACCGAAGTCGGCGGCGAGGCGTACCTCCGCGGCAAGGGTCTGCTGGGCATGGTCGGCATCACGGGCGGCGAGATCCGCGGCCAGGTGTCGGCGCCGGCGAAGCGGTCGCCCGCGTTCTACGGCAAGGTCGGCGTCGACCGCCAGCTGACGCCCAACCTGCGGACCCGCCTAACGGGATCGCTGTTCAGCCAGACGCGCTCGGCCAACCAGACGCTGTTCGCCGGTGATCGTGCCGGTTCGCGCTACTACCTCGTGGTCGAGAATACGGCGGCGACCGAGGCGGCGCAGAAGATGTCGGGCATGTTCGACCCGGCGTTCGGCAGCGCGGTGCACAGCTACCAGATCAACCCGTTCGTGAAGTACCGCGGGCTGGAGTTCTTCGGCGTGGCCGAGCAGGCGAGCGGCGCGCAGACGACGGAGACGGGCAAGCGGTCGTTCGACCAGTACGCCGGGGACGTGATCTACCGGTTCCTCAAGAACGAGAAGGCGTACGTCGGCGCCCGCTACAACACGGTCGAGGGCCGGTTCAAAGGGTACACGTCGGACGCCAGCGCCGAGCGCGCGGCCCTCGCCGGCGGGTGGTTCATCACCCCGATCCTGCTCATGAAGGGCGAGTGGGTGAAACAGACGTACAGCAACTTCCCGATCACCGACATCCGCCACGGCGCCAAGTTCGACGGATTCATGCTGGAGGGCGTGGTCGCCTTCTAAGTACGACGATTGCCGCGGAGATCGCCCGGAGGCCGACTGGCCTCCGGGCGATTCGGCGTTAGGCGCTATCGGGTTCAGGCACTATCGAGTTCAGGCACTATCGCGCCGCGGCCGGTGGGAACTACGATGGCGCGGATCGCACCGCGGAAAACGGCCGGATACGGCTTTGCATTGACGCTGGCCTCTCGCCGCACGCTGATACGAGATGGGAACGGCCGCTCGGGAGACGCCTGCGTCCCGAGCGGCCGTTCCCGAAACATCCCGGCCCGTTGCGCGAGCGAGCCGGACCTACCGAGCGATATCCTGCTTCTTCCGCGTTCATCCGCGAAATCGTAGTTCCCACCGACCGCGGCGCAATGAGGCTGAATGCAAAGCCGGATCCGGCAGTTTCGCAGTACAGATCCGCCCAATCGTGTTCCCACCGGTCCCGGCGCGATGATAGCGACCCCAAGTATTCGCGAGAATCGCCGCTCACGGAACATCGCTTGCAACAGCAACTATGCCAAGGATTGACCGGTCCGCGAATCGCGCCCGCCGGTTACCCTATCGCCCCACCCATGAAAGCATCCATAGCGGACGCCAGCTGGTATGACGCCGAGCGGTCCACGGCGCTCGCGCACGTAAACGTCGGAACCTCGGACGCGAAGCGCGCCATGCGCCACCCGGATCGCTGGCTGGCGCTGCTGCGCATCACCGTCGGACTCTGGTTCCTCAAGAGTATCCTCACGAAGATCTCGATCGCGCTGCTCGCGGGTTTCATTCCCATACCGGTGGCGTCGCCGCGGTGGATCGCCACCATGCCGAAGCTGATCGCACGCTATGCCGCCGACAATCCGTTCCCGGCATACAAGGCGTTCCTGCTCGGCACCGTCGTGCCTAACCACGCGTACGCGCACCTCACGGCGCTCGGTGAAGTCGCCGTAGGGCTGTCCCTCACGTTCGGGCTCCTGACCGAAGTTGGCGCGGTATTCGGGGCACTGCAGGTCATCACATACGGGCTCGCGGTCCAGCACATGAGCTCAGGGCAACAAGGGTTCCACGTGATGCTGCTGGCCATGATGCTCGCGTTCCTCTTCGCCGGCGCTGGACGCACGTGGGGACTGGACGCAGTGTTGGCCGAGCGGTGGGTGATGCGTCGAGAGCGCAGGCGGCGGATCCCGACGCGGCGCGCGTCCGTCGCGGTGGGCGTGCTGGGCTTGGTGGCGTTAGGCACCGCGCCCTCCACGGCTCGTGCGCAGCGTGGCCTCGTGAGCAACGAGGGCGGGAACACCGTGAGCGTCATCGAGGGCAACGCCGTCGTCGCGACCTTCGACGTTGGGGCCCGGCCACGCGGACTTGCCGTCGCCCCGGATGGGCGTCGTGCGTACGTCGCACTAGGCAAGGACAACGCAGTTGGTGTCATCGATATCGCCGCACGTCGCGTCGTCGACACGATCCCGGTCGGCGCCGATCCCGAGCAGGTCTCGGTCAGCCCGGACGGTCGCACGATCTACGTCTCCAACGAAGCGCTCGACTCGGCCACGGCGGTCGCGGTCACGGGACATCGAATGCGGTTCCGCGCCGCCGTCGGGCGCGAGCCGGAAGGGATTCTGGTTGGGCCGCGTGGGACGAAGGTCTACATCACCGGGGAGACCGACTCGACGGTGACCGCGCTCGATGCGTCGAGTGGCCAGCGTGTCGGCGTCATGCACGTCGGTGCGCGTCCGAGATTCATCGTGTTCGCGCCTAACGGGCAGTGGGGGCTCGTGAGTACGGAGGACGGTGGCCTCGTGCACGTCTTCGACGTGCGGCGGGACTCGGTGACGGCCACGATCACGATCGGTGACCGGACGACGAAGCCGACGGGCATCGCCATCTCGCCGGATGGTCGCTTCGCCTACATCGCGAACGGTCGCGCGAATCAGGTCAGCGTCGTCGACGTCACTGGTCGGTCCGTCGTCGCGTCCATCCCCGTTGGGCAGCGCCCGTGGGGTGTGGCGCTCACGCCGGACGGCGCGACGCTGTACGTGGCGAACGGTCGATCCAACAGCGTGAGCGTCATCTCGACGGCACAACGACGCGTGACTGCGACGATCCCGGTGGGTGAGCGGCCGTATACGGTTGTTCTGGTGCCCTGATTCAATGTCGCGCGCCTTCCGCCGTCCGCCCTCCGAAGGCCGCCTCCTTCCTAAGGCCTCCTTCCTGGGGCCTCGTTGCATCGCTCGGCAACCCGTGGACGCATGAGGCCAAAACCCTGGGCCCCTTACTCCGGGGGCCCGTTTCGCTTCGAGTCTCGCCGCGTGGCGCGGCGCCGAGGACCGCCGGGTGGAGGCGGCTCGGGCACGGCACGGACCGGACGTGCGCTGAGGAACAACGCCTCGATGATCTCCGGGCTCGTCCACCGGAGCGGACCACAGCGCGTGAACCGCTGCTCGTGGAGGGAGTCCTCGCTCGTGAATCGCAGGACCAGACGAGGCGTTGGCCCGTCGACGGCCGGAGTGACGGTCTCGAGTCGGGCTACTTCCTCCGCCAGCCACCGCCGCCCGCTGGGTTCCGTATACCGAGCTGAGAATGCGCGGGGAGTGGATTGGTCCATGGGATCACGGTGAGGTTGCTCTACTGTTGAGCAAGGACCGGTCCGCTTGATCCTGGGAGCAGACGCACTTGACTCGACGAGTCAGGCTCGAGCCTGACTCGATTCTCATCGTTCTGTTGCTACGTAATTGGGGTCAGACTCGAGTCTGACCCCAATCGTAGCAAAAGTACTCAGTCTGCTCGTGGCCGGATTCTCACCACGGACAGGTCTTCCTTCGCATCCCGCTCGGCGAAGCTGATCTTCGTTTTCACCACGTCGCGGACCAGGGAGAAGAACCCCGAGTCGGACAGGTCACCTCGCACGAGACGGAGACGCGCAGCGATGCTCGAGACGACTGATTCATCCACGCCGATCTCGCGTGCTATGCGTTCGTGTGCAAGGCGTTCAGTTGAGTCGTATTCAGTTTTCAGATCGTTCATTGGAAGACCTTGGGATCGTGGCTGGCCGCCAAAAATGCAATGCAAACAGCGTCCCGATCTGTGATATAGGCAACAGTCGCTATGTTAACAGACTCTTCCATGGGCGCCAGAGGTCATCGACTCGATCCGCAGAATCAGTCCGCCCTGATCGCGAGCAACGGGTCCGCGCGCGTTGCCCGAAATGCGGGTAGGAGCGTGGCCAATCAGCCCGACGACCATGAGCGCGGCCGTAGTCGCGGCCCATGTGGCTCGGTCGAGTGGGCTGACGCCGTAGAGCATGGCGCTGAGCAGTCGAGTCGCGGCCATGCTGCCGGCGAGGCCGAGCGCCACTCCAATGCCGATGAGGCGTAGCCCTTCCCGCGTGACGAGCGCGAGCGTTGTCGCCGGTGTGCTGCCGAGGGCGCTGCGGATTCCGAACTCGCGCGTCCGCTGGGCCACGGCGTAGCTCAGCACTCCATAGATGCCCGACACCGCCAGGACGAGCGCCACGCACGCGAAGGCTCGCCAGCAGGATCAGGTAGAAGCGCGCGCTTCCCGTGCTGAGGGCCATGACCTCAGGCATCGTCTTCACATCGGTGATCGCGACCTGCTGATCGACGGATCGCACGGCGGCGCGAACCGCCGCGGTGAGGTCCGCGGGGTTGCCGCGGCGCGTTCGAACCATGATGGCGAAGCTCGAAGATCCCTGGCCCGCTTGGCGGAACGGCCGATACACCTCGCCGTGCGGGTCCTCGATCGGTCCGAAATTCCTGATATCGCTGACGACGCCCACAATCGTCGCGAACGTGGTGTCGCCCGTGTAGAAGCGCTTGCCGATCGGATCGCCACCGGGGAAATCGCGCTTCACGAGCGCCTGATTCACGACCACGACCGCCGGCGATTCCGGTCGCCCGTCGTCCTGGGGGCCGAGGAGTCGGCCGGCGATGAGGCGCTGCTTCGTGACCTGGAAGAACTCGGGGGTCGCAACGCGATTCTCCGTCATCGGGAGACGCGTCCGGTCGGTGCCCGGCTGCCCCTCGTAGCGGATGTTGAAGTTCCAGCCCCAGTTGACGTACGGGATGAGGGAGATCGATGCCGCCGCGTCGACGCCGGGGATCTCGCGAATCTTCTGCAGCGCCGGCTCGAGGAAGCGCTCTACGGTGTTGCCGTCGGGATAGCGGTCGGGCGAGATCGGTCGCCTGCAGCGTGAGGATCGGGTTCGGGTCGAACCCGGGGTCTTTCGAGAGCAGCTGCGAGAACCCTTTGAGGACGAGCCCCGCGCCGATCAGCAGCATGAGCGACAGCGCGACTTCGGCCACGACGAGCGACCCGAGCACGCGATGGTGAGCCCGGCTCGTCCCGCCGCCGCGCCCGTCGCGAAGCGCGTCCTGCGGATCGACGGCCGCACTTCGCCACGCCGGCAGGCCGCCGCACACGAGCGCCACCAGCACCGCGAGCGCGATGGCGAACGCGATCACGCGGACAGTCCACCGAGAGCCCCGCGAGCTGAGGGAGACGAGCGGCGGCGAGCGAGCCGATGGTGCGGACGCCGCCCCACGCCAACCCCAGCCCGAGGAGCAGCCCGATAGCCGTCATCACGAGACTCTCGCTCAGCACCGGTCGCATGAGCTGGTGCCGGTTGCCGCCTAACGCCGAACGGATGGCGAGCTCACGCCGCCGATGCACGGATCGCGCGAGCAGCAGGCTGGCGACGTTCGTGGCGGCGATGAGCAGCACCATGCACACGGCGCCGAACAGCAGCATCAGCGGTTTGCGCACCGTCCGCACGCCTTCACCAACGAGCGAGAGCGCGCGCACCTGCTCGCCTCGCAACTCCGGGTTCGCGGCGACGATGCCGTCGAACAGCCGGACCAGCTCCGCGTGGGCCGACTGGAGGGTCGCGCCGGGAGCCAGCCTGCCTAACGCATACAGGTAGTTGCTGCCGCGCTGTGCCAGCTCGTTCGGCGAGAACTGCATGGGGACCCACACCTGCGAGCGAATCACCTGCGAGCCGTGCGGAATGCCGAACTCGCGAGGCGCGATGCCCGACGACGGTGTACGCCTGCCCGTCGAGACGAATTGGCTTCCCGACGAGCGCGGGATCGCCGCCGAAACGCTCCCGCCACAGCTCCTCGCCGATCACGGCGAGCGAGTGGCGCATTGGCCTGATCATCAGCGGCGTTGAGCAAGCGCCCGCGTAGCGCACGCAGACCGAGCATGGGGAACACGTTGCCCGTCACGCGGTTCACGGTGACCTGTGTCGCCTCGTCGGTCAGCTGCAACAGGCTCGTCGTCGGCGTGATGGCGGCGAGCGCTTCGAGCTGACGGCGTTTCGCGCGCCAGGTCGAGGTAGTTCGCCGGCGAGAACGGCCCGGTGTCGAAGTGCGGCGTCGTGCGGTACACGGTGACCAGTCGCTCGGGACTTCGGAACGGCAGCGGCTGCAGCAGTGCGCGACTGATCGCGCTCGAGATCGCGGCGGTTGCCCCGATGCCGAGGGCGACGCACAGGATTGCGGAACCGGAAACCAGCGGCGCTCGTCGCAGCGCGCGCACCGCGGCCGACAGCTCGGTGACGATCGAAGAATTTGACACGTGCCGCGTCCTCTCGAGGAAGCTGGTCCAAAAACGAAGGTCGGCTGGCGCAGACGCGCCAGCCGACCCTTGGACATCCATTCCTCGAAAGCAGTTTGAGGCGTGGGACGAACCGATGGTTCGTCGTGTACCACCCACCGCTGGACCGTCCGCGCAGCGGCTAGACGCTCCAGCTCAACGCTTCCAGGGCGGCGCGTGGCAGCGTGAACCAGTTTTCCGGGAAGTCGCGCACGAGTCGAATGGCTTGCGCTGACTCGAACACGAGCGCCGGTCGCTGGCCAGGTCGCCGGCGCTCGTATGCGCGCCACGGCACACCCGCGCCATCGACATATCCGACAACCGATCCTCGACTCGGCGGAACTTCTTGAGGTTCGAGTCCGCCGGCCGTACCAGGTTCCTGCGCCATCTATTTGCCTCGAATGCTTTCGCGGGCGAAACCAGCAGCGGCTCGCTCAGAAATACCCTGCGGAACAATGCGCGTTAGGCGCGCGCGTCAAGAATAGCTCCGAGGTGAACCGGTAGACAGCGGGGGCCGTTCGGCAGGCCCGGGGCAACGGGAATGGCTGTGTACGGCTCGTCCCACTCATTTCATTCTTGACGGCGGCTCGACTCGAATATCCAACCGAGCGACCTACTTGTCCACATGGCGACCCGGGAAACACGTGGGAACCGCTATCGGCGTTGTTCGTGCGCGACCCGAAAACACGGTCGGCATGAGGGCGGACGCACGCAAACGGCCCCCGCAGTCCAGGAGGCCGTTCACGATATTATGGATTCCCAATCGATCTGTCCGCTGCCAGTCAGCCGTGACAACAGCTATTCCTGGAGTGTCAGTCCGCGCGCAACGCTCCGGCAGGGTCTTCCGCGGATGCCCGACGTCCCGGAATGAGACACGCGAGTGTCGCGACGACGAGCACCACCGCCAGAACGCCAGCGACCGTCGTCGGGTCCCAGGGCTTCACCTCGAACAGGAAGCCGGAGAGCGAGCGGCCGGCCGCGAGCATGCCAGCAATCGCCGATGACACAGCCCGCGATCACGAGGGTGAGCCCCTCGCGCAGAATGAGCCCAACCACGCCCGACGGCCGAGCGCCGAGGGCGAGGCGGATTCCGAACTCGCGCCGGCGGTGGCTCACCGCGTAGCTGAGCATGCCGTAAATCCCGAGGGCCGCGAGCGTGAGCGCGAGAACGGCGAACGCCGTCATCAGCATCATCACGAACCGCGGCGGATCGGCGACTGCGCCGAGCACCCGGCTCATCGGCTGGACGTCGCCTAACGGGAGCGTCGGGTCGAGCCGGCGAACCTCTTCCGGATGATGGCGGTGAGCTGCGCGACGTCGCCGCGTCCGCGCACGACGAGATACATCTTGCGAGCAGGGAACTGGCCCGGCGCGAAGTACATCGCCGGTTCAGGCTCGTCGCGCACGGACGTGTTCCGAATGTCTCGCACGACGCCGACGACTTCGTGCTCGTCGCCGGCAACGACGCGGCGCGCGAGCGGACCGATCTGACGGATCGTCAGGCTCACACGCTTGCCGATCGGGATCGACGCCGGGCCACAGTCGCTTCGCGATCGTCTCGTTCACGATCACCACCGGGTTCGCCGTCGCGTCGTCATGCGCATCGAACGTGCGCCCGCGTACGATGGGCGCGCGAATGGCCGCGAAGTAGCCCCCGTCCGCGGAATGGACCTGCGCCAGTCGGTTCATCACCGGTGGGGACCGGAGCGGCGCCGACCGCGGTGTACGGGAGTCGCCACCCAGGTTCGAGCGGCAGGAACGTCGTGGTGCCGGCCGCGACGATCCCCGGACGATTGGCGATCCCGCGCACGAGCGACGCGTAGAACTGATCGACGCGCGGCCACTCGCGGATACGCCGCGTCAGGCAGCTGCATGTCGGCGGTGATGACGAACGCCGGGTCGACGCCGGTGCTCACACGAAGCATCCGCGACACGCTGCGCACGAGCAGCCCCGCGCCGGAGAGCAGGATCACGGCGAGCGCGACCTCCGCGATCACGAGCGCGCTCCGCATCGTGCGACCCTGAGCGCCACTGCCCTTGCTGCCATCCTTGAGCGCATCCTGCAGCTCGGCGCGCGACATGATGAACGCCGGTACGAGTCCGAACGCGAGCGCTGTCAATGCAGCGATGAGCGTCGCGAAGAGGAGCACGGGTGCGTCGATGCCGATCGCGTCGGCGCGCGGGATGCGCACGGGAGACGCGGCCAGCAGCGTCTTCACGCTCAGCACCGCGACGGCGACTCCGACGACGGCGCCGGCCACCGCGAGCACCACGCTCTCCGTGAGAAAGAGCCTAACGAGCCGCCCTCGGCTCGCGCCAATGGCGGCGCGCAGCGCGACCTCGCGCCGACGCGCGCTCGCGCGCGCGAGCAGCAGGTTCGCGACGTTGATGCAGGCGATGAGCAGCAGCAGCGCCGATGCGCCGAACAGCGCGAACAGTCCTGGACGGAACACGCCCGCGGTCTCGCGGTCGAGCTCGATGACCTTCGGCGTCCACCCGGCGTTCGTCCCGCGGAACTCGTCGCCGAGTCGAGTGCCGAGCGCGGCGAGCTCGCTGTTGGCGCGCTCGGGAGTGACGCCGGGTCGCAGGCGCGCGACGGACTCCATGAAGTGCGCGCCGCGACTGTGGTTGTGGAGATTCCACTGCAACTGCTGCCAGAGGTCCGTCTCGCCCGGGAAGCCGAAGCCCGGCGGCATGATCCCGACGACGGTATACGTGAAGCCGTTCAGCCGGATCGCCGCGGCCAATGACGGCGGCATCGCCGCTGAATCGGGTCTGCCAGAGCCGGTGGCTGATGATCGCCTCGTGCTCGGGGCCGAACAGGTCCGGGATGGATCGTGAATCCGCGACCGATCGCGGGCTGGACACCGAGCACGTGGAACAGGTTGTCCGACGCTTCCACAGCGGAGACGCGAATCGGGTCGCCGGTCTCGTCCGCGAGGTTGAGCTGCGGACGCCACCACGCCGCGGCATCCTGAAACACGCCGGACAGTCCGCGATAGTCGTGGAACGTGACCGGCGAGATCGGCTCGTGAGTCAGCGACTTCTCGCGGTTCGTGTCCCAGATCGTCACCAGCCTTTCGGGCTCGCGGAATGGCAGTGGCCGGAGCACCACGCCCTCGAGGAGACTGAACACGCCGGCGGTGGAGCCGATTCCGAGGCCGAGCGCGAGAACGGCCGTGAGCGCGAAGCTCGGTGAGCGAAGGAGGCTTCGAACGGCGAAGCGGACGTCGTTGATCAGGGTGTCCATGGTCGTCTCTGGGTGCGGGCATGAGCTTGGACATGCCGCACCGCGCGAAGGTTCGCCGCTTGCGCTTCGTCCCTACGTCGGGAGCGCGTTCGTCACGAGCGCGCGCGGGATCAGGGCGACCGAGTCAGCTCGGCGATCAGCTCCGTCCGGCGCTGCCCGCGGTTGACCTCGAACGCGAACACGTCCGGTCGGCTATAGTGTCCGGCGACGTCGAGCGCCATCGACTCTTCTCTCGTTAGGCCGAGGTCGAGGTCGGCGACCAGGAGCGCGGGGCGGTCGAATACCGGCTCGCTCACGTAGTGCCCATCAGGCCCGATGATCGCGCTCCCGCCGCGCAGCACGAACTGATGTTCGTCCTTCACGAGCTCCGGGTGCGCTTCCAGCTCGCGGGGCAGGGCGGACGCGCGCATCAGCGATCCGGCGGCGAGCACGAAGCATCGTCCCTCGAACGCGTAGTGCCGACTCGCGATCTGCAGCATGTCTTTCACCGTCGGCCAGGCGGCGACGTGGATGTCTTCGCCAGCGTTGTGCAGCGCCTGCCGCGCGAGCGGCATCCAGTGTTCCCAGCACACGAGCCCACCGACGCGCGCGTGTCCGCTGTGCACGGGAACATCCACGGCACGAATGCCGTCGGCGTCGCCGGGTCCCCACACCAGTCGCTCGGTGTAGGTGGGAACGAGCTTGCGGTGGTGATTGAGCAGCGATCCGTCGGGTCCGTACGTGAGCAGCGCGTTGAACAGCGTGCCGCGGCCCGGTCCGCGCTCGACGCGTTCGACGACGCCGATAGTCATCGCGATCTGGTGACGCCGAGCAATCGCCGCCAGGGCCTGTCCCGAGTCGCCGTCGACGACGACGCTCTGCTCGGCCATCCGACGAAAGACGGCCTTCACGGGCGGGTGATCCCAGAGCCCGGCATCGCGGCAGACGTCGAGCCACGCCGGGTAGCCGGGCAGCCACGTCTCGGGGAAAACGACGAGCGCCGCGCCCGCGCGTGCGGCGTCGGCGGCGCGCGCGTCGGTGAGGTCGAGACCGCGCTCGAGGTCGGCGGCGACTTCGTCTTGAGCGATCGCGACGCGCACGATCGGTGTTGGGGATGGCGCCATGGGCGTCGAATTTCCTGTGAGACGATTGTGTGGAGAACGATACGCCAAGTCTGGTCTCATCGCGCCGGGGCCCGTCGGAACAGCGATCTGGCGGATCTGCACTGCGAAACGGCCGGATACGGCTTTGCATTCCCGGCATCGTTGCGCGGGGCCGGTGGGAACTACGATTTCGCGGATGACACGGAAAACGGCCGGATACGGCTTTGCATCGACGCTGGCTCTCGCCGGACTCTGAAATAATGGGAACGGCCGCTCGGGACACGCAGTGCGTCCCGAGCGGCCGTTCCCAAGAATTCACGGCTCGTTGCGAGCGGAGCCGGACATCTACCGAGCAGTATCCTGATTCTTCCGTTTCATCCGCGAAATCGCAGTTCCCCCGGCCGCCGATGCGGCGTATTCGAGCGAGCGGCGCGGTCGAGATCCTCGCGATACCGCGATGCGCTCGACTGCGGCCTGCGGCCTCCGCTCGGAATGACGTCCGGCCGTTTGCAGTTCATCCGCCCAATCGTAGTTCCCACCGGCCCGGCGCGATGAGACCAGATCACAGGTCACGCAACGCTTGCCAGACTCGCGGTGTCATATAGACATTCGATAGGGGAGTCACGATCGCTTTATATCGAATGTCTATAGGAACATCGGATGACCGACACGCGCACCAACCTCCTCCAGGGCACGCTCGACCTGCTGATCCTCAAGTCGCTCGCCCTCGGTGAGCTGCATGGGCTCGGCGTCGCCCGACGGGTCGAGCAGATCACGCGCGGCACGTTCCAGGTCAAACCGGGATCGCTCTTCCCATCATTGCACCGGATGGAAGAAGCGGGCTGGCTGAGTGCCTCGTGGGGCACCTCGGAGAACAACCGGCGCGCCAAGTACTACCGCCTCACGGCCGCCGGGCGGCGACAGCTCGACGCCGAGACGGGCGAGTGGAAGCGCATCGCGGTCGCGATCGCGTATGCGCTCCAGGCCACCTAACGACACACCAACCACACGCGGAGCCGGAGCGATGTCACCGCTCAGCCGACTATCGTCACGGGCGAAGAGCCTCGGACGCAATCTGTTCTCGAAGTCCGGCGTCGAGCACGATCTCGACGAGGAACTGCGCGCATACACCGATCTCCTCGCGGCGGAGAAGATGCGCGCCGGCATGAGCGCGGAGGACGCGCGTCGCGCCGCGCTCGTGGAGCTCGGGCGGCTCGAGCGCGTGAAGGACGACGTGCGCGAGGTTCGCTCGGGTGCGCTGCTCGAGACGACACTGCTCGACGTGCGGTACGCGGTGCGCACGCTGATCCGGCGGCCCGCCTTTACCGTTGTCGCGGTGATCGCGCTGGCGCTCGGGATCGGCGCAACCACGGCGATCTTCAGTGTCGTCAATGGCGTCCTGTTACGACCGCTGCCGTACACCGACCCCGACGCACTCGTCGCGGTCCTGCACGACACGCGGGATCCGGTCGCGCCGGCCAACTACCTCGACTGGAAGCGACAGAACACGGTGTTCTCGACGATGGGTGCCGCGCAGTACTGGAGCGGCAACGTCAGCGGCGATGCGCCGGAGCGCGTGCAGGGTCTTCAGGTCACCTCGGATGTCCTCGCGATGACCGGCGTTCGCCCGCTGATCGGACGGCTGCTGCGGCCGGAAGACGATGCGCCGAGTGGAGAGTTGCCGGTCGTGTTGTCGTGGGGGTACTGGCAGCGGCGGTTCGCCGGGCGGCGCGACGTCCTGGGCCAACAGCTCCTCGTCGACGGGACGTCCTATACGGTCGTCGGCGTGATGCCGCGCGGTTTCGACTTCCCGATGTTCTGGGCGACCGGCGTGCAGATGTGGGCGCCGCTCGCGTTAGGCGAGCGAGCGTCCAGCCGACAGGGACAGAGCCTGCGCATCTTCGCGCGGTTGGCGCCCGGCACATCGCTCGGCGCGGCGCGGGCGCAGATGGCGACTATCACGGCGAACCTCGAGAAGGCGTTTCCCGGGACGAACCGCGACGTGACCGTCACGCCGCTCGACACCATGGTCGTCGGCAACGTCCGCTCGGCACTTCTGGTGCTGCTCGGTGCCGTGGGGTTCGTGCTGCTCATCGCGTGTGCGAACGTCGCGCACATGCTGCTGGCGCGCGCGACGGCGCGGCATCGCGAGATGACCGTTCGTCTCGCGCTCGGGGCGAGTCGCGGACGTCTCCTGCGACAGCTACTGACCGAGAGCGTGGTGCTGGCGTTTGTCGGTGGGGCCATCGGCGTGATGCTCGCACGCGGCGGGCTACAGGCGCTCGTCGCGCTCGCGGGCAACAGCGTCCCGCGCGCGGCGGGCATCTCGCTCGATCCGTGGGTGCTCGCGTTCACGGTCGTGGTATCGCTGCTCACGGGGCTGGGTTTCGGCTTGCTCCCTGCCTTACGAGTGTCTCGAAGCGAGATGTCCGAGGCGTTGCGGGACGGCGCGCGAGGATCGACCGAGAGCGGGAAGCGCGGTCGAGTGCGTAGCGTGCTCGTGGGATCGGAGATCGCGCTTGCGCTCATGCTGCTCACCGGCGCCGGCCTGGCGATTCGCAGTTTCGTCGCGCTGCGGGCGATCGATCCCGGGTTCGACCCACACGGCGTGCTGTCGGCGGAGATATCGCTCAAGGGAACCGCGGAGGCGGCGCCGGGAAGTCGGCTGACGTTCTACACGACGGCGCTGGAGCGCGTGCGTCAGTTGCCGGGCGTGGAGTCCGCAAGCCTGATCAATCACGTGCCGATCGCTGGGGACATCTGGGGGCTTCAGTTCATCGTGGACGGACGTCCGCGGCCGCAGCCCGGGGACGTTCCGAGGGCCGCCTATCGTGCCGTGTTTCCAGGCTACTTCCAGACCATGCGGCTGCCGATCCTGCGCGGGCGCGACGTCACCGAGGCGGATCGGCTTGGTGCGCCAGCGGTGGTGGTGGTCAACGACTTCCTCGCGCGTCGCTACTGGCCTAACGAGGACGCGATCGGGAAGCGGATCGCGCTCGATCCCGGCACCGGCCAGCCGCAGTGGATGACAGTCGTGGGCGTCGTGAAGAATGGAGTGCAGGCTGACTGGGCGTCTCCGGCCAGCGAGGAAGTGTTTCTGCCGTACCTGCAGGATCGACAGTATCTCGAGAGCGACGGCGGGCACGTGGCCTACATGACGCTCGTCGCGCGCGCGTCGTGCCCAACGAGCAGCCGGTGCAACCCGGCCGCGCTCGCGCCGGCGGTTCGTGATGTGATCGGATCGCTGGACCGGGCGGTCCCGGTGACGGCGGTGCAGACCATGGACGATGTGGTGTCGGGCGCGAATGCGCGGCCGCGGTTCACGCTCGTGCTGCTCGCGACGTTCGCGGCGGTCGCGCTGGTGCTCGCGGCGGTGGGGATCTACGGCGTGATCAGCTACGCCGTATCACGCCGCACGCACGAGATCGGTGTGCGGATGGCGCTCGGCGCCACGCCGCGGAACGTCGTTAGGCTCATCATCGGGCAGGGGATGCGCGTGGTGATGGCCGGTGTCGTCGCGGGGTTGATCGGCGCATTGCTGGTGACGCGGCTCATGACGAACGTGGTGTACGGGGTTCGTGTCACCGACCCGCTGACGTACGGTGCGGTCGCATTGCTCCTGACGGTCGTCGCCCTGCTGGCGAGTTACATCCCGGCACGCCGCGCGACGCGCATCGATCCGCTTACATCGATGCGTTCGGATTGATGATGCCTCATCTCTAGGCGCTCTCGCGACAAGTGTCATGCCGAGCGGCAGCGTTTGTCATCCCGAGCGCAGCGGCAGAGGGATCTTCCGTGACATTATCGTAGCCAGTCGGGCCACAAGAGCATCACAGAAGGTCCCTTTGTCGCTGCGCTCCTCAGGGCAGGCTCTGGCGCTCCTCGGGAGACAGTATTCCGGTTTCCGGGTCCGTCTGCGTCGCGCGCGAGGCGCGCCTGCGTTCTCTGTCGACGTGCCTAACGACTGGCGGATCGTCGGCTTCGGAACGCGCTCGATCTACGTCGTGCGCAAGGACGCGGATGATCTCCAGTACCTGCAGCGGTATCCGCCGTAGCGCTATCGATGCTGTCGCGAAAGTGGTCAGTAGTGCATAGCCACTTGCGTGTGTGATGTACGCCGCGCGCGTCCATCGCGGCGTGTTGCGGCCGCGCTGCGATCGACCGACATGCCACACGTTCCTGCACGCATCGCTGTGCCAAAGGGCGAATTCTTCCGGTGCGCCGAGTGCCTTAGTAGCGGGCGCCAGACAACCGGAGGCAGTCCATGGTGTCCATTGTGTCCGCCGTTTCGGTCAATTTGATCATGTTCGTGAGCGCGACGCCCGACAGCGCTCGCGCATCCACCGTCGCGACCACGGACGCGACCGCGAGCGTCACCGTGCCAGGGTCCTCGAAAGGGATCGCCGCAACCGCGGCGCGATACCTCGGAACACGGTACCGCCTCGGCGGAGTGAAGCCAGGTGCGTTCGACTGCTCGGGGTTCGTGCGATATGTCTTCTCGCGCCACGGCATCGCGCTGCCGCGAACAGCGCGAGAGCAGGCGACGGCGGGGCGTGCCGTAGCCATCGGCGCGGATTCGCTGCGCGTCGGTGACCTGCTGTTCTTCCACACGAAGCGTGGGCGCGCGGGCCACGTGGCCATGTATGCGGGCAATGGCCGGATCATCCACGCGAGCTCCGGCAGCCGCCGCATTCGCTACGACGACCTCGGCTCGCCACGTGGACGCTGGTTCATCGAGCACCTGTCGTCGGTGCGTCGTGTCATGAGCTCCGACGCCGATGGCTCGGAGGCGAGCCACCCCGAGATCGGTCAGCTGCGTTCGCTATCGCGTGTGGGTGGCTAACGAGCCATCAGCGGTGTCATCCCGAGCATCGCGAGGATCTTCTCGAACGTGATCGTTGCCGACGGCTAGGATGGTATCACCGAAGGCCCCTGATACACCCGCTGAGCCAAAAGAAAAAAGCAGACAGCAACAGAGACAGGATTGACAGGATGGACAGGATTAACAGACCGCCTACATATCGAGCGGCGACTCGGCCGGCCTAACGAATGTGGACACATCTCGGAGAGAGTGGCGTCCGAGCGGCTGTTCCCCTCATTCCCGGCTCGTTGCGTAAGCCAGCCCGAATGCAACGCCGTCCAATCCTGTCAATCGTGCAATCCTGTCTGCTCTTTGTTTTTTGTGATCGGACGTCGTGCTCCCCTGGCACGGACATGCTCCTCTTGACTTCCGACAGAAGACTTCGCACTCTTCTCTTGGAATCCGACAAGAGTAGCGCGTCCTCTACCCGTCCGGCGCATGCAGCAGCCTCCCTCCAGTGATGTCCTTCGTGGTACGCTCGACCTGCTGATCCTCAAGACGCTCACCCTCGAGCCCATGCACGGGTGGGGGATCGGGCAGCGTATCCAGCAGATGTCGCGCGGCGTGCTCGACGCGAACCAGGGATCGCTCTATCCGGCATTCCAGCGGCTGGAGCAGAAGGGCTGGATAGACAGCGAATGGCGGACGACGGAGAACAACCGGCGCGCGAAGTACTATCGCCTGACCGCCGCCGGACGACGCGCGGTCGGCACCGAAGCCGCGAACTGGCGCCGCTACGTGGAAGCCGTCGAGTTCATCCTCCAGACCACCTAACGAGCACGACATTTTACGAGGTCGCGCCAGCGGTGGACCGCGGGCTCGCCTCCCGGAGCCACCATGGCCGCCATCAAGGGCATTCACCGCTCGGCTACGCGCACTGCTGTTTCCCCGCGCGGCCGAGAAGGCGTTGAACGACGAGATCGAGTTTCATCATCGAGCAGGAAACGGAAAAGAACGTTCGCCTCGGCATGAGCCGAGCAGAGGCGCGGCGACACGCGCTGGTGCAGTTCGGTGGGCTGACGCAGACGCGCGAGGCGCACCACGACGTCTACGCGGCGCGCCCCGTCGAGGAGCTCGTCGCCGACACGCGATACACACTGCGAACCATGCGTCGCACGCCGGCGCTCGCGGCGGCCGCGATACTCACGCTCGCACTCGGCGTCGGTGCGAACACCGCCATCTTCTCGGCGGTGAATGCCGTCATCCTGCGGCCGCTCCCGTTCCCGAACCCCGAGCAGCTCTACATGCTGTGGGAGGAAAACCCGGAGAAGGGGTGGTACAAGGAGGTGGCCGCCCCGGCCAACATGTTCGACTGGAAGGAGCAGGTTGCGTCCTTCGCGGACGTCATGGGCTACGCCGACGCGTTCGGCGCGTCGACGCTCTCGGACGGTGGTGAGCCGACGATCGTCAAGCCGGCCTTCGGCACGGGCAACTTCTTCTCGGTGCTCGGCGCCCGCGCGGCGTTAGGCAGGACATTCACCGGACGCCGAGACGTGGCGCACCGACCAGAGCGTCGCCGTGCTGTCCCATCGGCTCTGGCGCGACCGGTTCGGCAGCGACCCGCGCGTGATCGGCCGAACGATCCAGCTCGATGGGAGCCCCGTGCAGGTGGTCGGCGTCATGCCCGCCTCGCTTCGCGTACCCGAACGACGGAGGTCGATCTCTGGCAGCCGTGGCGGTGGAATCCGAACAATCGACAGCAGGTGTTCTTCCGTCGCGCCCACTGGGTGAGCGTGGTTGCACGCCTGAAGCCGGGCGTGACGCAGGAGACGGCCGACGCACAGCTGCAGGCCGTCGTGAAGCGATTGCAGCGCGACTATCCGCAGACCAACAAAGCCATGGGCGCGGGGATGACGCCACTGCACGAGTTCCTCATCGGCGACACGCGGCTGCCGCTGCTCGTCCTGCTCGGCGCCGTCGGGCTGCTGCTGCTCATCGCCTGCGCGAACGTCGGCAACCTGATGCTGGTGAAGGCGGCGGGACGGGAGCGCGAGGCCGCGCTGCGACTCGCCCTTGGTGCGGGCCGGCGACGGCTCGTCAGGCAGGCCCTGACCGAGAGCCTCGTCACGTCCGTGGTCGGTGGCGCAGCCGGCGTGGCGTTAGGCTGGTGGGGCACGCGGGCGCTCCAGGCCATGCAGCCCGCCGGCATGCTGCGCGTCTCCCGGTTCGAGTTCGACTGGGTCGTGCTCGCCTACGTGCTCGCCATCACGACGGTGAGCGGCCTGCTGTTCGGGATAGCGCCGGCGCTGTGGTCGAGCCGACGCCTTCCGCTCGACGCCCTCAAGGAAGGTGGCCGAGGCGGCAGCGAGAGTCGCCGGATCCGGCGGTGGGGCGAGCGTCTCGTCATCGGTGAGGTCGCGCTCGCGCTCATGCTGAGCGTCGGCGCCGGTCTGCTCGTGCGAAGCCTGCTCCGCCTGGAGCACGTCGATCCGGGCTTCGACCCGAATGGCGTTCTCGCCGCCAAGCTCGTGCTTCCCGGGCGCGCGGTACGACACCGGCGAGAAGGTCCTCTCGTTCTTCACGCGGCTGGAGGAGCGGCTGCGCGGCATTCCGGGCGTACAGGGGGTCGGCGGCGTCTCGCAGCTCTCGCTCGACAACTCGGGCTACTACGAGCGACTTCACCGTCGCAGGGCTGGCCGGCGGGCACGTACGGGAGCGAGGTCGCTGCATCGCCGCGTGACGCCGGACTATCTTCAAGGTCGATGAAGACGCCGGTGCTCGCCGGGCGAGCGTTCACGGCCGACGACCGCGCGAACGGCCCGCAGGTCGTGGTCATCAACGAGGCATTCGCGAAGAAGCACTTCAAGGGACAGGATCCGATCGGCAAGCGGATCACGTTCGACAAGGACCCGGACTCCACGTCGACGTGGAACACGATCGTCGGTGTCGTGAAGAGCCAGCATCAGACGAAGCTCAGCCTCGAGCCGCAGATCGAGGTGTTCGAGCCGCTCGCGCAGTCGCCGACGAACGGTATGTTCATGGTGCTGCGAACCGCCGGCGATCCCGCGTCGTTAGGTCCGGCGATCCGCCGCACGGTCGCGGAGCTGGACCGGTCGCTCGCGCTCGAGTCCATCCGTGACCATGAACGAAGTGCGCGCGCAGTCGCTCGCGCGCGAGCGCTTCCTCACGACGCTGCTGCTGCTATTCGCGAGCGTCGGACTGGCGCTGGCCGTCGTCGGCGTCTACGGCGTGATGGCGCAGATGGCGCGTCGCCGAGTGCGGGAGATGGGGATCCGGCTCGCGCTCGGTGCGCAGGCGAACGACGTGCGGTGGCTCGTCGTTCGGAATGGCCTGCGGCTGGTAGTCGTTCGGGCTCGTGATCGGCACGGTCGGTGCGCTCGCTCGCGACGCGGCTCATGCAGACGCTGCTCTTCGGCGTCGCGTCGAAGGATCCGCTGACGTTCATCGCCGTGTCCGCGGTGCTGGTCGCTGACGGCGCTCGTCGCGACGTGGGTGCCGGCGACGTACGCGAGCCGAGCCGATCCGGCGACGGCACTCGGACGGAGTAATCGCGCTGGCGGAGCGCTACTTCGTCGCTGTTCCTCGACGACCGCCGCACCGCGGCGATACTCGCCGCTGCGTCGCTTGAGGTAGTCGCGCACGTCGCCCTCGAATCCCAGCCCGAGCTTCAGTCGAACGACGTCGCGGACGAGTTGCTTCGTGTAGTCGTGCGGCAGACTGGCGCACACGCGATCGAGGAGCACCGCGATGTCGCCGTCGATGCTGGCGTTAGGCGCCGAGGTCGCGTGTCGGGAAGCCGGAGTCGGCCATTCCGTGCTCCTGTGCTGAGAGTGCGGCGAAGCTATACGGCCCAGTCCGCCGACTGCAAATATTTGTTGCGTCTAACACTTTACGGTCATCGGCCGTTACACGCTCGTCAGCGGCTCGCTCGCCGCACGCGGTCGCATCGAGATCGAGCGCACCCGGCGCGCGAGCTCCGCCGGATCGTACGGCTTCGCGAGGAAGCTCTCGTCGTCGAATCCCGACGACTCACCGCGCGCATCGAAGCTGTATCCCGACACGAACAGCGTCGGCAGCCGCGGCGCGCGGAGCCGCAGCATTTGACTGAGCTCGTGCCCATTGAGTCCGGGCATCACGACATCCGACACGAGCATCGCCATCGCGCCCGGCGAGCGATCGAACACCTCGATCGCCTCCGCGGCGTTCGCCGCCTCGAGCACCGTGTATCCCGCCTCCACGAGCACGCGTCGCGCGACCGTGCGCACTTCGTCCTCATCCTCGACGAGCAGAATCGTCTCCGAGCCCGCGCTCGATACCGCATCCGGACCGGTGCCGCCGGTCGGGTTCTCGACATGCGCACGTGCGCGGCAGAGAAGACGGTGAACGTCGACCCGACACCGCGGCGTGCTGTCCACGGTGACGAAGCCGCCGGACTGATGCACGACGCCATACACGGTCGCGAGGCCGAGTCCGGTGCCGTGCCCGACCGGCTTCGTCGTGAAGAACGGCTCGAAGATGCGCGACCGCGTCGTGTCGTCCATGCCGACGCCCGTGTCGCTCGACGCGAAGCGTCACGTACGGACCGGGGACGATACCGCGTGCCGCGCGTCCGCGGCACGACACGGTCACGTCGCGCCGTCGCGACCGTGAGCACGCCACCCGTCGGGCATCGCGTCGCGCGCGTTCACGACGAGATTCACGAGCACCTGCTCGATCTGCCCACGGTCCGCGGTCACGCGCGAGACCGTCGGCGCGAGCTGCGTGACGAACGTGATGTCCTCGCCGATCACGCGGCGCAGCATCCGCTCCGCCTCGGCGACGACCTCGTTGAGATCGAGCACCGCCGGCGTGAGCACCTGCTTGCGGCTGAACGCGAGCAGCTGCCGCGTGAGCAGCGCCGCGCGCGACGCTGCGTGCGCCACCTGCTCGAGATCATTCGCGCAGCGGCACGCCCGTGGGCAACTGGTGGAGCGCGAGCTCCACGTTGCCCTTGATGACGGTCAGCAGGTTGTTGAAGTCGTGCGCGATGCCGCCCGCGAGCTGGCCGACCGCCTCGATCTTCTGTGACTGGCGGAGCTGATCCTCGAGGTGCCGCTGCTCCGTGACGTCGATGGCGAGAACGAGACGAGCGTGGCGTCCCGCGAACACGAAGTCCCGCGACACGATGTCGACGATGACGATCGAGCCATCCTTCCGCCTGTGCCGGTAGGGGCCCGATCGCTGCGAGCGCACCTCGGATGGCGCCGCCGCGCGCGAGAGTGCGATCGCCGCGTCCTCGGCGGCCTGATGTCGGTGATCGACATCCGCGCGAACTCGTCGCGCGAGTAGCCGTACTGCCGCACCGCCGACGCGTTCACCGACGAGGAACATCAGCGTCTCGGCGTCGATGACGAGGAGCGGGATCGGATTCTCCTCGAACAGCAGCCGATGTCGCTCCTCGCTCTCGCGAACCACCGCCTCGGCGCGCAGTCGCTCCGTGTCGTCGCGCATGCACCGTCGAGAAGTACTCGATTTTTCCGAGACGATTCCGATGCGCGAGCACGATCTGCGTCGCGGGGTGCTCTCGCCCGTCGGCGCCAATGAACGCGCTCTCTCCACGCCAGAATCCATCACGTACCGCCGTCGGAATCGCCTCGTCGAACATCTCGCTGGCGGACATGCGCCGGATACGTCGTCGCCGATCCATCGACCCGTCAGATCCTCGTGTTCGTCGAGGCCGAGCATGCGCCGGCCCGCGGGGTTCATGTACAGCGTCGTGAAGTCGGCGGTCGGAAGTCGCGACGAGGTCCGGCGTCGCGTCGAGAATCGCCGTCAGCCGCGCTCGCGTTTCCTCGGCCTGCTTGCGCTCGGTGATGTCGATGTGAATGCCGGTCATCCGGCGCGGCGAGCCGTCGGCGTTCCGCTCGACGACCTTGCCGCGGCCGAGGAGCCACTTCCAGCCGCCCTGCTTCGTGCGGCAGCGATACTCGGCCTCGTACGCCGGCGTGTTGCCGGCGACGTGTTCGTCGATCGCCCGCTGGACCGCGGGCATGTCGTCGGGGTGCAGGCTCTGGTCCCACGTGCCGCCCGGCTCGACGCTCCATCTCGCCGGGCTCGTAGCCGAGCATCAACTCGGCGGCCGCGCTGAAGTAGACGTCGCCGGTGTCGATGCTCCAGTCCCAGAGCCCTTCGTTCGCGCCCTCGAGTGCAAAGCGCAGTCGCTTCTCGCTCTCGCGGAGCGTTTCCTCGACCGCCTTCTGCCGGTGATGTCCCGATAGATGCGACGAAGCGTCGTCGTACCCGGCGTCATTGGCGCTGCGCGACGAGCGTCGCGTGGAGTGCCCGAGTCGGCCGTCGTGACTCACGAAGGCGATCTCACCCTCCCACCGGCCATCGCCGCAGCGCAGCGGCGTCGGCGGCGTCGTCGTCAGCGGCGATCGATCGTTCCGGCGAGCTCGGTCGACGCGCGTGAGGCCGTCGTGCCTGCGCGCGCTGCCGAACAGGCGTTCCGCGGCGGGATTGCAGTCGACGATGCGGCCGTCGGCATCGCGTGACGACGGCGGCGTCCTGCACGGTCGCGAATACGAGCGCGAGGTGACGTGGGTCGGCCGTGACGGCTCGCGTTAGGGGCCGTGGAAGTCGAGCTGGCGGCGGCGCCGGAGGATGACGAGTCGCGACGGACCACGATCGGACGGCCGGTCGGCGAGACGGCACAGCGAACCGCGCGAATGTAACTGGTCCTGGCCGGAAACAGCGAGGAACATCACATTGTACACGCAGTTCGACTGCCACTGCCGGCCGCCGGCCGTCACACTCGTGGTCGGCTAACGCCTAACGCCGAGCGCGGCCGTCGCCGTCTCGTGGACCGGGGTCTCGATGCCCGCTTCGGCCGCGAACCGCGAGACCGCCCCGCTCAGCGTGTCGAGCTCCGTTGGTCCGCCGCTCTCGAGGTCGAGCAGAAAGCTCGGCTTCATGGCCGCGGGCAGCGTGTCGATGATGTACGCGGAGGTTCGCGGCGCTTCGTCGTCGGGAAGCGGGACTCCACGAGCGCGCGCGACATCGACGACCTCCGTGACCGCCCGCTGGATGAGGCGACGGCCGCCGGGTGCCTCGCGCACCGGGCCAATCGACGTGCGAGCCGAGCCCGCACACGGCGGCCATGGCGGTGATGAACACGTACTTCTGCCAGAGCTCCACGTCCATCGTGGCCGACGCGCGGGCGTCGACGCCCGCGCGCTGGCAAGGCGTCGGCGATCGCCGTCGCGCGCTCGCTCAGTCCCGCCGCCCAATTCGCCGACGACCATGCTGTTGAAACCGCTCCGTCGCTCGACGACGCCCGGCTCCGTTCGCACCACACTCACGCGAGCGAGTCCGCCGAGCACGTGTGGATCGTGGCACGCCACCGGCGATGAGCTCGTCGGCCGCGGTGACTCCGTTCAGCAGCGGGACCACGTCGGCGCCTCGCTCGGCGGCGAGTGCGCACGACGGGAAGTGACGTCGGCGCAGCGAGTAGCTCTTCACCGCGACGACGGCGACGTCGGCGCTGGGAGCTCGTCGACACTGTCCGTCGCGCCGACGCGCGCGACGAACTCGCCCTCGGGCTCGCGGACCGTGAGGCCGTTGCGCTCGCATGGCGTCGAGGTGTGCGCCGCGGGCGAACATCGTGACCTCGTGGCCGGCGCGAGCGAGCTCGCCGCCGAATACGCCCCGATACCGCCGGCTCCGATGATGAGGAAACGCATCTCGTTATGACGGCTCAGCGTACGGGTGGTCGCGCGCGGCGGTCAACAGCTCGTGGACCTCTTCGTCGGTCGTCTGCGCGAAGTCCTCGTACCATATCCCGACGGCGTAGAACGGTGTACGGCGTCTCGGCGCAGATGACGTCGTCGACGACGCTGCGAAATTCGTCGCACGTCTCGGGTGCGGCAACGGGCACGGCGACCACGATGCGCGTCGGTGATTTCTCGCGGAGCGCCAGCACCGCGACGCGCATCGTGGCGCCGGTCGCGAGGCCGTCATCCACGAGAATCGACCGTGTGATCCTCGAAGTGGTGGAAGTGATCGGCCTGTCGTGATACATGCGCTCGCGGCGCTCCAGCTCCGCCTGTTCCGCGACCGCGACCGTCTCGATCTCCGCGTCGGTCACGTGGTAGGCGCTCGACGACGTCGTCGTTGATCAGCCGGATGCCGCCGCTCGCGATGGCGCCCATCGCGAGCTCCTCGTGGCCCGGCAGCCCGAGCTTGCGGACGAGGAACACGTCGAGCGGCGCGCCGAGCGCGCGGGCGACCTCGTAGGCGACGGGCACGCCGCCGCGGGGAAGCGCGAGCACGATGACGTCGCTGCGTCCCGCGTAGCCCGCGAGCTCGGCCGGCGAGAATGCGACCGGCGTCGGTGCGGTCGCGGAACACGGGTGTGACTGGCGGCTCCATGCTCGCCGATCATCGTCCGCGGGCGCGAGACGCGCGCGCGTCGTTAGGCGCAGCACGGCCGCCGCGGCGCGGTAGCCGGTGCCGATCGCGCCGTGCACGGTCCCGGTGCGACCTTCGCCGTCGGCGGCCTCGCCGGCGAAGAACAGCGTCTTCGTCCGACCGGCCGGGCGAGGTGTTTCGCGCAGTCGCTTCCGCCGACCAGGCCATAGCTGTACGCGCCACGGGTGAACGGATCGGCTGCCAGTCGTGATACCAACACGCCTCGACGAGCGACTCGACGCGACGACGTTGCATCCCGAGCACGCGAGCGAGCGCCGCGATCGCGCGGGCCTCGACCTCTGCCGGTCCGCGCGCGACGAGCCGCGCGGCCTTCGGCCCGCCGGTCCACCCTACGAGCGTTGCTGCGTTCGGACTGGAGCTGACGTCCACCACACCGGGACCTCATCGTCGGACGAGTGGAGAAACGACAGATCGGTCAGCGAGCGACCGCCGGTCTTTCGCTGCATTGCTCGTGCCTCCCAGAACGGCTCCCGAAACAGCAGCGTGATGCGGGCGACCGACCCCATGGCGAGCTGACTGGCGGCTCGTCGAATGTCAGCGACGTCGGGGGTGAACGTGACGACCGTCGTCGCCCGTCGTGTGCTGGAGCACGCCGAGCGGCACGGTGATGATCGCCGAACGCGCGCGAATCGCACCGTTGGTGCGCGAGCCCATCGGCCGGCCGGGACGGATAGCGGACCTCGACGGCTCCCCGGCTCCCAGACGATCTGCATGCACGACGTGCGCGAGCCTAACGCGGAAGCCCGCCGTGGCGAGCGCCGGCGGGCACGTGGTCGTAGCCGTCGAGGATCGCGTCCCTGACGCTTCTTCATCCTCGTCAGCGGGCATGCCGCCGTCTGCGAGCCAGCGTTCGCTCATCGCGTTCCGGATCGCCGGCGTGAAACCCCGACACGTACTCGCGCGCGAGCGTGCGCTGCTTCGCGAGCGACTGCCCACCGGGCTTCGTATCGAGGAACTCCTGAAACGAGCGGTCGGGTGTTCGCTTCGGGTCGAGCCGCTCCATGACGTGCGCGAGCTGCTGCCAGTAATTCTCGTCGTCGAGGTTCGTGAGCTTCCCGCGCTCGGAGCGCCAGCGCTCGCCGAGGTGTCGGCGACCACCAGCTTCGACGCCCGCACGATCTCGACGAGCTCGGGTGCCGACCCGTGCACGAACTCGGCGCCCATCTCGATCGGGAGTGGCGTGCGCTCGTCGCGCGTGGTGTAGATCCGCCCGCCGATGCGATTGCGCGCCTCGAGAACCGTGGTGCGTCACGCCTGCTTCGGTGAGTCGTTTCGCGGCGGCGAGGCCGGACACGCCCGCGCCGATGATGACGACGTCGACGTCGTCTGCGGGATCGGTCACGGATGCGGGGCGCTCGTGGCGGCTGGGCGCGGGTCGAGTGCGGACGCGAGACACCGCTGGCGGATCCGGGAAGCTCGCGCCGAGCGATCGCATGGTCTCGCGCATGCGGCGTCGCGCGTCGAGGTAGATGCGGGCCCCGTTGCGCATGGAGCCGAGGATGTAGCCGAAGTCGCGTGCGTCGACGCAGTCGATGGTGCGTTCGGCGGAGCAGCTCGTTTCACGCTCGCGTAGTACGCGCATGGCGAGCACGAGCGAATCGAGGCCCTCGAGCATCTGTCGGTGGAAGACCGCGACCGTGTCGGGTCGCATGATGCCGCCGAACTGCGTCGAGAGTCGCTCGACCGTACTGTGCGGCGGCGCTGTCGTAGCGAACGGGGCCGGTGGAGTCGAGCGTGAGGTAGGAGGAGACGGCGACGAGTGCGCTGTCGCCGACCGCCGGCTGTGCGATCGGCGTAGCCCTGGTAGCGTACCCTCGGACTCACGGCAGGCTCGCGGCGCAGAGCGACGTCACGATGGCGAGTGTGCGGATCGTTGCTGGCAGGGGCATCGACACGAGTTCTAAATGAGCGGTCGAAGGAGGCGCAAGGGAATGGGGGATCGGGAATGCGGGAATGATGCGGGAATCGGGAATCGGACCAGCGCGAACGGGAACTGGGAGCCGGGAACGGGGAACCGAACGGCGGAGGTCGACGCTTCACGTTGCTGGGTGCTACCGTTAGGCTGGCGAGCTGCACAGCCTGCGACTGCAGTAGCTCCTCGACACATTCTCGCTTCTTCTGGACCATGCGACTCCTCGCCGCCGCCCTTCTCGTGACCGCCGCTTTCGCCGCCGACGCGCAGACACCCACACCCGCGCCATCCGCCGCGGACATCGCGCGCGCCCGGCGCGTGCTGAGCACGACGCCGCTCGTCGACGGGCACAACGATCTGCCGTGGGCGATCCGCGAGGCGACGACGGCGCCGCACGACGTCGAGGCGTACGACCTTCGCAAGAACGGCGCCGGGGCATACCGATCTCGCGCGGCTGAAGAAGGGGATGGTCGGCGCGCAGTTCTGGTCGATCTACATCCCCGGCGAGATCAAGGATTCGGGGTACGCGCGCGTGCAGCTCGAGCAGTTCGACATCGCGCGCCGCGTGATCGCGAAGTATCCGGAGCGGCTTGCAGTGGGCGCTCACGGCGGACGGCGGTGCGGTCGTCGTTCAAGGCCGGCAAGATCGGCTCGCTGCTCGGGCTCGAGGGCGGGCACGCGATCGAGAACTCGTTAGGTGCGCTGCGCGTCTACTACGATCTCGGCGCACGCTACATGACGCTCACGCACAACGTCACGCTCGACTGGGCCGACGCCGCGCTCGACTCGGCCGAAGCACGGCGGGCTCACGACCTTCGGCAAGGAAGTCGTGCACGAGATGAACCGGCTCGGCATGCTGGTGGATCTCTCGCACGTGTCGCCGGGGACGATGAGCGACGCGCTCGACGCGACGGAGGCGCCGGTGATCTTCTCGCACTCGGGATCGCGCGAGCTGGTCGATCATCGCGCGAAACGTGCCGGACTCGATTCTCGCGCGGCTGCCGAAGAACGGCGGCGTGGTGATGGTGCCGTTCGTGACGTCGTTCGTGTCGAAGGAGGTGAAGGCAGTGGGACGATGCACAGGCCGCGGCGGTCGCGGATGCGCGACGCCGGCTTGGCAACGACACGCGCCGCGGTGCGACGCGTGAGCTGGACGACGTGGACGCAGGCGCACCCGCAGCCCAAGGCGACGCTAGGCCAGGTGGCCGATCACATCGAGCACATTCGGAAGGTCGCCGGCGTGGATCACGTGGGCATCGGCAGCGACTTCGACGGCATCACGGATCTGGTGGTCGGCCTCGAGGACGTCTCGAAGTTCCCGGATCTGTTCGCCGAGCTGTCGCGTCGGGGCTGGACGGACGCCGACCTGAAGAAGCTCGCGGGCGACAACGTGCTGCGCGTGCTGAAGCAGGCGGAGGTCGTATCGGCGCGACTCAAGAAGGAGCGGCCGCCGTCGACGAAGACCATCCAGCAACTGGACGGGAAGGTCGCACAGTAGCGGGAACGGGGACTGCGGCTGGTGGCTGGGTGGTCGTGCTTGTTGCTGGGTGACGCTGGTTGCGGCCGCTATGCCGTGTGCGTCACACAAACAGTGGGCATAGCGCCGTGTGACGCAACGCTCGTGCGCGTTCGGTCGTCCTGCCGTTAGGATGGTCACCGCACGTTCTTCTCCGAACTCGGCTGCCGTCGTCGTGATCGCTTCGTCTCGTTCGCTCGTCATCTTCGCCAACGCCCCCGAGAAGGGGCGCGTCAAGTCGCGCATTGCGGCGGACCTCGGGCCCGACGTCGCGCTCACGGCGTATCGCACGCTCGCGGAGCATGCGGTGGCCGCGGCGTCGCACGTGGACTGGTGTCGCAAGACCATCGCCTACGCGCCTAACGGGAAGCGGCGATGCGATGCGCGACTGGTTCGGCGATCTGTTCGACTACCGCGCGCAGGGCGACGGCGACCTCGGCCGTCGGATGCTCGCGGCGCTCGAGCGCGCGTTCTCGGAGGGCGCGGACCGCGTGATCCTGATCGGCGTCGACTGCCCGGGCGTGACCGAAGCGGTGATCGGCGAAGCGTACGCGCGGCTCGACCAGGCCGATGTCGGTGATCGGTCCGTCGTTCGACGGCGGCTACTACCTCATCGGGATGAAGAAGCCGCTCAAGGCGCTGTTCATGGACATTCCGTTCGGCACGGGCGACACGCTGCAGAAGACGCTCGACGACGGCGCGGCGTGCGGGACTCCGCGTGTCGCTGCTCGAGTGGAAGCGCGACGTGAACACCGGCGACGCGTGGAAGGGCGTCGCGAAGGTGCTGACGGAGAACAAGCCGGTCTTCAAGTCGGCGTTGGCGTTGTAAGGGCCGGAAGGCGGAAGGCGGGACGACGGCCGTCATGCCGAGCGGAGCCGCGGCATGTCATCCGAGCGAGCGACGCAGTCGAGGAATCGCGGCGTACCGTAGAGGGCCCCTCTGCCGTGACGCCGAGGATTCCTCGACTCCCGCTGCCGGCTCCGCTCGGAATGACAACCGCTAGTCGGCATCACGTTCCTGGCGCAATTTTCTCCCGCCTCTCGCCAGGACTTTCCATGCGGTTGTCTGTCGTTTCCGCGGCCACGCTGGTGGCTGCCGCTGTCGTTCTTCCTGCCTCCGGTCTCCACGCACAGGTCCGCGACACCACGCGTCAGGCGCGTGACAGCCTGCGACGCGACGCCGCTCGGCGACCCAGCGCGCGTGGGGACAGCGCCTCGCGCGGAGACACCGCACGCGTCGGCGCGGGCGGCGCGCGCGACACCACGCAACGAGCGCGCGGGGATTCCGAGCCACCGTCCCCGTACAACGGCCTGCGCTTCCGATCGATCGGCCCGGCCGTCACGTCCGGACGTGTTGTCGGACATTGCGGTGCATCCGCGCGACAAGCGCACCTGGTACGTCGCCGTCGCGTCAGGCGGCGTGTGGAAGACCACGAACGCCGGCACCACCTGGACGCCGATCTTCGACAACCAGGCGTCGTACTCGATCGGCAACGTCGTCATCGACCCGAAGAACCCGAACGTGGTCTGGGTCGGCACCGGTGAGAACAACGCGCAACGCTCCGTTTCCTACGGCGACGGCGTCTACAAGTCGATCGACGGCGGACGCACCTGGCAGAACGTCGGGCTCAAGCAGTCCGAGCACATTGGCAAGATCCTCATCGATCCGCGAAACTCCGACGTCGTGTACGTCGCCGCGCAGGGACCGCTCTTCAGTCGCGGTGGCGATCGCGGGCTGTTCAAGACGACGGACGGCGGCAAGACATGGAAGAAGGTGCTCGACGGCGGCGAGTGGTCCGGCGCGAGCGACATCGTGCTCGACCCGCGCAATCCCGACATCGCTCATTGCCACGACGTGGCAGCGTTTCCGCCGACAGTGGGGCTACATCGCCGGTGGCCCGCAGTCGGGACTCTGGCGGTCGACCGACGCCGGCGCGACGTGGAAGAAGTCGCAGACAGGTCTTCCGACGGAAGATCTCGGGCGCATCGGTCTCGCTGTCGCGCCGGCGAATCCGGACGTCGTGTACGCGATCGCGGAAGCCGCGAACGCACGCGGCGGATTCTTTCGCTCGCGCGACGGTGGCGTGAACTGGGAGCGCATGAGCGGCTACCAGGCGGGTGGCTTGTACTACAACGAGATCTTCCCCGATCCGGTGAACGTCGATCGCGTGTATGCCGTCGACGTGCAGACGATGATCACCGACGACGGCGGCAGGAACTTTCGCCGACTCGGCGAGCGCAACAAGCACGTGGACAATCACGTCGTGTGGATCGACCCCGACGAGACCGAGCACCTGCTCATCGGATGCGACGGCGGACTGTACGAGTCGTTCGACCGCGGGCAGACGTACAAGTTCTTCGCCAACCTGCCGGTCACGCAGTTCTACCACGTGGACACCGACAACGCGCTTCCGTTCTACCGCGTGTACGGCGGCACGCAGGACAACTTCTCGTTAGGTGGCCCGTCGCGCACGCGCACCGAGCATGGCATCACGAACGCCGACTGGTTCGTCACCGCCGGCGGCGACGGATTCCAGTCGCGCGTCGACCCGAAGGACCCCAACACCGTCTACGCCGAGTCGCAGCACGGCAACCTGCAGCGCTTCAATCTCGCGACGGGTGAGTCGATCAACATCGTGCCACAGTCCGAGCCAGGCGAGGAGCCGCTGCGCTGGCACTGGGACTCGCCGCTCATCATCAGCCCGCACGCGAACACCCGGCTCTACTTCGCGTCGGATCGCGTGTACCGGAGCGATGATCGCGGCACGTCGTGGAAGCGCGGTGAGCCCCGATCTGTCGCGTCAGATCGATCGGAACCGGCTCAAGATGATGGATCGCGTGTGGAGTGTGGACGCCGTCGCGAAGAACACGTCGACGTCGCTCTACGGGAGCGTCGTCACGCTCGCCGAGTCGCCGGTGAAGGACGGCCTGCTGTTCGCCGGTACCGATGACGGACTGATTCAGATCAGCGAGAACGGCGGACAGAGCTGGCGGAAGATCGAGTCGCTTCCCGGGCGTGCCGGACACGACGTTCGTCTCGCGCGTGACGCCGTCGCAGCACGACGCGAACACGGTCTACGCATCGTTCGACAATCACAAGTCGGGCGACTACAAGCCGTACGTGCTCAAGAGCACCGACCTCGGACGGAGCTGGACGTCGATCGCCGGCAATCTCCCCGAGCGAGGGACGGTGTACGTCGTGATCGAGGACCACATCGATCGCAACCTGCTGTTCGTTGGTACGGAGTTCGGTCTCTACGTCGACGACGAACGGCGGCCAGCACTGGACGCGTCTCCGCGGCGGGCTGCCGACGATCCAGGTGCGCGACCTGGCGATTCAGAAGCGCGAGGACGACCTCGTGGTCGCGACGTTCGGTCGCGGCTTCTACATCCTCGATGACCTCTCGCCGCTGCGCGGCCTAACGCCGCCAGGTCGTCGCGCGCGAGGCGACGCTGTTCCCGGTGAAGCGCGCGTCCATGTACGTGCTCTCGAGCCCACTCGGCGGCACGGGCGCGAGCTTCCAGGGCGCATCGTTCTTCCTGACGCCGAATCCGGCGCCGGGCGCGGTGTTCACGTATCACCTCAACCGCGAGCTGCGCAGTCGTCGCGCGCGTCGTCAGGCAGCTGAGCGCGATGCGGCGCGTCGTGGGCAGGATGTGATGTATCCGCCATGGGATTCGCTCAAGGTGGAGGATCAGGAGGAGGCGCCGGCGATGATCCTGACGGTGACGGACGCCGAGGGTCGTGTCGTGCGGCGCCTAACGGGTCCGACGACGGCGGGCGTGCAGCGCGTGACGTGGAACCTGCGGTACCCGACGCCGAATCCAGTGGCCGCCGGCGCCGGCGCCGGTGGTGCTGGAGGAGGTGGGGCGGCGGCGGCGCGAACGACGAGCCCGATCAGGAAACGCCGTTCGGTGGTGGCGGTCCCGCGGGGCCGATGGTGGCGCCGGGGCGCTACACCGTGGCGCTCGCCAAGCGCGTCGATGGCGTCGTCACCGCGATAGGCGATCCGCAGTCGTTCATGGTCGCGCCGCTCGACTCGGGGACGACGCCACGCTCCGCCGGCGGTCGTCGCATTCCAGCAGAAGACGGCCGCGCTGCAACGCGCATTGCTCGGCGCGAACGCGGTAGCGAATGAAACAATGAGCCGCGTGCAGTTGCTCAAGCGCGCCGTCCAGGAAACGCCGAGCGCGGATGACGAAGCTGGATGCCGAAGTGCGGCGCATCGAGACGGCGGCTGCGCGACATTCAAATGGCGCTCGCGGGCGATCCGACGATGGCGCGACGCAGCGAGCCGACGCCGCCGTCGTTGCTCAACCGCGTGAACGGCATCGCGAACAGTCTGTGGTCGAACACGATGGAGGACGCGACGGCAACGCAGAAGCGTCAGTACGACATCGCGGCCGCGGAGCTCGGTGGGCTGCTCGATCGGTTGCGTACGCTGGTCGAGCAGGATCTCAAGCGCGTGGGGGATCAGGCGGAGACGGCTGGGGTGCCGTGGACGAGTGGCCGAGTGCCGGTATGGAAACCGTGATGGCGCGATGCACTTGATTTACCGGGCATCATCGCGCCGGGGCCGGTGGGAACTACGATGGCGCGGATGAACTGCAAAACGGCCGGATAGTTGTCATTCCGAGCGAGCGCGCCGGCTGTCATTGCGAGCGGAGGCCGCTCAGGGCGCAGTCGAGGAATCGACGATCATACGGGTAGAGGAGCCCTCTATCGGGACGATCGCGATTCCTCGACTGCGGCCCTTCGGGCCTCCGCTCGGAATGACAGGCCGGCTTTGCATTCCCGGCATCGTTGCGCCGGGGCCGGTGGGAACTGCGATTGGGCGGATGAAACGGAAGAAGCAGGATACCGCTCGGTAGATCCCGCTCCTCGCGCAACGAGCCGGGAATTTTGGGAACGGCCGCTCGGGAGACTCCTGCGTCCCGAGCGGCCGTTCCTATTACTTCAGAGCCCGGTGATGAGCCAGCGTCGATGCAAAGCAGTATCCGGCAGTTTTGCAGTTGATCCGCCCAATCGTAGTTCCCACCGGCACCGGCGCAGCGACGCCTGCATCAGCGTGGATTCGGCGCGTGCGGCATCGTTCCCGGCTGGCCCCGGATCGCTAGTCGGACGCGCCTCGACTCGCTCGCCCCGCGAGCGCTCGCGGCCGTTGTGCGAGACTCTCTCGTATCGCACCCGCCAGGCCACGAGCCGCGGCGAACATCGTCGCGCGATTCACGTGCGCGTAGCCGAGCAGCACGCCTGGTCGCCCGACGCCGCGGCCGACCGCGAACGCCGACAACGCAATCGCATCGACGCCTCGTGTGGCTGCTCGGCGCGATACGTCCGCGTCATCCGCATCCGGCGGCAGCCAACCCACGAGATGCATGCCCGACCCCGCCGGCGACGCATCGAGCACGCCCGCACACTCCGCTCGCAGCGCATCGATGAGATCGCTGCTGCCGCTCGGCGTACACGGCGCGCATGCGTCGCACGTGTCGCTCGAAGTGTCCATCGGTGATGAAATCGGCGAGCACCATCTGTTCGAGCACGGCCTGTTGCGTGCCGGCGAACTTGCGCGCCGCGGTGATCGCTGGCAGCAGCGATTGCGGGGCGATGACGAAGCCGATGCGCAGTGCGGGGAACATCACCTTGCTGAACGTGCCGACGTACACGACGCGCCCTCTCGGTATCGAGGCCTTGCAATGCCGTCAGCGGGCGGCTCACGTAGCGGAACTCGCTGTCGTAGTCGTCCTCGACGATCCACGCCTGCATCTCCGCCGCGGCCGCGAGCAGCTCCAGCCGTCGCGACAACGACATCGTGACGCCAAGCGGGAACTGATGCGATGGCGTGACGTACATGAGACGCGCGGCCGGCGCGCCGACGCGACCGGCCGCGACACTCATGCCGTCCGCGTCGACGGGCACGCCGGTGACGCGCAAGCCCGCCCCGGCGAACGCGCCTAACGCGCCATAGTAGCCCGGATCCTCGATCCACGCCGAGTCGCCAGGATCGGTGGCGACGCGGGCGACGAGATCGATCCCCTGTTGCGACCCGCCGACGATCAGGACCTGATCCGCGGTGCAGTTGACGCCACGCGCGACCGCGACGTAACGCGCGACCGCCTCGCGCAGCGGCCGGTAGCCTAACGAATCGGCGTAGCCGGCCAGATGCTGGCGCCGAGCTCGCGGGCCCGATTCGCGACGAGGCGACTCCACGTCTGCCAGGGAAACAGGTCCAGCGCGGGAACGCCGGGCGCGAACGCGACCGTCCCCTCGTCCACCGCCGACCTGCGACGCGCGTGATCGACGAGCAACGCGCCGCGCGCGGAGGGAGCGCTCCCCGGAGCAGAGTTCCCCGGAGCGGTCGTCACGATCCTGACGCGCGGCCGCGAGCGCGCGTGCAGCAGGTGGTCCGGCATCGTCTGGCTGACGCGTGTCCCACGGCCGACTCGGCTCTCGACGTAGCCCTCCGCCAGCAGCTGGTCGAACGCCGTGACGACGGTGTTGCGCGACACGCCGAGGTCGATTGCCAGCGCGCGGGTGGACGGGAGTCGCAGGCCACCCGTGAGTCGGCCCGCCAGAATGCCGTCGCGCAGCGCGCGATAGATCTGCCGCGAGAGCGACCCGCTCGCCTTGGTGTCGAGGGCGATCAGAACCGGAATGCCTTCAGGGGCGCGGCGCCTCGTCATGCGTCGGATGATGCGCGGCGAACCGTGTGCACGTAAGCGACGCGCCCGATCAGTGGCGGCCGCGCTTGCACACGTACATGCCGCGTGTCGCACCGCGTGGACGACGCCACTCCGCCGGCGACGTAGGTCTCGAGCCGCCCGAGCACAGCGGACCAGAGGCGCATGAGCCACGACGCTTCGCGCCGGCTGGTGATGCCGCGGTGGACGAGCGTCAGCGCCGTTCCGTCGTGCGCGGACTGGAAGGTGACATCGACCGTTGACCCGTGGTCGTTCGTGTTCTGATGCACCCACCCGAGGGAGAGAAGCTCGTCCGGCCGGATGTCATGGACGACGCCGGTGATGACGTGTATCGCCGGTCCTTCCGCGAGCTCGAGGCGGAAGGCGCCGCCGCGGCATGGCGACAGCGTCGAGCGCGATCGGGAGCGCAGACGCATCCAGGAGTCCCAGGCGGTGCGTCGCGTCCAGCTGGCGAACAGTTCCTCGCGCGACGCCGGGTAGACGCGGTGTGCCCGGATGCGGAGCGTCGGATCAGTGGTGTCTAGTCGCGGTGAAGTTGTGGGTGGTGCGCAGTCCAGGATGGGACCGTCGTGGAAGGCGCGGGTGGCCGTCGATTCCAGCGGTGTCTCGAACGACGCCAAGGGCATGTGGCCTCCGATCGTGGGGACGGCGCCGACAGCCGCGGAGACGGGGCTGGGGCCAATTCGACGACAATCGGGTTGGTGCGTTGCGGGGGCCAGAGCCAATCAACGTCCAGAGTGACTGTCCAAGGTCGGAGTGGCCGTCGGACAGCGCTGGTGGCTGGGTGGTCGTGCTGGTTGCTGGGTGACGCTGGTTGCCGCTGCGTGCAGCGAGCAGCGCGTGGGTGACCGGGCGAGTATTAGCAGCAGCGGGCAGCGTGCGGCCGCAGCATGCAGCCGTCGGCAGATGTGCCCAGCGTGCAGCCGCCGAGTCAGGCGTTTCGCGCTGCTTCTCCGACCTCACGGATCTGGGCGGCGTGTCGTGCCTCGTGAGAGCCCACGAACGCGAACCACTGGTATCCGTCGATCGGTCCGAGAACCGGATGCGGGTGCGACACCGCGGCGATCGCTCACGCCGTCGTGCGCAATGAGTAGCTCGCGCAGCTTGTCGCGCGCGGTTTCGAGTTTCGCGAGTGCAGCGGCGGAGTCGAGCTCTCCGCGCGGGAGGACGCGGTCGCCGGCAGTGACGCGAGTGCGCCGGTCGAGAACAATGCGGTGGGCGCGTGCGTCGATGACCGGATCGCTGTTGGACTCGGGACCCAGAGTGCCGGCAGCGCGCGCCTCGGATAGCTTCGCCGTCAGGAGACGCGTGAGCTGCTCCTCGACTCGCGCCAGGTGCTCGAGCACCTCGGCGACGGACCAGCGATCGGGAGCGGGGCGCGTCTCGCGCAGCGAAGGGGGGACATCAGTCGACTGCTGCGCGGAGCACGACGCGATTGGCGTCGAGGTGGCGCAGCAGCTCTTCGGTGCGTGGGTGCATCCGGAACGTGAGGGTTCGGCCCGGGGTGCGGCCGGGAGGCTAGAACTCGCGGCGCTTCATCTCCTTGAAGAACTGCTCGCGCTCCACTTCCACATCGCCGTCCTCGCTCGTGGTGCCACGGGTCGCGGCCAGGGTCGGGTCGTACGTGCGCTTCTGCTTTGCGTTCGCGGCTTTCTCGACTTTCGCGAGGTTCTTTCGGATCAGCTTTGCGAGCTGCTTGTCGTCCACAACAACCTCCTCCTGAATGAATTGAAGTTGACGCGCATATGTATTGGCGTGCGCGGGCGCGTATTCAATAGACGAGTGTCGGGCGCTGGCGTCGCAGCCCGTTTTGCGGCGTGCGTCACCGCGCGTCCAGGGCGGCGAGGAACCGCTTTGGCGCGACGAGCCGGTAGGCGTCGTGCATGAGCTCGGCCAGCTCCTTCCAGTCGGTGTTGCGCGTCGAGGCGAATGCCGATCCAGCCGCTGGAGCCCACGTAGGGCGGGACGAAAAAGCGGTCGGGGTCAGCCTGCACCATGGCGGCCTGGTTGCCGGGCGCGGCCTTGCACCACACGGCCGCCTGTCCGCCGCCATGGTGGTTCTCGGCGTGGGCGTACATGGCGAACAGCTTGTTTCGGATGCGAAACGTCGGTTCCCCCCACGCCTCGACTTCGTGTGCCTCGGGCAGGGCGAGACACACCTTGCGTAGTCTGACGAGCGGGTTGGGGGCCATTGGACTCCAGTGATGCGTGGCGTGCTGCCGGGCAATTTAGCGCCCGTCGGTCGGGGTGAGGCACAGCAGGTCCCATCCCTTCGACGTTGCGCTCCTCAGGGACAGGCTCTGGCGGCTCCTCGGGACGACCATGGAGTCCATCCGTTCGATTCGCTGCATCCGTTCCTCTTGTCGTCTGAGGAGCCAGCCCGTCTCCCGAACCGCACGCGATTCCGTAGCTTGGCGCCATGAGATCACTCAGAGCTGCCGTCGTCGGCGCCGCGATGTGGGCGATGCTCGGCCAGCATCTCGCCGCCCAGCTGCCGACCATCGAGCTCCGGCCGGGGCTCGTCATCACGAGGTCGGTGCGCATCGCGCCCAAGGTGTATCGGCTGTCCGCGCCCAGGGCGCTCGACGACGCCGCGGTCACCATCCGCGGCACCGACATCACCGTCGACTTCGCGGGCGCGACGCTCGACGGCGCGCCGCCTAACGCCGACCCCGACGCGGGCGCCGGCGTCGGGATCCGCGTCGACGGCGGCGCGAACGTGCGCATCCAGCACGCGCGCGTGCGCGGCTACAAGGTCGGCATCCTCGCGCGCGGCACGCGCAACCTCACGCTGACCGACAACGACCTGGGCGACAACTGGAAACCACGGTTGTTCAGCCTCATCGAGCACGAGAGCATCGCCGACTGGCTCTCGTTCCACCATAACGAGAAGGACGAGTGGCTGCGCTTCGGCGCCGCCGCGTATCTCGTGGACGTGCGCGGCGGCGAGATTCGCGGCAATCGCGCGGAGCACGGCATGAACGGCTTCCTGCTCGTGCGCAGCGACAGCCTCCGTCTCTGGAACAACGTCGTCTCGTTCAACTCCGGAATCGGGTTCGGTCTCTATCGGTCGAGCGACAACCTCATCGCGCACAACCACGCCGACTACAACGTGCGCGGCTACAGCCACGGCTTCTACCGGCGCGGCCAGGACTCGGCCGCCTTGCTCGTCTACGAGCAGAGCTGCCGCAACGTCGTCGCGTACAACTCCATGACGCACAGCGGCGATGGCCTCTTCCTCTGGGCCGGCCAGAGCACCATGGACACCGGCGAGGGCGGCGCGAACGACAATCTGTTCTACGGGAACGATTTCAGTTTCGCGCCCACGAACGGCATGGAAGCGACGTTCAGCCGTAACACGTTCATCAACAACCTGATCGAGGGCTCCGATCACGGCTTGTGGGGCGGCTACAGCTACGACTCGAAAATCATCGGCAACGACTTCCGGCGAAACCGCGTCGGGATCGCGATCGAGCACGGGCAGAACAACGACATCTCGTACAACCGGTTCACCGAAGATTCCACCGCCGTCTACCTCTGGGCGAACCCCATCGAGCCGTCGGACTGGGGATACCCGAAGCACCGTGATACGCGGAGCCGAGACTATCGGCTCACGCGAGAACATCTTCAACGGTCCGCGGGTCGCCGTGCGCGCCTCGGCGACAGAAGGCACGCGCCTAACGGGGAATCGGGTGGTGCGCGCCGACTCGATCTACGTGCTCGCCGACACGTCGCGGTGGATTGTTGCCGACGAGCGCGGCATGGCCGACACCACGCGCGAGTCCGGGCGTGCGGCCCAGCGCGCGGGAGAGATCGTAGACCTGCCGGCGCTCCCGCCAGAGTTCTCGCGGCTCGCGCCTCCGAAGATGTCAGGTGGCCTCGAGCCCGGCACTGACTCGCTGGCGCGACGCGCGCGCTCCGCCATCATCGTCACCGAGTGGGGGCCGTACGACTGGAGAGCTCCATTGCTCTGGCCCGCCGATAGCTCGCGCGTCAATCCCCTGACGTTGCGCGTCCTCGGGCCGGCAGGTCGTTGGCGGGTCGTCGAACGGCGTGGGATCGCGCGCGTGTCTCACGACAGCGGGCGCGTGGGTGATATCGGGACTGACAGCATCATCGTCACGCCCACGAAGGGGAATGAACACGATTGGGCGCTCACGCTCGAGTATCGCCGTGGGTCGAACACGCGCGATCAGAGTCCGACGCGCTTCTCGTATCGACGCTTCGAGCCACCCATAGCGTGGAACGTTCGGTTCTTCACGTGGCGCGACAGCACGAGCGACCCGCCAGCCAACGCCGATGCCTTCGCGACACTGTTGCGCGGCCAGCCCACACTGTCACAACGACCGTCGCGGCTCGATTACGTGTGGTATCGGCCGACCATTGCCGGCCTGCCGCAAGAGCGCTTTGCCATCAGCGCAACGGGCGCTGTCACCCTCGGACCCGGTGAGTACACGCTACGAACCATCAGCGATGACGGCGTGCGCGTGTGGGTCGATGGCCGCCTCGCGATCGACAGCTGGGCGCCGCACGAGTCGAAGGTGGACGCTGCCGCGTTAGGCGCCGGCCGCCACGAGATCCGCGTGGAGTACTATCAACTCCGCGGGTGGACGGAGCTCCGCCTGGATATTCTGCGAGGCAGGCAGCGCTCGGAGGGATCGCCGGGTCCGCACTAGGCGATCGGCGGTGCGCCGGGCAGGTCCGCGCCGCGAGGCATCGTGAGGGAGAATCGCGACCCCTCGCCAACCGTGCTCTCTACGGTGAGCTCCGCGTCCATCCGGCGCGCGAGGTCGCGACTGATCGCGAGGCCGAGTCCGACGCCATCCGAGCTGCCGCTGGTCATGCTGCGGTCGACCTGCACGAACGGCTCAAAGATGCCTTCGAGCATCCCCGCGCGAATGCCCACGCCGGTGTCGATGACATCGATCGTGACTCGATCGCTGGATTCCGACGTCGCAATGCGCACCCGCCCACGAGGCGGTGTGAACTTGAGCGCGTTCGTCAACAGGTTCAGCAGGATCTGACGGAGGCGCTCGGGATCCGCCCGCGCGATGCCGGAGCAGCCGGCGCAGTCGAGCGTGATGGATTTCGCGCGAAACTGCGGCGCGATCATCTCCTGGAGCTCCGCGACGATCCCGTCGAGTGGGACGTCGATAATCAGGAAGTCGAGGCGACCGTGGTCGAGCTTCGCGAAGTTCAGGATATCGTTGATAAGCGAAAGCAGATGACGCGTGCTGCGTCTGATGCGAGCGAGGTCGATCCGTTGTTCCTCCGTGACCGGTCCGCGGATGCCCAGCTCCATCAGTTCGGCGTAGCCAGCGATGGCGTTGAGCGGCGTGCGCAGGTCATGACTCATGTTCGCCAGAAACCCGCTCTTCGCGCGGTTCGCTACTTCTGCAGACTTCATCGCCGTGTCGGCCTCCGCTCGCGCCACCTCCGACGTGACGAGCAACTGCCGGCGTGACTCCGACACTTCTTCGATCCGTCCCCGGTACTGTTTGCTCGCGTCCACATCCGCGAAGACCAGTACCGCGCCCTCTACCTTACGATCCACGGTTTCGTACGGACGAATCGTCAGCGACCACCAGTGGCCATCGTCATCCTGCACCTCCTGCTCGGAGACGATGAGGGTTTCGATCGTCTTCATGATGCGCTGCGACAGGTCGGGAATGTTCACGCGAAGCTTCACATCATCGAGCGGGCGCCCGGCGTCTGTCGGGATCACGCGCATGACGCGCTCGGTGGCCGGCGTGAACCGCCGCAGGCGCAGGTTGCTTCCCACGATGACGATCGGGATCGCGATCCCGGCGAGCACGTTCGCCAGGTCGCTCGAGAGGTCGCTCAGCTCGCGGTTCCGGTGGCGTAGCTCCTCGTTGACGGTCTCCAGCTCTTCGTTCGTAGACTGGATCTCTTCCTTCGTGGTCTCCAGCTCCTCGTTCGCGCTCTGAAACTCCTCGTTGCTCGACTGCGCCTCTTCGTTCGCCGCACGCAGCTCCTCACTTGCCGCTTCGCTGTCCTCGATGACGCCCTGCACGTACACCTTGAGCGCCGCGAGCTCTTCGCGGAGGTCCTTGATCTGCCCCATCTGGCGTCGCGATCCAGGTGCACGCTTGACATCCGCGACTACCACCGTGGCAGGCGACGCGGCGAGGGGCGTCTCCTGGATCATGACGACGAAATACCGTTCTCCCGAGGATGGTGCCGCGAACGGAAGCACCTCGATAGTCGCCAGGCGACCGGTCTTGCCACTGCCAAGCACGATGCCGGACGTGGAGACCTTCTGGTCGCTCGCGCGCGCAGTCTGGATCGCGAGACGCAGCGGCGCGACGAGCTCGGGGAGCACGAGCTCGAGCAACTTGAGGTTCGCCACTCCCGAGGGATGCTCGAGAAATCCGCTGGTGCGCCCGCGGAATTGCAGAATGTCGAGCTGGTCGTTCACCACTACGCCGCCCGGCGCATAACGCGCAATCAGGACGCGGTCCGCCTCGGCCTGAACCTCGTCGATGGACGGCGCGATCGCGAACGGCCTGCGCATCACACGGCGGGACGTGACGTGCGGTTCTCCGACCGACAGATCGAGATCGAGGGGGCGGGCAGCGGTCGGGCGGCGGGAGAAGATCCGGTGGCGTTTATCGACTACCGTGAACAGCTCCGACGCGGCGGTCACCGATTCCGCGCTGCCTAACAACAACAGGCCGTTCGGTTCCAGCGCATAGTGGAAGATCGGGAACACGCGCTGCTGTAGCACCGGCTCCAGGTAGATGAGCACGTTGCGGCACGTGATCAGATCGAGATGCGAGAACGGCGGATCGCGTACGAGGTCCTGGCGCGAGAACACGCACAGGTCGCGCACCGCCTTGAGGATCCGGTAGCCGCTGTCCTCCTTGACGAAGAATCGCTCCAACCGTTCCGGCGAGATCACCGCGGCAATTCCATCAGGGTAGCGCCCCGTTCGCGCTCTGGCGATCGCGACCTCGCTCAGATCCGTCGCGAAGATCTGGATCGGGGTCTCGCCAGCCTTGTCGCCGAGAAACTCGAGGAGCGCGATCGCGATCGAGTACGCCTCCTCGCCGCCCGAGCATCCCGCGACCCACACCCGAACCGGCTTCTCCGGCGGGTGCGCCGCCATCATCGCGGGGAAGCCATCGCGCTGCAGCACATCGAACGCGTCGGAATCCCGGAAGAAGCTCGTCACCCCAATGAGCAAATCCTCGTAGAGTGCGTCGAGCTCGTCGGGGTTCTCTCGCAGGTGGGCTAGATAGTCCCTGTGCGAGTCCTGCCGGTGGAGAAGCATTCGCCGGAGGATGCGGCGTTGAATGGTTCCGCGGCGGTACCCCCTGAAGTCGACCTTCGTCCGAGCCTTGAGCGCCACGAGGATCTGGTTCACTTCCTCCAGCTCCTCGGCCGATGGCTCGGCGTTGGTGTCTCGCGCCGGCGGCAATTCGGCGAGGTGGCGCCCGAGCTCCGCGAGCCGGTCGGCGATGCCTTCGGTCGTCAGTACGAAATCGACATAACCGCTCGCCACCGCGCTCTGCGGCATGCTCGCAAAACGCGCCGAGGCTGGGTCCTGCGCGATCGTGATTCCGCCCTCGGCCTTGATGGCTTCGATGCCGCGCGATCCATCGGATCCGGTACCCGACAGGATCACGCCAACGGCCTCACTGCCGTGCGCATCCGCGAGCGAGCAGAGGAACGCATCGATCGGCAGGTGCAGTCCCTGCGTTTGGTTCCTCCGGACGAGCCGAAGATGCCCGTCCCTGAGGGTCATCGTGGCGTTCGGCGGAATGACGTACGCGTGGTCGCGCTCGAGCTTCATGCCGTCCCGTGCCTCGACCACCGGCACAGACGCCGTGCGTGCGAGCAGCTCGGCCAGCAGGCTTTCGTGGGCGGGGTCGAGGTGTTGCACCAGCACGTACGCCAACCCGGTTTCCGCGGGGAGGCGGCTGATGAGGCGAGTGAATGCCTCGAGGCCACCGGCGGACGCGCCAATGCCGACGACCGTTGGCCCGCGGACTATCGGGGGCGTGGTGTCAGAATGCGTGCTGTTCCGGCTCGCGGCCTTGGACGCGCGTTTGGCCACTGCAGGCGTGCGCTTTCCATTGGCCACAAGTCTCCCGAGCACAACCGCAAAGTTGATAGTGTTCCACACCGTGCGCACGCGCAAGGACGGCCGGGTACGCGCGCGGGTGCATGCGACGTCCTGCCGCGCTAAAGCAACGGAATGGCCACGGTGCAGTGAGGCGTTGCGCGTCGCCCCACGCGATGTCGCGGCAGCAGTCGCGGAGCAGGCGAGACTCGGCAACCAGCGTCGCGAGCAGTGACGGTCAGGTACTGTGACTCAGAGCCTCGAGTTGCGCCGGCCCGATCTCACGCCAGTTGGCAGGGTAGTGCTTGACTCGGCGGAACGACGCAGAGCACTCGAAATACAGTGACGGCGGGCCGTCGTCGCGGATGAGCTCATGCACGCACCACGCGGTGCCCCTGTCGTCGACGTATCGACGCTCGCAGGGACCATCGGGTGACGGCGGCGGACGATTCGGATACGGCTGCAGCGCCAGCAGCGGCGATCCTTCGAGCTGGGACGACGAGACCATGACACTCCCTAACGAGGAAACCCCATAGAGCGCATTTGCGGGGCCGCCGAAGCTGGCTCGGCCGGACAAAGCACGATTTATCAGTGTCAGGCCCGAGCAATTCGGCAGCCTTCTGCCACTTCGCGTGCCTTCTCGCGTGGCCTACGTGCCACGCCGGATGTTGACGATCTCGCGCTGACCGTCATCCCGAACGACCTGCAGTGAGCTGATGAATCCGTCCGCCTCCTCCACGGCCCACACTTCGCGCGGATTGTATGCGCGATGGTCTCCCGACTCGAGCTCCAGCTCGAGCGCGTTCGTGTGTGGGTCGTAGTCCACACCGAGCAGCCTCACGCCGCTCGCGACAGGCTGATCTCCCACGTCACCGAGAATCTCCACATCTGCGGATTTCTTCGCGTCGCCCATCAGAAACCGCTTGCTGAAGGCGTCGAAGTATCGTGTGAGCTGGTCGGTGGCGATGCGCTTCGTCTCTGACATGTGAGTCTCCTGCTGGTAGTGATGAATCTGGAGCAGCCATTCGGGCAGTCGGTCGGGCCGGTCAGCTCGAGCTGTTCGCGAGCGCCGCATCCTCGAGCGTCGCCAGCAGCACGCGCTCGTTCAGCGAGTAGTCGAAGCGCCTGCCGTTGATGAAGAACGTCGGTGTCCCGTTCACTCCGTTGCGCACGCCACTCATGAACTGTTCGCGGACGCGCGGCGCGAACGTGCCGGCCGCCAGCGCCTCCGCGGCCCACTGCGGGTCCACGCCGACACTCTGGGCATACGCGACGAGGCTCACGTCGTCGAGCGCACTCTGGTTCGCGAACAGCGTCTCGTGCATGGCCCAGAACGCTCCACGCTCGCCGGCCGCCTCCGCGATCTCGGCCGCGTGCTCCGCATGCGGGTGCGACTGCGTCAGCGGGAAGTGGCGGTACACGAACTGGAGGCGATCGCCGAGCCGCCGGCGGATGTTCTCGACGATCGGAAACGCGGCGCCGCAGTGCGGGCATTCGTAGTCACCATACTCGACGAGCGTGACTGGCGCGTTAGGCGATCCGGAAACGTGATCGTCGGGCCGGATCTCGATCACGCGCTCTCTCATTGCGATGCCCCCGTCGGCGCCGGCAGCGCCTCGAGCGCGGAGAGAATGCCGTCCGCTCCGGGATTGACGCCGACTGGCGACACGTAGCTCCACCGGATCACGCCGCCCGTGTCGAGCACGAACAGCGCGCGCTCGGCCGTCCCGTCCTGATCGCGATACACGCCGTACGCCCGGGCGACCGCGCCCTTCGGTTCGAAGTCCGCGAGCAGCGGAAAGGCGAAATGCCGCGCGTCGCGGTACGCCTGGTGACACCAGATACCGTCGACGGAAATGCCGAGCAGCTCGGCGTCGTACCGTCGAAACTCGTCCAGCAATTCATTGAAGAGCGCGAGCTCGTCACCGCAGACGGGGCTCCAGTCGGCGGGATAGAACACGAGTATGACCGGACGCCCGCGCAGCGTGGACAGCTGCAGGGTCGAATTCGGACCGCTGGGCAGCGAGAAGTCGGGCGCGACAGTGCCTGGGCCGAGCGGGCCCGTCGGCGATGGGTCGGCGTTCCCGGTGAGTGGAGTGCGAGCGATCATGAACGATACCTGTACGTCCTTTCAGTTGAGCGGAGTGAAGGGCAGTCGTGCGAGCATCGTCGTCCCTGCGAAAAGCTCGCCATGTGCAGCCGACGGGATTGCTACATTGTCGAAGTAGTCGAGTCGCTGTGCATACTCGAATCGTTTGGCGATGACGCAATCCATGTGGGACGCAGACGCACGACGGGAGATCCTCACTCGCTTCTCGCGGCTCGATCCGGCCGCGGCTCCGCGGTGGGGCGCTTCACGGCGCACGCGATGGTTGCCCATCTCATTGATGCGGCGCGCATGGCGCTCCGCTCGCGCCGGAGCACCCGTTCTTCGGGCCGCTCCACCGCGGAAGGACTGGGCGCGAGTGCTACGGCTACCGCCACTGCCGACCATCACGTCTCAGGCAATTGCGAGCGGCGTCAGTCACTCGTGGCCGAGCGCGATTCGGCCGCTCCGAAGGACTGGCGGAGTACGCCCGACAGGGCCGGCAGTCGAGGAATCGCGATCATCACGGGCAGAGGGGCCCCTCTATCGGGACAATCGCGATTCCTCGACTCGCTCTCGCTCGCTCGGAATGACGACTAGAATGCCGACGCGTCGAGTGCCATGACGGGCGGCGCGCCGGCCTCGATCTGCGCGGCGAGCGCGTGCGTCTGCGGCAGCAGCTTCATGACGTAGAAGTTCGCCGTGTCGACCTTGGGCAGTGAGGTCGCGCCCTCGCCGGCCTTCGCGATCGCCGTCGCCGCCATGCGCACCCACATCCATCCGGTCGCGACCAGGCCGAACATGCGCAGGTAGTCGGTCGCGGCGGCGCCGATCTCGTCCGGATCCCTGGCCGCGCGCGCCATCACCGTTCCGGTAACCTGGAGCAGCGCGTGCAGCGCGTCGCGCACGCGCTCCGCCATCGCGCGGAGCGCAGGCTGCTTTCGCCGCCTCGGCCAGATCTCGCTCGGCCAGCGCGACGAACCGCTGCACGAGGCGGCCGTTGCCGTCAGGCACTTTGCGGCCGAGCAGGTCCATCGCCTGCACGCCATTCGTGCCTTCGTAGATCTGCGCGATCCGCGCGTCGCGCACGAACTGCTCCATGCCGTACTCGCGGATGTAGCCGTGACCGCCGAAGCACTGGAGCGCGAGGTTCGTGATCTCGAAGCCGACGTCGGTGCAGAACGCCTTGATGACCGGCGTCATGAGCGCGACGAGGTCGGTCGCTTCCTCGCGCGTGGCGGTATCGGCGTGACGCTCCTCGACGTCGATCAGCATGCCGACCCAGTACGCCAGTGCGCGCATGCCCTCGATGTACGCCTTCATCGTCATCAACATGCGCCGCACGTCCGGGTGCACGATGATCGGGTCGGCATCGGCGTTAGGTGCTGGCGAGCCGTGCGCGGACCGGCCCTGCAGGCGCTCCCTGGTGTACGCCACGGCGTTCTGGTAGCTCACCTCGGCCAGGCCGAGCCCCTGCATGCCGACGCCGAGTCGCGCGCCGTTCATCATCGTGAACATGGCGCGCATGCCCTTGTGCGGGTCGCCGACGAGCCAGCCACGCGCGTTCTCGAAGTTCATGACGCACGTCGCGTTCGCCTTGATCCCCATCTTGTGCTCGATCGACCCGCAGACGACGCCGTTCGGCGATCCGGCGCAGTCCCTCGTCCGTCGGCAGGCGCTTTGGCACCACGAACAGGCTGATGCCCTTGGTGCCCGGCGGCGCGTCGGGGAGTCGCGCGAGCACGAGGTGGACGATGTTGTCCGTGAGATCGTGCTCCCCGGCCGAGATGAAGATCTTCGTGCCGGTCACGAGGTACGCGCCGTCGCCCGCGGGCACGGCGCGCGTCCGAATCAATCCGAGGTCGGTGCCGGCGTGCGGCTCCGTGAGGCACATGGTGCCGGTCCACGAGCCGTCCACGAGCCTCGGCAGAAATCGACGCTTGAGCTCCTCGTCGCCCCAGCGCTCGAGCGCGCCGACGCTGCCGTGCGCGAGCAGGGGATACATGCTGAACGAGAGGTTCGCCGAGCAGAGCATCTCGTCGAGCACCACGCCCGCAATGTGGGGCAACCCCTGTCCCCCGAACTCTGGCGGCGCGACCATGGCCGGCCACCCGCCCTCGCGGTAGGCGTCGTACCCCTCGCGGAAACCACGCGGAGTACGGACGACCCCGTTCTCGTAGTGACACCCTTCGGCGTCGCCGGACTGGTTGAGCGGGGCGAGCACTTCCTCGCACAGCTTGGCGGCTTCCTCGAGCACGGTCGCGAGCAGGTCGGGAGTCGCGTCGGCGTAGCCGGGCAGCGCGGTAAGTTGCCCGACATCGAGGAGGTCGTCGAGAACGAACCGGATATCGGCGAGCGGAGCCTTGTATGTCGGCATGAAGCCAAAATAGCGCTGCGCGCTGGTTGGTGCCTGCAGCCCGGCCCGGCGAGTTAGGCACGGGCAAGGTAGCCCCGGTGAGCCTTCGCCGGGGCCGTTCTCCCCCGAAACCAACGCCGTGCTGGTCTCTCGCGTAACGGGGTCGTAGTTTCGTAACACTCACTCGATGATCGCCACCATTCGCCAAGCTGACCGAACCACTCGACCGTCCCGGCCGCGATCGCGGGCGGGGGTCGTCGTGTTCGTGCTACTCGGCCTGGTGCAGCTGTTCGTCTCCGCGGTGGTGCCGCTGGGTGAAGGTCGTGCCCCAACGCAGTTGGGAGCGCACATCGAGCAGCAGTCCGAGCGCCTTCACTACGTGCACAACGAGGCGAACTGCGCGGCATGCGTCGCGCGCCACCTCACCAGCACGGCGCCGGTTTCGGACCCGCTCGCGCCACACGTCAGCCGGTTCGCCGCGCAGCCACCTGCCGCACCGCTCCTCCAGCCCAACGCCGAGCGGCGTGATCCCACCGTCGCTCGCGCTCCGCCCGTGCCCGCCCGGCTCGGCTGATCGAGGCTCGCGGAATACCCGCGAGCACCGCCGCGGGAACGTGAGCGCTGCCTATCCGGTAGCGCCGCCCGCAGGCCATCGACTCGTTAGGCCGACGCCGTACGGAGCTCATCCACGCGACCGTTCCGGTCACGTGGCTCATCCGGTCAACGGGCAATCGGCATGCGTCATCGTTTTCGGTTTCATCCACCGCATTCTCCATCGCGCGGCGCGCTGCGGTCGCGGTGGTTGTGGTGGTCCTCTCTGCCTGCTGGCACGTTCGCGACGCGAGCGCGCAGCAGCGGCCCGACAGCACAACGCACGTCCTCCGCCTCACGCGGCAACAGGCCATCCATGAGGCACTTGCCCGCAACCCCACGCTGGAGGTCTCGCGTGAACAGGTTGCGCAGGCACAAGCCCGCGTCACGCAGGCTCGCGCGCTGCCCGAGCCATCGATTGGCGTCAGCATCGAGGGCCAGCCGGCTGCATTCCGTCCAGGCGGTGGAACCGCAAGAGAAGTGTCGGCCGGCATCACGATTCCCTACCCGGGCAAGATCATCTTGCAAGGGAAGGTCGCGCGCGGCGAGCTCGGGAGCATCGATCAGTCGTACACGCTCCAGCGCCAGCTCATCGTGTTCCAGACGAACCAGGCCTATGACTCGCTGCTCGTGTCGCTCCAGCATCGACGAGATCTGGAGGAAGCTCGGACGCTGACGCAGGGTTTTCTCGACAAGACCCAGGCCCGTTTCAACGCCGGCACGGTCGCGAAGCTCGATGTCATCAAGGCGCAGGTGAGCGTCGCGCAAGCCGAAAATGACCTCATCGCCAACGAGCGCGGCGTGGCGAACGCACGGGCCGCGCTCAACCGATTGTTGGGTCGCGTGCTCGGCGCGTCCGTCGAGGCGGCGGACAGCCTGACGATTCCTGCGGTGCCGCCGGACTTCGCGCAGCTCGAGGCAATCGCGATAGCGCGTCGCCCGGAGTTGCGCGGCTTGCAGAGCGAGCAGGCGGGTGCACGCGCGCAAGCGCAGCTCGCGCAGCGATACCTCGTCCCCGATCTGGACTTCAGCCTGACTCAGAGCCGGCCGTACGGCGGCGTCTCTGAATACGAGACGGGCATCGGGTTCGCGTTGCCGATCTTCTTCTGGCAACACCAGCGCGGTGAGGTGGCCGAGGCGCAGCATCGGCAGAATGAGCTCTCAGCGCAGTATCGCGATGTCGCGGCGCAGGTCGGCGAAGATCTTCGCAACGCTTACGCGACGGCATCGACGTCGTACCGACAGGCGGTCTACCTGCGCGATCAACTGCTGCCCTCGGCGCGAGAGGCGTTCCGCATCGCGTCGGCCAGCTACACGCTCGGCGGGTCGTCGGCGCTCGAGGTGATCGACGCGCAGCGAACGCTGCTCGATGCCCAGACACAATACGCCGCGGCGCTCGCCGCGGTGAACGACGCCATCGCCGATCTCGAGCGTGCGACAGGTGCTCCACTTTCCACGCTCCAGAGCGGAGGGTCCAATGCGCGGTAATCAGGCAATCACACCCGCGCGTTCGCGCTCGGTTGGCCGACAGGCGGTTGCGTGGACGACGATCGCGGTGACGAGTTTCGCGTTAGGTGCCTGCTCGCAATCGAACGCCGAGTCCGATTCGGCGCGCAGCGCGGCCGGGACACCGGCGGCGAACGCAGCGTCGCCGGCGGATACGGGGAACGGCGCGAGCGCCGGCACCGTGATCGTTCCGGCCGAGCAGCTGGCGCGGCTCCACATCGAGCCGGTGGCGCAGTCGGACTTCCGGCCGACCATTCAGGCGACGGGCACGGCGCAGTTCGACGCCGACGTGTCCACGCAGGTGCTCGCGCCGATCTCCGGGCCGGTCACCCGCATTCTGGCGGAGCCGGGCGCGTCGGTGCGCGCGGGGCAGGCGTTGGCGCTCGTGTCCTCGCCGGACTTTGCGTCCACGGTCGCCGACTTCCGGAAAGCGCAGGCCGCGTGGGTGCAGGCCAAGCGCGTCGCGGATCTCGACGAGCAGCTCTGGAAGAACGACGCGATCGCCAAGCGCGACCTCGAGCAGGCGCAGACGGACGCTGTGGCGGCCGGGGCCGACCGTGACGCCGCGCTGCAGCAGCTCCGCGCGTTAGGCGTGGACGACGCGTCGATCGCGGCGCTCCGCGACGGCAAGGACGTGCCGACGATGCAGGCGGCGATTCGCGCGCCGATCGACGGTACCGTCGTCGAGCGGCTCATCAACCCGGGGCAGCTGCTGCAGGCGGGGTCCACGCCGACGTACACGATCGCGAACCTCGCGACGATGTGGGTACAGACGAGCGTGTTCGAGTCGGACCTCTCGGCCGTGCAGGTGGGCGACCGTGCGGAGGTGACGACGACCGCATCGCCGACGCCGTTCGTCGGACGCGTGGCGTACATCGCCGCGCTCGTGGATCCGAACACGAAGGCGACGCCGGTTCGCGTCGTGGTGCCGAACACGCGGCGACTGCTCAAGAAGGACATGTACGTACAGGTCGCGATTCACGCGTCGCGCGGACGGAGCGGACTGCTCATCCCGGTGACGTCGGTGCTGCGCGACGACGACAACCTGCCGTTCGTGTTCGTGGAAGTGACGAGCGCGAAGGGCACCTCGTTCGCGAGGCGCCAGATCACGCTCGGCTCTCGCGTCGGCGACCAGTACGAGGTGAAGGCCGGAGTCAAGGCGGGCGAACGCATCATCTCCGAGGGCGCGCTGTTCGTGCAGTTCGCGCAGAGCCAGTGAGCGATCGCGTCGAAACACCGTCGAGTCCCGTGGTCGATGACGGGGCACCGTCAGGCGGTAACGGTCGGATACGTGGAGGCACGAGCTCGCGCACGCCGAGGCGGAGGAAGCCGCGCGCAGGCCATCGTTCGTCAACCGCATCGTCGCCATCTCGCTTCGCCAGCGGCTGCTCGTCGTGCTCGCGGCGCTGGCGATCGTCGGCGCTCGGGTTCTGGTCGTTCAAGCGTCTGCCTGTCGATGCGTATCCGGATCTCTCGCCGCCGATGGTGGAGATCATCACGCAGTGGCCGGGTCACGCCGCGGAGGAGGTCGAGCGGCTGATCACGGCGCCCGTCGAGACTGCAGATGAACGGTCTGCCCGGACTTCGGGTGATGCGCTCGGTCTCGCTGTACGGGCTGTCCGACGTCACGCTCACGTTCGTGGACGGCACCGACAACTACTTCGCGCGCCAGCGCGTGTTCGAGCGCGTGCCCGACGTCGAGCTGCCGGAGGGCGTGTCGGCGGGCGTGTCGCCGCTGTTCTCGCCGTCGGGGCTGGTCTATCGCTACGTGCTGCAGAGCCCTGACCGTTCCGCGCGGGATCTGCACATCCTGCAGGACTGGGTGATCGATCGCGGCTACAAGTCCGTGCCCGGCGTCGCCGACCTCGAGTCGTTAGGCGGCGAGACGATGCAGTACCAGGTGCTGATCGATCCGGCGAAGCTCGCCGGCGCCGGGCTCAGCGTGCCGCGACGTCGCGACGGCGCTCGGCGCGAACAACGGCAACGCCGGCGGCGGCTTCTACTCCGAGGGCGGGCAGTTCTACTACGTGCGCGGCCTCGGCCGCGTCGCGACGACGGAAGACATCGGTAACGTCGTCCTCGCCGTGCACGACGGAACGCCGGTGCTCGTGAAGGACATCGGCGCAGGTCGTGATCGGCGCGGCGCCGCGACTCGGCCAGTTCGGCTTCCAGAATCAGAACGACGCCGTCGAGGGCGTCGTCACGCTGCGCACGGGCGAGCAGGCGCAGACCGTTCTCAAGGGCATCCAGAAGAAGACGCGACGAGCTGAACAACGAGATCCTGCCGAAGGACGTGAAGATCGTTCCGTTCTACGATCGCAGCGACCTCATTCGCCTGACGACGCGGACGGTCGAGGACAACCTGCTTCGCGGCATCGTGCTCGTCGTCGATCGTCCTCATCTTCTTCCTGTACGACTTCCGGTCCGGGCTCATCGTCGCGGTGACGATTCCGCTGTCGCTGCTGTTCGCGTTCATCTGCCTCGACCTGCGCGACATTCCGGCGAACCTGCTGTCCATCGGCGCGATCGACTTCGGCATTCTCGTCGACGGCGCTGTCGTCATGGTCGAGAACATCTATCGACGGCTGGCTGACCCTGAGGTGGAACGGCTCGGCGTCGTGCACACGATCATTGCCGCGGCGGCCGAGGTGGACCGGCCGATCTTCTACGCGGTGGCGGTGATCATCGCGAGCTTCCTGCCGATCTACGTGCTGCGCGGACCGTCGGGCAAGCTGTTCGAGCCGATGGCGGACACGACGATCTTCGCGCTGATCGGCGCGCTCATCGTCACGCTGACGCTGCTTGCCCGTGCTGTGCGCGTGGTTGCTGCGAGCGCGGCGTGCGCGAGCGGCGGAATCCCGTCTACGAGTGGATCCGCGCGCAGTATGCGCGCGGCCTGACGCGTGCGCTCGCGCGCCCGTGGTGGACGATCGGCGCTGTCGACTGCCGTGTTCGCGCTTTCGATGCTGCTCATCCCGCGCATCGGCGCCGAGTTCATGCCGAAGCTCGACGAGGGCGCGCTGTGGGTGCGGGCGACGATGCCGTACACGATCTCGTTCGAGGAGTCGTCGAAGATCGTGCCGCAGGTGCGCGAGATCCTGCGCTCGTTCCCCGAGGTGACGGTCGTCGCGTCGGAGCACGGCCGTCCCGATGACGGCACCGATCCGACGGGCTTCTTCAACGCCGAGTTCTACGTCGGGCTCAAGCCGTACAGCGAGTGGAACGGCGCGTATCGCGACGAAGGCCCGAGCTCATCGCGGCGGTGGGCGACAAGCTCAAGGTGTTCCCGGGCATCACGTTCAACTTCACGCAGCCGGCGGAGGACGCGGTCGACGAAGCGGAGACGGGGCTCAAGAGCTCGCTCGACGTGAAGGTGTTCGGCACCGACCTCGCGGTGCTCGAGCAGAAGGGGCGCGCGGTGAAGCGCGTGCTCGACCAGGTGCGCGGCGTGAAGCACGTGACGGTGGTGCAGGAGCTCGGTCAGCCGAGCCTGACGATCGACATCGACCGGGCGAAGATCGCGCGCTACGGGATCAACGTCGCCGACATCAACGGGCTGATCGAGGCCGCGGTCGGCGGCAGCGGCCGCGACGCAGGTCGCGCAGGGCGAGCGGCTGTTCGATCTCGTCGTTCGGCTCGCAGCCGCAGTATCGCGAGACGCCGGAGCAGATCGGCAACATTCTCGTCGCGACGGCGGACGGGCAGCGCGTGCCGCTGCGCGAGCTCGCGGACATCCAGCTCGCGAACGGCGCGTCGTTCATCTACCGGCAGGACAACTCCCGGTTCATCGGAGTCCAGTACTCGGTCGAGGGCAGAGATCTCGCGGGCGCGGTGCAGGAGGCGCAGCGGAAGGTGGCCGCGGCGGTGCCGATGCCGGCCGGCTATCGCGTCGTGTGGGGCGGCGAGTACGAGGAGTACACGGCGTCGCGCGCGCAGCTGCAGTTCATTCTGCCGGTGACGCTGACGCTGATCTTCGTGATCCTGTTCGCGCTCTACAACAACTTCAAGTTCCCGTTCATCACGGTCGTGGGCGTGGTGCTCTCGGCGCCGATCGGCGGGTTGCTCGCGCTCGAGCTTACGGGAACGCCGTTCTCGGTGTCGTCGGGGATCGGGTTCCTGGCGCTGTTCGGCGTGTCGGTGCAGACGGCGATCGTCTACATCTCGTACGTGAACGAGCTGCGGCGGACGGGGAAGAGTATCGCCGACGCGACGTCGCGAGGCGGCGCTGCTGCGGCTCCGGCCGATCATGATGACCGCGCTCGTCGCCGCGTTAGGCCTGCTGCCGGCCGCGCTGTCGAGCGGGGTCGGGTCGGACTCGCAGCGGCCGTTCGCGCTCGTGATCGTCGGTGGGCTGTTCTCGCGGCTGCTGATCAGCGTCTACCTGATGCCTGCGCTGTATGCCGTGGCGGCGCGGCCTGGAGATCGGCTCGAAGTCTAGAGCTGGTGGCCCCATGCTGGGGTGTGGCGTCGGCACTGCGCAACGCAGAATACGCAGGCGCGCTTCGCGCGCGACGCAATGCGCATCCCAGGAGCGGCAGCGACGAGGATCTTCGCGTACACCTGGCCGGACTGGCTCCGATGACGTCGACCCTCGCGTCTGCTCGGGATGACAATCGCTGCCGCTCGGGATGACCTCGGCCTCGGACTGGCCAATGCGTCCCGAGGTTGTCCCCTTTCTCAAAGGCTCGGTGTCCCCACCGTGTCCCGAGCGGCTCTTTTCTGCGTCCTTCTGCGATGGCCGCGCAGCGGCCCTGCGCGTTCTGCGTTCCGTAGTGCTGTTCCGCGACGGAGCCGGTCATGCTTTTTCGTCCAACGATCAGCCGTCGTGATGCTATGGTCGTGATGCTATGAAGGCACCGGCGCGAAGAACGACACGCCGCGTACGTTCTCATCGATCCGGAGCGCGCCTCCGAGCGACGGCACGGCGCGCGCGGTGCAATCCGCACGCTCGCACAGCCGACAGGTGATGCCGATCGGCACCGCCGCCGCCGCATTGTCGATGTCGAGCCCGTCGGAGTAGACGAGTCGGCGCGCGTGGGACGAATCGCAGCCGATGCCCACGGCGTATGGCGCCTCGAGCGCCTTGTAGCTGCCCGAATGCCGCTGCACCGTGCGCGCGACGGCCAGCACCGTGTGTCCATCGAGCATCCGCGAGAGCTGCACGCGGACACGCCCAGGCTGCAGGAACGCCGCATGTACGTTCCACAGTGAGCACAGCCCACTGAATCGCGGAAACCGGATGCCTGCCGCGCTGAAGCGCTTGGAGATGTTCCCCGCGATGTCCACGCGCAGCATGTAGAACGGCACACCCTCGGCGCCCGGACGTCGGAGCGTCGTGAGGCGGTGACAGGTCTGCTCCCAGCCGACGCGGAAGCGGTGACCGAGCAGCTCGATGTCGTATCGCTCCGCTTCGGCCGCGCGGAGGAACGCGTCGTACGGCATGAGCACGGCACCGGCGAGGTAGCCGGCCAGTGCGACGCGTGCGAGCGAGCGCGACTCGTCGCTCGGGAGCTTCGGGTCGACCGTCAGCGCCTCGAGTGCGCGCGAGCTGCCGAGAAGGGCGGCCTGAACGGCGAGCTGGAAGTTCCGTGACCCGCGCCGGAGGATCTCGGAAAGCTGGAGCTCGCGGCGCTCGGGATCGAAGCGACGGACGGCGCCGCGCATCTCGCCGACGGTCACGGTGCGCACGCGGACCCCGTGCGTCCGCTCGAGGTACCGCGTTAGGCGGCCGAAGAGATCCTCGCCGTCGCCACCGCTGTCCGCGAGCAGACGGTCCGCCTCGGTCTCGAGCGTCGGAAAGTAGTTGCCGTGGCGCTGGATGAAGTCCGACACCTGCTCCGACGAGAGTCGAGCGCGGTCGAGGTTGCCGAGCTCCTGGGGGTCGTCGAGCAGCTGGTGACCGAGCATCTCCAGTGACGCCCGTGTGCTCGCGTAGCCCTCGTGAAGGCGGACGATCGCGCGCGCGACGTCGGGGCTCGCGGCGACGAGCGCACGCACGTCCGCGGCGGTCAGCGGATGATCCTCGAACAGGGGCTCGCCAAAGATCTCGGTGAGCGTCGCCACCAGCTCGGCGTCCGCGGAGCCTCCGGCAAGAACGCGAAGGTCGACGTCGAGGACGCGGGACAGCTCGAGCAGGAGCGGAGCGGTGACGGGCCGCCGGTCGTGCTCCAGGAGGTTGAGGTAGCTCGACGAGATCCCGAGTCGCTTCGCGAGGTCGGCCTGGCTGACGCCAAGTCGCACGCGGAGCGACCGGATGCGTCGGCCAAGGAACACGGGGTCTGCCACGGTCGCCTCCGCGATGGATCTGTGATTTACAAACTTTTCAGATTCACAGCAAGCGTCTTCACAATTGGCGACCGGCCAACTCGTTGAATTCCTGAATGTTGGTTGTCAGGCACTGCCATGGTTGCCAGTTTGCAAAGCAGGCGACGCTACACCCACGCTCTCACGCGCTCCACCACCATGGAGCGGTATCGAGCGGAAGTCACCGTCGCCCGGCATCGCGCCGGTGCGCTGAGCTCGAGGAACCCAATGACAGCGCAACCGCTTCGATTCGAGCCCGAATTCCCGCGCGGGCCACGCCATCCGGTGTCCGTGGCATCGTCGCCAAGCGGCTCCGAGCCAAGCGGCGCCGACGCCGCCACCGCGCGCCGGGTCGACGTCCGCCACCCCGTTGGCCGAGCGGCGCCGGGCGGGTCGGCCGTCGTGCTCACGCCGGAAGCGCTGGCGTTCGTCGCCGACCTCGTGGACCGCTTCGGACCTGCGGTTCGCGAGCTCCTGGCGGCCCGCGCCGACCGGCGAGAACGCCTCGAGCGCGGTGAAGACCGACTCGACTTCCTGCCCGAGACGCAATCGATCCGCGACGCCGAATGGACGGTGGCACCGGCCCCCACCGACCTCCGGCGCCGCGTCGTCGAGATCACCGCGCCGGTCGATCGCAAGATGATGATCAACGCGCTCAACTCCGGCGCCGACGTGTTCATGGCGGACTTCGAGGACGCGTGCTCGCCGACCTGGGAGAACATCATCGACGGCCAGGTCAACCTGCGCGACGCCGTGCGCGGCACCATCGCGTTGGAGGACCCCGTGACGGGCAAGTCCTACCGGCTCGCCCCGAAGCGCGCGACGCTCGTCGTGCGGCCGCGCGGATTGCACCTCATGGAGCACCACCTGCTGCTCGACGGCCGGCCCGTGCCGGCTGCCCTCGTGGATTTCGGTCTCTACTTCTTCCATAACGCGCACGCGCTCGTCGAGCGCGGAACGGGCCCGTACTTCTACCTGCCCAAGCTCGAGAGTCATCGCGAGGCGCGCTTCTGGAACACCGTCTTCCGCCACGCCCAGGACACGTTAGGCATCCCGCACGGCACGATCCGCGCGACGGTGCTCATCGAGACGCTGCCGGCGGCGTTCGAGATGGACGAGATCCTGTGGGAGCTCCGCGAGCATGCCTCGGGGCTCAACTGCGGTCGCTGGGACTACATCTTCAGCTCGATCAAGATGCGTCGCCACGACCCCGGCGCGGTGTTCCCGGATCGGGCCGCGGTCACCATGACGCAGCCGAACATGCGGGCCTACACGCAGCTCGTCGTCCGCACGTGTCACCGCCGAGATGCGTTCGCCATCGGCGGCATGGCGGCGCAGATCCCCGTGCGTGATGATGCGCTCGCGAACGCCGCGGCACTCGAGAAGGTGGCCGCGGACAAGCAGCGCGAGGCCGGTGACGGACACGACGGCACCTGGGTCGCGCACCCGGCGCTCGTGCTCGTCGCACGAGACGCGTTCGCCGCCGGAATGACCGGCGACGACCAGCGTCACGTCCGCCGCGAAGACGTCCACGTCACCGCCGCAAGACTTGTTAGGCATCCCGACGGGACCTCGCACCGAGGATGGACTCCGCCTCAACATCCGCGTCGGCATTCGCTATCTCGCCGCGTGGCTCGGCGGTGCGGGCGCGGTCCCGCTGTACAACCTGATGGAAGACGTCGCGACCGCGGAGATCTCCCGGGCGCAGCTCTGGCAATGGCTTCGTCACGGCGCTCGGCTCGATGACGGCCGCGAGGTCTGCCCGCGCCTCGTGGCCGCCATGATCGAGGACGAGGTGACCGCCATCCGGCGCGACGTCGGCGAGGACGCGTTCCAGACCGGCCACTTCGACGACGCGTGCGAGATCTTCTCGTCGCTCACGCTCGACTACGACCTGCGCGAATTCCTCACGGTCGTCGCGTACGACCGGCTCGACTGACCTGATCCGACCGACTCCACGGACGCGGCCGGCGACGTCACAGATGACGGCGTCATTGCGCGGCAATCACACGAACTCCAGAGGACAACGCGATGGCGACCATCATCAACGACCTGACGACCGACCCGGTGCTGCCTAACGCTGACGCCACCACGCCAGTCGGTGGCGCCGAGTCGCGCTGGGCCGGCGTTCAGCGCCCGTACACCACCGAGGACGTCGAGCGCCTGCGCAGCTCGGTCGTCGTACACCATACGCTGGCGCAGGTCGGCGCACGGCGGCTCTGGGAGCTGCTCACGACGCGCGACTACGTCCACGCACTCGGCGCACTCACCGGCAACCAGGCCGTCCAGCAGGTCCGCGGCGGACTCGAGGCCATCTATCTCAGCGGCTGGCAGGTCGCCGCCGACGCGAACCTCTCGGGACAGACCTACCCGGACCAGAGCCTGTATCCGGCCAACAGCGTTCCATCCGTGGTGCGGCGCATCAATCAGGCGCTCATGCGAGCCGATGAGATCGAAGCATCCGAAGGCAAGCGCGGCGAGCACTACTGGTTCGCGCCCATCGTGGCGGATGCGGAGGCAGGGTTCGGCGGTCCACTGAACGCGTTCGAGCTGATGAAGGCGATGATCGAGGCGGGCGCGTCGGGCGTGCACTTCGAGGATCAGCTCTCGTCCGAGAAGAAGTGTGGCCACCTGGGCGGCAAGGTGCTGCTGCCGACGGGGCAGTTCATTCGTACCCTCGTCGCCGCGCGGCTCGCCGCCGACGTGCTCGACGTGCCGACCGTGATCATCGCCCGCACCGATGCCGACAGCGCGCGACTGCTGACGAGCGACGTCGACGAGCGAGACCGCCCCTTCATCACGGGCGAGCGAACGCCGGAAGGTTTCTTCCGCATCTCGGGTGGGCTCGACTGCGCGATCGCCCGCGGCGTTGCCTATGCTCCGTACGCGGACCTCCTCTGGTGCGAGACATCGACGCCCGATCTCGACGAAGCGCGTCAGTTCGCCGACAGCGTGCACGAGAAATTCCCGGGGAAGATGCTCGCCTACAACTGCTCGCCGTCGTTCAACTGGAAGAAGAAGCTCGACGCGAGCACGATCGCGCGATTCCAGCGCGAGCTCGGGGCGATGGGTTACAAGTTCCAGTTCGTGACGCTCGCCGGCTTCCACTCGCTGAACTACGGCATGTTCCAGCTGGCCGAGTCGTATCGGACGCGCGGCATGGCCGCGTATGCGGAGCTGCAGGAGGCGGAGTTCGCGGCCGAAGCGTTAGGCTACACCGCGACGCGCCACCAGCGCGAGGTCGGTACCGGGTACTTCGATGCGGTGACGCAGCTCGTGTCCGGCGGTATCGCATCGACGGTCGCGCTCGCCGGGTCGACGGAGGCGGCGCAATTCTGACAGCCTAACGACGTGGCGGACCGTTGCCATTGTCCATGTCCGCGGCGATCCGCCACGGCCCTCCGGACGTGCGCCGGAGGGCGAGCACGAACTTTCCGATATCCGGATCGCCGCTCTCTCGCGCGTACGCGCCGATGATGTACCCCACGGTGTCGTCCGCCGCGTACGCGACCGCGCGGAGCGCGAGCGGCCCGCCGCTGTTCGCGTACCCGTCGCGGATGGCGGCGCGCCCGCGTCGCATGGGTTGGCTGGACGAGAGCGTGAACCCGTCCTGGGTGAACAGCGCCGCCAGCGAGTCCGCATTCCGCGCCCGCCACGCCCGCTCATAATCACGAAGCACGCGATCGAGCGCAGGCGGCAACGTGATGGAAGGCAGCGGCGCTGTCGCCGTAGCGGCTGGCGCCTGGGCGGAATATCGGCGCCGGCCGAATCGTCATGACGCCTGCGATAAGCAAGCACACGAGAATACGGTGCATACGAACCCCTCCTCGAGTGGCCGAGATGTGCCTAACGCCTAGTACGAACTGCTGCCGGCCTATGGCCTCCTTCCTGAGGCCTGCATTCTCCGGCCTCCTTCCTGCGGCCTCCTTCCTATGGCCCCGTCACCGCGAACTCCACCGCCGCCGCCGAGTGCAACACCGTCGTGTCGAACGCCGGCAGCGACACGTCGTCCGGCCCGAGCAGCAGCCCGATCTCCGTGCAGCCGAAGATCACTGCCTCCGCACCCTTCGCGCGCAGCCGCTCCGTCACTGCGACGTACTCCGCCCGCGAGCCGGCGTCGATCCGTCCTCGACACAGCTCGTCGAAGATCACGCGATGCACGAGCGCGCGGTCCGCATCATCCGGCACGACGAGATCGATGCCGTAACGCGCGAGCAGCCGCTCTCGCCAGAACGGAAGCTCCATCGTGTACCGCGTCCCGAGCAGTCCGGCACGGGTCACACCGTGTCGCGCGAGTGCCTCGCCCGTTGGGTCGACGATATGAAGGAGCGGGATAGCGATGGCGCGTTCGATCTCCGCCGCTACGTAGTGCATGGTGTTCGTCGCCAGCACGATCGCCTCGGCTCCAGCGCGCTCGAGGCCCGCCGCTGCCTCGCCCAGCAGCGCGCCCGCCGCCCTCCAGTCGCCGGCTTGTTGCATTGCCGCGACGTCGGCGAAATCCACGCTATGCACGAGCAGCCGTGCCGAATGCAGCCCGCCGAGTCGCTCCGACACACCGCGGTTGAGCAGCCGATAGTACTCGGCCGTCGATTCCCAGCTCATCCCGCCAAGCACGCCGAGCGTTCGCACTATGACCCGTCCTTTGGCTGGTGCCCGCGCGCAACGCGCGTCCTCAATACTAGTGGTACGTGCCGGGACAGAACCTTTACGCTCACGAAAGGTGCGTGGTGTAGGTTCGTATCATGGCCGTCTCCACCTCGTCTTCGAGCGATCCGACCCGAACGCGTCCCGCCGGTCGCTTTGCTGGCGTCGCGCGGTTCGTCGCGGCCCGCCTGGATCCCAAAGCCTACCTGGGATTGCACGTGACCGTCGGCCTCGGCGTCGCGGCACTCGCGCTCTGGCTGTTCGGCGCGCTGCTCGAGGAGGTGCTCGACAACGCGGCCGTCGTGCGCTTCGACGTGGCGGCGCATGACGTGGGTGGATGGCCGCGTCACGCCGCTCGGTCTACGCGTCTTCGGGCTCATCACGCGGCTCGGTGACGTTCCCGCGATTCCCGCTGATTGCGGCCGCGGGAGCGTTCGTCCTCTGGCGCGAGCGCCGGCGACTGTTCCTGGTGTGCTGGCTGTCGGCGTTCGTCGGCGGGGTGCTGGTCAACAAGCTGCTCAAGCTGCTCGTGCATCGTAGCCGGCCACCGCTGGCAATGGAGCGGCTGCACGTCATGTCGTTCAGCTTCCCGAGCGGACACACGATGGCCGCCACCATCGGGTACGGCATGCTGGCGTACATGCTCGCGACCCACTGGCGGCCGCGGCGCGTACAGCGACGCTACATCATCCTTTCGGCTGCGGTCCTCGCGCTGCTCGTCGGCGTGAGTCGCATCTACCTTGGCGTCCACTTTCCGACGGACGTCCTCGGCGGATTCGCGGCGGGCACGGCGTGGCTGGCGATCTGCGTGACCGGCACGACCATCGCGCGGCAGACGCCGGCGGTCACCGCGGAGGCGGAGGACCCGGAGCGCGCGACAGCGAATCGCCCGCCGCCTGCCTAACGACCGTCAGCGGAGTCGCGAGCAGCCAGTCGAGCGCCCGCTTCGTCTCGAAGCCCGCGATCGCCAGCCGCTTCAGTGAATGGCCCGCGAGCGGAACGAGGAATCGTCGGACGCGGTCGCCGCCCGCGGCAATGAGCGCCGAGTCGGCTTTGACGTACCGGTCGCGGGTGCCGCGGACGATAGCGACGCGCTCGTCGCATGGGACAGCGGCGACGGCGTCGGCGACCGTGTAGCTATCTGGTCCGGTAGGCTCCGGTCCGTTCATGATGTCGCTCAGCGATACTCTGGAGATGACTGCGTGAGCCCGGCGACATGGCGAGCACCGCGGTCGTACCTGCGGGTCGCGCGTGGGCCGCAGTCCAGATCGCAAGCTCTGCTCCGATCGAGTGGCCGGCGATGATGAGTGGAACGGAGTCGCCACCGAGCTCGTGTCGCGCCCGCGCGATGAGCGGACGGATGGCCAGGGCGAAGGCGCTGTCTCGCGCGGGGTGGCGCTCCGGGAGTGTTCGCAGGAGTGAGCGCATGTCGAAGCCGGCGACGGCGTACTGCGATTGTGCGAGGGAGCCGGCGAGTTGGCGGTGTGGCTGCCAGAATCCGATGTCGTTCCCGAAGAAGAAGATCACGGCGCGCGGTGGTCGCGTCGTGTCGGCGGCTGAATAAAGGAAGAGCGGCTGGGCGCGGAGCCAGGGGTCGCGCGCGACGTGGGTTGGCTGGTCGCCGTGCGCGCACGCCGACAGGATGAGCGTCATTCCGAGCGCGGTTGTCATTCGGCGAGCGAGCGCGGGTGCCCAGCAGGTGGGCGCATGAGGAATCGTCGGTGTCCGGGTAGAGGGGCCCCTCTACCGGCACGCGTAGGATTCCTCGACTGCGGCCTGCGGCCTCCGCTCGGAATGACAGCCATTTCCTCCCCGTCTGCGCCGGACTCTGCCCCAACGTGCCGCCTCGAGACAGCGTACTTGAGCTGAGTTCGCCGGTCTTTTTGCTCAACCTAGACCGGCGTAGCTGTCGCCAGCATGACGAAGCGCTTCACGTGCGCTATCATCTCCCGCTCACCCGTTCACCCGTTGCCTAACAGGAAATTCATGCGAGTGAAATCCCCGATCGTTGCGGCCTGGTCGTTGGTCGCCATCCTCGGCACACCCGTCTTCGCGCAGGGCGGCGCCAATGCGCCGGCCGATACCGCGAATGACCCCATACGCGCCATGGTCAGCCGCCTCGAGCTGGCGAAATACAAGGCGACGGTGAAGGGCCTCACGCAGTTCGGCGACCGCCGGCAGGGCACGAAGCGCAACCGGGACGCGGTCGACTGGATCGAGGCGCAGCTCAAGAGCTACGGCTGCACGAACACCGAGCGCATCAAGTACGACTATCAGCCCGCGGCGGGCGGACAGCGCCCACCACAGCCGCAGGACAGTGCGGCCATTGCGGCACGGCGCGCGGCGGCGGCTCGGAGCACCCAGGCGTCGGGCGGCGGACGTCTCCGCGGCAATCGTGCTCGCACTGGCGTGAACACCGATTCGCTGGCGCAGCCCGACCCGCAGATCCGGGCGATCAACATGGAGCCGACGACGCCCGGAGAGCGCCAGGAGGTGTACTGCACGAAGGTCGGCACGACGCACCCGGAGGAGATGTACATCGTCGGTGGCCACATGGACGGTCACGGCTGGGGCGAGGCCGCGAACGACGACGGCTCCGGAACGGCGATCGTGATGGAGCTCGCGCGGGTCTTCAGCAGCCCGGATGTGCAGACCGACCGCTCGATCCGCTTCATCCTCTGGAACAACGAGGAGACGGGCCTCAACGGCGCGCGCGCGTACGTCGAACAACGCCAGGCGCTGCAGGGCAAGGAATCGCCGGCGGGATCGAAGAAATATCCGGAGCCCAAGTGGCTCGGCATGATCCAGCACGACATGATGATGTGGGATCACGGCATGCCCCGCGCTGACGGCACGGTGAGCAAGGAGCAGCGCCCGGAGGCGGACGTGAACATCGAGTTCCAGTCGAACTCGAAGATGTCCGAGGGCGTCGCAGAAGCTCGCCTGGATCCTCCACTCCGCGAACGAGAAGTACGCGACGGACTATCCGGCGCAGGTGGGTCCGCACATGACGAACACGGACAGCGCGCCATTCCAGGACCTGATCCCGTCGATCAGTCTGCGGGAGAACGAGCGTGGTCGCGAGATCGGCGCTGGTTGGGATCCGAACTGGCACCAGCCGACCGACGTGTTCACGACGTACAGCGACAAGGACTTTCTGCTCGGCATGAACGCGGCGCAGACGACCCTGAGCGCCATCGCGCAGCTCACGGGCGCGACGCTCAAGAAGTAGTCGACAACTGCAGGGCAGGATGACGGCAACTGCAACTGCAACGGCAACTACATGACAGGATTGGCAGGATGGACAGGATTGAACAGAGGCTCCGAGATGTGTTCCTTCATTCGTTAGGCCCCGCCGAGTCGCCGCTCGAGGTGTGGCAGTCATCCTGTAATCCTGCCAATCCTGGCCATCCTGTCCTGCTGTTGCTGTTTGTTGTTCTTCTTTTTTCCCAAAGCTGTCTAGCAATACCACTATGTTGGAGGGAACGTGAGCGACGAGCGCGATGAGACGGATTCCGAAACCACATCCGACGCCATCCTGTCTTCAGACAGCGAAGTGTCGCGGCGCGGATTCCTCGTTCGCGCCGCCCAGATCGGCGGCGCCGTCTCGATGTTCGGACCGTCCGTTGCGCGCGGGCTCGTTCCATCCGGAACCCGAGTCGGCGGGTCGACCGGTCCGTCATCCGACGAGATGGCCACGCTGTTCTCCGGCCTCCGGTGGCGCATGCTCGGCCCCTTCCGCGGTGGTCGTGTCGACGCCGTGAGCGGTGTCCCGGGGAGGCCTAACGAGTTCTACTTCGGGTCCGTGAACGGCGGCGTCTGGAAGTCCATCGACGCAGGCCGAGTGTGGACGCCGATCTTCGACGGGCAGCCCGTCGCGTCCATCGGCGCGCTTGCGGTCGCGCCGTCGGCCCCGGACACCATCTACGTCGGAAGCGGCGAGTCGACGCTTCGTGATTCGGTCGGGTACGGCAACGGCGTCTACAAGTCCACCGATGCCGGCAAGCACTGGACGCATCTCGGACTCGACGAGACGCAGCACATCGGCAAGATCGCCGTCGACCCGAAGAACCCGAACATCGTGTTCGTCGCCGCGATCGGGCACCTCTACGCACCTAACGCCGACCGCGGCGTCTTCAAGTCGACCGACGGCGGCAAGACGTGGCGCAAGGTGTTGTTCAAGAACAACGACGTCGGCGCCGTGGACGTCGTGATCGATCCGACGAACTCGCGCGTCGTGTACGCGTGTCTGTGGAATACGCGCCGTCCGCCGTGGTACACGTACGCCCCGACGAACGGGCCGGGCGGCGGCATCTTCAAGAGCACCGATGGCGGTACGACGTGGACGCAACTCACCACCGGCCTGCCGAAGGAGGGGATCGGGCGGAGCGGCATCGCCGTCGCGCCGAGCAATCCGCGGCGCCTGTACGCGGTGGTCGATTGTCTCGTTCCCGATCCTAACGCGCCGCGCGCCGGCCGCGCCGCCAGCCGGCGCAGGCGGCGGGCGAGGTGGAGCGCAGGCGCCGCCGGGGCAGGGTGGATTCTTCCGCTCCGACGACGCCGGCGCGACGTGGACGAAGATGTCGGGCGATCCCGCGCTCTGGGGGCGCGGCTGGTATTTCGAGAAGCTCGTCGTCGACCCGAAGGACGCCGACACGGTCTACGTGCCTAACGTCTCGGTCAGCCGCACGCACGACGGCGGCAAGACATGGGTTGCGCTGCGCGGATCGCCCGGTGGCGACGACTACCACCAGGCGTGGATCTCGCCGGACGACACGAACACGATGATCGTCGCCAGCGATCAGGGCGCGATCATCACGCGCAACGCTCGTGCGGACGACCCGCACGACGTGACGTGGAGCTCGTGGCTGAATCAGCCGACGGCGCAGATCTATCATCTCTCGGTCGATCGCCGCTTCCCGTACTGGGTGACGGGCGCGCAGCAGGACTCGGGCGCCGTCGCCGTGCGGTCGCGCGGCAAGTTCGCCGAGATCTCGATGCGAGACTGGGAGCCGATCGGTGCGGGTGGCGAGAGTGGCATGACCGCGGGCGATCCGCTCAATCCCGGCATCATCTTCGGCGGCACCGGCACGCGCTGGAACCTCGAGACGAACACCGCGGTTCGCGGCACGACTGCGCCGCAGGCGCCCGAGCAGGCGCGCAACGACTGGACGCAGCCGCTCGTGTTCTCGATGGCGGACCCGCACGCGCTCTACTACGCGAATCAGTTCCTGTTCAAGACGACGGACGGCGCACAGACGTGGACGCGGATCAGCGACGACCTGACGCGGCCCGACCCCGGCGTCCCGTCGAACCTCGACGCCGCAGCCGCCGCGCACACGGACCGCAACGGAAAACGCGGCGTCATCTACACCATCTCGCCGTCACCGCTTCGCGCGCCGCTGCTCTGGATCGGCACCGACGACGGCCTGATTCAGGTCTCGCCTGATGACGGCGCGACGTGGCAGAACGTGACGCCTAACGCCGTCACGGCATGGAGCCGTGTTACGATGATGGAGGCGTCCCACTTCGACGCGAACACGGCGTACGCGAGCGTCGACCGCCATCAGCTCCAGGACTTCGACCCGTACATCTACCGCACGCGCGACCTGGGGAAGAGCTGGCAGAAGATCACGAACGGTCTGCCGGCTGGCGTCTACGTGCACACGGTCAAGGAAGATCCCAAGCGAAAGGGACTGCTGTTCGCGGGAACGGAGCGCGGCGCATTCCTGTCGTTCGACGATGGCGACAGCTGGCAACCGCTGCAGCTCAATCTCCCAGTCACGTCCGTGCGCGACTTCGAGATCTACGAGAACGACCTCATCGTCGCGACGCACGGGCGCGGCTTCTGGGTCATCGACGACATCGCGGTGCTGCGTCAGGCGAGCGACGAGATCGCGAAGGCGGACGTCTACCTGTTCAAGCCGTCGGATGCGATCAACGTCCAGCAGGGTGGCGACAACGGCACGCCGCTCCAGAAGGACGAGCCGCAGGCGCCGAACCCGCCTAACGCCGCGTACATCGACTACTACCTCCGATCGCCCGCCAGCGGTCCTGTGACCGTGGAGATCCTCGACTCGGCCAACGCGGTCGTGGCGACCTACTCCACCGACCCGTCCCGCCAGCAACAGCCGGCAGGCCGTGGATTCGGCGGCGGACGCCCAGGCGGCATTCCCAACACGTCGCCCCTGTGGCGTCAGGCGCCCGAGCCGATGTCGAGCGCGGCGGGCATGCACCGCGTCGCGTGGAACCTCACGCCGACTGGCGGATTCGGCGGTGGTGGCGGCGGGCGGGGTGCGGCCGAGGCGCCGCCAATCGTCGGCAACTACACGGTTCGTCTGACCGCGAACGGCAAGACCCTCACGCAGCCGATCACGGTCCACCCGGAGCCGAGGCGGTAGTCATTCCGAGCGGGTGTCATTCCGAGCGAGCGCAGCCGGGTGCCCACGAAGTGGGCGCATGAGGAATCGCGATCGTCCCGATAGAGGGGCCCCTCTACCCGTATGATCGCGATTCCTCATGCGCCCGAGGGCACCCGCGGCCTTCGGCCTCCGCTCGGAATGACACCCTAGCGGCTGAACGGCCACGAGCTCCAGTTCTGATAGCCACCCACTCGACGTTCGGCTCGCCAGCCGGCCGCCACGAGTTGCAGCGCGAGTAGCCGCCGGAACGCGCCGTGAGTCACCGCGACCACCGTCCCTGCCTCACGCGACGCATCGTCGAGCAGGGCGACCGCGTCCGCGGCACGCTGCAGTTCCGACGGAGCAGCGATCTCCCCACGCCGCTCCCGGACGAGCCAGTGCAGGTGGATGCACACCGCCCACACCGGCAGGGGCCATCGCGCGCGCACCCAGCGCGGAACCTCGAGGTGCATCTCGCGAAGCAGCGGCGACACGCGAGCGACTTTCCCCGGCGCGAGCCGCTCCGCGGATGCGAGCGCGCGAGGCATGTCGCTGGTGATCAGGCACTCCGCGCTGGCGGCGACATCGACGAGCGCTCTCGGCGGCACACTCTCGGCGAGAATTCCGGCGTCGTCGTACGCCCCCTGCCAGCGATGCACGCCGTCCACGTCGATCCAGCCCGGGCTCTCGATGTGCGCCGACCGACCGTGGCGAACGAGGATGATGCGCTGCTCCCGAGCCACCTAACGCTTCGGCCGATCGATACCGCTCTCGAGACACACGACGCAGCGGAGCTCCGTTCCGAGATAGTGCGCCCGCCCTTCAGGCGTCACGACCCACGGACGGTTCTGCCACGGCGGATCGTGCCGCACGTGTTGGGAATGTCCGCACTCGAGATCCGCCACCCAGTCGCCGACGTCGTCAGTGTGGAAGCCGACGATCCTGCGCGAGACTGCCTGGCGCCTCGGTTCGGTCCGCCACCCTGTCGTCGCTGGCGCTCTTGAACGCCCCCGGCGGTCGAGGAGCATCGTCCGCCCGCCACCACTCGTCCGGCGCGGCCGGCTCCGGTTGAGCAGCCGAGACGTTCTCGCGGCGCACGTCCGCGAAGATGAAGTTCTCGGACGGCACGGGCGATCCGACGAGTCGGCGGAGCATCGCGAGCTGGCCCGCGTGCGTCATCGCGTCCGACAACGGTCCCTGGAGGAACTGCTGATCCGTGATGCGTGCGGTGAGCGACTCGTCACCGAAATCGGCACGGAGTGCTTCGAGTGTCTCGTGGAAGCGGTTGACGTGGTCGGCGAACGTCGGAAGATCCGGCGGAGTGAAGCGCCCGCCGTGGAACATCGTCCGGGCATAGCCAATGACGCTGGTCATGTGCCACACGAGCTCCTTCGGCGTGCGGCTCGTGGGACCGATGCGAAAATCCGCGAATGTATCGGGCGCACCACGCACGGCCTTCTGCGTGCGATACGCGAGTGCGGCGAGGAAGTGCTGGAGGAGCTGACGGGATTCAGTCACGGGCAGGCTGACGGGCGGGGACTGGACTCGCGCGACGACGGTCTACGGGCGGATCGTGACCGCCTGCTCGCGCAGCGTCGGGGGAGGCACCCGGAGCCACTGCGGACGGCCGACCGCGCTCGCGCGCAGCGTCGCGGGGCCGGTCGAGAAGCCCGCGAGGTGCGCCGGACGGATCATCACGACCACGGCGCCGTGCCGCGGTCGCGGGTCGAACACCGGCTCGTGGTTGCGGTGCAGGTAGACCTCGCCGAGCATCTCGACGTGCCGCCCCTGAACGAGCTCGATGCGGGCGTCCGACTCCGTACGCGCCCAGCTCACGAGATCCGCGCGGACCACCACACCGGGTGCGATCACGGCGCTCGTCGTCGTCAGCGTGAGGTCCTTGATCTGCACCCACGCGCGGTAGCTCGACATCGCGCCGATGGGGAGTTGGACCACGATGCTCGCCAGCAACACGCGCTTGGCCAGGCGCGCGACTCGCGATTCTTCGAACGGGGAAGGGTAGGTGAGCGCGCGGGCCATTCGAAAGAGGGCCAGGGCCTAACGCCAGACGCGACGGGTAATCGAGCCTCCGGCTGCCCGTCGACTCCTGCCCCAATGTGCGGCCACGCACAGGCGGATGACAAGGTCCCTTGCTAGCTTACGACATGTCGGTCCGGCTCGGTATTCTCGGTTGTGGCGCCATCTCGCGCGCCGCGCACCTTCGCTCGCTCTCTCGCATCCGCGGGGGGCGCGTGATCGCCCTCGCGGACACATCGCCAGCGAACCTCGACGCCGCCCGACCCCTCGCCCCCGAAGCCCGCGCCGTCGCCGACTACGGCGCCGTGCTCGAGATGTCGGACGTGGACGCGGTCATCATCGCGCTCCCACCGATGCTCCATGCGGATGCCGCCGTAGCGGCGCTCGAACGAGGAAAACACGTCTACGTCGAGAAGCCACTTGCCACGAGTGTCGCCGACGCCACTCGCGTCCTCGACGCGTGGCGGCAAGGCGGGCTCACGGCGATGATGGGATTCAACTATCGCTACAACCCCCTCGTTGTCGAAGCCCGCGCAGCAATCGCGAGTGGCGCGATAGGCACACCGGTGAGCATCCGCACGGTGTTCGCGACCCCGAAACGCTCGACCCCTGCGTGGAAGCAGCGGCGCGAGAGCGGTGGCGGCGTGCTGCTCGATCTTGCCGTGCATCACATCGACCTCGTTCGCTTTCTGCTCGATACGGAGATCGCACACGTGAGCGCCGACGTTCGCTCCATCCAATCCGAGCACGACACAGCGGCACTACAACTCGGCCTAACGAGCGGGTGTGTCGGAGCAGATGATGTGCTCTCTCGGCACCATCGACGACGACCGCATCGAGCTCCACGGTTCGGCTGGCCGCCTCACCATCGATCGCTATCGCTCTCTCCGCGTCGAAGTGACACCGGCGAGCGCCAGCGGTACGCTCGGTGTGGCGGCGACGCGCTTCGCTGGCGAGATGCGCGCCTTGCCTTACGCCATCCGCAAGCTGCGCTCACCCATGCACGACCCGTCATTTCCATCGGCGATGTCAGCGTTCGTCCAGGCCATCACCGACCGAACGCCGGCGACCCCGAGCCTGACGGACGGTCTCCGCACGATCGCCGTCGTCGAAGCCGCCGAGCAATCGGCGCGGTCAGGCCGACTCGTCGCTGTCGACGCGCCAATAGCAGAATCGGCATCGGCGCCACTGCTTTCTCGAGCACAGGTGCATGTCTCAGGAGCCTGAACCGTCCCCCGCTTCGAGCGACGCGACGCCAGCGCTGTCGGTCGTACTCATCACGCCGGACTCGTTCGAGACCATCCGCCGCACGGTCAAGTGCCTGACGCGGCAGACGGTGCGCGAGCGTATCGAGCTCGTGATCGTCGCGCCCGAAGCAGCGCGCATCGACGTTGACGACGATCTCGTCGCGCCGCTGGCCGGCGTGCGCGTCGTTCCGATGGCGTCGCTCACGCCAACGGGGCCGGGACGCGCTGCTGGGATCCGCGCCGCGAGCGCGCCCATCGTCGCGTTCGGGGAAGAGCACTGCTTTCCGTCGACCACATGGGCCGAGGCATTGCTCGCCGCCCATCGCGAAGAGGTCGCGGCGGTGGGGCCGGCCATGCATAACGCGAATCCCGACTCGATCGTCAGCTGGGCCGATTTTCTCATCGGGTACGGACCGTGGGCTGCGCCTATCGTGCGGCAGGACACGGAGTTCCTGCCCGGTCACAACAGCAGCTACAAGCGTGCGGTCCTCATCGAGTACGGGACAGCGCTCGAGACCTTGATGGAGGCGGAGACCGTCCTCATGTGGGATCTGCGCGGCAAGGGACATCGCCTGCTCCTCGAGCCCGCCGCGCACACGGCCCACACGAACTTCGGGTTCTGGTCGTCGTGGCTGCCGGTGATGTTCCTCAACGGACGCGCGTTCGCCGACACGCGCTCGGCGGAGTGGTCGCTCGTCCGCCGCCTGGCGTTCGTCGCCGCCTCGCCGGCCATTCCGCTCGTTAGGCTCGCGCGCACGCTCGGTCACGCGCGACGGCTCGGACGCGGGGCGCCGTTCCTCGCCCGCGTCGTCCCGACGCTGACGATCGGGCTCGTGCTCGACGGCATCGGACAGATGGCTGGCTATGCGTTCGGGGCGGGCGACACGCACGCGAAGCTCGCGGCGTACGAGTGGCACCGGATGAAACACACGAAGCAAACGAGCCACACGCGACGCGGTGAAATGACGGCATCGTGAGCGTGCGCGCGGCGTCGGCGACGAGCGAGGTCTTCGGAGGATCGTCCCGCGTCTTCGTCGCCGAAGCGGTGTCGCTCCCCACGGCAATCATCACCGCCGGGTTTCTCGCGCGTCGCTTCGGCCCGGACGACTACGGCCTCTTCACGCTGACGGTCGCCATCGTCGCGTGGCTGGAATGGACGCTCACGTCGCTGTTCGCGCGCGCAGCCGTGAAGCATATCGCGGACGCGCATGTCGCGGACGCCGATGATTGGCGTCCGGCTGGCGGGATGGTGCTGCGCGTGTTCGCGATCACGGGCATGCTGGGCCTGCTCGTGCTGTGGGTCGCGTCGCCGTCGTTAGGCGCGCTGATGCACGAGCCGTCGCTGTCGCGTCACTTACGGTTGCTGGCCCTGGACGTTCCACTGTTCATGGTGACGCAGGCGCACCAGCAGGTGATGATCGGCACGGGTCAGTACGGACGACGCGCGACCGTCGCCGCGTGGCGGTGGATGGGCCGCATGGTGCTCATGCTGGCGCTCGTGAGCGCGGGCTTCGGCGTCGACGGCGCGCTCGCTGGTATCGTCGGCGCGTCAGTGGTGGAGCTCGCGGTCGCGCGCTCGTTCGTGAAGCCGCGCCTCGGCGATGCGCGTCGCGGCAACGCCAGCGCAATGTGGTCGTACGCCGTGCCCCTGTTCGCGGCAGCCGTGTCGCTCCGACTCTTCGACAGGCTCGATCTCTTCATGCTCAAAGGGCTCGGCGCCGGTGCGGCGATCGCCGGCATTTACGGTGCGGCCCAGAACCTGACGATCGTGCCCGGTCTCATCGCGCTGTCGGTGACGACGCTGCTGCTCTCGACGCTGAGCCGCGCCATCCGCCTCGGTGATGACGCCGGCGCGCGCTCGCTCGTGCATAACGCGTTGCGTGGCGTCCTGCTGCTGTTCCCGTTCGCCGGTGTTGCGGCCGGCGCCTCGACCGGACTGGCGACGCTGATCTTCGGCGCCCGGTTCGCGCCGACCGGTGCGCTCCTGTCCGTCCTGATCTTCGGCGCGATCGCCGTGGTGGTGATCTCGGTCGCGTCAGCGTTGCTCACCGCGGCCGGCAAAGCGACGTGGGCGATGATCGCGGCGCTGCCCATTGTGCCACTCGCGGTCGCGGGTCACCTGCTCGTGATCCCGCGATACGGCGCCAGCGGCGCGGCCGTCGTGACGATGGCGGTGGCGGCTGTCGGTGCGGTGCTCGCGTTGGTGGCGGTGCGACGTGCGTGGCACATGTGGCCCGCCGGCGACCCTGCGCGCAGCGCTCGCGACGACCGTGCTGGCGATCGTCGTCGGCACGCGGTGGGCGACGACGGGCGCGATGGTGTTCGTCGAGCTGTCGGTGCTGTCGCTCGCGGTGATCGCTGCTCCTGATCGTGATGGGCGAGCTGACGCCGCGCGAGCGTCAGCTCGCGCTGTGCCGGCAACCATCCTGCGCGTGGTGCTTGCGACGACCGTCGCTATTGTCGTCGGCACGCGGTGGGTGACGTCGGGCGCGATGGTGTTCGTCGAGCTGGCCGTGCTGTCGACGCTGGTGGTCGTGGTGCTCATGGCGACGGGAGAGCTGACGCCTCGAGAACGTGAGCTCGTCCTGTCCGTTCTGCGTCGCGGGCGACCTGACACGAGGTGATGCATCGCACCACCGACGTGTCACTCGGCGCACGGCCTTGGCAGACAGGGCATCTCGCCCGCTTATCAGGCCGTCCACTCGGCTGTTCAGATTCTAGCCGATTTCCCCGATACCTATAACGGGGGCGTCCCGCGGGTCGTCCTCCTACTAGTCGCATCGACCGCCTCAAACACATTGCCGGGACGCACGAGAATGGCTTGCAGCTCGAACCATGCACCGACGACCAACGATCGCTCCTCCAGGCCATCGTTAGGTCTTCGTGCACTCGTCGTCGCCGTTGTCGCCGTTGCCTTCAACGCGATCACTGCGCTCAGCGTGCACGCGCAGACGCTCAACTTTCGCCAGTATACGGGCGCCGACGGACTTCCCCAGGCCCAGGTCATGGGGATGTACCAGGACCGACTCGGCTACATGTGGTTCGCCACGTACGGCGGGCTCAGTCGACTCGACGGCAGCCAGTTCCGGACGTACACGAAGGAGAACGGCCTCTCGTCCAACTCGGTCTTCGACATCGTCGAGGACGACCGCGGGCGCATGCTCGTCGCCACGTCGGGCGGCTTGTGTATTCGCGAGAACGGCCAGTTCCGGTGCCGCCGCCAGAGCGACGGCCTCGTCAGCGACAACGCACGCACGATTACACTCGACGGCACTGGCGGCGCGTGGATCGGAACGTTGGTCGGGCTTTCGCACCTGGCCAACGGAACGATCCGCAACTACACGACCGCGGACGGACTTCCGGCCGAGCGCGTCATCAGCGTCGTGGTGGACTCGGCGAAACGCGTGTGGGTCGCGACGCCTAACGGGTTGGTACGCCGCGAGGGTGACCGATTCGTCCGCGACGCGATCCAGCTCCCGGGCGACACCGCCGTTCAGTTCATCTCGGCGGCACGCGGCGGACTGTTGATCGGCGTCGAAGGGCACCTCTACCTCCGCTTCGGCGACTCCGTCACTCCAATCGCCGAGGGATTGATCCCGCCGGGCACCGCGTTCATCGATGGCGCGATGGACCAGACTGGGACGATCTGGGTCGCGACGCGTACCGGGGCGCTCCGCATTCAAAATGGCCAGGTAAGCCACATCGGCAAGGCGAATGGGCTGTCGTCCGATCTCGTCATCCGCATCATGGTCGACCGCGAAGGCGACATCTGGTTCGGCACCGAGAACGGCGCGAGCAAGCACGCTCCAGGGCCGTTCCGCACGTACACGACGGACGATGGGCTGCCGAGTCCGTTCGTGCGCGACATGGTGTTCGATCAGCAAGGCAGGATGTGGATTGGCACGCGGAACGGCGTCGCGGTGCGAGAGGGCGAGCGCTTCCGCCAGATTCCACTCCCCGGAGTGCCCGACCAGCGCGTCTACGGTCTGGCCCGCGAGCCTAACGACGGGATGCTCGTTGGCACGCGTGGGGGGCTCGTGTGGTACCAGAATGGCCGCACGCGGCTCTATGGCGAGAAGGAGGGCCTGCCAGGCGAGGCGGTGTACTGCTTGCTGCCGGACGAGAAGGGCGGCGTGTGGATCGGAACCGAACGCGGGCTCGCGCGCTGGGAACGAGGGCGCATAACGACGATCGGTCCGGCGGAGGTCACGAAGTCCGGCATCATCTCCATGGCGCGTGACCAGCAGGGCCGGCTCTGGTTGGGCCGTACCGCCGGCGGTGTGGCTATCCTCGATGGCGACTCGGTCCGCATCATCGGCCCGAACGAAGGTGGAAGCGATCAGACCGTCTGGGACCTGCAGCTCGACTCCCAGGGCAACATGTGGGCGGGCACGAATGGTGACGGCGCGCTGCGGATCAACGACCGCGGCGTTCGACGCTTCACGAGCCACGACGGCCTCGCCTCCAACTTCATCTGGCAGATCCTCGGCGACTCTCGCGGCCATGTCTGGCTGTTCGGCAGCGAAGGCATTGACCGCTTCACCGGTGAGGACCTGACGCATTACGGGCGTGGCGATGGACTCATCGACCTCGAGGGCACGGCGAGCGCCTCGTTCGAGGACCGCGAGGGTAACCTCTGGTTCGGAACCGGTGCCGGTCTGCTGCGATACACCGAAGCGCTTGGCGCGGTGAAGCCGATCGAGCCGCCGATCTTCATCGAGGAGGCGACACTCGACGGATCACCCATCGTCACCGGCACACCGAACGCGATCGCTCGACTGAGTCGTGGGGTCGGTGCGCATCGGCTTCTCGTCACCGACATTCCGCGATGAGTCGGCGGTGCGCTTTCGCTACCGCCTGGCCGGGACGAACGAGCGTTGGTCGGCGCTGACATCCGATCGCACCATCACCTACGCCGGACTGGCGCCAGGGAACTATCGCTTCGAGGTGCTGGCGGTGAACGGGCGCGCGTCCAGCTCCGTACCGGCGGGGCTCGCGTTCGAGATCCTGCCGGCGTACTGGCAGACGTGGTGGTTCCGGACGTTAGGCGTGCTGGGCCTGCTCTGCGCCGCTGCCGGACTCCCGCTCTTCCACGTGCGCTCGCTCCGACGCGAGCGGCGCGGGCTGCAGGCGCTCGTCGCACGGCACACGCACGAGCTCGCGGAAAAGAACGTCCACCTCGAGGCGTCGAACCGCGATCTCGAGCACTTCGCGTACGTGGCATCGCACGACCTGCAGGAGCCGCTGCGCAAGATCCAGGCGTTCTCCGACCGCGTGACGAAGCAGTACTCGGCCGCGCTGGATGATCAGGGACGCGATTACCTGCAACGCATGAACGGCGCGGCGGCGCGCATGCAGCGTCTGATCGACGCGCTGCTCAGCCTCTCGCGCATCACGACGAAGAAGAAAGAAGCGGAGCTGATCGACCTCGTCCCGCTCGTGCACGAGGTGCTGAGCGACCTCGAGGTCCGTATCCAGTCGACCGGCGGCACCGTGAACGTCGGGGAGCTGCCGCGCATCGAAGGTGACCCCGTGCAGATTCGTCAGGTCTTTCAGAATCTCATCGGCAACGCACTCAAGTTCCACAAACCGGGCGAGGCGCCAGTGGTGCAGGTCTACGCGCTGCGTCGCTCGCCCGGACAGACCGAGATCTTCGTGGAGGACAACGGCATCGGCTTCGACAACAAGGACGCGGAGCGCGTCTTCCTGCCGTTCCATCGACTCCACGGACGCTCGGAGTACGAGGGTACGGGCATTGGCCTGACGATCTGCCAGAAGATCGTCGAACGACATGGCGGTACGATCCACGCGGAGGGTGTGCCCGGAAAGGGCTCACGCTTCGTTCTGGCCCTTCCCACTCAGGAGCGAATCGGAGAGCGGCAGCATGCAGCATGAAGCACCGGGGACCATCACGATCCTCATGGCCGATGACGACGCGGACGACCGCATGATGGCAGCGGACGCGATGCGCGAGAGTCGCCTCGGCAACACGTTCCGCTGTGTGGAGGACGGGCAGGAGCTCATGGACTATCTGATGCGTCGCGGCAAGTACGCCGTCGTCGACGCGCCGCGTCCGGGACTCATCCTGCTCGATCTCAACATGCCGCGAAAGGACGGCCGGCAGGCGCTCCAGGAGATCAAGCGCGATCCGGACCTCCGCCGCATTCCCGTCGTCATCCTCACGACATCGAAGACCGAGGAAGACGTGCTGCGGTCCTACGACCTCGGCGCCAACTCCTTCATCTCGAAGCCGGTGACGTTCGACCGGCTCGTGGACATCGTACGCGCGTTAGGCACGTACTGGTTCGAGATCGTCGAGCTCCCGGGAGGCACACACCAGCATGCATGACGTCGTGGTGCGTGTGCTCCTCGTGGAGGATGACGAGGATGATTTCGTCCTGACCCGGGACCTGCTCGCCGAAGGTTTTGGCGGTCAGGTCACCGTGGAGTGGGCGAGCACGCGCACCGCGGGACTCGACCTGTTGACGGAGACGCCGTTCGACGTGGCGCTCCTGGATTTTCATCTCGGCAGCGAGACGGGGCTCGACCTGCTTCGCGAGGCGCGCGCGCGGGGATGCCGAACGCCGGTCATCATGTTGACCGGGCAGGCGGATCGCACGACCGATCTCAACGCGATGCACGCCGGGGCCGCCGACTATCTCGTGAAGGGTCGTGTGACGAGCGACATGCTCGAGCGCGCGATTCGTTATGCACGCGAACGGCATCGGCTGCTGGAAGAGATCAGTGCGCTGTCGCTCACGGACGAGCTGACGGGGCTACACAACCGGCGCGCGTTCCTCACGATGGCCGACCAGCGCCTGCAGCTGCTCGAGCGCGGCGCGTCGCTGTGTCTGCTGATCTTCGCGGACGTCGACGGTCTCAAGGCAGCGAACGACACGATGGGTCACGAAGCGGGCGACCGGCTGTTGGTGGATGCGGCGCGCGCGCTTCAGTCGGCGTTCCGTCGTACCGACCTGGTAGCACGCATGGGCGGTGACGAGTTCGTCGTGCTCGCGGACGGAGCGACCCAGGAGGACGCGCACCACGTGCTGGCCAAGCTCCAGCATCAGATCGCGTTACGCAACGACAACGCGGACGCCGGTGTCCCGCGGCTGTCCATCAGCGCGGGCGTACTGTGCTTCACGGCCGGCCCGAGCGTGAAGCTGAACGATCTCATCGCCGAGGCGGATGCGCTGATGCTCGTGGAGAAGAACACGCGGAGACGAGCGTCGGGCACATACGTAGCGATCGAATAACGTCTGTCATCCCGAGCGTCAGCTGCTGTCATCCCGAGCGGCAGCGAGGGATCTTCTGTGAACGTGATTGTGGCCTGTCCGGCTACAATGACATTACAGAAGGTCCCTCGTCGCTTGCGCTCCTCGGGATGACATAGCTCCCACCCAGCGTCACCCAGCACCCAGCACGACCACCCAGCAACCAGCTTGCAGTTTGCCGGCTGGCGGTGACGCCCCGAGCGCCCCCGGGGTTTCAAGGATTGAGAGAACCAACCTCCATTCAAGATGGGAGCCTCGCATGAACGCTCGAACCTTGTGGCTGCTGCCAGCCTTGCTCACCGCGGCCGCCTGCTCCGATGATCCCTCCGGCCCGGCTACTACCGGCAATACCGACGGTCGCTTGCAGGTCGTACCCGGCGTCGCGGCGGTCGCGTCCGTCGACGTCGTCGTCGACGGCCAGACCCGCCTCACGAGCGTGGCGTACGGCGTTCCGTCGAGTCCCATCGCGCTCTCGTTAGGTCAGCATCAGGTGAAGGTCGTGCCCGCAGGTACGGCCCCGTCCCAGGGTGGGACGACCGTCACGCTACGCGCCGGCGACACGACGCGCGTGGTGGTGACCGGGACCCCGAGCGCGCTCACTCCGGTCGCGCTCGGGGATACCGGCGCGACACCGGTTGCCGGAAAGGGCAAGCTGCGCGTGATACACCTCGCCGCGAACGCGCCGGCGATCGACGTCTACCGCACGCAGCCCGACTTCTCGACGTTCGTGAAGTTCATGGATCCATTCCCGTTCGAGGCCAAGACGCCATTCATGGAGAGCACCCCGGGCAACTGGGTGATCCGGGTGACGCCGAAAGGTGGGACGCAGGTGTTGGCCGAGAGCGCGCCGATTCGCGTGGACGCGCTGTGGATCAGGACGGTGCTCCTGCTCGACGCGCCTAACGGCGGAGTCAAGATCACTCCACTCGGCGACCAGTAGACGACGCGGAGCATCCGGCGGCAGCCTGAGGAAGGAGGGCGGACGGCGGACGGCGGACGGCGGACGGCGGAAAAGGGCATGTCATCCCGAGCATCCGCGAGGGATCTTCTCGACCGTTCATCGTAGCTCGGCCGAGCCACGAGATCCACGATGACGTCGAGAGATCCCTCGCTGCGCTCGGGATGACAACTGCTGACGCTCGGGATGACAACTCCTCCTTCCTCAGGCCTCCTTCCTATGGCCTCTTTCCTCCGGCCTCGAGTTGTCGTAGCACCTCACCGAGCCGGCGCATCTCGGCGCCGTACGTCGCCCAGTCGTCGGCGCGCTGCGCTGCCCGCGCGCGATCGTAGTGCTCACGCGCCTGCTTCGTGAGCTCGGCCGCGCCCGCGGCGACCGTTGGCGGCGCTGCGCCGCTCGCTCCAGGCGGCGTCTCGCTTGGAGTCGACGCGACCACGGCGGCAGTCGAATCCGCGGCCGGCACACTCCCACCGAGCAATGCGGCGAGCGCGCCGTCCAGCGTTTCCGCCATCGAGACGCGCCCCTCGTGTGCCGCGACGACGCGCTTGAGCTCGGGAATGCGTCCGCCCTGCGCGCGAAGGTACAGCGGCTGCACGTAGATCAGCGCGCCCTCGATCGGCAGTACGAGCAGCTCTCCGCGCAGCACCTCCGACCCGCGCTGATCCCAGAGTGTGATCTGCCGCGACGACCTCGGTATCCTGATTGATGCGATTCACGATCTGGTTCGGGCCGAACACGAGACTCTGCCGCGGGAAACGGTAGACCGCGAGCTTGCCGTAGTTCGCGCCGTCGTTCCGCGCCACCATCCACGCCGCGAGGTTGTCCTTCTGCCGTGGCGTGAACGGCCGCATGAGGATGAACTCGGGCGTCACGTTCGCCCGGCAGACGCATCACCATGTGACGCAGGAACGCCTCGGATGCGGACCGCCCCTGTGATTCGCTCGCGCTGGAGCCGCTGGCCACGTTAGGGATCTGCCACTGATCCTCGCGATGGTAGAACGTCTCGGGGTTCGCCATGTGATACGTGGCGAACAAGGCGCTCTGCAGCTGGAAGAGGTCCTGTGGATACCGGACGTGCGCGCGCAGGTCGGCGGGCATCGAATCCAGTGGCTGCAGCAGCCCCGGATAGATCCGCGTCAGCGTCCGGATGATCGGATCGTTAGGTGCCGCGAGGTACGCACGCACGTTCCCGTCGTACGCGTCCACCGTCACCTTCACGCTGTTGCGCATGTAGTTCACGCCGTCGCCAACTCCGCGCGCATACGGGTACCGGTCGGACGTCGTGTAGCCGTCGAGCATCCACACGAGGCGCCCGGCGTCGGTGATCACGAGGTACGCGTCGCGATCGAACGCCACGAACGGGAGCGCCCGTTCGGCGCGCTCGTTCACGTCGCGGTAGTAGAGAATCTTCGTGCGATCCGTGAGATCGTTCGACAGCAGGATGTTGAGCGACCCGAAGCGAATCGCGTACAGCAGCCGCCGAGCGAACGATCCACGCGTCCACACCACCGCGTCCGTCGTACGACGAGTACGCTGCTGCATCGCCTTCCCCTGCCGGATAGTCGAACTCCCGCTGCCGACTCGGCGCGAGCACGAAGTCGTTCGACATCTCGCCGTAGTAGATCTGCGGCCGCGTGACCTTCACATCGATCGTCGACACCGGCGGCAGATCCTTGATGAACAGGACCGGCAGGCCCTCGCTCGTGACCGCGTTGGACGGACCTAACGTCACGCCCATGCCGTGCGTGTAGGTCAGATGCTCGTTGATGAACCCGCGCGTCGGCAGCGACGACGTGTTCATCTCGCGCGCCGACAGCAATACCTGACGCAGCTGGCCGCCGATCCGGTAGCGATCGTCGTCCACAGCGAGGAAGTCGTAGTACGTGCGGATCGACTGGATCTGCCCGAACGTCTGCAGTAGCGGCTCGCGATCCCACAGGCGGACGTTGTCGATCGTCGCCCGGTTCGCCGCGACCAGCTGCGGCGTCAGGCGAGTGTCGCTGCTCAGCTCGCGCTCTTCGATCCCCTCGAGCCCCCATGCCTGACGTGTGGCGTGGATGTGGTTGAGGATCTGCGGCGTTTCACGCGCGAGCTCGTTAGGCTGCACCACCAGGCGCTGATAGGCGGCGGGCACGAGGGCCGTCAATCCGGTCGCGATCAGGTAGCCGACGACGACGCGCGCCGCCATCGCCACCAGCCGACCGCGCATGCCGGCCCACAGAATGAGCAGCCCGCCCGCGAGTGCGATGACGCTCAACACGTGGAGGGCAGGGAGCCGCGTGTGGAGATCGACGTAGCTCGCCCCGATGAGCGGCTGATGCTCTCCGAACAGCAAGCCGGGAATGCGCACGAAGTGGATGCGGACCGCAGTCACGATGAGCGCCAGGCCGACGAGCGCCGCCAGATGCGTCTGGGCACGCGGCCCGATCGAGATGCCGCCGCGCGGCGACCGCTCGATCTCGCCCCGAAAGAGATGGATCGGAAGAACGACGGCGATGAGCGTGAGCAGGAGAAGCCCGTAGAGGAGCCCCGTCACGAGCTCGATGGCCGGGAGCGTGAACACGTAGTAGCCCACGTCTCGGCCAAACACCGGATCGCTGACGCCGAACGGTGTCGCGTAAGCCGCCTGCAATAGCGTGCGCCACTGGCCCGCGGCACCGAGCGCGACGAGCACCGAGAGCACCGCCGCTGCCGGTAGCGCAAGCCACTCGATGCCGCGCTCGAACAGGTTGTGTGCCGCCTGGCGCAGGTCCGCGCCCGATCGCACGGCGCTCACCGGTGCCTGCCGTCGCAGCTCGCCCCCGCGCAACGCGAACCGCGCGTTGCCGTACATCACGACGAACGCGATCAGCGCGGTGGGAAGCCCAAGGGCCCACTGGGCGATGACCTTCGTGAGGAAGACGCGCTCGAAACCAATCTCCCGGTACCAGAGCCAATCGGTGAGACGGCCTGCCAGGAATGGAACGAACGCGACGCAGAGCAGCACCAGGCCAATCACCAGCAGCGCCGATCGCGGGAGCGTCGGCCGGTGACCGGTACCGCGAGGCGGCAGCGGTCGGATGCCTGCGTTGCGGAGGCCGCGGATGATCGGGTCATCCTCGGGCGGCATGTGCTCGGACATCTGAGACTCGGGACGGGGATGTGTTCGCTTCCGTACCCTTCGAACTTACACCTTGGACTACCGACTCGGCCCCAGGCTACCGGCTAACGTGCTCCCCCAGCCACTCGAGCACGCGCTTCCAGCCCTCGCCGGTGCCTTCCGCGGCGGTGGCCCGGTCGCCGAAGCCGGTATGCGTCACGAGCACGCGAGTCCCACCGGTCGTCGGCTGCAGGTCGACTTCAATCGTCGTCTCCGCGAAGTCGTCCCAACTCGGGCACCAGGTGTACACGAGACGGCGCGGCGGGTCGATCTCGATGTAGGTCCCGTGCACGGACATCTGGGTGCCATCGGTCGCGCGAGTCTGCACGCTCCACCTCCCGCCCTCCCGGAGGTCGATCTGCCAGTCGTGCGTCCGGTACATGTCGTCCGAACCCCACCACGCCGCGAGCTCGCCAGGATCGGTCAGCGAGTGAAACACCCGCTCGGGCGGCGCTTCGATCTCGATCTCCGCTTTCACGACGCCGCCGTCGACGTTCGCCAGTGCACGCATCTCGTTCCGTTGTTTGTCGTTAGGTCCCGCGCGACGGCCGCTCAGTACTTGACCGCGACGGATTTCAGCGACGGGAGCATCGCGGGGTGCAGCTCGATGGCCATGTGCCCCGCTGCGATCGCCGGGTCACTCTCGGCGATACGCTTCGCTTCCTCGGCGCTCGCGGCGGAGACGATTGCCAACCCCTGCTTGTCTCCTTCATCGAGCAGCGGGCCGGCGAACACGTACTTCTTCTCCTCGATCATGCGGCGGATGTACGAGAGATGCCGCCGCGTGAGCGCCTGATGGTCCGGCGAGTCGTTCGCCATGAACTTCGGCCCGCGCACGTACAGCGCGACATAGTACGTCGTCATGTCCTTCGGGATCTCGAATCCCGGGGGCGCGGACGGCGTCGATTGTGTGGCTGTCGCCTGCTGCGCGACGAGTGAAAGTGGCGCCGCGAGAGTCACCGTAGCGGCGGCCGCAATGAGCGTGGCGAGCTTCATCGAGAGGAGTCCTTCCTACCTTCGAGGTGGCGTTTGAGGCTCAGGAGATTTGTCGGCCAGAAGCTCCGATATGACTCGACCCACTGAGACAGGTCGCGGAGCGGGCCGGGCGTGAGGCGGTACACGCGCTGGCGTCCGTCACCCCCTTCGCGGTCTTCGCGAACGAGCTGTGCGTCGCGCAGCACGCGCAGATGCTTCGAGACCGCGGGCCGAGTCATGTCGAATCCCGCCGCGAGCTCGGCGACCGCGACGCCGCCGCCACGCAGGCGATCCAGGATCGCGCGGCGTGTCGGATCGGCGATGGCGTGGAATACGTCGGCGCTGGCGCGGGCTCGGGACATGGAGCGATGATGGGTAACCGATTGGTTACCGAATATGTGAATTGCCCCACTTCAAGTCAAGGAACAGTCGCCGGAGTGGCTGCGACGCGTGCGGATGTCCGCGTCGGACCGCATCTTGGAGGCGGTCTTCGTAGGACTCTTCACCCCAGGCCATGACCGCACCGACCGCAGTCCCCGATATTCGTCAGCAGCTCGGTGATCGTTATGCCATCGAGCGTGAGTTGGGTCGCGGCGGCATGGGCGCCGTGTATCTCGCGCGCGACCTGCGGCTCGATCGACAGGTCGCGCTCAAGGTCCTGCCGGCGGAATTCGCCGGCGACTCCGCGCTGCGCGAGCGATTTCTGCGGGAGACGCGGACGGCCGCGTCGTTCTCGCACCCGAACATCGTGCCGGTGCACGCTGTCGAGGAGCGCGAGGGCGTCCTCGCGTTCGCGATGGGGTACGTCGAAGGCGAGAGCATCGCGGAGCGTGTGCGGCGCGCGGGCCCGCTGGATGTACGGAGCATCGTACGTCTGCTGCAGGATATCGGGTACGCACTCGCGTACGCGCATGGCCGCGGTGTCGTGCACCGCGACATCAAGCCCGACAACATCATGCTCGAGCGCGCGACGGGCCGCGCCCTGCTCATGGATTTTGGGATCTCGCGCTCGATCGTGACGAAGGTCGAGCCGAAGGGATTCACGCAAGGCCTGACGCGCGTCGGCGAAGTGGTCGGCACGGCGGAGTACATGAGTCCGGAGCAGGCGTCCGGAGACGTGGTCGATGGCCGGAGCGATCTGTACTCGTTAGGCCTGGTGGCGCTGTTCGCGCTGACGGGACAGTCGGTCATCACGGGTGACAGCACGCAGCAGATTCTCGTCAAGCAGCTGACCGAGACACCGCCGCCCGCGACGTCACTGCGCGCCGATCTTCCCGAGGCGCTCGGGGTAGCCATCGACCGCTGTGTGGCAAAAGAGCCAGCCGCCCGCTTCGCTACGGCGGAAGCGCTGGTCGAGGCAATCGACGAGGCCCAGCTCGCCGCTCCGGAGATTCCGCTGCCCATCAGACTGTTCGCGCAGGAGGCGGGGACGCTCGGCCTGGTGCTCGTCTTCCTGACGATCATGAGCTGGCTGATGCTGCAGACGTTCAGCAGCAAGGTCGGCGCGGCATGGGCGGCGATACCGGGGATCTTCCTTGGTTCCATCGGCTTCACCCGTGCGCTGTTGGCTTCCTCGGCCGCGCGCCGGCTCGCGGTCCTCGGGTTCCGGACAGAGGATGTGGTGACTGGCATGCGCGCGACGGTCGATGAGCGCGAGAGCATGCGTCAGCAACTGCGCATGGATCCGGATACGCGGCGCCGGCGACGAAAGACACTGATCATTGCCTTGCTGCAGCTGCCCGTCGCCCTGCTGCTCATTCAGTTCTCGCTCCACCTCCAGTGGACGCTGACGAACCAGGCGCAGGTCGCGATCAACGAGACGCCGCCAGCCGAGTCGGTGCCGTCGACGTTACGGAACCTTCTGATGGCGGGTTCTGGCCTCAGCCTGCTCGGAATAAGCCTTCTCCTGCTCGTGCGCAGTCCGTTCCGCATGCCGATCGGTGAGCGGCTCTTCCGGGTGGTCTGGCTTGGCCCGCTCGGCCGCGCGTTTCTGTGGTTCTCGGCACGGGGTGTGGCGAAGCGCCCGTTAGGCACGACGATCCCGAGTGACAAGCGATTCCGAGTAGGGCGATTCCGAGCGCGACACACGCGGCGGTGCATGCTCCGTCCGGTTCGGGAAATGGCGTGCCGACGCCTCCCGGGGGGAAGCCGGGTGCTCAGGCGGATCGCGTCGGTTCGCTCGAAGCCCGTGTTGCCGCGCTCGAGCGCTGGCGAGACGAGGCAAAGCGATAGGATCCGCGCGGCTGCATTCCTGGTTCATCGCGCCTGGGCCGGTGGGAACTGCGATTGGGCGGATGAACTGCAAAACTGCCGGATAGGTGTCATTCCGAGCGCGGCTGTCATTCCGAGCGAGGCCGTCAGGCCGCAGTCGAGGAATCGTGAGCGGTACTGGCAGAGGTGGCCCCTCTATCGGGACGATCGCGATTCCTCGACTGCGCTCGGAATGACAGGCCGGCTCTGCATTCACGGATCATCGCGCCGCGGCCTGGGGAACGGCGATTTCGCGGATGACGCGGAAGAAGCAGGATCGATCGCGTTCGGGACGGCCCCTCGCGCAACGAGCCGGGATTCTTTGGGAACGGCCGCTCGGGAGACGCCTGCGTCCCGAGCGGCCGTTCCCATTATTTCAGAGTCCGGCGAGAGCCAGCGTCGGTGCAAAGCTGTATCCGGCCGTTTTCCGTGTCATCCGCGAAATCGTAGTTAACACCGACCGCGGCGCGATGATGCGTGAATGCAAAGTCGTATCCGGGGGTTTCCGCAGGCATCAGATCCGCCCAATCGCAGTCCCCACCGGCCCCGGCGCGATGAACCAGGAATGCGCGACGAGGCTTGCATCGCTCCACTGCAAAGGACATAGTACATCTATCCCCTAGACTCTCTACTGGCACACATGGCTCCTGCAGGAAAACGCGATCTGCTCCCGGGCACGCTCGACATGCTCATCCTCGGATCACTGACCGTTCAGCCGATGCACGGTTACGGGATCGCGCAGCACATCCAGCGTCTCTCGCGTGACGTTCTGCGCGTAGAGGAAGGGTCCTTGTACCCGGCCTTGCAGCGCATGCGTCAGAAGGGATGGATCAAGGCGGAGTGGGGCCAGACGCCTAACAACCAGCGCGCCCGGTACTACACCATCACGACGCTCGGACGACGCCAGCTCGGCGAGCAGGAATCGAGCTTCGCTGATCTGCTCGACGCCATCGCCCGTGTCATGAGGCCGGCGTGAGCGCGCCGATGGGGTATCCGCGAGACTCATCATCCAGAGGACGCCGCGATGCGTGAATGGTTCTCCAGAATCATCGACTGGGTGCGGCGAGATCGACTCGACGCCGAGCTCCAGGAGGAGCTGCGCTTCCACCGCGCGCAGCTCGAGCGTGATGCGCGAGGAGCGAGCGCCGAGGACAATGCATTGATAGCGCGCCGGCAACTGGGGAATTCGACCCGCGTCGTGGAGCAAGCGCGAGAGCGATGGTCCGTTCCGTGGCTCGACCACCTGCAGCAGGACATCCGCTACGCGTTTCGCGGGCTGCGCAGATCGCCGGGCTTCACAGTGAGCGCGATCATCACGCTCGGCCTCGGGATCGGCGCCAACGCCGCGATGTTCGGCGTCGTCGATCGGCTGATGTTCCGGCCGCACCCGTACCTCAGGGATCCTGGCCACGTGCACCGCGTGTATCTGCAGCTGACGGATCGCGACCGTCAGGTCACGCGCGGCACGTTCGAGTACACGCGGTACCTGGATCTGCGCCGCTGGACGACGTCGTTCTCGGACTACGCGGCGTACGCGGACGGCGCGGTGGCCATCGGCGTCGGCCAGGCCGCACGCCAGCGCCCGGTCGAGGCGGTGAGCGCGAGCTTCTTCGGCTTCTTCGATGCACGGCCCGCGTTAGGCCGCTTTTTCGTCGCCGCGGAAGACTCGACGCCCATTGGCGCCGCCGTCGCCGTGCTCGATCACACGTTCTGGCAGACGGACTACGGTCGCCGGAACGTGCTCGGCGAGACGATCCGCATCGGCAACACGACGTACACGATCATCGGCGTCGCCCCTGAGGGGTTCAGCGGTGCGTCCGAAGGCGCATCGCCGGCGGTCTACATTCCCATCACCACGTATGCGGGCACGCAGCTGGGACCCGGCGCCAAGGAGTACTACCTCGACTACTCGTGGGGCTGGATGCAGATGATGGTGCGCCGCAAGCCTGACGTCAGCCTGGCCGCGGCGAACGCCGACCTCACGACGGCGCACGCGCGCAGCTGGAACGTCGAGCGTGCGGGACGCCCATCGCTTCCGCCGGCCGAGGAGGCTCGTCCCCGAGCCGTCGCGTCTGCGTTGCGTGAAGCCGCGGGGCCCGACCCCGGACTCGAGTCGCGAACCTTGCTCTGGGTGACCGGTGTGGCGGCCATCGTGCTGCTGATCGCGTGCGCAAACGTGGCGAATCTGCTTCTCGCGCGTGCGCTTCGTCGGCGGCGCGAAGTCGCGCTCCGGGTCGCGCTCGGCGTCAGTCGTGCGCGGCTCGTCGCCCAGTCGCTCACGGAGAGCATCGTCCTGTCATTGCTCGGGTGCGTGTTGGGGCTCGTGGTGGCGCAGTGGGGTGGCGTTGCTCTCCGACGGCTGTTCATCGAGCAGGTGTCCCGGTGGGATGTCGTGACCGACTCGCGGACGTTGCTGGTGGCGCTCTCCGTCGCGCTCGTGGCGGGGTTGGTCACTGGCATCGCGTCCGTCCTGTTCAGCAGGCGCGGTGATCTCGTCACGACGCTCAAGATGGGAGCTCGTGAGGGGACGTACCATCGCTCGCGCGCCCGATCGATGTTGCTGATCACGCAGGGTGCGCTGTCGATGCTCCTGCTCGTTGGCGCCGGTCTGTTCGTGAGAAGCCTGCAGCACGTGAGAGAAGCACGCCTGGGCTACGATGCGGACCGTCTGTTGACGGTGACGCGGAATCTCCGCGGGGCCAACATGAGCGACAGCGAGACGGTCCAGTTGGGCAAGCGCCTGCTCGAGGCCTCGCAGTCCATTCCCGGCGTCGAGCGGGCGGCGTGGGTGAGCAGCATTCCGTTCTACACCACATCGACTTCGCGTTTCTCCGTACCCGGCGTCGACTCGGCGAGTCGACTCGGCGAGTTCACGTATCAGCAGGGGACGACCGACTACTTCCAGACCATGGGCACGCGCATCGTCCGTGGCCGCGGGTTCACGAAGGATGACCGCGCGACAAGTCCGCGCATCGTCGTCGTGAGCGAGGGCATGGCGAACGTGCTCTGGCCGGGTGTGGACGCGTTAGGCAAGTGCATCCGATTCGGCGCCGACACAATGCCGTGTACCACCGTCGTCGGTGTGGCCGAGAATGCGGCGCAGGAAAGTCTCACGGATGAGCAGCGCTACCGCTACTACGTGCCGATCGAGCAGTTCCGGCCGACGGCCGGCTACGCGGTCGTGCTCCGGATGCGGAATGACCCGGAGCTCTCCGTCGACCTCGTCCGGCGCGCGCTGCAGGCGGTCATGCCCGGCGAGACCTACGTGACGGTGCGACCGATGCGCGCGATCGTCGATGGCGAGCGCCGGTCGTGGCAAGTGGGCGCGACGATGTTCGTCGCGTTCGGCGGGCTGGCGTTGGTGGTGGCGGCCGTCGGGCTGTACGGAGTCGTGGCGTACAACGTCGCGCAACGGATGCAGGAGCTCGGCGTGCGCGTCGCGCTCGGAGCGCAGGCACCCGACATTGCGCGGCTGGTCGTGGGCCAGGGTATCCGCTTCGCCGTCGCCGGTGTGACCCTGGGAACCGTGCTTGCACTATTCGCGGCGCGTTGGGTGCAGCCGCTGTTGTACGCGCAGTCGGCGAAGGACGTCACGGTGTACGGTGCTGTGGCATTGACGCTGATCATCGTCGCGTTGCTCGCGAGTGCGATTCCGGCTCGGCGGGCTGTTCGCGTGGATCCGAACGCAGTGTTGCGATCGGAGTAGGGTCTTTCTTCGGTATGGTTGCGTTGCGCGACTACTGGATTGGGCTTCGCATTCCTGCTGCTTTGCGCCGGGGCCGGTGGGGACTACGATTGGGCGGATCTGTACTGCGGAACTACCGGATACGGCTTTGCATTCAGGCCTCATTGCGCCGCGGCTTGGGGGGACGACGATTTCGCGGATGACGCGAAAGAAGCAGGATAGATCGCGTTCGGGACGGTTCCTCGCGCAACGAGCCGGGAATTGTTGGGAACGGCCGCTCGGGACACCAGTGCGTCCCGAGCGGCCGTTCCCATTATCTTCAGAGTCCGGCGAGAGCCAGCGTCAATGCAAAGCCGGATCCGGCCGTTTTCCGTGTCATCCGCCAAATCGTAGTTCCCACCGGCCCCGCGCGACGATGCATGAATGCTGCTCACTGGACTCGCGATATCCGCGACCGCGTGACATTCTATGAACAGGTGATGACCAGGGAATCGAATGCCGATCTACGAGTACACCTGCAAGAGCTGCAATCATCAGTTCGAAACGCTCGTCCGCTCGGGCGAAACGCCGAAGTGCGCCGCATGCGATAGCGCCGAACTGGAGCGTCTGCTGTCACTGCCGACAGTGAACTCCGAGGGGAGCCGCGAACGCGCGCTCGGTGCGGCGAAGAAGCGTGATTCCGCGCAGGCCAAGGACAAGACCCACGAGCAGCTCAAGTACGAGCGGAGTCATAACGACTAGATCAGCCGGTAACGGTAACGGCAACGGCAACGGCAACGGCAGGACAGGATTGGCAGGATGGACAGGATTGAACAGAGGCTCCGTGTCGCACTCGGGTCCCTCCCGCAACGAGCCCAGTGTGAGAGGAACGGCCGCTGGGGACGCCACTCGCCCTGAGATGTGTTCCTTCATTCGTTAGGCCCCGGCGACACGCTCCCCGACGCCGAGGCAGTCATCTTCTCAATCCTGGCCAATCCTGGCCATCCTGTCTGCAGTTGCAGTTTCGGTCGTCCTGCACAGGATTGCTGGGATCGGACCTGACAAAAGCGGCCTCGGGAGCCATTGCGCTTCCCGAGGCCGTTTCAGTGTTCTGCCGTTCTCTCGTTAGGTGCTATCTGGGGCCGTCGGCGTCATCCATGCAATCGTCTCAGCACGACTTGCACTTGTGGTTGTTCTTCGAGCCCGAGCTTCTCGAGCAGCGCGACCGTCTCGAGGAACGGCGGGATTCGCTGCACCGGGCCGTTCGCCATGTCGGCGATCGTCTGCCCCTTCCGGCTCACCGCCGTGACGTCCGCGCCCTTCGACACGAGATACTCGATGAGCTCGATTGTCGCCGCGCGCGGCCGCGTGGTGCAGCGGGTTGTAGCCGTTGAAGTCGCGCGCGTTCACGTCGGCGTCGCAACTCCTCGACCAGGTACTTCACCGACGGCAGCCAGCCGTCCGGCGCGTGCTGATGCGAGTTCGCCGCGTACCCTTCGCCGTAGCCGACGCCTGACGCGGCGTGAATCGGGATAGACGCCCGGGCCGCCGGTCGGAATCGGCGCGAGCCCCGACGGATCCGCCTTGCTCGCGCTGTCTTCCTCGGCCGGCGCATCGTCGCCGCGCTGACGACCGGCCGGCTTGATCGTCGGGATCTTCGGATCGGCGCCGTACTTCACGAGCAGCTTCATCGCCGGCACGTCGGTGCCGTACGCCGCGCGCCAGAACGGCGTCGCGCCCGTCGTGTTCACGCCGAGCAGGTCGAAGTTGTACGACATGTACCAGAGGTGCTTCGTCAGGCGCGCGTTCGGATCGGCGCCCGCCTTGAGCAGCGCCTCCATCAGCTCGAGATACGTCGTCTGCTGCTGCGTCTGCGCCGTCGGCTGCGGGTACAGCGACTTCGCGGCCCACTGCACGTTGATCGTCGCGTAGAGCGGCGTCGTGCCCGCGTCGCTCGCGAGCTTCGGATTCGCGCCGCGCGCGAGCAGCGTCTTCGCGAGGTCGAAGTGGCCATTGATCGTCGCCAGGAGCAGCGGGCTCGTGTGATCGCCCGCGCTCACCTGGTTGATCGTTCGCGCCCGCCTCGAGCAGCGCCATCGCGGCTTCGGCGTTCCCCTGCCGAACCGCGAACAGCAGCGGCGTGAGGCCGCCCTTGTTGCCGACGAGCTCGCCGTACGACGACTCCGCGATCCGCCTGGCGCGCCGAGTCCGACTGCGCTGGGCGTCCACCGGGCGGGTTCGCGCCGGCGGGTGCGCCAGGAGCGCTAGGGCGGCCGTTCGTGACGAGCGGCTGCGCGGCGCCTTTCATGGCGGCGGAATCCTTCGGGTACGACGCCTTCCCCGCAGTCGAATCCCGCGTGGTGCGCGAAGCCCGCGCCGCCGCGGAGTCTGTCGGTGCGCCATCGCGCGCGGCTGATGAATCACGCGGGGCGTTCGGCGCGGCGCCGGCGGGACGCGGCGGCTGCTCGGCCGCCTTGAGCGCCGCGACTCGTCGATTGCGAAGCGCCGCGCGCGGCACGATCCGCGCGTCTCGCGCGCCGGCATGTCCTCGACCTTCGACGCGGCGTTGATGTTCGCGCCGTGCTTGACGCAGCGCTTGCATCGCGTCCACGCGATTGTACGCCGCGGCCCACATGAGCGGCGTCTCGCTCCATGCGCCGTTCGCGCGCGTCGACCTTCGGCGCTCTTGTCGAGCAGCGCGTTCGATCGACGTCGGCGTTCCCCTGCGCGGCGGCGAGATGCAGCGGCGTCGCGCCGCCCGACGATCGTCTTCGCGTTGACGTTCGCGCCAGCGTCGAGCAGCGCCTTGCACCACCGACAGACTTGCCCGCCTTGCGCCGCGAGGTGCAGCGGCGTGTAGTTGCCGTTGCGCGTCGACGGCTTCGACGCGCGCGCCGGCGTAGATCAGCATCCGCGCCTGCGTCGACGTCGCCGTGCGATGCCGCCCAGTGCAGCGCGGTCATGCCGTCGCCCTGCGCGGCGTTCACGTCGGCGCCCTGCTTGAGCAGCGCGCGGACCGTCGCGCGCGTCGCCGCGCATGGCGGCGTCGGCGACGGGGCGTCGGCGATCGGGCGCGGTAGTGCGGGGTCGCGGACGCAGCAGCGTCGCGGCGCCGAGGAGCAGCGCGAGCATCATGCGCCGACGATCGCTGAGCCCTCTTCGAGGCATCGCGATTCCTGCGAGCTCGACTGCGCATCGCTCGGAATGACAGCCTGAAGCGTTGGAGGCTACGGACAGTGCCGGTGCTGTCGCCGAACGTCTTCATGTCGTCCATGCCGAGCGTGTGCATCGACCGTGAGCATCGCGTTCGCCATCGGCGTGCCGTCCGGCGCCTTGATGTGCAGTGTTGCCCGCCAGCTTCCCGTTCGCGCCGCCGAGCAGGATGAGCGGGCAGCGACGATGGTTGTGGAGGTTCGAGTCGCCCATCGGCGAGCCGTACATGATCAGCGTCTTGTCGAGCAGGTTGCTCTCGCCTTCCTGCATGCTCTTCAGCTTGTCGAGGAAGTACGGCAGCATGGCGACGTGATACTTGTTGATCAGGTAGAACTCCTTCACGCCCTTCTCGTTGCCGCCGTGGTGCGACGCCGGGTGGAACGGCTTGTCCGAGCCGCTCTCCGGGTACACGCGGCTCGAGCCGTCGCGGCCCATCTTGAACGAGAACACGCGCGTGATGTCGGCCGCGAACGCGAGCACCTGCAGGTCGAACATCAGCTTGCACGTGCTCGGCGAACGAGTCGGGCACGCCAGCCGGCGCGCCGGCAAGCTCGCGCGGCTCGCCGCTCTCGATCGTTGCGCGCTTCGATGCGCTGGATGCGGCGCTCGACCTCGCGGATGTCCTCGAGGTAGCGGTCCATGCGCGCCGCGGTCCTCGGCGCCTAACGTCGCGCTTCATCGACGTCATCTCGGTGGCGACGAAGTCCAGAATGCTGCGACGCGTTCGACGACGGCTCGCGCGCTCCTCGGGCGAGCCGCCGACGCCGAACAGCTTCTCGAACGCCACGCGCGGATCGCGAATGACGGGCAGCGGCTCGGTCGGCGACGCCCAGCTGATCGAGTCCGTGTAGACGCAGGCGTAGCCGTACGCGCAGCCGCCGGCCTGGTCGACGTTCTCGATGCACAGCTGCATCGACGGAATCGGCGTCTCCTGGCCGAAGCGCTGCGCGTACATCTGATCGAGCGACGTCCCGACGTAGACGTCGGAGCCCTCGGTCTGCTTCGGATGCGACTGCGTGAGGAACACGGCGCTCGACCGGAAGTGGTCGCCGCCGATCTCCTTCGGCGTCACCGGCTCGGCCTGCCGGACGTCCGTGTTGCTGACGATCGTCAGGTGCTCGCGGTACGGCTCGAGCGACTTGAGCGCCGTCGGGCCGAGGTCGAACTGCCGTCCCGGCTGCGGCCGGCGACCAGAGGTTCAGCTTCGCGCCGAGCTCGTTGCAGCCGGCGGCGCCGTGCACCATCTCGATGGCGACGAAGCGCGTGCGATCCGGCGCGAGACGACTCGCGGCGCGAACCGATCGGGCAGCATCGCGTCGAGGAACGGCAGCGCGAACGTGGCGCCCATGCCCGGACGAACGTGCGGCGAGGAAGAGGCTTGCCGGTCAGGAAATGCATGGACCAGAATCTCCGCGTACGTCGTTAGGGTTTCGAGCTGGTCAGTGTCGTCGATCTGCCGACGTCGGCCGCGGCCGCGGGTACGCGCCTCGCCCGGAACGCGTCGCTCGTCACGACGCCGAGCATGAAGTCGCTGCACTGTGTAGCCGCTCGGCGGCCGCGTCGTTCGCGATGTGGCGGATCGATCGGGCTGTCGTAGTACTCGATGCGACGGCCGAGCGCGTACGCCATCAGGTTCGCGTGAACGTGCGGATCAGCGGCGTCGGGCGCTTGAGCAGCGCCGCGCTGCAGCTCGGCCGAGATTCGAGACCGGCGTGCCGTCGTAGAAGCTGCCCGCGCGTGTCGAGCGCCGCGCCGTTCTCGCGAATGCGCCACTGTCCGGTCACGTCGAAGTTGTCGAGCGCGAGACCGATCGGATCCATGAACTGGTGACACGAGCGGCACTGCGGGTTCGACGCGATGCATCTCCATCCGCTCGCGCGTCGTGAGCATGCGGCCTTCCTTCGCCTCGCCGGTCTTGCTCGAGATCGGGCACGTCCGGCGGCGGCGGTGGCGGCGGCGAGCCGAGCAAGCACTTCCATCACCCACTTGCCGCGCAGCACCGGCGACGTGCGGTTCGCGTGCGACGTCAGCGTCAGCACGCTCGCCTGGCCGAGCAGGCCGCGGCGCCGGTCGTCCGGATAGCGCACGCGGCGGAACTCGTCGCCGGTGACGCCCGGAATGCCGTAGTGCTTCGCGAGCGGTCTCGTTGACGTACGTGTAGTCGGCCGTGTACAGATCGAGCATGCTGCGGTTCTCGCGGACGAGCTGAGTAGAAGAACAGCTCCGTCTCGCGCTGCATGTCGTCGGCGAGCTGCTTGTGGAAGTCCGGGTACTGGAGCGCGTCCGGGTGGACCTTCTCGATGTCCTGAAGCCGGAGCCACTGCGCGGCGAAGCGCGTCGCCAGCGCCTCGGAGCGCGGATCGGCGAGCATGCGCTGCGTCTGCGCCTTGAGCACCGTCGGAGTGCGACAGCGCGTCCGCTGCTTTGCGACCGCGATCAGCGATCGTCGGGCGGCTCGCCCCAGAGGAAGAACGAGAGCCGCGAGGCGAGGTCGAGCTCGCCGATCGCATACGCGCGTCGCCGGGCTTGGCGCCGCGCGGCGTGTCCTCCATGCGGAAGACGAAGTGCGGGCTCGCCAGGATCGCCTCGAGCGCCGTGCGAATCCCGAGCTCGAATCCGCCCTCGCGTAGCGCCTTCATCGTAGAACGCCATGAGCGCCTTCACGTCGCTCGGCGTCAGCGGCCGGCGATAGGCCTCGCCGCCGAGGTCGGGTGACGATCTTCTCGGCGCAGGGGCGCGCTTCGTCGGCGTGCGTCGGGCGACAGCGTGAAGATGCGACTGCCGGCTCGGCGTCTCGGACACGCCGGTCGGGTTGTACGGCCCGCGTGACGGTGAAGTCCTGCAGGTGCGGGCATGCTCGTGATGCCCGATCTGCGATCCGATCTGCGTGTCGGCGATGCTGTGGCCGATCGGCGCGATCAGGTCGTTGACCGGGCCGTCGAACGTCGTGAGGAACGCCGCGGTGACGCGCTGCGGCCCGGCGCGGACCGGAATCGGGTTCGTCTTGATCTCCAGGCCGTTCGGGTCGGCCTGCGACATCCAGCGATCGATGTCGAGCAGCGCGACGCGCTCGCCGTTGACCGAGACCTCGATCTTCTCGTCGAACGGAGCGTCGAGCCGAAGAGCTGGCCGGTCGGGATCGCGTGCAGCGACGACCGCGAAGACGTACTCGCCGTCGGCCGGGAAGTTGTGCGTGACGGCGATGCCGCCGCGCGTGCCGATCGGCGCGCCTTCGACCTGGTCCATCTGCGAGGCGAGGCGCGGCAGCTTGTAGGTCGCGGACGTGACGCTGGCCTTCGGGTCGCCGACCGCGAGGCGGCTGATCTCGCTCGCGGCGTCGAGGTAGGCGTCGAGCAGCGTGGCCGACGGCAGTCTGCACGTCGGCGATGTTGTCGAAGTTCGCGCTCTTCGTGTCGAGCGGCAGCCACTTGCCGGCGTCGACGTCGAGCGTCGAGCAGGTCGCTTGATCGGAGCGCTCGTACTCGGCGCGATTCAGGCGCTGGAAGGTGCGCGCGCCGGGTTCGGGCTTCGCCGCGGCGGCGTGGTCGACGAGCCGCTCGAGCGTCGTCAGCGAGCGCGACGAGGGTGTCGCCGCCGGGTCGTCTGCGCCCGGGCGGCGGCATCATCCCGGCGCGCAGCTTGGCGATCATCTTCTCGGCCGTCTCGGGCGTCGACGCGGCGTTGGCGACGTCGAACGTGGCGAGGACGAGATTGCCGGAGCGCGTCTTTTCGCTGTGGCAGGTGCCGCAAGTGCCTCTGACGACAGCTGTTAGGGCTTCGTTGGAGACAGCGGGCGCGCGTTTGGGGAGGGGAGCATGCCCGTAGCTCGGGAGGCGGGCCGCCTCGATCGGGCGAGGACCGAAGTAGACAGTAGAACCCGCGACGACGAGCACTGCGCTCGATGCCGCGGCGGCAAACACTGACTTCATGCCGGTCCTCCGAATAGAGCCAGGCGGGGGGGGTGCTGCCTAACTACGTATAGTGGGGACGAGCCGTTGGGGCAGCAAGGCTGGTGGCTGCTACGGACGGAGGCTGGGTTTGGGCTGGAGACCTGAGAGGGCTGGCATCGCGAACCGTCCGGTCGGTAACAAGTCGTCAGTGCTTAGTTGCCAGTCATCAGGTTTCAGTTCCTAGGGACTCCGGGTTTCGGCGGCTGCGGTCTCTGAATCGGGTGGATCGGGTGGTTCGGCGTGCGGCGGCCGGTCGAGTGAGCCGCCTGGTCAGCCGCGAGAACCGCGCGTCGCAGGGCGAAGAGCATCTTCCTTATCTGCACGACCTCCGACGGCAGTGGCTTCCAAGCATGATACGGGAGAACGCCGTAGTCTCGCGCAAGCTCGAGTTGGTAGTCGACCTCCGAAGTCGACTTGATGCTGATGTCGAGGAAACGCGCGAATTCCTTTCGTGTCGCCGCGCCAACCCTCGACGATATTGCTTGCGATCGACTCCGCCGCGCGGCGCAGCTGCGACTTGAGATCGCGAGTAGCCTGTGCGCGGGAATGTCTTCGTCACGCTGTCGTACGTCGATCGCGAAAACGTGCGCGCGTCTCCAGACGATAACCGCCGGAAATCTTGCATACGACCAACATGCGTCCGATGCTCGTCCAGTCGCCCGTCGATACAATCGGCCCGTACATGTACCGAACAGGCTCGCTGGTCCGACGAGATCGTACTACCAACCGACAGACTCCGACTGATGACTGATGACTCGACGACTGAGTACCTCGGTACTGAGTGACTGCGCCATGCTGCCGCGGATCCGTGGCGGCCGCGGGTCTGGCCGACGGCCGCCGAGTCTGTGACGAGATACTTGGCTCCGACGAACCCGCGCACTGACCGCGCCTTACGTCTTTCGCCCAGGGATTGAGTCTATGCGAGTCGGCGTGCATGTCACGATGGCGTGCGGTGTCGGTAGCGTGCGTGGTGCTCCTGCAGTCGCTGCGTCATTTGAATCCGGTCGTCGATCTCCTCGCCCAGCAAGAAGCCCGTGTTCGGCGTGTATGGCCCGCGGAATCCGCGTGCCCGCCCGGGTGCCGCGACGACGGCCGACACCGTGAAGCCGAAGTCGCAGTCCGAGCTGGCCAAGGACGCGTTAGGCTACACGACCGCCGACTATCTCTTCGATGGCAGCATGGAAGGCGACTTCGATCGCGCCTATCCCGCGTACGCCGAATTCGCGAAGGGGATCGCCGAGGGCGGCATGGTCGCGAAGGGGGCGGCGGCGCGCTTCCATCATCCGCTCTTCGTGAAGATGCACGAGATCGCGCCCGACCCCGCAAAGGCAGTCGCGGACATCGGCAAGCAGCTCGACCTCGGCGTGAGCGGTGTGGTGTTCGTCGGCGTCGAGAGCCCCGAGGAAGTGAAGACCGGGCTTGCCGCCATGCGCTTCAAGTCGAAGGGCGGCACGCGCTCCGACAACGTCGGTAGCGCGCCAGCCTACTGGGGCATGAGCGAGAAGGAGTACAAGGAGAAGGCCGACGTCTGGCCGCTCGACCCGAAGGGTGAGCTCGTCAACTTCACCATCGTCGAGAGCAAGGCCGGACTCGCTCGCGTCAGGGAGATCGCGGCGGTGAAGGGGATCGGCGTGTTGTTCCCGGGAGCCGGCACGCTACGCGGGGTGTTCACTGCGACCGACGCGAACGGGCAGCGCGTGTTCGACGAGAAAGGGTGGGAGGCCGCGATCCAGCAGGTGCTCGCGGCGTGCAAGGAGTTCAACGTCGCGTGCGGCTACCCGGCAACGGCCACGGACATCGAAGCGCGCATGCAGCAGGGCTTCAGCGTCTTCGTCATCAACTGGGGCGAGGCCGGCTTCAAGGCAGTCGACATCGGGCGGAAGGCGGCTGGGCGTTCTGCCGACAGCTCTACTCTGCGGTAGTCGCGATGACCCCAACGATCATGCTTCGGCTTTCCAGGCTCTCCGGCCCGAGTGCCGTCACTGCGTTGCTTGTTCGATTGGCGGCGCCGGCGATTCTCTCCGCGCAAACGCCAGGTGCGGCCGTCGAGCGCGTCCGCATCACGCCGGCGGTCCGGACTATCGCGGTCGGCGACTCACTCCAGCTCGTGGTGCAGGCGCTGGACACGCGCGGCAACGTCGTGCCGGGGGCGATCGTGCGCTTCAACGCGCAGGGCGGACGCTTCCAGGGCGCGGTCGATTCGTTAGGCTGGGTACGAGCCGGCTCGCCCGGAACCGTGCCCGTCGCCGTGTCGGCGCTCGTGCCCGGCGGTCGTCCGATCGTCGAGAAGATCGAGGTGCATATCACGCCCGGTCCGGCCGCGCGCGTTGTCGTGACGCCAGCCGTATCGAAGATGCTGGTCGGTCAGCGCCTTCGGCTTGCCGCGACCGCACTCTCGGCCGCAGGGGACGCGCGCGACGACGCGATCGCGTGGACGAGCGCGAATCCGAGCGTCGCGCGTGTCACGGACGGTGTCGTCGTCGCGGTCGGGGCGGGCACGACCGCCATCACGGCGCGTGCCGGAACGGGTACCCGGGCGACCGCGACAATCCCGCTCACCGTGATTCCGTCCAGCGGCGTGACGGCATCGATCACGCCCGAGCGCACGCGTGCCCGCCAGGGCGACGTCGTGCGATTCGCGCTCACCGTCAAGGACGCGCGCGGTCAGACGCTCGCGGGCCTAACGCCGGCGTGGAGCTTCTCCCCGGGTCAGGGCACGATCGATGAGAGCGGCGCGTTCGTCGGCAACGTGGCCGGCACGTACGTCGTCACGGCATCGCTTGGCGCACAGACCGTCGACGCGACCGTGACGTTAGGCGCGCGCGACGTGCGCCGTACGGCCACGGTCATGGGTCGTCTGCCACGCAGTGCGTTCTACACCAGCGAGGTGTGGGCCCACCCCGACGGAAAACACCTCTACCTCGGCACCACGTTAGGCGGGGACCGCATCTATGCGATCGATGTCAGCAACCCGGCGAACCCGGTGATCACCGACTCGATCATGGCGAACTCGCGGTCGATGAACGACCTCATGACGACCGAGGACGGCAAGTGGATGGTGTTCACGCGCGAGGGCGCGGCCGATCGGAAGAACGGCATCGTCATCGCGTCGACGGCCGACCCGGCCCACCCGAAAGCGGTCGCGGAATTCACCGACGGCGTCACCGCCGGCGTGCACTCGGCGTTCGTGAACACGCAGGCCAAGTACGGCACGTTCGTGTATCTCACGAATAGCGGCACCGGCTCGCTCGACATCATCGATATCAACGACCCGCTCAAGCCGAAGCGCGTGGCGACGTGGCAGACGAAGGAGACGCGGGCCGGGCGAGCGCTGCACGACATCGACGTGAAGGACGGTATCGCCTACATCGCGTACTGGAGCGATGGGCTCGTGATCCTCGATGTCGGGAACGGGATGAAAGGCGGGACCCCGACGGAGCCGAAACTCATCAGCAACTACAAGTACAACGCCGAGGCGCTGTATCCGGGCGCGACGGCGGACTACGGGCCGGGGTTCATCAGCGGCACGCACACGGCGTGGCGTCACAAGAACTACGTCTTCATCTCGGACGAGGTGTTTCCGCCCTTCGCGCCGACGGGCACGTGGGATGTCTCGTCGATCCGCGCGTACGGACGCCTGCAGGTGATCGACGTGAGCGACATCGAGCACCCGAAGTCCGTGGCGTGGTACGAGCCGGAGTACGGCGGCGTGCATAACGTCTGGACCGCCGGCGACACGCTGTACATGGGCGCGTACAACGGCGGCTTCCACGCGTTCGACATCTCGGGCGAGCTGCGCGGCGACCTCAAGGCGCAGGGTCGCACGATCGTCGAGATGCTGCCCGCCGATACGGTGGGCGTGGTGCCTAACAAGACAATGACGTGGGGCGTGGTGGTGAAGAACGGCATGGCGTACGTCAACGACATGGTCACGGGCCTGTGGATCGTGCGCATCGATCCACGGAAGGTCGTCCCGTAGCGGCTGTCATTCCGAGCGAGCGGCTGTCATTCCGAGCGAAGGCCGAAGGCCGGAGTCGAGGAATCGCGATCATACGGGTAGAGGGCCCCCTCTACCTATCACGATCGCGATTCCTCGACTCGCTTCGCTCCGCTCGGAATGACTGCAGAAACCAGATCGCCGGCCGAGCAGTAGGGAGACCACCCAGAGTTTCCCGACTACGATTCGTCCCAGGCAGGCGGTACATGCACACGCTGCTCGAAGACCTCCGCTACGCGGTCCGTCTGTTGGTCAAGAATCCCGTCTTCACGGGCGTCGTCGTCGTGACGCTCGCGCTCGGGATAGGCCTCAACACCGCCGTCTTCTCCGTCATCGACGGACTGCTGCTGCGGCCCCTGCCGGGCACGCGCGCCCCGGACGAGCTGGTTCAGCTCTACCGCACCTACCGCGGTGACATGCTGTACGGGTCCAACTCGGTCCCGCATTTCCAGGATGTGCGCGACCGGTCCGGCGACACGTTCTCGGGAGTGTCGCTGTGGAGCTTCGAGAGCATGAACCTCACCGCGGGGGGCCGGAACCAGCGCGTGCTCGGGGTCATGGCCAGCGCGAATCACTTCTCGGTACTCGGCGTGAACGCGGCACTGGGTCGCACGTTCGTGCCGGCCGAGGATAGCGGACGTGGCGCGCATCCCGTGGCGGTGCTCAGCTGGTCCACGTGGAAGAACGCATTCGGCGGGGACTCCGGAATCGTCGGCAAGTCGCTCGTCCTGAACGGCCGCAGCTATCAGATCGTCGGCGTCACGCCAGCGGGATTCCGAGGCACGGTACCGCTGGTCATTCCGGCGCTCTGGGTCCCGCTCACGCAGTTCGACGACATCATCCCCGGCGACCGTGAGGCGTACACCAGTCGTGGCGACAACTCGTTCAGCATCGTCGCGCGCCTCAAGCCCGGCGTGACTGTGCCGCAGGCGAACGAGCACATGAAGGCGCTGATCGCGGGCCTGCGAACCGAGCATCCCAAGGACTACGACGATAGCGGCATCAACCTCGTGCTGCAGTCCGAGGCGGGGATTCATCCCTCCTTCAAGAGCGCGCAGGTCGCACTCTCGTCGGTCGTCATGGCGGTCGTCGGCATGCTGCTGCTCATCGCGTGCGTGAACGTGGCGAATCTCTTTCTGGCCCGAGCGCGCGACCGCGCGCGGGAGATGGCGATCCGAATCAGCCTTGGCGCGCGACGCGGGCGTCTCGTGCAGCAGCTGCTGACGGAGAGCCTGCTCTTCGCCGGCGCGTCGGGACTCGTCGGCATCGCGCTCGCGTGGTGGGTCATCGGCCTCGCCAACAAGATCCAGATTCCGATGGACGTGGACTTCAGCGCCGATCTCCACCTGAGTCCATTGGTGGTCGCCTTCGCCTTCGGCGTGTCGCTGATCACCGGGCTGCTGTTCGGACTCGCGCCGGCACTGCAGGCGACGCGTCCTTCATTGATTCCGGCGCTCAAGGGCGAAGCGCCGGCCGGACAATCGCGCTCGCGCGCGAGCAAGGGGCTGGTCGTGGCGCAGATGGCGCTTTCGATCGTGCTGCTCGTGAGCGCGGGACTCTTCCTGCGCGACCTTCAGAACGCCACGACGGTCGACAAGGGGTTCGTCAGCGACAACCTCCTGATGGCCAACCTGGCGCCGGGCCTCCAGGGCTATGACCGAGCGCGCAGTGAGGAGCTCTATCGCCGGTTGCGTGAGAAACTGACGGCGCTGCCGAACGTGAAGGCCGTCGGCTACACGGCGATCGTCCCATTAGGCCTGAACGAGAGCGACTCCTACGTCGAGATCGCGGGATACACGCCGGCGAAGAACGAGAACATGTCGCTGCAGCGCACGCAGGTGACGCCCGGGTACTTCGAGGCGATGGGCATCCAGTTCAAACAGGGGCGCGGCTTCACCGAGCAGGACGACAGCGCTTCGGTTCGCGTGATGGTCGTGAACGAGCAGATGGCCAGGAAGTACTGGCCGGGCACGAGTCCCATTGGCCGGACAGTCCGCTATGCAGGACGGGATCACACCGTCATTGGCGTGGTGCCCACCGGCAAGTACCAGCGGCTCGGTGAGCCACCGACACCGTTCTACTACGTCGCCCAGGCGCAGCACTGGAGCGAAGCGATGGACATCGTCATTCGCACTACCGGCGATCCGGAAGCGGTCGCGCCGGCACTTCGTGCGGCCGTCACGGCGTTCGATGAGACGCTGCCGGTGAGCAGCGTGCGCACGATGTCCAAGCATCTCGGCCTTGCCCTGATGCCGGCACGCCTGGCTGGTGCGGCACTCGGTGTGTTCGGTCTCCTCGGTCTCGTACTGGCGAGCGTCGGGATGTACGGCGTGATGGCGTACACCGTGAGTCAGCGTCGGCGCGAGATCGGGATTCGTATGGCGATCGGTGCCGCGTCGGCGGACGTCGTCGGCATGATCATGAAGCAGGGGCTCTCGCTCGTGGTCATCGGCGCCGCGATCGGGATTGGTGGCGCGCTCGGGGCGAGCCGCCTGCTGCGGGGGATTCTCTACGGATCGAGCGTGGTGGATCCGGTGACGTTCATCGGCGTCCCGCTGCTGCTCACGGCCGTTGCGGCGCTCGCGAGCTGGCTACCGGCGAGACGGGCGTCCGGCGTCGATCCGCTGGAGGCGCTGCGGCGGGAGTAGCTTGTCATTCCGAGCGGAGCGCCGGAGGCGCGGAGTCGAGGAATCGGGATCGTACTGGTAGAGGGGCCTCTCTACCCGGATGGTCGCGATTCCTCGACTCGCTTGACGCTCCGCTCGGAATGACAACCCGCTCGGAATGACAGCTCACCATGGCTCGTCGGCCGTCGGCCCGTAGATCGACGGCACGGGGACGTCCACCAGACGCAGGTAGACCGTGAGCTGACCGCGGTGGTGGATGAGGTGGTTGATCGTCTGCCGGATGGTGGCGCCACGCGGTGACGTCATCAGCACGCGCTCGCCGTGCTTCAGGGACCACGGCGTTGCGACGTCCGCGTCCTTCAACGCAGCGATCGCCGCGCGCGCTTCGGCGACGAGCTTGTCGAATCTCGCCAGGAGCGACTCCGTGCTTTGGAGGCTGTAGCCCGGTGCGGCGGCGAGATCCAGCTCGGGTTGCGTGGCCATGTTCGTGATCCACCCCGGCATGGTTGCGACGAGCTGCGTGAGGTGGCCGAGCGAGAAGGATTTTGGGTGGGGCTTCCAGGCGCCCTTGTCCGATGGCACACGCTCGATCGCCTTGCGTGTGCTGGCCATCTCCATGTCGAACTCGGGGAGCAGCGACTCGGCGAAGCTCATCGCAGTGTCCGGGCAGTGAGGGTGCAGTTGCGGTCAGCCGCCGCGTCGGCCGGCGCCGCCGGACTTGGTGGTGGGTTTCACGACTCGATCCACCTGCTTGGGAGGCGGGGCGTTGGTGTCTGCCTGCGCGGCGTCCGGCTTGCCCTTCGGCTTGCGAGAGAAGTCCGGAACCGATCTCGGTCCTTTGCGTTTCATGTGGCGCTCGAGGGTAAGGGTCATCGGGTATCACGACGTCCTCCGGAATTTACCGCGAAGACGGCAACCGCCGCGAGCGGGGCCATTGACTGGGTTGGCGCGCCGTGCGACGGGATGCACGCGTGGGCGCGCCTGTCGTCTTGGCCGATAAGGATTCCGTGTCCGACGCCCGTTGCTGCGGCCCTCGGTTCCGGCGGCATCTCGTCGCCGCCCATCCGGTGCGATGCGCACGCCGCGATCGTGGATCTCGCCTCGCGAATTCGCGGATACGTGTGCCAGGAAGCGTTAGGCACGAGGCGCGTATTCGTGGCGGGCTGATCTTTGAGGAGCGGCGCCGCCTAACGGCTGACTTTGACACCGTAGCGGACACCACATAGCATGGCGGGCCCTTCGGCGGCCAGCTCGGCGCACGCGGGTCCGCGCTGCACGGGGGCCGACGGACCTGATGCGGGTCGCCGTCTCTGCACGCGTCCTGGCCCTCGTCGGTGAGGAAGGCTCCATGCGTACGCGCACCACGGCGCGGTTCGGTGTCGTCGCGCTGGCGTTCATCGCCAGCGCCTGTAGTGACCCGGTCGGACCCAGCGGCGCCAGGCCGCCCGCGAGTCCTCAAGCTCGGCGCGCGTTGCGAGGACTCGATCGCGAGTTCGCGCAGATTGCGCGCACGGTCCCGGGGTTCGGCGGGCTATCGCGCGCGCCTGACGGGTCAGCGGTCCTCCACCTGACCGACCCGAACCAGGCCGCCGCGGCGAAGCAGGCGATTGCGGCGCGCCCAGCCCTGTTCCGCGGAGTGGACGTCAGTCGAATTCAGGTACGCCCGGCGAAGTTCGACTACGTCCGCCTCACGGACTGGCGGACGCGCATTCGCGAGTCGGCCGATCTTCCGAGATTCGTCTATCCTCGATATCGACGAGTCGAACAATCACCTGCGCATTGGTGTGGAGAAGGGAACGTCGCACGAGCTCTTCGAATCGGAGATCGCCAAGCTCAATGTCCCGCCCGATGCGTTCACCGTCGAGGACGCGGAGCCCATCCGATTCCTCGCCACGCTGCGCGACAGGATTCGCCCGACCGTGGGCGGGCTGCAGATCGCGTTCAACAGTGCCGACCTTCCGCCGGGATTCTTCTTCGTCTGCACGCTCGGGTTCAATGCACGTAGTGCGCAGAGCTCGGACACGTACCTCGTCACGAACTCGCACTGCAGCGGGACGCAGGGTGGCGTGCAGCACACCGAGATTTTCCAGCCGACGCCGCTGCCCGCCAACCTGATCGCGATCGAGCACCTCGATCCGGAGTACTTCACCGATGGGTGCTATCTCCACCGCCGCTGCCGCTTCAGCGACGCATCCCTCGCGCGGTACTTCTCGGGGACAGATGCGAGAGTCGGCGCGATCGCCCAGACGACGTTCCGCGGTCTGACATCCGGCCCGCTCACGATCTATGACCAGCAACCGACGTTCACGATCACCGACCGGCAGCCGTTCTCCATCTTCGGTGAGACGCTGGACAAGATTGGACGGACGACGGGATGGACGGTCGGTACCGTCGTCGCGCACGTGTGTGGACGTCGGCGTCACGGATACCGACATCGTTCAGCTGTGCCAGGACGAGGTGTTGTCGGGGAACGCAGGCGGCGATAGCGGTTCCCCGATCTTCGGGAGTCAGGCGGCGTTCACGAACGACGTGACGCTCTACGGGATTCTCTGGGGCGGCGGGACGACGGCCTTCGGTCCGATCCTCGTGTTCAGTCCGCTGGAGAACATCGAGTTCGAGCTCGGGCCGCTTATCGTCACGGCACCATAGCTGGTTAGTATGGTCGGCGTGGCGTTAGGTGTGCCGCGATGGTTCGTCGCGACGCTTTGCATTCAGGCATCATCGCGCCGGAGCCGGTGGGGACTACGATTGGGCGGATCTGTACTGCGAAACTGCCGGATACGGCTTTGCACTCCCGCCATCGTTGCGCGGGGCCGGTGGGAACCGCGATTTGGCGGATGACACGGAAGAAGCAGGATAGCGCTCGGTAGAGTCCGGCTCCTCTCGCCACGAGCCGGGATTTCTTGGGAACGGCCGCTCGGGACGCACTGCGCGTCCCGAGCGGCCGTTCCTCTTTTCATTCAGGGTCCGGCGAGAGCCAGCGTCAATGCAAAGTCGTATCCGGCCGTTTTCCGTGTCATCCGCCCAATCGTAGTTCCCACCGGCTCCGGCGCGACGATCCAGGATCAGCGCCATCGTCGCACCAGGATCCAGCGCCATCGCCAGACATGGGACGAACCGTATCAGGTCGCCCTCGCGAGACGCGTGACACGACTCTAGCTTCGCGAGTCGCCACGTCCATGGAGCCTCGCTGATGTCCGCCACGCAGGTGCCCGAACGCACGACCCTCGATCCCATCGAGTTCATCCGCCCCAAGGGTGCGCCATCGCCTAACGGCGAATCCGCGACATCGCCGGCCATGGAGTGGAGCGCCGCCAAGCGCATCGGCTTCCGCTTCCTGTTCGCGTATTTCGTGCTCTACCTGATCCCGTTCCCGCTCGGGATCATCCCCGGCTCATGGAACCCAGCGCGCTGGTGGGGGAAGGGCGAACAGTGGCTCGCGCTCTGGACCGAGACGCACATCCTGGGGCTCGAGAAACCGGTGCCCGTCGTGCCGACCGGCAGCGGTGACACCATGATGAACTATGCGTCGCTGGTGAACTGCCTGCTGCTCGCGTTAGGCATCACAGTCATCTGGACGCTCCTCGACCGCAAGCGACGTGAGTACGGACGCCTGAGCCAGTGGCTGCAGGTGTACGTCCGCTTCGGGCTCATGAGCATCATGTTCGGCTACGGATTCGCGAAGATCATCCCCACGCAGATGCCGGCGCCGATGCTGGACCGGCTCGTCGAGCCGTACGGGGAATTCTCGCCCATGGGCGTCCTCTGGGCGTTCATGGGTCACTCCGCCATCTACCAGAGCTTCACCGGATTCGGCGAGGCCATCGGCGGCTTCCTGCTGGTGTTCCGCCGCACGACGACGTTAGGCGCGCTCCTGCTCTGCGGCGTGCTCGCGAACGTCGTGCTGCTCAACTACACGTTCGATGTGCCGGTCAAGCTGTACTCGACGCACCTGCTGCTCATGGCGATCTTCCTCGCCGCGCCCGACGCGAAGCGACTGCTGAACGCGCTCGTGCTCAACCGGCCCGTCGCGCCGCGGGTGATGCCACCGCTGTTCTCGACGTGGCGCGCGAGGGTCATCGCGACCGTCATCGTCACGTGCTTCGTGGGCTACAACATGTACACGAACCTCTCCGGAGGACTCGGCTACTATCGCACGTTGACCGGACCGAACGCGCCGAAGCTTCCGGTCCATGGGATCTGGGACGTCGAGTCACTGACGAAGAACGGCGTCGACCAACCACTGCTCCTCTCGGATTCGCTTCTCCTCAAGCGGGTCGTGTTCGGCGAGTTCAACCGCGCGGTGTTCCGCTCAATGTCGGACTCTGTGGAGCGTTATGCCGTGAAGGCGGACAGCACCAAGCCGGAGCTCACGCTCACGAATCGGTTCAATCCGAAGCAGGGGCGGACCATGACCTACACGAAACCAGACGCCGAGCATCTCGTGTTGGCGGGGAAGGTCGGTGCCGACTCGCTCGTCGTGCGACTTCGGCGCTTCGACCCGAATCGGTTGAATCTGGTCAGCCGCAAGTTCAACTGGATTCAGGAGCAGCCGTTCAATCGGTAGCCCTGGTGTCGCTCCGAGCGGGTTGTCATTCCGAGCGGAGGCCCGAAGGCCGCGAGTGCCCTCTGGGCGCGTGAGGAATCGCTGATCGTCCGGATAGAGGGCTCTCTACCTGTACGGTCTCGATTCCTCGTGCGCCCGCGTTGCGGGCACCCGGCTGACGCTCGCTCGGAATGACAAGCCCGCTCGGAATGACGACCCACGCTAGTCGATGAAGCGAGCCCGCTGCTCCGCGCTCGGGATCGGGCAGGCGTCGTAGCGGCCGAAGACCCGGTATCGGACGCGCGCGAAGCCGTCGTACACGAGGTCGCGCAGAAATCGCGGCACGATCCTGAGCCCACGCGCGAGCGTCCATGCGCCGCCGAGATATTTCGCGACCTGCAATGCGCCCTCTGAGCGGACGTAGATCCGCTCCTCCCCTGACGCACCGCGCTCGACAAGCACGAGTGAATCGACCCCCGCGAGCTCGGGGTGCCGTTCGATCACGCCGCGAGCAAAGTCACCCTGCAGCGTCGCGAAGCGAAGCGCCCCTCGGCGATCGTGCTCGAGGATGAACTGCACGGTGCCGTCGCAGAAGCCACAGAGGCCGTCGTAGAGAAGTACTGGTGCGTCGGACATGATATAGAAAACCTATCCTGCGGTCGGCGGTCGCAGTCGCGCAACTGAAGGAGCATGACACGATTACCGCCGTCACAATCCTGCCAATCCTGTCAATCCTGTCGCGTTTTTCTGGCGTGGCTGATACGCCCGGGCCTTTCGTCTGAACTCCAGACTCTCCGCGCCGAAGTTGATGAGCAGTCCAACGTCCAACTGGATCCCAGTCAGATAGTTGACCAACTGCGCCTCGTGGCCGGGAGCGAGGCAGCGGACAGCTTTGACCTCGACCAGCACGCACTCCTGGACCAGCAGATCAGCGGAGTAATCGCCGACGACGATGCCGTCATACCAAACTCGCACGCGCTTCTCTCGTTCGAACGGTATGGCCCGCTGCTGAAGCTCGTGCGCGAGCGCGTTGCGATACACTGATTCCAGGTAGCCGGGGCCGAGCGTGCCGGTGCACCTTCATGGAGCACCCGATGACCTTCTCGGTGATGTCTGCGTGCTGCATGACAGAATCTCGGGAAAAGAACAGCAGACAGGATTGGCAGGATTGACAGGATTACGGCTATGGGACGCTCGCGCTTGCGAGTCCCCTGACGCTCCCGCAACGCTAGAGCGAAGCTTTCAGGTCAGTACAATCGTTCCAATGCTGTCAGAGCCGTTTCACCGCAGGCTCTCCCCGTGAATCCCTGACCATCGACAGGGTTCGATCCCCACTCCTGTCGGCTTGCTGCGGCCCCCGAAAACCCGATCTTCCGGAAATTCAGAAAGCTCTAACCAAATGCGGTCGGTTGATTTCCTGTCGCCGGCCGCGAGGGAGATCCATACATGTGCGGCATCGTAGCAGCAGTCTCGCGTCAGGGCAGTGTCTCCGCCGACGCCCTCCATCGCGCGTCGCGTAAGCTCCACCATCGCGGCCCCGACGCGCATCGCGTCTGGGTCGACCCGCGCTGTCGCGCCGGGCTCGGCCACGCGCGTCTGAGCATCATCGACCTGGCGACCGGCGATCAGCCGATCGCCAACGAGAACCAGCAGCTTCGCATCGTCGCCAACGGCGAGTTCTACGACTTCGAGCGCATCCGCTGCGAGTTGGAGAAGCAGGGTCACGTCTTCAACACCCGCTCGGACTCGGAGATCGCGCTTCACCTCTTCGAGGATCGCGGCGCGCGGTCGGTTCACGCGCTGCGCGGTGAATTCGCCTACGCGATCTGGGATGAGCGCGACGGCGTCCTGTTCGCGGCGCGCGATCGGTTCGGCATCAAGCCGATGTATTACACGGTGCATAACGGCACCTTCTATCTCGCGTCGGAGATCAAGGCGTTCGCGGAGTTCGGCGTCCCGCTGCGCTGGGATCGCGACACGCTCTACGACATTCACTTCGTCACGCACGCGCCCGATCGCTCGCTGTTCGAGGGGATCTATCAGCTTCCGCCGGGGAGCTATCTCATGACCGACGGCGAGCACGTACGCGTCACGCAGTACTGGGACTGGGACTATCCGCTCAAGGACGGCGCTGTCGTCCCGAAGGATCCGCGCGAGCACATCGAGCGCTTCCAGCACGAGTTCGAGGAAGCGGTGCGACTGCGCCTCCGCGCGGACGTTCCCGTCGCCTGCTACCTCAGCGGCGGCATCGATTCGTGCACCGTGCTCGGCGTCGCGTCGAAGCTCTCGTCGCGACCGCTGCGCGCGTACACGCTGTCGTTCGACCACGCCGACTACGACGAAGGGGCGATCGCCGAGGAGCAGGCCAGGCTCTCCGGTGCGGAGTTCTGTCGCATCGACATCCGTTCGGAGCACATGGCCGATCATCTCGCGGACGCGCTGTATCACGCCGAGCGACCGTTCGCGAACTCGCACGTGGTGGCGAAGTATCTGTTGAGCCGAGCGGTGCGTGATTCTGGGGTAAAGGTCGTGCTGACGGGGGAGGGGAGCGACGAGATTCTCGCTGGATATCCCCACTTCCGGCGTGACGCGGTGATGTATGGGAGCGACGGGCTCGACGCGGCGTCGAAGCAGCAGCTGCTCGCGCAGCTCGAGGCGGCAAATCGTGTGTCGGCGGGTCTGCTCATGCCGCAGCCGGGCACGCGGATCGAAAGCGTTAGGCAGGCACTCGGCTACGTTCCATCGCAGCTCGAGACGTGGTCACAGATCGGTAGCAGTCTGCTCTCGGTCGCGAGCGATGATTTCACGAACGCGTATGCCGACCGCGATACGTATCGTCTGCTCATGAACTGTCTCGACGTCGAGCGGCAGATGGATGGCCGTGACGTGGTGAATCAGTCGCTCTACGTCTGGGCGAAGACGATGCTGCCTAACTACATCCTGAGCAACCTCGGCGATCGGATGGAGATGGCGCACTCGGTCGAAGGCCGCCTGCCGTTCCTGGACCATCACGTCGTGGAGGCGGTGGCGCAGATGCCGGTGTCGATGAAGATCAACGGCATGACGGAGAAGTGGGTGCTGCGCGAGGCTGCGAAACCCGTCATCACGGATACAGTGTACAGGAGACAAAAGCACCCGTTCATGTCGCCGCCGTCCACGGTGCAGCAGGGTGGCAAGCTGTTCACGATGCTGCAGGACACGTTGCGGAGCGAGATGCTCGACGGGCCGGGGATCTACGACCGGAAGAAGGTCGTCGGGCTGCTGGACTCGTTCCCGTCCATGGACGGGCCAACGAGGACGCGCATGGATTCCACGCTCATGTGGATGAGCAGCATCTGCCTACTCCACGAGCGACTGGGTATGTGACGCCGGCCTGTCATCCCGAGCGACAGCGAGGGACCTTGTGTGACGTCATCGTGGCCAGTCTCACCACGAGTACTTCACACAAGGTCCCTCGTCGCTGGCGCTCCTCGGGATGACACACCGTAGTCCCACTGGACGAACGCGAAGTCGCGCGCCGACATGTGCTGCTCGCGGAGCGAGAGCGCGGCGCGCACCCACGCTTCCTGCGCCGGCTTGAGCTTCTCCTTGTCCTTCGGCGACGCCTGCCGCTTCGCCTCGAAGAACGCGAAGCTGTTCTCGCGCCAGGCGAACACGCCCCAGCATCCGCCGTACCGATTCCCCGACCGGTCGGCGATCGCGTACAGCAGCGCGCGCGCGGCGTCGTTCTGGATCGGGCGGTTCGGCTGCTCCTGACGCGGCACGTCACGCCACGTGTACAGGTACTTCGAGACCTCGCCGCTTCCGGTCGTGTAGATCCAGCGGCCTTCCCACCCATCGCGCTCCAGCAGCCGCAGGATCGCGAGCTCGGCGAACAGGTGCTCGCCATCGAGATCGACCATCGCCGCGCTCTTCTTCCCGAAGTCGTCGGCGAACGGCGCCCCGCGCCACATGGGGAAGCGCATGAAGACGCTGGGAATCTCACCTACGCGTTCACCCGTCGGCCGCAGAAATGGATGGGCCAGTGTCACGGTCAGGTCGTCTCGCTCGACGTACGGCGAGAGCGCGGAATACCAGGGCGAGTCGCGGAGGGTCATGGGCGTGGAAAGTACTCGACTCGGCCGCGTCCTCGAACCGTGCGTCACCGCTTCCCGCGTGCGGCGCTGAGTGGGGAGTAGCATTATTCAGGGTGCCCACCGACACACGTCTTTCCGCCGCCCTGTCCGGCCAGTACCGACTCGAGCGAGAGCTCGGCTCAGGGGGAATGGCCACGGTCTACCTCGCTCACGACGAGCGTCATGACCGACCAGTGGCGATCAAGATCCTGCACGCCGACGTGGCCGCGTCTGTCGGCGCCGAGCGCTTTCTGGCCGAGATTCATACGACGGCGAAGCTCGCGCACCCGAACATCCTGCCGCTGTTCGATTCGGGCGACGATGAAGGAGTCCTGTACTACGTCATGCCCTTCGTCGCCGGCGAATCCCTTCGCACTCGGCTCGAGCGTGAGCGGATCATCGACACTCACGAAGCGCAGCGCATCACTCGTGAGGTCGCCGACGCGCTCGCGTACGCGCACGCGAATGGGGTGATTCACCGCGACATCAAGCCCGAGAACATCCTGCTGCAGTCGGGCCATGCGCTCGTCGCGGACTTCGGCATCGCTCGTGCGCACAGCCCGGCCGGTAACGATCGCATCACCACCGCCGGGCTGACGCTCGGGACTCCGGCGTACATGAGCCCCGAGCAGGCCGCCGCCGACCCGCACGTGGACGGGCGGTCCGATCAGTACAGCCTGGCGTGCGTGCTGTTCGAGATGCTGGTGGGTGAGCCGCCGTTTTCCGGCCCGTCGGTCGAAGCGCTGCTCGTTAGGCGCTTCACCCGCCCGCCGCCGCGCGCCAGCACGCGACGTCCGGACATCCCTCGCCACATCGACGGCGCAATGCTGACGGCCATGGCTCGCGATCCTAACGAGCGGTTCGCGACGATGGAGCGCTTCCTCGACGCACTGCGGGCGCCAGCGCAGCCGTGGGCGTCGACGCCCGGCGCGGATGCGTCCGTCGCCGTGCTGCCGTTCGCGAACATGAGCGCCGATCCGGAGAACGAATACTTCGGTGATGGGATAGCCGAGGAGATCATCAACGCGCTGGCGCAGGTGCCGGGGCTGCGCGTGGCGGCGCGAACGTCCGCGTTCGCGTTCAAGGGGAAGGCGCATGACTTTCGCGCGATCGGCGAGAAGCTGAACGTCGGGCGCGGTGGTCGAGGGAAGCGTTCGTCGCGCGGGCAATCGCGTGCGGATCACGGCGCAGCTCATCAGCGTGAACGATGGCTATCATCTCTGGTCGGAGCGCTACGACCGTGAGCTGACGGACATCTTCGCCATCCAGGACGAGATCGCGACGGCGATCGCGTCGCGGCTCGCGGTCGCGTTGCGCGGCGGAGTGGGCGCCGGCGGCGCGCTCGTTAGGCCGTCGACGTCCAACATCGACGCGTACGAGCTGTATCTCAAGGCTCGCCCGCTGATGAAGGAACGTGGGCCGTCGTTGCTGACCGCGATCGATCTACTGGAGCAGGCCGTCGCGCTCGATCCGGAGTTCGCGCCGGCGCTGGCGGACCTCGCGCAGACGCTGATCCTGTCGAGCTTCTGGGGAATGTCATCGCCGGATCGCATCACGGCGCGCGCCAAGTGGGCCGCGGCGTCGGCGCTGGCGCATCACAAGACGCTCGTGGGTGCGTACACCGCGTCGGCGCTCGTGGCGACGTGCATCGACTTCGACCCCGACCGTGCGACGGAGACGTGGAATCGTGCGCTGGCGATCGATGCCTCGGATCCGGAGGCGCGCGTGATGCACGCGGCGTTCGATCTGTGCTATGCGCGTGGCAAGTTCGATGAGGCGGTCAGCGAGCTGCGGTCGATCATCGAGCGCGATCCGCTGAGCGCGATCGCGCATTCGCAGCTCTCGATCATCCTGAGCTTCGCGCGACGGTACGACGAGGCGCTGGTAGAGGCACGGCGTGCGCGGGAGCTCGACGCGCACTCGTTCTTCGCCGTGTGGTCGTACGTGAACGCGCACGCGTACGGTGGCAATGCGCAGGAGATGGTGGATCTGATCCCGACGCTGCTGCCGCGTTATGGTCGACATCCGTGGCTGATGCTGGCGCTCGCGGCGGCGTGCGCGAGGCTTGGATACAGGGAACAGGCGGACGCGGTGTATCTCGAGCTGGTGGCGCGGTCGCGCAACGAGTACGTGCAGCCGGCGGTGCTGGCGCCGGCGGCGGAGAGTGCGGGGCGTCGTGCGGAGGCGCTCGAGTTCCTCAGGCACGCGGTGGAGATTCGCGATCCGCTGTTGTCGGCGTTTGCGCTGCATTCGCCGCCAATGGCCGCGCTGAGGGTGGCGCCGGAGTTTTCGGGGATCGTCGCAGGTCTACGGCGGGATATTCGGGAACAGTCGGCACCGAACTGATGAGAGGCGAACGGTTCGACGACGGCATCTTCTGTTACCGATGCCGACGATCTCAGGGATTCCCGGCCCATTCCGGTTCTTCTTCTACAGCTTCGACTGCAACGAGCCAGCGCATGTTCATGTCAGGCGTGACCGGGCGACGTGCAAGTTCTGGCTCGACCCGATCCAGTTGGCGGTGAACCATGGTCTGTCCTCCCGCGACCTCGCAATTGTTCGGCGAACTATCTTAGAGTACAGAGGGCAGATTCTGGAGGCCTGGCGTGAGCACTGCGGCGAAGCCCAATAGCGGTGGCAGTGGAACGGCGCGAGTGACCGCGGTCGAGGTGACCGAGGACATGATCATCGCGCGTGCTCGCAGATGGACGGACGATCGGCGTACCCGCTCTCGTGGTCGTGGCGGTTGTCCGACGCGACGCCCGATCAGCGAGTCACGGTACGAGATCATCGGCGAGGGGACGGGCATTCACTGGCCCGACGTTGACGAGGACCTCAGCGTGCGTGGCATGCTCGAGGGCGTGCCGGCGAAGCGTCCCGGAACCTAACGCCAGTCCGCCAATCGCTGCAGCGCGTGGAGCTGCTCGCTCCGGCCGATCTTCGCCTTCGACACCGCCTCACGAAGCCACTCCACCGAGTGGTCGTACACGTCGCGATTGACCGGGTAGGGATGCCCATCCTTGCCGCCATGCGCGAAGCTGAACCGCGCCGGATCCTTCACGCTCGCCGGCGAGCCATACACCACCTCGGCCACCAGCGCGAGCGCACGCACCGCTTTGGCGCCAACGCCCGGGACCGCGAGCATCTCCTCGAAGTTCTGCGGCGCCGCCTCGTACGTGGACAGCAGCACCTTCCGCAGATGCGCCGGGTTGATGTCCTTCCGCACGTCCACCCAGTGGCGGCCCGGAAGCGCGAGCGTGATCACTCTCGCGATCTCACGATCGACGAGCCGCGGCTCGAGACGCGCGAATTCCGCCGACGCCGTGCGACTGTCCGCCGATTCAGCCGCCACCAGGTTGAGCACCGTCTGCTCCTGCGCGTCGCTCGCGATAGCCGCGTGCGGCTCGTTCACGAAATCGCTCACCCGGGAGCCGAGCCAGTGGTAGCGGCGCGCGTTGCCGTCGTGCTCGCGCATGCCCTGTTGCACGACGGCCCACTCGCCATCACTCGAGAGGAAGAAGCTGTGATGGTAGATGTCGAAGCCGTCCTGTACGGCGGCGGAGTCCACCTTCGCGGCCATGCGGCTGTTGTAGGCGAGCCGGTCGCCGTCCATGCCGAGCCGCGCGCCGAACTCCTGTAGCTCGTTAGGCGTCTGCCGCGACGTCTTGCCCTTGCCGCCGGCGACGTAGAGGCCGAGGTCGGCGGCACGAGGAGCGAGCCCTTCCTTGAGCGCGCCACACACCGTGGTCGTCACACCGCTCGAGTGCCAGTCGAAGCCGAGCACGCAGCCGAACGCCTGGAACCAGTGCGGGTCCGAGAGTCGCTCGAGGAACGCGCTCCGCCCGTGCGCGAGCACGATGGCCTCGACGATCTCCGGCGCGAGCCTGGCCATACGTCCGAACAGCCACGCGGGTGCTCGCCCGGTGTGAAGCGGGAGGGTGGCGCTACCGGTGCGCTGCGGCATGAGTGCTACTCGGCGTCGACGTCATGCCGAAAAATAGCGTTGCGTCATTCCGAGCGAGCGACAGCGAGTCGAGGAATCGCGATCGTCCGGATAGAGGGCTCTCTACCTGTACGGTCTCGATTCCTCGACCGCTCACGCTCGCTCGCGAATGTCCTCACAGCGCTCGGAATGACACCCTACCTCACCTTCTCGAACCAGACTCTCCTCACGCGACCCGTGCTCATCTGCAGCCCGGTGAGACGTCCGCCAGGGTCGCGCGTGAACTCGACTTGCACCTCTCCGTCGAAGGCATCGTGTAGGTGGGAGTTGCCTTCCATGCGTCAGTGACACCCGTGCGAAAGCTCAGGGCCGTGTCGGCGACCGAAACCGTGTAGGTCGCGCCGAGCTCCGGGCTCGTGTAGTCACCGGCATACTGGGCCAGCTCCGCTGCCGACGGTCTGACCGCGTCGTGTCGCACGAGCGTCACCGGATGTTGCGACAGCCGTCTGCGGTACGTCTGGACGACGCTCCCGTTAGGCTGAAACGTCCATTCGATCCGCTGCCCAGGCAGCCAGAAGCGACTATCGCCGACGGGCACCAGTGCCGGTCCGCTCGTCCGCCCGACGATGAGCTCGCGGTCCTTGAGCGACACGTACGTGACATCGCCGGTGACCGGATGGACGTAGAGTCCCGTGTATCGCGCGAGCTGCTCCGGCGGTGGCCGGTGCTGCAGTGCGACCGGGCTGGGCAGCTCCGGCAGACCTTTGCCCAGAAAGATCTCACTCGCTTTCGTCGCGAGCCCCGATGGATCCGCTGACGCCGCGTTGCAGAGGACAGAGATCGCGAATCCCTGGTCCGGGTATCGCCCCGTCATTGCGCGATAGCCGGCGTCAGCGCCGTTGTGACCAATCATCCGCATGCCGGGCGCGCCACCAAGCGTTAGGCCCAGACCATACCCGACCGTATCGCCGTTGGTGAGAATCGCGTTGGTCTGCATGGCGCGGAGCAGGGCGGTGTCACCTACGACCGGGCGTCGGAAGTTCTCCTGCCATTTCAGAAGATCACCGACCGTCGTGAAGAGACTCGTCGCGCCGTACGTGTCGAAGTTCGGGATGCTGACATGCCACTGTCCATCCCGCCTGCGTTCGTAGGCGGATGTGCGACCCTTCACGACCATCGTGTAGTCGTCGTGAAAGTGCGTGCGCGTCATGCCTAACGGCTTGAAGATCCGCTCCTCCGCGAACTGCCGCATCGGCATCCCCGCGACTCGGCTGACGATGATCGCGGCGAGCGTATAGCCGCTGTTGCTGTACAGGTATTCGGTGCCGGGTGGGAAGTTGAGCGCCTTCTGTCGCGTCACGATGTCGAGGACGTCGTCCTGCGTGATGCGGTTCTCCTCGAAGCGCCCGCGCGCGATCGCCAGCAGGTCCCACTGATCGCGGAGGCCGCTCGTGTGCGTGAGCAGGTGGCGGAGCGTGATGCGCTGCCCGCGATAGTCGGGGAGCTCGGGGATGTACGTGTGCACGTCGGCATCGAGCGACAGCTTGCCTTCCCGCACGAGGAGCATGACCGCCATCGCCGTGAACTGCTTCGAGACCGACGCGGCGTGGAAGATCGAGCTCGGCGTGATGGGGACGTCCGCCTCGAGATTGGCGGAGCCGTACCCGGCCTCGTAGATCGTCTTCCCATCCTGGCTTGCCGCTGCGGAGCAGCCCGGCCCCTCTCGGGAGCTCCACTGGGCGAAGACGCGATCGACGCGCGCCCGAACCGAGTCGTTAGGCTGCTGAGCTGGAAGGCTCAGCGCCGCGCTGAGAAGGAGTGCTGAGGCTCCGGCGAAAGCGCGCATCGTATCCTGGCCTGTCGAGGTATCGGGATGATTCCGCCGCAACCGGCGAGTCTTCCCGGCGATTCAGCGTCCGCCGAATCTTCGCATCCCGGTCGACCTCAATCCACCACCATCGACGGGCGCGACTCGATCATTTCGAGAAATCCGCGTTGAACAGCGGCAGCACGCGCGTCGCTTTCGGATTGCTCCGCGCGATGTTGATCACGCCGACCTGCACGCCGCGCAGGTCCCACGCGTAGTTCACGAGCCCAATCGTCAACCCGCTCTGCTGTCCTTTGATCTGGCTGAAGCCCGCGACGCCGACGCCCTGAAAGTGGCCGTTGTTCTCGACCTTGAGAACGCCAATCGTGGCGAAGCCGCCCTTGAGGTCCTCACCGCCCACGCCCACACCGCCGATCGCGATCCCCCGAATGCGCGAGCCACCGACACCGACGCCGCCGATGCCGACTCCGCGTAGCGTTCCGCCGAATCCGGCACCGAGTCCGCCGATCACGAGGCCGGTGATGTCGCCACCAGCGCCAATGCCAAGACCTCCGAGGCCGATGCCGGTCAGGTCGCCGCCCACTCCGGCGCCGAGCCCACCCACGAGCAATCCTTTCGCGCTGCCGCCAGCGCCTACGCCGAGGCCGCCGACCGCGATGCCCGTTAGGCTGCCGCCGGCGCCGAGTCCCAGGCCGCCGACGCCAATTCCTCGGACGTTGCCGCCGCCACCCGCGCCGAGCCCGGCGACGAAGACCCCCGTCAGGTTGCCTCCCATCCCTGCGCCGAGGCCACCGATGGCGATGCCATTGAGGTCGCCGCCGCCGCCCATGCCGAGACCGGCGATGCTGATCCCGCTGATGTTACCGCCCCCGCCCATGCCAATCCCGGCGACCATGACACCTTTCATGTCACCACCGCCGCCCATCCCGACGCCGGCGACGCCGATGCCGGTGAACGAACGCTCGACGCCGAAGCCAAAGATCCCGACGCCGAGCCCGGAGAGGCTGCTCGCTCCGGTAGCCGGGAGCCCGAGGGCAAGACCGTTCACTCGCCCGGCGCCCCCCTTGTACGGACCCCAGATGGTCGCGTTGATGCCGTTCGCTTCCTCGAGTCGGGAGTCTCGAAAGTTGAGGCGAAGGCCGGTCCAGCGCCGCGAGTCGCCAATGCTGATGCCGACGCCACTCACGCCGAGGTCGAGGCTGCGGCGATCATCCTGGCCATTGCCGCCACGATCATCCTGGGCGGTGGCCTGCGAGGAAACGAAGAAAAAGGCGGCGACGACGACGGCAGCCGCCACGCGGACGAGGCGTGGGGTCACAGGGTAGCTCCCGGGGAGAGTAGTGCTCAGGCAAAGTACGACACGGCCCGGCATCGGTTTCAGGTCGACCGTCGGAGCGACGGATATGGCTATATGGCTGGGCATCCGGCGGCGGCATGGCCAGTTCCAAGTGGGTCAGTCACTCAGTTTATGTCATTCCGAGCGAGCGACAGCGAGTCGAGGAATCGCGATCGTCCCGGTAGAGGGCCCCTCTATTAGGACAATCTCGATTCCTCGACTGCGCGCCTCCGGCGCTCCGCTCGGAATGACGACCTCCTCGACTCCGGGCCTTCGGCCCTCCGCTCGGAATGACGAAGCACTCTGCGCGTCTCGCGCAGCTAGTGCAACCCGACTCGTCCCTTCACGGACTCGAAGATCTTGGCCGAGTCGTAGCCGACCCCGCCCTTGAACACGATCTCGACGTTCTCGACGTCGTCGATCTTCGTGGACGGGTCGCCCCGAACGACCACCAGGTCCGCCTGCTTTCCAGCAGCGAGCGTCCCGATCTTCGCGTCGCGGCCGAGGTATTTCGCGCCGTTGAGCGTCGCGACCTTGATCGCCTCGACCGGCGTGAAGCCCGCCTGCACCAGCAGCTCGAGCGCGCGCTGGTTCGAGTAGCCCGCGACGACGCCGCCGAAGCCCGTCGGGTCCGTGCCGACGACGAGCAGCCCGCCAGCGTCCGCGAACATCTTCTCCAGCTGCATCTCTTTCCTCACGAGCACGTTCCACGTCGTGTCCGGCGACTGCGCGATCGCCGCTCGGCGTTGCTCATACTGCCGGCGTGCCTCGGGAAGCAGCGCGTCGAGCGCTTTCGTCGGCGCGTTAGGCATTCGATGCCGCGAACGTCTCGAAGATCGTGAGCGTCGACGTGATCGCGACCTTCCGGCGCACGAGCTCGGCGATGAGATCGCGGGCGCCGGCGCCGTTCACGTCGAGTGCCGCGATGGAGCGCTGCACGGCGTTGCCGGCCGGGCACTCGTCAGGCTTCTTGTCGGGGACGAAGTCGCTGGCGACGACGAAGCCGTGCTCGAGGTCGTCGATGCCTAACGCCGCGGCTTCCTTGAACGTCACCGAGCACAGGTGCCCGGTGATCTTGAGATTCCGCTTGTGCGCCTCCTGCGCCGCGGCGCCAAGCTCCGCGCGCGTGATGTGCATGTAGGCCTTGAACGACGTCGCGCCCTCATCGGCCCAGTAGTTCACCATCTTTCGTGCGTCGGCGGCGTCGCGGAGCGCTTTCACCTGCGGAATCGGGAGGCCAGGGCCCTCGAGGTAGGGCGCGGTGACGTCGACCGTCGGCCCGAGCATTGTGCCTTCGTCGATCGCCTTCTTGATCCCGATGTCGGCGTACCCGGACATGTTGCCGGCGGTGCGCATGGTCGTGACGCCACCGGCGAGGTAGAGCCGCGGGAAGCTGTACCCCTGCTCGTTGTAGATCGCGCCGCCGCCCGATGGATAGAACAGATGCTCGTGGAGCATCACGTAGCCGGGCATGACGGTACGTCCCGCGAGGTCCATGGTGCGGGCGCCAGCGGGGATCTTCGCCGAGGCCGCGTCGCCGATCGATTGGATGACGCCGCCCTTCATGACGACGGTCTGACCGGCGCGCGGGGCGGCGCCGGTGCCGTCGATGACCCGGACGTTCGTCAGTGCGACGACGGAATCGGAGACGGAGACGAACTGGCGGACACCCTGATTCGGTTGCTGGGTGAGCAGCGCGGCGGCGACGACGAGTGGTGCGAGCATGGTCACTTGGGGAGCGTGGTGGGCGAGGCCGTCATTCCGAGCGCCCGCCCGTGTCATTCCGAGCGGAGGCCGCAGGCCGCGGGTGCCTCTGGGCGCATCGAGGAATCCTTCGCGTCCCGGTAGAGCGGCATCTCTACTCGGACAGCAACGATTCCTCGACTCACTTCGTTCGCTCGGAATGACATAGCTCCTCGACTGCGCCGCTTCGCGGCTCCGCTCGGAATGACCCTCAATCTATGGATTGAGCCACCAGGTCGCCTTGATGACGAACACGTTGTCCGGGCTCGCCCGACCGAGTCGACGGAGGTCGCGGCGGAGCCGCAGGTCGCCGCTCGCGTCCTCCACCTCGCGCTGCTGCTGCCAGACGAGAAACAGCGTCGAGCCCGGCCGCCACTCCCACCGCAGCACCGCGTTCCCGCGGAGCGACCGCGTTGTGAACGTCTCGTCGTCCACCCCGAATTCATCTGCCGGCCCGTCGCCGTCCGGGTCGACGATGACCTCGCTGCCGTTGCGCGTGACGGTCCCCACGCTGTCATACCGAGCGAAGGAAAGCGCGCGCGGTTGAGTCAGTTCCTTCAAGGCGCCGAACGTGCCGCTCCCGATGAATGGCCGAGCGAATACCTCGAGTGACAGTGACGGCGTGAATGTCACGTTGATGTGGGTCGCGATGGAGAGTTCCGTCTGATCGAGGTCGGCGAACACGTACCGGCGGCCGAACGTCGCGGGAGCCAGCGCATTGGCGACCGACGTCACGTATTGGTTGCTGGCGCGGTCGCGTGACCACTCCGGGGCGATGGACACGTTCCAGTTGGGCGCCGGCTTGACCCCGACCTCGACGTCGACCGATGCACTGCGGCTCACCGGCCCCCACCAGCCGTCGACGCCCATGTCGAGCGTCCACACCCGCCGCGGGTCGCTCTCGATGCTGACCGACACGTTCGTTCGGGCCGGTGAGCGCACGAGCGGACCGCCACGTGTCAGCCTGTCATCGAGGACGGCGAACTCGCGGTTCACCTCGAAATCGCCACTCCAGTAATTCAGCAGTTGCGCATCACCCTCGAAGTTGAGCCGCGTCCCGATGCGATTGCCATCCCAGTTCCAGGTGCCGCGCGGACCGCCCTCGAGGCTCCACTCACGCAGGATCCGTCCCGGTTCCTCCTGGACGTACTGCACCGTCGCGGTCGCGGAGTGCTGGTCGGCGCGCGCCTGGAAGCCGATGTCGTTCGTCTCGAACCCGGGACTCACCGTCGCGGCAGTCGCGTCTCCACGCCAGTGTTCGCCCGCGGCTCGCCGCAGCTCGAGACGGCTGGCGAAGCCCGCGAGCGTCGTGGCGGACGAGTCGAGCGTTAGGCGCGACGCATCGGGGCGTTGATAGTAGCGCGCCGACGACCGCTGGGCAGCGGTGATCACAGCGTTCGAGCCGGTGATGTGCGAGCCGGCGGCGAAGCCTTCCAGCGACCATTTGCGCTCGTCCCAGTCGTGTGAGAAATCGATTCCTCCTGAGAATGCCCGCGAGCGCACGCGAGAGGTGAGCGCACTGTCGCTGAGGTCCCGGTGCACGGCCGTCGCCATGGCGCCGACCACTGTGTTGCCTTCGTGCAGCTCGCGACGCGCTCGTCCAACGAAGTAGTTCGCGAGTGGCGCAACCTCCGCTTGGCCTCGGTCGCCATTCTCGCCGACATAGGACGCGTGCTCGCGGCCCGTCACGGCGTCGAGCACCGCGAGTGACCACCCACGCGCCTTCCCCGACAGCTTCGCTGCCGAGAGAATCGTCACGTTCTCGGGCATGTTGTCGTAGACCGCGCCTGACGGCGGACGGCCTGGAGGTGGTGCTCCGATGCGGCGCGAATAGAACAGTTCCGTCCCATTGAAGCCGAAGATCTCGGAGCCTTCGATGAAGAACGGTCGCCGCTCCTCGAAGCGCGTCTCGAACGCAGTGAGGTTCACAACGGCGGGATCGACTTCAACCTGACCGAAATCCGGATTCACCGTCGCGTCCAGCGTTACGTTGCTCGCCAATCGATACTTGAGGTCGAGACCTAACAATGCCGTCTGCTCCGAGCCGTCGCGGAACGGGTTCACGAACGGAACGTCCTCGCTCTGCGCAGGCGTATCGTAGCGGACGCGGCTAACGGCGTATGGGAGCAGCTCGAGGCGGCCGCGCGGCATGAGACCGCGCATTCCGGTGAGATGTCCGTAGCGACCCACAACGGCGCGCTCGCGTTTCGGGACGAACGCGAACCAGCTCTCTTCATTGTTGCGTGCGATCTGGCGGACGAGCTGAATGCCCCACGTCTGCTCGTCAACGTCGCGAAAGCGAAGCTGGCTGAGTGGAATGCGGAGCTCCGCCATCCAACCCGCGGCGTCGCGTGTCGCAGCGGCCTCCCAGATAGGGTCCCACGACTCGTCTTCGTCCGTCTCGGTACTCACCTTCTCGTCACGCCTAACGCCACTCGGATTGACGCCGAAGCGATACGCCGTGAGGTGGTCGTGGTAGCTATCCAGCGTCACGAAGAACCAATCCGAACCGGACAGCTCGCTATCTCGCCGTCCCAATCGACTGCGCACGGCGCCCGTCGAATCGAAGAGCCGCGCGCCGATGTAGATCGCGGCGGCGTCATAGATGATGCGGACCTCTGTCCGCTCGGTTGCGGGTCGGCCGGCATCGGGGTCTCGCTGCGTGAACGACGTGACCGGGGTCGCCGCTTTCCATGCCTCTTCGTCCAGGCGTCCATCAATGCGCACACCACCGCGCGCGCGGACGGCGACCGCGGTCGGCGCCGTCGAGTCCTGGGCGACGGCCTGAAGCGTCGAGATTCGCGCGGTGAGCGCCAGGGCAGCAAGGAGAAACGGGGTCATCCAGAATGGGAGCGCAGCGGTGCGGATCGCGGCTGGGTCGACGTCGAGCATAGCCTGTTGCTCGTGGCGCTCGAGCGCCAGTGGAGGTGGAGCGTGTCATTTCGAGCGAGCGAAGCCGGGTGCCTCCCCCGTGCGACCGTAGCCAAAGCTGCCTAACGGCGTCGCACCTGCCGCGCGCCGCGCGCTTGCCCCGAGCGTGTTATCCGTGGACGCCTGACAAATGACTGTCACCCGTCCTATTCCGAATGGCTCCCTACATAGCGAGTCTATCGGTTCAAACCGGACGGAGCCCTTTTCATGAATACGCTGAATAGATCGCTAACCCACGCGCTACCTGCAGCCCTGCTCCTCGCCGCCTCGACCGTCGCGGCTCAGGCCACGCCCGCCCAGCCGCAGCAACCGCAGCAGCCGATGGGTTTCTTCGTCACCAGCGTCGGCAAAGGCGCCGGCGCGAACCTCGGCGGACTCGCCGGGGCGGACGAGCACTGCCTGACCCTCGCGCGCGCGGCTGGTGCAGGGAGCCGCACCTGGCACGCGTACCTGAGCGCCGCCGCGGCCGCGGGTCAGCCGCCGATCAATGCCCGCGATCGCATCGGCAACGGGCCGTGGTACAATGCCAAGGGCGCGCTCATCGCCTGGAACGTCGCCGATCTCCACGGTGACATCCAGCGCGACCGCAACTCCATCAACAAGGAGTTCGCGCTCAACGAGAAGGGATTGCCCGTCAACGGTCGCGGCGACACGCCGAACCAGCACGACATTCTCACCGGCTCCGACTCGTTCGGCCGGGTGTTGTTAGGCACGCCCGCAGGCACGACGTGCAACAACTGGACGAGCGACTCGGCCGGGTCGGCCATGCTCGGGCATCACGATCGGTCGGGAGGCGGCAACTCGTCCTGGAACGCCGCGCACATGAGCCGGTCGTGCAGTCAGGCGGACCTCGTCGCGACGGGCGGGGCGGGGCTGTTCTACTGCTTCGGGGTGTAGCGCCCGCAGGGCGCGGGCCGTAGGAGGCAGGGCGGAGGAAGGAGGCCGTAGGAAGGAGCCATGTCATCCCGAGCGGCAGCGAGGGATCTCCTGTGATGTACGTCGTGGCCAGTCTCGGCCACGAGAACGTTCGAGAAGATCCCTCGTCGCTGGCGCTCGGGATGACACGCCTCTTCTCCGCCATCCGCCTTCCGCTATCCGCCCTCCTCCTTCCTAAGGCCTCCTTCCCGGCCGCTCCTACGGCCTCCTTCCTACGCCCTCCGGAGCGTCGTCGTCGATGATCATGACGCCCGGGAGCTTCGGAATGAGCGGCGCGATCATGCGCACGGCGAGTCTCGTGCTGAGGGCAAGGACGGGCACGCCGATGCCTGTGCCAGCGAGCACGAGATTGACGGCCAGCACGCGCGACGTCCAGCGGTTCACGATGGCCCGGTCGCGCGTCGCGAGGAGGATCACGGCGAACGCGCCGTCGATCGCCAGCATGACGAACAGCGAGATTCCGAACGCGCGAATCGCGAGGTCCTGCAGCCATGCGGAGATGGCAGCTTCCATTTAGGCATCCTCCGAGCGAGCCAACGTCGGTCGTCCAGCGCGAGGGGTTTCCCGTCCGACCTAGGATACACGCCGAAAACGGACCGGGGGAAGAGGTTAGGGGCAAGTTGCCATAACGGGTGCCGATCCGGGGGCGATCAGGGCCCCAAGGCCGAACGCCACCCGGATATCGTGGCCAAGCCGCTGGTAGACCCTCCAACGACACAACATCTTGCGGGGCAGTGCCCGTTCCCGGTTCCCCATTCCCGGTCCCCACCTGTGTCTCTGCCCCTTCGGCCACGGTCGGCGAGCGAAATCGTCGACGCCGCGTTCCAACTCTACCGGCGCGACCCGCTGACCTATCTGCTCATGTCGGCCGTCTGCTACGCGCCGATCCTCGTGCTGCAGCTCGTCATTCTCGGACCGGCCACGCAGCTCGATCAGCAGATCGCGCGCCTAACGGCTGGCTACAGCGTGCTCATGCTGTTCGGGTACTGGATAAGCGTGTCCCTCATGAGCGCGGTCATGGTGCGCCTCTCGTCCGAGGACTACCTCGGGCACCCGATCGAGCCGGCGGTAGCCGTCCGTGACGCAGCTGGCGCGCCTCCCGGCCGTGATGATCGCGCTTGCTCATCAAGTACCTGCTCATGATCGTCGGCTTCCTGTTCTTCTTCGTCGGGTTCCTCTACGTGATGACGCGCTACTTTGCCGTGACGGCGGGGGTCATCATCGAAGGGCGCGGCGCGTTCAGCGCACTCGGTCGCTCGGCGGCCCTGTCGCGCGGGCAGAAGCTGCACATCCTCGGCACGACGTTGCTCGCGTTTCTCATCTTCTTCGTGCTGTACTTCGCGGTCGGCGATCGTCGCGGCCGTGACGGGGAGCATCGTGATCTCGACGGTCCTCACCGTCGCGGCGTCGATTCTCGCCTACCCGATGTTCGCGATCACCGAGATGCTGCTGTACTACGACGCGCGCGTGCGAAACGAGGGCTACGACATCGAGATGATGGCGGAGGGGCTCTCCGCTTGATCGCGACGCTGCTCGGGCTCGTGGTGCAGGGTCGCACGGCACCATGGCCGGCTGCGGCGATTCAGGATTCGGTCGCGGCGATCATCAGGCAGCGTCCCTACCAGCGGTCGGTCACGCGCGACGCTCCTCGATCGACTCCTCGACTGGATCGCCGCGTTGATCCGCCGGATCTTCGCGTCCGTGTCCGAGATCCCTAACGCGAAGTGGATCGTGCTCGGGCTCGCGATCGTCGTCGTGCTCGCGATCGTCGCGCGCCTCGTCGCTCGGGCACGAGGCCGAGGAGCGACGTCGTCGCGTGCGGGCGGGCACGGTACAGGGCGCGGGCGATCCCTGGATGGAGGCCGATCGAGCTCGCGGCGGCCGGCAACTATACGGAGGCCGCGCATCTGCTGTATCGCGGCGTGACCGAGCGGCTCGCCGCGGCAGAACGCATCCGGCTGCATCCGTCGAAGACGAGTGGCGACTATGCTCGTGAGCTGCAGCGACGCGGCTTCGCCGGCACAGCGGCGACTTCCGGCGCTTCGGCCGACGCTACGATCGCGTGATGTTCGGCGTCGGCACGTGCGACGCCCCGACGTACGCGGCGCTGCACGATCTTGCGACGCGGCGTGTTCCGAGGCGGAGGAGCGCGCCGCGTGACGGCCCCGGCGGCACCCGGTCGCAAGGCGACGGCTGCTCCAGCCGCGCGTTGCGCTGCCGATCATCGCGGCCGCGATCATCATCGTCGCGCTGCTGACGCCGGAGCAGACGGGCGGTCGGACCGGTGACTCGCGACTCACGATTCGCTCCGACCGACGCCCAGGGCGCCTCGGCGCTCTACGAGCTCGCCGGCCGGCTCGGCTGGCAGTCCAACGGAGCGCCTCGACCGACACCATCCCGTTAGGCGACACGACCGTCCGTTCACCTCGTGCTCGACCCGCCGATCACGCCGAGCGCGATGGAGACGCACGAGACTGCTCGAGCGCGTACGGCGAGGTGCGGGCTCGCTCTTCGTGCTGGGCGGTGGCCCGCTTGCCGACTCGCTCGGGCTAGGCGAGGATGGCACGAGGTCCCGCGAGCAGGGTCGGTCATTGGCGCGGCGCAGATTCTCGTCGAGCAGCTCCGGTCACGCTCGTCGCCGACGGATACCAGCATCTGCGCGCGACCGCGACGAAAGCTTCCTGAGCGCCGGACTTCCGTTCTGGCCCGATCGGCAGACGCACATTCTCGCGCTTCGCGTGGAAGGGCGCATACGCCCGCCGGGCTCGCGGACGCTGGCGACGGTGCGACGGATCCATCGATCTTCGCAGGCCACGAGCTCCGGCGGCCATCGGATTTCCGCTCGGGCGCGGGCGCGTTGTGGTCGTCGCCGACCCGGATCTGCTTCGCAACGACGTGCTGCGCGTGTGTCGCTGGGGCGCGGACGTCGCGGCGGTGCGTATGCTGGAGTACGTGAGCGACGGACGCGCCTGGCGGTGGTCGACGCCGAACGACTCGTCTTCGATGAGTACCATCAGGGCTACGGCGATCACCCGGGCACGGTGCGCGGCATCGTCACATACCTCGGCCGCACCGCCTCCGGTCATCTCGTGCTACAGCTTGCGGGTGCGGGGCTCGTGCTCCTGCTGGCGGTGGGTCCGCGACTGCTTCCGCCGCGTGCGGCCGAGCGGATCGAGCGGCGCTCGCCGCTCGAGCACGTGGATGCGCTGGCGCGCGCGTACCGTGCCGTGGGCGCGACGCGGACGGCGACGGCGCGTCTCGTTCACGGCGTGCGGCGTCGCGTCGAGCATTCGTTAGGTGCGCGCAGCGCCGTCTCGCTCCGACGACGCCTTCCTCGCGCTGGGCCCGAGCAGCGCGTCCCGGCGCGGTGCGCCCGACGTCGAGCTCGTTCGTCAGGCGCTCGCGCGGCCAGTTTCCGCGTCGCGATCTCGAGATCGTCGGGCCAGGCGCTGCGCCGGCTCGAGACGTCACTCACTTCCTTCCCGAAATCCTCGTGACCGTATCCGACTCTTCGTCGCCGCCGCTGTCCCTCGAGCAGGGCGCCGAGCTGATACGGCGCATTCATGCGGCGGTGGCCCAGCGCGTCGTCGGGCAGGACGCGGTGATCGAGGACGCGCTGGTGACGTTCCTGGCGCGCGGGCACCTGCTGATCGAGGGCGTGCCGGGGACGGCGAAGACGCTGCTCGTGCGGACGCTGGCGGGCGCGTTAGGCGTGAAGTTCTCGCGCATCCAGTTCACGCCCGACCTCATGCCGTCGGACGTGACGGGCGTGAGCATGCTGCGCGATCCGGCGGTGGGCTTCGAGTTCCGGCCGGGCCCGGTGTTCACGGACATTCTGCTGGCCGACGAGATCAACCGCGCGCCGGCGAAGACGCAGGCGGCGCTGCTCGAGGCGATGGCGGAGCGGCAGGTGACGGTGGACGGCGTGACGCATCCGCTGGACGCGCCGTTCACGGTGTTCGCGACGCAGAATCCGGTGGAGCACGAGGGGACGTATCCGCTGCCCGAGGCGCAGCTCGACCGCTTTCTGCTCGAAGCGGTGATGGGCTATCCGTCGCATGAGGCCGAGCTCGCGATGCTGGCGGCGCAGGAGGCGGGCTTCGATCCGGAGCAGGTGACGGCGCTGGTGGCGCCGGTGGTCGGCGGAGGCGGAGGTGCGCGCGATGCGCTCGCTGGTGGACGGGGTGCGTGTGGCGCCGGAGATTCAGGACTACATCGCGCGGCATCACGCGCGGGACGCGGGGCGAGGCCGTCGATATCGTTAGGTGCGTCGCCCGCGCGCGACGGTGGCGCTCATGCGCGCGGCGCGTGCGGGTGCGGTGCTGGAGGGACGCGACTACGTGGTGCCGGACGATGTGAAAGGCCGCGTGCATGCGGTGCTGCGTCATCGGATCACGCTTGCGCCGGAGCTCGAGGTCGAAGGCAGAACGGTCGAAGAAGTCGTTGATATGGTTGTCTCGCGAGTTCGAGTGCCGGAGTAGAACAGCGAGCTGCTGCTGGGTGTCGTGCTTGTTGCTGGGTGACGCTGGATGCGGCTGGGTGCTCATCAGCGTCACCCAGCCACCAGCACGACCACCCAGCCACCAGCCGCAGTCGACGCCGATGCCTCCTAACGAGACTCATCCGCAGCGCCTGTGGCTTCGCGTAATCCCCACGCGGCGTTTAGCGTGGGCGGTCGCGGGTGTCGGGGTGCTGTGGCTTCTCCCGGGTCGCATTGGTATCTACGCCGGTCTCGCCGGGATCGTCGTGCTGGTGGTGCTCGTGCTTGCCGATTGGGTCACGTTGCCCGGACGGCGCGGAGTGATCATCGAGCGCGACGTTGCCGGTGCTGTCGGGATCGGCGACCGCGTCGCGGGCGCGTACACCCTCCGCTCCGCGTGGCCGCGCGCGCTCCGTGTCAACGTCGTCGACGAGATGCCGTCAGCCGTTCGCGGTGGCGTTGCGGACCGCTGACGTCGAGCTCCCCGGCGCGTGGCACCGCGCGCTGTGCCGTTCGAGTTGTCGGGGATGGTGCGAGGACTCGCCGCGTTAGGTCGCGTCGGGCTGCAGTCGAACACGCGGCTCGGTCTCCTCGCGTCGCGCGCGACGTTCGCGCCGAGCGACACGATTCTCGTCACGCCGTCGGTGTCGAACGTGCAGGCGATTCCGCCTGCTCGCGGTGCAGCATCGTCTGCACACCGCGGGCGTGCGCGTGCTCCGGCAGCGCGGCGACAGTCGCGCGTTCGCCGGCCTTCGCGACTACGCCGTCGGCGACGACCCGCGTCACATCGACTGGAAGGCGACGGCGCGGCGGCGGAAGCACATGGTGCGCGAGTTCACCATCGAGCAGTCGCAGACGATCTTCACGATGATCGAGTGCGGCCGCGCGATGACGCAGCTCGCCGGCGAGTTCTCGCGGCTCGAGCACGCCCTCTCGGCCGCCCTCGTGCTGACGGACGTCGCGGCGACGTCAGGCGATCGCGTGGGCACGATGGTGTTCGATCAGGAGGTCCGTGCGTTCGTGCCGCCGAACCGTGGTGACGCTGCCCTACGGCTCGTGCGGAATGCACTCATTCCCGTCACGGCGACCATGGCCGAGCCGGACTACGCCGGCTGCCTTCCGCTATCTGGCCAGCCGGCAACGTCGGCGCGCGCTGATCGTGTTCTTCACCGATGTGATCGACGAGCGTGCATCGCGGGCGCTGGTCGCGCACGTGACGCGCAGCGCCGGCCGGCACCTCGTGGTGGTGGTCGCCCTCCGCAACGACGCCGTGTTCGAGGCGGCGGTGCCGCGCGGCGAGCGTGACCTGGCACTCTTCACGAGCGCGGCGGCGGAGGAGTTGGTTGCGGGCCGACACACGGTGCTCGAGCGCATGCGTCGCGCGGGCGTGAATGTGCTCGACGTGTCACCGCAGGCCATGACAGCAGCGGTCGTGAACAAGTACCTCGAGATCAAAGGCCGCGGGGCGTTGTAGGCATGGCGCGTGTGGCGTCGGACTTCCTGCCGCAAGCATCGCAGCACGCGAAGTGCGAACGGATCTGGGCGGATCGGCCGGATGCTGTCATCCCGTGGAGAGGCAGCGCGGGCGTATTACAACGCAGCCACTGAGATGAGGAGAACTCGGGCGTCGGGAGCACCGGCTCGTCGATGCGTCCCGAGGCTCGTTCTTGCATCCAAAGGCCTGGTGCACCGCCGGCGTCCGGACGCCTTTTTCTGGTCCTTCTGCGTTCGCCGGGAATCGATCCGCCAGATCTTCTGCGGCGCTGTCCGATTGCGCGCACTACTATGCGAGTCTGAGACGGGTTGTCGAACGCAGTTCTGCTGACGTCGCGTCGCCGGGATAGCTGGCCGAAGGCCGAGCAAGTCGTCTCCGACCGGTATTGTCTCCGCTGGAGTCGCAGGAACGACCCGCTCTGCGTCCGCCTGACAAGTACGCCGCCAGGAACACCGCCGTCGCGGCCGAGACCGCGAGCTTCCACGAGAGCGGCCACGTCTCGATCGGCGACACGAAACCCTCCAGCGTTCCCGCAATCAGCAGCAGCACCGTCGACGCCGCGATCAGCCGGATCGCGCGCCGACCGTTCTCGCGCAGCGCCACGCTCCGCGGACGATTCCCCGGGATCAATATCGCCGCCGCCAGCAGCAAGCCGGCCCCGCCGCCGATGCAGATCGCGGTCAGCTCCAGCACGCCGTGTGGCGCCACGAACTTGACCAGCAGCGTTCCGATCCCCTTCGACGCGTAGAGCCCGAACACGCCGCCGATGCTGACGCCATTCGTCACGAGCACGATCACCGTCCCGATGCCTAACGCGATTCCCATGGCGAACGCCGCGAACGTCACCTGCACGTTGTTCGCGATGATGCTCGTCGCCATCACCGGACGGAACAGCTCGGGATCCTCGATGTATCCCTGGCCCTGCCGCGCTCGCCTCACGCCATCCTCCGCGCGGTCCAGCATCGCCGGGGGAATGAACACGCGCGCGACCGGTGGATCGCGCACCACCGCTGTGTACGCGATGATCGCCGGCCCGAACATCAACAGCCCGGCGAGCGCGATGGGACGCCACGAGCGTCGCACCTCGCGCGGCGCGTCGACCGCGAACGTCCGCCATAAATCGTTCAGCGTCAGCGCGCGACCGCGATACAACAGGTTGTGCGCGCCGGCCATGAGGCGGCTCAGGTAGAACACCTCATCGCGCTCGCGACCGCGCGCCGCCGTCTGCAATCGCGCGAGATCCGCCGCGAGGTCCCGATACTCGGCCACGAAGTTCCGCACGCCATCCTCGCCGAGCGACTTGAGCCCGCCGTGCTGCGCGCGATCGAGCCGCGCCGCGAACGACGACCATCTCGGTGTGCCTGACGCGACGATGGCGTGACGCTCACGCGCCGCGCCCGTCTCGCGTCCCACGACCGCGCCGCTCGCGCGCGCCTGACGCTCGTCCGCGTACAGCTCGAACAGCTGATCGAGCGGGCTGCCAGCAGTAGTTGAATAGCCGACGAACGCGCTCGCGAACCGCTCCACGAGGCGAGTCGCGAGCTCAACGCGTCGCACCGGATCCAAGGCTGACCGTCGCTCCATGAACCGCTCGACGACGGCGAACTCGTCGTCGGTGAGCCGTGCCTGACGCGGCACCGTCGCCGGCCGATGCTGCACCACGGTCTTTGCTCGATTCCCGCCGCCCGCCTTCGGCGCGCGTCCCGCCCGATTCCCGATTCCCGATGAACAAGTTGTTCACGCACCACGAGCGTTCCCGCGGCGAGATCACCCAGTCGCTTGCCCTGCTTCGTCGCGAGAATGCTCACGATCCCGGCGCCATACGTGAACACCGGTTGCATGTCCACGATCCTGACGAGATTGCGGATGGCCGAGCCGGCGAACGACACCGAGTAGCCACCGTCGCTCACGACGCGGAGGCGCATGTAGCGCTTGCCCGGAGTCTGGCCGTCGGCCAGCCCCTCCCACAGCACGTAGTAGCCCCACAGGATGAAGAACTGCGCGAGCACCACGATCGCGAGCGCCCACGCGTCCGACGACGTTCCGCCTAACCGCACCAATCGGCTCGCGCCGATGAACGCCATCCCGACGATGATCGCGATGAACAGCAGGAGGCACAGGAGATAGTCGATCAGCGCCGCGGCGACGCGCGAGCCGACGCCAGCGATGGTGTAGCTGAACGTCACCAGCTCCGGCGTCTCGATGTCCACCGTCTGCACGAGCGTCGAGCTCTGCCCCGAGGCCATGCCGCCTCGCGCTCGCGTAGGTGCCGTCACGGCTTCCACGCTCCGCGTGCGACCTGGGGCACGAACTTGTCGATCCCCTTCGGCGGAAACGCGAGCGTCTTCCCCTGCTCGGCGCTCGCATACGCGGTCATGAGGATCTTCACGACTTCGACGCCATCGTCGAACGTGAGCTTGGGCTCTTCCTTGCCCTGAAAGACGCGCACGAAGTGGCGGTCCTCCGCCTCGTAGCCATACGCGGCCGCCTCGCTCGCGACCACCGGCATCAAGCCCATCTCGGCGTTCTGCTTCTCGACGAGGTCCTCACCCTGACGGCCCTTCACCTCGCGGCTGAAGAACAGCTTGAGCCCCGAGTCGAGCGTGTTCCACGACATCGAGTACTCCGGGCCTAACAACTCGGCCGACAGGCGAAGCCCCGCGCCGACGAAGCTCCACGATGTGGACGCTTCGCCGAGCACGGTGAAGCCGTCGTCCGTCTCGAACTCGATCATGACGCTCGCGAAGTCCTCGGACGGCGTCTTCGTGTAGTCGACTTCCTTGCCCATCGTCTTCGACAGCCGCTTCGCGTACTCCGGGCGCGACCACTTGAGGCTCGCGATGTGACCGGTGATGCGAACCGGCTTCACGGTGTCGTACGACGCGCCCGGCTTCGTGAGCAGGTGCCTGACGACGAGGGCCGAGTGGCACATCATGTCGTTCAGCACGCCGCCACCCTGCAGCTCGCCGCGCCAGAACCACGGCATGTGCGGACCGCTGTGCTCCTCGGCTGCACGGGCGAGGTAGGGGCGTCCCGTGTTCGACGCGCCACGGGCCCAGAGCAGGGACTTCCCGAGCTCCACCTGCGGAGAGAACAGCTGGTTCTCGAGATAGCCGGTCGGCAGCTTGACGCGCCTAACGAGCTCGTTCACCCGCTTCGCCTCGGCCACGTTGCGGGCGAGCGGCTTCTCGCAGGCGATGCCTTTGAGCGTCACCGCGCCCCGACTCGATTGCGTGTACGATCTCCGACACGTTCTCAATGCGGGCGTGATTCGGTCCGCAGAGCCAGATCGCGTCGATGGCCGGGTCCGCGACCATGTCGGTGATGCTCGCGTACGCCTTCGCGTCGCCGACGTCGAGCGTGCGCGCGAGCTCGGCCGCCGAAGCGGCGTTCTTCCTGTTCGGGCTCCAGACGCCGCGCACCTCGGCGTCGCGAACGGCCTGGAAGCGCCTGGATGTGAAAGCGCGTGTTGAAGCCGCTGCCGATGAAGCCGATACCGAGCGGGGCGGTGGGCATGAGCGATTGAGTGGCGGGCGTACTGGTGTGCGCGGCGGCCTTGAAGACGCCAGGATGCCTCCATTCTAACGCGAGTGCCCTACTTCTCGCACTTCGTTCCATTGCGGCCACGCGGTTGGTCTCGCATCATCGGCGCTCCCAGGAGCCCGCTACGAGGCGACCAATGTGGCCATCGTGAGCACCTCGAAGCCGGAAAGCGAGGCGCCGCGCGGCGTGCGGACACGCGTGCTTGTCGCGGATGACCACGAGATCGTCCGCGAGGGCCTTCGGATGATCCTCTCCGAGGAACACGAGACGATCGAGGTCGTCGGCGAGGCCGTGGATGGGGAGGAAGCGGTGCGTCTGGTGGAGCGGCTGCGTCCTGACGTCGTGTTGATGGATGTGATGATGCCGCGCCTGGACGGGATCGCGGCGACCGAGCGGATCCGCGCCACGGGCTCGACGACCCACGTCCTCATTCTCACCACACGGCCGGACGATGAGTGCATCATCGACGCCGTCAGAGCGGGCGCGATCGGGTACCTGCTGAAGGATACGATGCGCGCCCAGCTCGTTCAGGCGATCCACGCCGCCGCTCGCGGGTTGCCGACGCTCGATCCACGCGCGCAGGGGCGTCTCATGCGGAAGGTCTCCGCTCCGGCCGCGCCATCGCCGTTCGCGCACCTAACGCCGCGTGAGCTCGACGTGCTCCGGCTCATAGCACGTGGGCACGCCAACAAGCAGATCGCCGCTGCACTGCATCTGAGCGTCGGCACGGTGAAGGGGTACATCAGCGCGATGCTGCCGAAGATCGGTGCGGGTGACCGCACGCAGGCCGCGTTGCTCGCGGCGAAGCACGGCCTCGACGCTGAGAGCGCCACCGAGGCCTGACGAAAGTCAGGGGCTCCGCCCCTCCTCGGGTAGTTCCCGCACACAATCATCGTGAGTCGACTTCCGGTCCTCCGCCGGATACTCGTGCGCGCGTGGTGGGCGCACCTTGTCGTCCGTCGCGGTTGGTATACCAACACGGTAGACCGCGGCCTCGGACCCTCGAGCAACGATCCCCCATCTGACGCCATAAGGAGCTTCGCCATGCACCCAACCCTCGCCGCACCTGCTCGTATCCCCTTGATGCTCGGAGTGCTCCTGGCCGTTGCCGCGTGCGCGGATCAGTCCACACCCACCGCACCCGCGGCGCCGCCAGCTTCGTCGCTCGGCGTGAATAACGGCGGCAATAACAGGCGAATCCTGTTCGCCAGTTCGCGCGACGAGATCGGCAACGTGGAGATCTACAGCATGAACCCCGACGGGTCTGGGCTGGATCGGCTCACCAACGTCGGCCGGCTTCGACGTCCAGCCCGCGTGGTCGCCCGATGGCAAGCGGGTCGCGTTCGTCAGCAACCGCCACGACCCGAACGGTGAGATCTACGTGATGAACGCCGACGGGACGGCCGTCCAGCGGCTGACGTTCGACAACCATCTGGACGAGGCGCCGACCTGGTCGAAGGACGGCAAGCGGATCGCGTTCGTCAGCACCCGTGACGATGAGCAGGGCGAGATCTACGTCATGAACGCCGCGGATGGCAGCGGCGTGTCTCGTTTGACCGAATTCACCGGCACGGACGGCGAGCCGGCGTGGTCGCCCGACGGCAAGCAGATCGTGTTCGTCAGCGCGCGGGATGCGCTGAATGGCGGAAGTACCGAGTTGTATGTCGTGGACGTCGACACCCGGCAGGTCAATCGCCTAACGTGGGAAGGCGTGCGGGTCCAGGCGCCGAGCTGGGCGCCGGGCGGCAAGCAGATCGCGTTCAACACGCTCGTGCAGCTGCCCGGTGGTACCAATGGCGAGCCGGACGTGCTGAGTCAGGACATCTACGTTCTGGATCTGGACGGCAATCGCGTCACGCGCCTCACGGGCGGCCCGGGCGGCACCAACGACTCCCAGCCGTCGTGGTCACCCGACGGCAAGCTGATCGCGTTCGTCCGCGAGCTCGACTTCAATTCGGACATCGCGATCATGAACGCGAACGGCACCGGCGTCACAGTCCTGAAGACCAACCCAGCGGCGGATGTGAGCCCCGCCTGGAATCGCTAGTCCACACGACCCAACCCACCGCTGAACCCATAAGGAGCTTCACCATGTTCCGCATACAACGCACCCTCATCGTCCTCGGACTTCTTTCCACCGCCGCATGCGATGACGCGACGCGGCCGCTGCCCACCGCGCCTAACGCGCCGAGTGGCCCGTCGCTGGGCACGAACGTCGGTGGTAACAATCGCCGGATTCTGTTCGTGAGCGATCGCGATGCGCCGGGTAACTTCGAGATCTACAGCATGAACCCCGACGGGAGCGGCGTCAGCCGATTGACGAATTCGGCGGGGCCCGACGTCGCGCCGGCGTGGTCGCCGGATGGAAAGCGAATCGCGTTCGTGAGCCTGCGACAGGACTCGTTCGGCGAGATCTACGTGATGAATGCGGACGGGAGCGGTGTCCGCCGATTGACGGAGAGCGGTGGCATCGACACGTCGCCGACCTGGTCGAAGGACGGCAAGCGCATCGCGTTCGTCAGCATGCGGAACGATCCCGCCGGTGACATCTACACCATGAACGATGATGGCAGTGGCGTGAGTCGTGTGACCAATGCCGCCGGCACGGACGCCGACCCATCGTGGTCGCCCGACGGGAAGCAGATCGCGTTCGTCAGCGCACGTGATGGCGCGTCGGATCAGACGACCGACCTCTACGTGGTGACCCTCGATGGTCTGCAGGTCACCCGCCTGACGAACGAGTCGGTCGATACGGACGTGCGCGAGCCCAGTTGGGCACCCGGCGGCAAACAGATCGCGTACAGCACGGCGTTCGACTCGGGCGACGACAACATTCTGACGAGCGACGTGTTCGTGATCAACATCGATGACCGGCAGATCAGCCGCCTCACCGACGGGCCGGGCACTGCCGTGCAGGACCTGGCTCCGTCATGGTCGCCTGACGGCAAGCAGCTCGCCTTCATCAGCATCCGCGGCGGCAACTCGGACATCTTCACCATGAACGCGGACGGGACCGGCGTCACACGCCTAACGACCAGCGCCGCGCTCGACATCTCGCCGGCCTGGAACCGCTAGGAACCGGTAGGAACCGGTAGCCGTACCGGCGGCGTGGATGAGCGAAGGGGTCGGCGAGCGAGGTGGCTTGCCGGCCCCTTCGGATATCGTGAGTGCTCCTGTGACGGTGGTGCCGAAGGGCGGCCCCGCGCCCTGGGGCACCGGTATGCCCCGGCGGCTTGGCAATTTGCACAGTCCGGTCGTGCGCCCGGTGGTGCCGGGCCTTAGTTTCGGAGGCCTCCTCGCGTCAGGCCGTTCATCCACGAGACCCGTCCATGAGCCGCTCGTCAAACAACGACTCTCGCACTCCACGCCGCCAGTTCATTGGTGAGCTCGCCGTTGGTGCCGCTGCCATTGCTGCTGCGGCGTGCACGCCCGCCGCCACGGCTGCTACCGCCGCCAGCCAGGCCCCGACGCCCGCGGCGGCACCGCCGTCATCGCCGCCTCCGCAGCTACCGCCAGTGAAGTGGGATCCGAGCTGGATGGATCGCATCACGGCGAAACACAAAGCGGTGTTCGACTCTCCTGAGATCGAGGACGGCACGGCGCTCTACCACGCGATGAGCTACCTGGGCTCCGTGAAGGACGTCTTCGGGACGGGCGATTCCGACGCGAGTGTGGTCGTGGTCCTGCGCCACCGCGCCGTGCCGTTGCTCTACAACGACGCGATGTGGGCGAAGTACGACATCGGCACGTCCACCAAGACGCTGGACGAGAAGACGAAGAAGCCGGTGACGCGGAACATCTACTATCAGAAGCTGGATGCCGAGGGCAAGGAAGTCGTGAGCGAGAAGCCGACGCCGCTCATCAAATCGCTGACGGCGCGCGGCGTCATCTTCATCGGGTGTGATCTCGCGACGCGCGGCTTCTCGTCTCGCACCGCGACCGCGACGAAGCAGGACTTCCGCACGGTCTACGAGGAGATCAAGGCCAACCTCGTGCCTGGCGCGACCCTCATGCCGACGGGCGTGTTCGGAATGCTCATGGCGCAGGAGGCTGGCTGTAGCCTCATGCGGTCGACCTAACGAGACTATCTGTCGTCAGGTCGACCGTTCGCTATCGCGGCGGGAGCCGATCGAGCACTTCGCCAGCGATGCTCTGTGCCTGTCGCACGGCCTGCGGCGCGACGTCCGGCTTGAGCAACCGGAGCGCGTCGATGTTGATGAGCAGAGACTTCCTGCTCTTACCGCCCGCGTCCGTGCGAGCGAGCACGCCCGCGGTCACATAGCCGCCGAGCCTGACCAGCGGACCGCGACCGATGCGTCCGTCGCTGTCGTACGCCAGCACCCACGACGCGCCGATGTGCTGCTTCCAATCGTTGATCCAGAACGTGGCCCCGCCGATCTCCGCGGCGACGGACGGCGTGGTTGCGACGGCGTCGTCTGTGCGCACGAGCTCGATGCCGGCGAACGGATGCACGGCGACGAGATCGAAGCGAGGCGGATTGAAGCGCGACGAGCCGCGTGGCGGAACGACGAAGCGACGCACGCGATTGAGGGCCATCTCGTGCGGCAGCTGCATTGGCCCGTTGGTGCGGTAGCGCTCCCACCGACGCTCCTGCGCTTCGATGCGTGCGAGCGCGCCGGGAATCGTCTCGAAGTTGACGTTCGAGAGCAGCCGATGGAGGCTCCAGCCGCTCCAGCAGACGGCCTCGAGCTGGTCGGCGGAGAGGCGCGTGCTGTCGAGTGTGATGCCTAACGGGATGCGGTTACTCTGCAGGATGACGAGGTTGCCATCCACGTTCGTGACGGGACGGAACTGGTTGATCTCGAGTTCGGCCAGTGCGCCCGCGAGCTCCGACTGCGGTCGCTGGAGCGCGCGCGCGAGTCCGACCGCGACCGTGTCCGCGGCGCCCACGAAGGCCCGGCGGATCCGGTCGAATTCGGCCGACTGCCCACCGACGCGATTCAGGGTTGTGTCGATCACCGCGACGGCGCCCGCGAACGCCGTCGCCCAGTCGTGCGTGGCGATCGAGCGCGCGAACCGCTCGCGGAGGCGGTCGGGGTGAACGGCGCGTGTCTTTCCCGTTAGGCCGGGCGGCTTCCCCCACGGATCCTGGCAGCTCCCGAGACCCTGGGCGTGCGCGGGCGCGACCAGCGTCAGCTGCAACAGCAGCACTACTCCGAGCGCCCTCATATGACGGACCCCAGCCCACCGCCTGGGCCGAAGCACTGCTGCCGCGCTTCGTCGATCACGCGTCGTGCCTTCGTGAGCTCGACGACGAACTGCCACGTGCCAACCGCACCCGCGCGGTTCTTCCACGCTTCGGCGATGCCCTTCACGGCCTGACAGAGATCGTCGAGTGCCTGCGGGCACGCCGCCGCGGGCGTCGCGTCGTATTCCGCGATGAGGTCGTCCGCCTGCTGCTTGCTGATGGACGTCTCGAGCAGCGTGCGGAAGATCGGCACCCACACGCGTGGGTTCTCGAGGTATCGCTGGTACGAGTGTGTGTTGGGCTCCTTGATGCGCTCGATGCGCACATCGCGGTACGGTGTCGTGGCGGTGTCCCAGTCCGGCTTGAACAGGCCGAGGAAGGGAACAGGGTCCGAGTCGTGATGCGCGTTCACGAATGACCGGCACCGCGCTCGGCCAATGCCGGGCGCGCCGAAGGGCCTAACGGGAGACTTCTGCGGGTTCGCGACGTTCTCGAGAACTTTGCTGACGTTCGCGAGGCTGACGTAGATGTCGATGTCCATGTTCACGAAGCCGCCGAACTCCTGCGGGTTCGCGAAGATCTCCGCGAGCACGTCGTGCATGACGGCGGTGCCCATGCTGTGCGTGATGAAGCCGCACGACGGGAGCACGCCGTTCACGGCGTTGTCGAACAGCGCGCGTGTGACCTGCGAGCGCACGTGCGAGCGGATGGCGGCGTCGTTGAACACGCGATACAGCAGGATGTCGACGCCGCCTTTCCAGAAGTACGGCGCGTCGGCCGTCGAGATGTCGCGCAGCACGTTCACCAACTCGGCAGGCACGCCGGGGAATTGTTTGGCGACGGCGTCCGCGACGTTCTTGTCGCCGAGTGAGTCCCAGCGCTCGAGTTGCTCGATGAGGAGATCGCAGTAGGACAGCGGCACGATCTTGACGCCGTCCAGTCCGGGGTTGAGCCCGATGTCCACGCCGGGTGCGTGTTTTCCCGCGAGCGCGATGAAGTTGTGAACGAGATCGACGTGCCAGCCGTCCGCCGCGACGCGTGGCTTGTCGGTGGCATTGTCAGGCGCGCGCTGGGCGATACCATGAATCACGAACAGGATCTTCCGGGCCATCTTCGACACCTCCCTGCGTCTGTTGCTTCCGTTCCTGTGCATGCCGGTGCCGGTCGTCATGCCTGGCCGTTAGGCGAGGCGTGGCGATCCGGCGGTGAGACGCGGCTAATGTACATGCTTCGGGCGCGCGCGCAGGACTGGTGTGGGGGTGAAAAGATGACGGTTACTCGGTCGGCGTTCGCGATTTTGCGGAATGAATGCGACAGGCGATGAGCGTTTATTGGCGCGGGTTCGCGTGGTGGCGCGGTCGCGGCGTCTGAGTGCGCGCACCGCGGGTGCCTATCGATGGTGGATCGTGCGCTTCGTGCGTTTCTGCGAGCTTCGTCATCCGAGCACCGTCGATGCGTCGGAGAGCGGGCGCTTCCTCGACTGGCTGGTGACTGAGCGGCGCGCGACACCGAGCACCTCGAGACAGGCGAGGGCGTCGCTCGTGTTTCTCTATCGCGACGTACTCGGCCTAGCGGAGTGGCGCGTGCCGAAGCTTCCGAAGACGCCTCGGCGAATCGGCCCGCCGGAAGTACTGGCGCCCGACGAGGTCGCTCGGCTGCTGGCGGCGGTCGCACCTGCGCGGCACTTGGCCGTGTCGCTCCTGTACGGCACCGGGCTCCGGCTGATGGAGTGCGCGACGTTGCGCGTGAGTGACGTTGATATCGGCCGACGGCGCATTCGCATTCGCGGCGACGATGGTACGCTGCGTCGATTCGCGCTGTTGCCGGACGCGCTCCGGGACGCGATCGCGGCGCAGGTCGACGCGGTGCGGCGGCAGCACATGCGCGACACGGTTTCCGGTGGTGGCTACGTCGAGCTGCTCGCGTCAGGGCGCGCCGTGCGCGACTGGCGGTGGACGTGGCTCTTTCCGGCTGCGCGCCAGCACATGGATCGCGCGAGCGGTCAGCGGCGCCGCCACCACGTGAATGCCACGACGATTCAGCGTGCCGTGTCGCGTGCGGGGCGTGCGGCAGGTCTGACGGCGCGGGTGACACCACGGATGTTGCGGCACTCGTTCGCGATGCATCTCCTGCGGACCGGGAGCGACGCGCGGGACGTACAGAACCTGGTCGGCCACCGGGATCTCTCGACGACCCTCGAGTACCTTCGTCCAGGCGAAGGGAGTTGTCGCGTCCGGAGTCCGTTGGACGTAGCGTTCGAGCGCCGTCGTCCGGAGCCGTGACCCTCAGAAACGATGCTCGGCCGCCATTGGGTTAGGCGGCACGCCTCGCCGCCTAACACAGGAGCCCTAGGGGCGGATGTCGCACTACATTGTGAGCACGGTACTTCCAGCGATGACGCGCTACCTCGCCGCATTGAGCCGAGTTAGACGGCAGGGACGTGTCGCATCTGAATGGTCAAGCCGCAAGATGGTCCTTCCCACGCAATACAAACAGCGTTGAGCCGGATGCACTGACTGTGAATCCCAGTTCGAGGGTCGCGGGTCATGTCTGATCGAACGCCGAGAGAGCGTCTGGAGCGCAAGGCCGAGCGTGGGTTCCAAGGCTATCCGATCGGGACCATCGCGTTTTACGGGCCGGATAACCGGCGTGCCAGCAAAGTCGCCGTCGGCATTGCCCACGACGACCGCGGCAAGGTGCGCGAGATGGAGAAGTGGTTCTCTGAAATGGTCGACGTGCGCGACGACGTCGCGATCGGAGCGAAGATCCTCAACTTCCTTCAGCACCACCAAGTTCGGAGCATCGTGGTGGGCGCTGAGATCCTCGGTTGGGCCCGCACGACAGCAGTACGGCCATCCTGACTACGCGCTGACTGTCGGGAGGCACCTGTCCGACTACGTGTACCGTATTGGGCAACGGGTCGTCTAAGACGGCCGAACCCGATCGGTAATGTATTCCGCTATCAACTTTCGCGCGGGTGCCGGGCGTCGAGCATCCGACGCACGGCACCGGCTAACGTTCGGCGGAGCCGACGAGCGGTCTGTGGTAGCTCGCCGCGCTCGCGTTATGAGATCCGCTCGCAGTTCAACTTGGGCGTTAGGCGGAGCAGTCGGCTCCTCACAGTTCGGCCGATGCTCCTCTTCGAATTCACCCTCCCCGGGCCTCCGCTTCCCGACAGGTACCGGCGGGATCGGCTGACGGTGTGGCGTCAAAAGTCGCCCACGCAGCAGCCGAAACTGGCAACGGACGACCGCCAATCGCGTCACCCATCACCCTCACGATCATTACCCCTGATGGTCACACCTGCCAGGTTGCCTGCACTGCCGATTCGGCGTACTCGGTTGGCCATTCGGGCTGGTGACGACCTGTTCTACTCACGGCCTATCTTTCACCGTCGTTCATGCGCTGACCGGGAGTCTCGAGTCGACCGACTCTCCGCCAGCGTGGTTACACGTCGGCCTGAGCCGTTTTGTTCTCATGGCCCCGAAGCCCCGAGAGCAGCTTCTTCCCGGCGAAGACTTGCGACCGCTTGACGACGATTCCATTCGACGGCGGTTCGACGAGGCTCGCAAGCTCGTTTCCTCCGGGCATGTCGAAGCCGCGCTCCTTCTCGCATGGACCGCAGCCGAAGCAACGATGCGGCTCCTTTCTGAGCCGTCTCCCGACCGTCCTGACACGCGCAGCTTACTACGCCGGCTTGCGTCGGAGGGTGTCCTTGACCAAGGCACATTTGCCGCCTTGAACGAGGCATACCGGCTTCGTAGTTCCGTTGCGCATGGGTTGACGCCGGTTCGCGGCGATGTCCGTGGGCAGATCGCTGCTGCCGTGGAGTCTCTGTTTGTCACGTCCCAGTCCCTTCTCGGTGACAGACGCAAATCTGCATAGCGGCGCGCCCGCCTAGCGAACGTTGCAGCTGAACTCTATGCGTTATGCCGCAACAGGGTCTTGATGGAAGAGCTAGAAATCTCGCCGCTGCACTCGGCCCTCGTGCAGCCCAGGCCCGTGCGCGCAACTCGTGCGCGGCGAAGGTCGCTGGCAGGAGCGTCCGTCGCTTCGCGAAGGCACCGCACTCGGCGCTAATCTCCGTCTCGCGACGTCAGCCCACGGCCCGATACACTCAACCCATTGCTGCGAAAGTGCACTGGCGGTAGCTGCCGTTCAGACGAGATGTCCGGCGACCGAGCGGTCTGCACGTTGCCGGCATCAAGAATGAGCGAAACAAGTTGTTGTACGCTTCAGATCGAGGCGTCGCGCGAGTTCGAGAGCTTCAGGACTGGTACTTCACTCAAGTCCGCGATCGCGTCTTCCGGAACCTCATCACGTATTTGCTCATCGACCAACACGCGCAGAAGCAGGAATTCGCGCAAGAGGCGTTGAAGGCCTTCCTCAGAATCGTGTGGCGCGAAAGCCGCCGGTCCTGATGCTCGACGGGTCTAGCCGTTGTGGGATTTCGACTGACGCATCGCGCGCTTGCGGGCTAACGTCCGTTGGAGCTGTCGGGCGATCTGCCGTGGCGGCGCCTGCGGCGCCGCATTCTATTGAACTCACCCGCAGCTCAACTTCAGGCGTTAGGTGCCCACGTCCATGTGCGTAAGGAGAGCTCGACATGCGCGTCGGGGTTGTACTCGCCGTCGTTTGCATCGCCTGCCGGACGCCAGGCCACTCTCACCCTTCGATTACACTCTCTGACGCCGAGCGCGCCGCTGCCGGCTGCTATCGGGTTCTGCATTGGGACGGACCGGCAGCCGTCATTCCGACCAGCGACGTGTTCCTCGATTCGGCCTCCGTTGCAGCCGAGCAGCCGAGCCAGCGCCGTTGGCGTCCGCTCCCGCGGACACCCTCGGGGCGGGCGAATGCGATCTGGACGACATTCCGCGACTCCGTGGAGGTCTTGCTGCTCGAGCCACAGCCCGATCGATTCTCGACGGGGTATGGGGGCCGGCTCGGCGTCCGGGGCGACACGCTAGCCGGACGCCTCGAGCCGCTCAGCGATTTCAAAACAGTGACCGTGGACGAGTCGGGGCACCGACCGGCGCTGTCACCAAACTTTCGTGCTGTGCGCGTCCCGTGTGCAACACCGCCTCGTGAACCGCCGGGCACCTAACGTGTGCTGGACCTGGCAAGGGCGGTGTGGAGGCGGCGGCGCCGCATCCTATGAGGTGCCCTTGCATCAACTTCATGCGTTAGGCCGCCGCCACTGTCATCTACGTTGCGCATGACACTGAGAGAACCAGGGCGTTACGACCCGCGGCGAGCCACTCTCGTCATCGCCTGCGCCGCAGTCGCCGCGTGCGCCACCGGGGGAAGGGCCGCGCCCCACGCTGACGCCGCGGCTGACGTGCGTGCGGCCCGCGCGCGCTGGAACGCGGCGCTCATTGCACGGGACAGCGGTGCCCTCGGACAGCTCGTCGAGGACAGCGCCGTCCAGGTCTCCGCGCGCGTGACGCGCCTGGGGCGCGCGGCGTTCCTCAGCGTCTTTCTCGAGAACATGACCGCCCGGCCGGAGTTCCGGCTGACGTACGAGCCAGTGCAGGTGGTCGGCTGTGACCGACCGACGTGCGCCGTGGCGACAGAATCGGGACGATGGCAGGAGACGTGGCGCGAGGGCGGCGAACCGACTGAGGTGGGCGGCACGTACTACGCGATCTGGCGCCGCGACGCCGAGGGGCGCTGGCGGATCCGCAGCGAAGCGTTCGCGACCCTCGTTTGCCGGGGACGGCGCTACTGCGGCTCCTGATGGCTCGGGTGTGGCCCGCAGGTGAGCTGGGCGTTAGGCGGATGCACACGCATCGCGTATGATCTCATCCAATGGCCCGTCAGTTCGAGTGGCACCCCGACAGGCCACGGCGCAACCTCCGCAAACACCGGCTGAGCTTCGAGGAAGCGACGACGGTGTTCGAGGACAACCCGGTCGCGCACGGTGCCGGATCCCACCCACTCCGTCGGCGAGGAGCGCTGCACGCCCACCGACCCTGCGAGGCGCTCATGAGACACATTACCCGCGTTGTGCTGGCAGGCCTGAGTGCGTCGCCGTGGCTACACGCGGCGGCACAGGCCGTCCCGAGCGCCACCGCGGCCGCCACCGTGGCTGCTCGGCCCAGTGATGTGGCGTCGGTCGACGCGATCATCGCCGCGCTCTACGACGCCAACACTATCCTCGCCGATCAGAAGCGCGACGCCGATCGCTTCCGGTCGCTGTTCGTACCGGGCGCCCGCCTCATGCCGACCAGCGGGTCGGGGAACGGCCCGCAGGTGATCCGTATACTGACGGTCGAGGACTACGTCCAGCGGGCGTCGAGCGGCCCGCCGCGCCATGGATTCAGCGAGCGTGAGATCGTGCGCACGAGCGAGGCGTTCGGCAATATCGTGCACGTCTTCAGCACCTACGAGATGCATCGCGATTCGACGGACGCTCACCCGGCCCGCGGCATCAACAGCATCCAGCTCTTCACGACGGCGCCCGCTGGTGGGTCGTCGGCCTGCTGTAGGACACCGAGCGCCCCGACAAGCCCATACCGCCCGAATTCCTGCCCCGCCGCCCGTCATCGCCGTAGCGACGCACCGCCGAGCGCCGACTCGTGCGCCGTCGCTGAGGCTCGGCGATGCGCCGGGCACCGCCAGACGCCGAGGGTGTGAGTCACGCGGCCGCGGAGTACGACCGCGTACTCGGGCGTGCGCGTGCCAATGAAGCTCGAAGCATGTCGACCATCGAAGCCATGTGAAGCGTGTCCACCAGTCCCGGCGGCTCGTCAGTGGCGACCGATGGCGAGTCCATAGCCGAACACGGTCGTGCTTTGCACGAAGTCGACGTAAAACTTCGGTATCAGTGACAATCGACGGATTTTCAGCTCGTATTCTCCGCTCACGCGCCAGAAGAAATCGCTGCCCCCATCTATGGCCCACCCGGGACCCGTTTCCAGAAGCAGTCGGTTCAGCGGCATGTACTGCGCCAGGGCCCCCAGCAGATATTCGGTGGGGCTGGCAAAGGCGACCTCGAAGAATCCAGCGCCGGCGAAATTCGTTGTCGAGGGTAGCCGGCGCGAATACTTCAGGCCCATCAGGAAGCTGGTGCCGCCGTTTGACCTGAGCCCGGCATAGAGGTCAATGCGGCGCGGGGGAATCGACCATTCAGGCTCCTGCGTGGTGGTCGTTTTCGCGGCAGTGTCGGGCTGTTGAGCCCATGCCGCACCCCACGGCAGTAGCGACAGCGACATGGCAATCAGTAATCGTCGAATCATGGCATTCGCCTCCCCTCCCGGTGCACTGTTCTCCGGCAGAACGATAGACTGCGCTATTCTCACACCCCCACTCGCGATGAACAGTTGGACCTTGATAGGGTGGATTGTGGTGCCCGAGCACGTGACGTCGGCGGTGGATTAGGTATATCGTGCGGCGCGACACCGAACAGGAGACACTGCATCGAGCGGGATGCCCTGCAGGGCGCCGAGCATACTAGCGGCGCTATCGGCAGGCGCTCTGCAGCTGAACTCATGCGTTAGGCAGCACAAACATTATCGCGAAGGACGTTCGCATCGTGACCGCACTTCTGCGGTTTACCGGAGCCGTCGAGCGGGCTCCCGCCATCGGTCAGTGGCTCGATGCGCAACCGAGCGAGCTCGGCTCGATTGCGCGCACATGGTTTGCGCTCATGCGCCGATGCGGCGCCGATGTTCGAGAGCTCATGCATGATGGGTACGCCACGGTATGCGTAGAAGACGCGCCGTTTGCCTACGTCAGCGTCTTCAGGAATCACGTCAACGTCGGTTTCTTCCACGGCACGACGCTGCCGGATCCGGCGGGTTTGATGCAGGGTACGGGCAAATACATGCGCCACGTGAAGGTCAAACCTGGTCTCGCCATCGACGGCCCGTCGCTCGAGACGCTGATCGCCTCGGCGTACCGTGACATCGTCGCACGGTTGAGGGTTGCCGACGACGACATGACACGTTAGGCAGCAGATCCATACCGGTTCGTCTGTGGCCGCCCGTTCGCCGATTACACCGCCGACCCCAACGCGGTGTTCATGTCGCTGGACCTGTAGTTAGGCAACGATCCTCGTCCGCGACGACCCTGTGTTCCATCTCACCCAGCCGACCGCGCAGCAGATCGACGCCTTCCTGAACTCTCAGCGGGACGCGCCCTTCTCGTATCCCGAGGTCGGTGCGACTCGCGGCGAGGCACCCGCAGGCTACAACGTCGACCGAAACCGTGTCGAGCTCGGTATGGGCGCCGAGACGTTCCAGCGTGCCTTGCTGGCCCTCCGCGCGTGGCGGATGATGACACTCGGCTGGTCTTCCGTGCAGCCGCGTGAAGCCTCGATCGAAGTGGGAACGACAGTCGCGGTCGTGGCGCACCACTATGGCTTCTGGTCGCTCAACGCGTGTCGTATCGTGTACGTCATGGACGAAGAGACAAACGGGGTGCGTCGAACGGGATTCGCCTACGGGACGTTGCCCGAACATGGCGCGCTCGGCGAAGAGCGCTTCTCGGTCGAGTGGCACCAGGCAGACGACCGCGTCTGGTACGACCTCTACGCGTTCTCGCGTCCGGCGCACGTGCTGGCGCGACTCGGTTACCCACTCGGCCGTCGGCTGCAGCGTCGCTTCGCCCAGGCTTCGAAGCGGGCGATGGTCGACGCGTCACGAGCTTCGAGCTTGATTTAATCAGACGCACACCCGGGCACTCCAGCCTCTGACATGACCGGCCAACCCGTCACCGTCCATCCATTCAACATCCCGATCCACATCGGCGGGTTCCATCTGGAGCTCTCCGGGTTCGGGATCGCGGTGCTGCTCGCGTTCGTCATCGCGCAGATCGTGTCGGAGCGCGAGCTGCTCCGACGCGGCTACACACACGAAGCGCGACACGTCAGCGATGTCCTGCTCGCGGCGGTCGTCGGGACGATGATCGGAGGGAAGCTGTACTTCGTCGCGGTCATCACCCACAACTGGCATGACCTGTTCTCGCGCTCCGGGTTCGTGTTCTGGGGCGGATTCATCGGCGCCGTGATCGCCTGCTGGGCGACGATCCGTTTTCGAAAGCTCCCCTTCGCGCGGTACGCTGACGTCGCCGGAATCGCGATCGCCGCTGGCTACGCCGTCGGACGCAGCGGATGCTGGGCCGTCGGCGATGATTACGGGAAGTGGTATGAAGGCCCGCTCGCCGTCGCGTTCCCGCAAGGCATGCCGGCATCGACCGTCGGCAGCATGACCGAGGCGTTTCACGCGGTCTTTCCGCCGTCGATGGATCCGTCGACTGTCGTCGGTGTCGTACCCACACAGCTCATCGAGGTCGTACTCGGGTTGGTGATGTTCGCGATCCTCTGGCGCCTGCGTCGCCACACGCATGCGGACGGCTGGCTGTTCGGTGTCTACGGCGTGCTGGCGGGAATCGAGCGCTTTGCGGTCGAGTTCCTGCGAATCAAGGACGACCGTTTCTTCGCGCTGAGCGTGGCGCAGTGCATCGCCATCGCCATCTTTATCGTGGGCATCGTCATCATGCGCGCGCGCACTGGGCCCGCTGCGCGACCGGGTGCGCGCGTCGCGACTCCGGTGCTGGCGACTGAGCCTGGGCGTTAGGCGGAGAGAACTGTCCATGAGACGCCTCGCATTCCTTGCGCTTCTCGCCGGGCCCCTGGGCGCGCAGCAACCAACGCCGCCGGCAGATCCGATACCCGCACACGATACGTTCACTATCGCCTCTCCAGCACTCGGCGAAGCGCGACGCGTCAACGTGCACACGCCACCAGGCCATCGCGCGTCATCCGCGACACGACTCCCGACGCTCTACATGCCCGACGGCGGGCTCGACGAAGACTTTCCGCACGTCGTACACACGGTCGACTCGCTGATTGCGTTAGGCGCGATCCGGCCGGTGATCATCGTCGGCATCCCGAATACCGAGCGCCGGCGCGATCTCACCGGGCCCACCCGCGTCGCGACCGATAGCGCGATTGCGCCACACGTGGGCGGCTCCGCCACCTTCCGCCGATTCATTCGCGACGAGCTCATTCCCGAGATCGAAACTCGCTACCACACCACCGCGGAGCGGGCCATCGTCGGCGAGTCACTGGCTGGACTGTTCGTTGTCGAGACGCTTCTCACCGATCCGCAGCTGTTCCAGCACTACGTCGCGCTCGATCCGAGCCTGTGGTGGAACGCCGGCGCGGTCGTCGACTCGGCACAGGCACGCCTAACGGCCTTCGACGATATACCGCGAACGCTCTACCTTGCCAGCTCGAACGTCGAGGACATCGCGACCGGCACGGCACGCCTCGCGGAGCTCGTGCGCACTGTACGGCCACGCGGACTCACGTCGGTCTATACGCCCCGACCGGACCTCACTCACGCGACGATCTTTCGCGCGGTAGGACCAGCCGCGCTGACACGCGCGCTCCAGTGAGGCCGAGTAGTCGTTAGGCCGCGAGCGGACATCACGACACGGAGGTCCGAATGACGCGCATCACTGGAATCGCGGGAACTGCCATGCTGACCGCGAGCATGATCGCAACCAGCCTCGTCGCGCAGGTGCCTGGCGCTCCGCGACAGACCACCGAGAAGCTCGGGACGGTCCATTTCCCGACATCCTGCGCGCCGGCAGTCACGCCGCAATTCGACCGTGCCGTCGCGTTGCTGCACTCGTTCGAGTTCGGCGCGTCGATTCGGACGTTCGACGAGGTGCTCGCCACCGACTCGACCTGCGCCATGGCCTGGTGGGGCATCGCGCTGAGTCGATGGACGAACCCGATGGTTCCCAACGTCAGGCCACCAGCACTGGTCGAACGCGGTCGGCAGGCGGTCGAGACCGCGACACGCCTCGGCATTCAGGCGAGCGATCGTGAACGTGCCTACATCGCCGCCGTCTCGCAGCTCTACACCGACCCCACCACTCGCGATCAGCCGACGCGCGTCCAGGCGTACGAGCGTGCGATGGCTGAGCTGGCCGCGAAATTCCCCACCGATACCGAAGCCAGGATCTTCCACGCAATCGCGCTGGTCGCGGCGGCGTCGCCGACGGACAAGAGCTACGGCGATCAGCTCCGTGCAGGTGCGGAGCTCGAGGCGCTCTTCGCGGCTCAGCCCAACCACCCGGGTCTCGCGCACTACATCATCCATACGTACGACGTCCCTGCGCTCGCGGGGCGCGCCGCTGCTGCCGCGCGCCGCTACGCTGACATCGCGCCGTCCGCCGCGCACGCGCTGCACATGCCGTCGCACACGTTCACACGCGTCGGGATGTGGAACGAATCGGTCGCCACCAATCTCCGCTCCATGGACGCCGCGACCCGCGAGGCGTCCATCGCCGAGGCACTGCACGCGGCTGATTACGCGGTGTACGCCGACCTCCAAATGCGCCGCGACTCCGCGGCGCACGCCATCGTCCTGCGCCTGCCCGAGCTCGCCGCGCGTTTCGATCCGAACGCGGTGACCGGCGCCGCTCCGGGCTCCGCCGGCGTCTTTGCCCTCGCGGCGATCCCGGCGCGCTATGCGCTCGAGCGGCGCGCGTGGGCAGAGGCCGCAGCACTGCAGCCAACGACGAGCGCCTTCCCGTACGCGGAAGCAGTGACCCACTTCGCGATCGCGTTAGGCTCCGCCCACACCGGCGATTCGTCGCGAGCGCGTGCCTCCATCGATTCACTGGAAGCCATCCGCGGTCGACTGGTCGCGACCCACGAGGCCTACTGGGCCGAGCAGGTGGCGATCCAGCGGATCGGCGCCAGCGCGTGGCTCGATCTCGCACGCGGTCGTCGAGACACAGCACTCGGCGAGATGCGTGAGGCGGCCGAGCGTGAGGACGCGACGGAGAAAGCGGCGGTGACTCCGGGTCCGCTCGCGCCGGCCCGCGAGCTGCTCGGCGACATGCTGCTCACGCTCGGCCGTCCGGGCGAGTCACTCGCTGAGTATCGTGCGGCCCTGGCGCGCGATCCGAATCGCTATCGATCGCTGGACGGGGCGATGCGCGCCGCGGCTGTCGCTGGCGACAAGGCGACGTCGGCGAAATACGCGCAGGATCTCGCCAAGCTGACGAAACCGTAGGGTGCTGCCGTTGCGGTGGGACGGCCCCGGCGTAGCTTCGCGGAATCGCGGGGCTTTGCCGACTGACGTAAACACCGTAGCAGACCTCTCACAGATTGGAAGGAGCCCATGGACACGCGCGCGAACGACACGCGAGCGGAACTGACGACGTATCTCGGCCTGACCTTCGGCCTGAGCGCGGTGTTCTACTGGTTGATCATCTCCGCCGGCAGCCTGGGCGCGAGTGGAGGCATGTACGTGCTCGCGCTCATGTGGTGCCCGGGCGTGAGCGCGCTCATCACGCGTCTCGTGTTTCAGCGCAACGTCCGTGGAGAGGGATGGCGCCCGGGTGCGCCGCGCTGGTTGATCCTCGCGTATCTGCTCCCGGTAGCCTACGCCACCGTCGCGTACGGGCTGGTGTGGCTCACGGGGCTTGGAGGTGTGGATCTCAGCCGGTTCAAGACCCCCGTCGTCACGTTTATCGTGGTCGGATCGCTCCAGAGTCTGCTCTCGGCGACCGGCGAGGAGCTCGGGTGGCGCGGCTTCCTCGTGCCGACGCTCGCGAAGACGATGTCCTTTCAGCGAACCGCGGTGATCAGCGGCGCGATCTGGGCGGCGTGGCACGTGCCGCTCATCGTCTTCGCCGACTACAACGGCGGAACGCCGACGTGGTACTCGGTGATGTGCTTCGGCGCGATGGTCGTGGCGATGGGATTCCCGATCGCGTGGCTGCGGCTGCGCTCGGGGAGCGTGTGGCCAGCGGCCATCCTGCACGCGTCGCACAACCTGTTCGTGCAGGCGTTCTTCGACCGTGTGACGGTCAACACTGGTCCGACGAAATGGCTGACGAGCGAGTTCGGTGCGGCGCTCGCGATCACGATCGGCATCACGGCGTTCGTCTTCTATCGCGCGCGTGCCGCGGTCGAGACACCTAACGAAACGACCGCGGCACGCCCAGCATCTGCTCCGACGAGAGAGGTGGTACCCGCAGGCCGCTGATCGCGGCCTGCGTGAGCGAGCTACGCGCTCGCTACGGCGGCGAGTTTGTTCGGCTCGGCCGTCGTTGGGTCGATGATCGTCGCCACCTCGAGCACGTGCTCTGCCGGGAATCCGCCGAGCCGTGCGTGCTCGCGGATCATGTCTGCGTTAGGCGCGATGTAGAGGCAGGTGAGCTTGTCCTCGGTGACGAAGCTCTGCACCCACTGAATGTGCGGGCCGAGCTGTCGCAGCACGGCGCACGACCGCTGCGCGATGGTCCGGAGGTCCGCGGTGGAGAGTGCCGCCGCGTTCGGGATCTCGCGTTCGATGAGGTACTTCGGCATCGCTGTACTCCGTGAGGCGTGAGAAGTCGCTCAATGAGGCATCGTGGATACGGCGGTGGTGTTCTCGCACGTGATCCGCGGATTCCAGTCGGCGAACATGCCGCTCGGGTTGTTCTCCCACACCCACGCGTGGAGCGCCCAGACCTGGAACTCCTCATTCACCTTGAAGTCGCGTCCGAAGAGCCGTGGTGGCTCCGCTGATTTCCACTCGGTGAGCGGCACGATGTACTCGACCGCGACGAGGCGTAGGCGGCCGTTCTTCTCCGGCTCATAGAGCAGAAGCTCCGGCTCATCGACGGCGACGGATCCGTCGATGAGCTTCGGGTTACCGTAGTGGAACCCCATGCCACCCTGTGTCGCGTCCATCATGCAGGGCGTGATCTGCACCGACCATCCGGCACGGTCCGCGGCCTCGAAGTCATGGAACGCCGCGGTCACTCGGCGGAGCGTAGCGAGGTCCTTGTTTTCATCCGCCGTTTGAGTGTTCGCTGACGCGGCCGTCGACGGCAGACCGACCGTCTTCGTTTCGCTGGTGATGCGCTCTTCACTGCATGCATACAGCAGCGCGATCGTGGAAAGGCATCCAATGGTCCGTCTCATGGTGGCCTCGCAGGGTGTAGGTCATGTTTCTTCGAACGTGCGGGGAACATGAGCTGGAGCGATTAGCTGGCGGTCCGCCCGGAATTAGCTACGGATTAACAGCCAGACGAGGTCGATGGTCACAGTTCAACTGCTCGGCGGCGCGTGTCTGCGCTCTGGCGATGCTCCTCTCGGGGGACCGCCGGCGCAGCGTCACAGGATCGCGTTACTCACGCTCATCGTTGCCAGCTGGCCGCAGCCCCTCTCGCGCGATCGGGCAATGGCGCTGCTCTGGCCCGAGCGGGACCTGCCCAACGCGCGCCGGCTCCTCAACCTGGCGGTCCACGTACTGCGCGGGGCCGTCGGCGAGGAGGCGATCGCGTCGACGGGTGACGGACTGCTGTTCCACCCGTCGGCCGTGAACTGTGACCTGCAGGAGCTGCGCACCGCGATCGGGGCAAACGCGCATGAGCGCGTTGTCCAGCTCTATACGGGACCGCTGCTCGACGGATTTCATCTCGGCGACTCGACGGAGTTCGGCTACTGGCTCGACCAGCATCGCAACGAGCTCGACCATGCGTACATCGGCGCGCTGCTCGCGCTCGCGTCGGATCAGAAGCAGGCAGGGCAGGTGCACGGCAGGGTCGGGACCTGCCGCCGCCTGGTGGCTGCCGATCCGCACTCCGGCGCGTACGCGCGAATGCTGATGCACGCGCTCGACGATGCGGGCGATCGTGCTGGAGCGATTCAGCATGCGACCGATCACGCGAACCGCATGCGTGCGGACCTGGAGCTCGAGCCGGATCCCGATGTGCTCGCCCTTGCGGAACAGGTGCGCACGTCGGTCAGGCGCCCGGTGACGCCTAACGTGTCATTCCCTGACCGATCCTCGACGGTCGCGGTGATGCCGTTTCTCAACCTCAGCGCGGATGCCGACAACGAGTATTTCGCGGATGGCGTCACTGAAGACGTCATCGCGCATCTGTCGAAGATTCACGCGCTCAAGGTGATCTCGCGCGCGTCGGTGATGCCGTTCAAGCAGCGCCAGTATTCGCTGAAGGAGGTCGGCGCGAAGATCGGTGCCGCCACGCTGCTCGACGGGAGCGTGCGACACGCCGGAGACCGCGTGCGCATCGTCGCCACGCTCATCGACGCCGAGTCGGATCGGCAGCTGTGGTCGGAGACGTACGACAGGCAGCTGACGGACATCTTCGCGATCCAGACGGACGTGGCGATTCACATCGCTGACGCGCTGGAGGTGGAGCTATCACGCGACGAGCAGACGCGGGTTCGGAGAGAGCCGACGAAGGATGTGTATGCGTATCGGCTCTTTCTCGAAGGGAGGCAGCGGTTCATCAAGTTCACGCCGGAGTCGCTCACGCGCGCTATCGCGCTGTTCGATCGCGCGACCGCGCGCGACCCGAGCTTCGCGCTCGCGTTCGCCCACGTTGCGATGGCATACATCGAGTTGGCTGAGGGAGGGACCGTGGCCCCCGCCGTTGCGTACGGTCGCGCGGCGGACGCCGCGGCGAGCGCGCTTCGCCTCGATCCCGAGTTGGGAGCGGCGCATTGCACCATGGGATTCCTCAAGACGGTGCACGAGTTCGATTGGGCTGGCGCCGAGCGGGATTTCAAACGCGCGCTCGAGTTGAATCCGAGTGGCGCCGACGCCTACGATCTGTATGGGCGCCTCTGCGCGGGCCTCGGTCGCTATGATGACGCGATCGCGCTGCTGCGCCGCGCTCAGGAGCTGGACCCGCTGGCGCACCGCCTGGACATTGTGACGGCGTTCCTGCGCGCCGGCGATTACGATGAGGCGATCGTTCGCGGCGAGGAGGCGGTGGAGCTCGACCCTAACGATGATCGCGCTCACGCCACGCTCGGCTGGGCGTACTTCCTCAGTGACCGGAAGAGCGAGGGCCTGGCTGAGTTGGAGCGCGCGGTCGTGCTGTCACGTGGGAACACGCTCTGGCTCGGCCAGTTGGGCGAGGCATACGGGATGGCCGGAGACTTCGATAGAGCGCGAGCGGCCTTGCGGCAGCTCGAGGAGCACGCGCGGACCACGTACGTCGCGCCGTATCACTTCGCGTACGTGTACGCGGGTCTCGGTGACGTCGAGCAGGCGATGGACTGGCTCGAGCGGGCGGTCGCCGAGCGTGCGGGTCCGACCTATGGTATCAAGGGGTCGTTTCTGTTTACGTCATTGCACGGACAACCGAGGTTCCAGGCGCTGCTCGGGCGGATGAATCTGGCGTGATGCTGTGTCGTTCGCGCTGGCGCGGCCCATGACCCTCAAAATCATGCTCGGCCGCCATTGTGTTAGACGGCAACGCTCGCCGCCTATTGGTCGTGGTTCGGTGGCGTCGCCGTAGGTCGTTGAATTGACAGCGGTTCCAGCCGCGCTCCACGCGTTCGCCGCATTGTGCCGAGTTAGGAGGCGTGGGCGTGCGGTATTGGAGGCTTCAAGCCGTAGCGGCGTTTCGCGCACGTTGTAGAATTGGCGTTAGGTAGCCGCTACTGTTTTTCTTCACATCCACCCAAGAGACCTCCAGATGCGATTCATGGCGTTGCGCGCGATGGTCCTTCTCGTGGTCATCGCGTATGTCGCTCCGGCCGCCGCCCAGGCACCGGCGGCCCGTTCGACCGCCGTGCCCCGGGACACGTTCAACACGTGGATGGCTCGCATCTCCAATTCCGGCCGATGGGGCGCGCAGGACGAACTCGGCACCCTCAATCTCATCACACCGGCGAAGCGCCGTGCCGCCACACAGAGCGTCCGCGACGGCATCACCATCTCTCTCGCGAACGACCTCGTCGCCGGGCCGGAGCCGAACGCCTTCGCGCCGTTTCGGCTCCGCGTCGCCGTCAGCCGGTTCGATTCTACCACGTCCGGAGCGATCGACTCAATCGCCATCCTCGCGCACGGTTTCGCCTTCAGCCACCTCGACGCCCTATCCCACTTCGTCTACCGCGGTCAGCTCTACAACGGCGTCGGCCGCGACCAGATCGCGCCCGAGGGAGCTCGCCGCCTCGGCATCGAGGTCATGCGTGCAGGAATCGTCACCCGCGGAGTTCTCGTCGACATCCCCCGGCTCAAGGGCATCCCATTCCTGCCGGCCGGTCAGTCAGTCACGCCGGCCGACCTCGACGCGTGGGAACGGCAGTCCCAAGTCCGGATCGAGCCGGGCGATGTGCTCCTCATCCGGACGGGGCGGGCGGCACGTCTGGCCGCGAGTGGCCCGTGGCTCGTCGGCTATGATGCCTCAGGCCCACATCCGTCCCTCGCGTTTTGGCTGAAGGAGCGTGGTGTCGCGGCCCTCGGGAGCGACGTCGCCAACGAGGCGTCGCCGTCCGTCGTGCCAGGCGTCGTTACGCCGCTCCATCTCCTCGCCATTGTTGGCTTGGGTCTCCCGCTCATGGACAACCTGAACCTCGAGGAGCTGGCGTCGGAGGTGGTCAGCCGATCGCGGCCGACGTTCCTCTTCATGGTCGCGCCGATTCGCATCAAGGGTGGAACTGGCGCGCCCGTGAATCCCATCGCGGTATTCTGAGGAGACGGGCTGGCATCACGCACCCGCTACCTAACGTTGCATGCACCAGACGGGCGGGCCGCGGAGTGGCAGCGGCTGCGCCGCTGCCTTTTATTTGATCCGCCCGCAGGTGATGCTCGGCGTTAGGCATCTAACGCGGTCGCGATGAGGCAATCACGCATAACCTTCGAGGAATGCGCGCGACGCATTCTCCAGCGCGAGCTCGGACGCCCAGTAGTCCTCCACGACGACGGGCGCGGGCCTGGGCTGTATGATCTCCGCGTCGGCGACGAAACGGCGCCTGACATAGCCATCGAATGCGTCGGCGCTGTGGACAGCGCTCGCGTGGAGACTTGGAATATTGGTCCAGCACTGGGGCCACTCGCACTCAACGTGGCCGGCGACTGGGACGTGGTCTTAAGGCCTAACGCCCGAGTGAAGGAGATCAAGAAGAGGTTAGAAAAGGCGCTCCAAGACTGCGAGCTGGCCCACATCAAGGGCTTCACGCCGGTTGATTGGTGGTTGGAGCGTCAGAACCCACGTATCTATGCTGTCCTAGAAGCCCTCCGGATCGATTCCATAGCGTGCTTTCGCGAGTCCGGGACCGGTCAAGTGCACCTTGTCATGACGAGTACGGGAGGTGCGGTGGATCCCTATGGCTCTGCCGTACCCGGGTGGATCGAGGAGTTCCTGAATGCACCTGATCGGCGAGATGTCATCCGGAAGCTTGAGCTATCAGGCGCCGTTCGACGTCATGTCTTTGTTGGAGTAGCGTTCGTTGGAGCTCCCTGGCCAGTTGAGTCCTACCTTGGCACGAGAACGGACCACGCTCCCGCTGGCTCACCTGCCTTGCCAAGCTGCGTCGACGCCGTCTGGATCAGGTATGGTCGACGCGGCCTACACTGGGACGGTTCCTCGTGGCGGATCTTCGACGCGTTCGTTCCCACAGCGTAGTTACTGGGCCTAGACTCGGCCCGTCAGCTGCCTAACGTACGTTGCAGCTTCTATGAGCAGTGGTTTGTCAAGCTCCCTGTGTGTTAGGCAATAGCCGACTACACGGCGTCACGCCGTTTTGACCACGTTCCGTTCCCTCCCTACGACGCCCGGATGCTGGCGGCTGCTCGAGACCAGGGGAGCCCGACGGCTCACGGGTCGACTTCTATCCGTGCTGGCTGGGGCCCGTCCCCGCGACGCGCCGCGCCAGACACCAGCGACACCTGATACGTGCGAGCGCAGCCCTTCAGCGCGCGGCCCCTTCTGAACCTTCACGAAGGGCAAGCTCTGATCGCCGATTTTGGCATCGCGTTGGCAGTGACGTCGGCCGGGGGCGAGCGCATGACGCAGACGGGCATTTCGCTCGGTACACCGGCGTACATGAGTCCCGAGCAGGCCCTCGGAGAGCGCTCCATCACGGCGCGAGCGGATGTCTACGCGCTCGGGTGCGTATTGTACGAGATGCTTGCCGGAGAGCCGCCGTTCAGCGGCGCGACGGTCCAGGCCATCGTGGCGAAGATCCTGCAAGATCAACCACGCCCACCTTCTGCGCTTCGGCCGAGTGTCCCGTCTGCCTTGAATAGCACGGTCCTAGCCGCACTCGCCAAGCTGCCCGCGGACCGTATCCAGAGCGCGGCTTTGTTCGCCGACGCGCTCAGCGGGCCCTCGCCCACGACAGCAGCGCGCGAACACGAAGCCCAAGCCGCGGCGACAACCCGAACCAACGTGTGGCCTTGGCAGGTCGCCACTGCAGCACTCGCGATTGTGGCGGCCGCCGGATGGATGCGAAGCAACCTTGCGGGCAACGTTCCGTACACCGGCCCGAAAGGTTGCGAAGCGCAGGACGGCGTGTGGCGACATCTGAGCGCCGACAAGTCCGGAATGTGGATCACCCACAACGGCTACGGGCTCGAAGTATTCGAACGCAAGGGATCGACAACCCTTGAGACGACCAGCTGGCGCCTCATCAGGTGCACCGACACGACGACGACAGCCGTCTACCAGGGGTCCACGTTGACGAGTGCTGATGCGGCCATGCTCAAGGCGGGCAACGAGGTTACGGGGCCTGTCCGCGTTGTTGAAGACGTCATGATCTGGCGCAATCCCGAGAAGTCCGGCCAGCTTGGGCCAGAGAATCGCGGAGAGCGGATTCGTTGAACCGTGCGGGCGAAGCCGGGCGACCGCGAGCGGCCCCTGTGCGCTGCCGCCCAACGAGCGCTGCACCTGGCAGTCGATCCTCGGAGTGGCGTGGGCGTCGCCCACGCCTGTTGTTTTGGCTCGCCTGCAGCTGAGCTATGGCGTTAGGGCGGCCGTCGCGGAGTACTACCCGGAACAAACCGCGCGCGACAACCGGAAGGTTGTGACGGGAGTCCGGGTCCATCGTGTGGATGGGCCGCCTAACGCGGCCGACCCACGTACCACAGGGCCACTACTTCCAGGAGGTGAGTCCGGACCCTCCGCGCGAACGATCCCCCGTCCGGCCGTCGAGCAGTGGCTGCGAGGTCAGGATCGCGAAATGCTCGAAGCGAAACTCGACCCGGTTCGGCGGCAGCACCGTCCCGCGCACCTTTCCGTCGCGCACCGCACGAATCGCCGACTTCATCTCGGCCAGGCGGGTCGGCTCAGCTGTCGCGATGTTGTGCGCCGGAAGCAGACGCGTGAGCGACGGGGCAAGCTGCGTCAGTCTATCGATCGATCGCTCGTACGCGTCGAGATCGGTCTCGGGAACGTAGAGCCAGACGGGAGCGTCGTAGTACGTGTCGCCCGTCCAGAGCAGCCCTCGTGCGCTGTCGAGCAATGCCACCGCATCCGGCGTATGTCCGGGTACCGCCACGACCCGAAGGACGCGCCCTCCCAGATCGATCGTGTCGCCGTCGGCAACGGTTCGCGTAGCCTTCCAGGGACGGGTGTAAAACTTCGCGGTGTCGAGCGCCGGCGGCGGCGCCCCGCAGAAACTCTCGGCTGCCACCTCTCCCGCCAGCTCCTCATGGGGAAAGCCGCGCTGATTGGCACGCGTGTACGGCGTGTCGCGCGCGAGGATGTCCCCAAACTCCACATTGCCGCCGACGTGGTCGTAGTGCGTGTGTGAGTTGAGCACCCGCACCGGCAGAGAGGTCAACTCCTCCACGACCGGGCGAATCGGTACGACGCCCAGCCCGGTGTCGAACAGTAGCGCGCCGCGTTCGCCAACAATGAGATACGAGATGGTTTCCTGGAACTGGCGGCTCTCCACGAGGGCGAAGACTCCAGTCGCGACTCGATATACCTCGAACCAGTCGGTCGCGACCCTCACCCGCGGCAAGGCCGCGTTGCCAGCGCGCGGCAAATGATCACACCAACGTTCGGCAGCGGGCGGGGTGGTGCTCGCAACTGGCAGAGCGTCACGAGTCGGGGTGCACGCGAGCAGCAGCGTGCACGTGACAAGTGTCGCAGCGAGCGAATGCAGCTGAGTCGACTGTCTTGGGCGCGCCATGTCTCGGGGACGAGGTTGCCCCAAGGATGGTGCGCCTCATCGGACCATGTCAACGCTGGCCGGGAGCGCCCTAACGTGCATTGGAGCTGACACGCAATCTTCGGATAGCGCTGCCTTCGGCAGTGCTGCTATTTGATTCGCGCGCACCTCAATTTCGGCGTTAGGCCGCACGGCAGAGCCTATGACTCGGATGAGTTCCATCGCAGAGGCCGTCACAGTCGGCATGCTCGTCATGTTGGCTGGCACTAATGACTTCTGGGAGCGCTACCTGGCGAACCCCGACACGATGCTCTGGCCGACGCCCGGTCAGGTCATCTCACCCGGTGGCTAGCGTGTCTTTGGAGCTGGTGTGCGATCCGTGCGAGCCAACGGTTCGCAGGCGATATTTCGCTTGCAGATCGAATGTGGCGTTAGGCCTGCAATGGAGCAGCGAGGAATGAACGAATTCACCGTTTGGATCGAGGCCGAACACCGGGCGCCCGGGGAATGGCAACCACACGATGACGTGACGGACGCCATCGTGACGCTCCCTGATGGGTCGCGCTGGGTCGCGACCTTCTGCGCCTTCGCTCACATCGCGACGTTGAGACGGAACTGCGTCGAGAGTGGCGAGTGTCTCGGCGGTAAATACCTCTGGGCGTCGGACCTGATCCTGATCGACGACACCTCGCGGCCGAGTATTGAAGCGGCCATCCAGGATCTGCTCACCTCGGGCGATCTCGAGAGCGCGTTCAGCGAATGGGCGGACCCTGATGCGCCGGCTGGCTGACACACACGTCTGACGAGGAGTGGATGCCCATGAACAACGGTGGTCCAACGTCAGACGCCTCGAGCGCCGCCGAGGCCTTTTCGAATCCGTATCAGGTGGAGCTGACGGCTACGAACACGGCGACCTATACGCTCGACGGCTGGATCGCCTACGACGCGTCGGACGCGGCCGACCGGTAGCACGGGCCGAGCGCTCCGCGTTAGGCCGTACTGCGGCTCATGAAGTGCTTCCGCTTGGCAGGCGACATTCGTTCTATCGCATAGCGGAGCGCGGTACGAGGCATCTCGAGCGCGTGCTTCTCGAGGAATCCCTCGAGCACGCGCTCGTCGCGCTTGCCGACTTCGCGCAACATCCAACCCACCGCCTTGTGAATCAGGTCGTGGGAGTCGCCGAGCAGTGTCGTCGAGATCCGCAGCGTGTCGTCGAATTCCTTGCGCCGGATGAAGTGGTACGTGGCGACGATGGCGATGCGCCGCTCCCACAGGCTCTTCGACTTCGCGAGCGTGTCGAGCGGTTTGCGCGGCCGCGTCTCGAGATGCGCGCCGACGATGCCCGGCGCCGAGAGGTCGACGAGATCCCAGTTGTTGATACGGTCGGTGTTCGCGAGATACGTGCGATACACCTGTGATTTCTCGGCCGCGTCGGCGCGCGCGTACCGGTTGGTGAGGAGGACGAGCGCGAGCAACCGCGCTTCGTGCCACTTGTCGTGTAACAGTGCTTCGATGTCACTCAGCGGCAGATCGGCGAACTCGCGCGCGAGCGTTCGCGTCATCGGAACGCGAATGCCGAGGAACCGATCGCCTTCGCCGTACTGTCCTGGGCCGGTCTTGAAGAAGCGTTGAAGGAAGACGGCATCTTCGGGATCGCCCGCTTCCTGCAAGCGACGCCGCACGGCGGTCAACGTCTGCGGGCTCGTCACGCTTTTCCTCCAAGGAGATCGACCTCGTCCGGGCGCAGCATCCGCCATGCACCCTTCGCGAGGTCGCCGAGCGCCAATCGTCCAATCGACACGCGTACGAGTCGCTGAATTGGCACGTCGACCGCGGCGAAGATGCGTCGCAACTGTCGATTCTTCCCTTCGTCGAGCACGACCTCGAACCACGCGCCACTGCGGGAGCCGGTGCGCAACAGCGAGATCGATTTGACCTCGAGCCGCTCTCCCGTTTCGGGTTCGACGATGCCGTCGGCAATGCGGTGGACGATGGCCTGCGGATCCGTTGTACGTACCTGCACGTGATAGACCTTGTCCACGTGCGACGCGGGATCGAGCAGCCGCGCCGACCAGCGCGAATCGTTCGTCAGCAGCAGCAGTCCCTCGCTCGCCTTGTCCAGCCGCCCGACGGGAGTCGACGAACGGGAGCGACGCGTCGCGGAGACACTCGTAGATCGTCGCGCGACCTTGCGGGTCGTCGGTGGTCGTCACGAGACCACGGGGCTTGTTGAGCATGAGATAGACGTGCGCGACGTGCTTGACGCGCGTGCCGTCCACCTCGATGACGTCGCGCTCCGGTCGCACGCGAACCGACTGGCTGCGAACGATCGCGCCGTTGACGCGGACCTTGCCCTGCTTCGACGAGCCGTTCGCCCTGCGCGCGCGAGCAGAACCCCAGCTTCGAGAGCGCACGAGCGATGCTCACGGTGCCCGGCTCTCCGGCCGTGCCTCGGTGAGGCTCGTTTCGATGCGGCTCGTTGTGGCGCGCGAGGATCGCGTTTGTCTGGTGGATTCATTACGTGAAAGATGTCAGAGTCCCTGTATCTCCGTTAGCATTCGCTGTCATGCCGCCACCCACCCCCCAGGCGCCGCGGCGCGTCGTCGTGATCGGCGCGGGCGCGGCCGGCTCCATGGCCGCGATCTTCGCCGCGGGTGCTGGCGCCGAGACCATCCTGCTCGAGCGCACGCGCGACGGCGGGCGGAAAATTCTCATCAGCGGCGGCGGTCGCTGCAACGTGCTCCCCATGCACCTCGACGAGTCGCGCTTCGTGACCGACTCGTCGCCGAACATCCTTCGCAAAATGCTTCGTGCGTGGCCCCTCGCGGAACAGATCGCGTTCTTCGAGACCGAGCTCCAGCTGCCGCTGGCGGAAGAGCCGGAATCGTCGAAGCTCTTTCCTCGCTCGAACAAGGCGCGTGACGTACGCGACGGGCTGCTCGCGTACGCTGCACGAGCGGGTGCGACGCTCCGGATGAACACGGTGGTCACGGGCTTCGCTCCGGTAAATGGCAGATGGCGCGTCGAGTTCGATGACGGCACGCCGGTCGACGCCGACGCCGTGATCGTCGCGACCGGCGGACTCTCCGTGCCTAACACGGGCAGCCAGGGACTCGGCCTCCGAGAGCTGGCGCGGCTTGGCCATGCGATGCAGCCCGTCTACGCGGCGCTGACGCCGCTCACCGCGACGGATTCGCCGTTCGCGGAGCTGAGTGGGGTGTCGTTGCGCGTCACGCTCTCGGCGCGCCACGAGCTCGGTGGGCGCAGTGCGACCGCGAGTGGCGGCTTCCTGTTCACGCATCGCGGCTATAGCGGTCCGGCGGTGCTCGACGTGTCGCACGTCGCTGTGCGCTCGCGCGCCGAGCCGACCGTGCCGCCGGAACCGGCGCGTGTGGCCGTGCAGTGGACCGGGCTCGGCGCGGCGGAGTGGGAGCACGCACTGAGGCCTCAGGGGAGCCGTGCCGTCGCCGGCGTGCTGCGCGCGGTGTTGCCTGACCGTCTCGCGACGGTGTTGTTGACGCTCGCGAACGTGGACCCCACGCGGTTGCTCGCGGAGTTGCGGCGCGACGAGCGCGCGCGACTGATCGCGATGTTGGTTGCGGGTCCGCTGCCGTGGAGCGGCGACGAGGGATACCAGAAGGCCGAGGTGACGGGTGGCGGAATGAATCTCGGGGAGGTGCATCCGCGGACGATGGAGAGCCGGCGGCATCCGGGTCTCTACATCTGTGGCGAGGTGCTCGACGCGTTCGGTCCGGTGGGCGGCTACAACTTCTTCTGGGCGTGGGCGACGGGTCGAGCGGCGGGGCTCGGCGCGGCCTCGGGTGGTGTGGCGCGTTAGGTAGTCACGAGGCGGAGTGGCCTCGCCGGATGTGTCCAGTCAGCGTGCTCTGACGTCATTGTGTTAGACGGCGAGCCTCGCCGCCTAACACGGGAGGTCGTGTGGCCGACGTCGAACTACGTTGCGTGGACGGCACTTCCCGACGCGCTACGGCGCTTCGCCGCATCGTGCTGTGTTAAACGGCGGGCGCGTGTCGCAGTTGAATGGTCAAGCCGCAGCGTGGTTTCATGCACGCAATACAATAAGCGTTAGAATGCAACATGCATCTGTGCCGTCGCCTGGATAGGCCGGTCGAACTAGCGCCTCGCCGCCGTACCTCCTCTCCGCGATTGCGATGTCAGATGATGCCGATATAGTCGCCGATGGGCCCGATGAGCGATCTCCAACCAGTCACGAACGCGCAACCGGCCTACCGTGGGATGCGTCATACCACGACGGGCCGGCGCCTTGGGACATCGGCCGACCACAACCGGCGCTCGAGCAGCTCGTCGCCCGCAGCGGATTGATCAGCCCCATTCTCGACGTCGGTTGCGGGACGGGCGAGAACGCCCTGCATCTCGCCTCACGCGGTTTTGATGTCTTGGGCGTCGATGTGGCGCCGACCGCGATCCGTGCCGCCTGTGAGAAGGCACGAAGTCGCGGCGTTCCGGCTCAGTTCGCGGTGGCCGACGCTCTGCAGCTCCATCGACTGGCGCGTCAGTTTCGCACCGTCGTCGACTGCGGACTCTTTCACACGTTCGATGCCGAGGAACAGCGGGAATACTCGGCGAGCCTCGCGACCGCAACCGCGCCCGGCGGAACCTTGTACGTGTTGTGCTTCAGCGACCAAGGCACAATTCGGGGTCCACACCCTGTCAGTCAGCGGGATCTCCGCGCAGCATTTCAACCGAGCAACGGGTGGATTGTTTCGGCCATCACTCCGGACCACACGCACACGCGCTTTCACGATGGCGGCGTCCCTGCTTGGCTCGCCACGGTGAGACGTCACTAGTCGTATATGAAGCTCTCAGCCCTGCATTCTAACGAACGCTGAAGCTGACAAAGCGGCTATGGAAATGTGCGCGCTTTGCGCGCACTCTTATTTGATCGCTTTGCAGCTTAGCTAGGGCGTTAGCACGCATACGGGCTTTGGACTATGTTCCAGCCATGAACCTGACTGTCGAGACCGAGCGCGAGGAGGGCGGGCGCTGGATCGCCGAGGTGTCCGACCTGCCCGGCGTCCTGGCGTACGGCAACACCCGGGACGAGGCCATCGCTCGCGCCGAGGCGCTGGCGCTCCGAGTGCTCGCCGACCGACTGGAGCACGCGGAGGCTGGCCCCGACCTCGTGAGCGTCACCTTCCGCGCAGCCTAGGCCTGAACGGTGGCCGACTGGCCGTCGTCGCGGGCTCGGCGAGTCTTGGCGGCGCTCTACCGGATCGGGTGGCACCTCAAGCGCGAGGCCGGCTCGCACAAGACCCTCGCCCGCGCCGGGTGGCCGGACTTCGTGTTCGCATTCCACGATGGCGAGGAGATTGGCCCGCGGATGCTCGCCCGCATCGCGAAACGCACAGGCCTGACGCCTAACGATCTTTGAGCATGCGTGCTAACGTCCGTTGGAGCTGCCAGGCGATCGGCGGATGGCGCGGCCTTTGGCCGCGCTTCATTTGATTCGCCAGCAGCTCAACTTGAGGCGTTAGGCGACACAGGGTGAGTGCCTCGCGAATTGGCTCGTGCCCTTGGAGCCAGACGGCGAGCGGCTCGTCGCGTATCTCGAGCGGAGGGCATCATGGGACTCTTGACCTTCAGCATCAACGTCACCCTGGACGGCTGCGTCGACCACCAGGAAGGGATCGCCGACGACGAGACACACGCTTTCTTCACCCGTCTCATGGACGAGAGCGGGGCGATGCTGTGGGGCCGTGTCACCTACGAGATGATGGAGAGCTATTGGCCAGCAGTCGCCCGCGGCGACGCGGAGGCACCGCCGGCGATGCGCGAGTGGGCGGCCAAGCTGGAGGCCAAGCCGAAGTACGTGGTGTCCTCGACGCGAAAGGACTTCCCGTGGACCAACAGCCACCACATCGCCGAGGACCTGCGCAGGGGCGTACAGAAGCTCAAAGACGCGACCCCGGACGGCGTACTCCTCGGTAGCGGCAAGCTCGCGACCGAGCTGGACCGGCTGGATCTGATCGACGAGTACCAGTTGCTCGTCCACCCCAGGATCGCCGGCCACGGCCCGACCCTGTACGAGAGCGGGCTGCCCAGCACGCGACGGCTCGAGTTTATCTCGGCGAAGCCGCTCCGCAACGGCGCGGTCGCAACGCACTACCGGCGCGCGCGCTGACTCAGAGATGGCTCATGTCGCCTAACAGCGCACTGCACGCGGACGGGCCTCGCGTTGCTCGGCCTGCCGGTGAGCGCCGGCGTTAGATGGCAACAGGCATCACCTGCACACAGCATCTGCCATTAACGTCGCGCCGCGCTCATCCTTGGCGGCCATGGGCGTTATGCCTTGCCTCGCGAGCCCCTGCTAGGGCCTTGAGATCCGTTGCGGAGAGAGGATGTCAAAGGGTCGGCCGCCGACGCGGCACGTTCGTCGACGTGATCGGGCCGTTTGCGACGAACGCGTGGGACGCAGGTCGTGAGCTCAACCCTCGTCCTTCAATGCCTCCGTCGGCTGAATGCGAAGCGCCCGTCGCGTCGGGACGATGCATGCGAGTGCACAGCACAGGATCGTCGACAGCACGAAGACCGCGGTGTTGCCCAAAACATCGAGATGCACCTCCGACAGGTCGTCGTTCGCGAGACCGAACCCCAGGATTGCACCAACGCCAATGCCCAGCGCCATCTGAACGAGTGGGCGCTTGAAGACGATAGTCAGGACGTCGAGCGGCCGCGCGCCGAGCGCGACGCGCACGCCGATCTCCCGCGTCCGCCTGGCGACGGCGAAGGCCGTCACCGCATAGACACCGGCGAGCGACAACATCAGCGTCACGAGCGTCAGGCTGACCATGAGCTCGAACCCGTATGACATTCCTGCGGCCGTGGTACTCACCAGACGCGGCAGCGGTTTCGGATCGATCACGCGTAGCGCGGGATCGGTCGCCTGCGCGAGCTCGCGGAGGCGCACCGCAAAACGCTGCGGATCGCCGCGAACGTGAATGGCGACTCGAAGCGGCCCGGTCTCACGCGGCAGCGTCGTCTGATAGATGCGTTTGCGGTCGTACGAGGTTCCCTTGTCGCTTACGCTGAGATCGGGCACGACACCGACGATCTCATACCACGACTCGGCGGTGGGTTCGCTCGTTGATGAGAAGCGAAACCGGCGGCCAATGGGATTTCGGCCGCCCAGTACCTCATCGACGAAAGTCTCGTTCACCAGCACGACACGCGTCCCATGTTCCGCGTCGGCCGTCGTCAACGCCCGGCCGCGGATCACGGGTGCGCCGACCACGTCGAAGAATCGCGGATCGACGGACACGAACCCGACGCAGTAGTAGCCATCCGCACAGTGTTCATCGCGCTCAGCGGCCGGACCCGGGTCCATCTTGATGAAGTTCCGCCCGTTCGTCAGCTGCGGCATTTGATCGGCGTACGTGACGTCCAATACGCCTGGGTCCTGTCGGAGCCGATCGGCGAGCGCGCGGTAGCGTGCTTCGAGTCGCGCCGCACGGACCGCCGGCACCGTGTCTCCACTCGCCGCGACGCCGTCAAAGCGATCCATTTCGAGCGTGGCCGTGAGAAATGCTTCGGCCGGGAATCCTGCGGGCGTGTCTTTCGCGAGACGTCCCCTCCCAGGCCGAGCAGCGGCCACGGAAGCAGCGTCGTGAACGCAATCTGCACGACGATGACCACGGTCCACACGCCGCCGAACTGCAACCCGCCGCCGCCGCTCGACGCGGCTCGGAGCCTGGCACCAGCACCACCCGACGTCACTTTGAGCGCGGGAACGACGCCGGCGATCGCCGCCGCGAACAGCGTCAGCCCGACGGCATACAGAATCGTCGTCGACGAAAGCGAGGTGTCGATATAAAACGGCAACGGACCCGTTTGCCCTTCGATCATCGTCCAGGTCCGCGCGAGCACGAAGCGCGCAACCATGAGACCAACCGCCGCGCCGACGGCGCAGAGCACGAGCGCCTCGGCAAAGAATTGCATGATGAGGCGCCCACGGCTGGCGCCGAGTGCGGCGCGAACCAGGAGCTCCCGCTCTCGACTGACGGCGCGGGCGAACAACAACATTGCGACGTTGCCGCACAAGAGCGCGGCCAACAGCACGAGGAACACGTTGATCGACGCCAGCACCAACGCCGCCGCGTCTGGCAAATCACTGACAGCGTCGGGCAGCGAGAGGACTTGCAGGCGCACATTCTTGTGCGTCTCCGGAAACATCGTCGCTGCTCGGGCGCCGATCGCCGCCACCTGGGCGGTCGCTTCCTCGCGTGAATGGCCCGGCGCCAGCCGCCCAAAGACATACGACAGGCTCGGGCGTGCCTCGGGAATCCGCTCGAGATGCAACGGTCGCCAGACGCCGTTCCGCTGTGGAAATCCGTAGCCGCGCGGCATCACGCCGACGATCGTGACAGGCGTGCCGCTGATGCGAATGACGCGGCCGACGGCGTCTGCCGCGCCGTCCAGCTTGTTTTTCCAGAAGTCGTATCCGACCACCACGACCTCTTCTGCGTCGCCCCGTTCATCGGCTTCCAGCAGCGTGCGTCCCATCAACGCCGGAACGCGCGTCAGCGCAAAGGTCGACGCGGTCACGTTGGCGACGGTCTCCGGCTGACCGGCGCCGGCGCCGACGGCGATGCTGCGTTCTTCCACCTCGACGGCGCTCAGATCGGTGATCGTGCTGAGACCGTCGCGCCACAGCTCGTAATCACGGCGCGATGCGGGGACCGACGCATTGTCGGCGACATTCCAGTTCCGCAATGCAACGATCGCGTTGCCGTCCGGCAAGCGGAATCGTCGGCCAGAGCGCCTGTCGCGCGATCTCGAACCCGACGGTGCCGACGGCGATCGCGAACGCCACCGCAATCGTTGCGATCACGGTGAGCGCCGGATGCTTGACGAGCATGCGTCCGCCGAGCCTGAGGTCGAGCACCGAGAACCGCAGACTGTCGAAGGCGCGCAGCCCGCGTGCGTCACGGCCGCGATCTGTGAAGGACGGAGCGCTGCCGAACTCGAGACGTGCTTGTCGCGCGGCCTCCGCCGGCGTCAACCCCGCTCGCACGAGATCCTCGGCGCGCAGATCCATGTGAAGGCGGAACTCCGCCTCCATGTCGTCGTTCAACGCGTCGCCTCGGCGAATGCCGCGCAGAAGGGAACGGATTCGTGCGAGAAGAGACAACATGACTGCCTTCTCCTAGTCAGCTTAGGAGAAGGTAGATCGAGTGTTTCGGATGGTCAAGGACGACGTCGCGTCGCCACGCGGCTCGATGCGCTGCCGAAGTCTTGGCTGAACATGCGCCAGACATGGGACGTCTATGGCGCACTACACTCGACAGAAGCACGAGACGTTCGGCGAATAAAGCCGATCATGCGAGCGTTCGCGCGGCACTACGTCCGCGCGAACCGTTCACCCGACCCGTAACTCGCGCTCCTCAACCGAGGGGAAGGTCACAGAGGGCCCATGAAACTCGCTATGTTCCCTTTCCTCCCTCGTTTTACTCCCCCGGCTCTGCGGAGTCCCGTCCGATGAAGTTGCCTATGGAATTTCAGAAATCCCTTGTGAGCAAGCGAGTTCGACCAGGGAGCCCTGATCCAGGGCCGGGTCGATAAGACCCTCTCCCACCTCCAGGAAGCCAAGCGGTTCATGGAGTCCGAGGCGTTCACGAGGCTGCCGGAATCCGCAGCAACAAACGACCATGCAGCTCTACCGGCGGAACGTTGAGATCTTGCAGGGAGCGGAGGCCCACCGGGGGGGCGTGTGCCAGTGCCTGGCGATCAAGTGGTTGAAGCTCAAGATGAAGGAACAGAGCAAGAAGCAGACGGGCACAACAAGGTCACGCCCGATGACCGGGTGAACCTACTTCGGGAGGCGGATCGACTCGACAAGGCGATCCAGAAGATGACGGCCGCCTCCAACGGTAAAGTTCGGACAAATCTATACGGTGGCGTTCGAGGAGGCGATGAAGCTCTACAAGGTGACGGCGAAAAAAGGCTGGGACAAGGCCGTGACAATGAAGGAGCTCTGCTCGACCGTCAAGGCGAATCCCCATGGGTATTTCCTGGCCGGCATCCGTTGCCCCAAGTTGGAGAACGGGAAGCACGCCATCGGGATCTACACGTCGGACGGGGGGATGCTGGGGCGGGTAAGCACGCTTACGTCTTCGACCCGAACTTTGGCGAGATGAAGTTCCCCCTCGGCGACTTCGGCACGTTGTTCCCCAAACTCGTCCTCGAATGCTACGGCACCACCAACAACGACGTCCCGGTCTTCGCGCAGTTCGAGAGGGGCTAAGTGGTGAGCCAGAAGTTGCCGGAGTTCACGCCCCTCAGGCGTAAGGCGGCGCGGGCGTCGTGGCCGCACGGATGCCGGAGAGCATGTACGCCCGCTACTCACTCCGTAGCGCCGTCATCGGATCGATGCGCATTGCCCGGCGCGTCGGTCCGAGGCCAGCGATCAACGCCACCAGCAAGAGCACACCCGAGACGGCCACCAGTGTCGCCGGATCGGTGGGCGTGACTTCGAAGAGCGATTTCTGAAGCACGCGCGTGACGGCCAGCGCGCCGATTAGCCCGATCAGTAATCCAGGAATCACGAGCGCCAGTGTCCGACGCACGACCACTCGGACCACGTCGCCCGACACTGCGCCGAGTGCGACGCGGACCCCGAGCTCGTGCGTCCGCGCGGCGACGTCGTACGCCAGCACACCGTAGGTTCCGACCGCAGCGAGCAACAACGCGAGCGCCGCGAAGAGCGCCAACAGTCGCGTCTCGAAGTGCGAATCGGCGATCGTTGCGGCGGCGGCATCGTCCATCGACCGGATGTCTCGCAGCGCCACGACCGGGTTCAGCTCGTGGGCGATCGCGCGCAACGAGGGCGTTAGGTCCTGCGCGGTTCGCGCCGTGCGCACCACGAACGTCACGTTACGGATGAACACGAGGTCTTCAGTCTGCGCCACCGGAAAGTACTGTGCGCCGTCGCGCCCCTGTGTCACGCCCTGCTGCGCAACATCATCGACGATACCGACGATCGTCCGCCAGTCGCTCGGCTGTGGATTCTCACCGTTTTCTGTGAGCCGCTGACCAATCGCGCCGAGTCCATTGGGTGGCCAAAACCGTCGCGCGACCGAGCGGCTCACGATCGTCACCGGAAGCGACGACTGGTTGTCGCGGCTGTCGAAGTCGCGGCCGACGAAGAGTCGGATGCTCATCGTGCTGAAATACCGCGGCGCAGTCACGAGCTTGTCGACCACGTACCCCTTTGGCATCGCGCTCACGCCTTCGATGTGGAGATCGCCGCTAACGAGCGCCCCCCCGAGCGGAATCCAGTTCACCATCGTCGCCGCCTCGACGCCGGGCACTTGCCGCAAGCGATCGACCACGCTCGCGTGGAACGTGCGAATGTCCGCGGCGTTTGGAAATGCGGCGCGCGACAGGCTCACACCGAACGTCACGACCCCGCTCGAGCGAAATCCGGGGTCGACGGCGCGCATGCGCGCGAAACTCTTGAGCAACAATCCGGCGCCGGTCAACAACACGATCGCCAATGCGAGTTGCGCGACCACGAACACGCGCCGGAGCCGGTCGTGAGTCCCGGCGACCGTGCGTCCGCTCGTTGTGAGCGCCTCACGCGGATCTCGGCGTGTACTCGCGAGCGCCGGAAAGATCCCGCACACAAGACCTGCGACGAGCGATACACCGAATGCGGCGCTGAGCACGCGCCAGTCCACGGTGATCTCCGCGCCGCGCGGAATCCGGCCAGCGGGCGCCGTCGCGAGTAGCACGCGGACGCTCCACATCGCAAGCACGATCCCCACCGCGCCACCAATGCAGGCGATCAGGGCACTCTCGGTCATGAGCTGGCGGACGATGCGCGCACGCCCAGCGCCAAGCGCCGCTCGGACGCCGATTTCATGCCCCCGCGTCGACGCACGAATGAGCAGCAGGTTCGCGACATTCGCGCATGCGATCAGCAGAACGAAAGACACCGCGCCGCTCAAGATCCACAACGACCGCCTCGCATTGGCCACCAGTAGGTCGACGAGCGGACGAACGTCCGTCATGTGCGTGCCCGGCTTGTCGTTCGCCGTGGATGGCAACCGTGCGAGCGTCGACTCCAGCTCCCGTCGCGCCGCTTCGATCGACGTTCCGGGAGACAGCCTCGCGACGACCGGCCGGAAAACTCCAACGTTTGGATTGGGCCGCGCGGGGAGCGGCGTCCAGAGCGCCGCGCCATGCGGAAAGTCGAAGGTCGGCGGCATCACGCCGATCACCGTGTACGCTACGCCGTCCAGGACGATCGACGTGCCGAGCACCGAGCGAGCGCCGCCGAAGCGCTCCCGCCACACCTGGTCGCTCAAGAGCACGACGTGATCGCCTGCCTGTTCCTCGGCCGTCGTGAACGTGCGCCCGATGGCCGCTGATACGCCGAGGGTGGTCGTGAGATTCGCCGATGCCTGCGCCGTGCTGAGTCGCTCCGCGTCACCGCTGCCAGTGAGCGTCATCTGGTTCCCCGAATAGCTGGCGAGCGACGCGAATGCACGCGACGGCGTCGCGCGCAATTCAGCGAACGTGTGATCGCTCAAGGCGTGAGCGTTAGGCCCAAGCTCCGCGGGCAGGTGCGAGAGAACGACGAGCCGGTCCGGCGCCGCGAATGGCAGCGGTTTGAGGAGCGCTCCGTTCACGACGGTGAACATCGCCGTGTTGGCGCCAATGCCGAGCGCAAACGTGGCGACGGCGACCGCAGTGAAGGCCGGTGACCGTCGCAGCCCGCGCGACGCATAGCGGACGTCGCGAACAAACGCGTCCCACGACGCGCCGCCCCACATGTCGCGCGTCATAGGCGCGTGGACCTCGTTCGGAACATCATCCGTTGGACACTGTCGAGCGCTCCCGGGGCATGGGGTCCGGGCCCTGTTGCGTCGACTCGTTATTCGGCACGGAGCACGATCGCCGGATCGGTGCGCGTCGCACGCCACGTCGGAATGCTCGACGCCATGAGCGCCACGGTCACGAGCACCGCCACGACCGCGATGAGCACGATCGGGTCACGCGGCGAGGTGGCGTACAGGAGGGACGCCACCAACCGCCCAAGCGCAAGCGACGCGACAATGCCGAGCACGATCCCGAGCCCGACCGCACGCATGCTCTCGCCCATGACGAGCTGCGCTACCTGCGATGATCTCGCGCCGAGCGCCATGCGCACGCCGATCTCGTGCGCACGCTGACTGACCGAATACGCGATCACACTGTACGCGCCGACCGCCGCGACCAACAGCGCGAGTGCCCCGAAGGCCGAGAACAACGTCGCACCAAGTCGCCACGGCTTCAGGCCCAAGTTGACCCGCTCGGCGGTGAACGTAATCGACGGCGGCTCGGCAGTGGGAAACGTCCGCCGAAGAATCCGCCGCATCGCGTCGGCGACAGCGGTCTCGGATCCCGCCGAGGTCCGCACGACGAGAATCGTCGGCGTCGAGAGAAACCCCGTTGTGTGCTGCTCGACCAGTGAGAACAACCCGACCATCGGCTTCTCGACGACGGCGCCGTAGTGCGCATCGCGCACCACGCCAACCACTCGGCTGCACGGGGCGGTCTTTCGGGATCGACGATGACGCACTTCCCGAGCGGGCTTTCACCCGGCCAGTAGACGCGCGCGGTCGTCTCATTGACGACGACCACGGGCTCCGATCCCGCTACGTCGTCGCCGTTGAATGTGCGTCCCGCGACGAGCGTCATTCCCGTCGCCGCGAAATAGCTTCTCGTCACCGCGAGCAGCGCCGGATCCAGATCGTCCACGCGTGGCGGCGCTCGGCCCCCGTCGAGATAGAGCGGAATCATCGCCCAGCCCGCCAGCGGCGTGCTGCTCGCGAGCGCCGTGCTGCGCACGCCCGGCATTGCCGCAAGCTCGGTGGACGCCGCACGCATTCCGTTGGTGATCTCCTGCAGATGCGACGAGGTGTTTCTCACGCGCTGCGCCGCATCGTAGAACGACACCTCGCCGATGATCATGTGATCGGTGTCCATGCCGAGGTCGATGCCTCGCGCGCGGTGCAGACTCCGGATGAACAGCCCGGCGCCGAAGAGCAGGACCACGGAGAGCGCTGCCTGACATGCCAGCAGTGCCGCGCGCGATCGCGACCGCGGCGCGCCGCCGCGCGCGCTCCCGATTTCATCGACGACATGACGTCCGGTCGCAGCGCGCGCATCGTTGGTCCCACACTTCCCAGCAGTCCCGCGAGGACCGCGACGAGAACCGTGAAGACGCCGACGCGCAGATCGATCGGCGGAATGTTCGCGCTCAGCGGGCGGCAGCACCATCCGCGCGAGTGCGACGCTTCCCCACGAGGCGATGAGCATCGCGACCACGGCCGCACAGAGCGCCAACACGAGGGACTCGAGTATCGGGAGCATGATCAAGCGTGACCGCGACACGCCGAGCGCGACGCGGACGGCGAGCTCGCGCTGCTTCTTCATGCCACGCACGAGCAGAAGATTCGCGACGTTCGCGCACGCGATGAGCAGGACGATCGTGACGACTCCCGCGAGTCGCGTCGCGATCGCGACTTCGGTCTTTGGTTTGATCGACGGACCGAGCGCCGCGAGGATCGGACCTGTCAGGATCGTTGCCGTGTCCGGACCCAGGCGCACGTTCGCGATCTCGCCGCGACGAAACGCCGTGGTCGCAACGGAGCTGATCCACGCATCGGACACTCGCGGAGAGACACGCCCAACCGCTCGCACGATGGCGCCGTAGCGCCAATGCTGATACCACGGAATATCGAGTTTCCGGTCGGGTGGATACTTCGCGAGCGGCAGCCAGACGTCGACTGGATCGAGATCGATGCCGGTGAAACCATCGGCCATCACGCCGATCACCGTGACCTTGAGCCCCGCGATCGACACGACGCGCCCGAGAATCGATGGGTCGCCGGCGAACACGTTCTTCCAGAGCCGATATCCGATCACCGCGACGTCCGCTCCGTTGTCCATCCGATCTTCGTCGGCCGTGAACGTTCTGCCGATCGCAGTGCGTGCGCCGATCAACGGCAGCAGATTCGCTGATGCGTAGACGCCGCGCGCGTTCTTCGCTCCTTCCTCGTCGCCAATCCTGAACGTGTCCGGCGGAGTGTACGCGGCCAGCTCGACCCGTCCGGACAACGCCGACCGAACCGCGTCGAACTGCGCGTACCCGACGACGTCGGTAACTTCGGTGACCGAGCCGATCGTCCAGTTCGTGCGCGCATAGATGCGTCGCAAGCTCGTCGGGTTTGACGACGCCCGCCGGATGGCGGAAGAACAGCCGGTCCGCGAGCGAGAAGAGCGCGGCGCTGGCGCCAATGCCAAGCGAGAGCGTCGCGACCACCATGGCCGAGAAGCGCGGATCGCGACGGAGCCCGCGCGTCGTGTAGGCGAGATCCTGGCGAAGCGCATCGATCCAGCGCGCGAGTTGGGCCATGCGAGAATGTTAGGCGAAGAACGGCGACCCATCAACCCTCGAGCCTCGTGCAATGATCCCGCTCGGCGCCCCGCACGACGTCCGGAAGTAGGAGGCAAACCGCACATCGTAGCGCTGGGCCGGGGCGCCACGCTCGAAGAGTTCCCGGGCGAGTACGTCTGGAGACGGCTCCGCCGCCGCATCCTATGAGACGCCCAGGTCGCCATGAGGCGTTATGCGGCAACGGTCTGCGCGCCGGCATTGCCGATATAGGCGGCCTCATCTCCCGTGGTGAGGTGTCTTCCCAACTGGCATCGCGAGCTGCCGCCTAACGTACGTTGCACCTGCCAGATCGGACGGCATCAGGTTGTGTGTGCCATTCGGCGATGTACCAGATTCCGAATTCTGACGCCGGGTTAGCCGGCGCTCTGCAGGTGAACTTGATGCGTTAGGCGGACAACTCAGATACACCAACACGAAACTCTGGTCGTTCCGCAAATCCTGCGGTGCTCAAACGCGGAGCAGTCGCGACGCGCGTGAAGTTCACGTTTGAAGAACCGGGATGGATCGCCGAATCGTTCACTGGCGCATGCTGGTCCGATCTACATTCGCGATTGAAGGCGAGGTGCGTACGATCAATACGGCCAGGAGCGGGATGACGATCGCGTAAACGTACTGCGTCCGAGAGACACCAATGCCGAACGGAAACCAGATGCCCGGCACGCCAACGGGATCGAGTAGTTCCCCGCCGAATAGCCCGACCACAATCGACGCCAACGTGACCAGTGCCAGAACCCGCATAGTGCCGCTGCGGGCAATGCGCACGCCTATCACGACAAACAGCGCGATCGACCCGAGTCGGCCACCGCGTGTCACGCTCGGAGAATGGAGCACGCCGCCGATCGTCGCTGCGACCGCCAGCACCACAGCCAGGAGATCGATGATTCGCGACGGCCGCGGACACCAGCGGTTCCAGGCGAACGCCCACGCGGCCACGGCTGGCACCCACATCCATGACGCCAGCCACGCATACGTCCTCAGATCCTGCAGATCGGTCCACGCAACGATCGCATTATTGAGGCGCCTCGATGCCATGAACGCGAGTGCGATGCTTGCAAAGATCAGGAAACCCTCGTCGCTGGTCCGAGACCGATACGCGAGCGCCAAGCCGATGAGCGCCACCATCGCAATCGGCTCGACAGCGTCGACGATGTAGCCCGCGATCGTTCGCTCCCACTGCGCGCGGTGGAGGCCATCGCTGATCGGCCGTGCAGCGAGTATCGGCGCGCTGTGCATGCCGCCGCCGTCTGCGCTGGCCCCAGAACCAGGAAGCATGTAGACACGGACGGCGAGCACGCCGCGAGTTCCCGCTGCATCGGCGGGAAGCGCAAATCGCAGCGGTCGTGTGCCGACAACGCGCGGGATCGCGCCGAGCCGGCCAGACCCGCCTAACAACTGACCGTTCCAATAGAGCTCGTAGCCGTGGTCGACAAGGGTCGGCCCGAGGATGTCCCACGACGCGTGATCTGCCGGCACCATCACCGCGCGCCGGTACCAGGCGTAGCCGTGATAGCCGGAATGACCGTGCGCCATCCAGCCAGCGACGTAATCGGGCAGCCCCACATCGCCGTCGTGGCTGCCCGGCGAGGCGGTCATATCGATCGTCTCCCAGTCACTGTCGTCCGTATTGGGGTCCGCCCAGTGCGGGTTATCGCCCGGACGAAATCGCCAGGCGCCATCAAGCAACGTCGCCGCGGCGCGCAGCGTCGGCGGGTCGGGGCGGCCACCCGTCGCGAGGTCGGCAATCACGATGGCGAGTATCAGCAGCGTCGCAACACCGATTCCGACGATCCGCTTGCGTTGTGTCGCGTTGATCGGGGCCTCTGTCGTTGTAACCATACGCCTTTGCGCAATACGGTTAGGCTACCATAACCCCCGTAGGGAGCGGCATAGTGAAGCGACGATCATGGCGACGCTCGTTGACACGCGTCCTGCTTACACTCCTTGGACTGACCGCACTCGTGGGCGGATCAGTCGGTTACGCCGCTTTTCGCGCGATCCGAAAGCCTCCCATTTCTCGACTGGCGCTCGGCGCGTTCTACCCCGAGATGCCCGCCAATGCGCGACATCGTTACCTGAACTTCCCGCTGGATTATGAGGATTCGTCAAGCGCCCTCTTTCGCGCCTTCTACATCCTCAGTCCGCACTTTCAGTCCGGTGCGTCGGTGGTCTTCTTCCTCACCGACGGACAGATGGAGTTAGTCGGCCCCACTCCGGACTTTTCCTTCTTCGAGGCGGAGCTCCCCGGGCTCTCCTATGTGCTCATAGGTCATCGGGGACACAGTCCAACACTGTTCCCCGAAGTCTACCCAGCGGGCAAGGTCGATCTCCGCCAGCGCGATGAACCTGTACGGATCCGCTCAACGAGTGGAGGACATTGAGCGCGTGCGCCGCGATATGGTCGAGCAGCGATTGCTCCCGCCGGACGGACGCATCATGATCTTCGCTGCCTCCGGCGCCGGAGTGCTCGCCCAGCAATACCTGCAACGATACGGGGAGCACGTGTCGCGGGTCTTGCTCGCATCCACCGGAGCCCCGGATCTCGCGCGAGAACAGGGCTGGGATTACGCTCGCCGTTTCGCCGAATTCGATTCTAGCTCTGCTGCCGATTTGGGCAACGTGCTCCGGACTCGCAGCGTCTCCCCTGCGAGTCTGACCTACCTGCTCTTTCAGCTCGGGCGCGAAGGGAAGGAGGGCCGCGTGGCCCAGCGGCAGGTGATTCGAGGCCTACTTGGCCACAACCCGTTTCCGTATGTCTGGTACCGGCTGCACCCGAGCCTGAGCTGGTCGCTCAGTAGCATCATTCTTGACGCACCGGCCGCGGACGCCGCCAAAGTCCGGATGTATGAGTTGCTTGGGGCCGATCTCCAGCGGTATGGCGCGACGTCACGCCCTGACGTATCCCTGATGTATACCTGGACATCGAAACTCCTGGAGGAGTACCTCGCCGCAGATGTGGCAGTTCCGGAACTCCGGATTGATCGCAGCCGCTATCAGGGCGAGGTCTTGGTGATTTCGGGCCTTGACGACGTTGTGTTCTCTCCCGAGATAGGGCGGGCGATCGCCACGGCTTATCCCGACGGCCGTTTTCTGGCCGTACTCGGGGGGCATCGGCTCGAGCAGGACCGGGGATACCAAAGAGCCGTTCGGACGGCGTTCTTTGTTCATGGCCTGCACGCGCCGCGCACCGAAGCACTGCTCGCTTCTCCGCCGTGAGCTGATCAGCCGCTTCGATGGAAATTGCTGAATCGTTCCCGCTTTGTCGCGGATGGCAATACGCGCCCACGGTGCAATGCCTAACGTGCGCTGACGCAGACGAGCGATCTGCTGAAGCTCGCTTCGCTCGCATTTGGTTTGACTCGCTCGCAGGGGCGTTATACGGCACGCATTGTTCCTCTGCAGGTCCACGTCGGCCCGAGTTGCCGATCTCGCAACGCTGTCTTACATTGTCATACATGAAGAGCTCCGCGCTCACTATCCGCCTGGACCGCGCGCTCGAGCGCCAGCTCGCCGCGCTCGCGAAGCGCTCTGGGCGCTCACGCAGTGATATCGCACGCGACGCTCTGCGCCGCCAACTCGCCATTCTGCAGTTCGAAGACGCGCGTCGATCCGTCATGCCTTTCGCCGAAGCGCGCGGCTACCTCACCGACGAGGATATCTTCGACGCGGTGTCGTGAGAGTCTGCCTCGACACGAACGTGCTCGTCGCCGCGTTCGCCACGCGCGGCCTGTGCGCCGACGTGCTGCGCTCCGTTCTCGCTGAGCACGATCTCGTTTTCGGCGACGTCATCCTGGCTGAACTTCGCCGGGTGCTGGCGACGAAGTTCAAGTTACCGGCGGATCGGATTGAGTCCATCGAGACCGTCTTCGCGCCGTTCCCATCGATCCCGAAGCCGGATAAACCGGCGTCGGCGGCCATTCGAGACCCCGCGGATCGCTGGATTGTGGCCACGGCCGTAGCGGGCAACGCCGACGTGCTCGTCACTGGCGATCGGGACCTGCTCGACGTCAACGATTCGCTCCCCGTGCGGATACTTGACCCGCGTGCATTTTGGGAATTGCTTCGCGAAGACCAAGGCTAGTCCATCTTCGGTGCCGTATAACGAACGCTGCAACTGACCGCCGACTTATGGAGTTGCGCCGGCTTCGCCCGCGCTCTTATTGAACTCGGCTGCAGCTGAGCTACGGCGTTATGCGGTTCGGTCTTGCTGCACTGACCCCTCGTCCCATCAGACAGGAGCGGGTATGCCTGACCCTTTGCTCTGTCCCCGGTGTGGCTCCGACGAAGTGATCCCGCGAGCGCGCGTCGCCGAGCGAGGCGACGACAACATGCGCTATGACCTCCAGGTCGAGGTACAGCGTCGGCCGAATGCCATTCTCTTCAAGCGCCCCGAGCGCGTCAATCTCACCGCGCGAGTGTGCTGTGCCTGCGGGTATACGGAACTCTACGTGGATGCACCCCGCGCGCTGTACACGGCCTATGTACAGGCCGACTCCAGCCCGACCGTCTCCGCAATGGAGGAGCTCGATCGCACGCGTGAGGCGCTTGCCGAGTCTCAGATCCGGTTGGGAGAGCTCGAGGAGAAGCTCTCCTTCGTAGAGCAGTTGCTCGAGCGAGATCGGCCGCCGACCGCTCTGCCCAAAGGGCCCTGACGTCTATTCCTGGTCGCGGCTGGGCCCTTCGCAGATTCTCGCCGATGGGAAGTACTCGTGGGTACTGATGATACCAGGTCAGCCCCAAGCTCCCGACTCGCGGGAAGTATATCGAGGTCTGGCGCAAGCAGGCCGACGGGAACTGGAAGATCATCCGCGACGTCTTCAACTCTGACGTCCCACTTCCCACGCCGCCTCCGGTCCCCGCGAAGAAGTAGACGTGCTCACTTTCTCACAACCGTCGAGGGAGGCTGACAATGCCGAGCGTGAAGCGAAGGATCATGAGCGCCACGCTGGTTGCGATCCTCACTGGCTGCGCCAGTACGACCTCCGATCTATCCCAGGCCGACAAAGACGCGGTCAAGGCTGAAATCGAGAAGTACCGTCAAGCGGGGCTTGCTGCGGATTGGGATGCATGGGGCAACACGCTCACGTCGGATGTCATTGTATCGCCGGCGAACATGCCACCTCTTTCCGGTCGTGCCGCCGCCATCGCATGGGTCAAGACGTTACCGAAACTCACGGGCTTCACTGCCAACGTGGAAGAGGTCACCGGTCACGGCGATCTGGCCTACGATCGTGGAACGTATGAGCTCACAATGGTGATGCCGGACGGGTCGGCGGCGACAGACCACGGAACCTTTCTTGAGATTCACCGGCGGCAATCGGATGGTACCTGGCCCTATACACGTCTGATGTTTCACTCGACGGTACCGTTGCCAGAGGCGGCTGCACCGTCGAGGAAGCCGTGACGGCGGTCGCAAGCCGAATATCGACGGCCCTCATCGGCGATCGACTATGAACACCGAAAGGCGGTGGCGCTTGCGCACACCGATGCGTAACTCTTGGCGTTAGGCAGCAGCAAACTATTGTGGGAAACGGAGCGCTGGCATGCCGCCCCGCGCCGGCGCAGGCAGCGGAGCGGCGCTGACGTGTGGCGGCTTCGACCCCGGCCGGGCGAGCGCGTACATCTCCCAGGCGATGACCTTGTACAGGCCCCTAGGGTCGTCGCCAACGGCGTAGAGGTCGAAATGGCCGCGCCCTTCGACGTAGCGGAAGTCAGTCCTGGCGCCGAGCCCCTTCATCGTTGCTTCCAGCAGGTGCGCCGCACCGTCGAGATAGAAGGTGTCGGCTGAACCCACGGTCAGATGGATCTTGCCATCGAGATCTCGCTTGAGCTCCGGCCAGTGCCGACGGAGTCCCTCGGCAACGTCGTAGTGATCCTTCCAATACGACATCACGATCGCATCCACCGCTCCTGTCGTGCGATCGAACAGCGGGACGGGGAGTCCGTCTGCGCCGCGCGGGGAGAACACCCACTCGAACGAGGCGAGCTGGCCACCGTACGCACCGACCACGACTTCTCGACGCGTGTAGTCCTCGATAGAGACCAGCATCTGGCCCTTGTCCTGCGCCAGCGGCCAAGGCGAGCCATCGGGTTTGCGATAGACGTTCGCGCCCGCGGCGTAGAGGTCGACGCCTAAGAAGTTGTGGAAGTCGCTCGGGTCGGGCGACGTTGGCCACGCGCCACCAAACAGTTTGGGATAGTTCACCTGGAGCCACAGCGCCGCCCATCCGCCTGACGAGTGTCCTGTAACGAAGCGGCCGGAAGGCTTGGCATCCATGCGGTAGTGTCGTTCGAGATCTGGAATGAGCTCCGCCGTCAACGCCTGGCCCCACGGTCCGTTGTTGACACTGTTGACGAATTCGCTCGTGCCGCTGGGACTCGACTGATCGATCCCCACCCAGATCATCGATGGTGCCTTCCCCGTCTTCATCTCATTCCAGCGGGCGACGCCGACGTCGTGCAGGGAGCGCAACGAGCCGCCGAAGCCCTGAGTGTAGTAGACCGCTGGATAGCGCTGGCCGGGATGGGCCGCGTAGTCCGGCGGCGTCACTACCCAGCCATGCATCGTGATGGGCCGACCCCAGAAGTTGCTGAGGGCCGGGCTGACGAAGTCGATCGTGTGGATGTCGGCCTTGGCCGCCGGATACACCTCCCTCATCGCCGCCGGCACGTTGGACAGTGGCTGAAGTGGATCAGATTCGGGGACGATGGTCGCGAGCGACAGAGGCTGGGATGCGTCGCCGGGCAGGTCCATCTCGACGACACCGCTCACGAGATCGCCGGGGCCGCGTGAGGTGTAGTTGTAGCTGTGGTCGCGATCGAGCACCGCCTGCACGGCGTAGTGTCCGGGCTCGAGCTGCGAGAATGGCGTCGGGAAGGCCGAAATGTCGGCGTCGAGATCTACCGTGGCGCCGGGCGCGAGGCGCGCCACCTCCTGAGCGGCGATGGCAGTCGCGTGGGTATCGATCTGGTCCATGTCGACCCTCGCGACGGGCCTCTTGTCGCCGGGAGCGAGCAACTTGGCGAAGATCAGCAGGCGGCCGGAGACCGGCGTCGCCGAGGCTTGGCCCAAGCTCACATGAAACACCACCGGCGCGGGCAGGCCCTGCGCGGGCAAGCCCCGCGCGCCGAGGATGGTCGCTACGGCAGCCAGCAGGTTGTGCGCGCGCCGCCAAGGATGGGCGCTGGTCGAATGAATCATCAGTAATCCAGAGGAATGTCGGGATAGGAAATTCAGTCGTGCCGAGTCGGGCGCGCAACGTTGGGATGTTGCCCCGGTGGGCAGGTGGTGCCGCAGTAGCTTCTGGAACGAAAGGAGATGGTATGACGCTCAAGCGGATGGACAACGTAGGCATCGTGGTAGAATCCCTCGACGCGGCCATCTCATTCTTCGCCGAGCTTGGCCTGAGACTCGAAGGGCGAGCCACGATCGAAGGAGAGTGGGCCGGGCGCGTCACCGGACTGGGGTCCCAGCGCGTCGAGATCGCCATGCTGGTCACCCCGGACGGCCACAGTCGGCTCGAGCTTTCGCGATTCCTCACCCCGCCTGTCGTCGCCGATCACCGGAACGCCCCGGTGAACGCTCTCGGGTACCTGCGCGTCATGTTCACTGTGGACGATATCGATGAGACGCTCGCCAGGCTCCGCGAGCGTGGCGCGCAACTCGTCGGCGAAGTGGTTCAGTACGAAGAGGCGTATCGGCTCTGCTACATCCGCGGTCCCGAAGGACTTCTCATCGGGCTGGCCGAGGAGCTCAGGTGAAGCGCCCCGCATGAGCGCAGTCGCATTGCCGCGAGCAAACGGGCGGTTGGGATACCGCGCCGGCGCCTAACGAATCGTTGCCGGGGACTCGACCATGAGAACGCTCATTCGTCTGACGTTGCAGGTCCTCAAATGGGGCGCCATCTGCCTCGCGCTCGCACTGGTTGGAACCGCGGTGTACGCGCGCGTCCTCCATCGGCGCGACGACGCTCGGTGGCACGCACCCGGTCGGCTCGTCGAGGTCGAGCCGGGCCGATCGCTGCACATCTATTGCGTCGGTAGCGGGACACCAACCGTGGTACTCGAGGCAGGGGCGGGAGACTTCGGACTTTCCTCGTGGTACTCCGTGCTGCCGCAGCTCTCGGCCCTCAGCCGCACCTGCGCCTACGATCGCGCGGGCACCGGATGGAGCGACCCAGCCGCGCGTCCCGCTCATGCCGACCGCGATGGTCGAAGACCTACACACGCTGCTCGCCAAGTCCGGCGAACCGGGTCCCTACCTTCTAGTCGGACACTCGCTCGGCGGGCCGATCATTCGGCATTACGCGGTGCACTATCCGGGAGAGGTCGCCGGTCTGGTCCTCGTTGACGGATCGCACGAGGATCAACTCGCTCGGATGAAGGGAATACCGTCGTGGACCCAACTCGTCGTCAAGGCCATCCCCACTCTCCATTTTCTCGGCATCGATCGTGTCGTCGCGCAGGCGCAAATCACGGACACGACGTCGGCCATCGTGGTCGCTCGCACCACGAGCGACGCCGCAATGCACAACACCGCGGAGCTAATGAACTCACTGCCGGCGTTCTTTGCCGAGGTGAAGAAGGACGTAAGGCCTTTTGGTGCGCTTCCCCTCACGGCGCTCACGGCCGGCAAGATGTCAGTCCCCGGCGTCACACCGGAGGTCGCCGATGCCCTCCACCGCGAGTGGGTCGCGATGCACAAGGAGATCGTGGCACGGTCGACGCGCGGCAGGTGGATCCTTGCCGAGCGAAGCACGCACTACATCCAGCGTGACCAGCCCGATCTCGTGATCCAGTCGGTCCGCGAGATGCTCGATACCCTGCGCGCCGCCGTTCCCGTCTCGCACTCGCGTTAGGCAGCGACACAATAGTGAGAAGTCCAGCACGAACTGATGATGTCCCTTGTCGCAGACGAAGGCAGAACAACGTGCACGGAGCGAAGCCCATGGTTGATCCTGGCACTGCGATCGTGTCGGTAATGCTCGCGGTCCCTGACGCTCGCGCAGCGGCGGCGTGGTACCGCGAGGCGCTGGGCGCTGAGGAGTTGTGGAACCTGGGCTCGGTCATTGGCCTGTCGATCGCCGGCGCGCCACTCTTTCTCGGTGAGCCGTCGAACAACGGCTGGGACTACCCGGCTCGGCTCGGGATGCCGTCGGTTCGTGTCGAATTGTTTTGCGATGATCCCGACGCCTTCATCGATCGGGCGGTGGCCGCTGGTGCGAGAGGCCGGACGTACCCGGTGGCGGTGCACGACATGCCCTGGGGACGCCATCGCCAGGGGACCTTCGTGGACCCGTTCGGGCATTTGTGGTTCGTCGGCGACCGATCTCCGCTGCAGAAGTACGTCGCGGATCCGGCGCCCAAGCAGTCGACGTGACGCAGCAACGACGCGTTGCAGTTGGCGAAGCCGCGCGTCGTTCCGGACCGGACGCGAAGACCCATCGCGGCACGCATCCCTCGTCAGGACGCGGTCTCGCGCGTCGGTAGGCGGACAGGTGCCGCGACGGCGCTGCCAGGACTCGCGCGCACACCGTCGCCGTGGTCGGAGTGACCGGAACGATCGGATCGCGCGTCGCGAACGCACTCGCTGACGCAGGTCACGAGGTCGTCGGTCTCGCAAGGAACCCTGGAAACGGTGCGCGCTTTCGCGTGCTGGCAGTCGACCTCCGGAACGAGGCGGCGGCGGACGCCGCGGTGGCAGGTGCCGACGTCGTGTACCTCACAACTCCCGAGGGCGGCGCGAATCCACTGGACGATGAGCAGGCGGTGGTGCGCAACGTGATCAGCGCGGCCGCGCGCGCAGGCGTGAAGCACATCGTGATGCACACGGCCCTGCGTGCCAATCGCGGCAACACAGGCGCGCGCATTCCTCGACAACAAGACGCCGCTCGAAGCCGCGCTCCGCGACTCCGGCAGTGCCCTTCTCCATTCTTCGGCCGGCGTGGTATCTGCAAAACCTGTTCGCCGCCAAGCCCTGGCTGGACCAGGGGATGTTCAGCATGCCGTGGCCGGCGGACATGGTCTGGGCAGCGACGGACGTCGACGACGTGGCGCGAGCAGCCGTGGCGCTCATCGCGTTAGGCGCTCGACCGTAACCGCGCGTTCGACATTCATCAGCCTGGCGGTGTGACCGCCGCGGCGATCTGCCGCGCTGTGCAGTCGGTAACCGGACGCGAGATCGGCTACCAGGAATCCACCAGCGGCACCCGGGCCGCGGTGGAGAGCTATCCGATCTCCGACGTGCACAAGGAGCTGTACGCCGAGCTGTACGACTACTTCAAGAGCGAAACGTTCCTCGGCGACCCGCTCGAGATCATCGACACCATCCCAGGCTTCACGTACGGCACGATCGAGGACTTCGTACGGCGCAATCTCTACCCGGCCACGGCGCCCGCCATCGCTTTACCCCACACCGAGGATGAAGCAATGATTGTCATGGCGATCAGGCACAAGGTGCGTGACTTCGACGCGTGGAAGACGGTGTACGACACCTTCCCGCCGACCGCGGCCGGCGCGCGATTCGCGCGCGTGAACCGCGCCACGGACGACGCGAACGACGTGCTCATCGTGTCCGGGTGGAACGCACTCACGGACGCGCAGGCATTCAAGTCGAACCCCGAGCTCGGCGAAAAGATGGTTGCCGCGGGCGTGCTGGGGGTGCCGCGGTTCGAGGTGTACGAACAGGTGGAAGTCCTCGGCGGTTGATTCTGCACCACCCCGCGACCTAACGCCTCACGTTGAGCTGCCCTTGCAGCTCAACGTGAGGCGTTAGGCATCGCTCGGGCTACCGGCACACCACCGGCACGTTCTCCAGGCATGCGAACCGGATCCACATGGCGAGGTCAGTGGCCGTTTCGCAGCACCTTTCGCGCCTCTCCTTCGGAAAGCCGCCGCGCGGTCACGTCCTCAATTGTCTCGAGCAACTCTCGGTCCTGCGCCCTTCTAGCCAGGGCCAACGAACCAGCCGCAGAGCCCGCGGCGGCAACCGCGAAAACAGGGCCCACTACCACCAGGTTCCATAGGAATGCGGGGTCCCCTGCAAGCGAGACGGCCAGGACAAACGTCGCGGAGAGCAAGAAACCCCCGGCTGCCCCCCATGCTGCAAAGCGTGGAAGGGACATTCTGATCAAACCGACGACGGCCCTCAACAAGACCCAGCACTCCTGAGAAAATGACGCCAGCGACAAATCCGAAGGCGCCGAACATGAGGGGGAAGGGGGCGTCGGGACGACTACCGGTTACCAGCAGAAATTCCAGCATCACGATCGCGCCGGCGCCGCCCCAAGCTGCTGCCCAGGTCAATCCCATCCCAATGGCGCCACGGAGGCGTCTCAACCACTTCTTCATGCCTACCTCCCATGCCATTGGGGGTCCTGCCTCGCCGCCTGCATCCCGCGAATACTCGCGCGCCTACTTTGCATGGCAAAGTGCCTATTCGCATCCTGAAGGGCAAGAAGGCGGGACGAGGCCCTGACCCACGCGCCGCGCGAGCCATTCGCCGACGTTCTCCGCGCCGCGATGCCTAACGTTGCATGAACCTGACAGACGATTTCGCTGGTGGCGGCGAGGCGCCGGTGCTCCTGCCGGATCTGGGCCTCGGGGATCAGGCCGACGCGCAAGAGCTGCGCGAGCATCCGTGCATCGACCTGGTCGGTCTTGACCTTCACGTCGCTGATGGCCTTTGAGCTCCGCCTCGCGCGCGGTCGTGCCGTCCGCGGCGACGGCGCTGCCACCGCTATCGCCTGCGGGTGGTGATGTCGGTGGGTGGTGATGATGCAGCGACTCGACGACAGATTGAGGGTGGCCTCGCTTGCCGCGCTCGCATAACGTGAGTAACGAGCGCAAGAATTTCCTCTGACAGGTGTGAAGATCGGTTCATCCTCCGAATCGCTTCGCGTTCCGAGGGTGAGTCTGTCGAACGCGAGCCATTGGCCTACCAATCTCAACGATACGGAGACGGTGGTAGTGCTCGAGACTTGTGAGAGACTCGGCGTGATCACCCGCGGCCAAGATGATGAGTGACCATCGTGCGTACCTGGCCACCCTCGGACTTTCGAGCCCAATGCCGCTCGAAGGGTTCCTTGAAGCGGCACCCGACGCGATCGTCGTCGTCGATTGGTCAGGACATATCGTCATCGTCAACCAGCTCGCCGGGCGCTTGTTCGGTTACTCCCGTCAAGAGTTGCTCGGGATGCCGATCGAGGGACTGGTTCCCCAGCGTTTTGGCGAGCGCCACGCGGGGTATCGCGACGACTATTTTCACGAGCCCCACACCCGTCCCATGGGGGAAGGCAGAGAGCTCTGGGGGCGGCGCAAGGATGGCAGCGAGTTCACCGTCGAAATCAGCCTGAGCCCGCTGAAGACCGAGACCGGGACGCTCGTCATCAGCATCATCCGAGACACCACGGCACGCAGAAGGGTCGAGGAGAGGTTTCGCGGTTTCCTCGAAGCTGCGCCCGACGCGATCGTCGTCGTCAATCGCGACGGCAAGATGGTCATCCTCAACACGCAAGCAGAGCGGCTCTTCAAGTACGCGCGCGAGGATCTCCTGGGTATGCCAGTCGAGACATTGGTGCCCGAGCGCTTTCGGGGTCGGCACAGTGACCATCGAGGAGGGTTTTTCGGCGACCCGCGGGTGCGGCCGATGGGGTCCGGGTTGGAGTTGTTCGGCCTGCGCAGCGACGGCAGTGAGTTCCCGGTCGAGATCAGCCTCAGTCCGATCGACACCGAAGAGGGTGTGCTCGTGTCGGCGGCCATCCGGGACATCTCGGACCGGAAGCGCGTCGAGACAAAACTTCGCGCGTCACTGCAGGAGAAGGAGGTTCTGCTCAAGGAGATCCACCATCGAGTGAAGAACAACCTCCAGGTTGTCTCCAGCATGCTCAACCTGCAGATGGATCAACTCTCCGACACGAAGGCCATCGGACTTTTCAAGGAGAGCCAGAATCGTGTCCGGTCCATCGCTCTCTTCCATGAAAAGCTCTATCAGTCGAGAGACCTCGGCCGGGTCGAGATCGCTGAGTACCTCAAGGGACTCGCACACGACTCGTTCGCCACTTACGGCGTGAATCCAGACGACATCGTCCTTGCGGTTCATACCGAGGACATTCCCCTCGGTGTAGACGCCGCGATCTCGTGCGGATTGATCGTCAACGAACTGGTCTCGAATTCACTCAAGCACGCTTTTCCGGGGCGCCGACAGGGTCGAGTCGAAGTGACCCTCCGTTCCGCCGGGAGCGACGTCGTTCTCGAGGTCGCCGACAACGGTGTTGGAATTCCCGCCAACCTCGATGTCCACAGCGCGAGCACTCTGGGTTTGAAACTGGTGGCCATCTTCACCGAACAGGTCGGCGGCACAATTGACCTCGAGCGTGAGGGAGGCACGAAATTCATCCTCCGCTTCACACCCGGAACGCATTCATGAGCGAAGCCGGCCGCCGCATTCTGATCGTCGAGGACCAGCGGCTGATCGCTGCGGACCTCGAGAACACGTTGAAGAAGCTCGGCTACGTGGTGGTGGGCAACGTCGCGTCGGGAGAGGATGCGATCAGCAGGTCAGAGCAGGTGCGGCCTGAGCTCGTCCTCATGGACGTCCGTCTACGCGGAGAGATGGATGGCATCCAGGCTGCCGAGATCATCCGCGATCGGTTCGAAGTGCCTGTGGTCTACCTGACGGCCTACGCGGACGAGGAGACCATCCTCCGCGCGAAGAAGACGACGCCCTTTGGTTACCTGGTCAAGCCGTTCAACGAACGCGAGCTCCGAGCGACCATCGAGATCGCCTTCTACACCCATCAGATGGAAGGGACTCTCGCTGATGAGCGAGCGAGGCGTAAAGGGGCCGAGGAGTTCAAGATTCTCGTCGAGGGCGTCAAGGACTACGCGATCTTCATGCTCGATGAGAGTGGCCGTGTCACCACATGGAATAGCGGTGCGGAGCGACTCAAGGGGTACAAGCGCGAAGAAATCATCGGCAAGGACCTCTCGGTGTTCTATACGGAAGAGGACCGGAAGGCCGGGCATCCGAAGCAACTGCTGGAAGCCGCTCTGCGCGACGGACGATATGAAGAAGAGAACTGGCGAGTCCGCAAAGATGGTACTCGGTTCTGGGCGAGCGTCATTATTACGGCGATCCGCAATGAATCGGGAGCGCTGGTTGGGTTCGCAAAAGTTACCCGAGATCTGAGTGAACGCCGCCTCGCCGAGGAGCAGCGTGAGGCCGAACGGCACGAGGCAGAGCGAGTGCTGCGCGAGAGCGAGGAGAAGTTTCGCTTGCTGGTCGCCGAAGTGCGCGACTACGCGATCTTCTTTCTCGACCTCGATGGACACGTCATGACGTGGAACGCGGGTGCCGAGCGTATCAAGGGCTATCGTGCCGACGAGATCATCGGCCAGTCATTCGACCGCTTCTATGTTCCGGAGGACGTGATCGCTGGAGCGCCGAGCCGGATGTTGCGACGGGCGGCCGAGCAGGGTGTCGCGACGGACGAGGGTCTGCGTGTGCGCAAGGACGGGTCGCGTTTCTGGGCGTACGTGGTTGTGACGGCGCTGCACGACAAGTCGGGCCGTCTACGTGGTTTCGCCAAAGTCACGCGCGACATCACCGAGCAAAAACACGCTGAGCGGCGCATGGCAATTCTCGCCGATGCCTCCCGCCTCTTGGCGGAATCGCTCGATTCGGACCAGATCCTGTTCACCATCACTCGCATGGCCGTCCCCAACTTTGCGAACAGCGTGGTGATCCATGTGAGGGATTCTGAGGGCGAGCCTCGCCTCGGCTTCTTCCACGCAGGCAACCCGGAGATGCTCGCTGCCATTCGCGAGCTCCAGGTCAACGGCGCCTATCGAGCGGCCGCTCCCAGCCGCCGCGTGATGCGAACGGGGCGCTCCGAGCTTCATTCCAAGACGGCGCGAGAGGAGCTTCGTGGACAGGACGTGGACGATGAGTCGGCGTTGCTGATTCTGAGATTTGCCATCTCCTCGACGATCCACGTTCCGATCACAATCGCGGGGAGTCCCTTCGCCGTGATCGTCTTCGCGACGACCGAGACGAGAGGCTACAACGAGCATGACCTGGTCTTTGCGGAAGAGTTGGCACGGCGCGCATCCACAGCGATGCATAACGCGGAGCTCTTCCATACGGCCAAGAAGGAGAGAGAACGCGCCGAAGACGCGTCGGAGCTTCGGGAACGGCTCATCGCCATCGTGGGGCACGACCTGCGTCAACCGCTGGCTTCGATCGAGGTACGCCTCGCAGTGCTGCGCAGGGAGAGCAAGAATCCCGAATTCCTCGAAGACCTAACGAGTCTGCAGGCCAGCTCGCGTCGCATGTCCCGCATGATCGAACAGATCCTCGATTTCACCCGCAGTCGTCTCGGGGGTGGCCTGGAGCTCGTCTTCGCGCCGATGGATCTGCGCGAAGCGCTCGTACCGATCGTGGACGAGTTGCGAATGGCCCGTCCGGCCGCGACGATTCAGCTGCAGTGTCCTAAGCTGCGCGGCGCCTGGGATCGCGACCGCCTCGAGCAGGTGTTTTCGAACCTCATAGGGAATGCGCTCGCCCACGGCGATCCGGACAAGCCGGTCACGGTGACCGCGGGCGCCGAGGACTTCCGTGTGTGGGTCCAGGTGCACAACGAAGGCCCACCCATTCCGCAAGAACTTCAGTCCGCGCTCTTCAACCCGTTCCGCATGGGCGAGCGTTCGAGTCGGAGCCCGGCGGGTCTCGGCCTGGGTCTCTACATCTCAAATGAAGTGATCCGCCGGCACGGAGGGCAGATCGAGGTTCGATCAACCGCAGTCGAAGGAACCACGTTTCGAGTCGTCTTGCCGAGCGAAGCCATCGGCGACTTTGGGGACCAGGAAAGCCACGCGTGCAGGTGAACTTCATGCGTTAGGGCGACTACTGAGAAGTGTTCCGAATTGAGCGGATCCATGAACGCGTCACTGGAACCATCGCGTCATTGCAACCACGTCGGGCTTCGACGAGTGGCCGGATACGTTCGGGCTACCAGCCTGTCCTTGGCCTGGATGATCTCCGCATCCTCATGCGCCGTCTCACGCGCTCCGAGCACCGCGCAGAATACCGACACGCTGAGAGCGTTGGATGTTTTGGAACGAAAGATCTGCCTCACGATCGGCGCTCGAACGTACAGTCCGGCTGACACGTGCGAATCGCGGGTGGATCGCCCGACGTATGTCCAGCCGTTGTTCGACGTCTACCGCGCCGCCCCGCCCATTGTGAAAGCCTACCTCTGCTCGCTCGACCGGATCTATCTCGACGACCAGCTCATCTGGAACGCGGATTTCAGGATCACCACCGATCCCCAAACACAGCGCGAGTACCGAACCATCGGCGTCCGGCGAGGGCTGCTCGAGAGGAAGGTGGGCTACATCGATTGGGCCAGCGGCTGGACACAACATTGGTGGACCGGCGCATCCATCGACCGACCGGGCAATGACCCAACGCTGCCTCGGGTAGAATCCGATCTCCAGAGCTCGAGCGACGTGCTGTTTCATCTCCTCGCGCACGAAGTCGCACATGTCCTGGCTTACGACTACCGCGGCCGTGGTGCGACGGCAGCCATCGAACAAAGCGTTCGAGCCCGGGGAATTCGGATTCCTGAGCTGGATCTCACCTGGATACAGCGACTCGACTGGCTGGCACGGCGCGGTCGCCCGGGAACCTGGTGTACAGGTGGTGCGCACGCTCGATTTTGACGGCAATGTCAGTGCGCGCGTGGCGATGCGCACGGCTATGGAAAAGCAGGGAACGGTGTGGGATGCCGGCGTCCATGAGATCGCGAACTGGCAGCCTGCGCCCCGCGAGGGAATCTCGACGTTTCTCGAGCAGCTCGGCCCCTCGAGCTTCACCACTGTGTTCTCCACGTGGCGACCGGAGGACGATTGGACGGAGTCGTTTGCGATGATGATGCTGACCACCATTGCCACCCGAGTCGACATCGTCAGCGCTGACGGCGGACGACTTCGTATTGTCCAGAAGGTGTCGGATCCGAAGTCCGCGTTCGCACCAAAGCGCGAATTCATTCAACAGGTCATTGACCGTGCGCTGACTGACATGCGTGCTCGTCAGGTCGTGGCACCTCACGCGTGTTTCGCGGCTGCGCTCGAGCTGCACGGATGACGTCAAACGCTCTCGAAGCCCGCGGCGCTTCTGGAGCATCCGCGCTCTGGCGCCCTAACGAGGAGTTGTAGCTGACGGCGCTGCGAAGCGGATTGCGTCAACACCATCCTCCACGTTTGGACGTTAAAAGATCATGTAAAAAGGATCGATCTCATGCGGCCGATCGTCACGCACGCGCTCGAATTCGGCTTGGTGCTGAGCGCCGTTCTCTTTGGGCTGCTGCTCGTGGTGCTGCGAGCGAACCCTGAAATCATGCTCAACGACTACCCACCTGATATCCGCGCCAGATGGGGACCAATGAGTGAGCGCACCAAGCGCCAGCGCGTGTTCGTCGCGGTGGCTTTCCTCGCGGTGATCCTCGGTGTCGTGGCGTGGTCGTTCGAGTCGTTCCCAGCCGTCGTTGCGCGCGACGTGACCTTTGCGGCGGCATTTGTGCACTTCGCCATCATGTTCGGGACCTTCAATCTTCTCGACTGGTTGGTGCTCGATTTGGGGCTGGTCCACTGGCAGCCGCGTTTCGCCGTGCTTCCGGGCACTGAAGGGATGGCCGGCTACGGGAATCACTGGTTTCACTTCCGCGGGTTCCTGATCGGCATCCCTATCGTCCTGGCGGGAAGCGCCCTGTGTGCCGCGGTCGTCTCCATGCTGGCGTGAATGGCGCTATGCGGCACCAACACTGACTCGCCGCGGCGATAGCGCCCGCGCAGGATCATCGCACGGTGATGTGTTGGGCACTGCGTTTTCGTGTCGCGTTCCCCCGGTGCGGCGACGCTGCGCTCGTCCCTCTCATGATCGCGATCCTTCGATCCGTCGTGCGGTCTCGTGCTATGTCGTGTTCGCGCATTGGCACTCGCGTATTGCGCATGTCCGGCCACGCAGCGCACGCGCCGGCGCCGGTTCCGTTCATGCTCCTCGCGATCGCGTCTGCGTCGCCTTTGCCGCGATCGGCGGCTCGTGCGGGTTGGCTGGCTGGCGTCGACCGTTGGCCCACGCGCTAGCGATGGCCACGCTGCTCGCCGCCGGCGCGGCCGCGTCGCTTGCCTCGACGCTCGGTCACGGCGCGGTCTGGTCCCAGGCGGCAGCGTTGACGCTGATGGTCCCGAGCGCGGTGCTGGGTGGTTGGTTTCGGGCGCGCGCGGCCTAACGACGGGATGGGAATTCCAATCGTAGATCACACTTGACGCGGCGGCCGGATCTGACATAGACTATCTATGTCACGTCCCTCGTCATGAGCGATCCGATACCGCCGGGCACGCTGGACATGCTGATCCTTCAGACGCTCGCTCGTCTCGAGGAGCTTCACGGCTTCGAGATCGCGGACGCCATTCAGCGTGCGTCGGCCGGCGTCCTCCAGGTGGAAGAGGGCTCGCTCTACCCGGCGCTGCAGCGAATGCTGATCAAGGGCCGGCTGTCGGGCCAGTGGGGGAAGACGCGCGACAACCGCCGGGCACGCTACTACCGCCTAACGGCAACGGGGCGCAAGCAGCTCGCGCGCGAGAAGGAATCGTACCGGCGCGTGTCCTTCGCGATCGCGCAGATTCTTCAGCCCGCACCGGAATGACGAGCATCCGCTGAATTGCTCCGCCGACTCTGGTACGTCATCCGGCGCGAGCAGTACCTGTCCGAGCTCGAGGAGGAGATGCGTCTCCATACCGAGTTACGAGCGGAGTCGCTGCACGGCGCGGGAATGAGCGCCGAGCAAGCGAGCGCCGAGGCGCGACGGCGATTCGGGAACGTCACCAACATTGGGGAGCGCAGTCTCGACATGTGGGGGCTCGCCACCCTCGATCGAACCGTCGAGGACGTACGGTTCGCCGCGAGACGCCTGCGAGCTCGGCCTGGCTTCAGTGCACCAGTGATCGGGATCCTCGCGCTCGGCATCGGCGCGACGACGGCCGTGTTCAGCGCGGTGGATGCGGCGATGCTGCGATCGCTTCCGTTCCCGCGTGACCATCGAGCTCGTGACGCTCACTCAGGTGAGCGTCCCCTTCGATCTCGAGCGCGGCGAGCGGAATCAGGGTCGGACACTCGACCTCTCCGACGTCGCCCTCATGACAGATGTGTTCTCGAGCACGGCCGCCTATGCATCCGGCGGGCTCAATCTGTCGTATCCGGATCGACCGGAGCCAGTAACGGACGCGTTGTCACGACGACGTTCTTCTCGCCGCTCGGCGTGACTCCGCTCAGCGGTCGAACCTTCGCGGCCGAGGAGGGCTTGCCTAACGGCCCGCTGGCGGTGATCCTCTCCCAGGCGCTGTGGCAGCGTCGATACGGCGCATCGCCCGATGCTGGGGAAGAGCATCACGCTCCACGGCAAGTCATACCCCGTCGTCGGCGTCATGCCACCGGGATTCAACTTTCCGGACGAGAGCGATCTCTGGATCCCGATGACGGTGCCCACCACGTTCGCGACGTTCGAGCCGTTCCGCGGTTTCTTGCCGTCGCACGTGATCGCCAGGATGCGACCGGGTGTCGCGATCGAGGCAGTCGCAGCGCAAGTGATCGCGCGGTGGGCGCAGGTCGCGGAGCCGGCGAGCGGCGACGATCGCGTCCGCCTGAATGAATTTATCGATGAGTTGCGCCACGCCGGGGCCGCCATCCCGCTGCGTCGCCAATTGCTCGGCGATCGCCGCTCCGCGCTGCTCACCCTCTTCGGCGCCACGGCATTGCTGTTGATGATCGCGTGTGCGAACGTCGCGAACCTCCTGCTCTCCGATGCAGCCGTTAGGCGGCGGGAGATCGCGGTGCGCGAGGTGCTCGGAGCCACCCGTCCACGCATCATCCGTCAGCTCCTCGCCGAGAGCATGCTGCTGGCGCTCGCCGGCGGTATCGTCGGCATCCTGCTCTCGCCTGCCGCGCTGACGATGCTTCGCGCCATGATGCCGCCGACCCTCGCGGGGGTGGCGCCCGCGGAGCTCGATGTCCGCGTGCTCGCCTTCGCCGCCGCGCTGGCAATCGCGACGACGATCGTGTTCGGCCTGTGGCCTGCAATTGGCGCGACGCGCGGCGACGCGACCATGGCCATCAAGTCGCGGCGGGGGACATGGCGCGACGGCGGGCGTCGGCAACGTGCGACGCGCGCTGGTGGTCGTCGAGGTTGGGCTGACCGCGATGCTGCTCGTCGCGGCGGGCCTGATGCTTCGCAGCTTCGAGCGGCTCATGCCGAAAACACGGGCATGAACCCGGAAAACGTCGCGACGCTGGAGACGAGCTTCCCACGGAATACTTCCGACGTCGAGCGGCGTCGCATCATCAACGGCGTGATCGATCGGCTCTCCGGCCAGCCCGGAATCGTGGCGGCGGGTGCGGTGAACGACCTGCCGTTGCGAGGCGGCGGAGGCATTCGGTGACGGTCGATGTGCCGGGCGCGCCGCCGCTGAAGCAGGGTGAGTATCGCATGGCTCGCTTCCTCTTCGCGAGCCGCGGCTATTTCCTGACGATGGGCATTGCGATGCTTCGTGGCCGGACGTTCACGGCGAGCGATGCGACCGGCCCGCAAGTGGCGGTCATCAGCAACGCGATGGCAGAGCAGTACTGGCCCGGCGTCGATCCGTTGGACGGTACTTCACGCTGCGCGACACGACGCGCATCACAGTCGTCGGAGTGGTGCGGACGTTCGCGAGTCCGCGTTGGACAAGGATCCCGCTCCGCAGATGTATCGACCGATCGACGTCGCTCCGCCCAATGCCGCGATCGTCGTTCGCGGCGTGCTGCCGCCCGCCGCGCTCTCGGCCCGATTGACGGACGCGATGCTGCCGCGTCGCGCCGACGCAAGCGGTGTACAACGTTCGGATGACGGAGCAGGTGATCGGTGCGTCGATGCTCCCGCGCCGAACGAACACGATGCTGATCGCGCTTTTCGCGGGCCTGGCGTTGGTGCTCTCGGCCTCGGCGTGTACGCCGTGGTGGCGTACGGCGTCGCACAGCGCACTCGTGAGTTCGCATCGCGCGGCACTCGGGCAACGGGCCGTGACCTGTTGACGCTCGTGTCGCGCGAGATGGTTGTCGCCGTTTCACTGGTGTTGCGATCGGTCTCGCCGGCGCCTGGGCTTGAGCCGCGCGCTGCGTCGCTGCTGTATCGGTGGATCCGCGCGATCCCGCGACGTTCATGGTGGTGCCGCTGGTGTTGGTGGTGCCGGCGGTCGCTGCCCGGTGATCCCGGCGTTGCGAGCCGCGCACGTGAATCCCACGCAGCGAGCGGTTGACGCTAGACGATGCATCGGCCCCTTTCTTCTTTTTTTTCCATTGATTCGACTGGCGTTCGCATCAGCCGATCCGTTAGCGTTGGCCCATGCGCGACATTCGGGTAGCCGCCGTTCAGTTCCAGCACGCGCCGGGCGACAAGGCGTACAATCTCGGCGCGTCCGGCATTTCGTTGCGGACGCTGCCCGCAAGGCGTCGAGATCATTGCGTTCCCGGAGATGTGCCTCACCGGGTACTGGCACGTGCGCAAACTGTCACGCGAGGCGTTCGAGGCGCTCGCCGAGCCTGTGCCAATGGACCGTGCACCGAGGAGCTCCTGCGCCTGTCGCGCGAGCACGGCGTGACGGTCGGCCGGGCTGATCGAGCGCGCCGATGATGCCGCTTCTCAACGCCACGTCGTGGCGATGCCCGACGGCACGCTTGCGGTTCCCGGAGCTGCACGTGTTCGTGGCCCGTTTCTCTCCGAGGTGCCGATATCCGTCTTCGACCCGCCGGTTGCCGCGTCGGTGCGCTCATTTGCTACGACAACAACATTGTCGAAACGCGCGTGCCACCGCGCTGCTCGGCGCCGAGATTCTGCTCGCTCCGCATCAGACGGGCGGGTGCAACTCGGTCAGTCCGCGCGCGATGAAGCCGTGGACCCCGCGATCTGGGAGCGTCGACGCGAGATCCGCCGCGATTCGTGCGGACTCTGCGGATCAAGGGCGTGCGTGGCTCATGCGCTGGCTTCCGAGCCGCGCGCACGACAACGGGATGTTCCTGGTGTTCAGCAACGGCATCGGGCTGACGACGACGAGATTCGCACCGGGAACGCGATGATCCTCGACCCGTATGGGAGGTGATCGTCGGCGTGCGGCCGGGCGACGCATGGTCGTCGCGCATGGATGCGTCGCTGCTGCCGACGTCGGGCGGCGCTGGCGCGCGCGCGCCGCCCGGGCTCTACGGGAGCCTAACGCGACTCCGGCGGCGCCGACTCGGCGCGTTCGATTCGGGGTGTCCACGCTGCTGATTCGCGTGGCGTTGGCTCAGTGGCGCGGATCCACTGCGCCAGCGTCTCGACCACGTCTCTCGAGTCCGGTCGGGCGCGTTGTACGCCGTCGGGCAGTTGCTTGCTCGACTCTTCGAGCGACCGCGGCTCGTCTTAGACGTGATCGGCCACGGGCTCACTGTAGTCGACGGCTTGCCCGATCGGCGCCGGCCCACGCTCCGCGTCCTCCGCGGTCGACCTGGACGTCTCTCCCTGCAGTACCAGCACTGGCGCGATTCGCGCCGCGCGGCCGGCTCGACGACGCCGCTCGCGACCGATTCGGGCGACCGCGGCGACATCAGCGTCAGCATCGCGCGATCTGCGGCGCGCGACACGACTTCGGATCGACGCGCGCGACGACGCGCGCAGCGCGGCCGGACGCACCATCGCCTCACCTGCTCGGTGTCATCTGCGCCCGCGTCGCTCGAGCTGCACCTCGAGATCTCGCGCACGCTGCGGCCGGCGCCGAGATCAGATCACGCCCGATCATCGCCGCGCACTCGCCAGGCGGGTGGCGTGATGCCCCTCGCTGTGTCCGCGACGACGCGCGCGGTCGACCTCGGCTCGACGCGGTCGAGCGCGGCTCGCCTCGTCGCGATGTTCGAGCTGAGTCGCGATCGGCAGGGTCTCCCTGACGCTTGTCGAATCGCGCACGGTCGCCGCCGCGCCAGCGCTTCAGCCAGGAGCCGCCGCTGCCGTTCTTGCCCGCAGCAGTGACTGATCCAATCGCCATCGGTCGGCCCGCTGCCGGCGAGGGCGATCCGGCCCGCCCGACTCGATGCACCGATGTCCGCCGCGCGACGTGATCCTCGGATCGGCCCCTGCGCCCCCCCGTCCGCCGGGAGCTGGCCCCGTTCCATCCGCTTTCTCGCGTCTCCAGGTGGACCCCTCGACAAAACTTCCATCCGGAGCCCTTCGATGATGCGTCACCAGTCATGGAGTGTGATGCAGTGGTGGGCCGCTATCGGCACGGCCGCCGTCGTCTGCCTCATTGGAACTGCATGTGCCGATGCCACCGCGCCCGGGCCAGCCTCGACGCTCGTGCCATGAGCGCCGAGCATGGATCGTCAGACGCCGACGTTCGAGTACGAGACGATCGACGTCCCGGGCGCCGCCTCTACATCGCCGCAGGGCATCAATGCCAATGGCGACATTTCCGGCGGGTACACGGCTGGCGGCCGAACGCACGGCTTCATCCGCCAGAACGGCATCATTACGCCGATCGATTTTCCCACCGCCGACAACACCGACACCCGCGGCATCGGACCCGATGGCACCGTCGTCGGGACCTACTGGAACGTCAGCGAGGAGGCCGCAGCGTTTCACGGCTACCGCCGGACGCCTGACGGCACGTTCCACCGCGTGCACTACGAGGGTCACCTCTACGAGATCCCGCAACGCATTCTTCCCGATGGCACCATCCTTGGCTGCCGGCACGACCACGACCTGATGGGAAGCATGCGTGGAATCACGATCCGCGGCGACGAGACGTCGGAGGCGACGGATATCTTCGCGTCGATGAACAACGGCGCCTCGCCCAGCGGGCGTCTGATCGTCGGCTTGTACACCAACATGATGGTGACGCCGAATCGGACCGAGTCCTACGTGATCGATCTGGCGAGCGGCGAGACGACGATGTTCATCGTCCCGGGAAGCGTCTCCACGAGCGCCTGGGATGTGAACCCGCGTGGTGACATTGTCGGCGTGTTCCGCGACGCGGCGCTCGCGTTCCACGGCTTCGTTCGCACCGATGCCGGTTTCACGCCGATCGACTTCCCGGGTGCGACCGCCACGCGCGCGTTCGGCGTCAATGCGCGCGGCGATGTGGTTGGCACGTACGTGGTCGGCGGCGTGACGCACGGCTTCCACGCGACACGCGTTCGGTAGCTGCACATTGCCTGATCAGACGGTGAATGGTGAAGTATTCGCCAGGGAGCGGCCTCGCCGCTCCCCGGCGTGCCGCCGCTTGCTGCCACTCCCGCCCGGCCGTATCGTGGGCCAATGCCAGAGTCCGTCCGGCCGGACCGATGGGCAGAGGTCAAGGCGGTCTTTCTCGACGCGATCGAGCGTTCGGGCGCAGACCGCCATGCATTTGTCCTGCACGCATGCGCCGGGGACGATGAGCTTCGCGTCGAAGTAGAGTCGCTGCTCGCGAGCGACGACGCGGCGGGCACCTTCTGCGAGACTCCGGCGCCCGCGCTGCTTACCGGGGCCGACGCCGTACCGTCGCGCCTCGCGTCCGGGACGCGGCTCGGCGTCTACGAGATCATCGATTTCATTGCCGCGGGAGGAATGGGCGAGGTCTATTGCGCTCGCCATTCTGTCCTCGACCGGGTCGTCGCGATCAAGACCGTCACCGCCGACCACGATCCGTCGGCGGCGCGACGCCTGATTCGCGAAGCACGCCATGCGTCGCGTCTCTCACACCCGAACATTTGCGCGCCATCGATGAAGTCGGTACCTCGGGAGTCGACACCTCGGGCGAGCGGCCGTTCATTGTCATGCAGCACATCGATGGTCGCTCACTCCGCGAGATGATTCAGGCGGGCGGCGTCGATCTGCCACGGACGTTAGGCATTCGGAGCGCAGGTCGCGGACGCCCTCGCCTACGCCCATGACCACGGGATCGTTCACCGCGATCTGAAGAGCTCCAACGTCGTCGTCGACGCGACCGGTCGCGCGATCGTGCTCGACTTCGGGCTCGCGAAGCGATTGCCCACAGTGAACGACGCTTCCGCCGAGCCATCGCTGACGGTGCAGGGCGCGCTGGCCGGAACACTGAGTCACATGGCGCCGGAAGTCCTGCTCGGTGGCGAGGCGGACGCGCGCAGCGACGTCTGGGCGTTAGGTGTGCTGCTGCACGAGCTGGTGAGTGGCACGCTGCCGTTCACCGGGCGCACGCCGTACGAGGTCAGCTCCGCCATCCTGAGCGAGCCGCCCAGTGCGTTGGATTCCCGGACGCCGCTCGCACTGCGTCTGGTGATCGAGCGATGTCTCCTCAAGGATCCGAAAGCCCGCTATCAGAGCGCGCGCGATGTGCGCGCCGCGCTCGATGCCATCCGCCGTCGTCGTGCCTGGCCGATCGTTGGGCGGTTACTCGTCACGGTTCGACGTCGAACGTTGCTTGTGGTCGGCGTGACGCTCGCATTGTTGCCGCTGCTCGCTCTTGCTGGCCGGTACGTGGCGGGTCGGCTCGCGCAGTCGCCCGTACGCGTTTCAGCGATCGCGATCCTTCCGTTTCGCGATGCCAGCGGGAATCCCGGCGGAGCGTATTACGCGGTCGGATTCTCGGAGGCACTGACGGCGCAGCTTGGCGCGTTGACCGACGCGCGCATCATCGGTCCTGTATCGGCTGCCCGCGCGATACGTGTCGCAAAGACTCCGGAGGCCATTGGCCGCTCGCTTGGCGCCAACGTTCTGCTCGACGGCTCATTGCGGCGTGCGCCGGATCGTGTCGTCATCGATCTGCGGCTCATTGAGGCCGAGAGCGGCCGCGTACTCTGGTCCGACACGTACGACCGGAATGCGAGCGATGTTCTCGCACTACAGGCGGATGTCGCACGTGCGCTCGCGCTCGCCGTGCGGCTCGCCGTGCGTCCTGCCGCGCAGGAACGGTTCGCCACCGTGCGCGCCGTGCGGCCCGATGTCTACGAGGCGTACCTCGCCGGCCGTTATGAATGGAATCAACGCACCTCCGAATCGTTACAGCGCGCGGTCGCGCACTATAGCCGAGCAGTCGAGCTGGACCCGACATATGCACCAGCGCACGCCGCGCTCGCCGATTGCTTCAATCAGCTTGGTACTGTCATGGTGGGCACGAGCTCACCCCAGGCAATGCGGCCCCGTGCCGCCGCCGAGGCGATCAAGGCCTTGCAGCTCGATGCCAATTCGGCGGAGGCGCACGCTGCTCTTGGGTATGTCCGTCATTACCAGCTCCGGTGGACGGAGGCCGAGCAGGAGTTTCGACGAGCGATCGAGTTGAATCCCAACTACTCGATGGCGCGCATCTCGGTACGCGAACCTGTTGATGTCGCGCCGCCGGTTCGATGAGTCCCTCGATCAGGTTTTCATTGCGCGAGAGCTCGACCCCTTCTCACTCATCGTCAATACGAACGTGGCGTGGGTGCTTGGCAACGCGGGCCGCAACGACGAGGCCATCGCGCAGCTTCAGCGCACGTTGAGCCTCGACTCGACGTACATTCCAGGCGCACATGCGTCTTGCCGGCGCGTTCGACGCGGCGGGTCGCCACGACAGCGCGCTTGCGCACGCGCACCGGCTCGTGTCGGTCATGCACGGCGCGTCGCCCAGCCTCGCGCTCCTGGGCCCCATCCAGGCACACGCAGGCGACACGCGTGCCGCACGAGCAACATTGCGAGAGCTGCTCGAGCGATCGAGGACGGAGTTCGTGCCCGCGTGGTCGATCGCGAGCATTACGCCTCCCTCTCCGAAGTCGACAGTGCCGTCGTGTGGGCGGAGAAGGCGTTCGCCGAGCGATCCAACGTGGTGGCGTATTTCAACGTCGATGGGAACACGCCGGCGCTCAGACGCGATCCACGCTTTCAAGCGCTGCTGGTGCGTGCCGGGCTGGAGTAGCCAACTCCGTGGAGAGATCGCCTGGCGACATTACAACGTTACTCGGACGCTGGTCCGACGGTGACGGTTCGGCGTTCGATGCGCTCGTTCCGTTGATCTACGACGAGTGCCGCCGAATCGCCGCTCGGCAGCTCCGGCAAGAGCGCGGCGACCATACGCTGGATCCCACTGCTCTCGTGCACGAGCTGTATCTGCGGCTCGTGGATCAGCGACGGGCGAGCTGGGCGAATCGTGCGCACTTCTTTGGCATCGCCGCGCGGCTCATGCGACGGATTCTGGTCGATCACGCCCGCGCGAAGCACACCGCGAAGCGTGGTGGATCAGCGACGTTCGTGTCACTCGCAGCCGCGACGGACGAAGCGAGCGACATTGCCGACGTGCTCGCGATCGACGAGGCGCTCGAGCGCCTTGCGGACATTGACCCGGATCAGGTGCGGATTGTGGAGATGCGGTTTTTCGCTGGCCTGACGGTCGATGAGACAGCGCACGTGCTCGGGCGCTCGCCACGCACGGTGAAACGGGAGTGGCAGCTCGCGAGGGCCTGGTTATTCCGGGAGCTGCGACAGGAGCAATGACTCCGTGGGACTGCCAGGGCACCTAACGAGGTGCCCTGACAGGCGAGCTTCCGGCGGCGCGACGCAAGCTCGGGTACTCAGAGTCCCGGACATCCCGCCGCGCTATAGAACTGCCGGCTCCCGTTCGCGATTGTCTGCCCGTCCACGATGAGCGTGTTTCCGAACCCGGCCGCATGGGCGAACCACACGTCGTTCCAGTCCACGTGCCCGCCGAGCGACAGCTGGTACGTCGAGTTGAGGAGAGACGTGTTGGCGTTCAACCCCAGCGCCGTTTGGTGGCGAGACAGCGCCACGAGCAGCTTCGCCTGGCAGCTCTGCTGGATCACATTGTCGCCTAACGTCACATTGACGTTGCTCGTTCGGTCGGTGCCCGCGACCGGAAAGCCGGCGTGCAGCATCATTCCGAACCGGTTGTTGACCAGTAGGTTGTCCTGAATCACCGCGTGGACGACGCCGTGCACGTTCGGGGCGCCGACGCCTAACGCGTCCAGCCGGATGCCGACGCCCACCGGAATGCGGCGGTGGTCCCGCACCTCGTTGTTCCGGATCTCCGCCCACGTCTCGCTCGTTGCGGCGAGAGCATACGGCTCGACGGCGCTCGGAAGCGGCAGACTGATGACTGTGCCCGCGATGATCCCGGCGATTCCGCTCTCGAGGATCCGATTCCCTGTCGCGCTGAAGCGCCCGGGGCCCGCCAGGCAGATGTCACAGTCGTCGTTCGTCGCGAACAGATTCTGCGCTACGTCGGCGTTGCCGGCTCGGAGGTCGACACCGTCGAGGAACGCGCTGAATCGATTTCCTCGGATGGTCAGCCCGACGACTCGCATGCTCAGCACACCGATGCCCCCGTGACTCGCCGGAGGAGCATGACCGGACTCGAAGACAAAGCCTTCGACCGACAGCCCGTTCCCCGCGGAGCCGCCGGGATGAGCATTGGCAATGATGATCGGCGTCTGGGATCCGGCAATGTTGGGAAGCGGTTCGACGGGGCGCAGAGTCGTCGCGACCCCTCCCGTTGCGTCGCCGGTCGCCCGTCCGGCTTCGTCCAGCCCCATCACCAGCGCGCCACGCAGCGTGATGTCCGGTACGTCCACGATCAGCGGAAAGCGATCGATGTCGTCGAACGGCTGGCCGGTGACGGTCCCGTTGTAGACGCCGGCCGCCACCGCGATGGTGATGCGGCACGCGGCTTCGGCGAGCTCGCCGCGGTCGAGGCGCCCGGCGCGCGCCGCGCCTAACGCGTCGCCGATCCGGACGAAGTGGACGCCATTGCCCGTCTGCGCGGCGTCGTGGCTCACGACCAGCGTCGTCACGTAGTCGCCATGGCCGAGGTGGCCCTTGAGCGCAGGCTGGGCGACCTCGAGGTAGCCAGCGCCCCACCCGCTCTCGTGGCAGATCGCGACTCTCTCCTGTGATGACGAGAAGGACGGCCGGAGTTGGTGATCGACGGCGGCGGTGGGCTCGTCAGTCGAGCAGGCAGCGGCGGAGATGACCGCGAGCGTCGACAGAAGATTGTGCGACCTCATCGCTCCTCCTTCGTGACCGGAAGAAGCACGTGCGACGCGACGTAGGCGCCCACACGTCGCCCCTGCGCGATCCCTTCAACCGTTGCGTGGCGGAAGTGATAGCCGATGTAGATGCGCGAGGCCGCGTTCTCGTCCTGGGCGTCGGCGACACTCGCGAACGTCCGCGACACGCCGGGCAGCGATCCGCTCGTGGTGGTGATCGCCTGGCCTCGTCCCGGGACGAGCGCTTCAATGACGGCGGCCGCGGCGCCGCCGGCCGTGGAATGCGCGCTCGGATAGTCGGGCACCGGCGGCGTCGGGAACGCCAGCACCTCCCAGCCCGCCGCCGACGCCGTCGCGGGATTGTTGTCCGTGCCCGCCAGCGCGACGGCGGTCACTGGACGCCAGAAGTTGTAGAAGTATTTGGACTCGAGGCTCGCGGTATAGGCGTCGAACTCGCTGACGGCCAGCACCGCGAACAGCCGCGCAGCGTCCCACGCGTCCAGGTTCCGCTGGTCGGCCACGGTGCGCGCAATGCGGTTCCAGCCGGTCGGCGAGTTCTCCATCCAGAAGAGCGCGATCTCGGTCTGCTCCGCTGTTCGAGCCGCGCACCCCATGCAGCCGAGGGCCTTCACCTCGTTGAAGTCCGCCGTGTAGAGCGGCGTGAGCACGGCCGCAGCGTTCGACGCCGCCCCGTACGGCGGCGGGGCGCGGAACTGCGACGCGCTCGTGAGCACGAACGGCGCGACGGTGTTGCCCCACCGCGAGGCGTCGGCGAAGTCCTCCGGTGCCGAAGAAGTCGAACCCCGGCGTGTTAAACGGGAACGTGAACCGGTAGTCGCCGGGGTTGGTGCCGGGCGTGTACGGCGCAACGCCGCCGCCTGCCACACCATCGTTGGCTCGGTTCGCGAGAATCGCGGCAGCCACACGAGCCCCGAGGGCGACGCCATTCGCCAACCCGTCGCTGCCCGCGAGTCCCGCGATCTGCCCCGCATACCATGTATCCACGGCCGCCTGCGCAGCCGGCGCCGCGCCGACGATCGCGTCGTGCGCCGCCTTGAGCACGGCGGCCGCGGCGTTGGCGTCCGGCACGAGCGGGCCCGTGTCTGCGTAACGCGCGAATCGCGGGATGATCGCGTTGAGGGCGTCGTGAACGGCGAGATTCGCGATGGAGTAGAGCCGCGCTTCGATAAAGGGTGCGAGCGGGGCGCCCGGCGGAACGAGTGACGGCGCCGAGATGGTGGCCCGGTCGTTGGCCGCTAAGACCGAGGCGAGCGCTGCCTCCGCCTCGGCGTGCGGCAGTCGTTGCCGATCGGTTGATGATCCAAGCGAGGGGGCGGCGGGCTGCGTGATACGGGTCGCCGACGAATCCGGCCCGCACGCAAGCCCGGATACAACAACGGCAGCAGCCCCGAACAACCGGGCGATCGGTCTGCACGACGTGCTCATATGAGACTCTCCAGGTGAAAGCGGCGCTCCGCCGAGTGGCGAAGCCAACGGCCGCACGATGGAGATCGATCCAAAGCGGAGTGTGAGACAACCGTGATCATCGGTGATCCCGACGTTGCTCGGCCTATTCGCGGCCGAACCACTTTCGACTCACGCTCGGCTCACGGTCGGAACACGGTGGCGTGACATGCTGGCCAACTGGGTGCATGTCCTCTTACGTCTCGATGCGCGTGGACACATCGTTGGGCCGCATGATGCTTCTCCAAACGCTCGGCTCGATTCGACTGACTCGAACCGACGGTTCCGAATTGGACGAGGTGCTGCGACAGCCGAAGCGACTCGCGCTGCTCGCCTACCTTTCCTCGCCACGCCCCGGCGTATGGCATTGGCGGGACGTATTGCTCGCCGCGTTCTGGCCGGGGCTCGACACCGCGCACGCGCGTACCGCGCTCCGCAACGCGCTGTACGTGTTGCGCCAGCACCTCGACGACGGCGTGATTCGCACCCGGGGCGACGAAGAGGTGTCGATAGACCCGTCGCTTCTCAGGACCGACGCCGCGCTGCTCGAGGCAGATGTCGCCGCGGGCCGATTCGGCGACGCGCTCGCGCGGTACGAAGGCGATGCGTTACCCGGACTGCACGTCGGCGAAGCTGAAGGCTTCGAGACGTGGCTGCACGAGGAACGGATGCGCACTCGCGTACTGGCACGGAGCGCCGGACTGGGGCTGGCCGCCGCGTGCGAGGAGAGTGGCGACTTCGCGGGGGCCATCGAGGCGCTGGCCGGTGTGCTCAAGGTCGATCCGATCGACGAGTCGGTCGTTAGGCGTCTCGTCACCCTGCTCGACGTCGCTGGCCACCGCGCGCGTGCCCTCGACGTCTACGAGCGCTTCCGGGCGCGGCTCGCCGAGGAGTTCGAGGCCGAGCCTTCGGTGGAAACGGTTCGGCTGGCCGATGCAATACGGTCGCGGCGCGTGCCGGACCGCGAGCCGCTGCAGCCGCACTCACCGGCCGCGATTGCTCCCGGCGCCTCGGCCGGTCCTGCCGACGTGGTGGTGCGCGCGCCGGTGGAAACGGTAACCGAGGCGTCGGGTCTCGGGTCGAGGCCCCGACACACTCACCGGATCGCCGTGCTTTCCACGGCACTCGTTTTAGTGGCGGCGTCCATCGCCACATACCTAACGAGACAGTTCCATCCGACGGCTCGGCCGCAGACGTTGCTCGTGCTGCCGATGAAGAATGCGACCAACCGCCCCGATCTCGGCTACCTCGCGACAGGGATTGACGACGAGATCGTGACGCGCCTCCGCGGCATTGGTGGGCTCGAGACCACGAAGTCCGCCAACTGGTCGTTGCGTGACGCCACACCGATCGATCTCCCACGCATTGGCAACGAGTTTGGCGCGCGGGTCGCGTTCGACGGGAAGCTCAGCCAGGAGTCGGATAGCTTCGTCGTCACTGGATACGTGGTCGATATCGCGAGCGGAACTCGGTCGGACGTCGGACGCCACGCGTTCCTGGTGGACCAGGCCCGTGACGTGTCGAGCCGGGTGAGTGCCGCGATCGCCGGCGTGATGTTCCGCGCTCCGGTCACCGAGATGCCAAGGGGCCGTTCGGATCGCATTGACGCGGAGTCATTTCGCTTGACGATGAAGGGCTGGCACGACCTCCTCTTCGAGGACGGGGCCTCCGAGGCGACAGCGCGGCAGACGTTCGAGGAAGCCATCCGCCGCGACGCGACCAACGCCCGCGCCTGGGCCGGACTGAGCTCGTACTGGGCGACTGCGGTGACGGTGATGAGCGTGCCGTTCGACGAGGGTATCGAGCAGTCCGAGAGAGCGGCGAGCAAGGCGCTGGAGCTCGACTCACTGGAAGGGTCGGCGTGGCTCAACCTCGCCGCAATGCGCGCGTACAAGACACACTCGATGCGTGCAGTGGAGCCTCTGATCGCGAAAGCGATCGCCGTGGATCCAGCCAATCCCGAAATCCAACAGGTGAAGTCCGCCCTGTACCGCCATGCGTGGGCGTGGAACGAGGCACGCGATGCGGCCCGTATCGCCCGTCGGCTCGATCCAATGCGCGCGGGCCTCATAGATCGGGAGGCCATTATCGGTTTGTGCAGCAATAGACCGAGTGAGGCGCTCGAGCTCTATCGGTCGCTGGTGATGATCTCGCCTCGAGCAGCACTCGGGCACGGCGGAGTCGCACGCTCGCTCGCACGGCTGGGGAAGTGGGACGAGGCCGTTGCGGAGCTTCGGATCGCCTGGCCGCCGAAGACGGCACGCGACTCAGCGCTGCGCGACACACTCGCGCGCGGTGAGCTCGGCTACTGGCAACTCATTCACGCCGACGGGAAGCCGCGCTTGGACGAAACGCTCGCCCGAGTCCGGGAGGGCAAATGGGTTGCGCCAATGCGCATCGCGTTCGACCAGATGGCCGCCGGTGAGATCGACGCCGGGCTCGACGAGATGGCGAAAGCGGCGGCGAAGGGCGACGTCGCGGTCTATCGCGCGGTCTGTCAGCCGAACGCAGACGAGGCGCGGTCGTGGCCGCGCTTCTGGCAAATTCTGGAGTCGCTGCCCAAGTGGGACTTGGCGCGGCCGGTGCCGCGTCCCTACCCTAGTCAGCTTCCACTTCCGCGGCCGTGAAAACAGGGCCCACCGTTCTCGCCGCCCGTGTAGGTGCCGGGTAGCCCACCGGACTCGATGGGCCCGCGCACCGTGATCGTACCCGTAGCACCCGTGTCGTCGATGAACGTAACCACGGCGGTCGCGGGCTCCCCGGTCGCACGCTGTCCGAAGAGGCTGAACGTGCAGTCGCCATACACTTCTCCGTTCAGCTGCCGCGTTGCGCCGGCGAGTATGCGGCCACCGCACCCTATGGCTGGGATGGGATCATCCAGCCCGGGGATGTGGAAGACGAGAGTCAGTATGGTGACGGACGTGGAGGTCGCAGCCGTCACGAGCAGTTGCGGTGCGTAGAACGGCTGGTCCGGAGCCGAGCCGTATCTGAATTCGACTACGGAAAAGGCGTTGACCGTAAGGGCGCCGGAATTGGCAGTCGACGTCGGCGCTTCGACCGTGAGCATCGCGCTAGCCGTGAGCCCGTCTGCTCTGACGGTCACGACGGCGGTACCGACGCCGACCGCAGCCGCGATGCCCGTCGCCGGGTTGATGGCGAGGACCGAGAAGTTCGGCGTGAACCATTCCGGCTTCGGGACCTCGACTCGGGACCCGTCGCTTCGAACCAGAAAGGCGCGCAACGTGAAGATCGACCCGAGGAAGACCGTCCTCGGCATTGCGATGGACGCGGAATCGGTCGCAGCGGCGGGCGCCGCCGGCGAGTGTGGGTCTTAGCGAAGCCAGTACCGCATCCCTAGCTGGATCTTCCATTGCGATGCGTCCACCAGCGCTACGTTGTCGACCGGAAGCCCACCCGGAAGGAACTTGTACTGCGGCCGGTTGAACGCGGGATCCCATCCAGACACACCGAGCATGGCGACCGACTGGTTCGATGCCGTTTCCCTAACGAGTCCCCAGTCGCGGTTGAGAAGATTCGGCAGGTTGAAGACGTCGACGCCGATCTCCATGCGCTGGATGCCCCCGAGGGAGACGGTCTTCGCGAGCCGCCCGTCGAGCGTCAGGACGGCCGGGTTGCGGCACGAGTTCCGGGCCATGATGCGTCCGCGCTGCGCCCTCAGGCATGCGTGGCTCTCGACGTACCGATCGAGCTCGCCCCACCGCTCGTGATTCGTCAACGAGACGTCCGCCGAGTCGCGAGGAACATGGAACAGGTCGTTCAGCGACACGCCATCCGCGTTTGCATCGCCGCTCATGGTGTAGCTATACGGACGACCGCTCTGCGCGCGCAGCAGGAACGACGCCTGCGCCGCGAATGGGAGCCGAGCAACCGCGCTCGCCACCAGACTGTGCGGCACATCCGTACCTGATCGTGTCTGGCGGCGTGCGTCGATCGTTCCATTGAGGGCCGAGTTCTGGAACATGAGCATCCCGCCGGGATTGAACAGCGTCAGCACGTCGACCGCGCGCGACCACTGATATCCCACCTGTCCGATCGATCCATTGCTCCACCGCTTCGTAGCCGACACCGATACCGCCGCTGAGTGATCGCCACCCCGGCTGTCGTACGCGAGCACCTGACCGAACGCAGGATCGGGTCGGGACGGCGTTAGGCTGCCGGTTGCGCCGGGAAGTCCGTACATTGCCCGGCCTTCGGCGTTCGTCCCCGTCGGCGTGAGGTTCGCATCGCGGACATACATTCTGGTACCGCGCGTCGGTCCGCACGACATTCGATCGAGACCGACGTCTGCCGCGTCAGCACCGCGTCGATACCGACCAGCGACTTCCACACCTGCGGCGAACGGAAGCCGCGGCCGATGTACGCCGCCGTGCTGATTGGCGTCGTGCCTCCGGACTTCGTGCACTGCCGAGGAAGCGAGCCAAGCTCGACGACAGGAGCCGGGACGCCTTCCTTCGTCGTGCACACGAGCGTCGCCTGATCGAGACCGGTAACTCGCGAACTCGTTGCCGAGCCAGACCTGCGGGGCACGCGCGGCGAACATTCCGGCGCCCGCGCGCACCACCACCGCGTGACGGTTGGTCGCGCGCCAGCTGAGGCCAAGCCGCGGCGAGAGCTGCGTCGCCACGGCGAACCGGCGCGAGTAGCCGGCGCCTAACGCCACACTCGAAGCGAGCGCTGGATTCTCGGCCGGCACGTCGCTGTGCGGGCGATCAGCGCGGACGCCCGCGGTGACGCTGAATCGCTCCACCGGCGTCCACCGGTCCTGCACGTACGCCGCCACCTGGCCCGCTTCGAAGTCGCCTAACGGTCCACCGGGCCGGAGCGGCAAAGCAATCTGGTACCAGTCCGGCTGCTTCTGCTCGAACGCCTCGACGCTTGGGAAGCGCCATGCCCCCCACGAGTTGGGGAAGAAGTTGTCGGTGAACCGATACCATTCCGCGTGCGCGCCCGCCGTTAGCTCGTGTGAACCGAGGAGAAGGGTGACATTGTCCGTCAGCTCGGCCATGCGCTGATCGAGAATGGTGCCGGTCGCACCGCCAACCGACCCTCCCGCCAGATAGCTCCCGGGCGAATCCCCCTGCACGACAAACAGCGGCGAGCGGAGCGTCGAGGCGTGATCCTCGTTCGTCGTTTGAACGCCAGCAATGAGCTCGTTACCTAACGATCCAAACGCGCTCATGGCGTGGAGCCGGGTCGTGTGGATGACGTCCGACGTGACCATGCCGCTTCGCGATAGCGCCCATCCGCCTGGACGAAGCGCCGAGAAGCGTGCGTTGCGCCCGAGGTTCTCGTCCGACGCGTCCACCCAGTTGTGCGACAGCTCGACGCGATGGCGACTCGACGGCTGCCAGGTCACCTTTGCGAACACGGACCGATCGGGCTGACTGAGCATGGGCGGCTCCGGTCCACCTGCATTGAACCCGTACACCGTACGAAACGCGGCTGACGCGCGCGTCGCCGTCGTTACGCTGATGCCGGTCGCAGGGTCGCTCGCGTCCGGCCCGATGAAAGGCGTTCGCCTCCGCTGCAGGTCGGCGGCGACGAACAGGTGCAGCTTGTCCCGGATGATGGGGCCACCGATCGTCGCGCCGTACTGGAGAACGTCGAAGCCGTTCGCGCGTGTCCCCGCCGTGTCCTTGCCCACGAGGACCTGATCCTGCACCGACGAGAACGCGCTCGCCTGCCAACGGTTCGTGCCCGATCTGGTGACAGCATTGATGAGCGCACCGGTGAACGACCCTGTCGCACGTCGAGCGGAGCGACGAGTACCTGGATCTGGTCGATCGCCTCGAGCGAGATGGACTTGGCACCCGCATTCTCGCCGGGCGTCCGCGATACGCCGTAGACGTCACTGGCGATGCCGCCGTCGATCTGAATCGCGTTCAGGGACGGAAGCTGGCCGCTCACGGAGTACTCCCCGCGAACGTTGACCGCCTGCGGGATGGTAGCGAACAATCCCGTAAAGTCGCGGTTGAGGAGCGGAAAGTCGTGGACGATCTCACTGGACATGGAGAACGTCGGTCCACCTTCATTGCCACGCGGGTCGGATCGAACCGCTACGGTCGGCAGGACCGCCGCCGACTGTTCCGAAAATGCCAGGTCGATCGCGACCCGGTCGCCGAGCGCCAGTGTGAACGTGTCGGCTGACCGTGCGGGATCGAGCCCGAGGGCGAACGCCCGGAGCTCGTACGGTCCGCCGGGCGGAACGCCCTCGAACACGAATCGGCCGTTCGAACCGGCTCGCTGCTCGCGCGTGAACCCCGTGCTCGTGTTCCGGAGAACGACGCGCGTCTGAGGGACCGGATCGCCGGAGCGGCGTGTGACGACGCCGACGACCGCCGCGCCGGCGAGGCCCTGAGGTTGGAGGATACTCGGAATGCCCGTGACGAGTGTCGCGATCGCGACGACATGCCACAGCCGGCTCATCGACCATCGGCCTGCTCCATCACGCCAGATCTCCTTCGGGCGCAGCGGCGCTGGCCGAAACCCACGACTTGGACTCCATGATGCTCGCGATGCGCCGTCTCCTGAGCGTCACCCGGGTTCTCAGACATTGGCACGACGGCGCATAACGGTGAAATGACCGGTCGTTGAAGTGCACGGCGTGCCACTTGCGCGAGTCGCGTCGACATTGTGGCGCCCGCATCCAGGCGCAGCGCAGCTCAACTTTCGCGTTCGCTGGCAACACGTTCACCTCGGCTGAGACGCGCACCCGCTCATGACTACGCCTTCCCGCTCCAGCCGCGCGTACCGCCCCGGCTTCCTTTCCCTGATCTGCGCGCTCGCTCTCAGTCAAGGATGCGCTGCTCCACGCGCGCGGCCCGACGAAGGCTTCGTGACCGTCGAGGGTGGCCGGATCTGGTATCATTGCGTGGGTGCGGGGAAGGCAACGCCGCTCCTTCTTCTCCACGGCGGACCGGGAAGCTGCAGCTACTACCTCAAGCCGCTCCTCGCGCTCGCCGCCGACCGACCCGTCGTCATCTACGACCAGCTGGGATGTGGCAAGTCCGACCGGCCGACGGATACGACGCTGTTCACGGTCGACCGCTACGTGCGGGAGCTCCAGACGTTGCGCGACTCGCTTGGTCTCCGCGAGGTTCACCTGCTCGGGCACTCGTGGGGGGCGATGCTCGCCGAGTCCTACATGGCGACGCGGCCGGCGGGTGTTCGCAGTCTCATTCTCGCCAGTCCGCTCGTCACGACGGCACAATGGGAGCACGACGCCGACTCGCTGATCAAGGCACTCCCTGATTCGACGCGCGCCGCCATTGCCACGCACGAGGCCAATCACACGACCTCGGCGCCGGAATACGTCGAAGCCACCAGGGCGTACTACGCTCTGTATCTGACCCGCAAGCCACCACGGAACGTGGCGGATCGCGACAGCAGCAGGGCAGGGTCCGGCACGCAGGTATACGAGTACATGTGGGGCCCGAGCGAATTCAACTCGACAGGCACGCTGCGGAACTTCGACGCGACAGCGTCGCTGCGCGGCCTCACAGTGCCGACGCTCTTCGTCACCGGCGAGTTCGACGAGGCAACGCCCTCGTCGACTCGCAACTTCTCACGGCTGGTTCCTGGTTCCGAGTTCGTCATCGATTCCCGGGCAGCGGCCACATGATGACCAACGACAATCCGGACGCGCTGCTCGCCGCGGTGCGGACGTTCCTCACAGGGGTCGAGCGTCGCTAGCCGTTAGGCATGGTTAGCCGTTAGGCGACGTGTCTGTGGTTCGATGCCGGACGCGCGTGCTTCACGGATCGGGACGACACACTGCTTCGGGAAGCCGCAAGAATCGCATCGCGTTCCCGCACAGGATGTCCGCCTTCTGCTCCGCAGTCAGGAAGTCGGCGGCCAGGATGGCGTCGATGCCCCGACGAGCCGATCCCGCCGGAGTGTCGGAGCCGAACATGATCCGCTTTCCAAAGCCCGCGTCAACCAACCCACGAGAGCGAGTGCGGGGAGGGCTCGCTCACGGTCGACCGCTTGCCAAGGGCGCCCGCCGGAGTGGGAGTGCCGTGAACGTGGATGTCGATGACTGCGGATCGACTCGCTCGAGCTGGTCGCCTTGTCCGGCATGCGTAATGGACGTTTCTCGCAAGGCGCCACTACGTATTGCCTGCCCGGCCACTACGTAACACGACCGATATCGTAAAACGTCGGCCGACCGGCATCGTGCACGTGTCCGTCAGAGACGAGGAAGCCGATGTCGCTCGCCACGTTGAGTCCCATGCACTTCAGGGCGTTCGGCTGGATAACACGTGGATAACGGCGCGCGCCGATGTTGTGCGCTGTCTCCCACCCACGCCCCCTGCTCGCAGCCGTGCTCGAGATCGGAGACATCGGCGAGATCACCGGGAACAAACAGGAGCTTTCGTGACCGCCGTGACGCCCGGAATCGCTGGCATCTCCGCAATCGCGTATGCGCTGCCTGCGCAACGGCGCTCGCTGCGCGAGCTCCACGCGCTTGGACAGCTCGAAAGCGATCCCGCGCTACTCGAACAGTTCGGCTTCTCCCATGTGTACGTCGCCGAAGAGGAGACTCCGTACTCGCTGGCCCTCGAAGCGGCCAGGGCGCTGCTGCACGAATACTCCGTCGCGCCCGACAGCATCGATACGCTGCTGTACTGCGGCACGCCGTCGGTCGCTTTCGCGCCGGCCGGAAGCGCCGTGGACGCAACGAGTCACATCTCCAGCACGCAACGCTTTCAGTATCCCGCAACGCGGCTGCAGTACGACCTCGACCTCGAGTGCGCGTCCACCTTCGCGCTCGATCAATTGGCGTGCACGTCGCTCTTCAGCGCGGTGCGCGTCGCGCGCGCCCTCGTTGAAACGGGAGATGCGCGACGGGTGCTCTGCGTGTCGTCGGAGTTCTTTCCCGTCGGCGCAGGCCGCGAGGCGATCTACAACTGCACCGCCGACGCGGCGTGCGCGGTGCTCGTCGACCACAACGCCGATCGTAATCGCATTCTCGCGTCGGCGCACACGACCAAGGGCTACTACTGGCAGGGAGACGCGATGCGCAACGAGATCGTCGCGTCGTACTTCCCGACCGCCAAGCACGTGATCGCGGAGACGCTCCGACGCGCGGGGTGGCGCCCCGACGAAGTCACCTGGGTGATCCCCCACAACATCAGCATCCGCAGCTGGGAGATCCTGCTTGGCCTCACGGGAATTCCACGCGAGCGTCTGTGGTGCCGGAACATCGCGCGAATCGGACACACGCTTGCCGGCGACAACTTCATCAATCTGCGCGACGCGGTGAGCGACGGAAGCGTGCGTCCCGGAGATCGTCTGCTCCTTTTCTCTTACGGCTACGGCGCGCACTGGACGGCGCTGGCGTTGGAGGCATGACCATGTCCGCCGATCATTCGATTCTCGTCACCGGCGCCACCGGCCTGCTCGGCCGCGACGTGCTGGCGCGCCTGCTCGCGGCCGATTCCCGGCTCCGCGCCTTCGTGCTCGTGCGCGACGTCGACCGCTGGCGTCGCACAGCACGCGAGCTCGGCAAGCAGAGTCGTGTCATCCCCGTGCACGGCGATCTCTGCGCCGACGGGCTCGGCATCGAGCCTAACGCGCGCGCCGCGATTTGCCGCGACGTGACGGCGATCGTTCATCTCGCCGCCGACACGACGTTCTCGTCGCCGCTCGATCGCGCGCGCGCCGTAAACACGCTCGGCACGCAGCGCGTGTTGGAGATCGCTGATGATTGCGAAACGCCCGTGCGCGTGGCGTACGTCAGCACGGCGTTCGTGGCTGGTCGGCGGACAGGCGTGATCGCCGAAGATCTCCACGCCGCGAACGCCGGCTGGGTGAACGCCTACGAGCAGTCGAAGTACGAGGCCGAGCGACTCGTGATGGACCAGGCGGCGAGCTGGGTCATCCTCCGCTCGAGCACCGTCGTCTGCGACGACGTTTCCGGCCAGGTCACGCAGACAAACGCCGTGCATCGTGCTCTCAATCTCTATCGCCACGGATTGGTGGCGATGATGCCCGGCGTCGTGGGCTCCACCGTCGACGCCGTGACGACATCGTTCGTCGCCGACGGCATCGCTCGGCTCGCGCTGCGCGACGACGCCGCTGGGAAAGTGGTTCACCTCTGCGCGGGTGAAGGCGCGCTGCCACTCGTCGAGCTGCTCGACATCACGTACGAGCGCTGGGCCACGAACCCAGCGTGGCGCAAACGTGGGATCGTTCGGCCCGCCATCACGGACCTCGCGACGTATTCGCTGTTCGAGCGCACGATCGCCGACGTCGGTGACGCGTCGCTCAAGCGGATAGCGGGAGCGCTGTCGCACTTCGTCCCGCAGCTGGCCCTGCCCAAGCGCTTCGACACGACGAACGCCGAAGCATTGCTCGGTCGTGGCGCGCCACCCGTCCGCGACTTCTGGATCCCGATGCTCGATCACATGCACGCACAGGGCGCAGCGAGTCCGATCGCGAGGGTCGCATGAGCGCGCCGATGGATCACGCCACGTTCGTGGTGCGGACAGTGGAGTGGATCAACGCGACGCTCGTTCCCGCCGGCGTCACGGTCGATGCCGACACGCCGCTCTTCGCCAATGGGCTCATCAACTCCATTCGCGTCCTGCAGCTCATCGCGTGGACGGAGCACGCGTTGGACATGCGCATTCCCGACGCGCGCATTCGTATGGATCACTTCCGGACGGTGCGGCACATCGCCGACGCGTTCGCCGGCGCCGATACGGTTACCGGAGACGACAATGCGGCAGCGTGACGACATCGTGAGCGCGCTCTCCGCACGCGGCGAGCTGTGGGATGTGGCGCCAGGTGTCACGGCGTTGCGCGGCGATGCCGCTCGCCTCCTTCGCGATCTCGAGCGCGCGATCGCGGCGCTCTGCGGGCTCGAGACCTCCGACGACTGGCGCGTGCCGCCGGCGATCGACTTCGCGACGCTCGCCCGTGCCGAGTACTTCGCGTCCTTCCCGCACTGGCTCACGGTCGCCTCGCATTTGAGAGACGAGGAGGACACGCTGCGCACAGTGGCCGAGCGTGGCAAGCCGGATGTCCTGCGCGAGGCGTCGGCACCGCCTGACGCCGCGCTCAATCCAGCGGTTTGCTACCACGTATACGCCGCGCTCGCGGGCACGAGCATCGATCGAGCGAAGTTCGTGACTGCGCAAGCAGAGTGCTGGCGTCACGAGGGCACGCGACACGCCGCGCTGGAGCGCGGCTGGGCGTTCACGATGCGCGAGATCGTCTGCATCGGGTCCGACGACGACGCACGTGACTTCCTCGAGCGATCCACCGAGCGCGTAACGGACTTCGCCCGGTCGCTCGATCTCGAGCCGACGCTCGTCGTGGCGACGGACCCGTTCTTCAAGCCGGGTGCACGCGCCAAGCAGGTCCTCCAGCAGCTCAAGGAGCTGAAGCACGAGCTGCTCCTGCCCGTCGGTCCGAGCAGCACCATCGCTGCCTCGTCGTTCAATCTGCACGAAACGTTTTTCGGCGAGGCGTTCGACATCAGGCTGCCCAGTGGCAAGCCTGCCATCACGGCGTGTGTCGCCTTCGGGCTCGAGCGCTGGCTGCTCGCGTTCCTCGTGAGGCATGGGCCGGATGCCGACGGGTGGCCGGCCATTCCGCCGTCAATGCGCTAGTGGAGGTGCGACATGACTGACGGTGATTGAACTGGCCGGCTCGCTCTACGCGCGGCATGCTCGCGCCGCCGACCGTGCGACGTGGTCGGTGGAGCGCGACGTGCGGTGGACTGAGATCGACCGCGCGCAAGCGCTGGCGCAGCCGGACATCCTCGCCAAGCTGCGCAGCGCCGCGCTCATCGAGTCGTTCCATCCGGTCAACCTGTCGCGGCTCATCCGCTTCGCCTGGGACGACATCGACGCGGGCGTCGTATTCTCGCTGGAGATGTACGAGGGCTTCAAGCACTTCCACGCGCTTCGCATGTACCTCGACGCGGTCGGGTACGAGCCGCGGATCACCGACGATGAGCTCCGACAGATCCGGCAGCGCGCCGATCGCGGCGACCTCGATCCGTCGGACCTCGTGACTCCGCTCGTCGAGTTCATGCTCAGCGAGCACCTCGCCGCGTACTTCTTCCGCCGACTCGGCGAGCAAGCACGGGAGCCGCAGCTCCAGGCACTGCTGGCGCTCATCGCCGCCGACGAGGTGCGTCACGCTCAGGGCGCGTCGGACCTCATCGCGCAACGTATCGCGGCGCATCCTGACCTCGTGCCCGTGGTACTTCGCGCGGCCGTGGACTTTCACCATTACGGCGAAGAGGCAGTGGGAGACGTTCCGATCGCGATGGAGGGCGACGACGTGGCCATCCGGACTTTCGCGACGCGGATCGAGCGGCTCTGCGGCATGCGCATCGTCGATCACTTCAAGATGGAACTGGAGGGCGGATCATGAGCATGCTCGAAATCACCGAGCGTGAGCTCACGCTCCTGAACTTCTACCGCGCCTCGGAGCTGCACGGCGGCCTGGTGCTCGGACGCCTCGTGCAACACGTGCGCGACCCGGAGCTCATTCTGCGTCTCACCGCATAGCGCCGAAGAGTGCTGCACGCCCAGCTGTGGACGGAGACGATCGTCGCCGTCGGCGGTCGTCCGCGTCCGACGACGGACACGTATCAGGCGCGCTACGCTGCCGCCATCGGTGCTCCGACGTCGCTGCTCGAGGTGTTGGCACTCACGCAGGTCTTCGAGCGCGGAGTGTATCGCCACTTCGTCATGCATCTGCACCGCCGCGCACGCATCCGCGCGTGCAAGCGACGCTGCGCCGCATGCTCGCCGACGAGCGGGGGCATCTCTCGTGGGTGAAAGAGTGGCTCGATTCCCGACCGGGCGCAACGACCGCGGTACCGGCGTTGATGCGCCGGTACAGCGCCGTCGATGCGGAGATCCGCAAGCAGTTGCTCAGCGACTACGAGTGGCCAGAGCTCGCATGCGCGTCCTGACACCTCCGGTCACCGCCGCGCAGGCCGCGTCGCACGTCAAGCGGCTCTCGTTGCCCAGCGCTGTGGACGACCGCCTGTACTTCGCGCAGGTGCGCGAGGATCCGCGGCTCGAGATCGAAGCGCTGGCGCCTGGTCCGGATGACTCCATCGTCATCGTGGGCTCGGGCGGTTGCACGGCGCTCTCACTGCTCGCGGCGGGCGTCGGTCACGTCACCGCGGTGGACGTCAATCGCACACAGAATCATCTCATCGAGCTCAAGGTCGCTGCGCTGACCGTGCTTTCACGGGCGGAGTCGCTCGCGTTCCTCGGTGCAACACCCGGCTCGGCGCCGGGCGCGCCTTGCGGCGTACGAGAGCTGCGCGCGGGTCTCACGCAACCGGCGCTCGCGTATTGGGACGCACACCGCCTGGGCATTGCCGACGGCGTGCTCAACGCCGGTGTGACCGAGCGCTTCATCCGAACGGTGGTGCGGATGCTACGCGTTGCTGTGCATCCGCGCGCGCGCATCGAGCGCATGCTTGCGTCCGACACCCTGAACGTGCAACGCTCGCTCTTCGAGAGCGAATGGAATACCGCCAGGTGGCGCGCGTTCTTTCATCTGCTATTGAATCGGGCTGTCTTCCGACGGGCCTACGACCCCGCGTTCTTCGCGCACCTCGAGCGACCGAGCTTCGCCGACCATTTCCGCTCGCAGGCCGAGCATGCGCTGACGGAGCTGTCGGTGCGGGACAATTACTTCCTGCATCACATGCTCACCGGCCAATACCCGGTGGACGCCGCCGGCGGCGTGCCGCCATACCTCAGTGACGGAGGCGTGCGCGTCGGTAGCGACGTCGCGCGAACGACTGACGCTCGTGGACGGGACGATCACCGATCACCTCCGCGGTCTTCCCGCTGGGAGCGTGACGGGATTCGCGATCTCCAATATCTGCGAGTGGATCGAGCCGCGTGACGTCGACCTGCTGTTTGCGGAGATCGTTCGCACCGCGGCGCCGAATGCGACGCTGTGCTTTCGGAACTTCGTCGGGTGGACGGAAGTCCCGCCGCGTTTCCAGCACGTGATCACAGAAGACCGAGTGCGTGGAGAAACGATGATGCGGCGCGACCGCAGCGTGGTGCAGCGTCGGTTCGCATTGTGTCGCGTTCGTGCTGAGTCGCATCAATGACGGCGACGGCGATGTCGGCCACGAGCGTCCGGGTGCGTGACGCCGTGGACGATGACGATGCGGCACTCAGAGCGATCGCCGCCTCGTGTCCAATGGAAGGTGACATCACCCTCCGCATAACGCGGGATCCCGATTTCTTCCAGCTCAATCGACTCGAGGGAAATCAGTGGCGCGTCGGCGTTGCCGAGGTCGATGGGCGCGTCGTCGGGTGTGTGATGGGCGCCGAGCGGAAGCGCGTATCTGCACGGCGTCGAGCGGCGGACGTTCTATGCGGGCGATCTCAAGGTGATTCCGACGATGCGCGGTACCGGGGTCGCTGACGCGCTTATCAGATGGACCATGGCCGCGCTTCTCGACATGGGCGGCCCCGACACGCCGATCTTGCTCACCGTTCTCGCCGGAAACCGCGCGATGGAGCGCCGAACATCCGGGCGAGGAACGACGCCGGGCGTCGCGCGCTTCGCGACCATTCGCGCGTTCTCCATACCGCTGCTCTTTCCTCGTGCGTTCAAGGAAAGTGGTTTGCGAGTTTCGACGGCGACATCGCGCGACATTGACGAGATGTTGGAGCTCTGGCGCCGAGTGGGTCCTACGCGTCAACTCACACCGGTGCTCACCGCCGCAACGTTCGCGAGCTGGATCGCGAGCGCACCTGGCCTGGACATCTCGAGCTATCGCCTGGCGCGCGATGCGACCGGCCGGCTGGTCGGCTTCATGGCCTGGTGGGACCAGGCGACCTTCAAGCAATCGCGCGTTATGCGTTACTCACGTCGACTTCGCGTTGCGCGCGCGCTGCTGAACGGTGCGGCGACTGTGACGCAGGGTATGTTGCTCCCTGACGTGGGCGAATTGCTGCCCTACTGCACGGCGTACAACGTTTGCGTTCCGGGTGAAGCACCGGAGGTGCTGAGAGCGCTGGTGCGCTCGAGCTACGCCGAGCTGCGCGACGCTGGGTATGCGTTCGCGACCATCGGTTTGGATGTGCGCGACCCTCTCTGCGCCGCGTTGAACGGGCTCTTTGCGCAACCGACGGACGTCAACGCCTTCATCTACACGACGAGCGGCGACTACGCTGGCCCATCATTGGCGGATAGGCCGCTGCACTACGAGATCGCGCTCGTATGAGCGGCGCGACGCTCGCGGCGATCATCGTTCGCCGCCGTGGATTCATTGCACTGGCGTGGATCCTCGCCTGCGTAGTCCTGTTGCCCAGGGCACGGCGAATCGAATCCGTGTTGCGGGTCGCCGCACGTGTGGACGGAAGCGAATCCGCAGCGGTGGATGAACAGCTGGCGCGCCGCTTCCAGTCGCCGTTCGCGCAGTCCGTCGTTCTGGCGGCGACGGGTGTTCCATCGCCACAAACACCGCTCGGCGGCGATGTGTTGCGCACGCTCGTCGACTCGGTGCAGGCGATTCGCGGCGTGACTCGCGTGATCTCCTATCTCGATGGACACGAGCCGCTCTTCGTCGACACGCGGAGTGACACCGCGCGTGGCACATTCATGATCGTGGGTCTCGACGAGCAGCGTCAGGCAGATGTACTGCTCGACACGCTGCGCCAGGCGACGCGCCGATTCGAGATAGCGCTCCGGCGCGACCATCCCGCCGCGACGATGCGATGGACCGGACAAGTGGCGCTCAACGCCGACCTCCGCCGGACGAGCGCGGCTGATGCGCGGAGCGCCGAGTGGCGTGCGGCTCCGGTGACGCTGGTGTTGCTGTTCGTTGCGTTCGGCGCAATCGTCGCCGCGTTTCTGCCAGTGGCCGGCGCGCTGCTCGCAATCGGCGTGACGTTAGGCATCGCCGCGTTCGTCGCGCATGCGTGGTCGCTGTCGATTCTGCTGCAGAACGTCGTCACGATGATCGGTTTGGGACTCGGCATCGACTACTCGCTGCTGGTGCTCGCGCGCTTCCGTGAGGAGTTGCGCGTTGGGCATGAGCGTGAGCTCGCGGCACGCGAGGCCCTCCGTCATGCCGGACCAACGATTCTTCTGGCGGGATGCGCGGTAGCGATCGGCTTCAGTGCGCTGGCCGTGATGCCCGTCAACGAGCTGCGCTCGGTGGCGATTGGCGGACTGCTCGTGACTGGCGTCTCGATGCTCGTGGCAACGACGCTGCTTCCGGGAATTCTGGCGGCCCTCGGCCACCGGGTAGACGCAGGACGCTTGCGCGTCATGCAGAGACGCGTCGCGCTCCGGATTTGGATGGCGTGCGTGGGCTGACTTCGTCACGCGTCATCCAAGCCGCGTACTGCTGTTGTCAGGTCTTCCGGTATGCCTGTTGGCGTGGCAGGGCTTGCGGCTGAATGCGACGCAGCCGCGCGGGGACTGGCTCCCGAAGGAGATGGAGTCGGCTATCGCGCTGCGCTCTCTCGGAGCGATGGGCCGGAGTGCTGTCGTCCAGACCATCCGCCTGACGCTGGAATTCCCGCGCGGCGTCTCAGCGGTGGATGACAGCGGTTGGGCGGCAACCACTCGTCTCGCGCGTTCGCTCGTTGCTGATTCCGCGGTGGAGCGCGTGCGGTCTCTGCCTGGGCTGCTCGCGCCGATGGGCAGTCTGATAGCGAGAGAGGCGTTGCTCGCGGCGCTTCCGGACGACGTGCGACGATCGTTCGTCAGCCGCGATGGGCGTGTCGCACTGCTGGAGGTAATTCCGCGCGAAGCAACGACGCCGCACGACCTCGCGGCGCTCGTCAGGCGCATTCGCTCCGTGCAACCGTTGATGGTCACTCCCGTGGGAGCAGCACGTCTCAGCGTTGGCGGACTTCCGGCGCTCAACGTCGACTACGAGGCGGCGGTTGCGGGGCGATCGCGTTTCATGCAGGTGGTGATGCTGATCGTAGTCGCGACCTTTCTCGTGCTCGCGGTCGGCTTTCGGTCGGTGCTCGTGCCGCTCAAGGCGATCGTGCTCAACCTGTTGGTAGTAGCTGGCGCGTTCGGCGCCGTGACGGTCGTCTTTCAGGATGGGATCGGCGCGTCGCTGCTGGGAGTGGCAGGTCCGCTCGACGGCATCTTTCCGGCGATTCCGGTGCTCGTCTTCTGTGTCGTTTTCGGTCTGAGCATGGACTACGAGGTGTTTCTCGTCGCGCGTGTGCGTGAGGCGCGTCTGGCCGGCCTCGGCGAGCGCGACGCGATCGCTTCCGGGCTGGTGCACACTGGACGACTGATCACGAGCGCGGCGGCGATCATGCTCGTGGTGTTCGGCGCGTTCATGTTCGGGGAGTTTCTGCTGATGAAGATGCTCGGCTTCGCGCTCGCCGTCGCGGTGTTGCTCGATGCGACGGTGATGCGTTTGGCGGTGAGTCCAGCGTTGCTGGTGCTCGCAGGGCGGTGGAACTGGTGGCCCGGCGAAAGGACGGATCGTCGCAGTCCCATCGATCGTCTGCGTGCATCGCCTCACTCGCCTGGATCGCGAGGAGGATCCGCCGCGTAGGCACGAGACAGGGTGCCGGCTCACCGTTCATCTCGGCGCGAGCCCTATCCTCGGGGCCGCTTCGCGCGCCATTCACCCACCTCTCGCCCGTTTTCGTATCGTGGAAATGGCCGCCACACGAGACGGTGTCATGGTACGTTCGGGCGATACCTCCTGCTCGCGACGCCTCTATATTGATAGATGGGCACATAAGAATTCGAGGCACGTATGCGCGTTCGAGATCTGATCAGGGCCAAGGCGGACAAGGTCATTACCGTTCAGGCGAAAGACGACCTGAGCACGGCAATCGGCCTGCTCATGAGACACAACATCGGTGGTCTGCCGGTGCTCGCCGATGACGGCAGCGTCGTCGGAATTCTCGCCGAGCGTGACGTCGTGCGCGCCGCGCACGAAACGCCGTTCACGTTTGGCTCGCGTCGTGTTCACGACCTGATGCGCCCGGCGCCCACATGCGAGGCCGACGACGCGATCGCAGACGCGATGCATCGCATGACGGCGCAGCGGCAGCGACACTTTTTGGTGCTCGACGAGGGCAAGCTCGTCGGCGTGCTCTCGGTGGGCGACCTCCTCAAGGATCGCCTTCGGCAGCTCGAGACAGAGGCAGACGTGCTCCGCGACTACGTCGCGGCACAACGCGCCGCGCACTAGCAACTCGTATCGACCGGCGTGGCCGACGGCATTGCGTTTGTCGTTCACTGCGTATGCCTTCCTCTCCGCAGAAAGCAAAACCTGAGGATCTTGTCGTCTTCGAGATCCTTCGCGATTCGACCTGCGCCGAGTGCGGCGAGGAGCTCGGCAAGGGTCGATGGCTTCGCCTCGAGGGCGAGCGTCCGCTCTGTCTCTCTTGCGCCGACCTGGCTCACCTCGTCTTCCTACCCAGCGGCGACGCAGCGCTGACCCGACGGGCCGGCCGCTATTCGTCCTTGAAAGCGGTCGTCGTCCGCTTCAGTCGTGCTCGGAACCGCTACGAACGTCAGGGAGTCCTGGTTGAGGAGAACGCGCTGGCGCGAGCCGAGCAGGAGTGTCTCGCCGATGCCGACGCTCGGGCACGCATGCGTGAGCGGCGAGCAGAACGTGACGCTCAACTCGACGCGCACTACCGAGACGAGTTTGCTCGACACGTTCGCGCTCTGTATCCGAGCTGTCCCGAGCCGGAGTCGGTCGCGATCGCGGAACACGCCTGCCGCAAGTACTCGGGGAGAGTTGGACGGACAGCCGAGGCCAAACGCTTCGACGCCGAGGCGATTACTCTGGCCGTGAACGCTCACATTCGCCACGTTCACACCGACTACGATCGCCTGCTCGGCGCCGGCTGGGACAGGCATGAGGCCCGCGCCCATGTTCGTTCCACGATCGAGCAAGTTGTAGCAAACTGGTCGCGCTCTTGACTCTCCAGGGCCGTCTGCACTCGGGCGTCACACCGCGGCACGGTTCCATGAGTGTTGAAGCACGATCCCGCAAGGAAGGATGATGCGCAGGCTCCATGCAGTATCGATGGTCGGGCTGGTCGCGGCGGGAATGGTGGTGCCGCTGGCTGCCCGCGCGCCGCAAGGAACCCCGGTCGACCTTCTCATCACCCGGGCGCGCGTGGTGGACACGCGATCAGGTGCCATCACGCCGGGTCGCGTCATCGCCATCAGAGGGGACACGATCGTCGCGATCGGCGATTCCGCCGAGGGCTCGCGCTTTCGCGCCCGGCAGGTCATCAATGCCGCGGGGCGCCATGTCATTCCCGGACTGTGGGACATGCACATGCACTTCGGCGGCGGCGACACGCTGATCAACGAGAACCGCGTGCTGCTGCCGCTGTATCTCGCGCATGGTGTGACGGCGGTTCGCGACGCCGCAGGAGACCTGTCGTCGACGGTGCTGGCCTGGCGTGATTCCGTCGCCCGAGGGTCGCTGGACGGTCCGATGATCTTCACGTCAGGCCCGAAGATCGAAGGGAAGAACTCGATCTGGCCTGGCGACACCGAAGTGGAGACTCAGGCCGGCGTGGACAGCGCGCTCGACAACCTACAGCGGCTGCGCGTCGACTTCGTGAAACTCACGGACAACACCCTCAAGCCCGAGCTGTTCCGGTACGCGTTAGGCGAGATCCGGCGGCGCGGCATGAAGAGCTCGGCGCACATTCCTTCGGGCGTGCCTGTCAGGGAGGCCGTGGAGCTCGGACTCGGCTCGATCGAACACCTGTCGTACGCCATCCGCGGAGGCAGCGAGGGAATCCCGAGGGCGCCGGGCGCCGACAACCAGTCATCATTCGACTCGGCAAATGCGGTCGCGCTCTACCGATTCATGGCGGAACGAGGCACCGCGATTACGCCGACGCTCAACATCAGTCGCACGCTGGCCTGGCTCGACAGCGAGGACCACACCAGGGACGAATACCTGAAGTACATTGGACCCGGACTGCGGGCGACGTATGCCTGGCGCATCGAGCGACAGGCCGGCTCGACGCCAGAAGCGATCGCGAGACGGCACGCGAACTACGAGTTCTCGAGCTCGAAGCTTCCATTGCTGCAGCAATCGGGCGTGCTGATCCTGGCCGGCACCGACGCCGGATTCCTGAACTCGTACGACTATCCCGGAATTGGCCTGCACGATGAACTGGGACTCCTCGTAAAGGCCGGGTTGACGCCGCTCCAGGCTCTGCAGGCGTCGACGATCAACGGGGCGCGCTGGCTCGGCAGGGAGTCGCGCCATGGCGTGCTGTCGCGAGGGTCCGCGTCGGACCTGGTGATCCTCGACGGCAACCCGGTCGCCGACATCAGCGCGACCAGGCGCATCCATGGTATCGTGGTGCGCGGGCGATACCTCGATCGCGCGAAGCTCGACTCCATGCTGGCCGGCGTGGCTCGAGACGTGTCGCGCATGAAGGGGCCGAGTGCACGTGCAGCAGCGCCCCGCCAAAGCTTCCCTGAGCCTTCCTCCATCTCCGCGTGACCCTTCTCTCGCTCGCCAACGTCGGCGTCTCCTTCGGCGCGACGGAACTCTTCAAGAACATCACCTTCACCGTCGCCGACGGCGAGCGGTGGGGCATCATTGGACGCAACGGCGCTGGCAAGTCGTCGATCTTCAAACTCATCACCGGGGATCTCAAACCCACGGTGGGGAGCGTTGCACGCAAGCCGGGACTTCGGCATGCCCTGCTCGACCAGCACCGCGCCTTCGAGGGCGCGACCACGGTGTGGGACGCGGGCGCGGCGGCGTGGCGCGAAGTGATCGCTCTCGAGAAGCGAATCGCCGAACAGGCCATCGAGTTGGGTGAGCTCGGCGACCGCGTCACGGACGAATTCCTCGAACAGTTCGGGAACGACCAGGAGCGCTTCGCGGACCTGGGCGGCTACATCTACCACGCTCGCGTCGACGCGGTGCTTCAGGGCCTCGGCTTCGACGCCGAGGAGTCCAAGGTGCGCCCGGTGTCGTCGCTCTCGGGTGGCGAGCGGGGACGCGTCGGCCTGGCGGCGCAGCTCATCGCGCCCGCTGACCTGCTCCTCCTCGACGAGCCCACGAACCACCTCGACCTCGACACCACGACGTGGCTCCAGGAATGGCTCGGCGACGCGAACGAGACGGTCATCGTCGTCTCGCATGACCGGGCGTTCCTCGATGCCATCGCCACGCACATCCTGCACCTGGAAGCGCGCACGAGCGAGTGGTACAGAGGGAACTACAGCCAGTTCGTCCCGCAGCGCGCCGAGCGACGCCTAACGCGTGAGCGCGAGCTGGAAAAGCAGCGGGCGTACGTGAAGAAGGAAGAGGAGTACATCCGTCGCAACCTGGCCGGCGTCAACTCCTTCCAGGCCAAGGGCAAGCGCAAGCGACTCGAGCGCCTGCCGCGTCTCGCACCGCCGCCTGGCGACCCAGCGACGATGTCGCTGCAGTTCGAAACCGCGGAACGCGGCGGCGACCAGGTGGTCGCGATCGAGGACCTGCGCGTGGAAGTCCCCGGACGCGTCCTCGTGGAGGATTTCACGGCGGTGCTCCGACGGAACGACTTCGTCGCGCTCGTCGGGCCTAACGGCGCGGGCAAGTCATCGTTCATCTCCACGATCATTGGCGATCGCGCACCGGCGGGTGGCGAGGCAAGGATCGGCGGATCGATCACCCCCGCGTGGTTTCGGCAGGATCTCGCGGACCTCCCGCTCCGCAAGTCGCTGTTTGATGCGATCCAGGATCAGCGGCCGCTCTGGAGCCGGGGCCAGGTGCAGAATTGTCTCGGTGCGTTCGGATTCAGCGGCGACGAAGTGCAACGCGAGATCGGCACACTGAGCGGTGGCGAGCGGGCTCGCGTGGCGCTCGCGCTCATGACGCTCGCGCGTGCCAATCTCCTGATTCTCGATGAGCCGACCAACCATCTCGATGTCGAGAACATCGAGGCGCTCGAGGATGCGCTCGACGAATACGAAGGCTCCGTGCTCCTGGTGAGTCACGACCGCGCGTTCCTGCGCGAGGTAGCAACGCGCGTGTGGTCGTTCGACGGCACGCAGCTCACGGACTTCGATGGCCCATTCGTCGAGTGGGAGGAGGACCGCGCTCGTCGAACGGTCAGGGCCTAGTGTTTGATGGTAGCGGCGGCTGGCGCCGCGGTGTTGTATGAGCTCGACCGCGCCTACCCGAGGAACCCATGAAGAAGCACCGGATCTTCACCACTTCCTTCGCCAGCGTATATCCCCACTACGTCCAGAAAGCCGAAGCGAAAGGACGCACGCGGCAGGAAGTGGACGAAGTCATCTGCTGGCTGACGGGCTACAGTCCGAGCGCGCTCGCGGAGCAGATTGAACGAAAGAAGGACTTCGAGACCTTCTTCAGCGAAGCGCCAGCGCTGCATCCAAATGCCAGCAAGATCACCGGCATCATCTGCGGCGTCCGAATCGAGGAGATCGAGGATCCGCTGATGCGCAACATCCGATACTTGGACAAGTTGGTGGATGAACTGGCGAAGGGCAGGCCCATGCAGAAGATCCTGCGAACGTAGACGAACCATCAATGTCGACGGGGTGCATCCCAATGGACGTGAGGATAGGCGGGGCTATGAGGATTCGGCTTACTGGCCTTGTCGTCGTGAGCATGCTCGCGCGCGGCGTGGGCGCTCAATCGCCATCTCCACAGCCAGCGGCGGCGACCCCAGTGGGCACCTGGCGCGGTACCTCGGTGTGCCTGGTGCGCCCCTCGGCCTGCAACGACGAAATCGTCGTCTATCGGATAGCACATACGAACGCCGCGGACAGCCTGACGGTGGACGCGCGAAAGATCGTACGCGGCGAGGAACAGGAGATGGGGGTCCTCACCTGCCGTTTCGCGTCGACAAATGGGCCGCTGACCTGCGTGATGCCGCAGGGCACCTGGCAGTTTCGCGTACGCAATGACAGTCTCGTTGGTGAACTGCGACTCGCGGACAATACGAAGTTTCGCGACGTCCGGACTGTTCGCGCGCGCTAGAATGGGCCAGACATCAGCTTGCAGCGTAGCTGGGAATAGCCATCGTGCTGGCTGCCGAGGCTTCGTGGGCTGACACGATAGCCGCCCCGCTTGTGCACCCGGCGTCCGGTGGTATGGCGCGTTAGGCGTCCGGCATGTAGAGCGGCGGGGTCAGGGTGTGTTCGAAACGTGCTCTGTCGCCATTGTGTTATACGGCGAGCCTCGCCGCCTAACACGGACGGTGGCGTCGCTCGGAAGTATCAGGTTGGCACGACGGGGGTTACATCTGCGGCCTGAGCCTCGCCGCATTGTCGTGAATTAGACGGCGAAGAAGCGCTGTATTCGCGCGGTCACGCCCCGTTATCCGTTTCACGAACGCCGCACGATGAGCGTTAGGCGGATGCACCGGACCCATCGACTTGCATGGATTGGAATGCCGCATAAGTTCAGCTATTATGCGCACTTACACCGCCGTAATTGAGCGCGATCCAGAGACGGGTGTCTTCGTCGGGTACGTTCCCGGGTTTCCGGGGGCACACACTCAGGGGGACAGCCTCGACGAGTTGCATGCCAACCTCCGCGAGGTAATCGCGATGCTCCTGGAGGACGGGGACCCGCCGCTCGAGGCGGAGTTCGTTGGAACGCAGACTATCCTCGTGGCGTAGGCCGCCGACACCATGGGGTCCGTCCCCGTCCTCAAGCCGCGCGAAGTGGTCGCCCGCCTTGAGCGACTCGGGTTCGTCGAGGTCCGCCAACGCGGCTCGCACAAACAGTTTCGGCACACGGACGGCCGCGTCACGACTGTCCCGATGCACGCGGGGGCGAGATATCTCACCCACACTACTCCGCCAGATCTGTCGCGACATCCGGATCACCGTCCCAGAGTTCGTGGCGGCGTAGCGCGGTAACCGCCTAACGTGCGTTGCACTCGCCAAGGGCGCTATCGTGCTGGCGGTTGTGCCGCCGGATCAACCTTGCAGGTGAACTTCAGGCGTTAGGCGAATGCCCATATTCTGGGGTAAGCAGCGTATGCAGGCCTTCCTATCAGCAGCGCCGACACGAAGTCGGCATCGTGACCGGTCGCCTAACGTGCGTTGCATTGACAAGGGGGCTACCGAAGCGGCGGGCCGCGCTCTTACTGCGTTCGCTTGCAGCTCAACTTATGCGTTAGGCGGTTTCCACAGATCCTCGAGCGTTCGATACTCAGTCTACGGAGCAGCATGATCTGACGACGTGGCCCGTCACGCCCGGTCGAGCAAACCGACGACGCCGAGCCGCTGAATGACTGTCTGTGGCGTCTTTTTGCCCATTCGGCTCACGCATTCAGCGAATGGACATTGTTCGGCTATATTTCCTGGCATGGAGCTCCGTTGCCCGCTCGACGACGTCCTCGACGTGCTGCGTGTGCGTGGCGCCGTGATGGCGAACCTGCGCGCCCGAGGACCGTGGGGCATTAGCCTTCCGCGGACCCCGAAGGCGACGCTGCACGCCGTGACCGCCGGCGTGTGTTGGGTGCGCGTCAAAGGACAACCGCCAATCGAACAGCTTCCGGGCGACGTCGTACTGCTGGCGACCGGAGCAGCGCATATCGTGGCGAGCGCTCCTGCCGGACCGACGCGAACGTGGGGCAAGGTCGCCGAGGGGCAAGCTGGGAATCCCGCGCACGAATGCGTGTTCGACGGCCCCGGCGGGGGGAGCTCGACACACGTCATCTGCGCGGGGTTCGAGTACGATCACGAGGTCGCACAACCGCTCCTGTCGCTGATGCCACCCGTGCTGTTCCTGTCGGGACAGGAGATGGCGGAGGGGAGCCCCGTGCAGGCGACGCTACGCGTCCTCCGTCACGAGCTCGCCGCAAGAACGTCCGGGTCGGCGACCGTGATCGACCGGCTGATCGACGTCCTGTTCGTTCAGGTGATCCGCGCGTGGTTAGGCACCGAGGACTGCTCCGGGACGTCCTGGCTTCAGGCACTGCGTGACCCGACCATTGGGCGCGCGCTCTCGATCTTGCACGCGGACCCCGCAGCGCCATGGACGATCGAGACCCTCGCGCGCGAGGTGAGCCTGTCGCGGGCCACACTGACGCGCCGCTTCTCGACCCTGGTCGGCGAGCCACCGCTTTCGTATCTCACGCGCTGGCGCATGGAGCTGGCCGCGCGGCACCTGCGCGAGACGGACAAGGCCGTGAGCATGATCGCGCGCGACGTCGGGTACACCTCCGAGTTCGCATTCTCGCGCGCATTCTCGCGGCTACGCGGGCTCCCGCCAGGTCGGTATCGGGCCGAGCTGCGACAAAGGCGCGAGGCAGGAGCCGCGGCGCAGTGAGACGCGCGGCATGGTAACCGCAAGCGCGCAACGTGGTCGCCGGTCAGCGCCGGATAGTCCGTGTATCCCTGTTCGCGACCCCCGTAGAACGTGCTGGGGTCAGCCACGTTGAGCGGCGCATCCTGGGCATAGCGTTCGACCAGATCGGGGTTGGCGATGTACGATGTGCCGAACGCGACGCAATCGGCTCGACTCGCCGCGATTGCCGCGTTGGCGCGTCGCTTGTCGTAGCCGCCGTTCGCCATGTAATGCCCATTGAAACGACGCCGCAACTCGGGGAAGTCGAGCGGCACCTCCGAGCCGTGCACGTCACGCTCCATCACGTGCAGATAGGCCAGACCGAATGGACGGAGCGTATCGCCCACGTGGTTGAACAGCGCCTGCGGGTTGGAATCGCGCATGTCGTTGTACTGGTTGAGCGGCGAAATGCGGACGCCGACGCGATCGGCGCCCCACACCTCGCACACAGCCGCCACCACTTCCTGCAGCAGCCGCGTTCGGTTGGCGATTGAGCCGCCATACTGGTCCGTTCTGTGATTGCTGCCATCACGGAGAAACTGGTCGAGCAGGTAGCCGTTGGCGCCATGCACTTCCACTCCGTCAAACCCAGCAGTCGTGGCATTGTGCGCCGCAACGCGGAAATCCTCGATCAGCGCCGGAATCTCCGAGGTCTCCAGCGCACGCGGCGTGACGAAATCCGTCCTCCCCTGATGCGTAAATGCCTTGCCCGCCGGTTTGATGGCGGAGGGAGCCACTGGCAGCGCATCGTTAGGCAGCAGCGACGGGTGAGAGATCCGTCCGACGTGCCACAGCTGCAGGAAGATGCGCCCGCCCTCGGCATGCACCGTGTCCGTCACCCGCTTCCAGCCGGCCACCTGCGCTGGGCTGTGAATACCGGGGGTGCCGGGGTACCCGTGCGCCATATCCGATATCGGTGAGCCCTCGGTGATGATGAGGCCCGCCGAGGCACGCTGCGCGTAGTAGGTGGCGTTGATCGGCTGTGGCACGTTGCCGGGCTGCCCCGCGCGGTTGCGGGTCAGCGGCGCCATCACGATGCGGTTGGGCAGTTCCAGACCGCCCAGCCTGATCGGGGTGAACAGGTCTGTTGCCATATCAGTGCTTCGCATCGTCAGGATTTCGGGGACGCCCTACGTCGCCTAACGTCGGGTCGAGCACGCCCCGCGGACGATGTATCGTCCGCGGGGCAACGGCGACGAAAAGAGGAACGCCCCTCCCAACTTCCCGCGCTCGCTCACATGGCCGCGAATTGACGCTCCACCGCCTTGTGATCCTCCCGCCAGGCGGCGTACTGCTGCTGCGACATGGGGTCCGGATAAATGTCTTCCTCATTCGCGTCGACGCCGGCGAGCGTGGCGCGAGCCACGTCGATCGCTGGGGTTTTCGCCATCTCGAACGGGCGCGCCATGTCCGTGTCCACGAGACCGGGGAAGACGCCGTGCACCCGGATCCCGCGCTTGGCCAGGTCGGCGCGGAACGACTGCGTGAGCGACCACCCCGCGGCCTTGGAGGCATTGTAGGCGGCGACGCCTGGCGCGCTGACCAGCGAGAGGAACGTCAGGATGTTGACGATGCTCCCCTCGCTCCGCTCGAGGACGGGCACGAAGGCCGTGATCACGTTGAGCAAGCCGAAGAAGTTCGTTTCCATGTTGCCTCGCACCGCATCCACTGAGATATCGGTGAGGCCGCCCCAGGCGAGCGCCCCGGCGTTGTTGATCAGCAGCGTGAGGTCCTTCGCCTGCGCGGCCGCCGCGCGCGCATCCTCGGCGCTCGTGACGTCGAGCTTCAGGGCGCGGATGCGCTTCGGGTCGAGACGAACGACCGCGTCCAGACTCGCGAGATCCCGCGCCGCCGCGTAGATGCGGCTCGCGCCCCGTTCGAGCAGCGCTTCGACGAACGCGCGGCCAATTCCACGGTTCGCTCCGGTGACCAGGGCGACCGAATCCTTGATTTGCATGGCACTCTCCATAGGGATATTGATGATGGGAGTACCATACGTGGCGTTGGCGAGCCGCTGAATGACTGTTCGTGGCGTCTTTTTGCTCATTCGGCTCACGCATTGACAGAATGGTGGCACGCGGGCAGCAGTGTGGTTTTTGGCCATGAGCTCCACCCCACTCCCACCGCCACTCTCGAACTCGGCCTCGACACGTTCGGCGACGTCACTGTCGATGCCGACGGCCGACTGCTGTCGCATGCACGCAGATCTCGCCGATTCGCCCGCGGCACGGTGTTCGGCTGGTAGAACGCGTCAATGAAATGGCATGACGGGCGAGCGAACCATCTGGCGTTAGGCGCTCACTTCCCCAGCCGTCGTCCCGCGCGCACGCCAAGCACGCCAAGCGTCAGCGTGCCTGCTCCGATGACGGCGTACACGCCGATCGACGCCCAGAACATGACGGGCTCCCGCGGACGCGACACCATGCGTCGCAGAGATGGTCGCGTGTTGGGGTAATACGTCTCGCCACCGACAACGCCGCGCGTGACCAGCCATCCCATCCCGCCGGCGACCGCGAAGAGCATCAGCACTGCGATGAACAGTGCGCGCTTTCCACTCGGCGTTGACACCACGGGTGCCGCTCGCGCGACCGTGCTGCCGGCGCCGGCACTGTGATACTCGTAGTCCGGCTCGCGGAACTCGCTCACGACGCGTGCGATGATCTCATCACGCCGCGCCTTCGCCCACTCGGGATACTGGAGCCACCGTTCGGGGGTCGCGAAGTAGATGACGTGATGCGCGCGCCCCGTGAGCATCTCGCCGTCGATGGCGATGCGCTCCCACACGCCACCGTGCAGCTCCTCGTAGTACATCGGTCGCGGCCCTGGTGACCGACCCGCCAGGCGCGTTCCACTCAGTGCTGCTGCAGGTATCGCCTAACGTCCACGAACGCGCTGTCGTTGCCCTGCGAGCCGACCTCGCCGTCGATCACGCTCGCGAACGGCAGTCCGTTGACGGACTTCCCCTGCTTCCAGTCAGCCCCTCGTTCGAGCAGAAGCAGCACCGCCGTCGGAGTATGGTGGCGGCGGCCACGCCGCCGCATCTTGGCAGATTCCTGTGAGGTGAACTCCAGGTGTGGGCCGTTCCGCGCGGCGGTAGCGTAGACCGTGAAATCTCCCGGAGGCTAGCGCACAATGTCACTCTCGCTTCGCATCGTGGCCACGATCGCTCTCAGCACGACCGTCGCGGTGCCCGCCACTGCGCAGACCCGTGGTGTATTCCTGGGCGACCTGACATGGCCTGAGGCGGAACGCCGGCTGCGTGACGCGCCGATGGTCATCCTGCCGTTCGGTGCCGGAGCGAAGGAGCACGGGCCGCACCTCCCGCTCGCAAGCGACCAGATCGTAATGGAGTACCTCGCGAAGATCGCCGTCGACTCGCTGCCCGTGGTGGTCGCACCGCCGATCTTGCACGGCTGGTTCCCAGCCTTCGCGGAGTTTCCGGGGCTCACCATTGGCGACCCCGACGTGTTCTGGCACTACATGCTCGAGGCTGGGCGCTCGCTCGTGCGGCACGGCGCCAGGCGCGTGGTGTTCCTGAACACCGGCGTGACACGGTCGACCGGCATCCCCATCACGCTTGCCGCTCGGACACTTTACGCGCAGGAGCGAGTGCCGACACTCGTCATCTCCTGGGACGACCTCGAGACGGCGGCGATGAAGGCTCTCACGACCCAGCGTGCGGGCACTCATGCCGATGATCTCGAGACCTCGGTCATCCTGGCGCTGCGGCCGGAACTGGTACACATGGACCGCGCCGTGCGCGACTACCGAGGGGACACCGTCGCGGCCTACCCCGGCTACCGGCCGACCGACTTTTCGCGCCGTCCTGGAGATCCCGATTTCTCGACGAGCGGCGTGTTCGGCGACCCGACGCTCGCGACCGCGGAGAAGGGAAGGCGCGTCCTCGGCATCATGACGCAGCAATGGATGAAGGCGCTGCGCGGCTTCGCGAGCAGCCCGCTCGCGAGTGGTCGTTAGGCGCTGCCTGATATCACCGAACCGAACGCGTCTGGAGGCGCCATGAACGCACACGAACGCGAAACGCTCGAACTTCTGGACGCCGCCGTACGAGCCGCCGCGGCTTCAATCGAGCCGATCGTCGCCGACGTCGATCGTAAGCTCCGCGACGCCCCGGGCGAGGTGTACGCGTGGGCGACCGTTCCGCTCGACCTCTACCAGGTTCCGCTCCCGGATTCGATCCGCTCGAGCTGGGTCTTCGTCCTGCGCGCGAACACGACCACTGGCGCCGAGCGGCATCCGAACAGCCATCAGCGCATGATGTCGTTCCGCGGTCGCGGCGACTTTCCCACGCGGCCGGGGAGCGAGTGGATCTCGCACCGCCTCCGCAGCGATCCCGACGCTCCGCTGGAGGAGCGGTGGATCTCCATCCCACCGAGCGTGTGGCACCAGGGCGTGGTGGGTGCGGAGGACTGGGCGGTGGTCTCGTTCCATACGGTGCTGGACCACGAGCTGATCGAGGAGCGCCCGACGGAGGGAGACGCCGACCTGGTCCGCCAACGGAGGTATTCCGAAAGCGGCTGACGTGACGTTAGGCGTCCACGCCAGTCGTCGCTCGGCCACCCCACGCCCATGAACCCTGCCATCGAACGCGCGGCGGCGCTCATGAGCGGATTCCACAGCCCCTGGGGAATAGCGGGCGGGTGGGCGATCGATCTGTTTCTCGGGCGGGAATCGCGACCGCACGCCGATATCGACGTGGCCATTCTCCGCGACGACCAGCGCGAGCTCCACACTCGGCTCTCCAGTGCCCGAGTAGAGAAGGTCGCGGCGCACCAGCTTGTCCACTGGGCGGTCGACGAGACGCTCGCGCCGCCCATTCACGAAGTCCACGCGACGTGGCCGGACGGATACCATCTCGAGTTTCTGTTGAACGAACAGGATCGGCAGACGGGCGAGTGGGTCTATCGTCGCGATCCACGGATCCGTCTCCCAATCGGCGCGGCGTTTTGCGGTGACCGGGCAGTGCGCTATCTGGCCCCGGAGATCGTTCTGCTGTACAAATCCAAGGCGCCAAGCGCGAAGGACGACGCCGACTTCGAGTCGGTGAGACCGTTCCTTCGAGCCAGGCAACGCGCCTGGCTTCGAGATGCGCTGTCGCTGACTGCGCCGGGTCACCGTTGGGGTGCCGCAACGACAAGCGAGTCGACACGCGCACCGGAGTAACTGCACTAACTACCATGGATCGTACCTGGCAGGACATCCGGTTCGCGCTCCGCGGCTTCCGCCGAAGCCCAAGCTTCGTCGTCACCGCGCTGGTCATCCTCGCGCTCGGCATCGGCGCGTCGGTGGCGATGTTCACCGTATTTCGAACGGTGCTCGTGCGACGGCTCCCGGTGGTCGATCAGGATCGCGTCGTCGTCATGTGGACGTACGCCGCGGATCCAGCCACTGAGCTCACGACAGGTACCAGGGAGCTGTCGGTCGTGCGGAAGGAATCGCGCACGATGCGCGAGATCGCCGCGGTCGCTCACTGGCCGGCCACTTCCTCGCCATTCATGTATGGCCAGGAGCCCATCGAGCTGAATCGCGGCATGGTGACGGGCAACTTCTTCGATGTCCTCGGCGTGCGTCCCGCACTGGGGCGACTCTTTCGCCCGAGTGATGACGAACCGAGTGTCGCGGCACCCGCCGATCCGGCTGTCGGCCGCAATCTCGTTCTCAGCTATCGCGCCTGGCGCGAGAACTTCGCTGGCGACTCGTCCGTCGTCGGCCGACATCTCATCGATCCACTGAACCGCATCGATTACACCATCATCGGCGTCGCGCCCTCGGGCTTCGACTATCCGGCCGACGCCGACTACTGGATCCCGATGTGGTCGGGATGGCAGTCGACCGTATCCGCATTCGCCGTCGCGCGCCTGGCGCCTGGAGCAACGCCTAACGCTGCGCGCGACGAATACCTCGCCATTGAACAGCGGCTGTCGCCGACGCTCACCTTCCGCGGCGCGCACGTCGCGACGTTCGCTGAGACCGTGCTCGGGAACGTGCGTCCGGTGCTCGCGCTGCTGACGGCGGCGGTAGGGCTCCTGCTGCTCATCGCCTGTCTGAACGTCGGCAACCTGCTGCTCCTGCGCGCGTCGTCGCGAACGCGAGAGATTGCCGTACGCCGTGCCCTCGGCGCGCGCGTCACTGACATTGTGCGCCAGCTTCTCGTCGAGGCGCTGGCGATCGCGGTGGTCGGTGGCGTACTCGGCCTCGGCATTGCGACCGTGGTGCTGCGCCTGCTCATCGCGTATGCCCCAGCGGGACTTCCGCGCCTCGACGACGTGCAGATCGCTGGTGCGCCGGTGGGCGTCGCCGCGATGATCACGTCGATCACCGTGCTGCTCTTCGGCGTTGGGCCCGCGGTGTTCGCCGCGCGCGCGAACCTCGCGTCGCCGCTCCGGCTCGACTCGCGAACCGGAACCGAAACGACTCGGCGACGCCGGTTGCGACAGGCGCTCGTCGCTTCACAGATCGCGCTCGCCATGGTGATGCTCGGCGGCGCGGCGCTCCTCGCGCGGAGCCTCGCGCGGCTCGAGACGCAGGACAAGGGATTCAGGAGCGACCATCTCTCGATCGTCTGGTATTCGTGGAATGCGAAGCGGTTCGATTCGGTCTCGAAGATGGTCATCCTCGGCGATCGCGTGCTGCACCGCGTCCGCGCGATTCGAGGCGTGACTGCGGCGACGCCAATGGTCGCGCCGCCAATGCTCGGCAACGGCGTCTGGCAAATCCGGTACGAGATCGAGGGGGACCCGGCTCCTGGCGCGGCGACGAATCCAATGTTCCCGACCGAGATGGCCGGGCCGGAGTTCTTCAAGACGTTCGGTGTGTCGCTCCTGCAGGGGCGGGCGTTCGGTGAGCAGGACAACGGCTCGGCGCCACTCGTCGCGATCGTGAGTCAGTCGGTCGCGCGGCGCTTGTGGCCTAACGAGGATCCGATCGGAAAGCGTATTCGAGTGCCCGGAGCGAAGCCGGAGAGTATCGTCGGTGGCGATGGATGGCGCACCGTCGTCGGCGTCGCGCACGAGACGCATCTGCGCACGCTGCGGGAGGCGTCGCCGATGGTGTTCCTGCCGTCCTTGCAGGGATACTGGCAAGGCTCGATCGCCATTCGCAGCACCGTGGCTCTGTCGGCGTTGCTGCCCGCTCTGCGCGCGGCGGGACACGACGTCGATCCCGACATGGCGCTGTGGAGTCCGCAGACGATGGATCAGATTCTCGCGGAGCCTCTCTCACAGCCGCGGCTGGGAGCGCTGTTGATGACCGCGTTCGGTGGCGTCGCGCTCCTCCTCGCGGCCATCGGGTTGTTCGGTGTGATGGCGGCACTCGTGCGCGATCAGACGCGCGAGTTCGGGATCCGGATGGCGTTAGGCGCCACGTCGGGACGAGTCCGGGCAGACGTACTGCGTCGTGCCGGCATCATCACCGGGATTGGTGCCGCTGCCGGCCTCGGTATCGCGCTCATGATGTCGCGGTTGTTGACCACACTGCTGTTCCAGATCAGTCCGACCGATCCGGTCGCGCTTGGGGCGGCGTGTCTGGTGCTGCTCGGTGTTGCAGCCGCGGCGGCGTATCTGCCTGCACGGCGCGCGACGTCAATCGATCCCGTTCAGGCGTTGCGCACCGATTGAGGGAGGGTCGCGCCGCCATCACCGCGCAGGCATTCATGCTGCCGGCTGAACCGTGAAGCAGCAGCGCGGCCGAGCGCCGCGCACGCAGCATTCACGCACCGGCTTGCAGGAGCAGCTGGCTCAGGTCCCAGAGACGATTCGCCGCTTCCGGGTCCACGGCGTACGGCAGCACGCCTAACGGCAGAGATCCGAGCTGCGCGGCGAAGTTCGTCTCGGATACGAGCGGCGCTATGTCGCAGTCCTGACAATAGACGCCACCCATGCCTTCGAGCTGGGGACTCGTCGCGCACCAGACGCTCGTCGCCGCGCCCTGCTCGACCGTCTTGAAGCCTCTCGCCGGATCGATGATGGGACGGCCGTCCTCGTCGAGAACGCCACCGGCCTGCAGTGCCTCGCGTGACACGTGCCGCTCCAGGCCCGTGCCCGCGATGCTGCCGGGATGAAGCGAGAACGCACGCACGCCGTCTGCCTTGCCACGCTCGTCCGCCGCGAGCGCGAACAGGATGTTCGCCGTCTTCGACTGCCCGTACGCGAGCCAGCCGTCGTAGGGGCGACGCTCGTAGTTCGGATCGTCGAACACGACGGGCGAGCGCCGATGTCCCCAGGACGACACCGCGACGACGCGTGCGCCGTTCGCCCGGCGCAGCGCGGGCCACAGCCGCGTGGTCAGCTGAAAGTGCCCGAGGTGGTTCGTCGCGAACTGCGACTCGTATCCCCGGGCGTCGCGCACCAGCGGCCCCGCCATGATCCCGGCGCTGTTCACCAGCATGTGGAGCGGCTGGCCGGTCGCCATGAAATCATCCGCGAAGGCGTCGATCGACGCCGGATCCATGAGATCCATCGGCGCGATCTCGACACCGACACCGTCGAGCGCGCGCGTTGCCCTGTCGAGATCGCGAGCGGGGACGATCACCTTCGCCCCGGCGGCGCGCAGCACTCGCGCGGTCTCGAGGCCGATGCCGGAGTAGCCGCCAGTCACGATCGCGACCTTGTTCGACAGGTCGATTCCGCTGATCACCTCGGCCGCCGTCGACGCCGGGCCGAAACCAGAACCGATCGGTGCTTGTGGAGTCGTTAGGCGCGTCGACATGGCTGCCCCAGCCTCTTTGCGAAGTACGGCCGAGCTTACGCCGGAACCTTACCGATCAACGTCTCACGCGTCCAGCGCCGCGTCCGGAGGGCGGCGCCAACCCAGATGCACGGGAATGCCGTGACGACGATCGCGATCGGGTACCAGTCGGGACCGAGGTCGTACTGCGTGATCGAGCCGATCGCGCCTAACGTGCTGAGTGCGATGGCGATCATTCCAAGGATGGCGGCATGACGCATGGGGGCCCGCGGAGCGAGTCGCGCGACGAGGTAGCCGGCCAGTACGCCGAACGCGAGCCGATAGCTCAGCGCGAGCAGGTTGAGCGATGCGTCGAACATCGGTTGTCCCCACGGCGGGTAGACGCCCAGCACGTGTAACCCCTGGTCGATTCCGAGCGACAGGACGACGTTCGCGACTATTGCCACGGCGATCGCGGCGAAACTGCGGCCGAGTTGGCGGCTACCGGTATTGGCGGGAGCGATAGGGGCGGACATGGTGGCGGCTCCAGGACTGGCGGTGGAGAGAGGATCCCGGTCGGTGGCCCGACTTCGGGGCTATGCCGGTAGTCGGAGCCGCCGGCCGGAACTCTACATCGGTCTCCCCACCTGGGATCGAGGCCGCCATTGAGGTAGAGCCGTGTTCGGGCCATCGTTGCGCAGTCGCCCATTCGGCCGCGTTGCCCGCCCCACCCGAACATGTCCTCCGATGCGCACCTCGCTCGCGCTCGCCCTATTCGTCGCCGCTCCCCTCGCCGCGCAAACTCCCGCGCCGGCCACTCCCGCCCCAACGTGGGACGTCACCCAGGCTCGCGGCAAGACGCGCGACGTCGACTTCACGACCAGCGAAGGCACCTGGATGTCCGTCGACATCTCGCCCGACGGGGCGTGGATCGTCTTCGACCTGCTCGGCCACATTTATCGGATGTCCAGTTCCGGTGGGGAAGCCACGGCGCTCACGCAGAACAGCGGCGTCGCGCTCAACTTCCATCCGCGCATCTCCCCTGACGGAAAGCTCATTGCGTTCGTGAGCGACCGGCGCGGGCAGAACAACCTGTGGGTCATGAACGCCGACGGCTCCAACCCGCGCGCGGTCTTCAACGACCTCGCTGTCCGCGTCGCCGAGCCAGCCTGGAGCGCCGACGGCAACTTCATCATCGTCCGCCGATCAGCGTTAGGTGGGCCGGGCGGAGGGGAAGGAGGCGGCAGCGGGCTCTGGATGTACTCGAAGGACGGCGGCAGCGGCATCTCCCTCGTCACGCAGGGACGCCCCGAATCGCCTTCGCTCTCCCGCGACGGCCGCTTCCTGTACTACCAGGTATCGATCACCGACGGGATCGTCTCCGGCAAGAACGACGTCACGCAAGGTTCGCGACAGCTTCGTCGCCTGGAGCTGGCCACGGGACGCACGCTCATGGTGACCGAAGGCGTGTCGGAGCAGCAGTACCAGGGCTCGAGCGGAGGCGCGGTCGCGCCGCAGATCTCGCCGGACGGGCGCTGGCTGGCGTTTGGTCGACGCATACCTAACGGGACGATCGAGTTCAAAGGCCTCGAGTTCGGGCCGCGCACGGCGCTCTGGTTGCGTGACCTCGAGAGCGGGACCGAGCGCGTGATCATGGATCCCGTCGAGGTCGATATGGCCGAGGGCGGGAAGGTGTCGCGCGTGCTGCCGGGGTACGCGTGGACGTCCGACGGGAAGTCGATCGTCATCACGCAGGGCGGGAAGATCCGCCGGCTCGATGTTGCGTCTCGGCAGGTCGCGGAGATCCCGTTCACGGCGCGCGTGCATCGCACGCTCTCCGAGCAGGCGATGGCCTCGCGCACGGTGCGCGACGACACGCTCGACGTGCAGTACCTCCGCTGGGCGTCGCGGTCGGCGGACGGGAAGCGAGCGGCATTCGAGGGAGCGGGGAAGCTCTGGGTCGTCGACGTGCCTAACGGCACGCCGAAACGACTGACGCCCGCGTCGTTCACCACGGTCGAGCTCTCGCCGGCCTGGTCGCCGGACGGACAGTGGATCGCGTTCACCACCTTCGACGATGAGAAGCTCGGGCACCTCTGGAAGGTGCGCGCGACCGGCGGCGAGCCCGTTCGCCTGACGAAGGTCGCCGGCGAGTACCTCCAGCCCGCATGGGCGCCTGACGGACGTGAGCTCGTCGTCACGCGCGGGAACGGCGGATTCCTGCGTCAGCACTCGATGTCCAACAACACGTGGTACGAGCTTCGTCGCATCGGCGCCGACGGCACCGGCGAGCGCCTCATCACCGAGGTGAACCGCCCCTACTCGGCCAGCCGCCCCGGGATGCCGCGGCGTCCGATCGTGCAGGCGTCGTATGGCCCGGGAGGGCGGATCTTCTTTCCCGAGACGCACGGCGCCGAAGCGGCGCGGCCAGGTGTTGCGGCCGAGGTCCGGCGGGCACTGACTTCGTCTCGGTGAATCGCGACGGCGGCGACCGGAAGGTGTACCTGACGATGCCGTACGTCGACGAGGCCGCCGTCTCGCCGGACGGGCGACAGCTGCTGTTTCAGGAGGGCGACAACGCGTATCTGATTCCGTTCCCGCTCGCTGGAACGGGCGAGGTCGAGCCGCGCATCGAGCACGGTCGAAACAGCCGGTTCCCGGTGCGCCAGCTCTCGCTCGAAGGTGGGCTCTTCCCGCACTGGCGCGACAGCGTGACCGCGGAGTTCGCGAGCGGGAATCGCATCGTCACCGTCGACACGCGGACGTACAAGGCGGACACCGTCACGATCGGCCTCAAGGTCCCGAAGCGCGTCCCGTCAGGCACGGTGGCGTTCACGGGCGCGCGCATCATTACGATGGAGGATCGTCGCGTAATCCCGAGCGGCACCGTCCTCGTGAAGGGTGGGCGGATCACCTGCATTGGCGAGTGCACCACGCAGGGTGCGCAGGTGATCGACGCCAGTGGAAAGACGATCATGCCCGGTTTCATCGACATGCACGCGCACCACCATCGCGACCACGAGGGTGTGCTGCCGAGGAAGAACTGGGAGTCCGCGATCTACATGGCGTACGGCGTGACGACGACGCTCGACAACTCGATGTGGTCGGGCAACGTCTTCCCGACGGCGCAGATGATCGAGGCGGGGATGATGATCGGGCCGCGCACCTACAGCACCGGCGATCCGCTGTACGCCGGCGACGCGCCGCGGCAGAACGATCTCACGTCGCTGGCCGTGACGGAGCAGAACGTTAGGCGCCTCCAGTCGTGGGGCGCGGTGACGATGAAGCAGTACTCACAGCCGCGCCGCGATCAGCGCCAGTGGGTGAGCGATGCGGCGCGCCGCTTCGGATTGCGCGTCACGGCCGAGGGTGGCGACATCGAGTACAACCTCTCGATGATCATGGACGGGCAGACGGGATGGGAGCATCCGTGGGGGAATGTGCCGATCTACGCCGACGTCGCGAAGTTCTTCGGCAAGGCGCACGCGTTCTACAGTCCGACGTTCATGGTGGCGGGGCCGTCGTCGTGGAACGAGGACTACTGGTACGCCGAGAGTGACGTGTTCAAGGATCCGAAGCTGCAGTCGTGGCTCCCGTGGCAGATGCTCATTCCGCAGACGCGGCGGCGCATGCTGCGGCCGGCGACGGACTACAGCTTCCCGCTGCTCGCGCGCGGCCTCGCGGACATCATCGCCGAGGGCGGCTACGGCACGATCGGTTCCCATGGGCAGCAGCATGGGATGGGGTCGCACTGGGAGGTGTGGATGGCCGCGTCGGCGATGGGGCCGATGGGCGCGCTGGAGGTGGGCACGATCGATGGTGCGCGATTCATCGGGATCGAGAAGGAGACGGGATCGCTGGCGGTCGGCAAGCTCGCGGACATGCTGGTGCTCGACGGCAATCCGCTCGATGACATTCGCCAGACGCGGAATATCCGCTATGTGGTGAAGGGCGGGATCGTGTACGACGCGATGACGCTCGACGAGGTGTGGCCGGCGAAGACGCCGTTCGGGGCGCACTGGTGGGTGAATCCCGACGCGTTGAAGGCGGACAAGAAGGCGATCACGCCGGGGGTCGGGCAGCCGTAGTGGCGGGTGGGGCGGACGCGTTAGGCACGGGCGCGCGTGTTCAGAGCCGGCGGGGACGGGCGTCTGGCTCTGGCGCCGCCCGCCCGAGACCTCGAAACGAGTGCTCTGTCGCCATTGTGTTAGACGGCACCGCTCGCCGTCTAACACGGCGCCTTGGCGACTGGCATTGTAAGCGATTGCATGTACGGCAGTTGCATTGTCGGTGCGTCACTCGCCGCACCGCTTCGAATTAGACGGCGACACCCTGCCGCGTTTGCGGCGCGAGGCCGCATGCTGATGTCAGGCTATAGTCGTATAGTCGGCGTTAGGCCGCTCACACGCCACTCGTGTCATGCACATTGCCGATCTGCTACACGTGCGAGCACGCCGTGACGATCACCGAGTTTCACAGCCGCGCCGCCCATGCGCAGCCTCTCCCGCGCTGGCTCACGGCGAGCTGGCCTTTGGACGGTACCCTCATGCCTTAGACACAACCGAGCGAACTCCGCTGACGTCGAGTACATCGCATCATCATCGCACTCGACGGCGTCACGAACTAACTCGCGCCGGACCTCGTGCGCTGCAAGGTCAAGCGAGCGTGGGAGCGGAGCTCGCTTGCTGAACGGCCCGCACGTTTGAGCGTGTCATCCAGCTGCAGTGATTGGCCAGCCTACCGCGATGGCGTTCGAACGCCGTATCTCGCTCGGTGCGATACCGAGTCACAGCCGCGATCGCCTGACGCTCGCTTTGAGGAGAGGCGCACCTTGGCCGTCCATTCCTCCGAGGCACACGGCGCCCGTGGCTCGGACTGCTGTTTTGCGGCATGGCCGGCGTCGGCTGGGTCGCGGGCGCTGACGCGTGAGCGGAGTACAAGCGCGACAACCTGTCGCCGTGCCACGTCATAATCGAGTGGCACGGGCCACCGACACGGTCGCGTGAGGGAGGAACGCGGACCAGTCGGTCCATAGCCGCTACTGTCGAACAAATCATCGCGGCCACTCGCGATAGAGAAGTTCACATTGAGTACTCCGGCCACGGAGGGATCCAGCTGCCGAATGGTGTAGAACGCATGGACGTCCAGCGGGTCCATGACTGGGCAGAGGGATTCTGGGATTTCAAGCAAGGTGCCGTGGTACCAACGTGGTCGCCGTCGTTCATTCAGGCGGCCATCAACAAGAAGGAGCAGCTCTTCGACCGGTATCGCGAGAAGTGTGATCGCGTGTGGTTGGTTCTGCTGGCGGAGCATGACTACGCCTCGTCGTCGGGCGAACACACCGACTCGTCTCGCGCTAACGTCTATGTCACGCGGTTCGAACACGTTCTTGTGTTTCGAACGCTTTCCGGTCAGGTGACCGAGCTGCAAGTGAGTACCGGTCCAGATCTCGAGCCGTCGTGGGACTGAGCACGATTTGGCGCGGCGCGCTCGGCGCCTGCATGACCTTCGCGTCCTTCGGGTGTCACCCCCGCACCGTGATGGAGCCCTATGGACACTGCGGGCCGTACGCCCCGGGGGACGCGGAGCCGGCACTGGCTGCATTCGAGCGGGGAACGCCCGGCGTGCTTCGCGTGCGCGGGGGTGACGACCTGGGCACACCGCTGCCCGTCGTCTACCAACTGGCGGCGCGGGGGACACGGCGGCGCTGCTCCGGGCGGTGAGCGACACCGGGCTTGCCGTGCTGGGGCTCGGCGCTGGGCGCTACGTGCTCCGCGCGCTCGCGATCGCCCATCACCCGCTCACGGCGACGTTCGACTTCGGACCCGACACGGGTGCCGTCGCGACGCTCCGCCTCGAGCGGGGCGCGGTCTCTCTGTGCGAGGATGGCATTAGGGCACGCCGCCTGCCATGGTGGCGGATCTGGTGAGCCTCGCTGCTACGTACGTTGGGACTGTCGAGCGGGCGGACTATGGTTGCTCGCTTCGCTCGCTCTTGTTTGATTCGCTCATAGTTCAACTTCAGGCGTTAGGCGTTTTAACCGGGTAGGAGGTGAACGATGGCGAAGGTTACCGGAGTCGGCGGCGTCTTCTTCAAGAGCAAAGGCGACAGCGCTGCATTGGCAGCGTGGTATCGGAAGCACTTGGGCATGCCGCTGGAAGACTTTGGCGGCGCCATACTCAGATGGCCGGACGACAAGGCCGAGGATCAAGGCCTCACGGTGTGGCATGTCGCGCAGAAAGACAGCAAGTGGTTCAGCCCGAGTACATCGTCGTTCATGATCAACTACCGGGTCGACAACCTCGGCGAGTTGCTCGAGCAACTACGTGCGGGGGGTGTGGAAGTCATCCAGGGACCCGAGTCGCACGAGAATGGCAAGTTCGCGTGGATCATGGATCCGGACGAAAACAAGATCGAGCTGTGGGAGCCGAAGGCCTGGGACGACAAGAACAAGGGTGCGTGAGAGCACCGCCGGAGCACGTGATTCCCGCCGTGCGGTCCGGAGTTGGCGCGGGTTGCCCGGTGCGTGAGCCCAGCCGCGAGATTCGTTGCGGCTGGGCTCACGCACCGCACCGGCGCTGACCATGCTCGTCATTCCATCGCGCTATCGCGCGGAGATTCCCGTGGACGCCATCGCACCTGGCACGAAGGTCCGCTGGAAGAGTCTATCCGGCGTCGGGCTCGTATTGCTTCTCGGTTACGGCACACTGAACGTCGTTTCAGCTCTCGCGGTGCCGATCGCGCTCGAGGCTCGGGCAGTCAGTGGGCTCGGGGATGGGGCCGTCCTCCTCGGGACCCAGCCCGAGGAATACATGCTCGGCACCACGTACGCGCAGCTCCACCAGAACAACCCGAAGCTTGATAAACTCCTCGTCGACACCATGCTTGGCATGTGTGCCCAGATGATGGCCATGGCGGCGGCGTTTCTCGGCGTTGCCTGGTTCGCGGCCCGCCGCGGTGCGCGCTGGGCGCCGTGGGTGCTGCTCGTCAGCGGCGTCGTCTGGGTGCCGTACTACTTCGTCATTGCGGCCGACTTCGGAGCATTCGGCGCGAAGGAACACGTTCATGGCCGCCGTGATGGTATCCTTGTTCGCGATCCCGGCGGTCGTGGGCGCCATCCTGATGCTCGTCGCGCGCCCGAACGTGGCGACCGACACCGCCTAACGACCAGGCATTCCATGCGCACGTGGCAAGTCGTGAGCGATGTGGTAACGGACTCGGCGTTCGCACTCCGCTAGTTCCGGCGCTCTCCCGGCTGGACCTTCGTCACGCTCCTGACGATTGCGTTGGGCGTCGGGGCTAGCACCGCCGTGTTCAGTGTCGCAGACACGTTTCTCATCCGGCCGCTCGCCTACCGCGACGCGTCGCGCGTCTACACCGTCGCTCTGCAAGGGAGCATTCTCAGGGGAAGCGATCTCGCTTCCGATACCCGCCGACGTCGTACGGGAATGGCGAAACAGCGCGCGCACGCTCGAAGCCGCGGCAACGTACGACGGTGGGCCGAGCGCGTATCTCCGTGGTGACCCTGCGGATGTCAGCATCAAGACCGTATTCGCCGACAGTGCCTTCCTCGCCTTTGCCGGGGCGCGGCCGGTGATCGGACGCAATTTTACATCGCAGGAGGTCACGCCTAACGGGCCGCGTGCGATCCTCCTGTCCGAGGGCTTCTGGCGACGGCAATTCGGTGGATCGCCCGACGTCCTGGGTAGGGTCGTGCGGCTGGAGTTGGGTGGGGAGCCGGAGTCGCGCCCGAGCACCATCGTGGGCGTGGTGCCGGCGTCACTCGTCCTTCCGGACTTCAGATTCGAAAGACCCGACGTCTGGCTCCCGTTCATTCACGGGAAGCGTGTGAGAGCAATCGCCGTGCGCCTGACGCCCGGCGCATCGCCGAAAGCGGCGAGCGAGGAGCTGACCGCCATTCTCGAACGTGCGGGGGGCATCGATCCGGACGACCGGACGCTCCAGCCGAGCATTCGCTTCAGCCGCCCCCAGGACGACCTTCCATTTCGTCAGGCGCTGCTGCTCCTGACGGGTGCGGTCATCTTCCTGCTTCTCATCGCCTGCAGCAACGTGTCGCATTTGTTACTGCAACGCGGTGTGGCGCGCGAGCGTGAGCTTGCCGTGCGTCATGCGCTTGGCGCGCACCGCGCACGGCTGGTTCGCCAGCTGGTCACGGAGAGCGCCTTGCTCGGCCTGGCAGGGGGAGCACTTGCCATGCTCGTGGGCTGGGGAACGCTCGAGGTGTTGGCGTGGTTGCGGCCGACGAGCCTGCCGGCCCTGTCTCACCTAACGACGACTCGTGGAGTAGTCCCGTTCGCCGCGGGTCTGGCGATCGCCGTGGGCCTGATAGTCGGCGTGCTCGGCGCATTGCACGTTGCGCACGGGCATCTGGGACAAGCGCTGCGAACCGGTGCGTCGAGCGCCCCGCTCGGTCACCGCCGGCTGCGCGGGACGCTGGTCGTTGGACAGATCGCGCTCTCCGCGATCCTGCTCGCCGGAGCGATACTTCTCATCCGCACGGTGTTCGACTTCGAACGCGTGCGACTGGGATTCGACCCGCACGACCTCTACGCGGTGGACTTTCGCGAGCGCGACCTGAACGCGGTCCAGCCCCGAGAGCGCCGAGTCGCCTTCGCCAGCATGGTTCGCGGTCTGGCGGAGCGCCATCTGGGATCGCGGAACCTAACGATTGCCGGGGAAGCGACCGCGGATGGCATATCATTCGCTTCGGCGTTCGAGACGAGCGAGCGTCCCGGAGCCGTAGGCCCGTCGGGCTTCACCGGCGTCAACTACGTGGCACCGGACTATTTCTCGGTACTGCGAATGCCGCTCATCGCGGGACGAACGTTCGACGAGGGGTCGTCCTCGCGCGCCGAGGTCATCGTGAGCCGGTCCCTCGCTCAGCAGCTCTGGCCCGACGGCAACGTCGTCGGGCGGCAGTTTCGCAATTCCCGGCGGGAAGGGGCACTCCAACAATGGCAAACGGTGGTCGGAATCGTTCCGGATATTCTCGTCAACCGTCTCGACCGCGCGACGAGACCAACGCTGTATCGGCCGTTTCCCGAAACCGACTTCGGAACGGCGCTCATTGTGCGCTTATCCCGAAAGGATGCGGTGGACGTTGTCAGGCGCTTTGCCAGGTCGGTGCACCCCGATCCGTTGACGTGGCGCGTCACTGACATGAATGCGGAGGTCGAACAATCGCTCGCCGAGCCGCGGTTCACGATGTTCGTGCTCGTGCTGTTCGCCGTGTCGGGCGTGCTACTCGCGGCAATTGGCCTGTTCGGAGTGATGTCCTACACTCTCGGCATGCGAACACGGGAAATCGGCGTGCGGATCACGCTCGGTGCGACGCGCCGAAACATCGCCGGTTTGTTCGTCCGTGATGCGCTGGGTCAGGCGGTGCTCGGGACGGGGATAGGTCTCGCGGGCGCGTTAGGTGTAGCGCGGCTCATTCGGATGTCGTTCTATGGTGTCCAGAGCTTCGACACGATCACGTTGATCGTCGCTGCGGCGTCGATGCTGCTTGCGTGTTTGGCCGCGTGCGCCGGACCACTGTTTCGCGCGACGCGGGTCGATCCGGTCGTCGCCATTCGTGCCGAGTAGGTGAGGATCACGGACACCCTCTTCGACGCGTCCTCGGCAGCGCCCACGTTAGGCCGTGCCCCGCACGCCTACTCATGCGCCGGTCTGGTCCATCGCGTTCTCCCAGGGAAATCCAGGGGAGACCCGTTGAACGACACCGACGAAATCCTGAACAGGAAACATCCCCAATCGCTTCCTGTCGTTGCTACGACGACCCACTCGCCGGCCTCGGGGAAGCTGACGCCGCTCGGGAACCCAGCCGCCGAGCTCGGCGCTCCGGGGAGTCCCTGCCGCAGGAATTCGGGTTCGAATCGAGTCGGCCGGCTGCCCGATGCGCGTGGCGCGAAGCAGCAACGTTGCTCGGATGTCAGGCGGTGTGTGTAGCGGGAGCCAGAGGACCTTGTAGTTCCCGTTCGCCTGCGGCCATACCGAGGAGCAACCCCGAGCGGATGATGAAGTCGCCAGACCGCAATGATCCGCCCGGCGTCGGCACGTCAGGCGGACCGCAACGCACTTTCGCTCGGCCGTCCCGCCGAACGGCTTATTGAACGCCCATGAGACGGTTCCCGGCATCGGCGCCCGCGGATAGCTCGCCCCTTCCGCCTCCGCGGCCGCGATGGTCGCGGGGCTGTTCTGCGCGACACTCGCTTCGGCCACGCCAAACACCAACGTCGTGAGCAAAGAAGACAGGCGAAACACGCGTGCCTCCCCGCGTTAGCGCACTGGTGGCCCGAGCTCCGAGTCGATCTCGCGCATTGCCGCTTCGTAATATTTGTCGACGGGCGGCAGCTCGCGTACCGGAGGCGGCGACGTCTTCGACGGCCCGAAGGCGAGCCGGGCGACGCGATACAAGCCGTACCCGAGCAGTCCCACGCACGCGAGCTTGAGGACGAGGATCGCGATGCCGACCAGCGTTCCTACCAGGCCCAGCGTCAGCGCGAGGGCAAGGACTCCGAGCGGAATCGCGATCGCAAGTCCGACTATGATCTTGATCAGCATCCAGAGAACGCGCATTGGAGTCTCCCACGGTCGCAGTGTGATCCTTGGCGGAAGCCGAGTGTCTCTGTTACGGCTCACGTCATTCGTAGCCCCTACGGGAGTTGGCTGTTCCGAGTTGCGCTGCCCGGCGCACGTATTCCGCGGCACCTGGGCGCTACGTGTCGAGGGCGAACGCCCCGCGCACGTCGCGGAGGACAGCCTGCGTCGTGGCGTTGGCGCGCTCGCTGCCCGCGCGCAGGACATCCATGACGTACGCGCGGTCGCGCGCGAGCTCGGCGCGCCGGGCGCGGATCGGCGCGACGAGCGCCTCGAGCACGCCCTCGAGACGCCGCTTGAGCGCCATGTCGCCGAGTCCACCACCGCGGTAGCGCTCCTTCAACTCGTTGACCGTCGTCAGGTCCGGGTCGAACGCGTCCAGGTAGGCGAACACGACGTTCCCCTCGACGCGGCCCGGGTCCGACGCCCGCGCGTGGCCCGGGTCGGTGTACATCGCGCGCACCAGTCCGCGGATCTCGTCGGCCGTGGCGCTCAACGGGATCGCGTTGCCTAACGACTTGCTGGCCTTCCGGCCGTCCACGCCCGGAAGGCGTGGGGTGCTCGAGAGCAGCGCCCGACACTCCGGCAGCACGGCAGCGCTCGCGAGGCGGTTCACCCGCCGCACGATCTCGTTCGTCTGCTCGATCATCGGGAGCTGGTCGTCCCCCACGGGGACGAGCGTCGCGCGGAACCCGGTGATATCCGCGGCCTGGCTGACGGGATAACACAGGAACCCTGCGGGGATGTCGCGCTCGAAGCCGCGCAGCTCCACCTCCGCCTTCACCGTCGGGTTGCGCTCGAGCCGAGCGACGGTGACGAGATTCAGGTACAACACCGTCAGCTCGGCGAGGGCGCTCAGCCGTGACTGCACCGCGATCGTGGTCTCGCGGGGTCTATCCCGGCGGCGAGGTAATCGAGCGCGACTTCGGGCACGTGCTCCGCCACGTGCGCGGCGCGTCCGCTCGAGTCGGTGAGCGCCTGCAGGTCGGCGATCAGCAGCGTCTGTGCACACTGGCCCTGAAGGGCGAGTCGGGAGCGCAGCGAGCCGGCGTAGTGCCCGAGATGAAGCGGGCCAGTCGGGCGGTCGCCGGTGAGTATGACGTCGGTGGCGTCGACCTGGCTCTGGCGATCGTCGGCGCGAGCGTGCGCGAGCATGTTGGCGGACATGGTGTGAAGCTCCTCGGAACCAATGGAACGTGAGCGAGGTCGGCTCGACACCGGGCGAAACGCAAAAGGGCCGCTCGATGGCGAGCGACCCCGAAGTTCGAGCGCAGGCGGATGGACGTGCGCTAGCGGGCCGCTCGGAGAGAGGGCCACCACCAGGACGTCCGTGTACGCGCGATCGAGTAGGTCATGCCTCCAAGATAGTGCCCAGCGTCGTCATCGGGAAAGCGCCGCCCGGTGTTCGCGCCGAGCGCCGACCATTTCGGCTGCCCGGCCCCGTACTGCGCGACGGTTGCACCTGCATCAACATCTGCATCAGCATCCCAGCTGAGCGGACTTCGGATTGCGCGTGGCTCCGTCACGCGCTCTTATTGGATTCGCTTGCGGCTGAACCTTGGCGTTAGGTTGACAACGGTCACGCTATGAAACGCACGTGGACGATCATCGGCGTAAGCGACGTTCCCGGCAGCTTCAAGTGGTACCAGTCGCTCTTCGGCCAGCCCGAGACGCCTCCGGCCCATGACCACTTTGGTCAGATCCTGGATACGGATGGAACTGTCCTGCTCTGCCTGCACCGGTGGGGCGCGCACGAGCATCCATCCTTGATGAGCGCGGAGGAGGCCTCACCTGGCAACGGGCTCCTCTTGTTCTTCCGTGTCGATGACTACGAGATGGCACTGAAGAGGGCACGCGCTCTCGTCGAGCGATTCGAGGAGGAGCCCCACGTGAACCCGAACACTCGAACACCGGAGTTCTCACTCCGGGATCCTGACGGATACTACATCACGATCAGTGCGCTCTCTGCGCCACAGTGAAGGGAATCAGGGCGGTGGGGACGTTCGCGCCTTCGCGTCGGGCGTGCGACCAAGGTGACATGCGAGGGAAACGATAATGACGCGGGCATTTGGGCAATGGTCGCCAGATCGTCCGAGCACGCTGGTCATCGCGTGCTCCGACGGACGACTTCAGGAGGCGACCGACGAGTTCCTCGCATACCATCTCCAGGTGACTCGGTATGATCGATTCTACGTGCCCGGTGGTGCGGGCGCGCTCGCTGCGAGTGGGCGAGACTTCCTGCGCGCACGGCAACTTCGGCGCGAGTGTCGGTACCTGGTCGAGCTGCACGCTGTTCGCCACATCGTCCTGCTGTTTCATGCTCCGGCAATGGGCGGCCCACTTGCCGCGGCGTGTGCCGACTACCGGCGCAAGCTGCCGTGGGCCTCGGTGGCGGAGTTGCGGGGCCGACAGGAGCAGGACGCGGAGGAACTGCGCGAAAGCCGCGAAGAATGGGCCGGTGCGGCTGCTGTGGCGATCTACCGGTGTGAGGTCGATGGGCGCGGCGACATTGCGTTCGCGGATCTGGCCGACGACTCGCGGAGCCCTCGTCGTCACGAGTCGCAGCGCGACACCACCTAACGTGCCGCTGCAGCAGGCGGGCGGTGTTGGGGTCGCTCCTCGAGTCGGAGTGCCTCCCCTTGTTTATCTACAACACCAGATTTATGCTCTCTTGTAGATAACCTAGGACAGCATGACCAGACCAGCCGATCTCGTCCAGGGGACGCTCGACCTCCTCATCATGCGCACCATCGCCACCGAGCAGCTGCATGGCTGGGCGATCGCGCAGCGGATCCAGCTGCTGTCGAGCGACGTGCTACGCGTCAATCAAGGCTCGCTCTACCCGGCGCTTCAACGACTGGAGCGACAGGGATGGATCACTGCCGATTGGGGCGTCTCGGAAAACAATAGACGCGCCCGGTTCTATCGACTGACCGCCCCGGGCCGACGTCGCCTGGAAAAGGAACGTGCCGACTGGGAACGATTGTCGGCGGCGATCTCACTCGTTATGCGGCTCGCATAGTTGGAAAGGAGGGCTCAGTGCGCATCATCCACCAGCTTCTCATGCTCTGGCGGTCACTCTTCCGGAGCGAGCGCATCGATGCGGACCTCGCCGACGAGATGCGGTTTCACGTCGAGCGCGAGATCGAGGCGAACGTCGCCCGCGGGATGTCTCCCGCGGCCGCCCGCCGCGAAGCGCGGTTGCGGTTCGGCAGCGTCGACACGATGCAGGAACAGTCACGTGACGACCGACCCGGCGCGAGCATGCGCCAGGTACTCCGCGACATTTGGTTCGGCGTGCGGCTCCTCGGCAAATCACCAGTGTTCGGGCTCACCGGCGTCGCGATCGTCGCGTTAGGGATCGGCACGGCAACGGCGATCTTCAGCGTCGTCCACGGCGTGATGCTGCGGCCGCTCCCTTTTCGGGAGCCGGACCGGCTCGTCAGCGTCTGGTTGACGAGACACGGCGTTCGCAACTTGCCGGCGGCGGCCGACGCCATGGAGCTTCGTCAGCTCCGCGGCGTGTTCGATGATGTCGCGCTGTTCGAGAACGTGAATCTCAACCTCGTCGGCGACGGGGAACCGCAACGCCTCGAGGGCGTGAGCGTCTCACCCAATCTTTTTTCGGTACTGGGTGTGTCCGCGGCACTGGGCCGGACGTTCGCTCGCGACGAGGATCAACCCGGCCGCGAGCACGTCGTGCTGTTGAGCGACGCACTCTGGCGTGGCCGGTTCAACGCCGATTCTACCATCGTCGGCCGCGAGATTCGTCTCAACGGATCGCCGCACACGATCGTCGGCGTGATGCCACCGAGCTTTCAGTATCCGTCGAGCGCCTACCAGGCGTGGGTGCCGCTCGTTCTGGAACCCGGTGAGCTCACGCGTCAGGTGACGGACAATTACCGTGTCGTGGCCCGCCTCGCTCCCTCCGCGACGCTGAGTCGTGCGCGCCAGGAGGTCGCCGCGCTGGCTGCACGCCTAACGACGTCGAATACCGCCGACACCGAGCTCGGTATGACGGTGGACTCGATGCTCGACGACGCCGTGCGCGACGTTCGCCCCGTCCTGGCGCTCCTGCTCGCCGCGGTCGCGTTCCTGCTGCTCATCGCGTGCGTGAATCTCTCGAACCTGTTCGGCGCGCGGGCCACCGCTCGGAGCGGAGAGTTCGCGTTGCGACTGGCGCTCGGCGCCTCACGCGCACGGTTGATGGCGCAAGCCATCGCCGAGACGGTGCCGGTGCTTGCGTTAGGCGGGGCGGTCGGCGTGGCGATGGCCGAATGGGCGGTCCGCGCGTTCGTGGCGAACGCGCCGGCGGGACTCCCGCGCGTCGAGAACATCTCACTGAGCGCGCCGGTCGTTGCCTTCTCGCTCGCGCTGCTGGTCATCACCGGCTTCGCGGCGAGCATCGCGCCCGCCGCGCACGCGTGGGCGTCCGACTTCACGACGATCATGAAGGATGGAGGTCGGTCGTCGACGTCCGGGCGCGGGCGCGCGACGGCGCGGCGCATCGGCGTCGCCGCGCAGGTCGCGTTCGCGCTTCCGCTGCTCGCCGGCGCGAGCCTCCTGCTCAAGAGCGCGCTCAATGTCGCGCAAGTCGACCCCGGCTTCAGACCCGACGGCGTCGCGACGCTGGCACTCGAGGTGTCGCGCAGCAAGCATTCCTCGGATCAGGAAGTCGCCGACTACTACGGGCGATTGATCGAAGCAGTGCGCGCGGTGCCCGGAGTGGCGAATGCGAGTCTGACCAACAGGATTCCGCTCTCCGGTGAGCAGACCAATCCGGTGCACTTCGAGACCGCGGCGGGAACGGCCAGCGAGCTGACCAACGTCGAGACGCGAACGGTGACGCCCGACTACTTCGCGACGCTCGGCATTCGGCTCATCGCGGGTCGCGGCTTTACCGAGCACGACGACGCGAACGCACCCCCGGTCGCGATCATCGATGAGCGCGTCGCGCGAACGATGTGGCCAGGCGAGACGGCCATCGGCAAGCGCTTTCGCGAACCGGAGTGGCGCGGTGGTCGCTGGACGACCGTCATCGGCGTCGTGGCGCATGTGCGCGCCGTCGGGTTGGAGGTCGATCCGCTACCGCAGGTGTACTGGAGCTATCGGCAGTGGACACAGGATCGGATGGTGCTCGCGGTCCGGAGTGCGGCAGAGCCGGGAGTGTCCATTGCATCGGTCGCCAACGCGATACGCTCTGTCGATCCCGAGCAGAGCGTCTACAACGTCCGCACGATGACCGCGATCATCGATCGTTCGTTGGCGCAGCGCCAGTTGACGACGCTCCTGATGGCGTCATTCGGCGGTGTCGCGCTCCTGCTGGCGGCAGTGGGGATCTACGGCGTCGTCGCGTACGGCGTCACGCAACGCTTGCGTGAATTCGGGATTCGCGTTGCGCTCGGCGCGACGGGTCGCGACGTCACGCGTCTCGTGATATGGAACGGGACGTCGATGGCGGTCGCGGGCTCGATCATCGGCCTGGTGCTCGCGATCGCGCTGTCCGGGGTCATGAGCAACCTGGTGTATGGCGTGGCGCCGAGAGATCTGGCGAGCCTGCTGGGATCGGCGGCGCTGTTGATGAGTGTCGCAGCGATCGCGAGCTACATCCCGGCTCGGCGCGCCGCGGCAGCGGATCCGGGTGTGACGCTCAGAGCCGAGTAGGCGCACGATGGTCGAGCGGGGTGCGGCGTTAGGCGCCGCACCCCGCGATACTGGAGCTCCGGACCGCTCAGGACCCGTTGAGGGCCGCTGCCACTTCCTCGAGATGGTCGTAGCTCAGTGCGGCGCCTCTGTCCATCCCGGACTTGAGGACGATGTCGCGGACTTCGGCCGACGGATATCGCGCCGTCACGGTAAGTCGTGTCTTCCCGCTCTCCTCGGTCAGCACGGTCGTCACGAGAGATTCGACGTCGGGATACTCCTCGAAGATCTCCGTGTTCACGACGCGTTCTGGCCGTGCGATCTCGCGGTAGACGCCGTGGAACGCGACCTCCTTGCCGTTAGGCAGCCGGTTGACGAACCGCCACGCGCCGCCCGGACGCAGGTCGATCTCGCAGACAGGAACGGAATAGCCCTGGGCCAGGCACCCCCACCACTGTTTCACATGCTCAGGGGTGTGCATTGCCTCGAACACGAGCGCACGCGGTGCGTCGAACAGGCGCGTCAGCCGGATCTCGAGATCCGACGGCGTCGTCATCCTGAAGCTCTCGCTATTTGCCACGCTTCCGACGGGCATTGCTCTTCTCCTTGGTTTGGAGTTGTTGGAGGTAGGTCTCGAGGCGATCGAACCGTTTTTCCCAGATCGCGCGATAGGGCTCGGTCCAGTCCGCGACTTCCTTGAGCGGCGTGGCTTCGAGGCGGCACGGTCGCCACTGCGCCTCGCGGCCGCGTGCGATGAGACCCGCGCGCTCCAGCACCCGCAGATGCTTCGAGACGGCCGGCAGGCTCATCGTGAAGGGCTCGGCCAACTCATTGACGGTGCGCTCGCCGGTGATGAGCCGGGCGAGAATTGCGCGTCGAGTTGGGTCGGCCAGGGCAGCGAACGTCATGCTCAGTTGGTCGGTCGGCATACGCGGTGAACCGGTTGGTTAATTAACGTAGTGGTTAAATATAGACGCTGCGTGCCAAAGTCAAGACCACAGTTCGCGCGCAGGATCAGGCATCAGTCCGGATCTAAAGCGTGAACAGCAACTGCAGGACAGGATGGCCGGGATGGACAGGATTGGCAGGATGACGGCTTTGCATGCCATGGGCTGGAAACGGCAACGGCAACTGCAAGACAGGATTGGCAGGATGGACAGGATTGGGAAGATGACTGCCTCGGCGTCGAGCGCGTGTCGCCGGGGGCCTAACGAATGTGGGGAACACATCTCGGGGAGAGTGGCGTCCCGAGCGGCCGTGCCCCTCATCCTGGGCTCGTTGTGGGAGGGGCCCTTAATGCGACACGGAGGCTCTGTTCAATCCTGTCCATCCTGGCCATCCTGTCCTGCAGTTGCAGTTGAATTTGCCGTTGCGGTTGCAGTTGCCGTTTCCCGGCCTTACTCCGCCTGGTTCCGCATGTGATCGGCGAGCGCGTGGAAGCGTTCCCGGAGCTGCGAGCGCAACTCGTCAGGCATCTCGTGCTCATCCAGCGCGCGGTCCATGCACCAGAGCCACTCATCACGCTCGCGCGTGCCGATCTGAAAAGGGAAGTGCCGCATGCGCAGGCGCGGGTGCCCGTTCCGCTCCACGTAGGTCTGCGGGCCGCCCGTCCACATCATCAGATACAGGTGCAGCTTATCGCGCGATGCCTTGAGGCTCGTGGCGTGCAGCCGGCGGATGGTCGCGGCTTCCGGCGCGCTGTCGACGAGGTCGTAGAAGCGATCGACGAGACGACGTACGCCTGGATCGCCGCCAAGCTGTTCGAACGGAGTTGGGGTCGAGGTGGACATGTGCGAAAACTAGATTGCTGCTCCGTCGTGGTCGACGTCGACTCGCAATCTGCTCGCGGCCGAGAGGCCGGCCCAATCCCCTCTTCGATCGTCCACGCGAACGTGAATCTGCTGGTGTCCGCAACGTTAGGGGACCCAGTACACGCCAACTTGGACATTCCCCGACGTGACGCCGTGCCCCACCATGTACTGACCTGACGGCGAAATCCCGGTTACGAGATTGTTGTTATGCCCACCAACGCCGCCAAGTTTGATCGGTGTGGTGTATGGCGCGTCCATGAACGCGGCGTACATCACGTTGTTACTCCCGAACGCACAGCCGTTCAGCGTCACGCGACGGACCGGCGGTCGACGAGGAGCGCGCGCTCGAGGCGTTCGAGGCCGCGCTCGCGCGAGAGCCGACGAACCTCATTGCGCTCAACAATGCCTCACTGATTCTCACGAAGCGCCGAGAATACGAACGCGCCGCGCGATACCGCCTGAAGGCAGCGCAACAGGATCGCGAGACGATCAACCCGATCACGTGGAGTAACGCGGCTTCCGGGCTCTCCGCCGCCGGTCAGGAAGCCGCCGCCGATAGTCTCATGCGCGAGTGGGCCCGACGCGCGCCCAACGAGCCGACCGTGCTGCTCACGCAGGCACGGCACCTGGCCTTTCTCCACGCATACGACAGCGCCGAACGGGTCTACAGGGACATTCGGCCGAAGGTCGCGACGAGCCGAACGATCACGAACTCGGTGCTGGGCGAGCTTGGTGCCGTGCTCATCGCTCGCGGACGGATCCGCGAAGGGCTGCAGTACCGGAGCGAGATGCGCACGCGGCAGCTCGAGCGTGGCGACAACGCGGCGATCCCGGAATGCCGGGATAGACTCGGCGCTGGTCGCTGCCTTTGTGCAGGAGGACCGGGCTGCCGCGCGTGACGTGCTCCACCAGACGATGCGTCGCATGCCGCCGGATTCGTTCCCGCTGGTCGATCGCCTCAACGCGTACCTGCTCGCCGCCGCGGGCTTTGCCGGCGATACACCGCTCGCGCAGCAGGTGCGCGCGGACTACATGAGACAGCTCGCCGCGCTCGGAAGGACCGTCGATCGTCCCGCGGCGGAGGTGTTCAGCGACGCGCTGGCGGACTTCGGCGGGCCGACTCGATGAGTCGCTGGCGAAAGTCGCCGAGGCGGATCGACGCCTCCACGTGTGCACGGAATGCCTGCTGTCGCTTCGCTTCGTCGTGCTCGACCGGCTCGAGCGCCCCGATTCAACCATTGCCACAGGCGACGCATACCTGGCGCAGAAACGGCCTGGCGCGGCGTTCAACGAATCTCTGAACCTCGCCGGCGTCCAACAGCGCTTGGGCGAGCTCTACGAAGCCAAGGGCAGCCCGACTTCCTCGCGGTCATCGACTTCGATCGCAAATCGCCCAACTACGGGCAGGTGCTTTCTACGGTGCCGCTCCCACCGTCCGGCAACTTCGGAAACGAGCCGCCACTGGGGATGACAACCGGGGTTCTCGCCGCTACGGACAGAGATTCGCCGAGTTCCCGGCGAACGTATTTCCCTGGAGCGTGTTGCCCGCGGTCGGCCCCTGCAGTGCACAGCTGTTCGCCTGAAGGGTGTTGCCACGGATAGTGTTGCCGGTCCATCCGCCGGCGAGTCGGATGCCCACGGCGCTCGTCGTCAGCAAGTTGCCCTTGATCACGTTGCCGCTCGCGCCTGGCGGAGAGGTCATGTCGATCGCTGCGACCGTACTCCCCGAGATCGTGTTCCCCTTGAAGGTGTTCCCCGGCTGCGAGATCAGGAGAATCCCTGTGGGATTGTCGATGATGTCGTTGTCGACGACGTCATTGTCGGTGGACACCACGCCGGTCAGGTTCGGGCGGAACATGAATGCCCGAACGGAATTTTGCCGCGCGATGTTCGCCTTGATCGTGTTGCCGCTCGACGCCTGCAGGAGGACCGCGGTCGCGTTCTGGGTGAGCTCGTTGTTCTTGATGACGATTCCCGTGGACGACGCGACGAACATCCCCTGGAGGAACCCGCGGATGGTGCCGTCCTGAATCGAGACGTCCTGACTGGCGTTGACTCTGATGCCGACGCCCGTGCCATTCCCGCTGATGGTGTGGCCGTGCAGGTTGATCCGGACGCCGGTCGCGGAGACGGTGAGTCCATCGCCTGCACACACCAGGTCGTTCTCCAGCCGCAGGTCTGACACGACGACGTCCCCGCATGCGGCGCTCGTGACCGCGACCGACGGGCTCGGCCCATCGGTGCGCGCCGTTGGCGGCGGGGACGTGGTCCCGCCGTCCGCGCAGGCCGTCAACACCGGGAGTGCGAGTATGAAGCCGCGGAGCGAACGCACGAGGGCCTCCTGAAGAAGGTGTGAGGTTGCGGACAGCATCGATGCGGTGGTGGTCGCGCGCGTCACGGCTGTCGCGGATAGAGTCGCGTTTCCAGTGCGGCCGGCTGATAGCCCGCATTGAAGCGACAGCTGGTGCCGAACTCGAGTCGATACTTCTCGCACGCCGCAGCGAGCGCTTCGTTCGTAGGCGGCGTTTTGCGTTCGATCCAATCGAGTACCACCTGGAGCGCCCCGAGTTGCTCGGCCGTGGTGAACTGACAATGCCCGCCCTGATTCGTGAACGCCTGGAAGAGATTGCCTAACGCGCCAGCCTTGGTGACCGCTGCGCGATACGCCGACTGGTTTTCGACGAACGCGCGAGGGTCGTCGATGGCGTGCAATGTCAGCACCGGAGCTCGCGGGCGTCCCGTCGGGTCATCGGCCGAGGCCAGCACGGTGGCGGTCTGGTTCTCGGCGGGGTACCGGGGCACGTCACGGTTCAGCGCGACGTCGTCGGTCGACCCACTGTATCGGACGTTCGTGTTCTGCAGCGGGTTGTGTCCGCCTAACGTCTCCTGGAGGAACGTCTTCAGCAGGGCGGTCGCGGCGTCCATGTTCGTCAGGAGCCCCGATTCCGGGATGCGCAGCACGGCGAGGATGTTCGCCAGGTTCTCACGCTGCGCGGCCGAGCGCTGCGCCGCGGGGAGACTGATGCCGGTGCACTCGTTGACGCGGGCCTGGAGCTCCGCCGCCGTCAGCGTGGTCTGTGGCGCGAGACCGAGGAACAGGTCGTACCGCGGCTCGTCGCTGCGTGGAAGATTGCGGCAGTAATACTGGTACACGGTGCGCGCGTCCAACTGTGTGTAGAGACTCCGCAGCGTCCCCGCCATCAGTCCGCACAGCGACACCACACCGTCGAAGGTCCCGAACCGCTCCGCACAACGCGCCGCCACCAGACCGCCGAACGACAGTCCCCAGACGATCGTGCGCTTCGGGCGGCCGAACTTCGCGACGAAGATCTGTCGCAGCTCCTCGACGTCATCCGTCGCGTCTCGCGCAAGTGGCGTGTCGCTGCGGTACGTGGTCGCGGCGAGCGCGAGTCCTCCGTCGCGCAGCAGGTTGCGGGCAGCACCGAACGTGCGGAGATCTGTTGCCGGCACTGGCGTCGCACCGCGGGCCACGACGACCAGGATGCCATTCCAGTTCGTCGGCACGGCAATCTGATAGGACGCTCCGCTGAGCTGTGTCCCGCTATAGCAGGTGGCCTGCGCCGAGAGTCCCGTGATGCATGTGGCGGCGGTTGGAGGCGGAGCCGTCGGCTGGTCTGTACCACAACCGGCGAGGGCCAGTGTGCCGAGCGCTGCCCGGAACGCACGGGCGCGGGTGATTGTCGATCCACGCATTGTCGCGTCGTCTCCGGGTCGGATGACGGTCGAGCGGCCCATCGGTGCTACACGTTAGGCGATCGACCACACCGCACAACTACATACTCGGGTAGTTTTTCGGGGCGGATCCGGGAGGTCGTGACGCGGTTCGGGCGGTCGCCTCGGCGCGTGAATGGACGTGGAGCTTCTGGTAGATCTGTTTGACGTGGAAGGCGACCGTGTTGACGCTGATGAACAGGCCGTCGCCGATCTGCTTGTACGTCCTGCCGTCGACGAGTCCCTGCAGAACATCGCGCTCGCGCGGCGAGAGCAGGCCTGCCGCCGGATCGGGTGCGCGAAACACGCGCACGACCTGCCGCGCCACCGAAGCAGTCATCGGGGCACCACCGTCGTGCGCCTCGCGGATCGCGTCGAGCAGCGCCGTCGGCGGCGTGGCCTTGAGGAGATAGCCCGTCGCGCCGGCACAGAGCGCCCCGAAAATGCGCTCCCCTTCGTCGTGGACGGTGAGCATGAGCAGCTCGGCGTGGGGCCAGTGGCGGCGGAGAAGCGGAAGCGCATCGGTGCCGCTCATTCCGGGGAGCCCGATGTCGACCAGGACAACGTCGGGAGGAGGGTCGGGATGCGTGGCGAGCGCGCTTTCCGCGTCGCCGGCCGTCCCCGCACTGGCGAAGCCGGGGGCTCCATTGAGGAGGAGCTCCAGCGCTTCGCGCACCGATGATGAGTCCTCGATCACGAAGACCCGAAGGGCAGTGGTCACGCCCACCGCCGCGGCGGCGTCATCAGACATGCGACTCATTCTAGTCGGCGTGGCGAACGCTGCCTACTACATACTCGGGTAGCTCGGCCGCCGCCCTCGCAACGGTACGTCGACTTCGACACGCGTCCCGTCGCCGGGCGCGGTATCCAGCCGAAGCTCGGCACGAATCGCTGCGGCACGTCGCCGGAAGTTCTCGAGCCCGTTCCCGCCCGATTCCCGAGAATGGCTCGAAGCCCGCTCCGTCGTCTCGAACGGTGAGCAGCAGCCGGTTTGTGGTGATGTGCCAGCGGATCTCGATGGACCTGCTCCCCGCGTGGCGCACCGCGTTATGCAGCGCTTCCTTCACCAGCAGCAGCACGTTGTGGCGCACGTCGGTCGACAGGCCGGGCGGCGACGTGCGCTCCGCAGTTCCCTGCATGTCGAGCCGGATGCCGCGGGGGGCGAGCAGGGCGACCGCGTAGTCCTTGATCCGTGACTCCAGTGACTCCCAGCTCTCGTGCTGCGGATGAATTGCCCAGAATGATGTCGCGCATCCCTTCGGAGAGCGAACGCGCCTGGTCACCGACCTGCTCGGCCCATGCGGCGACCTGGGGCTCCGATGCGCGGCGTATCAACTCGCTGTACAACGACACCTGCGTGAGGCCGCTGCCAAGGTCGTCATGCAGATCCGTGGCGATGCGAAGGCGGAGCCTCTCGATGGCCAGCCGCCGCTCCACACGGTTTCGATACCAGAGCGCCGGTGGCAATGCGAACGCGATGATGACGGCGATGGCGAACCACCAGGTTCGGTAGAACAGCGGTGTCGCAACGAAGTCCTGCCGCACCACTGGTCCGGGAGGCTCGCCCGGTCTCACGGCGCGCGCCTCGAAACGGTGCCGACCCGGCGCGATCGACGCGATCTGAATCGTGCGCCCGGACCCGAGGATCGTCCACGAGGTGTCACTCGACGCGAGCCGGTACTCGACGCGCACCCGCTCTTCCTGACGGTACGTCTGCGCCGCGAGGGTTATCGACGAATGGCTGTTGCCTGCGCGAAGCCGGAGCGGCTCGTTGCTCTCGCGTTGTCGCACGCCGTCGATCTCCAGCCTGGTTAGGCGTACGCGGGGAGAGCTCAGACGCGGCATGTGTCGGTAGTCGAGTCGATGGAGCTCGCCGGGTGCTGCGCCGAACCGAGAGAAACCCGTCACGATCCTCGAACACCGCGCTCACGAATTCGCGCGAGATCCCATCCCGCGCGCGAAACTCGAGCACGGCATCGAGGCTCGGCGCACCAGGCCGCAGCCGGAATCCCTGGACTCCTCGAGGTGTCCCCACCCAGAGCCGACCGTCCGGCGTGGGAAAAAGCGCGTGGACCTCATCGCTCAGGAGGCCGTCGCTGGTTTGGAGTCGTCGGCTTTCCCACGTACCCTGTTCTGTCTGGTAGATGCAGACCAGTCCTGACCGACCCGCCGCGATCCACACGCGCCCGAACGCATCCGCTCCCATGTCGACGATTTCCAGAGACCGCAGCGTGTCGAGGACCGCCCGCAGCGATGACGGCAGACAGGCCCGGCACTCCGTGCCAAGCGAGTCTCCCTCCACCGTATCGAGGCGCGTCGACACGCTGGATATCGGCGCCATCCAGATCCGTCCATCACCGGCCTCGGCGACGTACGCCGAGACGAAGCGGCGACCACTGATCCGCGCCGCGCGTTGCCCCGTCATGCGGTACATGCCATCCGGCCGCGCCACGAACCTCACGCCAGCACGCGTCTCGTAGACGAGGTGGTCGGAGCTCCCGGTCGGCGCGGCGCGTGAGGCAGCATCGGCGACGAACCCAAGGTCGCCATACTCCCTCCACCAGTGACGGCCGTCGTGGCCCGCCGTCGGTTGTGTAGTGGCGCGACGGGTGAGGTCACTCATGCGCTCGACCCGTTGGTTGCGAAGCCGATACATCCCACCCCAGGTGCTGATCCAGAGACTCCCGCTCACCGAGTCGCCGGTGAGTCCCGTGAGGAATTCTGCTGGCCCGTTAGGCGCCCGTACGGGGATAGGACACGAGGTACTCCTGGTCCACGTGAATGAGCCCGCCCTCGTGCGCCAGCCAGAAATCACCCTCGCGACCGAACAACAACTGTCGCGGCAGGAGCTGCGTCGAACGCCGCGCCAGCCGATCGGGGGAACTCGACGCCCCCGTCCCCACCGAGTCGTACGACGCCCGTCCGCCGGCCCTGACCCGGGAGGATCGCGCCGGCGGTCGCGAGCAGTCGACCGGACGCATCGGCGTCAGGCTCGGCGTGCCTGCCCGCGGCGTACTCGCCGCCAAGAGCCCGACGCATGGAGCCATCGCCGCCCCGCACGTACACGCCGGCATCGGTGCCGATCCAGGCACGTCCCGGAGAATGAGGGCGCATGAACAGGATGCGCCTGGGGAGCGGCGACCACTGCGGCGGGGTCCCGTGCTCGCTGTTTAGCGCGACGCGCCCGACTTTTCGCTCGGAGGCGAGCCAGAGGAGGTCCGGTCCCTCGAAGAAGAAGTCGACGATGCGCTCGTCTCCCGGCAGGTCGACGTGAGACCAGCGCGTCGTCGCCGGATCGAAGCGCCACAGCCCTGGTCCCCACCCGTTGATCCAGACGTGCCCGCGGGTGTCGACTCGCAAGCGCTGCCAGGAGCGATACGCGGCGAGCTCGGTGGCGAGCACCGACGGTACGTTCACCCGTGTGATCCGGTCGTCCCCGCCAAGGTGGAACAGGTCGCCGGCGTCGCTCTGGATCCAGAGTGACGAATCCGGTGCGGCGGTGATGCGAACAATGCGCGCCTGAGCGAGGCCGGGAAGCGGCACCGGCTCGAAGCGGAAGCCGTCGAATCGGACGACTCCGTCGTTCGTCCCGGCGACGAGCGCCCCGTTCGGGTCGAAGGCGATGGCATTGGCGACGGGAATCCCCGCTTTGGCACCGTAGCTCTGATACGCGATTGTCTGAGCGTTCAGGCTGAGCGACTACCCACGCGCCGGTCGATAGGGTGAGGCCCAACGAGATTGCGCGCATGAGGGCCTCGGGCGTCGCCGGACACGAGAATGCCGCGCTGCCCTTGGACGATACATGTGCGAGCCGCGATTTCAAATGATTTTTTTCTCTCGCACCAGCACCGAGCGCGTAGGGCGACCGGAGTAGACGGTCGCCTAACGTGCGTGCACCCGTGCCGTGAGGGAGCGGCGTCAGACGTCGCGGTTCGCGTGGCGAGGCATGGCAGCGGTAGCGCCGCCGCCGCATCTTACGAGCTCGCTCGTAAGTCAATGCGAACGGAATACTCCCTCTCCTCCAGATTGCTCATGCGCCACACGTACGGTCTCGCGCTGCTCGCCGCCGCGCTCGTGACCACCGCCGCACGCGCGCAGGACACGCGCGCCCTCGTTCGCTACGTCGACTCGGTCGCCACCGCCGCCGTTGCCGAGCACCGCACGGCGGGCGTCTCCGTGGCGGTCGTGAAGAACGGCCGAACGGTCCTCGCGAAGGGGTACGGCTTCGCGGACCTCGAGAACGACGTGCCGGCAACCGCAGAGACCGTCTTCCGCATCGGCTCGATCACCAAGCAGTTCACGAGCGCGGCCATCATGAAGCTGATGGAGCAGGGAAAGCTCTCGCTCGACGACACGTTGCAGAAGTTTCTGCCCAACTTCCCGGCGCAGGGGAACCGCGTCACCGTGCGGCACCTGCTCAACCACACGTCCGGGATCAAGAGCTACACGAGCCTTGGGCCCAAGTGGGCGCGCGGCGTGCGGCTCGACCTCGCTCCCGACTCGTTGATCGCGCTGTTCGCCAACGAGCCGTTCGACTTCAAGCCGGGCAATGCGTGGTCGTACGACAACTCGGGCTATTTCCTGCTCGGCATGATCATCGAGAAGCTGAGCGGGAAGACGTATGGGCAGTACGTGCAGGACGAGCTCTTCACACCGTTAGGTCTCAAGAGCACGATCTACTGTGACCAGGCGCCGCTCATCAAGCACCGCGCGCAGGGGTACGCCCTGCGACCCGACGGGAAGTTCATCAACGCCGAGCCGCTGAGCATGACGCAGCCGTACGCAGCGGGCTCGCTCTGCTCGACGGTGAACGACCTCGCCGCGTGGACCCTCGCGCTGTCGAGCGGCAAGGTGGTGAGCCCGGCGTCGTACAAACTGATGTCGACGCCGGGTACGCTGAACGACGGCAAGCCGCTCACGTACGGCTTCGGCCTGGGCACTGGCGTGCTCGGCGGACACCGGCAGGTGAGTCACAACGGCGGCATCAACGGGTTCATCTCGGAGTTGCACCACTACCCCGACGACTCGCTCGTGACCGTCGTGTTGACCAATACTGGAGCGCTCACGGCGGTGCAGCTCGAGCGGCTCATCGCGCGCCGCGCGCTCGGGATCAAGGACCTGCCGGCGGTACCGATCGCCGCGTCGGCGCTCGAGCGGCTTGTCGGGCAGTACGCGGTCGGGAGTACGCCCGTTCGGGTGTTCGTCGAGAACGGCCGCCTCCGCGTGCAACAACAGGGAAATCCGGCGTTCGGCCTCAAGCACGTCGGTGGCGAGCGCTTCGTGCGGGACGATAACGACGACGTGCAATTCGAGTTTCCCGCGGGGGCGCCGGCGCCGAGCATGGTGCGGCATCAGGGCGGGATGGTGACCACGGCGACGCGCGTACCCTAACGATGGCGAGGCAATGACACCCTTGCGCAGCTCACCTGGGTTAAGAGGGAGGCCAGCGAGGGCCGTCGGTCGGAGACGCCATCCACAGTCCGACAAGCCAAGCCTGGGCCGATGCATTGGTTTCACTCGGACGGCGGCCGGTCAGGTGTCGGCCGCCAGTGCTCGAGCACCTGTTGGGGCATCTCCACCGAAACGGCGTCTGGCTCGGCATCGCCGGCAGTGTCGGCAGGGTGGACTCCGGATACGTGGCCGACCTGGTGCTGTTGGAGGCGAATCCTCTTGCGGATATTCGCGACACGCGACGCATCGCGGGAGTCATCGACGCGGGATTTGTCCTGTCGTCTGCCACCCCGGACACGCTTCCTCGCTAGTCGCCCGCAGCCGCCTAACGTGCTGCACGGGGCGGTGGACTTCAGACTCCGGGTCGCGACGCCGGCAGCGAGTGGACTCCGGTGGCGTATGGTGGTCTCGGCACGGGCGCGACGACGGTGAATGGCCCGACGGTCGACATCAGCGCCGCCTAACGCGAGCGACGGATCGGCATCCGCGTTGTCGTTCGCGTACGGGCAGGGACACGACATCGTGCGCGATGAAACCTTCGGCACGGCCGGGATGCACAGTTTTCTCTCCGTCCACCGCTCGGCCGCGGCGCCGTGGTCAACGATCTCGCGACACGCCTGCAATCGGCTCTCGGGGACGCCTACCGACTCGAGCGTGAGCTCGGCCGCGGACGATGTCGCGTTCGCATTGCGGTCGGGCCTAACGAACAGGTGACTTGGGTCGGCGACGTTTCCGTCGTCAACCGCTGTCGCCGTCCCCGCAGACCCACGCAATCTCGTCGCGACCGCGATCACCTTGACTCTCCCGCCGGGCGGTTACGTCAACAGACCTACGCGACGTTCGCGGTCTCCTGGTACGACGCACGGCTTCCCGAAGATCCGAACTCGCTCGTTCGATCCGATGCTCGCGTTCACTCCCAAAGGCACGGCGCTGCAGGTCGGCCTCGGGCAGGGCATGTCGGTGTATCGCTCCGAGGATGGCGGGCGGAGCTGGCTCGCGCCGGCCCGCCTGGACGTGGCTACGACCGCGTCGCCATCGCGGTCGATCACTCCACGGGGTCGACCGCGGGTCGGATCTACGTGACGGGCAACCTCGACGCTGGCCCGCGTCTGCATCGCTCCGCCGACGACGGACGCACCTTCGAGGTCCGGTGACGCTGCCGGGAATCGCCGGACCGACGTCGTGGTGCTGAGCGAGGCGCCGTGATCGTGCCGCTGTACACCGGGCCCGACCTCCGCCTCCCGGAGAGCCGCGGGAACCTGATGACTGCCTACTCGACCGTGCTCGCCAGCGATGGTGGCGCGACGTTCAGCGGGCTGCGCCCAGGCGTCGAGCAGCAACGGTACAGCGCCGACTCCACCCTGGGGCGCTGGCGTGGGGGACGCATCGTGGCGACAACACGGGACCTTTCGCCGACGTGCGATCGGCCGCTATCGCGATCGGTGTACGCCGCGTTCCCCGAATTCGGGCTCCCCTGGCCGCGATGCGGTCGTGACGTCCAATCGCGGTGCTCGTGGAGCGCGCCTACCCTCATAGACGTGTCGGCGCCGCGTCTTGCGTCGCAGTTCCTACCCGCCATTGCCGTGAGCGACTCGGGCGTGGTTGGGGTCATGTGGCTGGACACGCGCCCATCCGCGGCTGCCGACGCGTACGACGTGTATTTCTCGACGCGCTCGACGGAGGTCAGACGTCCGCCAGCGTGCGCGTCTCGTCCGAGACCTCGCGTCCGGCGGGGCCGGGCAACATGCGTCCAGGATTCAGCCGCCTCCGCTACAGCGGCGACACGCTCGTCACGATTTCCTCAGCGGTGCCCGCGCTGGCGAACGCTGGCACTGCTGGCCTGATCGCCGATCCGATGGCGTCTTTCACACGGTCGGCGACCCCGAGAACGAGCATTCCAGCGACAGACTGAGCGGACGAGCTTCTCATCGGCGCGCCTCAGCGCCGTGCCCGGCTCCGCTCACCGGGCGTAGCGTCGTCCTTCGCCCTCGAGGGCAAGGGCCTCGGACGTCTCGGACCTCGTGGCCCGCATCGCTCGGCGTCGACACCATGGCTGGACGCGGTAGCCCGCGCCGCGCGGCACCGGCTCAAGGCTCGCGTCCGATGCTCGTGAGCGGGTACCGACCCGGAAACGTCTTGTCAGGGCCGAGCGCCTACGACCGCACGCCGGCGGACGTGTTCGAGGTCCAGGAGGAGATCGCGCAGGCGGTGGTGAACGCGCTCCGCGTGAAGCTCGGCGCTGGGCACGGTCCGATCGTTAGGCCACCGACGACCGACATCGTCGCGCACGACCTGTATCTCAAGGGACGCGCCGCCCTGCGCGAGGGGCACCCCGACGCCCTGCGCCGCTCGGTCGCGCTCTACGAGCAAGCGGTCGAACGCGACCCCGGATTCGCGGCCGCGTGGGCCGCCATGGCGTACAGCTACATTATGCTTCCCATCGTCGGCGATCAGCCGGCACGTGAGACTGCGGCGCCGGCACACCGGGTCGCAGCGCGGGCGGTGGAGCTCGACGACCGGCTCGCCGCCGCGCATCTCGCGATGGGCCACGTGTGCTTCTCATCGGACCTCGACGTGTCGGCCGCCGCGCGCAACGTCCGGCGCGCGATCGAGCTCGACCCGGGAAACCCCGACGCGCACCAGTTCTACGCGATCGTCCTCAAGTGCGAGCGGCATTTCAGCGACGCGGAGGCGCATGCGTTGCGGGCGCTCGCCGGCGATCCGCTGCACCCGTTCATGCACCTGACGCTTGGGTGGATCTATCTGGAGACCGGTCGCGCGACGCAGGGGCTCCCCTACCTCGAGCGAGCGGTGGAGATCGCACCGTACTTCACGTTAGGCCGCGAGATCCTCGTGCACGCGTATCTCGCGCTCGCGCGGCACGAAGACGCCCTTCGCGAAGTTCGACGCGCGGTGGAGGTCGGAGGTCGCCGCGACCGAGCCCTCAATGCCTACGTGCACGCCACACAGGGGCGCGCCGCCGAGGCGCGCGCGATCCTGGCCGAGCTGGAGGCGCCGGACGAGCTGCCTCACGCGCCGTCCTGCCAGGTCGCTTACGCGTATGTGGCTCTCGGTGACATGGACACGGCAATCCAATGGATCGAGCGCGCGTTCGAGGAGCGTGACCCGCACCTCAACGGGCTTGCGACCATTCCGGCGTACGAACCGCTGTGGAGCGACGCGCGGTACCCGGCGCTCGTGGCGCGGCTGAGGCACGAGCCGCTTCCCATGTGAACACGGCCTCCTGAGGCTGCGCTCAGCGGCCCTCACGCGGCAGCGGCTGGTTTCGCATCGGCTGCTAGGTACAACGATCGAACACGTCCATGTTGGAGCGCTGGGTGCGGCTTTCGTAAGCCAGTGGATCCTGGATGACCTGGAGCCCCGGCAATCCCGTCCGATCGAACACCAGCGCGGCGCTTTGCGGGGACCGTCGGCACGGAACCACGCGGCACGATCGCGACGGTCACGCTGCGAGGTGTGGACGCCGAACCGATGCGTTCCTTTCGTCGTTAGGCACTCACAGGGGACGGAGCGTCGCTTTCTGCCGGCGTGCTGTGTCTCGCCATCACCGCAGAATCCATGTACTCGACGAGGTGCACCGGAATCCCGTCCTCGAACGACCAGAAATGAGCGATCTGGATCGAGAAGCGGCTGCCGGTGGCCACAGACGTCAGGTCGGCCTCAAGCTGCGCTGCGGCGCGATCTCCATCGACCAGGATATTGGTTGCGTGATACGCGTTGAAACGAAAGTGTTCTGCAATATCCTTCAGATGGTGGACCAACTCGTCCTTGCTGCGAGAGATGCCGGCCTCCCGGGCCGTAGTCGGGTCATGATGCCATTCGAACACGAAGTCGTTCGGCAGCGCGGCCAGAATCTTCGGTAGGTCCCGATTCTCATAGTCACGGTAGAGTTGCGTAATCGTTTGTCGAACATCCATGGCGCACCTCCCCATAAAGAGATTCGATGGTGTCCCGGTCGCCTGACAGATTACCGTCACGGTGCGACGCTAGAAAGTACCGATCGGCCTGCGCGCAACGCATCGCGCGGTAGAGGCTGCCTGGCTGGCCGTGCCTAACGTCACGGAGCGCCTTCCCTCTCGAGGTCAGCGCTTGGCGGCGTCCTCGAGCCGCAGGGCCCACCAGTCCCACTCGGCCCGCGCCGCGTCGCTACCGGTCGCGACCTGCGCGCCCTTGGCCCAGAGCATGGTGCGCGCGCCGTAGATCACGGCGATATCCTCGAGCCGAGCCCACAGCGCGTCATCGAGCTCCTGTCCGAGCTCGCGCTCGAGCAGCTCGCGGTAGCGCGCGATGACCGCCTCCTTGCTGCGCGCGAGCCGGCTCGCGTTCACGGCGAGGTACCAGCCAAGGTCAGTCGTCGATGGACCCACCCCGATCATTGCCCAGTCGAATGCGGCGACGCCGCGGTCTGGAATGACCGCGAAGTTCGCGACTTTAATGTCGCCATGGACGAGCGTCTGCGGCAGGTCGCCCATGCTTCGTGAACGACCCGCGCCGGAAGACGAAGCACGCTCGCCGCGCGTGCCGACACGCGCGCGAGGGCGGCGTCCCAGCCGAGGCGAAGCCATTCGCGAAGCGGGGGCGGCATGAGCGCGAGCGCTGCGGTATCGTCGAGCACGGCCGGGAATACGACCTCCGACGTCCACGACGCACGCGCTAGCCAGGGGATCGAGAGCGCTGCTGAGCGCCAGAATCGCCCGTGGAGTCGAGCCAGCGCCGCCAGCAGCTCGTCCTCGTGCGCGCGCGCAATGGGCTCACGCACGACTGGCTGGCGCATCGGCGGGCGCACTCTCCGGCGTGATCGTGGGCGCGTGGGGGTACCCGACGCTGGCGCTCGTCGCCGCGTTCGCCGCGACGCCGTTCGTTCTGCTCGTGACGCGGAGCGCAGCAGACCCGGGCATTCCACGTTAGGTATCGCCCGTCGATGTGGCGACATCGTGCCTTCAGCGGTGGCCGCGACCTTCATCGTGCTCAAGTACGCGCTGTTCTTCTGGTACCGCCGCACCGATTGATCTATCTGACGTTTCGTCTTCAGCGGAGGCGCTGGTTCGGCACCTGAACCTGGAACCGTGCGCGATGCTCCTGCGCTGCACTGACAAAAGAAGAGCGGTGCCGCGTGGCGCCGCTCCCCTCTTGTTCGCCTAACGACTTGCTGGACGACCTCGGTCAGAAGACCTCGGTCGAGTCAGCGTACTGACACGAGACCTTGGGATTCCAGTCCGCGAACGTGCCGGACGGATTGTTCTTCCACAGCCAGATGTGCAGCTTGAAAATCGGCAGGAAGGAATGCCGCGTGAAACGCTGTCCCAGGAGCTGCGGCACATCGTTCGGATCATTCAGATCGTGCTTCGCGGCTGCCCACGCGTCCAGCGGAACGATGTACTCCATTCCCACCAGCTTCATGTGGCCGCCGGCCTGCGGCTCGTAGATCACCGTCTCCGGGTGCAGCAGAGCGACGGTCGCGTCGAACAGGTTCGTGTTGCCGAAATGGTAGCCCATGCCGCCGGCGGAATGGTGCGCCCAGCACGGCGTGATCTGCGTCGAGTAACCGGCCTGCTTCGCCGCGTCGATCGAGTGGAACTTGGCGGTCACTCGGCGCAGCTCCGAGAGCTGCGTCTCGTCGGTGATCGGCGCGGCGTCGCCGGCGGACCGTGCGAACGTGGGTGCCATGACAGGCTCCGGTCGATCCCGCGTTGTCCTGACAGGCAGTCAGCGCGGCGGAAAGCACGAGCGCGAAGGCGATGGATGAGGATGAGGCGTGTCATATGTCGTCTCGGTGTCGAGTGTTCGAGTGTTTGGGATCGAGGACGTCACGGTCGCGACCAGTTACGCGACGGCGGCCGGCACGTCGCGATCCGCATCGTGGGATCGATCATTGCGCGCACGGCGGAAATCCTCACCGCGGGAAATCGCGCGCGCTCGCGCGTGCTCGCGGATGAGCTGCTCGTTCGCGGCGAGGTACACGCAGTAGATCTTGTCGTCCGTCACGTAGCTGTGGACCCACTGAATGTCGGGTCCGAGCTCATCGAGGGCGACGCAGGACCTCGTCGACGCGGCGTGCAGCTCGTCTCGGGTGAGCGAGCCGACTCCGGGAATCGGGCGCTCGATCACGTATTTCTTCATAGGTACCTCCGGCTGAGGTGAAATTCGTGAGCCGAAGGTACCGGTGGCGAAGCGCTGCAACTTCGCCTGGACGTGCCATTTTTTCGCGACGTGCCGGCATGGCCCCATTGGGCCATGGGGCTAGGGAACACGTCATTCCGAGCGGAGGCCGAGGCGCGGAGTCGAGGACCGTCATTCCGAGCGAGGCCGCAGGCCGCAGTCGAGGAATCGCGATCGTCGCGGAGGGGCCTCTCTATCCGGACGAGCGCGATTCCTCGACTCGCTACGCTCGCTCGGAATGACAGGCACCGCTAGATCAGACCAATGCGAGCGGCGTGCGCCACGGCCGCCGCCTGCGTCGCGGCGTTGAGCTTGAGCCGAATGTTGGAGAGATGCCGATGCGCGGTGTGATGGCTGATGAACAGCTTGTCCGCGACCTCGCGCTCACTCAGGCCTTTCGCGACCAGACGGAGCACTTCCATCTCGCGCTGCGTGAGCGGCGCGTTAGGCGCGACTGAACCGCTGCCCCTGGTTTTCTCCAGCTCGCGGCGCGCCGTCGCTGCTTCATGAACGAAGCCGGCATTGTCGTACAACGCCGCCGCGTCCTCCATCAATTCCGCGGCGCGCGCGTCGTCGCCATCGGCGGCCGCGAGGATGGCCTTGGCGGACAGCACCGCCGCGCGCAGCAGCGGCAGCTCGTACTTCGCGGCCGCCTTCTCCAATTCGGCGAGGGCCTGCTGGGCGTCTGCCGGTTTTCCGGATGCCGCCGCAATCCGAACCATGAGCTCGTTGGCGGGCGCACGCTCGAGCAGCGCGTCTTCCGGAAAGCGCCGCAAGTACGCGCGGGCCCGCTCGAGCGCGCGAGTCAGATTGCCCTGCTCGATGTCGATCCAGGCGCCGCCGAGCAGCGCGAGCGGATGGCTGCCCGCCTGCTCGAACAGTTCGACCGCTTCGTCCGTCCGGCCCTGGCGACGACGCAGCTCGCCGAGTCTCGCATACGCCGCCGGCAGGACGACCGGGCGGACTTCGCGGAGATCGGCGATCGCCGCCTGCAGCTCCGCTTCGGCTTCAGCCCACTCGCCGCGCGAGATCAGCACGCTCCCGTACTGCAAGCGGCACGTGGTCATCAGAATCGCGAAGCGCTGGCGCGTGGAGAATTCGCGCAGTCGCGCGCACCATTGAGCGGCGCGGTCGTAGTCGCGCACGCGGTCGCAGGCGCTGATCAGATAGCAGCACGTCAGCCCCGCCGCGTACGGATCGGAGATGTCACCGGCGAGCGCCGCGGCGGCCGCCTCGTCGAGAAGGGCGAGCCCTCGATCCGGCTGCGCGTTCATGACGAGCGCGAGCCCGCTCATCGCGGTCGCGAGCACCTCCACATCCGGACAATTGCTCTCGCGCGCGAGGCCTAACGCTTCCTCGGCGAGGCGCGCGCCTTCGGCCGTATCCTGTCGGCCGATCAACGCGAGACGCGCTTCCCAGACGTTGAGCCGCGCATGCTCCGCCGAGGGCGGCAACGGCTTGAGCAACCGCCGCGCGTACTTGAACCAGCCGTTGGCGACGGCGGCATCGCCGCGGAAGTCGAGAAAGTCGTTGCCGAGCGCGATGGCCATGCGCGCGGCGGCGACGTCGTTGCCGCGCTCGCGATGCAGGCGATACGCGGTCAGCCGCGCGTCGATCATGAGCCGCGAGTCCTGCTGCAGCCACGCCGCCTCGGCGAGGCCCGCCCATGCCTCGGGCGCGTTCGTTTCCCGCGCGAGCGCCTCGTACAGGTCGCGAGCCGTCTGCCAGTCGCCGGCATCGATGGCTCTGCGCGCAGCCGTTTCGCGGGGGTCGTCCTGCATCGAGGTGGGTTGCACTCTGACACGAGTTGGAGTGAGCGACAACGCTCACTCCTGGAGGTCGCGGTCGTTGGGCGGGCTGATAATAACCGCTGGGGCAGGCGGCATCCACCACGGCAGAATTATCGACTATCAACACATGGCTTGCTGAATTTCGATAAATGTCTTATCGTTTATCGAAATGTGAGCCATCCGCAGCCATGAGGCACGAATCAATGCTCCAGCCGAACGCCGGCGCGTTAGCGGTATCGCACAAGGTTCTCCGAATCCTGATCACGCTGAACTGGCTGTTTGGCGCCGCGATTCTCGGCCTCCTCATCTGGACGTTCCTCGCCGCGGAATTCGTAGCGCGCGCACTGGGCACGGACGACAGTCCGCGCGCGCTGCTGGGCATGCGCCTCATCATGGTGATCGGCGTCGTTGCAGCCCCCATCACGAACGCGATTCTCTCCCGACTGCTCTGCATCGTCGAGACGGTCCGCGCCGGCGATCCATTCGTGACCGAGAATGCGTCGCGGTTGCAGACCATCGCCTGGTCGGTGCTCGCGCTGGAGCTGAGCCGTTTCGTCGTCGTTGGAATTGCGAACAGCGTGTCTACGGCGGCTCGCCCAGTCCACATCGACCTGAATTTCTCCGTCACGCCGTGGCTGGCGGTGCTCCTGCTGTTCGTGCTGGCGCGCGTCTTCGACCACGGTGCTCGCATGCGCGAGGATCTCGACGGGACGGTGTAGTCATGGCGATCAACGTCAAGCTCGACGACATGCTGTACGCGCGCCGGATGTCGCTCACGGAGCTGTCGGAAAAGATCGGCATCACGCTCGCCAACCTCTCGGTCCTCAAAACCGGAAAGGCACGCGCCATTCGCTTCTCTACGCTCGAGGCGATCTGCGACGCGCTGCAGTGCCAACCCGGGGACCTTCTGGAATTCCGCGAGAGCGATGAAAGCGATCGCGATCGAGAACGACACCGGGCGTGAGCCCACTGCCGCCTAACCATTGGGAGAGCACGATGTCTACCGTCGCCAGCGTTGCCGTACGACAACCGTTCGCGGATGCGGCAGCACCGGCACCACGAACGAAGGAGATGTCACCGAAGACAAAAGCGAGGCTCGGTGGCGCGTTGTTCCTCGCCACGATCGTTGGTGGAGTCGTCGCTCAGGGTTTCATCAGCGACCGGCTGGTCGTGACGGGCGATGCGGCCGCGACCGCTCGCAATTTTGTCGCGAATCAGACGCTCATTCGCGTGGCGTTCGCCATTTTCATGATCGAGATGGCGTGCCAGACAGCGACGACCGCGCGTGATGTATGACCTGCTCATGCCCGTCGATCGCAGCCTGGCGAGAACAGCGGCGGTGTTCGGATACGTTGGATCCGGGATCAAGGCCCTGGCGCGCCTGTTCTTCTACGCTCCGCTCTTCGTGTTAGGCGGCGCGTCGTATCTCTCGGCCTTCGACGCCAGACAGCTCGAGGCGATGGCGTATCTCCTGATTCGCATCAACGCCCTGGGGACACAAATCGCGCTGGTTTTCTTCGGCGTCAGCACCGTACTGACCGGGTACCTGATGTTTCGAGCGACGTTCCTTCCGCGTGTACTGGGTGTTCTCTCTCTGATCGGCGGAGCAGGCTGGCTGACGTTCGTCTATCCGCCGCTCGGCAGCAAGCTCTTCCTGCCGATAGCACTCTTTGCGCTGTTCGGTTGCGCGGTAACCATCGGCTGGCTGTTGATTCGCGGCGTCGATGAGAAGAAGTGGTACGAGATGGCCGCGGCCTCATCGTCATCGATCTGGCGCTAGGGCTACGTTCCGCGGCGAGGCGCGCCTAACGACAGGCGTCGGGAACAGCGGGCACCCACGATTGCAATCCCCTCACTGGCATTCGGCGAGGACGAGCAGCGGTTCTCGCTTCGTGGCTGGCCAGCAACGGTTCGTCATCGTAAGTTCGGTCTCGTCCCACCAGCACTCCCCCCGCCGAATACGATGACAACCGAACTGCGCGACCGCCTTCAGGCCTCGCTGGGCAACGCCTATACCCTCGAGCGTGAGCTCGGCGGCGGCGGCATGTCGCGCGTCTTCGTGGCCGAGGAAATGGCGCTCGGCCGCAGCGTGGTGGTGAAGGTGCTCCCGCCCGAGCTGGCGGCCGGCGTCAGCGTCGACCGCTTCAAGCGCGAGATCCAGCTCGCGGCGCGGCTGCAGCACCCGCACATCGTGCCCGTGCTCTCCGCCGGCGAGACCGACGGGCTGCCGTTCTATACGATGCCGTTCGTCGAAGGCGCGAGCCTGCGGGCGCGGCTCGCGCGCGGCGGCGTGACGATCGGCGAGACCGTCGGCATCCTGCGCGACGTCGCACGCGCGCTGGCGTACGCGCACGACCACGGCGTCGTCCATCGAGACATCAAGCCCGACAACGTGCTGCTGTCCGGCGGAAGCGCCGTCGTGACCGACTTCGGGATCGCGAAGGCCCTCTCGGCCGCGAAGATCGCGGCGCCCGGGGCCACGCTGACGCAGCTGGGCACCTCGATCGGCACGCCGCAGTACATGGCGCCCGAGCAGGCGGCCGGCGATCCGGCGACGAACCATCGCGCCGATCTCTACGCCTTCGGCGTCATGGCGTACGAGATGCTCGCCGGCCGTCCGCCATTCCACGGGCTCGCGCCGCACAAGCTGATGGCGGCGCACATGGGCGAGCGTCCGCAGCCGATCCTCGAGCTACGGCCGGACACGCCGCCGCTGCTCGCCGATCTGGTGACGCGGCTGCTCGAGAAGGACCCTGACGCCCGGCCGCAGAATGCGTCCGACATCGCGCGCGTGCTGGAAGCGGTGACGAGCGGGAGCGGCGGTGCACAATCCGCCATGCCCGAGGTGCTGCTCGCCGGACGTGGCATGCTGCGCAAGGCGCTCGCGTTCTACGCCGCGGCGTTCGTGCTCGTGGCCGTCGTCGCCAAGGCGGCGATCGTCGGCATCGGGCTGCCGAGCTGGGTCTTCCCGGGCGCGATCATCGTCATGGCGCTCGGCCTGCCGGTGATCCTCTTCACCGCGTACGTCCACCGTACGACGCATCGCGCGCTCACGTCCACACCGACGCTGACGCCCGGCGGAACGCCATCGCTCGCTCGGGGCACCATGGCGACGATCGCGATGAAGGCGAGCCCGCACGTGAGCTGGCGTCGCACGACCATGGGCGGACTCGTTGCCGTCGGTGGATTCGTCGCGCTCACCGCGGCGTGGATGATCATGCGCGCGATGGGGATCGGGCCGGCGGCGTCGCTGATGGCGGCCGGGCAAATGGGCCAGCGCGAGCGGGTGATCCTCACCGAGTTCGCGAGTCCGGCGAGCGATTCGATGCTCGGCCCCACGGTGACCGAGGCGTTCCGTACCAATCTCGCCGAGTCCGAGAACCTGCACGTGATGCCGGCGAGCGACGTGCGCGAGGTGCTCCGCCGGATGCAGCGCCCGTCGTCGTCGAAGGTGGACTTTGCGATCGCGCGCGAGATCGCGACGCGCGAAGGCATCAAGGCGGTCGTCGACGGCACTGTCACGGAGCTCGGTGGCAGCTACGTACTGTCCGCGCGTCTCGTCTCGTGCGCAGACCGGCGAGGAGATGGCGACCTTCCGCGAGACCGCGGCAGAGGCGAAGGACATCATCCCGGCGATCGACAAGCTCTCGCGCAAGCTGCGCTCGAAGGTCGGCGAGTCGCTGAAGACGATCCAGAACGCCCGCACGCTCGACAAGGTCAGCACGCCGTCACTGGCCGCGCTCCAGAAATACGTGGCCGGGAATCGTGCCCTCGAAATCGAGGGCGACTTCCCCGAAGGGCGTGGCGCTGCTCGAGGAGGCGATCGCACTCGACAGCGGCTTCGCCATGGCGTACCGAAAGCTCGCGGTCGAGCTACGCAACCGAGACATGTCGCGAGCGCGCAGCCAGTCGGCGATCCAGAAAGCGTACGAGCACCGCGATCGGCTGAGCGATGCGGAGCGCTACCTCACGGTAGCCGCGTATTACAACTACGGGCCGACGCCGGATCGCGCGAAGATCATCTCCGCGTACGAGTCACTGCTCGACCTTCAGCCGGACAACGTCACGGCGCTCAACAACCTCGCTCTTCAATACCGCTACCGGCGCGATTACGCGAAAGCCGAGGAACTGGCGAAACGCGCGATCGCCGTGCAGAGCACTGCCGGCGTGTTTTACAACAACCTCGCCTACAGCCAGATCGACCAGGGCAAACTTCGCGAGGCGCAGCAGACAGCGGACCTGGCCGCGCGGAACCTGCCGCGAAACCCTGTGTCTGCAGTTCTGCGCGCGCTCACCGCGGCCGCGCGGGGGCAGGTCGACAGCGCGGTCGTGATACTCGACAGCCTGCGTCAGGCCCGGTCGAGTGACCTCGATACCCAGACCGAGATGAACTGGAGACTCGGCCTGATTGCCACGATGCGCGGTCAGCTCGCCAACGGATTGCGTTTGAGCCGGCAGTCGAATGACGCCGCTCTGCGGATGGGTACTGCGAACGCAGCGCTCATGTCCTTGCTCGACGAGGTCGAGGTCTCTGCCTGGTTCCGCGGAGACAAGCCGCGCGCGGAGCACGCGCTCGAGCAGGCGTTGGTCGCACAGCCACTCGACTCACTGCCACCGCTCGACCGACCGTACGAGCGCCTCGTCTGGGTAGCCTCGCTGGCTGGACGTCCGGATCGGGCGAAGGCGATGCTGGCGGGTTTCGACAAGAGTCGCGCAGAGGCTCGTATCCTCGAGGATGAGGAGGCACGTCACCGAATGCTCGGCCACATCGCTGTCGCCGAAAAACGGTACGACGACGCAGTGCGCGAGTACCGTGCGGCGGACGTCGGGGTGTGCGAGCCGTGCGCGCTGCCGAACATCGCCCGGGCGTACGACCTCGCGGGCAACGCCGACTCGGCGGCCGCTGTGTTCGAGCGCTACATCCAGGCGCCAGCGAGCGGCGTACGCATCGAGGTCGACGCGATCGCGCTTGCCGGCGCACACAAGCGGCTCGGTGAGCTGTACGAGGCGAAGGGTGAGCGAGAGAAGGCCGCGTCTCGACTACGCGAAGTTCATCGAGCTGTGGAAGAACGCGGACCCCGAGCTGCAGCCGCACGTCCGCGAAGTGAAGGAGAAGCTGGCGCGGCTTCAGCGGACGGAGCGGCAGTAGTCTCGAGGCCCCGCACACTCATCCGAGAAACGGTGTGACCGACGCCGTGGCGATGAGTGCGCCCGCCCACAAGCGATCCACGTTGAACCACGCGCGGCCGAGCAGGCGGAGGCCCAGCCGCTCGTAGACGATGACCGCGATGATGCCGGTCACGAGCAGGTACCCCACCGTGTGGACGACTGCGACGCCGACGCCCGCGACCGGTACCTGCGGCAGGTCGCTCATGCCTAACGCCGCATGATGCATGGCCATACCCTCGACCGGAGTGGAGCCGGGTCGAGCGATCCGCAGCAGGAACGGCACCGCCATCAATCCTGCCCCGTGCGCCGACGCCATGAGAACGACCACACGCCAAGCTGCCAGCTTCCGACCGCCATCCCGCCCCAGCGTGGGTGTTTCGTCCGAACGAGCTTCGACACGCCGACCGCGAGCAGAACCGCCGCGACGATCCACTTCATGGTGTCGAGCGACAGCGCCATGCCGGCCAGGCCGACGATGATCGCCGCCACCGCGATCGCCGCCGCGTGACCGCCGGCCAGCGGGAGCAGGGCGCGCCATACCGCGCCCCGCTCCTGCCGCTGCATCCCGAGCGCCACCGCGAACAACCACCCCATGCCGGGATTGATCCCGTGCACAGCCCCGAGCAGCAGCAGCGCTGCCCAGGGCCACACACCGTGCGCCACGTTAGGCGCCATCTGGTGGACGTGCATCGCGTCACCCGAAGCAGAACGAGTCGGACGATGCATCGCCGCCCTGGAGTCGTACCTGGTGCGGACGGAAGCCGTCCTCGAACTCGAGCAGGAAGTTCGGATCGAACGTGATACCGCCCTCCGGTCCGACGTCGAGCTTCGTCATCCAGCCGTTGATGCCGTCAGGGTAGAACTGCGCGTCCCACGGCGTGTACAGCGAATTCGTCAGGTACACGCGCTTACCGTCGCGGCTCACCTCGACCATCTGTGGCGCGCCGTTGAGTGGCTTGTCCGGCGCGCTCGGATGCGAGGTGCGCCTGACGATTCCGCCGATGTGTACGGAGCCCACGAACTTCGGCTCGTGCGGATTCGACACGTCGTACTGCCGCATCTCACCCGTTCCCCAGCACGAGACATAGAGGAAGCGGTCGTCGAGCGAGAGGTTGAGATCCGTCACGAGCGGCGGCACGGCACCGAAGCCCTTGAGCAGCGGCGGCAGGTGCTCGGCGTCCGCTGGCTCGGCGGGAATCTCGATGACCTTCTTCACCTTCCACTCGCCCTTGTTCTTGCCGTGCGCGTTCGTCGTGTCGAGGTACCACATCCAGATCGACGACGAGAGATCCTTGAGCGAGATCACGACGCCGACGAAGCCGTAAGCGCGCTGCGGATTGTGTGCCGGACGCAGCTCGAGCACCATCTGCTGCTCGGCGCCGAGGTCGAGGGTCTGGAGATGCTTGCGCGTGCGCAGGTCCCAGACGTGCAGCGCGTGGCCGTACTTGCCGCCAAGCAGCAGCTCGGGATTCACGCCGTCCTTCACCATGTTTGGCGTGCCCCACTCGCTCGAGATCATGGTGTCGTGACCGAGGTGCCACCAGAAGTCGTACGCGAGGTGCTGCGGTCCGCGGTCGTGCTCCCATGGGCCCATCACGTCGAACGTCTCGTGGTCGAGCATGAAGATGCCGCCGGGGCCATTGCCGTCGACCGCGCCTAACGCGTTGATGTAGATGCCGTCGGTCCCGCAGTGCACGGTGTGCGGCGCGGCGTAGCCGGTCTTCGCGGCGACTTCGCTCGCCTCGATGAGCTTCACGAGCTCCGGGTTCCGCGGGTCGGCCTTCGTGTCGAGGATGTGAATGCGCGACGAGCCGGTGCCGGGCACCACGAGAAAGCGGCGCTCGACGTGCGCGTGAGGCGCGTACGGACAGAGGTGCGAGCTGCACGCGTTCCACCCGAAGTGGTGTAGCTCGTTGCCGGCTGTCGGCAGGTTGGTCTGGCCGACGAGCTTCCCGAACGTGGGCGAGCTCGGATCGGTATCGACGACGCCGATCGCGTCGCGCTTGCCGTTGCCTTCCGGCGCGATCATCGCCACGTAGGCGAGCGACTCGGCCGGAGCTTCCGCCGCCAGTGTGGGCGACGCGTAGAATGTGGGGTCGGGGCGCCAGCGTCCCATAGTGAGATCCTCCGCTATATGTGGATGGCCGCTGGTTAGGCGGTCAGTGTGTCATGAGGTCGGAATGCTTCCGACGAGGGCAACGTATGTGGACGCGCTCATACCCACATGAGGCGGAAGTCCCGGGACATTCGAGCCAGGCGGCGAACGGGCCTCGATTCGTGGGGCTGCTGTCCCGGAAGTCGGGTTGTGACGCCGATTCGACACCGTCTGAGAGTCTCCGGCATCGTCGCGGCGGCCTGGCCAGTGACTCAGCACTGAGTCGCGTCAGTACGAGGTGTCAGGCATCAGGGTACGGCGGCTAACGGCGACTGCGGGTAACGGCGAGCCCAAGCCGGCGGATACGGGGCCTGATGCCTGAGACCTCCTACTGAGCGCTGACGCACTTGGTACTGGCCGTGTCGCCGCCAATGCCTGGCCTCTCGGGCCGGTCGTTCAGTCCCGGTTGGACGGCGCGACTACTCTCGCGCCCGTGCCGGATGGTCCGGCTCGACGCCGAGTCCTGCGTCTCGCGCGCGGACGATCGCCTCGGCGCGCGTGGTCGCACCGAGCTTCCAGAAGATGTTCGTGACGTGATTGCGCACGGTCTTGTCGCTGATGCGCAACCGCTCGGCGATGGTGCCGTTGCCGAGCCCGCGCGCGATGAGGTTCAACACTTCTGCCTCGCGGTCGGTGAGCTCAGGGAACGGGGTGCGCACCGGGGATGTGTTGCCGTCCGCGTCGGCATCCAGAAATGCATCGACCTCGGCCATGAACTGGCCGAACGCGGGCTCCCCCTCCAGGAGGAGATGGTTCCTGGTATCGAGCGGCACGAACCGCGCGTCGGGGATGAGCGCGCCGAGCTGTCGCCCTTCCTCGAACGGCACGCGCATGTCGCCTCGCGCGTGCAGCACCAGCGTGGGGACGCTCACCGTCGGGGTCACGTCGCGGACATCGAGCGTGCCGAACGTCGTCATGATGCGCGCCGCGTTTTCCGGCGACGTCGACTGGCGCTGCAGGTCGTCGAACCAGCGGAGTTGTTCAGGCGACCCGTCAGGGACGAACATCGACGTGAATACCTGCCGGAATGCCGCGGTCTCGCGACCCCACCCAATCCGCATGAGGTCGGTCAGAATTCGCCATTCTTCGATCTGCGCCGGTGTCGGGTCCCGCTTCATGTAGCCGCGCGCGTACGCGCCGAGCAGCACGAGCCGGCTCACGCGCTCGGGATGACGAACGGCGTACGTGATGGCGATCGGACCGCCCTGCGGAATGCCGAGCAGCGAGAAGCGCTTGAGACCGGCCGCGTCGACGACGGCTTCGAGGTCTCGCACCCACACTTCGAGCGAGAATTCGTCGACGTCCCAATCGGATAACCCACAGCCGCGCGCGTCGTAGCGTACGAGGCGTCGATTGCGAGCGAGTCGCTCGAATAGCGGGCGCCAGACAGGAGTACGCCAGTCGTACTCGATGTGACTGAGCCAGTTCGCGGCCTTCACGAGCGGCTGGCCGCGCGCCGACCGTGGCGTAGGCGATCCGAACCCCGTCGGCGGTCTTACAGAATCGGATTTGCTGTTGCATCGGCCTCTTCGCCTGACCGCGCGTGTCGCTCGGTTCAGAATAAATGAAGGGCGCGACCGCTGCCAGCGCCTGCGGAGTTGCGGCCGCTACCGCTGGCGTCGCGAAAGGAACATCGTCGTTCCGGATGACAGAGCCCCTCGTTCATGCCCACGTGTCATTGAGCCGGCTTCAGGCGCTGTGGATGATCCCGATCGCGCTCGCGGTGCACAACGCGGAGGAGGCGATCACGTTCCCCGCGTACCTGCCCGTCGTGCGAGCGGCGCTTCCCGCGTCCATCCAGCCGTTCATGGCTGAGGTGGAGCCGGACGGTCTTCGTGTTGCACTCTTGTGGGCGACGGCGGTCCCATTCATGGTGCTGCTGTGGGTGACGTTGCGGCCAGCGTCGTTAGGTGCGCGCTGGTGCGCGCTCCTCGTGCAGGCCGTCGTTGCCGTCAACGTTGCGTCGCACCTGGTGGTCGCCGCGGTCGTCATGCGTGGCTACAGCCCCGGACTCGCGTCGGCCGTTCTCATCAACGCGCCGGTCTCGGTGTATCTATTTCAGCGTGCCGCGCGGGAGCGTTGGCTGCCGCGGACTGCGTGGCGCGCGTTGTGGCCGGCGGCGTTGCTCGTGCATGGTCCGGGACTCGTAGGACTTCTTCTGTTGACCCGAGTGGGGCCATAGGAAGGAGGCCTTCGGAGGGCGGAGGGCGGAGGGCGGAGGGCGGAGGGCGGACGGCGGGAAAGGCGTTGTCATCCCGAGCGGCAGCGAGGGACCTCGTGTGGAGTACTCGTGGCCAGAGAAGCCACGATGGCATCACGGAAGGTCCCTCCCTTCGTCGCTGCGCTCCTCAGGGCAGGCTCTGGCGCTCCTCGGGATGACAATGCTGTCGCTCGGAATGGCAGCTCGATCATCGACGAGTCATCGTTAGGTCAACGCAGCAGCCGGAACATCAATCGCTCATCCAAACGTCGGAGTGTCACATCGACGCTGCCCACGACCAGCTTCCCTCGAATTCGTAGACCGCTGTCGGGCAGTTGCTCGTACGCGAGCACGCCCGAGATGCGCGAGTTGTCGCGCGGTGAAAGCGTGAGGCGATGCGCGACCGTGTCGACCGTCGCATCGAGCACACGGATTCTGTCGCTCATGAATCTGATGGACACCGCGCCCGGTCTCCCGAACACCACGCTGCGCCACCTCTCGGGCTCCGCGAGGATTGGTGCGACCGGTGTTCCGTCGCGCACGAACTGGTCGACCTCGTAGAAGCCGAACAGCGCTGGACGCTCGTGCATGCGGCGATGCACGAAGAACGAGAACACGAGCGGGCCCGACGTCGCCACGACAATGACGACGGGCTTCAAGAACCGCCGCACGCGGCATAGCCAGCGTGGTATGTCGAACGTGAGATCCACGGGCTCCGTCGGGCGATTCAGCACGAATACGTCGAGCAGGCGTCGCAGGTCCGGCAAGGCGAGCACCATGGCCGCGAGCAGCAGGTTCGACGAGAGCTGCTTCACCGGCACGTCGAACGTGTAGTTGAGCAGCGCGACGTTGCTCAGCACCGCGACGAGGATGAGTGCACCGGCCGTTGTCGTACGGCGGAAGAAGAGCAGCAACGCGCCGATCGTCTCGCCGAGCCCCGTGAACGACGCGTAGACCGCGGAGTAGCCCATGAAGCTCCAGAGCAGTCCCATGGGCGCCAGGTTGCCGAGCGGTTGCACGAGCTGGTCGATCGTCAGCGGGGGAAACTGCGACTCGATGACCTTGAAGCCACCGTAGACGAGCATGATGATGGCGACGTAATAGCGGAGCGCGATCCGGAACCAGCCGTACGGGCGACGGTATTCACGGCGTCGACTGGCGAGTGACCAGACGGCCGCGATCGCGAGCGCCACGAGCACGGCCACGATCTGCTGCGCGATCGCCCACTGCGCGCCACCATCGTTAGGTGAGCCACCGAGCCGCATCACCGTGTGTCCGAACCAGCCGACGGGACTACTCGCCGCGGCGAGCAGCCTACGCGGGCCTGGGGCCGAGTCGAGGAGCGAGCCGAGGAAGAACACATCCGAAGTACGCGATTGCGGCGCGAAACGCGAAGCGCTCGGCCCCCGTCCAGGCTCGTGGCTCGCTCGTTCCGGTCTCGCGGGTGGGTTCCATGACGTAAGGTCGGGCCTCTGCGCTCATTCCGATAGGCGATTCGAACCCCGCCGTACGTTAGGCATGGCCGGCTGTTTCAACCGGGCCCGGGGACGTAAGATTCGTTGTTGTCATTCCGCGCAGCGGTCGTCATTCCGAGCGAGCGACAGCGAGTCGAGGAATCCTTGACCTCCCGGTAGAGGGGCAAGCCGCTCTACCCTGAAAGCAACGATTCCTCGACTGCGCGCCTTCGGCGCTCCGCTCGGAATGACGACCGCTCGGAATGACGACCACTCACCCGGAGGTAGGCAATGAAGGGAGGCAAGGCAGGGCGGAAGCGCCGGAGCTCCGGCTCCGATCCGGCGGGGCGCGACAATCCACGGAGTCACCCGAAGGCGAAAGGCGCCGAGCGTCCTCCTGGTGTCGCACCGAGGAAGGGGAGTCCGAAGAAGCCGGGCTTCGGTGGTACGTCGACGTCGCGCGAGGAGTGACCGTAGGGCGCTGGTACTTTGACGTGACGCGCGCGACCTGAGAAGCGGCGCGAGTGTCGACGGAGTGTCACAGAACGGAGGCCAATCTCGTCCCATGTGAGGTTCCCCTCTCGTTCGTGTACTCCAACCGGTTTCGTTCAATGCAGCAGCTACTGATCATTGGCGGAGGCTTCGCCGGCGTGTGGAGCGCGTTAGGTGCGGCCGCGGCGCGCGCCGAGCTCCGCCGCGCGGCCGCGGACCTGCGGATCACCCTGGTCACCCGCGAGCCGTACCTCACGATCCGCCCGCGACTCTATGAGGCCGATCCCGAGGGGATGCGCGTCCCTCTCGGCGACCTTCTCGACTCCCTCGGCGTGGAGCTCATGCTCGGCAATGTGACGCGCATCGACGCTGCCGCGCGAACGGTCGCGGTAGACGCGATCCGCGGCCGCACGATACTGTCCTACGACCGCCTGATCCTCGCCGCCGGCAGTCGTCTGCGCCGGCCCGACATCCCGGGCGCCAGCGAGCACGCGTTCAGCGTCGACACATACGACGAGGCCGTGTCCCTCGACCGCCATCTCGCTGGGCTCGGTAGGAGGCCGTCGGACCGCACGCGTGCCGGGCGTTTCACCGCCGTGGTCGTTGGGGCGGGATTCGCCGGGCTGGAAGTCGCGACCACCATGGTCAGCCGCCTGCGCTCCCTCGCGACGCGTGCCGGTGCGGGCGAGCGGCCGGCGGTGGTGCTGGTCGAGCGTGCGTCGGCGGTGGCACCGGGCCTGGGGTCGAATCCCCGGCCAATCGTGGAGACGGCGCTCCGCGAGCTCGGGGTTGCTGTCCGCGTCGGCACCAGCGTCGCGGAGATCGATGGCGGCCACGTTACCCTCACGAGTGGCGAGCGCATCGCCGCCGCGACGGCGGTGTGGACTGCCGGCTTGTGCGCCAGTGATCTCACTCTGCAACTTCCGGCGGAGCGTGATGGCCTTGGTCGCACCATGGTGGATGAATGCCTTCGCGTGCGTGGCGTCGATGGCGTCTTTGCCGCCGGCGACGTTGCCCACGCGCTGGCGGACGGTGAGCACGTCGCACCCATGTCGTGTCAATACGCCATCCCCATGGGTGAGCGTGCGGGCCGTAACGCCGTGGCCGAGCTGTCGGGTCGTGAACCCAGCAGGTTTCTGCAACCGGACTACGTCACCTGCCTCGACCTCGGCGACTGGGGAGGGCTGTTTACCCAGGGGTGGGATCGACAAGTGCACCTCACGGGATTCTGGGGGAAGGTCATGAAGCAGACGATCAACACCTGGATGATCTACCCGCCGCCGTTTGGCTGGCCTGCGGCTCGCACCATCGCGCCAGACCGTATCGTACGGTCCGCCGCCTAACGCCACGACGTGCGACGATGGATTTCGCTACCGATCCTCGTCTCGAAGTGTTTCGCGAGCATCGCCCGCTCCTGTTTTCCATCGCGTACCGGATGCTCGGCAGTGCGGCGGACGCGGAAGACATCGTTCAGGAAGCGTATCTTCGCTGGCTCAGGGCAGACCAGGCCGAAGTGCGCTCGCCAAAGGACTTCCTTGCCGCGACGGTGACTCGTCTGGCGGTGGATCATCTCCGGTCCGCCCGGGTGCGCCGCGAGGTGTACGTCGGCCCGTGGCTGCCGGAGCCGCTCATGGGTGTGGACCAGCGCGACCCGATCGCGTCGGCCGAGCTGGCGGAGTCCCTTTCCACGGCGTTCCTGGTGCTGCTCGAACGCCTAACGCCGACCCAGCGTGCCGCGTACCTGCTGCGTGAGGTGTTCGGCTACGAGTATTCCGACATCGCTGGCATGCTCGACACGAGCGAAGCCAACTGCCGGCAGCTCGTGCAGCGAGCGAAGCAGGGGATTGCCAGCGGGCGTCCGCGGTTCAACCGGGACGCCGACGCCGCGCAGGACCTCGCGCGCCGCTTTCTGGATGCCTGCACTACGGGCGACATGGACGGTCTCCTCGCGCTGCTGGCCAACGACGCCGTCGCATGGGCGGACGGCGGCGGAAAGTTCGCGGCGGCACGTCGGCCGGTGCTCGGTGCGGAGCACGTCGCGCGCTTCCTGGCCGCAGTGGTGCGCAAGTGGCGCTCGGCGGGCGAGGTGCGCGTCGATCCGGTCAACGGAGGGCTCGGGCTGTCGCACCACACCGGTGGACGACTGCGCGGCGTTATCACTATCAATGCCGCCGCCGGGCGCGTGGCGCAGGTGTTCATCGTGGTGAATCCGGACAAGCTCGCGTGAGTGGTGCGCGCAGCGAGGGAGCCGGCAACTCGTCTGCGCTGACTGCCTAAACGCTCGCCATCCCGACTGACCGATCTCCCGGATGACCCGATAACGCTCGGCCAGCGCGGTTGTCGCGGTGGACCCCGCGCCGTATTGTGCCGCATCCACTTTCTCCTGTGTCTCCATGACGAACCGACGCGTCGTACACCTCACTGCCGCCCTCCTCACGCTCGTCATCGCGGCTGCGGCGACAGCCACGCTCGGTGATGCGTTCGAGCCGGCGCGCACCCACGCCTCCCCGTCGCCATCCCGACGTCCGCCCGCGGCCCCCGTCCGGATTCTCCTGTATCACGACATGGAGGGACTCGCCGGCCAGGACGACTGGCGCACGTTCCTCTTCAGTCACCCGGAGAAGTATCCCGAGGGGCAGAAGATGCTCGCGGCGGACATCAACGCCGTGATCGAGGGCCTCTACGCCGGCGGCGCGACGCAGGTGGACGTCGTCGACGCGCACGGGAGCGGCAATCCCGATCCGGACGTGCGGCGCGACCTGCTCGACAAGCGCGCCAAGCAGGTGATCCGCGACAAGGCGTTCGATCCGTACGTGGACATCACGGAGCCTAACGTGTACGACGCCGTGGTCGCGGTCGCCATGCACGCGAAGACCGGGAGTCGCGGCTTCGCGTCGCACACGATCACGCTCGGCATGGACATGCTGCTCAACGGCAAGTCGATCACGGAGAGCGAGATCGTCGGCTACTCGTGGGGTCGCGTCGGCGTGCCGATCATCTTCGTCTCCGGCGACGATCGGCTGCAGAACGACCTGAAGATCCTGCCGTGGGTCGAGTTCGTCGTGACGAAGAAGGCGACGAGCGCTTCCACGGTAGAGCTGCGTCCGGTGGATGAAGTGCACGCCGAGATGCGCGAGAAAGCCGCGCGTGCGGTGCGCAACATCTCGAAGGCGAAGATCATGACGCTGGCAACGCCAATGAAGGCCGGGCTGCACGCGGTTCCGCCCGCCAGTCTCGCGTCGCTCAAAGACCTTCCGGGGATCACGTACGCTGATCAGACCGTCACGTTCACCGCGAAGGACTATCGCGCGGCGTACGATGGCGTGATCGCGCTCGTCGGTGCGGCGCGCGGCTCGTACCCGGACGTACTGCGCGAGACGGTGGCGAAGCTGCCGGACGGCAAGAAGATTCTGGCCGACTACTCGGACGCGCTGTTCATGCGCTGGATGGACTACGAGTCCGGTCGCTGGCAGCCGGCGCCGCCAACACCTCGCGGCAACAAGACATTTCACGGTGATCGCTGATGAACACGATCCGTTACTTCGCCTTCTCCTGCGTTGTCGCCTTCTCCGCCGCCGGGGCGCAGACCGGCGCCCCCGCGAATCCGGAGAAGATCGACTACGCCACGCTCGCGCGCATCAAGGATGAGGGACTGCAGCGATCGCAGGCGATGGACCACATCTCGTGGATCGCCGACGTGTACGGCCCGCGCCTAACGGGTGGCCCCGGTATCCGTCAGGCGGCGGACTGGACCAAGAAGAAGTTCGGCGAGTGGGGCCTCTCGAACATTCACGAGGAGCCGTGGGCGTTCGGCAAGGGATGGCAGCTCGTGCGCTTCCACGCGCACATGATCGAGCCGCAGATCATGCCCATCATCGGACTTCCGAAGTCGTGGACGTCGAGCACGAACGGCACCGTGCAGGCTGAAGTCGTGCTGGCGCCGATCGTCACCGCCGCGGACTTCGACAAGTACAAGGGCAAGCTGCAGGGCAAGATCGTGCTCACGCAGCCTGCGCGCGCCGTCCGCATGCTCGACGGCCGCATCGTCCTGCGCATGAACGACGACGATGTCGCCGAGGCGAAGACGACGCCCGTCCCCGCGCAGGCGAGTGGCGGTCGCGGCGGCCCGGGCGGATTCGCGCAGGGCCAGCAGTTCGCGCAGCGCGTCGCGCAATTCTACCAGAGCGAGGGCGCGATCGCGCTCATCGATCGCGGGGCCGACAGCGACCTGAGCGCCGGCGGCAGTGACCTCTCGTGGCAGGCGCAGCGCGTGGACGGCGGAACGATCTTCGTCGGCACCGGCGGCACTCGCGATGAGAACGCCGGCAAGGGATTGCCGAACATCACGATCGCCGTCGAGCACTACAACCGCATGGTGCGCATTCTCGATCGTGGCGTGCCGGTCAAGATGGAGCTACACGTAGAGACGAAGTTCCTCGACGAGCCGGAAGGGAAGGGCGGCTTCAACATCGTGGCCGAGATTCCGGGGACTGACCCGAAGTTGAAGGACGAAGTCGTCATGCTCGGCGCCCACTTCGACTCGCATCACGGTGCCACGGGCGCGACGGACAACGCGACGGGCAGCGTCGCGATGATCGAGGCGATGCGCATTCTCAAGGCGAGTGGCATCAAGCCGCGACGCACGATCCGCATCGCACTCTGGGGCGGCGAGGAGGAAGGGCTGATGGGATCGCGCGCGTACGTCGCGCAGCACTACGCCGACCCGGCGACCATGCAGACGAAGCCGGAGTGGGACAAGCTCGCGGCCTACTTCAACCTCGACAACGGCACGGGCAAGATCCGCGGCATCTGGTATCAGGGAAATCTTGGCACGCGTCCGATCTTCGAGCAGTGGATCGAGCCGTTGAAGGATCTCGGTGTCGAGATCCTGGGCCCGCGCGCGGTCGGCTCGACGGACCATGCGTCGTTCGACGCGGTTGGCTTGCCCGGTTTCCAGTTCGTGCAGGAGCGTCTCGAGTACAACTCGCGCACGCATCACTCGAACATGGACTTCGTGGATCGCGTCCAGCGCGAGGACCTCGTGCAGCAGGCGACGGTGTCCGCCGCGTTCGCGTTCATGGCGGCGCAGCGCGATGAGAAGCTGCCGCGGAAGGCGAAGCCCGAGGCGCGCGGGGCGGTCGTGCAGTGAGCGACCGTGCCGTGACGGATCTCGACGCGAGCGTGCGCCTAACCATACTGAACGGTTTTCTGGATGGGCGAGCGCCGTCGGTCGCGAGCGTCGCTCGTGATCTCGGATTAGGGGACAACGACGTTGCGGCGGCGTTCGATAGGCTGGCGGCGGGACGCGCGATCGTGCTCGAGCCGAGCTCGCGCGACATCCTCATGGCGGCGCCGCTGGCGGGCGTGCCCACCGACTTCTCGGTGCGCCTCGGCGATCGGTCGGTCTACGCGAACTGCATCTGGGACGCGGTGGGTGTTCCGGCGATGCTGGCAGGCGCGGGACGGCCGATGGACGCCACGATCGCGACCCGGTGTGCGGACTGTGCTGCGCCGCTCGGCCTCGAGGTTCGGGATGGTCGCCTAACGAGCGCACGAGCCCGACGCCGTGGTCCACTTCGCGGTGCCTGCTGCCCGCTGGTGGGCTGACATCGTCTTCACGTGAAGCACGATGCGACTCTTCCGGTCGGAGGAGCACGTCAGGCAATGGAGCGCGACGTCGGGGATCCCGGTGGGCGCGGTGTTCAGCCTGGACGCGTTATGGCGTCTGGCACAGCCGTGGTTTCACAATCGGCTGTCGTCAACGTGGCGCCGTGCGACGATGGACGAGGCGCACGCGATCTTCGAGCAGGCGGGTTTGACGGGAGCGTTCTGGCGCCTGGACGGGTGAGGGCGCATGCATAGCGCAGTGTCATCCGAGCGGCAGCGAGGGACCTTCTGAGTCTTGTGGCCGACTGGCTACATGACTTCAAAAGATCCCTCGCTGCGGCTCGGGTGACGATTCCGCACCAGAGACGGTCTGGTTCCCTGCCGCATGAGCCACCGCTCACCCGGCGGACGTCGGTACGGATCGGACCGCATGCAGGCGTCTGGAATGATCGCTGCGTTCGCCGTTCCCTGGTGCGACGTGCAACCCCACGCTACCTAACGCGAACGACGGTATCACCATGATTCCGCTGTCAGTGCTCGACCTCGCCCCGATCGTCGAGGGTGGCGACGCGGCCGCTTCATTCCGGAACAGTCTCGACCTCGCGCGTCACGCGGAACGGCTGGGCTACCGCCGGTTCTGGCTGGCGGAGCATCACAACATTCCGAGCGTGGCGAGCGCGGCGACGTCCGTGCTCATCGGTTACGTCGCCGGAGGAACGTCGACCATCAGAGTCGGCGCCGGTGGCATCATGCTGCCTAACCACCCGCCGCTCGTCATCGCCGAACAGTTCGGCACGCTGGCCTCACTCTATCCTGGCAGGATCGACCTCGGGCTCGGCCGTGCACCTGGGTCAGATCAGATCACCGCGCGAGCCCTGCGGCGTTCACCGGCCGCTGGCGACACATTTCCGCAGGACGTTCTCGAGCTCATGGCGTACTTCCGGCCGGCGGAGCCGGGGCAAGCGGTGCGAGCGGTGCCCGGCGCCGGCCTCGAGGTGCCGATCTGGATCCTTGGCTCGAGCCTGTTCGGCGCACAGTTGGCGGCCGCGCTCGGCCTGCCATTCGCGTTCGCGTCGCACTTCGCGCCGGCGATGCTCGAGCAAGCGCTCGATGTGTACCGCACGCAATTCCGGCCGTCGCCGCAGTTGGAGCAGCCGTACGCGATGCTCGGGGTCAACGTCTTCGCGGCCGAGTCGGAGGCGGAGGCGCGCCGGCTATTTACGTCGTTGCAGCAGGCGTTCATCAACCTGCGTCGCGGTCGTCCGGGTCCGCTCAAGCCACCAGCGGATGGATTCGAGCAGTCGCTCGCGCCGTTCGAGCGGGCGATGCTCGACGACATGCTGTCGTACAGCGTCGTGGGCACGCGCGACCAGGTGCGAGCAGGTCTGGACGAGATCGTCGCGCGCACAGGCGCGGATGAGCTGATGGTCGCGTCGCAGATCTTCGATCATGCGGCGCGGCTGGCGTCGTACGAGCTCGCGATGGAGGCGAGTCGTGCGCGGAGTTGGGGTCAGACTCGAGTCTGACCCCAACGCACGCCGAGCGTGCACGAGCGTGACTGCTCACGGCGACGAGCAGCGGCTCGATAGATTCGTCGCGCCGTTCGACGTCCACTCTCGGAGCCGCCGTGAACACTCGCAGACAATTCCTCATCCGCGCCCCGCTCGGGGTACTCGGCGCCGTCGCCGCCTGTCGTGGTGAAGGCGAGACCGCCAAGCAGTCTCCCGCGACGCCGTCAGGGACGCCGACGACGCCCGGCGCGCCCGTCGCGTTCAACACCGCACCCGCCGCCGGCCCCGAGGTCACCGCGACGACGTTCGCCGAGGCCGAGAAGCTGATGCAGGTGACGATGACGGAGGCCGAGCGCGCGATGGCCGTCGGCAGTTGGCGGCGGGCGATGGCGCCGATGCTGGAGCGTCGCACGGGTCCGAGAAAGGTCGCGCTCGAGCCCGAGCTCGCGCCGGCGACGGTGTGGGATCCGATGCTGCCGGGCCTAACGCTGACCACCAGCGCGATCGGTTCGTGCGGTCAGCCGCCGATCGCTGGGCCACTCCCCGCGACCGACGACGAGATCGCGTTCGCACCCGTCACCCGGCTCTCTCGATGGATTCAGAGCCGAAAGCTCACGTCCGAACGACTCACGGGGATCTACCTCGCACGTATCGAGCGGCTCGATCCGAAGATCCGCTGCATCATCACGCTCACACGCGAGCAGGCACTCGCGAAAGCGAAGCAGGCCGACGCGGAGATCGCGGCTGGAAAGTATCGAGGTCCGCTGCATGGCATTCCGTTCGGCGTGAAGGATCTGCTCGACACCGCCGGGATTCCCACGACGTGGGGCGCCGAGCCGTACCGCAATCGCGTGCCTAACGCCGACAGTGCCGTCGTCAAGCGACTCACCGATGCCGGCGCGGTGCTCATCGCGAAGCTGAGCCTGGGCGCGCTGGCGCTCAACGACATCTGGTTCGGCGGTCAGACGATGAACCCGTGGCTGCTCGAGGAGGGCGCGTCCGGATCGAGCGCTGGCCCGGGCGCCGCAACGGCCGCGGGGCTCGTCGGCTTCTCGATCGGCAGCGAGACCGGGCGGCAGCATCGTCGCGCCGGCGATGCGCTGTGGCGTCACCGGCTTGCGTCCGACGTACGGTCGCGTTCCGCGCACCGGCGCGATGACGCTGTGCTGGTCGCTCGACAAGCTCGGGCCCATGACGCGCAGCGTCGAGGACGCGATGCTCGTGCTGCAGGCGATCACGGGCCCGGATGCCGGCGACGTGGCGAGTGTGCCGAGCCATCTGGATTTCGATGCGGGCGGATCGGTCGCCGGTCTCAAGGTGGGCTACTTCCCGGTGTGGATGAAGGAGGCGCCGGCCACGGATGTCGATCGCGCCGCGCTCGATCGAGTCAAGACGTTAGGCATGTCGCCGATGGAGCTGACGCTGGCCGAACTGGCCGCACAGCTCGCTCATGCCCGTCCTCTTCGCCGAGGCCGCGGCGGCGTTCGAGGAGCTGACGCTGAGTGGCCAGGACGATCAGCTCAAGGTCCAGGTGCCTGACGCGTGGCCGAACCTGTTCCGCGAGGCGCGGTTCCTCTCGGCGGTCGACTTCGTGCAGGGGGATCGCCTGCGACGGAAGTTCGCGATGGAAATGCAGCGCATGATGTCGCAGGTCGACCTCATGCTCGTGCCATCACTGCGCGACGAGATCCTCACGGTCACGAACTTCACCGGGCATCCGTCGCTGACGCTGCGGGCGGGGTTCGTCGAGGTCGGCGAGGCACGGAGCGACTGGGCCCCCGATCCGGCGAATCCGCTGCCGAAGTTCAACCCGCCGCGTCGCGTGCCGCACGGGGTGACGCTGATCGGCCGCATGTTCGACGAGGGAACGATCGCGCGCGTGGGGCTCGCGATGGAGCGATCGTTCAATGTGGCCGGCGAGCACCCGCCCGGATTCTAAAACTGCAGCTACCAGCCATCGGCCATCGGCCATCAGCTCAAACGGCGTGTCAGCCTGAGGAGCGCCAGAGCCTGCCCTGAGGAGCGCAGCGACGAATGGAGGGACCTGCTGTGATGGCATCGTAGCCGGACTGGCCACGATGACGTCTCGAGAAGATCCCTCGCTGACGCTCGGGATGACACGCCGCTGCTCCCTCCTTCCTAAGGCCTCCTTCCTACGGCCTATCTGGCCTCATTCCGCCCGCAGCGCCTGCGCCGGATCCAGGCTCGCCGCTCGGCGCGCCGGGATCCAACTCGCCGCCGCACTGACGGCGATCAGCAACACAGCAGCCCCCGCGAGTGCCACCGGATCCGTCGGACTCACCCCGAACAGCAGCGCGCGCAGCAGACGCATGAGCGCCAGCGCACCAACCAGGCCCACTACGATTCCGACGGCTGCCACCGACGCCGCCTGCCGCGAGACCATGCGCCGAACGTCCTGAGGTCGAGCGCCTAACGCCATCCGGATCGCGATCTCGCGTGTCCGGAGACTCACCACGTACGAGATCACCCCATAGATCCCCACGGCACCGAGCACCAGCGCCAGCGTCGACGCGATACCGAGGAGCACGAGCGTGAACGACGTCCGTGCCGACGCCTGGGCGACGATCTCCGTCACCGCGCGTGCACCGTACGTCGGGACGCTCGGGTCGATCGCACGCACCGCCGCTTCGACACGCGGTGCGATCGTCGCCACGTCGCGGTCGGTGCGCACGACGAACGCAACTTCTCGCGGCGTCCACCGTGTGTCCGGAACACCGGGGCGGCTCGCGCCTAACGCGACGACGAGCGGAACGTAGATGATCTCGTCCGGCGGCTGATCGAGCGCCGTGCCGCGCACGTCACCGGCGACTCCAACGACCGTGTACAAATCCCCCACAGGCGCCAACCGCAGCCGCTTGCCGATCGCTGCTTCGCCACGCCAGTAGCGATCAGCCACCGAGCGGCTCACGATCACCTCGCGAACGGCGCGCTCTGGATCCGGACGCTCGAACGCGCGTCCCGCGATGAGCGGCACTCCCAGGGCGCGGAAGTAGCCGGGGCTCGCGAACACGACCTGATGCAACGCGGGCATCGTGCCCGGCGCCAGCGGTCGACCCTCCACGAATGCCGCGGTATCCTGCCTCGCTTCGGCCACGAGAGGCAGCTTGGTCGCGACGCCCACGCCCTGCACGCCCGGGAGTGCCGCGATCTCGTCGGTGGCGCGGATGATGTAGCGCGCCGCCGCGCCCGGCGCGGAATAGTTCGATCTCGGCAGCGCGACTCGCACGGTGAAGGCGTTCGTCGCGTCGAATCCTGCAGGGACAGCGCGCAGACTGGCGAAGCTCCGCGCCATGAGTCCGGCGCCGGCGAGCAACACGAGCGCGAGCGCCAACTGGGCGACGACGAGGCCGTGCCTAACGTGATGGCGTCTCCGCCCGGCGGTGGTCGAGCGACCAGCGTCGCTCAGCAATCCCGCGGGCGCGACGGAGGCCGATCTGAGTGACGGGAGCGCGCTCACGAGCAACGCGGCCAGGATCGTCACGCCGCCCGCCACCGCGAGCACAGCGCCATCGATGCCGACGTCGCCCACGCGCGGGATGTCGATCGCGCCCTCGAGCGACCGCAGGACGCGCACGCCGACAGCCGCGAGCCCGATCGCGAGCGTGCCACCGATCGCCGCCAGCACGATTCCTTCGGACATGAACTCCATGACGAGCGCCCAGCGCCCGGCGCCTAACGCCCGCCGCACCGCGACCTCGTGTTGCCGGCCTTCCGCCCGCACGAGAAACAGGTTCATGACGTTTGCACACGCGACGAGCAGCACGCACCCCACAGCGCCGAGCACCACCCACAGCACGCGGCCGACATCGCCGACGACGACGTCGCGGAGCGGCGTGACCACGGCCTGCATGCGAATCTGCGAGATCGAGGACACGGTCAGACGGCCAGGAAAGGCCACGGGAACTTCGGGGAGCAGCCGCTGCAGATCAGCCGCCGCGGCCTGGAGCGACACACCGTCTCGGAGGCGCGCGACGCCGCGGTAGTCGAACGCGGCCGATGCGGTGTTCGCCGGATCGATGCCGAGCGGCACCCACAGGTCGCTCTTCGCCGTCGGGAGTCGAAAGCGGGCTGGCATCACACCGACGACTTCGCGCGACACGCCGTCGATCTGAAGCCGGCGTCCGACGACCGCCGGATCGCCGCCGAATTTGCGCTCCCACAGGCGCTGGCCGAGTACGACGACTGGCGGAGCGCCTGGGCGATCGTCGTCGTCCGTGAGCGCTCGGCCGCGGAGCGCCGGCACGCCTAACACGCCGAACAGGGTCGCGCTCACACGTCCGGCGGCGACGCGTTCCGCGCGATTGTCATCGCCTGCGGTGCCACCGGCGGTGGCACTCAAGCTGCCGACGTTCACGTCGGCAACGCGATAGGCCGCGATGCCACTGAAGGCGTGGTTCGCTCGCCGGTAGTAGAGATACGTCGCGTCGGACTGCTCGATGCGAGACGCGCCGGAAATCGTGATCGTGTGTGACAGATCGACGAGTCGCTCGGGCCGCACATACGGCAGCGGCTGCAGCAGCACACCATTGATGACGCTGAACACCGCGGTCGTCGCACCGATGCCGAGCGTGAGCGTGAGCACGGCGGCGAGCGCGAACGCGGGCGCGCGCCCGAGGCGCCGACTGGCGAGGCGAAGCTGCACGAGGACGGAGTTCATGAGGTTGCCTCCTGACGCACGCGTCACGGGGTGGTCTACGCAACGTCGTCGTCCGCGAACGCGCTCGCCAGCGTCGGCTGTCAGATCGTGGTCATAGGCGAGTCAGAGCGGCAATGTCATTCCGAGGAGCGCGGGAACCAGCCGCGGGCGGTGCATGACGAGAGAGCTTCTCGATCGTTCTCGTTGGCGTGCCCTTCATGCGAATACAGGTGGGTCTCGGGTCCGACAGCGCACGCAGAATGCGCAGGCGCCGCTGACGCGGCCGTAACGCAGAGGAACGCAGAAACCCGCCGCTCGGGACGCATTCGCCTGCCCGCGGCCGTGTGTGTCATCCCGAGCGATAGCGAAGCGATCGCGCAGGCCGATGCGTCCCGAAGGTGATCCCTGTGGCCAGAAGCTTGGCGGACCGCGACATGTCCCAGAGCGGTCCGTTGTCGCTCCTTCTGCTTCGGGCGCGACAGCGTCTGCGAGTTCTGCGTCCTGTTGGAGTCGCGCGTTCGCCTCTGCCCGCGGCGCGATGGATGACGCTCGCCATTACAATGTCACGCACTCGCGCACTGGGTTGCCGCAGCGAGCAGCATGAGCCCGCGCGGATCGTTCATCGCCATGCGCGAGCCCAGCGTGTTCGTCACGTACCCGATCGCCAGGTCCAGATCAGGGACGAAGCGCACCATCTGCCCGCCCGCGCCACCCCAGCCGATGCTCGTCGTCTGTGTCGTCTCGTGCACGAAGCGCCCGAAGCCGCCCTGCGTGAACGCGACCGGAGTGAGCATCATGCCGTCCGCTGCGTACCCGCCCGCCGGCTCGATCGCGTCGCGAAGCGTACGGTCGGACGAGAAGATCCGCACGCTGCCTAACGATCCACCCGACGCGACGAGTACCGCCAGTCGGGCGAGCGCGTCCGCACTGCCGAAGCCGCTCGAAGACGCGAGCTCGCACCCGCGTAACTTCGGATGATTCGCCAGCTCCTGCGGCGCCACACCACTCGGCGCCAGACAATTGAGCGCTCGGCTCGGGATCGAGTCTGGTGCCGTGAGCAGCTGCGTCAGAAACGCGACCTCGTAGTTATGCAGCGCATAACGCGGATCTCCCGATCCGATCAGTGACCCCACGTCGCCTGACATGAGACGCATGATCACCGTCGGATCGGGACGGGTCGCCGAGATGCGCGCGGCGTTCTCGTCAGGCAGGCCGATCCAGAAGTCGATGCCGAGCGGCTCAGCGATCTCGTCGCGGAAGAAGACCCCAAGGCGGCGATGCTGGGGATCGACGCAGCGCAGCAGCTCGGACGAGTAGAGTCCGCGCGACACCGCGTGATAGGCCTGCGGCGGGGCAGGGTGCTGCGTCCGCCACGTCCCGTCACCCGGCTCGGGCTCGAACAGCTCCGCGACCTGCGGCTGCCGCTCGAGGAAGCGGGCGCGCGCGTTGTGATCGAACAGCTCCTCGTCGCCGAGCTTTCGTTCGAATACCGGGAGGCCAGCGCGGTGCATCATGAGCTGGCGGACAGTGACCTGCTCCTTTCCTGCATGGCCCCCGGCGAACCCCGGCCAGTGGTCGACGATGCGGTCGTCGTAGCTCAGAAGGCCGCGGTCGACGAGCATCATCACGCAGAGCGACTCGACGAACTTCGTGGCCGACGCGACGAGTTGGATGGTCTGGTCGTCATAAGGAAGCGCGTGAGCGATATCGTTGCCGACGCCGGCGGTGGTGGCCGAGATGCGCGCGCCGCCGGTGAGCCGCACGACGGGCTCACCGCGGACGTAGACCGACACGCCCGCGCCCGTGTCCCACCTGTTGTCGATGAAGCCGCGGAACACGTCGCCCACGCGCTCGTACCCGGGCGCAAGGGATCCGCGTATCGTATCGTCTACAGAAAAATTCGAGATGGCCATGATCGCTCTGCTCCATCGGACCCCGAACAAGAGAAGAAGCACTAAGCTTCGTCATACCGCCAGCCGGAGTGCCGCGTGGAGTTGAGTACGGTGGAGCAATCACAGGTCGCGGCCGCGATCGAGCAGGACGGGTTCGCGAGGACGGGACCGGTGGTTCCTCAACTCATGGTCGATCGGCTCGCGGCGGAGCTGTCGGGGTTGACCGATCCGGAGGTCGCACGCGGTGGCATCCGCAACCTGTTCGAGGTGTCTGCTGCGGTGCGCGATCTCGCGACGTCGGCGGCGGTGAGGCAGGTAGCCGAGGCGGTGCTGGGCCCGCACTGTTTCGCGGTCCGCGGGATCCTGTTCGACACGACAGCGGCCGCGAATTCGAAGGTCATGTGGCATCAGGACCTGACGATCGCGGTTCACTCGCGCGTCATCACCGCCGGCTTCGGGCCGTGGAGCGAGAAGGCGGGCGTCACGCACGTGCAGCCGCCGATCGAGATTCTCGAGCGGATGCTCGCCGTCCGTATTCATCTGGACGACTGTGGTCCTGAGAATGGTCCCGTGCGCGTACTCGCGCGGTCGCACCGTGTGGGCCAACTGTCGGCGTCGGCGATCGACGCCTGGCGCAACGGAAGCCCGTCAGTCGATTGCGTCGCGGAACGGGGCGCGATCCTCGCGCTGCGTCCGTTGATCCTGCACGCGTCGTCGCAGGCGACGGTGCCGGGCCACCGTCGGGTGGTGCACCTGGACTTCGCGGCCGAGGAGCTTCCGGAGCCGTTGGCGTGGTACGAGCGGATCGCCTAACGGTACCGTATCATCGCAGGAGTTTGGGAGTTTGGGGTCAGACTCGAGTCTGACCCCAATTACGTAGCAACAGAACGCTACAAATCGAGTCAGACTCGAGTCTGACTCCATACCTTCCCCATACCTTCCCATACCTTCCATTTCGTCCTCAGGCAATCACCGCACGTGGATCGGCACGCTGATGATCGGTGGCGGTGGCGCCGGGACCGGGCCCTGAGGGGGCGGTGCGCCCGGCGCGGGCGGCGGCGGGATCATGTACGACGGCACGCCGAACTTCAGCACCAGCTCGCCCGCGGCCGACGGTGTGATCTCGAAATCATAGATCTCCCCCGGGTCGAAGATCAGCGTCGCCGGCCGCACCGTCGCCTGCGACGGCGGCAACGCATAGCCGTCCTTCGCCACCGCGCGCCATTTGACCGGCGCACCGCCCGCGTTCAGCGACACTTCCATTGGACTGTCACCCGCCAGATTGAACAGACGGAACCGATAGCGCGTTCCCGCCTTGAAGGTCATTGCGTCCGGCTGCCGCTTCCCGTTCATGACGAACTCGGGGAAAGGCCCGAACACGACGTTCTGCGGCGAGCCCGCCGTGCCGAAGAACAGCACCTTGTCCGTCTCGGGATCGAACCGTTGTCCCGGTTCCACCACGATGATCGGACCGTACAACCCGCTGCCCATCTGCTTCACTTCCGCGAAATGCGAGTGGTACATGAATGACCCACTGTGCGGCGGAACCCACCGCACCGTGAGCGAGTCGTGTGGCGCGATCGCCGGGAGGATGTTCGTGCCCGATCCACTCCATCCGGGCACGCCGTCGGGATAGCTCTCGAGCTCGATGCCGTGCCAGTGCACGGCGGCGTGATCGTTCGACTGGTTGACGATCGTCACGGCCACGCGCTTGCCGCGCTCGAGCACGAGTGTCGGGCCGGGAATGGTCAGCGCGTCGGGGTTCGTCGCGTCAGGCGTCCCGTCGAGCACGAACGACATTCCCGGCTGATCGCCGTACACGTTAGGCTTCTCGCGCTGCAGAATGCGGATCTCGCGGGTCGGGCCGGTATAGGCGCGCCTGCGGGCCCTTCGGCGCGACGGTAATCCCCATGACGAGCCCGAACATTCTGATGCGGTCGGTCCGATTCGTGATGCGACAGCATCGTCGTGTCGAGGCCACCGTCCTCGGTGTCGAGTGCGACGAGCCCCGAGAGGTGCACCGCGTAGTGGCAGTGATAGATCCAGTTGCCCGGGCGGTCCGCCTTCCACGCGAGCGACAGTGTCTGGAACGGCTTCATCACTTCGGTCACGCCCATCCGGCGCTGACTCGGCGCGTAGACCGTGTCGCGCACGCCGTCGCCCTTCGCATCGGCACGGAAGAAGAATCCGTGGAGATGCATCGGGTGGTCGAGCTCCGTGAAGTTCGCCACCCGCCAGCGAATGGAATCGCCCTGCGTGTATTCGAGGCGTTCGGTGTGCGGCCACGACAGACCGTTCATCGTCATCGTGCAGCGCGACAGGCCGGTGCGGCTCGCCGGATTGACGTTGCACCACCACGAGAGCGCCATGATGCGGTCGGCGGCGTCACGTCGCGCGCCGGCCGGTTCCACGACAATCAACCCGTGGAGCTGAGTATCCTCGGACGGACGGCCGCCGACGATGTCCACTCCCCGTTTGGCCAGATAGTAGTAGGTCCCCGCGGCGTCGGCCGTGAAGGACACCGGCATGGACGTGCCCACGGGCACGATGACGCTATCCGAGAGGCCGCGCGTCTTGCCGAAGCCGTAGACGATGAGCGGCTTGTCGAGGCGGTTGCGGATGGTCGCGTGAATCTGCGTCCCGACCGGCACACGAATCAGCGGCCCTGGCGTCGAGAGTGGCTTGCCCTCCTCGGCGAACGCGGCCACGTCCACCGCTCGTCCGTTCTCGCCTTCGGGACGCCACTCGCCGGATCGTGCCTCGAGCGCGACGGTGAGCACTCCCCTGTCGAGCGTGCCGGCGGCTCGTCGATTGTCGTTAGGTGAGACGGTGTCGAGTGGTGGTGGTGTCGGGCGTGCAACGGCGAGGACAGCGACAGCGGCGTAGGAGATCCATCGCGTCATAGGACTGACTCGCTCGTTCGGGTAACTGGCCGTAAGTTCGACCAGTTTGGGTAGCGCCAACGTTACGGGCGCGAGGGGGGCACCGCCAGACGGTTGGGAATAGGACAGTCAGCGTGGGTCCCGTCGTAACACCCGATACACGCGTACCACCCTTGATCGAGCGGCCTTTCCGTCCGAACGTGGTGCATGACCACAAGGACTACTGTGACTACACGTCGAACCTTCGTCTCGTCGATGATCGGTGCGGGCGCGTCGCTACCCGTCATGCGCGAATCGGCCTTCCGCCGGCTCCTCCAGGCCGAGCCCATTGCCGCCGGTCGGCCGAACGTGTCGGTGGCGGAGGACGAGACGTACTGGCGCGAGATCCAGCGCGCGTTCGATCTCGACCGCACGATGATCAACCTGAACAACGGCGGCTGCAGCCCCGCGCCGACGCACGTGCTCGAGCAGATGATTCGAGACCTCCGGTTCTCGAACGAGCTGCCGATCGGAGCACATGTGGCGCGTGCTCGAGCCGCGCATCGAGTCGGTGCGCCGCGACCTGGCGAAGGAGTTCGGCTGCGATCCGGAGGAGATGGCGATCACGCGCAACGCGTCCGAGGCGCAACGAGACGATGATCTTCGGTCTCGACCTCAAGGCCGGCGACGAAGTCGATCTATCACGACGCAGAACTACCCGCGCATGCAGAACGCGTGGAAGCAGCGCGCAGCGGCGCGACGGCATCGTGCTCAAGCCGGTGAAGATCGAGACGCCGGTGAAGAGCACGGAGTCGTACGTCGAGCCAGATCGCGGCCGCGATCACGCCGCGCACGCGCGTGATCGAGGTGATGCACATCAGCTTCATGACCGGCTACATCGCGCCGGTGCGCGAGATCGTCGAGCTCGCGAAGCCGAAGGGCATTCAGGTGTTCGTCGACGGCGCGCACGCGTTCGCGCACTTCCCGTTCACGCGCGACGAGCTCGGCGCCGACTACTACGGCACGAGCCTCCACAAATGGCTGCACGCGCCGATCGGCACCGGCTTCCTCTACGTGCGGCGCGACAAGATCAAGTCGCTCTGGCCGCTCATGGCGGGCGGCGTCGAGCAGGAAGACAACATCCGGAAGTACGAGGAGATCGGCACGCATCCGGCCGCGAACCACAACGCGATCGCGGTCGCGATCGCGTTCAACCGCGGTATCGGCATGGAGCGGAAGATCGCGCGGCTGCGCTACCTGCGCGACCGGTGGGCGAAGCAGCTCCTCGCGGCGAGCGACCGCGTGCAGATGATCACGCCGATCGGCCCGAACGACGAGCGGCGCGATCGGCGTCTTCGGCATCGACGGCATGGACATGGGCAAGCTCGGCGGCTGGCTCCTGTCGCAAGCACAACATCGTGACGACGCCGATGGTGACGGACGAGTTCAAGGGCATGCGCATCACGCCGAACGTCTACACGACGGTCGACGAGGTGGATCTGTTCGCGGATCGGGTCATCAAAGCAATGAAAAACGGAGTAGCATAGAGATTGTATACGGCGCAGGGCAACAAGAGCGCGAAGTGCCAGACGGTACCCAACGGCGGTGCCTTTTCGCTCTTTGTCGCTCTTCGGGATTTCGCGCTGTCTGGGATTTCGCGCCGTTCGGGATTCCGCGCTTTCTGGGATTCGGCGCCGTTCGGCATTTCGCGCCGCTATTTCTGTCCTACCTGAATCAGTTCATGACTATGCCTGTTCCCGCCTCACTCGTGAAGCTCGAAGCTGCGATGCGTGATCGGGCGCTAGGCTATCCGCAGTCGGAGGAAGCGTTTCCCTGGGGCGAACGCGCGATCAAGGTGAAGGGCAAGACGTTCCTCTTCATGCGACTCGGCGACACGGAGCTGAGCTTCTCGGTGAAGCTGCCGCGCACCGGATTCCAGGCGCTCGCGCTGCCGTTCGCGAAGCCGACGGAGTACGGCCTCGGAAAGAGTGGCTGGGTGACCGTGCGACTCGGCAAAGCGACCAAGGCACTGACGGACCAGTGCATGCTCTGGATCGACGAGAGCTATCGGGCGGTGGCACCGAAGCGTGCGGTGGCGGCGCTCGATGCGCCGACCACGACGAAGCCAACCGCGAGCAAACGCCGGGTCTGAAAAAATCCGGTTGACAGGTTCGGCCCAGGTTCTCCGCATGGTGAAGAGAGAACCAGACGGCGCTTTTCGCGCTAGCCCACACCTGCAACCCCGCCACCAATGAACCGCCGCATCCGGTCGTACGCGACGCGTATGGCGCTAATCACCGCAGGGCTCGTGTCGGCTTTCTCGTACGCGGATGCACAGGGGACGCCTGGCAACGCGAAGGTCGAGGAGCAGATCGTCGCCACATCAGGGAACGCAATCAAGTTCCTGGTGAGCGACAGTGGCGCACACGTCGCCGCAATCAGCCGCAAGGGAAGCCGATTCGTCGTGCTCGTTGATGGCGTCGAAGGCCCCCCGTTCGACGAGATTCTCAACAACGCCGAAGTCGTGATGACGCCCGATGGCACCCGCTTCGCGTACGCGGGTCGCAACGGACAGGAATATGTCGTGATCGTCGACGGCAAGGAGCTCGGACGTGGATCGGCAACGGGCGCAGGTACGATACCTGTCTCGCGGCTCTCGTTCACGCCTAACGACCGACACGTCTAGTTCGTCGCCGCAAAGCCTGATCCGTCCACATCGAATGTCACGTACAACGTCATATTCGATGGTGTCGCGGGCCCGCCGAGCGCCGAGGCGCCGGTCGTCGTCCCGAGCCCCGATGGCGACCGATTTTCGCCTACCAGGTAAAGGCACCAGTCACGAGGGATCCCATGAAAGTGCGCGACGTACTTCGTTTGCTCGCGGATGACGGCTGGGTCTTGGATCGCACACGCGGTAGTCACCGCCAGTTCAGCATCCCACCAAACCCGGCCTCGTCACGATCGCGGGCTCTGGCAACGACGACCTCGCCCGACGTACCTTGATGAGTATCCTCGAGCAAGCAGGCCTCAGCGCCCGCCAGCAGGAGTAAGCCGATGCGCCGCTACGTCATCCTGATCGAACCAACCCCCTCCGGATTCTCCGCCTACTCGCCCGACATCCCGGGGTGCATCGCAACCGGCGCCACGCGCGCCGACGTTGAGCTCAGCATGCGAGATGCTATCGCGTTCCACGTCGAGGGGCTCCGCGCGAACGGCCAGCCAGTGCCAGCGCCAAGTACTTCCGCTTCCTACGTGGAAGTCGCTGCCTGAAGCGCGCACCAATTCGTCCGAGTCAGCCCGAGCCGCACCTACCGGGCACAGCCCTAACGAGCCACGAGCCGCCGCGAGCGACGCGGGTGCTACTTCACTGTGATCGTGCCTTTCATCCCCGGATGGATGTGGCAGTTGTAGGCGTACGTCCCCGTCGTCGGAAACGTGAGCGTCACGTTCTTGTTCGCGCTCGGCGCCGTGATGTTCGCCGGCGCACCGGCTGGTGCGTTGTCGAAGAAGACGTTGTGCTCCAAGCTCCCGAAGGCGAACGTTACCGTGCCCCCAGGCACGACCGTCACCGTTCCGGGCGTGAACTTCTCCGCCGGTGTGGCCTGCACGGTTGCTGCTGACACCGGCGTCTGATCTACCGGGCCAGTGACCGAGCCGTCGCCACCGCACGCGGCGAGTGCCACGGCGACGAACGATGCGACGAGGAGGTGCGGGCCGCGAGAATGAGTGAGCATGTGTAGCATACGTATGGTCCAGTCGTTGGTGGTCGTTGCTGATCGCCTTCGCCTTCGCGCTTCAACGCGTGTGACGTGGCCTCCCTTCAAGAACGCGAAACGCAGCGGCGTTACGGACAAAGACACTCAATGACGACGACATATTCCCGGATGCCGAGTGGGCGACCACTTCCCGGCGAGTTCGCATCGTCCGCGGCGGAGGACGTGGCTCACGTCGCTGGGAACGGCAACGAGGCGTCCGTGCGCGGCCTGGCGTTCCATATCGCCGGCCACGAGCTGCGTCATCTGCGCGCGATAGAGGAGCTCTACTGCCCGCGGCTCAACGACGTGCTGCGGTAATCCATGATCGTTAGGCATGCAGCACATCCTGATGCCTGATACCTCGTACTGACTTGCTGACGCACGTCGAACTGGCCTTGCTGCCGCCGAGTGACCGGGCTAGCCATCACGCGGCGGCAGGGGCCAGTGCGTCAGCACTCGAGCTACTCAGCAAGAGGTTTGAGGCATCAGGGCAAACCACGTAGCGAACGGGTGCTTACTCGACGGGCCCGCGGACTGCATACTCCACCGCCGGCGTCCAGAGCTCGCCTCCATCATACCCGCCTCCTCCTCACATGCGCATCCGTCATTTCATCTTCGCGACGCCGCTCCTCGCTGCCTGCGCCGGGACCGAGTCCAAGCGGACCGACACTGCGGCGCCTAACGCCGCAACCGCCGCGACCACTCCCGCACTCGGCCCCGGTGAGGCGATGCTTCCCGTCCGCGGCGGCAGCATCTGGTACAAGAAGTCCGGTACCGGGACGGGAACGCCAATGGTGCTCCTGCACGGCGGTCCGGGCGCGGGCAGCTACTATCTCAAGCCATTCGAAGCCATCGGCGATGATCGCCCGGTCATCCGCTACGACCAGCTCGGAGCAGGGAAGTCGACTCGGCTCACTGACACGACGCTCATGAACATCCCGCGCTTCGTCGAGGAGCTCGACTCACTGCGCCGCGCGCTCGCAATCGACAAGTGGTTCCTCAACGGGCAGTCGTGGGGAACGGTCCTCGCGCTCGAGTACTACAAGGCGCACCCCGAGCACGTTGCCGGCATCGTTTTCGGAGGATCGGTGTTCGATTGGCACGCCTACGTGCGCGAGGCCAACGCGTGGGTGAAGCAGATGAGCGACTCGTCGCAGCGCGCGATCGCGGCGTGGAAAGCCGGCGGAAGCGCAGAGACGCCGGCCTTCAAAGCCGCGACGGATGAGTTCTACGCGAAACACGTGTGGCGGCGTCCGGTGCAGGCCGACCTCGACTCGACGAACGCGGGGTTTGGCACCGAGCAGTACAACTACATGCAGGGTGCGTACGAGTACGTCGTCACCGGCACGCTCAAGGACTACGATGCGCGCGCGGACCTCCCGAAGATCAAGGTGCCGGTCCTCTCGACGACGGGCGAGTTCGACGAGGTCGGGCCGAAGACGGTCGAGGCGCACGCGAAGCTGATCCCAGGCGCCAAGTTCGTCCTCTACAAGGGTGCGAGCCACGTCACCTCGTGGGATGCACCTGACGCGAACGTGAAGGACGTGCGCGAGTTCCTGCGGAGCGTGGACAAGCGCTGATTCTTCGACAACCTGTCGACACGTCGCCGAACAGGGGCAAGCCCTGACCCGTGTCATTCCGAGCGAAGCCGAGGAGCGGCGCAGTCGAGGAATCGAGACCCTGCACGATAGAGGGCCCGCTACCGGTACCCGCGCGATTCCTCGACTCCGGCCTTCGGCCTCCGCTCGGAATGACACGGCTTCGCTCGAAACGACAGCTCAGTAGATCGACCCCGTCGATGACGAAACGACGCCGCTCGCGACGCTGAGCGTATACGGCGAGGCATTGCTGCTCGTCCAGCTGCCTAACGTGAAGTTCTGGCCGTTCTGGACGTGTACGGTACTCACCGCGCTGTACGAGAGCGGAGTATTCGGGGCACATGTGCGCGTGGCGTTCGCAGGCACGCTCAGGTAGTACGCGCCGGCGCCGGTGCCGAACGTCGTCGTCGACCCGTTCGCCGTCACCCCAACACCAGACCCTTCGTCGATCGCGATCGCGCGCGGCGCGACGTCGCCATGTTGTCCTGCTGCAAGCGCGCCAGGAAAACGAGCAGTCGTCCCATGCGATCGCGCGTCTTGAAATGCGAGTCAGTGATGACGTTCGTTAGCAGCGGCACGTTGAACAGCGCAGTCTGCAACGTCACCGACGCGTCGAACGGATTCTGCAACACGATCGCCGACTCGGATGACGCGTTGAGCGCCGCGTACACGTACTGCCCCATGACCGCCAGTCCGGCGCTCGTCCCGCCGATCGGGTATCCCTGCGCCACGCGCGCGTTCACCGCGGTCTGAAGCGCCGTCCCGCGCCACAGATTCACGTACGTCGACTGATCCCCGCCGGCGAGGAACACCACCTCGGCCTTCGCGATCGCGTTGGTCACGACGGCGCTGTTCGCGCCGGCCACGGACGTGATGACAATGCTCGTCACGGAATTCGCGCCGAGCCCGACGAGATACTTGTTGTAGCCATTGCTGCCGGTCGTGCGCAGCACGACGACGTCGCCGTACTTCCCGGGGCTACGCGTCCCGCCCTGTCCCATCAGCCACACCATGCCCGCGTCGACGTCGGTGCCACCACCGGCCAGATACGCGCCGCCCACGGGCTGCGTCACGGCGTCGGTGGTGCTGCCATCCTGATAGACCTTGTAGCCGGGGTCGACGGGCTTGGCGAACGAGACGCCGGTGGTGGGAGGAGTCGCGTTAGGCGCGGTCGGGGAGTCGGGAGCGGTGCCGCACGCCGCGAGAACGACAACGAGCGCCAGGGCCGACCTGCGTCGATTCAGCATGACGAAACACTCCGGTGTGAGGGGGGGAACCGAGTGTCATCCCGAGCGGCAGCGAGGGACCTGTTGTAAGGTCATCGTGGCCGGCCAAGCCACGATGACCTTCGAGAGATCCCTCGCTGCCGCTCGGGATGACATACAGCTCGTCCGCTCGGGATGACAACGCTGCGGGATGACGCAGGTCTGTTTGGGACGATTACGGCAGCCCGTACCCCGGCCCGCGCACGACGCGACCGGGTTTCGCGCCCGTCACCTTTCCGTCGGTGACGACCGGCACGCCATTCACCAGCACGTTCCTAACGCCGACGGACAGCTGGTGCGGCTGCTCGTACGTCGCACGGTCGATGATCGTGTTCGGATCGAAGATCATGATGTCCGCGTACCACCCTTCCTTGAGCTCGCCGCGATCGCGAATCGACAGCCGAGCCGCCGTCGCGCCCGTCATCTTGCGCACCGCATCCTCGAGCGTGAGCAGCTTCTGCTCACGTACGAACTGGCCGAGAATCTTCGGATACGTCCCGTACGACCGTGGATGCACCGACTCATGCGTGCTGTCCGGATCGTAGCCGGCCGCGTCCGTGCCGAACTTCATGTACGGCAGCTTCACCTGCACGGCGATGTTCGAGTCCGACGCGATGAAGATGATCTGCCCAAGCCGATTCTTTTCCGCCAGCGTCAGGTCCATCAACGCGTCAGGCCAGTCCTTCTTCCACGCCGATGCGATCTCCGGCAGGCGCTTGCCCTCGTACTTCTTGAGCGAGTCGACCTTGAAGCCGACCACCTCGACGCCCTGTGGCGTCGCGCCGAGACAGAGACTCTCGAAGTTCGCGTTCTCATCCGTCATCTCGGCCTTGATCTTCGCGCGCGTCGCCGGGTCGCGCAGCCGGTCGAGAAGCTTGCCATCGGCGTGCGCCCACGGCGGAATGCACGACGACAGGTTGTTCCCGCCCGCGGTGTACGGGTACTGATCGACCGCTACGTCCTGACCGGCCGCGCGCGCCGAATCGATCTTCGCGATCGCGGTCTTCATCTTCGGCCAGTTCTTCACGCCCGCTGCCTTGAGATGATAGATCTCGACCGGCACGCCACCCTCGCGCCCGATACGCATCGCTTCGTCGACGGCTTCGAGGAAACGATCGCCTTCCGACCGCATGTGGGTGATATAGACGCCGCCGTACGGCGCCATCGCCTTCGCTTCCTCGATGAGCTCTTCCGTCCCGGCGTAATTGCCCGGCGGATAGATCAGCGCGCTGGCCACGCCGAACGCGCCGTCCCGCATGGCCTGCCTGACGACGGTCCGCATCGTATCCAGCTCGGCCGGCGTCGGCGCGCCCTGCGTCATGTTCTTCGCGTACTGCCTAACGCCACCGGCGCCGAGGAACGAGCCGAAGTTGACGGACGCGGTGTGAGTCTCCATGGCGTGCAGCCACTCACCGAACCCCTTCGGCCCGACGAAGGTGCGATACAGTGCCGCGTGCGACGTGTCGTCGGACTTGAGATAGTTGGAGAGCATCGTGGCTGACAGCTGTCCGGGCGTCTCTCCTTCGCCCATGATCATCGTCGTCACGCCCTGGGTGATCATCCCCATCACTCGGCTATCGCCGTAGAGCAGTTGCTCTTCCGAGTGGGCCTGAATGTCGATGACGCCGGGCGCGACGACGAGGCCGCGCGCGTCGATGCGTTGCTTGGCCGACACCTGGGCGAGCATGCCGGGTGGCGTGATCCGGGCGATGCGGCCATTGGCGATCCCCACGTCGCCGTAGTACCACGCGTTGCCGGTGCCGTCGACGAGTCTGCCGCCGGAAATGACGGTCTCGTACGAGGAGGGATAGGACTTGGAATCGGGCGCGTCCTTCGTGGAAGGCGCGCACGCAGACGCCGTCAGGGCGCAGGTCAGGAGTAGGAGGTGTCTCATGACTGCGAACATGGTGCCCGCTGTTTCGGTCCGCAACGCGTGGGGTCAGACTCGAGTCAGGCTCGAGCCTGACTCGAGTCTGACCCCAATTGTATCGTTTGAACGCACCGACGGTCGATTCTCGTGCTGCACGTCCTCGCTCCGCAAGTCCGTGAGCGTTCGAATGTACCTGAACTTTGATAAGTTCCTCCGTACTGCCGTTGCCCTGCATGGAGTGTCCGGGCCACGATCACTTCCTTCTATCATTGATGCCGCGTTCTGTCGCCAGCGTCAGCCGTCTGGCTCTGCTCCTCGCCTCCGTCGCTTGCCGCACCGGGCCTAACGACTCGCCGTCGACGTCGGCCGCGGCAGCCGAGCCGGCGATCCCGGCTCGCCGCGTCGTTGTCTTTCCCGATGGGTGGCGCTTCAAGGCGGGCGAGAAGGCGGACTTCGGCGAGCGCTCCATGATCGCCTCGATCAACGGGCTCGCCTCCGACGCGGGGAGCGAGATCATCAGCGCTGGCGGGAACGCGGTCGATGCCGCGGTCGCCGTTGGCTTTGCGCTCGCCGTGACCTATCCGGCGGCCGGCAACGTTGGGGGTGGGGGGTTCATGGTCATCCGCATGGCTGACGGGCGCACGGCGGCGATCGACTATCGCGAAGTCGCGCCGCTCTCTGCCAGCCGCGACATGTACCTCGACGCGAACGGCAACCCGACCGACGCGAGCATCATCGGCTACCGGGCCTCCGGGATCCCGGGGTCGGTGGCGGGAATGTCGGAGGCGCTCGCGAAGTACGGGACGATGACGCTCTCGCAGGTGATGGCACCGGCGATCCGGCTCGCGCGCGACGGCTTCGTCGTCGACTCGTTCCTGCAGCGCTCCCTCCTGGGCAATCGAGAGCACATCGAGCGCTTCGACGCGAAGGACGTGTTCTTCCCCGGCGGAACCGCGCTCGAGCCGGGCACGCGCTTCCGCCAGCCGGCACTCGCACGGACGCTCGAGCTCATCGCCGCCGGTGGAGCACGCGCGTTCTACGAAGGAGAGGTTGGCGACTCGCTGGTGGCGGCGATGCAACGCGGTGGCGGCAACATCACGACGGAGGACCTCCGCCGGTACCGTCCACTCTGGCGCACTCCCATCCAAAGCACCTACCGCGGTTACACGATGTTCACGATGCCGCCGGCGTCGTCAGGCGGCATCGTCGTCACGCAGTCGCTCAACATCCTGGAGTCGTGGGACTCGCTTGCCATCCTGGGGGAGCGCGGCGTATGCCCACGTTCTGAGCTCCACGTATCAGCGCGCGTTCATCGATCGTAACAGCAAGCTCGCCGACCCGGACTTCGTGCCGGTCCCGCAGGCCGAGCTCACGAGCAAGACCTACGCACGCACGCTGGCCGCGACGATCCGACCCGACCGCGCCACTCCCACGCCACCGGACGCGAAGCAGATCACGGACGGTAACCACACGACGCATTACTCCGTCGTCGATGACAAGGGGAACGCTGTCGCGACGACCACGACGATCAACGGGCCTGGGAGCGGTTATGGCTCGGCCGTCTACCTGAAGAACCTCGGCTTCTTCATGAACGACGAGATGGACGACTTTGCGGCGTCGCCGGGCAAGCCGAATTTGTTCGGGCTCGTGCAGGGCGAGCAGAACGCGATCGCGCCGGGCAAGCGGATGCTGAGCGCGATGTCGCCGACCATCGTCCTCGACCCGAAAGGGCAACTGCTGCTGGTCGTCGGGGCGGCCGGCGGCCCGCGCATCATCACCGCGACCTCACAGGTGATTCTCAACGTCATCGACCACCGGATGTCGCTCGCTGACGCGATGCGCGCGCCTCGCCTGCACCATCAGGCTCTTCCCGACACGCTCGTCGTGGAGACCGACGGGCTCACGAAGGAAGTCGAGGACTCGTTGCGGGCGATGGGGCACGGCATCCGCTACCAACCGGCGCTCGCGACGGTCAACGCGGTCATGCGAGTGCGCGGTGGCTGGGAGGGGGTGTCGGAGCCGCGCTCCGGTATCACGAGGGGAACGAGCGGCCGCTGAGTCAGACTCGGAGTCAGACTCGAGTCAGACTCGAGTCGACTCGATTTTCATCCGATTTTCATCGTTCGAACGCACCGGCGGCCATCGGTGCGGCACATCTACAACGGTGATCAGTCCGCGTTGGAACGGTCCCAGCCAGCGACAGGTTGATGGCGCCCGGGCGCGTTGTGCGTGCCACCATGTAGGTCGGCCGCGGCCGCACACGTGTCGCGACCAACCACGCGCTCCACGAGGTGAGTTTGGCACGCATACCACGCTACGCCGCTCCTGGCATGCCACAGCACGTCATCCAGCGCGGCACGAATCGCTCGGTGCTCTTCGTCGCGGATTCGGACTATCGGTTCTTCCTCGACTGTCTCCGCACCGCGTGCGAAAAGTACGGCTGTCACGTGCACGCATACGTGCTCATGACCAACCACGTGCACCTTCTCCTGACGCCGACGACCGCCTCCGGCATCGGACGGATGCTGCAATCGGTCTGCCGACGATACGTTAGGCGTTTCAACGACACGTATGAACGCACTGGCACCTTGTGCCAGGGACGCTACAAGGCCACTGTCGTGGACACCGATCAGTATCTCTTCGCGTGCCATCGGTACATCGAGCTCAATCCGGTGCGCGCCGGGCTCGTCACCGACCCGCGTCACTACCCGTGGTCGAGCCACGGAGCGAACGCCCTCGGCGCAAGCGATCCGCTGGTGACGCCCCACGAGCGGTATCTGGCGCTCGACCGCGACGCATGCACGCGTCAGGCGGCATACCGCGCGCTCTTTCGGGCCGCGCTTCCCGATTCGGTGCTCGCGGACATTCGCAACGCGACCCACACGGGTTGGGCGCTTGGCAGCAAGCGGTTCCGTGACGAGATCACGACACTGCTAGCGCGGCACACCGACCCGGCGACGAAAGGGTTGTCGCCCTCGTTGTAATGATCCGTTTGGAGTCAGACTCGAGTCTGACTCCAAACGGCCGAGTCTGACTCCAAACGGCCCCGGCCACCACATTCGCCGAAGTATCCGGCGGCGAAACTACATCGAGCTCCGTCGGCGGGCGCGCCTTCGTGAAGGTGTACGCGGTGAGCCGGACGACCGGTGACCAGTTCCTCGTGTTGTACGAGGACGTCGCGCGCCGAAAGCGGCCGGTGCAGATCATCCGGTTCGTTCGCGGTACCGACCCGGCGAGGCCTGGCTCACACGACTAGTCGGCGCGCGTCGCGCGAGCGAGATTGGCTCCGGGCCTCGCGCGAATGCGCGAGGCCTTTTCACTTCCATTCACTACCACGCGCCGCCCGTTACCATCTGCGTTCCGCTCTCGAGCAGCGTCTTGAGATCGCTCAGGATCCAGGTCCAGCCACCGCCGGCTCCGGGGCCCTGCTGATCGCCGGCGACCATCGCCGCATGGCCGGGCGTTCCCGTGAGATCGTGGATCACGCTGAGGCGGCTCACACCGTTCCTCCCCTCCACGATCTCATACGTTAGGCGCGTATGGCCTTCGGCGGCCATGCTGGGGTCCATCGCCATGCGCCAGGTGACCACCAGCTTCCGCGGCGGATCCGCCTCTATGACCTCGCCGTCCGTCGACAACTTCCGGCATCCCCATGGCGGTCATCCCTGCGTTCGCGTACCCGCGGTACGACCCGCCGGGACGCAACTCGTACACGTCGCGCAACCCGTAGCCGAAGCGCTGCGTCCACTCCGGCGTGGTGATCGCGTCCCAGATCGCCTGCGGCGTTGCCTTGATGAAGACGCGATAGATCTGCGTCGTGACGCTCGTGCCGGACGGTGCGGTGCTCGTCATGCGGACTCCTCCTCCAATTGTCGCTTGAGGTCAGTGAGCGCCGATACGCGGCGCTCGGTGAACTTGTCGATCCATCGATCGTGGATGAGCCGGATCGGAACGGGGTTGAGGAAGTGCAGCTTCTCGCGTCCCGAGCGCTTGGTCACCACGAGCCCCGCGTCCTCGAGGACGCGGAGGTGCTTCATGACACCGAAGCGGGTCATCGCCAGCTCGGACTCGAGCTCCGTGAGCGTGCGGCCGTCACGCACGAAGAGCCGGTCGAGGAGGGAGCGCCGCGTCGAATCAGCGAGCGCCTTGAACACGCGATCGTCGTCTGTCACACCGGATAATAGGTGACCAAAAGGTCACATGTCAAGCGTGAGGTGGACTGCGCGTTAAATGTTGATGGTGGGCGATTCCGGCCCAGAGCCAGAACTGGCAAACGCGCTCCGCCTCTCACCTGTCAGGGAAGTCTGCCCTTTGCCAATTCTGGCTATAGGGCCTGCCTCGCCTGCCATCAACATCTCAACCTCGTTCCACTGGCGGGTCAGCGTCACGCGACGGCGAGCGGACGCACGAGCCGCAGGCGCTCGAACTCGTCGAGGCAGAATCGCACGTGCGACTCCTGGATCTCGCGGTTCCCGGGAAGCGCCTCGAGGATCGCTGACACGTCGAGGTTCCGCTTCGTACCCTCCTCGGTCACCAGCGCGAACAGGACCTCCAGCGGAATGCCCTCGGGCTTCGCGACACCTCGCTGCGACGTGAGGCCCTGCTCGATTGCCTTGAGCTGATTGGAGAGAAAGTCGCGCAGCACGTCGCTCAACTTGCCCACTCGTTCGGTGAGTGCAGGATCGAACGTCACCACGGCCGGCGTCGCGGTGCCCTGCCGCTCGAGATCGGCGCGCCAGAGTCGGTCGAGGTAGATCTGGAGATTGGCGAGATCGACGCCCGTGCGGCGATCACGGATGTTCTCCAGGATCGCCGGCACGGTGACGTTAGGCTGGTCTACCCGAATACCGGCCGCGTGCGCCGTCCCGACAATGATCCGGGCGAGATTGGCATCGTTGAGCTTCTCGATGCGGAGCCGGTTGTCGAAGAGGGAGGGCACCGCCTTCTCGAAGTCCGAGAGATAGGCGATGTACTCCTCTCTGATGATGATGAGCAGCTTGCATCCCGCGCTCGCGTCGAGGAGTTGCCGAACCGTCTCGTAGAACAGCCGCTGCTCGTCGCGGGTCCCGAGGATGAAGAGCTCCTCGAACTGGTCGAAGATCAGGTAGATCGGGCGGTAGTGCTCGAGATACAGCGCCCGCAGACGCTCGCCGACGGCCACGTCATCCGGTGGCGCGTCTCCCTTCATCGCGCCGGCCATGGTGCGTTCCAGCGACCGGTTGAGATCCGTGCCGCGCCTAACGAATAGCGGCAGCCAGTCCGTGTCGACGAACTGGTTGCCGAGTCCGCAGTTGACGAGGCTCGACTTGCCGGTGCCGGAGGCGCCGTAGATGAGGACCAGGTTGGAGGCGTGCACCACGTTGTAGAGCTGCGCCGTCTCGCGCTCGCGCCCGAAGAAACGGTCCGCGTCCTCCTTCTGGTACGCGTCCAGATATTTGAACGGGCTCGTGGTCGCCACCGTCATCGCGGTATCCCGACGTCAGCCATGAATCCCTCGAGCTGATTGCGCAGCACCTGGAAGACCTTCACGCCGTCGTCAGCGGCAGGCTGCGGCTCGAAGCCGAACGTCGCGCCGACGCCGAACGGATCAGCGGCGGGGATGCTCGGGGCGAGGTTGCGTCCCTCCGTGAAGTCCTCGCGCGTCATATCCGTGTGGATGCGGTCGCGCGCGTTGTCGAGCGCGTAGCGGAGACCATGGTCGACCGCGAGGTAGACGAGGCGTCCGTCTTCCACGTACGAGAGGACGAAGATGTGCGCGAGCCGGTCCTTGTCCGTCGTCTCGCTCTTCTTGACGCTGACGAACGTGTTCTTGTCGACGATGAAGGGCGAGAGGTTGAGGCAGTCGTCGAGCGCGTTCTCGTCCCGTACCAGCACGATCGACTGGCTGTTGCCGTAATGCGCCTTCCGGCGGCGCGCCGCATCCTGATACAGGTTGAGCGCGCTGTTGTCGACGGCGTTGAGCGGCCCCATGTCCAGCTCGTACGACACCGTCTCGAAGCGCGGGGCCTCCACCGTGATGTTCCGCACCGTCATCATCCGGTAGCGCGCGAGGAATGCCGCTGAACGGAGGACGACCGACAGCGCCTGCTCGGTCGTTAGGCATCGCTGGGCGAGCTCGGCGATCGGCGTCCCCGCTAGCAACTCGGCGCGAAGTTGCTCGAGGTATGTGTGCGCGCTCTGCAGGGGCGACGGCGTCGCGTCCCACATCTCCGCCACTCGCTCGAATTCGGCGACGTAGGGGTGCGCCGCCTGTGCGGTGAAGAGCCGGTATAGCTCGATCGTCCGCGCGAGGAAGTCGAACGAAGAGAATGCGCTGGCACCTGCCGGGAGCGCGGCATCGAACGTGGCCGGAACGTCGATCGTTCCGTGTCGCCGCTGCTCCCAGAGATCGGAGAGGAGAATGAAGTACAGCAGCTGCGTCGTGCGCACGTAGGCGCTCACGAGCAGCTCGAGCCGCTCCATGTCCGGTGCGTCGTGCAGGCGGAGAAGGCGGATCTGCGAGCCTAACGGCCACGGGAGATTCCGCACGATGAGCTCGGGGTACTCGCGCGAGTCACGCCGCACCGTCTCGCCGCCCCGCTGCTCCGTCATCTGCGAGTAGATGTCCGGGTTGTAGCGGGCCATCTCATCGAGCACCAGCATGATGTAGCGGTTCGCGCTGAAGCTGCTCCCGATGTACTGGATCATCTCCTGCGGGAGCCCGATCGCGTGATAGTAGGGGAGCGTCCAGTCGAGCACTTCGCGCTGGCACTCCTCCTTGATGTAGAGCCCCCAGGGAATGCGCTCGCCCGCGTCGACGGAATGTTTCGCGCGGATGTCGCGCATTGGGACGATGCTGACATCGCGGACGTCGCCGAAGCGGGTCTGGAGGTAGTGCTGGGCGAGCGCGAACGCCTGAGCGATGGTGCGTCGGTTGGCGAGTGCCTCGTAGAATCGGACAGAGAACGCGGTGGCCTTGTCGTCGCGAATCGGGACCGACGTGGCGATGACCGCCTTGACGCCGGCGGCGAGCAGCTGTTCGACCTGCGGCCGAGTGGCGCAGCCGTTGAGGAAGACGAGCTTGAGGTTCGCCTGCTCGCCGAGGAGTCCGGCAATCCCGTTGGCGTGTCCGGCTCCGCCTTCGAGCTGGAGCATCGTTCCGTCGGCGTGTCCGCCGTAATGGAAGATCGCGACGCGGTCCTTGAAGCGGACGAGCGCCTCGAACAGCTCGTCGACGCTCGCGCTCTCCTCACGATGCACCTTCACGAACTCCTGCCGGTCGATGTCCGCCAGCCTGCGCCAGATTTCGGAGCTCTCGGTCTTGAGCAGCTGCAGATGAGCGGAGTCGTCGTTCGCGAACGCGAGGAAGAGAACGGGCGTCGTCATGGGCGGGAGCCCGCGCTGGCGTTAGGCGCCGTCGTCGTGTCGGGCCGAGTGCGTACCCACGCGAACTCCTTGTCGAGCTGGGTGGCGTCCGTGAGCCAGCGGCGAAGTTGGCCGCGCAGCGTGCGCGCCAGGATCTGTGACCCATCGGCGCTGAACGCGATGGCCGTGATCATCCAGTCATCGAGCGTGACGCTGGAGAGCAGCGTCGCACTCGGCGCGTTAGGCTGCCACAGTCGCAGCGTGCCCCGCGTCGTGAGCGTCGCGGCTCGCGTCGCGTCTCTCGACACGATCACCGCCGTGACGTCGCCTTCGTGGCCGGCGAACGTCGTGATCACGGCGCCGGTCGCCGCGTTCCACAGGCGTGCGGTACGGTCGGCCGATCCCGTCAACACGTACCGGCCGTCTGGCGAGAATGCCGCGCGCGTAACGGCGCCGGCGTGTTTTCCTTCCCAGCGCACCGCGCCGGTGCGGTCGAACACGCGGACGGGTCCGTCGCCGCACCCGAGCACGATGTCGCCGCCGGCCACGGGCGAAATGTCCATGGCAACGGGTGTCGGGCACCCGCGCTTTTCGCCCCCTGGCAGTGCCCGCCATCCCTGCTCGTCGGCGGCGGCGCCGCCGGGATCACGGGCTTCGAGCATCAGGCTCGCACTTGAGCGTGCGCCGGGTGTGACGAGAGGAGCCGCGATCACTGATGCGCGCAACGAGCTGTCTGGAGACACGCACCTGAACCGACAGTCGGTCGGGCCGTTGAGCGCTGCCAACGATTTCACGGACTGCTCGTCGAGTCCCCAGATGCCGGCCGCTGCCTCCTCGGTCGCGACGGGAGTCCGCCGCAGATCCCACAACCTGATCACGCCGCTCTCCGTCGCCGTCATCGCCACGGGCGCGATGGGCGAGAAGCGTCCCGACACGCCGGGGAGCGTCGTGAGCTCGTGGCCCGCCACGTCCGCGATTCGCGTGCGGTCCGTCATCGTGGTCATCACCCATTTCCCATCGGGTGACAGGCGCGGATCGGTGCCCGGATAGTTGACCATCGCAGTGGTCCCGTCGGCGTCAGGCCGCCGTAGCCGGCTCGTCTCGCCCACCACCGTCAGCACGATGCCGTTCGGTCCGAACACGGGCGCCACACCTTGCCGTCGGGCGAGCTCGCGTCCCGTCGCATCGCGGATGATCGTCGTCGCACCCTCGACGGTGGCGAGCCGCTCTCCATCGTCGGATACCGTGAGTGATGCCCCGTCGACGTCGAGCAGCTTCTCCCCGGTCAGGTCGTAGATGGCACTGCGTGAATTGGTCGACACGACGATCCGCGTTCCGTCCGGCGTGAACGCCGCCGCTCTCGCGCCGGGGATGCTCAGAGCCTTGAGACTCTTCCCGCTGTCGTCGTCGATCGAGACGGTGTTCCCGCACACGGACACGCGCGTGCCGTTAGGCGCCATCGACTGAAAGCCAAAAGGGAGGCTCTCGCGTTTCGCCGGCTCTGCGAGGTCGACGACGAACAACGTGCCGACACCGCCTAACGTCTGATCGTCGAGCCTGATTTCGTTCCCGCAGCTGGACCCGTCGTCATTCGCGGTCAATGCCGGGGCCCCAGGTTCCGCCGCGATCAGTGCTGTCGACCGCTTCGCATAGTCGGCCCGGATGGTTTGCGGAATCGAGAACAGCTCCGTGCGATTCCAATCCCAGATGCGAGCCGCGAAGCTGCCGAAGGCGTTCTTCGAGACACTGAGGATGCGGCTACCGTCCGCCGAGAAGCGGACCTGCGGGCTCGAGTTCAAGGGCTCGCGGATCGTCACCAGCACGGACGTTGGATCCGCCATCACCGCGTACTGCGTCTCGGTCGACGACGGATCGGTCGGGTACGTGCGTGCGCTGACGCGAGCCGTCTTCACGGCGTCGAGCAGCGAACCGCTGGCGAGCTGCGTCCGCGCTTCGTTGAAGAGGCGCGCGGCCTCTGCCCGGTCGCGCTCGCGGTTCGCGAGCTGCGTCGACCGCGTTGCCTTCACGGCCAACACTGCGCTCACACCGCTCGACACCGCGAGCACCGCGATCACACCCGTGACGAGCAACCGCCGTCGGTTTCGCGTCCGTTGCACCGCGCGCGTACTCTCGCGAATGAACGCACGCTCCTCCGCGTCCGCGTGAATCGCGCCGAGGTGCGGATGGATGTAGTCGAGGTCATCCTGCGTGAGCAGTGGGCCCCGCTCGCGGTGCATCGCGAGACGATCGCGGACGTACTTCTCGATCTTGCGCCGTGTCTGCGCCTCGGCCGACGCCTGATCGAACACGAGGCGCGCGATCGCGTCGTGACTCAGCTCGTATCGTATGGACACGTAGCGAATATGGCGCGCGATACGCGGGGCGCTACGGCCTGGTCCCGACCCCGAACGGCGCGGTCATGACGCGGTCACCCCACGCCAGCTCGATTGCGCCGCGCGTGGGTCCGAGTGCGCGCACGGCGATCGTCATCTCCTCCACGTGCGACGGCGCCGGTGCCGACTGCATCTCGACGCGTCCCACGTCCTGCGTCGCGTCGTACTGCGTCCCCCACTGGCCGGTCTGACGGTTCACGATCAGGAACGTCGCCTGACGCGTGTGCTGCACCCAGAGCGTGTACATCCCCGGCGCCAGATTCATCGTGCCAAGTGTGAGCGGACGCGTCGTGAAGAGGTGCGTGGCATCGTTCGCGCCGGCGCGCCAGACGGAATCGAACGGGACGAGCGTCCCGCCCCACACCGTGCGTTCGCGCACCTGCGGCCGGCCGTAATCGACCACGACCATCCCGCCGGGGCCGAACGCGGCACGCGCGTCCTCGCGCGCAGAGAGGACACCGGTCGGCTTCATCCCGCGGGCGAGCGCGGCGATGTCCACGCGGCCCGACGCCCGTTCGCCCACGACCTTGTTCGTCGTCCCACGACCGTCCAGTGATTGCAGCCGGTTGGCGGCGTCGAAGCGCAGGACCATCGCATACGGCCCTCCGCGGAGTCGCACCGAGTCGCCGCCTAACGCCGAAAGACCGGTGAAGCCGAGCCCGCCGGCCTGGCCGATCGCCGGGAGCGAGTCGGCGGCGTTCCCTTTGCGCAGCGCGGCGAGGAGCTCCGTGGGGCCGTAGATGAAGACGGGGAAGTTCACCATCGCCCGGGAAGCGGCGACGGCGCGACGCTGCGTGCTGTCGGCGAAGACGACTTCGCGGACTGCCGAGTCGGGTCCTAACGAGTAGCGCACTTCGCGAGGCGCCCCCGGCTGTGCCGTTCCGTCACCGAGCATGCGTGTGAGGCTGGCCGCCGTTGGGCGCCCGTCCTTGCCAAGCGTGAGCGAGTACGTGAAGCGCACGACGGCCGGTCCGTTGCGCTGCACCATCTCGCCCGACATACCGGTGGGGGTGCGCGTGTACTGCTCGACGGCGAGCGTGTCCTTGCCGAGCCGGTATACGAGGACCGCGCCCTGCGCCGACGCGGTGGCAGGGGCGGCGAGCAGAAGGGCAGTGAGGACGGTGAGAGCGCGCATGGAGTGTTGGTCGGCGTGAGCGGCGAGCGGGCCTGGTGGACCGCGGTGCCACAATCTGCGCGCTCCCCCACCCGGGGGAACAGGGCACATGGCTGACAATCTTCTCTGTTACCGCCTTCACGGGAGGAGACCGAAGGTGTTAGGCAGCACACACCGCGGTAACGCCCCGGGCCTCGCGCAGTCAGACGGTGTGTATTCCATTATCGACGAGCCTTTTCCGGATACCGGCCAGTGAGCGTTCCCACAGTCAGCGAAGTAGAACAGATCGGAGCGATCAGCGACCCGATCGTCCGCAACCTGCGCATCACGCAGTGCTACCACGATCTGTCGCGCGCAGTGGCCGAGCGGGTGTCGCCGGGCGCGAACTGGTGCACGTTCGCGACGTGGGCGTCGCGTCAGGCGGGGCAGACCATCCGCGGTGAGGACTTCGCCCGCACGGCCGACGACGTCCTCGGCTCCCACGAAGTCGGCGCGATCGCTACGGACATCGTGCGACTCTCGATACGCACGGAGCGGGCGCTCACCCGCGAGACCGTGCTCGAGACGGTCCGTCGCGTCACCGACGTGGAGGCAGCGCTCCGACGTGCGTCGGACGCCGTTGCCGTCGGGAACCGCAAGGTGTTCGTCGAGATCGGGCGCGAGTTCGCCCGCTGGCGCGGGACGGCCGCCGCGACGGGGTCGCCCGACGATGCCGCGACGGCGGCGTTCTGCAACACGCTCCGCGGCGGCGAGCCGCCTGACGGGCAGCGGCTGCTGCGCGAGGCGTTCGTCGCCTACGGCGCGGCGTGCCGGGCGCCTAACGACCGGGAGCGAGCGACCCTGCTGTTGTTCGGGAATCTGCTCGTCGGCTTCCACGAACAGACGCGACTTCAGCCCGAGATCCAGGCGTCGCTCGATGCCGGGCTCGACGCCGACGCCGTACGGGCGGCGCTCCTTCCGTTGGTGATGCCCGGCGTGTGGCTCCGCACCCGCGCCCAGATCTCTCGGCTGACAGGCCGCCCGATGCCCGCCGACATCGCCATCGACGCGTTGGTGGCCGCCGTCCGCCGGCGCATGCGACTCGTCATCACCGATCTGCTCATGACGCTGCGGATGCCGGGCGTTGTGGTGCACCTCGGGCGCGATGTGCGCGGCGAGTTCCCGCCGGAGCTTCGCGAGATCGAGCACCAGCCCCTTCGCGCGTTGCTCGCGAGCATTGATCCGACGCCAAACGCGACGACTGGAAGCGGCGCGACGGACTGGGCGAACCTACGAGAGCGCATGCGTTTCATCGCCGAGCTGTTCCGGTGCTGGCACGCCAAACCGGAGCTGTTCACGGCACCATACAGTGCCGCTCAGGTGGCGGACATGCGTATGGGACGTCGGCCTGGCGGTGAGCTCTGATCCGAGCGGTGGCTCGTCGGGCGTCGCGTGGCCGGATTCATCGGCCGATCGCGTGTTACACGATGCGATAGCGGCGATGGCGGCGATGCTGTCCGCTCCGAAACTCACAGCGTACCACGAGGGCGTCGTGCTGGACCCTGTCCGACTTCTCGACGAGATGGACGAGCAGATGTGGACTCTGCTGCAGAAGAACATCGCGGGGCTCACGGAAGAGGAGGCCGACTGGCGACCACACCCTGCAGCGAACAGTGTGCGGTGGATGCTCGGTCACCTCGCGTGGTTCGAGGAATGGGCGCACGACGCGCTTGGGATCGAGGGGCGTTATCTGGTCGATGCCGACCCGACGGCCTGCCTGGAAGGCACGATTCCGGAGGTGATGGCGCGGTTCGCCGCGGCGCGCAGACGATACCGAGCGCGCCTTACAGACCTCGGTGATGCCGATCTCGCGCGACAGCTGAGCTATTTCGCGCGCTACAACGTGACGGGATTGGGTCTGCTCGAGACGCACGCGATGCACCTGGCGGGGCACCGCTTCCAGGTGCGCTACGTCCGCGGCACGTACAGTCGCGCTCACGGAACGTCCAAGGCGGTCTTCGACCCCTGGTAGCCCTCCCTTCGTTGGAGTCAGACTCGAGTCAGACTCGACTCTGACTCCAATGACGCAATGACGTAGCAATAGAACGCTACAAATCGAGTCAGACTCGAGTCTGACTCGAGTCCGAGTCAGTCTGACCCCAGTTGCCGGACTTTCGTAAGTTCTTCGCACCCGTCACCGCACTGGTGTCCCATGCGCCGAGTCGTCGCGACCGTCCTGCTGCTCGTAGCCGCGTCTGTCGCGGCGGCCCAGAACAAGCCACAACGGGAGCTCAAGGAAGTCAGCCCCGAGAAGGTCGACACCGCGGTCTATCAGCGGCTTCGGTATCGCTACATCGGCCCCGAAGGGAATCGCGTGACCTCGGTTGCCGGCGTTCCGGGCGATCCGAACACGTACTACGCGGGTGCCGCCTCAGGGGGACTCTGGAAGTCCGTCGATGGTGGAATTCACTGGACCCCGGTCTTCGACGCGCAGCCCGTGTCGTCCGTCGGGGCGCTCGCGGTGGCGCCCAGCGACCCGAATGTGGTGTACGCCGGGACGGGTGAGCCGTTCACGCGCAGTCACATCTCCGCGGGTTGGGGAATGTTCCGGTCGACCGACGCGGGCAAGACGTGGTCGCGCGCGGGTCTCGAGAACACGGGCCGCATCTCGCGCGTGGTGGTGCATCCGACGAATCCGGATCTCGTGTACGCCGCCGCGTTAGGCTTCGCGTACGGCCCGCAGCCCGAGCGCGGGATCTACCGCTCGGCCGACGGCGGCAAGAACTGGGAGCGCGTGTTGTTCGTGAACGACTCCACGGGCGCGTCGGACATCGTGATGGATCCGACGAATCCGCGCATCCTGTACGCGGGCTTCTGGCAGATCGAGATCAAGACGTGGGGGCGCAACAGCGGTGGCGCGGGCAGCGGGATCTGGAAGTCGACGGACGGTGGCACGAAATGGACGAAGCTCACCGGCTCCGGCATGCCGTCGAAGACCGTGGGCAAGATCGGACTCGGCATCAGCAAGTCGGATCCGACCCGCATCTACGCGCTCATCGAGACCGGCGACGGCGTGCCGACACCGGATGGGAAGCCGACGGACAGCGGTCGTCTCTTTCGATCCGACGACGCGGGCGCCACGTGGCAGCTCGTCAATCACGACCGCCAGGTCGCGGGGCGCACGCACTACTACAACCGCATGGGCGTGTCGCCGGACAACCCTAACGAGGCGTACTTCCTCACCTCGAACTGGTCGAAGACGCTCGACGGCGGTGCGACCATCATCGATCCGCCGTTCACGGAGACTCCCGGCGGCGATCACCACGACATCTGGATCGATCCCGACCAACGGCAACCGCATGATCGTGAGTCACGACGGCGGCGTGTCGGTCTCGATCAACCGCGGCAAGTCGTGGAACGTGACGCAGCTGCCGCTCGCGCAGATGTACCACGCCACGGTCGACAACCGCATCCCGTACAACGTGTACGGCAATCGTCAGGACGGCCCGTCGGCAATGGTGCCGAGTAACCCGCGACAGGGCGACTTCGGTCGGCCTCGACGTACCGACAATCAGTCGCGGCCACTCGGAGACCGTCGGCGGTGGCGAGAGCGGGTGGGCTATTCCGGACACGGTGGATGGGAATCTGATCTGGTCGAGCGGCTCGGGGTCCGGTTCCATGGGCGGGATCATCACGCGCTACGATCGGCGGACGAAGCTGGTGCATAACGTGGAGATCTGGCCACAAGCCACGATCGGGTGGCCGGCAGACAGCCTCAAGTATCGATTCGTGTGGACCGCGCCGCTCACGCTGTCGGCCCACGATCACAACGTGTTGTACGTGGGCAGCCAGTACGTGCACGCGACAAGCGACGGCGGGACTCATTGGAAAGAGATCTCCCCTGATCTGACGCGCAATGACAAGTCGCGTCAGAAGATCTCGGGCGGCCTAACGCCGGACAACATTGGCGTCGAGTACGCCGGCGTCGTGTTCGCGATCGGCGAGTCGCCGCTGGACGCGAAGGTGTTGTGGGCGGGCACGAACGACGGTCTCGTGCACGTCACGCGCGACGGTGGCACCACATGGACGAACGTGACGAGGAATATTCCTGGATTGCTCGAATGGGGCACGATCTCGAACATCGAGGCGTCGCGGTATGACGCTGGCACGGCGTACCTGACGGTAGACGGTCATCAGGTGAACAACCGCGATCCGTGGGTCTACAGGACGACGGACTTCGGCAAGACGTGGAAGTTGATCACCACGGGGATCCCGAAGTCGCCGCTGTCGTACGCGCACGTCGTGCGCGAGGATCCCGTCAGGCGCGGTCTCCTGTACCTCGGGACCGAGAACGGCCTCTACGTCTCGTTCAACGACGGTGCGCAGCTGGCAGCCGATGCAGAACAACCTGCCGCACGCGCCCGTGTACTGGATGGTGGTGCAGCCGCACTTCAACGATCTCGTCGTGGCGACGTACGGCCGTGGCTTCTGGATCCTGGACGACATCACCCCGCTCCGCGCGTTAGGCTCATCAGTCACGGCCAAGGACGCACACCTCTTCACGCCGAGGGTCGCGTACCGGCTGCTGAGCACCGAGCAACCATTCTCGGTGGGATACGACGCGAGCGCGGGCTACGCCCCGCCGTATGGGGCGTCGATCAACTTCTATCTCAAGACCGGCAGCGACAGCACCGTGCGGGACAGCGCGGGCACGAAGCTCGTGTCGAAGGACAGCGTGAGCCTAACGATCTCGGACGCGTCCGGCGCGGTCGTGCGCACGATGAAGGCGCCGCGGAACGCGGGCATCAACCGCGTGTGGTGGAACCTGCGGGGCGATCTCACGAAGCAGGCGAAGATCCGCACGAGTCCGGAGTACGCGCCGTGGTTCTCGGTCTCTCTGGAGGGACGCGATGCACCGACGGTCGGGCGGCTCGGGGTTCTGATGCCGCCGGGCACCTACACCGTCAAGATCGCGGGGACGAGCGAATCGCAGCCGCTGGTGCTGAAAAAGGACCCGAACACGGCGGATGCGACCGAAGCGGCGCTGGCCGAGAACGTCGCGGCGGTGCGGGGGATTGCGGCGGATCTCGACAGCGCGGTGACGATGATCAACGCGCTGGAGAACGTGCGTGGACAGCTCGCCGCGTTGAAGTCGACCATGTCGAGCGATTCGACGCGCAAGGATGTAGTGACGGCGGCCGATTCACTGGACGTGAAGCTGCGTGTGGTGGAGCGGAAGCTGTTTCAGACGCGCGCCACCGGACGTGGGCAGGACATTCTGCGGTGGCCACAGCGGATCAGCGAGCAGCTGCAGTATCTGGCTGGGGAGATCGAGTCGAGCGACTATGCGCCGACGGCGAGTCAGCGTCAGGTGGCGGATCTGCTGCGAACGCAGGTGCGGGCGGTGAAGGCGGAGTTCGATCGCGTGATGGCGGGAGAGGTGGCGGCGTTCAACGCCATGCTGCAGCAGCGGAAGGTGCCTAACGTCATTTCGAACTGAGTAACCCTGAAACCTGATATCCGGACCTGAAGCAGGTCAGTGCTGAGAACTGGGCGTGCTGCCGCCGGATGCACGAACAAACAGCTCAACTCTGGTTGCGGCCGCCGCCGCGTTGGAATGATGACACGACTACGTCATTGGGGTCAGACTCGAGTCTGACCCCGATTGCGGATTCGCAGTTACGTAGTCAGGCGAGACTTGATCCTCGCCAGGAAATCCTTGTAGTCGAGCGGCTTGGCGATGTAGCCATCGCAGCCGGCGGCGAGAATGCGCTCCTCGTCGCCCTTCATGGCCAGCGCCGTCAGCGCGATCACCGGAATGTCGCGCGTCGCCTCGTCGGCCTTGAGCAGCGCCGTCGCCTGCAGGCCGTCCATGCCGGGCAGCTGGATGTCCATCAGGATCAGGTCGGGATGCGCCTCGCGGGCGAGTGTGAGGCCGATCTCCGCACTCGTCGCCGCGATCACGGTGTGGTCCGCGGACTCGAGGAGGAACGTCGACAGCTTCATGTTCGTCGCGTTGTCCTCCACGACCAGGATCGTCGCCATGTCAGGCGCCCACCGGATGGTCGGCCATCGCGCGGCGGACTTCAGCGATGAACAGGTCGCTGTCGAAGCCGGCCTTGCCCATCACGGTCGTCACGAAGCCGTTGAGCCTTGCTCGCTCGTCGGCGGTCACCGCCGACGCCGTGACGACGACCACCGGGATGCTCGCTGTGGCGGGCTGAGTGTTGAGCGCCTCCACGACGTCGAAGCCGTCCACGTCCGGCATCATCAGGTCGAGCACGATCAGGTCGGGCAGCTCGCGTTGCGCGATCTCGATGGCCTCGCGCCCGCCTGACGCGCGGAAGATCTCGCTCGCCATGCCGCCAATGCGCACGGCGATCAGGTCCACCGCCTTCGGGTCGTCGTCCACGACGAGCACCCGGATCCGCTGATCGCCGGACACGCGGCGACAGGCCGAGCATCGCGAGCGTGTCGTACAGCTCCTGTCGCGAAACCGGTGACTGCATCACCGCCGCCGCACCGAGCGCGAAGCCCTTGGTGCGATCGGCGAGGATCGAAATGATGACCACCGGGACGGAACGCAGCGACGGAATGCTCTTGAGCTGCTCGAGGAAGGCCCATCCGTCGACGTCGGGCATCATGATGTCGAGTGTGATCAGCGCCAGCGGCTCACGCTGAGCGGCGATGATCGCGTCCTCGGAGCTGCGAGCGTGGATCACCGTGAAATTCTCCGCCTCGAGCTGCACCCTGATCAATTCGGCCGACCGGTAGTTGCTCTCGACGACGAGCGCGGTGCGGGTTCCTCCCGCTGCTTCGCGAGCGTTAGGCACGCGTGGCGGCGGCGACACCACGTCTGCACCGCTCCGCCCGCGCATCGGAATCCACACGGTGAAGCACGAGCCCGTGCCGACCGCGCTCTCGACCGCGACGACGCCCCCGTGCAGATCGACGAGCAGCTTGACCATCGCCAACCCGAGTCCCGTCCCCTCGAACTGTCGCGACAGGCCGCTATCGACCTGGCTGAACGGCTTGAACAGTTGCTCGAGGCCGTCCGGCGAGATGCCGATGCCGTTGTCCCTGACGCTGAGCCGGAGGAACTCCGAAAAGTCGCTGGTCGCCAGAGGGAAGCGTTCGCCCAGCCCAATCGCCGGGCAACGCGCCGACATCGTCACGCGTGACGCGATCCGCGCGCAGAATGACATCGCCGCCATCCGCCGTGAACTTCACGGCGTTGGAGAGCAGGTTGTAGACGATCTGCTTGACCTTCCGGGCGTCAGCGGTGAGCGCGCTCAGGTCGCTCGCCACCTGCATGTCCAGCCTAACGTGCCGCACCGCGGCCTGTCCCTTCACGATCGAGAGACTGTTGCTGAGCATCGGCGCGATCTCGAACGTGTCCAGGTCGAGCAGCATCTTCCCGGCTTCCACCTTGGACAGGTCGAGGATGTCGTTGATCAGCGAGAGGAGATGCTTGCCGCTCTTGAAGATGTCGCCGATGAACCGGCGCTGCTTCTCCGTCATGTCGCCGAGCAGGCCGTCGCCTAACACTTCGGAGAAGCCGATGATCGCGTTGAGCGGTGTGCGCAACTCGTGCGACATGTTGGCGAGGAACTCCGACTTCATGCGGCTCGCGTCCTCGAGCTCCGCGTTCTTCTGCGTGAGCGCTCGCTCGATCGCCTTGAGCTCCGTCATGTCACGCGCGGACGCGAAGACGCCTTGCAGGCGCCGATCGCGATCGTGGAACGTGGTCGCGTTGTACGAGACGACCGTCAGCGTGCCGTCGCGGTCGCGCGCCGTTAGCTCGTAGTTCGTGACCTTGCCTTCGCTCAGCACGCGGTTGATCGCGAGCTCGGCGCGCTCGGGCTCGGTGAAGTAGCCCTTGAACGGCGCGCCGATCAGCTCATCGCGCGTGCATCCCGTCAGGGCTTCCATCTGCTTGTTGACGTCCGTGATGACGCCGCGCGGGTCGGTGGTCATCAGCGCGTCGATGTTGCTCTCGATCAGCGACCGCGTGTAGAAGTGCTGGTCGCGGAGTCGCTGGTCGAGCTTCATGCGCTCGTCCTCGATCTGCTTGCGCGCGGTGTTGTCGGTGCCGATCAGCAGATAGCCGATGATGCGCTCCTGCGCGTCACGCAGCGCCGTTACGGAGACCACGGCGGGGAACCGGCTCCCGTCCTTGCGGATGTAGGTGAGCTCGTAGATGTCCTCGATTCCACGCGACGCCTTGAACACCAGTGCCTCGAAGCCCGGCGTGATGGCGGTGCCAAGCTCCGCGCTCAACGCCCTGGCGCGGCTGACGACCTCCTGCGGGTCCGAGATGTCGGCCGGCGTGATCCTGTTCACGACATCAGCGGCGGCATAACCAAGCATGCGCTCGGCGCCGACGTTGAAAATCTGGATGACGCCGGCGGCGTCGGTGGCGATGCTGGAGAAGTTCGCGCTGTTGAAGATCGCGCTCTGGAGCGCGCCGGTGGTCAGCAGCGCTTCAGCGTCCCGGATCTCGCGACGACGATCGACGTCGGACCTGCCTGGCGAATTGTGCATGGATCCTCGGTGCGATAATCCCGGGTCCTGACATCCCGGTGCAAAACCGTCACGGGAGGATCGATCGAGGGGACTTCGAGTCGGAAGTGTGATCAGCACCGTGTTTCGGCGCCGACGCTGTGCAAAAGGGAGCGTGCGCGGCGTCATGACGCAAGGAACCGGCCGCATCCGTGAGCTCGTGAGCTATTGATTGGACAATCACGCTTGGCGGTTCACCCTGACACCTGAAACCTCGAGCTGAGTAGCTGATCTGCTCCAAACTGGCCCGGTCTGCTCGAGGAGCGGGCGGGCGTCCGGCGGCAGCACGCCCAGTTCTCAGCACTGAGCTACTCAGGTGCAGGCATCAGGTTTCAGGGTGTTCCCAACTTCCACGAGCTCTTGAACGAGCGGCCGCCGCCGCGCTCCAGCCGACGACGCACGCGAGCGTCAGCCAACTCAGAGCAAGGAGCCACGGGTAGCCGGCCGGCTGATAGGTGAAGCGAACGACGTTCTCGCCACGTCGCACCGCGACTGCGCGGAAGATGAAATCCGCGCCGAATGTCGCCGCCGGCTGCCCGTTCACCGTGGCACGCCAGCCCGGCGCCCAGCGATCAGTAACCATCAGCCACCCGGTATCGGGTGCCGAGAGGCGTACCGCCAACTCGTTAGGCAGGTAAGCGAGCACCCGGACCGGGATGCGCCGCGCACTCGGCACGCTGTCGATCCGCGGGTAGCGGCGCGGGTCTGCCCGGTGCAAGCCGGCGCCGAGCATTTGCGTTCGCGTGTGCAGGATCAGCGGCGGCGCGCCGAGCGAGTCCGTGCGACGCACGAATGCCGCGAACGCGGTATCGGTAACCGGCGCCATGGCCGCGACCGATGCGAACCACATCCGATCGTTCCCGGAGGCGGAGGCCCGGAGCACCGGGTGCCGGCTCATCGCGTAATGAAAGTCGTTCGTGAACGTCGCGTACGCACGGAGCGACGGCACCTTCGTGATCAACTGGTCGTTCCGCCAGCACTGCTCCGGTGTCCATGGCTCACACGTCGACTCCGTGCGGAACAGGCCAGTTCGCGTTAGGTCGAGCGATCGCTGATGTCGCGCATCCAGGTCGCGCCAGCGGCGCACATCCTCGCCCACGCCCACCATCATGAGTCGTGACAGCTGCTCCGTGAGAAGGGCGTCGGCGGATGCGAGGACGACGAGCATCACTGGTATCCAACGTCGAAGGCTGCGTCGAATGACTCCGACGAGCCCGACGGCGACCGGCGCGAGCCAGAGCAAGACCACCAGAGGCCCCGCTCTCCCGGTTGGAACCGGGAGCGTCGCCAGAAACGCTTCATAGGCGAGAATGGCTGCAGTGGCAGCGACCGCCGCGCCGACGACGAATCTCCCCCACGATGCTCCCGCCTCGAGGCGGACGGCACGATCCACCACCTTCGATCCGTGCAGCGCGAGAACGGCGAGTGGGAACACGAAAAACAGCCGGAACACCGCCGAGTGTCGAAAGTACCGCATCGGGTAGAACACGTCGTACAGCCAGCCGCGGACTGGAAGCGACTCGCCCATGGCGGCGCCGAGGCTGAGCAGTCCGACCCCGAGGAGCCACCACAGCCAGCGGTCAGACCGGCCTGACGCGAGCGCGCATAACGCGAGCAGCGGAATGAGCACGCCGGCATACACGCTGACCATCGAGACGTGCGTCCAGGGCCACACGACGTCGGGGAAGAACGCCTTGATGCGCGCCGGATACGCACTCGCGAGGGTGACGACGGCGGCGGGCGGAAGCTCGTTATGCGCTGCCTGCGCGCGCGACAGCGGCTGGCTCCGCGAGTGCACACCGCGTCCCTCGAGGAGCTCGCCGACGTACGTCGGGGACAGCACGATCACACCGACAACGGCCAGGGTTCCGAGAGCAGCCACCGCGAGTGCCAGATCGATCCGTCGCCGGGTGCACGGCCGGCTTCGCCCTGCTGCGACGCTCCCTTCGCAATCCTTCGGTGATCGACGACGCGCCTCGCGCCTCCACTCCGAACAGGACCTTTCCCGAGAACCCAGAGCGCGGCGAAGCAACCCGTCAGTATCGTGACGGATGGATGACCGGCGAGCGCCCCGACGCCCCAGAGCGCTCCCGCCTGCGCAGCGTGGCGCAGCGATCGTCGCTGGAGCGCCAGATCCAACTGCCAGATGATCCACGGCACCCACGAGAATCCGGCGACGAAGGTCGTGTGCTGCGCATGGCCGGTGTACAGCCCCGAGAACACGTAGCCGAGCGCGACGACACACGCGCCCCACGCGGGCGCGCGCAGGTGACGTGCGAGAACGAAGATTCCCGCGGCGCCGAGCGCCCAGTGAAACAGCCAGTACGCGATGAACGACGCCGGCCGCCCGCCGAGCAGAAGGCCGAACGCATTCACGATCGGCGAGAACGCGCCGATCTGCGGTTCGCTGAACGACGGGAGTCCGCCATCCGACCATGGGTCCCAGCGAAGAAACTGGCCGGCGCGCGCGTGGTCGGCGACGAGGACGAACTGCGGAAAGTACTGGCCGTCGACGTCCCAGATCCCTACGGCGCGTCCGGTGATGAGGAGGCGGTTCGCCAGCAGGAACACGAGCGCGACGACACTGGCGAAGATCACCCAGCCGCGAAGGTGACGCGCCATCACCTGGCCCCGCCGCGTGGGTACCATCGCTGGTGGGACAACCTCGTTCGTGCGAAGTTGGTCGCAACCTCTTCATCCCATCCGACCATGCTAAGAAACATCCTCGCAGTCGCCGCGTTTCCCCTCGCCGTCTCGACCGCCGCCGCGCAAGCCGCGCAATCGCCGTCGCACGCCAGTGAGGCCCGCGCTCTGTGGAAGGGCATCATCGTCAACGTCACTCAATCCGCCGACGAGATCTCGGAGTCGATGTACGCGTATAAGCCGACGCCCGACGTGCGCAGTTTCGGCGAGCTGTTCGCCCACGTCGCGGGATCGCAAAAAATGTACTGCGCGATGGCACTCGGCGAGAAAGCTCCGGAGGAGGACGTCGTGGAGAAGGGCGCCAAGACGAAGGCGGCGATCGTCGCCGCGCTCAAGGAGTCGAACCAGTATTGCGAGCGCGCCTACGCCCTGCCCGACGCCAGCCTGAAGGCGCCCGTGGACATCTTCGGCCAGCAGCATCCGAGGTTCTACGCGCTCATCGCGAACGCGGCGCACGACGGCGAGCATTACGGCAACATCGTGACCTACATGCGGCTGAACAAGCTGGTTCCGCCGTCGAGTCGCCGGTGAACCACCAGTGAGCTCGACCAAAGGATCGGAGAAGGATCGGAGCACGACGTGAGCACACGTCTCAAACCGCGCCGGGTCGTGATTGGCGCCGGTGCGCATGCCGAGCTGGCGAACCGGCTGCGTGCACGACGTGGCGACCTCGAAGTCCGGGGCAGCGCCTATACCGACGTCACCGCGGACGACCTCGCGTGGGCCGACACGTACATGGGCTTCAGGCGTCCGCCGCTGCCGACGATGGGCAACGTCCGGTGGGTGCACTGCACCGGCGCCGGCGTGGACTCATGGCTCTCGCCGCCTGGATTACCGCGCGAGATTCTCCTGACGCGCACGTCGGAATCCTTCGGCGTCTACATCGCCGAGTGGGCGCTCGCGCGGGCGCTCGCGTTTCGCCAGCAATTGCTGGATCTGGCGGAGAAGCAGCGACGCCACGAATGGGCGCCTCGTGACGCCAGCTACGTCCGCGGCTCGCGCGCCGTCGTCGTTGGCACGGGCGACGTCGGGTCGCACATCGCGCGACTCTTTGCGGCGTTAGGCGCGGAGGTGCACGGCGTGTCCCGGTCAGGCACCGGCGACGCCGGGGTGTACGCGTCGACGTCCAAGGTGTCGGAGCTTCCGCGGCTCGCGGCGATGGCCGACTGGCTCATCGTCACCGTGCCGCTGACGTCGGAGACGCGCGGGCTCATCGGGCGTGACGTGTTGAGCGCCTGTCGCGGCGCGGTGTTGATGAACGCGGGACGTGGGGCAGTGGTCGATGAGGCGCTCATTCCCGAAGCGCTCGACAACGGCTGGCTCGCGGCGGCGATGCTCGACGTGTTCACGGTCGAGCCGCTGCCGAGCGATTCGCCGCTGTGGGATGACCCGCGCGTGATGATCTCGCCACACAGCTCGGGACCGACGACGGCAGAAGGAGCGATCGTCGGCTTCCTCGAGTGCCTCGAGGAGATCGAGCGCGGGGAGACCCCGGCACGTACGGTCGATCGCGAGCGTGAGTATTAGTGGAAGTTGTCGTGGCTCATTCCGACATCTCTCGGATGATCCGGAACAGGAAAACCGAGCGGACCCGCTTTCGCGGGCCCGCTCGCATGTCACGCTGGTGCAACCGCCACCGGCGATCCTCTGTTCGTGCTAGTCGATCACTCCGATCATGAACGGCGGATCGTCCACCGAGCCAGTCACCCAGACCCGTTTGCCGAGGCAGGACTGGAAATCGGACGGCGCCGAATCGAGCCAGACGAGGTCGCCGTCCAGGAGCTCGACGTAGTATGTGCCATCTTCCTCCGCCAGCATACCGTCGATGGCGGCACGCCCCCCCACGACCAGCACCTGAAACCTGTCAACCTCGAAGGTCGGTATGACCGTGTCGATAGCGTCGTCGGTCTCGAAGTGCCGCGAGTCCACGACCGTCCAGGCGCCGCGCAGTTCAACTTCGGCACCGTCAAGGATGCCGAGCCGCTGCGCTTCCCCGCCGACGAGTGCGACCACCGCGCCGGATTCGAGTTGCAGTGATACCGCAACGGGTGACGCCGAGCCGTCGATCGAGACGGTCCCTGTGATCACCGTGAGTCCGAGATTGGGAGGAGGAGGAGGAGGAGTCCCTCCGCCGGAATACCCGGGCCCCACCGATGATTCCGTGCATCCGCAGGCGATCAGAACTGCCGCGGTCAGTAGTTGTGCGCGAGTCATTGTACGGGTCCTCCAGCCAGGCTGATGTCACTAACGGACTGAGATACGAGCGACGTTGGTGACTCAACCGTATTTGCCGGTGGTTCCGTCGCCGTTCCGGAGCCGTTCGCGCAGTAGCTCTTTCGCGTTCTTTTCGCGTTCCGTCGGGCAATCATCGCGGTTCGCGAGATGCCCTCTGTTCGACGGGAACAGCGCCATCTACCTTGGGTCCGGAGTCGCCCCGGCTCACGGTCTTCGCGCGGAGGTGCTCCAGTGACGCGCCCCACTCTTCGTCTGCTCGGGGGCACCGCGTTGGACGGTGTCCCGCCGGAGGGTGCGCGCCTTCTGCTCGGACAGTCGAAGACGGTGGGCTTCCTCGCCTACCTCCTGCTGGCGCAGGCTGGTCTTCGCCAGCGGAGGGACCGGCTGGCCGGCCTGTTATGGCCGACGCTGGATCAGGCACACGCCCGGAGTGCGCTGCGCAAAACCGTGCACGCGGTGCGGTCGGTCCTCGGCGCGGACGCGATTGTTTCGTTCGGCGATGAAGAGCTGGTAATTGGGCCGGACGTCCTCTCTTGTGACGCCGTCGAGTTCACGAGCGAGATCGAGGCGGGACGCCTCGGTCGCGCGCTCGAGCTCTATCGCGGCGACCTCATGCCCGGCTTCCACCTCCCCGAGTGCGGAGAGTTCGATCTCTGGCTGGAGGAGATGCGAGCAGCGGCGCTCGAGCGCGTGGTCGCGGCGGTGTGGGCACTGGCCTGCGCGTGCGAGGAGAACCAGCAGCTGACCGATGCAGGCGGTTGGGCGCGCCTGGCCGCGCGTCGGGCGTGGACGGACGAGCGCGTCCTTCGGCGCGCGCTCCTCATGCTCGACCGCATTGGCGACCGGGCTGGCGCGATCAGTCTCTTCGACGGCTTCGCGCGGCGGCTCAGGTTCGAGCTCCAGACCGAGCCGTCGGCCGAAACCACGGCGCTCGTGGCGCGGCTTCGCTCCACGTGAACGTTAGGCGTGCGCTTCTTGCCGTTAGGCGCATCGTTGCACCACTGGGGGTCAGTGTCGATTTTCGTCGTCCGGCCGGATCGACGGGCGAGTCCCCGGATAGCGCGCCATGCGCGGCCGACACGGCACCGCTCTTGTCCCGCGCACCCGGCGGCGTAGAATGATCGGAGCCTCGATTTCGGAACGCACGCCCTGCACACCTCACGGAGGTAACGCATGGATCGTCTCCTTCGGGTTCCCGCATTGCTCGCCGGCCTGATGGCCGTGCCCCTGCTCGCGGTGACCGGTCAGAATCGTGACTCGAACGGACCACCCGACGCGCGACCGCGACGCAGCCGCGCCGCGGCGCAGCCACAACGCCACAGCTGGTGGGCACCATCACCGGCACCGTCACCGTCGCGCACACGAACGAGCCACTCGACGCCGTGACCGTGCAGATCGAAGGCACGCAGCTCGGCGCCTCCACCAACGCGGCAGGCGCGTACCGCCTCGCCAACGTGCCCGCCGGGACCCACACGCTCGTTGCCCGGCGACTCGGCTACGCGCGCGCGACGCAACAAGTCACCGTCAGCGACAACGGAACCGCGACCGTCAACTTCTCCCTCGAGCGGACCGTCCACGACGCTCGACCAGGTCGTCGTCACGGGGACGCCGGAGGCGCAGACCAAGCGAGAGCTCGGGAACGCCATCGGCCTCGTGAATGCCGCCGAGGTCACGAAGCTGGCGCCGCCGCCTAACGTGCAGCAGCTGCTGAATGGCGTGTCCGGCGTGCGCGTCCAGTCGGCCGGCGGCGACGTCGGCTCCGGCGGGAACACGCGCATTCGCGGCGCCAACAGCATGACGCTCATGTCCGAGCCGCTGCTCTACATCGACGGCGTGCGCGTGAACAACGCGGCCGCCGACAACGGGAGCTTCCCGGGCGTCGGCGTCGATTCGCGCTATCCGCCCTCGCGCATCAACGATCTCAATCCTTCAGAGATCGAATCCATCGAGATCATCAAGGGGCCGGCCGCGGCGACGCTCTACGGCACCGAGGCGTCCAACGGCGTCATCAACGTGCTCACGAAGCGCGGCGTGCGCGGGGCCGCGACCGTCTCGTACCAGGTGAAGCAGGGCGCGAACTGGCTCCCGAACCCGGAGAACCTGTTCCAGCACTCGTACTACAAGACGGCAGCCGGTGAGATCGTGGATGCGAACGTGCTCGCGCACGACCGTACCGTCGGGATTCCCCGTGAGCTACTACGGGCGCTGCCCCAAACCGTACGAGCAGTCCGGTGACATGTGCAAGGGCAGCCCGTTCTCGACCGGACACACCCAGTCGTACGACGCGACCGTCTCCGGCGGCGCCGACGTTCTCAACTACATGTTCTTCGGCGCCTGGGATCGGGACGAGGGCGCCGTGGATTACAACTGGAAGAACCGGCTCAGCGGGCGGAGCAACCTCACGTTCATGCCTAACGACAAGGTCACCTTCGACTTCGGCCTGGGCTACGAGCGGAGCCAGCTCCGCTCGGCCGGCGCGCAGCAGCCGATCACCACGGCCATCCTCTGGTCGTGCCCATCGCCGGGATGCGAGCCGGGGAAGAATCTGCCTAACGGTCTCGACGGGCCGCTGCGCGGCTACCTGCTGTACGTACCGGAAGTCTTCGAGGACGACATCCAGGGCTACGAGGACCTGAACCGCAGCACGCTCACCGCGACGCTCCGCCACCGGCCGCTCAGCTGGCTCTCGCATCGGCTCACGGTGGGCGGAGACTTCACGCAGCAGCAGCTCAGCAGCCTGTGGAAGAAGATCACCACGGTGGGTAGCCTCAATCCGCTCGGCCGGCGCGACGTGGAGAACTCATCCGCATCGTTCGTCAGCGCCGACTACTCGGCCACCGCTACGGCGAAGGTGCGCTCGTCGCTCCAGTTCGAGACCGCGTTCGGACTGCAGTACTATCGAAAGCAGACCGAGGCCGTGCTGGCGCATGGTGAGACGTTCCCCGTCAACGACCTCGAGACGATCAGCTCCGGCGCGCTCAAGACGGCGCAGGAGAATTTCGTCGAGAACAAGACCGTGGGGCTCTACATTCAGGAGCAGCTCTCGTGGCGTGACCGGCTCTACCTCACCGCGGCGATGCGCGGCGACGACAACAGTGCGTTCGGCAAGAGCTACAAGGCGACACGTTACCCGAAGCTGAGCGCGGCCTGGGTCGTGACCGACGAGTCGTTCGCGGCGAACGTGCCGTTCGTGTCGTCGCTCAAGCTCCGGTCGGCATGGGGGAAGGCCGGCCAGCAGCCCGACGCGTTCGCGGCGCTGCGCACGTACGCACCCGAGACCGGCGCCGGCGGCACACCGACGCTCACGCCGCAGAACCTCGGCAACATCGATCTCAAGCCCGAGATCGGAGAGGAGATCGAAGCCGGCTTCGACGCGTCGCTCTTCAAGGACCGTGTCGCCTTCGAGTTCACCTGGTACAGCAAGCAGACGAAGGACGCGCTCGTATCGGTCCCGGCGCTCCCGTCGTTAGGCTTCCCCGGCGTGCAATTCCAGAACATCGGCCAGGTCGACAATCACGGCTACGAGATCAATGTCGCCGGCGACGCGTTGCGCTCGAGCAACGTCAACCTCCGGCTCGGCATGAAGTTCTCGCACAACACGAACGAGGTCGCGTCGCTCGGCGGCGCGTCGTCGCTCGTGATGAATGCGACGTTCGGGCAGTACCACGTTCCCGGCTTCCCACTCGGCAGCATGTTCCAGCGCCGAGTGCTCTCGGCCGACATCGCGACGGTGAATGGTGCGCCTCGCGCCACCAACATGATGTGCGAGAGTGGAGCAGTGCTGCCGGGAACGAACTTCTCTGCCGGCGGCGGGCCGGCGGTACCGTGCGCGCAGGCACCAGCCGTGTACTGGGGGAATCCACTGCCCGAGTGGGAAGGGTCCGCAAACGGGACACTCACGCTGTGGCGGAACCTCCAGCTGTTCGCGCTCGTCGACTTCCTCGGCGGCAACAAGATCCTGAGTGGTGACATCCGCGCGTCGCTCATGTCGTTCCGTAACCAGCGCTCCATTCTCGAGGCGAAGGATCCGATTCTCCTCGCGTACGACATTCTCGACACGCGCCGCCAACCGGGCATCGTGGACGGCGGGTTCGCGAAGCTCCGTCAGGTGAGCGCGACGTACACGTTCCCGCAGTCGTGGCTTCGCCCCATCGGCTTGGCACGCGCGTCGGCGACGCTGTCGGCGCAGAACATGGCCACGTTGTGGGTCGCGCAGCGCTCGGACTTCGGCGTGAAGCTGACCGATCCCGAGGTACGTAACAGCGCTGGCTCCGGCGCAGATCCCGGCGGCCTGACCGGCTACAACCAGGAAGGCTGGCCGCAGCTCCGTCGCGTTCTTCTCGCACTGCGGGTGACGCCATGACGAACCGCCACGCACTGACGCTCGGGCTCGCGCTCGTCTTTCTCCCGATCGCTGCCTGCAGCGACATCCTCGACGTGCACGTGCCAGGCCGCGTGCAGGAAGAAGCGCTCAATGACCCGGCACTGGCGCCCACCATGGTGGCCAGCGTGGTCTCCGACTTCGAGTGTGCCTGGAACAACTACGTCGCGGCGGCCGCGCTCATCGGCGACGAGTTCATTCAGGCGTCGGGCAACCTGAACCAGCGCAACTGGGCGTCGCGCCGCGATCACGGCGGACGATGCCGACATGGCGCAGGGAAGCTGCCGCACCCAGTACGGCATCTACACGACGCTGCAGACGGCGCGGTTCCAGGCCGAGGATTCGTTCAATCGCCTCGACAAGTTCACCGACGCGCAGGTGGCGAACCGGACGCTCCTCAAGGCGACGGTGAAGGCGTACGGCGCGTACGCGCTGCTCGCACTCGGCGAAGGCTTCTGCGAGATGGCGATCGATGGCGGACCACTCATGACGCCGAAGGAAGTGCTCGCCGCTCGCCGAGACACGCTTCACAGAGGCAATCGCGCTCGCGACAGCGGCGAACAACCAGGACATTCTGAACATGTCGCTGGCCGGCCGGGCGCGCGTCAGGCTGGACCTCGGGAACTATGCGGGAGCGCTCGCCGATGCGAGGCTCATTCCGGCCACCTACGTCAAGAACGCCACGCGCGACGATAGCGACACGCGGCGCTACAATGCGCTCTGCGAGTACGTCACCTGCGCAACGAACCGGCACGCGACCGTCGCGCCTAACTACCGCGCGATCACGTGGGCTGGTGTGCCCGATCCGCGCGTCGCCGTCTCGACGAAAAACCAGCTGGCGTTCGACAACGCCCAGATCCATTACTTCCCCACGAACAAGCACACATCGCGCTCGTTCCCGGTCGTGATCACGTCGTTCAAGGAAGCACGGCTGATCATCGCCGAGGCGTCCGCGCGAACGAACGACCTGGGGACGGCCCGGCAGCTGATCAACGCGATGCATGCGGCGGCCGGCATTCCGGGTTACGATGCGGGCGGCACCGCGACCCAGACCGAGGTCATCGCTCAGGTGATCGAGGAGCGTCGGCGCGAGATGTTCGCCGAAGGCGGTCACCGGCTGAACGATCATCTCCGCTTCCGGGGTACGCCGTGGGCGATCCCGTTCAAGGGCGAGCCCGGCTCGATTCACCCCACTGGAGTGGACGCGACGGGTCTGCCGTATGGCGACACGAAATGCTTCCCGCTGCCGACCGTGGAGCGAATCGGAAACCCGAACATCCCGAAGAGCTGAGCGGTCGTCATTCCGAACGCAGTGAGGAATCCTTGGCCTCCCGATAAAGAGAGCAAGGATTCCTCGCTTCGCTCGGAATGACATCTGACCCGCTCGGCAGGCCTAACGAGAGGAGCGATCTCCCATGGTATCGACGATCCGCGTCGCCTTCACCGTGACCGTGTGCGCCCTGATTGCAGCCGGCAGTTCGGCCGAGGCGCAGCAGTTTCCTCCGAATCCGAAGGTCGATCGCATCTTCGCCGAGTGGGACAAGCCGGACTCACCTGGCTGTGCGGTCGGAGTCGTTCAAAACGGGCGGTTCATCTATCAGCGCGGCTACGGGATGGCGAACCTCGACTACGACATCCCGAATGGCCCGGAGATGGTGTATTACGTCGGGTCCGTTTCGAAGCAGTTCACGGCCGCGGCCCTCGGGCTCCTCGTGCTCGACGGCAAGGTCTCACTCGACGACGACATTCGAAAATACTTCCCCGAGATGCCGGACTACGGATCGCCGATCACGATCCGGCATCTCGTGCACCACACGAGTGGCATTCGCGACGTGTATGGGATCATGGGGATCGCGGGGCTCCGAATGGAGGATGTGTACGCGGACTCGGAGGCGGTCGCGCTGATCGCGCGTCAGAAGGCGCTCAACTTCACACCGGGGAGTGCGCATCTGTACAGTAACTCCGGCTACTTCCTCATGGCGCAGCTCGTTAGGCGCGTGACGGGAAAGTCACTGCGAGTGTTTGCGGACGAGCGCATGTTCCAGCCGCTCGGGATGACGCACACGCATTTCCATGACGACCCCGGGCACGTGATGAAGAAGCGGGCGATGAGCTACGAGCGCGACAGTGCGGGTGCCTATCGCATCTCGTACATGCAGAATTTCGACAAGATCGGTGCCGGGGGGCTCTATACGACTCTCGACGACCTGCGGAAGTGGGACGAGAACTACTACACGCACAAGGTGGGCGGTGAGGCGCTGCAGAAGATGATTCACACGCGCGGCGTGCTGACCTCGGGGGACACGCTCCCATACGCATTCGGCAACAACGTCGCCTCATACCGTGGTCTGCGCACGACGGAGCACGGCGGCGCGCTCATGGGGTACAAGGCGCACATTTACCGCTTTCCCGAGCAGCACTTCACGGTGCTCGAGACCTGCAACCTTGGCGCGATCAATACCGGACCGCTCGCCGAGGCGGTGGCTGAGGTCTACCTGGGCGACAAGATGGGTCCGAAGACGCAACGTGCGGCCGCAGCCGCCGCAGCGCCCTCCCGCGGACGGAGGCCTAACGAGCGGCGCGAACGCCGACTTCGCGAGTCTCGCTGGCGACTATTACAGTGAAGAGGTGGACGCGACGTATCACGTCACCTGGCGCGACGGTCGCCTCACGTACGCGGGGCATCACGTCCCGATGCAGGTGCTCGTGCCGATCGGTCCCGATACGTTCCGGGGCGGCGGGCAAACGGTTCGTTTCGAACGCAGCGCGCCCGGCGCAGCAGCGACCGGGTTCACGATTGGGGCGGGACGGGCTACGGGCTTCAGGTTCCAGCGGCGGTGAGGCCCGGCTGTGCTGGCGGCGCGCCTACAGCTGTCGCCGCTGGGTTCGACAGTGCAACGGAGCATTTTCCACCGCGGAGGACGCAGAGGACGCCAAGGACCGCTTCGGCAACCATCCAGACGAACCACTTCGACACGACATCCAAAACAGAGGGTGTGAACGGAAACGGTCGGAAACGACTGAAACGGCCCGATCCGATCGCGACTCGGACGGACGTCTCGCGGGGCCGTCGAAAAAGGGGAGCGGCCTCGCGAGATCACTGCGTCCCCGAGGCCGTTCCCCTTCAATGACGGCTCGTTGCCCGCCGCCTGCCCGGTCACTGCCCCATCCGCCCGATCCGATGGTTCCGGCCGTTTCCGTTCACACCCTCGCTTCTGGATGGCTGCTGAAGCAGTGCTCTGCGTCCTCCGCGGTGAAAATTCCGCTGCCGCTGGACCGGCGCCGGAAGCAGACCGGTCACGTTAGGCGACGCGCACCGACATGCTATCCTGATCTCTGATTTGCTCCACTACTCGTCGCGCTTCCGAGCCTCGACCAGAAGTTGCCGATACCCGGCGTTCTCGACATCCAGCAGCACTGCCGCGCTGAGCACTGCCTCCGCCTCCAGGGGCTTGCCGCGCTTCAGGAGGACGGCACCGAGTGCCGCGTGGTAGCGCGCGTCGCTACCGTCGTAGAGGATCGCCTCGCGAAACTTGTCCTCGGCCCGCTGGTACAGCCGGAGCTCCAGCGCCTCGCGCCCGTCGTCGTATGCCTCACGCGCATGGCGTCGCACCTGCGGGACGCTCAACCCGTTTCTCGACGTTGGCGGACCGAAGGTGTACGACACCGTGTCCCCGCGGACGATCGTCGTGGTGCTGATCAGTGCTACGTCGCCGGCGCTCGAGGGCCGGGTTGGCGCCGACTCTCTGGGCACCTGCACCAACGCGGTCGACTGAGTCCCCCTGTCGACGAGCACGGCCGCTGTAGCTGACGCGGCGCGGCGCGCGGCGGCACCGGTTTTCGCCGGTGCCTGCGCGACCGCGCTCCCTGGTGACCCTGGTGACGGAGACCCATCGCGCATCGCCGGCCGCAGCTCCGCGCCCCGTGCGATCTGCTGCTCGATCTCGCGCGAGACAACCTCGAGCCTAACGAATCGGTCGGGCGTCGTCGGGTGCGCGGACGCGTACTTCATGCCGGCGGGATTCCCCTGCGCCAGCCGTCGCCAGAGATTCGCCACCGTCGCGATCGGCCGTCCCGCGCGCGCGAGCACATACATGGCCGCGTAGTCCGCATCGCCCTCGAAGTCCTGGGAGTACACCGTCGCGCCGTCACCGATCGCGCTGGGCTGGCCGTCCGTGGCCGGGTTCTTCTGCTGCGCCGGCACGTGACGCAACGCGGTATGCGCGATCTCGTGTGCGAGGACCGCCGCCAGCTCATCATCGTCGGCGACGAAGCGAAGCATTGCCGAGGTGACCGTGACGTTCACGCCGTCGGCCCAGGCGTCGAGATCATCGTTTCGTGCCACAACGAGGTTGAACCCGCACGACCGTGTCTGCCGGCATCGCGACGCGAAGTTGTCCTCCGTCGCGCGCGGCGGTCGCGACGGCCGCGTTGCCCGCCGAGCCGACGTCCGCGATGAACCGGGCCGGTCCCTGCTCGAGCGTCAGCCTCGGGGCGTAGGTGGGCCGGCCCGCGAACGTGCTGGCGAGCTGCGACACCGCGTTAGGCCCCCGGGGTGGTGGGCCACCGTCCACCGCGACGACGCGGTCGCCTGGCAAGAATCCATGGCGCGCCGCCGTCGAGCCCCGGGCCACGCCGACGATGACGAGCGTGTCGGTGAATCCGAGTGAGCGAGCGGCTTCCTGATCCTCGGGGGGGAAGGAGTGGACGTTCGCGAAGCGAACTCCCACGCGTGGTGCGAGCCCACCAGGGCAAAACGGAGTGGCCGCCGCCAGAAGGGCGTGGCCGACGTCTTCGACGCGCTGCTGCTGGCGAAGGTTCTCGATGACGAGCTGCTGGTGTTCGAGCTGCTCCGCACTCACGGCCTGCGGAGCGACGGTGCCGACCTGCGTGGTCGGCCTCGCGCACGCCGTTAGGGCCGCGGTGAACACAGGAGCAAGAAGAGCGGCGGCGAGACGACGCATGCGAAACTCATCCGCGTTGGCAATGAATGCTCTTCGCGCTCACCATCGCCGGTGCCCGCGAGCCGTACGCCCGCCTTCATCGTGGAAGACGTGACGGGACATCAAGTATGGGGCTCGCGCACCAGAGCGCTAGTCACAATGTGGGTGCGCCGGGCAAGACGACCGTGCGCTCACGGCTCGCGAGCCGTGAGCGCCCAGTCCTAGGTCGACCGTAACGCGACCATCGGATCGACCCGTGCCGCCCGGAGCGCCGGCACCGCGTTGGCCAGCAGCGCGACGAACGCGAGAACGCCGAAGGCCAGGGCAAAGCTGACCGCGTCGAACGGACCCACGAACAACACACTCGACAGCACGCGCGCCGTCGCCCCTGCCAGGACGGCGCCGATCACGCCGCCGATGGCCACGAGCACCATGCCTTCACCGAGCACCATTCCCAGCAGCTGGCCCGGCCGTGCGCCGAGCGCCTTGCGGATGCCGATCTCGCGGACGCGGCGGCTGACCGAGTACCCGATGACGCCGTAGAGCCCGACCGCCGCCACGACGAGCGCGAACGCCCCGAACGCACCGATCAGCCACGCACCGGCCCGCACCGCGAAGAGCCTAACGTCCGCCAGATCGCGCATCGTGCCGCGGTCGAGGAACACGAGCTCAGGATCGAGCGCGCGCAGCTCGCGTTGCAGCACGGGCACCATCCCATTCGCCGCGCCCGACGTCCGCACGACGAAGTTGCCGAACGAGTCCTGCCGGCCGAGCGGCAGGTGGATGTACGACTTCGACTTCTCCCCGGGCGTGTCCACCTTGTAGTCCGCGACGACGCCGATCACACGATACGGTTCGTCGCCCTCGCGGAGTCGAAACTCGCGACTCAGTGCGTTCGTCCGCCGACCCGGGCCAGTAGCGTTGCGCCATCGTGTTCGTGATCACGGCCACGCGGCGCGACTCGTCGCGATCCGCCGGCTCGATGTCTCGTCCCGCCAGCATCGTTAGGCCGAGCGCGTCGAAGTAGCGTTCGTCCACGTAGGCGCCGTCGATCGCTATCGGCCGGTTGTCCGCCGTCTCGTGGCCGGGGATGTACAGGGAGAAGCCGTTGTTGTTGAGCGAGAGCGGGAGCCGACTCGTCAGCGCGACCGCCTGGACCTGCGGCACGCGCCTCGAGACGCTGCACGCCCGTCCTCGAGGAACTGTCCGCCGCGCACGCGATCGTACCCGTTCATCTCGAGCGCCAGCGATAGGTATGCCGTGCGGTCGCCGTCGTAGCCGAGGGGCACGCGCCCCGCGGCCGCCAGACTGCGCACGAGCAGCGCGCCGCCGACGACGAGCACGAGCGACACGGCGACCTGCACGACGACGAGCGTGTCGCGCAGCTCGAAATGCCGCCGCTTGCCGGTCGCGCTCGCGTCCTTGAGCGCCGGCACGAGATCAGGCCGCGACGCTCGCAGCGCGGGGACGAGCCCGAACACGACGCCGGTGACGATCGCGACCACGAACGTGAAGACCAGGACGCGCCAGTCGGGACTCACCGCCAGCCCGAGGTCGATGGGCAGCGGTGGTTGCACCCGCGCAATGACTCCCGAGAGCACGACGGCGAGCGGCAGCGCGAGCGCGCCACCGAGCAGCGCGAGCAGAACGCTCTCCGTGAGCAGCTGACGGATGAGCCTCGCGCGCTCGGCGCCTAACGCCACGCGCACCGCGATCTCGCGCCGACGCCCCGCGGCGCGCGCGAGCATGAGATTCGCGAGATTCGCGCACGCGACCACGAGCACCAGTCCGACGGCGGCGACCAGCAGTAGTCCCGCGGGCGTGAGGGTAGAGTCGAAGTCCGGATTGATGCGTACGTCGCGCGTCGGGACGACGGAGATCCGCTCCTTTGCCATGGTCTCCGGGTACGTCCTCGCCCAGACGGCGCACCAGCCCGTCGAACTCGGCGCGCACCTGTGCAGGCTCGATGCCCGGCTTCATGCGGCCCTTGAGCCACATCCAGCCCTGGCCGCGGCGCTCGAAGCGTGTGTCGCCGGTGGACCGCCCGGACGTGCGCTGATTTCCGAACGTCTCGACCTTCTCGGCCATCGTGACCGGGATCCACATCTGCGCCGTGACGGCGGGCATCATTCCGCGGAACTCCGGCGGCGCGACCCCGATCACGGTGTAGACGATCCCGTTCATCTTGAACGTCTTGCCGACGACGTCCGGCGCACCCGCGAACTTGGTCTTCCAGAAGCGGTCGCTCAGGACGGCGAGTGCCGAGGCGCTGATGGCCGACGCCTCGTCGCCGGCGAAGACGCGCCCGAGCGCGGGCCGAACGCCGAGCGTGCGGAAGTAGTTGTCGGTCACGAGCTCGCCGACGACGAGGTCGGAGCTCCCGCCGATCGACAGGTGCGCGAAGAAGTTCGAGTACCCGATGAGGTCCGAGAGCGTGGTCGTCTGGCTCCGGTACGTCACGTAGTTCGGGTACGAGTGCGTCTCGTGCTCGGACGACGTGGCCTCGTGGCCGTAGATGTCGACCAGCTCGTTAGGCCGGTCGACGGGCAGCGGCCGAAACAGAATCGCGTTGACGACGCTGAAGATCGAGCTGTTGACGCCGATGCCGAGGGCGAGCGTCAGGAGCGCGACGAGCGTGAACGCGGGCGCCTTGCGGAGGCCTCGCACCGCGTAGCGAATGTCCTGCATCAGGGTTTCCATGCCGTTCCTCGCCGGGATACCGGGATAGCGGAGGTGGTTCGAGCCGCCCTACAGCTCGTGCCCGCCTGTAACAGGCGGGCACAGGCGTCTACAGCTTGTCTCGCCACACCGGCACGCGCCAGACGGCTCGTCCCCCGAGGTTCGGTTACTTCACCGACCAGTCTGTGGAGACGACGGTTCGTCCCCAGGCCAGCCGCAGCTCGCCGCGGGCCTTCCCGGGCGCGGAGGACGGGATGAGCCACATCGTTAGGCTCTCGACCGGCTCGGTGAGCGACTGGCGGCGGAGGTCCACGCGGGCGACGTCGTGCTTGGGATCGTACTCCGCCGTCTGGCCGGCGCTCTTCTGGATGATGAGCTTCCAGTCGTCGCGACTGGGGATCGTGTAGAGCACGTACTTGCCGGCGGGGAGGGTCGCGCCTCCGACTACGAGATCGACGCCGGTCGTGAGCGTCGTCGGGTCGTTGGCGCCGGTGCGCCACGGTGTGCCATACGGCACGAGGCTGTCGGTGTGCAGCGTGCGTCCGCGGAGGTGGGGCTGGCCGTAGTCGAGCGCGATGGTGATGGGTGGCGTGGTCGGGGCGGCAGCCGGCTGGGCGGCGGGCTGCGCTGGATCGCGCGGAACGGCGAGCGTGACGACGCTCGTGGCTCGGCCACTGAGTGCCGGGCGCAGCGTCGGCTGCGCCGCGAGTGCCTCGGCGGCACCGGTGAGCGCGATAATGACGGTCAGGTAGGGAACGGAGCGCATTGTAAACACCGTGACGGGTGGGGGTTTTGGAATGGCGGGAAAGGTCACTCCGGGTGCAGCGCGCGTACACGTCCGGGCCCCGATCCGGACACTTTCGTGGAACTTGGGGACCTTGAGCAATTGGGGTCAGACTCGAGTCTGACCCCAATCGGTCGTTCGAACGCACCGTCCAGTGCCCGTCCGGGAGTCAGACTCGAGTCTGACCCCAACCGGGTCGGAGGACAGCCGCGCGCGAGGCCGGGGCGCCTAACGCCAACGTCGAGTGCTCGGTGGCGCACACGTGTGCCGCGACCGACGCGCCTCCGGGGCATCGGGCACCACTGGCAGGCGGGGAACGAACGTCCGTATGTTCGGGCGACCGTCGGATCATGGACACTTTGCAAGACAAGACCAGCAATGGCGAAATTCCCGGTGACGGTACCAGTCAACACCGCGGCGACGGTCGCCATGGCGGACAACGTCGAAGTCGATTTCCGTTCCCTCAACTGCGCGGCGTGCACTGCCGGCGCTCTCACTGGCCTAACGTCGGGCGCCGTCGTCGCCCAGGTCTTCGAAGCGTTCTCGAAGACGAAGAAGCCCGTTG
>CAWHHI010000019.1:0-152717 GCA_963829055.1 uncultured Gemmatimonadaceae bacterium | reverse complement strand
CGGCGGCGCGATCTATCTCGCCATCAGAATCTTCAGCCCTGACACCGCGCGTCGTCTGCGCGAGAAGTGGTCGGGCAACGGCGTGTGATTCTGGCCGGGTCGGAAGCGACCCTGGCAGCGCGAGGTCGAAACCAGAAGGCCCGGGCGCGACGACCGATCGCGCCCGGGCCTTTTGCGTTCGTCAACTGCTGGCCCGGCAAACATCGAGAACGAAGGTGTTTCGAGAAGAGGCCGGAAATGACTGAAAGGGCCTGATCCGATTGCGACCGGGACAGTCTATCGCGCAAGCGGCCGGATTCCCTGGCAACCGACCCGAGACACGAATTCAATGCGTCCCGACACTGCGTGCCCTTTCGAAACTCGTCGCGAGAGCATCCGTCGCGTGCTGGGAGTCAATCCGTCAGATCCGGTGCATCCGTTTGTCCCTTCGTCTGAGAGGGTTGCCGAAGCCGTTCTCTGCGTCCGTCGCGTCCTCCACGGACCAGCGGGTGCGGACTTTCTGCGTGCGGCCTCGCTACGTCGGATCTGCCCTACCTAACGACGCCACGGTCCAGGCGGTCGATGATGCCCCAGACGAGCAACGGGACCATGATCTCGTGGTGTCCCGTGATCTCGTAGCCGGCACCGCCGTCGAGCGTCGGGCGTTGCACGACGTTCACGCGAGGGCGGTAATGCCGCTGCATGTCGAGATCACACGTGGTGAAGTGCGTCGGGCGCCCGTTGCCGAGATTGCGCGCGATCGTCAGCGCCTTGAGAAACACCTCGGGCATGATCACTGCGCTGCCGAGATTCAGTACCACCCCGCCATCGTGAATCACGGGAAGCGACCCCGCCAATCGACGGAAATCCCGGTGGCTCGTGTCGCCGATCGCGGCACCGTTCGCCGCCGGATGCTGGTGGATGATCTCGGCGCCTAACGCGGCGTGTACCGTCACGGGGATCGACAGCCGGTGCGCGGCGAGTACGACCGGAGAGCTCCGGGTGCGCGAGATTCGGTGTCGCTTCCAGCGCCAGCGCGACCGACTCGCCCATCCCGCGACCGTCCCGCATGCCGGCGACGAACGCTTCGTTCAGCCCTTTGCCGGTTTCCTCCGCCATCCCGAACGTGCCATCGCGCAGGCCGGCAGCAACGTCCTCTGACGTTCCGCCGAACCGGGCGACCTCGTAGTCGTGAATGGCCGCCGATCCGTTCATGGCGAGATGCGTGATCACGCCGCGTCGCATGAGGTCGATCAACAGTGGCGCGAACCCCGTTTTGACGATGTGACCGCCGAGCATGACGATCACGCCGCGCTGCTGTCGCTTCGCCTCCGCGACCGCGTCGATCACGCGAAGGAAGTCACGCGCGACGAGGACATCGGGAAGCGACGCGAGAAATGCCGCGAACGACCGATCCCCAGCAGACGGAGGTGACGCGAACTCCTCGGCGCGCACCTTGTTGGGCCGTCGCGCGATGGGCACAGTGCGCACGGCGGCGAGGTCCGCTTCGCGGTTGGTCACGGAGGCGATACGGGAGTCGGGATCGAGAGCGTGGGTGGTCGTGCCGACGTTAGGTACAGATTGAGCGACCCCACCGGAAGGTCGGCCTTGAGCTGTACCATGATGCGGTTCGCGTCCTCGGAGAACCAGATCTCGGCTTTGCTATTCTCCGAGAAGATGCCCTTCGACTTGATGATCGGCTGAACGACGATGGTCTGATACGTACCGGCCGGCACCTTCACTGTCTCGCGCCGCAGCACCTTGATGCGCACCGGATTCTTGTCGGGTCGGAAGTATCGGTCATACGAGTACGTGCGACCGATCTCGAGCGGCACGGTGCGAATGAAATAGATGAACGACGCGTCGTCGAGCGGGTCGGGGACGGACGGCTGCTCCGGCTTGTTAGGCTCCTGGTAGACGGAGCGCTCCGGATAAATGTCGTAGTGCTTCTTGCGGTCGGTTCCCGTCTGCTCGAAGTCCTGCGTGAACCGCAGCGAGAACAGTGAGAGCGTGTCCATCCAGCTCTCCATCGTGTTGTCTGCCTTGTAGCCGAGGACGCCGCCCTTCACGCGGAACACCGCGCGCCACACCGCGTGGCCGCGCACCGTATCGAGTCCGGTGACTTCCATGCTTCCGCGCCCTGCCTTGAACGGTCCCAGCTTCACGTCGTACGTGAACCGTTCGCCCACGCCGAAGGGGACAGCTGGCGATGGTTGGTCACGTTGTTGAATCAGTGTGGTCAGCGCGGTCGCGAGTGCGAGCACGCTGACCAGGACCGGCATCATGTCGCTGCCGTTGTCGGCGGGGCAGTGCGGCGACCGCGGGTCGCCCACGCAAACCGATAAAGGTTCATCGCGTCCGCGAATGGCCGGATGCGGCTCTCGCGCGGCCGAATGTCGAAGCGTTGCTCGAGCGAGACCGTCTCCACCCGGCGCGCGAAGGGAATGGCGCGGGACAGTAGATCCACGTTCGCGGCCCAGCCCTCACCCGAGACGATTGGTGAGTCGCCGTTCTGCTTGACGAGGTCGCGAATGACGGAGATGCGAATGAGACGGAACGACCCGAACGGGTCCGCGACGCCGGGAACCGATACGAAGGGCCGGAGCAGCCAAGGTGCGACCCAGCGCAGGCGGCGAACCGGCACGGGCGCCGATGGTATCGTCGTTCGCTCGCCGACGACAAGATCGGCGCCGCCCTCGAAGCGCTTCACGAGCTCGGGGATGTGCTCCGGCTGGTCGGTGAAGTCGCCCTGCATGAGCAACATCGCGTCGCGTCGCGGATACCGCGTTTTCGTCACGACGGACCTGCAAAGCGCGTCCAGCGCGCCCGCGTAGCCGACGTGACGGTCGCCACCCAGGACGCTGAGCGGCAGCACGTCGCCATACGGTTGAAGCGTCTCGGCGGTGGCGTCGGTGCTGCCGTCGTTGAATACGACGATCTCGTACTCGCGAGAGAAGTCCTTCAGGACTTTGCGAATACGCCACAGCAGCACGCCGATCGTCGGCGCTTCGTTGTACGCGGGAATGCAGATATACAGCACGTGGTTTGCTCCGAGGGTCGGCGAAAGCTAGCCGTTCGCACCTAACCTCTCAACGCTAGACCGCGCGCCAGCACCGAGGCGTACACTCCCTGGGTACCCCGGACCATGCGATCGACACCGAACTCGGTGGCTCGCTCCGGGCCGGCCCTGGCCAGAGCCGCCCGCAGATCCGGGTCCCGAACGAGACGGTCAGTGGCGGCCGCGAACGCCGCGATGTCCCCGGCCGGGATAAGGAGTCCGGAACGGCCGTCCTCGATGAGCTCAGGGAGGCCACCTACTCGAAATGCGATGGGCGGAATGCCGAGCGCCATGGCGTCTATGACGGCGGTGCCGAGGCCCTCCGCGCTCGACGGGTGGAGCATGATATCGAGGCCTGCCATCGCCGCATGGATCTCGTCGACGAACCCAGCGCGAAACGCCGTGAGCCCGCCGATCGGTTGGCTACCAGCCGCTTGACCGCCGAGAAGCACGAGGCGAATGCGCTCGCGGGTTTCTTCCGGCAGGAGGGCGCCGATCTCCGAGAGTGTCGCGACGCCCTTTTCGGCCGTCATTGCGCCGACGATCCCGCACACCACCGAGTCTGTGGGCCAGCGGCATTCGAGGCGCCAATCGCGTGCCTTGACGACGCTCGGCCGCGGCACTCCGGAATAGACTAGATCGATGCGGTCCGGATCGACGCCGCCGGCGACGAGCGCGTCGCGAACGGCGCCCGAGATCGCGATGAACCGCGCTACGCGGCGTCCGTACTTGAGGCGGCCGCGCGGAACGAATGGGACGCGGCGGGTGACGATCAGCGGCAGCGAGTTGCGGCCAATGAGCGAGGCGAGGGCGATCGCATGCGCTCGCGCGTCGTGAGCGTGGATCAGGTCGGCATTCCACGTTCGAATCACCGCCCGCACGCGACGCGCGGCGGCGAGGTCCCAATCGCCGCGCATGCGCACGGCCGCGGCAGCGATGCCGGTCGATCGGAGTCGACGGATGAGCGGCGACTCAGGTGCCGCGATGACGAGCGGCTCATGACCCTGCTCACGCTGCCCTCGCGCGAGCAGGTACACCTGGCGTTGCCCGCCGCGCCATTCTCGGCCGGCATCCAGGTGGAGCACTCGCAGGGCTGTGGGCTGGGTCACATCCGAAGGATGCGCGGCGCGTCGGGCGCCCGCAACGCGGTGCGACGCATCCCTCGCCCCCGGCGATTGGCACTCCAATTAACCGGGCCTAACGTGGCAAAGACAAGTGCGACGCCTGCGTGGCGCTGTGTGCTAGCACTCGCGCCTCAGGAGTGCCGACGAGATTCTCGTTGCGCACGCGTTCCGCGAGCACGATTCCTTCGTCAGGGGGTATGGGAGTGTAGCGGTAGCCCGCTGACCCGGCGCACCGCATGACGGACCCAATGACGGAGGACGAATGATTCTGGCGAACGTGCGTCAGCACCTAACGCGCGATGATGCGCAACTGGCGGTGAGACTGGTCGCGCGCAGTTCCGGCGACGCGATCGAGGAAGGCGAAGTCCTGTTACGCGAGCAGGGCCTCGACGCGCTGCTCGATGATCCTCGCCTGCTTCGAGGACTGATGGCGGCGCGGCAAGGCGCGCATGCATCGCTGCCGCTCTTCACGTACGTGGTCGTGCGCCACGCGCTCCGTGATGTCGGCGAGGGCGATCGTCTGCTCGCTGACTACGTCGCGTCGATCATGCTCCACTTCGGACTCGGAACGCGAGCGACTCGTGTCGGCGACGCCGACGACGAGACGTACACCACGCTCGCCGAGCTCATCGCCGCAGTCGAGAACGCCGATGCGCCACGAGGGTTGTTGGTCCGCGCGCATCTGGGCAACTACGCGCTCTGGATGAGCGGCGTGTTTCCCGATCACATCGAGACCCGGCGCTGGCGGCGCGGAGGACCTGACCTTGGCTACTACGAGGAGATGGGGCGTCGCGGCTTCACTCTCGCCGCTGACCATCGTCTCGCGGCCGAGCACGGGTTGACCGCGCTGTTCGCCGCTGCGGCCGCTCGATTCCCCTTGCTGCGTCAGGCGCTCAACAACATCAGCGATGCGCTTCTTTTTCCAAACCACCACTCGCCGGAGAAGCTGATGCGCCAGGTGCGGATGGAAGGGAAGTGGATGCTGAGCTGACCCCGGCGCGACATGCATCGGCGAATGCATCGAACAGGCGACGATCCCATGGCTCGGGCGTCGCGGTAAGCTCCTCCGGGTGCCACTGGACGCCAACCATCGACCAGTCGGGGTCATCGCTTTCGACTCCTTCGATCACGCCGTCGTCGGCGCGCGCGCTCACGCGCATGGCGTCACCGAGGCGATCGACGGCTTGATGGTGGATGGAGTTCACGTCGAGCGACTCGCTGCCGAGGATCCGAGCGAGCCGCGACGACGGTTCGACGCTGACGCCGTGAACGCGCGTCGCCCGCTGCCCGTCGAGCTCGTGCTCCGCAACGTCGCTCCGTTGCGACGGAAGATCCTGAACGAGCGTGCCTCCGAGTCCGACGTTCACGACCTGAATGCCTCGGCAGATCGCGAGCGTGGGCAGGTTTCGCTCGCGCGCCGCGGCCAGCAGGGCGAGCTCGGTGACATCACGCGAGCAATTCACAGCGCCGAGCGCCGGGTGCGGTGTGTCGCCGTAGAGCGATGGATCCACATCTTCACCGCCACTCAGCACGAGTCCCGAAACGGCATCGAGAATGCGAACGGCAGCGTCCGTGTCGGCGAGCGGGGGCACGATCAACGGAACGAGCCCCGCACCCTCGAGCGCCCGGACATACGCGGCGTTCAAACGCACACGGTCCACGCCGTCGACAACACGGACCGTGGCGGTGACGGCGACCAGCACTGGGCGGCTCGCGGCGCGCGGCGCTATCGGAGCAGTGTGCATACGTAGTGGTGCGGTGAACGTCGGAGTGGTCGCTCATGCGCAGCGAGCGTGTCCCACGCGGTTGCGGTGGTCGCTCTCCAATCTATATCCTAGGTGCCTGCGTCGGTCGCCCCGCGGGCGCCCACCCGGCCAGTCGCCTGCGTCTCACGAACTCCTAGGTCTCGCCTCGAACCCGCTCACTCCGCCCTGCATGTTTGACGACGTTCGCGAAGCGTTCCGTGATCTCCTGCGTCGCACGCCACCCAGCGGCGATGCGCGGCGCTCGGTCGTCGCGCAGATGCGTGAGACGCTCGTGCAGGCGCGGATGGGGCTCGACGACCTGCGAAAGGGCGTGGTGGAGACGCGCGCCCGCCTCACGCGCGAACAGTCCGAGCTCGAAACCGTTAGGCGCCGGAAGCAGCTCGCCGCTTCGATCAACGACGCGGAGACGGTGGCGATCGCCGAGCGGTACGAGAAGCAGCATGTGGAGCGAGCGGCGCTGCTCGAGCGAAAGCTCGAGACGCAGGAGGCCGAGCTGGCAATGGTCGAGCGTGAAGTCAGCGAGATGAATACGGAATTCAAGCTCGCGGCCGCCGGCGCGACACCGGGCGTCTCTGCCGGCACCGGACGTTCGGGCGAGAGTCCGGCGGGCGCGGCGGCCGGCGGTGCGGACGACGTTCTCGATGACCAAGCCGGCTTGAATGCCGAGATCGATGGGCTCGCGAGAGCGCGACGACGTGCCGATGCCGAATCGGCCGCGGACGAGAAGCTTGCGGCGTTGAAGCGTCGCATGGGGAAGTAGTCGGTCGTGCGTCGAGCCGCGCGCCTGGTTCCCTTCGGCGCGCTGGCCATCGCCGGCTCACTCACCGCGCAGGAGGTGCCGGCGGCACGCCGCATTCCGTGCGATGGGCGCGTCGTGTCCGACGTCGTGATCCGCGCGCAGGGCCCGTCGTTCGGCGGCGTGTTCGCACGGTCGAACTTCCTGTCTGCGCTCGTGAACGGTGTTCACGTCACGACGTCCCCCGACGTTGTGCGGCGCTTTCTGCTTCTCGAGCGCGGGAAGCGCTGCACGTCGACGCTGCGGGAGGACTCGGAGCGCATCCTCCGCGGTCAGCCATTTCTTGCCGGCGCGAGCGTCGCGACTTACGACGATGGACGCGGCGGTGTTCGCGTCGAGGTCGTGACGATCGACGAAATCTCGGTCGTCGCGAGCGCGGCAGTCTCGAATCTCTCCCCGTACGTGACGGGCGTGCGGGTTGGAAGTTCGAACGTGCAAGGTGCTGGCATCTATGCCGCCGGCGAGTGGCGGGACGGTGGATTCTATCGAGACGGATGGCGCGCGGCCGCCATCGACTACCAGCTGCTCGGCCGTCCGTATCAGCTGGGCGTCGATGCGGAGCGGCGTCCCCTTGGCGGCGGTTGGTCCACCGAGCTTCGTCACGCGTTCCTCACGGACGTTCAGCGAATCGCGTGGCGCGTCACGGCCGGGTCGAGCGTTGACTACTTTCCGTTCGTCACGCCCGGGCGTCGGCTGTCGCCCTCGGTGCCGCTCGAGCGAGCGTTCGGCGACATCGGAGTGGTAATGCGCGTGGGGGAGCCAGGCCGACTGAGCTTGTTCGGTTTGTCGTTGTCCCGGGAGGAGTTGGATCCGTCGGACGACGTCGTGATCGTGACCGACAGCGGCCTCGTGCCCGTGACGGGAACGGCGTTGAGCGACCAGTACACTTCCCGTCGTACGGCGCGGCTCAACTTTCTGTGGGGCGTTCGTAACCTGCGGTTCAAACGCGTCGAGGGATTCGATGCGCTGACCGGCGAGCAGGACGTGCGAACGGGCTTTCAGCTTGGCACGTTGCTCGGACGAAGCCTCTCGGTGCTGGGCACGCACGAAGATGACATTCGGATATCGGCGGACATCTACGCCGGCGCGGGAAGCGGGCGATCGTTCGGCGCCGTCCAATTGTTAGGCGAGGGCCGCCAGAGCTACGGCGACAATCGCTGGGACGACATTCTGACGACGGGTCGCGCGGCCTGGTACTTCAAGCCGCACCTGCGTCACACGACGATCGCGAGCGGCGAGTTCAGCGGTGGATGGCGCCTGCGCGCGCCATTCCAGTTGACGCTCGGCGAGACCCGAGGTGGTCTGCGCGGCTACGCGGCGGACCCCATTCCTGGCGCCCAGCGGGCCATCATGCGCCTCGAGCAGCGGCTGTTGATCGGCAACGTGCGTGGCAACGCGGACGCGGGTGTGTCGCTGCTGGCGGAAGCTGGGCGGATGTGGGCGGGCGACGTGCCGTTCGGCGAGACGTCGCCGACGAGGTACGCGGTCGGAACGAGCCTGCTCGCGGCGCTGCCGCCGGGATCGCAGCGACTCTGGCGGGTCGATCTCATGATGCCGCTGAATCGCGCGGGTGGGGCGCATCTCGACCTTCGTTTCCGCGTGGAGAACCAGACGCGCATTTTCTGGCGTCAGCCGCGCGACATCGAACGGAGTCGGGAGCGGTCGTTGCCGCAGCGGATATTCGCGTGGCCGTAGTTGGCCGAAGCTCGACTATCAGCCATCAGCCATCGGCCATCAGCCTCCAAAACTCGGATCCCTCTCTCGGCCGAAGGAACGTCCCTGAGGTCTGCTTTGCTGATGGCTGATGGCTGATGGCTTTAGATCGCTGCCGTCTGCCGTGCCATCATTTTCCTGATAGGTACGATCATCAGCGTGAGCGCCACGCCGGCGATCGCGAGGGACGCCGTCGTCATCGTGAAGAGCTTTGGTGTCTGCGCCAGATCTTCCGGATTCACGCTGCCGCCCACCAGGCCCGCGATCAGGTTGCCGAACGCCGTCGCGAGGAACCACACGCCCATCATCTGACCGACGTACCGGCGCGGTGAGAGCTTCGTCATGGACGAGAGGCCGACCGGGCTGATGGACAGCTCGCCAATCGTCTGGAGGAAGTAGCTGCCGACGAGCCACCACGGTGAGACCTTCACTGCGCCGCCGCTCGCGACCAGGATATTCGAGGCGAACAGCATCAACAGAAACGCGAGCGCGGCGGCGAACAGGCCGATCGCGAACTTCGTGGGACTCGAGAGGTCCATCCCGCGCTTCGCGAGCCCGCTCCAGATCACCGCGAACACCGGCGCGAAGATGATGATGAACAGCGCGTTGACCGACTGAAACCACGTCGCCGGAATCTCGAAGCCGCCGAGGTTTCGATCAGTGAAATCGCGGGCGAACAGGTTGAGCGACGTCGGCGCCTGCTCGAACGCCGACCAGAAGATCGCCGAGAACACGAACAGCACGAGAATCACGACGATGCGCTTGCGTCTCGTCGCTCGTTAGGCCGCCGGCAGCGAAGATGTAGCCGAAGTACGCGACGCTGAGCCCGACGAGCACGTACGTCATGTTCTTCGCCGATCGCCTGCGGGTCGAGCGTGATCGCGCCGGTCGCCGCGAGAATGACGACGAGCGCCAGGACGCTCAGTCCGATCGCAATGCCGATCTTCGCGCGCGCCACCTGCTTCGCCTGCACGGCGGGGTCCGGATGCTTCGTCGTCTCCAGTCCGATGTTGCCGAGCGTCTTGCTGGCGCGCGTCGCGAATACCGTGAGGCCGATGAGCATGCCCACACCGGCGGCGCCGAAGCCCCAGTGCCAGCCGACCTTCTCACCGAGAATTCCCGTGACGATCTGGCCGAGGAACGATCCCGAGTTGATGCCCATGTAGAAGATCGAGAAGCCGGCGTCGCGCCGCGCGCCGCCTTCCGGATACAGATCGCCGACGATGGCCGAGATGTTCGGCTTGAGCAGTCCGGTGCCGAGCACGATGAGAACGAGGCCGACGAAGAACGGCACGCGTCCGCCGAGAAACGCCGACAGTCCGATCGAGATGTGTCCGGCGGAAATCAGCGCGGCTCCAGTCAGGATCGACCGTCGTAGACCGAGCAGGCGATCCGCGATCCAGCCGCCGGGAAGCGACGCGAGGTACACCGACGACGCGTAGATGCCGACGATGGCCGAGGCCTGCAGTCGCGGTGAACCCGAACCCGCCATCGGCGAGCGCGGCGGCCATGTAGAGGATGAGCAGCGGGCGGACGCCGTAGTACGAGAACCGCTCCCACATCTCGGTGAAGAAGAGCGTGGAGAGCCCGCGAGGGTGTCCGAAGAACCCGCCGCGATCGGACGGTGGTCCGGGCGGCGCGTCGACGGTGACCGCGGCTTCCTGCACTCGCTTCGGTGGAACGGTTGACGTCACTGGAGCCTCGGCGGGTGTGAGTGGCGTGCGTGGCGCGTCATCTTGCGCCGGAGGTCAGGATGACAGCCCGTGCGTGATGGCTGCCAACGGCAGATGTCGTTCCGGCGGGTGCGTCGCGCCAGCCTGCTGCTGCGCGTGCCATGGTACTGTCGTCGGCGGTTGCTTGATACACGCGGCCCAGTGTCCGGGTGCCTTCTCCTCGAGCGGCGGCACGATGGCCGAGCAGGCCGCGTCCTTGCCGGGGTGTGGGCACCGCGGGTGGAAGACGCAGCCCGACGGCGGGTTCGCCGGCGATGGCACGTCGCCAGTCAGTACGATGCGCTCGCGGCTGGCCGTCGGGTCGGGAACGGGCACTGCCGAGAGCAATGCCTGGGTATACGGCATGATGGGCTCGCGGTACAGGTCCGCTCCGGTCGCGAGCTCGACGATCTTGCCGAGGTACATCACCGCGACGCGCGTCGCGATGTGCTCGACCACGGAGAGATCGTGGGCGATGAACAGGTAGGTGAGCCCGCGATCGCGCTGCAGATCCTGAAGCAGGTTGATCACCTGCGCCTGCACCGACACGTCGAGCGCGGACACCGGCTCGTCGCAGACGATGAGCTCGGGCTCGACCGCGAGCGCGCGGGCTATCCCGATGCGCTGGCGCTGGCCGCCTGAAAATTCGTGCGGGTATCGCGACGCGTATTCGGGTCGTAACCCGACCTCGTCCAGGAGCTGCCTAACGCGCTTGTCGGCCTCGGCCCCGGTGGCGAGGCGGTGGATCGTCAGTCCCTCGCGAACGATCGCGCCGACGGTCATGCGTGGATTCAGCGACGAGAACGGATCCTGGAAGATGATCTGGATGCGTCGGCGGAGACGCCGCAGGGAGCCGGCGTCCAGTGCGCGGACGTCGATGCCGTCGAAGTGGATCTGCCCGGACGTCGGCTCGATGAGGCGGAGGATGCAGCGGCCGAGCGTCGTCTTGCCGCATCCCGACTCGCCGACGATGCCTAACGTCTCTCCGCGCGCGACGTCGAGCGAGACGCCATCGACGGCGCGGACCGCACCGCCGTCGCGGCCGAACAGACCGCGGCGGATGGGGAAGTGTTTCGTCAGCTGCGAGACAGACAGGAGCGGCATTGCGGCTGCTGCCGAGCCTAACGTGGATCCACCGGGCGCGGCAGCCGCACGTTGAGCGGCGTCGGTCATGCTGCGCCTCCGGCGCGCGAAGTCGCCGGCGAGACCGACGTCGCCGCGGTGGCCTCCGCGCGCGGGCGACGAACCCGACGCTCGGGCTCGTCGGCGAGATGACAGCGCGAGGTGTGGCCGGCGCCGATCTGATACAGTGGCGGATGCTCACGCTCGCAGCGGTCCCACGCGTACGGGCACCGATCGCGAAAGCGACAGCCGGACGGCCACGCCGTTGGTGGCGGCACGTTCCCGGGAATCACCGCGAGGCGCTCCTGGCGCCGACCGACGCGCGGCATCGCGTGCAGCAACCCCTCCGTGTATGGATGATGCGGCTCGGCGAAGAGCGTCTCGACGCGTGCTTCCTCGACGACTTCACCGCCGTACATCACGAGCACGCGCGACGCCACCTCGGCGATCACGCCGAGGTCGTGCGTGATCATCGCGATGGACGTGCCGAGGCGCTGCTGCAAGTCGGCGAGCAACTCGAGGATCTGCGCCTGGATCGTGACGTCGAGCGCGGTGGTGGGCTCATCGGCGATGACGAGCGCCGGGCTCATCACGAGGGCCATCGCGATCAACACGCGCTGTCGCATGCCGCCCGAGAGCTGGTGCGGATACTGACGCGCGCGTTCGGCCGGAGCCGGAATTCCGACGATGGTGAGCATCTCGACGGCGCGATCCCACGCGGCGCGGCGGGACGCCTTCGAATGCACGCGCACGACCTCGGCGATCTGATCGCCGACGGTGAAGACCGGGTTGAGCGCGGTCATCGGCTCCTGGAAGATCATGGCGATGCGATTGCCACGGATCTGTCGGATGCCGGCGTCGTCGAGCTGGAGGAGGTCCTTGCCCTCGAAGAGGATCTTGCTGCCGGACTCGATGCGTCCCGGCTGTTGGATCAGTCGCAGGATGGAGAGTGCGGTGACGGACTTCCCGCACCCGGATTCACCGACGATGCCGAGTGTCTCACCAGCGCCGATCGAAAAGGAGACGCCGTCGACCGCGCGGGCGGTTCCGGCGCCGGTGTAGAAGTACGTGCGAAGATCGGAGACCGTGAGGAGGGGTGGCTGCGTCATCGCGCGGGAAGCTGGCGCGTGTTCAACGCCTCGCGCAAGCCGTCCGCAACGAGATTCACCGCGAGCACCGTGACGACCAGCGCCAGGCCGGCAAAGACCGACGTCCACCACGCGGACGGGAACGAGATCATGCCGTCGCTGAAGACACTCCCCCAACTCGCACGGGGCGGCCGCACGCCCATCCCGAGGTAGGTGAGGCCGGCTTCGATGACAACGACGTTGCCGATCGCAAGCGTCGCCGACACGAGCACGGGTGAGATGACCTGGGGCAGGATGTGTTGGCCGAGAATGCGCATGTCACTCGCGCCGAGCGCGCGCGCCGCGGTTACGAATTCGTCCTCGCGGGCGCTGATCACGAGCGTTCGTACGAGGCGACTCACGCCGAACCACCCAGTGAGTCCGAGGAGCAGGACGAGCCCGACGATCCCGAGTCCATTCCACAGCGTGGCGATGGCGATGAGCAGCAACACGCGCGGAATGGCGAGCAGCGCATCGATCAGCCGCATCATCGCGCTGTCGACCATGCCGCCGACGTAGCCAGCGACCGCGCCGTAAATGGTCCCGAGTGTCGCCGCGACCATGACGGACAGGAACGCGACCGAGAGCGACACCTGCGAACCGCAGATGACGCGCGACAGGACGTCGCGACTGAATTCGTCGGTACCGAACGGATGCGCGAGCGACGGCGCAATGTTCTTCAGCGCGACGATGTTCGGTTGCGCATTGCACTCGTACGGCACGACGTGTTTTGCAGCGACGGCGAGCGCGCCCAGAACGGCGAGGACTACGGCGCCGGCCATTGCACTCCGGTCGCGTCCGAGTGTGCGGAGCGCGGCGCGCCACGGTGAATGCCCAGCGTGGTTGCCTCCATCCCCCGGCTCGCGCAAGGGCACACCGCTGATCGGCGTCATGTTGCCGGCGCGGGACTCAGCGCGCGCGCACGCGTGGGTCGGCCACGGCGTGCAGCAAATCAGCCACGATGCTGCCTGCGACGACGAGCACGGCTCCGGCCACCGTCGTACCCGCGACGAGCTGATAGTCGCGCCCTGCGAATGCTTCGACCGCGACGCTGCCCATACCCGGCCACGAGAAGATGCGCTCGACGAAGACGGCGCCGCCGATGAGCGCCGGGAGAGACAGACCAGCGAGGACGATGGTGGGAACCAGCGCGTTCCGAAGCGCGTGCTTCCACAGGACGTGCCGTTCCCCTACGCCCTTCGCGCGTGCCGTGCGGACGAAGTCCTGGGGCAGGACGTCCAGCAACGTCGCCCGCTGGTACCGCGCGATCGATGCACTGCTGAGCAGCGCGAGTGTGAGGGCTGGCAGCACCAGGTGACGAGCGCGGTCGATCACGCGTTCGGCGAGGGGAAACAGGTCGTGCATGGGGTCGACTGCTCCGTGGCTCGGCAAGATCGGAAACCGAGCGGCGAACAGGAGCAGCAATACGAGCCCGAGCCAGAATTCAGGCAAGGACCCCACAATCAATGACGCCGTGCCCGCGATCCTGTCGGTAGTCGTCCCGCGATGTGCTGCCTGCCACGAGCCTAACGGCACGCCGAAGCCGAAGCTCAGGACAAGCGCCGTGCCCATGAGGGTAATCGTTTGCGGGATCGCCGCGGCGAGGACGTCAGCGACGGGCTGATGATACCGGATGGACGGCCCGAAATTGCCCACGGCCGCCTGGCCAAGAAATCGGATGTACTGCTCGAGGATGGGCCGATCGAAACCGTAGGCCGTCCGCCACTGAGCCAGCGTGGCCGGGTCGATGCTCGCGCTCGCGAGGGTCGCCGAGAACGGATCGCCAGGGGCGATGTGCAGCAGCAGGAACGACAGCGAGACGGCGATGAAGATGACCGCCGCCCCGTGGGCCAGTCGTCGCGCCAGAAAGCGACGCACCGCCTAACGAATCATCGACGAGCTAGCGGGCCGCCATCTTCAGTCCGATTCGATCGCGAGGCAGGCGTTCTGCTTCGGGAATCGACCAATCGGCGAGGCCGCGCCACCAGGCGGTCGGTGCGACGTGCGCGGTGCGAATTCGCTTATGGGTGAATTGCGCGGTACGCGGCTCGTAGATCCAGACTGCCGGCATGTCGGCGATGATGACCGAGTACGCCTGGCTCGCGTGTGCGCGGGCGGTGGTGATGTCCCGGGCTCCAATAGCACTGTCCAGATGCGCATCGAACTTCGGATTGCGGTAGTTCGCGGAGTTTCTGCCCGCCGGATCGTCGGCGCCGGCGACGGTCCAGTATGCCTTGAGGCCGGCGATGCTTGCTTCGGCGCGTGTCCCATTGAACGCGGCGTCGTAGTCGCGCCTGGCGACTCGGGCCGTGAACGCCGCGGCGTCCATCACGTCGAGATCCAGTTGCACGCCGATCCGCCGCAGAGATTCCTGAAGCCGGACAGCCATGGCCATGCGATTCGGCGAAACGGATGGCACGACCAGCGAGAACCGCAACGGTTGGCCCGCTCGTTCGCGCACCATCTTGCCGGCCGGGAGCTTCCAGCCTAACGAATCGAGCAGCGTTGCGGCCCCCAGCGAATCGTAGGCCACGATCGCGATTGTCGTATCGGCCATCGTCTGGGCGTGCGTCATCGGTCCTACCGCGACTGTCGCCCAACGAATCGAACTGCGACTGCCACGAGGGTCTTGCGGTCGATGGCCATCGTGAGCGCGCGTCGAAGCGCGATGTCACCGAACAAGCGATTCGGCTGGGTGCGGCGTTTTGGATCGGCGAGGTTGAACTGGACGAACGCGTAGTCCCATGCCGGGAGCATGTGAGACCGAAGCGCGGGGTGTGCCGACAGCTTCTGGTAGTCTTGCGGACTCGCGATCTCACCGGCATCCAACTCGCCATTGGAGAGGCCAGCGACGACCGCGTTAGGGTCGGCCACCTTGACGAAGATCACGCGGTCGAGCTTTGGTCGGCCGTGATAGTTCGTCGTGTCTGCAACCAGCTCGATGGACGAGGTGGTCCACTTGGACAGACGAAAGCGAGCGGACCCGATCGGATTCCTGGCGAATGTCGAAGTCTGCAGCGTGGCACGGGGAAGCTTCGCGAGGGCGTGTTCCGGCATGATGAGCATACGCGCCCCAGCATCGTAGAACTGTTGCGGGTAACGGGCATTGAACCAGAATACGGCCGTGACGGAATCCCGGACCGTGACGGAGTCGATCCGGGACAGCGCAGGTCGCTCCTGCGATCCGAGGGTCGGATCGGTGTACAGGGCAAACGTGAATCGCACGTCCGATGCGCGAACGGGCGCGCCGTCGTGCCAGCGCGCACTCGGATTCAGGTGAAACACCACGACCATCGAATCGCGCTCCCACGACCAGCTGTCAGCGATCGCCGGGCGGAATCCAGTGTCCAGGCGGTCCTCGTCGCCCGACATCACGAGCGGCTCGAAGATCTGATCGGCCACGATCTTCTCTTCGACCTGCTGAATCATCGGCGGAATCAGCTGGGCAACGTCCGTCGCGAGCCCCGTGATGACCGTTCCCCCCACGTCTCCGCCCGAAGGCGCAGAGCTGCCGCGATCACAGCCCGCGGCAAGAGCGAGGAGAAGAACGAGCGATGGTACAGCAGAAAGGCGCATGAGAAACCCGTGTGACAGGCGAAGCGGGAATGTACGGACGAGTAGTGAGAGACGTAGCGGGACAGCTATCGGCGCCAGGTCCACTCATCGTCGCGATATCGGTCGAGCGCGCGATGCATGGCTTGCTCGACCGTCGAATCCATTGTCAGATCGGTGGCGCAGGGGCACTCCAGCGATCGCACCGATGTGAATAGCGCGTCGGTGACTTCGTCCACCGAGGGTGCACGTCCAAGCGCCGCCGTCAACGTCGCGGCCGGGTGGGGCGTCGCGACCGCATGGCCGGCGATGGCAGAGACCAAGGGTTGATCGTCGTCGATCAGGATAGACCCGTGTTGCAGCATGGCTCCCTCGTCGCGCCACTGCGCGCTTCCAACGAGTTTCCGTCCGTCCACCACCAGTTCTCCAGCAGCCGGCCGCTCGAAGCACGGCGCGGCGGACGGTGCGGCTGCACGCTCACGCGGAGTCGCCACGTCCACCGCAACACCGAGGCGCTGGAGTCCATCGACGAGTAGACGATTGATGCGGGCGTACGATTCGCGGAGTGAGACCCCGGCAGCGAGCGGAGCCGTGACGCTATACGTGACCTCGCGATGATGAAGCAGTGCCCGTCCGCCCGTAAGCCGCCGCACCACGGTCACGCCCCGGTCTCGCGCGCGATCGGCGTCGTAGACACCTCGCGCCGTCTGGTTACGACCGAATGACAACGTCGGCTCCGACCACGTGTACACACGGAAGACCGCCTCATCCACGCGTCGCGCGCGCTCCAGCAGTGCCTCGTCGAGCGCCATGTTCTCGGCCCCGCCGAGCGGGGGCGTACGCAACAGCGTCCAGTGCATTGAGACCCGGGTGACGGAACAGTCGGCACATCAGCGCGCCGCGCGGAAAGGGTAGCCTCGTGCCGGACAGAATGAAACAGTCGCGTCGGGTCGGCGCGATCGTGCGTCGACACGCGAGTCGCATCGCGCTCGCTTCCGCGCGAGGATACGTTTACGCGGGTTCGTGGGCGACGCCGGGTTGCGTTCATAGCAGCCTTATCCGCGAGTCCGCCGTCGCCCTCCGGCATTCTCCGCCGCTTTTTCCGCTTTGTTGGACGCTGGCGCGTCCCTCGAGGATTGCATGACGACTACGAGCAAGCCAATGCCGCTCACCGAAGTCGATTCGTTCGTCAGCCGCCACATCGGCCCGAGCGCAGCCGAGCAGCGCGAGATGCTGGATGTGCTGGGCTACACGTCGCTCGACGAGTTCATCGACGCTGTCATTCCGGAAAAGATCCGCTTCCGGCAGACGCTGAGCACGGGCCGTCCGCGCACAGAGCACGACGTCCTCGCCGAGCTGCGCGGCATGGTTGCCGCCAACAAGGTCTTCCGATCGTTCATTGGCCTCGGCTACCACGACACCTTCACGCCGCCGGTCGTTCAGCGGAACATCCTCGAGAACCCGGGCTGGTACACGGCGTACACGCCGTACCAGGCCGAGATCGCGCAGGGTCGCCTCGAGGCGCTGCTGAACTACCAGACGATGGTGATGGACCTGACCGGTATGGAGATCGCCAACGCCTCTCTGCTCGATGAGGGCACCGCGGCGGCCGAAGCGGTCGGCATGGCGCACGCGGTCAAGGGCAAGGAAGGGAAGGAGACCGTCGTCGTCTCGAACGCGTGCCACCCGCAGACCATCGACGTCGTGCGCACGCGCGCCGAGGCGCGGGGCTGGAAGGTGGTGGTTGCTGACGACGCCAAGCTCGCGGTTGGTGCCGAAGTCTTTGCCGTCGTTCTCCAGTATCCGGCGACCGACGGCGGGGTGCGCGACTACCGTGAGCTCGCCGACGCCGCGCATGCCGCTGAAGCCATGGTGGTCGTGGCGACGGACCTGCTCGCGCTGACGCTGTTGGCGCCGCCGGGCGAATGGGGTGCCGACGTCGTCGTCGGCAACTCACAGCGCTTCGGCGTGCCGCTTGGCTACGGCGGACCGCACGCCGCGTTCTTCGCGACGAAGGATGAATACAAGCGCGTGATGCCGGGCCGCATTATTGGCGTGTCGCGAGATTCGTCAGGCAAGCCGGCACTGCGCATGGCGCTGCAGACGCGCGAGCAGCACATCCGCCGCGAGAAGGCGACGAGCAACGTGTGTACGGCGCAAGTGCTCCTTGCGGTCATCGCCGGGATGTACGCGGTGTGGCATGGCCCGAATGGCCTCACGCGCATTGCCAAGCGCGTGCACAAGCTCGCCGCATCGTTGGCCGCTGGACTCGAAAAGGCCGGCCACAAGGTGCGCCACGATGTCTTCTTCGACACCGTCTGCGTCGAGCCTAACGGGAAGACGGCGCAGCAGGTGATCTCTGCGGCACGCGAGCGCGGGATCAACCTCCGCGCGGACGGCAGCAGCGTGTGTGTCGCGCTCGACGAGACCGCGAGCCCGGCTGATGTCGCCGAGGTTCTGGCGGCGTTCGGAATCGAGGGAGCGGGCATCGACGATCTCGCCGCCGAAACGGACGACCGGTACGACGAGCGATTCGCGCGGACGAGCGCGTTCCTCACCCACCCGGTATTCCATCGGCATCACTCCGAGACCGAGATGCTGCGGTACATGCGCATGCTCGAGTCCCGCGATTTCTCGCTCACGCACGGCATGATCCCGCTCGGCTCCTGCACCATGAAGCTGAACGCGACGGCCGAGATGATTCCGGTGACGTGGCCGGAAATCGGCAAGCTGCATCCGTTCGCGCCGCGCGATCAGGCGGCTGGCTACGCCCAGATGTTCAAGCAGCTGGAGTCGGACCTGGCCGACATCACCGGGTTCGACGCGGTGTCGCTCCAGCCTAACGCGGGATCGCAGGGCGAATTCGCCGGGCTCCTGGTGATTCACAAGTATCATGAGTCGCGCGGGGAAGGGCACCGCGATGTCTGTCTCATCCCGCAATCAGCGCACGGGACGAATCCCGCGAGCGCGGTGATGGCCGGCCTCAAGGTCGTCGTGGTCAAGACGGACCCGAACGGCAACATCGACGTCGCCGACCTCAAGGCGAAAGCCGAGGAGCACAAGGCGAACCTGTCTGCGCTGATGGTGACGTATCCGTCCACGCACGGCGTGTTCGAGGAGACGATCACCGACGTGTGCGCCATCGTTCACGAGCACGGCGGTCAGGTGTACATGGACGGCGCGAACATGAACGCGCTGGTCGGTGTGGCACGGCCGGCTGACATCGGGGCGGACGTCTGCCACATCAACCTGCACAAGACGTTCTGCATTCCGCACGGTGGTGGCGGTCCGGGCATGGGTCCGATCGGCGTGCGCAAGCATCTGGCGCCATTCCTTCCGGGACACCCGGTGGTGCAGCTCGAGGGGCGCGAGACGTTAGGCGCCGTCTCGGCGGCGCCGTGGGGTAGCGCGAGCATCCTGCCCATCTCGTGGGTCTACATCCGCATGATGGGCGGCTCGGGTCTCACCGACGCCACGAAGGTCGCGATCCTCAACGCGAACTACATCGCGAAGCGGCTCGAGCCGCACTTCCCGGTGCTGTACAAGGGCAAGAACGGTCTCGTCGCGCACGAGTGCATCGTGGATCCGCGCGGCGTGAAGGCGGCGAGCGGCATCGAGGTGGAGGACATCGCGAAGCGTCTCATGGACTACGGCTTCCATGCGCCGACGGTCTCGTTCCCGGTCGCGGGGACGCTCATGATCGAGCCGACGGAGAGCGAGTCGAAGATGGAGCTCGATCGGTTCTGCGAGGCGATGATCGCGATTCGCGAGGAGATCCGCGACGTCGAGTCGGGGGTGCTCGACAAGAAGGACAACCCGCTCAAGAACTCACCGCACACGATGGAAGCGGTGATCACCGATGCGTGGTCGCACGGCTACTCGCGTGAGCGCGCGGCATTCCCGATTCCGTCGACGCGGACCAGAAAGTTCTGGCCGGCGGTGGGGAGAGTGGAATCGGCGTTCGGCGATCGGAATCTCGTGTGTGCGTGTCCGCCGATCGAGGAGTACGCCTAACGAAACGGCGTCATCCCGAGGAGCAAAAGCGACGAGGGATCTTCTATCCGGTCATCGTAGCCAGCTACGACGTTCGGACGGAAGATCCCTCGCTTCGCTCGGGATGACGACTCAATCCCCGACGTGCGTCTTGTAGGCCGCTGCGTCCATCAGGCCGTTCTGGTCCGCGGGGTTCGCGAGACGCAGCTTGATCATCCAGCCATCCCCGTACGGATCGTTGTTCACGAGCGCCGGCTCGCCGTCGAGACGCGTATTCACCTCGACCACTTCGCCGGCAACCGGCGAGTAGAGCTCGGACACCGCCTTCACGGCCTCGATCGTCCCGAAGACATCGTGCGCCTTCAGCTTGTCGCCGACCTTCGGGAGCTCGACGAACACCACGTCGCCGAGCTCACCCTGCGCGTAGTCGGTGATGCCGATCTGCACGACGTTGTTGTCGCCAGCGGACTTGATGTATTCGTGCTCGGCGGTATAGCGAAGATCGGCGGGGATCGACGACACGTAGAGCTCCCAAGGGGTTGAGGACGAGCGCGAAGTCTAGAGTGCGACCTACGGGGCCGTCAAGAAACGGCGGACGTCGTCGCGTGCGCGTTCGCTTCGCGCTCGAGTGCCTGCCACACCTCGCTCACGCGCTCCTCGAGCTCGCGGACGGTGCCAGTATTCTCGATGATATAGTCGGCGCGCGCGCGCTTCAGTTCTGCTGGCATCTGCGCGGTCATCATGTCCATCGCGTCAGTCTCGCTGAGACCACGCTCGCGCATCAGGCGCTCGAGCCGTACCGGGCGGGGCGCGTCGACGAGCACGATCCGATCGAACTGGTCCACGATGCCGCGCTCGAAGAGGAGCGGGATGTCCTGGACGACGAGTCGGTCGCCACGTTGCCGCGCTTCGTTCACGAGACGGTCGCGATACGCCCCGACCTCGGGATGCACGATGGCGTTGAGCTCTTCGAGCTGCTCGGGCCGCGAGAAGACGAGCCGGCGCAGCGCGTCCCGATCGAGACTCCCGTCCAGGGCGACGACGGACGTGCCCCAGCGGCGCACGATCTCGTCGAACGCGGGCATCCCCGGCTCGACGACGCGGCGGGCGAGCACATCGGCGTCGATGATGGTCGCACCCCGCTCCGAAAGAAGCCGAGCGACTGTCGACTTCCCACTCGCAATATTTCCGGTGAGACCGATGAGAAGCATGGGCGAACGCCTGGCGGCAAAAAGCACTGCGCTGGACTTTGCAAGGTAGGAACCGCCCGGACGGAAAGTCAACGTACGTTGAGCGCTTAGAGGTCACTATGTTGTCAGGCGACGCGGCCGTCGCGGTGCGGCTTGTCGCGTCCAATGCGAGACACACGCACGACGGAGGATCGAGGTGGCGAAGTCGAATCGTCGGGACGGCACGCGAGGCAACGGCAGCACAAAGGCGGCGTCGACGGGTACCCCGCCGCGCCGGTCAGGCGTGGCAACGGCAAGTCGAATTCAAACACCGGTCATGGCGGCCGGGCTCCCGCCGGCGGCCGTCGGCCGCGACGGTCAGCTTCTGACAGACGCGCAGGAGGCGGAGTTCGAGGGCACCGTGCGACGCCAGCTCGAACTGCTCGGTGAGGACCCCGACCGGGAAGGACTGGTCCGGACCCCCAAGCGCGTGGCGCGCTCGATGGCCTGGCTCACGCGCGGCTATCGGCAGGACGCGAAGTCTGCCGTCGGCGAGGGCGTCTTCGAGGAAGCTCACGACAACATGGTCATGGTGCGTGACATCGAGCTCTACTCGCTCTGCGAGCACCACCTCCTGCCGTTCTTCGGGAAAGCGCACATCGCCTACATCCCGGACGGACGGATACTGGGACTGTCGAAGTTGCCGAGGCTCGTCGAGGTATTCGCGCGACGGCTGCAGGTGCAGGAGCGGCTAACGGGCGAGATCGCGGAGGCTGTGCAGGAGGTACTGGCACCGCGCGGTGTGGGCGTCGTGATCGAGGCCATGCACCTCTGCATGATGATGCGCGGTGTCGAGAAGCAGAACTCGAAGACCATCACCAGCGCGCTCATCGGCTCGTTCCGCGACGACGCCAAGACGCGCGACGAGTTCCTTCGCCTGGCCTATGCGCGGTAGTCGAGTGCCCGAGCGACGCCCAGCTACGCAGCCGACTGGCTGGCGTCTCTGTCCGACTCGGCCAGCAGCAAGCTGACCACGTAGTCCGCTCCGCCGCGCTGACGCAGCTCGGTCGGCGTGGCGCTCAGGTATCGCTGGCACGTGTTTCGGAACGCGCTCCCCGACGGGAACTTGAGCGCGGCGGAAACCGCGTCGGCACTGCGATTCAGATCGTCGAGCATTTGTGCTGCGACGATCAGGCGTCCCCAGGTGAGCAGACGGGGCGGGGGCGGGAAGCCGGCCTGCGTCAACCGCTTCGTCAGCGACCGCCGGGGGATGGAAAGAAGCTGAGCGAGTCCGTCGCCCGAGAGATTCTCGTGCGCGCGGGTGACCGCGACGAGCACTGCGTCGCGGACCGTGGGATCGCAGTTCACGAGTGTGGTGCGGAGACTGCTCGCGACCGAACGCGTCTCTGCCCGCTCGAGGATTGCCCAGAGATCCGTCGGTGCGTCGTCGCGGTCGGCGATGATGAGCCCATCGAGCCCGGCGCGACCGGCGTCGAACACGTCACGGACCCGGTCGGGCCGGAGGGTCACGTACCCGACGGTGACCAGCCGGGGATAGAGCCGTCGGAGCTGACGAACGGGGTCCAGGTCCATCGTGCCATCGACGTAAAAATCGAGCACGGCAAGCGACACAGGCTCGGCGTCGCAGAGCCGGCGCACTGCGTCCCAACCGTCACAGGCGGACACCGGATAGCGCCCGCGGATGGCGGCGCGTAGGCGGTGCAATTGTTCGGGGCTCCTGATGAGCGCCGCGACGATTCCCATGAGCCTGTCTGGTAACGGTAGAGTCCGTAAGACAGACTGTTGGGGCTCCGGAGGCGTCACCACGGGGAACGGAGAGGAGGGACTGGGAACCGGAGCACGCGCAGTGTACGCGGGGCGTCCCAGTTCCCCGTTCCCGGTTCCCCGTTCCCGCCGCTGCTACAGCAGCCGGCCCTGATCCTCGTCCCGCCTCGGCACCTGATGGCACGCCCGGCAGCGTGCCTCGTAGGACTCGTGGCCGCCCACCTGGATCACCGGCGAGTTGTACCGTGCAGGACGCCCATCGACCAAACGCTGGTTCCGGCTCGCCGGCGCGCCGCAGAGCACGCAGATCGCGTGCAGCTTGTCCACCACCTCGGCCACCGCCATCAGGTTCGGCATCGGGCCGAACGGCTCACCGCGGAAGTCCGTGTCCGTACCCGCGACGATCACTCGCCTTCCGCGCGCGGCGAGCGATGTCGTGATGTCCACGATCGACTCGTCGAGGAATTGCGCCTCGTCGATCGCGACGACGTGCGCCATCGGATCCAGGCACTGCGAGATCTGCGACGACGAGTCCACCGGCACCGCTTCGACGGTGCGTCCGTCATGACTCGAAATCGCGTAGATCCCGGCGTAGCGTCCGTCGAGATGTGACTTGAACACCTGCACGCGCTTGCGTGCGATGATCGCCCGACGGACGCGCCGAATGAGTTCTTCACTCTTCCCGCTGAACATGACCCCGGCGATCACTTCGATCCAACCGCCGGTGAGTTGGAACGACGTCACGTCTCTTCGCGGCGTGGCCGACGAGCATTGCGGACCGCATCGGCGCGATCCGTCCACTCTTCACGCTCACGCGTAGCGCGCGGAACGCGGCCCTCGCTCGAACGGTCGCTGAAATCCGTTCGTCCGCGCGGCCCATCGTCGTCGCGGCGAGGCCCTCGATCCGCGCCAGGACCGCGCCCTGGTCCACGTGCAGGACCGCGAGCCGGTCCACGCTCGGGTCGCCCGCGACCGGCCCCAAAGCTCGGACGACCGCCTTCGCGCGACCCACCACGAGCGCCGTCGCGCGGCCCACCACGGCCTGCATCGCGGAATCCGCCACGGCCACCAGCACTCGGGCCCGAGCGACGCGGTGGGCCGCCTCTGTCACGCCCTCCTTCTCGTCCGCCGCTTTCTCGACCACCCTCGCGCGGCCGGAACGCCGGACGCTCGTCGATGCGCGCGGTGATTTGCCGACCCTTGAGCGTGAGACCGTTCATCTTCTCGACGACGGCCGCTGCGTCAGCGCTCGCGATCTCGGCGACAGTATGGCCTTCGCGAATCTCGAGCTTTCCGACGCGATCGCCCGTGATTCCCGACTCGCCCGTGATGGCGCCGACCAGATCGCCAGGACGGATGCCGTCGCGCTCACCAATGGTGAGGAACACGCGCGTAAAGCCGGCATCTCCGCGCGGCGCGCGGGGTGCCGGACGATCGCTCGAGCGGGGAGGCCGGTCACCTCCGCGTTCCGCGCTCCGCTCCGGGCCGCGCTCCGCGCGTTCGACGGGCTTCTCGACGGTGCGCTCGACCGTCTTCTCCGACTCCACGCGCCGCGGCGGCGGGTTGTCCACGCGCTCGCGTTCCATGAGGCGCAACGCGGCCGCGGCGATCTCGACACCATCGAACTCGGACAGGAGCGGCTCGAGCGCCATGAGCTCTCTCGCCGGAAATCCCGATTGCAACTCGGCCCGAAGCGCGGCGCGGAGTCGCTCGTCCTTCGCGCGAGCCTTGGCGGCGGCGCGCGACACATCGATCGGCTCGACAGCGCCTGACGTCAGACGGCGCAATGCCGGAACCTGACGCGGCGTCACCAACGCCACGACCTGCGCTGGCTCCGTCGCTGCGACCTTCACCAGCTCATCTGCCGTGGCTGGCAGATCGAATAGCACGATCAACGCGGCTTGTTCGGCCACCGCTTCCGTCTCGACGCGGATGTTCGCGTCGCCTTCGTAGCCCAGAGACGCGACCGCCGCCCGCGCCTCATCGGCAGTACCTGGGTCGCTCGCGAGCACGATCACCGATGGCGGATCGAGGTCGTCGAGCAACCGGCGGAATGCAGACGCCCGGCCGGACGACGATGTCGTGACGTACCGGATCGGCAGCGCCGCGACGGCCTGATCCTCTGTGGTCGCGACGCCCTGTCGGCTGGCGCGACGCAGATGGCGTTCGACGAGTGCCTCCACTTCGGGCGTCATCCGGTCCGCCACGACGATTCGACTCGCCTCTTTCGGCAGCTCTGCGAGCACGACCTCGAGCGACTCGCCTTCGCGGGCGGTGTAGAGCTCGTCGGCCCACGCGATCACGACGGTGCGTACGGCCTCGAGCTTCACGGCCGATGCCTTGAGGAGGGAGACGAGTGTCCCCGGCGTCGCCGCGATGGCCGGAATGACCCGTGACCCGAGAAGGCGTCCACCGCGGGCTGCCGACGTGATGGGTACAATCGGCGCCGACGACCGATCGCTGATGGACCGCGCGACCTGCGCGATCGCCAGCGAGGTGTCGACGTCCGGCGTGATGACGAGAAGCTGTGTGGCCTCCGCATCGGGGGCGACACGCTCCAGCGCTGGCGCGAGAAAGCGCGGTATGAGGTAGGGCGCGTGGGGCAGCACATGTATCGTGTGCTGAGCGCTGCGCGCGACTCCGGTTGCTTCTCGTTCTGCCACGTGGACTCCTTGCCGGTCGATGCCGCGGTATCGCGGCGCGATAAATCGTATGAGAGCCGGGAAGTATAGCCCGCCGTGGTGGTCTGGTCAGCACATCGAGGCGTCTACTATCTTTGCCGCGCCGGCGCCGCCGCTTGCGTTTCTCGGCGTCGCACCGCAATGGATCGGTGTGCGCGGGTCGTAGCGAGCGTGCAAATTGACACTCCCGTGGTGGAGAAATGCCGTGAGCATCGCAGTCCGGGTGGAGCCATTGGACGGAACGCCGAGCGACGTGGAGTATCGGTGGGATACCGATACCGACATCCTCACCGCCAACCTGCGCGCGCACGTCGCGAGCGAAGGTGCGTCCGGCTCGGTGGAAATCGAAGGGACCGATGGGTCATGGCTCATTCTCGATCTCAACGGCGGGTCCGTCCACGGGGTCGAAGTCGCCGTCTGGCCCGAGGTCCGGAAGCGTTCGGCGCTGGTGCCGCCGAATGAGGTCACCGAAGGGCGCATCATGGTGGGCGGCAACGACAACGGCATCGCCTCCATCGAGATGAACACCGCCCTGGCGGCCGAGGCGGACGACGCGGAGCAGACGATTCATTTTCGGCTTGGCGCGATGCGGCAGACGAAAACCGTGCGCATCGCGCGAGATATCCTGATCGACGTCGATGGCCGGGATCGCATTGCCGGCGTGTGGCTCCTCGGTGTTCCCCCATTTCCGGAAGCGCAGTGATCACGACCATCGTGCTCATCAAGGCCGACCCGAAGCGAATTCCCGAGGCGGCGCTGCAGCTCGCCAGCATCGACGGCGTGCAGGAGGTGTACTCGGTCTCGGGCGAGTGGGACCTCGTCGCGATCGTGAAGGTCGCCGAGTACGACCAGATCGCGCAGGTGGTGACGGAGCGATTTCCCGACGTCACGGCGATCCAGCGCACGCAGACGCTCACGGCGTTTCGCGCGTACTCGAAGAAGGATCTGGAGCAGGCCTGGGACATCGGTATCGAGTAGCCGGCCGACGAAACGTTAGGCGGGCTTCCTCAACCGCCTTCAACCGCGGGCGCTCGCGTGGATCACCTCTCCGAGTACATCGTCACGCTATTCGCGCCCGAAGACGAGCTCCTCGGCGCGTTGCGCGAGGAAGCTGACCGCACCGGTCTGCCGCCCGCATCAATCTCGCCCGACGCTGGCCGCTTTCTACAGGTATTGCTTCGCGCGCTGGGCGCACGGCGCGTGCTCGAGGTAGGTACGCTGGGCGGATACTCGGCCATCTGGATGGGGCGCGCGCTCCCGAGCGACGGCACGCTCATTACGCTCGAGCGCGACGAGCGTCACGCTGCGTTCGCCGAACGGTACGTCGGGCGCGCGGGTCTCGCGGCGGTGGTGCAGGTGCGTCGCGGACGCGCGCTGGACGTATTGCCGTCGCTGGATGGTGAGGAGTTCGATCTGGTGTTTCTGGACGCCGACCGCGCGCCACTGGCGACGTACTTCGAGTGGGCGCTGCGCCTGGTGCGTCCCGGCGGGATGATCGTGGCCCACAACGCGCTGCTCGGCGGTCGCGTCGCGAATGCCGAGGCGCGCGGCGACGATGACGACGTTCGTGCGCTGCGCGACTTCAATGCGCGTATCGCGGATGATCGACGCGTCACGTCGATCCTCGTTCCGGCGTATGATGGCTTGTTGGTCGCGGTCACACAGCCTCGTTAGGCTGCGCCGCCGTCCGCCTTCCGCGCCCCGCTAGTCCGTCGCGCGTTTCGGTTTCGCGAGGCACCAGCTCGAGCGGCCGCGGAAGACTTCCCGCCACTCGCCGTTCGCGTAGCCCAATACCGACACGTACGTCTCGCCGGCGAACTGCCACCCTTCCAGCACGATCTCGTCGATCCCGTCGCCGTTCATGTCCAGGTGATCGATGTACCGCCGGAACTCGGCCGCACCGACAACGCCCGACGCCGTGTGGCGGAACGTCGGCTGGTACCCGCTTCCCGCGTCGTCCGCGAGCGCGAATACGTGAGCCGTCGAGCCGTTCTTGTCACTCGACTCCGGGTCGAGAAAAGACGCGACGATCGTTGGTGACTTCGTCGCGCCGGTGTTGATGGCGATGGAGCGAAACGCGGAGGCTCTGAGCGCACCGCTGTCGATCCCCGCGGAACGCGCGACGTCGAATGCCATGCGACGCGCGCGTGCGTCGAGACCCTTCGTCGACTTCACCGATGCCTTTGGGCGCACCATGACGCCGGAGGTCGCAGCGAGTGCCTCCACGGTGTAGCTCAGACGCGCGTCGGTCTCGAGCTCGACTGCCGATAGTGGCGTGACGAGCTTACAGCCGGGCAACGAGTAGAGCGGCTCGTCCACGCGCTCCCACATGCCGCGACGAACCCGCACCGCGCCGATCGCCGCGCCGTCCTGGTACATCGTGTAGCTCTTGCTCGAGCGCGTGTACATCCCGTCGAATTCACGCCAGCCGCTCGCGGTGAGCTCGATGGGCTTGAGCACGCCATCGATGACTGCGGCGATGGGGACCATGCGTGCGTCATCGCGCTCCCCGAAAAGCTGGAACACGATGTCGGGGCGCCGGGAGAGATCGAGGCGCGCCTCCGGCGGCGGACCATCGGGCTCTGGTGGACGCCCGAGTCCGATCAACGTCTTTGCCTTGTCACACCCAGCGGCGGCCACTAGGATGGTCGCGATGAGCGCCAAACGCTTCATGAGCGAAACTTCCGCGAACGGCACACGTGCGATGCAGACACCTCGCGCGGGATCGCCGCGCCGGTGTCGGTTCTTTGGTACAGTATCGACCGCTGCAGGAGCCACATGATGACCGCTCCCGTAGCGGATGCAGGATTTCGCGACGCGCTGCGACTGTTTCGGAACGACCCGGCAGCGCTGCACGACCTCGGTCCCTCACTTGAGACGACCGCCACCCCGCCGGAGCCACCACGAGTCGTCAGCTCCGATGTGATCGAGAGTACAACCGTGCGCGCGCTGCGGGTTTTCGACCCGCCGACGCCAGGCTTCGAGGCATTTCTCGACGGCACGCAGGAAAGCAAGGTCGTTCATTACTGCGACGGCATTCCGATCGTGTACGGGCGCGTGGCGGCGGTCGTGCGCCAGCGTGTCCTGAGGCGTATGGTGACGTGGAAGCGCCCGGCCTGCAGCGGTCGGCTCTACATCCCGCGCGACCTCGTGCCGGCATCACTGTGGAAGGCGGTCGTCGACCACGGGTGGGATCCGGTGAACACGACGGACGCCCTCTCCAATCAATCAGGCGGGAGCTGGGCGTCGTCCGACCCGCATCCGTTCGTGGTCGCGCAACATGCGCTCGATGCCGTCAAACGGGATCGCGATCGCGCCGAGCGACAGCTCGCCGAAGAGTGGTGCGTGACCCAGTCGGCTCCGTTGTTCATCGACGGCAGCATCGCGACGAGCAACCGCATCGCCGCTGCGCCGAACGCGATTGGGGTGATCAAGAGTCACCGCACGCTCTACGTCTCCGGCGCCGCGATGCGAGTCGTGCAGTCGCTGCCGCTCTATCATCGCTCGAGCGTGCTTCGCGTCGATGCGTATCATCGCACGTCGGTCGCCAGCTGGTACCTTCGCGTCCGCGACTGCGCGGGCCGAGATCCGATGTGGGGGCTGCTGCGCGTCGAGATGGCGTTTCCCGAGGGCGGCTACGCGCAGAAGGACATCGCTGACCGGGCGAACCTCATCTCGCGCTGGATCCTGGCTGAGCTGATGCCGCTGTCGCTTCCCGACGGACGGTGGGACAAGATGGTCTACGGCATTCGGGACTGCGAAGAATTCCTGCGATCGCTGCGCACGTAGACAGTGCGGTGGGCGGCACGCGCCAATGCGGACGATCGCCCGTCAGCCCCGTGCCTGGCAATACGGCCGCCGCCTGCCACCGAACGGTAGTTTGCACGAGCCACCGAACGCGACGACATTCGACCTCCTTCAGCCTTCGCGCCCGCCGTCGTGACAGATACACCCTCAGGCACGCCGTCCGCTCCGTCAGAAATCCCCGCGGCCCTCGGACGCGTCGTCGCGACAGAACGACGCCCGAACACTCCGCACGAATTTCATTTCTGGACGGCGCTCGAATCTCCAGTCGGGATCGGCACGATCGTGCGCGTCGATGGACGCGTCGCGAATGGTCTGATCCCACACGTGTACGGCGTTGTCGTCGAGGGGTTCAGCTACACGGACCTCGCATCGCCGCTGCACGACGTCATTGGCCACGACGGCACGCCGCAGAGCGCGGGATTCGCCGCGACTGACCGAGCCGAGATCCGCCTCTACACCGCGGCGGTACTCCGTCAGATTCCGGACGAGCCGCTGCAACCCGTGCCGATGGGTCAGGTCTTTCTCGCGACCGAGGAAGACGTGGCCGTCGCGCTCCGGATGGACGGCTACCTGCGCGACGGGCATCACACCGGTATTCCAATCGGCGTGTACCGCGCGGGCGGCACCGACTCCGCGATCTACCTCGACGCCGACTTCCTCGTCGGACCCGAGGCCGCGCACCTGAACATCACGGGCGTATCCGGCCTCGCCACGAAGACGAGCGCCGTCGAGTGGCTGCTCTCGTCGATCTTCACGCACTTTCCGGCCAGCCGCGGCTCCATCGCCGCCGTGTGCTTCAACGTCAAAGGTCCGGACCTTTGCTTCCTCGACCAGCCGGGCGTGCTCGATGATCGCGACCGCGACCTGTACGAGAAGCTCGGTGTCCCTGCGCGGCCGTTCGAGAACGTCGAATACTTCGCGCCGTACAACGCGAAGGGGTTCTCGCTCAACACGCTGCGGTCGAACGAGGCGCTCCTCGAGAACGTCACGCCGCTGACGTGGGGACTGCGCGAAGTGCTGCAGTTCGCCGAGGTATTGCTCAACAAGGATGACATCGACGCGAAGGCGGACGCGCTCATCGACTTCATCAAGGAGCGCGTCATCGACAAGGACTTCAGCGATGACATCCTCGGCGCCACGCGCTATCGCGTGCAGTCGTTCTCCGATCTCGAGAAGTGGTTCCGCGACGTGCTGCGCGCGCTCGAGGCCAAGGACGACCAGAGCTGGCGCACACACCACGTCGCCACCATCCGAAAAGTCCGGAATCGCCTGTCGAACATTTCTACGCGTTGCGCCGGTCTCGTGACGGACGACGGCACCGTGAGCGACCTGCCGTTCGGCAACTTCGCGGACCGCGCGGTGTACGTGGTGGACGTCGCGAATCTCGAGGAAGACGCGCAGGACCTGATCTTCGCGCGCGTCGTGTCGAAACTCCGCGAGCATCTCGAGCGGCGCGACCTGGGCGTGAAGCACGTGATCGTGTTCGTGGATGAGCTGAACAAGTACGCACCCGGTGACGGTCAGGACACCTACGTTCGGAAGATGCTGCTCGATATATCCGAGCGCGGCCGATACCTCGGGCTCGTGTTGTTCAGCGCGCAACAGTTCCGCTCACAGGTGCATCGACGCGTCGTCGGGAACTCGGGAACCGCGCTCTATGGACGCATGGACTCGGACGAGCTCGCGACGCCCGGGTACGCGGTGCTCAGTCCATCCACGCGAACGAAGCTGGCGACGCTCGAGAAGGGACAGCTGATGGTGCGTCACCCCCATTTCACGCAGCCGATCTTCGTCCGCTTCCCGCGTCCCGCCGTGATGCTTGGTCGCGAGGGCGCGGAGCGCTATCCGCAGGCGGCGGAGGTCACGCTGGAGCACGCGGTGGTGCGGTCCCTGCGCCGGCTCGATGCAGGCATCACGTTAGGCTGGGTGAAAGACGTCATCGCCATCGCGACCGAAGAGGAAGTCATCCGTGCGCGCAACGCGACACTACACGAGCGGCCGGAAGACGTGAAGACGTTCTTCGCGGGACAGTTCCGACGCATTGTCCCGCCGCGCCAGCCGACGCGTACGCCGGTGCAACCGTTGCGCACCACTCCCGGGGATGACCCGTACGGATTCTGAGTACCGCCGCGCAGTCGCGGCCACGCGCGTCGCTGTCGCTCTCTCCATCGCATGCGTGGCCCGGAGTGCGACGGTGGGCGCGCAACAGGTGTCGCTGCGCATCGAGCCGCCGGTTGGCGAGACGCTGCGCATGCGACTCGATCAGCGCGTCGAGATGTCGGGCACCACGCGCATGGGCGCGGGCGACTCCACGGCGACGGTCGTCACGACGCTGCTCGTCATTTCGCGCACGTTCGTCGAGCGGCGCGACCGTGACGCGAGCATTCTGCTCACGTCCACGGATTCCGTCGCCGCGTCGAGTAGCGGCGCCGATTCTCTCACCGTCGCGACAGAAACGCGCCGCGCGATGCAGGGAAAGCGGGTGCGTCTTCGCATTGCACCCGACGGCGCAACGGAAGTCGTCGACGGCGGCGCGGATGGCAGCGCCGAGTTGAATGCGCTCTTCGCGCAGATGCCCGCGACGCTGCCGAACAGCACCGTCGAAGTCGGTGCTCGCTGGTCGCGGGTGATGATGGCACCGCTCGGGGCCACGGGCGACGCGAAGAACGCTGGCAAGCTGCAGGCGACGTTCCGACTCGACTCGCTGTCGCGCAACGGTGAGCGGGCGTACGTGTCCCTGGTCGGGATTCTGAGTCGGCCGCCGTCGTCGAAAGACGGTTGGGCGACGATGACCATGTCCGGGTCCATGACCGGAGGGCTGGTTATCGACCGGCGTCGCGGCTGGATCAACGATGCACGCATGACCTACATCGTCCGGTCTGTCGTCACCCCGAACAGCGGCAGCACCGCCGACGCGATGCGGGTCCATATGAAGGTCACCCAGTGGGTGCGGGCAGTGCCCTAGCGGCTGTCGTAAGGCGTGTTGCGGCCTATATTTGGCTTATGCGGTTGATTCACATCTCCGATCTGCACCTCGGCTTCCGCCAGTATCAGCGGCAGACGCCGACCGGCGTCAATCAGCGCGAATGGGACGTCGCGATGGCGTTCAAGCGCGCCATCGACAAGATCATCGAGGTCGCGCCCGACATTGTCCTGATCGCCGGAGACGTGTTCCACGCGGTGCGCCCGACGAACACCGCGATCGTCCACGCGTTTCAGCAGTTCAGCCGACTCAAGCAGGGGCTGCCTGACGCGATCATCGTGATGATCGCCGGCAACCACGACACGCCGAAGTCCAGCGAGATGGGATGCATCCTGCGGCTCTTCACGCCGCTCGGCATCCATGTCGTCTACGGCGAGCCAGAGCGGCTCTCGTTCCCCGATCGCGAGCTCTCGATTCTCGCCGTGCCGGACGCGCTGAAGGATCATCCGGTGCTGGATCCGGACCCCGCGGCGAAGCACAACGTGCTCGTGATCCATTGCGAGCTCCCGGGGATTTTGCCCGCTGACGCGGTAGCGCAGGAGCGTTCGACCGTCGAGATCACGGTGGAGGAGATCGACGCGCCGCGGTGGAACTACGTCGCCCTCGGCCACTACCACGTGTACCGACAGGTCGCGCCTAACATGTACTACTCGGGCTCCATGGAGTACACGAGTGTGAACGTGTGGAGCGAGCTGACGGAAGAGCGCACCGTGAAGCTGCCGGGCAAGGGCATGATCGAGTACGACATCGCGACGGAGAAGCGGAAGTTCCACTTCCTTCCGGCGACGCGACCGCTCGTCGACCTGCCGATCATCGCGGCACGGGGGATGTCGTCGGCCGATCTCGACGCCGCGATCCAGGCGGGTGTGGCCCGCGTCAGCGGCGGTATCGATGACAAGATCGTGCGTCAGGTCGTGCGCGACGTGCCGCGCCACATCGCGCGCGAGCTCGATCACAAGGCGCTGCGTGAGCTCAAGCGGCGCGCGCTGCACTATCACCTCGACACGCGTCGACCCGAGATCATTCGCACGGTCGCCAGTGGTGGCCCAGGCCGGCGCCCATCGCTCGCCGACACGGTGCGCGATCATCTGCAGCGGCGCGTCATGACCTCGGACATCGACCGCGATCGCCTGGTGACGCTCGGCCTCGACTACCTGCGTGAGGCTGAGACGATCGAAGCGACGACGCCAGTCGGTATCGGGGCGCCCGAGTGACGACCACGCCGTGAGACTCCACCGGCTTCAGCTCCAGAATTTCCGCCAGCACGCGGACACCGTCGTCACGTTCGAGACGGGCCTCACCGGCATCATCGGCACGAACGGCTCCGGCAAGACGACGCTGCTCGAAGCCATCGCGTGGGCGCTGTACGGCAATTCCGCGACTCGCGGTACGCGCGACTCCATCCGCTTCACGCGCGCGGCGCCGCGCTCGCCGGTACGCGTGGAGCTCGACTTCGAGCTCGCGGGTCATCGCTACCGCATCATCCGCGGCCTAACGAATTCCGAGCTGTACCTCGATGGCGGCTCGCAGCCGATCGCGAACACGATCACCGGCGTCAACGAGCTGCTGCAGCGCCGGCTCGGCATGTCGCGCTCGGAGTTTTTCAATACGTATTTCACGGGGCAGAAGGAGCTGAACGTGATGGCGGCCATGGGGCCGTCCGAGCGCGCACAGTTCCTCTCCCGCGTACTCGGCTACGAGAAGCTGAGAACCGCGCAGCAGCTCGTCCGCGAGCGTCGACGCCTCATCTCGGCCGAAACCGCCGGCCTGCGCGGCGCGATGCCCGATCCGGACGTCGTGGCGCGTGTGCTCGCTGATTCGGAGCACCGTCTCGCGGCAGCGCGTCAGGCGGCGGCGACAGCCGAGAAGGCGCGTCGTGAGCGCGAGGCGGTGCTCGCCGACCTAACGCCGCGCTGGGAGCGCGCACAGAAAGAGCGCGATCGTCTCCAGGAACTGCTCGCGGAGCTCCGCGTGGCGGAGGCGGAGGAAGCGGGACTGGCCCGCGAATCCGATCGCGTGACGCGTGAGCTTGCCGGCGTGAGCGCCGCAAGCGCGGAGCTCGAGGCCCTGGCCACCGAGCTGCAGCCGCTCTCGCAGATCGCCGAGGAGTTCCAGCGCTACGAGCGTCTGGCGCGCGAGGAAGGGAGACGGCAGACGCTCGTCGAGACCGAGCGCTCGCTGAGCGATGAGCTCACGCGCCTGCGAGAGCGGCGCGCGCGGGTGTTCAATGCGCCGATCCTCGAGGAAGAGGCGACGATCGCGGTCGAGGCCAAGCGCAAGGAGCTCGAAGAGAGTCTCGGCCACCTCGAAGCGCGGCGTACCGAGTGGGTGCGCGACCGGCAGGAAGCGGAGACGAAGCGTGACGCGCTGCGCCGCCAGTACGCGGAGCTCAAGGCGCAGCGCGACCGCATCGTCGATCTCGGCGAAGAGGGCACCTGCCCTGTGTGCACGCGGCCGCTCGATCAGCACTACCGCGGTGTTCTCGAGCATTTCGACGACCAGCTCGAGACCATCGCCGTCGACGGCCGCTTCTACAACACACGCCTCGACCAGCTGGAGGAGATGCCCGAGGAGGTGAAGCAGCTCGACGAGGCACGTCGCGCGCTCACCGGCGAGGTTGGTGCTCTCGAGCGGCGACTGGCGAAGGTGCAGGCCGCGGTGCAGGAGCTGACGCAGCTCTCGAAGGACATCAGCGCCAAGGAGCAGCGGCATGACGTCGTGCGGCGCGACCTTGCGGCCATTCCGCCCGGCTATGATGGCGCGAAGCACGCGTCGCTCAGGCGCGAGGTGGAGCGTCTCGTTCCGCTGAACGAGCGTGCAACTCGGCTCAGCGCGCAGATCGACCGTGCACCGCAGCTGGAGATCGAGCGCGCGCGTGTGAGCGCCACGTTAGGCGCGCTGCGCGACAGACTCGCCGGGCTCCGCGAGCGTCGTCAGAGCGTCGAGTTCTCCGAGACTGACTACGCCGCCCTGCGCACCGCGTACGAGACCGCGGCTACCAACGCTCGCGCTGCCGAAGTTGCCGCGGCGTCGGCTCAGGGCGACGCGAACGCCGCACGCTCGGCGCTGGAAGGCGCGGAGAAGTCGCGGCAGGAGCTCGAGCGCACGCAAGGCAAGCTCGACGCGTTGCAGGTCGACCGTCGCCTTCATGATGAGCTCGATCGTGCGTACTCGGATCTCCGCACCGATCTGAACTTTCAGCTCCGTCCCGAGCTCTCCGAGCTTGCGAGCGCGTTCCTGCACGACCTGACGGACGCTCGATATTCCGAGCTGGAGCTCGACGACAACTACAACGTCCTCGTGCTCGAGGACGGCATCCCCAAGCCGGTGATCTCGGGAGGCGAGGAGGACCTCGCGAACCTCGTCCTCCGCCTCGCGATCTCCCAGATGATCGCCGAGCGCGCCGGTCAGCAGTTCTCGCTCCTCGTGCTGGACGAAGTGTTCGGCTCCCTCGACGAGTCGCGTCGCGGTAACGTCGTCGAGCTGCTGCGCCGGTTGCAGGATCGGTTCGAGCAGGTCATTCTCATCACGCACATCGAGTCGGTGCGCGAGGGATTGGATCAGATCATCAGCGTGCGCTACGATGAGGAAACCGGAGCGTCGGTCGTGACACAGAGCGACCGGCTGGAGCTCGAGTTGCCGACCGGCACGGACGAGATGGGCGACGACATGTACGAGCGGATCGAGGCTGCGAGCTGATGGCGACGGCGCGCGATTGGAAGACCGCTCGTCATGCTGACGGACCGCATCCCGTGCGGCTCGCTGACGTTCCCGCACTCAATCAGGTCTTCAGCGACGCGTTCACGGAGCGCTACCGTCGCGATGGCATGGTCGGCGTGCGGGTGCCATTCCTCAATCCGGCCATCTGGCGTTATGCGATCGACGATGCCGGTTCAGGAGCAATGGTGTGGCGTGGCGAGCGTGACGAGATCGTCGCCTTCAACATCGCGCACCATTCGGGGATTGAAGGGTGGATGGGCCCACTCGCGGTGCGGCCGGAGTGGCAGGGCGGGGGCCTGGGGAAAGAGATCGTGCGCGCGGGCGTGCGGTGGCTGACCGAGAGAGCGTCCACGGTCATTGGCCTGGAGACGATGCCGCGCACGATGGACAACATCGGCTTCTACTCCGGCCTCGGCTTCCTCCCGACGCGCCTGACCGTGACGCTCACGCTCGATGCGGCGAGCGGCGACGCGCCGGCGCAGCTCTATGGCCGCCTCTCGACGCGCGACAAGGACGATGTGCTGGCGGAGTGCCTGGCGCTGACGCAGGCGCTCGTGGCGGGGTACGACTACACGCGTGAGATCACGCTCACGGATGCACTGTCGTTAGGTGACACGCTGCTCATCCGCGATACGGGCCGACTCATCGGGTTCGCGCTGTGTCATACGGCGCCGCTCGTCGAGGGTCGCACGCGCGAGGAGCTGCGCGTGCTGAAGATGGTGGTGAGCGATCCCGCGCGGTTCGATGCGTGTTGCCGCGCGCTCATGGACTACGCCCGGCGGAGCGGGACGCGTCGCGTCGCGTTTCGCGTGCAGGGCGAGTACGTCGACGCCTACGCGCGGCTCGTGGCGATGGGCGCGCGGGTCCGGTGGACGGATCTGCGCATGGCGCTCGCGGGCTATCCCGAACCGCGTGCCGAGCGCGGGATCGTGCTGTCCAACTGGGAGATTTAGAGCGAAGCGTAAACGACTGCGCTGTTGGAGCGGTGAGCCTCTCGCGGCCCCCAAGCAATCCGCGTCAGGCGGATCTCCGGCGCTCACAGGAGGTCCGTCACGGCCAGCGCATGGCGTCATCACTTCCGCGACTTCGCCGTGGCGCGCGTGTACTCTTGCGTGACGCCGAGCATCGTCCCGCGAAGCGCGGTCACCTTCCCCTTCGCATCGCGCACCGCGATGAATTGCGACGACACCGCCCCGGCGCTGAATAGCGTATCGGGCGACGCCGCCTTGAGCGGGGTCCGCATCGTCAGCCCGGTGTACTGGAACGACAATTCGAGTCCGGCAAGCGATGGCCCCACGCTCACTGTCATCATCGGCGACTTCCAGTCCCCGATGTACTGGGTGCGAGCCGCAGGCGAGAGCGCCACCGTCGGACGCCCAAATTCCCCGTAGAGGAATCGCAGCGAGCGACTGATGGCGGCGCCGACGACCGAGCCGTGACTCTCGTTCTCATAGACCTGTGAGCCGACGCGCAGTGCGGGGAAGCTGTGCGTGAGCTCCCTCGTCATCCGCTGCATCGGCGATACCATCACGTCGCTCTCCTCGGCGCCGACGGTGAGGTAGGCGCGCCCTGACGGCTGCACGCTCCGCTTCTTCGCCTCCGGAAGCCAGGAGAAGGCAACCTGTTTGTCCCACCAGAGCGACGGTGAGCCGATCCAGTAGCGCGTGAACAGTCCCGGCTCGTGCAGGAGAGCGTACGTCGAGAAGAGCCCACCTAACGAGTGTCCCCCGAGCCCGCGCCGCGTGGGGTCGGCGCGATACTTCGTCTCGACCATCGGCACCAGCTCGTCCTTGAGGAAGGCGAGAAAGGCTGCGCTTCCGCCGCCGCCCGGCATCTCGGCGATGTTCGTCGGCGTGTAGTCACGCGTGCGACTCAGCGCGTATGCCGGCGTGTATCCGCGCCCGTCAGTCTGTGGGTAGCCCACGCCCACGACGATGAGAGGCGCCACTTCTCCCGCGATGCTGAGCATTGCGACCGTCTCGTGCACAGTATGGAAGGCAAGGTTGGCGTCGGTGACGATGAAGACGGGCGGGCGCACGGTCATCGTATCGAGTCCCGGCGGGAGCCAGAGCTGCACGACGTACTCGACGCCGTTGCCGCGCGACTTCACGGTGAACTGCTCCGTCCCGGGTGCGGTGACCGGCGCCTGCGCCGGAAGGACGGAGGCGAGCGCAGAGAAGACGGAGGCGCCGAGAAGGGAGCGGAAGCGCATGCGGGGGCGGAGGGCGTGAGGGAGGAGCGCGAAGCTACTGGACTCGGGGGCCGTCCGCCATTTCGCAACGAACTCACGTGAACGCGGCCCCCGGGTCGGGGCACGTTTTGAGTGCCTCACCCCTTAGCCGTTAGGGTGAGTCCAAAGTGAGTCCCGGAGGGCGGGGAATCGCGGTGAAAACACCTGCCGGATCCGGCGACCCTGACGCGGTCTCCCTATGAGAGCGGCGTCGGTCGCCGACTAAGACGCGTTCCCCATGTCAGCGACGACCTTGGGCGCGTCAGACCAGGCTCGGCCTGGACCGGTCCGCGTTAGGCACCGCCCCGCTCGCCGGGTCGGGGACGATATGCGGCCGCATTCGACTGACGGCCCATGCGATAATCGTTTGACTTTCCAAAACAGTTAGGCGGTGTTAATGTGGCCCCGTCCAACAACAGGCAGGTTTCGTCATGCGTAGTGCCCTTGCCGCGCTCGTTGCCGTCACGCTCAGTGGGACCCTCGCCTGTTCGGCGCTCGACCCGCCGACGGCACCAAGCGCCGCAATGCTGATGTCGCCAAAGGCGGCTGCTGCTTCCCGGCAATTCGACCCACTAAACATCTCGGGGTCGTGGGTGACTAGCGCATTCAACATTTGGAGCACATTGCCTGGGAGCACGGACCTCGTTCACTGCGAGTCCTACGCATACATCGAGAACGACGAGTGGAATTCCGTGCTGTTGAAGCAGGAAGGCACACGGATCGTTGGTACCAGTCGCCCGGGGATGGGGATTTCCTGCTATGCGCTCACGCCGGACGATACCTTCGTCGCTTGGTACGTCGACATCAATGACGCGTTCGAAGGCCAGGTGACGGGCGATGAGGTCAGCCTGTCACTCAACAAGTCCGTTCAGGTCCGGGTAAAACCGGTCGGTGGCGGCGGTTGGGGCGGTACCATTCGTGTTCGGATGGACCCGCGGCCCTACGCCGAGCCGTACTGGGTCGAGCAGCCGTTCGGCTTGTGGACGACGAACGATTATCCCTGTTGGTGGGTGCATTCTGCGACCGCCGTACTGCATCGACTTCCCATAAGAGCAACTCGACGACGGCGCTCGGCACGCGTGCCGAGCGCCATCGGCAGACGCGCGTGGCACCCGCGCGCCTAACGCCTTTCGCGGAACACCTCGGATGTACCGAAGTGTGCGCAGAGGATCGGTCCGGCCTGGAATTCGGCCGAGCTCAGCGGCAGGCATCTTGCCCATGTAGGTCTTGCCTCTACGGCGGAGAGGGCCGTGTCCGGTCAGGATTGGCCGCGGGGAAACCCGTACAACGATCGGCGCACGCACCTCAACCGACGGGCCAAGGGCGGCGGGTGATTCGCCACTCCGCCGTAGGGGTAACCTCGCTCCGCCCGCGTCGTCTCTGGGCAGCAGCGGCAGCCGCCGCGCGCCGGGACCGCCTACCGCGCCGGCGAGAAGATGTCGAACGTCAGGCCGATGCTCGCCGCGGCAAATAGCCCGGTGCTCGTCTGCGACGATTCCTTGATGTTCGTCCCGGCCACCGTGGTGGCGACGTGCAGCCGCACGCTCGTGGCGAGCCCGAACTGCGCGCCGACGGTGCCGCCCAACATCCGGAACGTCGACTTGTCGTTCGTGAGAGATTCCGAGTCGTGCCAATCGCCGAAGCCGCCCACCACGCCGAGGTACGGTCGGATCGGCGCTGCGCCGGGCCGCAGATGATAACGCACCTCCACGCTGCCGCTGGCCAGACTCGCCGGGTCCAGGTCGTTCTCGTACGGGATTCGTGTGTAGCGGTAGCCGAGCGCGAGCGCCACGGGCCCGAGTCCCCCGACGAACGAACCAGTACCACCAAATCCGGCGTCGGACCCGCGTCCGTTGCCAAGCTGCGTTAGGCCTGCTTCGGCTCCGGCCTCCATCGAGAGCCAGCGGATCGTGCTGTTGTCACGGCTTCGTGAACCGGTAGGCACGGGTCCGACATCGCCAGCGCTTTGTGCCTGCGCCGGTGGCTCCGCTTGAGTCACGCGCGTCGGGCTTCCGCCTACGCGCGCGTTGGACCGGTTCAAATCAATGGACTGCATATCTGCCCGCACGGCGATGGGCAGGGTCCACGTGTACGACGCGCCCTTCCACGAGTATGGCGTCGGCGCACTGACGGTGTAGTTGCCGGGCGGCAGCAGTACGGTGACGACACCCGCTTCGTCGGTGCGTCCGAGCACCGTGTCCGACGCCGGCCGTGTGAACGCAAGCGTGAGACCGCGAACCGGCGAATATGGCGTCTCTTCATCGGCGAGCGTGACGTTCACGCGCACGGCAATTCGTCCGCCGATCACAACGCCAGGATCGGCGCGCACCTGCCCGTGCACAGGTGTGATGCCGAGTGTCGCGGCGAGAATTATTGCGGTGAAGGCAACGCATACTCTGCGCATTATTGCTCCGTATGACTCCGCTATCGGGTTCGCTGCCCTCGCGATGATGACTGGGGTGCGACGAGGTTGCAATCCCTAGGAATCGCCGCAGGCCTCAACCGTCTCCGTGCGTGGGCGGAGTGGTAATCGCCGATGGCGGCGCGGAAACTGTCCCGCGGGCACCGGTCAGACGGAGTAGGATAACTGACAGCATGACGGTGAAGAGCCCGAAGATCGCTGCGATGATCCAGTCGGCCGGCCCTGAGTGGCCGGCGAGTTCTATGCCGATCACACCTTCCAGGCGCCAGAGGACCGGCGTCAGGAGCATTGCCACAAAGAACGACAGCGGAACGGCCACGATCGCGGACAGGACAACCAGCCCGAACGCTCGGATCACCGCGCGCCAGCCCTTCCGTACCGGCCTAGGCTGCGCCACAATCCTTTTCCGTCGATCCAACGGTCGATCGAAACCTCAACGGCGCCTCGCGTGATCCTTTCTGTCCGCGTTCCCACATCGCAACCGCCCGAGCGTCCAGGGCAGATTCTGCGCGAGGAATTCATCAAGACCGGTCGGCTGACGCAGGCCGCGCTTGCGCAGCGCATGGGCGTACCGGTATCGAAGATACGCGGAATCCTGAGTGGCGAAGAAGGGATCACCGCCGAGACAGCGTTACAGCTCGAGGCGGCACTGGGTGTGGAGGCGGAGTTCTGGATCCGCGCGCAGTTCGTGTGGGATTGCTACCGCCTGCGTGAAGTCGAGCGGCGCACGGCGGTCCTGGATTACGACGGGAAGGGGAAGCGACCGAAGTCATAACCGACAAGACCGCTCACTTTCGCGGCCGCCTAACGTCAATTGACGTTGGGTCGCTCGCGAGTGCGCGTGTTTTTCCGACCGGCCGCATCGACCGTCTCGAGGATGCCGTACGTCCAGTGGTGCGCGGTCCAGGCGAACGCGTTTGTGCCGGTCACTCCTTCTTGGTCGTCGTATCGACGTTGGGCGTTCCACGCACGACGATGCGATAAATGACCAGAAACACGCCCGCACTCAATAGCAGGTGAATCCAGCCAGGTGCCTCGTAGACGAAGGTGCCAATTGCCCAGAGCACGAGCATTGCGAGTGCCGCGAGTATGCCAATATCCATGAGTTGACCGGGTTCTGATCTGCCTGTACTTTGCGTCAGCAATTCGCCGAGTTATCGCGAACGCAAATCGCTAGGGGCGAAGAGACATTGTTTTTGAGCCAACAAGTCCTTCGAGCGGGTGCAATATCTGTGTTGACGCCACGCCCCAGTGCGGGGAAGACGAAGGCACGGTGCGGACCTTAATTTTCGACTGGGCTTCAAAAAACCCTCTTCGTTCCACCTTTGAAAGCCCCGCGGAAGTCCGCGGGGCTTTCTCGCGTTCGCAAGCCCAAGTTTACGGACACACACGCGCCGTCTCAAGCGGGCGTGTGTCGAATATCTCGAACTTTCCCGACACCGCTCTCTTTCCGTTGATCGCCTGATGCCGATCGTCACCGTCACGCGACGGCTGCGCTTCAACGCCGCGCACCGGATCCACAACCCCGCACTCTCCGACGACGAGAATGCCGCGCTGTTCGGCAAGTGCAACAACCCGAACTGGCATGGGCACAACTACGTCCTCGAGGTCGCGGTCGAAGGCCGGATCGATGAGCGCACCGGCTACGTCATCGACCTCGGCGCGCTCAGGGCGATCGTGCAGCGCGAGGTCATCGATCGCGTCGACCACCGCAACATGAACCTCGACGTCGATTTCATGCGCGGCATCAACCCGACCGCGGAAAATATCGTGGTCGCATGCTGGAAGGCGATCGAGCCCCATGTGTCACCGGGGCAGTTGCGCCGCCTGCGGTTGTGGGAAACCGAGAACAACTATGTCGAGTACGATGGGCGCTGATCGCCTAACGCGAACGACCGCCGTCGTCACCGGGGCGTCTCGCGGGATCGGGCGCGCGATTGCGCAGGCACTCATCGACGCGGGCGCGCGCGTAGCACTCATCGCACGGAACGAGATACCGTTGCGCGAGGTGGCGGAGCGCTCTGACGGGCGCGGTTTGGCGATCGCATGTGACGTGTCGATCGTGGCCGACGTCGTGTCCGCCGTTGAGATCATCGACGGCGCATTCGGCGGCGCGCCCGATGTGCTGGTGAACAACGCCGGCGCCTTCAATCTCGCGACGATAGACTCGCTCGATCCGTCTGCGTTCTCGACCGATCTCGAGACGAACCTCGTCGCACCGGTGCGCTTCGTCCGAGCGTTCCTGCCGGGCATGCGCGCGCGGGGGAGTGGACACATCGTGTCCATTGGATCCGTGGTGGATCGCACCGTGTTTCCTGAGAACGCTGCGTATGCCGCGAGCAAGCACGGCATGCGTGCCGTGCACGAAGTACTTCGCCTGGAAACGCGCGGCTCGGGTGTGCGTGCGACACTCGTCTCACCGGGACCGGTCGACACACCGGTGTGGGACGCCATTGATCCGGACAATCGAGCTGGGTTCACTCCTCGCGCACAGATGCTGAGCGCACAGGCGGTGGCCGATGCGGTGCTCTACGCGGTGACACAGCCGCCCGACGTGAACGTCGACGAGCTGCGTCTCTCTCGCAGCTAGAGGCGGGCTGTCATTCCGAGCGGCTGGTGTCATTCCGAGCGAGCGTCAGCGGGTCGCCACGGGTCGAGGAATCCTTCGCGTCTTGGTGGAGAGCCCTCTACCCGTGTGGTCGCGATTCCTCGACTCCGCCGCTTCGCGGCTCCGCTCGGAATGACAACCCCGCTCGGAATGACGACCGCAGCCGCGCCGCTTCGAGTAGGCGAGCGGGCGTGGTTTCTGCACTTCAGGCTGGCCAGACTCGAGGAGGCAGCCGAATGCTTTCACGAACGCGTTCACACATCATGTTCGCCCTGACGCTGGGGCTTGCCGGATCCGCCGCTTGCACCACAGGTGCAGCAAACCCGCTCGCTCAGCGACAGCGGGGCTCCGACGACCAGCGTGCTGGGTCATTGGGTGCTCGCCACCCCGATAGATTCGACGTCGTTCGCGGGCGCGTCGCAGGTCGACCTCGTGCTGGCACCGGGGTCGTTCGAGCTCACCGCCAACTACACGAATCGCGCACCGATTACGGTATCGGGCCGAGCAGATCTCGCGACCGGCGGAGCGCTCACGCTTGTTCCCGGTACAGGCAACGCCGAGGCGGCGGCCATCGGTCTCGCGCCAGGGCAGCCGTTCACGCGCACTGCCAGCGCGGCGGGATCGACTCTGATTCTCGCGTCGCCGAGCTCGCGTGTTCCAGTCCCCAGTTCGGTGTGGTATCGCCTCGACGCCGCGCGCGTGGCTGGATTGGCGCGATAACGTGGTGTGTATCCGGATGAGCGCGGGAGCCTCGCCGCAGGCGGGTGCCTGACGAGGGACCTTTTGTGATGCCATCGCAGCCAGTCAAGCCACGAGCACGTTCGAGAAGATCCCTCACGCGCCCGCTGCGCGGGCTCCCGCGCTCGGGATGACACGGGTGACGCTCGGGATGACAATCGCCGGCGCTCTGGCTGACGCGCCTCAACGGCCGCGATGCCTAACGACGCGATGACCGGAGCGCGATCGGCGGCGATGCCACGACGGCTCGTTCACCAACCCAGTCAGCCGCGTCGCGCGCCAGTTCCGTGATGTCCGGCGGAACAGCCACGTCCGACGGCGCCACGAGCCGGCCGCGGCTTCGCAGCACCGTCGCGGCCGAGGACACGAGCGTGGACGTCGCGGTGTCTCCGCCGAGCGCCACGCCGCGCAGGCCGCCCTGGCGGAACGGTAGCCGATCGTCGACGACGAGCGCCGAGACTTCCTGCGGATGCTCGTCGGAGGGCGCCGCATTCAGGACGACGACGTGCGCAACTCCCAACGCCGGCAGCCGGTTGGCGACTTCCGTCCACGGTCCGCCGAGCGCGACGATGCCGCCGGCGTCCGCCAGGCCGAGCAGCGCGGCGGCTCGCATGAGTCGATCGTCATCATCTGCGGCGCGGAGCGGCGTTAGGCGGCCGGTTGCGGCGCGGCCGTCGGACGTGAACCAGCCCACGCTCTCGCGAATGGGGTACTCTCGCCGACAGATCGGGCATCCCAGCGTGCCGTCGACGATATCGCGACCATCCATGCGACTGACGGACGCGACGAGCCACGTCTCCTCATGTGGCTCGAGACAGCGCAGAGAATCCACGAGCTCGATGAACATCGAACGATCGGGGTCAGCGCTTCGACGCCGCGCGACTCAGGGGCCGTCGCTCAGTCGACGTACAGACCGTCGATGACCGACTTGTAGTTCTTGTCGATCACCCGGCGCTTGACCTTGAGCGTCGGCGTCAGCTCGCCGGAGTCGACAGAGAAGTCGTGCTCGAGCAAGGCGATCTTCTTCGGCGTCTCGAAGTGCGCGAGCCCTTCGAACTGTGACCGCACTTCCTTGTCCATTTTCGCCTGGATGGTCGGCATCGCGAGCAGTTGCGCGCGCTCAGTCCAGAGAATGTTCTTGATCTTCGCCCACTTCTCCAGGTTGTCCCAGTTAGGCACCACGAGCATCGACGGGGAACTTGCGCTTGTCGCCGATCATGACAGCCTGCGAGACGTACTTGTTCGTTTTGACCGTGTTCTCGATCGGCTGCGGCGCGATGTTCTTGCCGCCGGCTGTGACGATGATGTCCTTCTTGCGATCGGTGATACGGATGAATCCGTCCTCGATCACCCCAATGTCGCCTGTCTTGAACCAGCCCTCGGCGTCGATGGCATCTCGCGTGGCGTCGGGCTGGTTGTAATAGCCCCGCATGACGTTAGGTCCGCGCGTCAGTATCTCCCCGTCTTCCGCGATCTTGACCTCGACGCCGTCAATGGGCTTGCCGATCGTTCCGATGCGGAAGTTCTCCGGCGTGTTGACGCCGATGACCGGTGATGTCTCGGTGAGACCGTAGCCCTCGAGAATCATGAGCCCTGCCGCATAGAAGAACTTGTTGATCTCCGGCGCGAGCGGCGCGCCGCCCGACACGAAGTAGCGAAGGCGTCCGCCCGTGCGTGCCTTGAGCTTCGAGAACACGAGTCGCTGCGCGATCGAGTACTGCATGGCGAGCAGTCCACCCGGCTCGCGACCAGCGAGCTTCTCATCGGCCCATCGATCCCCCACCCGGCGCGCCCAGAAGAAGATGCGCTTCTTCGCCGCGCCACCGGCGAGCGCGTTCTCGAGCACGCGCGCATACATCTTCTCGTACAGCCGTGGCACCGAGATGGCGATGGTCGGGCGCACCTGCGACATTGCGAGCGGCACGAGATCGAACGAGTCCACGTACGCGATGCACGTTCCTGTCGTGAAGAACCAGTAGTCGCCCATCCGCTGCAGGATGTGCGATAGCGGCAGGAAGCTCAGCGACACGTCGTCGCCGCGCATAACGAGAGCGTTCCGCGTGGCGGCGACGTTGGAGTGGATGTTGTCGTGCGACAGCATCACGCCCTTCGGCGCGCCGGTGGTGCCGGACGTGTACAGAATGGTTGCGAGGTCATTCGGCTGGACGCGGAGCGCTTCGGCGCGGAATTCGGCGGCACGTGCCGGCGAGTCACCGGCGCCGCCGCGTTGCTCGAGCGCGTCGAACGTCATGTCTGCATGCTTCGCGGCGGAGGCGTCGAATACGATGACCGTCTTGATCAGCGGGACCTCGTCCCGAATCGCGGCGATCTTTGCGGCCTGCTCCGCGGTCGACACGAAGATCGCGACGGCGCCGGAATCACGAAGCGGATAGCCGATCTGCTCGGCCGGAAGGCTCGGATACAGCGGCACGTCGGTGACGCCACTCGTCAGGCAGGCGAAATCCGCGATCGACCACTCGGGTCGGTTCTCGGACAGGATCGCAACGCGGTCGCCGCGTTGAATGCCAATCGCCTTGAGCCCGTAGCTGACGCGCCGAATGCGCTCGAGGAGCGTTGCGTGCGAAATCGGCGTGTATTGCTCGCCGATGCGCACGAGCATCGCGTCTGGCTTGTTGTACTTCTCGACGGCCTCGAACAGCAGCTGGTTGAGCGTGCCGGGTTGGGGACGTGGCCCGCCGCGAGCGTACGTCGGCGTCTCCGGATTTGGGCCCGAGGAGAATGACGTCGAAGCGGCGGATGCACTCGTATGTGTCACTGGCGTCGTATGAGGATCCTGATTTCTTTCGAGATCGGCGGCGCGTTCGTCTTGCGCGCGCGCGTCGTCGCGATCGACGAAGATCGTGTCCTCGGCCACTGTCGTCGAGACTGTTCGCAGGACCACGCCTCGCGTCACGCGGCCACTGGCGTCCGTGGTATCGATGTACGTCGGTATCCGTGGTCGCGCCTCGTTGCCTGGCACGAAGGTGTAAGCGACCGACGTATCGGTCGGCACCAGCAGTACGCCTTTGTAGCGAAGCTGGAAGCTCACCAGCCACGATGGGATCGGTGCCTTTGGTGGGCCCGGGACAGTGTCTCCGAGAACCACGAAGGGGAGCGAGTCGGCTGGGGCTATGCCTTCGTTCGAGGCATTCGCGACGGTGACGAGGATGTCCTTCTCCGCTCTCGATGGAGTCGGCACGCGGCACGACGACCAACGAGTCCGGCACGCTCTGCAGCGATCCGATCGTCGCGAACACCCGTGCGGGCGTCGCATTCGCTTTTCGACCGACCGCGAAGACGCCACCGTTGCTGGCGAGTCGCAGAATCGTGTCCGGGCTCGAGAACACGAACGGCGCACCCACCACCGGTACGCTCTTGTAGTTCAGCCCCACCGCCTGCAGCGGCTGCAGCGTTCCGAGCGAATCGCGCAGGGAATCTCCGGCGACGATGGACGGATATGCCGACCCATCGAAGCGGATGGCGACCACCGCGTTAGGGTCGCTGCCGACCTCCGTACACGCGGCGCCCACGACGGCGACGAGAGCAACCAGTACGCCGGATCGACGCATCACTCGAACCGTTGCGCGAGCAGCGTCGCCAGGTTGACGTACGCCTGCGCCGCCGCGTCCGCGGGCTCGCGCAGCACGACCGGCTGCCCCGCCGCGAACGCTTCCGTCGACGCTGTCGTCCGTGGAATCACCACATCGAATACCATGTTCGCTGGGAGATGCGAGCGCACGTACTGCGCCACCCGCTGACAGGCCGGATTCTCGCGCTCGTACATCGTCAGCAGGATGCCGTCGAGCGTGAGCTCCTCGTTCGTCGCGACGATCTCCTGAATACCCCGCAGGATCTGCGGTGTTGTCTGCAGCGCGAGTGGCTCGCACTGCAGCGGCACGATCACGTGCTGACTCGCCTCGAGCACCTTGTGAACGATAGGGCCTAATCCCGGGGGCGTGTCCACGATCACCACGTGACAGCGCTCGCGCGCCGCGTCCAGCAGGTCCTTCAGGAGATCCGTCTCGGCGACGAGCGCGTGATACGTCCCGTGATCCGCGGCGTCGCTGACCGTCCCGGCGAGCATCACGCGGAGCCAGGGCAGGGCGGTCGGCAGGATCACCTCACGCAGTCCGCGCGCGCCATTGAGATAATCGGAAAACCCGAACGTCGGGTGCCCACGCTTGAGCCCGACGCCGTAGCGCACCGCGCCCTGCGGATCGACGTCGACGATCAGCGTCTTGAGCCCGCGCCTGGCGAATGCGGCAGCAAGGTTGACGGAAGTCGTCGTCTTACCCACGCCGCCCTTCTGACTTACCACCGCGAGCACGTGCCCCACCGCTATGGCTCGGTCAGTTCGCGAGTCGCCCCAGGCTCGGCGCCAGAGCGCAGATCATCGAGCGTCTGTTGGGCGTGGCGTACCCATCGGTCCGCTTCCCCGCCTGATGGCGGTTGGCTGAGGAACGCCTCGAGATGGCTGATGGCGCCTTCGGCGTCGCCCTTCTTGAGCAGCAGGAACGCGAGACCGTAGTGCGCTCCGGACAGCTTGGGCTCGAGCTCGAGCGCCCGCCGGTAGCAGCGCACGGCTTCTTCGTGGCGTCCCGTCTTCGAGAAGGCGATCGCCATGTTCTGAAGCACGCGGTGATCATCAGGCTTGTCCCGCAACGCAAGCCGATACGACGTCAGCGCGGCGTCGTAATCGCCCTGTCGTTCGAGCATCAGCGCTTCGTTCAAATAGTCGAGGCGCTGCGGCTTGATCTCACGCGGGGACTTGCCGCCAAAGGCGCGGCTCCACCAGGACATGCGGTCGGGATCGGCTGATGATGAACGAAACCGGCGCGAAGCACGCCTTCGCGAGGGAGGCGCACCGCCGAATCCGGAGCCGCAAAGGTATTACGTGTCGGGTAGGCGAGCAACCGAAGAAGCCATCAGTCATTAGCTTTCGCGTCACCACCCTTCCGGAGCCGCATGTCGCCACGTCGTTATGAAGTCGACCCGATGAAGGGCGTACTCGAGATCGAGTGGCCGCTCTTCGGAGAGCTCTCGCGAGCGCTCGCGCTCAAGGTCGCGCGTGAATATGACCCAGAGATCGTCGTGGGCGTTGCCACCGCGGGCGTCGTGCCCGGCGCGGTCGTCGCGGCCATCCTCGACCGCGAATTTCACTCGATCATGGTGAGCCGGCGCTACCGCGGGGAAACGGTGCGGCAGACCCCGGCAGTGCTCGGCGCGGCGCCCGGCGAGGCACGGGGCAAGCGGGTCCTCATCGTCGATGAGACGTGCGATTCGGGCGCAACCATGCGGCTCGCGGTGTCAGCGATCGTGAACGCTGGCGCGACAGAAGTGCGGACCGCGGTCTCATTCCGGACGGGCGCGTACGAGCCCGATTTCCACGCCCTGGCGACCGAGAGCACGATCATCCTGCCGTGGGATCGCGAAGTACTCGTGAACGGCGAGCTCGTCCTGAATCCCATGTACGCCGGCGTCATCGGGAAAGCTGACTAGTACAGCGCTGGATGCTCGCTGTTGCGGGTAGCACCCAGCTACCCAGCCACCGCACGACCACCCAGCAACCGCCGCAGTTCAGAGACGCCGCTTACCGCCTCGTCGTACGCTACGCCGCGGCCCATTTCGTCGTACACGTGCTCCATGACGTCCGCGTTGCCGACCAGAAACCGGCATCGTGGCGCGCCCATCGAGCGGCATTCCACCTCCAGCACCGCGAGCGGCGTGTCGGCAATGCGGCCGAAGAAGTCGGCGAACATGCCCGTCGTCAGGTGACAGGCGGGGTAATCCAGGCCGCTGTTCGGATCGGCCTCGCCCCAATCCTCTGAGTCGAGCGTCGCCACCGCGTCGTTCAGGGTCCCGACCCGGAGCGATCCCCAGCCCGCGTCGCGGAAGTACTCGGTCGCCAGCTGTTCGAACTGCTCGACGTCGAGCTCCTCGGGCTGCGCGTCCGTGCGCGTGCCGACCCAGCTACGAAACGACTCGAACATTGTCTCGCCACCCGCGTAGCCGGCCTCCTGCAGGTACGCCGCGGCTGCGGGACCGGCATCGCGAATCAGTGCCGATCGAAGCGCGGCGAGCGACGAGCGCGTGAGCGCGAGCAGCTGATGGTTCGCGAGATCGAGCGACTGTGGCATGGCTTTCGGACTGTGCATGAAATGGCTGTCGGTGATGGCCTACCGCCCGATTCGGGCCAGCAGCTCCGCTTCATCGATGGTCTCGACGCCGAGCGTGCGGGCCTTTTCCAACTTGCTTCCGGGATCAGCGCCCGCGACGACGAAGCTCGTCGCCTTGCTCACGCCGCTCGTGATCCGCCCTCCGGCTTCCTCCACGAGCGAGGTTGCCTGAGCCCGGCTGAGCGTCGGCAAGGTACCGGTGATGACGACCGTCTGGCCCCGCAGGGCACCGTCGGCCGCGGCGCGCTTGGCCTCGACGAGCGTGAGGCCATGATCGCGCAGCTTCTCGATGAGGTCCTTCGCCGACTGCTGATCCAGGAAGCTGCGCACCGCCTCGGCGATGATGTTTCCGACGCCGCGGACGTCCGCGATTTCCTCTGCCGACGCCGCCATGATCGCGTCCATCGACCCGAAATGCCGCGCCAGGATCTCGGCGACCGTCTGACCGACGTGTCGAATGCCGAGAGCGAACAGCAAACGTGACAATGGTTGCTGTTTCGATGCAGCAATCGCATCGACAAGTTGTGCCGCGCTCTTCTCGGCGAAGCGCTCGAGTGACCCGATCTGCTCCGCCGTCAGCGCATAGATGTCCGCCACGTCGTGAACGAGACCGGCGGCGATCATCTGCTCGATGCGCGCGTACGAGAGCCCCCGAATGTCCATCGCGCCGCGTGAGGCGAAGTGCACCAGCCCTTCGAGCTGACGCCCGGGACACGCCACGTTAGGGCAGTAGGTGGCTGCCTCTTCCTCGTCCTTCTCCACCGGAGTGCCGCATGCGGGGCATCGCTTGGGCATCTCCCACCGCGTCTCGTTGCCCGTCCGCTTCTCCGGAACAGGACCGATGACTTGCGGGATCACCTCGCCGGCTCGCTTCACCTGCACGACGTCGCCGATTCGCAGATCCTTCTTCTGGATCAGCCCCTCGTTATGCAGCGTCGCGAGCTTCACCGTCGTACCGCCGATCTCCACCGGCTCGAGAACGGCGAAGGGATTCAGCATCCCTGTACGACCAACGTTCACCTGAATGTCGTTCAGGCGAGTCTCGGCGATGTCCGGGGCGAACTTTCTGGCGATTGCCCACCGCGGGTCGCGACCGCCTACGACGCCCAGCTCGTCCTGCAGCGCGAGCGAGTCCACCTTCACTACGCCGCCATCGATCGCGAAGTCGAGCTCCGCGCGAATCTTCGTCTCGACGTCGTGCGCCCATTGCGTGACGTCGTCCAGTGACTCGCATCGCACGTGATGTGGTGCGACCGGAATGCCCCACTCCGCCAGCGCGGCCAGGACCTCGCTCTGCGTCCGGAAGGGAAGGGTGACTTCCACCCGGCACTGCGACGGAGTAGCCGAAGAAGCGAAGCGGTCGCGTCGCGGTGATCGCTGGGTCGAGCTGTCTGAGCGCACCCGCCGCGGCGTTGCGTGGATTCGCGAACACCGCCTCGCCGGCTTTCACGCGTGCCTCATTCATCTGCTCGAAGCGCGCGAACGGGTAGTAGATCTCGCCGCGAATCTCGATGATCGGTGGCGGCGTCTTCGTGCGGAGCCTGAGCGGCACCTCGCGCACGGTGCGGATGTTCGGCGTGACGTCCTCACCGATGGTTCCGTTGCCGCGCGTCGCGCCGGTCACGAGGACGCCGTCGCGATACGTTAGGCTCACGGCCGCGCCGTCGATCTTGAGCTCGGCCGAGTAGCCGGACCTGGCGGCGTCGTCACCGACGAGCCGCGTCAGGCGCTCGGCCCACTGGCGTAGCTCGTCGTCGTTGAACGCGTTGCCGAGTGACAGCATCGGCACGAGGTGGGTGTGCTTGGGGAGCGAGGACTGCGGTGGTGCTCCCACGCGCACCGTCGGCGAATCCGCGGTGCGGAGCTCCGGGTTCGACCGCTCGAGCTCCTGCAGTTCGCGGAAGAGCTGGTCGTATTCCTTGTCGGAGATCGTCGGCCGATCGAGCACGTAGTACTCGTACGACGCGCTCTCGAGGCGCCGGCGCAGATCGGCGGCGCGGGCGGAGAGCTCGCTGAGAGAGTCTGGCGAGTTGGTCGGAGACACTGGAATGGAAAGGGCGCAATGCAACGAGGGACCTTCCGGTTCAGTCATCCAGCCGTCAGGCTGCGATGACTTCACGGAAGATCCCTCGTTGAACTTCAGAAAACCAGCCATCAGCCATCAGCCAGCAGCTCAACGGCGAGCACTCACCTCAGCGTCACCCAGCAACCAGCACGACCACCCAGCAACCAGCCGCCGTTCGACCTATCCCTTTGCTTCTTCTTCCAGTACTTGCATCGCAACGGAGACCAGCCGATCCAGCTCGTCGTCGGACGCACGGGGCAGCAGCGTTTCGGCCCAGAGGTGATCCTCGCGCGCCGTATGACGATCGAGCAGCCGTCGAAGGAACGCGACGAGCGCGATTCGCTCGAGCTCCGAGCGGCGTCGCGTGTCTTCGCGGTCATCACTCGAGCGGAGCAGCGACTCGAAGCGGTGCGCGTTGCGAAGCGCCTTGGCCGTGAGCGACGCGATCACCTGGCAGAAACGGACGTCACTCTCGGTGAACGCATCCGACTCGCGCTCCGTGCGCAGGAAGATCGCGCCGATGACCGAGGATCGCCATCGGATGGGCACGACGACGATCGAGCGGACATTCCGGACATCGAGCGCGGCGCGCGCGTTCTGCAGGAGCGGGTCGTTAGGCGCGTCGGGGATGAACACCGTGTCACCGGACTCGAACGCCCGCTTGAGCTCCGGGTAACGATCGAGGTCGACGACGAGGTTCCGGATGGACGGGTCTTCGTAGCTCGCGACGAGCCGCACTTCCGCATTACCGCCCGCGAGGTAGATCGAGCATCGATCCAGGCCGAACGTCTCGCCCAGCTTGCGGGCGATGGCCTGCAGAATGTCTACGAAATGCAGCGAGGACGAAATGTCCTGCAGGATGTCGACGACCGCGACGAGCTGATCACGCTCGCGTTGAAGCTCCGCGATCCTCTCCCGCAGCTGGGCCGTCTCCGGCTCCGGCTGGGTATAGCGCTCGATCGCTGACATCAATCTCGGCGTGTGGATCATCGGTCTTGCCCTGGGTGTGCTCGTTGAAGGCCTGGCTGTCGAAACGAATGACACGGTTCCTTCCCGTCTCCTTCGCCACGTACAGCGCGTCGTCGGCAGCTTTGACGAGTGCATCACAGTCCGCGATCCGGGGGTGCGGCCACGCCGCCACGCCGCAGCTCATCGTGCGCTGCAGTGTCCCGCCGTCAAAAGAGAACGTGTGAGCCTCTACTGCTTTACGCACGCGCTCGGCGAAGGTAACGGCTGCGTCGAGCACCGTCCCTGGCAACAGGAGCATGAACTCTTCACCACCGTACCGGCCGACGCGGTCGATCTCACGCGCTTCTTTCTTGAGGATGCGCGCGAGCTCCTTCAATACCACATCGCCGACCTGATGGCCGTAGGTGTCGTTCACACTCTTGAAGCGATCCAGATCACACAGCACCACCGCGACGGGCTCTCTCAGTCGTCGCGAGTGTTCGAACATTTCATCGAGGCGCTGCTCGAGGTAGCGTCGGTTGTCGAGCTCCGTCAGCGAATCGGTCTGCGCCATCTTGAGCAGCCGGCTGTTCACCTCCGACAGCTCGCGCTCTCGTTCTTCGAGAGCGTCCTGCAACGCCTTGATGCGTAGCATCGACTTCACGCGCGCTTCGAGCTCGGCGAAGTTGATGGGCTTCGTGATGTAATCATCGGCTCCCGCGTCGAGACCTTCCACCTTGTGCTCGGTGGAATCGAGGGCCGTCTGCAGGATGATGGGGATGAACGGCAGCGTCTTGTCTGCCTTGAGCCGTCGCACGACTTCGAACCCGTCGATGCGCGGCATCATCACGTCGAGCAGAATCAGATCGGGTGCTGTGTTGGCGACGCGAGCGAGGGCCTGCTCGCCGTCCATGGCGGTATCAATGCAATAGCCACGCGCTTCGAGGCGCGCCCGCAACAGCTCGATGTTGTCTTCGTGATCGTCGACGATCAGGATTCGCGCGGGTGTGTCACGACCCATTGTCGCGTCCGAGGAACCGCTGTACCTCGGCCACCACTGCTCGCGGCTCACACGGTTTTGCGAGGTACCCATCGCAGCCGACTTCCATGGCCTTCTCGCGGTCCGAGGCGAGCGCATGAGCAGTCAGCGCGATGATCGGGATGTCGTTCGTCGCGGGATCGTGCTTGAGCACCTGCGTCGCTTCCCACCCGTCGATGATCGGAATGGAAATGTCCATCAGAATGAGGTCGGGCTTTTCTGCCCGCGCCTTGCTGATGCCTTCTTCCCCGTTCAGCGCTTCCGTGACGGTATAGCCGAAGTGCCGGAGGATCGTGGAATAAACGATGCGGTTATCCTCGTTGTCTTCCACAAGCAGGACTGTCTTCCCCTTCCCGTTCATGCGAGTCCTCACGGCTGACGCGGATGATCCAATCGGTCTGTCGGTAAACATATGCGCATTGCGGCACTCGAGAGTGCGCCCAGATCATGGCGCGTCAGGCACCGGAGTGGTCCCCAACCGAGCGCGAACGTTCCTGGCTACCAGCATGCAGCACGACAGGGACCGATGTACCTCTGAAGAGCCGTCTGCCGGACGGTGCTCGCGTTGCTGACCGAAGATAGCAAGATTCTTACCAGCCAAAAAAGAGAGCCAGCACCATGTCATTCGCCGATCCCAGCTTACCTCGCGCCGGGCGCAAACGTCCCGGAACGCCCTCAACGACGTCTGATGACGACTCGCCCTCGTCCAGCAATGCGCGGCGTGACCCCGACGTCCGTGTAGAGGACGACTCACCCGCGGTAACGCGACCACGTGGGTCATCGTACCGCCGAAGTGTCAACTGGGAGCGTATCGGACTGGTGGGGGCCGGACTGCTGATCGGCGCCGCGGTAGGCGCCGGAGCAGCGTTGCTCCTTGCCCCCAATTCGGGTGAAGAGACCCGGACAGCGATTCGCCGGAAGGCACGCGTCGCCAGGCATCGCGCGGGCGATGCCTGGGGTGACCTCGCCATGGAGTTGGCCGCGGTCGCGAGGCGTGGTCGCCGGCGCGCGCGTCACGCGGTGCGCCGCGCGCGATGGCGCGCGAGCGACGTGATCGACTAGCTCTTGAGCTTCTGCAGCGCGTTCTGGGCGTCGCGCTGAAATGCCGGATCGCTGAAATCGATGCGTCGGCCGCGAATGGCGAGGTCGAACTGGGCCTGCGCCTTTGCCTTGTCGCCCACGTCCACGTAAATCTTGCCGAGGTCGAGATGGTGCACGATTCGGTCGGGGTCGACGGCGACCGCGCGCTCCATGTACGACACCGCTCTGTCCCAGCTCGCTTCGCCAAATACTCGTCCCCCGAGGACGTTCTTCGCAAAGAAGCGTGACACGCCGTTCAGTCGCATGACCTCAGCGTTCCACACGCCCATCACGTGGAGCGCGCCGGGATGGTTCGGGTTGAGCCGGAGCGCTTCCAGCGCCTCGGATCGCACGTCCGTCGCGTACTTGATCCGATCGCGGACGCCGAGCGTGAGTGCGCGCCGGCCAAGTGCTCGCGCGAGGGTGAAGTGAGCGTCAGCGTCCTGCGCATTCACGCGAATCGAACGGCGCGCGAGCGCCTCACCAGCTTTGGAGAAGCGATCACGCCGCCCTTCATCCTTTTCGGCTTCCGCGAGGTCCACATCGCTCCGCGCTGCTTTCCACAACGCCTCCGCGTTCGACGAATCGGCGCCGATAGCCGCGAGGTAGTGGGGCAGGGCCTCGTCGGGTTTGAACTGTGCGTACATGCTGTCGCCCAGGGCGATGTGCTGCGCGGGCGACTGAGCGCGGGCGGCGCCGGCGATCAGGAACAGTCCCGCGACGAACGACCGAAACGACATGAGTACTCCGGTATGAGTGCATGGCGAGCCAGCACGCGGCGCGGCTCGCCTCCCAGATGGCAACGTACGAATACCCCGGAAACCGGCCAAAGCTCATCATCACGACGTATCAACTGTAATCACGTGGGCTATCGCGTGGCTCGCCGGGCGGCGACGTGACCGCGCTCGCGCAACGACTCATCGAGCGAAAGCGCGATGGCGGGCGAATCGAGCCGGGTGAATGGCGCGCGTTGACGAGCGCGTACGCCGCCGGGCACGTGCCCGACTACCAGATGGCCGCGTTTCTCATGGCGGCCTATATCCGCGGGCTCGATCGCGCCGAGACGAATGCGCTCACCGATGCCATGCTCGCGACCGGGGCCGTGCTGAACCTGGACCACCTCGACATGGGCCGCGTCGACAAGCATTCGACGGGCGGCGTCGGGGACAAGATCTCGCTCGTGCTCGCGCCTCTCGTCTCCTCCTTGGGCGTTGCCGTGCCGATGATGAGCGGCCGCGGGCTCGGTCACACCGGAGGAACACTCGACAAGCTGGAGTCGATTCCCGGATTTCGCACGACGCTCACACTCGCCGAAGCCACCGCGCAGATCGAGCGGATCGGGTGCGCGATGCTCGGGCAGAGTGCGGAGATCGCGCCCGCCGATCGCAAGATGTACGCGCTTCGAGACGCGACATCGACGGTGGAGAGTGTCCCGCTCATCGCCGCGAGCATCATGAGCAAGAAACTCGCGGAAGGGCTCACGGGGCTGGTGCTCGACGTGAAGCGAGGCGCGGGGGCGTTCCTCCCCGACCTCGATCGCGAGCTCGAGCTCGCGCAGACGATGATCAACCTCGGCGAGGATCGCGGGTGCACCGTCGTCGCGCTCATCACGGCGATGGACCGGCCCCTCGGTCGCGCGTGCGGCAACGCGCTGGAGGTGGAGGAGGCCATCCATACGCTGCGCGGCGAGGGACCGCCGGACGTGCTCGGCGTGACGTACGCGTTAGGCGCGGAGATGTTGGTGGTGGGCGGCGTCGCCGCGAACCGCGACGCCGCGCGGCGCGCGATGGAGGTCGCAATCTCCAGCGGCAAGGCGGCGCGGAAATTCGAGGAGATCATCGAAGCCCAGGGTGGTAACCCGGGCGTCGTGGACGATCCGGCGGTCCTGCCGCAGGCTCGCGCGTGCGAACTGTTCCTCTCGTCACGCTCGGGCGTCATCGCGCGCGTCGAACCGCGCGTCGTGGGCCGAGGCGTCACGGCGTTAGGCGGCGGGCGAACGCGAATGGACGATACCGTCGACCCATCGGTCGGATTCGTCATCACCGCGAAGCCGGGAGACGTCGTGCAGCAAGGCGAGCCGCTCGCCACGGTGTTCGCGCGCGACCGTGCGGGCGTCGAGACCGGACTGGCGGCGTTGAGACAGGCGATCTCCATTGCCGACGAGGCAGAGCTGCCGCTCCCGCTCATCTCTCATCGCGTCACGGCGAACGGCGTGACATCCTTCGAACACGATTGACCCCGATCGATTATCGACAATGACTGCACCTGCCACTCGCACACCGCCATCGGTTCGCAAGTACGCGAAGCTCGCCGCGCTCGGCGCGGTCGGTGTCGGATTCGGAGTACTCGGGCTCTATGCCCTCATCGCGTTCGGGTCGCGTCCAACGTCAACCGGCGGCATCGACTCCACCCACGCGACGCTGACCTGGATCAGCGCGGCGATTCCTGTGCTCGGGATCATTGCCGCTCACCTCGCGTACGCGAAGATCCTGTTCGACGAGTCCAAGCGGAACGGCTGAGCGTAGCAATGCCGGCCAGTCGCCGGCGTGAAAAGCTGAGCGGGAGGCCCGACGTCGGGCCTCCCGCTGAGTGCGCTCGTTGACTGCGTTTGCGGTTCTGTGGTCTGCCTTCAGCGACATTCCTCGCTGAAGTTGTCCACGGTCCACCCTCACGACGCCGTTCGCATTGATCGTCAGGTGCGCTACTTCGTGGATCAGAAGATTGTTCCCAGCGCCCGCGCCGATGAAACGGAAGTTGTTGACGAACGTCGATGTGACCGGGAACGGCGCCCCGAAGGTGTCCGAGAATTCGGTCACCCCGGTCGCCTGGTATTTGTCACCTGTCGTTAGGCCGACGCCGGAGATGCCCTGCGGCTGAAAATGGCTTCTCACGGTGATGTTCCCGTTCGCACTGATGACCGTGCTCAGCACCTGGTGGAGGTTGCCGGACACGACCACGATTTCGCCGGCGCCGCCATTCGCACACGGAACGAACTGCGCGATCTCGACGGGGAACACGTCGCTGGTGGTAGAGGCGAGCGCGGCGAACTTCGGGCCTTCCGTTACCGGCGACAGGGGAGCACGCGGTGATGCTGGGTTGTCCGAGCAGGCACAGAGTCCCAGGACTGTCCAGGCGATGATGATGCGCGAGGCGTTCATGAGATTCCCTCGTTGAAGAGAGGTACGCCGAAACCGACACGACGCGACACGCTACGCGCCATCGGTTAGCTGACAGTCATTCAGGCGTCATAACGGCGTCAGTCGGCAGTCCAGCCCGTCACTCGCCGGCGCTCATGCGTGAAGGCGCAACGCGCGCACACCTCTCGGTCGCGGCGCCAGCCGGACGGGGAAGCGTCCCTTGACAGCCGCGATTTCCGATGCTAAAGATTTAACACACTGCTAAATTGTTAGCATACGCGATCGTGCCGTTCCTGAGCAGCCGCGCGCCTGCCTGACCTCCACCCCGCATTCGATGGCCGAGAAAAAACCGCCGCAGCTCAGTCGTCGCGAACGGCAGATCATGGAGATCGTCTACGGTCTGCGATCGGCCTCGGCAGCCGACGTGCTCGAGCGGCTGCCTGACCCGCCGAGCTATTCCGCAGTTCGTGCGATGCTGCGGATCCTCGAGGACAAGGGGCACCTGACACACCGTGCGGATGGGCCGCGTTATGTCTACTCACCAGTCGTGCCACGCACCGCGGCGCGGCAGTCGGCGCTCCGGCAGCTCGTGAAGACGTTCTTTGATGGATCGTCCACGCAAGCCGTTGCCGCCCTGCTCGACATGTCCGAGTCCCAGCTCTCGGCCAACGAAGCCGAACAGCTCGCGGCGTTGATCGAAAAGGCCAAACGAGAGGGAAAGTGACCATGCATGTCAACGACTTTCTCGACGCCGCCAGCGTCGTCGGCGTGGCGCCGCTGCTGATCGGCGCGTTTGCAAAGGGAATGATCATCCTGATGGTCGGCGCCCTGTGTGCGCTCGTCGCGCGCGCCGCGTCGGCGGCGACGCGACACCTCATCTGGACTCTGTCACTCACCGGTGCGCTTGTCGCGCCGGCGATCGCCGCGATCGTTCCGCGTTGGGGCATCGCGGTGCCACGCTGGTTGTCGAATGAGACTCCGCGCCTGGATGCCGTCACGGTTTCGCCTGCGCTCAGCGGGGCGTCGTCGAACATCGTGTTGTCGCTGGCCCCGCGCGCTCCAAGTACCGTGTCGGTCGGCGGGACAGCGGTGCCGCGACGGCGCGCCGTTACGCGCATGGCGTCCTCGCCCGCGACGACGGCGGTACTGCGCCTGGAACGCGATGCATACGTGGTGCGAGTCGCGGAGCATCAGCTCGGCCGGGGGCGATGGCGAGCCAGCGACCGCGAGCGCGGTCGTGCAGACTGTGCCCGCGACTCCATCGCTCATCCCGTGGCTGGTCGTCGTGTGGGCGCTCGGCGCGATCGTGTCGATCATCCCGTGTGTCGTCGGCATGGTCAGGCTGTCGAAGGTGGCGCGACGTGCGCGCGACATGCGCGGTGGCCGTTGGGCGCTCCTCGTGCCTTCAGCGATGCGCGAGCTCGACGTCCGTCGCCGCGTCCGCTTCATCGAGTCCGACGAGGCGGTCATGCCCATGACGTGGGGCGTCTTTCGCCCGATCGTGTTGCTGCCGGCGGATGACTTCGATTCCACGATCGAGCAGCGACTCGACGTGTTGCGTCACGAGCTGGCGCACGTTCGCCGGTACGATTGCCTGACGCAGCTCACCGCGCAGTTGGCGTGCGCGGTTCACTGGTTCAATCCACTCGCGTGGATGGCGGCGGCGCAGCTTCGCGCTGAGCGCGAGCGAGCCTGCGACGACGAGGTACTGCGCGCCGGTTCGAAGGCGTCCGAGTACGCCGACTATCTGTTGCGCGTCGCACGATCGACACGTGTCATCGGCGCTGCCGCGTTAGGCGGGCTGGCGATGGCGCGACCGTCCCAGATGGCTGGGCGGCTCATGGCCGTTCTCGACGACCGGCGTCCGCGGGGCCGCGTCTCGCGTCTCACGACGGCACAAGCGGTAGTAGCCGCCTCGGTTGTCGTGGCCAGCATTGCATCAGTCACACCGAGAACGGCGACCGCGCGCGCGGCAACCCCGGCGGTTGCGGCGCAACCCAGGCCGGCACGCAATGGCACAACGGTGTCTGGCATTGGTGGCACCGCCGCACCTGGCGCGCTGCCGGCATCGCCAGCGAGCGACGCGATCGAGACGGTAGTGCCGCGAGTGAGCGTCGTCTCGATCGATGCGAGCACGGCTTCCACGGCGGCGCCGGCACTCGCCACGGTCGCGGCGGCCCCCGCGGAGACGGCGCTGTTACCCGCCGCACGTACAGCACCGTGCGATCGCGCCAAGGCTGCTGGTGGAGAGCATTCGCGCTCTACCTCGATCACGACCGACGACGGGTCGAAGCGGTGGAAGGTGCGGTGGTCCGAGGGCGACTGCTCGTTCGAAGTGGATGCGCGTGGAGAGTTCAAGTTCAACCGCGATCTCACCGACATCGAATCGATGTCGAGCGGCGCGTCGTTTACGATCGAGCAGCATGATGGGGACGACACGAAGCGCCTCGTGATTCGCCCGACGAGCCCGGGGACGCTGGAACGCACGTACTTCGTCAATGGTGCGAAGGCCGAGTACGACGCGGCGGCGGGCGCGTGGTTTGCCGATGCGATCATCACGCTCGAGCGCCAGACGGCGTTTGCGGTGGATCAGCGAGTGCCCGCGATTCTCGAGCGCGCCGGCGTCGACGGCGTGCTACAAGAGATCACGCTGCTCAGTGGCGACTATGCGCGGCGTCGTTACTACACGAAGCTGCTCTCGATGCGCCAACTCGATCGGGCACAGGTCCGGCGCGTGGTGGAGCAGGCAGGGAGCCAGATGTCGTCCGATTACGAGCTCGCGGAACTGCTCGTTGCCGTCGCGAAGCTCGACGCGTTCGGTGACGACTCGCATGCCGCATTCGTGTCGGCGACGAAGAAGATCGACTCCGACTATGAGCGCCGTCGGGCACTCACTGCGTTGCTGCAGCGGGATCGTCTTGCACCGGCGACCGTGCAGGCGCTCCTGGAGGCAGCGAGCACGATCGGTTCCGACTATGAGCTGGCCGAGCTGCTGATTGGCGTCTCCAAGCGGTATGCGATGAACGACGATACGCGCCCGGTCTACATCAAGGCGGTTGGCTCGATCGAGTCGGACTACGAGCATCGCCGTGTGCTGACCGCGATCCTCGCTGGAGGCAATCTGACTCCGTCGGTGACACGCGCTCTCCTCGAGGACGCTCGTCGTATCTCCTCCGACTACGAGCTCGCGGAGTTTCTGATCCAGGTGGCGAAGACCGGCGGGCTGGACGCATCGACGAACGACGCATACTTCGCCGCAGCCGACAAGATCGGGTCCGACTACGAACACCATCGGGCATTGTCGCCGCTGATCTCTCGCGGCAACCTCACGCCGGGTCTCGCGAAGGCCGTCCTCGCGTCGGCCGCAAAGATCGATTCGGACTATGAGTGTGCGTCCCTGCTGGTGGAGTTTGCGAAGGCCATCACCATCGACGACAATCTGCGACCCGCGTTCGAGCGCGCGGCCGGCACTATTCAGAGTGAGTATGACTATGGTCGCGCGATGGCGGCGGTTCGCCGCAGCGCAACACCGCGTTAGGTTCAGCGGCCTTACGAACAAACCCCTCGCGAGCCGCAGCGGCTCGCGAGGGGTTTGTTCTTGTGCCTGAATCGACGCGTCAGATGTCGAGATTGCTCACGAACTTCGCGTTCTTCTCGATGAAGGCGCGACGCGGCTCGACTTCATCGCCCATGAGCGTCTGGAAGATCTGATCGGCCATCACGGCGTCTTCCATGCCCACGCGCAGGATCGTGCGGGTTTCCGGATCCATGGTGGTCTTCCAGAGCTGGTCCGGATTCATCTCTCCGAGCCCCTTGTAGCGCTGGATGTTCAACGAGCCACGACCGTCGCCATTCCCGAGTCGAGCGGCGATGTCGTCGCGCTCCTTCATGTCGTACGCGTAGTACTCCTCCTTGCCCTTCGCGACCCGGAAGAGCGGCGGCTGCGCGATGTACATGTAGCCCGCTTCGATGAGCTCGGGCATCTGCCGGAAGAAGAACGTCAGCAGCAGCGTACGGATGTGCGCGCCGTCGACGTCCGCGTCCGTCATGATGATGATCTTGTGATAGCGGGCGTTGTCGATCGAGAAGTCTTCCTTGATACCGGTACCGATCGCGGTGATGATCGTCCGGATTTCCTCGTTCGACAGCACCTTGTCGATGCGTGCCTTCTCGACGTTGATGATCTTCCCGCGGAGCGGCAGGATCGCCTGAAATTCACGAGCGCGTCCCTGCTTGGCAGATCCGCCTGCCGAGTCACCTTCGACGAGATACAGCTCCGTCAACGCCGGGTCGCTCAGGGAACAATCGGCGAGCTTGCCTGGCAGGTTGCCAATGTCGAGCGCGGACTTCTTGCGCGTCAGGTCGCGCGCCTTGCGCGCTGCCTCACGCGCTCGAGCGGCGGAAACGGCCTTGTCCACCACGATGTTCGCGGTGCGCGGGTGCTCATCGAGGTACGCCGCGAGCCACTCGTTCACGACCGTCTTGACCGCGCCTTCGACCTCGGAGTTTCCGAGCTTGGTCTTCGTCTGACCTTCGAACTGCGGCTCGCGGACCTTGACTGACAGCACGCCAGTCAGACCCTCACGCACGTCGTCCCCGGAAAGCTTGAACTCCGCCTTCTTGTCCGCCTTGTTGAGGAAATTCCCCTTCTCGGCGTAGGCGTTGATCGTCCGCGTCAGCGCGGCCTTGAGTCCCGTTAGGTGCGTGCCGCCTTCGTGCGTGTTGATGTTGTTCACGAACGAGAACACGTTCTCGTTGTAGCCGTCGTTGTACTGGAGCGCGAGCTCGATGCCGATGCCGTCGCGCTCCATCTCGACGTACATGACCTCGGAGTGCAGCGGCTTCCGGCTCGAGTTGAGGAACTGCACCATCTCCTTGAGGCCGCCCTTCGCGTGGAAGGTCTCTTTCTTCTCCTTCCCCTCGCGCTCGTCCGTCAGGTTGATGCTGACGCCCTTGTTCAGGAACGAAAGCTCTCGCAGGCGAGACGCGAGCGTCGTGTAGTCGTATTCGAGCTCGGTGAAGATCGTGTCGTCAGGCTTGAACCACACCTTCGTTCCACGCTCACGCGCGCCGGCCTTGCCGAGCACCTTGAGCTTCGTGGTCGTCCCGCCGCGCGCGAAATCCATGTAGTACTCCTTGGAATCGCGCTTCACCCACACCTTGAGCTTTTCCGAGAGCGCGTTCACGACGGACACACCGACGCCGTGGAGTCCACCGGACACCTTGTAGCTGTCCTTGTCGAACTTGCCGCCGGCGTGAAGCACCGTCATCGCGAGCTCGACACCCGGAATCTTTTCGGTCGGGTGAATGTCGACTGGAATACCTCGACCGTTGTCCTCTACGGTGATCGAGTTGTCGGCGTGAATGTGCACGTCGACACGATCGGCGTAGCCCGCGAGCGCCTCATCGATGGAGTTGTCCACGACCTCGTACACGAGGTGGTGAAGACCCCGCGAAGAGGTGGAACCGATGTACATACCGGGGCGCTTCCGAACGGCTTCGAGCCCCTTCAGTACCTGAATATTGCCAGCATCATAGGACGCGGGCTTGTCACCAGTCTTTGCCATGTTCACCCTGTGAAGCGCACGTACGACTACCCGAACACACGCCGAAACAAGCCGACGCGAGAACTCCAAAAACTAACCGTCGGACGCCCCGAAAGCAAGATTCCTGCCTTCAGCTAAGTCCTATTCATTCAACAAATTACGAGCCTGTTCGCGGCCGCAACCTCAGCGCATCAATTGCCACCGAATCTTCCGCACGGGCGGTCGATCAGCATTGCGGTTCAGCGACGCCAGCAACTCGGGCTCGAGCAGCGAAAGCTCCGACATCCAGGCGTGCGTCCGGACGGCGACGAACAGCACGCCGTCCGCGGTCACTGACAACGGCTCAGTAACCGCCGAGATCTGGGCACCAACCAGCGTGGGCCACTCGGGGACTACCGTTGCCTGCTCGACACGGTCACGCAGCCCCGACTGCTCGAGGAACTGCGAGATCGCGGCGGAGATCGGCTGTGGCCGGGTCTTCCGTGGAGGGCCGCTCACAATTGCTCGTGTGATTCGTGCATGGCTGCTGCCTGCGCCTCCAGTGTTGCAACACCGCCTGACGTCGTCGCGGGCCCATCCGACGCGCCGGCAGCCGATACCGTTCCGTCCATGACATGGAATCGCGGAAGCGATGTCATGCCCGCCGGGATGTCAGCGGCGCGAGGCACGGCGAGAATCGTCTGATGCGGCACGCCGCTGCTCCCGAGCAGTTCCAGAATCCTGTTGGCGCGTCGCACATCGAGCTCGGCGAAGGGGTCATCGAGCAGGACGAGCGGAGCGTGACCTACGCCACGAAGTGTAGCCGCTTCGAGCAGACGGAGCGCGATGGATGCGGTGCGCTGCTGACCGGCAGAGCCGAACCCACGAAGGGGATGGCTGTCGAGCATGAGCTCGAGGTCGTCGCGATGGGGTCCGGCATGCGTGAGCCCACGACGGAGATCCGCTGTGCGATGCGCGGCCAGCGAGTCGGCGAGTCGGTTCGCGAGGTCAGGTACGGACATGCCTGCAGATATGGCCGCAGTCGTCGAAGACGTCACGTATCGAAGCCGAGCGTCACCACGCTCGCCGATGGTCGCACAGAGCTTCGCGAAATCATCCGCTACCCGCTCCACCCACGCCACGCGACCGGCCCAAAGAACAGCCCCATGTTCCGCGAGGGCTGGCTCCCAGACGGTTGCCCGCGCGATGCCGCCCGCGGCTTCGCCCTTCCGCGCTGCGTCTCTCAGCGCCGCGTTCCGCCTTACCAGCGCCGCGCGGTATTGCTGCAATGCCGAGAGGTAACGGCGGGAGGTCAGGGCCAGCGCCACATCCAGGAAACGGCGCCGCTCGCTCGGCGCGCCGGCCACGAGGTCGACGTCGCGCGGCGAGAACATGACGGACGGCAACGAGCCTAACGCGTCGCTCAGGCGCGACGGTTCGGTGCCATCGACGACGACCTTCTTTCGCTTGCCGGCCCGCTGGAACGCGGCGCTCAGCGTACGGCGCCGCCCGACGGTTGCCTCGGCGGCGATGTGAAATCCCTGTGCGCCGAACCGAACGACGTCCTGGTCGCGCGCGCCGCGGGCCGACCGCAGCAACTGCAGGTAGTAGATCGCCTCGAGAAAATTCGTCTTCCCATGACCATTGTCACCGACGATCGCCATGCCTTCACTCGGCACGTCGAGTCGCACGCGTTCCAGATTTCTGAAATCGCGCAGCGAAATTGTCTCGAGGATGACTGGTCCCGCCGTCTCGTCGGTCGTCATGCCCGACACGTCGAATCCCACGTCAGGACAACCCGTCGGCCGCTGTCGGGTGGCGCTGGTTCATCGACCGGCGAAATTCGGCGCGCGCTTCTCGAGGAACGCACGCGTGCCTTCCGCCATGTCCTGCGACCCCGACAGCAGAGCGAAGTGATTCGCCTCGAGGTTGAGACCGTCTTCCAACGACGTCTCGGTTCCGCGAACCACCGCTTCGATACACGACGCAAGCGCGAGCGGACCGTTCCCGAGCATCTGGCGGAGCAGGGCGTCGGCGGCGGTCAGCAGTTCGGCGGCCGGCACGACTCGATTGACGAGTCCGATCCGGAACGCTTCGGCCGCGTCGATCATCTCGCCTGTCATCAACAGCTGGAGCGCGCGTCCCATTCCGACGAGGCGTGGCAGCCGCTGCGTTCCGCCGTAACCGGGACAGATGCCGAGCTTGACCTCCGGCTGACCGAACTTTGCCGCCTCACTCGCAATACGCAGGTGGCAGGACATCGCGAGCTCGCAGCCACCACCGAGCGCGAAGCCATTCACGGCGGCGATCACCGGCTTTGGTGACGTCTCGAACCGGCGGAAAATCTGCTGACCCCTGAGCGCACGCTGCTTCGCCTGCATGGGAGTCTGCGCCGCCAGCTCGCTGATGTCGGCGCCGGCGACGAACGCACGGCCGGCTCCGGTGAGAATCGCACCGCCAATGTCATCGCGCTGACGGATCTCGTCGATCGCGTCGCCGAGCTCGCCGATGGTCGCTGCGTTGAGCGCGTTGAGCTTGTCGGGTCGATTGACGGTCAGCGTGGCGACGCGGTCGACAACGGAGAGCTCGATCGCAGAGTATGGCATGCAGGACAGGCGTCGAAGGTTGGGGCGCCGGAAACGTGGCGAGGGCCGAACGCGGTTTTCAAATGTAAGGAACTGGACCTGAACTTGCCTTCGCTCGACGCATATGGGCGACAAGTGGATCACTCGGCGGGGCGCGCCGAAAAAAGGATTCACGTACGTCGACCACGCAGGGCGGGTCGTACGTGAGCGCGCGACACTGGACCGAATACAGCGGCTGCGCATTCCACCAGCGTGGCGCGACGTGCGCATTGCCGCGAGCGCGACCGCTTCCGTGCAGGCATGGGGCTTCGACGCCCGCGGACGGCGACAGTATCGCTACCATGACCGCGCCGTCGAGCGGGGCCAACTGCGCAAGTATCATCGCGTTCGTCGCATGGGTCATGACCTGCCCGCGATCCGTCGCCGCGTCGCGCGAGACCTGGACGCTCGCGAGCTCACGCGAACGGCCGTCGCGGCGGCTGCCGTCCGGCTGATCGGCGAAGCGTTCTTCCGCGTGGGCAACGAGCGGTACGAGCGCGACAACGGGACGTTCGGGCTGACGACGCTCCGCAAATCGCACGTTTCGGTGCGCGGCGAACGGCTCCAGTTCGAGTACACAGGCAAGGGATCGATCCGCCAACGGCAGGTCATCTTCGATCGCGGACTCGCGCGCGTGATCGGGCGACTCATGAAGACGCCGGGCCCTCGACTGTTTCGCTACCACGAGGGCAATCGCTGGGTCGATCTGACCGCGCAGGACGTGAACGACTACCTGCGATCGCTCGGGTCGGCGCGCTACACGGCGAAGGACTTCCGCACGTGGGGCGGCACGCTGCGCATGGCGACCGTGCTCGGAGACATCGGGCCGGGGGCGAATGGGCGTGAGGCCGCGCGTAACGTCGCGCTCGCGGCGCGTCTCGTCGCCGCCGAGTTGGGGAACACGCCTGCGATCTGCCGCGCGTCGTATGTCCACCCGCTCGTGATCGCCCGGTACATCGACGCCGGCGTGACGATCGAACCCGCGAGGACCGCACGTGGGACGACCGCTCGACGAAAAGTCGCCGATCACACGCCTGAAGAGCGCGCGCTGCTCGCGTTTCTCGATCGCTACTTTCCCGACCGTCGTCGTCGCGAGGTTGGCCACGCGCGCGAGCGTCGCGAGGACCTGCTGGCGGCCTAGCGAGGTACCGGTACGCGCTTCCGGGCAGCAGCACCCGTCCGCTAGTTTCCGCGCGTGCAACCCATTCGAGCGGTGGACTGGAGTCCGGATGGCGGCGCGGTGCGCATCATCGACCAGCGTCGTCTCCCCGAGACGTTCGTAGAGCGCGATCTCCGCACGCTGGATGAGGTGTGCGACGCGATCCGCACCTTGGCCGTTCGAGGCGCGCCGGCGATCGGCGTCGCCGGCGCCATGGGCCTGGTGACGGTGGCTCGAGCGTTCGCGGATGACGACACGCCTGGCCTATTTCGCGAACGCGTGCTGACGGCCGCGGCCGCGATTCGAGCAACGCGACCGACCGCGGTGAATCTGCCGTGGGCCATCGACCGCATGCTGCTCACTACAGCGACGTTCGACGACTCGGCCCACGCGATGCTCGACGCACTGCGTCGCGAGGCGACCGCGATCCGCGATGAGGATCGCGCCATGTGCGATCGCATCGGCACTCACGGACTCTCGCTCATCCCCGACGGAGCACGGGTGCTCACGCATTGCAACGCGGGCGCGCTGGCGACTGCCGGCATCGGTACGGCACTGGCGCCGATCTATCTGGCTGCGGAAGCGGGTCGTCGAGTGGAAGTGTTCGTGGACGAGACGCGGCCGTTGCTGCAAGGCAGCCGGCTCACGGCGTGGGAGCTGACACGCGCAGGCATTCCAGTGACCGTGCTCGCCGACAACATGGCGGCGTCGCTCATGCGCGCTGGACGCATCGATCTCTGCATCGTTGGTGCGGACCGCATCGCTCGCAATGGCGATGTCGCGAACAAGGTCGGCACGTACGGCGTGGCCGTCTCGGCGCATCACCACGGTATCCCCATGTACGTGGCTGCGCCGACATCGACGTTCGACCCGGCGACGCCTAACGGCGAATCGATCGAGATCGAGCAGCGTAACGCGGACGAGGTCCGCCGCGGGTTCGGCGTGCTCACGGCGGCTCGCGATGCTGCCGTGTACAATCCTGCATTCGACGTTACACCGGCCGCGTTGATCACGGCGATCGTGAGCGATCGTGGACGTGCATCGGGCACCGTATGATTTCGCGCCAAGCGCCTCTTCGTTAGCCGCGGCGGTCGGATGACTCACGTCCTGGCGATCGATCAGGGGACCACGGGCACGACGTGTCTGATGGTTGCCGCCGATGGATCCGTGGTCTCGCGCGCCTATCGCGAGATCACCCAGTACTACCCGCGGCCTGGTTGGGTCGAGCACGACGCTACCGAAATTCTCGATCGCACGCTCGCCGCGGCTCGTGAGGCGGTGACGGCCGCGGGCGTGACGCCGCGCGCGATCGGCATCACGAACCAGCGCGAGACCGTCGTTGTGTGGGATCGCGCGACGGGCGAGCCAGTCGGCCGCGCGATCGTGTGGCAGGACCGGCGCACGGCCGCGCGGTGCCTCGAGCTCGCGCCGCGTGCGGAAGAGATCACGGCGCGCACTGGGCTCGTCGTGGATCCGTATTTCTCGGCGACGAAGCTCGAGTGGATGCTTCGCGACACAACGATCGCGCAACGGGCACGGGCGGGTGAAGTGCTCGCGGGCACGATCGACAGCTGGCTGATCTGGTGCCTAACGGGCGGCACGGTGCACGCGACCGACCCCACGAACGCGTCGCGCACGTTGCTCTACGACATCGACCGGATGCAGTGGAGCAACGATCTCTGCGCGCTGTTCGGTGTACCGATGGCGATGCTGCCCGAGGTGCGACCATCGTCCGGTTCGTTCGGTGATACCATGGCCGACATCTTCGGTGCGTCAGTGCCGATCATGGGCGTGGCGGGCGATCAGCAAGCGGCGTTGTTCGGGCAGGGATGTTGGGCGGCAGGCTCGGCCAAGAACACCTATGGCACTGGTGCGTTTCTGCTCCTCAACACCGGCCGCCAGCGTCCGCGAGGCGGCGCGGGGATTCTCACGACGATCGCATGTGACGCGCGAGGCGGGCCCGCCTACGCCCTCGAAGGCGCGATCTTCATTGCCGGCGCCGCCGTGCAATGGCTGCGGGACGGGCTCGGCATCATTGGCACGGCGACCGAGACGGAAGCGCTCGCGCGGTCGATCTCGTCGAACGACGGTGTGTATTTCGTTCCGGCGCTCGTCGGGCTCGGCGCTCCCGATTGGGAGCCTAACGCTCGTGGCACGATCGTCGGCCTCACGCGTGGCGCGACGCGTGCCCATCTCGCGCGCGCCGCGCTCGAAGCGATGACGTACGCGACTCGTGACGTGCTCGAGGCGATGCGCCGGTGCGCGGGCGGGGAGCTCGACGGATGGGGCGATGTGCCTCTGCGCGTCGATGGCGGCGCGAGCGCCAACAACTGGCTCATGCAGTTCCAGGCGGACGTGCTCGACATGCCGGTGGAGCGGCCGCTGAACATCGAGACGACGGCGTTAGGCGCCGCCGGGCTTGCCGGGCTTGCCGCTGGCGTGTGGACGTCTCCGGACGAGTTCCTCCGGTCCCGACGGTTCATGCCGTTCGCTCCCGCCGATGCCCCTCGGGCCGAGGCGTACCACGCTGGGTGGCGTCGAGCGGTGCGGACAGCACTCGCGTGGGCCCGAGATCGCGACTGATGTCAGGCGAGTCGCACCGTAGGGAAGCGTCGCGTCGGCTGCACGTGCTGCTCGATGCGCACGCGCGCGCGCTGTCGGCGTGCAGGCGCTGTCAGTTTCACGACCCGGCGATTCTGCCGGTCGTCTCATCGTCACGCGAGCCTCTCGCCATGCTCGTCGGTCAGGCGCCGGGGAAGACGGAGGTTGTCGACCGGCGCCCGTTCGCCGGGAGAGCCGGGAAGACGTTGTTCCGCTGGTTCGCGGAAGTCGGCATTGCTGAGTCCGTGGCGCGGCAACGGATCTACATCTCCGCCATGACGCGATGTTTTCCGGGATCGAGTCCGACCGGCCGTGGCGACCTGGTCCCCACGCCGGCGCAAATCTCGAGCTGCTCGTCGTGGATGGAGGCGGAGATCGCGATGATCGCTCCGAAGGTGATCATTCCCGTGGGGCGACTCGCGATCGAGCGGTTTCTCGGCAGCAAGCCACTCAGCGAGTACGTCGGCCGCGTCCACCGGATTTCCGATCTCGCGGGCTCCCCACTGGTGATTCCGCTACCTCATCCGTCTGGCGCCAGCAGCTGGATTCACGTGGCGGGGCACATGGACCTCGTCCGGTCGTCGCTGCGATTGATCGCCAGGCATCTGCCACAGCTCGTTCGTGAGAGCGAACGGGCGAGGAGCGTCGCATGATCGCTCGTCTCGCGCTTTCGCTGTCGCTGCTCGCGCCCCCCGATCACTGGTTCGGCTCCGACAAGATCAAGCACTTTTTCATGGCGGCGTTCACGCAGAGCGTGACGTATAGCGTGCTTCAGACGGCGCGCGTCCGGCATGACCAGGCGCTGGCGTCTGCGTGGGCGGTGACGGCGGTGGTTTCCGTTGCGAAGGAACTGCATGATCGGCGGTCGTACGGTCTGTTCAGCGTCAGGGATCTCGTCTGGGACGCCGCCGGAGCGGGCGCGGCGAGTGCGTTGATTCACAACGCTGTACGCTCGGATACGGATGAGCCGGCAGCGTCCGGGAAGTATGGGGCCCAGGGTCCGCTCGCCGCTTCGCTCTTATCCTCGGTAGCCCCGGGTCCTATATTGGCGACGTCCGCCTGGCCACAGTGGCGCCGCACGGGGGTTCCCCGGTAGCCGGCGCTCTGTCTGCATTCCTTTCATCGTATGAGCGGTATGAGCGAACCTGCCCTCAAGCCCGATGTGGATCGTCGCCGGAACGCCGCGCTCCGTGAACTCATCGACGAGCTACTTTTCCGAGTGCGCGATGCCAACCAGCACATGGACTTCTGGACGCCGGAAGAGCGCGCTGCGGCTGAGCAGGAGTTGAACATGATCATGTCCCGTGTACGTGGCGCGGCACTGCACCAGAGCAAAACCACCACGTGAACGCGTAACTGGCGGACGCCGCCAGGGGGTAGCTGTGGCAAGGGCACGCACGAAGTTCATCATGGGCGGTATCCTGGTCCTCGGCACTGCCGGGTATCTGATGGCGACGTCCATCGGCGACACGGGGATGTACTACCTGACCCCGGGCGAGCTCACGGCGAAGGTGAAGCGCGACTCCACGTTCTATGAGACCGGCGTGAAGATGGGAGCCCGCGTCGTGCCCGGGACCATCGAGCGTCAGCCCGGCGGGCGCGCCGTTTCCTTCAACGTGACCGATGGCAGTCAGACCATCCCCGTCACGTTCCGCGGCGTCATCCCGGACACGTTCACCGATAGTGTGGACGTGGTGGTCGAGGGACGCTACAACCGCAACGGGACGTTCGTCGCGACGACGCTGCTCGCCAAGTGCGCGTCCCGCTACGAGAACGCTCCCGACAAGTATCAGTCGACACCGGCGTACAAGGCGTCGAAGGGTCCGGCGGCGTGATTCTGCTCGGGGAACTATCGCTCTGGGTCGCGCTGCTCATGGCCGCCTGGAGCGCTACGGTGTCGTTCGCCGGCGGACAGATGCGTCGCAGCGATCTCGTGGCAAGCGGCGAGCGCGCGCTGTACGCGACGTTCGCGTTCGTGGTTCTCGCATCGATCGGACTGTGGACGGCGTTGCTGACGAGCGACTTCTCGCTGCGGTTCGTCGCCTCGTACACCAGCTCGAACCTTCCGGCCGTGTACAAGTTCGCCGCGTTCTGGGGCGGGCAGGCCGGCTCGATGCTGTTCTGGTGCCTGATCCTGTCGCTGTACTCCGCGATCACGCTGTTCGCGAACCGACGCACGAATCGCGAGCTCATGCCGTTCGTGACGGGGACGCTGGCGACGATTCTGATCTTCTTCCTGGCGACGACGGCGTTCGGCGCGAACCCATACGCGCGGCTCGACTGGATTCCGCCGGATGGGACGGGGCTCAATCCGCAGCTCCAGAATCCCGGCATGGCGATCCATCCGCCGAATCTGTACCTCGGGTACGTGGCCACGTCGGTGCCGTTCGCGTTCGCGATCGCGGCGCTCATCACGCGGCGGCTCGATGCGGAGTGGCTCGCCGCCGTTAGGCGCTGGTCGCTGGTGTCGTGGCTGTTTCTGACCATCGGCATCACGCTCGGCATGTGGTGGGCGTACGTCGAGCTCGGGTGGGGTGGCTACTGGGCCTGGGATCCCGTCGAAAACGCATCGCTGCTGCCGTGGCTCACGGGCACGGCGTTTCTCCACTCGATCATGATCCAGGAGAAGCGCGGGATGCTGCGCAAATGGAACGTCACGCTCGTGGTGGCGACGTTCCTGCTCGCGATCCTCGGGCACATTCATCACGCGCAGCGGTGTCATCGAGAGCGTACACTCGTTCGCGCAATCGCCGATCGGCAGCTGGTTCGCCGGATTCCTCATCCTGGCGATCGTGGTCACCGCGTTTCTCGTGGCGACACGTCTCAAGGACCTGGAGGCGCAGGCCGAGCTCGAGAGCATGGTGAGCCGCGAGGCGGCGTTCCTGTATAACAACGTCGTGCTCGTCGGTATCGCGTTCTCCGTGTTGTGGGGAACGTTGTTCCCGATCATCAGTGAGGCGGTCCGCGGCTCGAAGATCACGGTGGGTGCGCCGTTCTTCAACACGGTGAACATTCCGCTGGGGCTGCTGCTGCTTGGCCTCACGGGCGTGGGGCCGCTCATCGCGTGGCGGCGAGCATCGGTGGCGAATCTGAAGCGCCAGTTCGCGGTCGCCCGTTGCCGGCGGGCTCGTGCTCGGCGCCGCGCTCTTTGCGTTAGGCATGCGCGACGGCTACGCGCTCGTGTCGTACACGTTGGCTGGATTCGTCACGACGACCATCGCGCAGGAATTCGTGAAGGGCGTTGGGGCACGTCGGCGTATTCACGGAGAGGCTATCCCGATCGCCCTGCTGCGTCTCATCGGGCGGAATCGACGGCGCTACGGCGGCTACATCGTGCACTTCGGCGTCGTCGTACTGTTCGCGGCGTTCGCGGGACTGGCGTTCAAGAAGGAATACGACCTCTCGCTGACGCCAGGCGCATCGTTCACGGCTCTCGACCCGTACAACCGCTCGTGGACATTCACGAGCCAGGGTGTGTCGCGCTACGAGGAGCTCAACCGGCAGGTCACCGCGGTGGTGCTCGAGGCGAAGCGACCAGGCATGGCGCCAACGCTCATCAAGAGCGAGAAGCGCCAGCACGTCGACAGTCGCGGTCAGCCGACGTTCGAGCCGTCCACGGAAGTCGGCATTCTCGAGTCGTTGCGGCAAGACGTCTATCTCGTGCTGCATGGTGTCACCGGCGAGGAGACGGCCGAGATTCGGATCACGTTCAATCCGCTCGTGTGGTGGGTGTGGTATGGCGGCATCATCATGGCGATCGGCGGGCTGATCGTGATGTGGCCGCAGGCGACCAGAAGCAGGAGCGGGCGTCGCGAGGGCGGCTACGTCGTCGTGATGCAGCCTGCCGCCGAGCGTCCCCCGGTGGAAGCGGGCGTCTGATGGCAAGCCGGCGCGAGTTCATGATGGCGTTAGGCGGGACGCTGGTTGCCGTGGGCGCCCGCCAGGTGATCGGACAGCAGGGAGCCGAGGCGCCCGGCGCCAGCATGGAAGGGGATGGTTACATCCCGGTTCGGCGGCTGCCACGTCCGGCGGCGGCGAAGCGGCTCACTCCGCTCGAGCGTGATGCGGTCGAGCGCATGATCAGCTGCCCGTGTCCGTGTACACTCGACGTGTTCACGTGCCGGACGTCGATGCCCTGCGGATTCTCGCCGCGTCTGCACGCTGACGTCGTCGCCCTCGCGAACGGCGGCTACTCGGCGGACGAGATCCTCGCCGCGTTCGAGCAGAGCTACGGCGAGAAGATCCTCATGGCGCCGCACAAGCAGGGGTTCAACTGGGTCGGCTGGCTCGCGCCGTTCGCGGCGGTCGGTGGTGGCGCGTTCGTGGTCGGGGCGTTGATCCGTCGGTGGGGGAGTCGTGCGGCCGAGCGTCGTGCGACGTCATCCGTGCCGGTGGACGGGAGCGACGACGAGATGGCGCAGCTCGAGGCGGCGGTGCGCGGAGATGACCGGTGACGGCGCTGCTCATAGGTGCGGCGTTGGCGGTTGCGGCACTCGCATACGTACTCTTGCCGCTGTTCGACGCCATTGCGCCGATGCGTTCCCGCGCGGCGCGTCACGTGCCTGCACCCGAGAGCGCGATCGACGCACTGCGCGAGATCGAGTTCGATCGCGCGACGGGGAAGCTGTCGGACGATGACTACGCGGAGCTCAAGACGGAGTACACGCGCAAAGGACTGGTAGAGATGCGCGCGCGGCGCGCCTCGTCGCCACAACCGGTCGAGGTTGCGGCCGTAGGGGTTGGTGCCGGCATCGACGGTGCGGCACCTAACGCCGATTCATCGACCACGGTCGACATTGCCGAGGCGGCGATCCTCCGCTACCGGTCGATCCGACGCGAGTGTGACACGTGTGGCCCGCGGCCAGAGCCTGACCCGGTGTTCTGCTCGTCGTGCGGGAAGTATCTCAAGGGCACGTGCGCGCACTGCGGGGCGGTGGTCGATGCGCCGGCGTCGCGGTTCTGCGCGCACTGCGGGAATTCGCTCGCCGCCTGAGACGTTGTCATCCCGATCGCCGAGGATCTTGAGTCAGCGTCCGCCACGAGACGTCGAGCCTCGCGGCATGACAAATACAAAAACAGCAGACAGGATTGCAGGATTGACAGGATTACGGGCAGGCGGCTCGCCGCCGTCCTTGCGACGTCCCTTCAATCCTGCCAATCCTGGCAATCCTGTCTCTTGCTGTTGCTGTTGTCGTTTGCTGTGTCTTGTCCGCTCAGCGGATGGCGTGTGTCTCGGACTTGGTGAAGTCACTGCAGCCGGTCCGACTACAATCACGTTCGAGCAGGTCCCTCGCGGGTGCTCGGGATGACACGCTTCTACCGTTCGAGCGCCTCCAGTCGTCGCACCGCGATGTGAATCGGCCAGAACGTCGCCGTCAGGCACACCGCCGCCGCGAGGCCGAAGCCGACCACCAGCTCGAGCAGCGGGGGTTCGTCGCCGCCACGAAATGAAATCGCCGAGAGATAGTCGTACACTGGCCGCGCTTCGAGCACGATGACCGCGCCGATGACGCCCACCGCGCTCATCATGTAGAGCAGGCCGCCGAACGACGTCGGGATCTGCGCCGCGTTCTCCGTCTCGAAGCGAGGGAACATTGTTCCGAACCCGAGCGCCAGGCCCGCCAGCGCGAACGTCATGAGCGTGATCGTGAACACCGACACCGTGAACATGAACACGCTCACGTGGAGGAGACTGTTCGTCACTCCGACGATCGCGAGCGCCAGCACGAGCAGCGGCAGCGTCCCGACCCAGAACTTCGACCACAACAGCTCGCGCACCGGCAGCGGACTCGCGCGCAGCAGCCACCACGTGCGTCCTTCCAGGCTCACGCCCGGGAAGATGAATCGTGCCGCAACCGACGCGAGCACGAAGCCCGCGAGTGCGAGATTGAGGAACGGGATCAGGTTCACGATGAAGAACGTGATCCCCTCGCCAGTGAGCGGCAGGAACTTGATGTTGAACACGTAGACGACGACGAGCACCGCGAGCAGGATGAGCTGCGACCACTGCGTCGTATCGCGGAAGAACACCCGCACTTCCTTCATCACGAGCTCGCGACGAACGACGCCGAGCGGCGACAGCGCCACGCGCGCGGCGCGGCCCGTCCAGCCTTCGCGCGCCCAGCGTTCGCCGCTCTCCTGCGCCTTCGTGAAGCCACGCGCGTACAGGCCGCGATGCAGCAGCGCCCCGATCACCACAACCGCCGCCGCGGTGGACCAGAGCAAGTAGATGGGCAGCACGTCGAGCGATCCCGTGAGCCACCCCATCACGCTCCGGCCGACCCACTCACTCGGCAACAGCGGCGAGGTCGGCGTTCTCAGGATCGCGATGAAGTCCACCAGCGATCTGAAGCCCTCCGGTCTCGCGAGCTTCTCGGGACGGACGAGCCTAACGAGTACGACGACACCGGCAGCGGCGAGCACGGCGATGACGCTCAGGATGTCGCGCGTCCGCCGTGCCGGAAACGCGTTCACCAGCACCAGCGTCAGCGCGGTTCCAATGGCCGCGGGAATGAGGAGAAATGGCACCATGGTCGCGATGGCCAGCCCGATGAAGGCCGGGCCACCGTCGTACACCGTGCCGTACGCCGTCAGCATCGGCACCGCCATGAGCACGACCATCCAGCTCGAGTTCACACACGTCTCGAGCAGCTTCGCGGTGTACAGCGAGAGCCAGTCCACCGGTGCCGACGCGAGCAGGTCGAGGTCTCTCGCGAGGAAGAAGCTCGACAGCGCGGTGATGACGTTCGAAAGGAGGAGAATCCCGAAGAACGAGACGAGGATCAGCCCGAGCAACTTGCCGGCGAGCAGCGGACCGATCTCGGGAACGCCGCGGAAGTATGCGAGTAGGCGATACAACACGCCGAATGCGAACGCCCAGAATACCGCACCGATAACCGCGAGAATGGCCGTGCGAGCGCCGCGGCCTCGCTCTTTTGTGCGCGCGCGTGCGCGGGCCGTCAGGATCTTCGGCGCGAGGAGCGTGCGCAGCTCGTCAAGCATCCAGAACCTCGACCAGCTCTCGCGACAAGCCCTCACCCGTTAGGCGGAGGAAGATCTCCTCGAGGCCCGTCACGCCGGATTCGGCGGACGCACGCAGCTCGCTCATGGTGCCGGCAGGCGCGGATCACCCCGCGCTGAATGATCGCGATGCGGTCGCACATGCTCTGCGCGACTTCCAGCGTGTGCGTCGACATCATGATGGTATTTCCGCGGCGCGTGTACTCGCGGAAGAGATCCTTGAGCGTGCGCGCGGCCTTGGGATCCAGGCCCACCATCGGTTCGTCGACGACGATCACTTCCGGTTTGTGCACGAACGCGCTGGAGATGATGAGCTTCTGGCGCATGCCGTGGCTGTAGCTCTCGACGAGCTCGTCCTGCCACTCCTCGAGGTCGAACAGCGCGAGCAGCTCGCGCCCGCGTCGCTCCACGTCGGCGCCGCTCTGACCGTACAAGCCGGCCACGAATCGAAGGAACTCGACGCCGGTCAGCTTCTCGTAGATGAATGGACGGTCCGGGATGAACCCGAGCTTCTGCTTCGCGGCGGTCGGATCGGCGGAGATGTCGATGCCGCCAATGCGGACGGTGCCTGACGAGGGCCGCAGAATTCCGGCAATGATCCGCAGCGTCGTGGTCTTCCCCGCGCCGTTCGGGCCGAGGAATCCGAACAGCTCACCGCGGGGAACGTCGAGGTCGACGCCGTTGACCGCGGTGAACGAGCCGTAGCGCTTGGTCAGCGAGCGAAGCTCAATCATGGACGGAGGAAGGAGACGCTCCAAGGACGACGAGGGAGACAACGTTTGTCATTCCGAGCGGACGAGTCAGTCGAGGAATCGTCGATCGTCCCGTAGTCAGAGGAGTCCTCGGCTCCCGTCGGTCGGGACGACATGGCTCCTCGACTCCGCGCCTCCGCGCTCCGCTCGGAATGACGGCTCAGTTCAATACGTCGATCTTGAGTGTGCCCATGAGACGCAGCAGCTCCGCCTGACGCGCGAGCCCGCCGTACACAAACCGCAGATGTTCCGCATCAGCCGGGAACTGGCCGAACGTTGGATCCACTGCCACCCACCGGCCGACGAACACCTCGGGCCACGCGTGGTAGTAGAACTTGTTCCCAACGCGCGCGAGCCCGGCCGCCGCACGCGCCGGAACTCCAGCCGCACGCGACAGCGCGATGAACAACTGCGTGTGCTCGTTGCAATCGCCTTTGCGCGACGCCAGTACCTGAATCGCACTCGGGATCGTGACTGCCACCGTCTTTTCCAGCGAGTCGTGCACCCACTCGTTGATGCGACGCGCTGCAACCAGCGGGTCGCGGGTGTCCCCGCGTATGCGTCGTGCGAGCTCGACGATCTTCGGGTCGGCGCTCTGGATCAACGGCTCCGGCGACAACTCGTGGCGAAACGACATCCGCATTGCGAGCGGCATCGGCATGGTGTACGGCGCGTCGCCCGAGAGGCTGGGCTCGCGGGTGATGACGAGTGTATCACCGCGCAGTGATTGCCGGCCGCCGTCGAGAGCGAAGCCGCGCAGATTGGCGCCGCGCAGTCGCACACTGAGCTTCCCGCTTCGCTCTCCGCTCGGCGCCGCGGAGGCCGCGATGGCAGTCGTTTCGAGAACATCTCGATCGGCGGAGACGGCGCGCGAGCGAGTGCCGCCATCCAGCCGCCAGTTCTCGAACGCGATCTCGTACGCAGTGCGCCGCAACGAGAAGCCGAGCGTGTGCTGCAGTTCGACGATGCGTCCCTGCTCGTCGATCCATGCGCGAACCGCACTCGGTCCGTCCGTCGCGATGCGCCAGGCGTGCACGGAATCACGCCGCGCGACCGTCCAGCGGCGACGCGATTCGTCGAACCGCGCGCTGTCAGGCACGGTGAACGACGATTCCGCTTCGACGCGAATCGACAGCGGCTGCGGGGCCATCGAGATGGGATCGAAGCTCGACAACGTGTATGTGCGCCCGACCTTCGGCGTCTCGCCGAGTGCGATCGCGATCGGCACGATGGTGGGGAGCACGACCGGTCCTGACGTCGCGACGCGCTGCGTGTCCGCGGCCGACTCGTCGTGAGCGATGACGACCTGCAGTACCGAGTCGCTCACCGACTGCCCGCTGATCGAGATCGGCGATCCATCCGATTCGAACGACAGGCGGAATTCCGCCAGCGACAGTCCTCGTGAGAGCCTAACGTCGGACGTCGCCGTCGCGCGATGCTCTCGGCCAGCGACAGGAAGATCCGCGGCGAGGTAGTCGCTGATCAGCAACCCTCCGCGCGTGGTGTCGATGGTCGATGACGCAAACCCGATCTGCCGCCCGTCCTTTTCCACGCGATAGAAAACGGCGCCGGGCGATACGCGCAGTGCCGCTTCCGCGAGACGTTGCGCCGGAGCGTTTCGCGCCTCGCGCCGAAGGTAGAGTCCCAGGCCCGCGATCCACGCCAGCAGTACCGCGACGGCGATCGCTCCTCGGCGCGTCACCCTCAGGCCCATCACCTTGGGGTGCGTCACGCGCGTTCCACGGCGATGAACCGCGCGAACACCTCGTACTCGAACTCCGTCTCGACGACAATCGTTATGGTCGTCGGAAACGGCGATGTCTCGCGATGACGGCGCACCGCCTCGGCGATCACCTGGGCGCTGTCCTCGACGTCGAGATTGCCGACGCCGATTCCGAACGGCGCGATCGCGAGATGCGCGATCTGCCAATCCGCCGCGCGCTGCAGTGCGCTGCTCACAGCCTGACGTACGGTCGCACGCGTCGGAGGCTCGACATCGCTGGACACCACCCCATGTATCAGGAGCTCGACGCCGAGGTCGCCGGCAGAGGTGACGACGGCTGACCCCACCGCGAGCGGCTCGTTGACGCGCAGATGTCGCGTGAGCTTCTCACCGCCGGCGAGCTCCAGTCGGCGCATCAGCGGCGTCGTTGCGCGGAGCTCGGCGTCGACGGGCCGCGCGATAGCGTCTGCGGTAACGAACGCGAGGTCGTCCGTCCGAACCTCGATCACGTGACTCAGGAGATCGAGAGCGAGGTCTCGCTGTTGATCCAGCTCAGGTATTTGTCGAGCCCGGCGTGTACGGGAAGCGCCAGCAACTCGGGCACCTTGTATGGGTGCAACTCACTGAACGCCACGCGCAGCGAGTCGAGCGCCGCCGAGCGGGTCTTGAGCAGGATCACGACTTCCTGTTCGTCGGCGATCTTGTCTTCCCAGCGATACAGGGATCGAGCGCCCGGCAAGAGCGTGCCGCAAGCGATCACGCGTCGCTCGAGCAGTGCGCGTACGAGCGCGATTCCTTCTTTGTCATTGGCGACGGTCGTGAGAACGACCATGGCGTCGGTGTGCGGCATGCGGTCCGTCATCGAGGGCAATGTAACCGGCGCCACATGTCGTTCCCGTTGTCACGGACGTCACATGGCCGTAGACGGGACACCGCGAGCCCGACGGAAGTCACGAACCTGCTGTCTTCACAGCGTTCCACGCCGGCGCCCGAAGGGGCTGTCTTGTCTTACCCGAACACACACCGCAGCTTTCACCGGCTATGACTGACGAAGCGCTCATCATCCGCGGCGCGCGCGAGCACAACCTCAAGAACATTGACGTCACGATCCCGCGCGACCGGCTGACCGTCATCACCGGCCTGTCCGGGTCGGGAAAATCGTCGCTCGCGTTCGACACGATCTACGCGGAAGGGCAACGCCGCTACGTCGAGTCGCTCTCCGCCTACGCGAGACAGTTCCTCGGCTTGATGGAAAAGCCGGACGTCGATTCCATCGAAGGGCTGTCGCCCGCGATCTCCATCGAGCAGAAGACCGCCGGCCACAATCCTCGCTCCACGGTCGGAACGGTCACCGAGATCTACGACTATCTCCGCCTGCTGTACGCCCGCGCCGGCACGCCGCACTGTCCGAACTGCGGCCTTCCGGTCGAACGTCAGAGCGCGGGACAGATCACGGACTCCGTTCTGGAATGGCCATCGGGCACGCGCATCGAGATCCTCGCGCCGCTCGTCCGCGGCAGAAAGGGTGAGTTCCGCGAGCTGTTCGAGTCAGCGCGCAAGCAGGGCTTCGTCCGCGCCGTCGTCGACGGCGCCGTCATCGAGCTGGCGAGTCCGCCGAAGCTGAACAAGCGTCAGAACCACGACGTGTCTATCATCGTCGATCGTCTGGTCGTCAGGGCTGAAGATCGCAACCGGCTCAACGACTCGCTGGAGACGGCGCTCAAGCTCGCCGACGGCACGGTGGAAGTCGTTAGGCACGAAGGCTCGAAGGCGACGCCGACGCTCTTCTCGGAGCGCTACGGCTGCGCCGCGTGCGGCATCTCGATGCCCGAGATGGAGCCGAGGCACTTCTCGTTCAACTCGCCGTTCGGCGCGTGCGCGGCGTGCGGCGGACTCGGCACGCGCGACGAGGTCAGCGAAGAGCTCATACTCGGCGACCCGGCGCTGTCGATTCTGGAAGGCGTGATCCTGCCGTGGGGTGAACCGGACGGATATCTGCGTCGCGTGATCCTGCCTGGACTCGCCAAGCAGTTGAAGTTCGATCTCCACGCCGCGTGGCAGGACCTTCCGCAGAAGGTTCGCGATTGCCTGCTGTACGGAGTCGACAAGAAGGCGAACGGGAACGGGGAGCAGGGAACGGGGAGCAAGAAAGCCCGCGCTCGTTCGGGATCGCAGACAGCGAGCCCTAACGCGATCGAGTGGGAAGGTATCGTCGCGAACATCCAGCGCCGCTATTCCGAGACGGAATCCGACAGCGTCCGGATGGAGCTGTCGGAGTACATGATCGCGAAGCCGTGCAACGAGTGCGGCGGGCGTCGTCTCAAGCCCGAATCGCTCGGCGTCACGATCGACTCGCGCAACATCGGCGAGCTCGTCGAGATGTCGATCGCCGAGAGCCTGCAGTTCTTCGAGTCGGTTCCTGTTCGCAACAATGGGAAGCCTGGCCTCGATGCCGAGATCGCCGGCCCGATTCTCAAGGAGGTTCGCGAGCGTCTGCGATTCCTCGTGAACGTCGGGCTCGAATATCTCACGTTAGGTCGCTCGGCCGAGTCGCTGTCGGGCGGCGAGGCGCAGCGCATTCGTCTCGCGACACAGATCGGCTCGCGACTCGTGGGCGTGTTGTACATCCTGGATGAGCCGTCCATCGGACTGCACCAGCGTGACAACGCGCGGCTGCTCGACACGCTGTGCCAGCTGCGCGATCTCGGGAACACGGTGATCGTCGTCGAGCACGACGACGAGACGATGCGTTCGGCCGACTATCTGCTCGACCTCGGGCCCGGAGCTGGTAAGCATGGCGGCATCGTCATCGCGAGCGGCACCGTCGACGAGGTGACGCGCAACCCGTCGTCGCTCACCGGCCGGTATCTCAGCGGCGCGCTCAAGATCCCGATCCCGGCTACACGGCGACCCGCTGATCCACGTCGTTCGATTCGTGTGCTCGGTGCGCGTGAGCACAACTTGCACAACCTCGACGTCGATATCCCGCTCGGGTTGTTCGTCACCGTGACTGGTGTTTCCGGCTCGGGCAAGTCGACGCTCATCGAGGACATTCTGCATCGCTCGCTGGCGCGACACTTCTACCGCGCCCGCGTAATTCCGGGCGCGCACAAGTCGATCACCGGCCTCGAGCACATCGACAAGGTCATCGACATCGACCAGAGTCCGATCGGGCGCACGCCGCGCTCGAACCCGGCGACGTACACCGGATTGTTCACACCGATCCGGGATCTGTTCGCGGAAATGCCCGAGGCGAAGATCCGCGGTTACGGGCCTGGACGATTCTCGTTCAACGTGAAGGGTGGGCGCTGCGAGGCGTGCCAGGGCGACGGGCTGCTCAAGATCGAGATGCACTTCCTGCCTGACGTGTACGTGCCGTGCGACGTCTGCAAGGGGAAGCGCTACAATCGCGAGACGCTCGAGGTTCGTTTCCGCGGCATGAGCATCTCCGACGTTCTCGAGATGACTGTCGAGGACGCGACCGCGTTCTTCGAGAACCAGCCACGCATCCATCAGAAGCTGCAGACGCTGATGGACGTCGGACTCGGCTACATTCACCTCGGGCAGAGCGCGACGACGCTATCCGGTGGCGAAGCGCAGCGCGTGAAGCTCGCGACCGAGCTGTCGAAGCGCGACACCGGTCGTACGTTCTACATCCTCGATGAGCCGACGACCGGTCTGCACTTCGAGGACGTTAGGCTCCTGCTCGAGGTGCTGCATCGCCTCGTCGACCGGGGGAACACCGTGCTCGTGATCGAGCACAATCTGGATGTCATCAAGACCGCCGACTGGATCATCGACCTTGGTCCCGAGGGCGGAGACAAAGGTGGTGAGATCGTTGCTGCTGGAACGCCCGAGCAGGTCGCTCAGGTCGACGCGTCGTACACCGGACAGTATCTGCGCCCACTACTGCCTCGGCCCCTGAAGCGCAAAGCCGGCTGAACGTTCTATGGTATCGCTGCTCGACATCATCGGGCCCGTCATGGTGGGGCCGAGCTCGAGCCACACGGCGGGCGCGTGCCGACTCGGGTTGTTGGCCCGGTGTCTTGTCGGTGGGACTCCGGAGCACGCGCGTGTCGAGCTGCACGGGTCGTTCGCGCGGACGGGTGAGGGTCACGGAACCGATAAGGCGATCGTCGGCGGCCTGATGGGATTTCGGCCCGATGACGAGCGTATCCGCGAAGCGTTGACGATTGCCGAGCGCGAGGCGCTGGACTTCCGGTTCGAGAAGACGACACTGGGGGAAGAGGCGGACGTGCATCCGAACACGGTCCGCATCACCGTCGAGCGAGGGGATCGGAAGGCGGTGATGGTCGGGTCGTCGTTAGGCGCCGGCCGCGTGCTCGTCACGGAGATCGACGGCTATCCTGTCGAGGTGACCGGGAGCTACAACACCATCGTGCTCGTGGCGGAGGACGTCCCCGGATCGGTCGCTCGCATCGCCACGATTCTGGCCGAGGACGGCATCAACATCGCGACGCTCCGCCTGACGCGGAAAGGGCGCGGCGGCGACGCGTTCATGGTCATCGAGGTCGATGAGCCGCCTGACGAGAAGGTGCGCGCGGACATTCGCACGCTGCCGTGGGTACGGTGGGCCTTCCGTCTCGATAAAGTCAGCGCATGATCTCGGGAATGGGGAATCGGGAATGGGGAATCGAACGCGTGGCGCTGCTCAGCGTGCCGAGTCCCTCCGACCCTCGCCTACCCGCGATTCCCGATTCCCCATTCCCGATTCCCGACGATATGTATCACGCACTCGCCGACGCCATCCGTGACGCGGAAGCGTCCGGATCCACGCTCGCCCAGGTTGCGCTCGATGCCGAGGCTCGCGATCAGGGACGGCCTGTCGCGGAAATTCGCGAGGCGCTCGGTCGTGCGCTGGCTGTGATGCGTGGCGCGGTATCGCGCGGACTCACCGGTGATCTGCGATCCGCGTCGGGGCTCGTCGGTGGCGACGCCGCGAAGTTGCGAGAGGGGCCTGCCGGCCCGATGACCGGGACGCCGTTTCGCGACGTGCTCTCGCGCGCGCTGGCGGTGCAGGAGGTGAATGCTGCGATGGGCGTCATCGTCGCAGCGCCCACAGCAGGCGGCGCGGGCGTGCTCCCCGCGGTGCTCACCGGGCTCGCGGATGCACGTGGCCTTGGTGATGACAAGTTGATCGATGCGCTCGCGACCGCTGGGCTAATCGGCGCGGTCGTCGCGCAGCGCGCATCTCTCTCCGGCGCGGAAGGCGGTTGTCAGGCGGAAACGGGCGCTGCGGCGGGCATGGCCGCAGGTGCCGCGACGGAGATGCTGGGTGGGTCGCCGTCGCAGGCCGGGCACGCGGTCGCGCTTGCACAGCAGGGCACGCTCGGGCTCGTCTGCGACCCGTTAGGCGGGCTCGTCGAGCTGCCGTGCGTGTTCCGGAACGCGACGGGCGCGGCCATAGCGATGGCCGCCATCGAGATGGCCTTAGCGGGCATCACGTTCGCGATTCCGGCCGATGAGGTCATCGACACTATGGGCGAGATCGGCCGCTCCATGGACGTTCGGTATCGGGAGACCGCTGGGGGCGGATTGGCCGCGACCCCTACTGGTCGCCGATTGGCCCGCGAGCGATTGTTCCAGATCAAACGATCTGGAGGATAGTGGTGCCGCTGCTCGCGCGACCGTTGCCGAGTGTTGTCGCGTTAGGTCTGGTACTGAGTGGGTGGGCCGTCGAACAGAGCAAGGCCCAGGGTGTCGAAGTGCCGGCTGGGATGATCGAGGGAATCGTCTACGACAGCCTGCTCGCGCGCGGGCCGCTTCGCGATGCGACCGTGTACGTGATCGGCACTACGCTCGCCGCTACGACGGATGCGCGCGGACGGTTCACGATCGGCGGAGTTCCGGACGGAACCCATACGCTGACGTTCTCACACCCCGCCTTCGACTCCGCCGGCGTGGCGCGCCACAACGGGCGACGCCCCCTTCGCGTGGTCCGACCACTTTGCTGCCGACCCGGAGTCGGGAAAGCCTAGCCATCCGCAGCGCGGAACGCGGAGATTCGGCTGGTGTAGTGCCCGCATTGGCCCGCGTACGAATTGCACCGTGTATCCCGAGGTGACCCTGTGTTCGGTCGGGTGTTGATGGTGCCGGTCGTTGTCCTGGCGCTGGCGTCAGGCGCCACTCTACGCGAACGCCAACCCCACGCGGTCGCGTCGATCGCGGGCACTGTCTACGACTCTCTGGTCGCCAACGGGCCGCTCGCCAACGCCGAAGTCACCGTCGAAGGCACGACCCTCTCCACACTTACCGATCAGGCGGGTCGATTCCAGATCGACAGTGTCCCCGCCGGACAGGTGGTACTCCGGTTCTACCACGCGACGCTCGACTCGTTAGGGTTCGGCGCCGCGCCAGTCTCCCTGGTGCTTCCGGATTCCGGGCTGTCAGCCGTACGACTCGCGACGCCCAGCCCCGCGACGCTGCACGCCAGCCTGTGTCCCGCGCCCCAGGCGCAGTCGACCGGCGTCCTGCTCGGGCGCGTCCGAAACGTGGATGACGGCGCTGCGTTGCCTAACGCAACCGTCAGCGTCAGCTGGGGCGAATGGAACGTGGGCGGCCGCGGGCTGACGCAAACCGAGCGGCGCGGTTCGGCGGTCACGAACGCCAGTGGGGCGTACATGATCTGTGGCGTGCCGACGGATGTCGCTGTCATCGCCCGCGCGACCGCTGCCGATCACGTGACAGGCCTGGTAGAGGTCGATCTGGGCCAGCGCGCGTTCGGCGTGCGAGAGTTCGCGGTGAGTATGCAGGATTCCGGGGCGACGACCGCGGAGTTGGCGCGACTCGATAGCGTCGTCCGGCGCGGTGACGCCCCTGCGTCAACCGGCACCGCGCGGCTCTCGGGCGTCGTGCACGGTCCGGACGGCCGGCTCCTCGATCAGGCGCAGGTCGCGTTGTTCGGCTTTCCGATCTCCGTGCGCACGACCAGTGAGGGTGCCTACGCGCTGACGTCGATGCCCGCGGGAAGCCAGACCATCGAGATCAGAGCGGTTGGATTCGCCCCGAAGCGCCTAACGGTTGGATTGCGCACCGGCGAGCAACGGACGCTGGACATTACGCTCGACAAAGCGGCGCAGACGCTCGCGTCGGTGAACATCGTCGGTAGTGGCGCGCGCCTCGACAACACTGGCTTCGAGAAGCGGAAGAAAGCCGGAATCGGACGCTTCATCGGGCCGGAGGAGATCGAACGCCGCCGCGTATTCGATACATCGCAGTTGCTCTGGAACGTCACTGGCGCGCGCGTCATGTGGGACGGATCCGAGAACGTCATCATGTTCACGAGGCCGATCGTCAGCGGTGCCGGCGGCGGCTCCTATAACAACCTGTGCAATCCCGCCGTGTTCGTCGACGGGTTCCCCGTTTACGACATCAACGACGTGCGCCCGTACGATGTGCGTGGCATCGAGGTGTATACGGACAAGACCGCGGCTCCGCCCGAGTTTCGATCGCAATCGCTCAAGGAGACGGGTCGGCCCGACACGCACTGCGCGGTGATACTAGTGTGGAGCAAGCCGCGCCCGCCGAAGCACTCGCGCGCGAAGTAGCACGACGTAGCTCGACGTTTGTTCGATCGCTTCGGGATGGAAAAAACTGAATCGAGTCCCGGTCGTCGGAGGCTGTGTGGCATCACTGATTCGCGGAACCCGCCATTCGATCGCGCTGTCAATCCTCTCTGTCACGATCTCGACTGCGCCCATCTCTCTCGTTGCGGGCTGTGGAGGCGACTCCCCGAATGGGCCAGTCGACCCCGGTGCCAAATCCGGTCTCCCTGAGTTCCCGCTCGACGGCTGGGAGACAACGGCCTCGCCGGAGAACTATTACTCGGTCGTGACAGACACGAAAATCCGCGCGACCGGCACCGCGGCGGCTCGACTGAACAATGAGACCCGAACGAGCGATCTCTCGCAGGGGGGGCGCGTGTTGCAGCGGGTCCGCGCCGATGCCTACCGCGGACGCCGCGTGCGACTGACCGCACGAATGCGTGCCGACACCGTGAGTGGGATGGGTGCCGGGCCGTTTCTCAAGGTAGACCGGCCGCCCGGTACGACGGCGCCCTACGACGACTTTTCCGATCGTCCGATCCTTGGCACCAAGGATTGGCGCGACTACGAGGTCGTCATGGATGTCCCGGCGGACGCGATCGGTCTGACGTTCGGAGCAGCGCTCCGCGGCGTCGGTACGGTGCGAGTCGACAATGTACGGTTGGAGATCGTCGCCTCATCGGTGCCGGTCACCGGGTACCACGGGACGCTGCCGCCCAGGAGCGATGCCGCCATTTTCGATCCAGAGTTCACTCATTCACCTGTTGAGCCGCTGAATCTTGGCTTCGAGGGTGTGACGCCCCTCCCGGCAAGCGCCTCGGCGTGGCTGCTCGCGAACGCGACGCCGTTCGCGACCGACGATCCCACCGCCCCTCTCGATGATCTCGAGCCACTGCGTTCGCTAGTCGGTGATGCGCGGCTCGTCGGGTTCGGCGAGGGCAGCCACGGCACACGTGAATTCTTCCGCATGAAGCATCGCGCGCTCGAATTTCTCGTCGAGCGCATGGGATTCACGGTCTTCGCCATCGAGGCGAGTTTCCCGGAAGCACTCGACGTCGATCGGTACGTGCGCACCGGCGAAGGCGATCCATCCGCGCTGGTCCGTGGCATGTACTTCTGGACCTGGAACACTGACGAAGTGCTGGACCTCGTTAGGTGGATGCGTGCCTATAACGCGGCGCGTGGCGCGCCGGTGCTCCGGTTCGTCGGTGTCGATATGCAATTCCCTGGAGCGGCGATCGATAGCGTGGTCGCAATCGTGTCGCGGATCGACCCCGCCCGTGGTGACGCTATTCGGGCGGGCTACGAGTGCCTCGGCCCCTACCGCAACCGCGGGGCCGTGTTCGGGCTGCGCAATTACTTTGTCTCAGCCTACCGCACCTGTAAGGCTCCGGTCCACGATGTCATCCCGACGCTCGACGGTGCCCGAAGCGATTGGGCGGGTCGGATCGATGACGGCGCGTTCGCTCTGCTGAGACAATCCGCTCGTCTCGTCGAGCAATGGGAGGAGGCGAACAGTACCGGCCCTTCGTTCCGCGATCGCGCGATGGCCGAGAATGCGGGCTGGTGGCTCGACCAGCTCCCAAACGCTCGCATGATGCTCTGGGCGCACAACCTCCACGTGATCCGCGCCCCGCAGAGGATGGGCAGCTTCCTCCAGACGCGTTACGGGGCCACGTATCGTCCCATTGGTCAGTTCTTCGGCACCGGTGCAGTGAACGCGACGACGCCCGGAGGCCCAGTCCAGCGGATTGCGGTTGGTCCGATCAAGTCGAATACGTACGAGTCGGCCTTTGCCGCGACGGGTCTACCGAGGCTGTTGCTCGACGCGCGCAAGATTCCCGCTGGCGGCGCCGGTGCCGCCAGCCTGCTCGGACCGCTCAAACTCCGCGAGGTCACCGAGGTGTACGAGAGGGTCAGCGACGATGCGACGTACCTGGCGACGATCCTACCCGGCGACTTTGATGGCCTCGTCTGGTTCGCGACGTCGACGCCGAGCGTGCTGCGTGGCTTCTAGGCGTCGAACAACGCGCGAGCTATCTTCCTGCCACGCGCCACGTTGGGCGTTCGTTTCTGCCTCGCGTCGAGGTCCGGCGGATCGCGTGGATCTCCGCCAGCGCCGAAACAGCCGAGCCGAGCCGCCGTAGGGAATCGACATCTGGCCATCCACAGGAACGCTATGCTCACTCGTGACGATATCGAAAGTTTTCTCGATCGCCTCACCGCGGAGGGCGCGAACTACGAGGAAGTCGAGCAGGGACTCTGGGTCGTCCGCCCCGGTGGCCCGCTCGAGCTGGACGTCGTAGTCCACTACTCCCCGCCGGTCGTCCTGCTCCGGGTGAAGGTCATGAACGTCCCGGATGACGACGGTAGGTGCGCCGATCTGAACCGCCGCCTTCTCGAACTGAACGCCAACGATCTCGTGCACGGCGCCTACGGCATCTCCCAGAACTCGATCGTCCTGACTGAGGCGCTCGAGCTCGAACACCTCGACTACGAGGAGTTCCTGGCCGCCTACGAGAGCATGACACTCGCACTCGCGTCGCATCTGCGCGAGTTCGCATCGTACCGCGAGGGACGCTGAGCATGGGTATCTTCGACCGCCTTTCGACGCTGCTGCGCTCGAACATCAACGACATCATCTCCTCCGCCGAGAATCCGGAGAAGATGCTGAATCAGATTCTCGTCGACATGCGCTCGCAGCTCGCCAAGGCCAAGCAGCAGGTGGCCGCGGCGATCGCCGACGAGAAACGCCTCCGCGACCAGGCCGACTCCGAGCGCCGCCAGTCCGAGGACTGGGAGAAGCGCGCGATGCTCGCGGTGCAGGAAGGCCGCGACGACCTCGCCAAACAGGCCCTCGTTAGGCAGGGCGAGCACGCCCAGCACGCCGAGCAGCTCGAGCTCACCTGGCAGTCCCACCAGGCCGAGACCGAAAAGCTCAAGGCCTCGCTCCGTGACCTCAACGACAAGATCGAAGAAGCGAAGCGCAAGAAGAACCTGCTGCTCGCGCGCCAGCGCCGCGCGCAGGCCCAGAAGCGCATCGCCGAAACAATGTCGTCGCTCTCCGAGAAATCGGCATTCGAAGCGTTTGCCCGGATGGAGGAGCGCATCGACCAGAACGAGCGCCAGATCAAGGCGTCCGCCGAGATCGATGAAGAGTTCCAGGGCGATCGCCTCGCCAAGGATTTCAAGCAGCTCGAGAAGAGCGCCGGGTCCATGAGCGCCGACATGCAGCTCCTGGCCCTCAAGCAGAAGATGGGCATGCTCGGCGCCGGTCAGTCGGCGCCGAACAAGCAGATCGGTGCCGGCGGCACGCGGGCGAACAACGCCAATGAAGAGGAAGTGCACGCCGAGATCGAGGACGACGACTCGTCGGACGGACGGAAGACGCCTTGACCGTCACCGTACCGCGGCGGTTCCGGTTTGCCCCGATTCTCACGGCGACCGTTCTCACTGTCCTCCTGCTGTTTCTCTTCGGGAAGACGGCGAGCATTTTCCTGCTGTTGTTCGTCGCGGTACTGATCTCGCTGTATCTGGGGGCAGTCGCGGAGGTGTTCCAACACCGTCTGCGGCTGTCCCCGCGTTTTGCCCTCGCCGGAGCCGATCATCCTCACGCTGGCGGCTATCGTCACGCTCTTCCGGCTGCTCGTTCCGCCGGTGGTGGAACAGACGCAGCAACTCGTTAGGGTGCTGCCGCAGGCGGTGGAGGGCTGGGAGCTGGCGATCGGACGCATCGTGGCGCGGTACCCGGCGCTGAGCGACATGTGGCGGCCAGGCGAGCACCCCTTGATGAACGCCGTCTACGAGGCGGTCACCGGGCCGCTCGGCAGCGTGGTGCCGAAGGTCGTTGGGGTCGTGCACGCCGGCATCAACGTCTTCTCCGTCGCCGTGATGTCCATCTATCTGGCGGCGTATCCGGGATTGTACCGCGAGTGGGTGATTGCGCTGTTCCCGCCCATTCACCGCGATCTCGTTCGCGATGTGCTCGGGGATCTGCGGACGACGCTCCGCGCCTGGATCGTCGGCCAGCTGCTGGCGATGGTCGTGCTCGCCGTGCTCACCGCGTTAGGCCTGTCGCTGCTCGGCGTGCCGTACTACCTCACGTTCGGGGTGTTCACCGGCGCGGTCGCGATCATTCCGTTCTTCGGGACGCTCATTTCGACGCTGATCCCGGCGCTCATCGTGTTAGGCGGCGATGGCTTTGCCGGCTTCGGCGGACCCGGGCACGCGGTGCTCGTCCTGCTGCTCGGCATCGTCATTCACCTGATCGAGAGTAATCTCGTCATCCCGCTCATCACGGCGAAGAAGGTCGAGCTCCCGCCAGTGCTGACGATCATGTCGGTGCTCGTCGTCGGCAGTCTGCTCGGCCCCATAGGACTGCTCGTCGCCGTGCCGACGCTCGCGGTCGTGATGGTCGTGCTGCGGCGAATCCTGATCAACCGCATCTACGAAGGACACGGCTTCCGACGAGCGTCACGCGACCGCGCGCTCGTGCTGCGTGTGCCCGCGCCGGAGGGCGGAGTCCTCGTGACGAACGCGCCGGACCTCGACGTCATCGCCGAGATACCACGCGTCGCCGCGTAAACCGGCTTACGCACGCGTTCGCGCGATGACGCACGACGCGACGCACTGCAGTATCGTCGCGTACCATGAGCGACTGCCTTTCGATGCGCGGCGTGTGGAAGTCGTACGAGGCTGGCGTGCGCGGGTGCTCCGCCACCGTCTCCGTGCTGCGCGACATACAACTCGATGTGTCCTCCGGCGAGATCGTCGGCATCGTCGCTGCCGGTGCGAGCGGCAAGACCACGCTGCTCATGTGCGCTGGCGGATTGCTTCGGCCTGACCGGGGATCGATTTCGTGGTTCGGCGGACCCGCGCGACGCGACTTCTCCTCGCGACCCGACGGCATCGCGTACGCCGGTGATCGCCCATTCCCCTACGGCTTCCTCAATATCCGTGAAGCACTCGAGTACGCGGCTATCGTCCGCGATCTTCCGGTGCGCGATGGGGCCGACCGCGTCGCGTGCGCGCTCGAACGCACAGGCCTTGGCGCTATCGCGGACCGTCGGGTCGACGAGATCGATGGCAGCGCACTCGCGCGCCTTGCGGTCGCTTCATCGCTACTGGCGCGGCCGCGGCTCGTGCTCGTCGACGACCTCGCTCCGGGCTACGACGCGGATACCGCGGCGGAACTGCTCGCGGTGCTGCGCGGCCTCGCGAGGGAAGGGGCGGCGGTCGTGATCGCTGGTCGGCTCGCAGCGCGTCTCGCAGCGCTCGATGCTTTCCCGTCGCAACCGGAAACGCGATTCCTCTCGCTCGCCGGCGGACGTCTCGAGTCGATCTCGGAGCGCCCGGCACTCGCGGCGCGACGTGCCGCGGCGCCCTTGCCAAATGGTGCGCCTCACGAGACATCGCTGCACGCGCCGCGCGCCCGTGTAGCAGAGCTCTCACCGCCATTGTCGGCGCAGGAAAACAGTGCACGCTAGATTACGCGACCGCGCCCGCCGCCCGATCGTGTCGGATGGGTGCTCCCGAGCGTCGCGCCCATCCGAACGACATGTCCGAGTTCAGGCTCTACAACACTCTCACGCGAACGACCGAACCGTTCGCGCCCGCGGACGGCCACACGGTCTCGATGTACACGTGCGGTCCGACCGTCTACAATCCCGCGCACCTCGGGAACTTTCGCACGTTCCTGTTCGAGGACCTGCTGCGTCGCACGCTCCGCCTTCGCGGCTGGGGCGTGAAGCAGGTAATGAATCTCACGGACGTCGATGACAAGATCATAACGCGGGCGAGTCAGACTGGACGCACGATCACGCAGGTGACGGAGCCGATCGTCGAGATCTTCCACGCCGATCGCGCGTACCTCCGCATCGAGGACGCCGAGGTGTATCCGAAGGCGACCGAGACGATTCCGGAGATGATCGAGCTCGTGGAGCGGCTGATGAAACGCGGTGTCGCGTATCTGGCCGAGGATGGCTCTGTGTACTTCGCGATCGATCGCTTTCCGGAGTATGGTCGGCTTTCTCGACTGGACACGCGCGAGATCAAATCGGGCGCGCGCGTCGCGCAGGACGATTACTCGAAGGAGAACGCGCAGGACTTCGCGTTATGGAAAGCGGCCAAGCCCGAGGATGAGGCAGCGGGTGCCGCCTGGGACTCACCGTGGGGCCGCGGGCGCCCGGGGTGGCACCTCGAGTGCTCGGCCATGGCCATGAAGTACCTCGGCGAGACGCTCGACCTGCATTGCGGCGGTGTGGACCTCGTCTTCCCGCATCACGAGGACGAGATCGCGCAGTCGGAAGCGGCGACGGGCAAGCCGTTCTCGCGCGTGTGGTGCCACGGCGAGTTCCTGCTCACCGACGGCGCGAAGATGGCGAAGCGCGTGGGCAACGTGTCGAACGTGAAGGACCTTCGCGAGCAGGGCGTGTCGGCTGCGGCCGTTCGGCACTTCGTGTACTCGACACACTATAGAAAGCAGCTGAACCTCTCCGGTGTGGCGCTCGAGGCGTCGATGGAAGCGGTTCGCCGCATCGGCGAATTCGCGTCGCGGCTCGATGACGCGACGGGCGGGACGCCCGAGTTGGCTACGGCGGCCGACGAGGCCGAGGCCGCAGTGCGAGCGGCGCTGTTCGATGATCTGAATGCGCCTGAGGCGCTCGGTGCGCTATTCACGTTCATCACTCGTGGCAACGCGGAGCTCGACAAACGCGGAACGGACGCCGCTGCGCTGGCGCGCGCGCGCGAAGCGTTCGACGTGATCGACGGCGTTCTCGATCTCCGTCCGCATATCGCGAGGCTCACGTTGCAGGGAGACGAAGCGAAGTGGACTTCCGTTGGCAACCGCAACGGCGGTGCGCTCGACCTCGCGGCATTGTCGCCGGACGAGCGCGCACTCCTGGAATCCGGCGAGGCTCAGCTTCGGGCGAGACAGGCTGCGCGGCGCGAGCGACAGTTCGCCGAGGCCGACCGGATTCGTGGGGAGCTGGAGGAGCGGGGATTCGTGGTGAAGGACGCTCCGGGCGGGGTGGTGATGGAGCGGTTTTCATAGCGGGCGGGCCGGCGCCGGTGGCATGCCACCAGCTTGCCTCTAATTCCGCGCCCTGTAATTGCTTGACACTCTAATAAGGGCCCACTATCCTACGAGTCTCGCGCAAATGAGCCGGTCGCTGACGTAGCTCAATTGGCAGAGCAGCTGATTTGTAATCAGCAGGTTGCCAGTTCGATTCTGGCCGTCAGCTCTGTAGGGCGAGGTCGCGACGTCGGCGGCCCTGAGTAGTGCGCGTTCGGGTGGGGTACCGAAGTGGCTAAACGGAGCAGACTGTAAATCTGCCGGCTACGGCCTTCGTAGGTTCGAATCCTACCCCCACCATGTGGTGGCGCCGGTGGTTGGCGTGGAAGGTTGGTTTCGCTGGTGCTCGTGGTGGTGGCTTGTTGGAGTCGCGGGAGTAGCTCAGTTGGTAGAGCGCAAGCCTTCCAAGCTTGATGTCGCGGGTTCGAGCCCCGTCTCCCGCTTTCTGCGGGAATAGGGAATCGGGAATAGGGAATCGAAGCCAGACTCACAGTTCGCGGCGCAAGGTATCTGAATCGAGTCGGCAGTTCGATTCCCGATTCCCGATTCCCGATTCCCAGTGCGTTGCTCACGTAGCTCAGTTGGTAGAGCACACCCTTGGTAAGGGTGAGGTCATCGGTTCAATCCCGATCGTGAGCTCTGCAGGCGAAGTAGAAGTAAGGGATGTGAAGGTGAAAGTGACGTGTGGAGAAGTTGCGTGATGGGTGCGTGAGCACCGGCCCGGTTGCGGCTGCATGGCAGCACCGCTGAGGTCGGTCGAAGCGCGCTCGTCACTTTTCGAGTTTTCGATTCTTTCCGCAGGTATAGAAAGGGGCATGGCCAAGGCAAAGTTCGATCGGACTAAGCCGCATGTGAACGTTGGCACCATTGGCCACGTCGACCACGGGAAGACGACCACCACTGCCGCGTTGACGAAAGTCTCGTCCGACAAGGGCTGGGGGACGAAGTACATCTCGTATGACGAAGTGGCCAAGGCGTCTGCGTCCCAGGGCCGTCGCGACGCGACGAAGATCCTGACGATCGCGACGAGCCACGTCGAGTACGAGACGGCGAATCGCCACTACGCGCACGTCGACTGCCCGGGGCACGCCGACTACGTGAAGAACATGATCACGGGTGCCGCGCAGATGGACGGCGCGATCCTGGTGGTCTCGGCCATGGACGGCCCGATGCCGCAGACGCGCGAGCACATCCTGCTCGCCCGTCAGGTGAACGTGCCGCGCATCGTCGTGTTCCTCAACAAGTGCGACATGGTGGATGACCCCGAGCTCCTCGATCTGGTCGAGCTCGAGGTTCGCGAGCTGCTGTCGGTCTACGGGTTTCCGGGTGACGAGACCCCGGTCGTTCGCGGCTCGGCCACGGGCGCGATTGCCGGCAAGTCAGAGTGGGTCGCGAAGATCGAGGAACTGTACGCCGCGCTCGACACGTACATTCCCGAGCCCGTTCGCGAGAAGGACCAGCCGTTCCTCATGCCGGTCGAGGATGTCTTCTCGATCACGGGTCGAGGGACGGTGGCGACGGGTCGCATCGACCGTGGTATCGTCAAGGTCGGTGAAGAGGTCGCGGTCGTCGGATTCTCGAGCGACAAGCGGACCATCGTCACCGGCGTCGAGATGTTCCGGAAGCTGCTCGACGCGGGTGAGGCGGGCGACAACGTCGGCCTCCTGCTCCGTGGCGTCGCCAAGGAGGACATCGAGCGCGGTATGGTGCTGGCCAAGCCCGGCACTATCACGCCGCACACGACGTTCGAAGCCGAGGTGTACGTCCTCACGAAGGAAGAGGGCGGCCGCCACACGCCGTTCTTCAAGGGCTACCGCCCCCAGTTTTATTTCCGTACGACCAATGTCACCGGTTCCGTCGAGCTCCCCGAAGGGATGGAGATGGTCATGCCCGGCGACAACGTCCAGATGACGATCGACCTGATCACGCCCATCGCGATGGAAGAACAGCTACGCTTCGCGATCCGTGAGGGTGGGAGAACGGTCGGTGCGGGTGTAGTGACCAAGATTCTGAAATAGGGAATTCCAATGCCCAGAGATAAAATCATTCTCGCTTGCAGCGACTGCAAAAACCGGAACTACTTCACCACGAAGAACAAGCGCCTGCATCCCGAGCGCGTCGAGTGGAAGAAGTACTGCCCACGCTGCAACAAGCACATCCTCCACAAGGAAACGAAGTAGCCGTGGCCACCGCCGCTCAGGTTGCAAAGCCGAACGTCATCACGCGTCTCGTGACCCTCTACAACGAGGTCGTCATCGAGATGAAAAAGGTGACGTGGCCGGACGTTGGTCAGATTCGACAACTGTCCATTGGCGTCATCGTGCTGTCGCTGTTCATCGGCATCGTGATCTGGCTGATGGACCTGATCCTTCAGCAGGTACTCGTCCGCTGGATTCCGTCGCTCTTCGGGGGCTGACCGCCGTGGAACACCGCTGGTACGCCATCCAGACGACCGCCGGTCACGAGAACAAGGTCCGTTCCCTCATCCAGCGGAAGATCGAGCAGGACAACCTGCCCGCCGAGGCGCGCGCCATTCGACAGGCGCTCGTGCCAACGCAGGAAGTCGTCGAGATCAAGAACGGCAAGAAGGTTACGGTCGAGCGGAAGATTTACCCCGGCTACGTGCTCGTGGAGATGTTGATGACGCAGGAAACACTGCACGTCATCAACGGTATCCAGGGCGTGATCAAGTTTGTAGGACACGATCGGTTGCCGCAGCCGCTTCGCGCGGATGAGGTCAAGCGTCTGCTCGGTATCGCGGATGAGGCGGAGCAGGAAGAGCCAGAGGAAGAGATTCCGTTCCTCATTGGCCAGGCCGTCGCCATCACCGAGGGACCGTTCACGGATTTCAATGGAACGGTCGAGGAAGTGATACCGGACAAGGGCAAGGTGCGCGTGTCGGTGAGCCTGTTCGGTCGGCCGACGAGCGTGGAGCTGGATTACCTCCAGCTGAAGGGGTACTAGACGTACCGAGAAAGACGGGAAGGGGTGGGCCGAGCGAGCGTGATCCGTCGACGCTCAGGGAAGTGTTGCTCGATGCTCATACAGGCCTTTGCGCGGGGCGGCCGCTACGCGGCGAGAAGCGCACCGTCGGACACCACAACGACGTTAATCACACGGTGGGAGCCACGTCGCACTGAGCACCCGCGTTTGTCGCGGAATTCCATCGGCGAATCGCCGCTGGATCAGCGTTAGGCATTCAGCTGATGGCTGATGGCCGATAGCTGCTGGCTCGTGCGCAGCACGGAGGAGTTCGCATGGCAAAGAAGGTCACTGGATTCGTCAAACTCCAGATTCCAGCTGGAAAGGCGAATCCGGCCCCTCCCGTGGGTACTGCCCTCGGCCCGCAGGGGATCAACATCATGGCATTCTGCAAAGAGTTCAACTCTCGGACGCAGGGCCTCGATACGATCCTCCCGGTCGAAGTCACGATCTACGCGGACAAATCCTTCACCTTCATCACCAAGACGCCGCCCGCGGCCATCTTGCTGAAAAAGGAAGCGGGGATCGAGAAAGGGTCCGGACAGCCGAACCGCAACAAGGTCGGATCTGTGACGAAAGCGCAGGTCCGCAAGATCGCGGAGATCAAACTCCCCGATCTCAACTGTGACTCGATCGAGTCCGCGATGGCGATGGTGGCCGGCGCGGCACGCTCAATGGGTCTCGAGGTGAAGGACTGATGCACGCCCACGGAAAGAAGTATCGCGCCGCGGCGAAAGGACGTGATGAGGCGTCCGTGTATCAGCCCAGGCAGGCGCTCGAGATGGTGAAGCAGGCCGCGTTCGCCAAGTTCGATGAGACGGTCGAAATCGCCGTACGGCTCGGAGTCGATCCGCGCCACGCCGATCAGATCGTTCGTGGAACGGTGGTGTTGCCCGCGGGAACCGGAAAGTCCGTCCGCGTACTCGTCATCGCGGTCGGCGACAAGGCGCGTGAGGCGGAGGCGGCTGGTGCCGACTTCGTCGGCGCTGAGTTCATCGCGAAAATCAAGGAAGGCTGGCTCGACTTCGACGTCATGATCGCCACGCCGGACCAGATGGGTCAGGTTGGACAGCTTGGGCGCGTGCTTGGCCCCCGCGGTCTCATGCCGAACCCGAAGGCCGGTACGGTCACGTTCGATGTCGGCCGCGCCGTTCGCGAGACCAAGGCGGGCAAGATCGAGTTCCGCGTCGACAAGGGTGGCAACGTCCACGCCGCCATCGGCAAGATCTCGTTCTCCCTCGAGGCGCTCGAGACGAACTACTCGGCGTTCATGGACCAGATCGTCCGCTCGAAGCCCAGTGCGGCGAAGGGCGTCTATGTGCGCAACGTCGCGGTGTCCAGCACGATGGGCCCCGGTGTTCGCATCGACACCACCCAGTACCGGGGGTAACGAGCGATGAACAGAACCGAGAAGCAGCAGCTCGTCACTGAGCTGACCGACAAGATCAAGGGTGCGAAAGCGCTCTACTACACCGACTTCACGGGATTGAACGTGAAGCGGATGACCGAGCTCCGCCGCCGCCTGCGAAAGGCCGGTGTGGACTACGTGGTCATCAAGAACACGCTGGCGTTGCGCGCGATCAACGACGGTGGCCTCGCAGGCTCGCGGCTTCGCGGCCCGACCGGCGTGGTCGTGAGCCGTGATCCCGTCGCCGCGGCGAAGCTGCTCAGCGACTTCGCGAAGGAGAACGACCAGAAGCCGGTCGTGAAGGGCGGCCTGCTCGAAGGGGTCGCGATCGACACGGCGCAGGTGAAGAAGCTCGCTTCGATGCCCTCGCGAGAGCAGATGCTCGCGGAGCTCGGCGCCGGCCTGCAGTCGCCGATGGCAGCTTTCGTCGGCGCGTTGAATGGAATGATGTACATGATGGTCGGCGCCCTCGAGGCGCTGCGGACGCAGAAGGAAAGCGCGGCCGCGTAAAACCCAGGCGCTTAGCCTGATTCGCTAACTAACGCCCCAGGAACGCCTGGGTTCTACCTGAGGAGATACTTACCATGGCCAACGCGACGCTGAGCAAGGACGAGATTCTCGACGCCATCGGCAACATGTCGGTCTTCGAACTCGCCGAGCTGATCGAGGCGTTCAAGACGAAGTTCAATGTCACCATCGCTGCCGCCCCGGTGGGCGGTGCGGCACCGGCAGGCGGCGGTGCTGGTGGTGGCGCCGCTCCCGCGGTCGAAGAGCAGACGGAATTCAACGTCACGCTCAAGGAAGCCGGCGCGAAGAAGATTCAGGTCATCAAGGTCGTACGTGAGCTGACGGGTCTGGGCCTCAAGGAGGCGAAGGACCTCGTCGATGGCGCACCGCAGGTCGTGAAGGCGGGCGTCACGAAGGATGAAGCGGCCGCAGTCAAGGCCAAGCTGGAAGAGCAGGGCGCGGTCGTCGAGGTGAAGTGAGGAAGACGGGAACTGGGGACCAGGGAACGTGGGAACGGCGCTGCCTGCAGCGAGCTGCAGGCAACCTCGGTTCCCACTTCCCGGTTCCCGGTTCCCCGTCGCACTCACTTTCACCGCGACCACTAGTGCCTAACAACAAATTTCGCTCGACAAACGAAGTTCTTTCTGCCTCGCTCCGGCCGTCGCAAATTCGCGATGCGGCCGGGGACGAGGCGGTTTTCGCCTGCGCGCGGGTGATGATACATGCCTGAAATGATGAAACAGATCTCGTTCGGAAAGCTCGACGAGGGGATGGAAATGCCCCACCTCCTCGACATCCAGACACGTGCCTTCGAGGCACTCCTTCAGCTGGATGCCGCCTCACACGACCGTGAAGACGTCGGGCTCGAACGGGTCTTCAAGGATCTGTTCCCGATCGCCGATGTCCACGAGAATTTCTCGCTCGAGTTCGTTCGCTACTCGTTAGGCGAGCCGAAGTACTCCGTCGAGGAGTGCATCGAGCGCGACATGACGTACTCCGCTCCGTTGAAGGCGACGCTCCAACTCGTCATCAACGAAGAGGTGAACGGCGTCAAGCGTCCTCGGAACATCATCGAGAAGGAAGTCTACCTCGGAGAACTCCCCTTGCTGACGGGGCTCGGAACCTTCGTCATCAACGGTGCCGAGCGCGTCATCGTGAGCCAGCTGCACCGCTCCCCGGGTGTCGTCTTCGAGGAGTCGACGCACCCGAACGGCCAGCGCCTCATCTCGGCGCGCATCATCCCGTTCCGCGGGTCGTGGGTCGAGTTCACGGTCGACATCCACGACGTGATCTACGTCCACATCGACAAGAAGAAGAAGTTCCCGGCCACCGCGCTGCTGCGCGCGTTCGGCTACGGGGAGAATCGCGACATCCTGCGACTCTTCTTCGGCGTCCGCGAGCTCGACCTCACGCGCAAGCGTGAAGGCCGCGCCGAGACGCGCGAGGTGATCGGCGCCATCATTGCCGAGGACATCACGCTGGCCGGCGAGGCCGCGGATCCCGACGCGCCGAAGGCGAAAACCAAGAAGGCCCGTGCTCAGGCCGAGCGCGACCAGGCCGAACTGCTCGTCAGGGAAGGCGACGAGCTCACCGAAGAGGTGTTCAACCGGCTCCGCCGGCAGGGCATCGACACGGTGAAGGTGTTCGCGTCCTACATGACGATCGACCTGCGCGACGAGATGGACGCCATCGAGCGCGGTGAGCGTCCGGTGCGCCGCATTCTCGCCGTCGACGCCATCGAGGCCGACACCGGCGAAGTCATCGCCGACGCCGGTCAGTCGCTCACCGACACGCTCATCAAGAAGCTGCGCAAGGCCGAGATCAACAAGGTCCAGGTGTTCGTCCCCTCGGGGCGCGCCGAGTCCACGCTGATCCGCAACACGCTGCTCAAGGATCCCGACGCACGCCGAGGACGAGGCGCTCAAGCAGATCTACTCGCTGCTGCGCCCGGGCGACGCGCCTAACAAGGAGACCGCGCGCCAGGCGCTCGAGCGCCTGTTCTTCTCGCCCAAGCGCTACGACCTCGGCCGCGTGGGTCGCTACAAGATCAACCAGCGGCTCAACCTCACCGAGGACGCGGGCAAGACGGTCCTGACGAAGGAGGACTTCGTCGCGATCATCCGCTACCTGGTCGAGCTCCACGAGGGTCGCGGCCACACGGACGACATCGACCACCTCGGCAACCGCCGGATCCGGTCGGTCGGTGAGCTCATCGCGAACCAGTTCTCGGTCGGTCTGTCCCGCATGGCGCGCCTGGTGAAGGAGCGCATGTCGATCAACACCGACCCCGAGAAGATCTCGCTGGACGACCTCGTCAACGCGCGCACGGTGAGCGCCGTGATCCAGGCGTTCTTCGGGTCGTCGCAGCTGTCGCAGTTCATGGACCAGACCAATCCGCTCGCCGAGTTGACGCACAAGCGTCGCCTGTCGGCGCTCGGACCGGGCGGCCTAACGCGTGAGCGCGCGGGCTTCGAGGTCCGCGACGTGCACTACTCGCAGTACGGCCGCATGTGCCCGATCGAGACGCCGGAAGGTCCGAACATCGGCCTCATCACGTCGCTCGCGTGCTTCGCGCGCGTGAACGACCTCGGATTCGTGGAGACGCCGTACCGCGTGGTCAAGAATGGCAAGGTGACAGGCGAGATCGCCTGGCTCGACGCCAACCGTGAGGAAGACACCATTACCGCGCAGGCGAACGCGAAGCTCAACGAAGACGGCACGTTCGTCGACGAGCTCGTGCTCTGCCGTCAGCGTGGTGACGTGCCGCTCACGCCGCCGGACCGCATCGACTACATGGATGTGGCCCCGGAGCAGCTCGTGTCCATCGCCGCCGCGCTCATTCCGTTCCTCGAGCACGACGACGCGAACCGCGCGCTCATGGGCTCGAACATGCAGCGGCAGGCCGTTCCGCTCCTGAACCCGCGCACGCCGCTCGTCGGCACGGGGCTCGAGGAGAAGGTTGCCAAGGACTCGGGCGCGGTCGTGATCGCGCGCCGTGCCGGTGTCGTCACGCGCGTGACGGCCGACGAGATCATCGTCGATGCCGGTCCGGCCGAGCGCGTGCAGCAGGATCGTCGCGGTGACGACCGGCCGCTCGCTCGCCTCACGCAACAGGACCGCTACAAGCTCAGGAAGTACTGGCGCACGAACCAGGACACGGCCATCAACCAGCGCCCGCTCGTGCGGCTCGGTCAGCGCGTGAAGCAGGGCGACGTGCTGGCGGACGGCGCCGGCACGGAGATGGGCCAGCTCGCGTTAGGCGCGAACGTGACCGTCGCGTTCATGCCCTGGTACGGGCACAACTTCGAAGACGCCATCGTGCTCTCCGAGCGGCTGGTGAAGGACGACGTGTACTCGTCGATCCACATCCAGGAGCTCGAGCTGCACGTCCGCGATACGAAGCGTGGTCAGGAAGAGATCACGCGGGAAATCCCGAACGTCGCCGAGGAGTCGCTGGTCGACCTCGACGAGCGCGGCATCGTGCGCATCGGCGCGCACGTGAAGCCAGGCGACATTCTCGTCGGCAAGATCACGCCGAAGGGTGAGACGGAGCTCTCTCCGGAAGAGAAGCTCCTCACGGCCATCTTCGGTGAGAAGGCGAAGGACGTGAAGGACTCGTCGCTCAAGGTGCCGCCGGGTATGGAAGGCGTGGTCATCGATGTGAAGATCTTCTCGCGCATCGAGGACCAGGTCGTCGAGAAGGACCGCGGCGAGCGCATCGGTGAGGTCCGCCGGCTCGAGGGCGAGGAGAAGATCCGCGTCAACGAGGTGCGCGACTCCGAGCTCGTCGAGCTGCTCGACGGGCAGACGGTCGCGCTCGCGCTCAAGGCCGGCACCGTCGAAGAGGCGATTCCGGTCGGCACGAAGATGAGCCGCGAGTCGCTCCGCGAGCTCAAGATGACGCAGCTCGACCTCAAGACGTTCCGGGTCGAGAACAAGAAGGTCAACGAGCGGATCCGCGAGATCATCGACGCCGCCAACGAGGAGAAGGCGCGCATCGAGGAGCGGGCCGAGGAGCGCATCGACCGCATTCTGCAGCCGGATGAGCTCCCGCCGGGCGTGATCCAGCTCGTGAAGGTGTACCTGGCCGAGAAGCGCAAGGTCTCGGTCGGCGACAAGATGGCCGGCCGCCACGGCAACAAGGGTATCGTTGCCCGCGTCGTGCCGGAGGAAGACATGCCGTTCCTGCCGGAAGGCCGGCCGGTGGACATCGTGCTCAACCCGTTAGGCGTTCCGAGCCGCATGAACGTCGGGCAGATCCTCGAGACCCACCTCGGGTGGGCCGCGCGGATGCTCGGCTTCTACGCGAAGACGCCGGTGTTCCAGGGCGCGAACGAGCGCGAGATCGGCCTGCTGCTCAAGCTCGCCGGCCTCACGTGGGTGCGTGACGCGCTGAGTCTGCGCGTGCCGCCGCTCGTCGTGACGGACGCGGATACGCGCGCGATTCTCGCCGACATCCGGCCGGATCGGTCGGAGGCGGACCGCGTGGAGCTGCTCGCCGACGCGGACCTGAACGACCTGGGTGCGCGTGGTCGGTCGCAGGAAACGAAGGACGTGTTCCACCGCGTTCGTGACTTCCTCGCCGCCGCGGCGAAGGAGCTCGCCGAGCGCGAGGCGACGGAAGTACGCAATCAGCTCGCGTTCCATGCGGCTGGTGCGGACGACGAGTCGCTGTCCGCGCCGCGTCGTGCGGACCTCAAGTCAGCACATCGGCAGTTGGAGAAGCGTGGTGAGGAAGCTCCGGCCGACGTGCTCACGCAGCACGAGATGCCGGCGCTCGCGGCGATGCTCGGCCCGAAGTCCGAGGCCGACGTCGACAAGGCCACGGTCGAGATTCTGCGGCTGGCCGGCATCACGCCGGGCGGCAAGGTACGCCTGCGCGATGGACGCAGCGGTGAGACGTTCGCCAGTCCGGTGACGGTCGGCGAGATCTACATGCTCAAGCTGTCGCACCTGGTCGACGACAAGATTCACGCACGCAGCATTGGACCGTACTCGCTGGTCACGCAGCAGCCGCTCGCCGGTAAGGCGCAGTTCGGCGGACAGCGATTCGGAGAGATGGAAGTGTGGGCGCTCGAGGCGTACGGCGCGGCGCACACGCTCCAAGAGATCCTGACGGTGAAGTCCGACGACGTGAACGGACGCAGCCGCGTGTACGAGGCGATCGTGAAGGGACAGAACCTTCCGGAGCCTGGTATCCCGGAGTCGTTCAACGTGCTCGTGAAGGAACTGCAGGCGCTCGGTATCTATGTGAAGATGGGCGCGAATACCGAGGGTGGGTTCGAACCCTCGATGGATGGCGCCAACGGTAACGGAGCCGAGGAGTAAGCGATGATTGATTTTCGCAGTGCGCGCGAGACCCGCGCGTCGGCGTTCGACTACATCCAGGTTCGGATTGCCTCGCCCGAGGAGATTCGCGGACCGAAGGACCCGAAGGAGCGTGAGCGCCTGGAAATGCAGGGGCTGCGCAACTGGTGGTCCTGGGGCGAGGTGCTCAAGCCCGAGACGATCAACTACCGCTCCTTCAAGCCCGAGAAGGACGGTCTTTTCTGCGAGCGCATCTTCGGTCCGGTCAAGGACTGGGAATGCCATTGCGGCAAGTACAAGCGCATCCGGTATCGCGGCGTCATCTGCGACCGCTGCGGCGTCGAGGTCACGTTGTCCAAGGTCCGTCGCGACCGCATGGGCCACATCGATCTCGCCGTCCCGGTGGCGCACATCTGGTTCTTCAAGACGCTGCCGAGCCCGATGGGCAATCTGCTCGACCTCACGCTTCGTGATCTCGAGAAGGTCATCTACTACTCGAACTACGTCGTCATCGACCCGGGCCAGCAGGACGTGCGCCCGAATCAGCTGCTCGACGAAGACGAGTATCTCAACCTTCGCCAGAAGTCGAAGGAAGAGAACGATGCCGCATTCCTCGCGGACATCGGCGCGCCGGCGGTGCGTGAGCTCCTCCGCCGCATCGATGTCGACAAGCTCGCCGAAGAGCTTCGCGTCGGCGTGATCGACGAGTCGTCGCAGCATCGCAAGAAGCAGATGCTCAAGCGGCTCAAGATCGTCGACGCGTTCCGCACGTCGGGCGATTCGGGTGACGTTCGCAACCGTCCCGAGTGGATGATCCTGGACGTCGTGCCGGTGATTCCGCCGGACCTTCGTCCGCTCGTTCCGCTCGACGGCGGCCGCTTCGCGACCTCCGACCTGAACGATCTCTATCGCCGCGTCATCAATCGCAACAACCGCCTCCAGAAGCTCATCGTGCATCGCGCGCCGGAAGTCATTCTCCGGAACGAGAAGCGCATGCTTCAGGAAGCGGTGGACGCGCTGTTCGACAACGGGCGTCGCTCCAAGGCCATTCGTGGCCGCGGCAAGCGTCCGCTGAAGTCGCTCTCCGACATGCTCAAGGGCAAGCAGGGGCGCTTCCGTCAGAACTTGTTAGGCAAGCGCGTCGACTACTCGGGCCGCTCGGTCATCGTCGTCGGCCCCGAGCTCCAGCTGCACCAGTGCGGGTTGCCGAAGGCCATGGCGCTCGAGCTGTTCAAGCCGTTCATCATCCACAAGCTGGTCGAGAAGGGCATCGCCGAGACGGTCAAGCGCGCCAAGAAGATCGTGGAGCGGGAGAGCCCCGAGGTGTACGAGATCCTCGAGGAGATCATCCGCGACCACCCGGTGCTGCTGAACCGCGCGCCGACGCTCCACCGCCTTGGTATCCAGGCGTTCGAGCCGGTGCTCGTCGAGGGGAAGGCCATTCGTATTCACCCGCTCGTCTGCGCGGCGTTCAACGCCGACTTCGACGGCGACCAGATGGCCGTGCACGTGCCGCTCTCGTTCGAGGCCCAGCTCGAGAGCCGGCTGCTCATGCTGTCGTCGAACAACATTCTCAAGCCGTCGGACGGCCGCCCGGTCGCGGAGCCCAGCCAGGACATCGTGCTCGGCTGCTACGTGGCGACCAAGGCGCCGCCGGAGTTCGCCAGGTACGAGAAGGATCTGAAGGCTGCCGCCGCACTCCGCCGCTTCGTCAACATCTCGGAAGTCGAGATGGCGATGGCCCACGGCGTCGTGAATCGGCAGACGCCGGTGCAGTTCCTCATCGAGGATGACGGACAGCAGCGGTGGGTGGTGACGACGGTCGGTCGCGTGATGTTCAACGCGATCGTGCCGAAGAACATCCCGTTCCAGAATCGCGACATGAAGAAGAAGGCGTTAGGCGAGCTCGTGTTCGAGAGCTACCGCCACGCCGGCCTCGCGGCCACGGTCGAGTTCCTCGACCGCCTCAAGGAGTTCGGCTTCTTCAACGCGACGCGCGGCGGCGTCTCCATCGGAATCGAGGATCTGCACATTCCGTCGGAGAAGGAAACGCTGCTGGGCGAAGCGACGGAGCGCGTCGAGCGCTTCCAGCGCGCGTACCAGACCGGCAACATCACCAACGGCGAGCGGTACAACAAAGTCATCGACACGTGGACGCACGCGAACTCCGACATTGCCGATGCGATGGTGAAAGCCATGCGCGAAGACAAGGCCGGGTTCAACCCCGTGTTCATGATGTTCGACTCCGGCTCACGCGGTAGCCGCGACCAGATCCGTCAGCTGGCGGGTATGCGCGGTCTCATGGCGAAGCCGCAGAAGAAGCTCACCGGCGGTATTGGCGAAATCATCGAGAGCCCGATCAAGTCCAACTTCCGTGAAGGATTGTCGGTGCTCGAGTACTTCATCTCCACGCACGGTGCCCGGAAGGGTCTGGCGGATACGGCGCTCAAGACGGCCGACGCCGGATACCTCACGCGGCGTCTCGTCGACGTGGCGCAGGACGTGACGATCAGCGAGGAGGATTGCGGTACGATCCTCGGTCTCGAGATCGGCGCGCTCAAGGAAGGCGAGGACATCATCGAGCCGCTCTCCGAGCGCATTGTCGGCAACGTCGCCGCCGATGACGTCGAGGATCCGCACGAGATGGACGAGTCGGGTCGTCGCACGCTCATCGTGGAAGCGGGTCAGCTGATCGATGAAGAAAGCGCGCGCGCGATCGAGGAGTCGGGTATCGAGACGATCAAGATCCGCTCGGTGCTCACCTGCGAGGCCAAGCGCGGGCTGTGCCGCATGTGCTACGGACGAAACCTGGCCACCATGGACATGGTGGACCTCGGCGAAGCGGTCGGTATCATCGCCGCGCAGTCGATCGGTGAGCCGGGCACGCAGCTGACGCTCCGCACGTTCCACATTGGCGGAACGGCAGCACGTATCGCGGAACAGACGGCGAGAAAGTCGAAGGTTGCTGGAACCATCGAGTACGGTGACCGGCTGGTCGTGGTCACGAACCCCGAGGGTCAGCGTATCGTCACGTCGTACGAGGGCGAGGTCTACATTCGCACCTCGGGCGACAAGGGCACGTCAGGCGGTGTCGGCGCGCGTCTGCAGGTACCGCTCGGCGCCATCCTCATGGTGGAGGACGGTGTCGATGTGCGGAAAGACCAGGTGATCTTCACCTGGGACCCGTACACGAACCCGATCATCGCGGACGTCGAAGGTACGATTCGCTTCGTCGACCTCGTCGAGGACGAGTCGGTGTCCGAGGAGCTCGATGAGCTCACCGGCCTTCGCCAGCGCGTCGTCATCGAGGATCGCGAGAAGAAGCTCCACCCGCACATCGAGATCATTCAGGCGAAGGGCGGGAAGGAGAAGAAGGTCCGTGACTTCGTGGTCCCGGTGGGCGCGCAGCTCATCGTCGACGACGGTCAGGAGATCTTCGCCGGCCAGACGATCGCGAAGATCGGTCGTGAGGCGTACAAGACGCGCGACATCACGGGCGGTCTGCCGCGAGTCGCCGAGTTGTTCGAAGCTCGTCGGCCGAAGGATCCGGCCACGATCTCCGAGATCGACGGCATCGTCCGGTTCGGCGAGATCAAGCGCGGCAAGCGCGAGATCTTCGTCCAGCCCGCGAAGACCGTGGACACGATGGTCGTGGTGGACGAGGCGCAGGAGGCGCAGCTGTACGAAGTCGCCGCCGGCAAGCACCTTCGCGTGCACGAGGGCGACCGCGTGCGCGCTGGTGACCGTCTGTCCGAAGGTCCGGTGAACCCGCACGACATTCTGCGGATCAAGGGGCCGCGTGCCGTGCAGGAGTACCTGCTGAACGAAGTGCAGGAGGTCTACCGCCTGCAGGGCGTGAAGATCAACGACAAGCACATTGGCGTGATCGTCCGCCAGATGCTCCAGAAGGTCCGGGTCATGGATCCGGGCAACACGGAGTTCCTCGAGGGCGAGCACGTGGACAAGCAGAGCTTCCGCGACGAGAACGAGCGGGCGAAGAAGAAGAAGGCCACGCCGGCGACGTCCGAGCCGCTGCTGCTCGGCATCACGAAGGCGAGCCTCACGACGCAGTCGTTCATCTCGGCGGCGTCGTTCCAGGAGACCACGCGCGTGCTGACCGACGCGGCGATCCGCGGCGCGAAGGACGATCTGCTTGGACTCAAGGAGAACATCATCATCGGTCACCTCATTCCCGCCGGCACCGGTATGTACCGGTACCAGGAAGTGGATGTGGAGGCCGAGGCTCCGCCGATGCCCGAAGGGCTGCCGTCGGAGACGTCACTCCCGAGCTACTTCAGCTCGAGCCTCGCCGAGACCGGCTTCTCGGCCGGTGGGCTGGGAGAGGACTGATAGAACGAGCGGGAACCGGGACCCGGTAACGGGGAACCGAAACAACGAAACCCCTGGGAGGCTTTGGCCTCCCAGGGGTTTCTGTCATCCACGAGCGACATGTTCGCGACAGCGCCGAGCAGAGTGCCTAACGACCACCGGTGCGCGTCCAGATCAGCATGACGCCGCAGCCGCCCGACGTCTTGTTGTACTGCGCCGGAATCTGTGCCGCGCTCCGTGTACACCTCGATCGCCTGAATCTCTCGTCGGCTCGATGCTGTTCGAGGTTGAACAGCGGCGTCTCCGCGCGCCGACGAGTTGTAGACCTGCGCTCCGTCGAGATATACGTCGAGGTAGCACGCGAGTGGCGCGCCTGCGGCGATGTCGAAGGCGATCGAGCATTTCGGTCTTCGAGACACCGGCACATTGCGCATTTCGCGCTGCCCTGGTCGTGCGTCCGCTCGCAGCCCATGACTTCGAGCTCGCCGCCGCGATAGATCGCTGAGCCCCGGAACGTTGGATCGCGAGAATGTCGCCCAGCTTGCGATTCTCATCCTTCGCCAGGAGCTCGCGATCGATGAAGTGCCCGATGCCAGCGGCTTTCCGTTCCTCGTACGCGGCCATCTTCCCTCGCACGACTGGAGTGCTGGCCTCGCGTACGGCGACCGTGGGAAGCGTATTGAGTTGAACCTTGAGGCGGACGTCATTGATGAGCGCCTCGTCACCGTCGAACACCGTCAGCGCCGAGTCGGGGCGAAAGCCCACGGCCCGTGTGACGACGAGGTGCTCGCCGCGCGGAATGCTCTGCAACCGATAGCGGCCTAACGAGTCCGACAACGTGCGGAGGTTCAGGCGCGGCACCGCGACCTCTGCGTTCGTCAGCGGGCGACGGTCGCCCTCGGCGAAGACATGCCCCTGAAGCTCGGCCTGCGCCCCAGCGCGCGACGAGATCGCGAGCGCGACCGTGACAAGCAGTGCGCGGCTAGCGCGGCGCCGGCGCCGCGGGGTGGAGGGAAGGGGTACGCGCGAAACGACGGCCGTCTGGTGGCGCGGCATCACTGTCCTCGGTCACGGGCGGTGTGAGATGCGGGCGCTTCAACATGGCACGCGCGCACGCGCCGTCAACACCGGCTTGACCGCGGACGCAGGGCCACGGACGTTTGGCCTGTGCTCACGCTGACGATCGTCCTGCTCTCGCTGCCGCTCGCGGGGCTCGTCGCGCTCTGGCTCGCGCGGCGCTGGGCGGACCGTGCGACCGTGCGCGTCGTGCATCGCTTTGGCGCACGCGTCAATCGCTTCAAGCTGACGCGAAAAGGCTATATCCGCGATACGCTACTCGGTAACGGCGTCATCGCGGAGGCGGTCAGGCGGCACGCGAGCGAGCAGGGCCTGAGCGATGACGAAGCGTGGCGACTCGTCAGGCAGTACATCGACGAGATCGTCCCGTTTTTCAACATCCTCGCGTACTACAAGTTCGGGTACGCGGCGAGTCGTGCGACGCTGAACATGCTGTACAAGGTAAGCGTCGACTACCAGGCGTTGAGCGAGCTCGATGAGCTTCCCCGCGACGCCGTGGTTCTCTACCTGGCCAACCACCGGTCGAACGCTGACTACGTACTGCTCGCCTACGTGCTCGCGGGAGACGTCTCGATCTCGTATGCGGTGGGCGAATGGGCGCGCGCGTTCCCGCTGGAGTACGTGTTCAAGAGCTTCGGCTCGTATTTCATTCGACGACGGTATCGCGAGCCGCTCTACCACACGGTGCTCGAGCAGTACGTCCAGCTCATCACGCGCAACGGGGTCACGCAGGGAGTCTTTCCCGAAGGCGGGCTCACTCGCGACGGAAAGCTCCGCGCACGGGAAAGTCGGTCTCATCGACTATGTGCTCGGCGTGGCGCGTGATCCGGATTTCGAGCGGCGACTGGTCATCATCCCGGTCGCCCTGAACTACGATCGCGTGCTCGAAGACAGGTCGTTGCTGCGCGAATTGGCGAAGCGGGAGTCTGGCGCTCGCACGCCCCGCCTCACCCAGTTGAGCGAGGTGGTGCGGTACGTCGGCTGGAACCTCGCGCGACTGGGCGCCGGCCGCTGGAAGCGTTATGGACGCGCGGCGGTCACGATCGGACGGCCCATCCGAGCGAGCGATTGGCTCGCGTCGACACGCGCGGATGGAACGGAGTTCTTCGCGCTCGAGCGCAGCGAACGACTGGGCCGCGTGCAACAGCTCGTTGACGACGTCCTGGGCCGCATTGCCGAGCTGATACCAGTGACGCCTGTTCCGCTGGCCTGCGCCGCCATTCAGAGCTTCGATGCTGACTACATTCCGCGCGATCGGCTACTGGAGCGGATGCGCGACATGCGGGACGTCCTCGTCGAGCTCAACGCGCGCGTCCTGCGCGCAGATCGGTCCATCGAGGAGACGTTCGATCGAGCCGATCGGATGCTGACGATGCGCCGCGTGCTGATCCGCGAGGGCAACGGGTACCTCGTACTGACACGGGGCCGGCCGCTGGTGAGCTACTATGCCAACAGCATCGCCCACCTCCTCGGTGCGTTCGAGGCGGGCGTTCGGGCTCGCGACGCGTTGCCCGCGCTTGCCGGTTCGTCAGCACTGGCGAAGGCCTTGTGAGGTGCCTTCCAGTGCCCGGACAGCGTGCCCAACGCCTTGACGCATGTTGACTTCGCCGATATTATGCGAGTCTGTCTCGCCCGAAAATACGGGCGAGTGCGTCAGCGAGACCTCGAGGGTATGCCGACTATCAACCAGCTCGTCCGGCGGGCACGCCGCGACGTTATCAAGAAGGAAAAGGCGCCAGCGCTTCAGGCGAATCCATTTCGCCGTGGCGTGTGTACGCGCGTCTATACCACCACCCCGAAAAAGCCCAACTCTGCGCTGCGAAAGGTCGCGCGTGTGCGGTTGACGAACCAGATCGAGGTGACGGCATACATCCCCGGTGAAGGCCACAACCTGCAGGAGCACTCGATCGTGCTGGTTCGCGGCGGTCGTGTGAAGGATCTGCCGGGCGTTCGCTATCACATCGTTCGCGGCACGCTGGACGCTTCGGGCGTCAACGGCCGGAATCAGAGCCGCTCCAAGTACGGCACCAAGCGTCCCAAGGCCGGCGCAGCCGGAGGTAAGAAGTGAGCCGTCGCAAAAAGTCGGTCAAGCGCCCCGTACTACCCGATGCGCGCTACGACAGCCAGACCGTTTCGAAGTTCATCAACGCCATCATGCTGCAGGGCAAGAAGTCGACGGCCGAGCGCGTGTTCTACGGCGCGATGGACCTCGTCGAGTCTCGCACCAGTCAGCCTGGCGTGAACGTATTCAAGCAGGCGCTCGCGAACCTGAAGCCTGTGGTCGAGGTCAAGAGCCGACGTGTTGGCGGCGCCACGTATCAGGTGCCGGTCGAAGTCCGTCCAGAGCGCCGTACCGCGCTCGCCATGCGCTGGCTTATCGGCTACTCGCGCGATCGCAACGAGAAGTCCATGGCCGAGAAGCTCGCGGCTGAAGTCATCGCGGCGTCGAAGGGCGAGGGCAACGCGGTGAAGAAGAAGGAAGACACGCACCGCATGGCCGAAGCCAACAAGGCGTTCGCCCACTATCGCTGGTAGTACACAGGACCGTCCGGCCCCCCGCCGGTCCTGTACTCCGCGCCCCGCCGGTCTCGAGACCGGCGGGGCGCGCTGCGTTCAGCCGATGCTCAGGCCGAGGTCGTTGAGGGCGTGAATTGTGCACCCCCGACGTCCATCGATACGTTGCTTGTCGTCGCGGGCTACGCCGGATGTCCGGCGAATCGTCGACACTGCAATTGGTTGGCTGTCCGTCTGGTCATCGACGCTCGTGTCGGTCACCGGCAGCAGTCGTTGCGCAGACTCATCATCGCCACTCCCGATCCGTGCCTGAATCCACTGCTCTCAGCGCCGACTACCCCCTGCCGCACCCCAGCCCCGCCGCCATCTTCAAGGAGCTCGACGAAGGTGGCGTGCTGCTGTCCACCGCCGACGAGGTGTACTTCGGTGTGAACCCGGTCGGCGCGCAAATCTGGGCGCTGCTGCCGCCGCTCTCCAGCACGTTTGGAGAGTTGTGTACCGCGCTGGAGCAGAAGTATCCGGACGCCGGCGCCGAACAGATCCGCATGGACGCCCAGGAATTTCTCCACGCGCTGATCGCTAGCGGGTTGGTCGTCGCGGCCTCGACCTGACGATCAGTGGCTCCTTCGCCTGCGCACATCGCGCGTAAGCTGTCGACACTCTCTGTTGCCGAGTGGCGCGAGCTGTTCCAGGCACAGTGGGCCTTGCTCGTCGCACAGGGAAAGCTTCGACGGGAGCCGGTCGGCTCCTTGGCGACGCCTGCGACGGCGGCAAAGGATTCCGACCCGCGACGGTTGGCGGAAGCGCGTAGGCTCGCACTGGCGGTCATGCGAGCTGCGCGATTCGGGGTGTTCCGTCCTCAGTGCCTCGTGCGATCCATGGCTTTGTCACGGATGTTGGCCGACCGTGGGATCGATGGTGCTGTCGTGCGTGTCGGTGTGCGCCGCGCCGGCGGGCAATTCCTCGCGCACGCGTGGGTCGAGTTGGCCGGCGAAACGCTGGCCGACGTCGATGAGCACGTTGGGTCGTTCGTGCCGCTGACAGATCTGGACGTGCACCAACGAAGCTGAATCGAGCGCTGCCATTTCCACGCCGCGTCTGCCTGGACGGTCTCTATCGCTCGTCGCCACACTGGAGGTTCGAAGCCTACGGTGCCGAGACGTGCCGGCTAAGTTGGGGGCGATTCGCGGCGTGGTCTCGCCGTTGCCACCTGGAGCGGCGGTGCGCGATCAGAAATCGATTCGTGCGGAGCCACGTTCCCGCAGTGTATTCCGAGAGAGCATTTCCTTACTGGGTGCCGTGGCTAGATACGCTGCGTTCGGATTTCGACTCGACTGTGACTTCGACCTTCTCGAGCTCGCCCAGGCTGCGAAGCAGCGCTCCAGTCTGGCATGTCGAAACGCCGCACGCCGTTGCAGCGACGACCGTACCCGCTTGCCGGGCAGCGGGATGACGGCGGCCGTTCCCGTGTACGCAGCCGAAGTCCGTCGCGACCTAACGACGCTGGACCGGGTCGCGGCCACGTTCATCGCTTGGCACCGGTCCTCACAGGACCCGCGGGCCATGGCCGCGGCGTCATGACGGCGGTTTCCGCGCCTAACGACGAACCGCTGATCCGGGTGGTCGATCTGTGGAAACAGTTTCCGACCGCCCGATCGCTGGTGGACGTGCTGCGCCGCCCTATGGGCGGCCCGCCGTCGCCCGCCATTGCGGACGTTTCGCTCGAAGTGTTCGCCGGTGAGTTCGTCGGACTACTCGGGCCCAACGGGGCAGGGAAGACGACGCTTCTCAAGATCCTGGCGACGCTCATCACGCCGGACCGGGGTTCTGCCACGGTTGCCGGATACGATGTCGTGGACGAAGCAGCCAGCGTTCGCAAGATGATTGCATTGGTGTTGGCCAACGAACGTAGTCTCTACTGGCGCCTATCCGCTCGGGAGAATCTCGAGCTGTTCGCGGCGCTCCTGCCGTTACCCGCACGCGACACGGATACGCGGGTCGCGGATGCACTCGACGTCGTAGGTCTGGCCGACGCCGGTCGCAAAATGGTCGGCCAGTTCTCAGCCGGCATGATGCAGCGGCTGCTCGTCGCGCGCGCGTTGCTCGGTCACCCACGTGTGTTGCTGCTCGATGAGCCGACGCGCAGCCTCGACCCGACGGCGGCGCACGCCTTTCGTTCGTTTCTTCGCGAGGAGCTCGCCGGCCGGCGCGGCTGTGCTGTGCTCGTGGCGACGCACCGGAGCGAGGAAGCCTTCGAGCTATGCGACCGCGTCGTCGTGATGAATCGTGGCCGAGTGGCGGCGACTGGGAGCACCCCGGCGCTGGCAGCGTCGCTGCTCGGTTCTCGCTACTCCGCGTGGACGCTCGAGCCGAATCACTCCGCGTTGGAAGAGCTGGTCGCGGCCGGCAAAGCGCGGCGTGTCGCCGTCCGCTCGGACGGCGGAAAGTGGTGGCGTGTGGATGTCGAAGTCGACGGCGGCGATGACGCCGCTCGTGAGATGCTCGCCACGCTCATCGCGGCCGGGATGCCCATCGCGAGATTCGAGCGTGTCGTTGCGCCACTCGCGCGAGATCATCGAGCGAGCGATTGGCAGGAGTGGGCGTCGATGAGCGCCCGCGCCGCGCTGGCGTTGACGCGTGCCTCGTGGCGTACCGCCAAGAGTTACCGCGTCTCCTTCGTGCTTTCGTTCGCCTCGCTGCTGGTGACGATCGTTCCGGTCTACTTCTTGGCGAACGCGCTCCAGCCGTTCATGGCAGACGTGATCGCGAAAGAAGGGCGAGAGTATCTCGGCTTCGTGCTCCTCGGAACGGCGCTGCTGACGTTCGTCTCGCCCGCGCTGTCGTCGTTCGCATTGGCGGTGAGCGGCGGGCTGTCGAGCGGGTTCTTCGAAGCGCTGCTGGTGACCCCGACGTCGTTGCCGGCGCTGCTCGCCGGCCAGACCGGGTACGCGTTCGCCTGGGCGACGGCGCGCGTGGTGCTGCTGATGCTCGCCGGGGTGTTGTTGGGCGTGGACGTTCACTGGCTGCGGCTGCCCGAGGCGTTGATCATCCTGGTCGCGGTCCTCGTCGCGTATGTCGGAGTCGGCTTGGTCGCCGCCGCACTGGTCGTGTCGTTCCGCACCAACGCCGCGATTCCGCAGGGAATGCTGGTGCTGTCGACGTTGTTGGGGGGCGTGTACTTCCCGACGTCCGTGTTGCCGGCGGCCGTCGCACCGCTGGCGGAGTGGCTGCCGCTCACGCCGGGGTTGCGCGCGCTACGGCAGACGCTGCTACTCGGGTATCCCCTGAGCTCGGTTACCGGCGACCTTGTGCAGCTTATTGCGCTGACGGCGGCGTACGCTGTGATCGGGGTAGTCGCGCTGCGCTGGGCATTTCGTTATGCGCGACGAGCGGGATCGCTATCGCAGTACTAGATGCGGTGTCGATGCGGCAGTGGCGATCCCCTGCACGCGGCTGAGATACGCCGTGCTGTGGCATTGACTTCCCCCTTAGCGGGACTACATTTACCCGGCTCCAGCACTATTTCTTCGGGCAGAATGTCTCGCGCGAAGTGAGTGTCGGAAGCACGAAGGTCGGCGAGCTGCGCGCCGACGAGGTTGTCGAGCCGACGGCATTCGCACCGAGTGCGACGCTGTTCCTGGATCACCGACGCAGAACAATTTGACGTCAGTCAGTCCCGAGCGAAGGCCTTCGCAGTAGCGAAGTCGTTGCGACGGATCTCTCGACCAGAGAGCGACTGGCGCGCCTTGGGTCCCCACCCGTGCTTCAGTGCGGGTACACCCGGCGGTGGCGGATGGATACCGGTCCCTGTTTAAGGGACGCCTGGTCCACCCGCGTTTTTGTTGATTGAAGACCCGCTCGCTGCGCAAGCGCGAGTTTCTGATAGAAGAAGCGACGACGAACAGTCTGCAGATATGCCACGGACCACACCGCTCCAGCAGTACCGCAACATTGGCATCATGGCGCACATCGATGCCGGCAAGACAACGACGACCGAGCGCATTCTCTATTACACGGGGAAGAGCCACAAAATCGGCGAAGTGCATGATGGCGCAGCCACCATGGACTGGATGGAGCAGGAGCAGGAGCGCGGCATCACGATCACGTCTGCCGCGACGACGTGCTTCTGGCGCCGCCATGGTGAGAACCACGCGACGGGCAACGCGACGGGGCCGGAGTATCGCATCAACATCATCGATACGCCTGGGCACGTCGATTTCACCGTCGAAGTCGAGCGCTCGCTTCGCGTGCTCGACGGGGCTGTCACGCTCCTCGATTCCGTTGCCGGTGTCGAGCCACAGACGGAAACGGTGTGGCGTCAGGCGGATCGCTACGGCGTTCCGCGACTCATCTTCTCGAACAAGATGGATCGGGTAGGCGCGGATTTCGATCGCTGCCTCCGGATGATTCGCGACCGCCTAACGAAGAACGCGCACCCGATTCAATTGCCGGTCGGATCGGGCGAGCTGTTCACCGGGCACATCGACGTCATCGCGCGCAAGCAGTACATCTTCGACGAAGACACGCTCGGCAAGACCTTCACCGTCACGGAAGTGCCCGATGACATGAAGGACGAAGTCGAGATGGTTCGCCACGAGCTCATCGAGGCGGCCGTCACGCATGACGAGGTGCTGATCGACAAGTATCTCAACGGCGAGCCGTTGACGGACGATGAGATCCGGCAGGCCATTCGCACCGCGACGGTCGGCGGCTTCATCACGCCGGTGCTCTGCGGCGCCTCGTTCAAGAACAAGGGTGTGCAGGCGTTGCTCGACGCCGTCATCGACTTCCTGCCAGCACCGGTGGACGTCAAGGCGATCAAGGGTCACCTGCCGCATCACGACGAGACGTTCGACGAGCGGCCGGCGTCGGATGACGCGCCGTTCTCTGCGCTCGCGTTCAAGATCGCGACCGATCCGTTCGTCGGAAAGCTGACGTTCTTCCGCGTCTACTCGGGCGTGCTCGAGTCGGGGTCCTACGTGTACAATTCCACGAAGGATCGTCGCGAGCGCGTCGGGCGTCTGTTGCAGATGCACGCGAACAAGCGCGAGGAGATCGAGGAAGTGCGCGCCGGCGACATTGCGGCCGCGATCGGACTCAGAGACACTCGCACCGGCGACACGCTCTGCGATGACGAGAAGCCGATCATCCTCGAGGCGATGAAGTTCCCGGCGCCGGTCATCGACGTCGCGATCGAGCCGAAGACGAAGGCGGACCAGGACAAGCTCGGCATCGCACTGGCGAAGCTGGCAGAGGAAGACCCGACGTTCCGCGTCCACACGGATGCCGAGACGTCGCAGACGATCATCTCGGGAATGGGCGAGCTGCACCTCGAGATCATCGTCGATCGTATGATGCGCGAGTTCAAGGTCGACGCGAACGTGGGACGGCCGCAGGTCGCCTACCGCGAAACGATCAAGAAGCGCGTCGACAAGGTCGAAGGGAAGTTCATCCGTCAGTCGGGTGGTAAGGGACAGTACGGACACGTGGTCATCAACATGTACCCGGCCGAGCCGGGTCAGGGCTTCGTGTTCGAGGACAAGATTGTCGGCGGCGTGATCCCGCGAGAGTACATCGCTCCGGTGGAGCAGGGGATCAAGGAAGCGCTGGAGAACGGCGTGCTGGCCGGCTATCCGATGGTCGACGTGGCGGTCGAGCTGGTGTACGGCTCGTACCACGATGTCGACTCGAGCGAAATGGCGTTCAAGATCGCGGGCTCCATGGCGTACAAGGAGGCCGCGAAACGCGCGAACCCCACGCTGCTCGAGCCCATGATGAACGTCGAGGTGGTATGCCCCGAGGCGTACATGGGCGACGTGCTGGGCGATCTCTCGGCTCGGCGCGGCAAGATCGGCGGTATGACGCAACGTGGCGAGGCTCAGGTCATCGCTTCGAGCGTTCCGCTGTCCGAGATGTTCGGGTACTCGACGAAGCTGCGCTCAATGACGCAGGGTCGCGCCGTGTACTCGATGGAGTTCGCGCACTACGAGGAAGTGCCGAAGTCCAAGGCAGAGGAGATCATCAACAAGGTGAAGGCGTGAGCCTCGGGTTACACTCTCAGAGGAAGCACTACAATGGCTAAGGCAAAGTTCGAGCGGACGAAGCCGCACGTAAACGTCGGCACGATTGGCCACGTCGACCATGGAAAGACGACGTTGACGGCGGCCCTGACGAAGATCTCGGCGGACAAGGGATACGGCACCAAGTACATCTCGTACGACGAAGTCGCGAAAGCGTCGGCGTCGCAGGGACGTCGTGATGCCACGAAGATCCTGACGATCGCGACGAGCCACGTCGAATACGAAACGCCGAACCGCCATTACGCGCACGTCGACTGCCCAGGGCACGCCGACTACGTGAAGAACATGATCACGGGTGCCGCGCAGATGGACGGCGCGATCCTGGTCGTGAGCGCGGTCGACGGCCCGATGCCGCAGACGCGCGAGCACATCCTGCTCGCCCGTCAGGTGAACGTGCCGCGTATCGTCGTGTTCCTCAACAAGTGCGACCTGGTCGAGGACGCCGAGCTGCTGGACCTCGTCGAGCTCGAAGTGCGTGAGCTGCTGTCGAAGTACAACTACGCGGGCGACGACGCGCCGGTCATTCGTGGCGCCGCGATCCGCGCGATCGAGGGCGATCCGCAGTGGGTCGCCAAGATCCAGGAGTTGTACGAGGCGCTCGACACGTTCATTCCGCAGCCGGTTCGCGAAGTCGACAAGCCGTTCCTGCTCCCGGTCGAGGACGTGTTCTCGATCACGGGTCGCGGCACGGTGGCGACGGGCCGTATCGAGCGTGGTCGCGTGAAGGTCGGTGAGGAAGTCGAGCTGGTGGGTTTCGAGGCGTCCAAGAAGTCGGTCGTCACGGGCGTCGAGATGTTCCGCAAGCTGCTCGACAGCGGTGAGGCGGGCGACAACGTCGGCTTGCTGCTCCGCGGTATCGACAAGAAGGAAATCGAGCGCGGTATGGTGCTCGCCAAGCCGGGTTCCATTCCTCCGCACACGAAGTTCGAGGCCGAGGTGTACGTCCTCACGAAGGAAGAGGGCGGCCGCCACACGCCGTTCTTCAAGGGCTACCGCCCGCAGTTCTACTTCCGCACCACGGACGTGACCGGATCGGTCGAGCTTCCGGAAGGGACGGAGATGGTCATGCCGGGCGACAACATCCAGATGGTGATCGAGCTGATCACGCCAATCGCCATGGAAGAGCAGCTCCGCTTCGCGATCCGCGAGGGCGGACGCACGGTCGGCGCTGGCGTCGTAACGAAGATCCTGAAGTAAGGGACTAGGGACTGGGGACTCGGGACTCGATCGCGATTCCGAGATCCCGGTTCCCATTCCCTATCCCCAGTCCCTCAGTCCCTAACGAACATGGCTGGACGAATTCGAATCCGTCTCAAGGCGTTCGACCACGCCGTCATCGACCAGGCGTCCGCGGACATCGTGCGGACGGCGGAGAAGACGGGCGCTCAGGTGTCGGGGCCGATTCCGCTGCCCACGAAGACGCAGCGGTGGACGGTGCTTCGCTCTCCGCACGTCGACAAGAAGTCGCGGGAGCAGTTCGAGCTCAAGACGCACAAGCGAGTGATCGACATTCTCGATTCGCGCGCGCAGACGGTCGACGCGTTGACGAAGCTGGATTTACCGGCGGGCGTCGACGTCGAGATCAAAGTGGAATGAAGAGGGACTAGGGACTGCGGATTGGGGACTCGGCATTATCACGGGTCCCCAGCTCCCGAGTCCCCACTCCCACGGTCCTACGGCCGCGATGGATCTGGGTGCCTAACGGCGCTGTCCAGGCTGCGACTACTTAGAGGAACAATCATGATCGGCATCATCGGCAAGAAGATCGGTATGACGCAGGTGTTCAACGATCGCGGGGAGCAGATTCCCGTGACCGTTGTGGAGGCGCCGCCCAATCCCGTGGTCAAGGTCACGGACAAGGCGGTCGCCGGATTTGCGGCGGTCGAACTCGGCTACGGACAGCAGCGCAACGCGCGTGAATCGAAGAAAGGCGAGCGGACGCCGCGCGGACGTCGCGCGAACCTCGCCGAGCTCGGTCATGCGAAGAAGGCGGGCCTCGAGTTCGCCCCGCGCGTGCTGCGCTCGTTCCGACTGGACGATGCGCCTGGCAAGAATCCGGAGATCCCGGCGTACAAGGTCGGCGACTCCATCAACGTGAACGTCTTCGCGGTCGGCGACGAGGTGAAGGTCACCGGCACGTCGAAGGGACGGGGCTTCCAGGGCATCGTGAAGCGCCACAAGGCCGGTGGTGGACCGAACACGCACGGCAACACGAAGCACCGCCGTCCGGGCTCCATCGGACCTGGGACTGATCCGTCCCGCGTCATCAAGGGCAAGGCGATGCCGGGGCAGTACGGCAACAAACGGCACACGCAGACGCACCTTCGGATCGAGAGAATCGATACCGAGCGCAATCTGATCTACATCCGCGGGTCGATCGCCGGTCCGACGAACGGGATCGTGCTCATCCGCAAGCAGCGCTGAGGCTCGAGACGACATGGAAGAGACGACGACATTCGAGGCCGCGGCGTACACGGCTCAGGGGACGGCGCGTGAGCGCGTGCGTCTGCCCGAGGCGCTGTTCGACGGCACGGTGAACATGCCCGTGATGCACCAGGCGGTGAAGGCGTTCCTCGCCAATCAGCGCCAGGGCAATGCCTCCACGAAGACGCGCGGCCTGGTGGTCGGCGGTAATCAGAAGCCGTGGAAGCAGAAGGGAACCGGTCGCGCACGACAGGGTTCGACGCGAGCGCCGCACTGGGTCGGCGGCGGCACCGTGTTCGGTCCGCAGCCGCGCGCGTACGACGAGTACGTGCCGCGTCAGGTGCGTGCGCTCGCCCGCAAGAGCGCGTTCAACGCGCGCGCGCGCGAGAACGCGATCTACGTGATCGACCAGTTCAACTACGACGCGCCGCGTACGAAGGCAATGCTGGGCCTCGTCGGCAAGATGGGCATCGGCGAGCAGAAGGTGCTCATCCTCACGGACGGCGTGAAGCCGAACGTGTTCCTGAGCGGCCGCAACCTGCCTAACGTGCACGTCATGCCGTACAGCGACGTGTCCACGTATCACCTGCTGTGGTCGGACGTCGTGCTGATCGAGGGCTCGGCTATCGGCCACACACTGTCGCCGATCAAGGAAGAGCCGATCGCGCTGCCGCCACGCCGCGGAACGCCTGCCTCGACGGCGGCGGTGAGTGGTCGGACGGCGGCGGCGAAGAACCCGACGGCCAGGAAGAGCGCCGCCAAGGCGCCGGTCGCGAAGAAGTCCGCTGCGAAGAAGGCCGCGAAGAAAGCGGCCAAGGCCGACAGCGTGAAGGCACCGGCGAAGAAGGCGGCCGCAAAGAAGGCCGCCGGAACGAAGCGCGCGGCGAAGAAAGCCGCGCCCAAGAAGAAGGACACATAAGTCATGGCCACTCTGCATCGCACCGTCGTCCGTCCGATCGTGACCGAGAAGACGTCCATCGCCCGCCAGGACCGGGGTGAGTACGTGTTCGAGGTTGCGCCAGACGCGTCGAAGCCGGCAATCCGCCAGGCGATCGAGCAGTTGTTCGGGGTGAAGGTCACCGGAGTCTGGACGTCGAACCAGCGCGGCAAGTTGCGTCGCGTTGGCAAGTCGGCTGGCCGCCGTCCGAACTGGAAGAAAGCGATTGTGACGCTCCAAGAGGGCGACACGATCGAAGGCATCTTCGAGGGCTGAGCGCATGGGCATTCGTCAATTCAAGCCGGTGACCAAGGGAACTCGATTCCGCTCGGTCTCGGACTTTTCGGAGATCACGCGCTCGACGCCGGAGAAGTCGCTGACCGAGCCGCTGACCAAGTCGGGCGGTCGCGACAATCACGGTCACATCTCCATGCGTCGGCGTGGCGGTGGTCACAAGCGGAAGTACCGGATCATCGACTTCAAGCGGAACCGCTTCGGCATGCCGGCGGTCGTGAAGGAGATCGAGTACGATCCGAATCGCTCGGCGCGCATCGCCCTCGTGCAGTACGAGGACGGCGAGCTGCGCTACATTCTCCACGCGAAGGGTCTCGCCGTCGGCGACACCGTCGTGTCGGGCAAGGGCTCGGACATCCGCACGGGCAACGCGCTGCCGTTGCGTGAGATCCCGTTAGGCACGAGCGTGCATAACGTGGAGCTCGTGCCCGGTCGCGGCGGCCAGATGGCGCGGTCCGCGGGCGTGTCGCTCGAGATCCTGGCGAAGGAAGGCGAGTACGTGACGCTGCGCATGGCGTCCACCGAGACGCGCCGAGTGCACGGCAACTGCCTCGCGACGATTGGCGAGGTCGGCAACGCCGAGCACGAGCTGCTCTCGTGGGGCAAGGCGGGCAAGACGCGCTGGAAGGGGCGTCGTCCGAAGGTGCGCGGCGAGGTCATGAACCCGGTCGATCACCCGCACGGCGGCCGCACACGTGGTGGACGCAACGTGGTGAGTCCGTGGGGCAAGAAGGAAGGCGTGAAGACCCGCAACAAGAAGAAGCCATCGCAACGGCTCATCGTGCGCGGGCGGAAACGCGGCAAAGCGACTCAATCCGGGCACTAGCTGACATCCGGCATTCGCCGTTCGCTGAGAGCTTCAACAACACACCTGTCCTATGGCTAGATCTGTAAAGAAGGGCGCATACGTCCACGAGAGTTTGACGAAGCGCGTTGCGGCCATGAACGGCCGCAACGAGAAGCGCGTCGTGAAGACGTGGTCCCGCGCGAGCACGGTCATCCCCGATTTCGTCGGGCACACGTTCGCCGTGCATAACGGGAACAAGTTCATCCCCGTGTACGTGACGGAGAACATGGTCGGCCACAAGCTCGGTGAGTTCGCGCCGACGCGGCTGTTCCGCGGTCACACGGGGAACAAGGCGACCGACAAGAAGGCATCGCTGTCGCCGTCACCGGCTGGTGGCGGACAACGGGGAGGGAAGTAACCCATGGCTGAAGCACGGGCATTCCAGCGCTCGACGCGCCAGTCGCCCTACAAGATGCGACTGGTCATTGACCAGATCCGCGGTATGGACGTGAACGAGGCGCTCGCGCTGCTCAAGTTTTCGAAGAAGCACGCTGCCGTGCAGATCGCGAAGACGCTCAGCTCGGCCATCGCGAATGCGGAGTTCAGGGCGCGTGAGGCGAACGAGTCGATCGATGTCGATCAGCTCTACGTCAAGCACGCGATCATCAACGAAGGACCGAAGCTCAAGCGGTTCATGCCGGCGGCGATGGGGCGTGCGACGCCGATTCAGAAACGCACCAGCCACGTCGAGATCATCGTCGCGGAGAAGGAAGGAGGGGGACGCTAATGGGACAAAAGGTCAATCCAATCGGATTCCGCCTCGGCATCTCGAAGCAGTGGCGGTCGCGCTGGTACGCCAACCGTGACTTCCCGGCGCTTCTCCGTGAAGACGAGCTGCTGCGGAAGTATCTCAAGGCGCGGCTGGGTCACGCGGCGATCTCCGACATCACGATCGAGCGCAAGCCAGGCAAGGTGGTGGTTACGATCCACACCGGCCGGCCGGGCGTCGTCATCGGGAAGAAGGGCGCTGAGGTCGACAAGCTTCGCGACGAGCTCGCACAGCTCACCGGGAAGGAAGTCGGCATCAACGTCGAGGAGATCAAGCGTCCCGAGCTCGACTCGCAGCTCGTCGCCGACAACATCGCGAACCAGCTCTCGCAGCGTATCTCGTTCCGTCGCGCCATGAAGCGCGCGGTGCAGAGCGCGATGCGGATGGGCGCGCAGGGCATCAAGGTGAAGGCGGGTGGCCGACTGGGCGGCGCCGAGATCGCGCGTGTCGAAGGCTACCACGAGGGTCGGGTACCGTTGCACACGCTGCGCGCCGACATCGATTACGCGACGTCGACCGCGAAGACCACCTTCGGCACCATCGGTGTGAAGGTCTGGATCTTCAAGGGCGAGATCGTGGAAGATCGTCGCGGCAAGACTTACTCGACCGGCGTCTAAGGAGAGCGAACGATGCTGAGTCCGAAGCGAGTCAAATTCCGCAAGATGTTCAAGGGGCGCACGAAGGGACTGGCGACCCGTGGGGCCGAGATTTCGTTCGGTCACTTCGGGTTGCAGGCCACCGAGCCCGGATGGGTCACGAACCGACAGATCGAGGCGGCGCGTGTCGCGCTCACCCGCCACATCAAGCGTGGCGGCAAGGTCTGGATCCGCATCTTCCCCGACAAGCCGATCACGAAGAAGCCGGCTGAGACGCGCATGGGAAAGGGTAAGGGATCACCCGAGGGATGGGTCGCGGTCGTCCGGCCGGGCCGAGTCATGTTCGAGCTCGAAGGCGTGACGCGCGAGATCGCCGAGAAGGCGATGGCGCTCGCGGCGGCGAAGCTCGGCGTGCGATCGAAGTTCATTGCGAAGGAGGAGGCGCACACCGATGAGAGCTGAGGAGATTCGCGAGCTATCCGACGCGGACATCCGCACCCGGATCGGCGAGATGGAAGAGGAGCGCTTCCGCCTCAAGTTCCGCTCGGCAACCGAGACGCTGGAGGATCCGTTGCGCCTGCGCACGATCCGCCGCGACATCGCGCGCCTCAAGACGATACAGCGTGAGCGGGAACTGGCGGCGTCGGAGACGACGACGCGCCGGACCAGCAAGCGTCCGCGCGCGCGCCGTTAGGCGGCACTGACCACGCCCAAGAGCAACCATGGCTGACATGACGACGAACCAGCAGGCAGACACGTCCACGGACGCGCGCGACGCGCGGAATGCGCGCAAGGCGCGCACGGGGATCGTGGTGAGCGACAAGATGCAGAAGACCGTGGTCGTGGCGATCGAACGCCGCGTGCCGCATCCGGTCTACGGGAAGATGGTCACCCGCACGAAGCGGGTGAAAGCGCACGACGAGGAGAACTCGGCCAAGACCGGGGACACTGTGCGCATCATGGAGACCCGCCCGCTGTCGAAGGACAAGCGGTGGCGCGTGGTCGAGATCGTCGAGCGCGCACGCTAAGAGGGAGCTCCCATGATTCAACAGGAATCCATCGTCAAGGTGGCGGACAATTCGGGCGCCAAACGCGCGCTCGTGATCCGTGTGCTTGGCGGAACGCGGCGGCGCTATGCCGGCCTCGGTGATCTCGTGATCGTCGCGGTCAAGGACGCGCTGCCTAACGGTACGGTGAAGAAGTCCGAGGTCGCTCGCGCGGTGGTGGTGCGCACGGTGAAGGAGACGCGCCGGAAGGATGGCAGCTACATCCGCTTCGACGAGAATGCCGTCGTGATCATCAACGACCAGGGCGAGCCGCGCGCCACGCGCATCTTCGGTCCGGTGGCCCGCGAGCTCCGCGACAAGAAGTACATGAAGATCGTTTCGCTGGCGCCGGAGGTCATCTGACATGCGTATTCTGAAATACCGCAAGACGGATCGGCCGAACCCGAAAAACTCGAAGCGCCACCAGATCAAGGTCGAGCGCGTCAAGATGCCCGTCACGCGTGGCGACACGGTTCGTGTCATGCGCGGCGAGGACAAGGGGAAGGAAGGCAAGATCCTGCGTGTGTATACCAAGACCGGTCGGATCACGGTCGAGGGGATCAACATCGTGAAGAAGCACCGCAAGGCGCGACGTGCCGAGGAGCAGAGCGGCATCATCGAGATGCCGGCGCCGATCCATCACTCCAACGTGATGCTGCTCGATCCGAAATCGGGAGCGCCGACGCGGGTGAAGGCTCGCATCGACGAGGATGGCACGAAGGAACGGCTCGCCGCGAAGAGCGGTGAGGCGATTCCGCGCTCGCGCTAGCGCCCGTTAGCTCGCGCGTCGCACCTCACACCGAGTTTTGACCATGGCAACGAAGGACAAGGAACCGAAAAAGAAGGGCAAGGGTGGCGGCGACCGGAAGAGTGAGCAGCCGAAGGTTGCTCACACGGGCGTCGGCACGCCTGCACCGGCACCGCGTCTGCGCGGCTATTACCAGAACACCGTTCGCGAGCGGCTGGCGAAGCAGTTCGAGCTCAAGAACCCGCATCAGATTCCCGGCCTCGAGAAGATCGTGATCAACGTCGGCCTCGGCGAAGCGATCAAGCAGCCGAAGTTGCTCGACAAGGTGGTCGAGGAGCTCGGCGTGATCACGGGGCAGCGGCCGGTGCGGAAGAAGGCGAAGAAGTCGATCGCCAACTTCGCGCTGCGCGAGGGTCAGGAGATCGGCGCGGCGGTGACGCTGCGCGGCGCGCGAATGTGGGAGTTCCTCGACCGATTCATCAGCACGGCGGTGCCGCGTATCCGCGACTTCCGCGGACTCAGCACGCGCTCGTTCGATGGTCGTGGGAATTACTCCCTCGGCGTGAAGGAGCAGATGATCTTTCCCGAGATCAACTACGACATGATCGATGCGATCCACGGGATGGACGTCACGTTCGTCACGACGACGGAGCGGGATGACCAGGCCTACGCGCTGCTGCGCGAGCTTGGGATGCCGTTCCGGGGTGATGACAAGCCGATCGTCGTGAATCCCTGACGGGATTCACAACGAGCCATCAGCCATCGGCCATCAGCCATTAGCTGACGGCGTGCCGCTGAGAAGCTCGCAACTAGTGAACTTGAAGTAGCTGATGGCTGATGGCTGTTGGCTGATAGCTCAAAAACACGGAGTGTTTTTGTATGGCCCGCAAGGCAATGGTGGAGAAGTCCAAGCGCAAGCCGAAGTTCCAGGTGCGGCAGCACAACCGCTGCGGCCGATGCGGGCGTTCGCGCGCATTTCTCAGGAAGTTCGGGCTCTGCCGCATCTGCTTCCGCGATCTTTCGCTCAACGGGATGATCCCCGGTGTGCGGAAGGCGAGCTGGTAACGCAGGTAGGCGCGGGTACCGTCTGGCTTCGTCAGGCGGCGCTGGGACAGCACGACCAACGGTTCAGAAACGCGAGCCACCGCACGTGGCGGTGGCTCGCAACGATTCACTCACGTTCCTACACGTCTCGCGCGGCCGGTTGCGCGGTGCGGGATACGATAGGGAAAAGGGACTTACGACATGAGCATGACCGATCCGATCGCCGATATGCTCACGCGGATCCGCAACGCTTGCGGGTCGAAGCATTGCCGCGTGGACATGCCGGTATCGAAGGTGAAGCGAGAGATCGCGCGGATCCTGAAGGAGAACAACTTCATCACCGACTACCGGGTCATCGAGATGGACAATGGCCGGCCGGTGCTGCGCGTCATCCTGAAGTACGCTCAGGGCGGCCAGCCCGTGATTCGCGAGCTCAAGCGGGTATCGAGCCCGGGGCTCCGGAAGTACGTCGGCGTGGGTGACATTCCCCGCGTTCGCAACGGACTCGGCATGGCCATCGTGAGCACGTCGCGCGGCCTGATGTCGGATGCGCAGGCGCGTCGCGCCAACACCGGCGGCGAGCTCCTCGCCCTCGTCTGGTAAGGAGCCCAACACTATGTCTCGTATCGGAAAACGTCCGGTCCCGGTGCCTAACGGCGTGACGGTGACCGTCCAGGGCAACGCGATCACGGTGAAGGGTCCGAAGGGCGAGCTGTCACGGAAGCTCCATCCCGACATGCTGGTGGCGGTCGAGAACGGAGTGGTGAACGTGAACCGGCCGTCCGAGGAGCAGAATCACCGGGCGCTGCACGGCCTCACGCGATCGCTCATCGCCAACATGGTCGAGGGCGTGACGAACGGCTACAAGAAGCAGCTCGAGATCACGGGCGTCGGCTACAAGGCCGAGGTGAAGCCGTTCGGGTTGCAGCTCGCGCTCGGGTATTCGCACCCGGTGGAGTATCGCGCGCCCGCGGGCATCAAGCTGACGGCGCCGCAGCCCACGGTGGTGGTGATCGAAGGATCCGACAAGGAGAAGGTCGGTCAGGTGGCGGCGGAGATCCGCCTGCTGCGCAAGCCGGAACCGTACAAGGGGAAGGGCGTGAAATACCAGGGCGAGCAGGTCCGCCGGAAGGCGGGCAAGGCGGGAGGTAAGTAATGAGCAAGGTTCGCAGGCCGAAGGGTCGTCACGAGCTGCGTGCTCGCCGCCATCTGCGCGTGCGGAAGCGCGTCTCTGGAACCGCGGAGCGTCCGCGCCTCGTGGTGTACCGGTCGCTCAAGCACATCTATGCGCAGCTGGTGGATGACACGACGAGCCACACGCTGGCGCAGGTGTCCGACCACAAGCTGACGGGCAAGAAGAGCGATAAGTCGACCGAGGTCGGTAAGCTGATCGCCCAGAAGGCGAAGGATGCAGGCGTGTCTCAGGTCGTATTCGATCGAGCTGGCTACAGATATCACGGCCGCGTGAAAGCGGTGGCCGACGGTGCCCGCGAAGGCGGGCTGGAGTTCTGACCATGGCAGAGAATCAGGGCGGCGCGGGAGCCGGCGGCGCCAGCAGTGGCTTCGGCGGCGGCGCAGGCGGCCGTAGCGGCGGCGGTGGTGGTGGCGGCCGCGGCGGCGCGCGGTGGTGGCGGTGGCGGCGGCGGTCGCGGACGCGGTGGTCCGGGCGGTCGTGGCGGCGGCCCCGGCGGACGCGGCGGACCGGGCGGCCCAGGTGGCCGTGGCGGCGACAACCCGAACTCGCGTGAAGGGCGCGGCGGGCGTGGCGGTGGCGATGGCCAGCGCGGTGGTCGTGGCGGTCAGGGCGGCGATGGCGGTCGCGGCGAGGGCAGTGAGCTCGTCGAGAACGTGATCGCGATCAACCGCGTCGCGAAGGTCGTGAAGGGTGGTCGGCGCTTCTCGTTCAACGCGCTCGTGGCTGTCGGCGACGGGCAGGGGAAGGTCGGCTTCGCGACCGGCAAGGCCAACGAAGTGTCAGAGGCCGTTCGCAAGGCGGTGGATGCGGCGCGTCGTCGGCTCGTGAGCATTCCGCTCACGGGTGGAACGATCCCGCACGAGATCGTCGGCGAGCACGGCGCGGGTCGCGTGCTGATGAAGCCCGCGGCGCCTGGCGCCGGCGTGATCGCCGGCGGTGCGGTGCGCGCGGTCATGGAGTGCGCCGGCATCTCGGACATTCTCACGAAGAGCCTCGGGTCGACGAATCCGCACAACATGGTGCGGGCGGCGATGGAGGGGTTGCAGAGCCTAACGACGGTGGAGCAGGCGGCGCGTGAGCGCGGCGTCGAGCCCTCGGCGATCGGCTATCGGTCGCGCGCGAAGAGCAAGGAGGCCGCTCATGCCTAGGACATTCGTTTGGTGGCGGACGCGCGGTCCGCGCCACACTCCGAAGGAAGAATCGGCGACTTCGGGCAAGGTGCGCATCGAGCAGGTCCGGAGCGGCATTGGCCGCCCGGCGACGATGCGGCAGACGCTCGTGGCGATGGGGCTTCGGCACCATCAGGCCGTCATCACTGTGCAGGACTCGCCGTCGCTGCGCGGTCAGATCAAGAAGGTGCGTCACCTGGTCAAGGTGACGCCCGTCGAGGAGTAATTGCACGTGGCCAACAACGAGAAAATCGGTCTTCACAACCTCGCGCCGGCGCCGGGTTCGCATCGCAATCGCAAGCGACTCGGACGCGGTCCTGGCTCGGGTACGGGTAAGACGTCCGGCAAGGGACACAAGGGCATCAAGGCGCGCGCCGGGCATCATGGCCCTGGCGGCGGCAAGCCGCAGTTCGAAGGCGGCCAGATGCCGATGACCCGACGCCTTCCGAAGCGCGGATTCACGAACATCTTCCGGGTAGAGTCGCAGGTGGTGTCGCTCGAGGACCTGAGCAAGGTTCCCGAGGGTACCGAGATCACGCCCGACTCGCTCGTCGAAGCTGGTGTGATTCGCTCGCGGAAGGGGCCGGCGAAGCTGCTCGCGAACGGCGAGCTCGCCCACGCAGTCACCGTGCGCGGCCTGAAGGTCAGCGCTGGCGCTCGGGAGAAGATCGTCGCGGCCGGAGGCCGCATCGAGGAGTAATGGCGCAACCCAATCCCGCTGCGGCGCTGGCGAACATTTACAAGACGCCAGAGCTGTGGGACAAGATCAAGTTCACGTTCCTGTGCCTGCTGATCTATCGCGTCGGCTCGCACATCACGGCGCCGGGCGTCGATGTCATCGCGCTGACGGACTTCTTCAACAGCCAGGGCAACAGTCAGGGCCTGCTTGGCCTGTACAACCTGTTCGTGGGCGGTGGGCTGTCGCGCGCGACCGTGTTCGCGCTCGGCATCATGCCGTACATCTCGGCGAGCATTCTGGCGCAGATCGCGGGGGCAGTGATCCCGACGGTCGACAAGATGCAGAAGGATGAGGAAGGCCGGAAAAAGCTGACGCAGTGGACGCGCTACATCACCGTCGCGCTCGCGGTGTTCCAGGCCTGGGGCTTTGCGCTGTTCACGGAGTCCCTGCAGGGAGCCGTCGCGACGCCGGGACTCGGGTTCAAGGTGCAGATGGTGCTGTTCCTGACGACCGGCGCGATCTTCGTGATGTGGCTCGGTGAGCAGATCACGGAGCGCGGTCTTGGCAACGGCGCGAGCTTGCTGATCTTCTTCTCGATCGTCGAGCGCTTCTGGCCGGGCATCTTCGCGACGTTCGGGTTCGTGAGCACCGGCGCGATCGGGTTGTTCTCGCTGTTCGTGTTAGGCATCCTGATGGTCGCGGTGGTTGCCGGCGTCGTCGCCATCACGCTCGCCGCGCGGCGCATCATGATCCAGATCCCCCAGCGGACGATGTCTCGAGGTCGCATGCGAGAATCGGCCAAGAACTTCATTCCGCTGCGGATCAACTCGGCCGGCGTCATGCCGATCATCTTCGCGCAGTCGGTGATCGTGATTCCGGGAGCGTTCGCGCAGTTCTCGAGCGCGCAGTGGGCGCAGGACGTCGCCCAGTACTTCGCGCCGGGCACGGTGTGGTACTTCCTGCTCTCGGCGATCCTGATCGTGTTCTTCACGTACTTCTATACGTCGATCATTTTCAACCCGATCGACCTCGCGGAGAACCTGAAGAAGCAGGGCGGGTTCATTCCGGGCGTGAAGCCGGGCGCGAAGACGGCGGAATACATCGACTACGTGCTGTCACGCATCACCCTGCCGGGCGCGATCTTCCTCACGGCCATCGCGCTCCTGCCGGTCTGGATCGCGGACATCGTCAACGTGCCGTTCCGCTTCGGTGGAACGTCGCTGCTGATCGTCGTCGGTGTCGCGCTCGACACGATGGCACAGATGCAGCAACACCTGCTGCTCCGGAAGTACGACGGCTTCATGAAGAAGGGTCGTGTGCGCTTCCGCGGTCGACAGGCGACTGGCGGGTTCTAATCGTCGGGAATGGGGAATCGGGAATCGGGAATCGAAGGCAACGTTCCCGTCGATTCCCGATTCCCAAATTCCCGATTCCCGATCAATGGACATCGTACTGTTCGGTAAGCCCGGAGCAGGAAAGGGTACCCAAGCGCCGCGCATTGCCGCGGCGCTTGGCGTGCCAACCGTCGCCACCGGCGACATGCTGCGCGCGGCCCTTCGAGCTGGCACGCCCATGGGACTCGCCGCAAAGGGCTACATGGAGCGCGGTGACCTCGTGCCCGACGAGGTGATCCTCGGCATCATGAAGGAGTCGCTCGCCAAGGACGAGTTCGCGGGCGGTTCGCTTCTCGATGGCGTCGTGCGCACCACGCCGCAGGCCGAGGGCATGAGTCGGGTGCTCAGGGAGCTTGGGCGGAAGATCGACGCCGTGCTCATGTTCGACATCGACGACGAGCGATCTCGTGGAGCGTCTCAGCTCGCGCGTCGTGTGCGAGCAGTGCCAGACGCCATACACCGGGCGCGAGCCGGGCACACGCTGCGACAAGTGCGGCGGGACGCTGATCCGACGCAAGGACGATGAGCCCGAGGCGATTCGGAATCGGCTCGCCGTCTATCAGCGTCAGACGGCGCCGGTGCTCGAGTGGTATCGGAACAACGATACAGGCATCGCCACCGTCGATGCGGTTGGGCCCGTGGACGACGTGACGACTCGGGCGCTCGACGCGCTCGCCTCCGTCGGCATTCGCGGCGGTGAGAGCCGGCGGTGATTCAGCTCAAATCACCGCGCGAGATCGAAATCATGGCGCACGGTGGGAAGATCCTCGGCGCCACGGTGGAGATGCTGCGTCGTGAGGCGCGCGTCGGCATGTCGACGTGGCAACTCGACGAGCTGGCGGAGTCGTTCATTCGCAGCCATCCCGGCGCAACGCCGTCGTTCAAGGGTCTCTACGGGTTTCCCGGTAGCGTGTGCGCCTCGATCAACGAGGAGATCGTGCACGGCATTCCCTCACGCCGCCGCGTGTTGAAGGACGGCGACATCATCTCGATCGACGTCGGCGTGAAGTTCGAGGGTTTCCACACCGATTCGGCCACGACGGTTGGCGTCGGCGAGGTGTCGGAGGAATCACAGCGACTGCTCGACGTGACGCAGCGCGCGCTGGTAGCGGGCGTCGCGGCGGCGCTGCCTAACAACCACATCGGCGACATTGGCGCGGCGATCCAGGCGGTCGTCGACGCGTCGGGGTTCACGATCGTGCGGGATCTCGTCGGCCACGGCATCGGCGTCGGCGTTCCACGAGGAGCCGCAGGTGCCTAACTACGGCAAGCCGCGACGCGGGACGAAGCTCATGCCGGGGCTCACGATCGCCATCGAACCGATGGTGAACGCGGGCGGGCCGGCGACGCGCACGATGCCGGACCGCTGGACGGTCGTCACCGTCGATGGGTCACGGTCGGCGCATTTCGAGCATACGGTCGCCATTACAGAGACAGGCGCGCGCATACTCACGCAAGCCTGACGGCGGCGGCGTGCGCCGTCAGATCGCTGCCTCCACAGCGGCGATTGCCTGCGCCGCGAACCGCCCTGTCTGCGCAACCAGCTCTTTCGCTTCGGTCACCAGCGCCTCGCCGAGCGATTTATCGTCGAGCGCGGCGACGTTGATGCGGACGTTGTAGGCCGCGCCGCGACACGCCGCATCCGCGAGCAACGCGGCAACGCCGGCGTCGGATACCGCGTTCGTGTTGCCCTTCGTCGCGACCGTCGCGGCGAGCTCGGCGACCGCGGCGCAGGCGCGCGCCGTCTCGAGCGGCACGCGTGAGGCGCCGAGGAGGGCGTCGGTGATCGCCGTCGTGCGCCTAACGAGCGCTTCCTCCGGCTCCTTCGGCAACTTGTACGCGTCGGACACGGCCGTGTAGGCGCGGGCGTCGGCGTCGACGAGTGCGGCGAGCGAGTTACCCAGCTCCGCAGCCTCGAGGCCGATCTTCTTCATCTCGGCGTCCACCGCCGCGTATTTCTTTCGACCCGCCGTCAGTCCCGCGACCATCTGCGCGAGCGCCGCGGCAAGGGCGCCCGCGTGCGCGACGACGCTCCCGCCGCCGGGCGTCGGGCTCGACGACGCGACCGACGAGACGAATCCCGACAGGCTGACGCCGCCCGACATGACCCCGCGCACCTTGCGCTCCAGCACGACATCCGGCGAGAACCCACGAAGCTGAATGTGGCGCGCGGCCGTCTCGAACAGCGCGCGCTCGGGCACCAGGCCGACGATCTCGCTCCACGTGGGCGCGACGCCGTGCGCAGCGGCTTCCATCTTCACCATGTCATACGCGCGGTACAACGGCGTCTTCTCGAGGTCCACGAGGTTCATCGAGACCTGTGCCTGTCCGTCCACTTCGAGGCCGAGTCCCTTCACGTAGCGCAGTCCTCCAGACGAACCGCGCACGGCCTTCGCGACATCCTTCGCGACCCCAATGTTCGACGCGGGCCCGAGGTAGACGTTGTACGCGACGAGGAAGGGACGGGCGCCGACCACGGTGGCACCCGCGGTGGGATGGACGCGTTTCGGACCGAAGTCCGGATCGCGCGCCGCGTTGGTGCCGATTTCTCCGCGCAGCCCTTCGAACTCTCCGCGTCGCACGTCGGCGAGGTTCTCGCGATCGGGGCGCGTCGCCGCGCGCTCGTAGAGATACACCGGAATCTCGAGCTCGTCGCCGACGCGTGCGCCGAGGCGGCGGGCGAGTGCGATGCAGTCGTCCATCGTCGCGCCTTCGAGCGGAATGAACGGCACCACGTCGGTCGCGCCGAGCCGTGGGTGCTCGCCCTGGTGCGTCGTGAGGTCGATGAGCTCGCGCGCTTTCGCGATGCCGGCGAACGCCGCGTCGACGGCGTGGTCGACAGACGCGACGAACGTGATCACGGACCGGTTGTGCGAGGCGTCAGAAGAGACGTCGAGAATGTGCACGGACTCGACGGCGGCGATGGCGGCGCGAATCGCGTCGACGAGGTCCGGGCGTCGGCCTTCGGAAAAGTTCGGGACACACTCGATCAGTTTCATCGGGGACGGAGGCCGGAGGGAGGAGGCCGAAAGACGGAAGGGACGAGCGGACCGGGGAACTGGGACGCGGGAACGGAGACGGCGCCTAACGACTCGTCACGCCGTCGCGAGCGTGTTCAGCAGCCACGCGTGCATGGCGCGGCTCGCTGCTACCAGGCCGCCGTGATCGAGGCCGGTGACGTGCGTGCCCTCGAGGTTCGTCACGATGCCGCCGGCTTCGCGAACGAGCAGGACGCCGGCGGCCACGTCCCATGGGGCGAGGGTCAGCTCCCAGAAGCCGTCGAACGAGCCGCTGGCCACAGACGCGAGATCGAGCGCGGCTGCACCTGGGCGGCGAACCCCCGACGTCGTGGCGACGATCGCCGCGAACTGCCGCTGATACATCGTCCAGATTCACGAGATGCTTGAACGGGAATCCCGTGCCGATCAGTGCTTTCGAAGGGTCGTCGATCGCCGACACCGTGATCGGCTCCGCGTTCCGCCACGCGCCCTCACCGCGGAGCGCCGTGTAGCGATCGCCGCGAGGCACGTCGAGAATGACACCGGCCTCGACGACGCCGTCGACCGCGACGGCAATCGATACGGCATACGCGGGGAAGCCGTGCAGGAAGTTCGTCGTCCCGTCGAGTGGATCCACCACGAACGTGACGCCACTCGGTACCTCGGCTGGGCTCAGCTCTTCGCCGAGGACGCCTGCATCCGGCAGCCGTGCGTGGATGACCTCACGAATCGCGCGCTCGGCCGCCATGTCGACTTCGGTGACGAAGTCCGAGTGACTCTTGAGCTCGCCAGGCGATCGACCGAGCGTCGGCGGCGCGCTCGCGGATGATCGCCGCTGCCGCGTCGGCCGCCACCGATGCCACGTCGAGCAGCGCCCGTCGCTCCGCCGCGGTCATCGACGGAAGAGCAGATTCATCAGTCGCTTGCACCGAGTTTTTTTGATGGGTAGGTTGCGCGGATGTCACGAATCTTCAGCGGCATCCAGCCATCCGGCGAGCTGCACATCGGGAATTATCTGGGAGCGGTGAAGAACTGGGTCGAGCTCCAGCGGAGCTACGAATCGTTCTTCTGCGTCGTGGACTATCACGCCATCACGATTCCCTACGAGCCCGACGATCTTCGCACTCGCCGACGCGAGATGATGGTGTCGCTCCTGGCTTCCGGCCTCGACCCATCGGTGGCGACCGTGTTCGCCCAGTCCATGGTGCCGGAACATACCGAACTGGCGTGGATATTCAACACGGTCACGCCGCTCGGAGAGCTCGAACGGCAGACGCAGTTCAAGGACAAGGCGTCGCGCCAGGAGAGCATTCCCGCGGGGCTGCTGAACTATCCGGTGCTGCAGGCGGCGGACATTCTGCTCTATCGGGCGGACCTCGTTCCGGTCGGTGAGGATCAGGTGCAGCACCTCGAGCTCTCGCGTGAGATCGCGCGCCGGTGGAACGCGCGCTTCGGTGAGGGCTACTTCCCGGAGCCGCAGGCGAAGCTCACGCCGTCGCGCCGCATCATGGGGCTCGACGGCAACACCAAGATGTCGAAGTCGATGGGCAACACGGTCGGGCTGCTCGAGGAGCCGGCCTCGATCTGGGAGAAGCTCCGTCCCGCTGTCACCGATCCGGCGCGTGTGCGCAAGACGGACCCGGGAACGCCGGAGGTGTGCAACATCTATCACCTGCACCGCGCGTTCAGCCCGCCGGACGTCGTCTCCCACGTAGAGACGCAGTGTCGGACCGCGGGCTGGGGGTGCATCGAGTGCAAGAAGGTGTTGTTCGAGAACGTCAACACCGAGCTCACGCCGATCCGCACGCGGGCGGCTGAGATTCGTTCGCAGCCGGAGCTCGTGGACCAGGTGGCAGGGGACGGCGCGCAGACGGCGCGGCGCGTTGCCGCAGTGACAATGCGCGAGGTAAAGGATCGTATGGGACTCGCGTGAGGCGGGCGAGCCCGGCCGTCAGGCCGCACGCATTCTTGCAATTTCGGCGCGCCATTCTCACTGAGAGCGCGCGATGGCAAAGAAGCAGGGTTCCGGCTCCGTTACCACCATGGTCTGCGTGACGTGCGGCGCCGAGCAGTTCTTCGACGATGCGGTGCCGGCGAACCTGACTTGCCTGAACTGCCAGTCGACGGTGTTCCGCGAATTCACCACGCCCACGGTGCCGGACGACGCGGCCATCGCGCAACTCGAGGAGCAGGCGCGGAGCATGTCGTACGGCGATCCATCGCCGGGGACATCGGACGACGTGCGGGATCTCGACGTCTAGCGGGCCTAACGCGGAGCATTGCGGGCGCGCATTGCGCCCGCTGCAGCCGTCGTAGGGCGGGATGACGTCAGCCCCGCGCCGACGGCTCGTCGTCGATCTCGCGGCAACCTCGCGCCACTGGTCGCTACCCCCGTGGGGCGCCGACGCCATCCGCGTCGCTGCCCCGTCTGGCTGGGATCTCCACTTCGTCACGGCCCCGACCATCTCCGACGGCGATGGCGGCGGGGGCATCACCCAGGAAGTGCTCGAGGCGGCACGCGAGGCGGAGGTGTACTTCGGCTTCGGGCTCTCGCCCCAGCTGTTCGCCGCCGCACCCCGCCTCCGGTGGGTTCACTCCGCTGCTGCCGGCGTCGCGAGTCTGCTGTTCCCGGCCATGCGCAGCAGCGATGTCCGCCTGACGAATTCCGCGGGTGTGATGGGCGACACAATCGCCGAACACGTGGTCGGCGGTGTCATCTACCTGCTCCGCGGCTTCGACATCGCCGTCCGCCTACAGGATCAGCGCCGGTGGGAGAAGGAGCCGTTTGTTGGAGACGCCTCGCCCGTTCGCGAGCTCAGCGAGTGCCGCGTCCTCATCATCGGGACCGGCGGCATCGGGTCTGCCGTCGGTCGACGCCTCGCCGCGTTCGGAGCCCGGTGTGTGGGCGTCCGCCGACGGCCCGAGCTCGGCGCCCCGCAAGGGTTCGACCGAGTGGTCGGCCCAGCGGGGCTCGACGCTGAACTGCCGGGCTCCGACATTGTGGTAATGACGACTCCGCTTACTCCGGAGACTGGATCGTTGCTGAACGGAACTCGTTTGGATTGCCTACCACCCGGCGCAATCGTCGTAAACGTGGCGCGCGGTGCGCTTCTCGACGAGACAGCGCTCATTGACCGTCTGACGCGCGGGACGTTGCGCGGCGCGGTGCTCGACGTTTTTCAGGAGGAGCCACTCCCGGCGGATAGCCCACTCTGGGCACTCCGGCAGGTGCTCCTCACTCCGCACGTGGCGGCGGTAAGCCCGAGGCGGTTCTGGGAGCGCGAGCTCGAGGTGTTTCTCGACAACTGGGCGCGATATCGGCGCGGGGATCCGCTACGGAACCTCGTAGACAAGGACGCGGGCTACTGAACTGCGGACAATCCATTCATGGAAAAGATCATCAAGGCGGCTGTCGATCGTGGCGCGTCCGACCTGCACATCAAGGCCGGCGACGTATTTCGCGCACGTATCGATGGCCGCCTCGTTGCGCTCACGAAGCAGGCGCTGACTCCTGAACAGACGAAAGCCATCGCGTTGCGGCTGATTCACAACGAGGACGTCAAACAGCGCATCGACAAGATCCTCGACTACGACTGCTCATGGGGTGCCGCCGGGATCGGGCGATTTCGCGTGAACATTCTCCGCCAGCGCTCGAGCTTCATGATCGTGATGCGGGTGATTCCGTTCACCATTCCCACCGTCGACTCTCTGCAGCTTCCGCCGGTCATCGCGAAGCTCGCAGAGGCCGAGCGCGGGATGATCCTCGTCACAGGCGTTACGGGCTCGGGCAAATCGAGCTCGCTCGCCGCTATGGTCCACACGATCAACGCGACGATGCACAAGCACATCGTCACGCTCGAGCAGCCGATCGAGTTCCTGCACCGCGACATCAACTCGTCGGTCACGCAACGCGAGGTGGGCATCGACACCGACAGCTTCCGTGACGGTCTGAAAGCGGCGCTGCGTCAGGACCCCGATGTCGTGCTGATCGGTGAGATGCGAGATTCCGAGACGATCGACACCGCGCTCAAGGCCGCGGAGACGGGTCACCTGCTGCTGTCGACGCTGCACACCCCGGATGCCGTGACGACGATCATGCGCATCATCGCCATGTTCCCGCCGGAGGAGCAGGACGTCGTTCGGATTCGTATCGCCGAGTCGCTCAACGCCGTAATCTCCCAGCGCCTCCTGCCACGCAAGGATGGCAACGGGCGCGTCGTCGCCGCTGAGGTGATGGTCGTGACGCCCGCGATCCGCGACCTCATCCTCGAAGCGCGCGTCGGCGAGATTCGCGACTTCATCCGAGACGGCCGAGAGACGTATCAGATGCAGACGTTCGACCAGCACCTGGTCGACTTGGTGAACGCCGACGTGGTATCTTTCGAGATCGCGAAAGCGGCGTCGTCGCGCCCAGCAGACTTCGAGCTCGAGATGAAGATGCTGAGCAGCGGGCCAGAGACGTCGAACGGCAATCACGACCACGATGGCGGGATCGCGGGGCTCGTGCCCACAGCGCTCTCGGCACCGGAACCCCCACGAAAAGGAAAAAGACGGTAATGCTCAATCTGCGCGGCGTATTCGCACCGGTGGTCACGACGTTCGGCAATCGGGATGAGACGGTGGACCTCGATGCCTTCGCAACGAACCTCAGGGCGTACACCGCGGCGGGGCTCACCGGGGCTGTGGTGTGCGGGTCGACCGGCGAAGCGGCGCTCCTCGATGAAGAGGAGCGCCGCTCGCTCATCGAGCGCGCGCGCCAGGAGCTGTCGGGCGACGCCATGCTGATCGTCGGCACGGGCGCCGAATCGACGCGTCAATGCATACAGCGCTGCCGAGTGGCGAAGGAGCACGGCGCGCATGCGGTGCTGGTGGTCGCTCCACACTACTACGCGTCGGCCATGACGCCGCCGGCGCTCGAGGCGCACTACCGCCGCGTGGCGGACGAGAGCCCGCTTCCAGTGTTGCTGTACAACATTCCGAAGTACATGCACTTCGCGCTCGAACCGGACCTCGTGGCGCGCCTGTCTACTCACGAGAACATCGTGGGTATGAAGGACAGCGCAGGCGATCTCGCACGGCTCGCCGGCTACGTGCAATCGCAGCGCGACGATTTCACGGTGCTGACGGGGCACGGCGGGTCGTTTCACGAGGCGCTCGAGTTAGGCGTGCGCGGTGGAATTCTGGCCGTGGCATTGTTCGCTGCCGAGCTGACGCTGGACATCTACGAGCGACATGGTGCAGACGATCGCGATGCATCCGCGGAGTCTCAGCGCGCTGCGACGCCGCTGGCGTCGGAGATCGTCGGACGCATGGGTGTCGCGGGCGTGAAGGCCGCCCTCGATCGCGTCGGACTGCGCGGAGGCCGCGTGCGCGCGCCGCTTCTCCCGCTCGGCCCGGAGGACGAGGCGCGCGTCGATGCGCTGCTGCGTGATTCGCGAGTGACGGTCGCGGCCTGACGCGCCGTCCGCACCGCCGGTGTCGACGGCGGAGCGTTCCGTGACGCGCGCCGAACGGCCGGCGCGAGATGGTTCGCGTGCTCGCCGCCGAGCCACGCCCGGCGGGCAGCGAGGCGGAGGGCGCGAGCGCGGGACTACTGCGTGAGTCGTCTCCGTGCGGCCGGCTTCGACGTTCGCGAGGAGCCGTTCGAGTATTCCGCGTTTCCGGGGCGATGGGGTACGCCGGTTGGTGGCGTCGCCGCAATGGCGATTCTCGTGGGGGCGAGCCTGGCTGGTCGGTCCTCTCGCGCGGGCGTCGCCCTGGCGCTGCTCACGTTAGGCGGCGCCGCGCTGGCGCTCGTCGCCCGTGCGCTAACGCGTGATGGCGTGCTCACGTTCCCGGCACAGCGGCGGCGCGGCGTGAACGTCGTCGCCGTGCGACGCAGTGTCGGCGGTCGTGGTGCGATCGCTGCCAACGCGCCGCCGCCGGTTTGGCTCATGGCGCACCTGGACTCGAAGTCGCAGCCTGTGCCCATACTCGCGCGGGCGGCGGGGATCACGCTGCTCGCGCTCGCATGGATTGCCGCACTCGCCATCGCTGCTGCACAGTACGGTGACTCGGACCCGGTTGCCTATGGGACCGCATGGGCGGTGCTCGCGGCGTTGGCGGTACTGGGAGCGGTGCCCGTCGTCGCCAGCATCGTCGGCGCGCGCTCCCCGGGCGCGCTCGACGACGCCAGCGGCGTCGCGACAGTGCTCACCGCGGCGGAGGACGCGACAGGAATAGAGGTTGGTGTATGCCTAACGAGCGCCGAGGAGTTGGGGATGGCCGGAGCGCGCGCATGGGTTCGGAACGCGGCGCGAGGTGCGCCGGCTGTCGCGATAAACTGCGACGGCGTCGACGACCACGGTACGACGACGTGCATGTACAGCGGCGCGCGCCCTGATGCCCTGGTGAAATCGGTGCTCGAGGCCGGCGTGCGGGCAAGCGCGGCGGTCCGCGCACATTGGCTACTGCCTGGTGTACTCACGGACGGAGTCCCGCTCGCGGACGCGGGCTGGCGCGTGGTGACACTGAGCAAGGGATCAGTCCGTACGTTGGCCCGGATACACACACCACGCGATCGCCCTGAACTGCTCACGGGTGCCGGAATGGCCGAGGTGGCGGGCGTGATCGTCGAACTGCTACAGCCCAGGACCTGACAGAGAACGATCAAATGCAAGCGCTGATCTTTGGTGTGGTCCTGCTGTTGTCGCTGTTCCTCATTCCACTCGGGCTGCCCGGCACGTGGATCATGATTGGCGCGGCAATCGGCTACGACGCGCTCGTGCCTGGCGACCCGATCGGTTGGGTCACGATCGCCGCGACGGCTGTGCTCGCGCTCATCGCGGAGATCTTCGAGTTCACGCTCTCGTCCCGATACACGCGGAAGTACGGCGGTTCTCGGCGCGCGGGCTGGGGTGCCATCATCGGTGGCATCATCGGCGCGATCGTAGGTGTACCCGTACCCATCATTGGATCGGTGATCGGCGCGTTCGCGGGATCGTTTGCTGGCGCGCTTGGTGGCCGAGTACACGCGCCGTGAGGCGACGGCGGGGATGGCGACGCGGGTCGCGACGGGCGCGCTCATTGGCCGCGTGGTGGCAGCCGCGATGAAGACCGGGCATTGGCGTCGTGATCGCGGCGTGGCTCGTAGCCGCAGCGGTGATGTAGAAGGTCCTGGCTGGTTGACTGCGAACCTCCGCACGGTAGATTCATTTAACGCCCCGCCGAAGCCGGGGCGTTTTTTTGTGCCGGTCGGAAACGTCGCTCCCGCGATCGCGACGCCAATGCCCGAAGGGGAACCATGTTCGATACGGAGAAGCGCACTGTCGTCGTCGTTGGCGCACAATGGGGCGATGAAGGGAAGGGGAAGCTCGTAGACGTGCTCGCCGAGCGAGCGGACTGGGTCGTACGCTATCAGGGCGGCGCGAATGCCGGGCACACCGTTCACATCGGCGACGCGAAGTTCGTCCTGCGCCAGATCCCGAGCGGTATTCTGCACCCGGGTGTCCGCTGCGCGATCGGTAACGGTGTCGTACTCGACCCCGACACGCTGTTCGCCGAGGTCGACCGTCTCGTGGCGGACGGAATCGACGTCGAGGGGCGCCTGTACATCAGCGACCGCGCGCACCTCGTGCTGCCGTACCACAAGCTGCTCGATACGATTTGCTCCAGCTCCACCAGCTTCTCGCTCTTGCGTCGAAAAGCGATCAAACTCTGGATTGTGCAAATGCGCAGCCCGTGTTTGTTGCGGAACTCCATGAGCTCCGGAAGACGGGCCATGGTGCCGTCGTCGTGCAAAATCTCGCACAGCACGCCCGCGCCTTGCAGGCCTGCCATTCTTGCCAGATCCACGGCGGCTTCGGTGTGACCTGCCCGGCGCAGCACCCCGCCGTCTTTTGCACGTAATGGAAATATGTGACCCGGTTGACTCAAATCTTCCGGCGCAGATTTCGGATTGGCGAGGGCCAATATCGTCGTCGCTCGATCATAGGCGCTTATGCCGGTTGTCACGCCTCGCGCCGCGTCGACTGAAACGGTGAAGTCGGTGTTATGTTTTTCGCGGTTTTGCGTCACCATCCGTTGCAAGCCGAGTTGGTCGGCGCGCTCATTCGAGATCGGGACGCAAATCAAACCCCGGCCGTGTGTGGCCATGAAATTGACCGCTTCAGGCGTCACTTTTTCCGCCGCCATGACCAGGTCGCCTTCGTTCTCGCGATCCGCATCATCGGTCACGATCACCATGCGCCCTTTGGCGATATCGCTAAGAACATCGTCAATCGCGTCGAACTGAAACGTTTCCTTCGCCCCGGAGATCATTGAACATAATACCATTACTTCCTGCGAGGTGCTCAGCAACTCTTACTCGTCCACGAGCAGGCGCCAGATCAAAATTACTTCGCGCTGGATGCGACGATTGCCTCCGGCCGGTACATGTCGCGGTTGCTTCCCTGGAATTCGGCCTTCAGTTTGACGGTAAACCGCGAAAGATCGACAAGATCCCATCGCGTGAATTTCCACGCCGCGTTCGGAGACCCCGATCCCGTTTCGCGTGCCGCATGCTCAAATCCAACGACGAAATGCACTGCGTCGTCGCGCACTTTATTCGTAGACTTCTTCGGCTCGAAATAAAATGTGCGAAAACTGCTGTCGCGACTTCCGGCGGCGTAAAGCTTAGGATCCAAATAAAACACGCGTTTGCTCTCCAGATCGGTGATGCGCAGATCCGGATAACCTGAACGTTGGACTTTGCCCTCAACCGTGAGCGGGAAATCGCACTGCAAACCGGGAGCCTTATTGAGCAGCTCCCGCAGAGTGTCTTCGAAATGGCTGCTTACTTCGTTGATCCGATCGACATTTTGGATCGCGTTATCCGGCGCGTTCAATCGCTTCATCGTCTCATCGCACGCGGCACTGATCGCTTTCACGACGCGTTGATCGACCGCGTTGTTTGCACCAAAGGGCAGCACCTTTCTACCGGTTGTATCGAAAATAAGTTCGCTGAACGGGACGCCGCGCAGTTGTTGATCTTCATTCAACAACCACGGAATCAGTTGGTCCACTAGCCCTTTCGGTGACGGCGATGTTTGCGCCAAAGCGGCAGTTCCTAGACCTATCGTGGCGAACCACGCAATGGGATCTCATTGCCCCGGATTCAAAATGGATGCGCCATTCTCAGCAAGACCAAACACCCGGTGGGCATCTTGCTTGCCGGACAATTTCTGACTAGAGAGACTACAGTGCAGTTGAAGAAATCTGACAAAATCTTTGTTTCCGGCCATCGCGGAATGGTTGGGAGCGGGCTGGTTCGGCGACTCGAAGCGGAAGGTTTCACTAATCTGCTAACGCCCGATCGATCGCGACTCGATCTTATGGATGAGGGCGCGGTCCTTCCCTTCTTTTTAGAAGAGAGACCAGTGATAGTGATTCTCGCGGCGGCAAAAGTCGGCGGGATCAAAGCAAACAACGATTATCCGGTGGAGTTTCTGCTCGATAATTTGCGCATCCAGAACAACGTCATTCGCTCCGCGTGCCAAACTGGCGTGCGCAAGCTGCTCTTTCTCGGTAGCTCCTGCATTTATCCAAAGCTGGCGCCGCAACCGATTCCCGAAAGTGCGCTACTCACTGGCCCGCTGGAGCCTACCAATGAAGCGTACGCGATCGCGAAGATCGCTGGAATCAAACTTTGTCAGGCGTATGCGCGCGAGTACGGCGCGAATTTCATCTCGGTCATGCCCACAAATCTTTACGGTCCTAACGACAATTTCGATCTGGAGACATCACATGCGCTGGCTGCTCTGCTGCGCAAGGCACACGAAGCGAAAAACCGAAACGAGAAAAAGCTGGTCGCGTGGGGAACCGGGGAACCGCGCCGGGAGTTTTTGCACGTGGACGATCTTGCTGCCGCCTGTCTCTTGTTGCTCGAGAAATACGATTCGCCAGAAATCATCAACATTGGTTGCGGCGAAGACATCACCGTTCGCGAGCTAGCCGAGTTAATCTGCGATGTGGTCGGTTTCGACGGCGAACTCGTTTGGGACAAAACGAAGCCGGACGGCACGCCGCGCAAACTTTTAGACGTGACCAGAATTCGCGCGCTCGGCTGGCGGCATACGATCCCGTTGCGGGAAGGCATCGCCCAAACTTACGAATGGTTCCTCTCTAACTGGCCGCAGAAGTAGCGACGCCGCATTGCGTCGATTCATAGACCAACAGTATGGGCAGTCGTCGGTTTCAGACATGACGGCTTGGACGCCATCATTCGTTGCCGAAGACTTTCGAGCGTTGACCCGTGAAAGCTTTCGGAGTTGACTGCATCGGGGTACCAATGAAAGAGCTGCGCGTTGGCGTTATTGGGGTTGGTCATATCGGAAGCAATCATGCACGGATCTACGCGGAAACTCCCTCCGCTGAGTTCACCGCGGTATACGACGTGGAGCCGTTCAGGAGCCGCACCATTGCGAGCAAATTCGGCGCGACGTCCGCCAAATCGCTCGATGATTTCATCGCGACGGTTGACGCCGCTTCTGTAGCAACGCCCACCAATACTCACTACGACGTTGCACGGGCTCTCCTCAACAAGGGCAAACATGTGCTGATCGAGAAACCGATCACCGACAACACTGCACATGCTACCGAGCTTGCGGAATTGGCTGCGCTTAACGGTCTCATCCTGCAAGTGGGCCATGTCGAGCGCTTCAACCCGGTTCTGGGCGCGCTCGAAAAACATCTGACGCACCCGCGCTTCATCGAAGCGCATCGACTCTCGCCGTACACCGAACGCAGCGCTGATATCGGCGTCGTGCTCGATCTAATGATTCACGATCTGGAAGTCATTTTGAATTTTGTCCGCTCGCCTCTTTGGAGTATCGACGCAGTCGGCGTGCCCGTGCTCAGCCAGAGCGAAGACATTGCAAACGCGAGACTCCACTTCGAAGACGGTTGCGTGGCAAACGTGACCGCCAGCCGAATCAGTCCCGAGCGGATGCGCAAGATTCGAATCTTTCAGGAAGACGCGTATATCTCGCTCGATTATCAAAATCAAAGCGGCGAGATCTATCGCCGGGTTGGCAAACAAATTTGGCGTGACAGGGCCGAGATCGAACACGGCGAACCACTCAAGCTTCAGCTCACGTCCTTCATTGAATGCGCAACCACCGGACGCCAGCCACGTGTTTCCGGTTCTCAAGCGACCGCGGCACTGGAGCTGGCTGTTAAGATCACGAAGCAGATCTCGTCGATTGGATAAGACAGCTCGGTTAGGTTGCTGTAGCCACCGCCCTGGGGGCGGTCTTTTTGTAAGCATCAACGGTGGACGGGCCACAGGCCCGCGGCTACAACGGAGATGAAGTCCATGACCATCTATTTCGTCGCTGGCGAAGTGAGTGCCGATAATCACGGCGCAGCATTGATGCGTTCGCTGCGCGTGTTGGATCCTGAGCTGAAATTCAGCGGACGCGGCGGCCCGCTAATGCAGCAGATAGCCGGCGCGCAATTTAAGAACTGGATCGGTGATGCAGGCGTCCTCGGTCTATGGGAGGTCCTGAGAAATTACGGTTACTTTCGCGAGCAGTTCCGTCAGACACTGGCGGAAATTCAGGAAAGCAAACCCGACGCAGTCGTTTTGATCGATTATCCGGGTTTCAATTTGCGACTGGCGCGCTCTCTGCGAAGGCAATCGCAAAGGCACAAAACTATTTATTACATCAGCCCGCAGGTCTGGGCGTGGAACCGCGGACGCATCAAAAAAATGGCGCGCTTCGTCGATCTTGTGCTGTGCATTTTTCCGTTTGAGACTGAGCTCTACGCCGCGTCGGGACTCCGCGCAGTGTTTGTCGGTCATCCAATGATCGAAAGGCTTGAGACGGAGAAGATCGACACTCACTGTGATCAAAATCTGGTCGGACTTTTTCCGGGAAGTCGCTCGCGCGAAGTACGAAAAATCTTTCCGGTGATGATCGAAGCCGCGCGCCGGCTTTTGCAACTCAACCCAACGTTGCGCTTCCAAGTCGCAGCTGCATCCGAAGAACTCGCGCGCGAGATGAGTGAAATGTTGAGGGCTAAACAATTAGCGGATCGCGAATCAATTGAAATCGCAGTTCGCCAGACTGCGGTTATCATGCAGCGCGCCTTCGTTGGAATCGTGGCCTCGGGAAGCGCCACGCTTGAGGCTGCTTATTTTGGAATGCCGTTCGTGCTGATTTACAAAGTTGCCTGGCCGACGTACGTGGCAGCGCGTCTCGTCGTGAATGTAGACTTTCTCGGTATGCCTAATTTGCTTGCAGGCAAAGAAGTCGTTCCGGAGTTTATCCAACACGAGGCAAAACCGGACGCCATCGTAAACGCCGTCCGGTCGCTAATGGAAGACTCACCCGCACGTGATCGAATGATTTCGGATTTTGAAGTGACTACCCGCAAACTCGGCGGCACCGGCGCCAGCGAAAGAGCTGCGCAGGCAATTCTCGAGGAACTCAAGGAAGGGCGATCTCCAGATCGCCCCGGCGGTCTGGAGACCGCCGCTCCTTGGAGAACACGATGAAGATCTGGGACATCTCACGAACGCTATCGAATGACCTTGCCGAATGGCCGGGTGACGAACCGTTTCGTTATCGTGTTACAAACGAGATCGCAAAAGGCGCCAGCGTAAATCTCGGCGCGATCGCGATGAGCGTGCACAACGGCACCCATGCCGATGCTCGATTTCATTTCGAGATGAACGGGACGCCGATTGAGAAAGCGTCGCTCGAGATTTACCTGGGCCGCGCAATCGTGGTCGATCTCTCGCAAACTTTTTTTCAATCGCCCGAGAAACATCTGATCACTCGTGAAGATCTTCGTCCGCACGCCGAAGAGATCGCCGCGACCTCACGTCTCCTGGCAAAGACCGGTCGATGGAGCGACTCGACAGTTTTTCCAAGTCGAATCCCTGTAATTGCGGCCGATGTTCCGGCGTGGCTGCAAAAAAACGGTGTGAAACTGCTGGGCGTCGATCTGCCGTCGATGGACGAATTAGATTCGAAATCGTTGCAGAATCACCACGCGCTTGCCGCTGCCGGAATCGCCATCATTGAATCACTCGATCTCAGCGACGTTGCATCCGGCATTTACAATTTTGCGGCGCTGCCTCTGAAAATCGCGGGCGCCGATGGCGCACCGGTGCGCGCCGTGCTTTGGCGTGATTGAATCCATATGATTGTCATCCCGGCCGGAGTCGAGAATGGAGCGGCTGGGGAAGCCGCGACATGGACGGGAAGGCCGAAGGCTGAGCGAACGGGAAGTGAGCGAATCAAACCCCGTGGCATAGCCCTGAGCGAACTTCGCGGGATGTCTCGACTTCGCTCGACATGACAAGAGGCCTGCTCGAAGACCGCCGCACGCTGTGGATCGTCGCGGCACTGATCGTCGTTTTGTTCGCGATCGCCAATTTTCCTTGGCAGCTCGACGACTACGATCAGGCGAAGCAGGCGTTCACCTCATTCGAAATGGTCAAGGAGGGCCATTGGCTTTATCAGCACACGCCGCACGAGCGAGTCGCGACAAAGCCGCCATTGGCCGGCTGGATCTCAGCTGCGCTTTTCGCGGTGACGCGATCGTGGGACATCGCATGGCGTTTGCCGTCGCTTGTCTCCGCGCTCGCCCTCGCGTTTGTGTTATTCCGAGCTGCTAAAGACGCGTATGGAAAAGTCGCCGCCGTAATTGCAGTCGGCGCATTTGGTCTGAATCTGCTGAGCCCGCGGCTAGCCACGCTCGTGCGTACCGACATGCCGCTGGCACTTGTGATTTTTCTGATCGGCCTGCTGATCTGGCAAAAAATCCGCTGGGGACACGAATGGAAACTGCGCGATCAAGTGTACGTCTTTGTTCTGCTCACCGCGGCGATGTTAATCAAAGGTCCGATCGTCTATGCTTTTCTATTGCCGGGCATTGCGTTGTTCCAAATTCGTCGTGGTAGGGCGCGACCGCCGGGCGAGCCGACAACGATCTCGGTTAGTGCCTGGCCCGGTTGGTGGCCATGGCTTGCCTCACTTGCGATTTTTCTAGCGTGGGTAATCGGCGGCATTCGATTTCAACCAGGATTTTACGAGGAAGTTGTGATGCGCGAATTCGTTGGCCGCTTTGGTGAAACAATTCATCGGCCACAGCCGCTCCTTTTTTATCTGCCGCATCTATTACACAAATTCGCGCCATGGAGCGTGCTGATGATCGCGCTCGCGTTTGTCGGTCTTCGATCGCGAAACTGGCGGTTGCGCTCCCTGTTTCGCGAAATGTCTCCGGAAACTTTCTGGCTGCTTTGCTGGAGCATTGGTGGACTGATCGTGATGTCGCTCATCCCATCAAAGCGCGTCGATAGAATTTTTCCTGTGATTCCACCACTGTGTCTGCTGCTGGCGGCGCAGATTAATGGTAGGGAGGCCGCGCTGCGGCGTCCGGTCGGCGCAGCGCGCCGACCCTACCTTTGGACCGTGGCAGCGCTGGTCTTGGCAATGCTTTTCACCGGCGGCTACACAGGTTGGAAGATGATCACCGGCTATCGCGATCATCGCGACACGCTCGCCGTCTTTGGGAAAAACGTGCGGCGCGTAGCGGAAGCGCATCACTGGCATTACGATGTCGTATCTGCCAAAGATGAAGGGCTGCTTCTCTATCTTCGAAAGATGCACTTCGTTAAGCCTGCTGACGCTGTCACGGAATGGAATGCCGGAAATCTGGACGCGCTCGTTGTTTCAAAAGAAAAAGCGGCGGCTCTAATGCGCGATCTTCAAGGTGCTACTCTTGCTCAATTGCAATTAAATGAGCAAGAGCAACACGAGCGGGGCATGCGATATATTTTGATTACTCGGTAACCTCGTGCGAATTCGCACAGAGCCAGCTGCTAGTCACCCTGTTGAGACCAGACATACCGTTTGCCATTCCAATAAATCAATGCGCTGGCGGCTTCACTCTTTTCAACCAGAAGCGCGTCGCCCCTGAGACGTGGGGCAGTGGTTTCAGTTGCGGCATGGCCGGCATGCGTCTTGGAGTAAACCTGCCAGGAATCCATCCATTCGAAATCATCGCCACCGTTGCCGATACCAATGCCGGCCCCGAGAATTGTCACTTTTCCAGTCGTATTATGAACGATCGCAATTCCAAGCTTACCGGTCGAGCGTTCCTTTACCAAAGCTGCTACATCCATCTTGCCGTCGCCATTGAAATCTCCCTCCAGATAGGACGGGTTGATGCGAAAGGAAAGATCATACTCTTTTCCGGCCGACCCGTTCGTTAGGGCTTTTTTGACTGCGTCAGGCACGTCACGAATCGGTCCTGGCGATGGCGACGATACTGACTCAGATTGAGTGATCGCTTTCGTGTTTACATCGACCTGATAGGTCTTACCACGTTCGGATGTGACCATAACCCTGCCATCCTGGATGTTTATTGCCTTGATGAACACCCATTGAACGTCTTCCTCGAGAGTTGGATCGATACCATTACTAAAAATTGTCAATTCCCACAGCTTCTTGTTACTCCGGACATCCCCCGCCTCGATATATCCGCGGCGGCCATCGTCATTCGGCGCGATATAGCGGATGCCTTCGTGAAATTACAGGGGCAGCGTTCACGGGAGCGACACGCTTAGCAGAAGCCAATTGCGGCAGGAGCACAAAAAGTATGACGACCAATCGAGTCATAACTCTACAATGCCTAACCCATTTAGAAGAGTTGAGCAGCCGAAGGGTTGAAAGTTTCATCACGCGAACTTGGCAAAAATCAGGAGTAACAGAAACAGGAAGACCGACGCACTCATGAGCGCGAGAGAAAATCTCCGCCACCCTCGGTGAATCCCGGCACTTAGCACAGCCAGGAGAGCGGTCCCAATCAGGCCGGCCCCGGCCGTGACGCACCCCCACGCGAACCAGCTGAGCGTTTCCCACCCTGTGGACATGCATGCCCACGCAATCATCACCGCGCCGATGACAAATACGAAAAGCGAGCCGATCGCAAACCTAAGAATCCAAGGCATAGTCAGTTCTAATTTGAGATCAGGCTCAGCTGGTTAGGTCTTGTATGGATGACGCGGATCAAAGCAGCGCGCTGTAGTATGCTCAGGATGATCTCGCGTCATTATACCTGCACGTTGCGATCTACAGGTTCGTCCGATTTCTTACGGGCCACCCCGAGCTTGTCTTTAATCGATCGCAAGATTCTTCGTGCAAAATACCAGAAGGCGCCGATGCAGATTAAGAAGATGATCAAGGCGAGGAGGGGACTGAGATTCACAAGAGTCAGGCCACCCAGCACCGCAGCGTCTTCGCCAAGACTTAGCCCGATATTTGTAAGCGGTTCTGGCGATGTATTGCTGGCGAGCCGCGTCGCTGCTTTCGCCGTGTGCGCAAGGAGGCTCGTGCCTCCCGCCAACAACGCGACGATGACCGTAAACGCAGGACTGGGATGACCGAGCACTTGGATCGCAAGCAAAGCGCCGCCGATCGGACGAATCACGGTATGGACGGCGTCCCAGAGTGAGTCCACCCATGGAATTTTATCGGCGAAAAACTCAAGCAAGTAGAGAACACCGGCGATACTGATGATCCATGGATTGCCGAGGACTTCCAGCGATTGATACTGCGGTCCGAGAGTAATCCAGTGAAAATGGATTGCGAGCCCAGTGGCAAAAACGGTCAGGTAAAGATTAACCCCTGCGAGCGCGGCGAGACCGAGCGCGACGCTAAGGAGATGGAGTTTTTCCACGAGCAAACATCGGGTGCGAACCAATCAAAGTCACGCGCGAGCTTGGCCAGTTGCGAATGACGAAGGAATAAGAAGCCCGAATGTTGTAGAAGTGCGCTGTCCTGCGCGCATTTCGCTGCATGTGGTCAATATTTCGCCGCTCGTTTATCCGCTGGGGACAGCGGACGCTACAGCAGTTGTTGCTCATTAGACATTCGGAATTCGTCATTCATACTGGCGTCATGCTCGACATTCGTCTGATTCGCGGGAAACCGGATTTCGTCCGGGAGCGCCTGGTGGCGCGCGGCGGCGGAGACGAGGCAAAGATCGACGAGGTATTGCGAATCGACGCTGAGCGACGCAAGAGCGAGACCGAGCTGCAACGGCTACAGTCGGAGCGCAACCGTCTGAGCAAGGAAATCGGCGCGCGACGTTCGCGCAAGGAACCGAGCGAAGAACTTGAAGCCGAAGTGCGAAAGATCGGAGAACAAATCGCCGGTTTAACGCAGCGCGCCAACACGCTCGACGAAGAGCAGCGCAACTTACTTTTGGACATTCCGAACCTCCCGCATCCGAGCGTTCCAATTGGGAAGGATCCCAGCGCAAATCCGGTTGTCCGCAGTTGGGGCGAGAACCCGCAGTTGACCAACGCCGCCGATCACGTTGCTCTCGGCACGAGGCTGAATCTCTTCAATCTCGAATGGGCGGCGAAACTAAGCGGGAGCGGTTTCATTTGTTTTACCGGCGCAGGCGCGAAGCTCGAACGCGCGTTGATCAATTTCATGCTCGATCTGCACACGCGCGAGCATGGGTATTTTCAAGTCAGTCCGCCGTTTCTGGTTCGGCGCGATTGCATGATCGGCACGACGCAGCTGCCGAAGTTTGAGGCCGACATGGTACGGCTTGGAGGAGAATCAGCTTTTCCTCGCGCCAACGGCGGAAGTGCAATTAACAAATCTTCATCGCGAGGAGATATTGAGCGTTAACGATCTTCCGAAGAAATTCACCGCCTATACGCCGTGCTTCCGGCGCGAAGCGGGTGCCGCCGGTCGCGACACGCGTGGCATCATTCGCGTGCATCAATTCGACAAAATCGAATTGGTGAAAGT
>CAWHHI010000018.1:0-102785 GCA_963829055.1 uncultured Gemmatimonadaceae bacterium | reverse complement strand
ATCGGGACGGCGGGATTTGAACCCGCGACCCCCTGAACCCCATTCAGGTGCGCTACCGGGCTGCGCTACGTCCCGTCTACTTCCCGCCTCGGCTCCTCGTCCAGAACCCGAGCCGTAACGGAACGCGCAATGTAACCCCGCGCCCTCCCCCCTACAACTCGGGCTGAACCATCACCGCGAAGGCCGTCAGACGTACTCGGCGCTGCACTCGACGACCTCCGATCAGCCGCATCAGCACCCACGCGACGAGCGCCACCGGCAACACCGCAAACAACACCAGCTTGATCGCGCCAATCGTCAGACCTACGAACGCGCCCAGCACTCCGAACAGCACACAGGCCACCGCGCCGACCACGAGCAGCACGAGGAAGATCGGCAGACCCACGATGAAGAGGACGATCAACACGGGGAGCGCGAGGACGCCGAGGACCGCCGCTATCGGAAGCCCGACGACCGCGAGCACCAGCGCCGCCGGAATGAGGAACACGAGCGAAATCGCACTGACGAAGAGGAACTTCACCAAGCCGAACATGACGAGCCTCCGGTGAGAACGTCCGAACTCCGTTCTCACTACGGGGCTCACGGGTTCGCGCGTTTCAGCCCGGCGGAGTGCGTCTCAGTCGCTCCCGCCTAGGCGGCGTGAGCGTCGGCGTAGACCTCTTCGACGATCCTCGCCAGCTCGCTCAGGTCGAATGGCTTGGGCAGCACGGGGCGCCCCGCCTCGGTCAGGAACGCTGCGAACTCGGGGGACAGCAGGTCACCGCTCGAGAATACGAGCCGGCTCGCCAGGTCCGGGCGGGTGCGGGCGAGCCAGCCGTAGAACTCACGGCCCGAGAGTCGAGGCATCTGCAGATCGCATATCACGAGGTCGAACTCGATGCCGGCAATCGGGTCGAGCAGCGTCCGTGCGCAGCTCGCCGTCCACAGCCTCACTCACGGTCCACCCACGGCGCGCGAGAAAACGATGCATCGCCGTGCGGACCAACGCCTCGTCGTCGACGAGCAACACGGACCGGGAGGGACCATGATCGTTCGCGGAAGGACGATCCTGCAGCTGAGGCGACATCGGCAAGTGCGGCGAAAGCGGACGAGCAAGGAGACGGCCCGGGGCGGGCGTGCATTCATCCTCTAGGCTCGGCACACCATACCAGAAACTGCAGTGGCACGTTGTGCCGCCGATCACGCGGCCGTGTGCGAACGGCTGACCGTTAGGCTTCCACCATAGCCCACGGCCTCGGCGACGCCGAACCGTCATCACGAACGTCCGCGTACGGCGCCGTGATCGGGAGCCCGAGCCGCTCGCGCCACACGAGCCAGAGATGCGCGAGGAACAGCTTCTCCGTCATCCGCAGCGCCGTCAGGTGCCGGCGTCTCGGAATCCAGTCGGGCTTCGCCGCATCCAGTCGGTCGCGCTGATCCTGATAGTAGCGCTTGTACGTGTCGCCCTGCCGCACGAACGAGATGCCGATGAGGTAGCAGAGCTTCTTCGCCTCACGGTCGTACGGGGCGCTCTCGCCACGCGTCGGACGCGGTTGCGCCACACGACGCGGTCCCTCGCCGATCGGCGCCAGCGCGCCCGCGCACGATTGTCCCGAACGCGGCACGCGATGCGCGGACCTAACGCTGCGCCCCGCGGCCAACGACAACTCGTAGCCGCACTCGCTACACCGGTACACCTCGCGCCACGACGGTCGCGAGTCCGCAGTAGGACCAGAACGACGACGGCGTCGGCGCGCGATCGATCTCGAGACGCGCGAGGAGACGAGCCGCGAGCGACGGGCCGATGCCGCGCACCCGTTCCAGCCAGTGCCACGCCGGGTGTCGAGCGATGCGCTCCGAGAGCTCGCGCAGGAGCTCACGTTCCTCGTTCCACTGTCGGCGATAGACGTCACCGACCGACGCGAGCGGCGCCGGTGCCGCCCCGGCGCGAATGCGGGCGAGCAGCGCCTCGATGTCGCCCGTCCCGCGCGCATGCGGCGGTCGTGTATCACCGCGCGTCTGAACGAGCGCGCGGATCTGTTCGCCGGTGCGAAGCCGCTGGGCCTGCGCGGTTTCGAATGCCGCGGCGACCCCTCGCAGGTCGTCGTGCTGGTGAGCTGGCGACAATCGATCGTCGCGCTCATGGTTTGAGGCCACCTGAATCACGGACGGTCCTCGCCGAAGAGAGCCCTAGCTAGTGCCGTGGTTGGCAACGTAGGAGGCCGCGACGCGGCGTCGCCCGTTTCGTGTGACGAAGCGCGCGCTCGCTTATGCGAGCCGCGTGTGAGCGCCGAGAGCCGGATTCGCCCTGCGGTCACGTGCTTGGGTTCGAGCCGAGCACCGACCGGTCGATACCTGCCGCGAGGCCCGCCACGTTCCCCGCGAAAAACGCCGCCGTCCGCTTGTTAGGCGAGACGGCGGCGTGATGTCGCTGACAGAGGCGCGACGGCGATCAGTCGCTACGCGGACGCGCCTGCGCAACGGCGGCGAGCAGCTCGCGCTGGTTGCCGGCACCATGCAGCAGGTCGATCGCGCGACGCAGCTGCGTGTCGTACGAGATCGTGCGCCGGAACGCCGCCGAGTCACCGAACGCCATCGAGGCCACGCGGCGCTCGAGGTCGCGGTCGATCAGCTGTTGCGCGGCGTTGAACTCCGGGCGAGAGATCTGGACGCCCGCTCTCGTCAGGCGCGCATACACGGAGTCACGCCACGCCTGCGTGACGGTGAACGACGACTTCACCGCCGCCTTCTGCTCGAGCGCCGTCTGATAGAGCACCAGGTAGCTCTCCTGCGACTTCGGCGCCAACGCCTTGAGGAACGTCTGCTCGGCGTCGGTGATGGTATCCGACGGGATGATCACATCCGGCGTGATGCCACCGCCGCCGTACACGACGCGGCCAACGTCGGACTTGTAGGCCGGGCGCGCTTTGCGGACCGAGTCCGTCTCGAGCGAATCCGGAACGACCTCCACGAGACGACCATCGTCGAGAAGCTTCCGTTCGCGCTGGATTGAGCGGCCGCTCGGCGTGTACCACTTGCCGGTCGTCATCTTGAGCGCCCACCCACCGTCGAGCGTGAACAGCGTCTGCACCAGTCCCTTGCCGAACGACGTCGTGCCGATGATGACACCGCGATCGTGGTCCTGCAGAGATCCGGCGACGATCTCCGACGCCGACGCCGTGTAGCCGTCCGTCAGCAAGACGAGCGGCGCGTCAGGCACGATCGGCTGCTCCGTCGGCGCGGCTCACGACCGGCGTGGCTGTCCGCGTGCGCACCGTGACGATGTCCTGCCCACGCTTGAGGAACAGGTTCGCCATGCGGAGCGACTCATCGAAGTCGCCACCGCCGTTGCCGCGGAGGTCGAGCACGAACGAGCGCGCGCCCTGCCCTGCCAGCTGGCGAAGCGCCGACTCGACCTCGCTGCCGGACGACTCGTTGAACTTCTGGACCGGGATGTAGCCGATCCTGTCGTCGAGCATCACCGCGAACGGCACCGCCGGAATGTGAACGACCGCGCGCGTGAACTGCGACTCGATGGGCTGCGTGACACCGCCACGCGCGAACGTCACGGTGACGTTCGAGCCCGGTGTTCCCGTTAGGCGGCCGGAGACGCCTTCCAGCTTCAGCCCTTTCGTCGCCACACCGTTCACGGACACGATGTGATCGCCGAGTTGCACGCCGCCCGCTTCGGCCGGCGTGTGCGGGTAGACCTTGGCCACCGTGAACGTGCCCTGCTGATCCTCGATCAGCATGCCGACGCCGCCGTACGAGTTGCCGAGCGAGTTGCGAGAGAAGCTCGCGAGCTCCTGCGGCGAATACAGGTCGGCGTACGGGTCGTTCAGGCTGCGCACGAGACCGCGCGCCGCCTTCTCGTACATCGCGTCAGGTGGAACCGAGTCGACGGCGTCGGCCGCGACCCGAGCGAACACCTGGGCGAAGAGACGGGCCGCATCAGTCGCTTCCCGTCGCTGCATCATGAAACCGCCCACCGCCACCGGAAGCACGACAATGGCCGTGCCCATCAGCGCGATCCTCGAACGCTTCATTCCTCGCCTCCCCGGCGGTCGGGTCTCCTACTCACGTCGCTTCGCGTGAACATTGTACCGCTGTACCGCGGCAAACCCAGTCGTCCGTCGCCCGAAGGCGCGGTTGCTCGTGTGACCGTTCGCACAAATGGAGCCGTCGCCAAACCGCGGTAGACGGCACATTGGCGCAGTGAAAGCATACGGACCAGTGGATCAAAGGCCGAGCGCCACAGGCGGTGTCGCGCCTTCGCATCTGGCGTGCAGGTTGGCACCACCGCGTACCTGGCGCCAGAGCCAAAGCTATGAAGGCGCGTCCCAATTCGGCTCGCGTCGGGGTCGACAGGCGACTCAGCGGGGATGAACGGTCCGCGACTGGGCTCGTCCGATGTGGTCTGAGTCACGCACGTCGGTGGCGGCGGAGATCCAGTGTGCTTCGCAGAGAGCGGAATCGAGACGCCCGACGCGCCAGGGCCCCTCAGCCCAATCCAAGTACGACACCGCCGCCGGACGAACGGTTCGCATCTGGTGGTGAAATTGTGAGCGACATGTAAACCGCTCTATGCGTGTCACTTAGACCCTCATCGGAACTCGACCGTCGTGCCATCCATCCGGTCGTCAGGAACGCGCGGTTGGTCTGCAACGTGGCGCGGCTCGTCCCAGACCGTTTGGTCGGTGACGGACCGAACTCCTATCTAGCAAGCGCGACGTGCCGAATCGCACGCCGCCTACTCGCGACAGGAGATCCGTATGCGATCCGCCTATTCGGCCGTGTTCCTTTGCGCACTCGCGTGCGCCAGCGTTCCTTCCACGGCGCGCCTGTCATCCACCGGCGCCGCCGTCCCCACCACGCACGACCGTTGTCAGTTCGGGCGGGACGGCGTCGTCCCGCGGCCAGCTGCTCACCGGAACGAGCCGCGTCGACTACTTCGGCGGCGAGACGCTCTACGACGTACTCCGCCTCCGCGCACCGATCTATCTCCGCCCGCGGCCCAATCCATCGCTCGAGCTCACAGGGCGCGCAGACCCGCTCGCGGTCTACATCGACGGCAGCTTCGCGGGATCGATAGACGTGCTACAGCTCCTTCCCGCCCATGAAGTGGCGTCGGTCGATCGCATCAGCGCCGTCGAATCAGTCACCCGCTACGGGACGAAGCACAACAACGGCGCGCTCCTCGTGACCATGGTGCGCCACGACTGACGCCCTCGTACGCTGTCGGCCTGCCCGTGCGCGAGGCCTAACGAAACAGCCCCCGCCGTCGACGTCGACGGCGGGGCTGTTTCGTTAGGCGCTCAGGGAATGCGGTGCATGCGCGCCTGCAACTGCTCGCGATACGTGCGACTGAGCTTCAGCTGTCGGCCGTCGCGAAGGATGACGACGTAGTCGCCGGCGAACCACGGCTGCAGTTCCTTGATCCGATCCAGGTTCACCGTCACAGCGCGATGGATGCGGGCGAACATCTGCGGGTTGAGCGACGACTCGATCCCGTTCATCGTCTCGCGAATCAGATGCGACGTCTTCCCGACGTGCACGCGAACATAGTTCCCCGACGCCTCGAACCAATCGACGTCGGCGACCTTCACGAAAAACACGCGGCCGTCGCTCTTCACCATCAGGCGATCGAGGTAGCCGTTCTTCGGAGCGGCGTGCGTGCCCGAGGCGCCTAACAACGCCTGTGCGGCCGTATTGACATCGACCTTGTCGTCCTGCAGAACCTGCTCGAGCAACGTCTTGAGCCGGCGACCGGCTTGCGCGGTCGTCACGCGATCGATGTGCTCGCGCGCGCGCTGGAACGCGCTCTTGAAACGCTCGGCGTCGAACGGCTTGAGCAGGTAGTCGAGCGCGTTGACCTCGAACGCCTTGAGCGCGTACTCGTCGTAGGCCGTCACGAAGATCACGGCTGGCATCTGGTCGGGGCCTAACGCCTGGACGACGCCGAACCCATCGACGTCCGGCATCTGCACGTCGAGGAAGACGAGGTCGGGGTTGTGCTGGCGGATCGCCTCGATGGCCTCGCGCCCGTTCGACGCTTCGCCGATGACGTCGACGTTGCTCTCCGCACGCAGGAAACGACGGATGCGTCGTCGTGCGATGGGTTCGTCGTCCGTCACTAACACACGAATCGACATGTCGGTACCTCGGGCTACGCAGGTTGAGCGGAGAGCAGCGCGGGCGCCGAGTCCCGGGATGCTTCCGCGTCACGATCGGCCAGCAGGACGATCGCGGTCATCGAATCAGGGAAGTACAACGACACCTTCCGGTCGCGCTCGGCGAGCGTCGCCTTCTCGACCGCTTCCACCCAACCGCCCGGACGGCCCGTCTCCGCGGCCTCGCCCTCGGGGGTTGCTGCATGTACGCGGACCCGCGTGGTCCCACCGACCAGCCGCTCCGATTCCACCGTCACCGACATCGACTCGGGTGGAACGAGGCCACACCGCTGCCCATGAGCAGGTCGTCGATCAACGTGCGGAGGAGCCGGTTCGGCAAGCGCACCGACAACGTTTCCGGCGCGACGTGAAGCGTGAGCGCCGTCCCCGGCCGAACGCCGAGGTCGTGCACGTCGACGTAGGCGCGCACGAGCTCCAGCTCGCGGCGGAGCGACGTCTCGCGCTCACTCGCCGCGTCGAGCGTGAGGCGAAGCACGTCCGCCAGCGGGCGATGAGCCGCTCCGTACGATTCACGTCCTCGTGCACGAGCCGCGCGAGCAGCTCGATGGTACCGAGCAGGAACTGCGGCCGCAGCTGCACGCAGAGCGTCTGGTAGCGCGACCGCGCGATCGCGGCCTCGAGTCGCACCGCCGCGACGTCGCGCTCGCGATACCAGGCGTAGAAGTCGCGCCCGTGCGACCAGGCCAGCAACGCCGAAGTAGATGAAGACGTTGCCCGAGATCTGATTGAAGCTGAGCGACGAGAAGAGACCGAAATCGCCCATGAGACCCGTCGCCCGCACGATCGCGACATGCGCAGTCGCCACGACGACAGCAAGCACAGCGTGCACCGCGATACGGCTCGGCCAATTACGCCGGCCGATGCGCAGGCGACGCGCGAGGAAGAGCACCAGCGGTGTGAACAGCGCCCACGCCGCCGCCGACACGAGATGCGTGAGGAAGTACTGAATCTGTTCCCCCGCCTCGGGCGTGCCCCGCGTGACGGAGAAGTAATACACCTGGAGCGACCACAACACCGCGCTGCCGGCCCAGACGCCGGCGATCGGCGAGCCAGCCACGGGCCGAGATTCGCGGCGACTCGCGTCCCGGCTTCACGGCGTGCGGGTCGCCTAACGTGGCGCCCATCGACGTCTCGGTCGCGCCGTTCGCGCGCTCCGTCACCGACGCCGTGCGCGCGAGCGATGGCGGATCGTTGCCGAGGACCTCGTTGGCCTCGAGACCGTTCCAGCGTGATTGCGCGACGGCCGCCGCCGTCGACTGTCCGGCGGCGGGCGTTCCGGCCGCAGGCGTGGACCACAAGCGCTGCGGCGGCATCATCGACCACTCGCCGGTGGCGCTCCAGTCCGGCGGCGGCTGGTCCGCGAGCAGCGCGCGCGATCGATACGGAATCTCGAACGCCACGACGGTGCCACCATCCTCAGCCGACCGCAGCTCGAAGCGGTGGTCGTCGCCGTACAATTGCGTCAGCCGATTCTTCGCGTTCTTGAGCCCGATGCCCGGGCGGAATGACGTTCGTGTCGGCGAGAGACCGACGCCGTTGTCGAGCACCTCGAGATGCAGTCGCGAATCCGTCACCCACGCGCGGACGCCGACGCTGCCTGGCGCGGACCGGACCGCGAGTCCGTGTCGGATGGCGTTCTCCACCAGCGGCTGCAGGATCAGGTGCGGGACGAGCGCCAGCCGAGCTCCAGGCTCGACCTCGAGGTGCACCGTGAGCCACTCGCTGAAGCGCGCGCGTTGGATGTCGAAGTACGGGTCGAGGCTCGCGAGCTCCTCGTCGAGCGTCACCTCGTCCTGCCCGGCGCGCTCCAGCGACAGACGAAGCAACGTATGGAGCTGCCGCAGCATTCGCTCGGCGGCGACTGGCGCCTCGTGCGCGAGCTCCGAGATCGCGTTCAGACAGTTGAACAGGAAGTGCGGCTGAAGCTGAAGCCCAAGAAACTGGAGCTGCGCGCGCGCGAGCTGCACCTCGAGCATGTGCGTGCGAACCGTTCGGTCACGGTACTGCCGATGCAGGCCTAACGCCCACGCCGCCGCGACCACCATCGCGTACGTGAGGATATGCACGTCCAGCCAGTAGACGTAGCTCGGGATCAGCGGGCCGATGTCGAGTGGCGACATCGCCGCCGTGAGCCGCTGCCGAACCATCGTGACGAGCAACGCGACCGCCGGGGCGATGATCGCATGCGCCAGCAGCGAGCCCGGCTTGCCGAAGTGTGCTTCCTCGATGCGGCGCTGGATCCAGACGATTCCCGGCGTGAGGAGCGCCCAGAACCACGCGACGCCGGTGCAGATCTCCAGTGCCCACAGCCAGGTCATGCTGGGGTCGGTGACCTTCATTAGAAGGCCTTGCGACAACCCGTAGACTGTCCAGGCGCTGAAGATCAGGGTCCATCGAACCCAGCGCCTGCGCGCCGGCTCCCCGACGGGAACCGATTCCGGAAAATGAGGCAGGAATGGAGCGGCGGCGCTACTCGTCATCGATGGCCGTGGGTGTGCTCGAACGCGGGACGCACGTTATTCGGCTCGTCCCAGAAACCGCGCTCGCTCAATCAAAGGCGGTGCTGTGAGCAGCGCCAAGGCGCATGGGACGAACCGATGCGCCCGCAGGGTGAGCCGCGCCTGAACAGGCCCAACTGGCCAGCGTCGTCGCGCGCGGGAACGCCCACGCGATTGCCGTTCTTTCAGTTACGTCTACTACACGTACTCGCAGCACCGATGAAGGACATCGCGCCGCCGGAACGCGCGCGGCGACAACGTCAGTCCATCTGGAACTCGCGGCTGAACGCGACGGCGAACGAGAAGCTCTTGGGGCGGTTGCGAACCTCGAGGGCGTTGGCGAACCGCTCGATCCGTTTCGGAATGCCGAGGATCGACTCCTGAGATCGGGCGCCCACCTCGTCGAGACCGGTAATGTCCTCGATCGCCCAGAAGCGAATCTGTTCCTCGACGATCTTGAGGTACTCTCGAGGCCCGTAGATGCCCGCCCTCCGGATCACATCGGCCAACTCGCGGAAGTGCGGCATGTTGACGCCCGGCATGTCGATGGACGGCATGACCTCGGCGGCAGACGCGAGTGCCCGATTGGGATCGCGCTCGAGCACTTCCTTGAAGATGGTGCGATAGAACGTGTAGTGCCGAGCCTCTTCCTTGGCCACGTTCGAGAGCACCATGCCAATCGTCGGCTCGTACTCGCTGGCGAGCTTCCCCGTATTCGCGTGGCTGACCTGAGTCGCGCGCTCCTGGAGCGTCGTGTAGACGAAGACGCGGTACGGATCCTTGTCCCAGGCTGGTTCGAAGCCCGCCTTCAGATACTCGAACTGCATACGCTCGAGTACGGGATTATCGAGAATGCGGCTGTCGCGCGTGTAGTCGTGCAGGATGGCGCCGTGCCGATCCTCCTCGGCCGTCCAGAGGTTGGTCCACTTCGACCAGAACGTATCGCCGCCGAGGTATGCGGCGAGCAGTCGGTGGAAGTGCGGGAGCCCTTCCTCCGTGAGGAGATTGAGCGCGACGGCGACCCGTGCGGGGAGACTGATCCCCTCGGCTCGCTTGCGCAGCTCCTGCAGGTGATGGTCGGGGTCCGTCTCGGGCGGGGCGGCGAGCAGCTCGCTCGGAAACCAGAGCAGGCGCTTGGCCTCGTGGGCTTCCATCAGCTCGTGCACGACCGGCTCCAGGTCGGCGAGCACTTCGACTTTCGCGAGCGTATCTGCGGGCGGCAGGGTCATGGCGCCGTTTCTCGTGGGCTGGCTACGCGTTACCGACACCCTGGCGCGTCATACAACCGCACCTCGTGGGCGAGCGCAAGCTACCCAAACGCGACCCAACATAGACAGGTGCTTTTTGTGGTCTTGTGCGCCCCGCGCGGGGCGCTCGCGCAACCCTGGGCTCGCAGATGAGCCGCCGGGTTGCGCGATACCGCCGCGATCAGGTCGTCGTCGGGGTCCCGCTCGTTTCCGGTGCGGGAGCCGGTTTACGCTGCGCCCAGGTCGGCCGGGTGATGCGCGGCCGCTCACGATCGACGAGGATCTGGGCGTAATAGGCGAGCACCCGAGGTCTGAGTGACGCCGGAGTATCGGTGGGCTCAACGCGGAATGCCGCGTATCGCTGGGTTTCGCCAGACACACTGACCCACCACCAGAGTGTTCCTGGGGTAGCGGGTGATGAGCCGGGCTCACACGTGAAGGTGCGCCCAACGTCTTCGAATTGCATCGCTTTCATGCGTTGACCTCGAGGGTGATGCCCAAATCTAGTCGGTGGACCGCCCGAGCGGGCCCCCCGGGTGTCATGCACGTGTGGCGCACTCGGCAGCGTGCGGTATAATCCTGCGCGACCGCCGCGGCAGATCCCGCCTCCATCCCCGCCATGTCCTACCAGATCCTCAAGGCCTACCTCTGGTTCATCGCCGCGTTCCACCTCGTCGTCGGCATCGCGGTCAACGTCTCGGCATCGCTGACGCAGGCTATCGCCCGAGGCTACGGAGCGACGGTGGACTGGACGCCGCAGTTGGGTGCGGCTGGCGGTCGTCGCGGTCGCGCTGTTCCACCTCGCAGGCCTCGTGGATTACGCGTGGCACCGCTGCTTCAGTCATCATCGGTGGTTCTGGTTCACCCACGAGAGTCACCACCTCCCAAGTCAGGTGTTCGTCGGGATGCCCGGGTTCGGCGTGCGGCCGTTCGCGGTTTTCACCGTCGTGCCGACAATCGCGTTCACGGCGATCCTGACGTACCTCGCGCTGCGCATTGGCGGGCGTCCCATGTGGCGCTGGACTCGTGTTTCAGATCCCGCTGCTGGCGTCGAGCACTTTGCTCGTGACGAGCCACTCCTCGTTTCTCCGCCGCGGCTGGCTCGCACACCGCGTGCTGCGTGTGTTCGCCTTGACGACCCCGCACGAGCACGTGCTCCACCACTCCGTGGATCTGCGGGGGAACTACGGCAATTTCACCACGCTCTGGGACCGCCTGTTCGGTACGTATCTCGACCCGTGCCTTTCCGCGCATCAGGGTCGTCGCTACGGACGTTGCCTACGATCAGGACTTTCTCGGGACCATCACCGTCGGACGCGCGCAGCATCCCACGCGCCTGGCGCGAGCGGTTTCAGCTCGGCCGCTACACCAATCTCGATCGCTGACGGCCGACGGCTACGTCACACGACGTATCTCCGACTTGCCGCACCGGGCGCTACTCTGCACCTCGAATCCACACGGAGTTCCATGACCGGGGCCGCGATCTCACTCGACGAGGTAAGCAAGGGCCGGCGTGTCACGGGCAGACTCGTCGCGAGCGTGGTCACGCCGTGCACGCTTTCTACCGCTACGGTGGACGACGCGTACGCGCTGTTTGCTGCGACCTACGCGGGAACCAATCGTGCTCGATTCGCGACCGATCTCGCGGAGAAGCAGCGGGTGATCCTGCTTCACGATCGCGAGACTGGGGCGTTGAAGGGTTTTTCAACGGTGCTTCTCACGGACATCGCGACTTCGAGTGGGCCGGCGACGCTTTTCTTTTCCGGCGATACCGTCGTCGATCGAGCATACTGGGGGCAGAAGGAGCTCCAGATCGCCGTTGCGCGGCTTCTCCTCTCGCTCAAGCTCCGGCAGCCGAGGCGGCCGCTCTACTGGTTCCTGATCTCGAAGGGGTATCGAACCTACCTGATTCTTGCCAACGCCTTCCCGCGATCGATCCCGCGCGAGGGAGAGCTCGACGACCGCGAGTTGCGCGACATGTTGGACACGGTCGCAGGTGAGCGATTCGGGGATGAGTACGACTCGGACACCGGGATCATCCGCTACGCCACGCCACACGAGTACGTCCGCGATGGCATCGCGCCGCTCACGCCCGCGGCGCTGCGCAACCGCCACGTTCGATACTTCGTAGAGCGGAATCCGGGTCATAGCGCCGGCGACGAGCTCGCGTGCCTGGCCGTCGTCCGTATCCGCGACCTCGTGCGCGTGATGGCCCGCTTCCTCGTCCGTCGCGCATTGCGCACGGTCGGCCTTGGCGCGGGGCGCTTCGTCGGATGACCGTCGTCGCGCGACTCGCGAATAGCGCCACCCGCGCCGGGGCCGTTCCAGCGCGTCTTCGATTCCGGAAAGCGTTAGAGCGCCGCATGCCGCGGAGGCGAGCATCCTGGCCGCATCGTCCGCGAGAATGCCGGGACGGCCTATGGCCGCGCGCACGGGTTCGCGAGCATCCAATCGCCTCGTACTACAACGAGAGTGTGCGATTCCTCGACTCCGGCGAGCTCGCGCCTGGGTCCGTCGCGTCGGCGACGGCGAGGCCGGCGTTCTCACAACCGCGCCGGTGAAGTTCATGGAGCCGACCGGTGGCTCGTCAGGTGCGCTCAAGCTCGTTCCCTATACCGATGCGCTGCTCGCCGAGTTCTCGCGAGCGACGATGGCGTGGGTGTACGATCTGCTTGCGTCGCGTGGCGCGCTTCGTGGCGGGCGAGCCTACTGGGCCGTCTCACCGCCCGGCAGGCGCCCGACGCGTACAGCGGGAGGCATCGCGATCGGCATGGAGCACGACAGCGACTACTTCCCCGCCCCCCTGCGCGCGCTCCTCGAGCGGTCGCTCGCCGTACCAGGAATCGTAGCGCGCGCCCCGGACATCGCGACATGTCGGTACCTGACGTTGCGCGCGCTGCTCGCGGCCCCCGACCTGCGGCTCATCTCCCGTCTGGAGCCCGAGCTTTCTCGCGCTGCTCGCCAGCGATCTCGATATGACGTTCGGCGATTTGCTGCGCGATCTGGAGGATGGTGAAGTTCGCACGCCGCTCGCGCCGGATCTCTCGGCTCATGTGAAGCGTGAAATGCCGGCGCGTCCTGCCCGTGCCCGCGCGCTTCGTCGCCGCTTTGGAAGTCGGCCGCCTGAGGACCTCGGTGAGATATGGGAACGCCTCGCGCTCATCTCGTGCTGGGCTGACGGGCACGCCGCGCGCGCGCTGGACGGAGTGCGACGCCGCTTCCCGCACGTGGAGATCCAACCGAAGGGACTGCTCGCCACTGAAGGCGTCGTGTCCATTCCGTTCCTCGGATGCGCGCATCCCGTCGCCGCGGTCACATCTCACTATCTCGAGTTCCTGCCCGAGGGCGAGACTACGCGCGCGACAGGCGTCGATCGCCTCGAATACGGTGCGACCTACGAAGTCGTGCTGACCACCAGCGGCGGACTGTATCGCTACAGGCTCCGCGATCTGGTGCGCGTCGAAGGCTTCGTGCGACGCACGCCGATGCTTTCGTTTCGCGGACGAGCCGATCGGGCGAGCGACCTCGCGGGCGAGAAGTTGACACCCGCCTTCGTCGAGCAGGTCCTCTCGACGGCGTTAGGCGCGACAGGAATGCGCTCCACCTTCGCGATGCTCGTGCCGAGTGTGGAACCGCAGCATCGGTACATGCTCTACGTCGATACGTCTCGTGAGCAGGCCGAGCGGCTCGCGGCCGCGGTCGAGCGTGAGTTGCTGGCCGCCCATCACTACGCGCTCTGCCGCGGGCTCGGCCAGCTCGAGCCGGTGTGCGGTGTCGCCGTCCGCGATGGCGAGCGCTCGTACGAGCTCGCGTGCGCTGAGCGTGGCCAACGTGCCGGCACGATCAAGCCGCCCGCGCTCGATCCGGCGTTAGGTTGGGAACGGTATTTCGAATGCCGAACGATCGATTCCTCTCGCGCCGCCGCTCGGAATGACAAACCGTTCTCGACTCGCTGAGTCTACCCGAGCGCTCGCGGCTCCTCGGAATGACAATCACCGACACGCAGGCCGCGCTATCGCACGCGAGCCGCACCGAGCGGCAGCACGCGGTCGAGCGCCGGGACGTCATGCGCTGGAACGTTGGTAACGCTCAACGAGAGCTGGTACGTCGCGGCGCTATCGTCCCAGGTGACATCGAAGAAGCCGTTCGCGAGCACGGTGATGGACGAGCCGATCGTGCTGTTTCGCGACGCCAGCGGCCGGCCGTCGGCGCTGCTCGACCGCTGCCTGCACCGTAACGCAGCGCTCAGTGGCGGCGATCTCTTCGACGGCTGCATCGGCTGTCCGTATCACGGCTGGACGTACAACGGCAGCGGCGAATGCGTCACCGTGCCCTCCGAAGGGCCGAGCGAACGGCCGCGCGTCGCGCGTCAGCTCGAGCGGTTCCCGTGCGTCGAGCAGGACGGTCTGGTCTGGGTCTACATGGGCGACGCCGACCAGGCAACGAAACACGAGCCGTTTCGCTTCCCGCACCACGGTGAGCGCGACTGGCGAACGTACTACATGCTGACGCGGTTCGATGGCGATGTCACCGACCTCGTCGAGAACTTCATGGACGTGCCGCACACCGCCTTCGTCCATGCGGGTTGGTTCCGCAAGGCAGCGGCAGCGAAGCCAGCCGAAGCGACGGTCGAAGGTCGCTCCGATTCGGTGCACGTCGAGTACTTCCAGCGCGAGGACTCGATCGGCTTCACGAAATGGCTGCTGAATCCGGACGGCAAGCCGATGACGCATACCGACCGGTTCTTCATGCCTAACGTGACGCGCGTCGACTACATGTGGGGCGAGCGGCGCGGCTTCGTGATCACGTCTCAGATCACTCCCGTCACGCCGACTCGTGCGCTCGTCTACACCGCGATCACGTTCCGCTTCGGGATGTTCAACCCCATCGCGCGACTGCTCCTGCCCGCGTATACGCGGATCGTGATCGATCAGGACGTGCGGATCATGGCCAACCAGACACGCAATATCGGCCGCTTCGGCAAGCGTCGCTTCCATAGCACGGAGGCGGACGCGATCCACGAAGCGATCGAAGCGCTGCGCGACCATGCGCAGGCCGGTGGCGTCGGACCGGCGCCCGAACCGTTCTCGCGGCGTATCCGGTTCTGGATGTGATGATGACCGCCACCGCCACGGATTCCCTGCGCGCGACGACGTCGACGGTCGTTCGCCTCGCGACTGCGAGCGATGACGCGGCACGCCGCGCGTTGATGTCCGCGGTGCCGATGGACGCCGAGCTCGCGCTTTCCGTGCGACGCTCGCCGACGATGTCGGCGTTGTATGCACTCCACGCGCGCGACTGGCGTGAGTGGGTCGTGGAGCGTGACGCCGCGGTGGTAGGAACGGGCTCGGTGCTGGTGCGAGACGGCTGGCTCGACGGGCGCCGGGTGCCGGTCGGATACCTCGGCGACCTCCGCCTCGCGCCTGTAGTTCAAGGCCGGCTACTACTGGATCGGTTCTACGGGCCCATTCTGCGTGACGCTGCTGACGAATGGACCTGCGAGTACTTCGTGACGGCCATCATCGGGTCCAACCTCCGCGCCAGGCGCGCGCTCGTTGCGCGACCCGCGCGTGCGGAGCGCGCTGGCCGACCGCGCTACACCGTGCTTCGTGAGTTCGACATCCGCGCGATTCAGCTCGTTCTGCCGCTCGTGCCGGAGCGGAGTGAGTGGCACGTGCGGCGTGCGACCGAGGCCGACATCCCCGCGATCGCGCGGCTGCTCGACGCCGATGGCCGCTCCCGTCCGTTCGGCTACGTCGTGGACGAGGCGGAATTGCGACGGCGGCTGGCGACCTGGCCGGGCCTAACGATCGACTCTTTCCTCGTCGCGACTGGCGCCGATGGCACACCGGTAGGCACGCTCGCGCTCTGGGACGCGGCCCCGGTGAAGGAGACCGTCGTCGCGTCGTACTCGGGATCGATGCGCCGGGTGCGCATGATCCACGACATCATGGCGACCGTGCTCAGACGTCCGCATCTACCGGAACCCGGAGCGCCGCTGCGCTACGTCTACGCAACGCACGTCGCTGTTCCGCCTGCAGAACCGTCGCTGCTGCGGGCGCTCCTTCGCGCGGCATACCGGCGGGCACGCGCTGCCGGATTTCATTTCATCAGCGCCTGCGCGCCGGTCGGCGACGCAAACGACACGGCGTATCGCGGAATGGTCGTCACCAACCTTCGCGCCGAGCTGCATCTCGTGACGCTACCTGGCGTCGCGCTCCCGTTGATCCCCCCGACTTCGCCGATGCCGGGGCTCGAGATGGCGCTCGTATGACGGCTCCGCCGCGCGTCGCGCGCGCGTACGAAGGCGGCCTAACGCCTTCTACCGCGCCGGTCGGGCGCCGGCGAGCTCCGATCGTAGGACTTCCGACGTGGCGCGATCCGCGGCTCGCGTTCGCCGCCATCCTGGCGATCTACCTCATCCTCGGCTGCACGGTTCTTGGCTTCAATCGCTCACCGTCCCAGATCCTGCTCACGGTCGGGACGGCGTGCGTGCTCGAGGTCGGGCTTCATGCGTTGCTCCGCAAACGCGAGCTGCTCGTTCCGCTCAGCGCGCTCATCACTGGGCTCTCGCTGGCCATTCTACTCAACTACGCTCACGACTACTTCCTGCTGGCGGTGCCGGTCTTCCTGTCGATCGCATCGAAGTACGTGTTCACCGTGGACGGGAAGCACCACTACAACCCGTCGCTCTTCGGCGTCGCGACGACACTGCTCTTTGCCGGACACCTCATCACCGCGGCTCCAGCGTACCAGTGGGGCGGGACACTGGCGATGTCGGCGTTCATCATCACGCTGGCGCTGGCAGGCTTCGTATTCCGGATCGGGAGAGGCTGGCTCATCGCGTCCTTCCTCGTGACCTACGCGCTGCAGACCGCGCTGCGCGCCTACCTCATGCGAGCGCACCTTCCGCCCGAGATGCTCTTTCTCGGAACGATGACCGCGCCGCCGTTCTTCCTCTTCACCTTCTTCATGCTCACCGACCCGCGCACGTCTCCGGACACGCGCGGGAACCAGATCGCAGTCGGAATCTCGATCGCGCTCGTGGACCTCGTGCTGCACCGCTTCCAATCGGTGTTCACGTTCTTCTACGCCGCGTTCATCGTCGCGACCGTGCGCTTCTTCTGGCTGCACTTCAAGCGGGCCCGGGCTGCAGGACCGGGACGGTACGCGCGCCTAACGCTTCTCGACCCGGCGTTGGCTCGGCGCGTCGGTATCGTGGGGCTCATCGGCGTACTCGGGTCCGTCGCGTACGCCGGCGTGATTCGCCCTCACGTGGCGATCGATGATCCTGGGTTTCGCCTCGCCGAGGTGCCGGCGTCGCGCAGCGGACTCCGGGTCACGATGGACCCGAGCGCATACGATCTCGTCGATGCGCGACTCCGCCACATCGCCAAGTGGCTGCTTTCGGTTGGCGCGAGTGCGTCGGTCGCCGATTTGAACGGTGACGGCCGGCCCGACGTCGTGCTCACGGCACCACTCGCGATACCGACGGATCGCGTGGGAGTCTGGCTCAACCGCGGCGACATGCGATTCGAGCGCGTCGACGTCCCGGCGTTGTCACGCTTCGGTGGCGACCCAGCGCAAGTCGGTCTCGCGTCAGGCTCGCTGCTGCTCGACTACGATAATGACGGCGACCAGGACATCATGGTTGTCGTGAGCTTCGGCTCGATCCGACTCCTCAGGAACATGCTGACCGAGTCCGGGACGCTGGCGTTCGAGGACGTCACCGAGCACTCCGGCGTCGGCCGTTACGCGATCAGTGTCAGCGCGAACGCGATCGACTTCGATCGCGACGGAGATCTCGACATCATCGTCGGCAACGTCCTCGACTCACACCTCAGGCAGTATCAGGACTCGACGCGTCTCTCGATCTTCCGCCTCCCGGCACCGGCGTACCCGGGCGACCGCCGCATGTTCGCCTTCATGCACGACGGCTGGCACGACGCCGCCAATGGTGGTCGCAACCTCGTGCTCGAAAACCGCGGCGACGGGACGTTCGAGCCGCTCGACGCGGCCGCGTTAGGAATGCCGGAGACGCACTGGTCGATCTCGGTCGGCACGGGCGACCTCGATCGCGATGGCTGGACCGACCTGTACATCGCGAGCGACTTCGGCCGCGATGACCTCTACATGAATCGGCACGGACGCTTCGAGCGCATTGCCGGTACCATGTTCGGCGACATCGGCATGGACACGTACAAGGGCATGAACAGCTCGATCTCGGACTTCGATCGCGACGGGCGCCTGGACATCTACGTGTCGAACGTCCATCACGCGCTGCAGGCCGAGGGCTCGCTGCTGTGGATGAATCGCGGTACAGACGCGAAGAGTCGTCCACAGTTCACGGACGAAGCGAGCCGGCGCGGCGCGCTCAACGAGGACCGCTTCGGCTGGGGAGCGGCTGTTGGAGATCTCGACGGCGACGGCTGGCTCGATATCGTGCAGACGAACGGCATGGTCGACGACCGGCTCGACCGCCGCTACGAGGGCTGCCCCGACTACTGGTACGTGAACCACAAGCTGATGCAGTCGCCGCGCGCCATTCACGTCTACGCCGACATGTGGGGCGATCTACGTGGGCGCTGCATCTACCCTAACGAGCGGCGACGCGTCTACCTCAATCGAGGCGCCAAGGCGCGTCCGGAATTCGTCGACGTTGCGGAAGCGGCGGGCTTCACGGCGTCAGACAATTCTCGGGGTGCCGCGCTCGCCGATTTCGACGGCGATGGACGGCTCGACGTTCTCATCGCGAACCAGCACGCGACACCGGTGCTCCTGCATAACGAGGCGACTGCCGCGGCGCGCACGGCGTGGATCGAGCTTCGTCTCGTCGGCGGTGGGCCTCAGTGCTCGCGGGACGCCACTGGTTCCACCGTGGTGGTGCAGCTGCCCGGGCAACCGCCGATCGTTCAGGAGACGCAGCATGCCAACGGCTTCGCGGCCCAGAACAGCGGCACCGTTCACGTTGGGCTCGGCGCGTGGACAGGCCCGGTCCCCGTACGCGTCCGGTGGTGCGGCGCAGAGTGGCGTGACTACTCGCTACCGCCGAACCGTACGCACCAGCTGACACGATGATCATGCTGGCGGCGCAGGCCGTGCTGGCACTGCTCGCGGCGTATCACCTTGGCACCGGGCTGCTCGCGCTGATCGCTCCGGCGGGCGCTCGGCGATTCGCACGCGCGCTCTATTCGGCTGACCTTCGCGAGAACGGGCAGATGGACTATGTGGTAGCGATGATCGGAGCGCAGGCGGTGGCGATCGGCGTACTGGCTGCCGTTGCGGCCGTCGACCCGGTACGGAACCGCGCCATCGTAGGTGGCCTGGCGTTGCTCCAGTTCCTTCGCGCCGCAACGCGCGTTGCCCGCACGAGGACTCTCCGTGACGCCTCGGCGTCCCGCCGCGGCAGAACGCGATCATGATCGCGGTGCTCCTGGCGGAAGTCGCCGTCCTCGCCGCCAGCCTCGCATGACAGCGTCGACCACGTCACCGCCAGCGTCGCGAATGTCGAAATGGCGGGTGGTCGCAGCGGTGGTCTTCGGCATCTTCTGGTCACGCTCGACACCACCGCGGTGAACGTCGCGTTCCCGACACTCCGCGCGGAATTCGGCGCGTCGCTGCACAGCGCCCAATGGATCGTGTCGATCTACGTGCTCGCGCTCGGGATTACCACGCCGGTCGCTGGCTTTCTCGGCGACCGTTTCGGGCTCACGCGAATCTACATCGCCGGCCTCATCATCTTCGCCGCCGGGTCGCTGCTCGCCGGTCTAGCGCCGACGTTGCCGGCGCTGGTGTTCGCACGCGCGATCAAGGGCATCGGCGGCGGGCTCGCGGTTCCGACGGGCACAGCCATCCTCGTTCCGCGGCTTCAGCAAGTCGGAGCTCGGGCTTGCCCTCGGCGTGTTCGGACTTGCGCTGCTGTTTGCTCCCGCGTTAGGTCCCGTGCTCGGGGGCTGGTTCGTCGACCATGGCATGTGGCGGATGATCTTCTTCGTCAACGTCCCGATCGGCGTGCTCGGCGTGCTCGTTGCGCGCCGCTTTCTCGTCGTGCAGCCGGGTTCATCGACGGCACGCTGGGATGCCTGGGGCCTCGTCACCGCGATCAGCGGTTTCGGCGCGTCGCTGTACGCGACGTCGCTCGTTGCTACGCTGGGATGGACGGCTCCGTGGACGCTCGCGTGGCTCGCGATCGGTGCTGTCGGCCTCGGCTCGTTCGCGGTCGTCGAGCTTCGCCTTGCGCGCGACCCGCTGCTCGATCTGCGGCTCTTCCGCCGTCCTGTCTTTCGCATCGCGACGCTCGTCGGCTACGTGACCGTGATCGCGTTCTTCGGCGCCGAATTTCTGCTGCCCGTGTATCTCCAGGTCGTGCGACACGAGCCGGCGCGACGCGTCGGCCTGGTGATGCTCCCGCTGGCCCTCGGTGCCGGGCTGCTTCTGCCGATCGCGGGAGCGGTTTACGATCGCATCGGGCCGCGCACGCTCGTAGTCGGCGGGTTTGCGCTGCTGATCTACAATACGTGGCAGCTGGCGAACCTGAGCGAAACGACTTCGCTCGCCTTCATCGTCATGCTGACCGCGATCCGCGGAATCGCGTTAGGCCTCACGGTGACAGACGCCGTTCACCGCTGCACTGGCCGATGTCACTCACGCGGCGCTTCCGCGGGCGACTTCACTCGTCTCGTCGTCGCGGTACCTCGTGCAAGCCTACGGCATTGCCGTTCTGGCAACGCTTCTCGCGGCAGCAACGCCGCTGGCCGGGCTCCGTCGCGCCTACTTACTCACTTTCGCCCTGGCGATCGGCGGGCTCGCGCTGGGACTCCTGCTCCCCGGATGGCCGGGGCGGTGGCCTCCCGGAGGCCGAGAAGTCGAGCGCGTAGAAGCCTGATGGAGATCCGGCATCTCCCCGCTGGTGCACGAGACGCGCGGGAGCGATAACTATGAATGGAAGCGAACCTGAGCGCGCGCCCGCGCTACATCATCGATCCAGAGGTCAGTCGGTTCACCGTTCAGGCCTTCGCCGGCGGGATGCTGTCTGCTCTCGGTCACAATCCCAAGTTCGTCGCGCGCGATTTCACCGGTGAGGTTTCGTTCGACCTCGACGCACCGGAAGAGGCGTCGCTCAGGATGACGATGCCCGCGGCGTCGCTCACCCTTGTCGATGACGTGAGCGACAGCGATCGTCGCACCATTGAACGGACCATGCACGAGCAGGTGCTGGAGGATTCGCGCTTCCCGGAGATCATCTACGACTGCGCGAGCGCGGCAGCGCGGCCGATCGGATCTGGACAGTTCAAGGTCGCGCTGAACGGTCAGCTCACGTTGCACGGCGTGACGTTCCCGCAGGCGATCACCGCGACGTTGTCAGCGACTGGCAGTCTGCTCCGCGCTTCTGGAGAGTTCACTGTCCGGCAGACCGACTACAACATCAAGCCGGTGACGATCGCGGGTAGCATGCTCAAGGTCAAAGACGAGCTCAAATGCACGTTCGATATCTCCGCGCGCCGCTGACGATGTCATGACGAGCCTCCTGAGCATCCTCGCGCTTGGCTTCTTCCTCGGCATGCGTCACGCGACGGACGCCGACCACGTGATCGCCGTCGCCACGATCGTCGCTCGTGAGCGCAACGCGCGCTCCGCTGCGGTGATCGGGGCGGCGTGGGGCGTTGGCCACACCCTCACGATCCTGGTCGTGGGCGGCGCCATCATACTGCTCGGCTGGGTGATCCCGCCGCGCGTCGGGATGTCGATGGAGATGGCCGTGGGAGCCATGCTGTGCATTCTTGGTCTCATCAACCTGCGGGGCGTGACCGGTTGGCTCCGCGAGACGGTGGACGAGATGCGTCGGGGCCCATCGCACCACGTGCATTCGCATGCGCACGGACATGGCGACTACGTCCACACGCACGTACATGGGCACGAGCCGGAGTCGCATCCGCACGACCCGCAGCAGACACCTGTCAGCTGGATGGATCGTCACTTCGGTCGCGTGGGCGTTTACCAGATCGTTAGGCCGCTAGTCGTGGGGGTGGTCCACGGACTCGCTGGATCGGCGGCGGTCGCGCTCATCGTACTGGCGACGATCGATCGGTCGCGCTGGGCGATGCTCTATCTGCTCGTGTTCGGCTTCGGCACCGTTGCGGGGATGATGGTGATCACGGCGGCGATCGGAGTTCCGTTCGCGGCGACGGGACGGCGATTCGCGCGGGCGCAGCGTGGACTGCGCCTGGCGTCCGGCGCACTCAGTCTGGTGTTCGGCGTGTTCGTGGCGTACGAGGCGGGACTGGCGGGTGGGCTGTTTACCAATCGGCCCACCTCCCGGTCGACTGGCGTCTTGTCACGTTAGGCGCTGGCCAGCAGGGCGAACCACGAGATTCCATTCGCTTGGCGCCGAGGACTGCTTCAACACAGTTCGGTCCGTAGGTCCAACAGCGACGCAGAAGGACGCAGGCGGCCACTTCGCGGCCGCAACGCAGCAGGACGCAGAAACTGCAACGGCCACGGCAACTGCTATTCAGCGCGGAGGGCTGTCCGGCAACCATCCGTACGAACCGCTTCGACACGACATCCAGAACCGGGTGTGAACTGATTGGACGGAAACAACTGAAACGGCCCGATGCGATCGCGTCCCTGACAGACCGTGGAACGCGGCCCGTTTAAGGAGGGGACGACGGAGGTACCATGCTCACGGCACCGTCGCGTCTCGACGCTCTCGCCCGGGCGACATCGCGCGCATCGCCGATCCGCCCGATCCATGCTTCCGGCACGTTCGTTCACGCCCTAACGGGCCGGATGCCGGTGGGCAGTCCTCCTGCATCGTTGGAAGATCCGCCGTCCGAACAAGCCGCTCGAGCGCCCGCCGACGACGAGCGGAAGTGAGCGTCATTCTGAGCCGGTGTCGTCATTCCGAGCGGGCATCCGAGCCTCGCCGCCAAGCGGCCGCGAGAGTCGCGCTGGCCAGGCGCATAGGAATCGAGACCGCTGCTCTCGATAGAGGGCCGTCTACCGATCATAATCGCGATTCCTCGACTCACTTCGTTCGCTCGGAATGACAGGAAGCAGCATGTCGAATTCGAGTCGCGTCGATCGACGTCATATACAGGACGTCCCGAGCCGTGTACAGCCGGCTCGGCAACACCAGACCCGAATTTCCGACAGGACTACCATGCACTCATTGACTCGACAGACACGGCAATCACCAAGCGGCTTCGCTGGCATCAAAGGACGCGTTCTCACGCCTGAGGATCCCGCCTATGACGCCGCACGCGCCGTCTACTATGGCGGGATCGACAAGCGACCGGCGACGATCGTCCAGGTCGCCAACGTCGCCGACGTGCAGCGCGTCGTCTCGATCGCTCGTAACGAAGCGCTCGAGCTCGCCGTACGCAGCGGCGGCCACAGCGTCGCCGGCCATAGCACGACGAATGGCGGCATCGTGTTGGACCTGCGCGCGATGTCGAGGATCGAGATCGATCCTAACGAGCGAACCGCGTGGGCCGAGACCGGCGCGACAGCCTTGCAGCTCACGGAAGCGGCGGGCAAGCATGGCCTGGTCGTCGGCTTCGGTGATTCCGGGTCGGTCGGCATCGGAGGCATCACGCTCGGCGGCGGCATCGGCTTTCTCGTCCGGAAATACGGACTGACGATCGATTCGCTACTCGCGGCCGAACTGGTGACCGCGGATGGCCGTCACCTCCACGTTGACGCCAACCACCACCCGGACCTGTTCTGGGCCATTCGCGGCGGCGGCGGAAACTTCGGTGTAGTGACGCGCCTCCAGTTCCGCCTGCACGAGCTGCCGCAATTCACCGGCGGCATACTCGTCCTGCCCGCCACTCCAGAAACCATCGCTGGCTTTTCGGCGGCGGCGCTTGCAGCGCCTGACGAGCTGTCGACGATCGCCAACATCATGCCCGCACCGCCGATGCCATTCCTGCCGCAATCAGTGCACGGACGGCTGGTGATCCTGGGGATGATCGCGTATGCGGGTGACCCCGACTCCGCATCGCGCGCGATCGCGCCGTTCCGAACGATCGCGACACCGCTCGCGGACATGGTCAAGCCGATGCCGTATGCCGGGATGTATCCGCCGGAGGACCCGAACGCACATCCGACCGCCATCGCCCGGACGATGTTCGTCGATACGATCGACCGCGCGGCGGCGGAGACGATCTTCCGATTTCTGTCCGACTCGGATGCGTCGATGCGCGTCGCCCAGCTTCGGGCGCTCGGCGGCGCCGCGGCACGTGTGCCCGCCGACGCGACGGCGTATGCGCACCGCTCCAGGCCGATGCTCGTGAACGTCGCGGCGTTCTACACTGGCCCCGACGATCGTCCGGTTCGTGCCGCCTGGGTCACCGAGTTCGCCAAAGCGCTCCAGCCTAACGACCTGAGCGCCTACGTTGGCTTCCTCAGCGACGAGGGCGTCGCGCGTACTCGTGCGGCGTATCCAGCGTCGACCTGGGACCGGCTCGCCAGCATCAAGCGGAAGTACGATCCGACCAACCTGTTCCGGCTCAACCAGAACATCACACCCGAGCCCTAACGCGGAACCACCACTCGGTGCTTCAACGCACGATGTAGATCGTTCCGTGCTCGACGACCGCCCGCAGCTCCGTGAGCGGCGCTGGCGGAGGGCCGGACACGACCTTCCCGCCAGTGTCGTACGCACCGCCGTGACACGGGCATCGGATGAGATGCTGCTGCGCATTCCAACCGAGCGGACACCCTTCGTGCGTGCACACGGCGCGGAATGCCCGAACGACGCCATCGACGTTCACGACGATGGCGGACTCGTCATCGCCTAACGAGGCGCGCAGACCGCCGCCTGGCGGCAGCCGGTCGAGTGTTCCAACCGCGGTGCCAGGGCGGCCCCTCAATCGGCCGAGCGCGGAAGCGCATCCGGCCAGCGCGGCAGTCGCCGCCGCGTTGCACCACAGTGGCAGCCGAAGCAGCGTCACGAGCGCGCGGCGGCGAGACGGCGGCTCCCTGGCATCCATCGATCGACCGTCGCTCGAATGAGTCGGTTCGGACGAACTCAATTCGGGCGGCGAGCGACCATCGTCGTCGTCATCCGCTGCGGGAACTCACCGACCTTGAGCCTCGCGACCTCTTTCCGCTCGGGAATCGAGATGACCGACAGCGTATTGTCGCGACGGTTGCTCACATAGGCGTACTTCGAGTCTCGGCTGAATGTCACCCAGTTGGGCTCCCGGCCCACGGGCACGGTGCCGAGCAATTGCAGGTCCGGCATCGAGTAGATGGCAGTGATGCCGATGAGCGAGCCGTTTGCCACCATGTACTTCCCGTCCGGCGAGATGCCGAGGCCGTGGTTCATCACGTAGTGCGACGCCTCGAGCGTCGCCGCCGGAAGCGTCCGCCCACCGGTTGGCAGCGTGACGGTGCGGACGATGCTGTCCGTCGTCAGGTCCACCACGACGAAGCCGTGCAGCTTCGAGAGCTGCGCGTAGAGATACTTCTCGTCTCGCGACAGCTGGAACGGCCGCACGCCCTCGGGCATCACGATCTTCTTCTCGAGCCGATTGGTCCCGACCTCCACCACCGCGACCTCGTTCGACTCCATGTCGCCGACGTAGAGGTGCTTCCCCGTCGGGCCGAGCTGCGTCCCGTGTGGGCCCTTGCCCACGTCGACGCTGGCGACGACCTGGTGCGTCTTCGTGTCGATCACCGCGAGTACCCCTTTGTCGTAGATCGGGACGTAGAGGAACTGCTCGTCTGGCGAGAGCGTGAGGTGGTTAGGCACCCCGGGCACTTCCGCGCGCCACAGCACCTGCTCCGTGGCGGTGCTCACGGCGATGACATCGTTGACGTCGAGCCGGCTGATGTAGAGCACGTCGCCATTCCGCGACGAGATCACGTCGTCGGGATGGTTGCCGACCACGGTCGCGGGGATTGTGCCGACAACCTTGTGCGCAGGGATCGAGATGATGGAGATGTCCCCACCCAGACTGTTGCCGAGGTAGAGGTACTCCTTCGCCTGCGCTACGAGTGCGGCTGGCCGAAGCAACAGGGCGCCAAGGAGAACGAAGCGCAGGGCGCGGGCGTGTCGAGTGAGGTGGGAGCGCATAGATCCTCAGTCCGGAGACGTCGAATGTATGAGCTTCGCCGCGAGTCGTAAGTAGACGGCGAGCGACGTGGAGACCGCTCGCCCTGGCCTTCAGATGCGCTGCTGCATGAGCGGACTGGGGACTGGGGACTGGGGCTGCACGCTGGGCACATCTGCCGACGGCTGCATGCTGCGGCCGCACGCTGCCCGCTGCTGCTATTAGCGCCCGGTCACCCACGCGCTGCTCGCTGCGCGCAGCCGCACTCAGCGTCACCCAGCAACAAGCACGAGCACCCAGCAACCAGCTGCAGTTAAGTCCCCAGTCCCCAGTCCCCAGTCCCCACCTGACTGCTACCTGGGCCTCGACGTTTCTTCCCTCCAGCTCCCGCCGAGCGCCTTGTAGAGCTGCACCGCGGCCCTCAACTCTCCGAGTTGCGCCTGGCTCGCCGCGAGCTCGGCGAAGAACAGGCTGCGCTGCGCGTCGAGCAGATCGAGATAGGTCGACAGGCCGGCCTCGTACCGCACCGTCGCCAACTCGAGCGCCGCGCGGAGCGCATTGGCCTGCGTCGCCTGCGCCACCGCTTCGTCGCGCGCCGTGCGAACGACGATCAGCGCATCGTTCGCCTCGCGCACCGCGTTGAGCGCCACGCCCTCGTACGAGGCCCGCGCCTGCTCCGCACGCGCCCTCGCCGCCGCGGACACGCTCGCGAGACGCTTGTTGTCGAACAGCGGAAACGACACGCCGACCTGCGCCTGGTACACCTGCGTGTTCGAGTTGAAGAGATTGTCCGGCAGGCCGGACTGCGTCCCGACCGACCCGACGATGTTGAACGTCGGCCAGCGAGCGGCGTCCGCGATGCCGACGCGCGCCACTGACGCCGCGTACTCCCGTTCGGCTTGCACGACGTCGGGGCGGCGCGCGAGCAGCGACGCGGGAATCGAATCAGGCACCGTGAGCGCCGACACCGCGGCGCCGAGCGACGTGCCGCGCGGAATCGCGACGGCGCCTTCGCCTAACAACACGTTCAGATTGTGCTCCGTCTGCGCCCGCGCACGCTCGGCCTGCGCGAGCGTTACCGCCGGTCCCGCCACCTGCGCCTCGAACTGCCTCACGTCGAGCTCCGACGTCAGGCCCTGCGCGAAGCGCTGCCGCGCGATGTCCAGCGTCACCTTGCGCGTAGCTCAACGTCCGCTCGGCGATCGCGCGCTCCTGGTCCAGCTCGAGCAGCTGCAGGTAACCCGACGCTACGTCGCTGACGAGCGACAGCGCGGTCGCCCGTTGCGCCGCTTCCTGCGCGCCCAGATCCGCGTTCGCGGCCTCGACGCCCCGACGCACGCGCCCCCAGAAGTCGAGCTCCCACGCCAGGTCGCCGGTGACGCGCGTGACGCGAAAGGCCTGCGGCGCCAACGAGCCAAACGCGACTCTGATTCGTGCTCTGAACGCCGTTGAGGCTCACGCTCGGCAGCTGCGGACTGCGCGCGATGCCGACGTCTGCGCGGAACTCGTTGATGCGCGCGAGCGTGACGCGGAGATCGCGATTCTGCCGCAATGCGATGTCAACGAGCGATACGAGCGTCGTGTCCTGAATGATGTCGAGCCACGCCGCCGCGCTCACCGTCGCCGCGTTGAGCGTCGGACGCGCGGCGTTAGGCGGTCCGGCTTGTGCCGGGACGCTGTCGCGCGCTCGCTCCACCGCGAGCGAGTCGAAGAAGTGGCGCGACGAGTCGCTCAGTTGCGGCACCCCGATGCGTTCCGGCAGCGATGACAGGCTACGGGCTCGTACTTCGGTCCTACCGTGCAGGACGCAGCCATGGCCGTGCCCAGTCCCACGCCGAGAAGCGCGAGGCGGCGCATCAGGCGTGCTCCGGCGCGGCGCGCCAGGCGCAGGTGTTGGCTTCTTCCTCGCGCGACGCTCAGCCACTCCGCGAATCAGCCGAAAGAACAACGGGATGAAGAAGATCCCGATCGTCGTCGCGAACAGCATCCCGGCGAAGACGCCCGTGCCGATCGAGTGACGACTGGCCGCGCCGGCTCCCGACGCGAGCATCAGCGGCAGCACGCCGAGAATGAACGCGAACGACGTCATGAGAATCGGACGCAGTCGTTCGCGCGCCGCCTCGGTCGCGGCTTCGCGGATGCTGAGCCCCTGCTCGCCGCAGGTGCGTCGCGAACTCCACGATCAGGATCGCGTTCTTCGCCGCCAGCCCCACGACCGTGATGAGGCCGACCTGGAAGTAGATGTCGTTAGGCTGTCCGCGGATCCAGATGCCGAGCAGCGCCCCGAGCACGCCGAACGGAACGCCGAGCAGCACCGCGAACGGCACCGACCAGCTCTCGAACTGCGCCGCGAGCACCAGGAACACCATGATCAGACCGAGCACGAACACCAGCGCGGCCGCTCCGCTCGACGCGCGTTCCTGGAACGACTGACCCGAGTACGACACGCCGAGCCCGGCCGACGCGAACTGGGTCTGAATGAGCTGGTCGACCTCGGAGAGAAGCTCGCCGCTCGAGTGTCCCGGCTTTCGACGGACCCGTGAACTGCGTCGACGTGAAGCCGTTGAATCGCGTGACGACGGTCGGCGCACTTCGGAATGCCGTCGACGTCAGCGCCGACACGGGGACCATCTGCGTTGTTCGTTCCGCGCACGTACAGCCGTCCGATGTCGCTAGGCGACTGCCGGTACTCCTCGGCCGCGTTCGCCTGCACGCGGTACGTCTTGCCGAACAGATTGAAGTCGTTGATGTACAGCGACGAGAGAAACGCCTGCAGCGTCGCGAACAGGTCCGTGAGGTTCACGCCGCGCGCCTTGGCGGCGGTGCGATCGACCGTGACGTACACCTGCGGCACGCTCGCGCGGAACGTCGAGTTGAGCCCGCCCGACGCCGACAGCTGGTTCACCGACTGGCGGAACTCGTTCACGTGTCCGGCGAACTCGCGAATATCCTGCCCGCTGCCGATTCTGCAGGTTCACCTCGACGCCTGCCGTGACGCCGAGTCCCGGCACCTCGGGCAGGTTGAAGCCGAACGCCATCGCGTCCTTCATCGCGAACAGCTTGCCGTTGATGCGCGTGGCGATCGAGTCGAGCGCGTCGTGCTTCGAGCGCTCCTCCCACGGCTTGAGATTGAGAAACACCGTCGCGCCATTGGTCGAATTCGATTGGCTCAGCAGGTCGAGCCCCACGAGCGCGACGATGTTCTGCACGGCCGGCTCGGTGCGGATGATCTTCTCGACGTTGGCGACGACCGCCTCGGTCCGCTGCAGCGATGCCGCGTCAGGCAGCTGGATCGACATCGCCATGTAGCCCTTGTCTTCCGTCGGGATGAACGCGGTCGGGATCCGCGTCCACAGCAGCCCGGCGAGTGCGATGAAGCACCGCGAACGCGCCGAGCCACGCCGACGGTCGACCGAGTACCGAGTCGACAGCGCCGACATAATGGGTTCGTCCCGCGAGCGAAGACGCGATTGAACCAGCCGAAGAAGCCCGTCGTGTGCGTCTCGTTCGTGTCCTTGAGGAGCAGCGCGCAGAGCGCCGGGCGTGAGCGTGAGCGCCACGAGGCCCGACAGCACGACGGCGATCACGATCGTCATCGCGAACTGCTTGAAGAACGCGCCAGTGACGCCGCCGATGAACGCGACCGGCACGAACACCGAGCACAACACGAGCACGATCGCGACGAGCGCGCTGCCCACCTGACGGATGGCTTTGTCGGCGGCGAGCCGAGGTGGCAGGCCCTCCGTCGCCATGATGCGCTCGACGTTCTCGATCACGACGATGGCGTCGTCGACGACGATGCCGATCGCGAGCACGAGCCCGAACAGCGTCAGCACGTTGATCGACATGCCGAACGTGAGCAGCCCGAGAAACGTCCCGATGACGCTCACCGGAACGGCGAGCATCGGGATCAGTGTCGCGCGCCAGCTCTGCAGGAACAGGAACACGACGAGCGTCACGAGCACCATCGCCTCGACCAGCGTGATCGCCACTTCCTTGATGGAAGCGCTCACGAACGGCGTGGTGTCGAACGGGATCGCGTACCTGATCCCCCGCGGGAACGTCGGCTGCAGCTCGTCCATGCGCGCCTTCGACGGCCTGCCTTCACGTTCAGCGCATTGGCGCCGGGCCGCGTGTAGATCAGCGCGTTGGCTGTATGCACGCCGTTCAGCCGACCAACGAGGTCGTAGCTGCGTGCGCCGAGCTTCGCCTTGCCGATGTCCGACAGGCGGACGACCGAGCCGTCCGCCCGCGCCCGGACGATGATGTCGTCGAACTCCTTCGGGGTCGTCAGGCGACCGAGCGTCGTGATCGGCAGCGTGAGCTGCGTCCCCGGCGGTGACGGCTCGGCGCCCAAGTCGGCCGGCGGGATTCGTCGCGTTCTGTTCGCGCACCGCGGCGGCGACGTCGCTGACCGTGATCCCGAGCTGCGCCATCTTCTCCGGATCGAGCTCGAGGCGCATGGCGAAGTCGCGCGTCGGAAACGGCGTCGCGTCGCCCACGCCCGGCAATGCGCTTGATCTCGTCGAGGACGTTGAGCTTGAGATAGTTCGCGAGATACGTCGCGTCGTACCGCGGATCGTCCGATTGGACCGCGACGACGCACAGGATGTCCGTGTTCGCCTTGAGGATCGTGATGCCGTTCGTCCGCACCGCGTCAGGCAGCTGCGGCTCCGCGAGCTTGACCGCGTTCTGAACGTCCACCGCCGCGAGATCCTGATTGCGCGAGACGTCGAACGTGACCGTGATGTTCGTCGATCCGTCGCTCGAGTTCGAGGACGCGTAGTACAGTAGGCCTTGCAGCCCCGCGAGCTGTTCCTCGATCGGCGCGGCGACGGCCTGCGCTGCGTCCTCCGACGATGCGCCCGGATAGTTCGCCTGAATGCGCACCGCCGGCGGCGTGATCTGCGGATAGCGCGCGATCGGCAGGAGCTGGATCGCGAACAGGCCGAGCAGCGTGATGACGATCGAGATGACCGCGCCCAGCACCGGGCGGCGAATGAAGAAGTACTTGATCTCGGGCTGTCGCTCGTCGGCCGCAGACGGCTCGGTCGAACCGGTACCGTCGCTCTCCTCTACGGTTTCGATATCGATGACGCTCACGACTTCGCTCCTGCTCCTGCGGTCGATGACGAGTCGACGACGGGCACGGGCTTCACGACTCGCCCGGGCGCGATCTTCTGGATTCCGTCGACGACAACGCGATCGCCCGTCGCGAGGCCAGAGTCGATGATCCAGAGGTTGCCGCTCCACTGGACCCGGATTGACGTCCCGCGCTGTGACCGTGTCCCCGACCCCGACGACGTAGACGAACTGACGTCCGAGCCCCTGCTGCACGGCGCGCTGCGGGACGGCGAGCGCACTCGCGCGCGAGAAGCCTTCGAGCCGCACGCGGACGAACTGGCCTGGCAGCAAGCGGCGATCGGCATTCGCGAACTGGCGCGCGGAACTCCTGCGTGCCGCTGGCCGAGTCGAGCGACGGCGCCATGAAGTTGATGTGGCCCACGCGCGGGAGGAGCGAGCCGTCGGGAAGGATGACGCGCACCGCGACGCCGTTACTGCCGCCGGCGCCGGCGGTCGCATTCGCCGCGCGCCCCGCCAGCAGCGCGCGCGCCTGGCTGTCCTGCTGCCAGGCGAGCAACTGCTGCGAGGACGGGTGAAAGGTGACGTAGATCGGGTTCAGCTCATCGATCGTCGTGAGCAGATCGCGCGGGTCCCGTGACGCGTGCGCCGAGCTCCAGGCGCGCGCGTCCGACCTGCCCCGAGATCTCGGCCCGGATGACCGTGTCGTCGAGGTCCTGCTTCGCGGCATCGGCCGCGGCCTGCGCCGACTCGAGCTCCGAGCGTGCGTTGTCCACGTCCTGCTGCGCGACCGCGCGCTTGGGCACGAGCGGCTCGAGGCGAGCGACCGTTCGCTTCGCGTTGTCGAGTCGAGCCACGGCGGCGCGGTACGCCGCGTCGTACCTAACGACGTCGAGCTTGTACAGCACCTGACCCTTCTGGACGACGCTGCCCTCGACGAACGGGCGGGCGGTGACGATCCCTTCGACCCGCGAGCGGACCTCGACTCGGCGGTACGGCGAGACCTGACCGACGAACTCGTACGCCTCCGCGATCGTTCGTCGGCGCAACGGTCACAATGCCGACTTGGGCGGGGGGCGGCACGAACGGCTTGGCGGGCGCCTTGTCGCAGGCGGCGAACAGCGCCACAAGAGCGAACGCGGCACGGCGCGTGGGCGAGCTGGACATGCGGAAATGAGGACCAGAACGGCTGAGATAGCGTAACCAGATGCGACCAGCCATGAAATGTCGCCGACGGGGCAAGCACGGTGAAGAGCGATGCCGAAAGGAAGGTGTGTGCTTCCTCAATGGAGCATGTCGCGGCACTCGGCTGCGGGCACCTAACGCCGCGTGGCCCGACGGTGTTCGCCATTGGCTTAAAGCCTCATCGCACTTGACAACGCGCGCGTGGAGTCGTTCTGTACAGTACCTGTATAGAGGGTTCTGATCACGTGTTCGATCCCATGCCCATCCTTCGAGGCAACCTCGAGGTCCTCGTGCTCAAAGCGCTCACGAGCGGGCCGATGCACGGCTACGCCATCACCGACTGGCTCGAGCGACAGGCGAAGGGCAACCTCGAGCTGGTCGACAGCGCCCTGTACCAGGCGTTGTACCGACTAGAGGCACGACGCCTGGTCAAGCCGGCGTGGGGAATCACGGAGAAGAATCGGCGTGCGCGGTTCTATCATCTCACCGAAGCCGGCCAGGCCGAGCTCCGCGCGGAAGCCGCTCGGTGGAACCGATACGCCGCAACGGTGACCGCAATCCTCGGCGCCCCGGCGACTGCCTAGCATGCTGCCGCCAAAGGTCCGCGCAGCATTCCGCCTCGCGTTGCGACGGTCGGACCTCGTCGCCGGAGAAGTCGACGACGAGATCGCGTTCCATCTGCAGGAACGAATCGACGCCTTGGTTGAACGTGGCTGGTCGCTGCACGACGCCACCGAAGAAGCCAAGCGCCGATTCGGCGATGCCACGACCGAACGAGACGCGCTGTTCGCCGCGGCACGGCACCGTGAGCGACGCCTCGGGATGCTCGAACGCTTCGACGCGATCCGGACCGATCTCGCGGTCGCCGTGCGACAGTTCCGTCAGTCGCCGAGCTTCGCGTTCGGAACGGTCGCCGCGCTCGCGCTCGGCATCGGCGCGAACGCGACGATGTTCAGTGTGCTCGACCGACTCCTGCTCCGCGCGCCGGCGCAGATCTCGGCACCGGAAGCGGTGTACACCGTTCGCCCTCGAACAACAGAGAACATGTCGCTCGCGACGGTCGTTGCGCTGCGCGACAATCTGTCGCCGGTGGCGTCCGTCGCCATGCAGAGCTTCACCACGCAGCTGAACGTGGGCCGTGGTAGCGATGCTGCAACCGCCCGGTCCGTGTTCGTGGATGGGTCATACTTCCGCACGTTAGGCGTTCGACCCGCCCTGGGTCGCCTGCTCTCCGACGATGACGCTCGGTTGCCTGACGGTCAGCTCGCCGCGGTGATCGGCTTCGGATTCTGGCAACGTCAGTTCGGCGGCGACTCGACAGTCATCGGGCGCGAAGTCAGCGTCGCGTCGGAACGTGTGCGCGTCGTCGGCGTTGCGCCCGAAGGATTCAACGGCCCGGGTACACGCCCGCTGGACCTCTGGCTACCGCTGACCCTTGGCGGCCGCTTGACATTCCTGGGCCCGCGGTGGGCAACGACGGCGGCTCGCTGGCTGTTCGCCGTAGTTCGCGTCTCACCAGGCGCATCTCGTGATCTGGTGGCGAGCCGCGCCGCCACGATCGTCCGCACCGCCGAATCGCAACGCGTGAACGCGGATACGGCGGCCATGAACATCGAGATGCATTCGATTATTCCCTACAAGGAGGAGTCGCTCTCTCCCGAAGCGCGGGTCGCGTCACTCCTTGGCGCGGTCTCACTCCTGGTGCTGCTGATCGCGTGCTCCAACGCCGCGAATCTCGTGCTGGCGCGCACCGTTAGGCGCCAACGGGAGATCGCGATCCGCATGGCGCTCGGCGTCTCGAGATCACGCCTCGTTGCGCAGGTGCTCACCGAATCGATACTGCTGTCGCTGCTCGCCGGCGCGGCTGCACTCCTCGTCGCGACAGCCGGAGGGGCACTCATGCGAAGCGTGCTCCTCGAAGGCTTCGTCTGGGATGGCAGTCTGGTCGACGTGCGGACCGCCGGCTTCATTACCGCCGCAGCGGTCCTTGCGGGTGCGACCACCGGGCTCGTGCCGGCCCTTTCCCTGCTCCGCCGAGTGGACGTCGCGCATACACTGGGCGAAGGACGTCAGACGGGCGGCCTGCACCGACAGCGGCTGCTCTCGGCGCTGGTCGTGACACAGACAGTGCTGTCCGCGTTGCTGCTGATCGGAACGTTGCTATTCGTGAAAAGCCTAACGAACATCCGCGGGGTGCCACTCGGCTTCGATCCCGAACGGACAGTAGTCGTGTCGCTCGATTCCAGGACGCTTCGCGCGTCCGACGCTACCGCGGACGCTCTGTTCGCCGATCTAGCGGCGAGAGTCGCGCAACTTCCCGGCGTCTCGAGTGCGGTCGTCGCCGACGGTGTTCCGTTCGACTGGCACATGCGCGCGCCGCTGCGGGTGCCCGACCACCTGGACGACTCCTCGAGAATTTCGGTCGTGAACGTCAGCGGAGCGACGCGCTCGTACTTCTCGACGATCGGAACGCGGATCGTGCAGGGGCGAGAGTTCACCGACGCCGACGATCATACAACGGCCGAGCGCGTGATCGTCGTGCCGACGACTGTCGCACGAACGTTCTGGCCAGCGGGCGACGCGATCGGTCATTGCCTCCGGCTCGGTGCGGACTCAATGCCATGCCTTCGCATTATCGGAGTAGCCGAGGACACGCGTGAGTCGGCGATCGACGACGAGGGGCCGCCTATTCCGCGTGTGTACGTTCCGCTCAGTCAGGGACGCCGCGCCATCGTCGCTCGCGTCGTGCTCGCACGCGTCCCGGCGCCGACGGCATCCACGCTTGCGCGGATTCGCACGGTCATACAGGGAAGCGATGCCAGCGCGCCGACCGCCACCGTCTGGACCATGCAGTCGCGCCTCGCGCCCGAGCAGCGGCCGTGGAAGCTTGGAGCCACCATGTTCGGCGTGTTTGGTTCGCTGGCGCTCGTGCTCGCCGCACTGGGCGTGTACAGTGTCGTCGCGTACAGCGTCACACAGCGAACACGCGAGATCGGAATTCGGATCGCGCTCGGCGCGCAGACACGACACATCTTCTCGCTCGTTGGCACACAGGGCGCCATCCTCGGTGTGGTAGGCGTGACCATCGCGATCGGGGGTGCCGCCATCCTGTCCCCGCTCGTCCAACCTCTGCTCTTTCACGAGTCCGCGCGATCGCTGCCGGTCTATGCGGCGGTCGCGTTAGGTATGCTGTTCGTGGCTGTGGCCGCGAGCGTGGGGCCGGCGCTGCGCGCCAGACGTGTCAATCCCATGTCCGTGATTCGATCGGAATGAGCGGCCGCCGGCTGGTCGCCGCATGAAGCGATCCCGCGCCGTTCTGCCACATCTTCTCGCCGCCGTTCCACTCGTCGCGGTGATCAGCGTGAGGAGCGTGGCACAGACGGCCGATTCCAGTCGTGCCCCGGCGCCTCGGCTCATCGGCGTATTCGATTCGCGAACGGGCGCGCCTTTGCCCGACGTTCAGGTTCGCGACGTGTTCAGTGGCACGTATGCGGTGACGACAGCCACGGGCACGGTCCGTCTCGACTACCTGACGTTCCGCGGCGCGGCCGCATTCATCGAGCTGCGCCGCCTCGGCTACCAGCTGAAGCAGATCGTCGTGAACCGCGCCGATACCACGCCGATCACCGAGGTGATGGAACCCGTCGTCACGCTTCCGCGTGTCGTGACGACGGCCAGGTACCGCATCGATCGCGACGCCGGACGCTGGGATGGATTCGATGAACGATGTCGATCCGCGTCCGTCACGTGCATACGCAACGAGCAGTTGGAGCAGCAGCCCGCCGAGCCCGCCCGCATACTGTCAGCCCACGTTCTTCGTGGACGGCTTCGAGTGGAACACGAAAATGGGAGCGCCGACCGACCTAACGCCGGGTCGGCCAGCCGAGGGACCGTACACGCCCACGAACGTGAAGGGCGTCGAGGTCTACATGTCCGAACAGAATCGTCCGCTGCGGTTTACGGGCGACCCGACGTGCGGCGCGATCGTCATCGGACGAAATGATGATTGGCGTCAAGATCGCCGTTCATCGCGTGTCCATGTGGACGTTCGGCCGACCTAACGTCCGTAGCGGTCGCCAATCACGCTTCGTAACTGGTCCAGCGCCGCCCGCTCCGACGCGCTTGCGTGCGTGCCGCCGAACCTGAGGACGCCGCCCTCCCTGGACGCACTCGCGACCTGACTCGCGACGTCCGCGACCAGTCGGCGATACGTCGATACGTCCGCCGGACTATTCCGCGTCACAACTTCCATCGCTTCACGCACGGTTCGCAGTGCGTCGGCGTTGGTTCGTCCCCTCGCGAACTTGCTCAGCTCCTCGACCGAAAAGTCGCTGTCGAACGCGAGGCTGAGCACCGAGGTCGGCGATGCGACCTTCTTGGCATCGTCGATCGCACCGTTCGCAGCGCGCATCTCCGTTCATTGCGCCAACAGGTCCCGACTTGTCTGCCATCATCACGACGTACGCCGCGGCGACTGGCGCGAGTCGGACACGCTCCCATTGCACCGGCGTGTACTTGGCCTTGACGTTTGCTGCCTGGTGACCTGCGTCGACCGCTAGTCGAACAAGGCGTGCGGTCTCGCCGCCCGTTTTCTCGAAGTCAGCCGCGTCGCCGGCGAGTAGCTGCGCCAGGCCCGCCGGGTCCAGCTTCTTCTCGCCCGCGATCTTGCCGATCAAGCCGAGGACGAGTGGCGCGGCGAAGCCGAGCAGGGAGCTCGCTTTGAAGCCAAGCGCTCGGTCCAGCGTCGCACCGATCGCGCCGGCACCACTGCCGAGGATCGACGAGACGGCCGTATCACCGATGCCGCCGTCGACCAGATTCGCAGGATTTCCGAGCAACGCGCTCGTGCCGCCTTCGGGGAGAAGCTGCATCAGATCGACCGCTCCGCCGGCCGTTGATGCCTTATTGGCCAGAGCAGTTGCGATCAACGGCCCGACGACCCCCATGCCTTGTGTAACCAGCTCAGGCTTGAGTCCGACTGCCTTGGCAATGTCTCGCGTTGCCGAGGATGAAAGTGCCTTTGTGAGACCTTCGAGGATTGTAGACATGGTTGCGCCAGCAGGCATCTCAGCGCCTTCGTAGACGGGCATCGCCTACTTCGAGGTAACTCTCACCGCGATGCGCCGGTTGCGGGCGCGTCCGTCCTCCGAGGCGTTGTCAGCCACCGGATGCGCGTCCCCATACCCCTCTGCGACCATCCGCGACGGAGCGATTCCCTTGTCGACCAGCGCGCGTCGTACCGATTGGGCGCGCTGTTGCGAGAGACGCTTGTTCGCCGCCCTGTCTCCGCTGTTGTCGGTGTATCCGCCGATCTTGACCGTCACGTTAGGATAGGCGTCCAGTATGGCCGCGATATTGCCGAGCTGCTCCTGTGACTCTGGGAGAATCGTCGCCGACGATGTCGCGAAGTTGAGTCGATCGAACTCGAACCACGTGGTATCGTTCACCGGACGCGACGAATCCTCGATGAAGGCGATGAGACTCGATTCGATTCCGCGTTCCGTTACGTTGAGCACCACGCCAGACGCCAACGTCCGCTTGGCGATCGTGCCGAGATCACGGGCCGAGGTGGCGACCAGGCCGGCTGCCGTATCCACCGTGAGTGCCGCAGGGGCCAAGATCGAATCCGGGCCGGCGGCGGACATCACCGCGGAGTCGATGGCCACCGCGACTGGCTGCGGCGAGCGATCCCGCCCGAGCAAGACCCATAGCAGCGCGATCGCGCTCATTGCGACCAGCGGCCACACCCATCGACGCTGCCCGCTCGATTCGGGTGGTCGCACCGACGCCGCCGCCTGCGCACCACGCCGCGACGCCGGTGGAGCGCCCTGAAACACTATCGCCGGTGGGACGTCGAGGATGCTCCGTAATCCGATAGGCGCGCGCACAAGGACGTCCGCTCGCTCCGCGGCGAGCGTCTTGGTGAAGGCCCCGATTCCCATGCCACTGCCGTTGACTCGCTTGCTCAGGAATCCGAGCACGATCGGTGCGGCCAGCCCGAGAATCGACGTGCTCGATGAAGGACGCGTGAGGCCGGCCGTGCGACCGATGACATCGGCTACCTGACTCGTGCGCCCACCGAAGAGCGCGGACAGGAAGTCGCGGGACAGGCCGGCCGTGAGGGGCTCGCTCGACATCCCCCGCGCCAGCTCGCCGATATCGCTCGGCCCGGCGCCGGCGTCGCGGCTCGTAATCAGGGTGAACGCCCGACGAATCACTCCCGCGTCGCCGGTGACGAGGCCGGCAAGAACAGAACTGAGGCTGGCGTCGAGCCCATACGCTACCGCGGCCTCCGATTCCCCCAGTCGAGTAGCGACGGTGCGTACTGCGTCGGGCGTGACGAACGCCGCGAGCGAATCCGACAGAGCGGCCATGGTTAGCCCTCAACGTAGAAGTGGCCGATCGGGATCTGCAAATCGCTTCGACTGCGCCGTCCTGGTGCGTTTGGACATCGCGCCTAACGACTACTCGACCAGCTGCGTGGTTGCCCCCGAATCGTTGGATGGAGCGCCAGCCACTGCGCACCGCGCCTGGCAGGAGCCCGCAGACGGACTGGACTCGGCATCTGCTACCCGAGCCCAGTCCGTGGGCGAGAGCGTCACCGCTGACAGCTGCTGGAGCATGTCGGCCATGTACGAGGCCGAACGCTGCTCGCGGCGTCCCTCTGCTCACCGCCCGGCGTGAGACACTCAGGACGGGTATGTCACCTGAGGCGGCGAGCGACACCGCGCCCACCTCAGCACCGCCGTTTGACGAAAGAACACGTGCCTCCCAGCGTGGGATGGCCTCACACGAAACGCAGCGGATGAAACCCAGTCAGCTGTCGGTGAACGAGTTCGCACGCACAGTGCCAACTCCGGCTCTCCGTCGACATTGCCCTTTGGTCCTACCGAGTGACGGCCCCGACAGACGCAGTGTGGCGGCCCCGACGAACGGTCATGTCGGCGCGTTCACGGTGCCTAACGTGTGACAACGCGACGATGTCAACGCGTTCGCCCGACCGGTCCGCCGTGAGGCTCGAGCTTGCTCATCGGCTTCCTGAACTCCCCGTTGCATCGACCACTCGGCGAGCCGCCGCCCACACCGTCACCGCCTGATTCTCGACGTCCTTCCGCCGCTTCTCCGGGATCTTCTCCAACTTCACTACCTCGTCCAGAAAAGCGGCCCGAGACATCTCCGCCACCTCGGCCACGGTCCGGCTTCCGAGCCGCCGCCCCAGTTCCGACTTGGACGACACACCAGCGAGCAACGTCGCCTCGAGCAGGCCCGCCCGCGCCGGATCACCCTGATGCTCCTGATCGAGGCGTTCCAACCCACTCGGGTCGAGTAGCGTCGAAAGCGTCTCGCGCGCACCCGGCACTCCCGGCAGCACGACGTTGAGCGTCTTCCCCTCGAGCTGGCCTAACGCATCAAGCGAACTGTGGAGCTTTGTGCTCGGCTCGACGCGCGCGGCGACGTAGACATTGCGCAACGTGAGCGTCCGGTCCGTCACCGCGTCGTAGAACTCGCGTTCTCCTTCGCGTTCGAGGAGATCCGCCACCGTTTCGCCGGCGGTCACGGTGAAGAACATCGGGAACGTCACCGCTGTGCCGTCCTCCCTGCGGAGCGCCACGGTTGCACGCGGACCCTCGGCCGAGAATGCGCCGCGCAGGTCGACGAGCTCGGACCCGCCCGACATGCGTGCCAGCGTCTCACTCAGTCCGGACGGGCGCGTGATGCCGACCGGCGGGGCGCTGCCTCCGCCAGTCGGCGGGCACACGAAGAAGAAGTTTGCGAACGACACGACGTTCCGCCGGTGCGCGAAGCAGTTGACCGCACGCACCTGACAGTCCGGCCCCACCGTGATGTCGGCGAGGATCACCCACGGCTCCGCTGGGCACGGCGGACACGTGCGCGCACGGCCGCGCTGACACGGGATCAAGTCGGACACCGGCGGTTGCCGGAATGGATTGGCATAGCTGCTCGGCAGCTCGCGGAGGACCTTGATCGCAAAGCTGTCGCGAATGCGGCTGTACTCGCAGCCGTCGTCATCGCACCCGCACCCGCACCCGCCACCGGTCGACCGTACGGGGCGCGCCTGGCATTCTGCATAACGAACGGCCAGGTACATCGTCCCTTCGCGGCACTCGGCCCGCGTGTCGTTGCACCACGGGTCGAGCGACTCACCACAGCAGCCGAGCTGCTCACCGGCGCCCTGGCGGCAGAGGTCGACGACGACATCGCGGTCGATCACGATCTCATCGCCCCACGGCCCGATGATATACCCCGGCTCGACGATCACCTCGCAGTTCGTCTGCCCGCGCCGCACACACGCGCCGCACACGACGCCCCATCCGTGGAGCATGCGGTTGTGGCGGCGATGCTTCTCGCGGAAGTACATCTGGTCCTGCGTCAGATCGTCGGGGCCGAGGATCTGCCCGGCGAAGAACCGCGTTCGCTCCAGCGCGGTGGTGCTCGCGGCGTCGCAGGGAGAGGCAGCGCTCTGTCCGCATCCGCAAAGACTTGTCGTCATAAGTGAGATCTCCTAGCCCTGCCGCAGCACGATCGAGAACCAACCATGGAATTGTCCGCCTTCGACGTTGTCTCCGGACTGCGGGAGGCGTGCGCCGGTGTCGACCAGTGCGTCCCACACCGTCTGCGGGAACGGCTGCGCCGCGGTAACGGGCCAGATCTGGTCGCGCTGCACCGACGTTAGGCGCGTACCGGGGAACTCGGCGTCGAGCAGGAGCGCGGTCGGTGTCGACGTGTCGACGATGTTGCCCGACTCGGCGCGCATGAGGACGAGGAGCCGGATCTCTGGCGGCCCCGCAACCGCCCCGACGGCCGGAGTGGCGAGCGATGCCATCGCGGCGGCGACGCCGGACGCTCCGCCGGCACCGGCTCCGACGCTCGACAGTCCGCCACCTGCCGCCGGCGTGTTCGCCTGGCCGAGCGAGTAGACCTCGGTGAATCCAGGCTGCCCGAGGATCGGCAGCGCGGCCGGCCCGGCGTAGGTGATCGGCATCCGCAGCACATCGACCTGATTCTCCGCCAGTCGCCGCAGGACGAAGACGCGAAGCCACGGGTCGGGCTTCTGCAGTTGGGCCTCGAGCATCTTGTGGTTGAACGTGATCTCGAACCGCGGCGACGCCAGGAAGGTCGTGAGCCACTGCCTAACGATCGGATCCGGGCTCGCTGCCGACAGCGCCACCGAGCTCGTGGGCCAGAGCGCACGCACCACGGGGAGATCGACCACCGCCCTCGCGGCCCGCGCGTTGAACGTGACGAGCGACGGCGTCCCCGCGGCGATTCGCGCGGTGACCGCCTGGGGCCCGGGCGCGGGTCCCAGCTGCCACACCGGACAGACGGCGATCCCGCCGGCGTCGGTATTCGTCGTAAAGGACGTCGCCAGCGAGTTGACCGCGGCTCCGACCAGTCCGTTGTTAGGCACGACCTCGAACGTCACTGGCTCGTTCGGGACGGGGTTTCCGCCATCGACCACGCGCACGACCAGCGCCTGCGCGAGGGGCTGGCCCACGTTCCCGCTCTGGTTGTTCCCGGAGACGATCATGATCGCCTGCACCGTGAGCCCGCCGCAGCATTGGTCGACGCGTGAGGCGAGACAGAGGATCAGGTCGAGCAGCACGGCGTTGCTGTAGAGGGTGCGCCGGAACGCACAGCGCTGAATGCTCGCGATGCCGCCACGCCCGTCGAGCGTGATGACGGCAAGTGGCACACACGTTTCATTGGGCGGGGCGCAGTCGATGTCGAGCGTGTCGCACACCACCTCGCGGCGGCTCACTCCCTGCGGCGGCTGCGCGAAGATCCGCGCGCACTGCTCCGGCGTGATGAACCCGGGCGGCGCCGGGTCTCCTCGTATGATGCGCAGCCGATACCGCTCGCGAACGAGTCCGTTCTCACAGCTCTGCTCCGGCCCGCACTCGGAGATCATCACCGGGCTCGGCTCGGCTTCGCACTCGTGGTAACAGACAGCGAGAGTGACGCGCTCGTCACCGCGAATGGGGACGCCGTCCGGGCGGCCACAGTCGTCCGTCGGCTGACTGGGATCGATCGGCGCGGTTGCCTGCGGAACGATGATCTCGCGCCCCAACCCGTCGATCGCCACACCCGATGTCACGCGCAGCCGCGTGTTGTCGGACGAGGCAACGACGTCGAGCCCGCACAGGATTCCCGAGCCGAGCGAGAGCCGGTTGATCAACCATCGCTTGGTGTTTCCGTAGCGCTGCTCGAGCTCGAGGTGGTACGCGTCGAGCATCTTGCCGTAGAAGTATCGGTTGCGGGATGGCGTGGCGAGCCGCGCGAGGAGTGCGCGTGCCTCTGGTCCGCAATCGGCTATCGAAGTTCCCATCAGTCCCTCGGTCCTTGGCGTTTCGCGGCCGCGCGCCGCGTCCCTCATCTCACCGTAGCCTGGATCCCAACACGGGCTCCCTTCCCCAACGCACTCCCCACGTGCTTGCCGCCCGGTGTGTCCCCGAGGGCCATGTCGTTGCCGAGCCGGGCGCTTCCGCCTAACGACGACGCGAGCGGCGGACCGGCGACGATGGCGTCGATTCCGAGCCGCGCCTGAGCACCCGCGCGCGCCCTGGCCTCGATCGCGCACAGGTGGTACGTGGTGTGAGCGGGTTTCTCCCGATCAATCACTCCGCGCACGCGATCCAGCCCGTCAGTGCCCGAGAGCTCCGCGGCGTAGACGCGCACAGTGAAGCGGTGCGCCCGCTCGTCGAACACCGGCGCGCCCCGGTCCTCCTCGTGGATGAGGCTCGACCGATTCACACGTGCGGTGGCGCCGAGCACCGCCCCATCGGGGCTCGCGTCGGCGAGCATCGTGCTGACGCCCAGACGCCCGCTGGCACCGAGCGACCAGAGACCGGGGACGAAGCTCTCCTCGATGAACGGCGTCGCGCCGGTGTAGAGTCGCACGAGGCGGCGCAGACTCTCGATCGTTCCGCGACGTGCGTGCATCCGAAACGCGTCGGCGGTAACCTGGCGCCGCGTCGCGTCGTTCCACGTCTCACTGAGCCCTGCGTCTACCCAGTCGGCGAGCCAGTCGAGCCACGTCGGCCGGTCACCCACGTCCGGCACGGCGAACGCGTCGAAGTGCCGCGGCAGAGCGTCGATCAGCGACTCATCCTCATTGAGCACGCTCTCGAACGCGGCGAGCGCACGCTCGAGGAACACGCGGCTCGTCTCGTCCCGCCGGTAGAGCGCGGGAAGGAACTGAATCCACCCGTCTTCATCGTGCGTGAGACGGAGCTGTCGAAGCGCTGGCGTAGCGTTCCCGTCGCTCTGGAGCTGGGCGGCGATCCACAGGAACCGAGCAGGCGCGTTGAGCGCGAGCACGTCGGTCGCATCCCGCGGCGCGGCACGCCATTGGTCGCGAGGTGCGGGCGGCCACTCGCTTTCCGCTACCAACGAGGGTCCCGTCGTCCCATCGCACACGACCGGCATGACGGGACGCCGGCCAGCTGTCCCGTCGAGCGTGTCGCTCGTCAACGTGAACAGGCGCAGATGCGCGCCTTCGGGAATGGGCTCCGCGATGAGCTGAAGCCGCTGCCACCGCGTCGGCTCGCTCCCCGCCTCGTACGGTCCGAGCAGCAGCGTGCCGCACTCGGCGAACACTGGGAGCCCCAGAGCGCGGCGGACCGCATTGCCGCTCCCGGGATGAACGATGAGTCGCCCTCGGCAGTCGACGCCCAGGCCGAGGCTGTTCGCGTTAGGGGTGCGAGCCACGCCACGGAACGCGCCGTCGACGCCGAAGACGAGCACGCGGCGGCCGGCCGCATCCGAGACGTAGAGTGTGCCTGACGTCAGCGCGACGGATGTCGGCCGCGTGTCCCCACCGAGCGCGCGCGACCATTGCAGCGTCGTCTCGGTGTCGAGCGTGCCGTCCAGCATGTACGCCAGGAGCCGCGGCGGCCGTCGGTCGAGCACGATGAGCCGCTCGCTGGATGCATCGCGCGCGTCGAGCAACGCGATCGCGACGCTCGCGGGCGCTCCCGGCACCTCGGGCTGTGCGCGCAGCCGCGCGTCGAACGCGCCGTCAACGCGGCCACTGACGTCGAGCTTCCAGAGGCGTCCGCCAGCCCACTGGCCATCGGGATTCATCGCTCCCGGGTCAGCGACGTAGATTGCGCCGCGAGAATCGGCGGCGAGGTCCCACGGCTGCACGAACGCGTGCACAGGATCTTCCTCGCCACCCCAGATTCCCCTCAGCTGCCCGGTTGCGAGGTCCACGATCACGACGCGCCGATTGCCGCTGTCCGCGATGTAGAGCGCGTCATGCGGCCCGACGAGGAGCCCGCGCGGGGCGAGCAGCTGTCCCGGCTCGCTCCCCGGACCCGTTAGGCACGGCAGTGGCGTGGCCGAGTCGTCGCACGCGTCGATGCGGATCACGCGGTGCCGAACGAGGTCGGATACGTACACGTCACCGCACGGGTGAACTCCGATGCCGGCAGGCCCGTCGAGACCCGGCAGCGGTGGCAGCGGATCGCCTAACGGCTCCGCGAGCGCCGGGAGCCGGGCGAGAGTCACCGCCCCGTCGTCCCCGACCTCGACGCCCACTCCCTCGAGCGTAGGCCAGTCGCGCTCCAGCCGCAGATACCGGTACGTGGGCATGTGGGTCATCGCGCCTACCCCTCGATCCCCATCCACGCCACGCTCCAGCCGAGCGTCTTCTGAAGCGCGGCCAGCGTCGCGGGGACGAAGATCGCATCAGGATTGAGTGGCAGGTTCCCCATTACGAGATTCCGCGGAAGCAGAAGTCGCAGCGTGAAGCTCGTCGCCGTCGGCTGCACAATAGACACGAACCCGTCGACAATGGGCCCGTTCGCCGCGAGCGCGCGGTTGCCGATCACTTGCGCGGTGTACGTGGGCGATTTGACGAACCCCGCCGCCGAGGTGTCGACGACGGTCTCCACACCCTGCGGCGCACCGACAGCCGGAAAGAAACGCCAGCCGGTCTCGAGGGATGAGGTGCTCGCCGCGTAGACATACGGTTGCGACGCCGGATGCGCGTCGCGACGCTCGGCAAGCGACGGGACGGCGGCGAGGGAGCAATCCTCCACGAGCACCGACGCCAGCACGATGTCGAACCCGCGGCGAAACCGGTCCGCGCCCGCGCTCGGGTCTCGCGGATTCTGGAAGCGGAGCAGCGGCTGGTCGGGACGCCTAACGGCACCGCCCGGCACGCATACACCGCTCCGCGTCTCGGCCGGTGCGATCGCGTCGTCGGCTTGCCACGACGCCGTGAGGAAGTACTGGACGGGACCGCCGGTCGGAGCCCCCGCCACCGCGGGAACCATGAGGGTGGTCTGCTCTGCCAACACGATGTCGCGCCCCGCGCAGTCGATGCCGTATCCCGGAGCGACGACGATTGCCGCTTTCCGCTTCTCGCCGGTCACCCCGAACCCGGCGGCGATTCCCCAGTCGTGAAGCGCGCGGTTGTGAAGCCAGCGAAGCGACCGGTGGAAATCGTAGATGCTCGATAGGTCCTCCGCGTCGAGCAGTTGCCCGTCGAAGAAGTCGGGCCGCGTGAGATCAGGGATGCCGAGCGGTGTCGTCATGGGTCGAGCACTCCGAGCAGCGCGAGCGACGTGAGCCACGGCGCGGGGTCGATCACCGCGCCGGCAATCGTAGTGATCTGTCCGCCGACCAGGCTGGGCGGACATCCGCGCGCCGTCTCGACGCCAACCCACATAACGCTGGCGGCATTGCTGCTGGCGAGCAGCGCGGCGGCAGTCGGTGCGTTCTGCGGGCGCGCGGCGAACGCGAGGCCGACCTTGAACCACGTCGCGCTGGCGACCTCGAGCTGCAGGAACGCGCCGACGACGCTGCCACTGATGAGTGGCGACTTGGCGAGCGACACGAAGTAGCGCGGAATCGTCGTGAACCCGTGCTCGCTCGTGTCGACGGTCGCGACGAGGCGATGCCCCTGCACCTGCCAGGTGAGCGCACCAGAACCGGTGACGCCGAACGCCACGTGCGGGCGAGTGAGTCCTCGCGCGATGCGTCGTATGGCGTAGTCAGGTCTTCCGAGCAGTCCGTCGGCGAACCGGAAGAACCGGGCGAGCGGAACGTCCTCGCCAATACGCACCCCCGCGGCGAGCGGCGGCTCGAGCGCACCAGAACCGACTTGCCCAGCGAACTCCCATCGAAGGCCAACGCGCCTAACGGGGTCCCGCCCGTCGCACGCGAAGACGCGCTCGCATGGCCGGGCCTCGCCGCGTGGAGCCGCCGCCACGACGAGGTCGAACGCCTGCGGCCCGGTAACACCCGGTGCTGAGGGTGGAGCATTGAGCCGCACCCCCTGCGCGAGCGTGAGTGCCTCGCCACGACAGGTGTACGCGAGGCCTGGCCCGACGACGATCTGTCGACGGTCGTCGCCGAGGGCGATGGTGTAGCCGAGCGCCACTCCCCACGTGCGATGCGTGGCGCTCACGTGCAGGCCGAGCATCCGCGCCTCGTGCGCGATCGCGTCGCCAAGGTCGCGGCGGCGCAGAGGCGCGCCATCGAACCAGGCTACCCGCTGAGGTGGACGCGGCGGGCGCGTCATGCGCGGAGCACCTGAACAGTGTGTGTCGCCGACGCGACGAGCCACGTCGGTGGGACGCAGAGGTTGTCGCACGTGGATGCGCGTACGGTGTCCCCGGCGTGAGCGCCTAACGACATGCTCAATACGTGATCCACGCCGGGGACGGCGTCGATCGTCTGCAAGATCTCGCTCCGGTACACGTCGCGCCCGAACGGCCATCCGCGTCCAGCCGGTCCGCCGGTCAGCGGGTCGAGGAACGCCGTGAGCGCAGTGATCACGGCGCGCTGCACGCGCGTCGGGTCCGCCGACGGAAGGGCACGCACCGTCGCTGTCACGCCGACGTCGAGATAGGTGGGCCCGACGACAACGAGTCGCGTGCAGAGGACCCGGCGGCGGTCGAGCCACCGGCGCACCACGCGGATGAGCCCCGCGCTCGGCATCGGGCGTGCGAGGGGAAGCTCCGGGACGATGATGAGTGTGATCGTGCCTGGTGCTTCCAGGCACGGATCGGTGGCGTCGAGACCCGGCCACGCACGGGCGCGCCTCACGCGTGTCCCTGCCACGTCCACGGCGATCCGCTCGACGTCGAGCGCGGTCGTGGCCCGCGACGGCGCCGGTCGCGAGAGCACGACGTCGCGGTCGAGTTGGTCGAGCGTGTCGCACTCGTCGGACGGACAGAGATCCACGAGCCGCTCGTGGGCCCACAGGAAAGCCGCCGCTCGCGCCGCCGCGTGTCCTACATCCTCGGCGTCCGCGCCAAAACGTGCCCCACCGCGTGAGGCCGCAGTCGCCTGAGACGCCGCGGCGTAGCCGACGCCAAGCACAGCGCGTGCGAAGACGTCATTGGCGAGCTGCCAGGCACGGCCGCCCACGACGTTGCCGTTCGCTCCGAGCGTCGTGCGGTACGTGGCGACGAGCGGTGCGCCGTCGGGAGGAGTGCGACCGCGTACGCCATTGCCGAAGCGCAGCGTGCCAGTCGCAGCGTCGAGCGAGACGTGCGCGTCCAGCTCCCCCGACGCGTCGAGATCGCGCCGTACCTCCCACGGCCGCCACGCGATCGAGCCAGCAGCGTTCTCGAGTGAGAAGACCGACGCCTCGCCGCGTGACACCGGCGCGTTTTCCAGAACAGGGTGCTGCTCGGGAAGGCCGGTGCCGATGCCTAACGGGACGAGCGGCAGCGCGATCGATCCTGCCGTCGAGGCGGTGGGTGCAACGTAGTCGAGCACCAGCAGCTCGGGAGCCGAGGACGTCGGCGGCTCGACCGCGAGTCGTTTGCACGACACCGCGGTCGTCTATGCGTACGGTGATCCGAGCCGGTTGGCCGACCGTGATAGTCCCCGACACCACGACTCCCGCCGCGATCGTCAGCCGCCGCCAGGCCTGACGCGCCTGTTCGGCCGGCGCGCCGTTGAAGGTCGCGTCCACCAGCATTGGCGTCGCGTCGAACGCACCGCGGACGAGGCGACAGCGGATCCAGAACAGCGGCGAGCCTACTGCACCGATCTGTTGCTGCGCCATCGTCGTCGGGAGACGAAGGTACACGGGCCCATTGAGCGTGAGCGCGCGGGTTCGGTCGTCGATCTCGCCGGCATCCGCGTCGAGCCGCTGCCACCCAGTGGACGTGAGATACTCCCAGACCGTCCGCGCCGAGTGGTGGTGGCGCGACGCAGCCCCAGCGTCCGTGCCGCGCGTCTGGCTCCGCGTCGGCGCCCCGACATTTCTTCGGCGGGCGCGCGCAGCCTAACGCTGAATCCACGGCCTCGCGCTCGATCCGCTCGCGTTCGTCCCGCATGGCGCCGGCGAACTGGAACCAGAGCGTGACTCGCGTCGCCACTGGGAGCGTGCGATCGAAACCGAAATAGCACGCAGGCGCGCGATCCGGATCGTACGGCACTGGCGTACGCGGGTCGAGCCCCAGGAGCGGGATGTTCGCGCGGTCACGAAGGCCGAGACTCCGGTCGATGAACCGGGTGCCATCCCACGTCTGCACGGCGACGAGCTGTGAATCGACGGCCGTGAGTGGTTCGGTGGTGCGAAACCAGATCACGCGCCCATCCTCGGCCGCAGTCGTGAACGGAGTGCCCTGGGGAATCGTGAGTGATCCCGTTCCGCCCGCGGGCTGCACAGCAATGACGGCGCGCGCCGGAAGCGGCGGCTCGGGCACGAAGCCGGCGAGCGCGAGGAATTTGCGGAGGTGTCGCTCGGGAACGCGGTTCGCGCGATAGATGAGCTGCTCCGTGAGCCAGGCGAACAGCTCGAGCAGCGTGATTCCCGGATCATGAACGTTGTGGTCGGTCCACTCCGGCGCGTAACGCGGGATGACCGCCCGGCCTTCGTCCACGAGGTCAGCCCACCGGCGCGTGTCGAGCGTGGGAAGTGGCAGTGGCATCGCGTCACCTCACACGGCCGGAGAGCGTGATGCGCTGCGGGCCGGCGACCACCAGCCGATCCGTCGGCACGTCCACGCGCTCGCCCATGTGCTTGCCGTCCACGAGGAGGGCCAGCGTCTCGATGTAGTCGACGCCGTCGAGCGACTCGAGGAGTGCCGCGACGTCGGAGAGGTACACGTCGCGACCGAACGGCCACCCCAGTCCCCACGGGCCGCCCGTGAGCGGATGAAGGAACGTGGCCAGTGCCTGCCCGACGCGCGCGAGCACGTCTCCAGCGCCGCTCAGGTTCGCGGGGTTCACCACCGCCTCCACCGTCACCGGCAGGTACACCGGCGGGATGACCGCGATGCGATGCGAGATCGCGGCCGGCGCGCGCGCAGCGATGAAGCGGCGCACCTGCTCGCGCAACTCGAACGACGGCATTGGCCGGACGTCGGTGCTCTGCGGCACGATGCGCACCGTCACGTAGCCCGGGGCGAATCGGCCACTGGGGTGCGTCGTTGGCAGCGCACGCGCGACGGCGACGGCCGGCGACGCTTCGAGTGCCAGCGCCTCATAATCCCCGAACGAGATCGCCTGCCGCCTATGCCGGATCATTCGCGGCGCTCGGCGCCTAACGCGCGCTAGCGACTCACCGTCCGCCCCGCCTTCGGCGGCCCGCGGATTGGTGACGCTCTGCGCGAGGACGCCCGCGAGCAGTTGCGTGACGGCGCCGCGTGACACATTCCCGATCATGCCACCGCCAGACCGATACTGGCGCAGACGGATGTTGTCCCGGCCCGCGGGTGGGACGAGCCCGTGTGCGCCGCCGCCGAACAGGACGCGGCCGCGCGTCCGCTCCACCGCGTACTCGCGTGCTCCCGGGTCGGCGAACAGCAGGTTCGCCCGCGGACGCCACCGCACCCACAGCTCTGCCGTGCGTCCGGTGCGCGGATCCTGTACGACACGAATGTCGCTCTCCGCTATTCCGGCGCGCGCGAGCTCGGCACGGAGGATGGGCTCCTCCACATGCGCGCGTGCGCCCGCGAGCTCCCGCACCTCGAGCACCTCGCCTTCCAGGACTGGTAACTGCCGAGCAAAGAACACCTGACCGGACTGGCCGTTGCTCGAGCCCAGCACCTCGTTCTCGTTCGTGGTGAGCTGCGCGGCCCACACGGCGTTCAGATGCATTGCGCGCACGCGGCTCTTGCGGGGCGATCCATCGTGAGCGAGCCGAGCGCGGATCCACACGCGCGGCTGGCCGAAGCGCGCGAAGGGCATCGCGTTGCCTGACGAGAGCGCGGCCACCACGCCGGGCAGCGCGAGCGCGTGCGTGTCATCCTCGACGCGCATTGGGCGCCAGTCACTGCCGTCGAACGACTCCCACTCGAGCGCCGGGCCCTTCGTCTCGCCAAGTCGCTCCTCGATGTCGAGCCAGAGGCCGATGAGGTCGGCGGGCAGCGGCTTGTCGAATCCCAGGTAGAGCGCCGGCGAAGGGTCGGCGACCACGACGAATGGTGCGAAGGCGTCGGCGCGGAATCGGGCCCGCTCCGTCTCGTCGGCCTCGATGAAGTCGTTGCGTGTGATGACGTGCTCGATCGCCGTTTCGGCGCTGCGCCACCGGTATCCTAAGCGCACCGCTTCGAGCGTCGGCGGCCGGTGCGAGATGACGGGGATCGCATTCGTCTTGCCCGAGTCGGCGTCCTTCCACGTCACCGTGCGCACGATGCCGTAGCCGCCGCTCACGAGACGGGCGCGAATCCACTTCGCCTCTACGCCGGAGGCCTTCACACGCTCCATGTCGTCGGGCACCGTGAACGTGATCGGGCCGTCGCCCCGGAACGTGCGCGCAGCCGCCGTTCCGGTGACCGCCAGGCCGCGCCACCGCTTGCCGTTCCAGTACTCCCACGTCACGACCGGCGCCGACATGGTGGGAAGCGTGGCGCCGGCCGCCATCGCGGCGCTGAATGGCGTTAGGTCCTCCAGCGCATTCGAGCGCGTCCTCGCTATTCTGAGCGCTCGACTTGATCTGACCGCCCGCCGTGGTGATGCGCTGCTGGTTCAGATTCCTGAACGATGTGAAGCTGTTCAGGATGTCGAGCCCGGCGAGAATCCCCGGGTTGGAGATGAAATCCCAGATCGTTCCGGCCGGCGTGGCGAGCCCCACGGGAAGCGCGTTGAGCAGCTGAATGAGCGACTCCGCCGCGGTGTCGAGGGCAGCGATGCCCGCAATGCCCTGCGACGCGAGCGCATTGCGCGCATCGACCACCGCCTGACGTCGCTGCGGGAGGAGCGGCGGAATCAGCGGGGGCCGCGTGAGCTCGACGAGCGCGTCGTGCGCGTCCAGCAGCGCGTTGGCCGACTCGCGCGCGGCGGTCACGACCAGCGCCTTGGCGGCGTCGACGTCGAGCGCGAGATCGGCGCTCTGCTGATCCGTCGCCTCCTCGGGGGTCGTCAGCTTGTGGAAGCAGAGCGTGACCTCGGCGCCCGGCTTTGCGAAGATCTCCTCACAGGACAGGAGAAAGATGCTCCCGGCCACTGGCAGGATGCCTAACGGCTGGACCGCTTTCGTGAGGTCGAGTGACGTCTCGCCCGCGAACGCCTGGTCGGCGATGATCCCCGCGCCCTCCGGCAACTGCGCACATGCCATCGCCGGAAGCGAGCGGTCGACCACCGACCGCGCCGTGAGGCGGTCGATCTCGGGGAGATCGTCGTTTGGCGGCGGGAGCAGCGGTGCGTCGACACGCGCGCGGATCCACCGCGACTCGATCGCGTGCACGGTCGTACGCGCACTCGAGCCGCAGTCGGTCGTTAGGCGCACGATGCCACTTCTCGTCAAGCCAACCGTGCCGTCGAGCGAGTCGGCGTCGGTCGCGAGCGATGCAGCGACGAACGGCTTGAAGGCACGCCACTGCTCGCCGTCCCAGTACTCCCACGCCAATCGAAGCGGACGGCTCGCGGCGGTGACGAGCTCCACGCGCACCTCGACCGCGCTGCGACCGGCGAGAGCGAAGCAGATATCGTGGGCGAGGTACATCTCGTGGGCGACTGGCACGAGCGGCTCGAAGAGCGTGAACGGCGTCCCGCTCGCGACAGCGGCGCTGTGATCCGCCCACGCATCGCGTCCGGGCCACACGGTCGCGACCTGCACCAGGCTCGCCGAGGCGAGAGCAATCCCGCGCTCCGTCTCGAACACGAGTGGATCGGGCCGCCCCTGGACCGTCGCGCCGATTCGTGTTCCCGCTGGCACTCGTGAGTCGCCGACGAGCGGCATCGGCGTGAACACCACCGGCGCGCGCGCGGCCTGCGCCGGCAGCAGTTCGATTCCGAGCAGGTCGAAGAACGCGAGCGTGTTCTTGTCCGGCGCCTGATTGATGCGGTCGGCGAGCGCCTTTACCTGACGCGAGTACGCTTGCACGAGCGCCGTGCCTGCCCCGACACCATCCGGAGCGACGCGGAGACCGGGCACGTAGGCCTCGAGACGAGCCGCGGTTTCCTGCGCGACCGCGTCGGGCTCGCGCGGGTCGAGCACCGGCGTCGGGAGAGGGACGTCGCTCACGGTTCTCGCCCCTCCATCAGGTAGAAGGGGTAAACGAGATTGTAGAACGTGTTCGTGGCGCGGACGCGATAGTTGACCGTGATCAGCAGTCGCCCGCGCGGACCGTCAGCGGCGACGTCCACCGTGATCGTGTCGATGCGCGGCTCCCAGGTGATGAGCGCTTCCTCCACTCGGTGTTTGACGAGGGCGACGAGCGTCGCACTGATCGGCTCGAACACGAGTGCCTGCAGACCCGCCCCAAAGTCCGGCCGCATCACGCGCTCGCCCGGAGCCGTGCCGAGTATGATCCGCACCGACTGGCGGATGTCCTCCTCGGCCGCGGCGAGCTGCACGTCGCCGACGGCAGCAGCGGCGAGTGGGAACGCCCACCCGACACCGAGGAATGCGCGATCGATCGCGTCGGTCGCCATGCCTACCCTCCGAGGAGCACGGTTGGGGCGCCGCTGACGATGGGTGCGCCGCACGATGACACATCGCCCATGCGAAGCGCCGGCCGCCCGCCGATGAGAACAGTCGTGCTCCCCGATGGAAACGGCGCCGGCGGGTGTGGCCCGGCGGTAGGCGGCATGAGGCAGATGTGCGTGTCGCCCACGACGGCTGACGGGAGCCCGGCGATGATGACGTTAGGCACCCCGGGACCGGCAACGAGGCCTGGATGGCCAGTCTGTTCTGTGAGGCGCGCGGCGGGCGGCATGGTCGATGCTCAGTTGATCTGGACCAGGGACGCCTGCACGGTGCAGTTGCCGCTGGCCTTGATGTTGATCGTGCCGGACGCGGTGATGTCCACACCGCTCGTGCCGATGGACACGGTATTCCCGCCGACTCGCAGCGTGATGCTGTCCGGTGCGATGACCACGCTCGTCGTGCTGACCTGCAGCGTGATCTTCGTCGGCGTCATCGCGGAGATCCCTTTCGTATCGAGCGCGATCGTCTGGTGCGGTCCGGTGGGCGACGCCGGCATCGGCATGGGTATCGGCGACGCCGCCTCGGTCTGGATCGTGATCGACGCCGGATTCTCGGCGATCGCGATCTGGTTGCCGGCCTGCGTGCGGATGACGTGGATCTCCGGCGTCGGCGACTGACGCGGCGGCGGCGCGAACGCGTTCCAGAGCGAGCCAATGACGTATGGCACGAGCGTGTCGCCGTGCTCGAACGCCACGAGCACCTCGTCGTCCACCCGAGGGATGAAGTAGTGGCCGTGCAGTCGCCCGGCGAGCGGAACGGCGACGCGCGCCCACGGGGCCTGATCCACGGCGTCGAGAAACGGCAGCTTCACCTGGACTCGGCCCAGCATCTCCGGATCGTCGGTCGACGCGACGATGCCGCTTGCCACGCCGTAGAACTTCCGCTTCACGTCCTCGATCGATTGCTCGATTGTCTCGAACAGCGACTCGATCATGGAAGAATCTCCTTTCGCGCCTTGAAGCTCGTGCGGTAGCCGCCGCTGTCGATCGTGTGGGTGGCGCTCGCGATGCGATAGTCGCCGCTGAAATCGGGGCCGAGTCCGTCGAAGCGGACGACGGCACCAGCGCGAACGCGTGGATCGCCCACGCACGTACCGCTTGCCGTTAGGCGGTTGTTGAGGCGCTTGCGCAGCTCGTGGTAGATGGCGAGCGCGCTCGTGGGGATGTCAGCCGGGCTCGCGATCGGCTGGTCGACGATCGTGTACGCCGGCTTGCTCCGTTTCTTCGCGCCGGCCACGGCTTCTCCCGGCTCGACGGTGATGCCTGCGGCCTCACGGTCGAAGTCCCAGAAGACGGTCACGAGAAAGCTGACCTTGAGCTCGCGCAGTGTGAACTTCATTGCCGCGGCGGCCACCTGACCGACGGTGTTGACCGACGGCGAGAAGTCCATGAGCGACTCGCCCCACCTCAGCGTTAGGCGCGGCGAATACTCCTTGGGGAACAGTCGGGAAACGAACAGCACGTCCCCTTCCACCCAGAAGTCGGCGTCGGGCGGCGGCGAGCTCCTGCATGAGCTCGAAGTCGCTCTGCGCCTTTTGCTTCCGCCCGCTCCGGCTGAAGATGTAGTTGACGACCGCTAGCGCCGTCGACGCGACGTCGACCACCGGATCGATGAGCGGGACGAGGAAGTTCTCGATGCTCAGGATGCGGGCGATCAGCGCATCCGGAAGCGGCCCGAAGCCGCGCGCGTGCGGCCACCGTGAGGCGATGCAGGTAGTCGTGCGCGACGATCGTCATTCCCGGCACGCCGCCGCTCGGGAAGCTCGCCTGGACGCCGGTGATCTCGCCCTCGGCATCTGGTCGAGCGCGCCAGGTCCGTAGCCCATCGCGAGGCGTCAGCTTGTTGTCCACGTCGAACAGTCCGTCGCTTGGCGTCACCCGCGTGGGACCGAGGCGGATGCCCGTGGGAAACGGCTGGAAACCGAGCCCTCGGATGTGCTCCTGGAGCCAGCGCAGATCGACGTTGGCGACGCCCAGCTCCACCCGGTCGGCGGCGCCGGTGCCGTCCTCGTACCTCACGCTGGTGATGGAGTTGCGGAGCGCGGCGGGGATGTCGTGCCCACTGATAGCGACGCGGAACTCGGGGATGTGGCGGAGTGCGGGCGCGGTCATATCAGCGCATCACCTCGCCCGTTTCCGGGTCGCGGAACGGAAGGCGCGGGATCTCGAGCCGTTGCCCGATGTCGAGCGCCCGCGGGTCGTCGATCCCGTTGTGAATGGCGATGGGGCGCCAGGTTGCGCTTGCGCCGTAGACGTGCGCCGCGATCGTGCTCAGCGTCTCACCTTGGGAGACTGTGTAGAGCTTCGTGTAGTCGACGGTCTCGCGCTTGACCTCCTTGGCCTCGAGCTCGATGTTCCGGTACTCGCTGAGCGTGACGGTGACGCGCGCGCGGACGGGGGTGCCGTCGGGACGGAACAGGATGAACTTCTGGTTCGCCCGCGCGAGGACGCAGGTGAACGTCAGCGATCCCCAGGCGAACAGTACGACTGGTGGCGCGTGGATCGTCGGGTCGATGTCCATGAGCGAGGTGACCTGCTTCACGGACGTCGGCACCGGCACCGCCGGGCCTCGTAGGTGTCCACCAGCAGCTCGAGCTCCAGCGTCTGCAGCTTGCCGTTCGCGAACTGCACGAGAGGGGCGCCGAGTCCAGGCACGGCGGCCTGTGCGCACACGGCTTCGCGATCGAGCGTGTACTCCTCGGGGTTGAACTGCACCTCGACGCGTCGCCCAGTGACGGTATTGAGCAGGATGGCCTTCTCGAGCGCCATCGTCACTCTCCCCTGGCGTTCGCGGTAGGCAGCGAGCCGCCGGTCGATCGCGTCGACGACCTGCGTCGGTCAAGCGGTCCAGCTCCGGCGGCGTGAACGCGGAGAACGGTGCGCTCGGCGCGCCTAATGACATACGGGGCGACGGAGCCAGACGAGTGCCGCGCCGGCCGCGCGACGTCCCGCGCGTCGACGTCGGTCGGTACATTGTTAGGCGCGCCACGGCGGAGGACGCGGGGGACGGCGGGGAACGCGCGAGCGTACGGCGAGGCGGATGCGGCAGGGGATGTAGATCTTCCCACGGGCACACGCTCGATGCGGTCGGGACTGGCGACGCGTCGCTCATTGTCGCGGCGGATGGATGACGACGAACTGCTCGAGCGGTCGTACATCGAAAGCGGGGGGGGGAGCCCACGCCACCACCATGGGCCGCCGAGCGTTACCGCCAGCTCCCCCGCCGTCCACTCGCACGCGCAGCTCGAGGCGCACCACCCGCCACTCGTGCCGCGCCGTCATCCGCCCGACGCCGCGCGCTGCCCGCGCCATCACGCGACCCGCGACGTCGCGCCACGACGCCACGCGCGCGTGCCGCGACGCGACCCGCTCGGCGAATCGCACGTTCGCACCCCACGGCGCCCACGCCCCGGCCGAGCCGCGTGTCTCCCTCATTCGCCGTTCACCTGCCGGTTGATCGCCGAGATCTCCTGCACCCAGCGCCGGCGATCAGCGTGCTCCAGCGCCATGACCTCCTCCTGGGGCCAGTGGAAGTGATAGGCGACGAAGGCTACCTCCTCGTGGAGCTGGTCGAGGGGGTAGCCACGATCCCCCCGCGAGTGCGTCCTCCGGCGCGAACGCGTGCTGGCACTGCGGGCAGACCACGCGTCGGCGCGCTCGTCCGCCGCGATTGATCTCGTTGTAGAGGTCCTGCAGATACGCCAGGTCGGCCGCGAACAGACCCTCGATCACCTTCGGGGTCACCGGGTCCACCGCACCCGATGCGCGTCACCACGCGCGACGAGCAGGATCACCATCAGGTAGGCCGGGTTCTTCTGCACCCGCGGGTCCTTGAGCGGCAGGATCTCGTCGGCCGCGGTCGCCAGTCGCATCACGCCGTCGCGGTGGAGCGTGCCGTCCTCGTCGAGATAGCCCCATGGGCAGCGTGAACTCGTGCTCGGTCTGGAACATGCCGTCTCTCCCTTGTCATCGTCGAGGGCCGACGTCGGATGGCGTTAGCGGGCCACGATCGTGCCTCACGCCCGCTCGACGCCCTCGTGCGCCAGCTCGAGCGGCTCGATCGCCACGTCGGTGCCCTCTGCCGTAAGTCGGGGCCCCGTCCACTTCGCCGGCCACGCCTGAAGAAGTTCCACCGCGCCACCTCCTGCCCGCGGCGATCGAGCAGGACGATCGAGCCGTTCTTGCGCTGCATCGTCGCCGTTGCACCGCGTCCGCGATGCCACGTCGTACAGCTCGTGGTCGTCGGTCATGCCCCACTTGAGCGACGATGTTGCTGTACTTGGTCATGCCCGGGGAGCTTGCGCGGCGTCGTGTTGTCACCACCCTCGCGATGCTCGATGACGTCGATCGTCGAATCGAAGCCGCTGCACCTCGCTGGAAGGCGGCGCGCGTGATGCCGTCGATCTCGACGAGGAAGTTGAAGTTGACGATACGGGTCGATGCGTGACTCCGGTGCGCCATGGTCGTTCCTCCTCGACGCGCTCAGCCCTCGCTGACCTCGGATCCGCCCGCCCAGATGCCGATGCGGACGATGATGAACTCCGCCGGGATAGGTCGGGCGGACGCCGATCTCGATGTGCAGCCGGCCCAGCGCCTGCTCCGAGAACGGATTCAGCACCTCGTCGATGCGCACGTAGAACGCATCCTCGGGCTGTCTCGCCGAACAGCGCGCCGTCGCGCCAGACGCGCGTGAGGAACTCGGTGATCGTGCGCTTCGAAGCTTCTGCCAGAGCGACAGGTTGTTCGGCTCGAACACCGCCCACCTGATGCCCTTCCTGCGATCGACTCCTCGAGGAAGAGGAACAGGCGCCGGATGTTGACGTACTGCCAGTTCGTGTCGCGTCGGCCGTCGTGCGCGCACCCCACACGATCGGCCGCGCCGCCCACCGGAAGACGCGGATGACGTTGATGCCCTGCAGGTTGAGCTGCCCCTGGTCGACGTCGCTCATCGTGCGCTCGACGCCCAACGCGCCGTTGACGATCTCGTTCGCCGGCGCCTTGTGCACGCCGCGCGTCAGATCGCTGCGCGCGATGACGCCGCACACGTGGCCGGACGGCGGCACCAGGACCGGCGTCCCCCGGTCCGGCCGGCCGGACGCGCAGCCATGGGTAGTAGAGCGCCGCGTAGCCGCGCGTGGAGTCGAGCCCGCGCGCGCTGCACCTCGATCGACGTCCGCGCCGAACAGGTCGAGCCCGGGCTGCGGGTCGAGCACGGCGAAGCGGTCCGCCAGCTGCTCGCAATGCGCGATGATCGCCTGCTGCACGGTCACCGGGTCCCGTTCGGCGTCTCGCGACCGCACGCATCCGGGATCGCGACGAGGTTCACGTCGTCGATCCCGCGCAGCGTATCGAGCGCGTCCAGGTAGTCCTGGCTCGCCAGCGTCGTCAGGTCCTCGGCCGCGCCGCCCGTCAGCGCGGTCGGACCGCCCGCGAGCGGGAGGTTGTCGGGCGCCATCGCCGGCGGCGGAGGCTCGACCAGCTCGAGCCTAACGAGCGCGTTCGGGTCGCCGTTCACCACGCGCAGGAAGAAGCGCGGGTGCGTCGCGTCCGTGCCAAGCGCACTGTAGCGTCGTTCCCGCGCCCTGCGCCACCGTCAGGTCGAACTCCTCCGACTGCACGGTGGCCGGCGTCGCCGGGTCGAGCGAGAGCGGGATGCGAATCCCCTCGCGGAACGTCACCCGATACGTCACTGTACCGCCACCGAGGAATTCCGTCTGCACGGACTCGACGATCTGCGAGTCGGCATTCGTGCCGTCGTCGATCGTGAGCATCGCCCCCGGAATGAGGCCGGTCGAGATGGTCGGCGCTGTCGACGACAGGCGGATGACCCGCGTCCCCGGTGCGGCATTGGCGAGCTGCAGCGTGTCCCCAATCGCCCCGGTAATGTCGCGGTCGACTCGCAACGAGTCGCCGGTCACTCGGACGACTGTCGCACGTTGCCCACCGCCGGCCACGGTCACCTCGTCGCCCGGCCGAAAGCGCGCGCCCTCCCCGACACCTAACGCGATGGTGCGGGTGGCCACCGCGGCCGAGAGCGTGCCCTGCGGCTGGAAGACGGACGTGTCAGCGGTCGTGAGCTCGTGGTGGTCGGCGACGGTGATCTGGATGGCCGTCGCCGGAATTCCGGGCTGTCGCGCGCGGACGCGGATGATGTCATTGCCGGCGGCGCTCCGGTCCACCAGCGCGAGTTCCTGGTAGTCGCCGTTGCTCACGCGGACGACGTAACACACCTGCCCACCGTTCTCGAAGAACCCGCGCACCGCGTACCAGAGAAAGAATCCGGCCGCCGGCAGCTCGCCGAACGTCTGTCGGAACTGGTCCCAGCTCGTGACCTTCGTCGGCGTGTCGAGTTCGCCGCGTGCGGCGATGCCGAGGAACGCCGCCGTGCTTGTCCCCACGCCCTGGATTGGTGCGCCGGGGGTGAACTCATGGATGTAGACGCCGGGATACGAAGTCTGAACCGCCATTGTCCACTCCTCGCGGATTGCGCTCATGTGAACCGCAGGTCGTACTCGCCCGTCTCGCTCGGCACGTCCACCGTCCGTGTCTGTTCGGCGAGCCCCGTCGCGACGCCGCGGATCCGGTACTGGCTGGCCCGCAGTCGCTCGAACGTGAACCGGCCGGTCTCGCTCGCCTGCGCCAGTCCCACCGGCGTGCCGGCGAGCGTCTCGAGCCGCACCCAGGCGTTAGGTACCGGCACGGGATTGCCAGGGTCAGTGCGCGCATCGATCACCTGGCCGCCGATGCCCAGCCACATCTCGCTCGTCGCCGCGGCCGCGGTAACGCGCAGGTCAGTGAACGTCGTCGTCACCATCGGACCGGCCACCTCCTGCACCAGCGCCACGGGTAGCGTGACAATGAGGTAGAGGCACGGCTTCCAGCGTATATCCTGCCCCATCGTCGTCCAGAACTCGGAGAGCCGCCCGAATCCTTCAGGCGGAAGCACCGTCGAGCCGAGGTCGATATCCCGAAAGCGCGCTGGCCACGCGGCGAGTGCCGGCGCGCCGGGCAGGTAGACGCGCGACGGATTGAGCGCGCCCGCCCGCATCAGCACCGCAGCCGTCTCGTACAGGAGGGCGTGCTCGTCGAGCGTCGGATCGACGATCGGCAACGCGAGCTGCGCGGGGCTCCACGCACTGATCAGATAGTGGCAGTCCACGCGATCGGGCAACCGCTCCGTGGTGACGAAGCCATCGCCGTTCGTCGACCGCACGCGTTCGTTGGAGCGAAGTTTCCGGTTCTCGCGCAGATCCACCAGATAGATGTCGAGCGCGACGGCGGCCAGGTTCGCGACGTCCGTGCGCAACTGCGCGTCCGGCGGCTGGAAGCGCACTTGCTGGTCGGTGACCAGCGCGGGCAACTCGGCCACCAGCAGGTCGCGGATCATGATGTCGAGCAATCGCAGCATCAGGACATCCCGACCCTGGTCGCGGCGCGGATCGCGCCAACGAGACCTTCCGGTGACACGTTGTCGATCGGCACGCGATGCGGCCGCAGCTCGCAGAGCGTTGCGGCCCGGCCGCCGTCGATGACCTCGAGGAGGCGAACGCGCGGGTGGTCGTAGAGCAGGGCCTCACACGCGTGCGGCTCCGTGTCCGCCTCCAGGCCCACGATGACCACGTCGGGTCGTCCCCGGCGCACGGCATCGGTCAACGCGTCGCGCGCGGCGACTACGCTCAGCAGGCCGACGATGACCATGTCGGGCTGTGAGCGGATGGCCATCTCGACGATGTCGCGCATCATGCCTGGCATGGCAGCGAGCAGAATCCTGATCGGCGACAGAGTGGACTCCGAGAGCAGTGCGCGCCCAAGGTGCCCGCCGCGCCACGCGCGCGACATGAATCGAGAGAACCCAAAAGGATTCAGCGCGTGGACTACACCTCAGCGCGACGCGCCGGCCGGTTCCTTCGCTTCTTCCTCCACGGCGTTCTCGCCTTCCTCTTCCTCGCCTTTCGGGAAGGCCTGCGGAACGACCTTCTGCGGACCCTTGGGAGGCAGGCCTTCCTTCACGATGTTCCTGGCAACCGCTTCGAGGACATCCGTGGTGTAGCCGAGCTGCCTGGTGCCGTAGCCTTCTCTCCCTCTTGGCCCGCGCGCGAATTTGTCCACCGTGCCTAACGATGACAGGTCGAGCGTATCGGTCAGCTCCTTGCCGAATTTATGTTTCCCTGGACGCTCGAACACCTTCACGTCCGTCGCTCCAGCCTGAATGTCGGCGAGCCCCTTGATGACCTGCTTGACCTGTTTCGTCGCGCTGCCGGCGGTCTCCCCGCCGCTCTTCACTTCCTCCGCCGCGACGATGGTCGACTTCTTCCCTTTGCCGCCCCCCTTCACCACGAGGGAATCCACCTCACCGATCATCTCGTACACCTTGCCCTTGTGCTGCACGAGCTTCGCGGTGTTGCCTTTGCCTCCCGCCTTGATGTCGGCGGCCTGCCATTCGGCGATGGTCTTGTACCCGGGGATCTCGCGCGCGACGCCGATGTTCGCGAGGATGCGGTAACCCTTGCTCGCCGGGTACTCGGCCGCGAGTTGCGCGCGGCCGAGCGCTTCGCCGATCGCGCCGCGGAGCTCGGTGACGTCGCCGCCCTTCATTGCCTTCGCGACCTTCGGATTGTCGAGGATCCCGGCTTCGTGGAGCCGTGCTTTCAGACGCCGCATCGCGTTCGTGCGCGCCTCTGCGCGAACGGCCGGATCCTTGAACGTCTCCGCCTTGATCATCTCCGCGCGCGCGAGCTTCGCTTCTGCCGCCAGCAGGTCGGCCTTCGCCGCGGTTTGCTGCGCCGGTGTCGTCCCCTTCTCGACGAGCAACCGCGTGATGTCGAGACCCTTCGCGGCCTCCGCCTCGAGCGTACGAAGCACGTTCGCGTCGTTCCCGGACTTGCGGGACGCGGCGAGCCCCTGGCGCGCATCCTTGGGAAGTTTCGCCGCGAGCTCGTCGAGCACCGCGGATGGTGTCTTGGACTTCGCGGTCGCCTTCGCGGTGTCGAGAAGCGTGGTGCCGGCTCCGGCCGGTGCGGCCTTGGCCACGCCGCTCCCCGGTTTCGCTTCGGCAGCGGTGAGCGCTCCGCGTGCTTTCGCCAGCTCACCGGCCGCCGCCAGCACTTCCGCCTGCGCGGCGGCGGCGCGTTCGGCGGTGGCGATGTCGGCCTTAGCTTTCGCCATCGCGAGCTTCGCGTCCGCCCGCCCCACGGCTTCGTTCGCGGCTGACACGTCCGCTCGTGCCGCCGCCCTTGCCTCGGCCGACATGCCACGCTCGGCGAGCGCATGCGAGAGATCGCGTCCCGCCGCCACGTCGGCTTCCACCTCGGCCAACGCCTTCGCGTCGCCTTGTGCTTTGCGAAGCGAGGCGAGTCCATCCTTCGCCGACTTGGGTAGCGAATCGCCTAACGCATCGAGCGTCGCCGTCGGCGTGTCGGATGCGGCTTTCGCTTTCGCGTCACTCAGCGCCGTGCGCGATGCGGCCGTTTCCGCGGGTTTGACGCCGGACCCCGGCTTCGCTTCCGCGGCCGTCACCTGTGCCTTGGCGTTCGCGACCAGCCGCTCGCCGGCGATCTTCTGCACTTTCGGACCGACGCGCTTCGCGAGGCGACCCATCACGATGAAGCAGATGATGTCGAAGCCGACCTGCCCGACCTTCTTCGCGAAGCGGTCTCCCGCGGCCTGGAGCTCGGACATCTGCGTGGCCGCCGCGCACGCGTCGGACAGATTGCTCCACGCCACGGCGAGCCCGTAGATGTCCTCCCACGCGAACTGGAGGAGCAGCGTGACGGTCAGTGTGCCCGCGGCGATCTTCGTCACGAAGCTCGGGTCGGGGGTGAGCCACAGCCCGACGTAGATCGCCATCATCACGATGAGCGTGATGATGAATCCCGGGTCCGTGAACGCGTGGAACGCCGCGTCAGCGATTTCCCCCGGCCAGCTCTTCACCGATGCCTTCAGCGCCATCACGATCTTCATGCTCGTCGTGATGCGCGGGAACTCGACCTTCCTGTGACCCACCTGGTCGGGCGTCAGCTTCGCGTATTCGAGGAGCAGCTTCCGGTCAGCGCGAGAGAGCTGTGCCCATCCGGGATCGTACTGAAACTCCTTGTCGAAGTCTTCGACGCTCTTGAGCGCCTCTCTGTTGTCCTGGTCGGGCTCACCGGCGATGAACTTTCCGTACTCCTTGATGATCTCCTCCATCTTCGGCGCGGTCAGCCCGCCGGGGCCGCTCTGGATGATGCCCTCGATTTTGTCGCGGTTCTTGTCGAGGAACTTCGCGAACTCGGTCCACGGCTCACCCTTGGTAGAGAACTTCGGGTCTTGCACCCGCTCACGCAGAATCTCGTAGAGCCGGATCAGTTCGAGCGGATCGTTGATGTTTCCGGCGGCGCCCCCGTCATCTTCTCGTACAGGTCGCGCCACAGCGCCTCCTCGCGTGCCGTTAGGCGGTGCGCGTTGGGGTCGGCCTGCCCGCCCGCTCCGCCAGCGCCTGCGTTGCCGCCCTTGAGCCCGTCCTTGTCGCCCGCCCCTGTGCCCGCCGCCTTGCCCACGCCGCCCTGCGTGCCGGCACCAGCGCTCCCTTCAATGCCTTCGGACGCGCCGGTCCCGGCTCCTTCCTTCTCTCCCGCGCCGCCTTCCTTGTCACCGTCCTTCGCCTGTCCGCCGCCCGCGCCTGCCCCGCGTCCCGAGGACGCCGCATCACCAAGACCGCCCTCACCCGACCCGGAACCGCCGCCGGGACGGCCGGACCGAATGCCGAACTGATACGACGGCGCGTACTCGAACGGCGTTTCAGGAGGTTCGGTCCACTCGACGGCCCATCCTTTTTCGTTAGGCGTCCCGCCGATCTGCTCGGTGGGAATGTTCTCCCCCTTCGTCCGGCGGACGATATACGAGCCCGCCCTTGGCTTGCCGTTGTAGTCGGTGTTCAGGACGATGACCTTGTCGCCCTCGACGTAGAACACGACCTTGCTGAGGTCCACGTAGAATGTGACGCGCTGCACCTTGACTGGCTTTTTCGCCTTCCGCTTCCCACCCCTTTTCTTGCCTTTCGCCGGGCTAGGACCGCACTGCACGAATGACGCACCTAACGACGCCTGCTGTGCCGTGTGCGCCAGTTCGTGCGCGAGCAGGTGACGCCCCTCGAACCCGGCGGCCACGAAGTGCTGCCGCGGGAGATAGATGTGGCGGCCGACCGTGAGCGCCATCGCGTCGAGCGCCGTCGTCCATGACCCGGCCTCCGAGCCGGTGTGCACCCGCACGTCGGCGAGCCCACTGCCCAGCACTGGCTCGGCGGCACTCCGCAGCCCCGGCGGGATCGGCGCGCCTTCTCCTGCGTCCGCCGGCGCCCCGTCATCATCACGGGGATCGGCAAACCCGGCCCCCCAACGCATTGCGATCTGGTCCGCCTTCCGATCGGCGTCGAGCTCGAGCGGATCGCTGGCCTCGGCGCCGTTAGGCACCGCGGGCTGCCGAGCCGCCGCACCCGTCGCACGCCGCAGCAGGCCACCCACCGCCTGATTTCCCGCAGTCTGTTGCAGCGCGATGGTCCTCGCTACGTCGGCGCCCTCCGACGCACGTGCGTTCCCCGGCGCCCTCGATAGCTGCGACTCGACGCCATTCCCCGCTTTGCCGCTTGGAGACGACGCGCGTGCCGTGGCATCATCACCGACTTTCGCGGGAGGTGGCGACGTCCGTATGCGCAGCTCTTCCGTCGTCCGCGCACGACCCGGACGGCTGTCAGGCCGCGCCACGAAGCCGCTCGACGCTCACTGACTCCCTTCCGTTTTCTCCGCCGCTCCCGCCAGCGAGACACGCCGGACCATCTTGTCACCAAAATAGAGGTCGATCGCCTGAACCTCCGACGCCCGGTGCGGCAGCGCGTCGCGCACGAGCCGCGCTATCCGTGCGACTTCGGCAATGATCACCTCGCGATCCTTCACACCGGCGTAGACCGCATCCAGTCGCAGCGTGATGCTGCGGTTCTTCGCCGCCTGCGCGCGGTCGAGGTCCGCCGCGATCGCGCGGGCCACCAGCTCTGGATCCGCGAACTCGTTTGCCTTCGGCCCACCTCGTGCTTCAACGGGTGTGAGCGCATTGGGACCGATGCTCGCGATCGCCGCGTCGAGCGCGGCGTTAGGCGCGCTCGGTTTCGGACGGCGCTTCGGCTCCTCGAGCGCCTTGGACAGCCCCTTCCCGATGTTCAGCACGCGGTTGAGGTCCACGCCAAAGGGACCGACGACCGACTTGTCGTTGCGGCGAGCTTCCTTTGCCTGACGGTCGAACTCCCACTGCTGCCGCTGCGTGTCGGGAGAGACGTACGGTTCGGTACTCTTCGCGAGGTCCTTGACTCGCCCGAGCTTCGTGGATGCGGGGCCAGGTAGATCCAGGTGCGCCAACCGGGCAGGGTCGATCGGATCCGGCAGATATTGCGCGACCGCCGTCGCGAGTTCGGCTGGCGACCCTGGAAACGCGGTCCGCGTTAGGAACGTGTCGAATTTGAGGAGTCCGGGCAGGTCGTTGAGGAAGATCCGGCGGAGCGTACCCTTCACGTCCTCCGTCATCGCCACGGACTTGCCACCCTGCTGCTCGAGCACGCGCGTGAAATACGCCTCGAGTCGCTGCTGCGCTGCCGCCCGATCGAGTCCGGCGCGCTCATCGCTCTTTTTCTGCAGTTGCACCGCGGGTGGCGCACCAGCCGCCACGGCGGTGGCGCTCTCCCCGCGGATCGCGTGCGCCGCCGCCGCGTCTGCAGCGCGCTCGTGTGCGTCGCCCGCTGTGCTCACGCCGTCCCTGACCGCGCCCGCCTCGCGCTGCTGCGCCACGTGTGCGAGCTCGTGCGCCAGTAGCTGCTCCCGCGCCGGGCTCGACGGCGGCGGCGCGTCGCGGCCGAGGAGCACCGTATCGCCGGCCGCGAGCGCCGTGGCGCCTAACGCTTGAGCCGCGGCGTGCGATGCAGCATCGTCCACCACCCGCACATCGGAGAGATTCCCGCCCATGACGCCAGCCAGTCGCGCCACGGTAGGCTGATCGACGCCTCCCGTCGCCGAAGCGTTAGGCGCGTGGTGGTGAATCCCCTGGCCGAGGACCCGCTCGAGCGCCTGATTCCCGAGGCGGCGAGCGAGCGCGAGCACGCGCCCAATGCCTCCGCTCGTGGCCGCGGAATGACTGCGAAGAGCACCCTGCTCCTCGCGCGTCGCAGGGTGCCTCGGCGTGAGGCGTGACGTCGTAGGCGGTCGCTTCACGCACCACCTTCCGCAGCCCGGCCGCCTAGCTCTGCCTCGGTCAGCGTCTTCCCCAACTTCTGATACTCCCGGCGTGTCGCCGCGATCAGGTCGCGCATCGCGACGGCATCACCACGCTCGGCGGCGAGGAATGCCGCCGCCAGCGCGATGTTCCGGATGTTGCCTCCACTCAACGAGAACTGGCGCGCCATGAAGTCGAAGTCCACCGTGGCATTGAGCGGAACAGCGGACGGCCACACGTTCCGCCAGATCCGCCGTCGGCTCTCCTCGTCCGGAAACGGGAAGTGCACCGTGAAGGCCAGTCGCCGCACGAACGCCTGATCGAGATTTCCGCGCAGATTCGTCGCGAGGATCGCGATCCCATCGAACGACTCCATTTTCTGCAGCAGGTAGCTGATCTCGATGTTCGCGTACCGGTCATGTGCGTCATGGACCTCCGACCGCTTCCCGAACAGCGCGTCCGCCTCGTCGAAGAACACGATCCCGTTCGATCCCTCCGCTGCCGCGAAGATGCGGTCGAGGTTTTTTTCCGTCTCCCCGATGTACTTGCTGACCACGCCCGCCAGCTCGACACGGTACAGGTCCAATCCCAGCTCGCCTGCGCAGGATCTCGGCGGCCATGGTCTTGCCGGTCCCGGACGGTCCGCTGAACAACGCGTTCACACCGCGCCCGCGCGGGAGCCGCGCCGCGAACCCCCACGTGCCCAGCACCTGCTCGCGGTGCGCCACCCGCCTCGCCATCTCGCGCAGTTGCTCTAGCGAGTCGTCAGGCAGGATCAGCTCCTCCCACTGATGCACCGGCTCGATGCGCGCGGCGAGTGCGGCGAGCTCGCGTCGCGACTGCTCGCGTGCCGCGGCAAACACGTACTCGGCCGCGATTGCGTCCGGCGCGTCGCGTTCGTCGAGCATGGCCCGCCATTCCACGCCTCGTGCCGCGCTCGTCGCCGCGGCGGCGATGTGGTGGGGAGTCAGCCGGAAGCGCGCCGCGACTGCAGCCGCGGTCGCGCCGGTGATCGTGTGCCCGGTGTCCGCTATCGCCCGCCGCCAGAGCGCGTCGCGGCGTTGCGCGTCGGGAAGCGCGAGCGCGATCTCGATGGCCTCGGGCAGCGCGTCGGCTGGCCAAGCGCGCTCAGACGCGAGCACCAACGCTGCTCGGCTCGCGCGCAATGACGTCCTCGAGCCGATCGCGCAGTCGCTCGCGCCCGTCGGCGAGCAATGCGTCACCGTCGCGGAGGAACACGACCGCCTCGCGATACGAGGCTTCGCGCAGCGCGAGGCGCGAGCGTGCGCTCGGGGTCACGCTCGTCGACGATCGCGCCAAGGTCCGCGATGAGCAGCGGTACATCCGCCGCCGCGGCCACAGCGGCGGCGAAACGCCGCTTTCCAGCCCCGCGCACGCCGTGGAGGCGCACACGCAATCCACCGCCCCGGTCGGCTGCGCTCCGCACCGCCTCCGCCAGCACGCGGACCCGATCGTCGTCGGACGCATCCGCGCCGGCGGTTTGGTGCGGATCGAAGTCGTATCGGCACACTGTCGCGAGACGACGGTCGAGCACGGCCTGAGCGATGAGAAAATTGGTGACCTGCTCGTCCAGCGCGATCACCTGCTGGAGCAGGGGACCCGTTCGAGTCGCCCACCAGCTCGATCAGGCGATGCCTAACGAGCGCTCCGTCCGGCGCGAAATGCGCGCGCCGCGCTATTCGCTCGGCGGCGGTGGCGCAGAAGAGGTTGAGCGCCAGGTCGACCGTGGGGCGACGCCGCGTGACGTCGTCCTGCAGGTAGGCGTAGAACCGCTCGTACCGCAGGTCGATATCGACGGCGAGTGCAACGACGATAACGTCGAGATCGAACGGCGTCAGCTCATGCTCGTCGGCCAATCGAGCGAGACGCGAATCGGGAGCCTGCGTCTCGTCCTCACGCCATTCGACGTCAGCACCGCCGAAGGCCGGCGCTCCGGGCTCCCGCTGGAGGAGCGGCCCGAGGTCCGCCTCGCCGACGTACAATCCCCGAAAGCGATCGTTCGGAACGTGCTCACCGTACGCGGCTGGCACGCCTGCCGCCGCTCGCTCCAGCAAGCGGTCGAGCCGCCGCAACGAGGGAAGGAGCCCGGCGAGCGCCTCTGGCGTTGCCGATGCTTCGGTGAGGTCGAGCTCTGCCGTCATCGCGTCCGCGCGTTCGAAAACACCGCATAGTCGGACGCGAGGCTAACACGGGGAATGAACCCGAAGGATCAACTAGGGTTCAGCGGCGGAACTAGATCCTGAACGGACCTCCAGCGTCGCGATGTTCGCGATGTTTACGGCGACGTCCGGCTCTGCTTCGGGCTGCGGCCACGACTCGAGCTGGAATCCCGACGAGCTCGTGCCCTGATGGCGGAGGCGCGCCGCGATCTCGCCCCTCCGGGTGACGTCCAGCTTCTCGAGGATGCGATGCACGTGGTTCTTCACGGTGGCCAACTCGATGTTGAGCCGCGCCGCGATCTGTTTGTTCGCAAGTCCTTGTTCAATGAGCCCCACGATCTCGCGCTCGCGAACCGTCAGTTCCTCGATCGCCGGCGGTGCAGCGCGGTCGGCGGCCAGCGTCGAGACGCGGCGAAGGAGACTGGCCGCCATCTTCGGTGACACTATGGATTCGCCGCGCGCCACGCTGTCGATCGCCCGTCGGAGGTCGTCGAGCGACCCTTCCCGGAGCACATACCCCGCGATCCCGGCCTCGGCACAGGCGATAACCGCGCCCTCGAGCTCCGGAACTGTGATGGCGATCACACTCACCTCAGGCGCCTCACGCCACAGCTCGCGCACCGCTTCGAGGCTCTCGGCCATCGCCATGTCGAGTACGACGATCGCCGGGCGCTCCTCGCGCACGCGCTGCATCAACTCGCTGCGGTCACAGGCAACACCTACGACGCCGAACTCCGGCTCATGCGCGAGATGGAGGGCGACCCCATCACGGTACAGGCGAATGTCTCCCGCGACAACGATGCGCATCATCTCAGAACGGCCCCCCGCCCCAGTCGGCCTCCAGGCGTGGTGCCAGCATCGGGGCAGGCCGTCCCACCACACCATGCGCTGACGAGGCGCTGCCTCGTGCGACGCTCCGGGGCAGATGATACGACGCCCTGGCCGCGGCGACAAGCCACCCCGGACGTGACACTCGACCCTAACGACGAGCGAGCCGAAAGGGACGGAATTATCGCAGCAACACCTGTTTGCGTCGGTCCCTTCGGACGCAACCGGTTACAACACGGAACCCGTGCGTGGCTGCCCCTCGTAACCTAACGAGCCGTGTCGTGATCGATCCACCTAACGTGGCACGTCGAGGACGCACGGTACTCCGGTCGCGCGAGCGGGAGGCCCGAGGCGCGGGATCAGCCACCATTGAGCGGCAGCTGAAGCTCCGTGCTGCTCGGCTCGTCGAGCTCATCCTGGCAACGGTCGAGCTACGGCTTCGACGAGGTAACGTATGGCGCGCCCCACACGGACGCGCCTACCTTATAGATACACACTGGCTCGTAAATCGAACGGCAGGTACCGCCCCGGAGACCGCCATGCAAGACCCGGCCGAAGACGTTCAGCGGTACCTGTCGCGGGCCGTCGCCGAGTGGGCGCAACTCGGCGTCGGGCCACCATGGTCGCGGCTCCCCGAGGCAGAACGCATTGATTTCGTCCCACCGCTCATGGAGGCGACGCTACGCGGCACGATCAGCGAACCGCCCGACTTAGCGGCGCGCGCTGACGCTGTCCGCGCTGCGGCTACGCACGGGGCAGACAGGCGACGCCAAGGCTTCACGGAAGACGAGCTCGTGCATGAGCACTACCTTCTGCGCCTGGCGCTCTGGAGCGCGGCTCGCAATCGGGCGTCGTTCCAACTCCGTGCGCGCGCCATGGCCCGCGCGGACGTGCTCCTCTCCGCGCTGATGTTGGCCACATTGCGCGGCTTCCACCGCGACGAGCTCGAAGCGGAGGGGCGCTGGGCCGCGGCGCTCGATGACCTTTTGGAAGACGGCTAGCAGCTCACCGCCTGGAAGCGTTCTCGTTGCCGGCACCACCGACGACATGCCAGTCAGGCCGTCCGCGCGCCGGTCGTGTCGGCTGCTTGTCGCGCGAGCTTCTCCCGCCGCATGTCGATCAGCACGTCGACGAAGCTGGTGCGGGCGTCGAACCCCTGCTCGCGCCGGACCTCGCGACGCAGTTCGGCGAGGACGTCGATAGAGGCGGCGGTGGCGATCGCGTCGACGAGGGAACGGCACTGCTCGGGAGTCATCGTCTTGCACCTCCGATTGTGAAGTAGCGCCTAACGTACGCCCAGCGCGGCGGGATACGCGGTGTAGGCGCGCACGAACCCGCGCATCTACGCCTGTCGCTCCTCGCAGTACGCGTCGATCGACTCCGACTTGGAGAGCACGCCGCAGGCGAGCGCCCACGCGACCGCGGTGAGCCCGCTCGCGAAACGGTGGGCGAGCCGTGTCGGCCATGAGCACGCCGACCGTCGCCGCCACCGCTCCGAGTCCGAGCGAGACGGACGTCCACGTCCGAGCCCACCCCCACCCGCGCACCAGTCCCCACAGGAGCACCATCGGCACCGCAATCGAGAGCAATGTCCTCGACTAAGGAGGCGTGAATTCGCCTCGCACCCCAGTAATGATGTCCGCGGCCACAACGTTCGGATTGTTGTTCTTCTCGATGTCCGGCAGCGGGAAGCAGACCGTTCCACCGTACACGCCACCCTGCAAGTATGGCGACCCGACCGCAGGCACCAGCGCGAGATTCAACCGCTCGATGTCGTACCCCCGGTATCCTTCCAGGAACAGCACGCGCTGCCGCTCGTTCGCGATGAGCGTCTTGATCGACGCGGCATCCGTCGGCCCGCTGTACGGAGTCAGGCTCGCCGCCGCTCGCATGGTGTTGATGATGTTCACGGCGTTTGCCCCACCCTGCGCTTCGGCGAGGATCAACTGCGCTTCCGCATAACGCGTGATCGGCTGCGGAATCGACTGGCCGGCGGCCAGCGAAGCGGCATTGTACTTCGTCGGGATGTAGATCTGGTTGAGCCCATCCGCCGGCGCCGTGTTCAGCCTGATCGTCGCCGAGCGCGGATCGACCTGGCCGGTCTCCGTCGTGAGTGCACGCGCCGTGGGCTCGACAGTGAGCGCCCCTGACGTCGAGATCGCCGTGTAGATGTGGTTGAAGCGCCGCGCGTTCGTTGCATCCATGGCGGCGTTGAACACGAACCCCGCCGGCACGAGCTGCGCGTCGGCGATCGCACCCGCCGTGTTCCGCTGGTACAATCTCACCCGCGCTCGGCCCGCGTAGGCGGCGTTCAACACGTTCGTCAGCGATGCCGCCTGCGCCGCGGCGATCGCTGTGGTGAAGCGCTGCTCCGCCAGCGCGAACATCCCCATCTGGTTCACCAGCGGGCCCTTGTCGAAGGCGGCCTGGCACATTGACATGCCTAACGTCGCGTAGCTGAACCCCGAGTAGAGGTTCGCCTGCGCTTCGAGCGTCTTGATGTTGGGCACCTGCGCAACGGTCCACTCCTTCAGTTGGTTGATCGCGGCATCGGCCTCGCCACGCGCCGTCGACAGCGGCGTGTAGATACCGGTGACCGTGGTGCACGAGCTCACGCCGTAGAAGCCGGATGTGAACGCATTGTCGCGCCGATCCATGTTCCAGTTGCCGTTGTTCAGCGCGGAGTCGTGCAGCTCGTCAGTGGCCAACCCTTCCGCCACCACGAACGAGCCGAACGCACACTCGAAGTCGCCGATCACGCTGTTGACCATCAGCGTGGCGAACGCGGGATCCGAGTAGATGTCCACCGGCACGGAGTTCGGCGCCTGCACGTCGAGCATTTTCGACGTGTCGCACGCGATGGCGAACACGCCAGCGGCCAGCGCGGCGAGCAGTGCTCGTCCCGCGCCCCGCGTGCGGCGATGCCGCGTGGACGACGTATCGCAGGTATTTCTATTTGGCATGGAAGTCACAGTACCAGGGTTAGGCACAGGGGCACGCGCGTGCGCCCCGCATCGTTAGGTCCCGAACTAGTGCGGCTAGTACCCGAGCCGGAAGCTGATGAGGACGGTGGCGAGCTGCGGATACTCGGTCTGATCCGTCGCGAGGTTGCGACTCATGCCACCCTCGGCGTTGACGCTGTTCTCCGGATCGAGCCCGGTGTAGCTCGTCCACATGTGCATGTTCCGACCGGTGAGCGTGACCGCCATCGACCTCGCGCCGACGTAGCGCGCTGTGCGCGGCGACGCGTCGTACGTGAGCGACACTTCACGCAGCTTCGCGAAGTTCCCTGACCGGATGTAGAAGTCCTGCAGCTGGCCGCTGCCGTTCTGCGCGTGCGCGACCTGAACTGGATCGTACTGCTCCGGATTGATGTTCTCGAGGCACGCGCCGAACACCTGGCACGTCTGCTCGTAGTTGGTATCGGTCTTCTTGAAGCCGCGCTGGAAATCGATCATCGCGTACAGACGGAAGTTGCTGAAGCGGAACGTATTGATCCACGATCCGGTCGTCGTCGGCAGCGAGTGGCCAACGTTCACCAGCGGGGCCTGCAGCGATGACGACCCCGGGAAGAAGCACGCGACTGTTCCACCCTTGCCATCGTCGCAGGTCAGGTTAGTGGCCTTCTTCGTTGCTGGATCGTACGTCGCGCCCACGACGCGATACGTGAAGATGTCGAACGGCGAGTATCCGACGCGGTGGAACACGACGCCGACCGTCCCGACCGACGTGTTGCCGCCGGTGACGTTGATCGACGTGTCAGCGCCGGAGCCCAGCTTGATGATCTCCGCCTTGGTGCCGGCGACGTTGAACTGCATGTCCCAGCCGTACCTGCGCGCGTTCAAGACCTGACCCTTCAGCGCCAACTCGTAGCCCTTCTTGTCGATCTGCCCCGCGTTGATGAATTGTGTGCTCGCGCCGAACGCCGTCGACGGCGCGACAGTGCTCGCGAGGATCGCGTCGTGCGAGACGTCGCGGTACAGCGTGAGGTCGACGCCGACGCGGTCGCCGAACATCCCGGCCTCGAAGCCGAGCTCCGTGCCTAACACACGCTCCGGCTTGAGGTCCGGATTGCCGATGGTGCTGTTCGTCAGTGTCGTTTGCCCGTTCGGACCGGCCACCGGTGCGAGCGTACGAAGCGCCGAGTTGGTGAGCGGCTGCTGGCCCGAGCCACCGTAGGCGCCGCGGAATCGCAAGTCGCTGATGAAGCCAGGCGTGTGCGCCTTCACCGACGGCTCGTCACTCGCCACCCACGAGGCGCTGATTTTCGGATAGGTCGTGAACTTCGCCTCGCTGCCGAATGCGCTGTTGTTGTCCACGCGCACCGCACCCGTGACGAAGAGCCGGTTGTTCAGCGCGAACTCCTGCTGGGCGTAGCTGCCTAACGTGTTGTTCGCGATCAGGTTCGACGTCGGCGAGCCCTTCAAGCCCGTGGCCGAGATCGTGGTGACGCCGGGTGTGGGAAAATGCTGGCCGCTGGCGAAGAGCGAGGTTTGCTTGTTCGTGTAGTACTGAAGCCCGATCGTGGACTTCGCCTGGATGCCGCGCCACATCCCGTACTTCGCAGTCGCGGCGTAGTCATACGTGTTGTACGTCGTCTGCTGCGTCGTTTCGTCACGCCTCCCATCGAAGCGCGAGCCGAGGAAGAAGACGATGGTCGAGTCGGTCTGGTACGGCAACAGAACGTTGATGTCCTCCATCGTGTAGTCGGTCCCGATGAGGAATCGGTTCGACAGCCACGTAAACGGATCGTACTTGAGCGACGCGCTGCCGGTGAACCGCCGCACGTCCTGCCAGTTCGAGGTCTGCTCGTAGACTTCCGGCGGCGACACGATGCTGCCGCGCGCCCATCCGCATTCCCGCGGGACGGCGCCGGCGGGATACAGGTACGGACACGCGGCCTCTGTACGCTGCGGCAACGCGAGCTGAGCCCAGATCGCTCCCGCCGATCCACCCTCGCCCGCCGTCGTCGTCTTGCTCGTCAGGTACCCGGCGCTCGTCTCGATGCTGAACTTGCTGCTCGGCACGACCGAGAGATTGGCGCGCGCGTTCTTCTGCGTTCGCTCGTTCGACGTGACGATGCCTTCAGCCGAGCTGTACTCACCGGCGATGAAGTGACGGTAGATCCCTGCGCCGCCGCTGGCGCTGGCGCTGAAGTTGTGCGTGTCGCCAGTGCGAAAGAGCGGGGTGCCGCGTGCCTTCTCGGTCTGCACCATGTTGATCGACCAGACATCCTTGGTGACCGGATTGAGCCAGTAGTTCGTGCGTATTCGGCCCTCGGCGTTGTCGAACCACATGTTGCCAGTCTGCGCCGAGAAGTTGTAGGCCGACGATCCCGGCGTCTCCGCGCTTGGTGATGATGTTGATCACGCCGCGTGCGGCCTCGGTGCCGTACAGCGTTGCCGCCGCCGGCCCCTTCAGCACTTCGATGCTGGCGATCTCCTCGGGCGAGATGTCGTTGAAGCGCGACACGATGCCCGGTCTGGCCGTTGTTGGTGCGCACGCCGTCGATGTAGACGAGCGGCGTCCCCGACAGCGAGAACGAGCCCACGCCGCGCACGCGGATCTGGGAGCCCGCCCCCACCTGCCCCGTCGCCGAGATGACGTCCACCCCCGGCGCTCGGCCCGTGATCAATCCCTGCACCGTCGGAACCGCGGTTTGTGCCTGGATATCGGCCGCGTTGACGACGGCGACCGACGTCCCGAGCTCGCGAACCTGTGCGCCACCCGCCGTTCCGGTGACCACCACCGAGTTCAGCTCGATGACGCGCTCCGACATCTCGATGCGCAGGTCGGTCGTGCCGACGCTCACCGTGTCCGTCTGGGGACGGAAGCCGAGCGCCCGGATGTTGAGCACGACCGTCGGTCCCGTTAGGCCCGTCACGCGGAATCTGCCCGAGGCGTCCGTGACTGCACTTCTGGCGGGTGTGCCGACGACGCCGACTTCCACGCCGGCGAGCGGACGCTGGTTGCCTTGCGCGACGACCGTTCCGGCAACCGCGCCGTCCTGCGCGCGCAGCAGCCCTGGCACCGTGAGCAACAACAGCAGTACGGTGGCTGGCGCGGCCGACGCGCAGATCTTCGAACTGACGAGCCGTCTGGCGATCATGTGCAGAGCCTCATCGAAAGCAGGGAACGCGGTGGAGATGGGAGCCGGTCGGAAGCCGGTCGGACGGGGGACGAAGCCGGACGAAAGCCGGACTCACGGCAGTGGCGGCTGCGGCATCACCTTCAGCTCGAGGTGTGATGCCTGTGACGCCGAGCGGTACACGCGCTGCGTCGCCTTGCGGAAGTCGCTCGGCTTCGCCTTGTAGATGTCCATGAACTGGTGCGGGTTGCGGTCGATGAGCGGAAACCACGTGCTCTGCACCTGCACCATGATGCGGTGGCCTTTCTGGAACGTGTGGTTCTTGTCGCGGAGGTCCCACTCGAGCGGCGTCGCCTGATTGGGGACCATCGGTTCCGGGTTCGTTAGGCTCCGTCGGTACTTACCCCGGATCACCTCGGCCCCAACGAGCATCTGGTAGTTGCGCATGCGCTGGTCGCGCGCGGCGTCCGCGCCGGCAGCGGTGTTGGCGGTGTTAGGCAGCGAGTCGGGGTAGACGTCGATGATCTTGACGATGAAGTCCGAGTCCGTGCCCGACGTCGCGACGCGCATCTTCGCGAGGATCGGTCCCGCGATCGTCACGTTCTCCGTGAGCGGCTCGGTCTGGTACGTGAGCACGTCGGGTCGCGTCGACGCGAACCACTGGTCCTCCACCATCCACAGAAAGCCCTGCGTCGGACGCTTCTCGTTCGTGTACGGGACCGGATGCGCCGGATCGTCCACGTACGCGTCGAAGACGGAGCCCGTATCCCGCGGCGGCGACCAGTCGAGCTTGCCGCCAGCGTGCATGTAGAGACTTCGCGCGGTCGCCTGCTTCGGCGGCCAGCTGTCGTACGTCTTCCATACGTTGGTGCCGCTCTCGAACACGACTGCCTCGGGTAACGGCTTGTTAGGCGCGTCCTTGAGGTAGTGCTGGAAGAACGGGAACTGCACTTCCTTGCGGAAGTAGTCACCGGTGGAGGAGCCGAACTTCACGGCGCCGAGTGAGTCGCCGCCGCTCGCCCAGCCGCCGTGGTTCCACGGGCCGACGACGAGTGTGCTCTGCGTGGTCGGGCTGTTCTTCTCCATCGTGTAGTAGATGCTCATCGGCCCGTAGAAGTCCTCCTGGTCGAACCACCCCGTGACGTTGAGCACCGCGGGGGTGATTCCCTTCAGGTCCTTGAGGACGTTCTGCTCCTGCCAGTACGTGTCGTAGTTCGGGTGATTCAGGAAATCGTTCCACGTCGGCACCTGATCGTGGAAGTACTTCTCGTTGATGCTCGGCGACCGTTCCGGCCTTGAGAAAGAAGTCGTAGCCGCTGTTGGTGCCGTAGTCGAACCCGCGCGGGCGCTCGGTGGTCGGCGCCGCCCCGCGCGGGCGCGCATTGCCGGACAGCCAGTTGAACGTGTACTGGAAGCGGAACGCGCCGTTGTGGTGGAAGTCGTCGCCGACGAACATGTCGGACGGTGACGACTGCGGTGACGACGCCTTGAGCGCGGGGTGCGCGGCGATCATGCCCATCACGGTCTGCCATCCGGGGTACGAGATCCCCCACTGTCCGACGCGTCCGTTGTTGTGCGGAATGTTCTTGAGCAGCCAGTCGATGGTGTCGTAGTTGTCGCTGCTCTCGTCGACGTCCTTCGCGCTCCGCTTCACGGGCTTGTAGGGATTCATCACCCGGAACGTCCCCTCGGAGCGGAATTTCCCGCGGGCGTCCTGAAACGCGAAGATGTATCCGTCGCGGTCGAACTCCGGCGACGGGCCGAGCACGCGCTTGTAGTCGGTGAGCCCGTAGGGCGGAATGCTGTACGGGGTGCGCACCAGCATGATGGGCACCGACACCGACGTGTCCTTGGGCGTGTAGACAATGGTGTACAGCTTCACCCCATCGCGCATCGGCACCATGTACTCGGCCTTGATGTAATGCTCGCGGGTGTAGAGTGAGTCCGGCTGTCCACCGTCTCGCTGGGCGAGCGCGGGCGACGCAAGCGTGCTGAGCGCGAGGAATGCGGCGGCGGATGGCACCGCGCGCGCGAACTGAATTCTGCGCATAGCCTGGCCTGTGGAACGGGGGGGCCGCGTGGGAACGGGGCGTAGGGCGGGACGACTGAGGTCGATAGGAATACCACGATGGTACACCAAAACCGGGTATGCAAGGGTACCCGGGATGTGGTCGTCGCTGGTTCTGCGCGGTACGTTTGCGGCGCCTGCAATCGATACGGAACGCGAGAACCCACCTCACCCAGTGGACATCATGAGAACGATTCGCTCGATCGGATTGGTCACTCTTCTCTCGATCGCGGCTGTCACCAGCGGTGAGGCGCAGGTCGAGGCTCGGTACGCGAAGACCGAGGTCCGCGTCCCCATGCGTGACGGGACGCACCTGTTCACCGCGGTGTATGCGCCCCGCGATACGAGCCGGCGCTATCCAATCATGATGACGCGCACGCCCTACAGCGTTGGTCCGTACGGACCTAACGCGTACCCCCGCGCTGTGGGTCCCTCACAGCGCTTTGCCGACGAAGGCTTCATTTTCGTGTACCAGGATGTGCGCGGGCGCTTCATGTCCGAGGGCGACTTCAAGCACATGACGCCGTGGAAGGGGATGGCCGGCGCTGCGCAAACGGACGAAAGCACGGATGCGTACGACACGATCGACTGGCTGCTGACGCACGTCCCGCACAACAATGGCCGAGTGGGCGTCTGGGGCATCTCGTACGGGGGCTTCTTCGCGGCGGCGTCGCTCGTGAACTCGCATCCCGCCCTCAAAGCCGTCTCGCCGCAGGCACCGCAGGCCGACTGGTTCCTCGGTGACGACGTTCACCACCACGGCGCGTTCCTGCTGGCGAGCGCGTTCGACTTCTTCACGACGAGCGGCCGCGCGCGACCGAAGCCGACGACGGAACGTCCGGCACGATTCGACTTCGGCACCGACAATGGCTACGCGTTCTTCATGGACCTGGGGTCACTGGAGAATGCGGACAAGAAGTACATCAAGGGTGCCGCGCCATTCTGGAACGACATGATGACCCACGGCACCGACGACGCGTTCTGGGCAGCGCGCCGTCTCGGGCCGCACCTGCGTGACGTGAAGCCGGCCGTTCTCGCCGTGAGTGGCTGGTACGACGCGAACAACCTGCACGGCGCGCTCGTCGTGCACGAGAGTATCGAAAAGCAGAGTCCAAAGACATCGAGCCGCATCGTGCTCGGTCCGTGGTCGCACGGACAGTGGAGCCGCGGCCAGGGCGACGCACTCGGCGACCTGCGATTCGGGTCGACGACGGGCCAGTACTTTCGTGACAGCCTCGAGTATCCGTTCTTCGAACACTATTTGAAGGGCGCCGGCACGGGTGAGCCGGCGTTGGCGGAAGCAACGATCTTCGAGACGGGAACCAACCGGTGGCGGACGTTCAATGCCTGGCCGCCGAAGAATGCGACGGGGCGGACGCTGTACCTGCACGCCGGCGGCAAGCTGTCGTTTGCGCGGCCGTCGAGCGACGAGGGTGGGGCCGGGTATGAGCAGTACGTCAGCGATCCAGCGCACCCGGTGCCATTTCTTCGGGAGAAGGACACCGGGATGAAGCCGGACTACATGGCATTGGACCAGCGCTTCGGCGTAAAGCGACCCGACGTGCTCGTGTATCAGAGCGAACCGTTGTCCGAGGACCTAACGATTGCCGGGTCGATCAAACCGAACCTGTTCGTGTCGACGACCGGCACGGATGGCGATTGGATCGTGAAGGTGATCAATGTGTATCCCGACAGCGTGGGAGGTGGTCAGGCGGGCGCCAGCGGAGGGCGGGTTCCAGGAGCTCGTGCGCGGCGATGTGATGCGGGCCAAGTTCAGGAACAGCTACTCGCGTCCGGAGCCGTTGGTGCCGGGGAAAACGACGCGAGTCACGTTCGGCATGGATGACGTGCTGCACACGTTCAAGAAGGGGCACCGGATCATGATCCAGGTGCAGAGCAGCTGGTTTCCGTTGGTGGATCGCAATCCGCAGACGTTCGTGGACATCTATCACGCGAAACCGTCGGACTTCAAGAAGGCGACGCAGCGGGTGTATCGATCAGGGGCCCAGGCGTCGGGAATCGAGCTGCAGGTATTGCCGCCCGGAGGTGTGCAGCCGGTCGTTCCCTGATTCACGGTGGCGGCGTCGTGTGGCGCCATCGATCCGACGGCAAGAACTACGTCGGGGCGCAGTGGGAATCGCCTCACGTGTGGTTGAATGGTGAGTCGCCCGACACGCCGTCTGCCGATACGCAGATGCTCGTTCTGCGAACCGTGCGCTTCGCCGTGAAGTAGCACGGAGCGCCGTTAGGCTCGTGAGGAGCCGGTCCGGAACTGCCCGGCGTCTCGATCAGCTCACCGGCTTGGAGTCGGCAGGCTGCCGTCGATTGCGATCCGCCGACTTCTCATCGGGTGCGTCCGGCCGACCGCGCCTCTTCCCCGGTTCCGCGCGCTTCTCGCCCGGACCCTGCGACTTCGCCTCGGTGGTCGAATCCGGCTTGGTCTCCGCTGTGCCGTCTGGCTTCGCCGGGGTCTCCGACTTCGTCGAGCTGTCCGGGCTCTCTACCTTCGTCGGTTTGTCCACCGGCTGCGGCACCGGCCTCGGACGGTGGGGCAACGGCGTGGCCTCCTTCAGCTCCGGGCCGCGCTGCTTCGGCGTGGCATTGTCATGGGCGTCGTTAGGCCGGTGCGAGCGACCCTCCGACCCACTCTCCTGGCGATCCCTCGTCTCGTTGTTCCTGGAACGCTCATCGTCCTCGGTCCGACCGTTGCCCCGATTCTCCGGCTGCACTGGTTCCTTCACCCGGTCGATTGGCCCACGCCCGTTCGACCCACGCGCTCGTGTCGCCACTCGCCGGCCGTTGTCGCCCACCACTGAGTCCGGACGCATCGGTGGCCGTCGTGATTCCGGCGGCAGGTCCACCTCGGATACGCGACCAGGACCATCCGCCTGGCGGGCGGACGCGGGACACCACACGTGGTCCGCGAGTTCGGTGGGTACCTCGTACACCGATCCGTCCCGGCAGTAGACGCGCGTCACGTCGTAGCGCTCAGTCGCATACGAACGCGAGAGCGCGTACGCGTCCTCGGCCCACCTCTCGTCGGCGACGGACGGCACGAATTCGCGAGCGAGCGCGCGCATCGTCGCGTACGGATTCGTCGCCCTGTAGGCCTGGTTACCGAGTGCCTGGTAGAGGTAGCCGTCGCGGAACGCCGCATCGGGGATTCGAAGTGGTTCCTCCGATGCGAGCACGTAGATGTACCGCGTGGGCTGCGAGCGCGGCGACGACGAATGACCCGGCGCCGCGATACGTCACCCGCGACGGCTCCCACCATACAGGAACGTCACGCAGACCCGTGACCACGAACCGCTGCTGCCGCGCGGATACGGGGTAGACCAGCGTGACGCTGCGATCCGGAACGATCTCGAAGATCGCGACGTACGCCGCGCGGTTGGTCTGCACGAAGAGCTTCCCGTTATGCGGGCGGGCGATGTCGACATCGAGCGGGTCGATCACCACCACAGGCATCGGTTGGGGCGCGGCCGGCTGGCGAACAATGACGCCGCTCGGCGAACATCCGGCGACCGCGATGGCGAGGACTGCGGTGAGGCGATCTATGGAGATGCGCATACGCAAATGACTCCAGGGAGACTGGGACCAGCGGGGCACGTGAGGCTTGGGCGAGCGTCCCCCTCCGATGGACGCGCCGACGACCCGGCGGGGCACTGGCGGACGCGGCGCACTCCGCTCGCATGACGGGCATCACCGTTCCTCGGCGACATTTGCTGGCAACCGCGACCACCGTGTCATCGTTGTGGATGCTGCGTGGATCGTGTACCGCCACTGACTCGCCAAGCGGCCGCCAAGCTCCGCCGAGTCATCGAGCACGTGTCAGCACACCGGCGAGTCCATCACGTCGTGCGGACACGCCATAGCGAATAGACGTCGCAAGCGACATTGTCGATCGCACCGTGTCGCCTTGATCCCCGGCCGAGCGTCTCATGACCCAGCCCCCAGTCGCCAGCGCTGACTCGTCTCCCTCCCGGTACCCTTCACCCACGCACGCGACGACGGTCGTACTGCGGGACGGATCAGTGATCGGCGTGCGCGCTCTCCACCCTAACGATGAGCCAGCGCTTCGCGAATTCCTCCGCGGCCTCTCACGACAGTCGCGCTGGCTCCGCTACTGCGGTCACCTGGGCGACGACGCGCTGATGCGGGAGGCACATCGGCAGACGCACGTCGAAGACACACGCGGGCTCGCTCTGATCGCGACGGCTGGTGGCGAGGAGCGCATCGTGGGTCACGCCGAATTCACGGGGGTCCGCGACGACCGTGCCGAGGTGAGCTTCGCGATCGCCGATGCGTGCCAGGGGCAAGGGCTGGGCACGATCCTCGTCGGCCAACTCGCGCAGCTCGCGTCCGACCGCGGCATCCGGACCTTCGAGGCCGAGGTGCTCCCGGAGAACCACCAGATGCTGGCCGTCTTTCGTGAGTCCGGCTTTCTCATCCGGACTCACGCGATGCGAGGCAGCGTCCACGTCGAGTTTCCGACGGCAATCACCGAGTCGGCGCGGGAGCGGTTCGAGCAGCGCGACTGGACCGCGGCCGTGAACGCGGTGCACGCGTTCTTCAACCCTCGCTCGGTCGCGGTGATCGGCGCCTCACGGCGGCGCGGCACCATTGGCGGCGAGACGCTGCGCAACCTCGTGAGCTACGGGTTCGAGGGGCCAGTGCTCCCGGTCAATCCGAACACGCCGGTGGTGCAGAGCATCGTCGCGTACCCGACGGTCGAGGACGTCCCGGGCGCGGTGGACCTGGCCGTGCTGATCGTGCCGGCCGATCGGGTGGTGGAGGCCGCCGAGGCGTGCGGGCGCAAGGGAGTCCGGGCGCTGGTGGTGATCTCCGCTGGCTTCGCGGAAACCGGAGCCGAGGGGCGAGCGCGGCAGGAGGAGCTCGTTCGCGTCTGCCGGGCAGCGGGGATGCGGCTCATTGGTCCGAACTGCATGGGGATCGTGAACACGGACCCCGCGGTGCGACTCAACGCGACGTTCGCACCCGTCCCTCCGACCGAGGGGCGCGTCGGCTTCATGTCGCAGAGCGGAGCGCTCGGGGTCGCCGTCATGGATTACGCGAGCGCGTTAGGGCTCGGGCTCTCGACGTTCGTCTCCGTCGGCAACAAGGCGGACATCTCCGGGAACGATCTCCTCCGGTACTGGGAGCAGGATCCGAACACCGACGTCATCCTCCTGTACCTCGAGTCCTTCGGCAACCCGCGAAAGTTCTCGCGCATCGCGCGACGAGTCGCGCGGAGGAAGCCGATCGTGGCGGTGAAAGGCGGACGCTCGCTCGCCGGCGCCCGCGCCGCGGGCTCTCACACCGGGGCGCTCCTTGCCGCGTCCGACGTCACCGTCGATGCACTCTTCCGCTCCGCCGGCGTCATTCGCACCAACACGCTCGCGGAGATGTTCGACGTCGCGTCGCTGCATCACGAGCCAGCCCATTCCGAAAGGCAGTCGCGTCGCGATCCTGACGAACGCCGGCGGGCCCGGTATTCTCTGTGCCGACGCGTGCGAGGCCGAGGGGCTCACGATCCCGGCGCTCGGCGCCGCGACGGAGACGGCACTCCGGGCGCTGCTGCCTCGCGAAGCGAGCGTCCAGAACCCGGTCGACATGATCGCGTCGGCGAGTGCCGACCAGTATCGAGAGGCGATCCGCCTCGTGGGGTCCGACCCGGCCGTGGACGCGCTGGTCGTGATCTTCATCCCGCCGCTGGTCACGAAGGCGGACGATGTCGCTCGCGCCATCGTCGATGGCGTTCGCTCGTTAGGCGGCTCGAAGCCGGTGCTCACGGTCTTCATGCAGTCGCGCGGCGTGCCGCCCGAGCTGCGTGCCGCCGATGTGCGCGTTCCGTCGTACGCGTTTCCGGAGAACGCAGCGATCGCGCTGTCGCGCGTCGCCCGGTACGGCGCCTGGCGGGCACGGCCACCTGTCCCGCCAGCTGCAGTTTCCCGACGTACGGCGCGACGCAGCCGCCGCTCTGGTGGCGACCGCGCTCGGCCGCGGCGACGAATGGCTCGCGCCCGACGACGTGTGGACGCTGCTCTCGTGCTACGGTCTGCCGCTCCTCGCGCAGGCGGTGGTCGCGACGGCAGAGGAGGCGGCGAAGGCCGCCGCGGATCTCGGTAGCGAACGGGTTGCGATCAAGGCCGTCGTGCCCGGGCTCGTTCACAAGACCGAGGCGGGTGCCGTGCGTCTGTCGCTCCGTCCGGACGAGGTGGAATCCGCGGCACGAGACATGGCAACGCGTCTCCACCTGCAGGATACTCCGGGCGGCCGGTTCCTCGTGCAGGCGATGGCGCCCGCGGGTGTCGAGATGATCGTCGGCGTCGTTCACGACAGTCAGTTCGGCCCGGTCGTGGCCGTCGGCGCCGGTGGCGTACTCGTGGAACTGCTCCGCGACGTCTCCGTGCGACTCGCCCCGCTGGCCGAGTCCGACGCCGCGGAGATGCTGCGCGAGCTCAAGACCTATCCCCTGCTCTCCGGGTACCGAGGCGGCCCCGCGCACGACGTGCGAGCGCTCGCCGACGCCATCCTCCGCGTCGGGGCGCTGGTCGAGGATCTCCCTCAGATCGCCGAGCTCGATCTGAACCCCATCGTGGTGCATCCGGGCGGCGCGACGATCGTGGACGCACGCGTTAGGCTTGCAGCGACGGAACCCGAGCCACTCATCGGAGCGCGGGCGTAGCGTCGGCAAATGTCTCTCCGAGGAAATGGAGACGCACATCCTCTCTGGCGATGAGCTCGTCGCTCGTACCCTCGGCGAGGACCCGTCCGTCGAAGAGCACGTAGGCGCGGTCGCAGAGCGAGAGCGCTTCGCGAACGTTGTGATCGGTGATCAGGATGCCGATGCCGCGCGAGCGAAGATCGAGCAGGATGTGGTGCAGCGACTCTACGACGAGCGGGTCTACTCCGGCGAATGGCTCGTCGAAGAGCAGGAATCGTGGCTCGAGCGCCAGACTTCTGGCGACCTCGAGTCGCCGCTGTTCCCCTCCCGAAAGCCGCGCCGCAGGCATCGAGGCGAGGTGCCGTATGCCGAGCTGCCCGAGGACTTCAATGGCCCGCCGGCGCGCCTCGACGCGGTCGAACCCCCGGCACTCGAGCACCCCCGCGACGTTGTCCTCCGCGGTGAGGCCGTGCAACAGTGAGTGCTCCTGCGGGAGGTACACGAGGCCGCGGCGCGCCCGCTTGTGCATCGCGAGGCGGGTGATGTCGACGTCGTCGAGGACGATGCGCCCGCCCTGCGGCTTGAGTAGCCCGACGAGCATCGAGAACGTTACCGTCTTCCCCGCGCCGTTCGGACCGAGGAGGCCGACGATCTCGCCCGGGCGCACGACGAGGCTCACGTTGTCCACTACGCGCCGACCATGGAACGACCGGGTCAGGTGAAAAGCCTTGAGCGAACCGGTGAATCTGCTGTCCTGCACGGGACCTCATCGGGCAAAGTCTTCACTAGCAGGATGGTCGCACTTCCGCTCGTTCGGTATCGGAGCGCCGCCGACATCGGGTCGGGGTTCTTACCTCCATGTTGCTGGAGTACGCACCATGAAGCGACGCATCCTCGCGCCGCGCGCCATCGCTCAACTGGCCGGTTTCGCGTGGCCATGGTGGCGCATGGAGCCGGATCCTTACACGGAGCCGACGCCTAACGGTCCGATGCTCAGCGGCGACGCGGCCATGCTGGTCATGAGCTGCCTGTGGCTTCTGGTCGCCGCAGTGTTCGTGGTAGTGAGAACCCCGACACAGTGTGGGTCGTACCCTGCTGGTACGAGTCGCCACCCCACGTATCGTGGAGTGTACAGTAAAGCCGGAGGCGAACGTGAAGGCTGCGATCCCGATCGGACAGATGGCTTCGATGGAGATAAACGGCATCGGGAAGACTCCGATTCCACTCCCGAGCCTGGTTGTTACCGAAGCTACGCCGCGGTACCTACGCCGAGGCATTCCAGTGAGCAAGTCGGTCATTCGCGTGCTGCTTGTCGACGATCACACGATCGTCCGGGATGGACTCCGCGGCCTGCTTGGAGGAGTGCCTGACATTGAGGTCGTCGGCGAGGCATCGAATGGCGTCGAGGCACTCGCCGCGATCACGCAATGTGCGCCGCACGTTGTGGTCATGGACCTCGACATGGCCGCCGGAGACGGTGCCACTGCGACGCGGGAGATCGCAAAGCTCGCACACCCCCCGAAGGTGCTGATCCTGACGATGCACACGGAGGAGGAGCGGCTCATCCCGCTGCTCGAAGGCGGCGCCAGTGGCTTCCTCTCCAAAGACGCGGCCGAGAGTGAGTTCATCGACGCCATTCGTGTCATCGCGTCGGGAGACGTCTTCGTGCGGCCGACGGCGGCGTGCCTCCTGGCGGCGAACGCGCGGCCGCACACCCATGAACGACCGCCACTCGACGAGGCGCGAGAGAAGCTCGCGCTGCTGAGCAAGCGTGAACAGTCGGTGCTCCGTCGCGTGGCCGAGGGCTACAGCGGCGTCGAGATCGCGCGCATGCTCGGGATCACGCCGAAAACCGTCGACACCTACAAGAATCGGATCGGCCAGAAGCTCGGGTTCACGCACCGCACGGATTACGTGCGGTTCGCGCTGCGACTCGGTCTGCTCGACGCCGGAGAGCGTCAGCGAAACACTGACGAGGCCTCGCCACTTCGCTGACAGTCAGGGCCGTAGCAACGGCCTAACGTGCAGGAGAGGAAAGGACGGACGCACGGAACCGAAGGTCATTCTGCGGCCGAGCAGTGAACGTACGGAGGGGGCCATGCTGAGACTACGCGATATCATGACGACGAACGTCATTACGGTCGATCCTGACGTGAGCATTCGTCAGGCGATGAACCTGTTCACGTCCAGGCGGATCAGCGGTGCCCCGGTCGTCGCGGGCAACGACGTGATCGGCGTGATCTCCGCAAGCGATCTGGTGCAGTTTGCGGCTACCCTTCCCGGCCGCTCGATGGACCGCGACGCGGCGGGAGATGGGGTTCCTGATTTCTCGATCGACGACAACGGCGAGGCGGTGCTGTCGGATTCGGACGAAGAAGACGACCCGGCTGCGCTGTATTTCACGGAGTCGTGGGACAACGACGACGCATCGATCGTCGGGCGCATCGAGACCTCCTCGGCTGGCGACTGGAGCGTACTGGATGATCACACCGTGTCCGAAGCGATGACGCCAGCGCCTGTCCACGCATTGGCGCCGGACACCCCCGTGCCCGTCGCCGCCGAGTACATGCGAGATCACCGGATCCACCGTGTGCTCGTGATGGTGGGGCAGACGCTGATGGGCCTCGTCAGCTCGAGCGACATCATGGCCGCCGTAGCCGATGGGAAGCTCACGTCGCGGACGTTCGTCTTCGAGCGCAGCACGCGTCACGGCGTCCGGGACTGGTGCGGTCGCCGCCGTTGATGCGTTTCGTTAGGGGCGTACAGAAGAGGGGCCCGCCACCGTACTGCGTGGCGGGCCCCTCTTCTGTACGCCCCTTCACAACTCGACTACGCGCCTTCTACTTCGCGACCGTGATTGGAATCGACTGCCGTTTCGGTTTGACCTCCTCGACCTTCGGCAGATGCACCGTCAGGACGCCGTCCTTGAAATCGGCGGCCACCTTCTTGTCGTCGATCCCGCCGGGGAACGGCAGCGTGCGCTGGAACGACCCGAAGCGGCGCTCCCACATGTAGATCGTGCGGTCGTCTTCCCTGGTCGTCTGCTCATCCATCTTCTCGCCGCGGATGGTGAGCATGCCGTCCGTGAAGTCCACGGAGACGTTCTCCAGTTTCATCCCGGGCAGTTCCACCGTCACGGTGAATTCGTCCTTCGTCTCGGCAACGTTCACCGCCGGGGTCCATCCCTGCGTCCGCGCGTTGAGCTCCTTCCCGAACACCTCGTCGAAGAGCTGCTGGGTGCGCGCGTTCAGGTCCGCGACGTCATCCAGCGGCGCGAAGAACGCGCTGGGCAGGAACCTGGTGGAGAACGGGAACGTGCGCCGGGTGAGTTTCATTTGCGTCATGGTGCCCTCCTTGCTTTGTGGCCTAACGACAGTTGTACCGCGCCTGTATGATGGCGCGAGAGAGAGCGCAGTCTGTCAGGGCACCAGGACGCGCGCGTCGGACACCATGGGACGCGGGCGGTTGCAACCGCACGATTGCGCGAGGGTGCTGGGAACCCGAACATTCGCCCATGTACCGATCCATTCTGGTTCCACTCGATGGCTCCGCGCTCGCGGAGCAGGCGCTGACGGTCGCGGCGACACTGGCCGACCGAATGCGCGCGCAGCTGCACCTGGTGCACGTTCATGCTCCGCCGGTCGTCGACGAGTTCGCCCAGTACGGCGTCGCCGGCCAGGCGGCGCGCGAGACCGCCGAGCACTACGTGCTCGAGACCGCGGATCGTCTGCGCGCGGCGCACGACGGCACCGTGTCGGCTTCGATGCTCGACGGGCGGCCGGCGACGGCCATCGCGACTCACGCCACCGCGACGGGGGTAGATCTCATCGTCATGGCCTCGCACGGCCGCACGGGGGCGAGCCGTTTCTGGTTAGGCAGCGTCGCCGACGCGGTGATTCGGTCGTCCACCGTACCCGTGCTCGTGGTTCGCGGACGGGTGACACGGCGCCGAATCGTGAGCCGTCGATGTTCTCGCGTCGTGCTCGTGCCGTTGGATGGCTCGAGCGCCGCGGAGGAGGCGATTCCGCACGCGATTGCACTCGGAGCCTTGGAGTCGGCGAACGTGCACCTGCTCCGGATCGAGGAGGTCGCAGAAGACCTTCGGACGTCTGTCTGGGTGCTTGCACAACACGAGCCCGACGACGTCACCGAGCGGCTGCGACGCGCCGATCACTACCTGCACACCGTATCGGCCCGCCCTGACTTGCAGTGGGGGCAGACGACCCACAGCGCCGAGGCACGTGCCGGCCATCGTGTCGGCGAGGCGATCGCCGCCGTCGCGACTGAACGCGACATCGACCTGATCGCGATGACGACGCATGGGCGCGGAGCGAGTCGCCTGCTGGTCGGCAGCGTTGCCGACAAGGTCATCCGGGCCACGACGTGCAGCCTGCTGCTGACCAGGGCACGTTAGGCGCCGCGGGGACGGTCAGGCCGGCACGAGTGCCGCGTCCTCACTCGTCAATGCCTGAGCCGGATTCACGACGCGCGCCGCCCTGGGAATCGTGAACGAGAACGTCGCGCCGTGACCGGCCACGCTCTCGACGGTCAGGTGGCCACCGTGTGCGTCGACGATGCCCTTGGCGATCGCCAGCCCCAGCCCCGTTCCCCGCTCCGCCCGCTCGTGCGAGGCGCGCCAGAACCAGTCGAAGATGTGCTCGAGATGCTCCGGCGCGATGCCCGGGCCGTTGTCGGACACGCGGAACGCGACGCGCATCGTCCATGGCCTCGACACCTAACGTGACGCGTCCGCGCGGTGGCGTGAATTTCAGCGCGTTCGCGATGAGGTTCGCGAGCACCTGGAGAATGCGCTGCTCGTCACCGTTGATTGGAGGAGGATGTCGGGCACATCGTCCGCGAGGCGTACAACGCGGCCTTCCAATCCCAGCTCGAACAGGTCCAGCGCTCGGCTGATCATCACGATCGGGTCGATTAGTCGCGGAACCACCGACAGTTTTCCAGCCTCGATACTCGCGACGTCCAGCAGGTCGGCGATCAGTCGCTGCGTCCAGTTCACCGAATCGCGAATCGTTCCTACGAGCCGGCGTCGCTCGCCTGTCGTCAGCCCGGCATCGTCCTGGAGCGCGGTCGTACACATGCCAATGGCGCTGAGCGGATTGCGAAGATCGTGCGACACGATTCCCAGAACGTGGTCCCGCGTCCGGATCGCGCGACACGAGGCCTCATAGAGTTTCGCGTTGTCCAGCGCGATGGCCGCCCGGTCCGCGAATGCCTGCGCGAGCGCCAGGTCGGCAGCCTCGTAGGTGTGGCTCTCGGCGGGCACGATCAGGCCCAGCGCGCCGAGCACGCGACCGCGCGCGGCGAGCGGGACGAGCATGCAGTGGTGCGCGGGAACCGTCGCGGGCGCGTCACTCAGCACCAGGTGGCCGTGCCTTCTCGCTCGCGCGAGCAGCCCGTCGATGTCGACGCCCCGACACATCGCTCGAGCCATCGTCCGCACGCGGTCGCAGTCCGGTTGCGGCCCGTGCACGGCCTCGACGACATCCACGGTGCCATCGTCCTCCGCGAGGAATCCGACCGCGCATTCTCCGAGCATCGGCACGGCAAGACGCGTGGTCGTAGCGAGCGTCGCGCGGGCGTCGAGCGAGGAACCGAGCGTCGCGCCGGCGAGGAATGTGGCCTGTCGCTCAATAGACTCTGCTCGCGTGCGCGCTCTATCGGCGTCCGATCGCGCCTCCTCGGCCGCGAGTCGTGCGTCGTGCTCACGGTAGAGCAGCGCGTCGTGCGCGCGGGCGAGTGACGCACGCTCGACCGCGTGGCGCAGCGCTCGCTGAACCACCCGCGCGTCGTCCACGCCCTTGATCACGTAGTCCTGAGCCCCCGCGTGCACCGCTTGGTACGCGAGTGATTCCCTGCTCTCGTCCGCCGCGACGACTATCGGCAGGTCGGGCGCCGCGCCCCGCAACCGGCGCACGGCGTCGAGCATTGACACGTCATCGGGCGGGCGCCTCCAGCAGTGCCACGTCCACCGACTCGGTCGCAACAATCGTCAACGCATCGGCGATCGATGAAGCCGCGAGGACTCGTATCGACTCCGACGGCGAAGCCTTCGCGTTGAGCATGCGGCAAGCGCAGTCGGCGCCGGTGCGATCGGCGTCGACGACGAGTACGGCAAGCGGGGAGTCATACATCATGACGCAATGAGTTCCGGAATGAGGAACCACATCCTCCCTGAAGATGTGACAACAGCGGTCGTGCGCGTGTAGGGCGTCCACCGCTTCGCGGTAGGAGATTTCCTGATCTCTAGTCGTTACGTGCGCGCGGCAACCGTTATCGACGTGTGCCAAGCGGGCCGTCGCGAGTGAGCGAAGCACCTCACGCCAGTGCGACGTGACCCATCGCGAGCGTCGCCTAACGCTATACACAGATGCGCTCGACCGACTGCAGCTGGAGCGTTCTCCGTGCCCATCACGGTTGTGCGGCTCCCTGCCGCGTAAGGCAGACGGGGACACACAACCGGGGGTTGCCGGACTACCACGTGCAACCTCGGACCTACCTTAGCACGAGAGGGAGTGGCTGATTCCGCTCGCGTCGTGGTTCTCCGTGCGGAGGTTCCTATGCAGTATCGCATCCGACAATCCCGCCGACCGGCCGCTGTGCTCCGTGTGCTGGTCGTGTCTCTCACGTCATTGGCGCTGGCCACGGCGTGCGACGAGCAGGACAGGCTCCCAACAGGTCCACCGAAGGCCATACCCGGCGCGCCGCAGCCGGCGATCCTCGGCGCGAGCGTCGCCGGCGTTCCGTTCAGCGTCGCCGCGATCAACGACGCCGGTCAGGTCGTCGGGACGCAGCAGTCAGGAGGAACGTCGCGCGCGATGCTCTCGAACCCGAGCGGCGGCGCGGAGGACCTCGGGACGCTCGGCGGCGCATCGAGCTGGGCGTACGGCATCAACGCGACCGGCCAGGTCGTCGGCGCCAGCCTAACGCCCACCGGCGACCGCCACGCGTTCTTGTGGACGCCGGGAGAGGGCATGCGCGACATCGGCACACTGGCCGGTGCAACCTCGAGCACCGCGCGCGGCATCAATGACCTCGGCCAGGTCGTGGGCGAGAGCACGTTTCCTCGCGTCGGGCCTCCCGAGGCGGAGACGCATGCGTTCCTGTGGTCGCTCGACCAGGGCATGCAGGACCTCGGTGCACTCGGACAGGGACTGACCTCGAGCGTTGCGTATGACATCAACAACGCCGGGCAGGTGGTCGGTCGAAGCTTCCTTGCGCGATTCATCACGCCTCCGATCGACCCTGAGTACTACTCACGCGCGTTTCTGTGGGCGCCCGGCCAGGGCATGCGCGATCTCGGCGACCTCGGCGGCGGGTACAGTGTCGCATACGCCGTCAACGACGCGGGACAGGTCGTCGGCAAGAGCTGGCTATCGCGGGGTGTGGAAGGCTACGGCATCCTTCTCAGCGCGTTTCTGTGGACGTCGGACGAGGGCATGCGCGATCTGGGAGGCCTCTGGGCCGGTCCCAGTCTCACCGCGGCCTATGGGATCAACGAGGCCGGCCAGGTCGTGGGCGGTAGTGATCTCGGGGTCGGCTTTCGAGGAGGATCCCCGATCCAGGGGTTCTTGTGGACTGCCGCCGACGGCATGGAAGCGCTCTCGCCGACGACCGGTATCGGGACGGCGCGGGCCATCAACAACCGTCAGCAGGTCATCGGCGACGGGCGACTGGCCACGCTCCATCTCGCGCCCGGCAATAGCCCACCCGTGGCAACCACGAACGGCCCGTATTCAGGGCTGCGGCGTTCCGCGGTCCCGCTCGACCTGGCCGGTTCGGATAACGACGACGTTGCCTTCGTCTATACCGTGTCGTTCGGCGATGGCTCGGACTGGATCGACATCAATCCGCCGCGCAGCCACACCTACGCCGACAACGGCACGTACACCCTCACGTTGACTGTTCGTGACCGCCGAGGTGCGCACGGACACGAAGACGACGACCGTCACGATTGCGAACGTGGCGCCGACGATCGTCGCTGGCAGCCTAACGGGGCCCACCGCACCGGTTCAGATGTCGGGCGGTAGCGCGAGCGCGCCGATCGCCTTCGAGTTCACCGACCCGGGAAGGAGTAACGACATCTACTCGGCCGAGGTCGCGTGCGGCAACGGGGTCGTGCTCACGGCGACGAACATTCCCGTGACAGACATCTACCTGGGCGACGGCGTGTTCACGGGCAAGGGCACGTACGCCGGCGCCTGCACGTACACGAGCCCAGGCGTCTACACGGTAGGCGCGACCGTCTTCGACGACGCCGGCGGCACCAGCGCGCCAGCGTTCTACCGCTACGTGATCGTGTTCGATCCTGAAGGCGCTTTCACCATCGGCAGCGGATTCTACAGCGTACCGGGACTCGACAACGACAAGGCGCACTTCTCGTTCAGCGCCAGGTACGTGCCGGACGACGCCCTGCCTAACGGGAGCGCGAAGATCTGGGTGCCGAGTGGACAGCTCGACTTCGAGAGCACGGCCATCGAGTTGCTCGTCGCGTCAGGAAACCGCGCGCAGTTCTGGGGCACCGGAACGTTGAATGGCGCCGCCGGGCGCTTCCGTATCACCGCCATCGACGGGCAGGAAGGCGGGCACGGCCGCGGCGCCGACGCGATCCGCATCGAGCTCTGGGACGCGACTGGCGCGCTCGTGTACGACAGCCAGCCTGGTGCCCCCCAGGACGCGCCGGTGACCCAGCCGACCGAAGGCGGGAACATCGAGGTCCGCCACGACTGACCGATGTCACCGAGGTGAGGCCGATGCGCTCGACGGCGCCATTGGCCTCGCCCGCCTAACGGTTGTGACGTTGCCCGAGTCCCTCTTGTGTGAAACCGCCCATGCGATATCTCATCCAGCAACTCCGCCGCCAGCCGGTCGTGCACCGCGCGCTGATCCTTTCCGTGGTGACGCTCGGCGGCGTCAGTGCGTGCGCCGAGCAGGACGTCATCCCGACGGCTGCACTGATCACCGCACGCGCACAGGCAGTGGCGACCGTCGTGGATGCGACCGTAATGGTGCTCCCCACTCTCGGCGGGACATCCACGTCCGCGGCCGACATCAACGATGCCGGCGACGTTGTCGGATGGAGCTACACGGCGGACGGACAGCAGCACGCGTTTCTGTGGACGCCGGGAGGTGGCATGCAGGACCTCGGCACCCTTGGCGGTGGATCGAGCAGCGCCGCTTCGATCAACGAGGCGGGACAGATCGTGGGAACGAGCGCATCAACGGACGCGAAGAACGCGCGCCACGCGTTTCTCTGGACGCGCGGTTCCGGCATGCGGGACCTCGGTACGCTCGCGGCGCAGTTCAGCGTCGCGACCGGCATCAACGACAACGGGTTAGTGGTCGGAAACAACGTCGTGCTGAACTTCAGGAACCGCGCGTTCCTGTGGACGTCGGATCTCGGCATGCGAGATCTCGATGCCAACAGCGGAGGTTGGGCTCCGGCGTCGGCGATCAACAATGTCGGGCAGGTCGTCGGCTACTTCCTGCCGTCGAATGGGCCGGCAAGCGCCTTTCTCTGGAGCGCTGGCCAGGGAATGCAGGACCTCGGGACGCTGGACGGTGTGTCTACCGCTGCGCTGGCCATCAACGATGCCGGCCAGGTAGTCGGCTCCACGTGGATCGCGGAGCAGCAGCCACGAGCCTTCCTCTGGCTGCCGAGCGAGGGGATGCGCGATCTCGGCTCTCTCGGCGGCGTTGGCACCGAAGCGTATGACATCAACGATGTCGGGCAGGTGGTGGGGTACAGCACCACAGCCGACGATGCCGCGCGTCACGCCTTCGTCTGGACCGCGCGGGACGGGATGGAAGACCTCTACTCGCTGACTGGAATGACGGACGCGCGAGCGATCAACAATCGAGGCCAGGTCGTCGGCGGCGATCGCGTCGCAACGCTGCGGTTCGCGACGCCTAACGGCGCTGTCGACGCTGCGAAGGGGAGCGGCTTCTACACCGCTGCCGGGCCAGGAAAGAGCAAGGCGCACTTCACGTTCAGTGTGAATTCCGCTTCCGGCCAGTCGGCGGCGCCTAACGGGGTGGCGAGGTTCTGGATTCCGGGTACCCGGGTGACCTTCGAGAGCGCCGTCATCGAGATGCTCGTCGTCTCGGGCAGCAACCGCGCGCAGTTCTGGGGCACCGGCACGCTGAACGGCGCATCGGCGCGTTTCCGGATCACGGCCGTGGACGGACGACAGCCAGGTGGTGGCAATGCGAGAGCGGACGCGATCCGCATTGAGCTCTGGGACGCGCGTGGCACGCTCGTATATGACACGCAGCCCGGCGCCACGCCGGATGCGGCACTCACCACCGCGATCGATGGCGGCAGCATCCAGATCGGCCATCGCTGATGCCGCAGCCGAGACGGAGACGCGGGTTGCTCGACGTGTCCTCGGTCTCGACCGCGATCGTCGCCTCGCTCGTTAGGCGCGACAGGTGCTCGCTCGTCTCGAGGTCGTTCACCCCGAACGCCTGCAGCACGTCCGCGTTCACGAGGAACGTCCCCACGCCTCCTCGTACCGCGCCTCGAGCGTCCACAGGTCCTGGCGGAAGAGCCAGAACTGCACGCCGTACCCGTGCACGAGCGCGACGTGGCGCTCCACCTCGCCGACGCGGCCGAGGTTCTGGACCTCGTCGATCATGACCACGACGCGATTGCGTACGACGGGTAAGATTGCACTCGCCCCCGTCCTGTCCTTCCCTATCGCGTTCAATGGGCGTGTGTCGCTCACGGACGAACGTGAATGATCGTCTTCCCCTGGCGTCGCGCGGTCGGGTTGAAGGCGGCGACGGCATCGTCGAGGCTCGAGACGGTGCCGATGTTCGTTCGCAGTCGTCCGTCCCGCACCCGCTGGACGATCTCGCTCAGTTGGGTACGATCGGACTCGACAACGAAATCGACCGCTCGGCCGTCGACGGGCCGGGCCTCCGGCGGTCCGACGACGGACACGAGTGTTCCTCCGGCGCGAATCAGGCCCGCGGACCGTTTCCCGATGTCGCCGCCGATGACATTGAACACCAGATCGACTTCTCCGACGTCTTTCAGTTTGTCGTTGCCCAGGTCGACGAACTCCTTCGCGCCGAAGTCGAGCGCCGGCTGACGGTCGGCCGCGCGTCCGGTGCCGATGATGTAGGCGCCGAACTCACGCGCGAGCTGCGTCACCATCGAACCGACTGCGCCGGCCGCGCCGTGCACGAGGACGCGCTGCCCTGCCCGAAGGCGGCCGTGTTCGAACAGTCCCTGCCACGCGGTCAGGCCCGAGATCGGCAGGCTCGCGCCCACCGCGAAGTCGACGTCGCCCGGGAGTGGCGCGAGATTGCGTGCTTCGACGGCCACGTACTCCGCCAGCGTGCCGTCGCGATACCAGTCCGCGAGGCCGAACACCCGCTGTCCCACCGACAGCCCCGTCGTGCCATAGCCGAGGGCGGTGACCACGCCGGCCAGCTCGTGCCCGGGGATGGACGGGGTTCGGTCACGACCGAGGCGATCCGTCCACGTCGAGGGCCACGCCAACTCAGTCCCGACGAATCCCGAGGCATGAACCTGAACGACGACGTCGTTTATCGCGACCTGCGGCTCGGGCCGCTCCACCAGCTTCATCCCGGCCGTTCCCGCCGCTTGGTCCGTCACAACGATGGCCTTCATCCTCCAGCTCCTTGTGTGCGGTACGTCGTCATCTTCCGAAACATGAGCAGATGAAACGACGATAGTGCGCGAGGTCGTCATTGGCGATCCGATCACCGACGAACAACGCGAAACCTCTGAGGTCGCCACAACCTGCCCTGTGGCGCGATGGCTTGAGGGCGATGTCGTGACTGATACCGTCCTTCGCAGCACAATCGAGTAGCCCTTACGCATTTACGCCAGGCGCCCGCGCAAAACCATCATCGGCGCGACGCCGGCGTTAGGCGTGGAGCATCTCGGGGGTTCGCTCTCCGGCGCGGCCTTCGCGCCCGCCTGCTCATCGGGGCCTCCATGGAACGAAAACCGCGGCGGTTCTACGAAGCGCGGCGACCCTCCGGCTGGGGAACTTCGGATCCGACACCATGATAAGTGGGGCGGCGCGTTATTCGCGCTTCTCGAGGCGGCCTGCCACCCTCTGCCGGCGGCGACAAACATTGCGACTTGCACAGCACTGGATGGTATGCGACTGAAAGCCGTGGAGCTGCACGATGAGTCTCGGTACCAGGATATCGACTCGTTCCTGGTCGACCGCATCTACGAGTTCAATGCGAAGGCAACCGGCTACGCCGATGCCAGGGTCTTCGCTGGTACCATTCGAGACGACGCCGGTGAGATCATTGCCGGGGTCAGCGGCTACACTTGGGGAGGCTGCTGCGAACTCACTCACGTCTGGGTTCACGACGGCCACCGCGGCCAGGGCCTTGGAAAGGCCCTTGTCCGCGCCGCCGAAGCGGTGGCCGTGGATCGCGGCTGCGGGCAAGTGGTCCTCATGACTCACAGTTTCCAGGCACCTCAGTTCTATGAGCACCTGGGCTACGAGCGAAAGTACGCCATTCAGGATCGGCCCTGGGGCTACTCCGACATTGTCTACGTCAAACGACTCAATGACGACGATGGCACCTAACGCGGTCGTGCGCCGGGGCGCCACCGCATGACGAGTCGTCGCGCCGGGTCGAGTCCGCGACGAGCCTCGTCCTCGACTACTGAGCGCAGCGCGGGAGACAGCTCGGCCCGCGGGATCTCCTCGAACCCGAGTCGCGCGTAGAAGGGCATGTTCCAGGGAACCTCCCGGAACGTGGCCAGTGTGACGGGCAGATCGCCGCGCGCCTGAGCCCAGGCGCAGACCGCCGTCACGAGCCGAGTCCCGAGACCGCGACGGCCGTGGTCGGGATGGACGTCGAGCTCGTCGAGATGGACCGCGTTAGGCTCGACCACCACGACGTGCGCGAATCCCACCGGGGCGTCGCCCGCGAGGGCGACCCACAGCCGGCCCTCGCGTTGAGCATCCGACAGGACACGCTCGCTCGTCACCTCGTTCAGCACCGCCTCCGGGGCGTGCCCTCGGAGGAGCTGCGCCGCCGCGAGCTCGATCGACGCGATCAGGCGGAGATCCTGCGGTCGCGCGAGTGCGATCTCGTATTGGTCGCTCATGGACGTTAGGCGACATCGATGCTACGTGGCATGGCGCGCCTCATGTGGAGGATCGGGAACGGTCGCCCGCCCGCGTCCGTGGCGGACCGGCCGACCTCGGTGAAGCCGAGTGCCGCATAGAACCCCACCGCGGCACCGTTCTGTTCGTTGACGTCCACCGCCAGCGGGCCGGCGGCAAGACGCTGTGCGTGCGCCACGAGCGCCTTCCCTGCGCCCTGGTGTCGGTGGTCCGGGTCGACGAACAAGCCCTCGATCGTGTCGCGAGCGAACCCCAGAAAGCCCACGAGCGCGCCGGCGCCGGATTCCAGCACCCACCAGTCGGCGGCGTCGCTCGCCAACTCCTCGGCGACCAACGGCCGGAGGGCGATGACATCTCGGTCCTCGAGAAAGTGATGGGTGGCGCGAACCGAGCGTTCCCAGAGCGCGAGCATCGGGTCGCGATCGTCGTCGCGCGCGCGTCGAACATGTGCGACCGGCCCGCTCATCTCCGCCTCGAGCGCAGCCAGCCGTCCACCGACAGCGCACCCGGCCCGCTAAGCGCGAGCGCCAGGAGCGCGCCGACGTACAGCAAGTTGATCTCGTAGCCCGGTGGCCCGAGTACCGGCCCGGTCGCCGTCAGACCGATCGTGTTGACCGCGCTGAACCCGTAGTGCACGTGGATCGTGAACATCGCGACGATCATCGAGCGCGATGAGCGGAAGGCTGGCGAGCAGGACCAGCACGCCCAACATGATGGCGAGCCCGCCTAACACTTCGAGGCCGACCACGACCCGAGCCGTAATGCCGGGAGCCGGCACGCCGATGACCGTCAGCAACTTGGCGAACTTCTCAGGACCGCGGTTCCACTTCGCGATTCCATGGGCAAGGAAGCCGTACCCAACTACGAGTCGCAGCGGCAACAGCGCCCACTGACGCGATATTGCCATGGTTGTCACCTTGTACATCCGAATTTCTCACCTGTGTGGGTGTCGCTCGGGACTGGTCGGCGCGCAGGGCACGTGGTGCCGGCCCGCCGCGTTTCAGCACCAGCGTCGCCATAAGGCCGCGATGCGTTCCGGAGTTCCCATTTCCGTATTCCGGAGTGGGTCGCGGCGAACGGGCTGGTGCCGCGCGGTCCGATGGTCCGGTCGTTAGGCGACGTTCAACGGTGCGCACGCATCATCGGGGTTGGTCCGTTCCTGTCGGCAACTCGGCCGACCACGCCACGTTCTGCAGCACCACTCGATATCCGTCGAGATCCTCGAACGTACGCCCGCGGACGTCCCAGTACGGGTTACAGGAGATGACGCCGCGAAAGCCCGCCTCCATCATGCGCGCGCAGCTCGCTTCCCATTCGGTCCGATCGGGTATGTAGAAGACGAGCAAATGGTCCTCGGTCGGCGCTCTTCCCACCTCGTGCCCGTGTCGTGAAGTGAACTCGAGGATGGAAGCGATCTTCCGCGCGACCGAGGATCACTCCGTCGAAGCCGTCGTGGTCGATGAACTCGGCGAGCACCAGGAGGCTCAGACCCCGCGCGTACATCGCGGCAATCGCCGCCAGATTATCGGTCGGCCGAGCGACTCGCAGAGTCAGACCGGGGTTCACCAGTGGACCTGCTGATTATCGGGCGCTGAGCTTCGCCAGCACCGCGTCGATGTCCTGCTCAGCGCCCACACCGGTGTATGCGACGCGACGATCCGCCCCCATGACGACGATGTAGGACGTGTGCGGCACGGCGAACGCTTTCATGGCCGCACTCGAGCGGTCGAACGTGAACACGCCGGTCAACTTCTGCTTGTCCACGTACGCCTTCTGCTTTTCGGGCGTCTGGTTGGCCGGGACGCCGACGCTCACGAAGGTGACTTTACCGGCGTACTTCTCGCGCGCCGCCTGGAGCGACGGCTCGAGCTTCCGGCACAGCGGGCACCACGTCGCCCAGAATTCGAGCACGACGGGCTGACGTCCATAGTAGTCCGCGATGTTCACGGCTCCGCCATCGAGCCGCTCGACCGCGGCGGTTGGAGCCTCTACGCCGACCTTGAGCCCGACGTCCCACATCCGGATCTGCGCGGCGGCAGGTCGGAGCGGCACGAACACCGGCGTTAGGCCGGCAGCAACCGTGAGGGCGACGCGGGAAATGAAACGTACGACTGTCATGTGAGCAGTGTCCCCATCTGGACGAGGTAGTACTCGGCGACGCCGAGCAGGATGACGGCGAAGGAGCGCTTGACCCAGAGCATCCATGGGCCGGCGCGAGGAAGGCGGAGCGTCGTCTCCGTCGCGAGCGCCGCGACGAGCAGTAGCGAGCACATGCCGACGGAGAACGCGAGCAGGTAGGCGAAACCGAGCACCGCGCTTCGCGTTGCCGCCACCCACGTGAGCACAGCAGCCATCACCGGCGCACCGCACGGCGCGGCCACCAGCCCAGAGACCAGTCCCATGACCAGGACGCCCGTCACCTTCCCGCCGATCCCGGCAGTGGCGGCGCGCGCGCGGAGTCGTTCGGGAATCGGAACGGGAATGAGGTCGGCCATCATGGCCGCGGCCGCGAGCATCACGTTGGCCATCGCGAACTGCAACCACGGATTGGTGCTCACCGAGCCGAACATCGTACCGGTGAGTCCCGCGAGCAGTCCGAGCCCGGCGTAGGCCGCCGCGAGGCCGATCACGTACACGGCGACGAGGCCGACGCGATGCCAGCGGCTCGCCGAGCCGTCGCCTGCGCCGACGATCGACACCGTGATCGGAATCATGGGGTAGAGGCACGGCGTTAGGCTCGTCGCCACGCCGGCGACGAACACCGCGCCTGTCACGAGGATCGGGTTTGCGGAAAGATCGATCAGCATGACCGCAACAAGCACGCACCCGAGCACGAAGTTCCCAACAACGTCACACTCGATTTTCTCGGCTCGACGCGCCTCCGCGAACGGTGTTCCGAGCACGACGCCATGGAACGTGGTGGACGTTCCATGAAACGTCGCGTCGGCCTCCGTGGCGGCCGACGCCAGAGACTAAGTGCTTTTCATGGAATGACATCCGGCACGACGTCGCGACGATGCGTGTCGTGCATGGCCCGTGCATTACTGCGGCGCGCGAACTCGGCGAAGCGGTCAGCCGGGTTCGCAGCAGCCGACAGAACCGCTTTTCGGAGACTGATACCGTGTATCTCGCGCACTCATCCACCCGCGGACGACGAGCAGGCAGAGCCCGGACTGCTCCCGGGGCTGCTCACTCACCTCGACGCCGTTTATGGTTTCGCCCTCACGCTCACGGGCGACGCCGAACTCGCCGCCGACCTGACAGAGGACGTCTTCGCCAGCACGCGCGATGAGCTCTGGGCGACGTTAGGCGGGCAGGGTCTGCGCGACTGCCTGCTCGCCCGATGCGTCTCCGTGTTCGCCGATTCCTTCTCCTGGCGCGCAGGTCCAGCGCGTGCGACCACCGCCGACCCGGCGCCTAACTCGAGTGGCTTTGTCGCGCTGCTGCGCGGCCTGCCATGGAACGAGCGAGCGGCGATCGCACTCGTCGACCAGCTCGGGCTGACCTACGCGTCGGGAGCGGCGGTGATGGGTATCGACCGAGCCGAGTTCCGCACGCTGCTACATTGAGGGCGCGCTGTGCTCTTCGTCATTCCGAGCGAACGAAGTGGGTCGAAATGACGACCCTCCGCACGATCGGTCTGCTCGCCGCGATCGGCCGGCGCGCGGGTGTCGCCAACAGCCTCGGCTTCAAGTTCTCGGGCTTCTTCGCCTGGTGGCTCTGGCGCACGATCTACCTCGCGAAGCTGCCACGCCTCGAGAAGAAGGTGCGCGTCGCGCTCGACTGGACGCTCGACATCCTGTTCGCGAAGGACCTCGTGCAGTTCCGGACGCATTGCGCGCCCACGATCTCCCGCCGCGAGACGATGACGTTCATGCGCGATGACCGCCATGTCGAGCGGACCCAGCGCAGCGACGAGATGGGAACCATTCCGACGGCGATGAGCTTATAGCCCGCGACGGCAATTGTCGCCGGACAATCACTGCCTAACGTCTCAGATCGGTCTACACGACAGAGGAGATTCACCATGCGCAAACGCAACGCACTCATTGGACTGGCCATCGTCGTCGTCGCCGGCGGCTGGTACGCCTTCCGCCCCGAGCGGCTGTTCGTGAACCAGACCGTCAACGAGTCCCTCGGCTCCGTTTCGGCTCCGGCGGATCCGACCACGGCGGCCACCGCCGCCGCGCCCACCCCGCTCGCGACGGGCAAGTTCCACAGCAACGCGCACGACACGAAGGGCGTCGCCACGGTGATCGACTTTGGCGGCGGTCGTCGCGTGCTCAGACTCACGGACTTCGCCACGTCGAATGGACCCGACGTTCGCATCTATCTCGTCGCCGCCGCGGACGTGCAGGACAACGCGACGGTCAAGAGCGCGGGCTTCGTCGAGCTCGGCCCGATGAAGGGCAACATCGGCGATCAGAACTACGAGATCCCGGCGTCGGTGGATCTCGCGAACTACAAGACGGTCACCGTCTGGTGCCGTCGCTTCAGCGTCAACTTCGGCAGCGCCCCGCTGGCGCAGAGCTAGGCTGTCTTTCCGAACGGTTGGTCATTCCGAGCGAGCGAAGCGAGTCGAGGAATCGAGGCTGTGTACCGCTGTTCACGCCGGGCAAGCCGGATCGCGGCCAGGGCCTCGAGCGGCTCGCCGAAGACGGCAACCCCCGCGTCCTCGCCGACTACATCTCGGCCAACATGAAGAGTGTCGTCCACAGCGGCATTGTCACCGTTCCGTCGGGCGACAAAGGGCCCGGACCGATCACGCCTGGCAAGGCATTCGAGTTCGTCGTCTCTGCCGCACCCGGGCAGCGCCTCACCGTTGCCATGCCGCTGCTCGTCACCTAACGCCAGCCACACGCGAGGCCAGCGGAACCATGCTCCGGATCGATCGCAGCACGCCATTGTCGGTGGAAGCCGCAACCGAGTTGCGCAATGCGCTCAGCCGACGCCAGAAAGAGCTCCCTGCGCGGTGGCTCGCGATGCTGGACGCAGAGACGCTGGCCGACGCCGGCGCACCAGTGACGGGGCACGCCCTCGAGCCGGTCGAGCGTACCGTGGGGCTCGCACTGCTCCGCGATCACATGGGCGACGCGCGACCGCGTAGCGTCGTCTGCCTTCGTCCCAGTGCGTCCGCCGCGAACGCCGACCTGGTAGCCGCGTTATGCGACCGCGGCTGCGTCACCGCGATCGCCACCGCGGAGCTCGACGCCACCCTCGCGACGAGAATACTGGCGAGAACTACACCAGCGGGTGCCCGTCAGGCGAGCGCCGCGATCGCCTGCGATTGGACTGTGGACCTTCCGCTCCCCGACCCATTCCCGCGTCCGCGCGTTTACCTTGCACTCGGCAACACACTTGGACGCACGACGGCGGTGGGCGTCGTGCGCATGCTCCGTGTCGATTTCGCT
>CAWHHI010000017.1:0-260958 GCA_963829055.1 uncultured Gemmatimonadaceae bacterium | reverse complement strand
CAGCGAGCGAGCAGCGCTGCACCGAACACGCCCGCGCTGTCGCCGAGCGTCGGGCGCAGAAGCTCGGTGCGCAGCGTCGGGTTGAACAGGTGGCGGCGGATTTCCTCGCGCGTGCGGTCGTCGTACAGGTCCGTGATGTTGCCGACACCGCCACCGATCACGATCGCGTCCGGGTCGAGGATGTTGATCACCGCGGCGATCGCCTCGCCGAATTTTGCGCGCAGGCGGCCTAACGTGGCAGCTGCGTCCCCATCGCCAGTGCCAGCGCGGTGCACGATGTCCGGCAGCGCCACGCGCTGGTCAGTCCGCGCCTCGTAGAATCGCTCGAGTGCCGGGCCCGAGATCACCGTCTCGACGCAGCCCAGACGTCCGCAGTAGCACGGTACCGTCTCGCCGCGGATCGGATTGTGGCCCCACTCACCGGCGATTCCGTGGCGGCCGTGAAGCACCCGGCCGTCCACGACGATGCCGCTGCCGACGCCCGTGCCGATGATCAGTCCGAGCACAACCGCCCGTCCGCGGGCGGCGCCGAGCGTCGCTTCGGCGAGCGCGAAGCAATTGGCGTCGTTCGCGAGGCGGGCCTCCACGCCTAACGCCCGCGACAGGTCCGCGGCGAGCGACTTCCCGTTGAGGCAGACCGTGTTCGAGTTCTTGAGCGTGCCCGTGTCCGGCTCGATCGCACCGGGAGTTCCAACGCCAATCACCGGCGGGCGTCCGAGGCCCGATGCCGCCTCGAGCCGCTCGACGACAGCGCGGACCGTCGCTACGATGTGCTCGTAGCCCCGGTCGCTCTCGGTCGGCAAGCGCGTACGCCACGCTGACCGGTCGGGCTGACTGGCGTCGACGATGGCGCCTTCGATCTTCGTGCCGCCGAGATCGAGGCCCCAGAGAGCGTTCAGTGGAGTCACGCGAACAAAGTACGGGGACGGGACTGGGGACGGGGACTGGGGAACGGATGCTGGTGGCTGGACCGCTACTGACTGCAAGTTCATCAGCAACCCCGGCCGAAAATCTTCTCTCTCCAGCGCATGCGACTCCGCAAGCTCATCGTCCTTCCGATCGCCCTCGCGGCCGCCGCGATCGCGGCAACCTACGCCGTCCGCAACCCCGAGCGTGCCGACCTCGGCGCCGCCGCTCGCCAGGGCGTTCCGGGGAGGTTCATCACGTTAGGCGACGGTATCACGCACTACGATGTCGCGGGGCCGGACAGCGGGCAGCGAGTGATGCTCGTCCACGGCTTCTCCGTACCGTCGTACATTTGGGACTCGACCGTCACGGCGCTCGCCGGCGCCGGGTTCCGCGTCGCTCGATACGACGAGTACGGCCGCGGCTACTCGGACCGGCCCGACATCGCGTACACGTCCGACGTGTATGACCGCCAACTGCTGCAATTGCTCGATTCGCTCGGCTGGCGTGACCGGGTGGACATCGTCGGGCTGTCGATGGGTGGGCCGGTGTCCGCAACGTTCGTCGCACAGCATCCCGATCGCGTGCGCTCGCTCACGCTCGTGGATCCGGCGGCCGGAACCGCGAGCGTTCCGCCTGCCATGTTCCGCGTCCCGCTCCTCGGGCCCGTGCTCTGGCAGGCATTTGCCGTCCCCGGGATGGCCGACGGTCAGCTGTCGGACTTCGTGGAGCCGGCGAAGTGGCCGGACTGGCCAGCGCGCTACCGCGTGCAGATGCAGTATCGAGGGTTCGGCCGCGCGCTCCTGTCCACGCTCCGCGAGAACAATGGCCGGAGCCTGGATTCGGTCTACGCACGTGTCGGGGCGTTAGGCACGCCGACGCTGCTCGTGTGGGGCATGCAGGACAGCACGGTGACGATCGACCACGCGAGTGGCGTCAGGAAGGCGATCCCGCAGGCGCAGTACCATCCCATTGACCGGGCGGCGCATCTGCCACACATGGAACGGACCGACGTCGTGAACCCGCTACTCATCGGATTCCTGCGATCCGCGGTCCCGCGGGATAGCGCCGTCGCGAAGCGCTGACGGCGCGTTCATCGGTTGCAGCGTTAGGCGACCGCGGCCTCCGTCAGATCATCGCCATCCGCCCGCGGCAGGAACACCGAGAAACGGCTGCCCTTTCCGGGCGCGGTGCTCACGCGAATGACGCCGCCAGTCTGCTCGATGATGCCATGCACCGTTGCGAGGCCGAGCCCGGTGCCGACGCCCGCGGGCTTGGTCGTGACGAACGGCTCGAAGATACGCGACAGGACGTGAGGGTCGATGCCCGTCCCGGTGTCCTCGATCGTGAGCTCGACGTACGCCCTGGGCACGAGTCCGTGCGCCGTTTCCTGATCCAGCACGACGTTCTCGGTGCGGATCCGCAGCGTGCCACCATTGGGCATGGCATCACGCGCATTGAGGCCGAGGTTCATGAGCACGCGCTCGATCTGGCCGGGGTCGGCGAAAACGGACCAGGAGTTTGGCGCGAGCGCCGTTTCTACCGCGACGGTCTCGCCGACCAGACGCCGGAACGTCGCTACGAAGCTGAGCACGTACTCGTTGACGTCCATCCGCTGGGGCATCATCACTTGCTTGCGGCCGAACGCGAGCAGCTGCTGGGTCAGCTCGGCGGCGCGACGCGACGCGCTCTGAATCGACTCCACATCCGCGTGCAGCGGGTTGGACGCCGGAAGATCGCGCGCGAGAAACGCCGCGCAGCTCTGGATGATCGTGAGCAGGTTGTTGAAGTCGTGCGCGACACCTGCGGCGACGCGTCCAACCGCCTCCATCTTTTCGGCCTGATGCAATCGCGCCTCGAGCTCCCGCCGCTCCGTCAGATCCTTCGCAATGCCGAAGACGCCGACGACGGCGCCGTCCACGACGATAGGAAGCTTCGTGATGGAGATCTCTACGCGGTGGCCACTCTTGTGGAGGATCGCCTCGTCGTAGCTCGTGGCATGTCCGGCGAGCGCTGAACGGAATTGCTCGAGCGCACGCGTGCGGTGTTCAGGAACGATCAACGGGAGGAACGACGTTCCGATGAGCTCATCAGGCGTGTAGCCGGACAGCCTCTCGCACGCCGGATTCGCGCTCACGAAGCGACCATCGGCATCGAACGAATAGACCGCGTCGGGGTGGCGATCGAACAGTGACCGATAGCGCTGTTCGCTCTCGCGCAGCCGATCTTCGGCGGTGCGCCGCTCGGTGACGTCCTGCATGAAGATCGCGAGCCCGCCCGCGTACGGGAAAATCCGATTCTCGAACCAGCGATCGAAGTTCGGAGAGTACGCCTCGATCTGACGCGGTTTCCCTTCGGCGAAGGCGCGCTCATACTCGAGCCGGAAAGGTTGGCCGACGCTCTCGGGGAACTCGGCCCAGATGTTCTTTCCGATCAGCGATGACGGCTCGCGGCCCAACATCCGGCCGGCGTGCGCGTTCACGTAGGTGCACCGCCATTCGGCGTCGAGGGCGACGAAGCCATCGCTCGTCGCCTCGAGCACTCGGGTGAGCGTTTCGCACGTCTGCTCGACTTGGCGACGACGTCTGATCAGCTCCGCGACGAGCGTCCGGATGCCGGCGTACATCGCGGCCGAGTGCGCGTCCGGATGTGACCGCGCATCGGCGATGCGCTCCTCGAGGCGTGTGACGCGTTCCTGAAACGCCTGGTCGTTCGATCGCTTTTCTGCTGCTATCATCGTCGACACCCATTGTGCGTCGCGGCGAGGGGGCCGCGATTCGCGGGACGCACCATTGCGTCCAACACCGAGCCCCTCGATGCGGGGAGTATGCAGAACCGGTCGGTCGAGCGACAGGAAGCGGACCTGCTACCCGTCTCCCGCCGATTCCGACCGCGGCGTAGCTTGTCGACGCGATCCGGCGTACGCATTCCGGACTGCGCTCGATCCCACTACCGGCTCACCGTCACTCCCATGCGCCTTTCCTCTGCCGCCCTGTTGATCGTCGCGGCGCCCTTTGCCTCGTCGTTGTCGGGGCAGGCCGCTGTGCAACCGCCGCGTCAACTCACCGCCGAAGACTATGGACGGGCCGAGCGGTTCCTTGGCGCCTCGACGGTGTCGTTGGTGAGCGGACTCAGCGGGCCTCCGCGCTGGCTCGACGACGGCCGGTTCTGGTACCGCACGACGATCGCGAACGGCGGCGCGTTCTTCCTCGTCGACCCCGTTCGGCGCACGCGCACCGAGGTGTTCGACCGCACTCGGCTAGCGGCCGCGCTGGCGTCGGCGTCCGGAGGGCGTGTCGAGGGTAATCGCCTGCCGTTTCAGTCCTTCGACCTCTCCAAGGACAGCAGGTCGATCACGGTCAACCTGCAGAATCGTCGCTGGACCTGCGATCTCCAGCAGTACACGTGTGCCGGTGGTGACTCGACCGCGGCAAGCGGACGCGCGCCGGAGAACTCGACCGTGTCGCCGGACGGGAAGCTGGCGGCCTACATCAAGGACAACAATCTGTGGGCGCGCGAGCTGGCGAGCGGGCGCGAGACCCAGCTGACGACGGACGGCATCAAGGATTTCGGCTACGCGACCGACAACGCCGGCTGGACGCATAGCGACCGTCCGGTACTCACGTGGTCACCGGACTCGAAGCAGATCGCGACGTTCCAGCACGACGGACGCGGCGTGCGCGAGATGTATCTCGTCTCGACCAACGTCGGCGGCCCGAAGCTGGACGCGTGGAAGTATCCGATGCCCGGCGACAGCGTGATCTTCCGCATCAGCCGCGTCATCATTCATCTGCTGCCTAACGGCGGTGCACACGTGCTCCGGCTCGACATGCCGCCGGACGCCCATCGGTCCACCGTGTCGGATCACGTCAACTGCGGCGGCGAGATCTGCGACGCGCAGTGGTACCCGGATGGGTCTCACCTGGCGTTCATCTCGAGCTCGCGCGACCACAAGACGGCGTGGTTCCGCGTTGCCGATGCGAAGACGGGTGAAGTGAAGACGCTGTTCGAGGAACACGCCGCCACGCAGGTGGGTGATGCGTCGTTGCCCGAGAATCTGTGGCGCGTGTTGCCGGCGTCGAACGAGTTGATCTGGTGGTCCGAGCGTGACGACTGGATTCACCTCTACCTGTACGACCTGACGACAGGGAAGCTCAAGAATCGCATCACGACCGGTGAGGGCAACGTCGAAGACGTCGTCCGCGTGGACGAGAAGGCGCGCGTCATCTACTTCATGGGGCAGGGCAAGGAGGCGGGCCGCGACCCCTACTACCAGCATTTGTACAAGATCGGATTCGACGGCAAAGGACAGACGTTAGTGACGCCGGAGAATGCGAATCACAACGTCTCGATGTCGCCGGACGGGAAGTACTTCGTGGATTCATACTCCACGCCCGATACGCCGCCAATCACCGTGCTGCGCGACGCGAGCGGAAAGGTCATCCAGCAGCTCGAGAAGGCGGACATCTCGCGCCTCGTCGCGACGGGCTGGCGGCCGCCGACGTCGGTCAAGATGAAGGGGCGCGATGGGAAGACCGACATTTACGGTCTCATGTTCACGCCGTCGAAGATGGACTCGTCCAAGAAGTACCCGATCATCGACGACATCTATCCCGGTCCGCAGAGTGGCAGCGTCGGCAGTCGCAGCTTCTCACCGGCGCGCGGCGATCACCAGGCGCTGGCGGAGCTCGGCTTCGTCGTCGTCGCGATCGACGGCATGGGAACGCCGGGCCGGTCGAAGACGTTCTCGGACACGTACTACGGCCACATGGGCGACAACACGATTCCCGATCAGGTCGCGGGGATCAAGGAGCTCGCCAAGCGTTATGCGTTCATCGATGGCGAGAAGGTCGGGATCTGGGGGCACTCGGGCGGTGGCTTCGCGACGGCGTCGGCGATGTTCAAGTTCACGGACTTCTTCGACGTCGGCATCGCGGAGTCGGGCAATCACGACAACCGCAACTACGAGGACGACTGGGGCGAGCGCTATCAGGGTCTCCTCGCGAAGAACGGCGCGACCGACAACTATGCGGCCGAGGCGAACGAGACGTACGCGAAGAATCTGAAGGGGAAGCTCATGCTGGTGCACGGTCAGATGGATGACAACGTGCCGGTGGAGAACACCCAGATGGTGGTCGACGCGCTCGTAAAGGCGGGGAAGGATTTCGATCTGATCATGCTGCCGCACGCGCGTCACGGATACGGCGTGGACAACAACTACGTCATGCGCCGGCGCTGGGATTATTTCGTGAAGAACCTCCAGGGGGCGGAGCCGCCGAAGGAATATCAAATCGGCAAGCCGCAAATTGTGCCCTAACTGCGAGGCGCTGGTGGCTGGGTGTTGCTGAGTGCACCCAGCCACAAGCACCCACACCCAGCAACAAGCGCCTCGCAGTCGTTAGGCTCAGATCGCCGTGAGGTACTTCAACGAGCAGTAGCCTTCCTCATTGTTCGCGGAGCGGACCAGCGCCCACTCGTCGTTGTACTTGCTGAGGAGCGTCACTTCCGAATTGTGGGCGGCCTTGCCGATGATCGGCTGGTCTGTGCCCGGGCCCTTCCTGATGTTCAGGTTCGAGCTCTGCGTCGTGACCTTGAGTCGAGTGGACGGCGCGGCCGGTGAGACGTCGAGGTTGAGAACGAGATCCCCGCTCCGAAAGTCAGGGTCGATCTTGTCGTAGATGTTCCACAGCTTGTCTTTCGCTTCGCCCGTCGGCACGACGCCGTCGATGTAGAGCACGTTGTCCTGTGCGCGCACGGCGAGGTTCGAAGCACCCGAAGCTTTCGCGGCGCTGATGAGATCCGCGTACTTGTCCTGAAGGGTCGGCATGGAGATTTGACCGTCGTTGAGATAGAGGGCGGATTACTTCTTCACCGTGGCTTTGTTCACGATCTTCTTCGGCTTGAGCGCGGAGACCGCCTGCATCGCCTTCGGGAGCTCGGATTTCTTGATCTCGCCGGTGAGCGTGACAACGCCGTCCTTCACGTCGGCCGAGAGGGTGGGGAAGTCCTTCAGCGCAGCGGTGACGTTGGTCCTGAGCGAATCATCGGGCGAGATGACGACGGGCGCCGGGGGCGTGACGGTAGCGTTGTCGACCACGGACTTGACGCCCTTCACCGCCTTCACCGCCGCTTCGGTCGATGCCTTCGTTGCCTCGTCGGCGAATTGCCCGGAGATTGTGACGACGCCCTTTGACACCTCTGCCGTTACGCCCTGCGCTCCGGCGATGGCCTGATCGACGCCGGTCTTGATGTCGGCATCCTTGGGCCCGCAGGCCGTGAGGGTGAGCGCGAGGGACAGGGCGAGAGCCCTGGAGAGTGCGCGCGTGTGTGGTGTGAGCATCATGGGGTACCCTGCCCTTGTTTGGATGATCGGAGACGGGAATGAGCTCGTCCCCTGAGAGGAGCTTCGGCTACAATCACAGGTGAAAGAGACTGGGGGACTTTCCAGCCGACCGCAACAGGCGTCGCACTCTCGTGGCCCCGTCCCTGTGAGCGTCTGGCGTCGCCGAGTGATGAGTCCAGGCGGTTGGCGCCTGCTGCTCTCGGCCTCGGAGATCATCGGCGGTGCGGTCGGCGCGGTCGTGTTCATCGCGCAGGCGCTCGACTCCGCTCGTCCCGTGTGGCACACCGCGTTTGCGGTGCTATTCTGCGCGGTGAGCGCGGTCGCGGGATGGCGATTGTTGCGTCGGTTGACCGGTGCTCTGGGCCTATCGATCGCGGTACAGGCCGCACAGGTGCTGTGGATCTGGATGCCTGGTGCCGCGTATCGCATGACGAGCGGGATCGCGCTCGTCGGCAGCTATACGACAGGGCGTGGGCCGGATGCCATCGTTGGTGCGACCGCGGCCTTCCGCATCGGGTTGCCCGACCCCGGCGCGGGTATCGGCGCGGGTATCAATCTCTTCGCCGTCGCGGCGCTGGTCGCCCTCATTCACGTAAGACGTGCCAGCCGCCTAACGACTGCGTGAAGCGAATTCTCTTCGGCTTGTGGCGAACGTTCGCCTCGCTCGGACGGCCATCGAAATGGGCGAACGAGCGCCGACTCCACGCTCGTGGCGAGTCGGCGGCGTCGCTCACCATTCGCGACGCCACAGCCGCGGACGTCCCATCGCTCACGCGACTTCACGTGACGACGTGGAACGCGACGTATGCACCGCTGCTCATGAAAGGGCCGAGCCATGAGACGCGTGAGCGGCAATGGCGAGACTCGTTTGCCGCCGCGGACGCCTGCTGGTTCTGCTTCGTCGTCGAACGCTCCGACGGTGAGCTCGTCGGCTTCGCGCAGGCAAACCGAAGCGACAACCCCGAATTCGGCGGCGAGCTGCGCAAGATCTACCTGTTGCCAGAGTACCAACGACTCGGACTGGGCAAACGACTGATCGGCCGTGTCGCCAGACGATTCCTGAGCCTGGGGATCACCTCGATGTGGCTCTCTGGAGACGCTCGCAACCCATCGCGTCGCGCCTGGATATCACTCGGCGCAGACAAGACGGACAGCGATCCTGGAACCGGGAACTACGGCTGGCGCGATCTCACGCGTCTGGCCGCGTTGCCAGACTGATCGCACGCCCGGCGTGCGCCGCGGCTTGCTGCGCGGACGATGCCTAACGCTCGTCGTCTGGAATCGGCGCGGGCGGCAACGCCGGTTTGCCGGTGAGCCGCGCGGCGAGCTGCTCCATCTGCTGACGACGGAGCCGGGCCCACCCCGGAAGTCGAAGCGCGCCGTACGAGAACATTCCGGCGCCAATGACGCCGAGCTCCACGATCGACCCCAGGCTGCTCGTTCCGCCTACCGCCACGGCTATCGACGTCGCCCCGGCCATTCCGATCATCCCGAGCCCGCCGAGCATGAAGGCGCGCAGGCCGGCGTTCATGGTGCGCAGACGGATCCGATGCCCGGTCGCGGTCGGCTCGACGAGCGCCTGCAGGTTGCCGTTCGTCCACTGCCGGAACGACCCTTCCTGCCTAACGACTCCACGCGCGTCGAACGTCTCGCGCAGATCCACCACGAGCTGCTCCCACTCGACGTCGGACAGCTTTCGGTCGAGTTCGACCGTGCGGCCGACACCGATGGGGAGGCCGAGGAATTTTCGGGCAGTCGGGGTGCCGACCTTGTCGATCGACGTCGCCGCCTGCGCGATGAGCTCGGGGGCGATCCCCACTTCACGGCCGATCTCCTGGAGCTCGGTGAGCGTCAGGCCCTCGCCCGACGAGAGCTGCCGTTGGCCGGTTTGCTGCACGTCAGTCGCCTTTGCGAAGATCGCGGCGACTTCATCGTCATTGAATCGTCGGTCAGTCATGGCCCCGGAAAGATAGCGCCGAGGCGCTTTTCCGTCCGGCTACTCTGCCTTCAGCGCCTCCGTGGGCTGGATTCGGAGGGCGCGTCGCGCGGGGCCCCATGCAGCCAGCAGGCCGATCGTCGCCATGAGTGCGGCGACCCCTCCGAGGACAACGACGCCGCGGACGTCGCCCATACCACCCTCCATCGCCTGGACGAGTACGCCTGCGAGGGCGATGCCGATGATGATTCCGATCGCGATCTGACGGGCCGCTTTCGAGAGGACGCCCGTGATCACGCGCCGGGGTCCCGCCCCTAACGCGGTGCGAATCCCGATCTCGCGTCGGCGCCGGGCGATGGTAAATGACATCAGGGCATAGATCCCGGCAGCGGAGAGGAGGACCACGCTCAGCGACACGAGCGTGACCGCCACGAAGATGACCCGGCTCGCCATCCGCTCGACGCTCAACGTCTCGTCGAGTGGGCGGATATCCTCGAGGCGAAGCATCGGATCAACCGCGACGGCCACCTCGCGCAAGCGCCCGGTGACGCTCGATGGCGGTGCGCCCTTCACGCGAATCGCGAGGGTTACCGGGTTCGTGGCTCCCGGTACGATCGGCCGATAGAGCTTGGGCGTGACATCGGACGCGCTGGCCGGGGTCGGGAAGTCTGGAACGACCCCGACGATCTCGTACCATGGACCCGAGGGCAGACTCTCGACGGGCCCGTCGGGCTGGGTTGCAGCGGGACGGATCCGGCGGCCGAGTGGCTCTCCTCCTCCAAGGATCTGCTGCACGAACGACCGATTCACGATCACAGCCGTGGCGGTGGCCGAGACGTCTCCGGTCTGAAAGCCTCGGCCCGCCAGGATCGGGACCTGGAATGCGCGGAACATCTCGAGGTCGACGCGAGAAATTCTGGTTGGGCGACCTGTGGATTCCGCGGCTCGTGCGGTATCCGGCATCGCTGCCGCTCGTCCGTTCTCGACCTCGACTCGGATCATTGGCTCGCTGCCGGGCACCGCGGACGCGAGCAGGACGTTGGTCATTCCGGGTTCGGTGCGAAGGCGCCGCACGAGCTCACCCTCGAGCATCGCATGTCGCGCTGCGAACGGCGCGTCATCCTTGTCGGACAGGGTGGAGATGCCGTCGCGGTCGAGATGCACCGTGGCGGTGACCCATTCGCTCGTCGCGAACTCTGGTCCCGTCGTGGCGGGCGGGCCTTGTTGCACGAAGAGGGAGTACAGCACCACCGGGAGCAGCGCGACCGCGACGGCAACCTGCGCGACGATCAGCACCGTCCACGTCTTGCCCAGCCGCATACCGGATCCGGTGGCGCCGAGCTGCTGCAGATTCACCTGCACGCGTCGTCCCGTCGCTTTCAAAGCGGGAAGCACACCGACGATCACTGCGCCGATGACCGCGAGCCCGGCCACGTACAGCAGCAGCCCGGGCGAGAATCCGAAGTCCATCCAGTACGGAGTCTGCTCTCCGGCCATCCTGTTCGCGTACTCCCTGATGTACCGCAGTGCGACCGATGCGCCGCCGAGTCCAACCGCGGCGGCGATCGCGGAGAGTACCAGCGCCTCTGTGAACAGCTGCGCGACGATGCGTCGGCGACTCGCACCGAGCGCGGTCCGCACGGCGATCTCGCGCATGCGGCTCGCCGTGCGCGCGTAGACGAGCGTCGCGACGTTCGTTCCGATCACCACCAGGATCATGGTGATGAGGAGCTGGACGAGGTGCAGTGCCCATACGAGCTCCGGGCTGTCGAAGAACGAGAGCGCGTACGGGAGGACGCGCGGCCGGATCTGCTGGTGCGACTTTGGATACTCGGCTGCGAGCCGCTTGCCGATCGCCACCAGCTGCGTCTGCGCCTGGTCCGTCGTGATGCCCGGCGCCAGGCGGCCGAACACCTCGATCGGTGGGGCCTTGCCACGTTCGAAGTCCGATGGATTGAGCCGCAGCGGAGTCCAGACACGGTTGTTGACCGGGAAGGCGAAGTCCCTGGGCATGACGCCGACCACGGTGTGCGTGGTCGCGCCGAGCTGCACGGTTCGGCCGACGATGCCGGGCTCGCCGCCGAAACGATTCTGCCACACGTCATACCCGATCACGACGACGGGCGCCGCGCCCGGCCGCTCGTCGTCATCGTGGAAGTAGCGCCCGAGGATCGGGGACACGCGCGCGATGCGGAATCCGGACGCAGTCATCTCGGCGATGCGCATCGGGTCAGGGCGTGCGCCGGCCGAGATGATGTTGCGGTCCACCAACCGGTAGGCGCCGATCTCGCTGACCGACCGCAGCGACTCGCGCCACGTCGCGAGGTCGTGCAGATGCGTCTCGGCTCCGTCGCCATTGCGGCGCGTGTCGACGTTCTGGATCACGACGACGCGGTCGCCGTCGTCCAGCGGGACGGTGGTGCCGATGAACGTGTAGATGATGGCGAAGGACACAGCGCCGATGGCGATGGCGACTGCCATGCCGACCACGCCGACGAGCGTGAGCCCGGGAGATTTCGCGAGCATCCGCGCGCCGAGCTTGAGGTCGAGCGACATGCCGGTGAGCCAGGCGAGCCCGCGGTCGCTTCGGAGCGCTTCCTTGTGGTTCTCGACGCCGCCAAAGGCGGCGAGCGTCTGGCGGCGCGCTTCCGTCGGATCGAGCCCGCGCTCGCGCACGAGTCGCTCCGTTTCCATGTCGATGTGGAAACGGAATTCGTCGTCCATCCGCGCTTCGGCGGCGCGGCGGGCGAACAGGAGTCGCAGCCGCGTGTGTGCTGCGTGGATCCAACTCATGGCGCGATCCGGCTGGTGGTCGCGACGGGCGGGTTGCGCTGTCGCGGGCTTCTGTAGCTGTCTAGGAGAATGTGACCGGTGTTCCTCTAGCTGTCAACAGAAGGAGTGACTGCGGGTGGGATCTGGCTGGGGCGTGGGCGTGGGTTGCGTACCGATAGGGCGGTGATGCCCGGTGCCCCGATGGTCATTCCAACGGCGCTCGGCTGCCGGTGGGATTAGACGGCGCGTGTCGCCGCCTAACACGGCGGGTATCGATCGCGGTCGCGGAGTAGATTGACTCGGTAGCGGTTACCTTGTGCCTCATCGCTCCGCCGCATTTCAACCGGTTAGGCGGCGAGGACGCGCGGGATTAGTTGGGTGAAGCCGCGTTGCGGATTTGCTCAAGTCGCGTAAATGGCGTTAGGTGGGCACAAGCTCTGTCGCCGAGCAGGCCTCCGGAAAGATTCGGGTTCTGCGAGGCCCGCCATCGATGCGCCGGTACTTAGAGGAAAACGTGCGAGTACCTGAGTGGTATCTGTGCAGCGCTTCCTCGACAAGCCGCGAGCACGTGCCTCCACTTTGCGTGTTCCCCGGAGCCTGAAAGACGTGACTGATCGCGCCAGCCATCGCGCGAGCCTAATCACAGTACCCGCGTGCACCGATCACAACCTGAGCAAGTCGAAGGATGCCATGTTCCGCATGGTGCTCGGACTGCACGGCGCCCGCAGCGGTCGACCAAGCGTTCCGCACGCACGTGAGATTCCCGCCTCCTAAGTCTTGACCTGGCCTGCGGCTGCTCACCCCGACGGCTGGGCACACCGAACCCATCTCGGCACCCACGCGAGATTGCGGCGCAATGCGGCCCCCGCGCGAGCGAGCCCAATCCTCGGCCGCTGGCCGACTCGACGCTGGAGCCGCGGCCATGCGTCACGCGACCCGCTCCCATCGGCTATCGACGGGGCTTGACAAGACGGGCGCGCGGGCAGAGCTTCCCATCGTCTATCGACGGAAGCACGCCCGTGCCATCTGTGCGACCCGCCGAGCTGCTCCCCGGCACGCTCGATCTGCTCATCCTGCGCACGCTCGTTCGCGGCTCGAACCACGGCTACGGCATCGCGCAGCGAGTGAAGGAGCTCTCCCGCGACGTCTTTCAGGTCGGCGAGAGCTCGCTGTATCCCGCGCTGCAGCGCCTAACGCTCAATGGCTACGTCAAGCCCGAGTGGGGTGTGTCGGACAACAATCGCCGCGCGCGGTATTACACGTTGACGCCCGCGGGCCGAAAGCAGCTCGCCGCGGAAGAACGCGAGTTCGAGCGCATCGTCGGCGCGATTCGACTCGTCCTGGAGCTTGCCTGAGGGCACGACCACCATGCGCATCCTACGCCGCCTCGCGTACTGGCTGCGACTGTCGTCGCACCACGCCGATCTGGTGAACGAAGTCGAGTTTCACCGTGAGATGGTGGAACAGGATCTCGTGAGGCGTGGCATGTCGCCGGCCGCCGCGCGGATCCAGGCACGGCGCACCATGGGCAATGACACGGTAATGCGCGAGGAAGCGCGAGCGGTCTGGCTCCGGCCGTCGCTGGAGGCGCTCTGGCAGGATGCGACGTATACGCTCCGCGACCTGCGCCGCAACCCGACGTTCACGATCGGCGTCACGCTGACGCTCGCGCTCGGGATCGGGGCGAACGCCGCGATGTTCTCGCTGATCGATCGCCTGCTGTTCCGACCCCCGGCGTTCATGGTCGACGCGTCGACGGTGCACCAGGTGTACATGTACCGGACGTCTCGAGGGAAAGGAGAGCGGAACGGGCGGCCAGTACGCTCGTTATGCGGACATGGCCCGTTACTCCACCGCCTTCTCGCAGTTCGCAGGCGTCAGCCTCAAGGGCCTCGCCATCGGTGTGGGAGAGGGGACGCGCGTCCAGAGGGTGGCGATCGTGAGCGCCGGGTTCTTCGGCTTCTTCGATGCGCCACCAGTGCTCGGCCGGTACTTCACGGCGAGCGAAGACGCGCCGCCGGATCCGGCACCGGTCGCGGTGCTGAGCCACGCACTCTGGACGACGCAGTTCGGCGCGCGTCGTGACGTGTTGGGGACTACGCTGCGCATCGATGCCGTCGAGTACACGATCATTGGCGTGGCGCCCGAAGGGTTCGTCGGGCTGTGGCCGTATCGCCCGCCGGTCGCGTTCGTGCCTCTGGCGACGTACGGCCGCAGCGAGGGTCCCCCGGACTGGGCCACGACGTACGGCCACTCGTTCGGCATCGACCCGATCGTCCGCCGCAAGCCTAACGTGACGATCGCGCAGGCCTCGGCCGATCTGACGAACGCGCTTCGGCGAAGCTACCAGGCCCAGTACGAGGGAAGGCCGGGCGGCGCGCCGTTGGATGAGCTTCGTCCGCGCGCCGTCGCGGCATCGGTGTTGGAGGAGCGAGGGCCCGAGCCGTCGAGCGCGTTGCGCCCCGCGAGGTGGCTCGCTGGCGTCACCGTCATCGTTCTCCTGATCGCCGCGGCCAACGTCGCGAACCTGCTGCTGGCGCGCGCGATTCGCCGCCGGCGAGAGATCGCGGTTCGGCTCGCGCTCGGTGTGAGCCGACGCCGCCTGTTCGGCCAGCTGCTCACCGAAGGAGTGATCCTCGCGCTCGCGGGCGGCGCAGCCGGTGTGGCGCTCGCGGTCTGGGGTGGACGAGTGCTCAGCGCCACGTTTCTCCCCGGCACGGAACCGGTCTCGATCATCACCGACGCGCGTACGCTCGTGTTCTCCGGCCTCGTCGCGTTAGGCGTCGGGCTGGTCACGGGGATGGCGCCGATGGCACAGCTCGCGCGCACGAGCCTCGTCACCGATCTCAAGTCGGGCCCGCGTGAGGGGACTCACGGACGGTCCGGCCTTCGCACGTCCCTGCTTCTTCTGCAGAGCGCGCTCAGCGTGATCCTGCTCGTTGGCGCAGGGCTGTTCGTGCAAAGCCTGCGGAACGTGCGAGAATGTGCGGCTGGGATTCGACGCGGACTCGGTGCTCGTCGTCGAGCTCGAGCTGCGCGACGTGCGACTCGACAGCGCGGCAATGGTCGCGCTTCGACTCCGTCTCCTCGGGACAGCGAAAAGTGTCCCGGGCGTGTCGCACGCCTCACTTCGCGAGTCGATCCCGTTCGCCGGGATGTCGTCCTATCCGTTGCGCGTGGAGGGCATCGACTCCGTGAGATCGCTCGGCGAGTTCGACTTCAATTCGGTGTCGCCCGAGTACTTCGCCGTGATGGGGACCCGGATATTGCGAGGCCGGGGCTTCGAGAGCACGGACCGGGGAGGGACGCGTCTCGTCATGGTCGTCGGCAAGTCGATGGCGAACGTGCTCTGGCCTGGCCAGGACCCGATCGGTCGGTGCGTCAGAGTCGGCCTCGACTCCATGCCGCCATGCCGATACGTGGTCGGTGTGGCCGAGGACATTCGCTCCCAGTCGATCGAGCCGGAGTCGAAGCTCTTCTTCTACTACCTGCCGGCGCTGCAGTGGAAACCACAGGACGGTGGTCTCTTCGTGCGCACGCGTGTCGACCCGAGTGTAGTCCAGGAACCGCTTCGTCGCGCGCTTCAGCGCGAGATGCCGGGAACGGCGTTCGTGACGGTCGACCCGATGGGGAACATTGTCGGTGCGAAGATGCGTTCCTGGATCGTTGGAGCAACGCTCTTCACGGCCTTCGGTGTGCTGGCGCTCGTGCTCGCGGCGGTGGGCCTCTACAGCGTGATCGCCTACAACGTCACGCAACGAAAGCATGAGTTGGGAGTACGCCTCGCACTCGGTGCCGAGCGGTTCGGCGTCGTGCGACTCGTCGTGATGGAGAGCGTGCGCTTCGCATTGGCGGGCGTCGCGATCGGAAGTGGCGTTGCGCTGGCGGCGGGGAAGTGGATCGGTCCGCTGCTGTTCGACCAGTCCCCACGTGATGTGGTGGTGTTCGGCACGGTGACCGCGGTGCTCGTCTGCGTGGCGATCGTGGCGAGCTGGGTGCCGGCGCTGCGCGCGGCCGGGGTCGATCCCAAGACTGCGCTTCAGGCTGACTGAGGGTGCGACCCGCCGCCTAACGTGCGCTGCGGCTATCGGAGCGACCGGCATCGGGTTGTGCGCCTGCACAGCGTCGTACCACATTCGAGACCTGGTGCGCCCGTCGGTAGGCACTCCGTAGCTCAACGTTCAGCGTTAGGAACATCGCAATGTCGAAGGTCGTCGCACTCATGTCCATGTCACTCGACGGCTACGTCGCCGACCTCAACGATGGCGTCGCCGAAGTATTCGACTGGTACTCCACCTCGGGGGACGTCGAATTCCACACCGGAGGGTCGGACCCCATGACGTTCAAGGTGTCCGAGGCGAGCGCCGAGCACCTTCGCGGTCTCTGGTCCGAACTTGGTGCCGTGCTCACCGGTCGACGCACTTTCGACGTCGCCGATGGCTGGGGCGGAAATCACGCTTGGGGACCAGCGTTCGTACTTACCCACCACATCCCCGCCGGATGGCCGCGGCCCAACTCGACTGTCCACTTCGTGACCGACGGTATCGAAAGCGCCGTGAACCAAGCCAAAGCCGCCGCCGCCGGGAAGTCGGTTGCGGTCCACGGCGCCGACACCATCCAGCAACTCCTGAATGCCGGCCTCCTCGACGAAATCTCTGTCGACATCGCGGCCGTTCTCCTTGGCTCCGGCGTTCGACTCTTCGACCACCTCGCCGGCACGCCAGCCGTCCTTGGCAACCCGACGGTGACCGCGGGCGTCGGCGTTACTCACCTGCGCTACCCGGTTCGCAAGGCGTAGTCCTCACCGCACACCTTTCTCGCCCAGGACGTGACCTCGAGATGTGAGCGCCACTGACCAGCGTACGTGGCAGTGGCGCTCGCTCCGGCCGTTTCGCTGCCGACAGGGTGGGCGATGAATCCAGCGCTTCTCGAAGACTGCCTGCGCCGGCTGGCCCCCCACGTACAGACGTCGAGGATCGCGGTCACCGGCGGAGTCGCGATCGGGCTGCATCTCGCGGCCATTCGCGGCGATCCAACTCGTGGATTGTCGGCAGAGGACATTGATTTCGTCGCCGACGACCCGGACGCGGTGCGCCAGTCTGTGACGAGCGACTTCCTCGTATCTCATTTCCATCTGCCGCAGCCTGGCTACCCGAAATTCCTCGTTCAGCTAGTCGACCCGGTGACACGCCTGCGTGTGGATATTTTCCCTGATACGCTGGAGGCACGCCCGCGCGCCTCGGCTGTCGACGTCGCAGGCGTCTCTCTCCTTCTGCTGCGGCCGGACGACATTCTCGACCACAAGCTCGCGACGCTCTCCAGAGCGTCCGAAACGAATCCGGCGGATCCGAAGCACTATGCGGATGCCAGAACGCTAGCGGACGTCTGCGGACGCCACGTGCCACCGGTGGAGACCGCGCGTCTTGCTGTCACGACCTATTCGCGGGACGTCGGCGAGCAGTGCGCCCGATGCGAAGTCAGCCGGTATCCCGAGTTTCCCCTTGCGCCGAAGCGAGCAATCCTCAACATCCTCGGCTACGTCTGAGGGCCCGCGGTTCGAGGATGAGCACTCGCTACATTGATCGCGGGTGGGCGGGTTGCTCGTCACCGCACCTATCGTTTCATTGCTGAGAGCAATGAGCGAACGCAATCACGCCACAACCTGGATCGGTACTATTCAGCCCTCCGAGATCGCCGCGATGGAATGGTACGCCGGTGGCTCAGAGGTGCCGCAGAAGTACAACCGGACGAAAAACGCGTGCGCCGTGCTCGTGATCTGGACGAAGTAATCGCGCAGTGCGACGCACCATCCTCCTCTACGGTCTGATCGGCGGCGCGGTCATTACCGCGCTCCAGCTGGTCCAGTACCGGTTCCTGGTCGTCGAGCACTCGCTGGAGATCTACGGCGGTCTCGTCGCGCTGCTCTTCGCGTCCCTCGGCATTCTGGCTCGGGATCAGACTCACGCGGCCGACCGAGCGTGTCGTCGTCCGCGAGGTGTCTGTTCCCGCTCCGCCGCCCACGGCGTTCGTGCTCAACGCCGCGAGCGTCGAACGCCTCGGCGTCACTCCACGCGAACTGGAAATCCTGCAGCTCATCGCGGCGGGTCTCAGCAATCGCGAGATCGCCGAGCGGCTCAACGTGAGCGAGAACACGGTGAAGACGCATTCGAGCCGGCTCTTCTCCAAGCTGGACGCACGACGCCGGACGCAGGCGGTTCAGATCGCGAAGGAGGCGGGTCTCCTTCCATGAGCCTGGGATCACCTCACCGGAACGGGTGATTTTTCCCAGAATTCTCGAGAATCACCCGTTCGTGTGATGGAAACGCGGCTGGGCACCGATAGAATGCCGCCCGACCAGCAACGCAATTCCAACCGGGAGGGCAGTCGTATGAAGAAGACGGTGCTCACGTTCGGTCTGTTGTCAGGCCTCGTGGTGTCGGTGTTGATGGCGCTGACGATTCCGTTCCACGACCAGATCGGCTTCGATCGCGGGCTGGTGGTCGGCTACGCGACCATGGTCGCGGCGTTCCTGCTCGTCTACTTCGGGGTTCGGTCGTACCGCGACAACGTTGCGGGTGGGACCGTACGGTTCGGCCGCGCGTTCACCGTGGGTGCGCTGATCGCCCTCGTGTCGAGCCTGTGTTACACGGCGACCTGGGAGGTGATGTACTTCGGACTCGGCGTCGGCTCGGACTTCATCGCGAAGTATCAGGAGCACCAGCTCGCGGCGGCGCGCGCAAAGGGGGCGACGCAGGCGGAGCTCGATAAACAGGCGGCCGAGGGAAAGCAGTTCGCGGAGATGTACCAGAATCCCGTGATCAACGCCGGGATGACGCTGGTGGAGCCGCTACCGGTGGGGCTCGCCGTGGCGCTCGTGTCCGCGGGCGTTCTCAGTCGCCGACGGCGGAGGGTAGGCGATCCGTCAGCGGTGGCGCAGCCGGTGTGATGCGATAACATACGATAGTCCGGCGCATGACTGCCTAACGGTCGCCGTACCACACACCAGTCCCGAGGCCGCGTCCCGCTCATGGCGACCAAGCTGGAGAAGGCAATCAAGCGCGAGCTCGAGCACGATGGCGTGCTCTACACCGTCACCGTCTCTCCCGACGGTGTACGCGTCGTCGAGAAGGGGAAGCGGAAGGGGCGCGAGCTCTCGTGGGCCTCGATCATCTCCGGCGATGCGGAGCTCACCGAGGCCCTGAAGTTGTCGATCGACGCGACTCGGGCCGACCCGTGATCTCCCACCGGACGAGCGACATCGGGATCAGACCCACCGCGTCGAACGCGTCCATGAACTCGCGCATCGAGAATTTGTCGCCCTGTGCATGGGCGCGGTCGCTCATGAGACGCTCCACTTCGATCTTGCCGATCACGTAGCTCGTCCCGTAGGCGGGCTGCTGCAGGTAGAGATGCTGCTCGCCGCGAACGAGTTGCCGCATCGAGGCGGAGCCAGCCGCGCGGCGTGTTCGCGGACGCGAACGTCGCCGCCTGCTCGAGCGTCATCTCGTTGCTGTGCATCCGGAGGTCGCCGAACGCGCGCGCGGCGCGCTGCGCGAGCAGGATGTAGATGAGCTCACGCGTTCGCGGACGCGCGTCGAACATCCCGGCGTGCAGCATCATCTCTTCCCACCCGGTCGCGTGTCCTTCCGTGCGCGTGTTGAAGATGTTGTAGAGCAGCGGCCCGCGACGGATCGGGCTCGCGTGCGGCTCGTTCGTCATGCGCGCGAGGTCGAACCAGTGATAGCCGTGCGTCCGCATCACCTCGGGGTCGCGGTAGTCGACCTCCGTGAAGAACTCGCGCGGCCCGGCGAGAATCGGCCGACGCGTTCGCAGCAGCGCAGGTCCATCCACGGCTTCACCGTGAGAATGTCGTGATCGCGTCAGGAACGCCATGTACTCGTGACCGCGGCGGAGAATCGCCGCGTGTGTTCGTCCGCGCTCGCAACCGGCGTCAGCGGCGGCAGCGTCGCGATTGCGCTGCTCCTCGAGCGCGAGCGAATGCACGCGCGCGCGCGAGCTCGCGTTCCATCAGTCGCACCTCGTCCTGCCACGTGTACGGCACGAGCTGGACGTTCTTCAGGTACCAGTCGTAGTTCTCGACGCCGATGCCCGACGAGCCCGGTCTTCGACGGAATCTTCGCCGCGAGCCACGTCGACGAAGCTGTCGGTGGCCGCCTTCGCGCGCCGCACGTCGGCGAGCAACGTGGGCGCGCGCGCTCCGCGACCTTCGTCTCGAGATCGGCGAGCGTCGCGCTCTGATCGCGGACGCTCGCCGGCGCCGAACGTCCACAGGTCCGTCCGTTGCCCGTCGAGGTTCGACTCGCGCCTGCTCGAGGAGCGCGGGGATCGTGCGGACTCCGGCGATCCACGCGCGCCGCGTCGCTCGCCGACAGCGGGAACGTGTAGCTCCACAGCTCGACCGCGCCGCGCGCGCATGCGGACCCTCGCGCGCCGGCTGATCGCTCTGCTCGGCGAAGACGGTGACGTAGAACGCCGGGTTGTTCGCCCACGGCCTGCAGCACGCGATGATCGAAGTCGAGCCCGTTCATCTCGGCGCGCACGATGTGGTAGTCGACCTGTGCGGGCGTCGGCCAGCCGGTCGTATCGATCGCAGCGAGGCGCCGCTGGTACGTGGCGAGCTCGCGATGCTGCGCCGCCATCGCGCGCGCCGAGTAGTCGGGCACGCCGTTCGACGAGCTTCGGCTGCTGGAACGTGCGCCAGGCGGTGAACAGCGCTCACGAGGTCTTCGTGCCGCTGGCCTCTGGCGTTAGGCGCGACGGCCGCGAGCAAGGAGAGCGTTCCGGCAGCGATGATGACAGTGCGGCTGCGCATTTCGACGACCTCCACGGTCGTTGAGCGTGAGATGCGGCGAGGTCCCGCTGTGAGGTCCGTTCCGCGGGGAATTCTACGGGGCCACACCTGACCTCGCACGATTGCTGCTTGACTGGGAGTCTCACGGCTCGAGGCACTCCGCGGGCCTATCGATCACCAGCAGCAGCACAGCAAGTCATTCGATGCCTCGCCAATACTCGATGGGCGGACGTGCGACGCCGGGAGCGCCGTCCATAGGCGGCTCGCCCCCACCAGGCGCGCGTTCGCTCCGTGAGCGGTTCGGCGCGCTCCGCAACCTGCCGCCATTCCTCAAGCTCGTCTAGGGGCTATGATCGCGAGCCCCGGCGGTTCAAGACCGGCGTCGACCTGTCGGGCGGCGAATGGCAGAAGGTTGCGCGCATCGTGTGGCATACACGCGCGACGCAGGTGCTCATCCTCGACGAGCCGAACGGCAGCCTCGACGCGCGATCGGAGTTCGAGGTGTTCCAGCGGTTCAAGGAGCTGAGCGCGGGCAAGACGGCCGTTCTCATCTCACACCGCTTCTCGAGCGTCCGCATGGCCGACCGCATCCTCGTCCTCGCCGACGGCACCGTCGAAGCAGCGGGCACCCATGAGGAACTGCTCGCCGAGCGTGGTCGATACGCGGAGCTGTTCGAGCTGCAGGCGGCCGGCTACCGCTGACGATGCCAAGGGATGCCGCATGGCTCGCCGCGCGGGATCTCGTCATGCGCCATGGCTGGAACGCGGTCGCATACCAGATCCTCAACCGGGTATGCGCCTCTGGTTCTCGAGCAGCGGCGATGCAGTCGCCGGCTATGCGCGCTTCGGACACGTGCGGATCGTCGCCGGCGCGCCGGTTTCGTCCTCCCGACCGACTGCTCGATGCCGCCGTCGAGCTCGAAGCCGATGCGAACGCACACGGCGAACGGGTGGTGTTCTTCGGCGCGGGAGAACGACTCGAACGCGTGTACGCGGCACGCGTCGACCACGCCCTGGTGCGCATTGGTGCGCAACCGACGTGGGAGCCTAACGCCTGGCCGACGATCGTTCGAGAGAAGGCGTCGCTGCGGGCCCAGCTCAACCGGGCGCGAAACAAGGGCGTGCGTGTCGAGGAGTGGCCCGCCGAGCGGGCGGCCCACTCGAGCGCATTGCGGGGGGTGCTCCGCGAGTGGCTCGACACGCGCGGTTTGCCGCCGATGCATTTCCTCGTGACGCCAGATCTGTTCGACACGCTTCAGGACCGTCGGATCTTCGTGGCCGAGCGCGGCGAGAACGTCGTGGGGTTTCTCGTCGCGACGGCGATTCCCGCACGCAACGGCTGGCTCGTCGAGCAGTGGCCTCGCGTACGCTCGGCGCCTAACGGGACAACCCACCTGCTCATCGACGCGGCGATGCGCGCGTTCGCCGCCGCCGGCTGTCGATACGCGACGCTCGGTCTGTCGCCGCTCTCGGATCACGCGGGAGCGGTCGGCGACGGTCAGCCCGTGTGGTTACGCCTGGTGCTGACGTGGATTCGGGCGCACGGTCGCCGCTTCTACAATTTCCGCGGCTTGGAGGCATTCAAGGCCAGCGCGCAGCCGATGGCGTGGGAGCCCATCTTCGCGATCGCGCCCGGGAGGCGGTTCACCCCGATGCTACTCCGATCGCTCGCCGGCGCGTTCAGTGGTGGTTCCCCCGAACGGTTCGTCACGCGCGCGGTGATGTCCGCGGCGGCGAAGGAGTTGCTCAGAGTCCTGGCGCCGATCCGACGCGATTGGTGAATTCCAACGTCGGAGTCGTCCGGCGCGGTGCTGTCGGAGCATGCCGCTGCTATGGATGCGACAGCGAGAGCAGAACCGAGGGTGGAACGCGCCGTCGTCGTCGGGCGCGGACTGAAGGAAACACGGTGCAACATGATACGTCCCTGTGCTGCTGCGCGGACTGGTTGCGCACCGGGGAGGAGGTCCGTCCGTAGGGAACACGCGAATCTCGTGAAACCCTACCCGCGTGGTCTGGCAGACGGCAACCTTTCAGCGTCGTGATGCGTGAAGTCGCGTCGTGACTGGCGAAGCGAACGCTGTGCAGTTACGACTAGGGCATGGGTAACAGCAGGCGCGGCAGATTGGGGGATGCATGAGTAGCTACGACGACCGACCAAAAGCGCCAGACACCTCGTCTCGGCTGAACCGTTCGCCTGCGCAGCATCGGGAAGCGGAACGGATTCGCGGGCTCGAGGCGATCGAGGCGACGTTTCCGTCGCCGGCGTCGGCGACGGCCGACGACCTCGTGCAGATGGCGATCCACGCGCTCGGGTTCGATGCCGGCAGTCTCTCGGCGTCGCTGGGCATCGCGCGTTCGGAGGGCGAGGCGCTGGTGCGATCGCCGGGCACGATCTCGCGGCGTCATCGGGCGCTGCTCGCGCAGTACCTCGAAATGCATGGCGACTCGAGGACGGCTACGCGCAATTCCGCGATCGCGGCGAAGCTCCGTGAATCGATCGCGCAGATCGACCGCGCGGCTACAGACGGCAACACGCCTCGGTAGCTACTGGCGGCGGGCCATTTCTTATCGGCCTCTGACAATCGACTGGCCGTTCGTGGCGAGATTGGGTGTCATCCCGAGCCGGGCTACGTATTTACCTGATTGGGGTCAGACTCGAGTCTGACCCCAATCGTATCAATCGAACTCTCGGCTCGGGGTCAGACTCGAGTCTGACCCCAATCGTACCAATTCAACTCCTCGGCCGCGCGCCTTCGGCGCTCGGCTCGGAATGACAACCATGTCGATACGCTGGCTCGACCATACCCGCCGCGACGTGCGGCATGCATGGCGGATGATCGCCCGCATGCCCGGGCTCGCGTCCGTCGTGATCGTGTCGCTCGCCATTGGCATTGGCGTCAACACCGCGATCTTCTCGTGGATCCAGGCGCTCGTGCTCAAGCCGCTGCCGGGGGTGCAGGACGCGGCGAGCTTCCAGTTGCTCGAGCCGCGGACCGAGATCGGTTCGCATCCCGGGGCATCGTGGCTCGAGTACAAGGATCTCCGCGAGCAGTTGCCCTCGTTTCGCGATCTGCTCGCGTTCAAGATGACGCCGCTCAACATTGGCGAGACCGGGCGCACCGAGCGGACGTTCGGACTCCTCGTCTCTGGTAACTACTTCAGGGTGCTCGGGCTCGATCCCGCGTTAGGTCGGTTCTTCACGCCTGACGAGGCGACGCAGGCCGGCAGCGCCGCGGTGGCCGTGATTTCCGACGGGTTCTGGCATACGCGGTTCGCCGGCGTCGCGAATCCCGTCGGACGCACGATCCGGGTCAACGATCGCGAGCTGACCGTCATCGGCGTGGCACCGCCGCGCTTTCAGGGGACGGTCACCGGAATGGACTTCGACCTGTGGGTCCCGGCGACGATGGCGCCGGAGCTGTTCGTCGGGTCGCGCGAGCTCGAGGATCGGAGCCTCCGTGGGTACGCCGTGATGGGGCGACTCAGGCCTAACGCTACGCGGGCACAGGCGCAGCGTGATGCCGACGCGGCGATGCAGTCGCTCGCGCGGACGTTTCCGGAGACGAACGCCGCCATGCGCCTCGACGTCTTCCGATTCTGGCAGGCGCCACGTGGTCCGCAGCAGATGCTCGTCGGGGCACTCGCCGTGCTGCAGGGCATCATGCTGCTGCTCCTGCTCGCGGTGTGCGCCAATACGGCGAACCTCATTCTCGCCCGCGCCTCGTCGCGACAGCGCGAGGTCGGCATCCGCCAGGCGCTCGGCGCCAGCCGCTGGCGCGTCGCGAGCCTGCTCATGACGGAAAGCGTGCTGCTGGCGCTCGTCGGAGCCGCGCTAGGCTCGCTTGTCGCGGTCTGGGGTACGAACGCACTGCGCGCCGTCCCGATGATCGGCGCGTTCCCGATCCGCTTTCAGACGAGCCTCGACGGCTCGGGACTCGCCTTCGCGATCATCCTCGGCATCGCGTGCGGAGTCGTGTTCGGCGTCGCGCCGACGCTGCAGCTTCTCCGCATCGACGTGCTTCGCGCGCTGCGTTCGGGCGTGCGTTCGGCGCCGAGGGGTAGCGTGCGCAGCGTGTTGATGGGCGTGCAGGTGGCGCTCGCCGTCGTGGTGCTCGTGGCGGCGGCGCTCTTCTACCGGAGCTTCAGCGAGACGCGCGACATGGATCCCGGATTCCGGCGGGAGGGCGTGCTGCTGGCGGCGTACGACCGGAGTGGGCAGCCCGATGACGCCACGACCGCCAAGCTGTTCGCCGGTCGCCTGCTGACACGGCTTCGCGCACTGCCATCCGTGGAGGCCGTGGCGATCGCGTCATCGGTGCCGCTCGACATTCACGGCATGCCTAACGCGAATTTCACGCTCGAGGGACGTGCCCGCGCCGACGACGCGCCGGATCGCGCGCTCGCGAACACCGTCACGCCGGGCTACTTCGGCGTGATGGGGATTCCGTTTCGGAGCGGCGGTGACTTCGCGAATCTCGATGACACGGACGTGCCGCCGCAGGTCATCGTGAACGAGGAATTCGTCCGGCTCTATCTCGACGAACGCGGAGCCGCTCGGCCGAAGGATTCGGGGGAGGAGCAACGTCTACACGATCGTCGGCGTCGTGCGCAATTCGACGTACGATGCATTCGGTGAGCGACCGAAGCCGATCGTGTACTACTCGTACCGGGATCGACCGTCCGGCCGCGGGGAAATTCATCTGCGCACCAAGGTCGGTCTCGAATCGGTGCTCAGCCCGGCCGTGCAGCGGGCGGTTCGCGAGGTAGATCCAGCGATCCCCGTCTACGACGTGCGAACCCTGGTCGAGCACGTCGACAAGAATCTGTTTCTCCGGCGGATCCCGGCGCGGATGTTCGTGGTACTCGGCCCGCTGCTGCTCGCGCTGGCGGCGATCGGGATCTACGGCGTGGTGGCGTACGCGGTATCGCAGCGCACCGCGGAGATAGGCGTCCGGTTGGCGCTGGGCGCGACGGCGACGCGCGTCATTCGCCAGATCGTCCGCGAGAGCCTGCGCGTAATCGGCACCGGCGCGTTCGTCGGCTGGGCCATCTCGCTCCTGATCGCGATGCACATGCGGGGTGGCGTGATCAGTTTGCCGGTATTCCTCGGCGTCCCTGCCGTCCTGATGCTGGTTGCCACGGTGGCGTGCTGGATACCAGCGCGGCGTGCGGCGGGGATCGATCCAGTGGTGGCGCTGCGGTCCGCCGAGTAGGGCGCCAGCTGCACCGCGATGCACGCTGCTGAGCTCGACTGAGACGAGTTAGTCGCGTCTACATGCTTCAGTCCGCTGTGCGATGTTACACCACGTATGGGTGGGTTACATAGGATGTTGGTGATTTCTCATTTTGCCATCGCCGGCGACCCAATCGATTTCGTCATGCGGATGAGCTGGACCGGGACCTTCGTGTCCTCGGGGTGTGGGTACGGCGCCTCGCCAACAGCGGTGTAGCCGAGCGAGCCGTAGAAGGACGTGAGCTCGCTCCGCAGGTCGACGACGTCCAGATCCATGGCTGTGCACCCCCGCGCACCCGCGTACTCCTCGGCGGCACGGACGAGTGCGCGGCCAAGCCCGCGACCCTGTTGGCTCGGATCGACCGAGAGCATGCCGAAGTATGCGCGGTCGCCGTGCAGCTCCACGTAAACCGAGCCGGCCAGTGCTCCAGCCGCGCCGGTGTCATCGAACGTGAGGATGACCGCGTTAGGCCTCGCGATACGGTCGCGCAAGTCGGCGTCGCTCGTGCGATCGCTCCGGAACATCTCGGCCTCGACGACATACGCGAGGTTGATGAGGCGGACCAGATCGTTCACATCGGCGAGGGTAGCGACGCGAGCTATCATTTCTCGTTAGAGGTTTGGAGCGGCAATCTACCATCGTCAGTCGAATACCACGCAATGCAGGAGTGCCAATGAACGGCAAGGTCGTCGTGATCACCGGGGCCAGTGGCGGCATTGGGGCCGCCACCGCTACCACCATCGCCGCGGAGGGCGCATCGGTTGTTCTCGTCGCTCGGCGCGAGACCGAATTGCATGCCGTGGCCGCGCGTTGCGGCGCGAATGCGTTCCCCGTCGTTGCTGATGCGACCGTCCGGGCCGACGTGCGTCGAGTGGCGCGTGAGGCGATCCTGCGTTTCGGCCACGTGGACGTCTGGATGAACAACGTCGGACGAGGTATCACACGCCCGCCGTCCGCACTCACGGACGAGGACATCGACGACATGATGCGTGTGAACATCAAGTCGGTGCTGTACGGCGTGCAGGAGATTCTGCCGCACTTCAAGGAGCGTAAGAGCGGCCACATCATCAACGTCTCCTCGATGCTCGGCCGGATTCCATTCGCGGTGTTCCGGTCGGCGTACAACGGGGCGAAACACTACCTCAACGCCATCACGGCGAACCTGCGCGAGGAGCTACGCGAGTCGTTCCCGGGGATCGCGGTGTCTCTGGTGTCGCCGGGCGTGGTCGCGACGGACTTCGGCGCGAACGCGGTGCACGGTGGCCCGGACTCGCGAAGCCTGCCTAACGCGCAAGAGGTGGACGAAGTGGGTCGCGTGTTCGCGTGGGTAATGAAGACCCGCCACGAGGACGTCTACACGAACCCTGGGTCGAAGGCGCGCATCGCGGAGTTCTTCGCGCGCGTCGGGGAGGATCCTCCGGCGTCGGTGATTGCCGGGGCCTGATTCCGCGCTCTGTCGCGCGGAGCGCGGGCGCCCGCGCAGCGGGCAGATGAGGGACGTTCTCGAACGTCATCGTGGCTGGCGATGCCACGAGTACTTCACAGAAGATCCCTCGCTGATGCTAGCTGCCGCTCGGGATGACAAACGTCGTCGCTGCGCTCCTCAGGGCAGGCTCTGCCGCTCCTCGGAAATGACATCACGCCTCGCTCGCGATGGCACGTCACCGCCGGCGGCGAGGGCCGCGTTTTCGGCGTCGTAGTCGATCGCGGCGAGCGGCACGGTCGGAGGATTCGCGCGCTCCCACGCGATCGTGTGCCGAATGGCCACGTCAACGGGCACGCGTTCCGTGTAGCCGAGCTCCGCGCGGATGCGCGTCGTGTCGACCGTCCAGTGCTGTTCGAAGTTCCCTGGGACGCGGAGGTGCGCGGGCATCTGTTCCGGCGGGAGTATCGTGATCTCGCCGTTCCAGCCTGCCGCCGTGGCGACACGCTGCGCCCATTCGAGCTCCGAGTAGGACCTTTGCTCGCCGATGTTGTAGATGCGCCCCGCGGCGGCATCCGACATGGCTGCGAGGGCGATGCCGGCAGCGACGTTCTCGACGTAGCCGCGCGGTGATCGCCACGCGGCGAGCGGCGCACTCATGATGATCGCGGGACGGCGATCGTCCATCCGCTTCACGAGCGGCCAGAGGCGGTGCAGCGGATCGCCCGGCCCGTACACCATGGGCAAGCGCAGCACGGTCCCAGGTAGATCGGGGTCGCCGAGGATGGCGCGTTCTACGGGGATCTTGTCGTAATCATCATCGAGCCAGCCGAACACGCTCTGCAGAAACGCGATCTGGGCGGGCGGATACGTCGAGAGCTTCGTGCGGAGGGCCGAGTTTTCCGTGAGGGGCAGTGGTTCGAGCGGGCCCTCCTCGAGGCCATGGAGTACGCCGCAGGCCCGGTACACGTCCATGCTGCTGAGGGCGACGACTCGCGTCGCGATCCCTCGCACGACGGACATGAGCTCCTGCGCTTGCGTGCCTGACGCGAGCACGAGGTCGACGACGACGTTGGGGCTGAACGCGCGAATGGCTCGTGCGGAGTCGCGGAGCCGCTTGCGATCACCGACCATTCGCGTTAGGCCGTCAGCGAACGGTCGGTCCGCACTGCCGCGGGTCAGCACCGCGACGTCGACGCCGAGGCGTTGGAGTTCGGGGGCGAGGAACGAGCCGATGAAGCCCGTACCGCCGATCAGGAGGATGCGCATACGAATGTCCGTCGGATGGCGTTCGCGAACTCTACTACGAACTCTAGCGCGAACGTGAGGCGCGGGCGAGGACCAACGGGCGGCGCCGCATCGCCCGACCGGCCTACGCAACGCGGGCGAGTTGCCGGGTCGCCGGGCCGCGTCACATCTTCATTGGATCACGCGGCAGACTGGGCACGAGAGCCCGTGGAACGTGCAGCCGTCCGCGATCGGGAGACTCTGAATGACCAAAGGCCGCCTCGAGGCGTTCACGGACGGCGTGATCGCCATCATCATCACCATTCTCGTGCTCGAGCTGCGGCCGCCGCATGGCGCCGATCTCGCGGCGTTGCGGCCGCTCATCCCGACGGCGCTGAGCTACGTGCTGACGTTCGTGTTCATCGCGATCTACTGGAACAACCATCATCATCTGCTGCATACGGCCCGTCACGTGGATGGCCGCATCCTGTGGGCGAACATCCATCTGCTGTTCTGGCTGTCGATCACGCCGTTCGCGACGGCCTGGATGGGCGACAACCACTTCGCGCCGCTGCCGGTCGCGGCCTACGGCGGCGTGCTGTTCCTGTTGGCGATCTCGTTCACGATCCTGGTGCGGGCGCTGATCAGGCGCCATGGACCGCAATCGACGCTCGCACGAGCGGTGGGCGGCGACAGGAAGGGATTGACATCGCTCGCCTTGTATGGCGCGGCGGTTCCACTCGCGTTCGTCAACCGTTGGATCTCGCTCGGCCTCTACGTGACGGTGGCCATCATCTGGCTCGTCCCTGATAGTCGGATCGAGCGCGTGCTGATGGAGCACTCGACAGCACCGTCTCCCGCCGACACGTGACGGCCGGCTCGTGTTCACGAGCCTAACGATCAGCGCATCCCACTACGTTTGTGGAGAGTGACCGATGTGTCGAAACATCAAAGTCCTGGCGAACTTCGAACCACCTGCGACAACGGATGAGATCCGCGCGTCGGCGCTGCAGTTCGTGCGCAAGTTGAGTGGCACGACCAAGCCGTCCAAGGCGAACGAGGCGGCGTTCAACCAGGCGGTCGACGATGTGACCGCCATCGCGCACCGGCTGATCGACTCCCTCGTGATCCATGCACCGCCGCGGAATCGTGAGATCGAGGCGAAGAAGGGGCGCGAGCGAGCGGTTCGCCGCGGACGTCCGGTGGCGCAGATGCCGGCCGACGGAGTGAATCCCGGCTAGCCTAACGATAGAGTTGGCTCTCGTCGTCGTACTACGGAACGCAGAACGCGCAGGCGCGCTCCGCGCGACGCAGAGGAACGCAGAAAACTGCGACACACGTTGGGGACAGTCGCCATCTGCCCGGGCCGTGAAAGGGGGGCCTGACCTCGGGACGCATGCGTCCCGAGGTGTTCCCCTTTCACAAGGCTCGGCGCCCCGCTGTCCCGAGCGGCTGTTTCTGCGGCGTCTGCATGGCCGCGTCAGCGGCCCTGCGCGCTCTGCGTTGCGCAGTGCGAGTCGCGCTCGCCATGACGCACTACGTGTGGTCGACATGGACCTGCGGCTGCTCGCAGTGCAGGCACTTGAAGAGGTACGCCGTCGGCGACGTGTCGCGTCGGAGCGAATCGAGCATGCGCGTCGCCGCGCCGCCCGAGATGCCAAGTCCATAGATCATCTGGCTGAGCACGAAGCCCTCGAGCTCGCGGTGCTTCGCGCGCAGCTCGGCGATACCGTAGGGGCCGAGGAAGGCGGTGGCATCGCCACAACACGATGGCCACTCCTCCGCCTGCCACGCCGCAAATCCCGGCGTGCGCTCGCAGATCTCGGCGATGACGGCGTCAGGGGTGTCCGGCGCGAACGCCTCGCTGTCCACGAACGTGGCGCCTAACGACTCGTGGGCCGACCCGTCGGCGATGCACCACGGGCAGAGGGCGTCCTCGAAGTCGCCAACCGCGTATACCGGGCCGGCGTAGATGAACCCGCGCCGTTCGCCACACCGGGCACACTCCGCGTCGGACGCCGTGACGCTTCCGGTCTCGACGGGATCGGGGTGGTAGCGGAAGTGGGGGAGTGTAGACGAGTTGGGCATCTCGAAGCTGGCGAGGTGGCAGGCTCGGCTCGCGGGCCCAGAACTTACGTTCCGAGCCGGTTAGTCCCATAGGGGCGGCTGTCATTCCGAGCGAGCGAAGCGAGTCGAGGAGCTATGTCATTCCGAGCGCAGGCCGCAGGCCGGAGTCGAGGAATCCCGATCGTCCCGATAGAGGGATCCTTCTGCCAGCACAGTCGCGATTCCTCATGCGCCCAGAGGGCACCCGCGCGCCTTCGGCGCTCCGCTCGGAATGACAGCTGTGGATGAGCCTGCCTGACGAGTCGTTGACGAGTGCTCACATGCTGCTGCATACGACTTCCGCCCGCGCCAAATTGGAACGACTATCTGCACGACGTTGCTTCAGGAGGATCGAGGTGGCGGGACAATCGAAGGTTCGACGATGACGTTGCTGCTTCGCACGCCCCTCGTGCTTGATGCAGCGACGCGAAACGCCGTGGCCGCAACACAGATCGCTGACCACCCGCCGGGTACGCCGGTGGTCATCATCACGCGCACCGGTGTCGCACGAGCGTACCACACGACCACGGTCGAAGCGCTCGCGGAGCGGCTGAAAAAGCTGCCGAAAACCGATCGGATCGCGGACTCGCTGTACGGCGGACAGGCGGCAGCGACGATGCAGCTCGGCAAGCTCAAACGAGCGGACCTGAGCACGTTCAACGGTGTCGTGCTCGACGGCTATCAGGTGTACGCCGTGGTCGGTGAGCCGGGACGTGCTGCGCCGGTCGGCCAGCGTGGTGGTTCAGCGCATCGCGGGCCTGCGCCCGGAGGCGCGTCGCAGCCGATTGGCGGGAGAGACGCGGGCATCCCCTCGGCGCCGATTGCCGCCGAACGTCCGGCGCCGGTCGCCGTGACGGAACCGCCGCCATCGTATGCCCCGCCGCCAGCGCCGGCGCGGGCGACGAGACCGCACACGCCGGGCACGGCTCCATCACGCGGGGCTGCACCTCCACCGCCGCTGCCGGAACCGAGCGGAGCGGAGCCGCCGCAGGCAACCACCGCCGCTGCGCCGTCTCGCATCGAGCGCCTAACGGCGCACGCGCTCGTGGACGCGCCAGCCGCTGTTCGCGAAGAAGACTCGATGGACGTCACCATCGGGCTCGTCGCGAAGCCGGCGGAGGGTGTCGAAGGCGGCGCAATGGCCATCGACTACGAGGCGGGAACGAAGACGCTCACGCTCGACGTGCAGGTAGCGGCGAGCGGATTCTCTGCACCGGATGGCTGGCGTCGCACGCTCGACGTCGAAATCGCCGATCCGTACAGCGCGCGCTGCACGGTGAAGCTGACGGCGCTGCGTCTTCCGGCTGAGGAAGACGATCCGTCCGTGTCGCTGCTCATGGTGCACTTCTCGTACAAGGGCGTCCCGTGCGGCGTGGCAACGAGACGCGTCGCCGTGCAGCGGAGGACCGGCTCACGCGCGACGCCCGTCGCCGCTGATCCGGTCGCTGTCGCCGCACCCGTCGTCGTGGACGCCACGGCCGTCGCGAATCGGCCCGACATCGTCATGCGCATCGCGCCGCGCGATGACACGGATTCCGGCCGCTACCTCCTGACGTTCGATCCCTCGCCCGACCTCACGTTCCCGTCCGAGCCGGTTGCCATCACGCTCGGCGCCGACGCCGCGTCTTTCGCGCGTGGCTTCATCAATGAAGTCACGTTGAACGAAGGGCAGCCGTCGCTCGACGGCACGCTGCGCGGCCAGGGCGTACACGTCGCCGACAAGATTCCGGCGAACGTGTGGCAGGCGCTACGCGATGCGTGGAAAGTCGTGCACGACAAGACCGGCCGCGTGCCGACATTGCTGCTCATGAGCGGCGAGTCGAGTGTGCCGTGGGAGCTCGCCCGATTTCCGGAACCTGTCCCCGACAAGACCCGCCCGCCGTTCCTCGCGGCGCAGTTCGCGATGGCGCGCTGGATCCTCTCACCTAACGTGGCACCGGCTCCGACGCTCTCGCATCACGTCGACCACATTGCCGTGGTGATCGGTGAGTACGGTAAGTTCGGTCGCCTCAAGGACCTCAAGTTCGCGCAGGACGAGAAGGCGTTCCTCGAGACGACGTACAAGGACGACACGCTCGCGCTCACGGCGAGCAACCTCGAGCTGACGCAACTCATGGCGGGACAGATTCCCGTCGCGGGCGGCGGGACGTGTGGCGCCGAGATCGTGCACTTCGCGTGTCATGGTGACGTCACGGGAACGAACCCGCCCGCTGCTGTTCTCTACCTCAGCGACGGCAAGACGTTCTCGTCGACGCTGTTCCTCGACTCGGACCTCGGTCGGGCCTCGCAGCCGTTCCTGTTCCTCAACGCGTGCAAGGTCGGCGCGGCGATCACGCAGCTCGGCGACTACGCGGGATTCGCCGGCGATTGTCTGCGGGCGGGCTTCAGCGGCGTGCTCGCACCGCTCTGGTCGGTGGAGGACGGCATCGCGCACGGCATCGCCGAGGAGTTCTACAACGCGACGCTCCCGGCGGGTGGCGACGCCAAGCCGGTCGCCGAGGTGTTGACTGGTATCCGCGCGCGTTATGCGGCCGATCCGGTTACGGCTCGGCATTCCACATACCTCGCGTACGTATTCTACGGCCATCCGAATCTGATGATGACCCGCGCATGACCCGCGTGACCTGACGATGCAGCACCCGGCAGGACCTGACAGGACCTAACGACGCAAGCGGCAACCGCCGCGCTGGAGGCACCGATGGGAGATTTTCCACTTGATGGTAGCGCCGCCCCGATCGACCTCGGGCTCGGCTTCCGGCTCATTGCGCCCGGGCTCGTCGGCCAGGGCCGCACGCACGAAGCGCGTCAGCCGGGAATGCGCGCTGGCACGCCGGGCCAGGAGACGGCGGCGCTCGATGATGCGCTGGCCGCGAACGACATGTCGGAAGCGATAAGCGTCGAGATCGATGCCGTCGAGACGCCCACGGCTGGACCAGCGGCGGATCTTCGTGCGCCCGGCGGTGACGACGCGCTCATGCTCGAGGTGCCGGACACTGGTCCGGAGTGGGACCACATCGTGCTCGAGATTGGTGAGGGCGGCATTATGCGCTGGCACCTGCCGCTCACCGATGACAACAAGATCGCGACGCCCACGACTCGCGGTACGGGCGACGTGAAGCGCTTCCGTATCCCGCGCGCCGTCGCGCCGACTCCGACGGGCGAGCAGGCCACGACACGCGGGCTCGTGGGCATGGTCGGAAAGAAGCTGCTCAAAGTGCTCGTCTATCCCGTGACCGATATCCTGATCGGGAAGGCGGTCGACACGTTCGCGGCCAAGTGGGAAGCGAAGAAGCACCCGTACGGGCTGCGTCTCATGACGCCGGACAACTATGCGACGCCTGGCGCGCCGGGCCTCACGGCGGATGACTGGAAGCGCCTCGCATCCGGGCGTGCCCTTCTCCTCGTGCACGGCACGTTCAGTACGGCGCACGGCGCATTCTCGGGTCTCGACCGCAAGGACGTCGAGGACCTGAACGCGGCGTACGGCGGGCGCGTGTTCGCGTTCAACCACTTCTCGCTCGCGCATGATCCGGCGCGCAACGCGAAGGAGCTCTCGGCGCTCATTCCACAGGGCGTGAAGCTCGACGTCGACATCATCTGCCACAGTCGCGGTGGGCTCGTCGCGCGGGAGATCGCGGAGCGAGGCGCGCTGTATGGCCTGACGCCCGACCGTCTCAACGTCGGCCGAGTGGTGTTCGTGGGCGCGGCGAACGCGGGGACGATTCTCGCGCAGCCGGAGCACATGATGGACATGATCGACCGCCTGACGACGATATCGAATCTCATTCCGACCGGCATCGTCTCGGAGCTGCTCGACTCGCTCATCGTCGTGGTGAAAGTCATCGGCCACGGTGGGCTCACGTCGCTCGACGGCCTCGCGTCCATGTGCCCCGACGGCAAGTACCTGAAAGGACTGGCCGGTGGGCAGAAGGCCGGCGCGACGTACTACGCCATCACGGCGAACTTCGACGCGTCGGCGCAGGAGACCACGGCGCCGCTGACGACGCTCATCAAGGACGCGCTGATGGACAGGATCTTCGAGAAGGCGGCGAACGATCTCGTCGTCCCGACCGAGGGCGTGTTCGCGCCTAACGGCAGCCCGTCGTTCCCGATCGAGGCGGTATCCCGGCTGGAGATTCCCGCGTCGGCCGGCGTGGTGCACACGACGTATTTCGCGAGCCCCGACGCGCGCCGGAAGATGAAGGAGTGGCTGTCGAACGACGCGGCGGTCGTGGCGATGGGCTCGCCGGCTGCCGCCGGAGTTGCGCACGGAGTTGCATGACAGGCGGCACACGCAGGACGCAGGTCGGACGTTCGAAGCAGAAGAGAATGGTGAGGGGATGAGAAGCATTGCGTTCCGCATCGGGACGAAGGGCGAGGGTGGTGTCGATGGATACCCGCTCTCGCTCTTCGTCGGCGATGACGCGGAAGTCGTTCGACAGTTGACGGACGGCTCCGCGCCGACGGCGTCGGACATCATTCCGTCCGACCTCGCAGTCGCCAACGCGCCGCTGCATCCAGCCACGAACGAGCCGCTCCAGGCGCTTCTTGCCCGCGACTACCTGCTCGGTCCAACGGCGGGCACCGATCTCCTCGAGCGCGTTGGGACGTTGTTGTTCAATGTCCTCAACCGCCCAGGCGTGGCGCCGCTCTGGAAGCAGGAGCGCGACACGGCGTGGGCCGGTCGCGTGCAGTCGGAGCAGGAGAAGCGTCCCGCACTGCGAATGCTGCTCGACGTCCGGGCTCCGGAACTGCGCCTGCTACCATGGGAACTGATCCGCACGGGCAAGAACTCGCTCGCGCAGCAAGCGTGGTGGCCGCTCGTTAGGTGGCAGGCCAGCCAGCAGCCGCTGGCCGAAGCGGCGCCGCTGCAGTGGCCGTTCCGGGTGCTCGTCGTGATCGGATGCAGCGAGGACGACAAGGCGATCGACTGGCGTGAGGAGCTGTGGGCGCTCCTCGAGTCGGTGAGTCAGCTCCGGCGCGAGCCGGGTGTGGGCGGCGACACGATCGATCTCCTGTGGCACAAGATCGATGTCGAGTTCTTCGAGTGCCGGCTCCCGAAGCGCATCAAGGACCGCGACGTCGGCCCGAAGGAAGCACTCGAGCAGCGGCTCACCGAGTTCCAGCCGCACGTCCTGCACTTCCTCGGGCACGGCGTGCCTGGTGACGCAACGCAGAAAGCCGCGCTCAAGCTGTTCGACGCGCGTCCGACGGTGCTCGAGAACGAGCTGCTGACGACGAAAGAGCTCTACGGCTGGCTCGCGCCCGCGCCGCCTCGGCTCGCGATCATCAACGCCTGTCGCACGGCGAATCTCTCCGACCTCGAAGGCACCTGGGCAGTCGCCGACGCGCTCGTCGACGCCGAGGTCGCGGGGGTCATCGGCATGCAGGGCGACGTGCGTGGTGACGCAGCGGCGCGCTTCGCCGCCGGGTTGTACGCGGCGCTCACGCGCGGCATGACCATCGACTCGGCAGTCGTCGAAGGGCGACGGCGAATGCTCACGGCCGCGCCCGACGACGAGCGCGACTGGGCGCTGCCCACCGTCGTGCTGCGCACACTTCCCGAGCGCGTACTGCCCATGGAGGAAGATTCGCCGCTCGCCATCAAACGCCAGATCGTGTCGGACCCATCGCTCAAGATCGTCGAGGGGTTCGTGGGTCGTCGCGACGAGCGCCGCCGACTCCGTCAGGGCGCCGAAGCCCGCGCGACGGTACCGCAAACCAGCAAGCTGCTCATGGTGCTCGGTGAGTCACAGGTGGGGAAGACGTGGCTCGTGTGGCGGTGCCTCGAGGGGTGCCTGCTGCGCGGTCATCTCGTCGTGAACATCAGCTTCAAGGATCAGCGCCGGAGCTTCAACGCGATCGACGTCTTCCGCCTCATTCGCGGTACGGAGAACGAGCCCGCGGGCGTGCTGCGTCCGAACCTCTACCAGCAGTTCGACCCGTTCAACGCCGCGCTCTATCACCTGTTGCGCGGGAAGGTCGTGCCACTCACGCCCGGTCCCGAGCGCGACGACGGCATCGACTTCAAGCTCGGCGTCGCGCATCAGGATACGCTCAAGCAGGCCGGCGAGCTTTTTCGCCAATGCCTCCGAAAGCTCGCGGCCAATCGGCTCGTCGTCATCGTACTCGATCACATCGCCGACCTGTCGGGCGTGGGCATCGTGCCGGAAGAGCTGCGGCCCGGCGGCGATCTGCGTCGCGAGCTGATCGACCCGATCGCGAACGGCGACATCAAGAACGTCCGGCTCATTCTCACTGCCGGCGCGTCGCAGCTCAAGGCGCTCGGCCTGTCGGACCTTGCGGCGTTAGGCACCGACTGCGAGCTGCAGTGGTTCGTGCCGGCCGACTGGGAGCTCCTGGCCCGCGAGTTCACGGTGGACCGCGGACTCGACCGCGCGCTGGCCGAGCCGCTCATCGAGTGGAAGAGCCAGAAGCTGCGCAACGCGTCGCCCGATGCGCGCTGGGGTCGCGACGAGCTGGACGCCATGGTCACGTTCATGGGGCAGGTGAAATAGGTCGTGGCGACCAGCCAGGAATCGCTCACCGCGCTCCGCGCGCTCCTCGCGAAAGCCGATCATCTCGGCAGCCTGCGCGAGGTGGCCGAGACGCTCGTGCCGGAGCGGCGCCACATGCTGCTGCGACGCGCGGCGATTCCGGTGATCTTCGATGAGGGGATGGCCCGCACGGTCCTGCTGGCCCAGCTGCCGTCGGCTGGCGACGCGACGCCCGACGCGGACGCCGACATCGCGTGGCTCACTGCGCACAACGATATCGAGCGCGTTGGTGGCAGCGAGCCCGTGTACCGCATGCGCGCCGATGCGCGCGCGGCCCGGTTGGAGCGATGGTTCGCGCCTAACGACAAAGCACCTGCGTATTCGGACGTCCTCGACGGCGTCGCCCTGAGTCGCGCGATCGTAGACTACCTCGCGCCGCCGGGGAAGGCGGTTCGCGTCGGTTGGCGCATCGAGCACCTCTACCAGCTCGCCCTGGCTGATCCGGCGGCAGCCGCCGAGCGGCTGAACGAGCTGTATCGCGAGGCGGACGCCGAGTTCAACGTGGCGCGCTGCTACCGCGTGCTGCAGATCATCGGCGGGCAGCGCGCGCTGCTGTTGCGCCATCGTGATCAGCGCGGCCAGGCGGCGGACCGTCGCCTGGCCATCACGCGGCTGGTCGAGATGCACGACTCGTTGCAGCAGTACTACGAGGCGCGCTGTGCGTTCGCGGGCGATCTGGCGAAGAGCGCGCATGCGCTCGAACGGCAGTTCATGCGCGACGAATGGGCCCGCATTCAAGGGATCAACACGACGTCGGCCGCGTCGGTGAACACCGTGGACCGCGAGTGGATCATCGACCTCACCGCGCAGGGCGGGATGGGGAAGACGATCTTCCTGCAGTGGCTTGCCGCGCGGAAGTGCGTACCGAATCGCGTGCCGTACGCGCGCATCGACTTCGACTTCACGGATCCGACGGTACTCCCCGAAGCGCCATGGCTGCTGTTGGTCCGCCTCGCCGAGCAGCTCAACGCGCAGATCGCCGGCCGTCCGCTCTCCGGGTTCATCGAGCGGTACGATGAGTACGTGTCCATCGCGCGAGACCTGGTCGTCGAGGGACGCGCGCAGCACACGGGAGAGATTCTCGACGTCACCGGCGAGCAGCGCCTGGCGCGACAGGTCACCGAAGACTTCGCGGATACGCTGCGGGATACCGTCGGCGGTGCAGTCGTCGTCGTGCTCGACACGCTCGAGGATGTCATCCGCCGGCGCACCACGAACCTGATGTCGGTCATCGCGTGTCTGTCGAGCGTCCACGACGCGTACCCGAATCTGCGGTTGGTCCTCGCCGGCCGATTCGATCTGCGGGACGATACGAAGCTGAAGGGATTCGGCACCGAGTTCGGCGATGTCACGCGGTCCGTCCGGATCCAGCGCTTCGAGCCCGACGAGAGCGTGCGCTATCTCGTGGACATTCGTGGCCTCCCCGACGGCGACGCGGTGCGCGCCATGGCGGAGTGCTCGCGCGGGCTGCCGTTCGCGCTCTCCCTGTATGCCGACGAATGGCAGATCGGGGGCGAGATGACGGCCGAGCAGGTGCGGGCATCGCCGAATCCGGAGCTCGAGTATCTCGTCAATCGCGTACTGCGCCGGATCGAAGCATCGGACCAGGCGTTATGCTGGCTCCTGCGCTACGGCGTGGTGCCGCGTCAGCTGACGAAGAGCTTCCTGCGCGATGTGCTGCTGCCGGAGCTCCACGCGGCGTTAGGTGGCACGTCGCAGCGAGACGATCCACGTCTCGACGCCACTGGATTGCATCCCTACTACGTCGCGCCTGGCGAGGCGAGTGCGGGCGCCGTCGCGCTGGAAGTGGATGACCTCTGGTCTCGCCTCGAGGGCTACGCGAGCACCCTGTCGTTCGTACGCGCGGACGCCGACCGCGATACCGTCGTCTTCCACGAAGACGCGGTGCGCCCGATGCGTCGCGAGCTGCAGCGCCAGCCGGTGTTCCGCCGCCTGCAACAGCGCGCGGCGACGTACTACGCGAGTGTCGCACGGGCCGTCGAACGAGTCGACAACGAGCGCTGGGTACGCGCCACGCGCGCGATGCTGTTCCACCGCTTCCAGCTCGGCGGTCCGGAAGCGGAGCGTGCGTGGCGCCGCTCGCTCCGTCGCGCCATGACGAAGACCGATGTGCGCCTCGCGTTCGAGGTGGCTACCGAGCCCACGCAGCCCGAGTACCTCGACGACGATCGCCGTCCAATTCTCCGGGACGATGGCACGCCGATCATTGCGCCGGCGCTGCTGTGCGACGCGCTGATCGCGAAGGCGCGCGCCGCGATCCAGCTCGGCGCGTCGAGTGGCGGCAGCGGTGACGTCGACTGGTGGGCGGAGGGCGAGCGCGCGCTCGAGGATCTCGAGGCACTCGTCCGCCGCGGTGAGGGCGCGCACGTGAATCGCGGCACGCTCGACGTACTGCGCGCGCAGATCGACGCGCGATACGGCAGGGCCGACGACGCGCTCCGGCGACTCGAGCGCATCCGTCCCTCGATGACGTCACCGGCGGACCGCCTGCAGCTGGCGATCGCGCTCGGGGGCGTCTTCGCGACGCGCGAGGAGCCAGCGGCGATCGACCACCTCACCGAAGCGGTGAAGCTCGCCGAGGTGGACACGGATGTTGCGCCGCGACAGCTGCTGGAATTGCGGCAGTTACTGGCCGCGCATTGCATGCTGCACGACCGGTACGACCTGGCTGCCGAACAGCTGCTGCTCGTGCGTGGGCGCATGCCGCGCGGCTCCATGGAACGCTGTTACGCGACGGCGCGGCTCGCGGAAGCCTGGCTCGGCAGCGACGAGCCGCGTCAGGCACTTGGCGCCGTGAGGAATGCGCGCGGCGAATGTCAGGCGGCGCTGGCAGCGCTACCCGCCACTGCGCCCGCCGAGGAACGCGCTGGATGGCTCGGCGCACGTGCCGAGATCGAGGTGCTGGAAGCGCGCGCGATGCTGGCGCGCGGGGAAGTGGCCGAGGCGCTCGGAATGGTGGACGCGGCGCTCGCGACGGCGACTCAGCTGGGCACACTGCAGCTGGCGCGCCCCGGATTCGAGATGCTGGCGATCGTGGCCGAGGGCACGGCGCGGAGCGCGCGGGGAGCCGTGCTGGCGACGATGGGACGCCACGGCGCAGCGCTCGACGAGCTGGAAACGTCGCGGCAGATCTGGGCGCAACGCATCAAGCGCGTCGAGCAGAGCGCGGCCGACCTTCACCGCAAAGTGTTGCTGTTGATCTATCGCGTTGGCGATCTCAAGATGGCCGAACAGCACCTGAACGAGGCTGAGCGCATAACGCTTCCTCCGCGCGGCGATGCCTGGACGGCGCTGCGAGTGGCCGCGGTGCGGCTCGACGACGCCCGCGGCCGACCGGTCGATGCCGCGAACCGGCTGCGAACGTCCTGTCCGCCCGGCGCCGCGCGGACTCCCCGCGTCGACGTGGGCGTCGCGATCGCGGCGCTATCGGAAGACCGAAGCGGCAGCGAGCCTAACGCTGCTTCGGCTGGCACCGCGGCCAGGGATGCCGCGGGCTACGCGACGCTGCTGACGAACGCGGTCGAGCGTATCTCCCCGCCGGGTGCGGCGCGGCTGTGCATCTCGCGCGCGATTCCGGACTTCGCTCCGCTCTCGTCTATCGGCGAGGTCGGCCGCAGTGTCGCGGAACGCATCGGCGTGACGTTCGATGCCGTATTGGGGCCAGCCAGGTCGCTGTCACCGTGGTCCCGGCTCGATCGGGCGCGCGTCGCGTTCGCGCTCGGCCTCGAAGCGGACGCGCTGCAGTGGCTGGCGAGCGTGTCGGCGGCCGCGCTGATGAGTGCGTCGGCACCCCTTGTCGCGTTGGCGCACTCGCTCGAGTGTGAGATGGGCGTGCCGGAGACGCAGCGACAATCACGCGCGGCGGTGAGTGCGCTCATCGCGAATCCCGGCGAGTACCGCACGCTCGCCGGAATCGTCGCGTCTCGCGAGGCAGCACATCTGGCTCGCGAAGGGAAGCGCGAGGAATCCCGCATGATGGCCGAGGCGGCGGCGCCCCTTCTGTCTCCGCGTGGCGAGCTGCCGAGCTTCTGGTCGGCGCAGTGCGATGATCTTCGCGCGCAGTTCGCCGCCACCGCTGACGATCGCCAGCACTTCCTCGCCGAGGCGATCTCCCGGTACGACGCGTTAGGTCAGCAGCATGCCGCCGAACGTCTGCGTGAACAGCGTGGCCCGTCGACGGTCGAGCTGACCGTTCGCGACGAACGGCCGCCGATCTCGGTACGGCTCATGGCGGACGGCACGAACGTGCGCTGCGAGGTTCCGGCTGGCGACGACGAACACGGCACGGTCGCATTCGATACGAGCACCGCGCACAACCCGGCGCTCGATCACCTGCGCAGCGATCTCGAAGCGGCGAGGTCGCAGGCGGTGCCGTACCAGGTGTCGCGCTTGCTCGCCGATGAGTGGTTCGGAGCGATCCGCGACCTCGGCACGTTGCTGGGCACGCGCGAGTTATGGGAGACGACGCTGGGCGGCAATACGTCAGCGCCACCGGTGGACGTGCGCCTCGAGGTCGACTCGCCGCTGCTCGATACGCTGCCTTTGGAATGCTTTCCGGATCGTGGTGAGGAGCCCGGGTTCCTGGCGTTGGATCCGCGTGTCGGCACGCTCTATCGGAGCGTCCGCGTGACCGACGCGCGCCGTACGCACGTGACGTGGGTGCAGCGGGCGCTCTCGACGATCGGCGGCACGCGCATCTTTGCCGACGGGATCGAGGGGCCGCAGACCCGCGGGGCGGTGTCCGCATTCCAGAAGTCCGTGGGCCTAACGCCAAGCGGGATCGCGGATGGTCCGACGTCGGCCCTCCTGTTCGATCGGCTGCGGCGGTTGCACCGCGGCGACCAGCGGCTTCGCGCGCTCGTGATCGCGCCGGCGCCGGAGCTCGCGCGCTCGATTGGCGGCGAGGATGAAGCAGCCGCGGACCGCGTCGCGCGCGCCTACGAGGAGGCAGGGTTCGACACGATGGTGCGCGAGGGCGTAGCGGTGGCGGAGCTGCGCGAGCTGTGCGGGAGCTTTCACCCCGAGGTCATTCACGTGCGCGCCCCGCTGCGCGAGTCGGCGTCGCTCGGCGGAATCGTGCTGGACGCGCGCGCTGCCGGTTCGAGTGACAACGCGTCTGTGCGCGGCGACGCACTGACGCCAAGCGGCGTGACACGGGCGCTGGGCCAGACGCGCTGGCCGGATCGCCCGATCGTGGTGCTCGACCCGTCGCGCGGCCACGGCCGTACGCAGGCGATGCTGCAGATGCTGCTGCGCAACGGCTTCGCGGCCGATCTGTTCCGTCAGGGAACGGCGGTGGCGGTGGTAGGCGTGGGTCTCGGTGAGCCGGACCAGCATGCGCGCATCACGCGAATGATCGCCGAGTCGTTCGCGCGCGGCCACTCGTTGAGTGATCTCGTGACGGATCTGCGCGAGAGTCACAGCGGGATGGGAAAGAATCGCGCGGTCGACATGACGTTCGAGTCGATGCTGCCGACGGTGGGCGTGGCGTTGTGGGCGTTTGATCCGTCGCTCGTGTATATGGCGCCACCGGAGGAAGGAGGACGGAGGCCATAGGAAGGAGGCTGTCATCCCGAGCGGCAGCGAGGGACCTTCGTGAAGTACTCGCGGCCGGACCGGCTACCATGACATCACAGAAGGTCCCCTGACCCACCCCGAGCCGCTGCGGCAAGAAGAAAAAGCAAACAACAACGGAGACAGGATTGCCAGGATTGGCAGGATTGGAGAGACGTCTCGAGGGACGCTCGCGATCCGCCCGCCCGGAATCCTCCCAATCCTGCAATCCTGTCTGCTGTTCGTTGTCATCCCGAGCGCCAGCGAGGGACTTTCTCGAGGGTCATCGTAGCCGGTAGTGCCTCGAGGCTGGCCCGCACTACGCAACGCAGAGCGCTCTGACCGCCCAGAAGACGCAGAAAAGAACCCGCGTTGCTGGTGCAGTTTTCTGCGAGGTCTGCGCGTTCAGAGCGCTCTGCGTTCCGCCGTTCCGAGTCGCAGAACGCCAGCCGGCCACGAGTACTTCACGGAAGGTCCCTCGCTTCGCTCGGGATGACACCGCCTCCTTCCTACGGCCTCCTTCCTCCGACCTGAATAGCCTCCTCCAACGCCTGTATGAATCGCTCGGGCGCGTCGAGCATGATCCAGTGGCCGACGTCGGGGACGACCGTTGTCGTGATCGCCGGCACGAGGAGGTGGAGGCTGAACGGCCAGGCGTTAGGCGGCGCGAGGATCGCGTGCACCGAGCTGCCCGGATGGGCCAGGTAGCGCTCCAGCGCCGCCTTCGCGCCGAAGTTCATCATGCCGCGCGCCATCGACCGCATCGCGTCGTGTGGCATCGTGGCCAGTCTCGCGTGTATCGCAGCGGCCGTCGCGCTTGTGCCGCCCACGAGCGCGTCGTCGAAGTCGGATTCGACCACGGCGCGCCAATTGTCCCCGTCCATGGAGGCGAGGTAGGGAACGATCTGCTCTTCGCGCATCTGAGCGGACCACGTGGTGAAGTCGCCGGGCGGGTCCACGAGGATCAGACGCCTAACGCGGGATGGCTGCCGCGCGGCTGCTTCGATCACCACGTGCGCGCCGTAGCTGTGACCGACGAGCACCACCGACTCGAGGCCGAGCGCGTCGAAGACGGCGAGGACGTCCGTCGCACACCCTTCCACGGAGTAGTCGCCGTCACTCGGGGGCTTCGAATTCCCGTGGCCTCGCAGGTCGATCGCTATGGCGCGGCGCCGGTCAGCACAGGCCGCCAGCGCTGCTTTCCAGAAGCCGGTGTGGCCCACCATGCCGTGGACGAACACGATCGGCAACTCGCCCGAAGGCGTCGGGCTCTCTTCGTGAAGATCGACAACGTGAATCGGTCCGGCTCCGCCGGCGACGGTCAGCGTGGGCATCTGCGTTGGCGAGCGACGTGAACGGTGATCGCGAACAGGGCACGTGCAGAACGAAAAGTACAACGGCGTTGCGGACACCGAATCGACGCGTGGAGTGTGGGTCGTCTTCCTGCGAATCCTGTCAATCCTGTCAATCCTGTCATTTGCGGTTCACGCAGCCTGCTCGGTTTCCCCGAAGCGGATACGGTGTAACAAATCCCGCAACGCCGGCTCCGCGGTCGCATGATCAGGTAGCGTGCTCTGTTCCGCCTCACGTGCCAGCCACTCACGCAGCCGGAGATACTCACGATGGTGGAACGCGAAGTCCTCCGCGCCGATCGTCTCGCGCTCCGGGCCAGCCATCTTCCGCGCGATCAGTTCGTCGACCCAGTCCAGTCGATGCACACCGAGCGCATCGTTGCACTCCTGGAGATTCGCGTTCACCGTGCCTGTGCGCATCATGTGTATCCCCGACAGCAGCACGCGCACGACGTACAGCAGCGGCTTCACCCGCCTCGGCTCCTCTTTCTCGAACAGCCCCCATTGATTGACCGCGAAGCCGAGGTAGTGGCGTACGCAGCGGCGCGTGATGCATCCGCGTGCGACGTCCTTCAACTCGTCGTGCGCAGGGCTCGTGTGCACGATGAGTGGCGAGTACAACTGCTCGAGCACGTAGCCGTTGTCGCGCAACAGGAGCGAGAAGAACTTCCGCACCTCGTGCGTAACGAGATCGATCTCCGCCCCGTCGCGATCGTGCGACAGCTTGACGGTTTCATTCACGCGGTCGAGACCCGTGAGTAGCTCCACCGGCGTCACGTGTGTTCCGCGCAGGTCGAAGTCGGAATCCGGAGACGGAAATCCGTACAGGTGCGCACCGCTCACCGTCGCGAACAGCAGCCGATGCGGATGCTGCGCGACCTCCGCGAGAAGCCGAGAATCGTTCGCCATCCGCTGTGCGCCGTCCGCCATCCGAGCGTTCATGGATTGACCATCGCGCGACGAGCTCTGATGAGAAATGCATTCGCACGCTCGTAGTCAGGCCTGTCGGGGAGCGCAGTGGTCTCGAGCGCGTGATCGAACTCCTTGTGCAGCGCGAGCCGCCATGCGTCCACCTCGGGCCACTCGACCTCGCCGCGCTTGATCGCCAGTAGTCGATCGCGATGGGCGTCGACGCGCACCGGCACGTAGCCTTCGCGCAACGCCGTCACGCCCGCGATCAGCAGGCGGATGAGGTGCATCGCGTGCTTCCACTTGAGCGTCCCGGTCGTGCGCAGATCCTGCTCGAGCCGCTTGAACTGGCTGAGCACGTAGCCGTTGTACGTCTGATAGATCAGCTTCGAGAGGAACATCGTGCGCATCTCGAGCAGCTCCTGCGCGAGCGGCGTCGCGATCTCGACGATCGGCGTGTACAGGCACTCGAGGATGTTCGGATTGGACTTGAGCGCCAGCGACACGAATTTCCGGATCTCCCAGTACACCTCGTCCGTCTTCTTGTCTTCGAGCTGCTCGGGCACGCCGTACAATGACCAGTGGAGCTCTGCCGGCGGGAGGTAGATGCCACGCCGGTCGGTATCGGACTGCTCGTGCGCGAGCCCGTATGCGTGCGAGCCGAGGACGCAGCGGTAGATGACGAACTCGTAGAGATCGTGATCGGCGAGCACCTCGCCGACGGCGTCGAGATCTTCCTGCTGCACGTGCTTGCGGATGGAGATCTCCTGCCGCCGGAGCGAGACCTCGGTGCCGTCCGGCAGCCTAACGCGGTACGCGTGCGTCGCGTCGTCGGGGGCGCGCACCACGACACCCGCGGCGCCCAGCGGGCACACCACCGCGCCGGACGCGGCACGCACCTCGACGCGTGAGACGACCTGCGTTCCCGTCGGGATGATGAGATGCGTGCTCGCGGCCGCGCGGGCGGTTCGATCCACCTGCGGGACCTGATGCTTGGTCATACTGCATTGTACGTGCTGCCGCGGCCGCCGCAAAGCGGCGGCCGGCTCGGCCACCGGACTCCGCTGCCTAACGGCTACGGCATTGTCGCACCGACAGCTCCCCAGCACGTCTCCCTGCCGGTAGTTGTCCGCCCGCATGTTCGAATCCCCTTCGCCTGGATCGAGATCAGCCGCTCGACTGATGGGACGGCGATCGGACGACTGCTGCGCTGCACCGACATCGGCAGGCCGAGCTGGCCGTACTGGTTCGATCCCCAGCAGTACGCGACGCCGCCGGCAATCCCGCAGGTGTGATCGCCGCCCGCGGAGATCGACGTGAACGTCATGGACGCGAGCCCGTCCGCGGTAGACACCCGCGCTCGGTGTCACGTTGCAGGCAATGCCGTCGCACCTGTCGTCCGCGTGCGCCGTTCCCAGTTGTCCACGATCGTTTCGCCCCCAGCAGAGCGCGCGACCCAGGCTCAGCGCGCACGTATGGCCAAAACCCGCGGAGACCGTATCGAATCGCGCGCTCGTCTCCACTCGCACCGGACGCCGACTGCACGGAAATCCGTCGCATTCGTTCGCGACCAGCGCGCTGGGCGAGCTCGCCGGTGAGGTTCAGTCCCCAGCAGTACGCCTCGCCCACCGCGGTGATCGCGCACGTGTGGTTCGCGCCGGCGCTGATCGTCGTGAACGACTGCGACGTCGCCACGGGGACGGCGCTCGCCACGGTCGCGGCCACGGACGTGACGCGATCATCGCCGAGCTGGCCGAGCCGGTTCGAGCCCCAGCAGTACGCCTGGCCGCCGGCGGCGAGCCCGCACCCGTGTTCCGTCCCCAGCGAAACCGTCGGCAGGGGAGGCGCCTGCCGTCCGGAGGCCTCCCCAGCGCGGTTCGTCCCTGGATCGTTCCCCTCGCGAACGGCAAGGAGCAATACTGACCAGAGCGCGATCATCGTCGGGCGCACCATGCGTCCCCCAGAGTGTCGAGTGAGTGGTTCGCGGTCCACGACGGACCGAACGGACCACGCGACGGTCGCCTCCGGGGGTCATCGATCGATCATCGGCGCGTCATCGGCGCGCGTTCCATCCGGGCATCATGTTGCGACTCAAGACGTTAGGCGGCTGGTGCGCCGTTCGGTCCGACGGCGTCCCGCGCGAGATCCCATCGCAGCGCGTGGCGCTGCTGGCGCTGCTCGTGACGGCGGGGCCGCGCGGCGTCTCGCGGGACCGAGCCGCCGCGTTGCTCTGGCCCGACAGTCCCGAAGAAAAGGCCCGCCACTCGCTCGGTCAGTCGCTCTACGCGCTGCGCCGCGACGCGGACTCGGCCAGCGTCGTGACGGGAACGACGGTGCTGCGGCTGAACGCGGACGTGGTGCTGTGTGATGCCTGGGAGCTCGAGGCCGCGCATCGTCGCGGTGAGCTCTCGACCGTCGCCGCGCTCTACGATGGCCCGTATCTCGACGGCATCCACCTTCGCGGCTCGCCGGACTTGCAGCAGACTATCGACGCCGAGCGCGTGCGCCTTGGAATTCTCCATGCGGACGCGGTCGAGTCGCTGGCCCGTGATGCGGCGCGTCAGGGGAGCGCACACGAGGCCGCGCAGTGGTGGCGCCGCCTCGCGTCGAGCGACCCGTTCAGCTCGCGTGTCGCGCTGGAGCTCGTGCAGGCGCTTGTCGCGGATGGAGACAGCGTTGGTGCGCTACAGGCGGCGCGCGTTCACGAGGCTCTCGTTCGCGAGCACCTCGAGGCAGAGCCCGACCGGGCGTTCATCGCGTTCGTCGAAGCGCTGCGCGTTGCAGCCCCGCGCGATGAAGCGCCGCGCAGCTCGGCTACGATAGCCGTGCCCGCGCCGGCACCGGCGCTGCCAGACGTGCCGATCACGGTGCCAACCGCCACGCCGATCACGGCGCCTAACGTGGCAGCGCCCCATGCGCGCGGGCGGAGGGCGCGGAGATTCGCGTGGGGGACCGCGGCGGCCGCATCGCTGGCTGCCATCCTCGCAGGCGTGGAAATCTCTCGTCGACACGACGAGCCGCTGGACACGAAGCGCGTGTACGTCGCGTGGTTCGAGAACCGCACCGGCGATCGCGCGCTCGATCAGGTCGGTGGGATGGCGAGCGACTGGGTCGCCGAGGGGCTCGAGCGCACTGGCGTCGTCGCGGTCGCCTCGGCACGTCGCGCCGAGGCCGTGGAGCCCGCGCCTCGTGCACCAGAGGCGTCGTCGGATGCGAACGCCGATGCTCGTCGCGCCGCGAATCTTGGCGCTGGCACACTCGTCACGGGTGCGTACTACAACGTCGGCGATCACCTGCGATTTCACGTCAAGATCAGCGACGTCGCGCGCGGTGAAGTCCTCGACGCCTTCGACGCCGAAGGAGGCACCGTGAGCGACGCGTCACAGCCGCTCGAAGCGGTGCGACAGCGCACGGTAGGTGGTCTCGCATCGCTGGTGGACCCGCGACTCAGCTCGTGGGTTCGCGTCGCGTCCAAGCCGCCGAGCTACGAGGCGTATCGTGAGTTCGTGACGGGGCAAAGCATCTGGGGCAGCGATCGACGCGGGGCGTTACGGCACTTTCTCCGCGCGACCGCGCTTGATTCGACGTTCTACGCCGCCCGCGTCGAGGCGGCCATCCTGCATCGTCTGGTCGGAGAATGCCAACGCACGGAGGCCATCGCCGCCGAGCTCGATGCCGTGCGTAACGAGACTCGCGCCATACGAACACCACGTGCTCGACGGTCAGGTCGCGCAGTGTCGCGGCGATTGGCAACGCGCATACGACGAGGCCCGCGCCGTCGCGGACCTGCGTCCGCGTTCCGCGTTTCTCGAGTACTCGCTCGCGCTTCAGGCCATGCAGCTCGGGCGCTTCATGGAGGCGAAGGAGCTCCTCGGCCGCCATCGGCTGGAGCAGGGCGTGGCGGAGGTCGGGCCGAACTTCGCGCTCGTGTACGCGCAGGTCCTCTCGGCGACTGGCGACGCATCGCACGGCATCGACGTCGCGCGATGGTCGCGAGCGCGCTCCCCGAGCTACGCGCGCGCGTGGGTGCTCGAGGCGACGCTCCTCGCGCGCGATGGTCATCCAGAACAGGCGGAGCATCTCGTCGACACGATGCTCGTGCGCCCGCTCGCGCCTTCGTCCACGGTCGCGAGCGGCCTCCGTCGTGTGTCCGCCGCGCTCATCGCTCGCGGCGACACAGCGGCTGGTCGTCGAACCCTAACGCGGGCGCTCGGAGCTCTCGACGCGATGGCGGGGCGGGCGGGAGACCGCTCATTGCCGTTGGAGCGCGCGCAGGTTCTCTACGAGCTCGGTCGTCACGGTGACGCGCAGGCTGCCTTCGCGGATCTCGCGGTGAGTGACAGCGCAAACGTGGACCTGCGCGGCTACGCTGGCCTGGTCGCGGCAACGTGCGACGACAGCACGGACGTGGACGTCGCCGATCACTGGCTCGCCACGTCGCGCACGCCGTACACGTTCACGCGCACACTGTACCGCGCGCGGATTGCTGCGTCGTTAGGCCGACGTGCTCAGGCGCTGACGCTCCTGACTGCGGCGTTGGACGAAGGCGGTCGTTTCATGGTCCCGGCGATTCGCGAGTACGCGGAGTTCGCGTCGCTCCGGAACGACGCCGAGTTCCGGCGGCTGCTGACGCTGCACTGAAGCCCCGGCGGCAAGCTCAGTCGCGCCTGACGACGGCGGAGTAGATGGCTCCGCTGTAACGGGACGGCCGGCTGGCGAGCGGCGTTGGTGCCCCGAGTCCGGCGTCGCGCGCAACCTCCGCCAGCGTGGCGATTGGGATAGGGTAGGGGACCCACGGATTCGCGTTGCGCCGCTCGTACTCCACGACCACGAGCGGGCCCGCTGGCGTGACCAGCGCCGCGATCTGCCGGAGGACGCGGGCCTGGTCGGCGTACGGCACGTAGTGAAGGGCGTTCGCGATCAGCACGCCGTCGAGCGTCGGGAGTTGGAGCGGCTCCCGGAAGTCGGCGACTACGGTGCTGGATCTGCGCTCGATCGCTGCGTTCGATGCCCGGGCCGCACGAGCTTGCGCAGAGCATCCGTGTCTCGGTCCACCGCGTACACGATACCGCCTGGCCCGAGCAACGACGCGAGCGCCAGCGTGAACGTTCCGGATCCGGCGCCGAGGTCAGCCCACGTCGCCGCACCTGCGGGTACCGCCGCACCGATCAGCCTTACGGCGTCGCTCTGCTCCATGCTACGGGCTGCGTCCACTGCAGCTTGCTGCTTGTATCGTCGCTCGGGCGGCTCGCCGCGTGCTGCGACCAGCGGCTGCATGCGGCATGCGGCTCCACGCAGCATGCCGCCGCTGTTAGCAGCACAAAGCGAGTGGCCAATGCGACGTACAAGCAGCACCGTGCGCCATGCACGCAGCACGCAGCACGACGCTAGATGGCAATAATCGAGAATGTCAGTGGTGGCAGCCCGGCAACCGTGGCCGTCAGCGTGTACGTCCCGCGATCCGCGCCCAGCGTGTACTGCACCGTCGCCACGCCGCCCGCGTCCGTCGTGCTCGTTGCCGCACCCACCGTTCCCGTCGGCGCGCTCCAGTTCACGACGCTGCCCGTGATCGCGTTCCCGAATTCGTCGACGACCTTCACGCTGAACGACAGCTTCGAGCCCGCGATCGCAGCCGGGCTGTCGGACCCGAACTTCTGTACCGCCTTCGGGGCACCAGCCGTGAGCGTGATGGTGAACGTCAGGCCGGGCAGCGAGCCCGCTTGAGCCGTGACGCGCGCGACCCCGAGCGCCGAGCCAGGCGTGTAGGTCGTCTGCGCGTGCCCCTGCGCGTCCGTCTGCCCCACCGTCGCGGACAGGGTACCGCCGCCTGCCCCGATCGTCCATTCCACCGGCGTATTCGCGAGCGGCGCGCTCCCGCCACCGGTCACCAGCACGACGAGCGGCTGCGCCATCTTCACGCCCGCGGGCGTCGACTGGCTGTCGGGAGTGACCCGACTGATCGCGAGCGGGGTCGATGGGTCGGTACTTCCATCGTCCCCGCCGCAGGCGGCCGCGATCGTGACCGCGGCAATGAGCGCCACGCGAGCGAAACGAGCAGGCACCCGGTTCGACCGGTGTGCCGATGAGTGTGCAGATGCGTGTGCAGAGCTGACAAATCCTGCGTTCATGCGATGTCCTCCGTCAGTCCGGTGATCGTCGCCGCAGGGCGGCCGCGACGAGTGATGTGATCTGTTTCGACCATGGCGGTGACGGTGCCCGCTCCGGTCGCTACGCAGATAGTCCGGTAGATAGATAGCACGGGGTACAAGCCTTTCACATACCACCAGGGCGCAAGCGGGCCGCATCATTCCACCTCTCGCGCCTAACGAGAACGCGCCGGCCGATTCTGCAGCGCATCCCGCACGGCCACGGCCAGCGACCGCCGATCGTACGGCTTCGGCAGAAAGCGCAACGCCGTCCCGGTGCGCGCCCCCAGGTCGATCATCTCCCGAGAGTACCCCGACGCGAACACGACCGGCAAGTCCGGCCGCTGCTTCAGGAGCGTCTCCGCGATGCGCGGGCCCGTCAGCTCGCCCGGAAGCATGACGTCCGTCAGCAACAGATCGATCCGCGTATTCGTCTGCGCCAGCGCGAGGGCCGACGCCCCATCCGCTGCCTCGAGCACCGTGTAGCCGAGCCGCCGGAGGATACGCACGGCGAGCGAGCGCACCCCCGGCTCGTCCTCCACGAGCAGCACGACCTCCCCGTAGCCACGCGGCTCCTCGTCAGGCTGGGGCGTCGCGACAGCCGGGGTACCCGTGGCCTCCGGGAAATACATCTTGACCGACGTCCCCCGACCGGGCTCGCTGTACACCTTCAGGTGTCCGCCAGACTGCTTCACGAAGCCGTACACCATGCTCAGACCGAGGCCGGTTCCCTGGCCGGGCCGCTTCGTCGTGAAGAAGGGCTCGAACACGCGCGGGAGGTGCTCGGGCGCAATGCCGCTGCCCGAATCGTTGACCGCAATGAGCGAGTACCGCCCGGGTGCAGCGTCGCCGACGCTCCGCGCATAGTTCTCGTCCAGCGTCGCCTTGCCCACCTCGATGATCACGGTCCCACCGCCTGGCATCGCGTCGCGCGCGTTGACACACAGGTTGAGCAGCGCGGTCTCGATCTGCACCGGATCAGCGTTGGCGAGGCACTGGGTCGCGGCAGGCACGACCTTCAGCGCCACGCGATCGCCGAGCACGCGTCGAAGCATCGGTTCGGCGCCCGCGACCGACACTGCCAGGTCCACCACCCGCGGCATGAGCGGCTGCCGGCGCGCAAACGCCAGCAGTTGCTTGGTGAGATCGGCGGCGCGCCGGCCAGCACGCTCGATCTCCGCGAGCGATTCGTCCTGCGCCGTCATGTCCTGACCAGCCAACGCCTTGAGCAGCGAAACATTGCCCAGCACGACGGTGAGCAGGTTGTTGAAGTCGTGCGCGACACCGCCCGTGAGTTGGCCGAGTGACTCCAGCCGCTGCGCGCGAATCAGCGCCTGCTCGGCCGAGTCGCGGATGTCCATCTGCCGGTAGAGCAGAAGCAGAAACGCCGCCACCGCGAACGTGACGAATAACCCAACGGACACCAATGTCACCGCATCTCGAGTCCATTCGGCCAGCAGCTCGTGCTCGCTCAGTGAGACCGCGACAATCAGATGCTGGTCGGCCAGCGCGCGGAATGCGGTTCGAAGAATCGGCGCATCAGCCTCCATGCGCCCACGATAGAGACCGTTTCCGCCAATGCGTTTGGCGGTCTCGAACAGCGGACTTCCGGTGGCCTGCTCGCCAATGGGATTCCCGATCAGACGGTTCGCGAATGAGCACCGAGCCGCCATCGTGGAGCACCGAGACGCTGCCTTCGCGCCCGACATCGACGTTGCGGAAAAACGCGCGGAGCGAGTCGGGAAACATCGACGCGATGACGATGCCATCGAATGCGCCCGTCCGCGTCGTCAGGCGTCGGCCAAGCGGGATGATCGTCGCTCGGTTGGGGACGACGATCTTGAACGGCAGGTCCACGACCAGACGGTCGACCGTATCTGACGAGAGCTGCGTGAAGACGAACTGATCGCGCCGGGACTGACCGACGATCGCTGGTTGCGTCGCATGCCGGATGATGCCACCCGCATCGACGAGCGAGATCGAGCCGACTCCGGTGAGCCCTACGCGTGCGGCCTGGAGCACGGCAAGCAATTCCGCGTCCGCCGAACCCGGGCCTCCGACACGTCGGCTCTGCAACGCCACCTGGCGCAGCGCCGCGTCAGCAGCCCCGAACGTCTCTCGCAGGTAGCCCGCGAGGATCAGTGCGAGATTCTCGGCGCGATGATCGCCGGCGCGAAGGATCTGCCCCCGGCGCCGCCACAGGTCAGCGCCGCGAAGGCTGACCAAGGCGATGAGAACGAGCGCGGCTACAAGCCCGATGGCAAGCTTGCGATCCCGCACCGACAACAGCCGCAGATGCACTCCATGCAGCAAAAGACGTCGGCAGTATACGATCGACCCGCGTAGTGGTCCACCGGCACGCATCGGCCTGCCCGCGTCCGGAACGCCTTGTCACCCCCGCGTTGTCGCTCCCGCCACTGGGATCCACCCTGTCGCGGTCCACTGTGCGAGAGGAGGGGCACGTGAGGGCAAACAGGTCCGCGCGATTCCGGCTAGTTGGCGGCGTCATCGTCGTAGCACTGCTGTCGGCGTGCCTCGGCGGCTCGCCCGCGGGTCCGCAGTCGCTGGGCGAGGGCACGCGCGTGCTGTTCATCGGAAACAGCCTCACGTACGTGAACGACGTGCCCGGGATCCTGCAGGCGCTCGCCGATTCGGCCGGCGGCGACAAGCTCGCCGTCGCGAGCCGAGCACTGCCCAACTACGCGCTGATCGATCATTGGACCGAGGGCGTCGCGCAGAACACCATCGCGCAGGGCGGCTGGGCGTGGGTCGTGATGCAGCAGGGGTGGACGCCGGCCGGGATCTACCGCGATACGCTCCGCCTGGCGACGCGGAACTTCGGCGTCGGGATCGCGAAGATCGGCGCCAAGCCGGCGCTGTATCAGACGTGGCCGCCGGTCGATCGCCCGAATGACTTCGCGGGATCGATCGAGTCGTACGAGCTCGCCGCCGCGGACGTGAGCGGCGTGGTGTTTCCGGTGGCTCGAGCGTGGCTCGCGGCGTGGAAGCTCGACCCGTCGATCCAGCTGTACTCCGATGGCCTGCACGCGTCGGTCGCCGGCTCCTACCTCGCCGCGCTCGTGATGTACGCGCGCATCTTCGACCGCACGCCCGTGGGTCTGCCGGCAGCGTTGCGTACGCACTCCGGGGTCGTAATCCGGATCCCGCCGGCGCTTGCGCGGACGCTACAGGACGCGGCGGCGTCGGTTACCGTGGCAGCCGTGGCGGGCTCTCGATCCAGATGAAAGGGACGGACGCCGAGTAGTTTTCGCGGCATGGCAGTCTACACGTTCAGCACAAAGAACCGGCTGGTGGCACTGCTCGCCACGCTCGTCGTCCTTGGGGCGGGGGCGGCGCTGCTGCTGGTAGGCCTCGCTTTGCTCGCGAGCCTGGCCGTCGCTGGCGGCGTGCTCGGGGCCGGGATCCTCGCGTATCGCGCCGTTCGCGGCCAGCGTCCTGCCCCCCTTCGCGGGCCAGCGTCCATGAGCGGGCTCGACCCCAAGCTCGAGGTCTTTCCCGACCAGTCCGCCATCACAGCGTCCGAGCCTAACGAGGATCGTCGCCGGCTCGGGCCGGAGTGAGCCGGTCGCACGTCGTCGTCCGAGCCGGGCGTCGGGCCACCGCTGTGGTGGCTCTCGCCGCCGCTGTGGTGTTCATTGCATCGGCGTGTAGCGGGCCTGATGGGCCGGTCACGCGTCGAGCGGCGCGCGCCCCTTACATCAAGACCGATTCGATGGGCGTCCCGCCGGCCAGCTTCGCCGCTGTTCCGCTCGAGGCCCGGCCGGAGTTGGTGGAGAATTCCGCTGCCGCACTGAGCCACACCCAGCCGGGCGTGTGGTTCACGATCAACGACTCCGGCAACGATCCGTGGTTGTTCGCATTGGACACGACCGGCAGGGACCGCGGCGTGTGGCGCGTCGGCGGCGCGTCCAACGTGGACTGGGAGTCGGCGTCCGTGGGTCCATGCGCGCCACCGACAGCGGCAGCGGTTGCAGACACGAGCCGCCCTGCTTCGGGCGAATGTGTCTTCATCGGCGACACCGGCGACAACGACGCGAAGCGACCGTCGCGGGTCATCTACCGCGTCGCCGAGCCGAAGGCAGCACAGGCCGGGTTCACCGGCGACGTGACCGCGCAGTCGCTCATCTATTCATACGCCGATGGGCCGCACGACGTCGAGGCGATGTACGTCGCGCCTAACGCCGACATCTATCTCATCACCAAGCGCCGATTGACGGACGCGGCCGGCCGGATGCGGCCGGCGCTGGTGTTCCGCCTCCCGGCGGAGGCATGGCGCCCCGGCGTGCCGGCGATCGCGCAGATCGTGGACAGCCTGCCGATCGTTCCCGGCTCGGCTCCACTCCGCATAATCACCGATGCGGCGCTCTCACCCGACGCTCGCTACCTCGCGGTCCGCACGTACGCGCAGGTGTTTGTGTTCGTCACGGATCCGCTCACCGGTCGCGTCATCAACGGCATTCCTCCCGCGGTGTGCAACACGATGACCACCGGAGAATGGGGCGGTGAGGGTATCACGTGGTTTGGTCGCGGCGCGGCATTGTTAATGACAGCCGAGGGACGCGAGTCCCCGATGTATGTCGTCGATTGCCCGATGCCCCGGAGAGATGAATGAAAGTCGAACACGACGAGAAGGCTGGCCGCTTCAGCGTTTCAGTGGACGGTGAGGAAGCGGAGCTGACGTATCTGCGAGTCGGCCCCAAGCTCATCGACGTTCAGCACACGTATGTCCCGCCGGACGAGCGCGGCCACGGTGTGGCCGAGGCGCTGGCGAAAGCGGCGTTCGACTACGCGCGAGAGCGTGGATTTCGGGTGGTTCCGACGTGTCCGTTCGTGCGCAAGTGGCTTGGCCTGCACCCGGAGCTGCTGGAGCTCGTCGATCCGCCTTACGTGAAGGGGCTGGAGCAGCGAAAGCGAGCGTGAGCGCACTGTGAGTGCGCTGTGAGTGCGCTCGCGCTCGGGTCTTCGGGCGGTCGGCGCACACTCGCTGCGTCGATCGTCGGGTCCGGAGCGGTATTTCTCGAAGGGACAGTGGTCAACGTCGCGTTGCCGGCCATCGCGCGCGACCTCGGCCTCGGACTCGAGGGCGTCCAGTGGGTGATCAACGCGTATCTCCTCGCGCTTGGCGCCCTCACCCTGCTCGGCGGTGCGCTCGGTGACCGGTACGGGCGTCGGAAGCTGTTCGTCGTTGGAGCAGTGGCGTTTGCCGTTGCGACCGTAGGGTGCTCGCTCGCGCCAAGCTCGCTGTCGTTGCTGGCGCTGCGCTTCGTGCAGGGATCGGCCGGCGCGATGCTGGTGCCTAACAGCCTCGCCATGCTCGAAGCGTCGTTCAGTGAGGAGGAGCGCAGCACCGCGATCGGTCGATGGGCTGGCTGGTCGGCCGTATCGACGGCACTCGGGCCGTTGATTGGCGGGTCGCTGGTGGATGCGGCGTCGTGGCGATGGGTGTTCGCGTGCATCGCGCCGGTGGCGCTCGTGGCGGCCTGGTTGGCGTTAGGCGGCGTGGACACGAGTCGCGGCGACGCGCGCGGGAAAGAGCAGTCGATCGACTACGCCGGCGCGGCGCTGATCATCACCGGACTCGGCGCGCTGACCGCCGGGCTCATTGACGGCCCGCGCGTCGGATTCACGCAGCCGATCATTCTCGGACTGCTCGCGGCGGGGACGGTGCTGCTCGTCGTGTTCGCGATCGTCGAGCATCGCACGGTGTCGCCGCTCTTGCCACCGTCGCTGTTCCATTCGCGAGCGTTCAGCGGCGCCAACATCGCGACGGTGCTCATCTACGCGGCGCTGAGCGGTGTGATCCTGCTGCTCGTGCTGCAACTGCAGGGAAACCTCGGCTACTCGGCGCTCCAGAGTGGGGCGTCGTTACTGCCGGTGAACGTGCTCATGCTGACGCTATCGCCGCTGGCGGGGCGCGTGGCGCATCGGACCGGCGCGCGCGTGCCGATGGCGGCGGGCGCGCTGGTCGCTGGTGCGGGGATGCTGCTGTTCTCTCGCGTGGCCCCGGGCGTGAGCTACGTGAGCGGCGTGCTGCCAGCGGCCATCGTGTTCGGCCTTGGCCTCTCGGCGCTCGTGGCGCCGCTCACGGCGGCGGTACTCGCCGCGGCGCCGGAGGGCGATGCGGGCGTCGCGTCAGGCGTGAACAACGCCGCGTCGCGGTTGGCGGGGCTGCTGTCCGCGGCGGCGTTGCCGGCGGCGGCGGGGATGGGTGGGCTCGAGCGCCTGTCCGGGCTCCGACTGACGCAGGGGTTCGCGCGAGCCATGTGGATCTGTGCGGCCCTCTGTGCTCTGGGCGCGGTCGTGACGTGGTTGACGGTTCGTGTCGAGCACGGCCGGCGTTAGGCGGTCTGGAACCGCTACGCCATTCGGCGGCGGCCTGGCCAGTACCAAGTGCGTCAGCGACTGCTCAGCAGCAGGTGTCAGGCATCAGGCCCCGTATCCGCCGGCTTGGGTCATTCCGAGCGGAGGCCCGACAGGGCCGGAGTCGAGGAATCCGCGATCATACGCGGTAGAGGGGCTCTCGACCGAGAGAGCGCGATTCCTCGACTGCGCCCGCCTGTGCGGGCATCCGGCTACCGCTCGCTCGGAATGACACCGACTGACAGACTCCGACTGAAAACTGATGACCGACGACTGACCCCTCGGTACTGCTGACCGAGGGTGTACGTCGAGATGCCAGACACACCCGGGCTTGCATCCCCTATCATCGCGGCGCTATCCGCTCTCACCCTCGCTGCATCCGCCGTCCTGCCTAACGAATCATGGTCGATGGCCAGGTCTCCGCACTGTCGACGCAGGCATCGCCGCCGGCCAAAAAGCACACCATCCTGTGGTCGATCTCGGCGGCGATGTTCGGGTTCTTCTCGCTGGCGGGGTTGGCCCATCCGGGCTTCGGCACAGTGATCACCATCGGCATCACGGCGATGTCCGTCCGCTTTGCGCTGCAGGCGAAGGCCTACAACGCGCTGAAATTCCCCGAGCTGTATCAACGCTGGGAACGGTCGTTCATGTGCAATCGGTGCGGCGAGGTGTTCACGCCGTGAGCTGTTGGCGCTGAGGCGTTAGGCGCGGACGCGTGCGGCGCATTCGACGACCGTCCGCATCAGCCCCTCGACGTCCGCCTTTGTAGTCCGAAAACCGAGGATGCACATCCGCAGCGTGAAGGAGCCGTGCAGACGGGTGGAGGAGATGAGGTACCGCCCGTCTGCGCCGATCGCGGCGTTCACGCGCTCGTTGAGCGCGTCGAGCGCCGCTTCGTCATCGACACCGTCCGGATGCACGCGGAAGCAGAGAACGCCCAGCTGCGCCGACGACCGTACCTCGAGCAAAGGCTCCGCCCGCACGAGCTCCTCGGCGTAGACGGCGAGGTCCATCGCGCGATCGATCTCGCCGCGGATCGCCGCGAGGCCGAAGTACCTGACGCCGATCCACACCTTGAGAGCGCGCGACTGGCGCGTGAGCTGCTCGCCGTAGTCGGCGAAGTTCACACCGTCCTGGCCAGCCGCGACGTCGCGGAGGTAATCCGGCAGCACCTGAAACGCCGCGCGCAGTCGCTCCGGCTCGCGAACGAGCAGCGAGCCACACTCGAACGGCACGAACAACCACTTGTGTGGGTCCAGCGCGACCGAGTCGCACCGACCGAGCCCCGCGAGCATGCGCGCCCCGCGTTCCGTGAGCACCGCGAAGCCGCCGTACGCTGCATCGGCGTGGAGCCACGTGTTCTCCGCCGCGCACAGGTCGGCGATCTCGTCGAGCGGATCGACGGCGCCCGTGTTCGTGGTGCCCGCACTCACGACGACGGCGAGCGGAATCAGGCCCGCTGCGCGATCGGCGGCTATCGCGCGCCGAACGTCGTCGGGACGCACTCGATAGTCCGAGCCGGTCTCCAGCACCCGGACCTGCGATCGCGGGACGCCCGCGATCCACGCCGCTCGCAGGGCGGCCGAGTGCGCCTGGTCGGACGCGTAGAGTGCGAGGCGTGGGAGACGACTCGCATCGTCGCCGACCGCGGCGTGGCGCGCGGCGATGATAGCGGTGAGCGTCGCGCCCGACCCGCCATTCGTCAGCAGACCGCCGGTCCCCGCCGGCATTCCCGTCCACTGCCGGAACCACTCCAACACGGCAAGCTCCACCGCGTTAGGCCCCTCGGCCACAGGCCACACGCCGGCGAAGAAGTTGTACCCGGTCGCGAGCCAGTCGCCGAGGACCGCGGGGAAGGTCGGGCAGCCCGGTACGTACGCCATGAAGCCCGGGTGAGGCTCGCGCGCGGAGTACGGAAAGATGTCGTCACGTAGCTCGCGGAGCAGGTCGTCGAAGGAGGCGGGGTCCTCCGACGGCGCGACACTGAGGCGCTGCCGCGTTTTTGGAGGCAGTCCATTGGTGAGCACTCGTTGCTCGCGAAATGACGCGAGATGCTCAGCAACGGTATCGGCGACCTGGCGACCGAGCCGCTGCATGGTGGCGTGATCGAGATCGAGCGGGGACGGCGAGCCAGTCGTCATGGCGAGAGGTGGCAGGTGAATCGTATGATGTTAGTCACCCTGTCCAGTTCGTTCCTGGCCACCCAGCAACCAGCTAGCTCTCCGCCGTGCTCACTCGGACCGAAGCCATCGTTCTTCTCATCGTCGGCGCGCTCGCGCTGATCGTCTCCGGCATTGGCCCGGCGGACCGAACGACCTGGTGGCTCGAGGTCTTCCCGATCTTCATCGCGGTGCCCGTGCTGCTCGCGACGAGCCGGACCTTCCCGTTCACGCGTCTCGTGTACTGGCTCGTGCTCGTGCACGCGATGATCCTGATGCTCGGCGGCCATTACACCTACGCGCAGGTGCCGCTCGGCTTCTGGATGCAGGACGTGTTCGGCTTCACCCGCAATCACTACGACCGCATTGGCCACTTCGCGCAGGGCTTCGTGCCGGCGCTGGTCGCGCGAGAGATCCTGCTGCGCCGCTCACCGCTCACGCGTGGGAAGTGGCTGTTCGTGATCGTCACCGGACTCTGTCTCGCGATCAGTGCGTGCTATGAGTTCGTGGAGTGGGGCGCGGCGCTCGCTGGCGGCTCGTCGGCCGACGCATTCCTCGGCACCCAGGGCGATGTGTGGGACACGCAGTGGGACATGTTCATGGCGCTCATCGGCGCGCTCACGGCGCAGCTCACGCTCGCGAGGGTGCAGGACAGGCAGCTGGCCAGCGTTGTGTCATTCCGAACGAGCGATAGCCGGGTGCCCACGACATTGGGCGTGTGAGGAATCGAGTTCCTGCGGGGTAGAGGGCGTTGTCATTCCGAGCCGTTCGCTAGCTCGTGGCGGGCTCCGTCGAGGAATCGCGTTCGTCCAGAACGAGGGCTCGGCCCTCCAGGAGGCGCCAATGCGCTCGGTCTTTCCGATGCCTGTTGCAGGATGGATTGTCGTGGTCAGCGCGTCGATGCTGCTCGCCGGGAGCACCGCAATCGCGCAGGATCTCAGCGGCCGGTGGGTCTACGAGGAGAGTGGACAGACCATCGAGCTCGAGGTTCGCCACGATCGCGCGAATAGTCGCGTCACGGGCAACCTGTCCTTGTTCGGCCAGTCGTCACCGTTCGAGGGCGTCATTGCGTCCGGCGCGCTCGTGATTCAGCGACTCGGCGACGTTCGTGCGTCCGCCGACAACGGCGCGATGACCGCTCGGCTGCAGGGGAAGATCCTGATGTTCACCATGACGCAGCCGGGCCAGTCGCCTGTGACGCTGCCGATGGTGCGTCGTGGCGACCCGACCACCGCATTGCCGACCGTGGCTCCCAGCACCGGCCCGACGTCACCGCCCAATGGTGGCTTCCGCGCCGGCGCCGCGAGTGATTTCGCTGGAGAATGGCAATTCTCGTCGCCCGACAGCACGAGCGAAGAAGTCGTGCAGCTCGCGGTGCGGGGCACCGACGTGAATGGTGAGATCACGGCACTCCAGCACGGCTACTTCTCCCGCCGTACGACGGTGAAGGCGCGTCTCATCGTGCGCGGCTCGCTCGCCAACGGCGCCTTGCAGCTGCGATTCTGGAACGCGGAAGGGTCGCCGGACGACGCGAAAGCCGCCACCGGCCAACTCCGCGGCGAGTACTTCATCCTGCGCATCGGTGAGAGCGAGACCGGCTACGCGCGACCCGGTCGTTCGCTCACGCAGAGCGCAGAAGGGTCGGCGGAGGCCGCGGCGCTCGCGCGCGCCGTGACCGGCCGGGTCTATTCGCGCACGAGCCAGGCGGGCGGACGCGGCGGCGCGATCGTCGGCGGCAGGCTGCGCTTCGCGCTCTGCGGAAATGGAACCATCGAATACGATGCCAGCGATGTGGGGTCATCGCCCGATGGCGGCGGCAGCATGGGCAGCACGGTCACACGACGGGGTACGTGGGGAATCGTCCTCTATGCCGGCACACCGATGGTCAAGGCGCAGTGGAACGGCACGGGCACGTCGTACAGCCTCATCGCGTATTTTCGGATTCAGCCCGATGCCAGCGGACGCTCGGCGAAACTCGATGGCGAGAGTCTTCCAGTCACCGACCGGTGTTGACCTCGGCCGCGTTCCTATCGAGATGCATTCGGATGAAGCGAGCCGCCTCGCCTAACGCCGCGCGTGCCTCCGGGACCCAGGGCGTGGTCATCTGCCAGCCGTGATGGACGGCGTCGTAGATCGACAGCTGACTTGAGCCGCCGGTGGCACGCACGCGGTCGTGAACTCGGCGTGCGTCGTCGAGCAGCAACTCCGTCGACCCAGCCTGCAGCAGCATCGGCGGCAGACCGTGCAGCGGCGCGTACACCGGAGACGCGCGCGGATCATCCGCCCTCGTCCCATTGAGGTAGACGGACGCGAACTGCGGGATGTTCTCGGGACGGAACATGGGATCTCGGCCGTCGTTCGCGTGGAGCGACGCGCCCGTGCCGGCGAGATCCGTCCACGGCGAGAATCCCACGAGGCACGCCGGTGCCGGCAACCCGGCGTCGCGCGCGTGAATCGCGAGTGATAGCACCAGTCCGCCGCCCGCCGAGTCGCCCGCGATCGCGATCGGTGATCCAGGGGCGGTCTCCACCAGCCATTCGTAGGTGGCGATCACGTCGTCGAGCGCCGCGGGGAACGGCGACTCGGGTGCCAGTCGATAGTTGGCGCTGAACAGGGTCGATGACGTGCGCCTAACGAGCGAGCTCGTGATCGGACGATGGCTGGCGGCCGAGCAGGCAACGAAGCCGCCGCCGTGGATGTAGAGGATCGTCCCGCCTCGCGGCGCTTCCCGTTTGCCGGGCAGCAGCCATTCACCACGAACCCCGCTCGTTTCGACCGGCCGCCACTCCAGCCCTTGACGCGCGATCCACCCGTATGGCCCCGGCGCCCCGAGTGCGAGCCGCGCCCGTCTCGCGACGGTGGGCACGTCGCCCCAATCGCGTCGCCGGATGAGCGCGGTCACGCCGGTGTTGAAGACGCGCGCCTGCCAGCTGGGCATCGTGGTCGGTTGGACTGAGGTGTCTCGTTGCTCGGACGCTCTCGTCGAATGATACGACATGGCGTCGTCCCGTCGAAGCCGGCGCGAGCGTACGCCGTGTCGGCTGATGGTCGCGGCAGTATTCTTCCCCCATGACGACTTCCCCAGAATGCTTCTACGCCTCCGAGGCCGCGGCGGTCGTCGCGGCGAGTGTGCGGCTCGCGCCATTCGCGCTCGAGACGCCGCTGCGGCCCGCGCCGATGCTCGCGCCTCACGTGTACTTCAAGTGCGAGAACCTGCAGCGCACCGGGTCGTTCAAGATCCGTGGCGCGCTCAACAAGGTTCTTCTTCTGTCACCGGAGCAGCGCGAGACAGGCGTGGTCACGTCGTCCACCGGAAACCACGGGCTCGCGGTGGCCGAGGCGTTGCGGCTGACCGGCGGGCGCGGGACGGTCGTCGTCTCGTCGGCTGCCTCCCGGTACAAAGTCGATCGCCTAACGAAAGCCGGCCTCGAGGTGATCGTGTCCGACGGGGACCCGATGGCCGCGGAGCTCGAGGCCCGTGCGCTCGCCGAGCGTCGTGCGCGGGTCTACATCTCGCCCTACAACGACGTGGACGTGCTCGCGGGGCAGGGCACCGTCGCCGTCGAGATGATCGCGCAGCGACCCGAGGTCGCCGCGGTGTTTGTCGCCGTCGGCGGCGGTGGACTCATCTCGGGTATCGCGTCCTATCTGGACGCGGTGCGCCCCGACATCTCGGTCATTGGATGCTGGCCTGAGCAGGCGGCGGCGATGTACGAATCGGTGCGCGCGGGCCGGATCATCGAGGTGCCCGACGAGCCGACGCTGTCGGATGGCACTGCCGGGAACATCGAGCCCGGCGCCGTCACGTTTCCACTGTGTCGCGATCTCATCGACGAGCTGGTGCTCGTGAGCGAAGCGGAGATCGCGGCGGCAATGCGCGACGTCATGCTCGCGGACCACCTCGTGATCGAGGGGTCAGCCGGCGTCGCCGTAGCCGCGTGGCGCAAGTTCACGGCCGGGCGGCCGCAACTGGCGAACCAGGAAAGCGCGGTGGTGCTGTGTGGCGGGAACGTGAGCGCGTCGACGCTGTCGACCGTCCTCGGTGGTGCCTAACGCACGTCCGTGCGCTCATCCGCGGGCCCATCCGCGGCTCGCTGGCCGACGCTGCTTGCGTCAGGTACGTGGCGCGATACGCTGCGTCGGCGGTGGAACCTCATAGTGCAACTCCGCGAACCCGGTACCAACCGCCCTCACCGACACGAGGCGAAGCGGCGGGCTCGTGATGGCCCGCGGCAGCAGCGGCTTCCCGGCTCCCAGCGTGACGGATCCGATCTGCACGTAGAGCTCGTCGAGTAGGCCGGCATCGTAGAACTGGCCGGCGAGCTCCCCGCCGCCGACGATCCAGACGTTCCGTCCGCCAGCTGCCTCCACCATGACGCGATGAACGGGTCGGACATCGCCGCGGGTGAATCGGACGTCGGCGCCGGGGATGGCCGGAAGCACGCGTGACGTGAACACCCACGTCGGCTGGTGGTACGGCCATGGCTGCGGATGGTCCGCCTCGGGGCCGACGAGATGACGCAGCATCCACTCGTACGTAGCGGAGCCCATGGCGACCGCGCCGACGTCCCGGATGAACGTCGGGTAGCTCGTGTCCTCAATGTTCCCGAGCGGAAACAGCCAGTCGAGCGAATCATTCGGACCGGCGATGAAGCCGTCCAGGCTCGACGCCGTGTAGTACTGGGTCTTCACGTGGCTGGATGCAGGGCCGGCGGTACCGTTCAGACTCGGCGACGGTTCGCCACGACCAGCACACCGGCACCCGCGAGCAGGAGGAGGCCGCCGTAAACGGCCCACTTCATCTGGCCAGTCATGAAGCTGCCCGGAAGGACGTTGATTCCCTGCAGGAACCAGACGCACCCCATGAGCAGACACAGGACGCCTACGACATTCAACGCGATGCGCATGTGGTGACCAGTAGGTTGGTGGGTGGACGTCAGCCTAACGCCATTTCGATCTACACGCTACCGGGTTTCAACGCTGATCGCGACATCACCGATGCGTCTTCCGCCGTGAATGCCGTTCAGCATCCAGCACCGTGTCAGCGGATGAAAAAACCCTCGGGGGCCGAAGCCTCCCGAGGGTTCTCCATTTCCGATCTCGCTGACTTACGGCCGCGGCTTGGCCGTTCGCGGCTCTGACGATCCGCCCGACGACGTCGACGTCGAACCACCGGATCTGCTCGACCCACCGTCCGAGGTGCTGCCACGCGGCGCGCCGCTGCTGCCGCCTGACGGACGCGTGTAGCCGCTGCCCTTCACCATGCGGCCGCGCGTTTCCTCTGGGACGTCCACGACACCCGAAGGACGCGTGATGACCACCGGCGTGCTGCCGCCGTACCAGTAGCCCGGATATCCGCTGTAGCCGTTCCCATAGCCTAAGCTGTAGCCATACCGGCTGTATCCGTACGACGACATTGGGTCCCAGTTCATGTAGACCGTGGGCCCGTAACCACCCATGTCGTCGGCGTTCGCCTGTGTCCGGCCCGTCGGCACCATCTGGCCGTCTGACGTCGCGAGGTTGATCGCGAACTGATGCGGATACGAGAGCGCCACCATCACGTCGATGACGTTCGGGGGCACCTTGGCATCGGCCAGCTGAGTGAGACGCTTCGCATCGATGCCGAAGCCCTGACCGCGCTGTGCGAGCCACGTCTGCACGACGAGCGGGTCAACCCGCTTCGTCGCCTCGATGACGTCCGCGACCTTCACGGAGTCGCCCGCGGCAAGCATGGCCGTCGTCGTCGCCAGCAAGTTGCCCGCGAGAGCAGCCTTCATGTTCGCGTCGAGCGCGGCCGGCACCGGCACTCGGCCGTAATGCACGACGCGCACACCGCTGTTCGCCCCCACCCTCACTCCCTCGACGTCCAGCCACTCGCCGTTAGGCGAGATGGACATGAGGCCGGTGGACGTGCGCGAGCGGTTGCCCGTGCACTGATGCTCCGAGTGGAGATAGATGCGCTTGGCATCCGGCGAGAACTCGGCCCTCTCCCAGCCGTTGCAGCCCTCGCGGTTGATCTCGCGGCGCGTGCCGTTCGCGTCCACCCGCTCGGGCGTCGCGACTCCGCTGTCGACGGTGACGAGATCCACGCTCTGCGTGCCTGCCGCAGGAATCACGCAGACCACCGGCAGCGCCTTGTTGGGCGCCAGCGTGATTTCGCCTTCCCGCGCGACCGCCTGCCAGCATCCGACCCACGGCGTCCATCTGGTGTCGGTCGAAGCCAGTTGTGTGTTCTGTGCGCCGGCCGCTGCGGCCGACCCGAGCATCAGAGCCGCGGCGAGTACGACGCTCGAACGGCTGAGTTTCGGTGCAACAACAAGTTGCGTTGACATGATCACCGCCTGTTAGAACCTGACTTTGAAGCCAACCGTCCCGGTGAACCCCGAAAGATCGATCTTCTGGAACCCTTCAAAAACGGCAGGGTCGAGACGTGCTCTCGCCCACTGATACCGCCCCTCACCCGTCAGCGCAAGCCACGGTCCGATCGTGAAGTCCATACCCGCGGTTCCCTGAGCCATTGGCGCCCAGCCGTTCGACTCCAACGACGTCGAGAAAATCTCGAGATCGTCGGTGTTGAAATCCACGAAATCGCCGCTCTGCTGGAAACGGTAATACATGGTACCGGCGCCCACGCCCAGGTACGGTGCGTACTTGCTCGGGATGTAGGCGAAGTCGCTCACCGCCCGCCCGCGGTCGGTCAGGTAGTACTTGAGCCCGACTGTCAGAGGGACGCGCTTGTACTTGGTAGTCTGCTGAATGGGCTGATCGTTGTTGTCGATGAAATTCCGGAACTCGGAGGGGGTGGTCGAGGACGAGTACCCGCCGTCGAACACGAGGTCGATTCGAGGCTTGGCCGCGTACGAGATGTCGCCGCCCCACGTGAACGCGCTGAAGTCGGTCTTGCTCAACGTGAGTTGCCGGGTGCTCTCGGAAAATACGTCGCTGCTCGCGTTGGCGAGCGCGTATCCGCCGCGGAGCGAGAAGCTGCCAACGGGCCGCTTGAACAGAAACCCCTTCTGCGCGCTCGCCGGCTGACCAACCGCGACGAAGGCGAGCGCCGCCGCGAGCGTGAGGGCGCGCCTCGTGACACGAGGGTGTGAGCCGTCGTGTTCGTATTTTGTGACCAACCGGAAAGGAGAGAGCGCAATCGACATGGCGTGCTCCTGGGGCGTTCGTGACCGGCTGTCCTGCACTCGACCCACTCGTCAACGACTCGTCACCGCCGTGGTGCGAAACCGGTGCCGGTGCTGATACACTGGCCTCACCTCACCGTTCCAGGGAACGCGGCGGGTCCGACTTTGCATCCACGTATCAACGCGCCGGGCTCGGTGGGAACTGCGATTGGGCGGATCAACTGCAAAACTGCCGGATTCTGCTTTGCATTCAGGCATCATCGCGCCGCGGCCTGGGGGAACGACGATTTGACGGATGACGCGGAAGAAGCAGGATCGATCGCGTTCGGTAGGGCCCCTTGACGCACAGGCCGAGATTCTTTGGGAACGGCCGCTCGGGACGCAGGAGTCTCCCGAGCGGCCGTTCCCATTCATTCACGGTCCGGCACGAGCCAGCGTCAGCGCAGAGCTGTATCCGGCTGTTTTGCTGTCGATCCCGTCAAATCGCAGTTCTCACCGGCCCGGCGTGATGAGGACTGCTTCCGCGACGTGCGCGTCAGCGCGCGAGGTTGATATTCTGGAACTCCGGCTCCTTCGTCACCTCGCGCTGGACGGCGGGCGCGAGCCAGTCGGGATACACCACCGCGTCGTCCTCCGTGTCGAGCTCGATCTCCGCCATCACGAGATCCCGATGCTTGAACTCGTCGATCTCCCAGATCACGCCATCGACGGTGACTTCGAAGCGGCGTTTTCGCAGGCGACGCCCCTTTGTCAGCGGCCAGAGGACGTCGAAGATGGCCTGCGTCGTCTCTTCCTCGATTTCCGTTCGCGCGACACCCTCACCGAGCTTCACGGTGCGATAGAAATGCAGCTCTGATGCGGCCGCTGCCGTGACGCACCGAGACGCGCCGGATACGCTCGTGCAGTTGTTTGCCCGGGATGTAGCCCTGATCAATGTCGAGGCGTCGTCCGTCCCGCGCTTCATCAGGCAGGAAGCGGAGCAGGTATTTCCGCTCGATCTCGACGCCCACGCGCGCCGTCTCGCCGATGCGCTCCGCGACGGCTTCGAGGTCCCGGAAAAAGGGAGCCGGTTGGTCGCCAAGCCATTCGGCCGCGAACTGCGAGAAGGCGTTCGTCGGCACGGTCGCTGAGACGCTGGCTGATCGCGATGATGCCGGGCAGCGGGTCTGCCCTCGGCGCCACCGCCGCTGCGACCGCTGGTGCACGAAGGGTCGCTGACCCGGCGGCGGCTGGTGGCGGGAACGCCGGTGCCGCTGGTTCAGCGGCCGGAGCGACGCTGGTTTCCGGAGAGACGCTGGTTTCCACGCTGGCGTTCGGGAGCTCGGCTACGGGCGGGCTCGCCGTCGCGTCGGGCGTGGCGTTAGGCGTCGCATCAGTCGCCGCGGCAGCGGTCAATGCCGTCGCCGCCGCTCGCCGCTCCGGCTGTCGGCCGGCGCCGTTCGTTCGTGCGACGCGTCGCTCAGGCGCCGCACGAGGCGCGGCTTCAGCGGCCATCGCGGACACTTCCGCACCGAACACCTGAGCGTCGTGCAGGTCACCGAGCACGTCCTGGAGTGCCTTGAGCCGTTCCACGATCTCGCTCGCGCCCCGCACCGATTTTACGACCGGCTCGAGCAGGTATCGAAGCCGCTTGGCCGAGATGCGAGCCTCGTGGCAGTCGCGCTGGTCGACGGCCGAGTGAACACGGTCGAGCCGTTTGCGAAGGTCTGCGGCCGCCTCGCGCACGCGCGGCGCCAGCGCTTCGGCGAATGGCATCGGCGCGATGCCACGGCCGTCCTCGCGCAGCCGCAGCTTCTCGCGATACGACTCGAGTGCCTTGCGAAGCTTCTTCTCGAGCCGCTCGAATCGGGCTTCGACGTCTCGCGCGAGGACCGCATCGGCATCGGTCTTCTGCTGCTTGAGGTTCGCCAGAATCCAGCTCAGCCCGGGACGCTGTCGACGCCCGAGTGACCGACGTTGCTCGGAGAGCCAGGCGAGGTGGACCTCGAGGTCGCGGCTCGCGCCCGTGTCGCCAGCGACATCGCCCAGTCGTCGACGAAGCTTCTTCGGGAGGTCGGCTCGGAGGTACGGGCGAAAGGCGCGCTCCCAGCTCCGGAGTCGACGGAGCGCGACCCGGAAGTCGTGCAGCGCCTCGCCGTCCTTGGCGTCGGCCAGTCGGTTGCGCGCCGCGGACGCGTCGGCCAGGTGACCGAGGGCCACGAGTCGCACCGTCCGATGCACCGGTTCACGAAGGTTGTCGACGCGCGGGGCCATGGGCGAGGAGCGAGACCAGGAGCGAACGTGCAGCGGTGAATGTAACGGCGCGGGGTCGGTAATCTCCGCCGCCAGGGGTGACAGCGCGACCAGCGGACGGGCATCGTTACAATCGTCGAACCATCGCAGATTCCCGCGGACTACCGCGGACCGGCTGACTTCACGCATCGGACATGCCTCGACGCCCCGTCACGATCCTCTGCCTGGCCAGCTACTTCAAGGGCCACGACTTCATCCGTGAGTGCCACCGGCTGGGTGCGCGCGTGCTGCTCGTCACGCGCGAGGCACTTCGCGACCTGGAGTGGCCCCGCGACAGCATTGACGAGCTCCTCCTGATTCCGGATCTCACGGATCGGGATCACATGATCAACGGCGTCAGCTGGCTGGCGCGCACGGAGTCGATCGACCGGATCGTCCCGCTGGACGAGTTCGATCTGGAGATGGCGTCGACGCTTCGCGAGCACATGCGTGTGCCAGGGATGGGCGAGAGCACCGTCCGCTTCTTTCGTGACAAGCTGGCGATGCGCATGCAGGCGGAGGCGCGCGGCGTGCTCGTGCCCGAGTTCGTGCCGATCTTCAACCACGATCGGATACGCGCGTTCATGGAGCGCGTGCCGCCGCCGTGGCTGCTCAAGCCGCGTCTCTCGGCGTCGGCCATCGGCATCAAGAAGATCGAGCGCGCCGAGGAGCTCTGGCCGCTGCTCGACGTTCTCGGCGATCGCCAGTCGTTTCACCTGCTCGAGCGATACGTGCCCGGCGATGTCTTTCACGTCGACGCGATCGCGTGGGGTGGGAAGGTGGTATTCGCCGAGGCGCACGGGTACTTCCAGCCGCCGTTCGACGTGTATCACGGCGGCGGCGTGTTCTGCACGCGCACGCTCGATCGTGCGTCGGAGGAATCGGCGGCGCTCGTGACCGGGAACGAGCAGGTCGTGACGGCGTTAGGCATGACGCGCGGCGCGCTGCACACGGAGTTCATCCGGGGCAGGGAGGATGGTCGCTACTACTTTCTCGAGACCGCGGCGCGGGTCGGCGGCGCGAACATCGTCGCGCTGGTGGAGGCGGCGACGGGGCTCAACCTGTGGCGCGAGTGGGCGCGGGTCGAGGTCGCGGACGTGCACGGTGACGAATACGCACTTCCCGTGGGCCGCTCGGACCACGCGGGGCTGCTGATATCGCTGGCGCGCCAGGAATGGCCTGACCTCTCGGCGTTCGGTGATCCGGAAATCGTCTGGCGCCTGTCCAAGCGCCACCACGCCGGGCTGATCGTGGCGTCGTCGGCGGCAGCGCGCGTCGACGACCTTCTGGCGGCCTACATGCCGCGCTTTCGCGAGGACTTCTTTGCGACGCTGCCGGCGGCGCAGGTGGCAACTGAATAGTCGTGTGCTGTCATCCCGAGGAGTCGGGAACCGGCAGCGGGGACGAGGGAACTTGTGTGAAGTCCTCGTGGCCGGCCTGGCCACGAGTGACATCACACGAGGTCCCTCGCTGGCGCTCGGGATGACAGCGCTATTTCACCGCCGCTCCTGCCTTCTGCGTGTTCTGAGCGTTCAGAGCGTTCAGCGTTCCGTAGTCCTGCCTAACGAAAGGTGCCGGGGCTGAACTCGTAGACGTCGTGTCGCGCGCCCACCTCGTCTTCCGGGCGCCAGAGGCCGAGCTGCTGCGTCCAGCGCACCGTTTGCAATCGCCGGCCGCGCAGCGTCAGGAATCCCGCCGCGCGGGTGGTCACCATGCCAAAGCGACGAAGGTCCGCCAGCCCGTTGATGACCGCGGTGCGCCGCTCGTTCACGAGACGACGTGCCGATCGTGGGCCGATGCCCGGGACGCGCACCAGCTGCTCGTAGGTGCCGGTGCTCACGTCCACCGGAAAGTGTTCCGGGTGCGCCAGCGCCCATGCCGCCTTGGGGTCCACCGCGAGCGGCAGGTTGCCGGTGTCCTCGTACACGACCTCGTTAGGCGCGAAGCCGTAGTCGCGCACGAGCCAATCCGCCTGATACAGGCGATGTTCGCGCAGCGCCGGGGTCGCCGGCGCGCCTTCCATCGGCGTATCGCGGATGGGCCGGAATGCGCTGAAGTGCGCGTGATGGATCCCGCCGCCGGCATAGAGGCTCGTCACACGATCCATGATCGCTCTGTCTGAGTCCGGCGTGGCACCGACCACGAACTGCATGGTCATACCCGCGATGCCGCCGGGCCGTCGTGCGTCGCGCGGGCGACCGGCGCGTTCCTCCTGTGTGTTGTCGACGACCACGCGGCGCGCGCGTTCGAGCGTCACGAGCGTCCTCGCGAGCTGCTTCTCGGGCGCAATGCGCTCCAGCGTGTCGCCGCACGCGGCTTCGAGGTTCACGGATACGCGCGTCGCGAGCGCCGTGATCCGCTGGATCTGCGCCTCCTGAGCGCCGGGGACGAGCTTCACGTGGATGTAGCCGGCGAAGCGGTGCCTAACGCGCAGCAGCTCGAGGACGGCGATCAGATCGTCGGTGACTTTCTCCGGGCGCGCGGGGATGCCGGTGGTGATGAACAACCCCTCGCACCAACCGCGGCGGAGCGCGCCGAGGAAGATCCGCACGAGCTCCTCGGGCTTGAGAAGCGTGCGGCGCATGGCGCGGTCGCGGCGCATGGGGCAGTAGTGGCAGTTGAGCGCGCAGGCGTTGGTCATCAGGATGCGCAGCAGCTTCACTGGCCCGCCGGCGCCACGCAGCACACGGATGTTGAGCGGCCGCAGTGCGCCGGCGTCGCTTGCATGACGGAGCCGCGGGGGCAGCAACGTCGGCGCTGCCTGCGGGGGCCCCTCGCGATCCTCGGCGGCGAGAGACATGAGGATGTTCAGCTTCTCGGTCAGCTCCAGCTCTCGCGCCATGCCGGTTCCTCGCAGATCTTGAGGCTTGAGGATGGCCGAATAAACCCCGAAAATCTAGTGGGAGCTGGTTGCGCCGCTGGAGGATGCCGGCCGACGCGGTGCCAATTGGGGTCAGACTCGAGTCTGACCCCAATGACGTAGGTACCGGAATTACGCGGCCAACCCCCAAAGAAAAACGACTCCCCGGGGTTAGCCGAGGAGCCGTGGTCCCACCCTTCGCACTGCAGTCCTGGTGTGGTTCACTGCACGGAAACTGTCCCGTTCATGCCTGGGTGGTTCGTGCACTGATATGAGTACGATCCCGAGGCCGCGAATGATCGCGAGTTGGAGCCGCTCGTCATGTTGGGGATATTCGCTGGTGCGCCAGTCGTCGCCGCGAACGTCACGTTATGCGCGACCTTTCCGGCCTCGTTCGTCCAGGTCACCGTACCGCCCTTGGCGATAGTCACGGACCCAGGCGAGAACGAGAAGACTGCGGTTCCGTATCCGTCATCGGATTGTTGCATGGAGATAGATGCCGTCCCCGCCGCCGCACCGGCGCCAGTCCCCGGCCCGTTTCCCGTCCCTGGCCCCGTGGTGTATCCGTCGCCGCCACCACCGCCACCACATCCGATCGCCACGACTGCCAGTAGAACATAACTCATCCGCATCGCGCCCACTCCGAGTGCCTGGTGATCGCGCTTGACGCGCGCCTGGGTGACTCGCTCGCAGCGGCCGGTACCGCCAATCAGCAGTCGACTCGCGACCGCGACGACGGTATTCGGCTACTGAGCGACGCCCGATGAGTGGGGAGGCGAGGCGGGATTGGCAATTCGCACGCGGCGAGGGCCGAAGCACAGGCGGCGAAGGACTGTGATCGGGCGGTGAGTGGGACGACCCGGGACGACCCGAGGTTCAAACGCCGAGCTTCGCGATGACCTCCGGCGGGCACCCGTCCCACTTCGCCATAGGCACGTTGCCGATGTAGCGGACGTCCTGAATGCCCATCTTGCTCGAGAAGAATCCCGATGCGGTCATGTCCCGCACGCGTGTGAAGAACGCCACGCCGTGGCTCATCTCGGGCTTCGCCTTCGCCGGCCAGGCAATGTCGTCGAGCACCTGGCGGCGCTGAGCATCGGTCGCGGACAGGAACGTCGTTCCGGCGCCGAAGCGGCGCGCGCACTCGTTGTCCAGCCACGCGAGTCCACCGCGGACGTTGATCTGCGACGATGTCGGCGCGACGTAGAAACGCGGGGTCGGGTTCGGCGGGCCAGGCGGAGGCGTCTGGTCCGAGAGCACGAAGTCCATGTACTGTGGGACGCCGGCGTCCGTCGCCGACCCGGAGCGTGCATCACGTGGGATGATGTAGTCCACGAGCACGCGAACGGTCTGGTATTCGTGACGGGTGAAGAACTTCGGCGCGTACTGCGTGCCCTGCATCTCCGCGAGCACCGCCGACTCCGCGGCTTCTCGCGCGCGCAGCATTTTTTCTTCGCCGATCTCGAACGTGCCTAACACGGGAACCGCGGCGGCCGCCGCCAGCGCCTTGAGCGCCCCGCGCCGATCCATTTCCGTCACAGGGCACCAGCCTTTCGTTGGGAGGCGATGAAATCACTCGTGCGCATCGACAACGCGAGAATCGTCCACGTCGGATTCTTGTCTGCCTGACTCACGAACGGTGAGCCATCCGTCACGAACAGATTCTTCACGTCGTGCGCCTGACAGTTCGCATTCACCACCGACGTCGCCGGATCCTTGCCCATACGCGCGCCGCCGAGCTCGTGGATGATCGCGCCACCGTTCGCGATGCCGTAGCCCTGCTCCTTCGTCGGCATCGGTGAGAACACCTCACCGCCCATCTCGGCGATGATCGCCCTGAACGTCTCCTGCATGTGCTTGACCTGATTGTATTCGGCGTCCGTCCACTTCCAGTGGAAGCGCAACACGGGGATGCCGTACTGGTCGACGACGTTCGGGTCGATCTCGCAGTATGAATCATCGTTAGGGATCATCTCGCCACGGCCGCTGAAGCCGATCGTCGAGCCGTAATAGCGGCGGTAGTCATCCTTGAGCGATGCGCCGTAGCCGCCGCCATTCGGGTAGCGGTGGATGCCGCCCATGAAGCCGGAGCCCGGCATGCCGCGGCCGCCCCATGTCTCGATGTGGTAGCCGCGCGGGAAGTCGAGCTTTGAATTGTCGAGCCACCACGGCATGTAGATGTGCATACCGCCCACGCCGTCCTCGTTATGCGGCGGCATCTCCATCATTTTCGGAATGAATCCCGAGACGTCGGATCCTGTGGTGTCGGTGAGATACTTGCCCACCGTGCCGCTCGAGTTCGCGAGGCCGTTTGGAAACGTCGACGACTTCGAGTTGAGCAGCAGACGCGCCGTCTCGCACGCACTCGCGGCGAGTACGACGATGCGCGCCGAGACGTGTGCATCTCGTCCAGTCTTCTTGTCGATGTAGCTGACGCCGTTCGCGAGGCCGTCCTTGCCGACCGTGACTTCGCGCGCCATGGCGTTGGTGATCAGCGTCAGACGCCCCGTCTTCTGCGCGGGCGGAATGAGCACGCCGGTCGATGAGAAGTTGGAGTTCGTCATGCACCCGCGGTTGCACTGTCCGCAGTAATGACACGGCGCGCGGCCATTGTGCGGCTTCGTGATGATCGACAGCCGCGACGGCACGACGGTCAGGCCGAGCTTCTTCGCGGCGTTGCTCGCGAGGCGCTCGTAGCAGCGAGGCACCGGCGGCGGATGGAAGATGCCATCCGGTTCGTTAGGCAGTCCCTCGACGCTGCCGAAGATCCCGATGAGCTTGTCGACCTCGTCGTACCACGGCTTCACGTCGTCGTACGTGATCGGCCAGTCATCACCGAGTCCGTCGCGGCTCTTGCGGGCAAAGTCGTAGGGTCCGAATCGCAGGGAGATTCGGCCCCAGTGGTTCGTACGGCCGCCGAGCATGCGAGCGCGCCACCAGTCGAACTTCGAGCCTGGCGCGGTGGTGTACGGCTCGCCGTCGATCTGCCAGCCACCGATGCAGCCGTCGTATTCGCCGAACGGCTTTTCCCGCGTGGACGCACCGCGACGTGGCGAGTCGTACGGCCACTTGAGCATGGCGCCGTCCTTGATCGGATCCCACATCTGCCCGGCCTCGAGGAGCGCGACCCGAGCGCCGGCCTTCGTGAGGGCGTGGGCCGCCATGCCCCCGCCGGCGCCCGAACCGACAATGCACACGTCATACGTGGTCGAACGAGACTGACTCTGCATTCACCGATCTCCTTGTCGCGCGGCCGATGCGTTGTGGTGCGAAAAGCTATCCCCGCTCGCATTCCGGCGCGAATCGAACGGGTAGCGGAGGCCGAGATCAATGACACAGGGCCGGTGGCCTGGCGGCGGGGTCCCGAAGCAATGCGACGAGGCGCCCGCGGCGTTAGGCCGCGGGCGCCTCCAGTCGCTCGGTGGTCAGCCCTTGCGGGTGCTGTCCTTGTTCAGCGCGTTGTCCTTGATGTCCTGCGCCTTCGTCAGGTGCTCCTGCACCTTGCCCGTCGCCTTCTCGAGCGCCGTGCGGAGCTGCGGGTTGGTCGTGTTCTTTGCCGCGTCCTGCAGCTTGTCGAGCACGTCCTTGTGTCCCTTGATCTCGTGATCGATGAAGTCCTTGTCCCAGTCCGCGCCGGCAGTCTTCTCGGTGAGGTCCTTGAGATCATCCGCCGACTCCTTCATCAGGTCCCGGACGTCATCGTCGGTCGTATCCGGTGTCACGCTCATCTTCAATGCGAGCGACTTCCCTTCGTTCATGAGCGTGCGATGATCCGCAGCCATTTGCCGAGCGAATGCCTTCACGGCTGGGTTCGTCGCCTTCTTCGCGGCGAGCTCACCTTCGCGAATCTCTCCCGTGTTCGCCGCACCCGCGAACGCGAGAATGGAAGCGTCGGTCCATCCGCCGCGCTTGGCGACCGTTCCGGCCGCCGTATCGACTCGCCGTGCGGCGGTGTCCGTCGCTGCTGCAGTACGTGTGGTCGCGGTGTCAGCTCGCGCGCCCAATGTGTCGGTGGCGTTCCGGTCTCGTGTGTTGCACGCGCCTACCACGAGCACAGCCGTCAACGCCGCCACTGTTCGACCCGCCACTCGAGTGTTCACAATTCCTCCCGATTGCAATTTTGCACTTGCTCCAGATTCTGCGATGCCTGCATCGGCAAGAGGCCAGGGGTGCAAGACGTGTTCTTGACGCGACACGCGGGACGTGTTGATGGGGTCCCATCTTCTCGTAGCAGGATTGATTGTAAACGGCGATTCACTTATGCTGTCGTCTCTCTCTGAGGAGGCAACGTGGGTTCACTGGACGGCCGAGTGGCGCTCGTCGCCGGTGCGACGCGTGGGGCTGGACGCGGCATCGCCGTCGCGCTCGGCGAACAGGGAGCGACGGTGTACTGCACCGGGCGCTCGGTGCGCGGGAATCTCGCGAGCGGTGCTGGTCGGCCCGAGACCATTGACGAGACCGCCGAGCTGGTGACAGCCGCGGGCGGCACGGGTGTGGCGGTGCGGTGCGACCACACAGTCGATGCCGAGGTGCGCGCCCTCGTCGAGCGCGTTAGGCACGAGCAGGGTCGGCTCGACGTGCTCGTCAACGACGTGTGGGGCGGCGACGCCCTGACGGAATTCGGCAAGACGTTCTGGCAGGTGAATATCGAGAACGGCCGCAAGATGATCGACCAGGCCATCTGGTCTCACATTCTGACGAGCCACCACGCGGCGCCGCTCATGTTCGAGCGCGACGCTCGCGGACCGGGCCTGATCGTGGAGATCACGGATGGCGATTTCTACGGGTATCGCGGCAACATCTTCTACGACCTCGTGAAGTCGACGGTCATCAGGCTCGCGTTCATTCAAGCGCGTGAGCTCCGCAAGCACGACGTCGCGGCGGTCGCGGTCACGCCAGGTTTTCTGCGCTCGGAGTTCATGCTCGAGCACTTCGGCGTGACGGCGGAGACGTGGCGCGAGGGCGCGAAGAAGGATTCGAACTTCATCGCGTCGGAGTCACCGCTCTATGTGGGACGCGGGGTGGCGGCACTTGCCGCCGACCCTGATGTGAAATCGAAATCGGGGAAGGTCTTCGCGTCGTGGACTCTGGCGCACGAGTATGGGTTCACGGACGTCGATGGATCGCGTCCGGATTGGGGAACGCACTTCGAGCAGACGTTCGGGACGCGGTACCGGACGTTCGATGATGATCTCTATGCGGCGTTCGCGGGACCGGGCGAGGTGGTGTTCAGCGACTGGCCCTAGGGAACGGCTTCACCAGCCATCCAGAACCGAGGGTGTGAACGGAAGCGGCCGGAAACATCGGATCGGGCGGATCGGTCTGACGTCGGGAGCGCCGCTGCGCAACGAGCGCTGACGGAAATGGGAACGGCGTCGTGAGGCCAATGCGTCGCGAGGCCGTTCCTCTCCTTCGACGGGCCCATTCCACGGTCTGTCCGGGTCGCGATCGGATCGGGCCGTTTCCGTTGTTTCCGTCCAATCAGTTCACACTCCGCGTTCTGGATGCCGTGCCGAAGTGGTCCGTGCGGATGGTCGCCGCGAGCAGTCCTCGTTGTGAATTGCAACTCTCGTCCATCCGCGCTGCAACCTTTTCTGCACGCGCGCCCACATAGATAGCGTGACGATACGCGGCTCTCTCGCTGACCTACCTGATGCGGCGCTGATCAGTCGGTTCCTCAGGGGCAGCGAGGACGCGTTTCGCGCGCTGTACCAGCGGCACACGCCGCGGCTTCGCATGCTCGTCGCGCGGCTACTCGGTGCGGCGCGGCAGGACGCGGTCGACGACGTGATGCAGGAGACGTGGCTCGCCGCGTGTCGCGGCCTTCATCGGTACTCCGGCGAGGCGAAGTTCTCGACGTGGCTCACGACGATCGGCATCCGCACTGCCTACGCGCGGTTCGGTGGGTCCGCGGATGTCGAGACCGATCTGTTCGACGACCTCGCGGCGCCGAGCCACTCGGGGCCGGCGTCGGCGATCGATCTCGAGCGGGCGCTCAGCCGATTGACCGACCGTCAACGCGTCGTCGTCGTACTGCACGACGTCGAGGGCTTCACACATCAGGAGATCGCGGTGCAACTCGGGATCGCCAGTGGTACCGCGAAGGCAACGCTCTCACGCGCGCGCTCCGCGCTGCGCCGACTATTGATCGACGGAGTGTCTCATGTCCGATGATCTCGATCTCCCGCGCCGTGATGATCGGCTCGACCAGCTGTTCGCCGAGCTGCCTCGCGAGAGTCTGCCCGCCCCGCGTGAGCTGGACCGGCTCGTGTCCTCGCTCGAAAGCGAAGGCTTCTTCGCGGCGCGGCGACGAGGGCGATCGTGGATGCTGCAGCTTGCCGCCGCCGTCGTGCTATTCGTGGCCGGTGGAGCAATCGGCGCGCACCTGGCGACACGCAACTCGCTCGAGGCGCGTCTCGAGCGCACCGACCTCTCGACGTCCGATCGCATCCTGCTGATGCAACGAGCCGGGTCTGCCTACGTGCGAGCGGCCAACGGGTACGCTGGGGCGGTCGCGAAAACGGACTCCACAGCGATCGAGGTCGCGAGTCGCGTCCTGCTCGGTGCCGCGCAGGCGGTCGCACGCAACAATCTCGATGGCGGCCTAACGCCTGGTCTTGCCGCGGCGCTGCGGACGAGTGGGGTGCCCGCCACGTCGACTCCACCACAACGCGTCCTCTGGTTCTGACCATGCCTAACGCACATCGTCGCACATCTCGCGAACGTCGCACGCACTACTCGGCGATGCTCGTCGCGTTGATCGCCAGCGTCCCTCCACTCGCCGCTCAGGAAGCCGCATCGTGCTCGGGTCCGGGGGCCGCGTTCGGTATCACGTCGTACCAGTGCGCGAGCTGCTCCGTCAGGCGTGGTGACAGAGCACGGCTCCATACGATCTTCCAGGCCGAGCCCATCGTGCTCGATGCGGCGAAGTCCAGCGCGTTCCAGCCGGGCGATGTGATCGAGGCGGTGAATGGCGAACCGATCATGACTGCGGCTGGTGCCGATCAGTTCACGTACCCGCGGGCGGGGAAGGCGACGGTGACGGTACGCCGCGGGAACTCGCGCGTGCAGGTGGACGCAACGACTCCCGGGTGCGACGCCTCGACCGTTCCGCAGCAGTCGTCGGCACCTACGAACTCGCCGGTCGTGATCGTGGATGGCGGGGTCGTGAGCGATCTGAATCAGGTCGACTCCGCCTCGATCGAATCCATCGAGGTGCTCAAGGGACCTGCCGCCAGGTCGCTCTACGGTGAGCGAGCCGTCAACGGAGTCATCCTGATCACGACGAAGCGCGCCAGCACGATCCGGCCAAAGACGGTGCCCCAAGCCGCACCGAAGAACGAGCCGCTGTTCATCATCGATGGCGTGCCACAATTCAGCGCGCCCGAGAGTCGAGGTGAACCTGTCCGCGGGCGGGCGACGCTTCGGTTTCGCGGTCGGCTGTCAGCCAGCGTGCACACGCGCGCGTACGCCCGACGGTACGGAGTACTACAAGTTCGACGGCTACCCTCCCATCGTCGCGCTCACGCCTGGAGGTCCGGCCGAGCGCGCAGGCATTCGCGTCGGCGACACCATCTCGCACATCGACGGCAAGTCCATCCTCTCGGAGGACGGTGCGTTGCGCTTCCTCCGCGTCAATCAGACGGAGACGATGAGCGTGACGGTCGTGCGGGACCGACTGCCAATCACCTTCGCGCTCAAGGCGCGCTGAGCGTCGGCCTAACGACAGACCATCAGGGGTCGCCCGGCAGCACCACGAGCATCTTCTGATCGATCGGAAGCCGAACCGCCAGATGGTCGCCGGGACGGATCGGGATCGGCCCACTCGAGGGCATGGCCGATCGCGCCAGCAGACGCGCCACGAGATTCACGTTGTCGTTGCGGGCCACGACGTCGCGCGGCACCGTGAGCGTGTCCGTGCGACCACCGGAGACCGTGCCGATTCGGGTCGACGCACCGCCGGACGACACCGCATAGACGTCCGCCTGGTCGAGCGACTCGTTCGTGAAATACAGCAACGCCGGTGGCTCGCCGCTGCCACGATGGAACGTGCCACACGCTGCGACGGTGACGGCGGCGATGGCCGTCGCGAACGCGACGAGGGCGGAGCGGCCGGTCGGCGAACGGTGGACGTTTCTCTGCCTCGGGTGCCTCATTGTGTCATCTCGAGCATCATCGCTCGTTTCGACGTCTGGTTTCCCAACCTTTCTTCGCGGCGCGGCTGCGCTCGTCGCCACTGACGCTCCGACCGCCCTTGCGGCCGCCTTTCCGAGCGGGCTCGTGGTTCTCCGCCCGTCCGCGACCGGAGCCCGACTTCTTCCCGCCGTGCGTCATGGCGTTCACCGTCGCCCAGGCACGGCGCTCCGCCTCACCATCGGGCACGCCGCGTTCCTCGTAGCCTTCCTCGATGTGCTCGGCCTGGCGTTTCTGTTTGTCGGTGTAGGCGCTCTTGTCTCCTCTCGGCATCTGGGTTCCTCCTCGCGTGTGGGCACAGCGGTCGCATCATTGTAGGCGGACGCCGCGCCTCGGTTCCAACGCTGGAACGCAATCGAGCAACGCCTGTGCCGAATGCGTGAGTCGGTATCGAGTGCACGTCTGCCCATGTTCGTCCGGGCCACACCTGAGCGTCGCTCTTGCGACGCCAACCAATGTCAACCAACGAGGTCGAGCGATGGCTCTCACGATCCAATCCACAGCGTTCGCGCCGAACGGCCCGATGTCCATCAAGTACACGTGTGAGGACGATGATGTGTCGCCCGCGCTCGAGTGGTCGGGCGTGCCCGAGCGCACGAAGAGTCTCGCGCTCATCGTCGATGACCCGGACGCGCCAGACCCTGCCGCGCCGAAGATGGTGTACGTGCACTGGGTGCTGTACGACATTCCGCCGTCGACGCCGGGTCTCCCCGAAGGCATGACGAAAGCGCAGTTACCGAAAGGCGCGCGCGAGGGGAAGAACGACTTCGGCAACACGGGTTACGGAGGTCCGTGCCCGCCGATCGGGCGCCATCGCTACTTCTTCAAGCTCTACGCACTGGACACGATGCTCGGCGATCTCGGAGCGGGGACGAAGGCCGACGTCGAGGCAGCGATGCGCGGCCACATCCTCGAGCAGGCGCAGGTCATCGGCACGTATCAGGGTGCGAACGGACCGGCGAAGCAGAAGAAACGTTAGGATACCCGCTCGCGGCGCGATGCCCTTCGCGCCGCGAGCCCAACAGGCGTAATTTGCGGCCTTCTCCAGGCCGTCCCGTCGCCAGGTGAGCATGCGGTGCCGGCTCGACACATTCTCACGAGTGGAACAGCTCATGGTGTCCTTGCCAGCGGCGCTTCGGGGTCGGTCAGGCACGTTCGTCTGCGCCCGCGCGCTTGTCGTGCTCGCGATCCTGTTCGTTACGCCCATCGCGCTATCGGGCCAGAGCGGAAAAAAGGCGGCAGCGCCTCGACCGTCCGTCGAAACGTCCGCCGTTCCCGCGCTGGCTCCGTACGCGGCGACGCCGCGGAGCGAGCTCGCCCAAGTCGTCGCGCGGTATGACGCGGACCAGGAGGCGTTAGGCAGGCGATACGGCGTCGACTATTCGCCGGCACGCGCGAAGCGACTCGAAGCGTTCACGACGCAATGGACCGCGCGGCTCGGTGAGGTCGCCTTCGACAAGCTCTCCCAGGAGGGACGGGTCGACTACGTGCTCCTGCGCCACGAGCTGGAATATCAGCAGTATCAGCTGAAGCGCAGCCGACAGCAGCTGGCCGAGATGCAGTCGTACACGCCGTTCGCGGGGACGATCTTCGATCTCATGGAGGCGCGTCGTGAGCTCAAGCCCGTCAACCAGCAGGACGCCGGGCGAACGCTTGCCCTGCTCGCGAAACAGGTCGATAGCGTGCGCAAGGCTGTCGAGAAGGTCGCGGCAACGAAGGTCGATACCACCAACGCCGAACGTGCGCGATTCGCTTCGGACCGTGCGGTTCGTCGGCTTCCGCACGGCCGGCTTCGTGGACGAGCTGCGCACGACACTGGGCCAGTGGTACCGCTACTACTCGGGGTACGATCCACTCTTCAGCTGGTGGGCCGAGGATCCGTTCAAGAAGTCGGACGAGGCCCTCAAGGGCTACTCAGCCATGCTCCGCGAGAAGGTTGTGGGCATCAAGCAGGGCGATACCGATCCAATCATCGGTGATCCGATTGGCGCAGCGGGACTCGAGGCTGACCTCGCGCACGAGATGATGCCGTACACACCGGAGCGCCTCATCGCGATCGCGGAGCGCGAGTACGCGTGGTGCGAGGTCGAGATGAAGAAGGCGTCGCGCGAGATGGGGTTCGGCGACGATTGGCGGAAGGCGGTCGAGAAGGTGAAGAACACGTACGTCGAGCCGGGGAAGCAGCCGGATCTCATCCGTGACCTCGCGCGCGAGGCGGAGGAGTTCGTCACCAGGCGCGATCTCGTCACGGTGCCGCCGCTCGCGAGCGAGATCTGGCGGATGGAGATGATGACGCCGGAGCGTCAACGCGTTGCGCCGTTCTTCCTCGGCGGTGAGACGATTCTCGTGTCGTATCCGACCGACGGGATGACGCACGAGGAGAAGATGATGAGCATGCGCGGGAACAACCCGCACTTCTCACGCGCGACGGTGCATCACGAGCTGATTCCGGGGCATCACCTGCAGGGCTTCATGAACGCTCGCTACATGACGCACCGGCAGGTCTTCAGCACGCCGTTCTGGATGGAGGGCTGGTCGCTCTACTGGGAGATGCTGCTCTGGGACCAGGGCTTCGCGCGTACGCCCGAGGATCGCGTGGGCATGTTGTTCTGGCGCATGCATCGCACGGCGCGGATCATCTTCTCGCTCCGCTTCCACCTCGGCACGATGACGCCGCAGGAGGCGGTCGATTTTCTCGTGGAACGTGTGGGTCACGAGCGCGCGAACGCGGAGGCGGAGGTGCGCCGGTCGTTCAATGGATCGTACCCGCCGCTGTATCAGGTGGCGTACATGATCGGCGGGCTGCAGTTCCGCGCGCTGCACAAGGAGTTGGTCGAGTCGGGTCGCATGACGAATCGTCAGTTTCACGACGCGATTCTGCAGGGTGGGCGCATGCCGGTGGAGATGGTGCGCGCGCGGCTCGAGAATCTGCCGTTGAAGCGGGACTACAAGGCGCAGTGGCGGTTCGACGATCCGGTGAGTCGTTAGGCGCAGTCATTCCGAGCGAACGACAGTGAGTCGAGGAATCGCGATTCTGCTCGGTAGAGGGCTCTACCCGGAGAGCAAGGATTCCTCGACTCCGCCGCTTCGCGGCTCCGCTCGGAATGACAACCCGCTCGGAATGACATCTCACTGACGCTCCAGATCGCGCACCCAGATGTTCCGAAAGCGGACGCGCGTGCCGTGGTCCTGGAGCGAGAGCGGCAGTCGGTCGTCGTGCCTCTCGTACGGTGGCCGGCGCTGGTACGCGGTGGGGCCGGAGAGCACCACGTTGTCCTGCACGAGTACCCCGTTATGCAGGACGGTCATGCGCGCCGGACTCGTGACCTTGCCAGCCGCGTCGAATCGCGGTCGATGGAACACGATGTCGTACGTCTGCCATTCGCCGGGCGGACGACTCGCGTTCACGAGCGGCGGGTACTGACCGAAGATCGACGCCGCCTGTCCGTCCGCGTACGTGACGTTCCCGTACGAGTCGAGCACCTGCACCTCGTAGCGTCCCATGAGGAACACGCCGCTGTTGCCGCGCTCCTGACTCTCGCCAACCGCGGGCAACGGCGCCATCCACTCGACGTGCACCTGCGCGTCGCCAAAGCGATCGCGGGACACGATCCCGCCCGCGTTCGGCACGACTTCCATGTATCCGTCCGCGACCTTCCACGCCGCCGCGCCGCCGCCGTCCTTCTCCCAGCGCGAGAGGTCAGTTCCGGCGAAGAGCACCGTCGCATCGGATGGCGGCGCGACCGTCCAACTCGTGGACGGTGGCTTGATGACGCGAGGCTGCGGCCGGTCGGTGGAGTGGATCGGCCACCGCGTGGACGGTTGAGCGTTGACGTCGTGCATGGGGAAGGCGGCGAGTAGTGCGCAGGCGAGTCCGGCGACGGTGACACCAGTGGAGCGTCGGGGCATTGTTGGTTCGTTCGAGGAGCGGCGGTTCGCACACAATTGGAGTGCTACTGCGCACCGACATTGATCGGCTCGCGTCCGGTGGTCAAGTTTCCGCCGCGAACACTGCCACAGTTCCTTCGTGCTCGCCCATGATACCGACGGACGAGGAGATACCCGGATGACCGACGGACCGCGCAAACCTCAGCTGTCCACGGAGTCGGCGGATCCGGTGAGCCGCCGCGACTTTCTCGAGCACGGTACGCGCTACGGACTCGGTATCGGTGCGGCGTCGCTGTTGGCGAGTGGGCTCTGGTTGCCGGCTGCCGACGCGTCCAGCGGTGATGACACGTTAGGCGACGCCGACCCAGCGCTCCAGGCGCGCGGTACGCAACAAGCGCAGACGCTGACGCTGTCGAACGCCGCCATCCTCGCCCAGTGGGGCGTGTATGCCGGGCGGATGCGCGTCGTGCGGGTGCGGGAGCCGAATGGCGCAGTGCTGGACGTCTCGCCGGACGCGTTCGTGCTTCTGCTCGATGGCGAGCCTGTGCGATCGAGTGAAATGCGGCTGGTTGGGGCGCCGAGTGTCGGGCCCATCACCACGCGTGCCAGTTCGGCGCGGCTCGCGGACCGTCTTCCTGGACGCCAGGTCGTGGCGCAGTTCGAGGACTACGCCAGGCGGCTGCGTGTCGACTGGCGCGCCGAGCTACGTGACGGGTCGCGTTATGTGCGGCAGGAGATCACCGTGCGGCCGACCGCGAAAGACATCCCGCTGCGCGAGGCGGTGCTCGTCGACATCCCTGCGCTCAACGCGACCGTGAACGGGACGGTGAAGGGAAGTCCACTCATCATCGACCGCTGGTTCGCGGCGGTAGAGCATCCACTCGCGCTGACGGCGCTGGATGGCGCGCGCGCGCGATCGTCGCTCCCGCGGCAGTTGCCGCTGCGCATGGGGACGACGCTCGACGTCTCGTCGGTGATCGGCACCACCCGTCCTGGTCAGCTGCGGCGGGATTTCCTCGCGTACGTCGAGCATGAGCGCGCGCATCCGTATCGACCGTTCCTGCACTACAACTCGTGGTACGATCTCGGGTATTTCTCGAAGTTCAACGAGCCCGAGGCGCTCGCGGTGATCGCGACGTTCGGCGAGGAGTTGCAGCGGAAGCGCGGCGTCGAGCTGGACTCGTTCCTGTTCGATGATGGGTGGGACGATCCGAAGACGCTGTGGGGATTTCACAGCGGGTTCCCGCGAGGATTTTCTGGCGTGCGCGATGCAACCGCGCGCTATGGCGCCGCGCCAGGCGTGTGGATGTCGCCGTGGGGTGGCTATGGGAAGCCGAAGCAGGATCGCCTGACGAACGGGAAGACCAAGGGCTTCGAGACGAACGCCGGCGGATTCGCGTTATCGGGGCCGGTGTACTATCGCCGTTTTCTCGAGACGTGCCTGACGATGGTGCGGCGGTATGGCGTGAACCAGTTCAAGTTCGACGGCACCGGCAACGCCGACCGTGCGATTCCAGGCAGCGCGTTCGGCAGTGATTTCGAGGCGGCGATCTCGCTGATCGAGACGTTGCGGGGCGAGAAGCCGGATCTGTACGTGAACCTTACGACGGGAACGTACCCGTCACCGTTCTGGCTCCGCTGGGCGGACTCGATCTGGCGCGGCGGTGAAGACCACGAGTTCGCGGGCACGGGCTCGAAGCGGCAGCAGTGGATCACGTATCGTGACGCGGACACGTTCGCGAACGTGGTGCGCCGCGGTCCGCTGTTCCCGATCAATTCGCTCATGCTGCACGGGCTGATCTACGCGAAGTCCGCGAAGAACCTGGAGATCGATCCGCAGCATGACTTCGCGTCGGAGATCCGCTCGTACTTCGGTACAGGGACGCAGTTGCAGGAGATGTACGTGACGCCGCGTCTCCTGACGAAGGAGAACTGGGACACGTTGGCGGAATCGGCGAAGTGGTCGCGACGGAACGCGGCGACGCTGGTGGACACGCACTGGATTGGCGGCGACCCGGCGGCGCTGCAGCCGTATGGGTGGGCGTCATGGACACCACGTGGTGGGATACTCACGCTGCGAAACCCGAGCGATCGCGTGCAGGGGATGCTGGTGGATGCGCAGGAGGCGTTCGAGCTCCCCGACGGTGCCGCCCGCGTGTACAAGGCGCGCAATCCATTTCAGGTTGGCCGCGGCCGCACGATCCCGACGCGGTTCGTGGCTACGCAGCCGCAGCGGATCGATCTGCAGCCGTTCGAAGTCCTGACGCTGGAGCTGACTCCCTAACGCGGTCATCCCGACTGTTGTCGTGGGCAAGCGCTGCACGCAACACGGTTGGCTCGCGAGGTGCGCGCACGACTGTGAGAAGTTCATGCGAAGCCAGCTACGAGATCCCGACAGAAGATCCCTCGCTGACGCTCGGGATGCCCCCTATTCCCGATTCCCCATTCCCGATTCCCGACACAGTGCGCCTAACGTCGCTCGACTGGATCATCGTCGCCGTCTCGATCGTCATCTCGTTCATCCCCGCCATCGTGCTGGCGCGGCGGGCCGGGTCGAGTACGGCCGAGTTCTTTACGTCAGGGCGGGCGGCGCCGTGGTGGCTCATTGGCGTGTCCATGGTCGCGACCACGTTCAGCACCGACACGCCGAACCTCGTCACGAACATCGTCCGTACGAGCGGTGTCGCCGGCAACTGGCTCTGGTGGGCGTTCCTGCTCACCGGCATGGCCACGGTGTTCTTCTACGCGCGCGTCTGGCGACGCTCCGGCGTGCTCACAGATCTCGAGTTCTACGAGATCCGTTATTCGGGTCGACCCGCGACGTTCGTGCGCGGCTTTCGCGCGCTGTATCTCGGCTTGTTCTTCAACTGCGCGATCATGGCGACCGTCAACCTCGCCGCCGCGAAGATCGCGAACGTGCTGCTCGGCTGGCCCATGTCGCAGACGCTGCTCGTGTGCGCCGTGCTGAACGTCGCGTTCGCCGCGACGTCGGGGCTCTGGGGCGTGCTGGTGACGGACTTCATCCAGTTCGGCATCGCGATGACCGGCTCGGTCGCCGCGGCGGTCTATGCCGTTAGGCAGCCGCAGGTAGGCGGGTTATCGGAGCTGTTCGTGCGCACGGCACCGAAGACGCTCGCCATGCTTCCCGATTTCGGCGACTGGACGACAGCGCTCGCGGTGTTCGTCATCCCGCTCACGGTGCAGTGGTGGTCGGTCTGGTATCCGGGCGCGGAGCCGGGCGGCGGGAGCTACATCGCGCAGCGGATGCTCGCCGCCAAGAGCGAGAAGGACGCACTCGGCGGCACGCTGTTCTTCAACTTCGCGCACTACGCCCTGCGGCCGTGGCCATGGGTCGTCGTGGCGCTCTCGTCGATCCTCGTGTTCCCGACGCTGGACGACATTCGTCGCGCGTTTCCGTACGTGGATCCGTCGCTGATCGGGCACGACATGGCATATCCGGCAATGCTGACCTTCCTGCCCGCGGGGCTGCTCGGTCTCATGGTCGCCGGACTGCTCGCCGCGTACGTATCGACCATCTCGACGCATCTCAACTGGGGCACATCGTACCTCGTCCATGACTTCTACCGGCGCTTCATGCGGCCCGGCGCGGATGAGCGGCACTACATCCTCGTCGGGCGGTTGGTGACCGCGGTGCTCATGGTACTCGCCGCCGGATTGACGTTCGTGCTCGACACCGCGCAGGCGAGCTTCAACCTGCTGCTCTCGGTCGGGGCAGGCACGGGTCTCATCTACCTGCTGCGATGGTACTGGTGGCGCATCAACGCGTGGAGTGAGATCGCCGCGATGGTGAGCTCGTTCGCCGTGGCTGTCACGTTCTTCATTGCCGGGAAGATGGGCGCGGCGATTCCCGCGCAGACATCACTGCTCATCACGGTCGGGGTGACGACAGTCGTGTGGGTAGCCGTGACGTTCGCGACGGCGCCGACAGACCGAACGACGCTCGTGCACTTCTATCGACTCGTTAGGCCGGCGGGTGGCGGATGGGGGCCGGTACGATCGGAGGCGGGCGTGGGCCCGTCGCCGGACAGCCTGACGCAATCGCTACTCGGCTGGGTGCTCGGCTGCTTCATGGTCTACGCCGCGTTGTTCGGGGCGGGGAGCTACCTGTATGGACGCACGTCTCAGGGGATCATGTGGACCGTCGTGTTCGTCATCGCGGCTGCGGGGCTGATCAGAATGATCCGGGCGATGTGGCGGGCAGATCTCTCCGGCAGCTGAGCATGCTGGCGACGTATGGACTGAACTGCCATTCACCGCGGAGGACGCAGGGAACTGCTTCAGCAACCATCCAGAACCGAGGGTGTGAACGGAAACGGCCGGAAACATCGGATCGGGCGGATGGGGCCAATGATGAAAGGGAAACGAGGCCGTTCCCCTCTTCAACGGGCCCCGCGCCGCGGTCTGGCCGGGTCGCGATCGGATCGGGTCGTTTCAGTTGTTTCCGGCTTCTTCTCAAAACACCTTCGCTCTGGATGGCGTGTCGAAGCGGTTCGTCTGGATGGTTGTCGAACAGCCGCTGGCATACTCTGCGGTGGAAAGCAGTTCACCAGCCAGCAGGATGCTGGGCCCGACGCGTTCGAAGGATACAAATGGGGTCAGACTCGAGTCTGACCCCGGATTCGACCCCGGATTCCTTGTTGTCCCATACTTGCGAAGTATGGACACAGGTTCCGTGTGATCCTCCCTGCTGACCTCGCAACGCTGAAATCATGAAAGCAGTGATCCTTGCCCGCGGCCTCGGTAAGCGGATGCGTCAGGCCGACGATCACGCCGCGCTGGATCCACAGCAGGCCGCGGTGGCGGACCAAGGCGTCAAGGCCATGATCCCCATCGGGCGGCCGTTCCTCGACTACGTGTTGAGCGCGCTTGCCGACGCCGACTGTCGCGACGTCTGCCTCGTCATCGGGCCCGAGCATACCGCCGTGCGCGAGTATTACGAGCGAGCCGGGCTGCTCTCGCGCGTGCGCGTGAGCTTCGCGATTCAGGAACGCCCCGTCGGGACGGCCAACGCGGTCCTTGCGGCGGAGTCGTTCGCGGGAGAGGATCGGTTCCTCGTAATGAATGCCGACAACTACTATCCCGTCGCCGCGTACGCGGCGTTGCGCGAAGCCGGCGAGCCTGGGCTCGCAGCGTTCGCGCGCGACGCGCTGCTCGCCGATGGGCGGATCGATCCAGAGCGCATCATGAAGTTCGCGCTACTGGATATCGGGTCTGACGGCTATCTCCGGCGCATCGTCGAGAAGCCCGACGAGAACACCGCGCGCGCGATGGGAGCCAGTGCGCTCGTGAGCATGAACCTCTGGTGCTTCGACGCGGGCATCTTCGAGCCGTGTCGGACGGTGTCCCCGTCATCGCGCGGCGAGCTCGAACTACCGGTCGCGGTCCAACATGCGATCGACGCGTACGGCCGGCGGTTTCGCGCGATACCGATGCACGCTCCCGTACTCGATCTTTCGAGCCGCGCCGATATTGCCGGCGTGGCCGAGGGGCTCGCGAGTATCGACGTCAGACTCTGAGTGGGGGGTATGGATGTGCGCGACGTAGCAGCACACGCTCTCGACGAACGCCTGGCGCTCGCCGGCATGTCGGAGCCGGAGATCGGGCGAAAGAATCGATTGTTCGCGCGAGCGGCAGCCGCCCTCGGTAAGCGACAGACGCTGCGACTCTGGGTTCCGGGGCGCATCGAGTTTCTCGGCAAGCATACCGACTACGCCGGCGGACGGAGCCTCATCTGCGCCGTGGAGCGCGGGATTGCCGTCGTCGCGACCGCCCGCGACGATCGCATGGTTCGGATGACCGACGCCGTCACCGGCGACCACGTGGAGATGGAACTGAGCGCGACGCTCGCGCCCGCCGAGGGAAGCTGGACGAACTACCCCATCACGGTCGTGCGTCGTATCGCGCGCAACTTTCCCGGACCGCTGCGCGGCGCGGACATCGCGTTCGCGAGCGACCTGCCGCCGGCCGCGGGGCTCAGCAGCTCGAGCGCGCTCGTCATCGCGACGTTCCTCGCCATCTCCGACCTCAACGCGTTAGGCGCGCACGAGGAGTATCGGCGCGAGATCCCCGACGCCGACCACCTCGCCGGGTACCTCGGAGCGGTGGAGAATGGCGCGCCGTTCGGGTCGCTGGACGGCGATCGAGGTGTCGGCACATTCAGCGGCAGTCAGGATCACACGGCGATTCTGTGCTCGCGCGCCGATGCGCTCGTGCAGTACTCGTTCGCGCCGGTTCGGTTCGAGCGGAGCGTGCCGCTGCCGTCCAGCCATGTGTTCGTCATTGGCGCGAGCGGCGTGCTGGCGGAGAAGACGGGTGCGGCGCTGGCGCTCTACAATCGTCAGGCGCGACGCGTCCACGCACTGATCGATCGCTGGCGCGCGGCGACCGGGGGCAAGGAAGCGACGCTCGCGGCGGTGCTCGCATCGTCCGACGATGCGCTCGCGCGGCTGCGTCGCATCGTGCGTGACCCGGCCGTGCACGTCAACGGAAACGAAGGCGCCGGCGACGGATTCGACGTGACGGATCTCATCACCCGGCTCGATCAGTTCGACGCCGAGAGTCGGGAGATCATTCCCGCGGCGGGCGACGCACTGGAGCGCGGCGACCTGACCGCACTCGGCGAGCTGGTCGACCGTTCGCAACGGGGCGCGGAAGTGCTGCTCGGCAACCAGGTGCCGGAGACGTTCTACCTCGCGCGGTCGGCGCGCTCGTTAGGCGCGGTGGCGGCGTCGGCGTTCGGTGCCGGGTTCGGCGGCAGCGTGTGGGCGCTCGTCGGGCAGGCCGACGCGCAGCGGTTCACGGAAAGCTGGCAGGAGGGGTACCGGGGGCGCTTCCCAGAGCCCTCGCAGCGTGCCACGTTCTTCACGACGGGCGCAGGGCCGGCAGCGATGCGGCTCTGACATGCGACTGTGAGCGGTATGGGTTCAACGGCTACCTTGCAGGCGGAAGACTTCCCGGCGAATCTGGAGCGCCACCTTTATCGATCGGAGTGTGTCATGAACGTCCTTCGTGTTGTGTTCGGAAGCTGCGCGATCGCCGGTCTGGTCGCCGGCTGCCACAAGGGACCAGCCCTCGATGACCACACGGCGCACATGTCGTCGAGCGACATGGCCGCGCCGGGCGCAGGCGCGGCGAGCGGTAAGCAGGGCGCGCCCGGTCTTCCGGCGAGTAACAGCAACGCGGCCGCACGCCTCGCGGCCACCCCGCGTCACGCCGAGTGGGTGAAGGTGGCGTGGGAGCCCGGCTCGAGCGATTCGCTGATGGCGTGGGTGGTGTATCCGACGACGTCGAATGCGAAGACGCCGGTGGTCGTGGTCGTGCACGAGATCTTCGGGCTGTCGACCTGGGTGCGCGGTGTCGCCGACCAGGTGGCGGCCGATGGGTTCATCGCGATCGCGCCGGATCTCGTGTCGCGCGTGCGTGGCGGTCCGACCACCGAGGAGCTGTCGGGTGACTCGGCGCGGAAGATCATCGAGGGCGTGAACGCCGCCGAACGCAACAAGGGCATCGCGGCGGTCGCGCGCTAGGCGATGTCGCAGCCGTCGGCGGCGCCGCGTTATGCGGTGATCGGCTATTGCTGGGGAGGCTCGACCGTCGTTCGCTGCACGCGGTCAACGGCGGCATCAACGGCTTCTCCGGCGGCGTCGCGTTCTACGGATTGCCGTACATGACCACGGCGCCGTCGATCGCGATTCTCTGGCGAAGATCACCAAGCCGGTGATGCTGCTCAACGGCTCGAAGGACGCGCGCATCGCGGCGGCGATGCCGGCGCTCGACTCGGCGATGAAGGCCCTCAAGAAGAACTACAGCGGCACGAACTACGAGGGTGCGGTGCACGGCTTCCTGCGCGCGCAGAACGATCCGAAGACGAACGGCGCCGCGCGACGAGGCGGAGGAAGCGGCGAACCTCGCGGCGGCGAAGGACGCGTGGCCGAAGACGGTCGCGTTCCTGAAGAAGAACCTCGGCGTCAAATAGCCGGAAGGCGGAAAGCGGAAGGCGGATGGCGGACGAAGGAACCTCGGGACGCTTCTCGACGCGAGAATGCCTCCCGAGGTTCTTCGTTCTCCGCCATCCGCCTTCCTGCGTCCGCCCTCCGGCCTTCAAACCGCGAACACCTCATACGCCGCCTTGAGCGACGTCAGCGGATCGCCGGTGGGCATGAACTCGTGGGCGACGAAGCCCGCATAGTCCGTCGCGGCGATGGCGATCGCGATCGCGCGCCAGTTGAGCTCCTGGCGACCATCGAGCTCGTGACGGCCCGGGACGCCGCCGGTGTGGAAGTGGCCGATGTAGGCGATGTTGTCGCGGATCGTGCGGATCACGTCGCCTTCCATGATCTGCATGTGGTAGATGTCGTAGAGCAGCTTCACGCGCGGTGATGCGACGCCCTTCATGACCTCGACGCCGAAGGCCGTGTGGTCGCCCTGGTAGTCGCGGTGGTCGACCTTGCTGTTCAGGAGCTCGACGCACACGGTGACCGAGTGCTGCTCGGCCAGCGGCTTGATCTTCGAGAGCCCTTCGACTGAGGCCGCGATCGCGGCCGCGTCCGTGCGTCCGCCACGATTGCCGAACATCGCGATGACGTTAGGCACCTTGTGTTCGGCCGCGAGCGGAATGGTGCGCTCGAGCTCCTTCAGCAACATCGCGTGGTTCGCGCGGTCGTTGAACCCGACGGTGAGGAAGTCGCGGCGGTCGGTCGGGTAGCCCATCGAGCACGCGAGCCCCTGATCGCGAACGACATCCCACTCCGCGGGCTGCAGCAGGTCGATACCGGCGAGTCCGATGCGCTTCGCGGCCTGCGCGAATTCACGGATCGGGATTTTCTCGTAGCACCAACGGGCCGCTGCCTGTCGGCAAGCGGCGGACCGGGAACCGGGAACGGGGAACGCGTCGGGAATGGGGAATCGGGAATCGGGAATCGAAACGGCAACCGCGCCCAGCGGCGGCGACGCCCGGCTGCTGAGAACTCGCGCCGCGATTGCGCTCGCGCCCGGTTCCCCGTTCCCCGATTCCCCGATTCCCGATCAGTCATAGTCCCAATCTCGACATGTACGCGTAGCTCACGCGGATGTCTTCGATCGGCGACTTCGTATCGTCGTTCTCCACGAGGTAGTGCTCGATGCCAGCCTCGCGGCGTTTGGCGAAGATCTTCGTCCAGTCGATGTGGCCCTGGCCGACATTCGTCATGCCGCCGTTGCCCGCCATGTCCTTCACGTGCACGAATGGGAAATCGGCCTGGCCACTTCGCGAAGTACGCGAGCGGATCGTGGCCGCCCTTCGTGATCCAGTACAGGTCCATCTCGAACTTCACGAATCTCGGATCGGTGCTCGGCGAGCAGAATATCGTAGGGGATCTCACCGCCCGGGAGCGGCTTGAATTCAGCGTCGTGGTTGTGGTACGCGAAGCGCATCCCGACGCGCTGCAGCGACTCGCCGACGCGATTGAACGTTGCCGCGACGCGGCGCCACCCATCGGCATCGCGGGTGAGTGCGGCGTCGACCGACGGGACGACCACGTAGTCGTTGCCTAACGCCTGCACTTCGTCGACGACGCTCGACAGGCTCGCCGTGAGTCGATCGAGCGCGATGTGACTCGACGGCGATGTCAGGCCGTACTTCTTGAGCCAGCTCCTCACCTTCCGCGGATCCTTGCCGAACAGCCCGGCGAACTCCACTTCGAGATACCCGATGTCCGCGACCTGGCGCAGCGTGTACTCGACGTCGCGGTCCATGAGGTCGCGGACGGTGTAGAGCTGGAGGCCGATCGGTTGCGGGGGCGACACTTTCACGAGGTTCGATCCCGAGACTGCGATCGCGCCGATGCCGGCGCCAAGGCTGGAGAGAAAGTCGCGTCGCCCGATGGGTGATGTCATGTATGGTTCGGCGGTGAAGGCTGCCGTAGAGGTAGGGGATGGGCGCGGAGCCGTCAACGGCGTAGGCTCCATCGCGCCGGGGCCGGTGGGGACTGCGATTGGGCGGATCTGTACTGCGAAACGGCCGGACACGGCTTTGCATTCCCGGCTTCGTTGCGCCGGGGCCGGTGGGAACAACGATGGCGCGGATGAAACGGAAGAAGCCGGATACTGCTCGATAGGTCGAGCCCCTCGCGCCGACGAGCCGGATTTCTTGGGAACGGCCGCTCGGGACGCTCCGGCGCGTCCCGAGCGGCCGTTCCCGATCTCGTTCAGCAGTCCGGTGAGGGCCAGCGTCGATGCAAAGCCGGATCCGGCCGTTTTCCGTGTCATCCGCAAAATCGTAGTTCTCACCGGCCCGGCGCGATGACGCAACGCGCATCGATCGATGCGCAGTGATCCAGCAGTCCGTCCCTGCGTCAGAGTATCGCAAACGAGCATTGACACCGCCCAGGCAACAACGGACGTTCAACAGGCTGGACTGTGCTTCCCACCGCTCGCGCTCACACCACGGCCCTCATGTCGTTTCTCCTCCCCTTCGCGCTCGTTGCGTCCTTTCAGGCGCAGCAGCCCGCGCCTCCCATCCCCGAATCTCCCGTCGCGCGCATCGTCGTCACTCCAGCGACGTTCGAGGTCGTCGCCGGCGACACCGTGAAGTTCTCGGCCGAGGCACTCGATGCGGCAGGCCGGAAGATCGATAACGCCATCATCCGCTTCGTCGCACGCGGCGGAGAGGGCGAAGGATCCATCGACTCCACCGGGACGCTCATCGCGAGCTCGGTCGGCAAGATGCCGATCAATGTCGTCGCGGTCGTGCCGGGCACGCGCCCGAAAGTGCAGCCGCTCGAGTTTCGCATGGTACCGGGGCCCGCCTCGCGCGTGGAGATCCGCACCCCGGTGCGGAAGATGGTCGCGGGGCAGCAGCTGCAAATGTCCGCCCTCGCGTTCACGAAGGTGAACGATCGTTCGCGCGAGGCCATTCGCTGGGCCAGTGCCGCGCCTAACGTCGCGCGCATCGACGCCGATGGGATGCTGACGGCAGTCGGGGCCGGCCAGGCCGTGCTCACCGCGCAGGCCGGGAGCGTGAAGGCGATGAAGACGATCGAGGTGCTACCGGCGACGCTGACGTCGGTCGCGATCTCGCCGGTCAAGCCACGCGCCCGACAGGGCGACGTCATTCGCTTCGCCGTCTCGGCGAAGGACGCGAACGGGCGAGACATCGCGGGCCTCACGCCGACGTGGATCGTCTCACCCGGTGACGGCCAGCTCGAGCCGGACGGCGCGTTCGTCGCCTACGAGCCGGGCGACTACCTCGTCACCGCGCAACCTCGGCGGCAAGCAGGCGAGCACGGTCGTGCACCTCGAGCGCGCGCGACGTTCGGCGATCGGTCAGCGTCGTCGGTCGGCTGCCGATGACGGCGTTTCCGACGTCGGAGGTGTGGATTCACCCGAACGGGAACGTCGCCTACCTCGGCACGCACGGCGGCGGCGATCGCGTCTACGCGATCGACATCACGCACCCGGCGAATCCGATGATCGTCGACTCCATTCAGTCGAACACGCGGCTCGTGAACGACATGCAGACGACCGCCGACGGCAACTACATGGTGCTCACGCGCGAGGGCGCGGCCGACCGCAAGAACGGCATCGTCATCGCCGACACGCGCGACCCGCTGCACCCGAAGCGATCGCCGACTTCACCGACGGCGTCACGGCGGCGTGCACTCGATCTACATCTACGAGAATCCGAAATTCGGCAAGTTCGTGTTTCTCACGAACGACGGCACGGGCACGATCCACTCGATCGACATCACCGATCCCGCGAAGCCGAAGCAGGTACGACGAGCTTCAAGACGAGACCGCCCCGATGCCGCGCGGTATGTTCACGACCTCGACATCGTCGACGGTCTGATGTACGCGTGCTACTGGAACGACGGCCTCGTGATCCTCGACATCGGCAACGGCAAGTGAGGGCGGACGTCCCGACAAGCCGGTGATCGTGTCGCAGATGCAAGTACGACCTCGACTCGCTGTATCGCGAAGTCGAAGCGGTGTCGAATACCGGGTTCACGCGCGGCACGCACACGGCGTGGCGTCAGCGCGGCGGGCAACTACGTCTTCATCGCCGACGAGGTCTATCGCAACGGCACCGTCGAAGGCGCGAAGGACGCGTCGGCGAGCCGGATGTACGGCACGCTGCAGGTCGATCGACGTGAGCGACATCGAGCATCCGAAGGTCGGTCGCGTGGTACACGCCCGAGATGGGCGGCGTGCACAACGTGTGGGCGGTGCAGGACACGCTCTACATCGGCGCGTACGACGCCGGTTTCCACGTGTTCGACATCTCGGGCGAGCTGCAGGGCGATCTCCTGTCGCAGGGTCGTGAGATCGCGATCGCTCAACACCGCGGACATGAACGGCAACAGAAGAACGCGGCGTTCAAGTGGGGCGTGGTCGTGAATCCGAAAGATGGCCTCGCCTACGTCAACGATTTCAACAACGGGCTGTGGGTCATTCGCGTGAATCCCAAGAAGGACCGGTCGTCCCATGACTGACGACGCAAGCTGGTGGCTGGGTGATCTGTGCTTGTCGCTGGGTGACGCTGGGTGCGCAGCAGCCAGCCGCAGTCACCCAGCGTCACGCCAGCCGCACCAGCACGACCGCCCCAGCACCCACGCCCCTGCCGTCGACTACCTGCGTCTTCGTCGCCAGCGAGGGCAACGATCGCATTTCGCTCGTTAGGTTCGGGCCCGCCGGCGCGACGGTCGATCACGAGTCTCGAAATCGGCACGCAATCCCACGGAGCTCGTCGGACCGCACGGCATCGGAGTGTCGCCGGACAAGCGTACTACTACGTCTCCACCGCGCACGGCTTTCCGAACGGCGAGCTGTGGAAGTACTCGACGGTCGGCGATTCGCTGCAAGGCCGGTGCACGCTCGGCAGCTTTCCGGCGACGCTGCAGGTGTCGCCCGATGGGCTCGTACGTGTACGTCGTGAACTTCAACCTGCACGGCGACATGGTGCCGTCGTCCGTGTCGGTCGTGTACGTCGACGACATGGTCGGAAGATCGCGCGCATAACGACGTGCATCATGCCGCACGGCTCGCGACTCAATCCGCAGGGCACCAAGCACTACTCGGCCTGCATGATGAACGACGCGCTCGTCGAGATCGACGCGCGCACTCATGGTCGTGTCACGGCACTTCATGCTCACGAAGGGAAACGAGCATGGCGAGAGCGGCGCTCTCGCTGGAGCGGGGCATGGCGGCGCGGGAGGCGACGACATGAGCGGACACGGCATGGACGCCGCCGAAGCCCGGCGACGTCTCCTGCTCGCCGACGTGGGCGCAGCCGTCGGCGGACGGCTCGAAGATCTTCGTCGCCTGCAACAAGAGCGAGTGACATCGTCGAGATCGACGCGGCGAGTTGGACGCATGACGCGGCGTATTCCCATGGGCGCCGGGCGTCTACAACCTCGCCGTCGACGCACGACGGCAAGCTGCTCGTCGGCACCAACAAGCGTGGTCAGTCCGTATCGATCGTCGATCTCGCGACGGGGAAGGAAGTCGCGCGTGCTTCCGACAACGCGAAAGGTCGCGAGCGGCGTCGCCATTTCGCCGGACGATCGATACGCGTTCGTCACCGTCGAAGGCATCGGGTCGGAGCCCGGCACCGTCGACATCATCGATCTTGCGCGCGCTACGAAGGTCGCGTCCGTCGACGTCGGCCAGCAGGCCGGCGGCATCGACTTCTGGAAGACGGAAGCCGCTACGTCGCATTGACTTTCCGATGCTGATTTCTGCCGACCGAACGGCGCGTTAGGCGGCCTCGACATTTTGGTGAAAATGTCGAGGCCGTGTCGCATCGTTTCAGATTGGGGTTGGGGCCGCGCGACGCTGCTGCGTTAGGCGGCATGACCGATTCCGGCGGCTCCCAAACTCAACCATTTTCTCGCTATTCTGGCAATCGCTCCTCCCGGAAACAGCGGCACGGTGAATGCTTTCCTACATGATGCCCGTCGGCACGCGCGTGTACATCTACTAGTGCGAGCGTGAGCTGTTGTCATTCCGAGCGGAGCGCCGAAGGCGCGGAGTCGAGAATCCTCGGCCTGCAGCGGCAGAGGGCTTCTACCGCGACGCCAAGGAGTCCTCGATGCGCCCAGAGGGCACCCGCGGCCTTCGGCCTCCGCTCGGAATGACACAACGATTCCTCGACTCGGCGCCTAACGCTTTCCGAACTTCTCGATCGCCTCCGCCGCGGCCCGTTGGAGGGTCGCGGCCTCGGCCGGGGGAATCGTGATCGTTGCGCCCGTGCGGATCGTCAATTTTGCGGGCATGCCGACGGGCGAACGGTCGAGCAGCATCGACGTGATGACGAGCCCCGCGACGTACGAGCCGCGGACGCTCGGATGCAGGCCGTCGGCGGCATAGAGCGCCAGGTTCGGGTCGATCCGCCACGCCGCACGCCAGGCCTCGCCGACCGGGAACAGCATCCCGTTCACGTCCGCGGCGGCGAGCGTGTACGACTCGTTCACCCGATCGAAGTCGAACTGGCGCGTCGCGAGTGGCCAGACTGCGTACATGGCCGTACGCGCGCCGGCGGCTTTGATCTTCGCGTCGAACTTCTTCGTCCACTCGCGCAGGAGCACGCGGCTCTCATCGAGGGCCGAGGATCCCTGCTGCAGGATCACGATGTCCCACTTGCCGTCGTCGATGGCGCGCACGGCGGCGCCGTTGGTCCAGTGATCCTGCAGCGCATAGTCAGGGTACGCGGTCATCGCGGGCGCGAGTCGCTGGGCCGGCGTTAGGCCTGGAACCGAATCCGCGAGCGCCTCGACGATGAACGGCAGGTCGTTGACGTACGTCAGGCTGTTCCCGACGAACAGGATGGGCCGCCCTTCGCGGCTCGGGAGACTCGTCTCGGTGGGCGCATCGGCGCCGAGACAGCCGAGGAGACTGGCGAGGGCGAGAATCCGGATCAGGCGGCTGTGCATCCGGTGAATGTCAGTAGGGACGCATCGGCCAGACAGACGAACGTGACGACACGCGGAGTACTGGGACTAGTGGTTCCGACGCAGCATGCTGCAGCCGGCTGCGTTCAGGCCCTGAGTTGCAGCTCCGGCGCCGGTCCTCCGTGAAGGTGCCGGCCCAGCAGCTCGACGAGGCTCTGCTGAAACGCGGGCGTGGTCTCGTGGGGGCGCGTGACCGCCCACCAGCGGCGGTGGAAGCCTCGAGCCGTGAGCGGCACGCCCACCAGCGTGCGGTCACGAAGCTGCGGCGCGATCGCCCAGCGCGCGAGGACGCTCACGCCCAGCCCCGCCTTCACCAGTTCGACGATCGCCTCCGTGAGCTGAACGCGCGTGAGTTGGCGCGGCTCCACGCCAGCCGGCCGCAGCACCTCACGAAGTACCGAGTTCTCGGAACTGTGGGTCGTGTACAGGATCAGATGCTCGTTCCGCAGATCCTCCGGCGCCACGAACTGTCGTGTGGCCAACGGGTGGTCCGGCGCGACCACGACCACCTGCTCATCCTCGAACAGGGACGTACAGCCGAGTCGACGTTCGTCGACATCACCGGCGACGATCGCCAGGTCGAGCGCGCCATCCAGCAGCGCCCGCACCGGGTCCGCCGTCGCTTCGGCGATGATACGGACGTCGACACGCGGCCACTCCTTCCGAAACGCGGTAACGACGCCGGGCAGCCAGTGGTAGCAGGTGTAGCACTCGGTGGCGAGGCGAACCACGCCGGCGCTCCCCGACGTCGCGTCCTCCGTGAGGTCCCGCTCGAGCGTCTCGACCTCGTGCAGTACCCGGCGCGCGGACGCGAGCACGCGCTCACCGGCGGCCGTCAGCACCATGCGGCGGCTGGCCCGGATGAACAACGGCGTGCCGATGCGCGATTCGAGCTCGCGAAGCTGGTGACTCAGGGCGGACTGCGTGAGGTTGAGCCGCTTCGCTGCCCGGGTCTGGCCTCCCGAGTCGGCCATGGCGGCAACGAGTCGGAGATGCCGCAGATCGAGGTGCAGTGGGCGTCCGTCGGAGCCTTCGGAATGCATGAACGGCCTTCATGGTGTGTGTGACGACAATGTGATGGATTGATCGGTTCGCGGCAACGAACATGGGATGAAACGCGATGGCGGCGGCCCAACCCTGGCAGCCGACAGTCGGTCCGCGGCCGACTACATTGGCAATCAACCCTCCCTGTACTCGCACATGTCCGTATCGACTCTCTCGACCACCGACCAACTCGCTGCCTGGCGCGCCGATACGCCCGGCTGCGCGCATCGCAATCACCTGAACAACGCGGGCGCGGCGCTGATGCCGCAGCCGGTCATCGACGCGATCACGGAGCACGTGACACTCGAGTCCGAGATCGGTGGATACGAGGCGGCCGACACCCGCGCCAACGAGATCGCCGGCGGATACGACGCGTTGGCGGAGATCGTCGGGGCGAAGGCGGAGAACATCGCCGTGGTTGCGAACGCGACCGCGGGGTTCATCCAGGCGCTCAGCTCATTCGACTTCGCGCCCGGCGACGTGATCGTCACGACGCACTGCGACTACACGTCGAACCAGATCCAGTACCTCGCGCTCTCTGCCCGACTCGGCGTCGAGATCGCGTACGCCGATGACCTGCCCGAAGGCGGTGTGGATCCGCAATCGGTCCGCGAGATCGTCGCGCGTCGTCGTCCCCGCGTCGTGGCCGTGACGTGGATTCCGACGAACTCCGGTCTCGTGCAGGACGTCGAGGCCATTGGCGCCGTGTGCGAGGCGGCGGGTGTGCCGTACATCGTCGATGCCTGTCAGGCAGTCGGCCAGATCCCGATCGACGTCGCGCGGCTCAAGTGCGACTACCTCTCGGCCACGGCGCGCAAGTTCATGCGCGGGCCGCGCGGCATCGGCTTCATGTTCGCGTCCGATCGCGCGCTCGCGCGCGGAGATCACCCGCTGTTCGTCGACATGCGCGGCGCGCGCTGGGTGGAGGCCGGCACGTACGAGGTCGTTCCGACCGCGCGTCGCTACGAGGATTGGGAATTCCCGTACGCGCTCGTGCTCGGCCAGGCTGCAGCGGCGCGCTACTCCCTCGACGTCGGTATCGACGTGGCGCAATCCCGCGCGTGGGCGCTCGCACAGCGGCTGCGTGATGCGTTAGGCGCGCATGCGCGGTGTGCGCGTGCTCGATCGTGGCGCGACGCGGTGCGCCATTGTCACGGCGGCGTTCGAGGGACGTGACGCCGAGCCGATCGTTCGGGCGCTCAAGGATCGGCGGATCAACACCGTCTCATCGCTGCGTGAGTTCGGCATCTACGACTTCGACGCCAAGCACGTGAAATCGGCGGTACGACTCTCGCCGCACTACTACAATACCGAGGCCGAAGTGGACGCGGCCGTGGCCGCGTTGAGGGATATTCTCGCCTGAGGCGAAGCGCCTAACGCGTCAACGTCGCTTCGTGGCCGAGCGCGTCGTGCAGGTAGGGCGCGAGCACGGCGTTCACGTCGTCGCGGATCCAGCGCTCGGCCGGCCCATCGTGGTAGAACGCCCACGTCATGAGCGATCCGGCGATCATGGCTTCGACGGTGCGGGCAAGCGCGTCGACGTCCGTGCCGCGCTTCAACTCGCGCGCGGCCACCGCCGCCTCGAACAGGTCGCGTAGTCCGGCGCGCGTCTGGCGCGCCTGCACGGAGAGTTGCTCGCGAAAGTCGGGGTCGGCGAGGTCGATCTGCAGGTAGGCCAGGTTACGCGCGAGTGCCGCGGGGGACTGCGCGAGACCGGCCATGCATCCGGCGTATGCCCGTACCGCCGCGAGCGGCGATCGATGCTCCGCGCGTAGCTGCGCGATGAAGTCGCCGGTGGACGCGCCGCTGCTTTGGCGAGCGCGAGCAACAGCGCCCGCTTCGACCCGAACCGTTGCGCCACCGCGCCCGCCGTCACGCCAGCCTCGGCCGCGATCTCGGCGAGCGTGAGCTCGTTCGGTGCGAGGCGCATGGTGGCGCGGTGCGTGGCGGCGAAGATCTCGTCGTCGCTGACCTTTCGTGGACGCGGGCTCACGGGTCTTGACCGTTTCTAAATGACGATATAGGTTCGAAACTAAACGCCGGTATAGTATAACGTCCACGAACCGTTCGTCGCGAACGACCACGCCTCGCTCCCTGTTGGAGCCCCTACGCGGAGGATACGGATGCGAACCGTCACCTACGGCGCCGCCTGCAGTCTCGATGGATTCATCGCGCCACCCGATGGGTCGATGGACTGGCTGCACTTCAGCCGCGATGTGCAGGAGGTCATGAACGACGTACTGGGCGAGCATCGACACGATGCTCATGGGCCGGAAGACGTGGGAGGTCGCGAACGCGATGGGCGGTGGTGGCGGCGGCGAGCACGGGCGGGATCACGACGTACGTGTTTTCCCGGACGCTCGAGTCAGTGGGTCATGGCGCCCATCTCGTGTCGAGCGATGCCGGCGAGTTCGTGCGCGGGCTGAAGGAGCAGCCGGGGAAGGGGATCTGCGTGATGGGTGGCGGCGAGCTCGCTCAGTCGCTCTTTGCGGCAGGCGTGATCGACGAGGTCGGGCTGAACGTGCACCCGATCCTGCTCGGGTCGGGAGTGCCGTTCTTCCGCGATCCCGGGAGAAGAATTTCTCTGCAGCTCACGGAGTCGCGGATAATCGACGGAGGTTGTGTGTTGTCGAACTATCGGGTGGTCACGAGTGCTACGAAGAAACCCTCGCGTGCCCGGCGTAAAGTTGGGGCCTCACGTTAGGCCGCTTGCACTCACGGCATCGTCGCGCCGCGGTCGGTGGGAACTGCGATTTGACGGATGACACGGAAAACGGCCGGATACGGCTTTGCATCGACGCTGGCTCATCACCGGACTCTGAATAATGGGAACGGCCGCTCGGGACGCATGCGTCCCGAGCGGCCGTTCCCGAATCCCGCTCAGTCGCGTCGAGGAGCGCGCCTGCCGAAGCGTCGTATCCGGCTGTTCCGCGTCATCCGCGCAATCGTAGTTCCCACCGGCCCCGGCGCGATGACGCCATGCGACCAGGATCAGCGCCTATCGCGTACCAGGCTCGCGCCGGATGCCATCGCCCTCTCTTGAAGAAGCCCGGCAGCGACACCGGCGTTGTTCCCGTCGCCGCTGCGCGGCCGAGGACCACGCCGACCGCCGCGCGCTCGAGCGCATCGCCTACCCCGTACGTCACCAGATACGTCGACACGTTCGGGAACTGGCGGATCAGATACGGATTACCTAACGCCACGACGACCACCTTCTCCTTCTTTGCCAGGGTATCGATCCAGCGTGCGATGTGAGGCGGCACCGCGGGACGCCCCTCGCCTTCGATCCGGCGCACGTACGCCGCGACGATCACGCGATCCGACCCCGCGACCTGCCGAGTCAACGAATCGAGATCGCTCAGCGATGTCGCCGGTGACACCTTGAACACACGCGCGCCGGGAATTGCCGCGCGAATCTCGCCGCCGAAGATTTTCCCGGCGCGAATCTCCGTCTCCGGCATGTACTGCACGACTGCTACGCGGCGCCCCGCGGCCGGCAGCAGCGCACTTCTGTCGCGCAGGACCGTCACTGCTCGGCGCGCGATGTCGTCGGCCGTCGCACGATGCTCGCGGGAGCCAACGACTTCGCGTAGCGCATCGAGGTCGGCGATCGGCCGGAACGCGATGCCCGTCCGCGCCTTCATCTCGAGCACGCGTCGCGCGGCCGAGTCGATGCGCGCGCGCGAGATCTCGCCGCGCTCCACCGCCGCGAGCACCGCGTCGATCGCCTTCGTCGGATCGCTCGGCTTGAGGATGATGTCCGCACCCGCCTTCACCGCGAGCACCGAACTTTCCTCGACGCCGTAGCCCTTGCCGACGCCTTCCATGGTCATCGCGTCGGTGATCGCGAGACCGCGGAATTTCAGCGAGTCGCGCAGCACGCCCGTGATGATGCGCGGCGCGAGCGTCGCGGGCGTCGTCGAGTCGCCTTCGACGACGGGCAGCGCGATGTGCGCCGTCATCACCATGCCCGCCCCGGCCGCGATGGCCGCGCGAAACGGCACGAGCTCCAACGTGTCCAGTCGGGTCCAGTTCGCGGCGACGATCGGGAGTCCGACGTGCGAGTCGACGTCGGTGTCGCCATGCCCCGGGAAGTGCTTCGCCGTCGACACCGCGCCGCCGTCCTGCGTGCCGCGCACGAACGCGGCCGACAAGCGGGCGACGCGCTGAGGGTCCTCTCCGAACGATCGCGTGTTGATGACCGGGTTCGATGGATTGTTGTTGACGTCCACGACCGGCGAGAAGTTGACCTGAATGCCGACGGCGCGCGCTTCCTGCGCAATGATCTTCGCGACGTCGTACGCGTCCTCATCGCGTCCCGTCGCGGCGATCGCCATCGCGCTCGGGAACACCGTCGCGCCACCCGCGTCCAGCAGGTAGTGCGAGAAAACGCCACCCTCGAGCCGTCCGAGTCCCGGCTCGAGATCGGCCGAGGTCATGAGCGGCACGCGCGACAGCCGCTGCATGTTGTTGATCTTGGCCGCGACCTCGATCGGCGTGCCTAACGACATGCTGACGCCGCCGATGTGATCGCGCTCGATCCACCGCCGCACCTCGGCGAACGTGGAGTCGTCGTAGCTCGTGTAGTCGCCGAGCACCCAGACCATGACCATCTGGCCGATGCGCTCGCGAAGCGGGAGCGACGCGAGCGTGCTGTCGATCCACTTCGCCTGCGCTGCGGTCAGCTTTGCGCGCGGATCGTACGGCGGCCAATCGTAGCGAGTCGGGGGAGCAGGCAGCTTGACGGGCGCCGGTTGTGGAACTGACGCCACGCGCGGTCCCGGACTCGGCGTCGTGGTGGTCGCGCGCGAGCACGACACGGCATCGAGCGAGATGGCGACGAACGCCGCGACAATCGCCGCGCGATGAATCACATGAGAACGGTTCATGTCCTAACCTAGCGCGGCGCGCTATCGCTCGGCGAGGTCGCCTGATCGGACCCACGTGCCCACTGGTCCAGGTATCGCGCGCGCACGGCGCGGTCGGTCGGAAGTTGGTCGTGGAGAACCGGAGTGCCATCAGCGACGACCACGGCGCGGGCCGCGACATCGACGAATGGCTCGATGTCGTGCGTCGCGACGACGATCGTGGCGCCGCGAGCGTTCGCGTCACCGATCCACGTGAGAAGCCAGGAGCGCATCGCGCGGTCCATTGCCTCGAGTGGTTCGTCCAGCAGCAGTGTGGTCGGCGTTCCGATGAACGCAGCAGCCAGGACGGCACGCCGACGTTGTCCCATGGACAGCTCGCGCACAGAGCGGTGCCCAAGACCATCGAGGCCCACCGTGGTCAGTGCGTCGTCGCCGTCAGCCACTGGCCGCCCGCGCAGGCGACACACGAGGCCGAGCACCTCGGCGACCGTGGCGTAGGGGGTGAGGTCCGGATGCTCCGGTACGTACGCGAGACCGGAACGTGCCGCTACTTCATCGCGCCAGAGATCGTGACTGTCGATGGCAACGGTGCCTTCCGTGGGGTGCTCGACGCCGGCAACGAGCTTGAGGAGCGTGCTCTTGCCCGCGCCGTTCGGGCCGAGGAGCAGTGTGACGCCGGTGCCGATGTCCAGCGCATCGCACGTGAGGGCCACCGTCTTGCCGTAGCTGAATCGCACAGCCCGCAGCTGGATCATCGCGCCCTCGACAGAGGAAAGCGTGTGCGCATCAGCGTGAGCTCCAGGCGAGCGAGTCGCCGGACGCGTCGTGATGCAACTCCTTCCAGCCGGTCACGATCTCGCGTCGATCTCGCCGCGCCGCCCAGCGGAGCAGCAGCGGCGTGCAGGCGAGCGCGCCCGCGGCCAACAACGGGACGAACGCGACCGCGGTGCCGAGTGCGGCGCCGACAACGATCATTGCGCCGCTCACGCGCGTTAGGCGACCGCGAGCGCCGTGGAGTAACACGGCGCCGAGCGCCGCGAGCGGTGGGACGGTGGCAACGCCGATCGCGACCGTGCGCACATCGACGATGGCCGACGCGATCGCGATCACGAGCGCCGGCGCGCCAAGCGCGATCGCATCATCTACCGCGCGTTGCGCGCTCGACCACGGCAGCGATCGGATCCACGGCCAGTCAGGCCGGCGAGACACAATGGTGTCGCCGACCACGCCGATGTAGAGCGCGATGGCGATGATGGTCCACAATCGGGCGACGAATCCCACGTCCGACGGCGAGAGCGCGTTGTTGCGCGTGTAGAACCACGCCGCGGCAAGCGCCAGCGCGGCCGCGGGAAAGGGCGCCAGCAGGCGCCAGCCAACCGCGCGCCAGGTGAAGCGAAACATGCGCAGCGTTCCCGGCGTCGCGGGCGCCGCAACGGCGGCACGCGGGCGCGCGAATCGCAGAGCGCCAGCGACGAGGTCTCCGATGACGAACAGTGCGATCGAGGCGGCCAACGCAGGCCAGCGCCCGAGCGCCGCGAGCACGCCTGACGCGGCGAAGCATGGCGTGCTCACGATCCATCGACGCGCCGGTACCGCCGCTGCACCGGCTGCCACGAGCGCGAGCGGCGCGCCGAGCAGCTTCGGCCACGACAGCGGCACGTGATAGGCTGCCGCGGTGAGGACAGCGGCAAGGAGCACAGACACCCCAAGTGGAATTTGCACGACCGGCATGGCGTACATTACCCCACGGCGATGCTGCTCGCCGTTCACCGGCAACGATCGTGTCCAGCCACCCAGGCCAAGCGTTAGGCGCGGGACGGCATCCCGCGCGAGCCCGAACGCGATCGCGACGAGCCCGATGAGCGGTCCACTCGGTACTCCTTTTCCGGCGACGCCGAGCGCGAGGAAGCGGAGCCAGACGAACGGGTCGGGGGCTGACCCGAGGACGATGATGATGAGCCCGATCGTGGCGATCGCGTTACGCGACGCGACACGCGCACCGCCGGCGGCGTGGAACAGGAACAGCGAGAACGATCGATGAGACACGGATGAGACGCAGGGTAGCGGGATCCTGAGGGCCGGACAGCCCAGCTCGGCAGTCAACCTTCGGTGTTTTGTGGGGAGCCGGCTAGGTGCGTCCGCGATTTGCAATGTTGGCAAGGACAGTCCGACCACCTACAGAGGATGGAGCAATGAACCGCATTCGACTATTCGCACTCGCCTTGGCTGTCGCTGCTGTTCCGGCGGTCAGCCAGGCACAGCAGGATACGACGAAGAAGAAGGAGAGCACGGCGGCCAAGATCGGTCGCCAGACCGGAACGTCAATCGACAAAGCCGCGAAGACCACGTCGCACAACGTCAAGACGCTCGGCAAGGCGACAAAGACGAACGCCAGCCACGCCAGTGACGCGACCAAGACCAACGCCAAGAACGCGGCGTCGGCCACGAAAACGAACGCGAGCCACGCGTCTGACGCGACCAAGACGAACGCCAGCCATGCCGCCGACGCGACCAAGACCAACGCGTCTCACGCGGCGGAGGCGACGAAAACGGGCACGAAGAAGGCCGTCACCACCACGAAGCACAACGTCAAGAAGGCGACGGCGGATACGATCAGGCCGCAGCCGAAACCGTAAGCGAGCGGCCGTTACGGCATCGCCGGTTGGATGGTCAATCGGCGATGCCACCCCTCCGTCGCCCTCCATTGCGCGCGGTGTGCAGCGCGTGGGTTGCTGGGCGATAATAGCAGCAGCGGGCAGCGTGCGGCCGCAGCATGCAGCCGTCGGCAGAGGTGCCCAGCGTGCAGCGCAGCAGGTGTCTGCGGAAAGGCCTGGCCGTCGTGACGCCGGCGCGCGCGCGCGCGACGATACGTGAGTGGGTGTGCGGTCGTGGAGCGAACGATCGGCGCGGGTGAGATGGCCACCGAGGCCGAAGGGCCACACGGGTTACAGATCTCGCGCGACGGCAAATATCTGCACATGACGACGGGCCACGGCTCGCCCGACGGCAAGTACTGGAAGTACGAGCTCGGCCCCGACACGCTCGTGGGAGCGCCGATCTTCCTCGGCAACTTTCCGGCGTCGATCGACGTGACGCCCGATGGCTTGTACGCGTTCGCCGTGAATTTCAACCTGCACGGCGAGATGGTGCCGTCGAGCGTGTCGGTGATCTACACGCCGACGAACACCGAAGTCGCTCGGCCCACGACGTGTACGATGCCGCACGGCAGTCGCGTGAGCGCGGACGGAACGCGCCAGTACTCGACGTGCATGATGGATGATCAGCTCGTCGAAGTGGACACGCGGACGTTCAAGGTGTCGCGGCGCTTCGGTGTGGCGAAGGGCGGTGAGCACGCGATCCCGGCCGGTGAGTACGAGGCGATGATGAAGGAGATGCTGCCCGCGGATTCGACGGGGGTCGCCGGCAAGCACGATGGCGCCGGCCACGTGTTCACCGACGTGGGCGCAGCCATCAGCCACGGGCACGAAGGTCTACGTCGCGTGCAACAAGAGCGACGAGATCCTGGAAATCGATGGCGCCACATGGGCCGTGACGCGACGATTCGCGACCGGACGCGCGCCGTACAATCTCGCGGTGACGCCGGATGGGAAGCTGCTCATCGCGACGCTGAAGGCGGGGAGTGGTGTGCAGGTGTTCGATCTCGCGACGGGCAAGTCGATGATGCAGGAGAAGACGAGCATCACGCTCGCGCATGGCGTCACGGTGAGCTCGGACTCTCGTTATGCATTCGTGAGCGTGGAAGGGAAGGGCGCGCAGCCGGGGAAGGTGGAGGTGTTCGACCTGACGGCATTCGCGAAGGTGGCGACCGTCGATGTCGGGCAGCAGGCGAGTGGCATCTCGTTCTGGAAAATGGACCCGGTGAAACCGATAGCGGCCTGAGCATCTGAGCGTTAGGCAAACACATAGTTAGGCAGCTTGAAGCATCGAGTCAGGGCACGCCGCGGCGGCGTGCCCTTTGCTTTACTAGTGGCTGCAACGAGCAATCGACCATTGGAGGCTCTATGAGAAAGACGATTCCGGCACTCTTCGCGCTCGCGACGCTCGCGACGGTGGGTGCGTGCACGCGCCCATCCACTGTTTCTTCGGGCGGAGACGTTGCCTTGCCGTCGACGCCCGTCAACGCCAGCACGCTGCCGACTGGATCGACCGTCACCGTAACGCTCGACCAGCAGGTCGGCACGAAGAACAGCAAGGTCGGCGACACGTTCAGCGCGACGGTCGTCGATGCGATCGTGGCGTCGAACGGACAGACCGTGGTGCCCGCGGGCTCCAAGGTTTACGGCAAGGTGACCGGCCTTCAGGACTCGGACAACGCGACGCAGAAGGCGGCGATCCGTCTCGACTTCGAGCGCATCAACGTGAATGGCGTGGAGCGTCCGTTCGAGGCAAACATCACGGCGACGAACCTCGAGACGAGCGGCAATGACACGCGCAATGAGACGCTGAAGAAAGCGGGCATCGGCGCGGCGGCTGGCGCGGTGCTCGGTGCCGTCCTCGGCGGCGGTGACGTATCGAAGATCATCGGCGGCGCGGCGATCGGCGCGGCGGCGGGCACGGTGATCTCGCTCGGCGGCGGAGAGGTGGATGCGGTTCTCCCGGCCGGCTCGAAGATGACGCTGCAGACGACGCAGCAGGTGGTCATGTAGCTCGGAACGCGGAGGGCGGCCGCCGGAAGGCGGAACTGCATGACCCCGGAAAGCCCTCTCACGCGAGAATGGTTTCCCGGGGTTGTCAGTTCTCGGTCTTCGTCCTACAGTCGCACAGTTTCCCGCCGTCCGCCTTCCGCCCGCCGCCATCCGGCTCGTAGGTTCGTCGCCGATGAATTCTCCGACCACGGAACTCCGCCGCGAGCTCGGGCTCGCCGATCTCGTTCTCATGCAGGTGGTCTTCGTCGTCGGGTCCGGCTGGGTCGGAACCGCGGCGAAGCTCGGACCGTCCCAGCTCGTGTTCTGGATGCTGGCGATCGTGACCTACTACCTGCCGCAGGCCGCGGTGGTGATCTACCTCAATCGCCGCATGCCGCTCGAGGGCGGACTCTATCAGTGGGCCAAGGCCAGCTTCGGCGAGTTCGTCGGCTTTCTGGTCGCGTGGAACCTGTGGGTGTTCGCGATCGTGATCCTCGCGTCGTTCTACGTGATGGCCGGGCAGAACATCGCGTACCTGATTGGTGGGACAGGAGGCGGGCCGAGCTCCATTGCGAGCGCCGGGTGGTACATGCCCACCGTGAGCGTCGTGCTGGCGGTGCTGCTCGTCCTCGTTGCGATCAAGGGACTCGGCCTCGGCAAGTGGTTCAGCAACTTCGGCGGCGTGGCGCAGATCCTCACCTACATCGCGCTCATTGGCCTGCCGATCCTGGCGCTCAGTCGTGGGACGCTGCCGCGCTACCGTCCCTTCGAGACCGAGCTGCCCGCGCTGTCCCTGCTCAGCCTCAACATCTTCGGCAAGATGGCGTTAGGCGCCATGTCCGGGTTCGAGTTCGTGGCGCTCATGGCCGGCGAGGCCAAGCGCCCCGAGCGCACGATCCCGCAATCGGTGGTGATCGCGACGCCGCTCATCGCGCTCATGTTCATCATGGGGACGGCCACGGTGCTGGCGTTCGTGCCGCGTGACCAGATCGATCTCGTGAGTCCCATCCCGCAGACGCTCCGGGCCGGCGTCCGCGGACTCGGCGTGGCCAGCTACATCGCGCCGGTACTGATCCTGTTGCTCCTGACGCGCCTGCTCGGCGCGCTGAACATGATGTTCGCCGGGAACACGCGGCTGCCGATGGTCGCGGGATGGGATGGGCTCCTGCCGAAGTGGTTCACGCGGCTGCATCCGAAGTCGCGCACGCCAGTGAACTCGATTCTCTTCGTCGGCGCGGTGACACTCGTGCTCTCGCTGGGGAGCCTCGTCGGGACGGGGACGCAGGAAGCGTTTCAGCTGCTCGAGAACGCGGGCGGCATCATGTACGCGATGGCGTACATCGCGCTGTTCTCGATCCCGCTGTTTGGCGCGGGACGCATCGGCTGGACGCCGCCGCTGTGGCTCAAGCTCGCATCAGCCTCGGGCCTCGCCGTCACGGTGCTCTATTCGATCCTGTCGATCTTCCCGATCATCGATGTGCCGAGCTGGCAGCTGTTCGCGATGAAGGTCGGGGGGATCGTGGTTGGCACGAACTTGTTAGGCGCTGGGATCTACACGCTGGCGGCACGCCGGGCGCGTGCCGTATCGGTAGCTACTGGGGACTGAGAATCGCGCTGCACGCTGCCTGTGCCGACGGCTGCATGCCGCGGCCGCACGTTGCCCGCTGCTGCTATTCGCGCGCTTGTACACCACGCGCTGCTCGCTGCGCGCCTGAACTACCCAGTCCCCAGTCCCCAGCCACCTCCTTCCTCCGGCTTCCTAAGGCCTCGCTACTGGCGGCAGACCCCCGCCGGATCCGGCTTCTCCTTATCCACCACGATACGGTGATCGAGGTTCGCGACCTTCGTCGCGACGTCGTACACCAGCTGGCCGATGCGCGCCATGTGCGGATAGTCGATGTACTGCGGCTCGTCCGTCACCTGGTGGTAGTCGCCGTGCAGGCCCGTCGTGAAGAACACCACCGGAATGCCCCAGCGCGCGTAGTTGTAGTGATCGCTGCGGCAGTAGATGTTCTCCGGGTGACCGTTCGCGTCGAACTGGTAGTCGAAGGTGAGCGGCATCTTCTCCGTCTTGTTCACCGCCTCGACCATGTCGCCGAGCTCCGTGGAGAGACGCCGCGAGCCGACGAGCTGCACGTACGTCGGGCTCCCGACCGGCAGGTCCTGGGCATCGCCGCGGCCGATCATGTCCATGTTGAGCTGCGCCACGATCGAATCGCGCGGAACGCTCGGGTGATCCGAGTACCAGCGTGAGCCTAACAAGCCCTTCTCCTCGCCGACGTGCCAGACGAACACCAGCGAGCGCTTCGGCTTGACCGCAGACTTCTGGAACGCTTCGGCCAGCTCGAGCAGCGTCACCGAGCCCGAGCCGTCGTCGTCGGCGCCGTTGCGGATCGAGTCCAGGCGCGCCGGGCGCGCCGCGTGGATGCTGTCGAGGTTCAGGCGAATCGCTGCGACCGCCGCGTCCTGCTCCGGAGTCGCCTGCTGGCCACGCGACACCATGCCGCGAATCGCGAAGCGCGCCGCGTTGTAGGTGTGGAGCGAGTCGTGGTCGACAGCCTGATTGCCGATGCCCACATGGTCGTTGTGCGCGCCTAACGCCACCCACTCGCCGCGCAGCTTGGGGTCGGAGCCGCGGATGATCGCGACGACGTTGCGCGCCGGCGCGGGATCGTCACGGAACTTGATGTCCGCCTGAATCGTCTTACCCGCCTGCCCCTTCGTCGCGGCATCGACGGTGGTGCCTAACAAGGCCTCGGCGGCGGAGCGCGTGATCGTGAGCGTGAGCTGCGCGCCGGGTGCAGCAGCGTTGGTGCCCGCTGGCTTCATCATCACATCGCCTTCGCGCGGATGTGTTGCCGCATTCACCGCCGCCGGCGTGAGCGCGTCTGTCACCGTCGCGATCGCCACGGCATCGCTGAACGCGCGGAGGGCGCCGAAGCCGCGTCCGCCGCCACCGCGTCCGCCGAAGCCGGCGCCGCCCGGAGCCGCCTTGAGAATCACGATCTTGCCGGCGATCTGGTCGTGGCTTGGCAGCGACGTCGTGTCGCCCGCGGTCCCACCGAACACGACGCCTACGCCGCTCAGCGACGGGATCGCGCCGCGCGCCTGGGCGATGAAGTCGGTGCCGCCGCGGAGCGTCGTCGAGCCCACCGTGATCGTCGACGCCGGGTCGAAGGCGCGACGGATCATCGGGACATCCTGGAAGTAGCTGCCCTCGTCACCGCCGGGCTGGATCCCGAGCCGCTTGAGCTCACCCGCGATGTAGGCCGTCGATTTCAGATGGCCGACCGTGCCGGTCTCACGACCCTGCATGGAGTCGTCGGCGAAGATGTAGAGGCGGGTCATGAGATCCGCCGGCGAGATCGCGGCCGTGGTCGGCTGGGCCGTGTGCTTGAGGGGAAGCGTCGCCGGCTGCTGGGCCGCGAGGGCAGCGGGCACGATGACGAGGAGCGGGCCGAAGACGTGTCTGCGGGTCATATGGAGCGAGTCCTTCACGAGTGGTACGCCTGGTCCAGGCGGGTGATGGGGCAAACCGTTCGTCATACAGAACGGCGGCTGGCGGCGAACCGTTGGCCGCGCGCGCGCAGCCCCGATAGGTTGGACGGATGACGCTGACCGCGCTCCTGCTCGTCGTCCTCTCGGCCGCGACCCACGCCTACTGGAACTTCCTGCTCAAGCGCAGTGGCGGTACGCAGTTGTTCGTGGGACTCAGCAAGGTCGGCGAGGTCGTGATGTTCGCGCCGCTGTTTCTGGTCCTCGTCGTCCCGACACTTGCCCAGCAGCACGGCCTCCTGTGGCTCGCGGTCGTCGGCGCGGGGTTCGTGCTGACGAACTACGTCTGCCTCGCCTGGGCGTACAGTCACGGCGATCTGTCGTTCGTGTATCCGGTCGCTCGCGGCAGCATCCTGCTGTTTCTGCCGGCGCTCGCGTACCTGACCGTCGGCGAACGCGTGAGTCCACTGGGCGCCGCCGCGCTCGCCCTCATCGTAGCCGGGATCCTCGCGCTCCAGCTACCGACGCTCGAGTGGCGCTCGCTTGCGTCACTCGGGCAGCGACTGCGGAGCCCGGCTACGTCGTTCGCGTTGCTCGCCGCGTTCGCGGCGGCGTGCTACACGATCTGGGACAAGCGCGCCGTGCAGCGCGTGCCGGCGTTCGCGTACATCTACGCGTACACGGCGATCACGGCCGTGGCCTATGGCGCGTTCATCTGGCGCCGGTATCCGCGCGCGGAGGTCGCCGCGCAGTGGCGGCAGCATTGGGGCGCGATTCTGCAGGTCGGGTTCTTCAATATCACGTCGTACCTGCTGGTCCTCGTGGCGCTACGGACGGGGACGTCCAGCTACGTGATCGCGCTCCGGCAGCTGAGCATCGCGGTGGGCGTGGCCCTCGGGGCGATCCTGCTCCGCGAACACATCTCGACGCCGAAGCGCGTTGGCGTGGCGCTCATTGTGGTCGGCTGCGTGGTGGTCGGAATGGCGCGGTAGGATCTGCGCTGATTTGCTTGCTATACGTCATTGGGGTCAGGCTCGAGCCTGACCCCAATGACGTAGTCGGATCACGATTGCGGCTGCGTTACGTGCGCACGCGACTACGTGCCGGAACTGGATGGAAGCGGTCAGGCTCATCCGTCCGACACGTAGCCACAAGCACACTGCGGGAGCCAGTAGCCTGGCCCCGGCTGCTTACACGACAGGTCCGCGACGACCCGTGACCATACGGTAGATGAACAGCACGATGACCGCGCCGATCACCGACATGATCCAGCCAGCGGACTGGCCATTCGCATACAATCCGAGCGCGCGCCCGATGAACGTACCGACGAACGCGCCGACGATGCCGAGAAGAATCGTGATGATGATGCCGCCCGGGTCTTTGCCGGGCATCACGAACTTCGCGAGCGCACCGACGATGAGTCCGATGATGATGGTCCAGAGGATCGACATGGTTGGCCTCGCACCGCGTTAGAAGGGTTGACGACGCTGATACTCGGCTCAAGCGATGCCCCACAACGGCGTGGACGTCCATCGCTGGATGAGCAAAGCCCTCTCTATGCTCAGACCGTGCCAGACCGACGCTGGCGAGGTCTGTCCACGGTTACTTGCCACGATCGGTTCTCGCGAACGACCGTCTGTCCATCTCCAGCCGCGCTGGCGCACCGTCAGAGCCGAGCACAAAAGTCACGAGGTCGGTGCCGAGCCAGCGCGTGTCCCATCGGACCTTGAAGGTGTCGTACTGCCAGTGCTCGAGAGAGCCCTCCGTCGTTCCAACCCGCAGTCGCAAGCCGTCCCCGGCTGAGCGTACGGTCGCCTCGCCGTACAGCGAGTCGGCGTAGACGCCCGCGTAGCGCGCGAGCGCCAACGACGGCTTCGTGCCGGTCACGCGCTTGGCCTCCGCTGCCTTCGCGGCGGCGACCGCCTGAGCGCGCTGGTTCCCATACATCGTGCGGAGCTCGGTGCTCCAGTCCCGTGGCTTTGCGTTCGGCGGGCCCCAGAGGTCGAACGCCTTCAACATGAGCGCGTGCCTCAGCTCGACGTGGTCGGCGTTGGCCAGGACGTAGACGCCGAGCCGCTCGTCGGGAACGAGCCCGATGATGGCGACCATCCCGTCGATACTTCCGGTGTGAAAGCTGACTGCGCGGCCGTTGTAGTCCTGCTGGAACCAGCCGAGGGCGTATGTGGTCCAGTGCGGGTGCGTGAGGCGGGCCGTCGGATAGAACTCGTTCGGCGGCACCATCGTCTGCGGCTTGAGCAGCTCGGCGAACGTCGTCGGTTTGAGCAGCGGTTTGCCGTCGACGCGACCACTGTCGAGGATGAAGCGCATCCACTTCGACATGTCGGCGACGCTCGACCAGACCGAGCCGGCCGAGGCGACCGGATCGACACTCGCATTCGGGATGACGCGCATGGTGTCGTCGACCAGGCCATGCGGCGTGGCGACGTTAGGCATCGCGCCGGCGCGCGAAAGGAGCGGCACCGTGCGGGCCATGTGCAACGGCGTGAAGATGCGTGTGCGGACGAATTCTTCCCACGGCATGCCACTGACGGCGGCGATGACCTGGCCGGCCGCCGCGTACATCACGTTCTGATAGATGAAGCTCGATCGCAGCGAGTACGCCGGCTCGACGAGCCGCACGCGGCGGAGAATCTCGGTCGTCGAATTGTTGGAGCCGTACCAGAGGTAATCAGCGTTGGGGAGGCCGGCGCGGTGCGTGAGCAGGTCGCGGATGGTGATCTCGCGCGTGACCCACGGGTCGTGCAGCTGGAACGTCGGCAGGTAGTTGGTGACGGGGTCGTCCCAACGCAGCTTGCCTTCGTCCACGAGCATGCCGATGGACGCCGCGGTCATGGCCTTCGTGGTGGATCCAATGGCGAACAGCGTCGCGCTGTCGACCTGTTCGGGCTTCCCGAGCTCGCGCACGCCGTAGCCTTTGGCGAAGACGAGCTGGCCATCCTTGACGACGGCGATCGCGAGCCCGACGGCGCCCCAGTCCTTCACCGCCTGCGCGGTGTACGCGTCGAGTTGGCGGGCAGGTTCGTTAGGCTTCTGCGCACTGGCGCGGAAGGCGGCTGGCGGAAGGAGCAGGGCGGCCGCGAGGAGGGCGGAACGACGCATCGGCGGATCGGGAATGGGAAGGGCGGCAAGCATTGAAACGCTCGCAGATGATGCGCGTCCGGCGAGTCGTCAGCAACGTGCGCTGCCGGCCTGGAATGGGGTCAGACTACGTCATTGGCGTCATTGGGGTCAGACTCGAGTCTGACCCCAATGACGTAGCAACAAAACGATGATCGCAAATGGGGTCAGACTCGAGTCTGACCCCGATCCGATGTCCTAGACGGACAACAGGCGGTCGAAAAACCCGCGGTATCTGCGCAAAGCAACGCGCAGGTCCTCCGTCGAGACATCGCCGCCGCGCGCCCACTGCTGTTCGAGGACGCCGCGCTCCTGCGCGAAGATCTCCGCCAGGCGCTTGATCGCGGTGGCAACCAGCGCGTCGGCGCGCTCGACCGCCTGACGCGGCTCGTCCACGAAACCCGTCTGGATGTCGTTCCAACGGTGCCGGAACTCGTCGGTCTCGTTGCCGGCGAACAGTGGCGTAGGATGGTCGTGGTCGTGCGCGTGGTCGGCCGTCGCGCGCGGCGCGGGCGTCGCCGATGGCCCCGGGGTCTCCGTACCGACATCGGCGCGCTGGGCGCGCTGCGCGTCGCGCATGACCTCGCGGTCGGTCTGCGGGCGTCCGGGCGGCGTAGGCTGCGCCTGCGCGGGACGCTGAGCCTGTGTCTGGTCGACTCCGCGCTGGGTCGCACGCTCACCAGCGGCGGCGAGGTCGGCGGTGGACAGGCGCTCATCATTGGAACGTCGAGGATCGGTCATCGGTGTGCCTCCCTTGGCTCAGGCTCGTTCGAGTCGAGCAGATCCTCGAACAGCGCGCGATAGTGAACCATCGCGACGCGGAGATCTTCGGTCGATGCTTCGCCCCGCTGCTCGCGGACGGCGATGTCGTGCGCAACGCGATAGTTCTGTACGACGTGCGGGTGATCCACCGACACATCCGCGGCGCGCTGCTCGAAGTCGCCCACTGGATAGCCACGGACCTGCATCAGGTCTGCGACGAGTCGGTCGGCTTCCACCACCGCGCCCTTCGGATCATCTACGAACCGCGCCTGGTCGGAGCGCCACGCTTCGGCAAATCGGTCGCGGTGCTCGGGTGTGATCGGCTTGATGTGCAGTTGCTTCACCCGATCCACGCGACTGGCGAGCTCGCTCTCCGCATGTCGAGCGTCGCCATGCTGCTGAACCAGTCGCTCGTACTCGGGTCCGAATTTCCCGCGCAACTCGTCCGTGCGTCGCTTCTGCATCAGCACGAAGGCGATCACGACGACCGCCAACGCGACGAGCACGCCAATGAGTATTTGAGGGTTGAGTGACTCCATGGTGGCTGTTCCTCCTTGCTGAGCGAGTGATCCGCTCAAAAACGCATGCGAGGTGCCATGCTCCACGAAACGGATCGGCCACGGATGAGAGAGCGGCCTCGCCGGAGATATTCCGGTGAGGCCGCTTCAGCTACCGCTCTTAGCGCGACTTTGTCGAGCTCGGCTTCTACTTTCGCGCGACCATCGCTCCAACCGCGACCGCAATTCCGTTCACCGACACTAGCCCACCAGGCGTCATGAGCGTAGCGGAGATCGAAGTCCGGCCGAGCCGCAAGCCCTGAACGGCACCGTCACGCGTCACGCGTGCTACCGACGAGTCGCGCGACGAGAATCGGAGGTCTTTGGCCGAGAGCTTCACCGTGCGACCGTCCCCGCGCGTTCCGATCAACTGCAGTGGCTGGCTTGCCCCCACCACCACGTTCACCTGTTGCGGCCCTACTTCCAGCGCGATGATCGAATCGGGTGGAATGAGTCGCGCACACCCGACGAGCACCAAAGCCAGAACTCCGGCGATCACGTGCGGTACACGCATTACGTCCTCTTAAGGCTAAAACGGCGCGGACAACTGCTCTGGGCTCCCTCTGGACGCGCGGCCCTCGTGCGCGTAACGACGTCATCCGTGTGCACTTGAATGTCGGGCTCGTGCACGCTCTGCGCGGTGACGAGCGCCACGCTGCGTCCGTGAGAATGGGAAGACGTTTGACATCCCAATCCCTTCTGGTGAGCCCGGACGAATGGCCTTCCGCTGAAAACTCCGCCGCGCTGTCTCTGGCTCGGCTTGACATGCCCGCCGCATGTGGCAGGATTGGGTCAGATAAATGCGGTAAAGGCTGCATAGGCTGCAGGCTGAATCGTATGGCCGTCAGTCACCCCGGCGACGATGCCGGGATGAAGAAGCAATGGGCGGCCCGAGCCACCCTGCGCGTCCCGGAGGTCGCAATGACCGGATCGTCGCTGTCGAACGCTCCAGGAACGATCGACGGACCGCTGCGTGATGAGGCCACACTCGAAAACCTCTTCCGCACGCACTTCTCGAGTCTCTGCCAGGAGGCTCGAGGCCACTTGGGGGAAAGCGCGGCGTCCGCCGCGCCAAAGGTCGTCGAGTCGGCATTCCGCCAGGCGTGGGACGATCGCGCGAGCATCGCCACGGAAGCCGACCTGACGGCGTACCTCCACGACATGGTGCGCCGCTGCGCCGCCCGCGAGCTCAGTCGTCGCGCGGCAGCCCATCATCTCGGCGGGGCATCGAGCGGCGGTGCCCACCACGCGACATCGGCGCCGGATGTGGATCAGGCGTGGCAGCACCTAACGCGACAGATCCATCCCGAAGCCACCCGCGCCGAAGCGCAGGCGTACACCGAGCAGCTTCGCCACTCGGCTGCGGAACACGTCGGCGATCTGTCGAAGCCGCAGTCCTGGCGGATTCCGGTGCTCATCGGCGTGGTCGGAGCGGCCATCGCCGGCGGCGCCATGTGGTACGCCACACAGCTCGGTGCCGACCGCGCCGTGACGCGAGCGCTGGCCTCGAGCGAAGCGCGCACGCTCTCCGCGGCGAACGGCCAGACCGGCACGCTGACGCTCGACGACTCGACCAAGGTGATGCTCGGCGCGGGCTCGAAGCTCACGCTCCCCAAGCAGTTCAACGAACAGATGCGCGCGGTGAAGGTCGACGGCGCGGGACGCTTCACGGTCGCGCCGGGGAACCCGCTGCCGTTCGAGATTCGTGCTGGAAACGCGGCCGTCATCGCGACGGGCACGACGATCATCGTACGGGCGTACCCCAACGATCCGGTCGTCACGGTGCGCGTCCCCGAGGGACAGGCAACGGTGAAGGTGGACAAACAGGAGCGCGCGCTCTCGAATGGGCAGGCCCTGGTGATCGAGAGCAACGGAACAATGCGCGAGCCGACGCCAGCGGAACTCGGCGTTGCCACGAACTGGACGACGCGGCGGGTCACGATCGCCCGTCAACTGCGCGACGTGGTGACGGAGCTCAATCGGTGGTACGGCGTCGACATCAAGGTCCCCGAGCTCAAGGCGCTCGATCGGCCGGCGAGTGTCGATGCGCCGCTCGACTCGCTGCGCGTCGCCATCGCGCAGGTCGAGAATTCAGCCGACGTCACGTTCGGCTACGAAGGGCAGACGATGGTGTTCAGAGCGAAGAAGGCGGGAGACACGTCAGCGGCTGCGTCGGTGCCGGCAGGAAAGGCGAAGAAGAAGTAATCCGTAGTTGCGTCATTGGGGTCAGACTCGAGTCTGACCCCGCCCGGCGAGCTCGCTCGGAATGACTACGGCGCGGAATTCCTCCGTCCGGAATTCCTGCGTCATTCCCTGGACGCGGTTCGCCGCGAGCTGCAGCTGCTGCGCGGTGGCCGAGACTTCCTGCATCGATCCCGAGCTCTCCTCGGCCGCCGCGGCAACTTCCTGCGCGGCGGCCGCGTGTCCTTCTGCCGCCGCGCGCACGCGCTCCATTGCGCTGTCGACCTCGCCGATGAGCTCCCGGCTCGCGGCGACGACCTCCTCCACCTGCGCCGTCGCCTCCTCGACGGACGCGATCGCGCGCTCGATCCGGTCGAGCGACGCCGACGCGTTCTCCGCAACCTTCCGCGCGTCGCGCATGCGTGCCGTGCCCACGCCGACCGATCCGACCGCGCGATCGATCCGCTCGCGGATGCGACGCACGCTCTCGGCGACTTCCTCCGACGCCTGGTGGCTCTGGTCAGCGAGCAGCCGCACTTCCTCGGCGACGACCGCGAAGCCGCGACCGTACGCGCCCGCACGCGCGGCCTCGATTGCCGCGTTGAGCGCGAGCAGGTTCGTCTGCGACGCGATGCTGCCGATGAGCGTCGCGAAGTTGTCGACCGCGGCGGTCGCGTCCTGCAGCTCCCGGATCTCGGCGGCCGAACCGTTGGCGACTTCCGCCGCCTCGCGCAGCGTCGTCGACCGCGTTCGCCAGCTCGGAGCGCGCGTCGTTCGCCGTCGCGCGGATCTCGACGCCCGCACTACCCGTCGCTGCCACGGCGCTCTGGATGGCCGTGCCGGCGTCGCTCAGTCGCCGAACAGCAGCCGCGGCGGAGCCCAACGCCTCGAGCTGCGCCGACGCACCCTCTGCGATGTCTGTGATGCCCGCGCGTCATGTGGCTCGCGGCGTCGGACACGCTGGTCGCGCTCGCGGCGAGCTGATTCGCCGCCGACGAGACCTGTTCCGACTCGACCTGCACGTGCGAGACGAGTGCGCCCAGCCGCTCCCGGGCACGGCGAAGCGCGTTCGCGAGCTTCGCGAACTCGTCGGCGCCGCGGTGGTCATCGATGGCGAGACGCAGATCGCCTTCGCCCATCGCTTCCATGTCCACGGCGAACGCCGCGAGCGGACGCGTCACTGCCCGCGATGTCCCGACGCCGAAGATGATCGCAACGACGACGGCGGCGACACCGAGCAGGAGCACGAGCAACTGGTCGCGGCGCAGGCTGTCCGCGAGCCCGGACGCAATGTCGCGCCGTCGTGCTGCCGACCCAGCGCGAAATTGTTCGAGCGTCCGGTCGATGGACTCGACGTCATCGAACGCCTTCTTTACCAGCGGTGCGGCCTGGCCAGGCTCGCCGATGCGGCGGTACGCCTGCGCCATCGCGATGCGCACTTCGACCGCGCTCTGAAGGTTGCCGACTTCCTCGAGGCGCGCGCGCTGGTCGGCGGTCAACGTCGATACCTTCGCCGCGTCCGATCGCGCCGACTCCGGCGCGCGACACCATGGCTTCCCACCGTTCGCGATCGTCGGCGGTGCCGCTCTCGAGGTACTGCACGCCGGACGCGATCTCGCGGAGTGCGGCGGTGATCACGCGCTGCGATCCATCGAACTCCTGCTCGACGGATTCGAGCGCCTCCGCGTTGCCGGCGTTGCCTCGGCGCAGCGCGTTGACGGCGAGGGTCGCGATCGTCGCGACGAGGACGACGGTGACGCCGAAGCCGAACGCGAGGCGCCCGCGGATCGTGCGCATGGCTCGCGGGCGTAGCCCTTCCATGAGGCGCGCCGCGGCGCCACCAACCCGATTCGGCAGCGACACAGCGAGGCCGGTCACTTGCCCACCGTCGCGATCACGACCGGCTTGTCGACGACGTCGTGTTGCTGATCGAACGAGATCGGGCCGGTCACGCCGGATACCGGCGGTCGCGAGTTGCCGACGGACGCGAGGTACTCACGCACACGGGGCCGAGTCGCGCCGCCCTCGAGCACCGCGTGGCCGATGAGCATGGTGGCATCGTACGCGAGCGCCGAGCGCTGCTCCGGCGGGACGCCGTACTTCCGCGCGAACGCGGAGACGAACGCCTTCGCTTCGCTCGACTGCACGCGCGACGCCTGGAAGAACGCGATGTAGCGAACGCCCGGCGAACTCCGTGGCCTGCGCCTCGAGCTCGGAGACCGCGTCGCCGCCGAGTACGGGCGTGTCGGCGCCGATGGCGCGGAGCGAGCGGACGAGGCCCGCGAGGTCCGCCGGCGATCCGGGGAACAGGACGATGTTGGGCTTCGTGAGCTTCACGATGCCGGCATACGCGCGCCACTCGTTCATGTCGGCGAGGTGCGGATTGCGCTCCAGCACTTCGCCGCCGCCGGCGCTGTACGCCTGCGTGAACGCGGTGCTCCAGCCGCGACCGTAGGAGTCGTTGCGGTACATGATCGTCGCGCGGCGGAAGCCTAACGAGTCGAGCACGTAGCGCGCAGCGGCTCGGCTCGAGGCGGCGTCGCTCGGGCAGACGCGGAACAGCCACGGACTCAGGCCGGTGAGCGACATGCTCGTCGACGTCGGCGATACCGCTGCCAGCGCTCGTCGACCGCCGCCGTCTTCGTCGGCGAAGATCGGCGCCGATTCGCGGCTGCTCCGGCTGTCGGCCGGTCCGACGACCGCGACGACGCGCGGGTCATCGCGCAGGGCGGCCGCGATCTCGACGGCGCCGGTCGCCGTCGTCGGAGGCTTCGCGATCTCGAAGCGTCGACCGTTGCCCTCGGCATTCAGCCGCTCGATCGCCAGCTCGACGCCTCGCAGCACCGTCTGCATGTTCGGGCGCTTGAGGTCGGCGGCGATGCCGATGCGAATGACGCCGCCATCGTCGCCTCGCCCGGTGCATGCGAGAGCGACGAGGCCCGAGAGCGCGAGCGTGCATTGCGCGGCTCGTCGCACGATGCGCATGGTTGGGACTGCGAGCGATCGGATCGTGCGATCTCATGACGCGGAGTGCGAGGAGAGGGACGGCATCACGAGGACGAAGTGCCCGATCGAGGGGAAACGTGAGGCGAATCACATGAGCTGGCTCTCGTGCAGTCACCGCACGGTCGGTGCGCGCTCCGCGATCGTGTCTGGGCGCTGCGCGACGCCACGGGCGACCGCGCGAGTTCGCCAACGTGAGTTCATAGAGGAGGAATGCATGATCGGTTCGAACCGTCTTGCACGTCATTGCCCTTTCGACCACGGCGCTGTTCGGCGCCGCGGCCTGCAGTGATTCGACGGGTGCCGGTACGGGTACGGTCGGTGTGCGATTGACGAACGAGTCCGTCGCGGCGCTGTCGCAGCTCGTCGCGGCGACGTCGGCGGGCCGGATGACTGAATCGCCGCTTCCCGCGGGTTCGGTGAAGAGCGTCGACATCTTCGTCGTGCGCATCGATGCGAAGCGTCAGGAGCCGACGGACGACGATGCGGCCGCGGCCACCGAGGAATCGGAATCGGAGCAGGGCGGCTGGGTGACGGTGGCCGAGCCGAACGCGCTGTTCGATCTCATGAAGCTCGCGGACGGCACGAACACGTTCCTCGGCGACGCGGAGGTGGCGGCGGGTTCCTACAACGGCTTTCGACTGATCATCGATCCCGCGAAGTCGAGCGTGACGTTGAACGACGAGACGAACACGGTGATCGGCGGTGAGTCGATCGTGGGGCTCAAGTTCCCGAGCGCGGCGAAGACGGGCATCAAGATCAAGCTCTCGGGTGGCGCGGTGGACGTGACGGAAGGCGCGACGAGCACGCTCGTGGTGAAGTTCGACGTGAGCAAGAGCTTCGTCGTGCGCGGTGGCACGATCGACCAGAACGGGCTGCTGTTCAAGCCGGTGATTCGAGGGACGAAGGAATAGCGGCCGAGGCAGGAGGAAGGAGACCGTAGGAAGGAGGCCGTAGGAAGGAGGCTGGAGGCGACCGGATGGCGGAGAAAGCGTGTCATCCCGAGCGTCAGCGAGGGACCTTCTCGACCGCCATCGTGGCTGGACTGGCTACGATGACGCTACAGGAGGTCCCTCGTCGCGTTTGCTCCTGCGGGATGACGCCATCGGCGGCCGTTTACACTTCGGCGTGCCCGTCCTCCGTCCGTCACGCTGCCGATCGACGCCGTCATCCCCGCCCTGGCCGCGGCGTTAGGCGACGGCACGAGTGCGGTGCTGCAGGCGCCGCCGGGGGCGGGGAAGACCACCGGCGTGCCGCTCGCCCTGCTTGGCGCGCCCTGGCTCGGCTCCCAGCGCATCCTCATGCTCGAGCCGCGGCGGCTCGCGACGCGGGCGGCCGCTCGGCGCATGGCGTCCGTGCGCGGCGAGCGGGTAGGGGACACCGTCGGATTTCGCGTGCGCGGAGAGTCGCGTGTCGGACGAAGCACGCGCATCGAGGTCGTCACCGAAGGCATCCTCACGCGCATGCTCCAGCGCGACTCGTCGCTCGACGGCGTGGGCCTCGTCATCTTCGACGAGTTCCACGAGCGGAGCCTCGACGCCGATCTCGCGCTCGCGCTCACACTCGAGACGCGCGATGTGCTCCGGCCCGAGCTGCGCGTTCTCGTCATGTCGGCGACGCTCGATGGCGCTCGCGTCGCGCGGACTGCTGGGTGACGCGCCGGTCATCACGAGCGAGGGTCGCGCCTTCCCGGTCGAGACGCGTTACATCGAGCGCCGGCCCGACGTTCGCCTCGAGGACGCTGTCGCCTCAGTCGTTAGGCGTGCGCTCGGCGCGGATGACGGTGACGTACTCGTCTTCCTCCCTGGCGCCGGCGAGATTCGACGCGCTCACGACCTGCTCGTGAGCGGAGCGCTGCCGCCGCGCACGCACGTCTACCCGCTGCATGGCAGCCTGTCGGGCGAAGCGCAGGACGCCGCGATCGCTCCGAGTCGCTCCTGGGGAGCGCAAGGTCGTGCTCGCGACGTCCATCGCTGAAACGAGTCTGACCATCGAGGGCGTGCGGGTGGTGATCGACAGCGGAGTGTCCCGCGTACCGCGGTTCTCGCCGCGCACGGGCATGACGCGGCTCGAGACGGTGCGCGTGTCACAGGCGTCGGCAGATCAGAGGCGAGGGCGGGCCGGACGCGTCGCGCCCGGCGTGTGCTATCGGCTCTGGGCGGAGCACGAGCAACACCATCTCGTCGCGCACACCGCGCCCGAGATCCTCGAGGCCGATCTGGCGCCCGTTGCGCTCGAGCTGGCGGCTGCGGGAATCAGTGATCCGTCGGGGTTGCGATGGCTCGATCAACCACCCGCGGCGTCGTACGCTCAGGCACGCGAGCTCCTGGAAGAGCTGGGTGCCATCGCCGCGCCGCCGGCGACTGATCGCGGGTCGAGTGCATCGAGCGCGGCGCCGCGGATCACGCCGCACGGGCAGCGCATGGCGGAGCTGCCGATGCACCCCCGCCTCGCGCACATGGTGCTCCAGGCACGGGCGTCAGGCAGCATCGGTCTCGCCTGTGACCTCGCGGCGTTGCTCAGCGAGCGCGATCCGCTGCGCGTCGATGCCGGTTCGGCGCCGGACGCCGACGTCGAGACGAGGCTGCCGTTGATTCGCGGATCGCGCGCCGTGTCGTCACCGGGTCACTCGGTCGATGGCGACGCCGTTCGGCGCATCCGGACGGAATCCGACCGGCTACGCTCAGCGTTAGGCAACGCCGTCGTCGCACGTGCACCTGGCCAGCGCGACGGCGATGCGTCGGTCGGACTACTGCTCGCGTTCGCGTATCCGGATCGCATCGGCCAACTCCGTGCGCCGAGGTCCGGGCGGTTTCTGCTGCGCAACGGAAACGGGGCCGTGCTGCAGGGCGCGCAGTCGCTGTCCGACGCGCCATTCATCGTGGCCGTCGAGCTCGACGGGCGACGACCGGAGAGCCGGATCTTTCTCGCCGCCGCGCTCGAGCTCGAGGACATCGAACACCACTTCGCCGACCAGGTCACACGCGAGCGCGAGACCATGTGGGACGCGCGTGAGCGCGCGGTGGTCGCGCGTGAGCGCGAGCGGCTGGGTGCCATCGTGCTCGTCGAGCGTCCATTGCGGGATGCTGACCCTGAGGCAACCACGGCGGCGCTGCTCGAAGGTGTGCGCCGGGAGGGGATCGAGGCGCTGCCGTGGAGTGGTGGCGCGCGATCGCTGCGTGAGCGCCTGGCGTTCATGCATGGCGTGGACGCGACGTGGCCGGACGTGTCGGATGCGGCGCTGCTCGAGACGTTAGGCGAGTGGCTGGCGCCGCACGTACGCGGCGCGCGGTCGCTCGATGATCTCGGTCGCATCGATCTCGCGGGTGCGCTGCTGTCGCAACTGCCGTGGGACCGGCGCGCGCTGCTCGACGATCTCGCGCCGACCCACATCACGGTTCCGAGCGGGAGTCGGATCGCGATCGACTACGGTGACGCCTCGGCCCCGGTGCTCGCGGTGCGACTGCAGGAGATGTTCGGCCTGGCGGATACGCCGCGCATTGCGCGCGGGGCGGTGCCGCTGACGGTCCACCTGCTGTCGCCGGCACAGCGGCCGGTGCAGGTGACGCGTGACCTGGCTGGGTTCTGGCGCACGTCCTACTTCGACGTTCGGAAGGAGCTGCGAGGACGCTACCCCAAGCATCACTGGCCGGACGATCCCATGACTGCGACACCGACGCGACGGATCAGGAAGCAGTAGCAGAGCAGCTGCACGCTGCTGGACACATCTGCCGACGGCTGCATGCTGCGGCCGCACGCTGCCCGCTGCTGCTATTACTGGCCAGCGACCCACGCGCTGCTCGCTGCTCGCAAAGCACCCAGCGTCACCCAGCAACAAGCACGACCACCCAGCAACCAGCGGCAGTCCCGTGGGCAGTGTGGTATTTGTGTAAATACTGCCGTCCTCGTCCCAACCGCGTTGCTGCGCGGTGAGCGCATCGCATAACGTCTCGAATCCTCTCGCGAGACGCTTCGTGGAACCCGCGTCAGTGCCACCGTCACTCGATCGCCGCAGCTTCATCCGCCTTGGTGCCACCGCCGCCGGCGGGGTCGCCGTCACCGTGTGGCTTCCGCCGACCAAACCGGGCGACCCGGTCTGCCTCGGCCGCACGGATCGGTGCGTTCATCGAGATCGAGCCCGACGGCGTCGTCATCATTGCCGCCAAGAATCCCGAGATCGGCACCGGAACCAAGACCGCGCTTCCCATGATCGTCGCCGAAGAGCTCGACGTCGCCGTGGGACACAGTGCGCGTCATCCAGGCTGCGTTCGACTCGCGATTCGGTGACCAGTTCACCGGTGGCAGCACCGGCGTGAGCTCGAACTGGTCGGCGCTCCGCCGCGCCGGCGCCGCCGCGCGTTATGCGCTCGTCGCGGCCGCGGCTGCGCGGTGGGGCGTCGAGCCGGCCGCGTGTCGCACCGAACACGGCACCGTCATTCATGGCCCGACCGGCCGACGACTCGGCTACGGCGCACTCGCCGCTGACGCCGCGACCGTGCGCGTCCCGTCCGACGTGCCGCTCAAGCGCGATAGGATTTCCGTCTCGTCGGGACGCGTGTTCGCAACGTGGACGCACGGGCCATCGCACGCGGGACGCAGCGCTATCGGCATCGATGTCTCGCTACCGGGAATGCTCATTGCCAGTATCGTGCACGCGCCGTTCGGGGCGCGCCTCGTGAGTGTGGATGACACACGGGCGCTCGCCGTACCGGGTGTCCGCCGCGTCGTGCGCCTAACGCCGCGTGACAATCCCGTCGAGCTGCGTGAAGGCGTTGCCGTTGTCGCCGATAACACGTGGGCTGCGTTCGAAGGGCGGCGGGCGCTCGTGGTGACATGGAGCGACCCTGGAATCGTCGGCGCGACGTCGGCCGAGCTCGTCGCCAGCTTCCATGCGGCGCTCGAACGACCGGGCGAACGCATTCGCGATGACGGTGATGTCGACGCGGTCATCGCGGTCGCGGCGCGGACACTGAACGTCGTGTACGAGATTCCGTTCATCGCGCACGTCCCCATGGAGCCGGTGAACTTCACGGCGGACGTTCGCGGTGATCGCGTCGAGCTGTGGGGAACGGCGCAGAGTCCTGGTGATGCACAGGCGCTCGCGGCGCGCGTCGTCGGCATTCCGCCAGCGAATGTGACGGTGCACATGGAACGAGCCGGAGGAGGGTTCGGGCGGCGACTCATGTCGGACTATGCGGCGGAGGCGGCGTACCTCTCCAAGGCGATGGCCGCGCCGATCAAGGTGGTCCGCACGCGCGAGGACGATCTCCAGCACGACTACTACCGCCCCGCGGGCGTGCACCGGGTGCGCGCGGCGCTCGATGCTGCCGGCGCCCCCATCGCATGGGCGCACCATCTCGCGAACACGTCGCGTTATGCGTTCGCCGGCCGGCCCAACCCCGTACAAGTCGGAGCTCTACCCGGACGATTTTCCCGCGCGCCTGCTGCCTAACGTACGGCTCGAGTACACGCGCGTGGCATCGGTCATTCCGGTCGGCGCCTGGCGTGCGACGCTCCACTCGGCGAACGCGTTCGTGGTGCAAAGCGCGATCGATGAGCTGGCGCATCTCGCCGGTCGCGACCCGCTCGCGTTCCGACTCGCGATGCTCGGCGCGCCCCGGCGCCTCCCGTACGCGGACCACGGCGGGCCCACATTCGATACGGGTCGGCTCGCGAACGTCCTCCGACTGGCCGCGGATCGGTCCGGATGGGGCACACCGCTCCCGCGTGGTCGAGGACGCGGCATCGCCGCGCACTTCACGTTCGGGAGCTACGTCGCGCACGTGGCGGAGGTCTCGGTGGACTCGGCTGGGAAGCCGCGGGTGCACCGGATCGTGGCCGCGGTGGACTGCGGAACGGTGGTCAACGCGAGTGGAGCCGAAGCGCAGGTGCAGGGCGGCGTGATCGACGGGCTGAGTGCGGCGCTGTACGGCGAGATCACGGTCGATCGCGGTCGCGTGAACCAGGGCAACTTCAACAACTATCGTCTGTTACGTATGAGCGAGGTGCCAGTGATCGAGGTGCATTTCGTCCGCAGCGCGGAGCCGCCGTCTGGGTTGGGCGAGCCACCGGTCTCGCCGGTCGCTCCGGCGGTGGCGAACGGGATTTTCGCGGCGACGGGGAGGCGGGTGAGGAGGTTGCCTCTGGCCTAGAGCGGAAGGCGTCGGGCGGAAGGCGGAGGGCGGACAACTTATCTCTTAAGCTGAGGGCGTCGTAGTGCGCGAATGAGCATAGTCAGCATTCGACTCACATCATCCGCTAGCTGCACCGGTGACTCGACAACGTGTGCATCGAGGTAGCCGAGTCGTAGCGCGAGCTCCAGGTACGTGTCGAGTTCTGTCACTGATCCACGGGCTATAGACGCGTGGTGCGCGAACTCGCCTCGGTAGCCCCGCCCACGTCCCTCAGCGATGTTCGCCGGTACGGAGACCGCGGCCCGCCTCATTTGCGAAGTCAGGCCGTACAACTCATGCTTGGGAAACGTGGCCGTCATCGTGTAAATCGCGACGGCGAGCTTCATGGATTTTTGCCACACTTCGAGATCGCGATAACTCGTGGGAGTCGACATCGGCTGGCTAGGAGGAGGAGTCGCATCGAAGGCGTGATGCTATCGCCTCTTACGGCCCCGCCTATCATCGTTTTATTGCGTATCGAAGCAACTTTCCGCAAACCGGCTCCCGCCCCCGCCCTCCGCCCTCCGCCCTCCGCCCTCCGGCGCCTTCGGCACACAACCCGCATCACACCCGGATAGCTTCCCCGAATCGATGGCAACCGACGCCGACTTTCCGTCCGACCTCCGCGCCCTCGAACGCGAGTACGAGCTCATCCGAGAGCTCGGGCACGGGGGAGTGGCGGCTGTCTACCTCGCCCGCAAGCGCGTCAGCGGGCGGCTCGTCGCCATCAAGGCCATCCGCGGACGGTACCTCGACGACCCCGACGCCATCCGTCGCTTCGCGCGCGAGGCGCGAACGGTTGCCGGCCTGGACCATGCAAACATCGTCCGCACCGAAGCCATCGAGCAGATCGACGACCGCGCCGTCGCGATCATCATGGAGCACGTGCCGGGCGGCACCGTCCGTGACCGGCTCCGCGAACACGGCTCGTTAGGCGCCGAGGATGCGGAGGCCATCCTGCGGGATGTGGCCAGCGCGCTGGCGTACGCGCACCGACGCGGCATCGTGCATCGCGACGTCAAACCCGAGAACATCTTCCTCGACGTCACGCGGGGCCGCGCCCTCCTTTCCGACTTCGGGATCGCGCGGTCGATCGACGGCGAAGGCGGCATCACGCTCCTCGGCGCAGCGTTAGGCACGCCGCAGTACATGTCGCCCGAGCAGATCGATGGCGAGGTGGTCGACGGCCGGAGCGACATCTACAGCCTCGGCGTCCTCGGCTGGGAGTTGCTCACCGGACGTCGGCCGTGGGCGGGCGAGAGTCTGTACGGCATCATCTACAAGCAGAAGCACGAGGATCTGCCGCGCATCACGTCGCTCCGGCCACGCGTGCCGGCCAACCTCCTGTTCGCGATCGAAGGCGCGCTGATCAAGGACAAGACACGCCGGTGGCAGACGATCGATGCGTTTCTCGATCAGCTGACGTACAATCCGCCGCCGGTGTTGGCGCAGACGTACCCGCCGGGCGCGTCGCCGATGGACGACCAGCCCACGGTCCAGTTCCGCGCGGCCGCGATCGACCCCGACCAATCGAGCCACGTTCCGACAGCCAGCACCGACGTGCACGCCGGCCTGCATCGCGAGGCAGAGGTGGGCGCAGTGGCGCCGATAACGCCTCCGCCGGAGACGCACCGCGAATCAGCGGCGGTCACAGCCCGCGCGGAACCGATGATGCTGGTCCCGCCAGTTCAATCGAGCGCGCTCGGGAGTGCGCCGCGTGACTCTGACGAGGCGCCGACCCGGATTCTGCTGCCGGCGATGACGAAGGTCGTCGAGCGCGACGATGCCGCGGCACCTAACGCGGAGTCACCGTTCGCGTTCACGACCCGCCGCAGGCGAATGCTGCAGGCCGTCGGACTCGTCGTTCCGCTCACCCTGGCTGCGGCGTCGCTGTTCATCATGCTCAGCGGCAGCGCACGGGACGGTGCGGGGCGAGCGCCTGGATCGAGTCGCGTAACGACGAGCGCTGGGAGCATCGTGCAGCGACTCGGCTACTCCGCCAGCTGCGCCGTCGTCCGGCGGCTTGATGGCCGCGCCTCCCCCGGAGAATCCCGCGCCACGCGCGAGCGGCATCACGGGTGGGAGCAGCGTCGCCGTGACGATGCCGGCGACTGACAAGAGCACACCGGCGCCAGGAAAGCAGCCCGTCGTGCGTGAGACGCGTAGAGGCGCGGCCCCGACCGCGAAGGCGCCGTCGCGCGCGCGTCGCAAGACGCGGGGCGACAGCAATCGCGCGGTAGCATCCGCAAAGCCGCCCGCGCCGAACGCCGACTCCAACAACGCAGCGCTACCCGCTACCGCCGCGACGCCTCCGGACCCTGACTCTACGGCCAGGGCCAGCGCACCGATCGAGGACCCGTTCAAGATTCCACCACCGAGGCCGAAAAAAGGAGCGTCGTCCGGCGATGGCGCTGGCCCGATCCCTCGGTGTCGCATCGCCGCGACGGCGGATCAGCGCGCCTGCCTCGCCGCGTACATCGAGATTGGCGACGCGCCACTCAATCGCACGTTCGAGTCGCTCGTGGACGAGATGCGACGCGTGGCCGGCACGCCGTTAGGCGCGCCGGATCCGCCGACGGTGCAGCGTATCCGTGTCGAGCAACGCGTGTGGCTCGGCGTCCGCGAGAGCGAGTGCCCGCGTCAGGCCCCCTCGGGCGGCGGGCCGTTCTGGGCGCAGGCGCAATCCGAATGCTTCGCGGAAATGGCCTCGGCGCGCACCGCCGAGCTGCGCGACGCGGTGCGTCGACTCAAGCGCAAGTAGCGCGTCAGCGAGTAGCGCGTCAGCGTCCGCGAACGAACCGCGGCCTAACGCGCCAGCGGTCTACAGCCTGACGCTCGGCAGGAAGCGCGGCGGCTTCCGCACCTTCGTCGCCTGCTCGAACGCGTACGCGAGACCAACGAGCGCGGCATCGCTCCACTGCGCGCCGATGAACGAGAGCCCGACGGGTAAGCCGTGCACCCAACCCGCCGGCACCGTGACGCTGGGGTACCCCGACACGGCTGACGGTGTCGAGCTTCCGCCGGTGAAGTGATCGCCATTCAGGAGATCGGTCGGCCACGCCGGTCCGCCCGTGGGCGCGATGATCGCCGACAGCCGATACTTCGCGAGCGTGGCGTCAATGCCTTCGGTGCGTGACAGGCGAATGCACTTGTCGCGGGCTGCCTTGTACGCCGGACTCGTGAGCGGACCCTTCGCCTGCGCCTTGATGAACGTCTCCTGGCCGAAGTACGGCATCTCGCGGTCCTTGTTCTGCTCGTTGAACGCGATGAGCGAGGCCAGGTCCTTGTGAGGCGCCTTCGGGCCTAACGCGGCGAGATACGCATTGAGGTCCGTCTTGAACTCGAAGTGCAGCACATCCGATTCGGCATCATCGAACTTGCCGGCGGTGGCGATGTTCGCGGGGTCGACGATCGTGGCGCCGGCGGATTTCATGGCCGCGATGGCCTCACTCATCACGCGGTCGACGGCGTCGCTGAAGCCGAAGAAGCTGCGGGCGACGCCGATGCGCGCGCCCTTGAGCGCGCCGGCATTCAGGACGCGAGCGTAGTCCGACGTCGACTTGCCGCGCGACGCAGCGGTCGCGGTATCGCGTGGGTCAACACCACTCAGCACGGCGAGCAACGCCGCCGCGTCCGTGACCGTGCGGGCCATTGGACCGGCCGTGTCCTGACTGTGCGAGATGGGAATGATGCCGGACCGGCTCACGAGGCCTACCGTGGGCTTGATGCCCACGAGGCCGTTCGCCGACGACGGACACACGATCGAGCCGTCCGTCTCCGTCCCGACACCTACCGCGGCGAGGTTGGCCGAGATCGACGCGCCCGTCCCTGAGCTCGAGCCACACGGGTTGCGGTCGAGGACGTAGGGGTTCTTCGTCTGCCCACCCCGTCCGCTCCAGCCACTCGTCGAGTGAGTCGATCGGAAGTTCGCCCACTCGCTCAGGTTCGTCTTGCCGAGGATCACCGCACCGGCCTCGCGCAGCCGTGCAGCGATGAACGCGTCACGCGGTGCGATCGATTCGCCGAGCGCGAGCGAACCGGCGCTCGTGCGCATGCGGTCGGCGGTGTCGATGTTGTCCTTGATCAGCACGGGGACGCCGTGCAGCGGGCCGCGAACGCGCCCGGCCTTTCGCTCGGCATCGCGCTCCTCGGCAATGCGGACGGCGTCCGGATTTCTCTCGATCACCGAGTTGATCGCGGGACCCGCCTTGTCGACCGCGTCCATGCGGCCGAGGTAGAGCTCAGTGATGGAGCGAGCGGTGTACCGACCGGTACGCATGCCGTCCTGCAACGCCGCGATCGTCGTCTCCTCGAGCTCGAACGCATTCTGCTCGAACGCATTCTTCTCGGGCGCTCGCGCGAGCGCCGTCGCGGCGGGCGATGAGGTCGTCGCACTCTCGCCACGCGAGACGTCGAGCGCGGTTGCTGCCGCGGCGAGCGCACCGGCGCGAAGAAAGTCGCGGCGCTGAAGCGAGGTCGGCCGAGTCGAGGAGTTGGACATAGGCCGCATAGCTACGGCGCGGCGTCGCTCCCCACAAGTGCGGCCTCGAGGCGGGTCACCAGCTCTGCCTGGGCCGGATTCATCTTCGCGCGTGCGGTCGCCGGATTGGCCCATTCGCAACGATCAACTTCGGGGAACTCGATCCAACGTCCGGAGCCGCGCGGCCATTCCGTCCGCATGCTGTTGCTCACGATCGCACTCGGGTCCGCATCCCCTTCCCAGGCCCACGCGTGAATGGTCTTGCCGGCCTTCTGACGGATGCTGCCGAGCGGAATGAACGGACCGATCGGTTGAATGCTCGTTTCTTCTTCGAACTCCCGCCGCGCGGCATCGAGGAAATCCTCACCTTGCTCGACGATGCCCTTCGGAATGGTCCACGCGCCTGCATCGCGATCCTTCCAGAACGGGCCGCCGGGATGGGCGATGAACACCTCCAGTCCGGCGACGGACCGCCGGAAGAGGAGGAGACCGGCGCTCACATTGGGTCGGCTCGTTCGGGGCATGTGGAATAATCGATGGATCGCTGGGCCTGCAGGTTCCGCATCGCGACGCTGTCGGCCCTTGCGACGCTCATCGTCGAGCGGGAAGATAGCCTCGGACCGCCACTCTCACGCTAGCCCAACGATGCTGCACAAATCCTTGATTGGTATCGCCCTCGCACTCACGATCGGTGTCGCGCCATCGATCTGTACACCACTCACCGCGCAGGAGTCCGTCGACCGCGCGATGATGGCGCGATTGAGTGCCGAGTCGCAAGCGCATTCACGTGTGCTCGAGAGCTATCGCACGCTCACCGACGTGATCGGCCCGCGGCTCACCGGCTCGCCCGGGTTCAAGCGTGCCGTCGACTGGACGCGCGATCGCCTTACAGAATGGGGTATGAGCAACGTCGCTGTCGAGCCGTTCCCGTTCGGTCGTGGTTGGGCGTTGGAGAAATTTACCCTCGAGATGACGCAGCCTCGCTATTTCCCGCTCGAGGGCTATCCGGAGGCGTGGACGCCATCGACGCGCGGCGTCCTCGCGACGAACCCCATCTACCTCGGCGACAAGACGGCCGAGCAGATCAAGGCGATGGGCGCGAAGCTAAAGGGCGCCATCGTGTTGCCGCAGCCGCCGCAGGAGGGACAGGCGCTCATCTCGGCCGACCGTCCGCAGCCGGGCGACACGGAGGCGCGAGTGCGCATCGGCGCACCGCCAATGCTGCGCACGGATGGCCTAACGCCGGTGCGTGAGATGATGCCGATCCTGCAGCAGCTGGGCGTCGGTCTCGTGCTCCGCCCGAATCAGGGCCAACACGGAACCATCTTCGTGCTCGGCAACCGAGGCACGCGGGATGATGCCGTGCCGAGCGTGGTGATGGCGGCCGAACACTACAACATGATCGCGCGGCTGGCGCAGCATGGCACGCCGGTCAAGCTCGCGGCCGAGGTGCGCGTTAGGTACCAGGCGGCGGACACGAGTGGCTACAACGTGATCGCCGAGATTCCGGGGACGGATCCGGTACTCAAGAACGAGGTGGTACTGCTTGGCGCGCACCTCGACTCGTGGCATTCGGCAACCGGCGCCACGGACAACGCGGACGCGGTGGCTGCGGCCATCGAGGCAATGCGGATGCTCAAGGCGGTGGGCGCGCAGCCGAAGCGGACGATTCGCCTGGCGCTGTGGGGCGGGGAGGAGGAAGGGCTGCTGGGGTCGAAGGCGTATGTGGAGCGGCATCTCAAGAACGATGCGGCGGCACGGGACGCGATCGCGGTGTATCTCAACGATGATCCAGGGATGGGGCCGACGTACGGGTTCTATACCGAGGAGAACGCCGGCGCCAAGGCGATCTTCGATGGCTGGCTGGGCGCGTTAGGCGAGCTCGGCGTGAAGCGCAATCCGGTGGACAAGATCGGAAACACGGATCACCTGAGCTTTACCGCGGTGGGGATTCCGGGCTTCACGACGCTCAAGGACTACCGGGATTACGACGTGCGAACGCACCACACGAACGCGGATTTCTACGAACGTGTCAGCGAGAAGGATCTGCAGCAGTCGGCGATGATCTTCGCGATCTTCGCGTGGCAGGCAGCGACGAGGGAGGGGAAGTTCCCGCGGCCCGTCGCGCAATAGCGGAAGGAGGAACGGGCTCAGGACGGAAGGCGGATGGCGCGGACTGCGGCGCCGCAGCACGCAGCAGGATTCGCGGTTCTCCGCGCGCGTCGTCGCGAGACCTCGCTGCCGCTCGCTGCCGCCTTCCCGCCATCCCGCCCTCCGCCCCTTCCAGCTATCAGTGGCATCTGTCCCGCCCCGAGTCTCGTATGTGCCCGTTCACCGAGATGAACTGCCAGGCATAGTGACCGGGATAGAGCTGGAGCTGTAGCACGCCGAAGTTGTTGTTGTAGCGACGTTCGCTGAAGTGGGCTTTGCGGCCGAAGTTGTCCAGCAGCGAGCCGCCTGTGCCGACGACGAATTCTCGAACGCCCCGCCCTTGGTCGAGGGCGGTTGCCGTGGCGTTCACCGGTGCGAAGCGCTCGTAGGCGTGGTGGTGGCCCGTGAGCGCGACCTCGACGCCGGCGTCGTAGAGCAGCCGCCATGCGTCTCGCATCTTGGGGGTAGCGTCAGAGCTCGAGCTCAGAAACGCGTGATGCCAGTACGCCACCGTGCATAACGTGCGGTGCTCGGCCAGGTCATTCGCGAGCCATCGCATCTGCTCCGACGTCGCGCTGACGTCGATGTTGCTGTTGAGCACCACCACGTGCCAGGTGCCGAGGTCGTAGCTGTAGTATCCTTTCGAGGAATCGCCCGCGACGGCGCCGAAGTACGCGAAATAGCCCGGTGCGCCGTCGGCGTGGTACTCGTGGTTACCGGCGGACGGCCGCGTTCGGCTCTTGTGTCGGCCCCAGGTAGGCTCGTAGCACTTCTGAAAATCTTCGAGCGTACCGTCGGGATACGCGTTGTCGCCGAGGGTGAAGACGGTGCCGGGAATCTGATCGAGCAGAATCCCGGTGGCGCGGTCGCCGATCAGACCACAGAACCCAATGTCGCCGGCGCCGACGAGGGACTGCCCTCCGGCGCGTTCGGTGGTGTCGGGGCGAAGCCGCGCCTCCCATCCGAACAGATAGCGCATGGGATTGCAAGCACCGAGCGCGACGAGACAGGCGATGGCGAGCAGACGAGCGAGGGACTGCATGGCTCATCGCCTATGCGAATATTGTACGAGAGGCCTTGGGAAGGAGGCCTGAGGAACGAGGCCTAAGGAAGGAGGCCTGAGGAAGGAGCCATGTCATCCCGAGCGCAGCGAGGCGATCGTCCTCGACCGCCTTCCTCCTTCCTCTACGCGTCAGGCGCCAACTTCGCGCCATAGCGGCGACTCGCCACGAGTCGCTGGCCGTCGTCGAGCAGGACCGTGTACTGGCCGTTCGCCTGCCGACGGAACTCGCGCACGCGATCGAGATTGACGATGCACGAGCGGCTCACGCGCACGAACTGCAGCGGGTCGAGTCGACCCGCGAACGTCGACAGCGGCTCGCGCATCGTGTGCCACACGCCTTTCGCGCGCACGCGCACGTAGTTGCGCGACGTCTCGATCCACTCGATCTCGCCGATCGCGACGAACGTGATGCGCCCGCGCGTCCGGATGGCGAGCCGACTGTCACCGCCGCGCGCGCGTTCCGTCGCTCGGCTCGGGCCACCGTTAGGCGCGATGCGGAGTCGAGCCGTTCGAGGACTCGCGCCTGTGCCAACGAGGCGAGTGTTCGGTCGCATCGTCTGCAGCACCGACGAGACCTTCGCGCGGAACACCGCGAGCTGATCGCCGGCGAGGAAACGGCGCGCCCGCGACAGCGCGCGCGCGAACCGCTCACGGTCGAACGGTTTGAGCAGGTAGTCGACCGCACTCGCTTCGAACGCGTCGAGCGCGTACTCGTCGTACGCCGTGACGAAGATCGTCGCCGGAAGCTCGTGTGGCTCGAGCGACGCCAGCACCTCGAAGCCGTTGCGCTCGGGCATCTGCACATCGAGGAACACGAGGTCGGGCCGATGTGCGCGGATGTGCGCGACAGCCTCTGCCCCGTCCCGACACTCCCCGATCACCGTCACATCCGACTCGCCCTCGAGCAGCTTCGCGATGCCGGCGCGCGCGATCGGCTCGTCGTCGACGATGAGCGCGCGGATCATGCGGTGGGGACTGGGGATTGTGCACTGGGAATCGGGGACGCGACTTCGCGACGGCGGGGCGACGGCGCAGCGACGCGGAACGGGATCGTCACGCGCGCGAGCACACCCGTGCGTTGGCCGGCCGGCTTCATCCGTTGGAGTCAGCAGCTCGAGTCGACCCTGACTTCCATACAGCCGCTCGAGCCGCGAGCGGACATTCGTCAGGCCGACGCCGCTCCCCTCCGGTGGGGTGAACGTCCAACCCGCGGGAAGCCCGGGGCCGTCGTCCTCGACCTCGACCACGAGGAGACCCCCGCGCCGCACCGCGCGAATCGTGAGGTCGCCGGCGTCGGTTCGGCGCGCGATCCCGTGGCGCACCGCGTTCTCCACCAGTGGCTGCAGGATCAGGTTCGGCACGATCGCCGACAGCGCATCGTCATCGGCCTCGATCTCGACGCCGAAGCCGATCCTGGAACCGAATGCGCTCGATCGCCAGGTAGCGGTCGACGAAGTCGATCTCCTCCGAGAGCGGCACCTCGGCCGCTGATGAGCGGTCGAGCGTCGTCCGAAGCAGCGCGCTCAGCTGTACGAGCACGCGGTGCGCGCCGTCGGGGTCGATCATCGTCAGCATCGCCGCCGAGTGCAGCGCGTTGAACAGGAAGTGCGGATTGAGCTGCATCCGCAGCGCCTGCAGATGCGCCGTCGCCAGCTGCGTCTCGAGTTGCGCCGCCGCGACCTCGCGCTCGCGGAAGCGACGGTGATAGTCGAACGCGTAGTAGAGGCCCATGAACACCCAGTACTTCCACCACACGGTGATCACGAGCGCCGGGAACGAGCGGCGGTACGTCTCCAGCGCGTGCGCGGAGCCGGTCAGCGCCACTGGGACTAAGCCATGCGCGACCGCCACCGGATACTGCAGCGCATCGGCGGCTGACGACCTGCACGAGCGACAGCGCGACCATGACACCCGAGGTGCCACCACACGTTCGACCGCGGTGCGCCGGAGCCGAGCGGCTTGCGACGCGCCGTCGCGAGCAGGACGGGCGTGAGCACGAGCCACGGGACCCAGTACAGCGCTTCCATCCACAGCGCGTTGACCCAGTCCACCGCCTGGTCGCGCATGATGTAGCGCAGCGCGTTCTGCGAGGCGAACACGAGGCACGCCGCTCCCCAGATCCCTGATCCATCGCGACGGTTTGCGAGCACGAATCGCCAGGCGAATCCTGCCGGGCGTGACGGTTCGTCCCCGTCACCGCGCATTGAGGTGACGGACCGCATCGTTCGAGGGTTCGGCAGGCTGGTCATAGCGTGTGTACCGACACATCCTAATACGGACGCTGGACTCGTGCAGTAGAGAACTCCGGAGAACTATGAGTGCATTCCTTGGCCGCGCATCCGTTGTCGCGGCGCTCGTGCTGGTGGTTGGTGCATGTGCTGGTGGGGACGTGATCGGGCTCGGCGGTAACGGCAGCAACAACAATGGGACGACGCAGGCGGAGTACGACGGCGCGCTGAAGAAGTGGCAGACGGTGGGGCCGGCGCACTACCGCATTGTGGTGGCTCAGACGTGCGAGTGCACGACCGAGTTCCAGCGTCCCGTGCGCGTCACGGTGAGGCGGACGCCTGGTGAGACGGGCGAGACGATCGAGAGCGTGGTGGACGCGGCGACGAACCTGGCGGTGAGCGAGGATCGTCGCGCGGCGGCGAAGTCGGTGGATGGACTGCTGGTGCTCATCGCGCAGGGGCTGGCGCTGGGTCCTCAGGACTCGCGGATCACGTACGACGCGACGTTGGGGTATCCGATCAGCGTGCTGATCGACCCGGTCACGGCGCTTGCCGGGGGACGAGATCGTCTACAAAGTCACGTCGTTCGAGACGCTGCCGTAGCGCTGAGCTGCGTGCTGCGTGCTGCGTGCTGGCATTGCGGCGCGCGGGGCTGGTCGAGTCTGTCGCGGCGCTAGGCGCGGGCACTCGGCTCCGGTGGCCACGCGCTTACACGCCTCGAGCCGACGGGTACCGAACTCCATGCCGTGAGAGTGGCTCGGCCCCGCCGTCTCGGGGCTACGCGCGAGGCCCCCTACGCCGAGCGCCCGCGCCCCCGGTCATGGCACGCTCCGTGGCCGGCCGCTCGTCACCGCACGCACGCATTCGCGACCGCACCCAGCGCGCAGCAAGTGCCGCGTCCCCTCTCGCGGGCGGCGCCGTCACGCGTTAGGGCGCGCACTTGCTGGGTGCTGCGCGCTGCTTGCCCCGACCGGTCGGGATGCGTACCAGGAGGCGGGGGTGTCGCGTCGTAGGGGCCGTTGGCGCGTAGCCCCGAGACGACGGGGCCGAGCCAGCCAGCCGTACACGGAGTTCGGTACCCGTCGGCTCAGGGCGTGTAAGCGCCTACGGCGCCGGAGACGCGACGCCCCCGCCGACAAGACAGCGATCCCGAACGTCAGCAGCAGCAGCCAGCAGCCAGCGATCACGGCGCGAGCGCAGCGAGCAGGTACGTGAGCATGCCTGTCCCGTCCATGATCGGCTCATTCGTCGAGTAGTCGCCCAGGTCGTCGTGATAGACGATGAAGCCCGTGTTGAACCGCGCGTACTCGTCCGGGTCGAACAGGCGGATGCCGCGCAGGTTGGCGTAGATCGAACGATAGACCGGGCCATCCACGAGACCGCCGAGCTGCGTCTCCACGCCAAGCTGCTTGGCGAGCACCGAATGCGGATCGTGTGGCCAGGTGCCTGACCACGGCAGGCCGATCACCATCGACGTGCCCCACGGGTTCGCGCCGAACAGCCAGTCCAGCGCCGCTGCCTCGTACTCGCGGAAGCGCTCGTCGCCCGTCATGCGACGATAGATCAGCGCCTGCGTCGCGAACGCCGACATGAGATTGTTCGAGCACCAGATGAACGGGATGCCGACGCGGAAGCCGTTGGTTTTCGCGCGCGCGGCTACACGCTCGAGGCCCTGGCGGTAGTAGCTGGCCATGAGGCGCTTGGCCGACGCGTCACCGACGCGCCAGACCGCGTCGTGGCCGTGATTGATCCAGGGGTACCATTCATAGTGACGCGCCGTATCGGCGCCCATCCACGGCGTGACCGGCTCCTTCGCGGCGTAGCCTAACGCATCCCGCAGAAACCGCTGTTCGCGCGTCAGCGCGTAGAGCTCGGCCGCTCCGAGCTCCATGTCATCCGCCCAGTTCTCTTCTTCGTAGAAGTACGGCGACTTGCCGGGCGCCGTCTGACAGTTGCCGGGGTATTTCACGCCTAACGCGTACGCCGCCAGCGCCCGTTCGCGGAGCCGACGCGCGAACGCGGGGTCCGTGGTCGCATACGCACGCGAGGCGAGTGCGAACGTCGCCGCGTACTTGCCGGCCGTGGACGCGTAGCCCGTCGCGCGATTCTTTCCGGTGAAAAGCCCCTGCGGCTTGCCCGTGCACGGATACACGGGGCGCTCCTTGCCCTTGCCCCAGCCGTAGTCCGCGGAGTCGGACGTCGGCAGATCGAAGTACGTGTGATCGCGGTCGTCAGCGAGCTGGTTGAACATCGTCGAGTCGTCCGGGAACATGCGCAGCAGCCACTCGAGTCCATGGCGCGCCTCGTCGAGCGCGTCGTCGACGCCATTCGCGCCCGGGAGACCGGTCGCGGCGAAGTTGTCGGAGAACGCGCGCGGAAATTCGTGACGCGCCTTGAGCATGACGTAGGTGGCGGTCGCGGACGTCGTGACGTACTGCAGATAGTCCGCGGCGTCGGCCCAGCCGCCGCTCACGTTGATGAACTCACCGGTGCGCGTCGGGTGATCGACGATGATCCCGTCGCGCTTGTGAACGGAATCCTTGAGCGTCGGGTTGTAGCCCGAGCGCTGCTGGCGCATGTAGTAGAGGAGCGTGTCCGCGGCGCCGGCGTACGCGCGGGCGTCGATGCGCACGACGGGCGAGCGAACGCCAGCGGAGACGATGTGGTAGCGGCCGGGCTTTCGAAGCGACGAGAAGTCGAGCCGGTACGTCTGTGCGCAGGGTCCGAATTGACCGGCGGCGCTGGCGGTGCGCGGCGCGAGCACGCGGCGACCGGTGGTGTCCTCGACGGTGAAGGGCACGGACGCGGGTGGGAGCCACGTGCCACCGCCGCCCAGCGAGTCGGGGACGACGCACATCACGGCCGTCTTGGGAGCGTTAGGCAGGTACCCGAGCTGATTGACGCGAATGACGCTCGTCGGGGCTGCCCTGGGCGCGACGCCGAGGTCGAGGCGCGCCGCCGAAAGAAGGGCCGGCGAGAGCGTTAGGATCGTGCGGAGCAGTGGGTGCATGCCCCAAGATCGGAACGGCGATCACGCGGCACAACCTGTTGCTGGCTTCGTCGCGCCGCGGTCGTTGGCGACTACGATTGGCCGGATGAACCGCGAGACAGCCGATTCGGCTTGCATTCACGCATCAGCGCTCCGGGCCGGTGGGAACTACGATTTTGCGGATGACACGGAAAACGGCCGGATCCGGCTTTGCATCGACGCTGGCTCTCGCCGCGGCCTGAATGACAGAGGAACGGCCGCTCGGGAGACTCCTGCGTCCCGAGCGGCCGTTCCCAAAGAATCCCGGCTCGTGGCGCGAGGGGCCGTCCCGAACGCGATCGATCCTGCTTCTTCCGCGTCCTCCGCGCGATCGCCGTTCCCACCGGCCGTGCGGGACGATGCGTCGATGCAGAGCAGTATCCGGCAGTTTCGCAGTACCGATCCGCCAAATCGTAGTCCCCACCGGCCGCGGCGCGATGATGCAAGCCGCGTGTCAGCGAGTACGCGGCACGCCACCATAGGCGCCGAGCTCGAAACCGGCGCCGCGCTTCGCCGGCGAATCCGGCTTCAACGTGAAGCGTGTCATGTCGGCGAACTGCGGATCCTTATCGAGATTGCCCGTGCCCGGCAGACCACCCTGCACGATGTTGTTGCTCATCTCGGGCGGCGTCGCCGGGGAGTAGCTCACCTGATTGCCCGCGCTCTGCGCGTTACCCCACACGATGTTGTTTCGGAACACGACCTTCGTGCCGGCCGCGATCATGGCGCCGCCGCGGCCCTTCATGCCGCGCGCGGAATCCGGTGTCATCGATCGGTTATTGACGATCGTGTTGTGCTCGACGAGCGTCGACAGCCGATAGCTCAACCCACCGACGATCCACAGCCCGGCGCCACCGAAGTCCTCGCCGCCGTCGTTGTCGACGATGAGGTTGTTCTTCACGATGCCGGCGGAGTAGAACAGCACGACGCCACCGCCGTAGCGCCCGTGATTGCCGCGAATGACGTTGTTCGTGATCGTCGGCTCGGAGTAGCCGCAGCGGATGGCGCCGCCACCGGCGCTGATCAACGAGTCGCCCTTCACGTTCTTCGCCTTCGAGACCGCGCTGTTGTTCTCGATGTGATTGAAGCGAATCGTCGGCGACCCGAGCTCGCACAGGATCCCGCCGCCCTCGCGGAAGTACGTCACGTCCTTCGCGTCGAGCCACACGGTGCCCGTGCCGCCGGTGATCGTGAATCCCTGGATCACCGCCGTCGAGTCCTCCTGGTTGACGAACCTAACGACTGTCCCCGTATCGGGGTGCGTCGGCCGACTGCCGTCGATGATGGTCCGCTCGATGTCCGCCTCGTTGCGCGTGCGCGCGAACTGGCTCGTGACGACGATGCCCTTTCCCTTGAAGCGGATGTTCTCGTAGTACCGCCCGGGCGCGACGAGCACGGTATCGCCGTTCATGGCGCTGTCGATCGCCGCCTGAATGGACGGATACTTGGACGGCACGGCGAGCACCGCGTGTCGCGGCGCCGGCGGTTGCGCGATGGCGTGGCAGAGGGGCACAAGAACGGCGACGGCCGTAGTGCCAACAACGGTAATGAACTTCAGCGCGGACATGCGCGCGCGTGGAGGCAATGCGGAGCGTAGCATCATTCTCGTCAGGCAGGAGTGGACCCGAAACTCACGCCACTCGGCCGGCGAACGAAGGCCGGCGTGATGATCTGCACATCGGTGGGACGACCTGCACGTGCGATTCCCGATTCCCGATTCCCGATTCCCGATCCCCGATTCCCAATGCTACGGTCGCAACCGCGCCTCGAGCCGATCCCGATACCATCGGCTGAGCTTGAGCTGCGTGCCATCGGCCAGCCGCACCATGTAATCTCCCGAGCCCCACAGATCCATCTGCCTGATGCGATCGAGATTCACGATCGTCGAGCAATGGATGCGCGCGAAGCGACGCACGTCGAGCGCGCGCTCGAGCGTCGACATCGTCTCGCGAATGAGGTGGGTGCGCGGCCCCGTATGCAGACGCGCGTAGTTGCCGAACGCCTCGATCCAGTCGATCTCGGCGACGGGCACGAAATACATCTTGCCCTCCTCCTTGACGAGCAATCGATCGAGTGGCGCGCGCCCGCTCGCCGTCGCCGATTCGGCGGCGGGCACGGCAACGTCCCGCGTCGGTGCGCCCGGCGACGCATCCAGAAACGCCACGAGCTTCGCATGACGCTCGGCGATCGTCGACTGCTCGATCTGCGCGCGGGCACGCGCGATGGCGTCCGCGAAACGCGCCGGGTCCACCGGCTTGAGGATGTAGTCGAACGCGTGGACGTTGAACGCGGCCACGGCGTGCTCGTCGAACGCCGTCACGAAGATCACGAGAGGCGCGGGCCCGTCGAGCGCGCGCAGCACGCCGAAGCCATCGACACGCGGCATCTGCACGTCGAGCAGCACCACGTCAGGGTCGTGCTGCGTGATCAGCGCGACCGCCTCGCGCCCGTTCGCGGCCTCGCCGACGACCTCGATGTCCTGAAGCTCCGTGAGCAGGCGACGGAGCCGCTGGCGCGCAAACGCCTCATCGTCGACGATGAGGACGCGGAGTAGCGTCATGACACGCCTCGCCGGAACGCAGGCCCGACACCCGGCATCGCTGGCACGTCAGGCGATGAGGGCAGGGGTGCACGGCCGGGAACCGTGGCACCTCGGGTGTCCGACGCGGTGCCCGGTGCCGTCGCCGTGTAGCTGTCCGCCGGGCCGTCGTCCGTGTCGAACGGGATGACGAGCGATGCGACCGTGCCGCCGCCCGGTGCGGGCGCGAGCGCGAACTGCTGACGCGCGATGCCATAGAGATGTTGTAACCGCTCGCGCGTATTGCGAACGCCGGTGCCTTCGCGGATCGCGCCGGCGAGCCCGTCGCCGTTGTCGCGGACGTCGAGTGTCAGCGAATCGCCCTGACGACGGGCAGTCACGGTCACGCGGCCACCTTCCTCACGAGGCTCGACGCCGTGCTTGATGGCATTCTCCACGAGCGGCTGCAGCATGAACCGCGGGACCAACGCGTCGAGCGTCGCCGGATCGATGTCGAGCTCGAATGTCAGGCGTCCATGGAAGCGCGCACGCATGATCTCGACGTAACTCTCGAGCAATTCCAGCTCGCGATGCAGCGGCACGCGCTCGCGGTCGGTCTCGATGAACGACGACCGCAACAACACGCCGAGCCGCGTCAGCATCGCGTCCGCGCCAGCCGGGTCCGTGTAGACCTGCTCGGCGATCATGTTCAGCGTGTTGAACAGGAAGTGCGGCCGGAGCTGTCCCTGGAGCGCCGTTAGGCGCGCGGCCGAGAGCTGCGCCTCGAGCTGCGCGGCGCGGAGGTCGCGTTCGTACGAGAGGCCCGCGTAGTAGCGCACGTGCGCGAGCGCCATGATCACGAAGTAGCAGACCGAGTACAGGAACAGCTGCCGCAGGAAGACGATGTGAATGGGGACGCGATTCATCGGCGCGTCCGGGCTCACGAACGGCATGATCGCGTGCATGAGCCAGACGTCCAGGAACGTCGCGGCAGCGGCGGCGGCGAGGTGCACCGGAAGCGTACGCGGCCAGTTCGTGCGATCGATGCGAATCCGTCGCGCGAACGCGAGAATCGCGGGGGTGAACGCGGCCCACAGCCAGCAGCTCGCGAGCGCCATCCGCAACAGGCGGCCGTACGGCTGCGCGTTGCTCGCGGGCTGCGCGACGTACTGCAGCTCGGACGTCGTGAACGCGACGACGGTCCAGGCGACGAAGTACGTCGCACCTCGCGTGATGGCCGTTCGCCGGATTGAGAACGGGGCGTCGTGGGCCAGGGTGGTGACGGTGCTCAACCGGGTCTCTCCTGAGGCATCGCGTGCAGGGTACGGCCCTGTGCCGCGCCCTCATCGCCCCGGATGATGAGCCGGCCGTGGGCGGGACGTCCAGCGTATCTGAGGGACGGGCCGCGGATGGGGAACAGGGTGCTGGGGTGACTGGCCAGACAGCGGGACCGGAGCGAACGTGATACATCGTTCGGCATTGTCCGTGGTCACTAACTGCCTCCGAGCGGCCTTTGTCGGTTCGGCCCCTGTGGGCTCCTGATTTGCTGCGGTACAAGGATGTTGACTCGTCCGGGCTTCGCGTGGGCGCAAAGTGCCCTCGCCCGTGCTGAGGACGCGGGTGCTTACCTCGAGACAGACAAGCCATGACACCAGAACCGAGGTCGAACGGCGAAGCGCACACGGCCGTTGACACCGCAACAGTGGGTGCTGGCATGCCGGCACCGATCACGCCCGGCGGCGAGCCGACGGACGACATCTTCGCGGAGAGCACCACACGCCCCACGGACTTCACGTTCGACGCGACCACCGTGCGCGTGTTCGACAACATGGTCAGCCGCTCGGTGCCGTTTTACGGCGAGATCCAACGTATGACCGCGGAGCTCGCCGCGGAGTTCGCCGTGCCTGGTACCACGGTCTACGACCTCGGCTGCTCCACGGGCACGACGTTCCTGGCGCTCGAGCCGCAACTCGACCCCTCGATCGCGTTCGTTGGCTACGACAACGCACCCGACATGGTGGAGCGGGCACGCCAGAAGCTCACGACGCTGCCACCGTCCCGTCAGCGCGAGATACGGCTCGCCGACCTGCACGAGCCGTTCGCGATCGAGAACGCTTCCGTCACCGTCATGCTGTTCACGCTCCAGTTCGTCCGTCCGCTGCACCGCGACCGCGTGATCCGCACGATCGCCGAGGGAACGCGCAAACAGGGCGCGATCATCGTGGCCGAGAAGGTCATTGAGAGCGACACGCTGTTCAACCGCCTCTTCATCGACAACTACTACGACATGAAGCGGCGGCACGGCTACTCCGACATGGAGATCGCGCGCAAGCGCGAAGCGCTGGAGAACGTGCTGATCCCCTATCGCCTCGACGAAAATCGGGATCTGCTACTGGAGTGCGGCTTCACGAAGTTCCAGGAGTTCTTCCGCTGGTACAACTTCGCCGGGATGATCGCCGTCAAATGATCTCGCCGGCCACGACCTCCGCCGACGACACCGTGCCGTCAGCGCTCGTCCGCTACGGCAACTTCCTCTTCAAGTACCGCGACGGAATCTTCCCCGCGGTACTCCTCGCGCTGTTCGTTCTCACGCGGCCACACTGGCCACGCGGGCGCGACGACTATGACACCGCACTCGATCTCGTCGGCTTCGGCGTCGCGCTGCTCGGGCAGGCACTGCGCGTGGCGGTCGTTGGCTACGCGTACATCATCCGTGGTGGGAAGAACCGGCAGGTATACGCCGAGGATCTCGTGACCGGCGGGTTCTTCAATCATTCGCGCAATCCGCTCTACGTTGGCAACCTGCTCATTCTGCTCGGGCTGCTGCTCACATGGAACGCACCGGCGGCGTATCTCGTCGGAGTGCCGTTCTTCCTCATCGGCTACTCCGCGATTGTTGCCGCCGAAGAGGCATTTCTGAGACGGAAGTTCGGCGCCCAGTACGACGCGTACGCGGCGCGCGTACCGCGCTGGAGAGTACGTCTCGGCGGCTTTGCCACGTCGATGCAAGGCATGGCGTTCAACTGGCGACGCGTCATCCTCAAGGAATACGGCAGCTCCGCGTACTGGATCGCCGGTGCGTTCGTTTTGATGCTGGCGGACTCCCTGCGTTACCAGCCATGGAGCGCGCACCCGGTCCGTCACGCGGTCCTCGCCACCGGGATCGCGCTCGTGGTGGTTTTCTGGGCCTGGGCGCGCGCACTGAAGAAGAGCAAGCGGCTCCGAGAGCAGATGCCGGCGTGATGGCCTAGTGGAACACGTCTGAGATGTTGAATAGCAGGCGATTCTGGCCTCATTGCCAGATTTGGCCAACGGCAAAGCCGCTGCACCGGGGCGAGCTGCGGCGTGTATGGCCAAATCTGGCAATAGGGCCTGCCTCGCCTGCTATTCAACATCTGGGAAGCAATCCACTAGCCTGCCAACGCCCCCCTCGGATCCGTGAACGCCGCTCGCAAGGCGGGTCCGATCGTCGCCAGGCAGGTCACGAGCACGAACGCGATGCAGCTGACCGCGAAGACGCGTGGGTCCAGCGGCGAGATTCCGAAGGCCATCGACCGGACCGCGCCGCCCGCCGCGACGGCCACAGCGATTCCGAACACAGCCCCCACCGACGCGACCGCCAGCGCGTCGCGGACGATGAGCCACGCGAGGTCACCGGGTCGAGCGCCGAGCGCGCCGCGAATGCCGAGCTCGCGGCGTCGTGTTGCGACCGCGTGCGACCACACGCTGAACACGCCAACCGCCGCCAGCAGCAGTGCGACCGCGGCGAAGACACCGATCACCGCCGCGCCCAGGCGCCACGATCGCGTCTGCCGCTCGAGGTAGTCGTCGCCCACACGCACGCGTACGGACGTCAGCGCGGGGATCGCGTCGAGCAGATTCCGTTGCACGGCGGTCGCGACCTCCGGGTGGCCGGGGTCGACGCGCACCGCCAGCTCGCGTCCGAGGAACGCCTGCGCCAGATCCGCCGGCATCGCTGACGACGTCGACGGCAGATACACCTCGGCCACGCCGTGCGTCGCGCCGGGCGAGCCGCGGCGGTCCCCGACCACACCAACGACTTGTGCGCACGGCGTCGACAGCGACCGTCCGACTCGCACGCACTGGCCGATCGCGTTCTCGCCACGCCAGTACAGGTGGGCGAAGCGCTCGCTCACGAGCAGGACCGGTCTGGCCGCGCGTTCATCGTCTTCGGTCAGTCGTCGCCCGCGCAGCAGCGGCACGCCTAACGCCTCGAGGAAACCGGCCGTCACGGAGTTGACGTACGGCTCGCTGTCGTCGATTCCGGCGGGTACCGAATCTCGACCGGGTACTCGCACCGGCGGATTGAGATAGCCTGGAACAGTGGCGGCGTTGGTCATCCCCGCAGCGGTGACGCCCCGAATGCGACGCACGGCGTCGAGCGCGCGGGCCGCGGCGCTCGAGCTCGTCGACGGCGTGAACCCCGCCGCTCGCAGGTCGACGTCCGCAACAACGAGACGATCGAGATCGAAGCCGAGGTCCACGCGGGTCGCGTTGCGCAGACTGGCGGCGAACACCGCCGCTTCGGAGACGAGTACGACGCCGAGCGCGACCTGGAGAGAGACGAGCGTGCGCAGCGCATACCGATGCGATGACGCCACCGTCCGCGACTGGATGCCGAGCGTCGAACGCGGGTTCACTCGTGTCGCCCGTACGACTGGACCGAGCGCGCAGGCCACGCACGTGATCGCCGCGATGCCAGCCGCGATCGCGCCGGTGCGTACATCAATCGGCGTGGGGGCCAGCGTATTGGCCAGCAAGGCGCCGAGCGCGGTGGATGCGAAGCGCGCTGTGATCAGCGCGAGCACGACCGCGAGCACGACGAGGATCCCGACTTCGAGCAGCGCGCGGCGCGCGAGTCGCCCACTGGTCGCGCCTAACGCCACATGGATCGCGAGCTCGTGCTGGTCGGCGACGCCGCGCGCGACGAAGAGGCTGGCGACGTTCGCGCACGCGATGAGCAGGACCACGGCCGCCAGCGCCGTGAGCCACACGGACACCCGCGCGCTCGGCGCACTCGGATCGCGGCGCGCCTCACGCAACGAGCGAACGGGAATCGTCTCGCGCGCGAGCGTCGTCTGATCGACCGCGCGAACGCCGACATTCGCGCGCCGGTAGATCGCGCTCGCTTCCGCGCTCGCGGCGGCCGCCGAGCTGCCGGCCGCAATCGGCCGACGATGCGAACCCACTGAAAGTCGCGGTTGACGAGCGCTTCGCGTCCTCCGAACCACGGGGCGTTCTCGATCGGCAGCACGAGGTCGACCGGCGACATGTCGGGCGCGGTGAAGCTCGACGGAAGGACGCCGATGATCGTGAAGTCGATACCGGCGAGCCGGACCGTCTTGCCCAGTGCTTCGCGATCAGTGTTGAAGAACCGATGTCGAAGGCCGGCACCGATGAGAGCGACCGTCGGTGCACCCGGCCGGTCCTCGGTTGCGACGAACGTGCGACCAATGGCGGGCGCCATGCCGAGGGTCGGCAGCAGCGAGTGCGATGCGAGAAGTCCGCGGGCTGGCGCTACGGCGCTGCCGACGCGCGCGGAGTAGTTCCAGACTCCGAACGCGCCGACGGACTCGAGCGATCGCCCCTGGTCGCGGAGGTCGACGAAGTCGGGGTAGGATGTTCGCGCGAAGCCGGCCCACGGTCCAATGGCGACGACGCGACGTGGGTCGCGGAGACCGGCGGGGTCGCGAAAGAGCTGTGTGTCGATGACGCCGAGCAGCGCGATGACGGACGCCATGCCGATCGCGAGCGAGAGCACGACGGTGGCGGCGAACCCGGGGGCGCGCACGAGTCGCCGCACGACGCGGCGCAGGTCCAGAGCGAACGCGTCAGTAGGTGTAGTAGCAGCAGGCTGCCTCACGGGAATACAACCCGTGAGCGGCGGTCGAAGTCACGCCACTCGCTTCCGAGCGGGTTGTCATTCCGAGCGGAGCCGCGAAGCGGCGGAGTCGAGGAATCCTTGGCCTGCGGTGTAGAGGGCCCTCTACCGGTACGATCGCGATTCCTCGACTCCGCGCCTGACGGCGCTCCGCTCGGAATGACGACCTCAATCCGCGCGCATCGCCTCCATGGGGTTGATCGTCGACGCCTGACGCGCCGGTAAGTAGCTCGCCAGTGCCGCAATCAGTATCAGGAGCACCGCCAAGCCGACGAATGTCACGGGATCGGTAGCGCTGACCCCGAACAACAGCGTTCGCATCACTCTCGTCACCGCCAGCGCCCCGGCGAGGCCCACGCCCACGCCAATCGCCGCGTACCGCACACCCCGCAACACCACCGCGGCCGCGACCGCACTCGGCTCCGCGCCTAACGCAATGCGGACGCCGATCTCACGGCGCCGCTCGCCCACCGCGTACGCGATCACCCCATAGACCCCGACCGCGCCCAGCACCGTGCCGACCCCCGCGAACACGAGCAACAGCGCCATGATGAGCCGAGGGCGGGCGACGGACGTCGACATCACCTGTTCGAGCGATCGCACGTCGGAGATCGGAACATTGGCGTCGATCGCGCGGACTGCCTGCTGCGCGAGCGCCGCCAGGGCCAGTGGGTCGCCCGTGGTTCGTACGGCGACCGTCACCGCGGCCATCGGCGTCTGCGCGATCGGCCGGTAGAGCTCCGGGGCCGGCGCCGCGTCGAGCGTCACGTGCCTAACGCCTCCAACAACACCCACGACGGTCACGGCGCCACCACGCGTCGCGTTCCCGGCGAGGAATCGTTTGCCGATGGGGTCCTCACCAGGCCAGGCGATGCGGGCGAACGCGTCGCTCACGATCGCCACCGGCGGGCCCTCGCGCGTGTCCGTCGCGCTGAACGCGCGACCGCGGATGAGTGGAATGCGCATCGTCTGGAAGTAGTCGCCGGCAATGACGCGCCAGCCGGATCGCATCGGCGGCTCTCCAGCGGGCCTGACGCGCCCCTCGAGATCGACGTTCGCATACCACGAGAGCCCCGCCAGCGGCAGGTGATGGATCGCGCCTGTCGACTGCACGCCCGGCAATCGTGCGAGCCGTTCGAGTACGGTGGTCACGTACTCGCCCTGCTTCGCTCCCGTGTCGAATCGTCCGCCAGTCGGCTGAAGGCGCATGGTCAATACGCCGTCGGGTCGGAATCCGGTCGCGACGTGCGACAACGACCAGAGCGTGCGCATCATCAACCCTGCGCCGATCACGAGCACGAGCGTCAGCGCGACCTCCGCCACCACGAGCGTGCCGCGCGCACGTTCACCGCCCGCGCGTCCGGCGACACCACGCGCGCCGCGTAAGGCGTCCTGCACGTCGCCGCCGCTGGCGAGCAAGGCGGGCGCGAGCCCGAACGCGATGCCGAGAAGAATCGCCAGGCCAGCGCATAACGCGAGCACTGGCGCGTCGAGCGTGATAGACGACAGCCGTGGCGTGTCGGGCGGCAGTGCCGCGCGAAGGACGCGAACGCCGAACGCACCGAGCGCGACGCCGACGGCGGCGCCACCTAACGCGAGAACGACGCTCTCGACGAGCATCTGCGCGAGCACCCGCCGGCGCGTGGCGCCGAGTGCGGTGCGGACGGCGATCTCGCGTCGACGTCCGGCCGCGCGCATGAGCAACAGATTCCCGACGTTCGCTCCGGCGATCATCACGATGAAGCCGACGGCCGCCAGCAGCACGAGCAACGCCGTGCGCACGCTTCCGACGGCGCGCTCCTGCAATGGGAGCAGCGTCGCGTTTTTGTAGTAGTCGGGCGCGAAGTCGTAGGCCTCGCGCATCCGCGGGTACAGCGTCGCGAGCTCGGCGCGCGCCTGCTCGATCGTCACGCCGGCGCGGAGTCGCGCGACGAGCCATGCGGTCGCGCCGCGATGGAACCAGGCGGTTGGGTCGATGACGAGTGGTGTCCACAGGTCTGCTGGCCGACCGAGCACTTCGAACCCCGGTGGCAAAACGCCGACGATGGTGTACGGCGTGCCATCGAGCACCATGCTGCGCCCGATGATCGAGCGATCACTCCCGAACCGCTCGGCCCAGAGTGCATGGCTGAGGATCGCGACCGTCTCGCGGCCAGGGATGGACTCGCCGTCGACGAATGTCCGCCCGAGCATTGGTCGAACGCCGAGCACGTCGAGGAGGTTGGTGGAGACTCGGTTCGTGTTGAGCTGAGTTGCCTCGCCGCTGCCCGTGAGCGCCATCCCCCATCCGGGGCTGAGAGCGGCGACGCCGTCGAGCGTGCGTGCGTTCTGCTGCAGATGCAGCAACTCCGCATTCGCGATGAACTGCTCGGCGTTGAACGACACGAGCCGCTCGGGTGCGCGGAACGGCAGGGGACTGAGCAGGATGCCGCGGACGGCGCTGAAGATGGCAGCGTTCGCGCCGATCCCGAGCGCGAGCGTGAGGATCGCAACGATCGTGAAGCCGGGACGTCGCCTGAGGGCCCGAACCGCGTACCGCACATCGCCCGCGAGTGTCAGCATCGGAGTCTTCATCCGGGGAGGGGTAACGGCTGAGACACGTGCGGGGATGGTACAGTTGGCTGTGCGACGATAGCCGTGCGGCGATCGTCGCGGATCTGCTCGTCTGGTTCACCGCGCCGGGGCCGGTGGGAACTACGATTTTGCGGATGACACGGAAAACGGCCGGATACGGCTTTGCATCGACGCTGGCTCTCGCCGGAGCGTGACTGAAATAGGAACGGCCGCTCGGGACGCATTGACGTCCCGAGCGGCCGTTCCCAAAGAGTCCCGGCTCGGTGCGAGCGGAGCCGGCCCTTACGCGGGCGCTATCCTGCTTCTTCCGTTTCATCCGCCCAATCGCAGTTCTCACCGGCCCCGGCGCGATGATGCGTCGATGCAAAGCCGGGCTGTCATTCCGAGCGAGCGCAGCGAGTCGAGGAATCGAGTCCCGGTAGAGCCCTCTGCCCGTATGATCGCGATTCCTCGACTGCGCCTTCGCGGCTCCGCTCGGAATGACAGCCCGGCGTTTTGCAGTTCATCCGCCAAATCGTAGTTCCCACCGGCCCCGGCGCGACAAGCCAGACCGACCAATCCGCGAAGATCGCACCCTGCAAACCATCCGGCACCTTCTCTTGTCGAATGGCTACAGGAACGGTATCCTGAGCCATCCGAAGGAGAGAGCATAGATGCCCGCACCGATCATCCAACGCCTGGTGTTCGGTCTCCGCGCACTGTTCGATCGACGAACAGTCGAGCGCGAGATCGACGACGAGCTCCGGTTTCATCTCGACATGGAGGCCTCGGCGCGCCAGCGGCGCGGGCTGGACGCGAACACCGCGCGGACCGAAGCGGCCCGGGTGTTCGGCGGCTTCGAGAGCACGAAGGACGAGCTCCGCGACGCGCGCGGCGGGAACGGCGTCGAGAATACCGTGAAGGACCTCCGCTACGCCGTGCGCGCGCTTCGCCGCAATCCCGGCTTCACCATCGTCGCGATCATCACGCTCGCGCTCGGCATCGGCGCGAACACCGCGCTGTTCAGCGTCGTGAACGGCGTGCTGCTGCGACCGCTGCCTTACGCGGAGCCCGAGCGCCTCGTCGCCATTCGCAACACGTGGGACGGGAACGCCGACATCCTCGGCGCGATCTCATCAGTCTCGCCCGCGGAGTACTTCGATTATCGCGACGGCACCAAGACGTTCGAGGCGTTCGGCGTCTACACGCCCGCCGTGGTCAGCCTAACGGGAGATGGCGAGCCGGAACGTCTCCCCGCGGTTCTGCTCAGTGCGGGTGTTTTTCCGGCGCTCGGGGTCGCTCCGGCAGTCGGGCGTGTCATCAGCTCGTCCGAGGATGTCCCCGGCGTCAACGTCGTGGTCCTCGGCTATGGACTCTGGCAGCGCCGCTTCGGTGGCGCGCGGGACGTCGTCGGGAAGAGCATCATCCTCGATGGTACGGCGACCACTGTCGTCGGCGTGATGCCCGAAGGCTTCCGTGTTCCCGAGCAGCTCTCGGAGACCGACGCCGCGCAGCTGTTCGTCCCGCTGGGATTGAGCCGTGACAGCACCATGATCCGCGGGAGTCATTTCCTGTCCGGCGTCGCGCGACTGCGCCGCGGGGTGACGCCGAGTCAGGCGAGTGCGGACGTGGCGTCGGTGGCGCGTCGGTTCCCGGTGGACTTCCCTAACGATTACCCGGCGAAGATGAACTTCGTCGGCGGCGCGCTGCCGCTGCTCGACAGTGTCGTCGGCCGAGTGCGCCCGACGCTCATGGTGTTGCTGGGCGCGGTCGGGTTCGTGCTGCTCATCGCCTGCGCGAACGTCGCGAGCTTGCTGTTGTCGCGAACCGAGGGGCGTCGTCGCGAGATGGCGGTGCGCACCGCGCTCGGCGCCGGTCGCGCGCGACTCATGCGGCAAATGCTCGTCGAGAGCGTCGTGCTGTCGCTCACGGGTGGCGTCGTTGGAATAGCGCTCGCCTTTCTCGGGACTCGGTTTCTCGTCGCGCTGCGTCCGCCGAACATCCCGCGTCTCGACGCGATCGGCGTCGACTTCCGCGTTCTGCTGTTCGCGTTGGCGGCATCGACGGTAGTGGGCGTGATCTTCGGGCTGCTTCCCGCCGTGAACGCGACGCGCGTCAACGTGCAGTCGATGCTGCGCGAGGGTGGCCGGGGCGTGGCCGGCGGCGTCAGGCAGGGGGCGCGCCGCACGCTCGTGATCAGCGAAGTCGCGATCGCGCTCGTGCTGCTCGTCGGTGCGGGCCTCATGACGCGAAGCTTTGTCCAACTGCTGTCGGTGGACCCCGGCTACCGCGTCGACCACGTGCTCACGGTGCCGATCTCGCTGCCGTCATCTCGTTATGCGGAGACCGAGCGCGTCGTGCGGTTCTATCAGGAGCTCACGCGCCGTGTCGCGGGACTTCCGGGTGTCTCGAGTGCCGGCGGCGTCGCCGGCGTGCCACTCGTGGCGGAGCGGGGCGACCTCGGCATCGAGATCGAGGGGCGTCCGGTCGCACCGGGGGAGACGCGTCGCCGAGCGGACTGGCAGGTGGTGACGCCGGGGTATTTCAAGGCGATCGGGATGCGGCTGCTTCGCGGTCGAGGCATCGAGGAGACGGATCTCGAAACGACTCCGGGCGTGGTCGTGATCAACGAAGCGCTGGCGAAGAAGTACTGGCAGAACGACGACCCGATCGGCAAGCGTTTCAAGCTCGGCGGCAAGGCCGGGCCGGGGATGGTGACGATCGTCGGCATCGTCGCCGACGTTAGGCAGGCGAGCCTGGCGGCGACGCCGGTCGGCGAGATGTATCTCGCGCACACGCAATTCCGCTTCTGGGGTGGCGGGGCCGTCATGCGCTCGCTGAACCTCGTGCTGCGGACGACCGGCGAGCCGTCCACGCTCACGCGCGCGGTGCGTGGCGAGGTCGCGGCGCTGGATGCCCAGCTTCCGGTGGGTCAGTTCCGCACCATGGAGGAAGTGCGCGGCGAGTCGGTGTCGCAGCCGCGATTCCTGATGTTCCTCTTCTCGACGTTCTCGATCGTGGCGCTGGCGATCGCGGTGATCGGGATCTACGGTGTCATCGCGTACGGTGTCGCACAGCGGAGGAAGGAGATCGGCATCCGTGTGGCTCTGGGTGCGAAGCCGTCGAGCGTGGCGGGGATGGTGGTGCGGCAGGGGATGGCGCTGGCGGGCGTCGGCATCGTGGCGGGTCTGGTGCTGGCGTTCGGCCTAACGCGATTCCTCTCGAGCTTCCTGTTCGCGGTCACGCCGACGGACCCGATCACGATGGTGCTGGTTGCTGCGACGCTTGCGATCGCGGCACTGGCCGCGAGCTACGTCCCGGCGCTGCGGGCTACTCGGACGAATCCGGTGGAGGTATTGCGAGGGGACTAGACACGCGGCTGCACGCTGGGAACTGTTGCCGACGGCTGCATGCTGCGGCCGCACGCTGCGCGCTGCTGCTATTAGCGCCCGGTACGCCACGCGCTGCTCGCTGCATCGCAGCCGCACCCAGCGTCACCCAGCAACAAGCACGAGCACCCAGCCACCAGCTGCAGTTCAGTCCTGCAGTTCAGTCCTCCTCATCCGCCCGGATATCGAGGCCGAGCGCGGTTGCGATCACGATCGCCTGATCGAGCGTGATGATCGCGCCCCGGATCTCCGTCTCCGCCGGGTCCAGCGAGCTCAGGTCACTCCCCCGCAGGTCGCATAACGAGAAGTCCGCACGCGCCAGCAGCGCACCCGCGAGATCGACGTCGCGGAACGACCCCTCCCGACAGCGCGCACCCGTGAGATCTGCCTCGCGCATGCGCGCGCCGGTGAACGACGCGCTACGGAGATCCGCGCCCGGCAATCCGACCAGCGACCAGTTCCCGCCGACCACCTTCGTGATCTCGAACGTGCAGCGGTCGAACATGCTTCCGACGAGCTTGCACTGATGGAACTGCGCGTCGAAGAAGTTGCAATTCGTGAATGTGCAGTTCATGAATGCCGCGTCCGTGTGCACCGACGCGTTGAAGCGCGCGCGACGGAACGTGCACTCGGAGAACGTCGCTCCGTTGTTGACGACCTCCGTCAGGTCGAGGTCGACGAACGCGACGCGCTCGTGCGTCTCGCCCGAAATGTCCTTGTCGGACCAGTCGGCCCCGGACACGGTCCCATCCGTCGGCGGGCGCCTTCGCGCCGTGCCTTCGCTCAGCCATGGCCGAAAGCTATCAATGCCAGCGACGCGCGGCCCGACTGCTGCACTTGGCCACGGTTCACTATGCCCACGCTGCCCCGACCCCCGATCCCAGTCCCGCCCCATGCACGACTTCATGTTCGCGTCCGGCATCGAGAACAGTTACCCGACTGTCGCGCTCCCGGATGGAAGCACCATGCGCGTCGACGAGATGGAGAAGACGGGACACTACGAGCGGTGGCGCGAGGACTTCGGCCTCGTGGTCGAGATGGGCATCCCGTTTCTCCGCTACGGTCCGCCGTACTACCGTACGCATCTCGGTCCCGGCCGCTACGACTGGTCGTTCGCGGATGAGACATTCAACGCCCTGAGCGAGCTCGGCATCACGCCGATCGTCGACCTCTGTCACTTCGGGATTCCCGACTGGCTCGGCGACTTTCAGAACCCGGACTTCCCCCGCCACTTCGCCGAATACGCGCGCGCGTTCGCGCAGCGCTATCCGTGGCTCAAGCTCTACACGCCTGTCAACGAGATCTTCATCGCCGCGACGTTCTCCGCGCTGAACGGCTGGTGGAACGAACGGCTGCGCAGCGAGCGCGCGTTCGTCACCGCGATCAGGCATCTGTGCGAGGCGAACGTGCGCGCGATGGTCGCGATCCTCGGCACGATCGACCGCCCCACGTTCATCCAGAGCGAATCGTCGGAGTACTTCCATCCGGAGGATCCGACGTGCTTGCCGCTCGCGCGCTTTCTCAACGAGCGACGCTTTCTCGCGCTCGACCTCACGTATGGCTATCCCGTCTCCGCGCCGATCTATCAATACCTGATGGATTACGGCATGACCCGCGAGGAGTACCGCTGGTTCCAGGAGAACCGCGTGAAGGCGCACTGCATCATGGGAACGGACTACTACGAGACGAACGAGCACCTCGTCTGCGAGGAGCGCGAGACGAAGACGGCTGGCGAGATCTTCGGCTACTACATCCTCGCTCGGCAATATTTCAGCCGCTATCGCCTCCCGGTCATGCACACCGAGACGAACATCAAGGAGCCGTTCGCCGAGCGGTGGCTGTGGAAGGAGTGGGCCCAGATGATCCGTCTCAAGGAAGACGGCATCCCGATCGTCGGCTTCACCTGGTACTCGCTGATCGACCAGGTGGACTGGGACACGAGCCTGCGCGAGAACAACGGCCGCGTGAACTCGTTAGGCCTCTACGACATCGACCGCAAACAGCGTGCGGTCGGGCATGCGTATCAGAGGCTCATCCACCAATGGAAGGACATGCTACCGACTGAATCACTTGCCTTGACACTCGGGTACTGACAACTGCAGGAGCTGGTAGCTGGGTGCTCGTGCTTGTTGCTGGGTGACGCTGGTTGCAGCGGGTCCCCATCCAGCGTCACCCAGCCACCAGCACGAGCACCCAGCCACCAGCCTGCTCTTTACGGCTTATCGCCCTTCACCATCGAATCTCGCCTGGCCTTGAACTCCGTCCCCTGTTTCCACTCGGGCCAGCGGTCCGTCTGCGCGACGCGATACCCGACCTGGAAGAACGCCTGAAGGTCCTCGACCGCGCCCGACAGATCCCAGTCCGGCTTCACCTGGTCCGACGGCTTGTGGTAGTCGTTCTCCGTGTACTCGTCGCGCTTCTTCTGGCCGTACGTCGAGTCCTTGCCGACGTACTCCGTGCCCGCCTCGACGTAGAGCGCCGGCACGCCCTGCTTCGCGAACTCGAAGTGATCGGAGCGGTAGAAGAAGCCCTTCTCGGGCTCCGGGTCCGGCTTGATCGTCCGGCCACCCTGCGACGCGAGCACGGTGCCTAACAAGTCATCGAGCGTCGAGTTGCCGTAGCCGACGACCGTCAGGTCCTTCGTCTTGCCCCACTGGTTGACGCCGTCCATGTTGATGTCCGCCAGCGTCTTGTTCAGCGGGTAGAGCGGATGCGTCGGCGTACTACTTCGCGCCGAACAAGCCCTGCTCCTCGGCCGTCACCGCGAGAAAGAGGATCGACCGCGCCGGCGGCTTCGGCAGCGCCTTGAACGCCTTGGCGACGGTCAGCAGCGCGCCGACGCCCGACGCGTTGTCGAGCGCGCCGTTGAAGATCTGGTCGCCCTTGAGCGTCGTGTCACGGCCCAGGTGGTCCCAGTGCGCCGTGTAGATCGACGTACTCGTCCTTGAGGTTCGCGTCCGATCCCTCGAGCTTCGCGACGACGTTCTTCGACTGGATCTCGCGCACCTGGTTGCGCACGTGGAAGGTCGCCTTCGCGTTGAGCGCGACGGGCTTGAAGTCCTTGCGCGTCGCGGCCTTCTTGAGCGAATCGAAGTTGAGCCCCGCGTTGCGGAACAGCTCCTTGGTCTTGTCGAGTGCCATCCAGGCCTCGACGGCCACGCGATTCGTCGGGCCAGTCGCCTTGACGTCGAAGTTCTCGCGGCCCCAGCTGCCAACGACCACCTCGTACGGGTACCCCGCCGGCCCGGTCTCGTGCACGATGATCGCCGCCGCCGCGCCCTTCTCGGACGCGATCTCGTACTTGTACGTCCAGCGGCCGTAGTAGGTCATCGCCTTGCCCTTGAACATCGTCGAGTCGAGCTTCGTCGAATCGTCGGGCTCGGCACCGCGGGATCGTTGACGAGCATGATGATCGTCTTGCCCTTCACGTCGAGCCCCTTGTAGTCGTCCCAGCCGTACTCGGGCGCGACGACGCCGTAGCCGACGAACACGACGTCCGAGTTGTCGACGCGAATGGCGTTCGCGTTGCGGCGCGAGACGGCGACGTAGTCGTTAGGGAAGCGGAGCTTCATCGTCTTCCCGCCAACCGCGATCGACGCATCGGGATGGCTCGTGTAGCCGATCATCGAGACGGGCTGGATGTACGTGCCGTCCGGATTGCCCGGCGCGAGGCCCAGCGCCTTGAACTGCTCCGTGATGTACGCGACCGAGCTGTCCTCGCCGGCCGTGCCCGGACCGCGCCCTTCGAAGCCATCCGACGCGAGGCGGTTCACGTGCTGGAGAATGTTGTCGGCGGTGATCGCCGCCAGCGCGGGTTGCAGCGCCGCGCTGGACACCGCGGCATCCCGGCTCGCGTCCTCGCCGCTGGAGTTGCATGCGAGGCAGGCCACGGTCGCCAGGACACCGAGGCTCGCGGTTCGACGAAAGACGGGTGCGTTCACATTCGCTCCGTTATGGGTGGGTCGACAGGAAAGCTATCGCCTCGGCTCGACAGGGGCGACGCACTCGCCGGCGGTCGCACAATATCGTGCAATCACCACCGCATGCGCGGCGCAACCTTGGCGAATGCGGCTACCTCATCCCGCCCGTACTGGGCTCCGCGCCAGCCGATCCGCGCTCGTCGCCACTTCGCTGTTGGCGACGGCCGGCACGCCCTCGGTTCGCGCGCCCGGGCCGTTCGACTACGACACCGTCGAGATCGCGCCGAACGTCTACGGCTTCTTCGAGAAGCGCCTCAACCCGATCGTCAGCAGCAACATCATCGCGGTGATCGGTACGGACGCCGTATTGCTCTTCGACACGGGACACCATCCGTCGATCACGCGGCAGATCGCCGGCGACGTGAAGCGGCTCACCGACAAGCCGGTGCGCTACGTGGTCATCTCACACTGGCACGACGATCACTGGGCGGGCAACGCCGAAATCGCCAGGGCCTACCCCGGCGTCCAGATCGTCGCGCACACGTTCACCGCGAAGATGATCGAGAGTCGTCGCGACAGCTTTCGCGGCGAGGCGTGCAGGAAAGATCTCGTGGATTCCTCACAGCCGCTCCGCGACCTGCTCGCGAGCCGCAAGCGACCCGACGGCACTCCGATCTCCGACTCCACACTCCATCGCCTGCAGAACTTCGCCGAGGCGACGGATGCGCAGATGCCGGAGTGCGATGCGATGGAGTACCGCGGCGTCGACCGCCAGATCGATACGACGCTGACACTCGACCTCGGCAAACGCAGCGTCGAGCTCAGCTTCCTCGGACGCGGCAACACGGCCGGCGATATCGTCGCTTACCTGCCGGACTCGAAAAGTCTGCTCGTCGGCGATCTCATTGTCTTTCCGTTCCCGTTCGCGACAGAGTCCTACATCACCGAGTGGGCAGTCGTCCTCCGCACCATCGAGCGCATGGACGTTGCGAGCATCGTCCCCGGGCACGGGCCTGTCATGCGCGACAATCAATATCTGCGCGACGTGGCCGAGACGCTCGAGTCGATCTCGCGTCAGGCGAAGGCGGCGTACCGTCCTGGAATGACCGCGGATCAGCTCCGCGCCGCGATCGATCTCGCGGCGTTAGGCGAACGCTTCTCGCATGGCGATGCGTTCCTCCGCGCGAACTTCGACGCGCAGATGAAGGGATCGGCGATCGACCGGATGTGGCAGGAGCTGTCCGGTGAGTGGAAGCCTGAAGGCGACTGAGACGCCGGCGCCGCGCCGCGAACGGCGGCGTCCGGTGCGCCTGGTGTAGGCGGGTCTCGTCTCGTCACATCGCTGAAACTTCTCCCGGCGGGGTCCGTCCGTCCCTCATCCCGGACCGGCCGACTCACCTACCAGGACGACGCCCATGAAGTCATCGATCTCCGACGTTCGCCTCGCGACGCGCTTTCTCGCGCGGAGCCCCGGCCTCTCGGCCATCGCCGTGCTCGCGTTCGCGCTGGGTATTGGCCTGACCACGGCGACGTTCAGCATCCTCGACGGTGTCGTTCTCAAGGGGCTGCCGCTGGAGAAGCCGGAGGAGCTCGTTCACATCGAGGAGAGCAACCTGCCGGCAGGCGTTCAGAGCGTGCCGGTTCCAATTCACGACTTCGTCGACTGGCGCAGTGCGCAGCAATCGTTCACGGACCTGGCCGCGTTTTACGAGGGTACGGTCAATCTCGCCGCGCCGGGTGCGCGAGCCGAGCGGTATTCGGGCGCGTTCGCGACGGCGAGCATGTTCGGCCTGGCGCGTGTGCGGGCAGCCATGGGTCGCACGCTGACCGCGGACGATGAACGCCCCGGGGCGCCGAACGTGGTCGTCATCGGCAACACGATCTGGGAGAACCGGTTCGCGCGCGATCCGGGGATCATCGGGCGCGTCGTGCGGGTGAACGGCGACCCCGCGACGATCATCGGCGTCATGCCCAAGGGGTTCGCGTTTCCGGTCAGACAGGACATCTGGGTCCCGCTCCGCCTGAACCCCCTCGAGATTCCGCGCGGAGAGGGCCAGCGGCTCGAGGTATTTGGTCGACTTCGTCCCGGTGTGTCACTCGATCGCGCCTACGCGAACATGGCGACGGTGACCAAGGCGCTCGAGACGCGCTATCCGGCGACGAACGCGGGCGTGCTGCCGATCCTCAAGCCGTACGCGCGGGAGTTCGTCAACAGCGACGAGCTCGTGCTCTTCTATACGATGTTCGTCGCCGTGCTCGGCGTGCTGCTCATCGCCTGCGCGAACGTTGCGAACCTCCTGCTCGCGCGCGCCGTCGTGCGCAGTCGCGAGGTCGCGATCCGCAGCGCGCTTGGCGCGACGCGTCGTCGCATCCTCGTCCAGTTCATGGCGGAGGCGCTCGTACTTTCCGCGTTAGGTGGCGCACTGGGGCTCGGCATCGGATTCGCCGGCGTCTCGTTCTTCAATAACGCGATGAAGTCCGCTATCGAGATTCCGTTCTGGATTCGCGTGAACATGGACTTCACGGTGGTGGCGTTCACTGTCGGCATCACGACGCTCGCGAGTCTGCTCGCCGGAGTGCTGCCGGCGATCCAGGCGTCCGGCGTGAGCATCGGTGACGTGCTCAAGGACGAGGGACGCGGCTCGTCGAGCTTCCGGCTCGCGCGCTTCAGCCGCGCGCTCGTGATAGCGGAGGTCGCGCTGTCATGTGCGCTGCTCGTCGCGGCCGGGATGGCGATCAAGAGTATCGTGGTGCTCCAGCGCACTGATTTCGGCGTCACCACGGCGTCGATGTTCACCGCGCGCGTCGATCTTCCCGCGAGCACGTACCCGGATGCAGAGAAGCGTGTGCGGTTCGTCGAGGAGCTCACGCGTCGGCTGGAGCGCGAGCCTAACGCGCGCGCCGTAACGCTCTCGACCGCGCTTCCGCTGACGCCGTCGTCAGGCGCGGAGTATACGGTCGAAGGCGAGCGCTACGCGACGGAGAACGATCGCCCGTTCGCGCGCGAGGTCGCTGTGACGCCGACGTTCTTCTCGACGTTCGGCATTGCGATCCGTCAGGGGCGTGGCTTCACGCCGGCCGATCGCGCGGGCTCCGTTCCCGTCGCCGTCGTGAACGCGAGCTTCGTGCGTCGCCATTTCCCGAACGGCGACGCGATCGGTCGTCGCTTCCGCGTCGGCGAAGAGAAGTCGACGGCGCCGTGGCTGACTATCGTAGGCGTCGTGCCGGACGCGCACATGAACGGCGTGCGCGATGCGGAGAACGGCGCGGGCTTCTACCTGCCAGCGGCGCAGGCCGCGCCGAGCGCGGTGAGTGTTGCCGTTCGGACGTCGGACGCGAATCCGCTGGCGCTCACGAGTCGCGTGCGCGAGATCGTCGCGTCGATCGATGCCGATATCCCCACGTACGACGTGCGGACGATGGACCAGGTGGTGGCGTTGAGCACGTGGTTCTACGGCACGTTCGGTACGCTGTTCAGCGCGTTCGGCGTCGCGGCGCTGTTCCTCGCCGCGATCGGGCTGTACGGCGTGATGTCGTTCTCGGTCAGCCGCCGCACGCAGGAGATGGGCGTTAGGCTCGCGCTTGGCGCCGGCCCCGGAGACGTCCTGCGGCTCGTGCTACGTCAGGGGCTCGTGCAGCTCGGCGTCGGTCTCGCGATCGGCCTCGTGCTCGCGCTACTGTTGGCGCGCGGCCTGCAGGTGATGCTGTTCGGCGTGGGCACCGCGGATCCAACCGTGTTCGCGGCGGTGGTGGCGGTGCTCGTCGTGAGCGGCGTTGCCGCGTGCCTCATCCCCGCTCGTCGAGCCACGCGCGTCGATCCGATGGCCGCGATGCGATCGAGCTGAGACGGAGCTGGCGTCGCAGCTATCGGGCCCTGAGGTCGAGCCAGCGATACATCGCGTACCAGATGATCAGCGCGAGCAGCGGGATGAGCACCCAGGACTCGGTCAACTTCCCACGCACCGCGGCGAATCCGCCGAGGCCGATGGCCGCAATGAGTAGCAGCGTCCATCGGTTTTCGGGCAGCAAGGCCCCCTGGATCAACTGAGCGACTTGCGCGAACATGGCCGTCATGACGAGCTCCTCGCACGTGGACCGACATGGATTCTGCCGCAGGGTGCCGCGGCGGGCAAGACCTGGGACGTCATTCCGAGCGGGTGGTCATTCCGAGCGAGCGACAGCGAGTCGAGGAATCGCGATCGTCCCGATAGAGGAACCCCTCTACCCGTACGATCGCGATTCCTCGACTCCGCGCCTTCGGCGCTCCGCTCGGAATGACTGCAGTGAGTGAACGCGAGAAGATGCTGCGCGGCGATCTCTATCTCGCGAGTGCGCCGGAGCTCGTCGCGGCCCGGGTTCACGCGCGTCGGCTCTGTGCGCAGTTCAACGCCAGCGATCCGGAAGACGCCGCGCAGCGCGCGACACTCCTGTCCAAGCTCCTCGGTGCCGTGGGCGACGGCGCGTGGATCGAGCCACCGTTCCTCTGCGACTACGGGACACAGATACAGCTGGGCGACGGAGTCTTCATCAACTTCGGCGCGGTGTTCCTCGATCCGGCAGCGATCATCATTGGCGCACACGCGCAACTCGGTCCGAACGTCCAGCTACTCACGGCGGATCACCCGCGAGACGCGGCAACGCGTACAGCCGGCGCCGAGCTGGCCCGTCCGATCACGATCGGCTCGCGGGCGTGGCTCGGTGGCGGCGTGATCGTGTGTCCCGGAGTCTCGATCGGCGCGGACAGCATCGTGGGGGCGGGAAGTGTCGTCGTGCGTGATGTGCCGAGTGGCGTGGTGGCCGCTGGCAATCCGTGTCGGGTTGTCCGATCCTGACGTTGCGAGCTGGACATCTCACGCCCGCTCGCGCAGTGCAGGTAAGCGAGAAGCAAACGCCGCGGGGGTATCGCATGACGTACTCGAAGCGCGGTCTGCACGCCGCGCGCACGGTGGTGGACGCCAACAATGCGCAGTATGTCGTTCAGCGCGAGGGGTGGTATTTTCACGTTCTCGACGCGTCGCTCGCGGAGGAGCTGCGGCAGGCGGTCGGGAGCTCGTTCTAGACGTTCTCGCCCGCCCATTCCGGCTGAGGGAATCGATGAGTCCTGACGTTAGTTCACGCCGCTTCGGTCGCATACTCCGTCGCCCCGATGTTGTCCGTTCGAAACGGCGCGCGCGCGGTGGAGTTCTACAAGTCTGCCTTCGGAGCGGTCGAGGTGTTCCGCGTTGAGTCTCCCAATGGTGCCGTGGTCTCGCGGCTTGCCCTCGAGAGCGCCGAGTTCTGGGTCGCCGACGAGTCTCCCGAGCACGCGAACTTCAGCCCCGAGTCGCTGAACGGATCGACGACTCGGATGATCCTGACCGTGCCGGATCCCGATGCGATGGTCGAGCGAGCCAAGGCCGCGGGTGCGCGCGAGATCGTCGCGGTGAAGGAAGATTATGGATGGCGGCTCGGCCGCGTCGTCGACCCATTCGGTCACCACTGGGAGATCGGGCACCCGCTTTCCGCCTGAGCGAGGCTTCGCTCACCGTATGCGGCGGGCGGCCGACGATTTCCCACCCTGTTCCAGAACGAGCGACGTCACGTGACCGCCGGCGTCGATGTCGAATCGGACGCGCGCCGCGACACCCACGACGTCGAACTCCCGATCGCTTCGAGCCAGGAGCGTCAGGCGATTCTGCCCCGTTGCCTGGACATACAACGTGTGCTTCGCTCGCGTGACCACCATGTGGAACGCTGGGGCGAGTTCATATTCGCCGACGTACGTATCCAACACGCTGTCCGTCGGAACCGATGCCCCGGACGGCCAGGTTTCCCGCGTTCTTGTCGCTCAGTAGACCGATGCCGACCGCGTCCAGCGCTTCCGCTCCCGCGACGTTCGCGAGCATCACCACGCCTCAATGCCGCGCGACGTCGACGCCGATGAACGAGGCAAAGCCGCCGGTCTGACCGTCCTTCCAGACGAACGCGGGCACCGTGTCGTTGTCCGGAAGATGCGTCTGCCAGCCGAGGGCCATGCCCATGCCGGAAACCGGGGTGGCTCGCCGCGCGAGACGCGCACTTGCCAGCGTTAGGCCGAGCGGGTTGGCGTCCGACTGCGAGATTCGCCTTCACGAAGCGAAGGAGGTCTGCGACCGTCGAGCGGTAGGCACCGGCGCCGGCAAGCGCGGGCAACTCCCACGGACCCACGACCGTGCCATCAACCGCGTGCCCCACCGCAAACCGCGCCTCACGCTCGGCGTCGAGCGCGATGCGTGTGTCGCGCATGCCGAGCGGGTCGAGCAGTCGTGCGCGGACGAGCGCGTCGTACGATGTGTCGGCGTGGCGCGCGAGCGCGTGCCCGAGAAGCCCAAAGCCGACGTTCGAGTACTCGAACTGCGTCGCTGGCGCACGCGTTAGGCCATAGGACGACAGGAACGCGTAGAGGTTGCCGACATCGTAGCGCGCGTAGGGACCGCCGGAATCCGCAGCTGCGAGGTTCGTCGGGTTGCGTGGCAGACCGGACGTATGAGTCGCCAGATCGAGAAGCGTTATTGCTCGGCCATCTCTCGACGGCATCCGAACGGACGGCGGCAGATAATTCGCGACCGGGTCATCGAGCCGGACCTCGCGCTTCGCCACCATATCGGCGAGCACGACGGCGGTGAACACCTTCGTCACGGATCCAATCTCGAATACGGTGCTGTCGCTCAACGGCACGCCATGGCGTCCCGACGTGCCATGCGTGATGACGCGCGTACGGCCGTCCGGCTCGAGGAGCCCGATCACAATACCGGCGCCAGGCATGGCGTCGATGAGCGGGCCGAGTGGTCCGAGCACGGCTGAATCGCTTGGGAAGCTGGCGGCCGACCGAGGCGCGAGTCCGGTGCCGCGCCAGCCTAACAATCCAATGGGCTGTGCAGCAGCCCCCTGCACGATGACGCGACTGTTCTCGACGCGTACGCCGCACGCGGTGAACGTGCGCGCGGAGCACTGCGGTTGGGCGCCTGCTGGGACGGGACTACTGAGAAGAGTCACCGCCGCGGCGATGACAATAGTGCGAGAGGTAGGGCGAGCAATGAGCACTGGTGTAACTCCTGTGTTTGCGGATGCTGCGCGAGTGAACGGCGCTACGATCGTGTCGACGCCCGGTTGCTTCCGCGTCGACTCGGCCGGCCGGCGCGGCGGATCGACGAACCGGCCTTACCGCACGTCGAGCAGGCTTTCCGCGCCGAGTCTTCGAACGCATCGTGTAGCCATGCCTCCAGCGACGACCAACCCGCAGATGCCGCCCGGACGAGTCGATCGTGTGCTACTGCTCGTCATCGCGTGCGGCGCCGCGGCAGCGGAGTTGACTGTGGGGCGCGGCGAGGCCGGTGGCGCGGCGGGCGTGCCTGGGGCGCCACCGACTGGGGTGTTGGTCGCGATCGTGGCGCTGTGGGTAGTGGTGACGCTACCGCAGGCCCGCCTCTTTCGTCGCGCGCTCGGTGCTACGTGGCACCGTGCCGCGACCACATTCGCATTGGGCGGGCTGGTGCTCGCGACGATCGTCGTGCACGCCGTCGTGGTGACGGCGTTGTCGCACGCGTGGCCCGCGCTGCGCGCGACGTTCGATGGTACCGCGAGTGCTCCGGCGCTATTCCGGGTGGTCGTTAGGCACGACGCGCTCGTCGGCATTATCGTGGCGCTCATGGCGTACGCACTGGAGCACGAGTACGCTGCCCGAACGCGTCGGCAACGGGAGGCGCTGCTGCGCGACGAGGCGTCGCGAGCGCAGCTGCAGGTGCTGCGCATGCAGCTGGATCCGCACTTCCTCTTCAACAGCCTCAACGCCATCTCCGCGCTCGTCGATGACGATCCTGTCGCCGCTCAGCGAATGATCGAGCACCTGAGCGGTTTCCTGCGCCAGACACTCGAGCATGCCGAGCACGCCGAGATCACGCTGGCAGATGAGATTGCGCTGGTGAGGAGCTACCTGGAGATCGAGCGCGTCCGGTTCAGCGGGCGTCTCGCGGTGGACATTGACGTCGACGGCACGCTCGACGATGCGCTCGTCCCGATGCTCATTCTCCAACCACTTGTCGAGAACGCGGTCCGCCATGGCATACAGCCATCTGTCGAGGGCGGCATTGTACGCGTCCACGCCTGTGCCGACGGCGCAGGGCTTCGCGTCGAGGTAACGGATGACGGTGTGGGTGTCTCGCCGGCGTTCTCGCTCGCCGGCTCACGCGGCCTCGGGCTCCGGAACACGGCGGAGCGCCTGGTTCGATCGTACGGAGCAGCCGCGTCGCTGCGCGTGATGGCTGGGCCGCGTGGCGGCACGCGCGCGACTGTTGTCTTGCCGCTGCGTCGCGCATCGGTGTCGCAGGAGATGCCGTCGTGATGCGCGTGATCATCGTGGACGACGAACCGCTCGCGCGAAAACGGCTTCGTGTACTGCTCGGGCGCCACAGCGATGTGGTTGTAGTGGCCGAGTGCGGCAGCGGAACCGAAGCGGTCACCGCGGTCGATCAGCACGATCCGGACGCGCTGTTCCTCGACGTACAGATGCCCGGCCTCTCCGGTCTCGGTGTGCTCGAAGCGCTCGGTCCGCGGGCCGTTCCGGCGGTCGTCTTCGTCACTGCGTTCGACGCGCATGCCGTCCGTGCTTTCGAGCACGAAGCGATCGACTATCTCCTGAAGCCCGTTGGCGAGGAGCGCTTCAACCGCACGCTGGTCCGGGTGCGGGAGCGGCTCGCCGAGCGCGCGGCGCGAGAATCAAGCACCGCCCCTGGATCGCTCCCTGCTGTGGCGCCCGCGTCCTCGTCGGCCGCGGGGACGCCCAGCGTGACGCCGCTCGTGCGAATCCCGATCCGAGCCACCGGCAAGATCACGTTCGTCGAGGTCGCGGACGTGGAATGGGTCGAAGCGGACGGTGACTATCTGCGCCTGCATACAACGGCCAAGTCTCACCTCTATCGATCGACGCTCTCGGCGCTCGAACAGCGTCTCGATCCTCGGGACTTCGTCCGCGTACACCGGTCGGCATTGGTGCGTCGGTCGAGCATCGTGTCGCTCGAGCCGTACTACCACGGCGAGTACATCATCCGGACTCGGCGCGGCGCACGCTTGCGGCTGAGTCGGAGCTACCGCGACCGCCTGCCGCTCCTGCTTGGCGAGGCGAACGCGACGCCTCGCGACGACGCGCCGGCCGAACGTTAGGCGGTATGGCCGCGGGTCCTACCAGATGTCGCCGACCGTGAATCCGTCGGGGAAGGGATCATCCGGATCGACGACGTACGTCGCCATGCCCGTGATCCACGCCTGGCCGCCGAGCGTCGGGACGACCGCCGTGTACTTGCCGACCTTCGTCTCCTCGACGAGACGACCGGTGAACACGGTGCCGAACACGCCGGCGTGTCGGAAGTCCTGATTGAGCGCGAGTTTCCCTCTGGCGTGGAGCGTCGCCATCTTCGCGCACGTTCCCGTGCCGCACGGCGATCGATCGATCGCCCCCGTCCACGTGCTCGGCTTGTTCCAGTCGAGCTCTCCGGTAGACACGACGACGCAGTTCTGCCAGTCGGCATCGTCGCGGAGCGGCGGGCCGGAGAGCTGCGCGATGGTCACGCCCTCGAATCCCGGCTGCTCCGGGTGAACGATCGGGACACTGCTCGCGCGCGGCGGCCTTGATCATCTCGCCGATGCGCACGATGTCGCCGCCCTCGTCAGGCGTTAGGCGAAGGCCGAACTGCGTCGCGTCGGCGATGACGTAGAACATGCCGCCGTAGGCGACGTCGACGACGACGGTGCCGAGGTGCGGAACCTCGATGCTCGTGTCGAGGTAGGCGGCGAACGCGGGGACGTTGCGGAACGTCACGCGCTTGACCTTGCCGTTCACGCAGTCGGCGCGCACGCGGATGAGTCCCGCGGGACTCTCGAGCGTGAGCTCCGTGACCGGCTCCTGCATGGGCAGCATTCCCGTCTCGAGCAGCACGGTCGTGACGCAGATCGTGTTCGTGCCCGACATGCCCGGATACTCGACCTGTTCCATGATGACGTAGCCGGCGTCCGCCTCGGGGTTCGATGACGGGAGGATCAGATTGCAGTTCGCGGCAGGATACCCGCGCGGCTCGCGCAGCATGCGCTTGCGCAGGCCGTCGGCGTGATCGCGGAGGTGGCACATCTTGTCGTACATGGTCTTGCCGGGCACGTCGAGCACGCCGCCGACGATGACGCGTCCCGGCTCGCCGCACGCGTGGGCATCGACGGCGTGTACCATGTTGGAAACGCGCATAAGAACAAACTCCGGTGGCAGGTCGAATTGCGAATAGCAGATACGACATCCATGCTTGCTTGGCAATTCACGGCCGTCATTCCGAGCGGAGCCGCGAAGCGGCGAAGTCGAGGAATCGAGACTCGTACCGGTAGAGGGACCCCTCTACCGGGACGATCGCGATTCCTCGACTTCGCTCGGAATGACAACCGATTCCTCGACTGCGGAATGACAACCCTCCGCTCGGAATGACAACTCTTCGCCTGAGTAGTCTCGTTCCAATCGTCGCGCTCGCGTCGTCCGCGGCGAGCGGGCAGAGCTTCGTGCGCGAGCCGCTGCCGCGTGCACCCGGTGCGCGCGTGAGTACCATCACCGAACCCGGCCCATTCACCGAGCCCGGCATCGCCATCGACCCACGCAACGCGCGGCACGTCGTCGGCGTGTATCAGAATCAGGCGAGCGCATCGTGGTCGACCGACGGCGGCGCCACATGGATCGGCGCGGAAGGCACCGTCCCGCCCAACTACAAGGTCGCCGGCGACGTGTCTGTCACCATCGACCGGCACGGTCATGCCTTCCTCTGCTACATCGCGTTCGACCGCACCGGCGTGACGTCCTACTGGGCGCTCGGCGGCTCGCGCGGCGGGATCTTCGTGCGGCGCTCGCCCGACGGCGGCAAGACGTGGGCGAAGGAGCCTAACGTCGTCGTCGAACATCCGGAGACGAAACCCGGCCTCCCGTGGGAGGACATGCCGTCCATCGTCGCCGACACGCGCGAGAAGAGCCCCTACGTTGGCAATCTCTACATCGGCTGGATCCAGTTCCAGGTCGATCGCACCGTGATGCTGTTCTCCCGCTCGACCGACGACGGCCTAACGTGGAGCACGCCGAAGGTCGTGAGCACAGAGCCCGGTCTCCCACGCGACGACACCGGCGGCCTCGTCGGCTTCCGCGCCGCGATCGCGGACGATGGCACGCTCTACGCCACCTGGCACGACGGCAAAGGCATCGTGTTCACCACGTCGCGCGACGGCGGCAAGACGTTCACGCCATCGCGTCGCGTGATCGAGACGGCACCGCCGTACTTCAACATCGCGAACTTCTCGCGCGGGAATGGATTCCCGAACATTGCGATCGAGCCGAAGAGCCAGCGCCTCTACGTCTCGTGGGGCGACTACCGCAACGGCGACATCGACATCTTCGTCGCCTCGAGCGCCGATCGCGGCCGCACGTGGTCGAAGCCGACGCGCGTGAACGACGATCCGGTGCATAACGGGAAAGATCAGTTCATGCAGTGGGTCGCGGTCGATCCAGCCGACGGCTCGGCGTACGTCATGTTCTACGATCGCCGCGGCGACTCGACGAACGTCAGGCCGATCGTCGTGCTCGCTCGATCGACGGACGGCGCGCGCACGTTCACGAACTACGCCTGGACGGACGTCTCGTTCGACCCGCGCGAGTCCTCGTTCCTCGGCGACTACAACGGGCTCGCCGCGCTCGAGGGCAAGGTGTATGGCATCTGGCCCGAGGAGGCGCAGACTCCGGCGCGCGTGGAGAACGGGCGACGCGGACGGAACACGATCGTGCGCATTGGGGTCGCGGAGTTTCCGCTGGCTACTTCAAAGCCCCGTTGAAGAAGTCAGTCGCGTCCTTCGCCTGGTTCACCGCTTGGGTTTGGCAGCGAGGCGACGGGCGAGCGCCGGGCTCGTGAGCTCCCGGAGCGCGTCCTTGCCGACCCACTTCGCGTGTTCGTCCGACGACGTAGCCAGGCGTTGTGCCGTCTTCGTCGCCGCGGCATTGAGCGTAGCGTTCCGCTTGCCGACCGCACGCAGCGCCATGTTGACCGCTTTCTTGACGAAGTGCCGTTCATCAGTAGCTCCCTGCTCGATGAACCCCAGCCCGTCGACGAACGCGTTGTCGTCAGCCTCTTTGTCGTGGACGGTGAGTCCCCACAGCAACGCGAACGCGGCGCGCTTGACGAATTCCTCTCGCCGATCGTGCCAGCGCGCGACCTTCTTCCACGCGTGCGGCGTGCGATCGAAGAGCGCGAAGCAGACGGTGTCGCAGATGCCCCAGTTGTCGAAGTCCTTCGCCCAACGATCCATCTGCGCCGCGGTGACACGCGCAGGCTCGTCGATGAGCCCCGCGACCATGCGCGCCTCGTACATCCCGTTCTTCCAGAGCCCTTCGGCCAGCTCGTGATTCCGTCCGATCTGCTTGGCGAGCACCTTCATGTTCGCCATCGTCACGCCGATCGCGGTGTCGGACGGCACACCGTAGCGCGCCATGCCGTCGCGCGTGGCTTTGCTGGCGTGCCGCTCGAGCCAGGCGAGGGCGGTCTTCACGTCGTTCATTCGAGGGATTCCTGTTCACGAGTCGGCTGCGCTCGGGTAATATGGCCTGACGACCGTTAGGCGCGATACGTTGGCAATGTCACGCACCGCGCGGCACCGCCGTCCAATCCTGTCAATCCTGCAATCCTGTCACGCGGTTCAATCACATGCCCGATAAGATTTCCAGCGATGTTCGCGTGAGACGCGCCGAACGCGCCGACGTACCCGCCATCGTCCGCCTGCTCGCCGACGACCGACTCGGCGCAACCCGCGAGATCGTCGGGGCAGTTGGTGAGCCGCTGGCGCAGGTGTACTGGGACGCATTCGATGCGATGATGCAGCACCCCGGCAACGAGTATCTGGTTGCGGAAATGGAAGGTGAGGTTGTTGGCTGCCTTCAGCTCACCATCATCCGGGGAATGAGCCGAGCGGGGCTGACGCGCGGCCAGTTCGAGGGCGTGCGTGTGAGCTCGCAGCATCGTGGGCACGGCATCGGTGAGCACCTCATGCGAGCAGCGATCGAGCGAGCCCGGACCCTCGGCTGCCGGCTCGTCCAGCTCACGAGCGACCGCACGCGGGTCGATGCGCTCCGCTTCTACGAGCGCCTGGGATTTGTCCCATCGCACGTCGGGATGAAGCTGAGCCTCGATTGACCCTGGGTTGATGCCGGGACCTGGCGATGGTGTTCCGTAGCGGCCGTCGCCGGTTTACCATGGGGCATGAATCTCGTCGTCAATCCGCCCGTGCTGCCGATGCTCGCCAAGCGCGTGAGCGAGCTTCCACCCGGCGAAGGGTGGATCTTCGAGCCGAAGTGGGACGGCTTCCGCACGCTCGTCTTCCGCGATGGCGACGAGCTGTTCATCCAGAGCCGCGATGAGAAGCCGCTCGATCGCTACTTCCCGGAGCTGGTCGAGCCGCTGAAGGCGCAGCTGCCCGAGCGCTGCGTGCTCGACGGCGAGATCGTCATCGCCCGAGACGGGCGGGCTCGACTTCGAGGCGCTGCAGTTGCGCCTGCACCCGGCGGCGTCACGCGTGAAGATGCTGGCGACGGAGATCGCCGGCGTCGATCGTGTTCTTCGACCTGCTGTGCGAGGGCGACCGCAACCTCTGCGACGACGCCCTTTCGCGAACGCCGCGCCGCGCTCGAGTCGATCCTCGCGAACGCGGCCCCGCCGCTCCACCTCACGCCGGCGACGCGCGACCGCGTCGTCGGCGCCGACTGGTTCAAGCGCTTCGAGGGCGCGGGGCTCGACGGCGTCATCGCGAAGGCGCCGAACGGCACCTACGAGCCGAACAAGCGCGTGATGCTCAAGGTGAAGCACGAGCGCGACTGCGATTGTGTCGTGGCCGGCTTCCGCTGGCACAAGAACGGAGAAGGCGTCGCGTTAGGCTCGCTGCTGCTCGGCCTCTACGACGACAGCGGCAACCTCGAGCACGTCGGCGTCTGCGCGAGCTTCACGGCGGCGAAGCGGCGGGAGCTCGTCACGTTCCTCGAGCCCTATCGCGAGAACGCGCTCGACGATCACCCGTGGCGCGCGTGGGCGGAGGCGGAGCCGGCGACCGCCGCGACGCAGCGTCGGCCGGGCGCGCTGAGCCGCTGGAGCCAGGGCAAGGATCTCTCGTGGGAGCCGCTGCGCCCGGAGCTCGTGGTCGAGGTGGCGTACGACCACATGCAGGGCGGCCGCTTCCGGCACACGGCGCAGTTCCGTCGCTGGCGCACCGACAAGCGCCCGAGCGATTGCACGTTCGCGCAGCTCGAGGTCGTCGCGCCGCACGAGCTGGCGGAGATCTTCGCCGAGGGCGTTGATGGAGCAATGTCATCCCGAGCGTCAGCGAGCGTCAGCGAGGGATCTTCTGTGAGTTACTCGTGGCCAGACCAGCTACGATGCCATCACAGAAGGTCCCTCGTCGCTCGCGCTCCTCGGGATGACACCTGAGTCAATCCGACAGATCCGCGGCATCCGTTTGCCCCTTCTTCTGAGATGCCGGCCTGCTTTTCTTGGCACGCAGCATAGCCTCACGCCACTCGCGCGTCGGATCGTCATCCGGATCCGGCGTTTCCTGCGGTGGGCGGTCCGCCTCCGGAACGTTGCGCAGGTTCACGCGAATGCGCGTCCACGTCGACGACCGGCCGCGCATCGAATCGACCAGCACGTCGTCCGGCGGCGAGGTGCGCCGCGACGTCCGGGTGCTTCGCCTTCCACCGCTCGAGCCCCGCCAGCGCCGCGTCCTTGTCCGGCGAGTTCGCGACGACGATGAGCGGCATCTTCGCGCGCGGAGCCGCAGCCGTCTTCTTCTTCGCGGCACCCTTCGCGCGTGACGGCGCTACGCGCGTCGCCTCGCCATCCATCTTCTGGAAGTGCGGCGGCCAGGGCGCGTCGCCGAGTCCCGCCGCCTCGTCGCGTGCCGCGAGCTCGAGCAATCGCGTCCAGCGAGCCCGCCGCGTCATCCATGCCCGCGTGCGGATCGCCGATCTTCGCCAGCCGCGCCGGCATCGTGCAGCGTGTTGAAGTCCGCCGGATCGCACTCGGGGATCTCCGACCATTCGAGTGGCGCCGACACGCGCGCGTCAGGCAGCGGACGCACCGAGTAGGCCGAGCAGGTCGTGCGGTCCTTCGCGTTCTGGTTGTAGTCGAGGAACACGCCGCGCCGCTCCTCCTTCCACCACTTCGACGTCGCGAGCGCCGGCGCGCGCCGCTCGATCTCGCGCGAGAACGCGAGCGCGGCGCGGCGCACCTCGGTGAACGTCCAGTGCGGTTCAATGCGCACGTTCATGTGCATGCCGCGCGAGCCGCTCGTCTTCGGCCAGCCGCGCAGCCCCAGCTCCTCGAGCAGCCCCTTCGCTTCCATCGCGACGCGACGCACGTCGTCCCACGAAACGCCCGGGCCCGGGATCGAGATCGATGCGCAGCTCGTCCGGATGATCGAGGTCGCCCGTGCGCACCGCGTGCGGATGCAGCTCGAGGCAGCCGAGGTTGACGATCCACGCCAGACCGGCCGCGTCGTCGACGACGATCTCTTCCGCCGTACGTCCTGATGGAAACGACAGCGTGACCGTCCGCAGCCACGTCGGCCGGCCTTCCGGCGCACGCTTCTGGTAGAACGGCGGGCTCTCCGCGCCGTTCACGAATCGCTTGAGCACGACGGGGCGATCGCGAATTCCGGCGACCGCGCCCGGCGCGACGGAGAGGTAGTACCGAACGAGGTCGAGCTTCGAGAGCGTGACCTCGCGCGAGAAGTACGGCTTGTCGGGATGCGTGACGCGGACCTCTCGGCCGTCGACCGTGATGATCTCCGCATCTTCCTCGGCTTTCACTCGCTTCATCGCCATGACACTGCCCTGCTCATCACGAGCCTCCGCGAATCACTGGTCCGTCGAATCGCGGAACGTGCGTCGAGGCGTGTTCAGCGCGCAAGGACGGGAGGCCGCGACGCATCCGTCGCGGCGACCGGCTCCACGGATATGTACCGGACCTCGGGGCGAGCGGCGCGCAGCCGATCCTCGAACCCACGAATCGACGCGCCAATCTCGGCGCGCGAGAGATGCGGTGCGAACCGGGCCTTCACGCCGAGGAGTACCTCGTTAGGCCCGAGCTGCATGCTCAACGGACAATCGGCGAACTCGATGTTCGGGTCCGCCTCGGCCGCCTCGTTCACGGCGCGGAGGACGTCGCCGCTCGCGCGCGACCCGATGAGCAGCGAGCGGCTCTGGGCGACGAGCACGAGCGCCACGGCCGCCAGCAGCAGCCCAATCGCGATCGATGCGACGCCATCGAGATAGGGATTCGCGAAGTAGTGTCCAAGCCACACGCCGAGGAACGCGAACGCGAGCCCCGCCAGGTCCGCGAAGTCCTCCAGCACGACGGTGAACAGCGCCGGGTCCTTCCCGTGCCTCACGACGTGCATCACGCTCTGCCCGGGTGCCTCGCGTCGCAGCGTGCGTAGCGCGATGACGAACGACGTGCCGTCGAACAGCGCGGCGACGCCGAGCACGATGTAGTTCAGCGTCGGGTCGCTGATCGGCTCGGGATGGAGGATGTGGAGAATGCCCTCGTACACGGACATCCCGCCGCCGACGGCGAAGAACACGACCGCCACGATGAGCGTCCAGAAGTACAGCTCCTTGCCGTATCCGAATGGATGCGACGCGTCCGCCGGCTTCAGGCTACGACGCCGGCCGATCAGCAGGAGCGTGCCGTCCGAGGCATCAACGAGCGAGTGCATACCTTCGGCAACCATGGCCGAACTGCCACTCATCGTGGCCGCGGTCAGCTTCGTTGCGGCAATGGCGACGTTCGCCACTATGGACGCGTAGATCGCGACGTTCGAGCCGGTCTCGGGTTTACTGCTGTCCGCGCGGTCCGTCATGCGATCGGTCATCTCGAACAGTTCGTGGTAGTAGAAACAGCCTGCGTGGCGCGTGCTTCAGCGCGTGCTATACTGCAGCGCCCGCTCGCCTGACGCGTCGGACCCTGGAAGGTTGTCACCAATCGTGTACTCAATGAAGGCCATACGCTCGGCCACACTTATCGCCTGCGTGCTAGCGATTCTCGCGCCGCTCGTCGCGTTGTCCGCGGCCGCGCGGCCAGCACGGGCGCAGACCGCGGCGACGCTCGGTGCCCCAACGCCGGACTCGCTCGCGCACCTCGTGATGGCTCGGTTCGCGAGCGCATCGCCCGACGCGTTCGACAGCGTGTACGTCGACCCGCTCGGCCGTGACGTCGTGCGGTCCGCCGGGCAGCAGCGCTCGCTCAGGCGAGGGGACATCCAGCGCGTGATCTGGCAGGGACCCGAGCGCGCGGTGCTGCTGCTCGCCGGCACCGTGTACCCGGCACGCGAGCGACCGATGCCGCTCGACGCCGCGGCCGGGAGCGACGAGACGAACCGCGTCCGTCGCTTCTCTGGGCTGTACGAGGCGACGAAGACGGCGGACAGGTGGGTGCTCGGGCGGCAGATCCCGCTCGATACGCTGAACTTCATCCGCGCGCAGACCGTGCATGCGAACGTCACGCCGGGGCAGGGACTCGACGCCGTCGACACGCTGACGCTCGACATTGGCAGCCCGTACGGTTTCGTCGCGCGATTCAATACCGCCGCGCGAATCGCGTCGATGACGCTCGATGGACGACCCGTCGTGTACACGGTCGGCGGCGGCGTCTTCTGGTTCGACGCGAAGCCGAAGCGAGGCGCGAGGCTCGTCATGCGGTACTCGCTCGTCGAGAGCCGACCGGACGCGCCGAGGCCCGCGCGTGACTCCGCTGCGACGCCGCGCGATACGACGCCCGCCGTGCCCGCGTTCGGTGCATACCACAATACCAATGCCTGGCTCCCGTTCTTCGGGTATGACAGCGGCAACAGCTTCGCTCAGCTCGGCGCGACGATCACCATTCCGGCGGCGTATCGCCTAACGACGAGCGTGCCGCAGACCGAATCGGTCGCGAACGGTGTGCGCACGGTCGTTGCTCGAAGCATGCACCCGCAGTTCCTGCTCGCGCTGGCGTACGATCGTGATTGGCGGGTGGAGTCTTCGACGATCGCTACGCCGGTTGGTCCGGTACGCGTGGAGACGTTTCTCCCGTCGGACTTTCGCTTCACGCACGACTCACTCACGAAGGTCGCCGAGCGCGTGTATCGGGTGTTGGGGCGGCGGTTCGGCGAGCCGCAGGCACCGACGCGGTATCTGGCGATCATCGCGAATCGCGCGCTCGGTCGCGGCGGCTTCTCGGTGCGCATGAACAACGCCGTGACTGGCGGTTCCGGCGCCAGGTTTCTCGACGACGTTCTGCTCGGTCCGTCCTACGTGCTCGCGCACGAGATCTCGCACGGGTGGACGATGAACGCGAGTGGCTTCGCGGCGAACATGCTGCAGGAAGGCTGGGCCACGTTCGCGGAAGGCACCGTACTCGGCGACGTCTATGGCAAGGATGTGGAGCGGGCGTTCTGGGAGCGTCAGCGCACGTCATACGCGGCGGGTCAGGATCGTTCGGGGCTGACGGGGTTCGAGGGACGCCAGAGCATTTTAGGAAACCCGGACAATGGGCGCATTCACTACGTGAAGGGCTCATGGGTGTTCCGGTCGCTGGAACGCACGTTAGGCGCCGCGACATTCGACCGCGGGATGCGCGACTACATCGCGATCCGGCGTCAGGGCCGCGCGGCCGGCTACGAGGAATTCATCGCGGCAATGTCGCGAGCGGCGGGCCGGGACATGACGCCGTTCATTCTCCCCTGGCTCAGCGGCAAGTACATCCCGGACGTCGAAGCGCGAGTCGATGGCGATCGCGTGATCGTGACGCAGAAGCCAGCCGGATGTGGTGTTCGATCTTCCGCTCGACCTCGTCCTCACGACAGCCACCGGGACGGTGAAGCGGTCGGTGCACCTCACGCATCGCGCGGACACGGTGCGCGTCGCGGACCTGGGCTCGGTGACCGATGCGCGCGTCGACCCCGATCATTTTTTCCTGCTGCAGCGATACCTCGGCGAGGTGGTCCGGTTCGAGCTTCCGGCTTCCGCGGTGCCTGACGCGAAGGTCGTCGAGTTGACCGGCAACGTCTCGGCCAAGCCGGTGCCCGCGACGCGGACGGGCGATGTGTGGCTGGTGGAATTGCCGCTGGTCGAGGGCCGCTATGTCTGGCAGTGGCGCGTGGACGGCCAGGTGCCGAGCGATGAGGCAATGCTCGCCGCGGCGGCGGCGCCGGCGACGCCTGACGCGCGATCGGGGGTGAAGCTCGTTCGTCCGGTGGTGAGAGTGACTCGCTAGGCGGGAACGGGGGAACGGGGAACTGCGGCTGGTTGCTGGGTGGCTCGTGCTGGTGTGCTGGGTGACGCTGGGTGCGCCGCTGCGTGCAGCGAGCAGCGCGTGGGTCGTTCGGGTGCTAATAGCAGCAGCGGGCAGCGTGCGGCCGCAGCATGCAGCCGTCGGCAAAGCAGCGTGCAGCTGCTGCATCTATCCGACGCTCGATGCTCCGTTCAGCATGCTGATCTTCTGCCAGATCTTTCTCGACAGTCCCGCCGTCAACGACTCGATCTCGTTCACCGCGCCTAACGTGACCGGATCGTCGAACCGCTCGACGAACAGCGCCGCGATCTTGCTCGTCACCGACAGCAGCTCACTGCAGTAGTCGAGATAGCGTCCGAGCTCGCCGCGGGTCATCGTGCGCGTCGGCGACGAGGCCGTCGCCGGCGGGTTCGAGACCAACTGCTCCGGGTCCTTCGTGAGCTGGTGCATGTCCACGACGTGCGCAATGCTCCGCAGCTGATGCAGCGCCCGGAGCGCGCGGCGGCGTTTGAGTCGCGTCTCGATCGTCAGCATGAAGAAGACCGCGATGCCGAGGAAGACCACGTCGTTGATGGCCGCTTCCACACCCTGCACGATGTCCGTCCAACCCGCCGATCCACCGCTCACTCGAATCTGTGAGGCCGCCGCGCCGAGGACCGCGACCATTGCGATGATCGCGATTCCCACGCTCACGCGAACCGGCCAGCTCGGCTTCGCCAGATAGGCGACGTGCGAGGCGGACTCGTGAGCGATCGAGAGGAGCTCCTCGCTCACGCGCGCAAGGCTCGACGCCGGAAATCGCTCCATGATTCGGTCGCGGAGGCGCTCCAGTGTCTCGATGATGCGGTCGTCGTCGAGCTGTCGATACATCGTCGGGAATCGGGAATAGGGAATCGGAATCGGGAATCGATGGTCGGCATGTGACTGCGCCGGCGGCCACCCGTCGCCGGATAATCTCCGCTCAACCGTTCCCGGGCGCCAATGCCGCCTGGTCCGACTGGACGGCGCCGAACCAATGCGTTACGACGGCCCGTGCCGGATCCTGTTCCAGAGCATGAGCCCCGGGACTGCCGCGAATAGGCATCCCGGGGTCTGCTGTTCCGACCAGCTACAAGCACGAGCGACCAGCGTACCAGCTGCCGTTTATTCCCGATTTCCGCTACTCTGCGGAATATTCGGATTGTCGTTGATCTCGTTCGTCGGAAGCGGCCAGCAGTCGATCGTTTCGTTGTAGACCTGTCCCGTCGTCGAGCCAGGGTACGGACCCTTCGGGAACAGATCGACGGTGTAGTACTTCTTGTACCGGCGCAGGTCGCCGAGCCGGTGGTTGTCGAGATAGAAGTCGCGCGACTTCTGGTCGCGCAGCTCGGCCATCAGCGCATCGCCCGTGACCGCCGTCGGCGTCTGCAGGCCTGCCGCGCGGCGCTCGTTCACGAACGCCAACGTTGCCGCCGTCGGACCCGCTGCTTCAGCGATGATGTACCGCGCCTCGAGACCCGACGCGACGCGCACCGCCGTTACGGGCGTGAAGTTCGCGCCAGCGACGGTGTTGTTGAACGAGCTGTACGATGGTGGCGAGAGCGGCGTGCCAGCGCGAGCCGCCGGCGTCGTGGCCCGCGGAACGCGAGGGTCCGCCGCCATCGCTTCGAACGGGGTTCCGCCTAGCGTCCCGACGCCGTTGCCGGTCCCGATGCGGTTGTAGGTGCGATGGATCTGCCCGGTCGTGTTGTCGGTGTAGTACGCATTGAACACGAAGGCGGCCGGCACGAGCTGCGCGTACGTCGTTGCTTTCGCCTTGTCGTTCTTGTTCAACGACGCCCGCGCCGCCCCCACGCGCGCGAAGTTGATCACCGAGTCCGCCGCGAGGATGGCGTTAGGCTGCGCCGGCGTCAGCGTGGCGTAGTATGCCTTCGCGGCGTTCGCGATCACGACTGCCGAGTCGAACTTCGTCACGGCATCCGTCATCATCTCCTCCCACGACTTCGGCACACCGCGGTCGATCGGTGTCGTGCACATCATCTCGCCGAGGCCGATGTACGTATACCCGCCGTACGCCAGCGCTCGTGCAACGCGCAGATCACGTCCGACGGTGTCGCCAAGAATCACCGTCAGTCGTCGAACCGCGTCCTCCGCGAGGAACCGGGCGCGCTGGACCGGCGAGTAGATGAACGCCGGGATGTACGTCATATCCGAGTACAGCTCACGTCGGTCGATCTGCCCTTCCTCGATGAACGGGTTCGGGCCGTTCCGGTTGATGATCTCGTCGGTGAGCTGTCCGTTCCAGTACGTGATGTCGTCCCACGAATCCTGAAAAGCGAAGATGGGCCCGGCGCCGATGAGTCCCGCGTACGACGGGTCATTCAGGTCTTCGGCCTCGACGGCGCCGGGGTTCTCGGCGGTGAGGAAATTCTCGCAGGCAACGGCGGTGCCGAGCGCGAGGGCGAGGGCCCCCAGCGACGTCAGGCGCGCAAGCCGGTCGGTTTTCGAGAATGGATGCGTCATAGGTGTCGGCTCGCTCATGTCAATATTGGAGGTTGAAACCGACGGACATCCGACGGACCATTGGCAGCGCGTACGCATCGATACGTACGAAGTTGCGTCCGCCGTACGAGTTCACCTCGGGGTCCACGCCATCGTAGTCGCTCCAGATCGCGAGGTTGCGTCCGGACAACACGAAGCTGGCTGACGAGGCGCCGGTGCGTCGCATCCACTGCGACGGCACATCCACGGTCAGCGAGACCTCGCGCAACTTCACGAAGTCCGCCTTCTGGATCCACTCGGGCGACACGTTTGCCACACGACGGAGAATGAGCTCCTTGGACAGGATCGTGTCGGCCGCCGTCACCGGGAACCGCGCGCGCGGGTCGTTGTTCGCGGCGCAGTTGTCGTTCGCCGCCTGACAGCGACTCCGCTCCTTCTGGTTGAAGATGTAGTGGCCGCCCTTGTAGTCGAGCAGCGTATACACGCGGATGTATCGGAACAGGCTGAACGTGTTCGAGAACCCGACCTCGCGCGTTGGTGTGGACGGGCCGATGTAGCGGCGCGCGGTATCGCCGGCGTTGTACACCGGCGCACCGTTGACGATGATCGGCGACCCGTCCGCGGCGCGCTGTGGCGGCGTGACCCAGTACCCGCCTAACGGGTAGCCGGGTCGGTGCTGCTGCACCGTGGCGAACGGCTGACCGGTTGGGGTGTCCACCGTCTTTCCGACGACGCCGAAGCTGGTCAGCTTGTTCGCGTTCGTCGCGACGTTGACTCGCATGTCCCAACCGAAGTTCTTGAGCTGCACCGGTGCACCGAACACTGAGAGCTCGATGCCCTTGTTCGTCACCTCACCGAGATTGGCGAGCCGCGTCCCGATGAACCCCGTCGACGGTGCGATCGACACCGCCTGCAACATCTTCGAGGTCGTCTTGTTGTAGTACGTGAAGTCGATGCCGAGCCGCTCGCTGAACACGCCGGCGTCGAACCCGAGCTCGATCTCGGAGCCGCGCTCGGCTTCGAGATTCGGGTTGCCGTAGATCGACGTGTTGATCGCCGAGGCGGTGGTCGTGGCCGAATGTCACGCGGCTCACCGTGTACGTCTGGGTCGCCGAGAACGCCGTTGGCGCACGACCCGCCTGTCCCCATGCGCCGCGGAGCTTGAGCGTGCTCACCCGCGCCGCGTCGAGAATACCGCGGATCGCTGGTTCTTCCGAAGCCACGTAGGCCAGCGAGAGCTTCGGGTAGATGACGATGTCGAAATCCTTACCGAACGACGAATGGTCGTCAGCGCGGACGGCGCCAGTGAGGAAGAGGCGATCGTTCAGGCCGACCTGTTCCTGCACGTAGTACCCGACCGAGTTGTTCTCGCTGAATAGCTCGCCGCCGGTCGAACGCTGCAGGAGATCGACGCGCGTCACGTCGACCGCGCCGATGCCGATGCCGGTGGCGCTGATCTGTTCGAGCTTGTCGGCGACGACCTGCGACCCGAACGACGTCGTGGACTGCAGGGACTTGAGCGGCTGGAAGAGCAGGCTCCCCGAGTAATCCAGCGTCACGACTTGCCGACTCGGCGTCTTGCGAAGGTTGGCGCCGCTGGCGGCATCCGGATCCTGCGCCGGATCAATGTCGCCGGGGAGGAAGAGCAACTGTGCCTGCGACTGCGTCGTCGTCGATGCCGACGGTCCCCCGATTGTGGAACCAGGAGAAGGGGTTGTAGTTGGCCGTGCCGCCAAGTGTGAGGCGGTCGGAGTCGGTGTAGTTCTTGTAGCGGTTCGCGGCCGTCGGCCCGATCTCGCGCCACCCCTGATTCGCCGGGGGCCGGAAGTGACCCGGCTGTCCGCGCGAACCGCTCAGGAGCAGTCCGTTCGCGGACTCGTCCTGGATCGGGAGGCGCAGCCGGCCATCCTGCCAGTTCACGTTGACCGTGAAATCGAGCTTCTCGTTAGGGTTCACGGTGAAGTTCGTACGGACCGACTTCTGACTGTTGTCGCTGTTGAAGAACACGCCCTGCTCGACGCTCCGGTCGCCCGAGAGATAGAACGAGTAGCGGTCGCCGCCGCCGCGCACGTTCATCTGCACGATCGACAGCTCGCCGCTGCGCACGGCGAGCGGATCGCGCGCGATCGGGTTGTCGGTGAGGATCGTGTTCGATCCGCCACGTTCTGGCAGCCGGGCCATGATAGCTGCGTCGTCGATCCCGTCTCGAGCTGCGCGCGCTTGGTCGCATCGCAGGTCGTGTAGTTCGTGGGCTGGTCGAGCGTCATGTCGTTCGTGCCACGCTCGCCTCTCACGCCGAACTGCAGCTTCTGCTGGCCGCGCGTCCCCTTCTTCGTGATGATCTGGATGACGCCGTTCGCCGCTTCGGCGCCGTAGAGCGTCGCCGCGGCTGGCCCCTTGATCACCTCGATCGACTCGATGTCGTTCGGGTTGAGGAAGTTGAGCGCCGACGTGACCTGCGTCGACTGCGCCAGCCCTAACGTGCCGCCGCCCGTCGCCGCGAAGCTGCCGAGGTCATCGATGCTGTAGCGAATGCCGTCGATGAACACGACGGGCCTGTAGCCGCTGATCGATGCGGAGCCGCGGATGCGGATCTCGCCCGCGGTTCCCGGCGCGCCGGAACCGGGCAGGATCGTGACGCCCGGCGTCTTCGACTGCAGCACCTCGCTCACGTTGAGCACGGCCTGCTTCTGCGTGATGTCGGCGACGTCCAGCTGCGTAACGGAGTTGCCGATGGTCTTCCGTTCGGCGGCACCGGCGGTGCCGGTGACGATCAGTTGCTCGAGCTGCGTCGCCGACTGCGTGAGCGCGAAGTCGAGTGCTGCGGCGGAGCCCGCGGTCACCGTGACCGGTTTGTCGAGCGGATTGAACCCCAGTCGGCGCGCGCGAATCGAGCGCTGGTCCGGCCGGAACGTTCGTGATCGTGTACTCGCCATTTTGTCCGGTCAAAGCCCCAAAGCTCGTTCCTACGACAGTCATCTGGACGTCGGAGACCGGGCGCTGCGAGCCTGCTTCCGTGACGCGTCCGCGTACGGTGCCGGACTGCTGGCCGATGACGGAACGGATCGGCACCAGACAAGCCAGTGCCGCCATCGTCATGAGTGTGGTGCGTACTTCGCGTGGAAACATTCCTGCCCTCCTGCGGAGACGCCTGCGCCGCGACACGCGCCAAAGGGCGCGGGCGGCAAGTGGCGTGCGGTGAGGTGAGGCGCTGTGAGACGTGCGCCCTGCGGTGGGTGCACTCCGGACTGCGAGGAGGCAACCCGCTACTGCGTTCGACGACGATCGCGAACGCGAACCCGCGGGGGGCATATCGTACGCGTCGCAGGCTATGGCTGGCAAGGGCCGCGAGTGAGGTTAGCTTACCGCCCCGTGATCCAGACCTCGCCTTACGCGGGCGCCTTCATTCGACGGCGGCTAATCCCGTGGTCCACCGCCCAACGCCGATTGGCGCGACCGCCGCAGCGCTCGTCGTCGCCAATCCGCACGCACGCCGTGTTCGCCGGCGATGACTGGCGCAAGCCGGCGGAGCGCGCGCTCGGGCGGCGTTATGGTATCGAGATCGTCTCGCCGCGCTCCGCTGATGAAGCGGCGGCGCTCGTGCACGAGCGCATGGCGGCCGAGCAACGACCCGCGGTAGTGATTGCCGCCGGGGGTGATGGCACCGTCAGACTCGTGGCGCAGGAGCTGGCCGGCACCGGCGTTCCGCTCGGCGTCATCCCGTTAGGGACCGCCAATGATTTCGCGCGAGCGAATGGCATTCCGGATGACATTGCCGGCGCGATCGACCGCATCGTCAGGCGCAGCACCCGCGCGATCGACCTGCTCGAGGTGAACGGGCGACCGTTCGTGACCGCGGGCGGAATCGGCATTGGGGCGCACAGCGCGCTCGTCGTGCCATGGATCAAGGCGCTCCATCCACTCGCGCGCATGGCCGCCGACTCGCTTGGCAGCGGCGTCTATCGGATATCCGCGGGCGCGAACGTGCTGTTCCGGCCAGGCCTCACGGAGACCGTCCGCCTGACGTGGCGCGTGCCCGGCGAAGCGACGGATCAGAGCACGGAAGTCCGCACGCAGGGCGTGTTCATCGCGAACCAGCGGACGTTAGGTGGCGGGCTGGCGCTGCCCGTGCCCGCGGACAACGCGGACGGTGCGCTGGACGTGTGTGTGGTGCACGACGTCGCCCGCGTCCGACTCCTCTCGGCGCTGACGCGCCTGTTGCGCGGGTCGGCGATCGCGTCCAATGTCTTCTCGGCGTGGCGCGCCGTGCGCGTGACGATAGAAACGGAGAAACGATCGGCGTTCTTCGGGTGCGGGGACCTCATGGCCGAGGGGACGAAGTTCGAGGTCCGGGTGATGCCGGGTGCGTTGCGTGTGCTGATTTGAGCGATACATCGTCGCGCTGCGGTCGGTGGGAACTACGATTTTGCGGACAGAAGCCGATGAATCACCGGATACAGAGCGACTGACTCGACAGCATCCGGCTGTTTTCCGAGGGTTCCATTCCGCCCGAATCGTAGTTCCCACCGGCCCTGGCGCGAAGATGCGTGAATACAAATCCACAAGGAATCCATTGGACAAGAGTTCTCCTAACGAGGTGCCTCCCATGAAGAGAAATCGTAGAGCGATCGTTGCCTGCTCCGTCATCGCGGGCATGTTCAGCGCCGCGCCGGTATTCGGCCAGGCCGCCAAGCAGGTGATCAACGCGCCTAACGCCCGCCCGGGCGTGCTGTCGACCGCCGTGAAGGTCGGCGACATCGTCTTTCTCTCCGGCGCGCTCGGGACGAAGCCGGGTGGTGGCGGACTCGCGGAGGGCGGGATCGAGGGCCAGACGCGTCAGGCGCTCGAGAACATCAAGGCCTCGGTGACGCTCGCCGGCGGGACGATGCAGGACATCGCGAAGTGCTCCGTGTTCCTCGCCGACGTGAAGGACTTCCAGGCGATGAACGGGGTCTACCGCGAGTTCTTCCCGAACGATCCTCCGGCACGCACAACGGTGGGCGTCGCGGGCCTCGTGGTGCCAGGCGCACTGATCGAGATCGAGTGCACGGCCGCGGCGAAAGAAATAGGCCATAGGAAGGAGGCCGGGAAGGAGGCTGGCATACGAGCGACAGCGAGGGATCTCCGTGAGTACCGTGGCCAGGCTGGCTACGATGACGTCACAGGACATCGCTCGCTCCGCCGCTCGGGATGACACGCCGTTTCTCCGCCGTCCGCCCGCCGCCGTCCTCCTCCTTCCTACGGCCTCCTTCCCGGCCGGCCTACTGACTCCAGGGCGGCTTCACGTTGTTCGACCGCGCGTACGCGATCAACTGGCCCAGATGCTCGTGGAGGTGCGTCGTGCCGAGGATCCACGCGCGCTGCGTCGTGAACGACTGGCCGAACATCTTCACCTGATCGCCGAGCTTCGAGGCCGGAGTCGCCTGCATGCTCTGCTTCAGGTGCGCGAACGACTTCTCGAGGTCCGCGACCGTCTGCTCCTTCGTCGACTTCTTCGCTCTCGAACGCCTGCGCCGTCTTGTAGTCCTCGCCCTTGATGCCCGTCGACGGATCGGCCTTGAAGCCCAGCGCGGCCGGGATCAGATAGTTGTCGCTCGCGACGTGGCGCAGCACCTCGCCCACCGAGCGCACGCCCGCACTCGGGCGCCAGTCGTACTTCTCCGCCGGAATGGCCTTCGCGAGATCGACGAACTTCTTCTGCGCCTCGGTGACGTCGCTGACGAGGTCGGCCGTGAGGCCACCGCTGGATTGCGCGACGGCCGGAGCGGCGCACGCCAGCACCAGGGCGCAATTGAGCACTGTGAACCGAACAGATTGACGCATTGCCAATGACTCCTCGATTGACTCCAACAGTGGTGGTTTGACGTGGCGGACTGCAGTGTGCAATACGATACCGCACTGCGCTGTTCGTGGGGAGTGATGATCTGATGCCGCGCTCCGCGAAATCGTGGCACCGTCGCTGCCCCACATGAGGCGACCCTCGACGCCGCCGCGGCCCGCGCCTACCTTCGCTCGCCACACGACCGCGGCGCCCGCTGTACCCGCCGTATCTGCGGGATTCACGCTTCCTGTCGAACAAACGCTGTAACGCCAATCCGAGAACCCGTGACGCAAACCGCCGATCTCTTCGCGCTGACGCTCTCCGACTTCCAGGAGACGCGTGCCCGCATCGCCGAGCACATCAAGCACACGCCGCTGCTGACGTCGCGTCAGCTGAGCGAGCGAACGGGCTTCGACGTGCGACTCAAGGCCGAGCTCTTCCAGCGCGTCGGGTCGTACAAGATCCGCGGACCGCTCAACAAGTTCGCGCTCATGCCCGAAGAGCAGAAGCGACGCGGCGTCGTCTGCTCGTCGGCGGGCAATCACGCGCAGGGCGTGGCGCTGGCGGCGAAGATCCACGGCATTCGTGCCGTGGTGTGCATGGCCACGAACGCGACGCCGGCGAAGATCGCGGCGACGCAAGGGCTACGGTGCCGAGGTGGTGCTGCACGGCAACATCTGGGATGAAGCGAACGAGAAGGCGAAGGAGCTCGTTCGCACGGAAGGGCTGACCTACGTGCACCCGTTCGACGACGAGCAGCTCATCGCGGGGCAGGGCACGTTAGGCCTGGAGATCGTGCAGGACTGGCCGGAGCTCGACGCGATCGTCGTGCCGATCGGCGGCGGCGGACTCATCGCCGGCGTGTCGATGGCGGTGAAGAGTCACAACCCGAAGGTCCGCGTGATCGGCGTGGAGTCGTCGGACGGCCCGGCGATGCAGCGCAGCGTCGAAGCCGGACGGCTCGAGACGATCGACTGCCGCACGATCATCGACGGCCTGCGCGTGCGTCGCGTCGGGTGAGCTCAACTTCTCGGTGGTGCAGCGGTTCGTGGACGAGATCGTGGCGCTGCCCGACCGCGACATCTTCGACGCGATGATCTGGGTGATGGAGCGCTGCAAGCTCGTGGTCGAAGGCGCGGCGGCGGCGCCGGTCGCGGCGCTGCTGCACGGGCTCGTTAGGCTGCCGGCGGGCTCGCGCGTCGCGGTCGTGCTCTCGGGGGGCAACCTGAACCTCGACCAGCTGCGCGGCCTGCGCTGGAACTAGAGCGAGCCGCGTGTACGGAGCTGATGGCTTGACCACCATGCGTGCACGGCACGCAGCGCACACGGTCATCTGTTCGATGGCCCTCTCGCTCGCCGTTGCGTGCGGCGATGACGATGGCCCGTCGACCGACCAATCGCAGCCCGGCGTCGGGAGCTGGGACGCCCGCGCGCCGCTACTCACCGCGCGACAGGAAATGCCTTCGGTGCTCATTGACGGGCGCATCTATACCGCGGGCGGATACGACGCCCAGCGCGCGACCGTTGCCACGCTCGAGATCTACGACGTCGCCGCGGATCGTTGGACACCCGGTCCGGCGATGCCCGAAGGTCGTAATCACCCTGGCGTCTCCGCGGTTGGAGGTCAGGTGATCGTGACCGGCGGCTACACGAGCGCCGGTCCACCGTCGGCAAGCGTGTTCGCGTACAACCCGGGGGCGCGAACGTGGACCTCGCGCCGCGCCATGCCAGCGCCTCGTGCGGCGCACGTCACCGTCGAGTACGCAGGGAAGATCTACGCGATCGGCGGCGTGAGTGGTGGAGGCGTCGTCGGGACCAACGAGGTTTACGATCCGGCTACCGACAGCTGGACGTCGCTCGCACCGATGCCGACGCCGCGCGAGCATCTGGCCGCCGCTGTCATAGGCGACCGCGTCTTCGTCGCCGGCGGGCGGGCGCCGGCCAACTTTGCCACGCTCGAAGCGTACTCGCCGGCGACGAATACATGGCAACGCCTGACTGACATGCCGACCGCGCGCGGTGGGTTGGGTGCCGCCGCGTCGGGCGGAAAGCTGTACGTATTCGGCGGCGAAGCGCCCGGAGTGTTTCCGCATAACGAGGAATACGATCCCGCTCGCAATTCCTGGAGGCGCGTGGCCGACATGCCGACGCCGCGACACGGCCTCGGCGCGGCGACTGTCGGGAAGGCGATCTACGTCATCGGCGGAGGCACACAGGCGGGCTTTGGCGCGGCGCCCACGAACGAGCGCTACACGCCGCCACAATAGCCGCCTCCGCAGTAGTGTTTCAACTACCTACTCGGCGCGCAGGCTCGTGATGGGATCGACGCGCATGGCACGTGCTGCCGGGACCAGACACGCGACGACGACCACGCTCACCAGGCCTAACGCCACGGCGACCTGCAACAGCTCGAACCGTGGTTGCCCCGTACCGAGCATGCTTCGTCAGCAACCGGGGTCCGATCGTCGGACGCCACGTGATCGAGCGATCGTCATACGCGGCCAGCCCCGTCAGCGTGTGCTGTGCCGCCCTGTAGTCGACGAGGTTCGGTACCGAGAGCGGATTGCGGCTCGCGGGCGCGGAGCGTGGCGTTTCGTACACCGCCACGAGTGACGACGGCGTCCGTAGGGCAGGGGACTGAGCAGCACCGCACGCGTGACGCTGAAAATCGCGGTGTTCGCCCGATTGCCAGCATGAGCGTCACGAGCGACACGATGGCGAACGACGGGTTCGCGAACCGCATGGTGCGCCACGCATAGCGGATATCCTGGCGCCATTCGGTCAGCGTATCCGCGAGCCAGGTCTCGCGATTCGTTCGCTCGTCGACCTCACGACAGTACGCGCGCGTGAATTCCAGATCGCCGAACTCCTCGCCTGCTCGGCGACGCGCGCTGCTCGGGATCGGCACCGGCGGCCACGAGCTCGCTCACGCGCATCTCGAGGTGGAAGGCCAGCTCGGCGTCCACGTCGCGCACGATCTGATTGCGTGTGCGCCACGGCAGCTGGAAGATCCGTGATGGCTTGTTAGGCATGACCGCATCCTCACCCTGGGCTCAGCACCTTGGCGACCGCTTCGGCGTACGTCTTCCACACTGCCGACTCGGCTCTGAGTTGCGCCTTTCCCGCCGCCGTCAGCGCATAGTACTTCGCCTTGCGGTTGTTTTCCGATACACCCCACGTGGCCGAGACCCATTTGCGGTTCTCGAGGCGGTGGAGGGCCTGGTAGAGCGCGGCACCGTCGACGGTCAGGACGCCGTCGCTGCGGGCGTCGAGCCAGCGCGATATGGCGTAGCCGTGCATGGGCTCCCACGCCAGCGTGCGCAGGATGAGGATGTCGACCGTGCCCTGAAGCATTTCGGGCGGAGTTCGTGCCACGCGTTCGCTCCAGTCACCAGGTGAGTGGAACGATCGCACGGGGTCTCGAGTGCTGCAATAGTGAAAGAACAGCACGACAGGATAGCCAGGATGGCAAGGATTTACAGGATGACGGCTCTACATCCACGCTTGCTGTCGCAATGAGCCGGGAATAGGGCAACGGCCGCTCGGGATGCTACTCTCCCCGAGAGCCGTTTCGAAAACGTCCGGCAACTGCAACTGCATGACAGGATTGGCAGGATGGACAGGATTGAACAGAGCCTCCGTTCGCGCTCGGCCTCGCGCAACGAGCCCAGGTATGAGAGGAACGGCTGCTCGGGACGCCACTCTCGCTGAGATGCTGTTCCCACATTCGTTAGGCCCCGCCGAGTCGCCGCTCGACGTGAGGCCGTCATCGTGTTAATCCTGCCAATCCTGGCCATCCTGTCTTGCAGTTGCAGTTGCAGTTGCCGTTCCGCAGTTCCAGCCGTTTCCTGTCGGCGCCCGGAAGCTCGTGACTAGGGTTTCCCCCAGTTATCAGACGCCATAGCCGAGTTGATCTTGCAGGGCACTCGACAGCCGAGTGACGTCGTGCGGCGTCGAGTGGTTCAACTCCGTAGGAGGTTGGTGTCATGCCGGACGTACGAACGGAACGCCACCGGGAAGCCACCGAAGCGTTCGTGTGCAGCAATGCGATCGATTTCGGGCACCGGGACGCTCCTGTCGCAATACGATGCCCGGGTGAAGGGATGACGGGCTCCCCCAGCGATGTGCAGGCATATGTCATTGCCTAACGCAACAGCGGCCGTGTCCATGCCGGCCAATCCTGTCGTTCGCTGGGATCATGCGGATCTGATCCGCAGAGTCGTGGATGTCCTCGATCTGGCGCTGCGAATGGTTCGGTCCATGGCCGACACGACCGCAGCGCCTGTCCCCGCTACGCGAGACGTCAGCGTTGCTGGACGGATGCGCGAGAAGGCCGTCTCCGATACGGCAATGCTGTTGCTCTGCGTCGAGCCGCTCTCGACGCTGGACGAACGGATCCGTGAGCGATTCGAAACGCTCGCCGTGCTGCTGCTTCCGCACGCGCGCCACGACGATGTCCTTGCCGGCATGTGCCTCGATCCGGCCACGGCTCGCGACCGTTCGATCGGACACATCATCCTCAGTCGCCTCGGGTTCCCCGACCCACGCGTCGACGCGCTGCTTTCGCGGAGCCTGGCCATGGGTCCGAACTTCGGACCCGAACGGCTGCCGCATCGCGTGCTGGAACAGGCGTGGCTGGCGCGGCTCTGGAGCGCCGTCGAGCCACCCACGCGTCGCGATGCCGATCTCGTCGCCGACTCCATGCTCGGCAGGCCGATCGACGCGCTTGGCGCTACACGTCACGACATTTGCTCGTTCACGCGTGCCGTCATGTACGCCAGCGACGTGGGCCGCCAACGCATTGCCGGGTTGCGGTCGCCAGCGGCCATTACCGCGGACGCGGATGCCGCGCTGGCGTTGAGCCTCGACTCGAACGACTTCGACCTGACGGCGGAAGTACTCATGACGTGGCCGATGCTCGGGCTCGCGTGGACGCCGGCCGCGACGTTCGCGTTCAGCATCGTCGCCAATCTCCAGGACACGCTCGGCTTCCTGCCGGGCGCCGCGTTAGGCGAGACGCGGTACAGGCCGTTCGCGGGTGATGATCGAGCGCGAATCGCGCTGGAGACGTCCTATCACAGCACGTACGTGATGGGCGCCCTCTGCGCGGCGGCGCTGGCCCCGGGCCGCGAGCCGCCGGCCATCGTACGACCGGCGCGTTACTGCGCGCGGCGCCACCGCGGCCGTGATGGCACTCATCGGTGATGACGGCTCGAGTCCGTGCTGGGTCGAGCCGCTGGTCGCCCTCGCGCCGGATCAACGCGACGCCCTCGCATCGCTGCTGCTGACGATCGTTCTCCGCCGCGCGCGGACGCGCGGCAACGTGAAGCTGGTGCAGCAGGCGCTGGAGGTAGCCCTGGCCTTCGACCTGATCGACGGCCCGGCCCCGAGCCAGGCGGCCGCGCTGCTCCGCCGAGTGCAAACGATGGGCGCGTGAGACGCCATCGGCCGGTTGCTGTCATTCCGAGCGGAGGCCGTCAGGCCGCAGTCGAGGGCTATGTCATTCCGAGCGAAGGCCCGAAGGGCCGCAGTCGAGGAATCGCGACTGTCATACGGTAGAGGGCCTCTCTATCGGGACGATCGACGATTCCTCGACTCGGCTTCGGCTCGCTCGGAATGACATGGCTCCGCGGCCCCGCTCGGAATGACAACATCTGAGCGAGTATCCGGCCGTTTCCGTGTAAATCCGTTCAATCGCAGTTCCCACCGGCCGTGGCGCGACGGTGCCGAAATGCAAGGCCGTGCCCAGCATCGCCGTACCTAGAACGAAGCCTCGACATACAGATGCCCGTGCCACACCGTGCGCGGGTCTACGCCGCGAGCGAGATCGATCCGCGCCAATCCATCGAGGAACGACAGCCCCGCGCCGGCGCCACGAATGTTTCCATACGATCGACTCCACTCCGAGCGAGATCCCGCCCAGCCCGCGTCATAGAAGACAATGGGCCGGATGACCGAGCCGCCGAACCCGAGCTCGGCGCGCGCGAGCCAGTACGAGTCGCCCGTCAACGTTCCCGGCGCAAATCCGCGAACCGTATGCGTTCCCCCAATGAACCACTCCCGCTGCGGCGAGAGCGTTCCTCCGCTTGTACCGGCGCCGCCCATGAGCGCCAGCCCGACATTGCGAAACAGATACCGCGACGCCGTGAAGTCCGCGGCCACACGCGTGTAGTCGAACGTGCCCGCGGCTGCCTCGGCGCGCAGGTCGGCGGAGAGGCGAAGGCCGCGCGGGTCGAGCCCGTGTGCGGCTCGGAGCCGAGCGTTCGCCCCACCTTCGCTGGCGGGAATCGCCGTCACGTTAGGCTCGAACGTCGCGCCGCGGAACGCGTTCGGCAGCGAGATGTCCGTCTCGGCGGGCGCGTCGTGCTCGCGCTGCACGAACACGCGCCACGTGATGCTCGACCACGCTTCCGGCGCTCGCGTTCCCGTCATCTCCACACCCGAGCTCCGGTAGTAGTAGCCCTCGTCGCGACCGAACACGAGCGCCGAGAGCGATCCACCGATGCCGAATGGGTCTCCCCAGTCGTTCGCGCTGTCGAGGCGGTGATATCCCGTCAGGCCAATGGACCGACGCTCGTCACCACGGGCGACGCGCAGCTCGACGTTAGGCATGAGGTCCGCGGTCCCCAAACGCACGAGCGCGCTGCCGTCGTAGCGCTTCCCGAGCGCGCGCTCGCCTAACGCCCCGACCGAGAGACCCTCCACTCGATTGTACCGCATCAGGCCGCGCCGCCAGCCGTACGAGACCGTCGTCGTCGTCGATGACGACGATGAGCCTGACAACTCGGCCAGCTCGGTATCCAGCCCGAGATCCTTCGCCAGCGCACGCGCATCGGCGAGACCGAATTGCTCCTCGCCTGCGTCGAAGATCGACTTCGGCAGTTCTGGCGAGTGGATCAGCGCGTCGGTGTCGCATGGCATGCTGATCGTCATGCGAACGTCGCCGCGACGCTCGCGGTGCACCGCGGTGTCGCCCTTCGCGCAGTCGAGCGTGTCATCGCGTCGCTTGAACTGCTTCCCCGGCACGACGCCATCGACCACGCCGCCGACGACGGTCCCGACATCCTTGCCGAAGTCCGCTCCGAATCGCCGCGCGGACGCAGGGACGGTGGGAAGCGAGTCGGTGCCGTTTACCGAGGCGTAGCGAAAGCTCTGATCGATGGTCGCGACCGAGCGAGTGAACCCCATGTGCATCTCGCCGCGCGCCGTCTGCGAACGCGGCAGCCACCAACGTTCTCCGTAGAGTCCGTACTCGATGGTGAACGACTCGACCGTGAACTCGGCCGGCGTGAGCAAGGTCGCACGTATCGGCGCCGGGACGTCCTCGAACGAGTCCTCGCCAATGACCTTCATCATGTCCATCGGTGCCGCGGGCTTGAATGCGGCGCGCACGAGCTGCCCGCCCGCCGCCTCGAACCACAGCGAGCCGACGATCAGGTCGGGACTCGCCTCGCGCGGATGGATGGTCACCTCGCGCAGTGAGATTTCCTTGCCGCCCGGCAGACGAATCAGAGCGGAGTCGCCGGAGCGGTACTCGTAGACCGCCTCGGCGCCACGCTCGAGCGGGTGCACGTACGAGAACATGTCCTCGTCGTCATCCTTGTCCTCGTCCATGTTGACCCACCACATCAGCCGCTCGCTGCCGGCGAAGTACGGAATCGGGACGAGCTCGGCGATGCCGGTGAGCACCTTCACTCCGGCGAACGACACAGGGACTGCCGTGCGCGCACCGAGGACGTCCACCCACACGCGGTTCGCCTGGTTCCACCGTACGCGTGCGGCGAGCTCGGATCGGAAGAGCAGCCGGTCGCGGCCGATCGCTTTGACGTTGAGGCCGGCCGAGAGGCGCTGCTTCACCGTCGCGTCGTAGCTCGTTAGGGTCGAGTCCTGGCGCACGCGGGCGAGGCGGGCGTGGTCGATGATCTCGCGCGCTCGTGCATCGCGGTACGCGGCCGCGGCGATGGCAGGTTCCAGGTCGGGCAGCCGCCCGCGGCGGGAGTGCCACGGTGACGCGTCCGGTCTGCGCCTTGGCGTTTGGCGTGCCCGCTCGGGGCGCACGATGCGCGTGCGCGCGGAGTCGGCGCGGGCTCGGCCGTCGGTCTGCGCCGCCTGAGCAATCAGTGAACGGGTATGGCCAGCAAAGGCAGCGGTCAGCAATCCAAGAACTACCACCCCACGAGATAGATGCACGCTCCGGCCTCGGCGGGATCAGAGTCCCTCCTCTACGGCGCGACCCCATGTCGGGGTTTCCATACCTGGCCGGTTCGTCCCACGTTCTTTCGAACGACGGCTGTCGGAGCGCGACGTGCTATCGTCCCGGAAGACGGGGTCAGACTCGAGTCTGACTCGATTGATCGTTCCGACGTCTGACTCGAGTCTGACTCGCACTGACGGGGTTCGGCGCGTGCGTCTTCGCGCCGCCGTAGAATCGATCGAAGCCCAAGCCAGGGCCCGAGATCCGGAGTGCGCTGTTGTTCACCTTCGAGAGCACCTGCCGGACCGAGCCCGGGAACGGCTCCGTTCGGCCGCCTCGGCCAAACGGGTTCGTGTACCACACCGCCGGACCGTCGCGGTTGTCGATACGAATCGAGTTGACGTCGATGAACCGCTCGACGCCGTTGAATGCCGAGCGTGGGTCGTCGTATGCGACGCCGGCCGTCGCGCCGTTCCGGATCGACTCCTGGCACGCGCCGCCCGCGCGCGCGTCGTCGGAGGAAGCAAAGGTCCACAGGCCGGCCGTGATGCCGGGCAGGGCAGGGTCGTAGTACCGGCTCGGGAAGTTGACCTGGAAGTACGGATCGAATGACGCGATCGAGCGACCGTCGGCCGTCCTGATGTCGTTCGACGTCTGCCAACTCTCGTGCAAGCCTGAGCCGAAGTCCGAGCTGTTGCCGTCGTTCATGACGAGGAACTGCTGCACGCACGCCGCGTCCGGGATGATGCGCCGGCCGCCGCCGTTAGGCGAGTTCGGCGGCGTCGCCGGGCCGACCTTCACGCTCTGCTCCTGGTTGCACGAGCGCACGAACTCGCCCGGCGTTCCGATGGCCGCCATGAACGTCAGGTGCGCCTCGGATCCGTCGTTGCAACGGATGTGATAGACCATCTCGTGCAGGTTGTTCGTGAATGCGTCCTTCGAATGAGTGCCCTGGTGCAGCTTGATCATCACGTCGCACGTCACCTGCAGGATGGCCGACGCGACGCCGGCGTTCACGCGCATTGGGACGTCGTTCTCCCACTCGATCTTGTGACCGACGTGGTCCTCGCGGCGGGGATTCGCGGGGTCGAACGTCTCCAGCGCCTCGTTCGCGACGCCTAACGGCATGTCACCGACGAGTCGGTAGAGATGCGAGCCGTGCGGATCGCGTCCATGCTCGTGGCCGAACGAACACCCGGATGCCGGATCGACCGGTGGATGCCACGTCGGATACAGCTTGCCGTCGGGGCCGACGACGGAGTACGCATCGTGCTGCTCCTTCGTGCATGTGTCGTTAGGCCCTGGCGCCCAGAGGCTGAACGCGCGGGACGGATCGGTTGCGACCGCGGGCATTGGCGCGGCGACTTCGTCGCTCGCGCAGGCGACGGCACCAGTGAACACGGCCACGGCGGTGACAGCCCATCGAACAGCGCGGCTCATCGACGCACCCCACCCCAAGACCGAAGCGGACGAGCTTCAACTGCGAGCCGCTCGTCACCTTCTCGTCGTCGAGGTACAGGCGCCTGTTGAAGCCCTGCACGAGTGTCGCGTGAGGCACGACGACGTATAGAGTTGGCTCACCGCGCTGACCATCATCACCCGCTGCGTGGCTTCGTCGCCTGCGAGCCGCCATGCCCCGAGCTCGCCGCCGAGGGTCGTCCGCGCATTGATCCACCCGCCAACGGTGACATCCGCGGCCCACGAGGTCTGGTCCGTGGTGCGGCAGATCGCACAGTTCACCTTGAGGTCGCCCCGTCCGAGCGAGAGCGTGGCCCACACCGGTGCCCGCGGCGTGTGTGGCGCGGTGGTCGCCTGTGAGCGGGCGACAGTTGGGATCGCGAGCAGCGTTGCGAGCAGCGTTATGGTGCCGCCGCATTGGATGATCGAGCGCATGCGGAGCTCCGGATCAGGGCACTGTCGACGCGAGTATCGTTGACGATGCCACCGCTCGAGCTCACCAGGCGGTGATCGGAGCTACGCGATTCGTGGTCGGTCCGTCCGGCTCAGCCAAGCTTGACCGGTCGACCTGACCTGTTCGTTAGGCAGAGGGTCATTCCGAGCGGGTTGTCATTCCGAGCGAGCGAGCAGCGCAGTCGAGGAATCGACGACCGTCCCGGTAGAGGGCCCTCTACCGGGACGATCGCGATTCCTCGACTCCGCGCCTCCGGCGCTCGCTCGGAATGACATGGCTCCGCTCGGAATGACAGCCGATTAGCCACGCCTAACAAATTTCAGCCATTCGGCTGTGACCGCCGTCACTCCGTTTGCGGCGCCGAAACAGCAACCTTGGTATCACAACTCAGGCTTCGATCGTCACAATATCGACCTGGGCGCGATTCGCAGCCCTCGTCGTCTCGATCGATCAAATACAGGCACTAATCGTGGAGACCGCATGAACCGACGAATTTTCGCCCTCGCTCTCGCCGCGACGGCCGTCGCGTGCAAGGAGCAACCCCGTAAGCAACGCCGACGGCACGCCCGCCCTCAGCTACGCCGGCCAGGATTCACTGCTCAGGCAGAAGGACAGCCTGATCGCCGAGAAGACGCGCCAGCTCAGCGAGCAGAGCGCGATCATCGGCGACGCCGCCACGAGCGCGCGCCTCATCAGCGAGATCGACAAGGACCTCTCCGCCGTCCGCGGCATCAAGGCCAGCAAGAAATCGACCGTCTCGAACGTCGCCGAGACCGAAGCGAACGCCTCGAGCAAGCTCGAGACGATTCAGGGTAAGGTCCGCGCGCTCATCTCGCGGCTCAACGCCAGCGAAGCGCGCGTCCGCAAGATGCGCCAGGACGAGCTCGCGCACGCGCAGGTCGATTCGCAGCAGGTTCAGCGGCTCGCCGAGTACGAGCGCTCGATCCAGGACATGAAGGCGACCGTCGAGCGTCAGCAGGCCGAGATCGTCGTCGCTCACGCAGCGCGTCGACAGCCTGACCGGCGCGAACACGGTGCTCATCGCCCGCACGACCGAGATGACGGCGCGTGAGGACTCGGTCTTCGTCGCGATCGGTTCCGAGAAGGATCTGATCAAGCGCGGCGTGATCAAGAAGGAAGGCGGCACGAAGCTGATGTTCGGCCGTGGCAAGACGATCGTCGCCGCTCGGCACCTCGAGCCGGCGCAGTTCCAGACGATCTCGAAGCTCAAGGACCTCACGCATCGAGCCTGCCGAATCCGAACAAGACCTACCGCATCGTGACTCGGCAGGACATGCACTTCGCCGAGCCGCATGGATCCGAAGAAGGGCATGGTGAAGGGCTCGCTCAAGATCTCGGACCCGAACGCCTTCTGGGGCGGATCGAAGTATCTGATTCTGGTCGAGCAGTAAGACGGGAAGCTGGGAGACTGGGAACGGGGAACGGGACAACCCTCGGGACGCTTCTCTCGCGAGAGTGAGCCTCCCGAGGGTTTTCACGTCCAGTCCCCGTTCCCGTCTCCCGGTTCCCCGTTCCCGGCCTTCTACTCCCTCATTCTCTCATACACCGTACGCGTCGCTTTCGCCGTAAGCCCGAGCTGAGCGCACGCGGCGGCCAGAGCAATCGGCAGTGCATCGAGCGCCGCGAGCAGCAGATGCTGCGTTCCCGCGCGACGATGGCCGTCCTTGCTCGCCTCGACCAGCGCGTTGTCGAGCACCTGCTGCGTGTCTGGCGACAGCTGCACCGGCTGGCGGTCGGCGCGGCTTCTCCTTGTCGGGCAGACGCTCGACCAGCGCCTCGACGACGCCGCTTCCGCGAGCCCATCGACCTGATCGAGCAGCACGGCCGCCATGCCGTCCTCGCGTGACGCGAGCGCCAGCAGCACGTGCGACAGCTCGACCGCGTCGTGGTGGCGGCTGTTCGCCTCGTCGTACGCCGCGCGGAGCGCGTCGCGTGCGCGGCCCGTGAAGTCCTCGACGATCGCCACGCCGTACGGACTGCGCGAGCGCGCGTACCCTGGACGCCGCCGGGTGCGCCGCGGCCGGCATCGGCGAGACGTTGCCGGCGCCAGCTCGGGGCCCAGAAGCCTCACGGTCTCGGCGCGCGCACGCTCGAGCGTCACCCCCTGAGACTGCAGCACCTGCGCGCCAATCCCTTTGTCCTCGGCGATGACACCGAGGAGCAGGTGCTCGGTGCCGACGTAGCTGTGACTCAGCTCGCGGGCCTCGCCATGGCCAGTTCGAGCACCTTCTTGGCGCGCGACGTGTACGGCAAGTCGGGCCCCGTCGTCGCGTCGACGCTCTCCCCGTCTTGACGATGTCTTCGACCTTCTGCTGAACCTCGTCGAGATCGCACGCTGAGATTCTGCAGGACGGTCGAGGCGACGCCCTCGCCCTCGCGGACTAACGCGAGCAGGATGTGCTCGGTCCCCACGTACTCGTGGTGAAGACGAGCCGCCTCCTCGCGTGCCATCGCGAGGACCTTTCTCACTCGCTCGGTGAAGTTGTAGCCGCTCAGTGGCATTGTGCGGCCTGCCTAACGGTCGTTCCGGTACACTCGGCCATTCTTCATCACGAACAGGACGCGCCTCAACGCCTCGATGTCGCGCGACGGATCGCCATCGACGGCGATGATGTCGGCGAGCTTGCCCGACGGCGATCGTACCTAACGAGTCGGACATTCCCATCGCGCGCGCGTTGAGCGACGTCGCCGCAACGATCGCGTCCATCGGCTTCTGGCCACCGTCGCGTACGCGACAGACCAGCTCCTCCACGTTCCGGCCGTGCGCGCCCGCGACGGCGTCGGTGCCGTACACGACGTCGAGCCCCGGTGTGGCGATCGCTTGCTTGTACATCTTCGCCGCCAGTGGCAGCGCGCGCTCCATCGACGCGAACCCGGAATCGTTGTAGTTGCCGATGCCGTTGTACTTCGCGCGGTTGTCGAGGTAGTTGCGGAAGACGAGACACACCTGCGGATCGAAGTACACCTTCCGCTCGGCCAGCAGCTTGAGAACCTCTGGCGTGGCGAATACACCGTGCTCGATCTGCGAGCACCCGGCGAGCGCGGCCGCCCGCATGCTCTCCGCGCTATGGGCGTGAACGACGCTGCGCAGACCGACGCTCTTCGCCTCACCGCAGGCCGCGGCGAGCTGCTCGTCCGTCATGGTCTGGGCGCCGCCATCGCGAATGCTCTTGGACGCGAACAGCTTGATCACGTCCGCGCCCTGTTGCTTTCGTTCGCGCACGAGCTGGCGGAGCGTGTCCGGGCTGCTCCGCTCGGTGAGCGGAACGAGTGACGTCAGCAGTCGAGGTCCGGGGATCGCGCCGCTCGCGATCGAGGCGCGCAGCGCCTTGTCCTCACGCGAGCCGAGGCTCTGGGCGGTCGTGATGCCTGAGCGGAGCGTCTCGTTCGCGTTGCCGGCAATCGCCAGCGCGCCCTCGAACTCGGTCTCGCCGTCGTTGCCGGCGTGGTAGCGGCCCTGCGGATTGAAGTGCCACGCCAGGTGGTCGTGCGCGTCGATGATGCCGGGCAGCACGGTGAGCGCGCCGAGGTCGTACACGCGCGCGCCGGCGGGAATGCTCGCGTTAGGCCCGAGCGCGACGATGCGCGAGCCGCGGACGACGATGATGGCGTTCGGGACGGCGCGCCCGGTCCCGTCGAGCACGCGCGCGGCGCGGATGACGGTCACGGGTTCCTGCGCCCGGACTCGGCTCGGGACGAGGAGGGTCAGCAGCACGGCAGCGACGAACCGGAAGGACCGACGGATGGGCATGACGCACCGGGGTTTGGGCATTACTCCAATATGGCTCCCGCGCCCAATATGTCATCCTCGCGGAAGCGTTGTCATCCCGAGCGACCGCGTGTCATCCCGAGCGAAGCGAGGACCTGCTGTGACGCGATCGTAGGTCTGCCGGCCACAAGAGCGTTCGAGAAGGTCCCTCGCTGTCGCTCGGGATGACGCTTGCTTCACCGCCGCCGCCACCCGCCTTCCGCCCTCCTCCTTCCTGAGGCCTCCGGCCTCCTTCCTGAGCCCCTACTCCTCGCGCAGTGCCACCATTGGGTCCACCCGCGTCGCTCGGCGCGCTGGAACCACACACGCCAGCAAGGCAACGAGCGTGATCATCCCCGCGACTGCCACGAACGTGAGCGGATCCGAGGGCTTGACCTCGAACAGAAGCGACGATGCCAGGCGCGTGAGGCCGAGTGCGCCGCCGACGCCGAGCACGAGACCGATTACGGTCGTCGACAAACCCTGCTGCAGCACCATCGACAGCACGCGACCACGATCCGCGCCTAACGCCATCCGGATGCCGATCTCTCGCTGCCGCTCGGTCACGAGATACGACAGGATGCCGTACGTCCCGACCGCGGCGAGCACGAGCGCGAGCCCACCGAAGATCGCGAGCAACTGCGCGAGGAACCGCTGCCGCGCCACGGAATCGGCGAACACGTCGTCCATCGTCCGTAGTTGCACGATCGGAAGCGTGCGGTCCATGGCGTTCACGTGCTCACGCACCACGCGGCCGAGCGATTCGAGCGGGAGCGTCGACCGCACGACGACGTTCATGTTGCGCGGCGCGGCGCCGAAGAGTGCCACCGTCTGATCGTACAGGAAGTACAGCTCCGTGCCCGTCTTCTGATCGATACCGCCCTGCTTCACGTCCTTCATGACACCGACGATCGTTGCCCACGGGATCTTGTCGCCGCAGCACGTGCGAATGCGATGTCCGAGCGCGCTCTCCTTGGGCCAGTACAGCTTCGCGAGCGTCTCGTTGACGAGCACCACCGGTGTCGTCGTCGCACCGTCCTGCGGCCCGAACGTTCGCCCTTCCAGCACCGGAATCTTCATCGCCGTCGTGTAGTCGACTGTCGCCGACTGGTAGTAGTCGACGTTCGCGGGCGGCCCACCCTGCACATGCTGGTAGTTCTCGAACTGCGTGTCGTTCGCGTCGACCGGGCGGAACGGCGGCAGCCCCTGCATTGCCGCCGCGGCCTGCACGCCGGGCGTCTCCTTGAGCCGGTTCGTGAGGTCGCGGAAAAACGCGACGCGTCGCTGTTGGTCCTGATACTTCGACGCCGGGAGTACGAGCCCGAAGGTGGACACGTTCGCACGATCGAAGCCGGAATCGAAGCGCATGAGCTTCCAGAAGCTCTTGAGCATGAGCCCCGCGCCGACCACCAGCATCACCGCCAGCGCGACCTCCGTCACCACGAGACCTCGACGCACACGATTGCGCGTGATGGTCGCCGTCGTGCGCGTCCCCCCTTCCTTGAGCGCGAGACTCACGGCACGCTGTCCAACGTGAAGGAGTGGCGCGAGGCCGAAGACGACGCCCGTGAGCAGGGCGGTCAGCACCGTGAACAGCACCACCGACCCATCGAGCCCGATGTCCGCGGATCGCGGAAGGCTGTTCGGGTTGGCCGCGATCAGTGCCTTGAGCCCGCCGTACGCGAGTGCGAGACCAGCCGCGCCGCCCAGCACCGCGAGCGTCACGCCTTCCGCCATGAACTGTCGCAGCAGACGGCCACGACCCGCGCCTAGCGCCGTGCGGATCGCGAACTCGCGGTGCCGGGATTCGGCGCGAGCGAGCAGCAGGTTCGCCATGTTCGCGCAGGCAATGAGCAGCACGAATCCGACGGCGACCTGCAGGACCCACAGTGCGCGCACGATGTTGCCGACGACGTCACTCTGCAGCGACGCGTACTGGATCCGATGGTTCACGGGATCCGGTACGTGCGTGTTGGGCGTGATCTGCCCCCACTGCGCGAGCATCGGATTCAGCTCGGCGTTCGCCTGACGGAGTCCCACCCCCGGCTTCATCCGTCCTACGAGATAGAGGAAGTGGGAGCCTCGATTCTGGCGGTTCGCGGGGTCGAGCCCCAGCGGAAACCAGACCTCGGCCTTGGCATCGTGGATGTCGAAGCCGCGGGGCATGATGCCGAGGACCAGCACCTTGCGGCCTTCGATATCGATCTGCTTCCCAACCAACCCTGCATTCCCGGCGAACGCGCGCTGCCACAGTTCGTACGAGACCAGCGCGACCGGTTCGCTGTTCGGGAGGTCCTCCTGCTCGTTGAACACACGCCCGCGGTAGGCCGGGACGCCGAGCACCTTGAAGAGGGACGAGCTCGCGCTGACGGCGTTGACCCGCTCCGGCGTATCCCCCTCGCTGAGGTTCACGGCGGTCGATCGGTAGGCGCCGATCTCGCTGAACGATTTTGCGCGCTCGCGGAGGTCGAAATACTCGGGTGGTGAGACCCAGAACTTGTCGAACCCCAGGGTAGGGAACTGGCTCGTGATCATCACGAGCTGGTCCGACTGGGGGTAGCCGAGCGGCTTGAGGATGACGCCGTTGATGACGCTGAAGATGGCGCTGTTGGCGCCGATGCCGAGCGCGAGCGTCAGGATGGCGAGCAGGGCGAAGCCGGGCGTCCGGGCGAGGCTCCGAACGGAATAGCGAAGGTCGTGCAGGATGTCGCGCATGACTCCCTCGTCCGAGGTGCTCGAGTCTGGATCGGCGACGTGCCGGTCAGGTCAGAGGCTTGGACAGGGCGTCCGGGCTGATGGTTCTGGTCGCAGTTGGGGTCAGACTCGAGTCTGACCCCAACTGGTCACCCTACGTCGGCTCCACGGGGATGCCGGGGGTGGGCGTGTTAGGCGGAAGGTCGACGATCCGCACCGGAGGGTCGCCCCGGTAAGGGACTGGATCGGGACGGGGATCGGGCATTGGGGTCGGATTCGGGTCCGGCTCGGGCCACGGATTGGGGTCAGTGCGTGCGTGCATTGGCTGCTCCTCGCTAGTGGGCGCCGCCGGTACCCAATCGATACCAGGCGGCTCGAAACGCGACAACGCGCTTGCAATGATCAGGCGCAATGATGGTCGCAGAGCCCGGGTTCGGCAGAGTTAGGCCGTGGTTAGCAAGTATTCCGCATCCGTTGCATCAGTGTGCTTGGAGCCACCTTGCGACGTACATCACGGTACTAGCGTGCCGTCCACGTTATCCTAATTTGTGACGCAGCGACTTTTCGCACGTCGGTTGGTTAGATGAGAGAATTCTCCTGGCCGGCTGGGCGACTTCCGTAGTTCGGTCACTGCGACCGAGGGTTGCATAGTCCGGCGCCCGGGGCAAACGTATACAGCGCTGGGCGGACCACGACTGATTCTGTCAGCGACAATGAACGCGATCGTCTCACCGCTCCTGTGGTAGACGTCGCTGAAATGCATCTCGGCGTCTGAAACGGGTAAGCGCACATGACGCTCACGCTTTACGAAAAAGTCAGCCTCAACTTCGGCTCCGGCGTCGTCGCTGTCGCGTTGATTGGTACGCTCTCATACGTCAGCCTGGGCAAGCTCGCGGTGGCGACGCGCAGCGCAGGCGACACCGAGGCCGTGATCGAGCAGGTCGACATGCTGCGCGCCAGCATCGATGACGCCGCAATCGCGCAGCGTGATTACGTGTTAGGCGGCAACGTCGACGACCGCGATCGATTCGAGCAGGCGCGCGTGCAGCGCGGAGCGCAACGTCGAGCGGCTCCGCGCCATTGCTGCTGCACTATGGATGCTGCCTCGAGCGCCCGCGCGGACTCACTCGCGCCCGTGCTTGCGGCCCATCTCGATGATCTCGAGCAGCATCGCGAACCTCCGGCAGCAGCGCGGACTGGACTCCGCGGCGATCGCGATGCGAGATCGAGGACATCACCGACATGCACGATCGTGTCGACGCGCTGCTTCGTGAGTTCCGCGACGACCAGCGAATCCTGTTCGCCGCGCGGTCCCGCGAGCAGGCTGCGCGTGCGAGCGACGCCGGCATCCTGCTCGCGATCGGGTTGCTCGTCTCGTTCATTGCCGCCGCGCTCGCACTGGCGAACATTCGTCGCTACATCGCCGATCGGCGTCAGCTCGAACTGCAGCGCACCGCGGTCCTCGAGCAGGAGCAGACGGCGCGCACAGCGGCCGAGGAAGCGAACCGCGCGAAGACGGACTTCCTGCGGATGATGAGCCACGAGCTGCGCACGCCGCTCACCGCGATCCAGGGCTACCTCGAGCTGCTCGAGATGGGGATCTACGGTGGCATTGAGCGAGGAGCAGCTCTCGATCCTCAAGCGCATCGAGTCGAACGAGCGTCACCTGCTCGCGATCATCAACGACCTGCTCGACTTCGCGCGAGTGGACGCGCGCCGGGTCGAGCTGCGGATCACGGCCGCTGCCGGTCCGCGACATTCGCCTCGCGGTGGACCCCCTCTGTCGCCCGCTGATCGATGCGAAGGAGCTCGACGTACGGTTGGCGTGCGGCCGCGGATCAGCTGATCGTCCGCGCCGATCGCGAGAAGGTGCGACAGATCGTCGTGAACCTGGTGTCGAACGCGTGCAAGTTCACGCCGCGCCACGGCGCCATCGACGTCGATTGCGTTCGACTCGATCGATGCGATCGAGATCCGCGTGACCGACACGGGTCCGGGGATTCCGCCGCAGAAGCTCGATGCGATCTTCGAGCCGTTCGTGCAGCTCGACAACGGCCTAACGCGGGCGTCCGCCGGCACTGGCCTCGGCCTGTCGATCAGCCGTGAGCTCGCGCGCGCCATGGGCGGCGACCTTGCAGTGACGAGCGTGTACGGTCAGGGCTCCACGTTCACGCTGACGCTCCCGCGCGGCGACGTCGAGTCCGAGCTGATCCCGCAGCCGGTGCGGAAGCAAACCGCGTCGTTGTGGGGGATGAGCTAGGCCGTAGGAAGCAGGTTGTCATCCCGAGGAGCGCGGGAACCCGCCGCAGGCGGGTGCATGACGAGGGACCTCCTATGAAGTACTCGTGGCCGGACTGGCTACGATGACATCATGGAAGGTCCCTCGTCGTTTCACTCCTCGGGATGACACGCTTTTCACCGCCATCCGCCAGTCCGCCGTCCAGCTCCTTCCTCAGGCCCCGCAGCGGCGGCAACCCGCGAGCGCGGATAAGTTACCCGGGCGCGCGATTCCCCGTCGAACCGTCGCACTGCGCTTGGCACTGGTGGACGACATGGCAGCAAACTCGGTCCTCGCGATCGATGACATCCGCGTGAAGCACACGACGACGAGCGTTTCCACACGCTCGGCGGCTGATGTCGTTGCTCTCACGACGGTCATCATCGGTGCGCTCGCGGTCGTTCTGCTGTCGCTGCCGTACAAGTCGTTCGATCTCGATCGCTTCTTCGTGCCGAAGGAGCTCGCGCTGCACGCGACGGCGGCGATCACCGGGCTCATCGCGCTGGCGAAGCGGCCGCGTCCCGTACTCTCTCGCGTGGACACGTTCCTCGTCGCGTTCCTCGTGCTGAGCGTCGTGTCTGGCGCTGTTCGCCACGAACTGGTGGCTGGCGACACGAGCGCTCGCGATCACGGCGCAGTGGCCTGACGTCTTCTGGGTCGCGCGCGCACTCGCCGCGCCGGCTACGAGCGCGCGCTCGTTACCGGTCTGGCGGTCGCGATCGTTGCCGGTGCGATGACCGCGCTCCTTCAGGCGTACGGCGTCGAGCCGGAGTACATGAGCCTGAGTCGAGCGCCGGGCGGGACGTTCGGCAATCGGAACTTCATGGCGCACCTGTCGGCGATCGGCACGCCGATCGTGCTCCTGTGCGCCATCGAGGCGCGACGGACGTGGGGCTTTTCACTTGGTACCGCGGGGATGGCATTCGTGGCGGCGGCGCTCGTGCTGTCGCGCTCGCGAGCAGCGTGGCTGGCGCTCATGGTCGGCGGCGCGCTCATGGTGCTCCTCGGATGGCGCATGCGCGATGCCTGGAGCCGACGCGGTGCGACGTCGCCGACTCGTCGTGCTGGCCGGGGTGTCGCGCGCTGGCGGTCGTCGCGCGCCCTCGTGCTCCCGAACGCGCTCGAGTGGAAGAGCGACTCGCCGTACCTCGATTCCGTCCGCGGCGTCGTGAACTACAAGGAAGGAAGCGGCGCAGGCCGGCTCGTGCAGTATCGCAACTCGCTCCGCATGGCGGTCGCGAATCCGCTGTTAGGCGTTGGGCCGGGCAACTGGTCGGTCGAATACCCGAAGTTCGCGTCGCGCAACGATCCGTCGCTCAACGACGAAGGGCATGACGTCGAACCCGTGGCCGAGCAGCGACTGGGTCGCGTTCGTGGCGGAGCGCGGGTTCGCCGCGGTCGTGATGTACGCGTTCGCGCTTGTTCGGACTCGCTCGTCGGCGCGTGGATGCGCGCGCGTGCAGCGTCGACGTCGCACGAACGGCTCGGTGCCGTTGCGCTCGCGGCGACGGTGGTGATCGCCGCGATCGTCGGCGCGTTCGACGCGGTGGTGCTGATCGCGATCCCGAGTCTGTTTCTCTGGTCGATCGTCGGAGCGCTGTCCCCGCCGGGCAAGACCGCGAGCCACGCTTGCCGGCGACAGTTCGCGGTCCAGTCGTTGGCGCGGCAGTCGTGATCGCGGTGCTCGATCGTGCTGCGCGCGAGCGGCCAGATCGCCGCGATGTCGGTCTACACGTCGGCCACGACGACGGCGCAGGCGACGCGGGCGGCGCTGTTCGATCCGGGCAGCTTACCGGATCAACATGCGACTGGCGGAGTCGTACGCGGCGCGAGGCGGACTGCAAGCACGTGCGTCAGTACGCCGGCGCGGCGCGCGAGCTCTACCCGAACGCGCCGCAGCCGAAGCGACTTGTTGCGGCGGTGTCCGCGTTAGGAAGTCGCTGGAGAGACTGGGTGAGCGGCCCGAGACGGCTGGAATCCGGCGACGGCATGGCCAGTACCAAGTGGGCCAGTCACTCAGTCGAGTCATCAGGTTTCAGTCCCCGTATCCGCTCGGCTCTGCATGCCGAGCGAGCGACAGCGAGTCGAGCGGATCCATGCTGACGCCGGTCCGCGTGCTCAGCGACTGGGGATGACTCTGCGATCCTCGCGCGTCTCGCCAGCGCTCCCGGCTCGCGGCTCGGACGTTACTTCCCGCCGCTCGACTTCTCGAGCTGCTTGAGCTCTCGCCTAACGGCTTCCACCTGCGGCCTGATCGCGGGCTCCGCATCGCGCTCGTAGCGCGAGGTAATGCCGATACGCCCTGATCGCCTCCTCTCGCTCGCCGGCGAGCGCCGCGAGGCGACCCTGCTCGCGGAGCTGCGTCGCCGAGATACGGGTTGTTCTGCACCCACGCGTCCGTGCGGCGGCGGGCCGCGGTGAGCGCCCCGCGCATGTCGCCCAGCTTCTCCAGCAATCGCGCCGCGACGAGATTCGCGAACGACGTTCGCCCCGGGTTCGCTGTCGGCGTAGTCGAGCACGCGGAGCAGTGAGTCAAGTCGCAACGTCGCCGCACGAAGGTCCGGGCTGCGCGTCGACATCCGCATGCATCGCCTCGATCGCCGCGATCTCGACCTCGGCGTCGACTCTGCGCGCGCCCGTGAGCGGGCGCGCGATGGAGCGAAGGCGATCGATGCTTCGGCGCGTCTGCGACGTATCGCCGTGGGAGAGACGCCACGGCTCGAGCACGCGCGTCGCCGCGCGCTGGTTGGCGCGTCGCGCCGAGTCGCTCGAGATGGGACGCCGCCTCCCAGCGCTGCAAGCGCGCGCGCGCCCTCCAGCGCCGCGGTCGTGTCGCCGTCGGCGATGAGGGCGTCGCGGACCTCGAGGATCGGGATGTTCACGTCGGTCGGCGCTATCCGCCGACGCGACGAGGTGCGCCAGCGCCGCCGACGGCGTCCCGCCACGAGCTCGAAATCGTGAGCCAGCCGCTCGATCCCGCGGCGCGCCGGATCGTCCGGTCGCCTTCTTGCAGCGCGGTGTCGATGCCGCGCCTGCACGTCAGGCGCGCCGGTGCCGTCGTAGAACGCGATCTGATCCATCCCGTAGACGTACTGCGACAGATCGATCGAGTCGGCGATCGCGCGGCCGCGCGCGGAATCGCCCAGCGCGTACGCCTTCTGCCAGCGGTGCAGCACGTACCAGTAGCGCGACGTGTCCGACGCGAGTCGCAGCCGCTCGAACCGTCGCGCCGCGGCCGTGTCGCCGAGCGAGAGCGCGAGCGGCAGCGCGTGGAGGTAGCCGACGACGTAGCTCGAGTCGATCTCCGACGCGCGGCGGAACGACTCGAGCGCGCGCTCCTCCGGGTTCGGGACGTTGAGCACCCAGCCGTAGTGGAAGACGTGGTCGCCTAACAAGTACCAGGCGTCCGCGCGGTCCGGTGCGACGGCGAGGTAGCGCTCGCGTGCCTCGAGCAGCTCCTGCGCCGTTGGCGCTTCGGGGTAGCGAGGGCCCGCCAACGGCGAGCAGCAGCGCCTGGTCGCGCTGGCTGAGTCGCGCGCGTTCGCGCCACGCGATGTCGAGCCCGCGCTGCTGCAGCGTCGCGTCGCCGTACCAGGACGACGCCATGCGCAGCCCGAGCGCGGCGAGCGCGAACGTCGAGTCGGCGTCGAGCGCGCGCTCGAAGTCCTTCGCCGCGCCGACGACATCCACGCGTCGCATCTTCGTCTGGCCGTCCAGGTACGCGCGCAGCGCGGGCAGCGACGTACTCGTTAGGCTCGCGCGACCGGCTCGCGCCTTCCGCCGACGTCTCGGCGAGCAGTCGGGCGGCGAGTCGGTCCACCAGCCACGCGAGGCTGTCGGGCGGACCCTCGACGCTCAGCTTCGCGATCGAGTCGCCGCGCGCGGAGCCGAGCAGCGACGCCGTGAGCACGATCCGATTCGGCGTCCCGACGACGTCGCCGAGCAGGAGACGTCCCGCGCCGAGGCGGCGCGCGAGCGCGAGCGTCGTCATCGCGCGGCAGCTCCGACGATTCGGTTCCGCCGGCCGTTCGCCACGCGTCGAGCAATTGCCGCGGGTCGGTCGCGCGCAGCCCGCCCTCGCCGGTCAGCTTCGCCGCGAGCAGGTCGAGCATCCCTTCGCGCAGGTAGTGCAGCGCGGGGTCGGCCGTCGCGACGCGAAACGGAACGACCGCGACCATGTCGCGATTGGGGGCGGGTGCCGCGCGTGCGAAACCGCTCCCAGCATCGCCCAGCCGCCAGCAGCCACGGCAATCACGACGGCCGCGACGATCGCCGCCGTACGACGTGCGTGACGCCGCCTGTCGCGGCCGTCTCGGCCGGCGGCGCACGCCAGTCGCCCGAGAGGTCGACGCGCTCGAGCGCGCGCACGATCTCGTCGGCGGTCTGCGGACGATCGGCGGGATTCTTCGCCAGACACTTCATCACGAGCGCCGCGAGCGCCGGCGGTACGTCCGGCGCTCGCGTCTCGAGGGGCGCGGGCTGACTCGGTCAGGTGCGCGGACAGCACCGCGTGCGGCGGTCGCCCGTCGAACGGCGCGACTGCCCGGTGAGGAGCTCGTACGCCATCGCGCCGAACGAGTAGATGTCGATGCGATGATCGGCGTTCGGGTCGGCGGCTACCTGCTCGGGCGCCATGTACGCCGGTGTGCCGAGTGAGTTACCGATCGCGCGTCAGGTTCTCGCCGCGCCGAACGTGCGCGACGACGACAGCGCCTTCGCGATGCCGAAGTCCGTGACCGCCGCGGAACCGCCGGCGACGAGCACGTTGTCCGGCTTGATGTCGCGATGGACGACGCCATGCTCGTGCGCGTACGCGAGCGCGCGCGCGACGTCGCGCAGCACGGCGACGGCGTTGACGACCGGCAGCGGCTTCCCACCGTCGAGCCGGCGACGCAGTGACTCGCCGGCGACGTAGGGCATCGTGAAGTACGGCAGCCCATCGGTCTCGCCGGCGGCGAGCACGGGCACGATGTGCGGGTGCTGCAGCTGCGCCGCGACGAGGATCTCGCGATGGAACCGCTCGCTGTTGACCCCTGCGGCGAGGTCGGGCGACAGCACCTTGACGACGACCTCGCGACCGAGTCGCGTGTCCTGGGCGACGAACACGCGCGACATGCCGCCGCCGCCAAGCTCACGGTCGAGCCGGTAGCTCTCGCCGAGACTGGCCTGAAGGCGGTCTCGCAGCTCGGTCATCTCGCGTCGTCGTCGCATGGCCGAGCGCAATGTATGGAGCGTGCAGAGCGGGTACCAGCGCGGTTGCGCTATGGTACTCTGGGGCTGCCGCAGCTGCTTGCTGTTTGCCGACGGCTGCGGGCTACTGCTTCGAGCTGCGAGCTGCTGCTATTGTCGCAACGAGTCCGACCGGGATGGCTGGTTGGCGTCCTCTGTCTGCAGTGCCGAGTCCCCAGGCCCCAGTCCCGAGGCCCAGCTGCGCCGATTCCCTACGGCCGTCGTCGCTCGTCGTCGATCATGGACTTCGTTCGCGCATCAAGCGCGGACGCCGCCGAACGGCCGCCGACGAGGTCACGCTCGACGTTCTGACGGAACGACAGCAGCGAGCCGTCGGACACGTTGCGCGCAACGAGCTCGTTCACGGACGCCGCGGCCATCGCCGGCGGGACGCCGCGCGTCGCGAGATCGGCGAGCACCACGAGCGCGACCGTCAGCGGATGATCGCCACGCCGGCCGCGCGAATCGCGCAGTCGCGACAGGTCAGCCGGTCGGACGCCGGCGCGCAGCGCGTTCGCTCCGGCCGCGATCTCCTCGGCGCCGGCGCTGTCGCCTAACGCCGAACGGGCGTCGCCGAGATCGCGGCGCGAGTCGCTGCACGGCGGCGACGACGCGCGCCTCGTCCGCCGAGCGAAAGACACCCTCGCGCACCTTCGAGTACAGCGGGTCGACCGGCAGGCCCGCGACGCGCGCCGAGTCGATCAGGCGCTCGAGCGTCGCGCGCGTCGCGCCGAGAGCTGCGCACGGAAGTGTACGATCGACTCTCCTGCGCACGGCCGTGTCGCGCTCGTGGCGAGCCGAGAACGCCACGATGAGCGACACCATGACCGATGCGCGTGGAGATGGCCGACGGCATCCGAGCGATCATGACGCGTTCCCCGACACGAGCACGACCGAGTTCGCCGAGCCGAAGTCGTCGTCGGCCGCGCGCGGAGCGGCGGGATCGGCCGTCACGTCACCATCGACGACGAACGCGTACACGTGGCGACCCGGTGGAAGACGTAACGAGACCATCCACGTTCCACGTCGCCGGATCGCGCGAGAGTGGCGTCGCGACCGGATTCCATTCGTTGAAGCTGCCGACGAGCGCGACGCGCGACGCGTTCGGGGCCGAGAGCTCGAACCGCACGACCTCGCGCTCCGCGGGCGTCGTGAGTCGACACGAGTGTGGTCGTCGTGCGCGTTGCGCTGTCCCGAGAGGCTGACGCGATCGGCGCCAGCGTGCTGGCTCGCGACCTGACAGCGCCACGTACGTCACGCCCGCGCCGAGTGCCACGAAGAGCAGCGCTGCCGCGACGCTGGCGATCGGCTGTGAGGACGATGCGGCGTCGACGCGGAGTAGCGTCCGCTATCGCGGCGCTCGCGTCATCGAACGCGGTCATCGTACGTCGTCACCCAGTGCTGGGCGGCGCGAGCGTGCGACATCGTCCAGCAGACGCGAGCGCCACGCGGCGCGCACCGGCACCTCTTCGCGCAGCTCATCGCCGATCTCGTCCAGCCAGCGCGGGTCGTCAGGTTCCGACATCGCTCACCTCTCCCTCGCCGCCAGCAGTACCACTGCATTCGATCGCACGCGCGCTTCACGCGCATCTTCAGCGCCGACACGCCGACCCCGGTCGCCTCCGCCATCTCATCGTAGCTGAGCTGCTCGACGTGCTTCAAGAGAAACGCCTCGCGCTGGTCGGGGTCGAGTGCGTCGATGGCACGCTGCAACTCCGCGCGCAGCTCGGTGGAGTCGGCGGCCGGTCGCACGCTGGCCGACGCGATCGCGTTGTCGTCCACGAGGAACATACGGTGACGGCGCTGTCGTCGAACGGCCGCGGTGCGGCATCGATTCACGAGAATCTGGAACAGCCACGTTCGAAAGGCCTGTCGTTCCTCGTAGCGCGCGAGCGACCGATACGCTCGGAGAAAGCTCTCCTGCGTCGCGTCCTCGGCGTCCTCGCGGTTGCCGAGCATCCGCGTTGCGAACCGCGTGCATGCCGCGGCGTGCCGGTCCACGAGCAGTCGTGAACGCGGCCGTGTCGCCCTCGAGCACCCGGCGCACGAGCGTGGCATCCGTCATTGGTACGGAGTTGAACCCCGCATGCCATCGCATCGTCACGAGAAACTGGGGACTGAGAACTGCGCTGGTGGCTGGGTGCTCGTGCTTGTTGCTGGGTGACGCTGGGTGCTTTCGCACGGCGGGCAGCGCGTGATGTACCGACGGCTGGTAGCTGCGCGGCGTGCGGCCGCAGCATGCAGCCGTCGGCAGATGTGCCCAGCGTGCAGCTATACGCGCTGCACGCCGTCTACTTGATGACGATGACGCCGACTGTCCCCTGAAACTCATCCGGCACCGACGAGACACCAGGCGGCGGTGTCCACGCGTCACCATCGACGCGAATAACGACACGGTGCATCCCGGGTGCGATCGCGAGCGTCGTTTCCCAGTGATCGTCGTCCGCGTGGGTGAGCGTGATCGGTTTCCAGCCTGTGAAGTCACCACTCAGCTCCACGCTTCGTGCGCTCGGCACGCGAATGCGCAGCGTTCGCTGGCCGCTCGCGCGATCTTCCACGGCGAACGCCACCGCGACCGGACGCACGCCCGTTGGCAGACGCGGGCGCCGGAGCACGCTTGGCGCTACTCGAAATCCGAGCTCGAGGAAGCGCGCTCGCGGAGATGCCGTACGCGGCGCTCGCGGGATGCACGCCTGTTGCGGCGATGAGCGCGAAGTCGCGTGCGAACGCCAGCGAGCCCTGCACCTGTCCCCACGTCTCGTTAGGCTGACGGGCCGTGAACACACGCGTGCCGACCACGCCACGTAGCGCGACCGGGCCCGCGCTCCAGTGCAGCGCGACCTCGGCGTCGTTCCAGTCGGCGTGGCGTGCCTGTGCTCCCGCTGTCGCCGAACGTCAGTGTGTCGAGCGTGCGACCGCTGTCGGAGACGCCCGGATTGGACGACGGTCTCGATGTCGTTCTGACCTCCTGCCACGTTCTCGGTCCGCGTGCGCCCTCGCGCGATTCGAACGACGACAACGAAACCGTCAACACTGTGGCGCCCCACTGATGCCAGCCGCCTGCCGACACTCGAGGCACGGGCGAAACGGGTGTAGGCTTGTTGTCCCGCATGACTTCGCGTCCGAGCCACGCGCCGGACGCTCCGGCGCGGTACGAGAGCCGAGTGTCCGCGCCGAGGCTCGTGACGGCGAATGTCTCGTTCAGCATCGCGCGGTCCGCGAACCCGGCGACCGAGAGTTGGAGTCCGCCGCGCGTCGGCGAGAAGTAGGTGGCGCCAAGGTTACCGAAGCCGTTCAACCGCTGTCCATCGCCGCCGATGGCCGTCCAGCGCCCGTCGACCGTCAGTCGTGGATGATCGAAGCGCGCGAACGGCGACAAGGCGAGTTGGCTCTGCCACTCGCCCGCGCCGGGCCGCGCGGCGCGCGACGAGAGATCGATCGCCGACGCGAATTGTGCCGACAGCGCGTGCGCGCATCCGAGTGTGGCGACGAGACACGCCATGACCCCGAGCGTCCGATGCGAGATGCGCGAGGCCACCCTATGCGATCCGTTCGATCGCTTCGATCCGTTCGACATGCGGCGCTCTCCGACCGGGCGGCGTGCATAGACTGATCAGGCGTCGCCGCGCGGCGACGCTTCGTCTCACTTTGACTGCCGAACCTCGGTGATGCAATGCCTGGTCACGACGTGGGCAGATGTCTGGGACGAGCCGTTCCGGATCGGGTCCGAGTCGGGTGACGCGCGGCGCCACGGCAGGGTACTACGTGAATGCCCGTCCGGCATCTGTATCTCGCTCGAGGGACCATGGACGCATCCCGCTGCTCGGCGCGGCGCGCGGCTCATCGGCGCCGACGTGCCTAACGTCACCGTGCCGCGTGTCGGACGACGACCGCTTCGGAGCTGAGGCTGACGCAGGCCGAGCCGTTCGGGTCGTCGAGATCTGCGCGATGTTCGGTGTTTATGCGCGGATGATCCGATCGGCCGGCACAGCAACGCTCGCCGCGATGAGCGAGAAAGAGGCGGGTCAGCGACCGTGACGGTGCAAGCACGGCCGTATCGATGTGAGGTGCGTCACACTACAACCGCTGCCATTCGATGATCATATTGATGACCGAACCAACTTGACGCTCCGGGGTCATGATGGTGTGGTTGCTGCACTCGCGGGACGACGCACCTTTACACCCAGCATACCGGAGCTCGAGTTTCATGGACGCACGCACACGCATACCTACACGCATCTCGGCCGCGACGTTCGGCGTCGCGCTGATGGCACTGGTCACGGCGACGTCGCCGCTCGCCGCGCAGAAGACGGGCATCGGCTTTGGCGCATCGATTGGGGCGAATCTTCCCAATGGCGAATTCGCCGACGGCGCGAAAACCGGGCTCGTGGCGAACGGGTTCGTCGGCGTTGGCACGGGTCGATTCGGCTTGCGCGGCGAGCTGTTCTGGAGCCGGAGCGATCTCGACAACCCGTTCATCCGAAAGGTGGGGAACGACGTGCTGCCGTCTGAAGGCCTGGGCACGGTGACGGGCAACGTGAACCTCGTGGGCGCGGCGGCGAATCTCGTGTTGCCGCTCATGCAGTCGGTCGTTCGGCCATACCTGATCGGCGGAGTGGGCGTGTACAATCGTCGTGTGTCGCAAGACGTCGGCGGCACGATCGACGAGTTCCAGAATCTCCGCGATGAGCAAACCGACGTTGGTTACAACGGCGGTATCGGCCTGTCGATCGGCGGCCTTGGTCCGTCGTTCTTCCTCGAGGCGCGCTACGTCTCGGTCGCGACGACGCCGGACAGGACGAAGTTCATCCCGGTGGTGCTCGGGTTCAGTTTCTAGCTGGTGTCATCCCGAGGACGCGTGTCATCCCGAGCGCAGCGAAGCGCAGCGAGGGATCTTCTGTGATGTCATCGTGGCCGGACCGGCCATGAGGACGTTGGAGAAGATCCCTCGCTGTCGCTCGGGATGACAAACGTTGTTTTCTGCGTAGTCTGCGCGTTCAGAGCGCTCTGCGTTCCGCCGTTCCGAGTCGCGGACGCTCGGCGAGTGACGGCTGCGATGGCATCCCAGCAGGTCCCTCCGTTCGCCGCCGCGCTCCTCAGTGCAGTCCCTTACTCCCTCCGCAGCACCTCGACCGGATCGACCTTCGTCGCCCTGCGCGCCGGGCATATAGCTTGCCAGCGCGCCGAGGGTGGTGAGGAGCACCGTCACACCGACGAGTGTAAGCGGGTCCGTCGGGCTCACGCCGAACAGGAGTGATTGCAGGACGCGCGTCGTGGCGAGCGCGCCCGCGAGTCCGATCGCGATGCCGACAGCCGCCACGCGCAGCGACTGGCCCACGACCATCCGACCGACCTGCGACGCGTGCGCGCCTAACGCCATCCGCACGCCGATCTCCGCGCGACGCTGATTCACCGTGTACGAGATCACGCCGTAGATCCCGACCGCGCTCAGCACCAGCGCCATCCCGCCCGCGATCGCCAGCAGCAGCATCGCGAACGTCGCTCTTCGCCGTCGACGTCGCGACGATCGTTTCCATCGTCTGCGCGTTGGCGATCGGGATCTCTCGGTCGAGCGCCGTCACGATACGACGCACAGGCGCCATGAGCGACAACGGGTCCGTCGGCGCGAGTACGGATCACGACGGTCACGTGCAACGGCGGCGACCAGAGCGGCGCGCCCTCCATCGGCACCATCGGGTAGTACACGATCTCGCTCGGCGGTTGGTCGAGGCCGCGCGTCAGCACGTCGCCGGTCACGCCGACGACGTGATACCATGGATCAGCCGACGCCGTTAGGCCGAAGCTCCTTGCCGAATCGGATCCTGCGCCGGGCCACATGTGCTCGGCCAACGCCTTGCTCACCACGACCGCGCCGTTCTTCTCTTCGACGTCGGCCCACGTCGGCGTCCGGCCGCGCACCGGGATGCCTAAGGTCGAGAAGTAGCCCGGACCAGCGATGACAGTCGCCGACGCAGGGAGCGGTCTCGCGTGTGTAGCTGCGTTCCCTTCGCGAACACGAGCGCGCACCCATCGCCGTCCTTGATGGCGAGCGCCGACGTCATGGCGACGCTGCGTCACGCCGGGCAGCTGCTGCGAGGCGTTGCGCGAGCTCGCGATAGAAGCGGAACGACGGCAGGTACGCCGCTCGGGCCCCGGCACGCGGAGCGTTGCCGTACCGCGTCCACGGCAGCGCGACCTCGAACGTCAGCACGCCCGGACGCGTTCGAGCCCGGGCTGGACGGATCGGAGCCGCTGGAAGCTTCGCAGCATGAGCCCGGCCGCGGCGAGCAGCACGACCGCAAGCGCCATCTGCGCGACGACGAGCGCCGAGCGCGCGCTGAGCTGGCCGACGTGATGCCGTCTGCGTGCGTCCGCCTTCGCGCAGTGTCGGCACGTCTGTCGCCGGTCGACGGCCAGGCGTGTCAGCGGCAACAGTCCGAGCACGATCCCGGCGCCTAACGACAGCGACGAACGCGGCGAGCAGCGGCCGCCAGCCGAACGAGAGCTCGGCGAGTCGCGGAACCGACGACGGATTGAGGACGATGAGGAACCGGACGCGCCGTACGCGAGCCGACGGCGAGCGCCCCGCCGACCAGCGAGAGCAGAATGCTCTCGGAGAGGTAGTGACCGGCGAGGTGCAGGCGCTCGGCACCGAGCGCGAGTGCGAATCGTCGAGTCTCGCGCCGCCGCGACTCCGCGCGCACCAGAAACAGTTCGCCACGTTCGCGAAGGCGATGAGCAGCACGATCGACACGGCCGCGAGCAGGATCCACAGCGTGCGACTCATGCCGCCGATCACCGATGTCACGGAGTGGCGCTGACGAGCACGGCGAAGCGTGACTCGCGCATGAAGCCGGGGCTGTAGGCGCGAGGGAAGACTCCTCGGGCAACCGACTCGTCAGGCGGCCGCGTCTGCCTGCGCCGCGGCCACCGTCACGCCGGGGCCGAGCCGCGCGACCGCGTCGAGGTAGTGCGAGTTGACGGCCGGCGCGTCCGGATCGAGCTCCAGAGGGCGCCAGACCTGCACCTGATAGTCCGGGAGGTCGAGCTTCGGCGGCGCCACGCCAATGATCGTCGACGGCGCCGAGCCAAGGTTGACGCTCGTCCCGACGATGCGTGGATCGCCGTTGAATCGCTGACGCCAGAAGTCGTACCCGAGCATCGACGACTGGTGGGCGTTAGGTCGGTTGTCGGCAGCGGTGAAGATCGGCCGAGGAACGGCCGAGCGCCGACGACGTCGAAGAAGTTGCTCGCTCACCGCCGCGGCCCGCACGCGCTCGGCGGCGTCCGCGCGTGACGAGACGTGGCTTCGCTGCGGTTGAAGAGCGCGATGTTCTCGAGCGGCTTGGAGTTCTTGCGGAAGAAGAAGTAGCCCGCCTGCGACATGCGCCAATTCGCGTTCGTCTCGACGCCCGGGACGGGATGGTCGATGTAGACCAGGCGCTCCGCGTTAGGGTAGGGCAGCGGCCGCAGAACCACGGCGTCGAGCAGCGCGTAGATGGCCGTCGTCGCTCCAATGCCCAGCCCGAGCGTCAGCACGACGACGGCGGCGAACGCCGGGACGAAGGAACGAGACCGCGAATCGCGTAGCCGAAATCGCGCGCGAGTGCGCTCCGCCATTCGCCGAGCTCGCGTCTTCCGGTGTGTCATCGTGTCGATCTCCTCGCAGCTCGTCGCGTACGGTCGAGACGTCTCCGAAGCGTTCACTGACCTCGCGCTCCGCCTGCTCGCGCGTGTAGGCCCTGCGCGATCAGCTCCTCGATCCGCCCTTCGATGTGGAAGCGCAGCTCGCGATCGATGTCGCGCGCGGAGGCGGTCGCCGCGCGGTCGGCAGACGAAAGAGCCTGGGCCGGCCTGTCCTTCGAGTCGCGTCGCTCATCTCGCCCCCTGCGCCGTGATCACGAGGTTCACCGCCTCGGTGTAGCGCGACCACTTCGAGAACTCCGCGGTGAGCTGACGCCGGCCGGCGGCGTTGAGCTTGTAGAACTTCGCCTCGCGATTCCGGTCGGTATAACCCCAATCCGCGTCGAGCCAACCCTTCTGTTCCATCCGGTGGAGCGCCGGGTACAGCGCGCCCTCGGTGATCTGGAGCCGGCTGCTCGGTCACCTGCTCGACCCAGCGGAGTACCGCGAGTCCGTGCATGGGACCCCAGCTCAGCGTCTTGAGGATCAGGAGATCGAGAGTGCCGCGGAGCAGATCGAGATCGGGGTCAGCCATGGATTGCGGAATCGGAGGATCATGGGAACGGAGGCCGGCATGGGCGCGAGACATAACGTTCTTAGGCTAGAACGGCGACGCTTCACCTAAGGTTTCAAGGTGAGACAGGCGACGGGCTCAGAAGGTTCAGGTACCAACAGCGCGGCACCGAGCGTACTCGGGTCTGACCCGTCAGCTCGGCGCCGGCAGTTGCTAGCTGTTGCGCCTCGTGCTCCACGCCGTAGACTCAGGCTTCCCTTTCCGCTCTCCGCCAATGCTCAGCGTTCGCAACCTCGTGAAGGTCTATCCCGGCCCCGTCACCGCCCTCCAGGGCGTCTCGCTCGACATCGGCACCGGCATGTTCGGGCTGCTCGGCCCCAATGGGGCCGGGCAAGTCCACCTTCATGCGCATCCTCGCCGGAGTGCTCGAGCCGACGTCGGGATCCGTCACGCTCGACGGTCGCGATGTGCTCGCCGAGCCCGAGCGCGCTGTGGTCGGTGCTCGGCTACCTGCCGCAGGACTTCGGCTTCTTCCCGCACCTCACGGGCGAGGCGATGCTCGAGTATCTGCTCGCAGCTCAAGGGCGTCGCGAGCGGCAAGGAGACGCGGAAGCTCGCGGCGTCGCTGCTCGAGCGGGTGAACCTCGCCTACGCCGCGAAGCGGAAGGTCAAGGACTACTCCGGCGGCATGCGTCAGCGACTCGGCATCGCCCAGGCCGTCGCCGGCGACCCGCGACTCATCATCGTCGACGAGCCGACGGCCGGCCTCGACCCCGAAGAGCGCCACCGCTTCTACCGCATGCTGGCCGAGCTCGCGGAACAGCGCACCGTGCTGCTGTCGACGCACATCGTCGAGGACGTCGCCGTGCTCTGCCCGCGATTCGCCGTCATCCGCAACGGGCAGGTCGTCGCGGAGACGTCACCGACGGAAGCGCGCCGCATGCTCGCCGGGACGATCTTCGAGGGCGCGGTCGCGGCGGCCGAGCTGGACGACGCTGCAGACGCGCGCGGCGCGTGACGCAGGCCGTGCTCGTCGAAGGACGGAACCGCGTCCGGATCCACGAGCCGAGTCGCGAGGCGCCGCCCGGGTTCGAGCCGGCGGTGCCGACGCTCGAGGACGCCTACTTCGTCCTCATGCACGGCAGGCCTAACGCGAAGAACGGAGCCGGCTCTGCCGTGCCGAGCGATGCGCGCGTATTCCAGGACGTCAGTGCCGCGTCGGCGCCGACCGGGAGGTGGTGCGATGAGCCTCCGCCGGTTGTGGCTCGTCGCGCGAAACGAGCTGGCGTTCAACGCGCGTCGTCCGATGTTCTACATCTGCCTGTCTCGTCGTTCGGCTTCATCGTCTGGGGCCTCTCGACCGGCAACGTCTCGATCGTCATCGCGTCGGGCGACGCGACGCGTCGGTGGGAAGAAGGCGTTCATCACGTCGGAGTTCGCGCCGCACAGATCCTCGCCATCACGGTCGCGACGCTGATGTCGTTCTTCATCGCCGCGGCGGCGGGCATGAGCGTCATCCGCGATGGCGAGCTTCGCGTCGGGCGAGCTGCTGCACGCGACGCCGCTCACGCCGGGCGAGTACATTGCGGGGAAGTACGCCGCGACGCTCGTCACGGCGCTCTGGGCTCGCTCGCCGCGGTCATCGCGCTGATGCTGCTGTTCTTCCACGCGATCCCGAACGCCGAGATGGCCGAGACGCGCGGGCCGCTCGTGCTGACGAACTACCTGCGGCCGGCGCTCGTGATTCGCGCTGCCGATGCTCGTGTTCATCTCCGGGGCCGCGTTCGCGCTCGGTGCCTGGACGCGGAAGCCGATTCTCGTGTTCGTGCTGCCGATCGTGCTCGTGCTCGGCGGGTTCTTCTTCCTCTGGAACTGGTCGCCGAGCTGGCTGGACCTCCGCATCAACCGGCTGCTGATGCTGATCGATCCCGGCGGGGTGCGCTGGCTCAACGAGACGTACCTCAAGGTCGATCGTGGCGCGGACTACTACAACACGCAGCGCATCGGGTTCGATGTCGCCGTTCCTGCTCAGTCGCCTGACGCTCGTGCTGCTCGGGCTTGGGTGCGGTGGTGGCCGGCGGGCGCCCGGTTCGCGCAGACGCTGCGTCAGTCAGGGAAGGTGAAAGCCGCGCAAGGGCGTCGCCGAGCCGACCGCCGTCGGTGAGTTCGCGACAGCCGGTGCCGCGTCGCGTCGACACGTTGGCGGAGCTCGGGATGCGCTCGTCGCGCGGCCGGATTCTGGCAGACGGTGTGGCAGGTCGCACGCTCGGAGATGCGCGAGCTTCGGAGCCAGCCGGGTCTCTACCTGTTCGTGCCGCTGATCCTGTTCCAGACCATCGGCAACTCGCTCGTGGCGTTAGGTGCGTTCGACACGCCGCTGCTGCTCACGCCGGGCACGCTCGCCGTGAACGCAGATGCAGTTCATGACGACGCTGCTCAGCCTCCTGCTGGTCTTCTACGCGGTGGAGAGCATGGAGCGCGAGCGGTCGACCGGGTTCAGCGCGATCGCCAACGCGCTTGCCGATTCGCACGTCGGCGCTGGTCATCGGCAAGGTGGTCGCGTTGTGCGCGATCGGCGTCATCGTCGGCGTCGCGTGCCTGCTCGCGTGCTGGATCGCGCTGCTCGTGCAGGGGCGCGTCGGCTTCGAGCGTGCTGCCGTTCGTGCTCGTCTGGGGTGGGCTCGTCGTCCCGACGTTCCTCGCGTGGACCGCGTTCGTCATTCGCCGCCTATTCGGTGACGCGCAACCGTTTCTCGGCCTACGGCGTCTCGCTCGCCGCGTTCGGCTACACGGCGTACCTCGCGCTGACGAACAAGCTGAACTGGCTCGGCAACTGGCCGCTGTGGAACGCGGTGCGGTGGAGCGACATGAGCACGCTCGAGATCGACCGGACCGCGCTCGTGCTGAGTCGCCTGTTCGTGCTCGGCGCTTGGCGCGTTCTTCCTGCGTGATCGCGATTCGTCAGTACCCGCGACAGGACCGCGACGCGATCCGCGTCATGCATCGGACTGCGGCCGTCGGCGCTGCGGACGTCGCTCCTTCGCGCGGCGCCGGCGCTGCTCGTCCCGGTCATCGCCGGCGGAATGCTCTGGCGCCAGATCGAGAATGGCCCCGACGGCGGGCCGACGGACAAGAAGGCGAAGCGACTACTGGAAGAAGAACCTCGCGACCTGGAAGGACGCCCCGGTGCCCGCACTCGCCGGACGTGGACATGGACCTCGGTGCTCGAGCCGAACGAGCGATCGTGGACGGTGAAGGGCACGTACGTGCTCGTGAACAAGCACGATCGGAAGCTGCGACAAGGTGCCGGTCACGATCTCGCCGTCGTGGCGTGATCTCAAGTGGACGATGAACGGCGTAGCGTACACGCCCGACACCGCGTCGCTGCTGCACGTCTTCACGCCACCCAAGCCGCTCATGCCGGGTGACACGCTGCGTCTCGGCTTCAGCTACACGGGGACGGAAACGGGCGCGACGCAAGAACGGCGGCGGAGCGGGGGAATTCGTGCGTGCCGTCGGGCGTGGTGATGACGAGCTTCTCGCCGCGCTACTTCCCGACGGTCGGCTACCTCGAGGAGATCGGCCGCAAGGAAGGGAAGAACGACTACGAGCCGCGACAGTACCCCGACGATTTCTACGAGGGGATCACCGAGCCGGCGTTCGGCAGCGAGCTGCCGACCACGACGCGGATCCGCATCACGACGCCGGCCGACTTCACGGCGAACTCGGTGGGCGAGAAGATCTCGGACTCGACGTCGAACGGACGGCGCACGGTCGTGTGGAAGAGCGACCACCCGGTCATGGCGTTCAACGTCGTGGCCGGCCGCTGGCAGGTGAAGCGCGGCAACGGCACGGCGCTCTACTACTACGACGGACCACCCGTACAACGTGAAGGAGATGAGCGAGGCGCTCGACGCCGCGCGCAAGTACTACGGCGAGTGGTTCGGCGCGTTCCCGTGGAAGGAGCTCAAGATCAGCGAGTTCCCGGCGCTCGCGACGTACGCGCAGGGCTTCCCGACGAACATCACGTTCTCGGAGGGCATCGGCTTCCTGACGAAGAGCGACCCGAAGACGAACCTGGCGTTCCTCGTGACCGCGCACGAGTCGGCGCACCAGTGGTGGGGCAACATGCTGCAGCCGGGGAAGGGACCGAGCGGCGACATCCTGAGCGAGGGGATGGCGCACTTCTCGACCGCGCTGCTGATCGAGCAGGTGAAGGGCGAGCGCGACGCGATGGAGTTCCGCAAGCGCATCGAGTCGCGTTATGGCGATCACGCGTCAGGCGGACGCGGAGCGCAAGCTCCTGCGGCTCGATGGGTCGAAGGCGGGTGACGAGACGGTCACGTACGACAAGAGCGGCTGGGTGTTCTGGATGCTCATGCACCGGATGGGGCGCGAGCCGACGCTGCGCGGCATGAAGGACTTCATCGCGGCGTACAACGGCAATCCGGACCATCCGGTGCTGCACGACTTCGTGGTGCACATGCGGCGTTATGCGCCCGACACGGCGTCGTACGACGATTTCGTGCGCCAGTGGTTCGACACGGTGGTCGTTCCGGAGTATCGCGTGCACGACGCGAAGACCGTCGCGGCGCCCGGTGGCGGCTGGGTGACGACGGCCGAGGTCGAGAACGTCGGCACGGGGCGGATGCCGCATCGAGATGGCGGCGGTTCGGGGCGAGCGGTTTCCGTCGGACACGACGAAGAAGGCCAGGAAGCCGGCCGAGCCGTACAGGTCGTGATCGTGTCGTTGACGTTAGGCAGCAAGGAGAAGCAGTCGGTGACGATTCGGACGTGCGTTCAAGCCCGAGCGCGTCGTGGTCGATCCGAACGTCCGCGTGCTGCAGCTCAGGCGGCAGTCGGCGGAGGCGAAGCTCTAGCTGCTGCTGCGTGCTCGCCGTGCGCGCGGGGCTGGTCCGGATCATCGCGGCGCTAGGCGCGGGCACTCGGCTCCGGCGGCCACCGCTTGCACGCCTCGAGCCAACGGGCACGCGGCTCCGTGTCGGGAGAGTGGCTCGGCCCCGTTGCTCTCGGGGCTACGCGCGACGCCGCCTGCGCCGAGCGCCCGCGCCCGACGGCATGCCGCTCCGGGGCCGGCCGCTCGTCACCGCCCACGCATCGCGACCCCGCTTCGCGCGCCGCTCAGCGGCGCGCCCAGCAACCAGCGTGCAGCAAGTGCGTGCAACCCAGCTCGCGGGCGGGCGCCGTCGCGCGTTAGGGCGCGCACTTGCTGGGTGCTGCGCGCTGCTTGTCCTGACGGTTCGGGATGCGTACCAGGAGGCGGGGCTGTCGCGTCGTAGGCGGCGTTAGCGCGTAGCCCCGAGACGACGGGGCCGAGCCAGCTCAGCCTCACACGGAGTTCGGTACCCGTCGGCTCGAGGCGTGTAAGCGCCTACGCCGCCGGAGACGCGACGCCCCCGCCGACAAGACAGCGATCCCGAATGTCAGCAAGCAGCACGCAGCAGCCAGCTAGAGAGACTCACCCGCTGCACGCGCCTTGGCCGCCGACAGATAGCCTGGCTCGAGCTCGAGCAGGTTCGCGATCTTACGCGTCAGATAATGCTCGTGCTCCGCGATCTCACCGTCCGCGAGCACGAGCCCCCACATCACCTCGGCCAACACCATCTTCTGACCGACGTCGTAGCGCTCGTTCAGCACGCGCGTGAACTGGAAGTGGTCGATCGATCCACCCCGCTCCTTCTCCGCGAGCTCGATCAGGAGCTGCCCCGAGTCCGCCGGCAGCGAGAAGTGCCGCTCCAGCACCTGCTCGAGATGCGCCCGCTCCTCCGGAGAGAAGACGCCGTCCGCGTACGCGACCTCCAACAGCAGCGAGCACGCCGCCAGGTGCACTGGGTCGACGTTAGGCGTGGCGTCCACCGTTTTCGCATCCGCTGACTTCGCACTGAACAGAGAACGAATCGCATCGAGCATGATGTACCCTCGGCTGAGCCCTCAGTAGCTTGGATCGGGGGTGCGTACGTCGCGTGCGCGTGCCTCCGCTGCCGCCGACGCGTCCGCCCGCTCGATCATGCGTCGGCCGTCCGCCGTCAGCTCCACGTCCGTGATCGCCGCGTACTGCGCGTCGCTCCTGAGCTCCGCGATCGGCGTCGCGCAAGTGACCAGGCCTCGACGGTTGAGCGCGAGGATGTGCTCGACTTCTTCGTCGAACTTCGCACGCGCCGCCGCATCGCGTCCCGCCGGGCGCAATGTCGACTCGCCCGCCGCTACTCGACGGAGCACCGCGATCTGCGCGTTCGCCCACTGCGACTCCGGCGCAGCGCGCCGCCCTCGTCATCCGTCGGCATCCGGTCCCACGAGATCTCCGGTTCGCGATCGATCATGCCGAGCCCGTCCGTCCACACGCGAAGCCGCACCTCGCCCGTGCCGCCGAGTCGCATGTCGTCGACCTCCGCGGTGAAGTCGACCGCCCAATCGTTGTTGCGAAACGGAGTCGCGCGAAAGCGTGGGCTGCCGCTCCTGTACACGGGGCGCAGATCCCGAACACGGTAGTGATGCTGGGCGAGCCAACGTTCCGCGATGTCGCGCGCGCGCCTTCGGCGCCACAGCCAGTGCCCGATGCTCAGTACCGCGAAGCCAGCAACCGCCAGGTACATCGTCTGCTCGGTCATGCCGTGACGATAACGATTCTCGGAAGTAGATCGCACCCGCCACCAACGCGGTCTGCGGGTGCTGCCTCACACTCGATTCGAGCCGGGACGCGGCACCACCGCCGGGACGCGCTTCGCGTACGCGTCGAACGTGGCCCCGAACGCGGCGCGTAACAGCGTCTCCTCCGCGCGAACGCGGAGTGCCGTGCCGAGCGTGAAGACGGCGACCGCGATGGCCAGTCGCGCCGGCCCAATGCCTCGGCGACCACACGACGGCGTACGACACGCGCTGCATTGTTCGCGATCCAGAGCATCGACCAGCGATCGCGGCGCGCCGGGCCTTCGGCGCCGGGAGGCTTGGGTCGGCGCGCCATCACTATGACGAAGGCGATCCCGCCTGTCATGACGATGCCTGCGGCGGTCCCCGCGACGCGATCAGCTGGAGTCATGCCGTACTCTGCAACCGGAACGTGTCGTGTCCACCCGCGAAACCCGGCTGGTTCTGCCGCGTACCGCAAGAAGGCGTCGCTCTCCTTGACATTCTACAGGAGACCGGTCAGTCTCTTGTAGACGTTCTACAGACTGGCTCGCCCGAATGCCGCGTTAGGCGCATGCGGGCGATCACCGTGCAGAGGAATGTATGCTCTGGCTTCAACGACTGGTTCTGCGGCATCCGGTCGCTCGTGTTTCGGAGCCGCATGTCTCGCGAGATCGACGACGAGCTGCGCTTTCACGTCGAGCGTCAAACGGCCGAGAACGTGGCGCGAGGCATGAGCGGATGAGGCCCGGACCGCTGCGCTGCGCGCGTTCGGCGGCGTGCAGCGGTACAAGGAAGAGATCGGTGACGCGCACGGCTTCCAGTCTCCTCGACCAGCTTCGTCAGGATCTCGCGTACGCCGCGCGCGCGGCACGGCGCAGCCCGGGCTTCACCGCCGTCGTCGTCCTGACGCTCGCGCTCGGTGTCGGTGCGACGACCGCGATCTTCAGCGTCGTGCGTGGCGTCCTGCTCCGCGAGCTGCCGTTCGGCATCGCCGGATCGACTCGTCAGGCTGTGGCTCGCAAATCCCGACTCGCAACGAGGCGCGAAGCCCAATCTCCATTCCGGATCTCGACGATTGGCGGCGACTTGGCACTCGCCTTCGACCGGCGTGTCCGCGTACAGCACGCTGCCCACCGGTCTCGCGCTGGTGGATGGTGGAGAGCCCGTTCGTCTCAAGACCGCGTTCGTCGCCGCCGATTTCTTCGAGACGCTCGGCGTGAGCGCGCCCTCGGCCGAACGATTCTGCCGAGCGAGCACGTCGACGGGCGCGATCGCGTGGTGGTGCTCTCGCACCGGTTGTGGACGCACTCGTTATGGGTCGGCGCGCGACATTGTCGGGCGTACACTCCGCCTGAACGACGAGCCGTTCACCGTCGTCGGGGTCATGCCGGCGGATTTCCGGTTTCCCGAGCGCGATACGGAAGTCTGGACTCCGATCTCCGTCGTGCCGGCGAGCGGAATTCCGCGGACGCGCGGAGTGCGGTGGCTGGAGGCGATCGCGCGCCTCGCGGCCGGGCGTGACCGCGGCGCGTGCGCGATCGCGACATGTCCGTCATCACGAATCGGCTCGCGAGCGAGTACGGCGACACGAACGCCGGGTTGGACCGCGCGCGACGTCGTCCCGCTGCGCGACGAGATCCTCGGCAACTCCCGAGGGCGGCGTGCTGGATCCTGTTCGGCGCAGTAGTGCTCACGCTCGTGCTGGCGTGCGTGAACGTGGCGAACCTCGTGCTGGCGCGTGCGTCGCAGCCGGTCGCGGGAGCTCGCCGTGCGCACCGCGTTAGGTGCCGGTCGCGCGCGGCTGGCGCGGCAACTGTTCACTGAGAGTGTCGCGCTCTCGCTCGCCGGCGGCGTGCTCGGCGTGCTGCTCGCGACGTGGGGCGTCCGCGCGCTGGTAACGCTCATCGGTCCGTGGCTGCCCGCCGTCGGCGACGTGCGCGTGGACGGCACGGTGTTGGCGTTCGCGCTCGGGGTGTCCGCGCTCACGGGACTCGTCTTCGGGTTGATCCCCGTCATGGGCGATCGTGGGCAACGTCGCCGGGACGCTGCGCGAGAGCGGCCGCGGGAACACCGGTGCCGCTGGCGACGCACGCGCTGCGTCGCGCGCTCGTCGCGCTCGAGGTCGGCCTGGCCATGATGCTGGTCGTCGGGGCTGGGCTGCTCGTGAAGAGCTTCTCGCGTCTGAGCCAGGTGTCGCTCGGCTTCGATGCCGAGCGAACGCTCTATCGTCCGCGTGACGATTCCGGCATTCGCGTTATGCACGGCCGGCGAACTACGTGCCCGTTGCGTACCGAATGCTGGCAGCGGTGCGCGCAAGTGCCCGGCGTGTCACGGCGGCCGCGCTCGCCAAGGACGGGCCCATGCGCGCGGGCGGTGAGCCAAGCTCGTTCGTCGATCCCGGCGCAGGCGGCGAATGCGTCGTCGGCGGAGCCGCGTGCGAACTTCCTGCCGTCGTCTGACGGGATCGTTCGGGCGCTGGGCATGCGCCTCGATGCCGGGCCGCGACCTCACCGAGCAGGATGCCGACTCGGCCGCGACTCGGCGTGGTCGATCAGTGCCGGCGCTCGCGCGAAAGCATTGGCCGGGCCGTCTCGCCGTCGGCGAGGAGATCGAGTTTCAGGGGCGGCGGATGCGGGTCGTCGGCGTGGCCGGCAGACGCGCGCTACACGAGCGTGCAGGGCGATCCGACGCCGATGGTCTACGTGCCGAACAGGATCGTGACGCGCCGGATATTCACGGTGATCGCGAGGACGTCTGGCGACCCGGCCGCCGTGCTCCCGTCCGTTCGGGACGCGATCCGCAGTGTCGAGCGCGATCAGCCGATCACGGAGATGGGTACGATGCGCGACGCGATTGGCGACGCGGTCGCGGCGCCGCGCGTGCTGACGCTGCTGGTCGGCGCGTTCGGCGTCGTCGCGCTGCTGCTCGCCGCGATCGGCGTGTACGGCGTCGTCGCGTACGTCGTCGGCCAGCGGACGAACGAGATCGGCATCCGGATCGCGCTCGGTGCGAGGTCGGCGGACATCGTGCAATGGACGCTCAAGACGGGCCTGACGCCGGCGCTCGTGGGACTCGTTGTGGGCACCGCGGGTGCGCTGGCGCTGTCGCGCTTGTTAGGCGCGCAGCTGTACGAGGTCAGCCCGACGGACCCGGTGGTGTTCGCGGGCGGTGGCGGTCGTGCTGGTCGCTGGTCGCGCTGCTGGCGTCGGGCGTCCCAGCTCGTCGCGCGGCGCGGGTCGATCCGGCGATGGCGCTCAGGTCGGAGTAACTGTCATCGCCGAGCGTACAGCGAGGCGACCTTGTGCGATGTCATCGTGGCTAGTCCGGCCACGAACTGTTCACAGAAGGTCCCTCGTCGCTGGCGCTCCTCGGGCGTGACAGTCGGCAACGAAGCGTGTTGCTTGCCGATGGGCGTAGACGGTGGCCAGATTCCAGCGTCTCGGCGTTCGACTCCTCACCGCCTCGCTGGACGTCACGCATGCGCTATCGAATCTCCCTCGTTGTAGCCCTCGCGATCTGCCGTCCCGTTTGCCGGCAGCGTCGCGACTGCCCAGTCGAAAACGGACTCGGCCAGCCGAGCGAGCGGGAACGAGAGCGCGAAGAAGAGCGCGAGCGCGGCGGGAAGCGGCCGATCATGTCCGAGCGCTCGGGGCCCGACGAGCCCGAGGAGATGGAAGACCTCACGCGCGAGCTCTGGAAGTTCGCGCGCGGCGAAGGGCTACGACCGAGCCGTGCGCCGGGCGAATGCGTCGGCGGCGAAGTTCGCGGCGCAGGCGCCGCGAGCTGCGACTCCCGACCGGCTGGGTCCTCGCACCCGCTGGCGCTCAGGTCGAGCTCGGGCGCACTGCCGTACGAAGCCGTGTCGTTCGGCGGCCGCGTCGTCGTGCTCAACAACGGGTACTACCCGCAAGGCCTGGAAGACCCGGAGATCTCGATCGTCGATGTCGCGAGGCCGCGGCGTCACCCGCACCCTTCGCGTGGCGTCGCTCTATCCGAGTGCCGCGGTATCGCCTAACGGGAACCTCTACGTCAGCGGCGGATCGAGCGACAGCGTCTTCCAGATCGACCGGCAGTTCCAGGTCACTCGCGCGCTTCGCGTCGGCGGGTACGCCGGCCCGGTCGCGGCCATCGACGCCGATCGCATTGCCGTCGCGCTTCTGACCGCGCCGGACAGCGTGGGTGCCTCGGGCGCCGGGACAGCTCGCGATCCTCAACGTGACGAACGGGCGCATCGAGTCGACCGTCAACGCCGGCTTCTTCCCGTCGGCGATGCGAGTCGTCGGGCGAACGTTGTACATGTCGCTCGTCGGCGAGCACAAGCTGCTCGCGTACGATCTCTCCGGCGGACAGCCGCGGCTGCGACGCACGATCGCCACCGGGCGCGCGCCGCAGAGTCTCTGCGCGGACGACGCTCGACGTGTACGTCGTGAACTCCGGCTCCGACGACGTGTCGGCCGTGTCGCTCACGTCCGACTCCGTCGTCGCGAGCTACCGCGTTCGGTTTCCCGGCCCGCAGGGCGCGACCGCGAAATTCGGCAGCGCGCCGACGTCGTGCGCGGTCTCGAAGGGCAAGCTCTACGTCACCGCCGCGGGGCTCAACGCGGTCGCCGTCTTCGACCTCGGTGCGTCCGCCATCCGCCACCGGCGTCGAGCCCGTCGGCTTTTTCCCGACCGCGTGGTATCCGACCAAGGTCGTCGCCGACAGCGGACGGCTCGTGATGCTGAGCGCGAAGGGCATCCGCGCGCGCCGTCCGAATCCGCACGGGCCGCAGCCGATCGCCGACACGCGCACGAGCGGGCCTGACTACGTCCTCACGCTGCTTCGCGGCTCGGTCGCGGTGCTGCCCGATTCCGTCATTCCGGGGCGGCTCGCCGACTGGACGAAGCAGGTCGCGCAAGGCACGCCGCTCTACAGCGCGAGCGACGGACTGCGACTTCCCGATTCGCCACGTGTTCTACATCGTGCGCGAGAATCGGTCGTGGGATCAGGTGATGGGCGACCTCGGCCGCGGCGAGGCGGACTCGAGCCTAACGCTGTTCGGTGAGCGGGTCACGCCGGTCGCGCATCAGATCGCGCGGGACTTCGTCACGCTCGACCACTTCTACGCCGACGGCGAGATCAGCGTCCTCGGGCACAGCTTCACGACGAGTGGGTACGCGAGCCCATTCCTCGAGTGGCTCGGGAACACGACGTACGCCGCGCGCTATCGTGGCTACCCGTTCGGCACCGTCCCGGGCGCGTACTCGCCGACGTACCTCTGGGACGCGCTCGAGGCGAAGAACGTGAGCTATCGCATCTACGGCGAGCCGTACTACCTGTTCACGCGCATGTATCGGCTGATCACCGAGCGATTCGGCGCGGACCACGCGCTCGCGAAGCGGTTCTACGCGCACTCGATGGCGCTCGCCGACTCCGTCGATCGTGGCTCGCGCTTCACCGCGCTGTCGACGCCGTTCATGGGACGCGCGAACGAACCGTGCCGATGCGCTCAAGCTGCTGGCCGACGCGAAGTTCTCCGGCCGGCCTGTCGACGCTGTTCACCGGCGACAACAGCCTGACGCGCGCCGTATCGCTCCGACGCGACGTTCAAGCACCGGCGTCGCCGATTTCCTCACGCACTACACGCTCGGCTACCCGACGTGGAACCTCGCGTTCTCCGACCTCGACCGGTCGGCGATCTGGCGTCGCGACTTCGAGGCGGCCGTCAGGGAGAACCGCGTGCCGGCGTTCTCGTACCTCTGGCTGCCTAACGATCACACGGCCGGCGTCAACCCGAGCTTCCTCAACCCGTACCAGCTCGTGGCGCAGAACGACGCGGCGCTCGGGCAGATCGTTCGGCGATCTCGAGCAGCCCGATCTGGAACGAGAGTCTCATCATCGTGATGGAGGACGACGCCCAGAACGGGCCCGATCACGTCGACGCCACGCGCGAGGTGGCGCTGCTCATCGGTCCGTCGGTGAAGCGCGGCGTGGTCGTGTCCGATCGATTCGACCAGCTGAGCGCACTGCGCACGGTGGAGCTGATCCTCGGCCTCGACCCGATGCACCTCGGTGACGCGCTCGCGGCGCCAATGTTCAACGCGTTCACGACGACGCCTGACGCGAAGCCGTTCACGCCCGTCGCGCCGTCGTCGTACCTCGTGCCCGAGGACAAGGCGCGATTCGATTCGCTGGCCCCGAAGCGCCCCTAACGCGGCGTCTATCGCTCGGGGTTCAGGGACCGCACAGGACGTCCACGACGCGCCCGGCTTCCGGCGACCACGCCGCGATGCAGTAGCCCTCGAGCGCTGTACGGTAGATGATTGCCGGCCGCGCGCGAATTCCGGCGCGCACACGATCGGCGAGCTCGTCGTACGACGTGGGCTTTTCGGCCATGATGGAGTCGAACACGGCGGTGGTGTCGCGCACTTGTTTGACGTCCCACAACTGTGGCACGAGCTGCATCAACTCGCTCATGCGATGATCCGGTCGCTCCCAATAGCGGCCGCTGTCTGCCGCAACCGGTGGCACGAATGCGCTGTCGAAGAAGGTCTCGAGGTAGCGTTGCGCGTCCGCCCGCAGGCCCGGCAGCTGCCCGGGGCGCTGCGAGTCATCGCACTCGCACTCGAGGTAGCCAGCCGAGGGCCACGCGCGGTCGTAGACGAGCTTCTTGTCGGGGTCGTGGATCTGCAGCTTCACCGTGAGCGAATCCACGTTAGGCCCGGCGGCATCGAGCACGAGATGGAACGGTGACATCTTCGGGTCGAGCGCGACGTCCTTCTCGCGCCGGATGTGCACGGCGGCATTCGTCGTTGCTGCCGAATCGCTCGGCTCCTTGTCGGCGGAAGCGCCGGTGCCGGAGCAGGCGGCGAGGAAGCGAAAGCGCGACGGATGGTAGGAAGCGCGTGTGGTTCATTTGCGGGTCGTTAGCGTCATCCCGAGGAGCGGCAGCGGCGAGGGATCCTTGTGAAGTCATTGTAGCCAGTCCGGCCACAGTACGTCACAAAGGTCCCTCGCTGTCGCTCGGGATGACAGATGACAGTCACTTCGGCCCGAGTCCAACACGGACTTCCGCTCGAGCCACGTCATGCCCTCCGTCATCCACGTCGGCGCCGGCTCGCCCTTGAGCCAGTGACCGAACCACTGGTTGATGCGGCGGTGGTAGTCGATCTGGTTCTCCTTCTTCCGGAGACCGTGGTCCTCGCCGGGATACACGAGCATCACGAAGTCATCGCGGCCGGCGCGGCGCGCGAAGTTGTAGAACTCGATGCCCTGATGCCAATCGACCGTGCCGTCGGCGTCGCCGAATTCCATCAGCATCGGCGTCTTGAGCTCGTTCACCTTCGCCGCCGGGCGAATTCCGCACGTACGCCTCCATGTCCTCCCAGAACGGGCACGTCCATGCGCGCCTGTCCCGTCTCCCAGTGATCGAACTCGGCGATGCCCGGCGTCCAGTGAATCGCGCCGGCGAAGCTCAGGAAGTTCGTGATCGGCGCGCCGGCAACCGCCGCGGCGAACATGTTCGTGCGCGTCGGGCACGAACGTCGCCTCGTATCCGCCCCACGAGTGGCCGACGAGACCGACCTTCGTCGAGTCCACGAGCCCGCGTGACGTGACGCTGCGAACCGCCGGCTCGCAGCGCCTCGAGCACCGAGATGCCCGGGTCGCGACCGCGGAACACGATGTCCGGCTTGAGCACGAAGTACCCGTTCTGACGTCCACACCGTCGGCGTCGTAGTAGCTGCGCTCCGTGGGCACGATGAACTGATGCAGCGTCTGCGACAGCAGCTCGTACGGGTTCACGATCATCGGGTACTTCTTCGACGCGTCGTAGTTCGCCGGATAGATCAGCACACCCTGCAGGTCATGCCCGGCGACCGTCCGATAGTTCACGAGCTCCGCTCGCCCCCACGCGTAGTCCTTCTGGAACGGGTTCGTGGTGGAGACCTGGCGCGGCGCTCTCGAGATCGCCGGCGCCGACGAACCAGTCGGGCGAGTCGTCGATAGCGCTCGCGCGTGAACGCGAACGTGTCCGTGCGAATCAGCGCGCGCTAGACGATTGACGGCCGCGTCGTCGAACACGAGCCGCTCGACGGTGCCGACACGCACGCGGCCGTACCCGCTCTGCTTCGTGCGCTTGCCGAACAGCGACACGTAGACAGGTTGCGCGAGGTCGATGCCGTCATCGTCGCGGCGCGACGTGCGGGCATAACGGTAGACGATCTTCTCGGCCGCGCCATTCGTTAGGCGACGTCCACCGGAGCCATCCGGGTTCGAGACTCCAGAGATCGTACTCGTCGGCCACGATGCACGGCGCGGTCATCCTTCGCCCAGCCCTGAAAATCCGCCGGCGGCTTCATGTCGCCGGGATAGTCGTAGTCGTGGATCGCTGAACTTCGCCGAGACTTTCGCCGTGAGGTTCGTTCGCGCGCCCGTCGCCACATCCATGCGTCCAGTAGTCCTTACCGTCGTACCACGCGAGCTTGCGGCCGGTTGCGCTGGCGCCGTAGAAGAAGCGCACCTTCTCCAGCGCCTTGCGTCGCTCGCCGCTCTTCACGTCGACGACGTACACGTCGCTGTACGGCCGCCCGAACTTCGCGCCGAACGCGTAGGGCTTGCGATCGGTCTCCGTCGCGAAGCGATCGCCTCGCAGCACGCGGGCGGTCTCCCACGAGATCCGTGCCGATCTGCACGACGTGCCCGTTCGCCGAGGTGCCACGCCGTGAGCAGCGTGCGCTGCAGATCCTGCTGCTCCTGAACCTTCTGCATCGGCATGATGCGAACGTCCTTCGCGTGCCACACCTGAACGTCGGACGGCTTGTCGTCGGTCTTCGCGCTCTGTGCTGTCGCCGCGAGTCTTGCATAATGCCGCCGTTGTCGTTGCCTGAGCCGTGGCGGCTCGTGGAATCCGTGCGTCGCGTCGCGCGCTCACGAGGTCGCAGGCCGACGTACACGATCGACCCATCCTTCGCCCACTCCGGACGCCGATGCTCCGCGACGCGCATCGCGGCCGGGAAGCCGCTCGCCTTCGCCGGATCGAGCTCGCGCCGCGGGGCGTTGCGTTCCGCTCACGCGCGTCCACGCGATCACGACGTGTGTCGTGTCCCGGAACTCCTTGTCCGTGCGCGATCGAAGCACGGCGAGATCCTCGCTCTTCTCGCGCCACGCGAGCATGCGGTAGAGCGACGGCGAGGAGTCGAGTACGCGCGTCGTCGCCGGTCGTTCGCGTCGTAGAGTTGCACGCCATTGCCCGCGCCCGCCATCGCGTCCACGGTGAACGCGAGCAACGCGCGCCCGTTCCGACCACGCGAATTCGCTCACGTTGCCGAACGTCATCTTCGTGCCGTGCTCGAGGTCCTGCACGATGAGATCGGCGGAGCGCTTTCCTTCCGCGGGGTAGCGTCGCATGGCGAGGAATCGGCCGTCGCCGCTGAAGCGGAACTGCGTGACGTCCTTCACGATCTCGGTGGCGCCGGTCGCGAGATTGCGGAACGCCGACCGAGTTGTGAATCGGCTTCTTGTCTTTCGTGAGTCGATCGCGTTCCGCCGGCGAGACGCCGATCGCGTAGGCGATCCACTTCGAGTCGCCGGTGAACGCGGGGGCCGACCCGTAGAGGATGGCGACGGTCGTGTCGCGGGCGACGCCGCCGAGTCGGAGCTCGTTCTCCTCGTTGACGCGGTTGACGACGTACGCGAGCCACTGCCCGTTGGGCGACAGCGATGCCGCGGCCGAGCGACTCCCATTTGCCGTAATCCGATGGGCGTACGGTCTGCCGGGGCTGGCTGATGAGCACGGATGGGAACGATGCCGAGCACCGCGAGGCTGAACAGGAGGCGGTGTTTCATAGGAGCAGCGATTGGGCGGGTGACGATCGTGAACGACTGTCCCGAACTTGGGCGTTGGATACCCCGCGCTCAAGTCGAGCGATGCTGGATTGGGACGGATCGATCGTCAGGCTTTGTCGCGCCGCGGTCGGTGAGAACTACGATTTCGCGGATGACACGGAAAACGGCCGGATACGGCTTTGCATCGAGGCTGGCTCTCGCCGGACCGATTGAAAATGGGAACGGCCGCTCGGAGACTCCATGCGTCCCGAGCGGCCGTTCCCAAGAAATCCCGGCTCGTTGCGAGAGGAGCCGGATCTCCGCACGCTACGCTTCCTATCCGGCCGTTTCTGCGAACGTTCCATTCCGCAGCCAATCGTAGTTCTCACCGGCCCCGGCGCGACGAAACATCCACCCCAATCAACTATTTCAGTCTCGGACTCGTCTTCCGCGGCGCCTTCTCGCACTCGGGCCAGGTCGTGGCCCGAATCCGCGGCCACCGCCGGCACCGGGGCGAGCACCCGCCGCATTCGCTGCCGCCGCGAGGTCCACGCGATCGAGCGGAATCCTCGTCGGATCCTCCGACGCGAGATAGACGAGCATCGCCGTCAGCGTCGCGTTGTACTTGAGGTCATCGAACACGACCTTGTCGTACGTGTCGCGCTCGGTGTGCCACGTGACCGTGCCGTAGTCCCACGGCGTCGCACCGAGTCCGAACGCCGGATAGCCCGCGCATCCGAACGAGAAGTCGTCGCTGCCGCCGCCGGCCGGTCTCCCCGACTGCACCGGATTCCCGCCGTTGATCTGCGACCGGAACTCCGTTCGGGATCTTGCCTAACCAGTCGTTGATGTGCTCCGGCGAATGCACCAGACCGCCGCCACCGACGCTGCGAATCCGGCCCGTGCCGTTGTCCTGGTTGAACAGCGCCTGCAGGCCCTTGAGCACATCCGGATGATCCTCGGTAAATGCCTTCGAGCCGACCTCGCCTTCCTCCTCGCCGCTCCAGTGGCCGACGAGGATCGTACGCTTCGGCTTCGGATACACCGTGCGCAGGATGCGCATCGCCTCGAGCATCGTCAGCGTGCCCGTGCCGTTGTCGGTCGCGCCGGACGATCCGTCCCACGAATCGAAGTGCGCCGAGAGCATCACGTACTCGTCGGGATGCTCGGTGCCCTTGATGCTCGCGACGACGTTGTAGACTGGCTGCTCGCCGAGGAGCTTGCCGTCGAGGTTGAGCGTGAGCTTCGGACGGTCGCCCGCTTCGCTGAGCCGAGCGACGAGTCCGTAGTCCTCGCAGTCGAGCGCGATGGCCGGCGTCGTGAGGTTGTACGTCTCGAAGACCTCCATCGCGCCCCAGCCCGTGTTGAGCGCACCGCCGAACCCGAAGCCGCCGCGACCAGCGGCGTTAGGATTCTGCGCCGCGTCGACGACCTGTTGCGGTGTGCGCCCGCCGCCCATCGACCACGCGAGCTTGGGCCGCGACGTGATGATGCCGGCCGCGCCGCCTTTCTCGAGCCGCAACCCGAGCTCGCCGCCGCCTAACGCCGACGAGTACCCGGTGCCGCGCACGCCGGCGCTCGCGCCGGTCGACCGACGGGTTGTTCGGGCTCACGCGGAGGCTGGCCCACTCGCGCTGCGTGCTCACCATGAGCGAATCCATGCGCGCCTTGGATTCCGGTGTCGCATTGGCCGCCCAGTCATCCTGCGGCCGACACGTCGGCAGCGGCGCCGAGATCATGACGAGCTTTCCCTTCGCTTTCGGGAGCCACTTCACGAACTCGGTGCTGTCGGCGAAGCGCGGGAGCACGACTGTCTCGAGCGTGACGTCGCGTCCGCCCGTGCCCGGGCTGTACCCGACCATTTGCCCCTGCAGCGTACGTCGCCGAGGCGAGACGAGATCGATGTGCGAGTGGCCGCGGTCCCACCCGCGCCAGGTGCCGTACTGCTCTTCCTTGGCGTCGACGCCCCACGACTTGTACGTGGAAACGAGCCAGTCCTGCGCGCGCTTGATGTTCGGCGTGCCCATGAGGCGCGGACCGAGCGAGTCGAACAGCACGTGGGCCTGGGTCGTGAGACGCGAGCTGTCCATTCCCGTGGCGTAGATCCGCTTGATGATGGGATCGTCGGTGGGGAACGATTGCGCGGACAGCGATGACGCGGAAACAAACAGGCCGGCGAGGACGAGTTTTGCGATGCGGGGCATTGATTGGCGCGGATGAGAAGTCAGGCTTGGAAGCGACTGTCAATTGTACGCCCAGCCATGGCCAATCGCTCGGGTCCATCGCGCCAGGGCCGGTGGGAACTGCGATTTTGCGGATGACACGGAAAACGGCCGGATACAACTTTGCATTGACGCTGGCCCTCACCGGACCCTGATTGAAAAGAGGAACGGCCGCTCGGGACACCATTGCGTCCCGAGCGGCCGTTCCCAAAAAATCCCGGCTCGTTGCGCGAGGAGCCGTCCCTGCCGCGAACAATCCTGCTTCTTCCGCGTCATCCGCCCAATCGCGGTCCCCACCGGCCCCACGCAACGATGCCGGGAGTGCAAAGCCGTATCCGGCAGTTTCGCAGTACAGATCCGCCCAATCGCAGTTCCCACCGGCCCCAGCGCACCGAAGCCTGGTGATCGATCCGTCCGAATCGACAGTCAGCGCGACGCGACCCGACCGAGCAGCTTCGCGAACCGCGGATCGCCCCTGACAGGATCGAGCATCGGTTCATTCCGAAGCGCCAATACTTCGTCCCTCCGCCAGTCGACCCGCGAGAGCACCGCGAACGCGGAATCGCGCTGGTCCGTTTGCACGTACACGCTCGCCATGAGCATCCCGTCTGCGCGCGTCGTTCCTCCTTGCTCGAGTCTCTGGATGATCGCTTGCGCCGAGTCGCGGGCTCCGAGGTGCCATTCGGCAATCGCGAGCCCCGCCTGAGGGTCAGGGCGCGCGAGGTCCTCGGACGAGAGCCGTCTCAGCAACGCGACCGCCGCCGTGTCACGGCCGGACGCGCTCAACGTCGCGGCGAGGTTCAGCACCACCGGTAAGCGCTCCGGCGCGCGCAGCAGCGTCTTCTCCAGCACCTCGATGGCGTGTGCCCAATCGTGGTCGAAGTAGAGGAACGCGCCGTACGCGTTGCCGATCGACGGCGACAGCGGATCGAGCGCGTACGCAGTGCGCATCTCCTCCATCGCCTCGGCGCGGTGCCCACGAGCCGCCAGCTCGAACGCATGCCAGTGGTGCGCCGGCGCATAGCTCGGCCCGAGTGCGATCGCGAGCTGGTACTCGCGCTCGGCCGCTTCGCCCTTGCCCTGGATGTCCTGAATCATCGCCCGCGACACGTGGGCCTCGCCTAACGACGGATCGATCGAGATCGCACGGTCCGACGCGTCCTCGGCCTGTGTGAGCATGTCCGGGGACGTCGCGTACATCGACAGGCTGATGAGCGCGTCCGCGAGTCCTGCATAGCTCGCCGCGTATTCGCCGTCACGCGCGATCGCCTGACGGAAGTACGTCACTGCCTGCGACAGGCCGGCCGTCGTGCGCTTGTTCCACTCGAAGCGGCCGCGCAGGTAGAGGTCGTGCGCCAACGCGTCGGCCGTTCCGCGAGTGCCGGTCGCGCGCCCAAGCGTGGGCATCGTCACGCGAAGCGAGTCAGCGATCGCGGCGGCGACCTGTCGCTCGAGCGCGAGCGGGTCGTTCACGTCCCAGTCGAATGCCGCGGACATGAGTGGAAAGCCGTCGGTGCCGCTCACGAGACGCACGGCGATCCGCGCGCGCTGGCCGGTGCGGTGCACGCTGCCTTCCAGCAGCGTCTGCACGCCTAACGCCGACGCCATGTGCGGCGCGTCGTCGCCGGCTCCCTTGAACGCCAGCGCCGAGGTGTGCGCGGCGACCCGCAGGCCGGGGACGCGCGACAGGGCCGTCGTGAGCTCGTCGACCACGCCGTCCAGCAGATACTCGTCGGCCGGCGCCTGGCTCAGGTTCACGAACGGCAGCACGGCAATCGAGCCGACGGCGACGGAGGGCGTCGTCGGCGGTTCCGCCGGGGGAACCGCGTGCATGCGACGTGTCGTGACATACGAGAACAGGAGGACGGCAGCGGCAGCGACGGCTGCCCCGTACCACCGGCGACGGGGACGCGGAGAGCGCGTTGCGTCGCCTGGGGTACCAGTCACCTCGACCGCCTCGGTTCGCTCGACGAACGGACGGACCGGCACGGAAGCCGGCTCAGCTCGTGGCGCGACGTTGCGTACTGGCGGCGACAGCTCGCCACGCTGGATCGCCCTCACCAGTTGATCGACGGCCGCGTCGCGCGGTGCACCGAGCTCGCTCTCGAGCAGCGCCTGATGGACCTCGCCGGCCCTGATCGATGCGGCGGTATCGCCCGTCGCCGCGAGCGCGCTCATGAGCCCGAGCGTCGCCCGGGTGCTCGAGGGATCCACCGCGGCGACGCGCCGCCACCAGACGACCGCGGCAGACGGGTCGCCCGCCTGATCAGCGCTCCGGGCGAGCGCCTCGAACGTTTCGCCCGCCATGCGCGCGAGCCGCGTCCGCTCATCCTCCGTCCACCGCTCGAACTCGTCGGCACCCTTGATATAGAAGCCGTCGAGGAACGGACCGACATAGAGCGCGGCCGCGTCCTCGAGCGCGCCACTGGCGATGTGTCGCTCGAAGTCTCCGACGTCGCTCGAGATGAGCGCATCGTCCAGACGCAGTTCGGCGGCGCCGACAACGATCTCCTCGCCGGCAACGTCGCGCTTCAGCTTGTGCAGCGTCTGGGCGAGGACGTTGCGCGCCTTCTCCTCATCGCTCTCCGCCCAGAGGCGGTGCACCAGCTTCGCCCGGCTCAACCCCCGCGGACCCGCGACGACGAGTTGCGCCAGCACGGCGAGCGCGCGCCGGCGCCCCGTCGCGGCGTCGACCGGCACTCCGTCGCGCTCCAGGGACAGCCCTCCGAACGCTCGAAGCCTCAACATGTGCGCAGCATGTGCGATTCGGCCGCGAAGTAAGGCGGAATTGAGCGCCGAGTAAGAGGGAATTCCGGATCGGCGGCTAGCGTGGCGCGAACAGAGAACATGGCGCCCACGGGTGGAAATGGCCAACCGCCGGCGCTGCCACACTGCCTCACTCAACGGAGATTCCAGATGTTCACGTTCATTGCCCGCCCCATCGCCCTGGTAGCCCTCGTGGCCACCATTGGCTTCGCCTGCAGTGCGGGGTCGAACGCCCCGACCGCCGGATCATCGAGCGTCGTCGTAGCGCACGCCCAGCTCACTGACCCCACAGGAGCCCGCGTTGGCACCGCCGAGCTTCGGGAGGACCGCACGGGCGCGGTCCACATTGACGTCACGGTGGTGAGCACCACGCCTGGCCAGCACGGCATCCACATCCATTCGGTCGGCGCATGCTCCGGCGCCGCGTTCGCCGATGCGGGCGGACACTTCAACCCCGCCGCGGCACACCACGGCCTGTCGAACGCGACGGGCCCGCATGCCGGCGATCTGCCGAACCTCGACGTGCTGTCGAACGGTGTCGGGCGATATCAGGGTGTGACGTCTCGCGTCACGCTGAGCCCCGGCGCGGCCTCGTTGCTCGACGCTGACGGGAGCGCGCTCGTGGTGCACGCCGGTTCGGACGATCAACTGACGGATCCGAGCGGCAATAGCGGCGCTCGCGTCGCCTGTGGCGTGATCGTTCGCGACCCAGCCTGACCACACTTCCACCTAACGATACTCACATGCGCACATACACTCGAGCATCCATTCGGTTCATGACCGGCGCGCGCCGCCTCGGCGGCATCGCGGTTCTCCTTGGCATTGTCGTACAGACCGCCTGCGGCGCGCGGGACAGCGGGACCACCGCGCCGTCAGGCGACACGCGGATCCCAACGGTGCTGGTCGGCACCTGGGGACAGGCAGCGGCGAGCGGCTCGCAATACTGCGATCCGAACGGCGGCGGGTGCACGAGCGCGTACGGCGGCAGCGAATCGTACGCACTCGCGGCGAACGGCACGTTCGTCTACTCGCAGCTGCTGGAGGCGAACCTCTACGGCTGCATCATCAAGACGTACCTCTACGCGACCGGCACGCTCGTGGTCAACGGCCAGCGCCTAACGCTGACGCCGACGTCGGCGCGCAACCAGGTCACGAAGACGTGCGGTCGCAGTACGGACGAACAACTGAAGCTCGATCCGTCGAGCTACAGCTGGCGGGTAGAGCAGGGGGGCGGTGATGCGGCAGGCCTGTACCTAACGTCAGCCGACGGGGAGGAGGCGGGCCCCTTCACGCCGCGGTAGGGGCGGGCTTCATCGCGCCGGGGCCGGTGGGAACTGCGATTGGGCGGATCTGTACTGCGAAACTACCGGATACGGCTTTGCATGCAGAGGCATCGTCGCGCTGCGGCCGGTGGGAACTACGATCGGGCGGATGACGCGGAAGAAGCCGGATAGTACCTAACGGCGAGCCGATCTCCTCGCGCCACGCGCCGGGAACTTTGGGGACGGCCGCTCGGGACGCAGGAGTCTCCCGAGCGGCCGTTCCCATTTCGATCATGGTCCGGCGAGAGCCAGCGTCAATGCAAAGCCGTATCCGGCCGTTTTCCGTGTCATCCGCAAAATCGTCGTTCCCACCGGCCCGGTGCGACGATGCCTCAATGCACAGCCGTATCCGGCGCGATGAACCATTCGCGAAAATCCCAAACCTAGAAGGCCGTCGCGGTTCCAGGATTTCTCATCACCAGGTTCTCGATGAAGAACTCCATCATCCGCTCCACGTTGATCCCGGAGTGTCCGCGATCCGGACCCACCTGCACATCGAAGCTCTTCCCCGATTTCTGCAACGACGTGATCAACTGCATCATGTTCGACGGATGCACGTTATTGTCGGCGGTTCCGTAGTACAGCATCAGGCGACCTTTGAGCTTGTCGGCGTACGTCATGAGCGAGCCCGCATCGTACCCCGACTTGTTCTCGTCAGGCAGCCACATGTAGCGCTCCGTGTAGATCGAGTCGTAGTGCCGCCAATCCGTCACCGGTGACGATGACGACGCCGCCGCGAACACATCCGGATGCCGGAGCAGCGCGAGTCCCGACGCGTACCCGCCGTACGACGTCCCGAAAATCCCCACGCGATTGCGATCGATGTACGGACGATCCCACAGGGCCTTCACGCCCTCGGCCTGATCATCGATCTCCACCGTGCCGAGCTTCTGGTAGATCGCGTCGAGGAATTTCTTGCCGCGACCGGCCGCGCTTCGGGAGTCGATCGACAACACGATGAAGCCGTACTCCGTCAGCGGCGACGGCGTCGTGAACGTCTCGCGCGCGCCATTCGTCGCCGGCCCGGCGTACACCGTCACGAGCACCGGATACTTCTTCGTCGAATCGAAGTTCGACGGCTTCTGCAGCATCCCGTGCAGCTGCGTCTTCCCGTCGGCCGCGGTGAACGTGTAGAGCTCGACCGGACGAAGTCCCATCTGCTGGAACTTCGACATGTCCGTGGTCGCGAGCTCCGCGATCTGCTTGCCATCCGCACGTCGCGAGCACGGTCGCGGGTGGCTTGTCGTGCGTCTGCACGACGTCCACGAAGTACTTCCCGTTAGGCGAGAACGTCACCGCGTGGTTGAGCGTCGGATCGGTCAGTCGCTTGATCGCCCTTGCCGTCCAGACCGACCCGGTGCAGCTGCAGCTTCATGTGGTTGTCGCCGTCGCGCGCCATGTAGTAGAGCGCGTTCGCCTTCTCGTCGACCCTGACGATGCCCGCGACCTCGTACGGGTGATTCGTGACCGTCGACAGCAGCTTCCCGCTCATGTCGTACAGGTAGTAATTCCGCCACCCCGTCCGCTCCGACTCCCACAGAAAGCGCTTGTTATCGGCGAGGAACTGCATCGCCGGACGATTGCTCACCCAGCTCGGCGTCCACTCCTCGTGCACCACCACTCGGCACGCACCAGTCGCCGGCGCGCACGCAGTGAACTCCATGACGTTCTGCCGGCGGTTCGTGCGATTGAACGTGACTTCACGTCCGTCAGGCGACCAGCCGACCGCGTACACGTAATGGCCCGACGACCGAGTTGTCGAACGGCTTGCCGTCACGCACGTCGATCTTCACCGACTGCTTCGCTCGCGACGTCGTACACGAACAGGTCGACGATCGGGTTCGGCGCGCCGGCCTTCGGGTACGCCTCGGTGTCGACTGCGTCCTGGATCTTCGTCTGATCCATCTGCAGGAAGTAGTCGGGCACCTTGCTCTCGTCGAACCGATAGTAGGCGAGCTTCGTCCCATCCGGCGACCACCACATGGCCGTCGTCTGCCGAAGCTCCTCGCCGTACACCCAGCTCGCGGTGCCGTACTTGATGCGATCCTTCTCGCTGCCGTCGGTCGTGACAGCCGACGCCTCGCTGCCGTCGGCGTTGCTCACCCACAGGTTGCGGTCGCGGTAGTACGCCTTGTGCTTGCCGTCGGGCGAATCCGCGGACGCGGACTGCCGCCCTCGCTCCGGCCCGCCTCGTCCGCCGAACCGACCGCGACGCAGCGAGTCCGGCACTGTCGGCGTCGCGACCTCGGCCGCCTTTCGCGACGCGACGTCGTAGTGATACCACTTGCCGCCCTGCTGGTACTCGAACGCCTTGCCGCTGTCGACCCAGAACGTTTGCAGCGCGCCCGGCTTTACGGACGCCGGAATCTGCGGCGCGACGCGCGAGTACTGATCGTACCCCGGCATCGTCTTGAGCCGGTCCTGCGCGACGACCGCGGACGGCAGTGCCGTGAGTACGAGCGAAAGGCCAAGCGCGGCGCGGGCGGTCACGACAGCGGCGATCCGGTGCTCCATGAGTTCAGTCTCCTCGAAATGCCTAACGAAATGTGCTCAACGTGTGCCGCCCGCGACCAGCGGGAGGTAGCGATCGCGCAGCAGCGTACGGTGGTGAATCTCGTGACCGGCGATGAGATACAGCAACGCCCGGACGGTCATCGTTCCGCTTCCTATGTTGCCCTGTCGGGCGGCGAAACCGTCCGTGAGCCCTTCGACGAAGCCGATCGTCGCCGAGCGAGCACCGAGGAACTCGTCCAGCACCGACTGCAGGGTGCGTCGCTCGAATTCCGCCGCGGGGACGTATGCGTTTTCATCAAACCCAGGCAGCACGGTCGCATCGCCGCGCGCGACGCGCAGCGCTCGGTAGCTCAGGATCCGCTCGACGTCGCTCAGATGGCCGATGACCTCGCGCGCGGTCCACTTGTCCGGCCCATACCGGACGCTCGCGCCTTCCTCACCGAACTGCTGCGTGACGAAGCGGGCGGTGTCACGTGCCTGCTGCCGCAACAGCTCGCCGAAGTCATTCGCGTCGGGAACGCCGCTGATCTCCGCATGGAATCGCGGATGATATTCATCGGGGTGCGGACGCGGAATGCGAATGGCCATGGCTACCCCCTTTCACCTCTGCAACGTTTTTCACGCGTGTCACGACTGTAGATGAGAGGGCCGTCCACAACGGGGCGCGAGGCACAACGCTCCATATCGCACGACGCTCCATATCAAGGATCCCGGTCTCCGAGCCCCAGCCACTTGAATCCAAAGCCACAGACCGACGCCGGCCAATCCATCGGACGACCAACTGACGCCGATCTGGTCGTCGCCGCGCGAACATCGGAGCTGTCATCCGGGGAGCCGTTCGCAGAGCTGATGCGACGATACCAGCGGATGGTGTACGCGCTCGCCCTGTCGCTCGTTCGGCCGGACGACGTCGACGATGTCGCCCAGGACGCGTTCCTGCGAGCGTTCCGCAATCTCGACCTCCTGGCCGACCCGGCCAAGTTCGGTGTGTGGCTCCGGCGCATCACGTTCGGCGTGGCCATCGACCACGTTCGTACGGACCGCGCTCGTGGTCGGCCGGTCGCATCGGTCGGCGGGTCCGGTCTGGAAAGTGAGGGCGGGGAAGAAATGGAAGCGGTGGACGGTGCGCTGTCGCCGCTGCAGCGAATCGAGCAGAACGAGGTGGCGGCTCACGTTCGCGCGGCGCTCGAACGCATGCCGGCGCGCTACCGGGTTCCGCTCACGTTCTATCACATCGACGGTCTGAGCCAGGCGAAGGTCGCCCGCACGCTTGGTGTCCCCGAAGCCACTGTGCGCTCGCTCGTCGCGCGCGCTCGCAAGAAGCTCGCGCGCCTGCTCGCCAACACACCCGAGGTGCAAGACATGGTCGACACTTCAGCATCGTCAGGGGACGCCGATGGACGTCCTCGACGCCGAGCGCAAGAGACACCGCGATTGCTGCACGTGCTGAACGGCGACAGCGTGACGGGAACGCTCGAGCAATCGTACGTGCCCGGCGCGTTCGCCCGTCTACGCGGATGTCCTGCACGAAGGGCCGGTGCCCGCCGCGACGGGAACGCGCGGCAACGCGCGAGGTTCGCGCGCGGTACGTAGCCGCGAGCGGCTATGTGTCGTACGCCGAGGCGCTGCGGATCTCCGGAGAATGGGATGCGAAGCTCGCGGCGTTCGCCGACTACGACGAGGTCGTGCTCTGGTTCGAGCACGATCTGTTCGATCAGCTGCTGCTCGTGAGGCATCTGGACTGGTTCTCTCGACGTGACCTCGGGCGCACCGCGCTCAGTCTCATCTGCGTCGGCGAGTTCCCGGGATTCGAGCCTTTCCACGGACTCGGCCAGCTCGAACGCCGAACCAGCTCGCGTCGCTGCTCGGTACGCGCGAGACGGTGTCTCCCGATCAGATCGCGTTAGGTGTGCGGGTGTGGCGCGCGTTCACGGCCCGGATCCGCTCGCGCTCGACGCCGTCGTGCACGCGGGCGATACGCGAGGCGCTCCCGTTCCTTCAGGGTGCGCTTGCGGCGATTCCTCGAGGAGTATCCCGTCGGTCGCGACGGGGCTGCCGCGCACCGAGCGCCACCTCCTGGAGATTCTGGCGAAGAGCCGCTGTCTCCGGCGGATCTGTTCCTGGCCGAGCAACGGTGCGAGGAGCGTGTGTTCATGGGCGACTCGACGGTCTGGTGCCGCGTTCGCGGGCTGGCGTCCGGTGCGCATCCGCTCGTGTCGCTGAACGTGGAGGAGCGGGGCGACCCGGGCCTTCCCGTCGGTACGGTCTCGATCACCGATACGGGCCGCGCGGTTCTCGCCGGCGCGGCGGACGCGGTGCGCCTCAACGGGTACGATCGCTGGCTGGGCGGCGTTCACCTCACGGCCCCGTTAGGCGGTGACGTCGAGTGGCGGTACGACCCGGCGAGTTTGCGCCTCGTTCGCCGCGGGACCTGACGTGGTCGCCGCGTCCAACAGCAACTGCTATTTACCGCAGAGGACGCCGAGGACGGCTTCGGCAGCCATCCAGAACGAAGGTGTTTTAGAGAAAAGGCCGGAAACGACTGAAAGGGCCTGATCCGATCGCGACCGCGGACAGATGGTCACGCAAGCGGCCGGGATTTTTTGGGACGGCCTCGGGACGCACTGGTGCCCCAAGGTCGTTCCTCTTTCGCTTCGGCTCGTTGCGGTAGCGTTCTTCGCGTGCGAGGAGTCAATCCGCCAGATCAGACGAATCCGTTCGCGTTGTCGTCTGAGATGGTTGCCGAAGGCAGTCCTCGCGTCCTTCGTGCGGTCAATAGCAGTTTGCAGATTCTGCTGTCGCAGCTTAGCGAATCGCCTACACGCGCTCGAGCAGCACGAAGCCCGACATCCGGCGCGCGCCCTCCCGGCGCTCCGGCGACGAGATCCGGCCCAGCAACCGCCACAGCCACATCATCGGCATCTCGCGGTCGATTCGCTGCGCCTCCTCCATCGCGGAGCGATATGACACCTCGCGCCACCCGAGATCGCGGAAGAAGTCCGTCCCGTTAGGCGGCGCGAACCTGAACGGCGCGTTGCCCTTCTCGAGCGTCTTCCCCCAGCTCCGGGCGAGCAGCTTGAGCAGGTCGGGGCTCGCCAGGTCCAGCAGCCACCAGCGAAAGCTCTGCTGCGTGTGCAACTCCGTCGCGAGCGCCGCGACCTGCTCATCCGTCAGGTAGATGAGCAACCCCTCCGTCACCACCAGGGCTTCCGTCGCCTCCGAGCCCAGTCGACCGAACACCGCAGCGCGCTCACCGGCGTCCACCAGATTTGCCGGCACGGCCGCGTACTGGCACACCGGCGGCACGTTGCGCATGTGGCTCGCCTTGTACTCGAGCATCGCCGGCAGGTCGACGTCCACCCACCGCAACGACGCCGGCAACTTGAGTCGCCACGGACGCGCATCGAGTCCCGCCGCGAGGTTCAACACCATGTCGATGTCGTGACGCCGCACGACATCGAGGATGATCTCGTCGAACACGACGGTTCGCGTGATCATCGCCCACGAGGTGGCCCGCCCGCGCGGCATCTCCTTGACGATGCGCTCGCCCTCGGGGCCCGCGAGCGCTCGTGCGTACGGATCGCGGAACAGTGCGTCCGCGGCGTTCCGTCTCCATCGCGCGGTAGAACGCTACCCAGCGGGCGGTATCGGAGACGTGTTCGATGGGCATCGTACGTGATCTGGAGTGAGGTCAGCCGGTCGGATCTCTCGCTGTTGCCAGAACGATAGTCCCGACTGGCGCCCACACTCCAGTGCGATGCTGCTGCGATGCCCCGGGCTTACTCCTCGTACTCGTCCGAGCCCTGCACCCAGATGAACGACTGTGCGTCGATCATGTCCCGCGGTCCGAGGTCGCGCTGGTCGGCGCGGACGCGCATCGCGAAGTCGAGCAGGCTCGCGTACGTCGTCCAGTTCGGCCGCGAAGCATACGTGAACTCGACGTCGTACTCGCCGGCGGCGACGCGCGTCACGTTAGGCTTGAGGAACATGTGGCGGTCCGGTTGGGCGATGAAGCCGAACACCGTCACGATCGGCCACGTGAGCACGCGCGTCTGTCGACGCGGCAGCGATCCGCACCATCTCGCACCACTGCTCGAAGCGTCGCTCGTCACCCGCTCGACCATGGAGAAACTCGTAGAGCCCGGTCGGCGAACGCTTCTGCGCCGGCCGGCAGCTTCACAGCGTCCCGCAACGCCATCTTCTCGAACGAGAACAGCAGGTTCGTCCGCGACTCGATCGACACGGCGTGGGACGCGATGTCCGCGAACCGTCGTTGCCGCAGCAGCATCACGAAAGGCGACGGGCGCGAGCACGTCCATCCAGCGCTCGTGCGCCTCCCACTTGTAGCCGCGCTCCCAGTCGATGTACGTCTCGTCGGCGAAGCCGCCCGGGAAGAAACGGAGGAACTTGCGACGGCACCGAAGTGCCGAGGCGGGGATCGTAAGCTTGGGCTCGGGTCGACTGGCGACGCTTCTCGGTCGGTCGCCAGAACGATCCGCTCTTCCCATCTTTGTCTCGCTCGCGGCCACGCTTGCATCTCCATTCGAATGTCTGCCTAGCGCAAAAGGCAGAGATCAGGCCGCGAGACGCGACTGTTGGCTAACGTCGATAGTTCGCCTCAGGCTCTCGCGCCTTCACCTCGACGGGCTCGGCCGCGCCGGCTGCGATCGCGCGCATCGCACCGTCCTCGCCGACCAGCCGCGCCATGTACCGCTGGCCTTCGCCAATACGCTCGACCTCGACCGCGACCGCGTCCACACCCTGTTCGAGTCGCGTGAGGCGCTCGGTGAGCTCGCTTGGGAAGGTTCGTGATCGTGGCCACTCCGCGCCGCCAGATGCGCCGCGCCATTGCGATGCTGAGCGGCAGCAGCACGACGAAGATGAATATTCCGCCAAGAATGAACGACCTCTTCAGGTGGCCCTTGGCGAGGCGGCTCGCGACGTTCGACGACCGCTCCTGGAACGGCCGCCGCGCTGCGCGATGCGCGCTTCGCTCTCACGCGATCTGCTTGTCGATCGCCGAGATTCGTCTGATCGACCTCCGTGATGCGCTGCTCGATTCCCTTGCGATCGGCGGCATTGACCATCGGCTCCTCGAGGCGCTGCGACAGGTCTCGTCGCTTGTCCTCGAGGCCCTCGAGCTGATTCCTGAGCTCGGTCCGCTGTGCCTTCAACGCCTCGTACACAGCGGACGCGCTCGTCCCACCGGGAATGGAAATGGTGGGGGCCTGAGCGGCCGGTGCAGCGGGAGCGGCTGGGGTAGCGGGAGCAGCTGGGGCCGCTGGAGCAATTGCGGGTGCTGGAGGTCTTTCCTGCATCAGAATCCTCGGGAACATCGTGCGACTGGAGCAGGGTAATCGGCGGTGCTCAGCCCGTACGGCGGCGTCGGGGCCGCCGTTTCAGCTGTTTCATCAATGGCACGCATTGATGATGCCGCTCGGCAACCCTTTTCGCCACAAACGCTTGCCGGTCGATGCCTACCGGCGACTCTGACTTACCCGGAGCGAGACATCCTGGTCCATGGCGTCGGGAATGACCATGGAAAACAGCGTGGCGGTCCAGGTACGGTCCTTCTGGTCTTTCTTGCGGTAGTTGTGCACCGCCACGTTGTCGGCGGTACCGTCGGTAAGCGATGTCCACCCTGCCGCGATCATCTGCTTGTCGTAGTGGGCAATCACTTCCCCGGGCTTGAGCTTCGTCGATAGCCGCGTAGACAGTGTCCACGAGTTCATCCCTCCGCTCATGCCTCCACCGTCACCCTTTGTGATGGAGCCTTCAGGCGCGCGGAGCGTCGGGATTGGCGCATCGTCCATGGGATTCCGATACACCGTCACGTCCGTCTGGCTCTGGATCTTGCAGGCCGAGAAGCGTGCGCCTCGGTTGTACGAGATCTTCACGATGCTGCCGCCCGAACGCCGATAGGTGCTGGAGAACGACGCGAACGCATCTCCCTTACAGACGATGTCGGGGCGCTCGTAACCGCCGGAGAGGTCGTTCGCGGGAACGAAGCCCTGGCGTGGCCGACTCTGCGGGATGGGTGGCTTCGTCCAGCCGCTGCCTAACAAGCCCGCTTCGATCAGCGCGACGGCGGAATCAGGCGGCTGGGGCGCCGCGAACACGATGACCGAATTCTCGAACTGCGTCATGCTGCCAAGCACCTGAAGTCCAGGCGGCACGAGCTCCGGAGGAATGTCATCGGGCGCCTTGCCGACTCTGATGTCGTTCGGTGACATGCCTGGCGAGTAGCTCAACAACGCCACGGCGAGCTCTCGCGGAATCATGTCCTGCTGATCCGCGGGCTTCGCCCCTGATTGAGCGAACGCGACGACCGGCACTACTGCGAGGAGCGTGAGCGAACGGCGAATGGTGTCGTGCATCGTGCGACCCTCGAGTGAGACGATTGTCATTCCGAGCGGAGCGCCGAAGGCGCGGAGTCGAGGAATCCCTCGCGTCCTGGTAGAGGGGCAAGCCGCTCAACAAGGATTCCTCATGCGCCCAGAGGGCACCCGCGGCCTTCGGCCTCCGCTCGGAATGACAGCCGTGATTCGCTACGCTAACAGCGTTCAGTATGCTACATAGAGCACTCAATCCCAGATAGTGCAACCGCGGTCCTGGAGCGCTTGGAGCCACACGGGTCGGGGAACGATCCGGTTCCACCGCAGGTCGAGCCGAGCAAGGTGCTGTAGTGCGCCGATGCTCTCCGGCAGTGTCGTGAGCGCATTGCTGCGGAGATCGAGCGACACTAGTCGCGACAATTCTCCGATGAACTCCGGAATGACTCGTAGTCGATTATCCCTCACGTCCAGGTGCGTGAGGCCGGAGAGCCCTCTGACCGCCGGGGGCACGGATGCGAGGCGGTTGCCGCGCACGTGAAGCTGCCGGAGCGTCGTCAGCCTGCCTAACGATTCAGGCAGTGACTCGAGCTCGTTGTCATCCAGTCGCAGATCGACGAGCGCCGTGAGCTCACCGATCGTCGCCGGAAGCTCGGTGATCCTGTTGCCGCTCGCGTTGAAGTAGGCGAGTCGCGACAGGCGGCCGATGGCGGCGGGCAGGGTCGAGAGCCGCAATCGATGCACATACAGAATGGTGAGCTCCGCCAGATCCCCAATGGCGTCCGGAAGCGCGTCGATGGGATTCTCGGCCAGGTCGAGTGTTCGCAGATGCGCGAGATGGCCGATCTCATCGGGAATACTCGTTAGCGCATTCGAGTGAGCGAACAGATGCGTGAGCCCCGCCGCCGATGCGACGCGTGGCGGGAGCGATGTCAGTTTGTTCGCGCCAATGGCCAGCGAACGAAGCTTGGGTAGCTCCCACACACAGTCCGGTACGACATCGAGCGCATTTCGGTCGAGCCATAGACACTCGAGGCTCGTCAGGCGCTCCATCGAGCGGGGAAGCGTCGTCAGGCCATTGTCCGTCAGGTCGAGGTCGATGAGCGAGTCGAGGTCGCCGATCGCGTCGTGGACCGACGCGAGTCCGCACCCGCGAAGCGAGAGACCTGTCACGGCACCATCGCGCGCGTGAAAGCCAGCGGGCATGTGCGGCAGCCCAATCGCGCTCAGTTCCATCTCCACCAGCCCGAAACGCGGTGAGGTCGTAGCCCGCGGCCCCTCGTATGCTGCGACGGAGGTGACAAGCGAGGCTAACGCCTGACGCTGTGGTGCATTGACTAGCGAACTGATCGACATATCTCGGGTGGTAGTGGAGTGCTGTCATTCCGAGCGGGTTGTCATTCCGAGCGAGCGAAGCCGGGTGCCCACCGCAGGTGGGCGCATGAGGAATCGCGATTATACCGGCAGAGAGGCCCCTCTACCGCTTACAATCGCGATTCCTCGACTGCGCCGCTTCGCGGCTGCGCTCGGAATGACATGGCTCCGCTCGGAATGACAACCCGGTCAACGCTGCTGGCGTCCGCGTTTCGCGCGTTCGTGAGTAAGTTCTTGATAGGACCGGCTGTCTAGTCCGAGGCCGTCGATGATCGCGGCGACGCGAGGGTTCCATGAGTTCAAGCGAAGGCCCGCCGGTGTTCGAGCCGGCCCACACTCCTCGGCTCCGAGGCGCGCTTTCCATCGAATGGAAGCTGCCGCTTCTCATCACCGCGGTGCTCGCCGCGGGCCTCGCCGCGTTTCTCGCGTTCACATACGTCGCACTCGCGCACCGGTCGGAGTCCGTGGTGCGCGATCGCTTCGTGCATGCGACGCAGCTCGTGGCCGCGAGCATGGAAGACGCAATCGCGCAACGCGCGCCAGATGACACGCGACGCCGTCGCCCATCCGTCGTTGTCGAGGGTCCTCGCCGCCACCGCGACCAGGACCCGTGTCGCTGCGAGCGACAGCGTCGCCGCGGCTCGCGTGCTGGTTGGCCTCATGGGCGGCCCCGACTCGCTCCCGGTGTTGTTGACCGATGCGAATGGACGCGTCGTCGCGTCGGTCGGCAGGCCGCTGCCCGCTGCTATCCCCCTGATCGACCCGAAGACCCTGGCGCCCGTGAGCAACGATGACGCCGCGGACGCCGTGCACTTCGGTCCGTTCACGCCGGCCGGAAACCGCACAATGTTCTGGGTCGTCGCTCCGGTCGTGATCGGCCAGCAGCGAGCCGGATACGTGCTCGAGCCGCGCTACGTTGCGGGACCCGCCTCGGCGATGAAGATGCTACGGGAGCTCACGCGCGAGGACCTCACGCTGTACTCGCGTAACACCGACGGGTCAGGGTGGACGTCGGCGCCAGGTAGCGCGGCGGCGGCGCCGACGAGTCGAACGTCCAGCGAGGGACGTCTCTGGCACGAACGTCCGGGCTCGGGTCGCCTCATTGCCGAGGAAACACCGGTCGCCGGTACGCCATGGGTCGTGGTGATCGAGTCGCCACTCCGTACGCTGCTCGCGCGACTCAAGGCGACGGTGGAGCAGCTCGCGTGGATGTCGCTCGTGCTGCTGGCCGCGGGTGCCGCGCTCGCGTGGACGATCGGGCGCCGCATAACGCGGCCGCTCGTGGCGCTCACCTCGGCCGCCGAGCAGGTGGCGACCGGAACGTACGAGCACCCGATCGCTGTGCGCAGCGGTGATGAGGTTGGCCGTCTCGCAACCAGCTTCCACGAGATGGCCGAGCAAGTCGCGGAAGCGCGACGTGAGCTCGAGCAGCGCGCGGCCGATGCCCAGCGCGTGGCCGACGAGCTGTCCGGCGCGAATCGCCGGTTGCAGATCGCGATGGGCGAAGCGGAAATCGCGCGAGCCGAGGCCGAGCGCGCGCGGGGCGAAGCGGAAGCCGCCAACCGCGCGAAGAGCGACTTCCTCGCGATGATGAGTCACGAGCTCCGCACGCCGCTCAACGCGATCGCGGGGTACGCGGAGCTCATCGAGCTCGGTATTCATGGTCCCGTCACTGACGCGCAGCGCGACGCGTTGAATCGCATCGCGCGGAGTCAGGCGCATCTGCTCACGCTCATCACGGACGTGCTGAATTTCGCGCGCATCGATGCCGGCCAGATGCAGTATGCCGTGCATGACGTCCACATGAACGACACGCTCACCGGTCTCGAGTCGCTCGTGGGTCCGCAGTTGTCGGCGCGGCGCCTGACGTTCACGTACGAGACATGTAGTGACGACATCGTTGCCGCCGCTGACGGCGACAAGGTCCGACAGGTAGTGCTCAACCTGCTCGCCAATGCCGTGAAATACACGCCCGAAGATGGCATGGTGCGCCTACGGTGTGATGCGGACGCTACGACGGTTCGGGTTCACGTCCAGGACACCGGGCCAGGCATCGGTCCCGACCAGTTGCCAATGCTGTTCGAGCCGTTCGTGCAGGGGCATCGCGCGCTCAACAGGCCTAACGAGGGTGTGGGGCTCGGTCTGGCAATCAGCCGCGACCTCGCGCGCGGCATGGGCGGCGACGTTACCGTGAGCACGGCCCTCGGCGAAGGGTCCACGTTCACGCTCGAGCTGCCGCGCGCCGGCATCGCCGGTGCACGCGCGTCGAGTCCGGTACCGCTCCGCGACCGTCAGGTCAGCGCGCGGTGACCTGACGATCGCTGTTCAGGTAAGCGACGAGCGACGTGATCTCTCGCTGTTTGAGGCCGAGGTTCGGCATCGTCGGCTTGCCCTGCGCGCGCCCCGCTGACGGCGGATTGGCGAGAAATCCGCTGATGTAGGCGACATCGAAGCGTTTGCCGTCGAGGATCGGGCCCGCGCCGCTCTGCTGGTGGCACATGGCACACCCCTTCGCGATGAAGAGGCGTTGACCTCGCTCCGTATCGTTCACTGCTTTCGTTAGGCGCTCGCCGTGGTCGACGACCGGGAGCGGCAGCAGCGTCACGTCGCTCTTGCCGAATCCGCTCCGGATCGTGATCGACCAGTCGCCCGCACTCGGCAAGTCGAGCGATACGGCATAGCGGCCGGGCTGACCTGCGGGCAAGGCCATCGCGCGGGCAGAGAGTCGTCCCGACGTCGCTTCCACGCTCGGGCTGAGTCGCTCCATCGGAGTCACGCCATGCTGGCGGACCATGAACGAGAGTGCGACCGGCTTCGCGGCCTCGGCGTAGTCGGGAAGGTCATCGACCGTGATCACGGCCCAGCCACCGGCATGGGCCATGAGGGATGGAAGCAGAAGCCCGGGCACCAGGACGCGTAGGGCATTGCTCCGCGCGTTGCTCAGCGCATTGCTCGCGATCATCGCACCTACCTCCGCGGTCTCGCCGCCGTGACGGACCACCGGGAAGCCGTGACTGGCTCGCCACTCGTGGTTCCGATTGGCGGTAGGATGCCGCTCGTGGCGGCAGCGTTTGAACCGGGCGGTGCGGCGTCCGGGTCAGCCGAAGTCGTATTCGAAGATGACCTCGTATGCGTCCTGATGTGCCGCCGAGAATTCGACCTGCCCGCGGATACCCTCGAGCGCCGCCGTCCCCGATCCGGTGACGACCGTCCACGTATCGCTGGCGACTCCGTCCGCGAAGCGGCCACCGTGTCTGAAGATGAAGCTTCCCTCGCGCGAGCCCACTCGCCCGACGAAGCGCTGGAAGCCGACGAACAGCGCGGTCCCGTCAGGCAGGTACGTCATGAGGTACTCGAGTCGGCCTTCGCCGGTGAGCTCCCCCTCGAACGTGTAGAGCACGCTGGCGCGTGTGAGCTTCGGCGCGCCATCGGCCTCGTCGTACGGTTTTTCTTCCCAGCGCTGGAGCGCGAATGTGGAGGTCGCAAGCATGGAGGCAAGTTGGTCATGCCTTGACGGGTCGGCAGGATGTAGGCATCCTACACCCTAGGGTGTAGAGTACCTACAGCCTCAAACCACAGGGACGCACAGTCGATGGCCAAGGAGCAACGAGGTCTCAGTCGCATCGAGCTCCTGCAGGGAACGCTCGATCTGATCATCCTGCAGACGCTGCGCTGGGGGCCGCGCCACGGTTACGGGCTCGCGCAGATGATCCGTGCGAACTCGCGCGAGGCGTTGCAGGTGGACACGGGATCGCTGTATCCCGCGCTTCATCGGCTCGAGCGGAGCGGCGCGATAGCCGCGGAGTGGGAGCTGTCGGAGAATCGCCAGCGGGTGCGCGTGTATCGACTCACGCCCGCGGGACGGAAGCAGCTCGCGGCCGAGCGGTCGCGATGGGACCAACTGTCGGAGGCGATTGCCGGCATTCTCGCGCCCCCTGCGCCGGAGGGTGAGGCATGATCGTTTCCCTGGAGTCGTCGTCGCGACCGCGAGCTCGATGAGGAGTTGCGCGCGCATCTGCGGATGGCGGTAGAAGAGCGAGTCGCGCGTGGCGAGCGTCGTGAAGACGCCGAGCTCGCGGCGCGCCGCGAGTTCGGAAACCTGGGCGTCGTTCAGGAAGTGACGCGGGAGATGCGGGGCGGCGGGTGGCTCGAGCGACTCGCGCAGGATGTTCGCTACGGCGTGCGCACGCTGCGGAGGTCGCCAGCGTTCACGATCGTCGCGGGACTCACGCTGGCGCTCGGCATTGGCGCGACGACCGCGATGTTCACGGTGGTGCACGCGGTGCTGCTTCGTCCTCTGCCGTACCCGCAGGCCGATCGGCTGGTGCGGCTCGCCTACGGACCGCAGACAAGCGCGTTCGATTTCATTTCCGCACCGGCCATCGCGGACCACCAGTGGGTGGAATACCGTCGTCGTCAGCGACTGCTGGCGCGGGTCGGAGCATCGAAGACGCTGCTGACGACGCTCACCGGAGCAGGCGACCCGGTCCAACTGCCGGGCGCCGCCGTGACCGCCGGGTTTCTTGAAACGTTAGGCATCCGGCCGACCATGGGCCGCGCGTTCTCGGTGGATGATGAAGCGCCAGGCGCTCCGCCCGTCGTGCTCCTCGGCGATGCGTTGTGGCGTGGTCGGTTCGGGTCCAACGCGCGGATCGTCGGCTCCGGTGTCGTGCTCGACGGGATTCGCCACACTGTGATTGGCGTCCTGCCGGCGGGATTTTCGTATCCGTCGGATGCGCAGCTCTGGGAGCCACTCGTAGTAAAGGCCTCGCCCAACATGTCGATCTCCTGGCTCCTGACGGTCGTCGGACGACTCGGAGACGGGGTGACGCCGGCGCAGGTGACGGCGGAGCTCGCGTCCATTGCTCGTGCGGGGCCGCGCCGAGGCGGTGAAGCTGAGCGCGACACGCTCGTTGCCCGTGTCGTGCCGCTCAAGGACACCATCGTCAAGGATGCGACGTTGTCTCTGCTCGTGTTCGCCGGCGCGGTCGGGCTCGTGTTGCTCATCTCGTGCGCGAACGTGGCGAACCTGCTGCTCATGCGCGCGACGAGCCGGCAGCGCGAGATGGCGGTGCGCGCGGCGTTAGGCGCCGGGCGGCGGCGCCTGATGCGTCAGCTCGTGACGGAAAGTGCCATTCTGTGGCTCGCCTCGGGCGCAATCGGCGCCGTGCTGGCTGTTGCCGGCGTCAGGGCCCTGTTGGCCCTCGCACCGCCCGGGCGCATTCCGCGGCAGGATGAGATCGGTGTGGACACCATGGCACTCGCGTTCGCGCTCGGCGTGTCGCTCGTGACGGGGGTCGTATTCGGTCTCGCACCAGCGCTTCGCGCAACGCGAAGTCCGCTGCGCGAGTCGCTGGCGGCATCGTCGCGCAACCTGTCGACCCGGGATGGCGGAGTGCGCGGCGTCCTGGTCGTCGCAGAGGTCGCGCTGGCGTTGATCCTTCTCGCCGGGGCGGGGCTCATGGCGCAGAGCTTTCTCCGCATGAGGCATGTCGAGCTGGGCTTCCGACCCGCCGGTCTCGTTACCATGACCGTCGACCTTCCCGCGACGACGTACCGATCGGCGACGGCGATGCACGCGTTCAATCAGGCCATGCTCGAGCGACTCGCGCACATGCCGGGCGCGACGTCAGCCGCCGCGGTCAACTATAGCCCGTTAGGCACATCGCTCATTCGTGGCGACTTCCAGCTCGAAGGGGGACGCAAGCCACCGCGGGACTACGTCGTGGCCAAGTTGGTGGTGACTCCGGGCTACTTTCCGACGATGGGAATCCGGTTGCTCGCCGGACGAGAGTTCGCTGCCAGTGATGCGGCGTCGGCACCGGGCGTGGTGATCGTCAGCAAGCTGGTGGCGGATCAGATCTGGCCGGGCGAGAGCGCCGTTGGCAAGCGTGTCTCGATGCGTGACCGGCCCGGCCCGGGCGACTGGCTCACGGTCGTCGGCGTGGTGGATGACGTGACACAGAAGCGGCTCGACGAGAATCGCGAGCCGGCGATGTATCAGCCCACCCTTCAGACGTCGCAGGCGTTCTTTCTCAACCACATGAGCTTCGTCGTCCGCGCGACGGGCGATCCGCGATCGCTCATCCCGGCGATGCGGCGAGCGCTGAAGGAGGTCGATGCCAACCAGGCGATCAGTAGTATCAGGACGATGGATGACACGATTCTCGAGACGGTCGCCGAGCCGCTGTTTCAGGCCCGATTGATCGGTGCGTTCTCGGTATTCGCATTATTGCTGGCCGGGATCGGGATTTACGGCGTCATTGCGTATTCGGTGGCGGAGCGTACCCACGAAATCGGAATTCGCGTCGCGTTAGGTGCGGGGCGGGGGAACGTCGTCCGCCTGGTGCTCTGGCGGATTCTGCTGCTGGTGATTCCGGGGCTCGTGATCGGCGTGGCGGGCGCGCTGGCGGCGACGCGGCTGCTTTCGACCTTGCTGTTCGCCGTCAAGCCTAACGATCCGACGACGTTCGCCGCGGTGGTGCTGCTGCTCGCGTGCGTGGCGTTCGTCGCGGGGCTGCTCCCGGCGCGACGGGCGAGCCGAGTCGATCCGTTGGTGGCGCTACGGGCTGGAGGTTGACTCGAGGAAAGACGGCTGGTTGCTGGGTGGTCGTGCTGGTGGCTGGGTGACGCTGAGTGCTGCGATGGATCTGTCATCCCGAGGAGCGCCAGAGCCTGCCCTGAGGAGCGTAGCGACGAAGGGCGGACCTGCTGTGATGGCATCGTAGCCGGACTGCCCACGATGACGTTCGAGAAGATCCCTCGCGGATGCCGAGCATCGCATCGGGATGACGTAGGCACCCAGCGTCACCCAGCAACCAGCACCCACACCCAGCAACAAGCTTGCTGTTGGAACGCCCTTTCGTCGCTCCGATCCGCCTGCTAGCGTGGAGCGTGATGCTCAATCGGGATCCCTTCCGACTCCTCGCCGGTGATCGCCGGCTGTTCGGTTCCGTCGCGATCGCCGGTGTGTGGACGCTTGTCGCAGTCGTGGCAGCCGTGCAAGCCGTCGCGCTCGTCCGACTCGACGGGCGCGCAGACGTGGTCAGCGCCGTTCTCAACCGGCTGTCGATCCTGCCGCTCTGGGCGTTGGCGACGCCGTTCATTCTCTACTCGGCCCGGCGGTTCCGCGTCGTCGGCGAGCATCGGCAGCTCTCGCCGCTGTCCGCGGCCGCTCACCTCATGCTTGGCACGTTGTTCATCGTGTCGAGCAATGTCGCGATCCGCCTTCCGGCCGCGTTCGCGGCAGACGGTGGCGGATTCGACGCCCTGGTTCGCTCGACGATGCAGGGTGTGGCCGAGTACTATCCGCCCGCGCTCGTGGTGTATGGCGTGATCGTGGCGATCGGACATTTCCTGTTCCGTTCACCCGCAGCGCCCGCGCAGCCGACCGTTCGTCCCACGCCAGCGGCACCGACCTCGCAGCCCGTTGCCGACGCCGACGTCGCGTCGACGATCGTCGCGGAACCAGCGCCTGCGGCAGCCATCGCCGCGGCGATCGACGGGCACATCACGGTGCGGCAGTGGAACCGCGTGCATCTGGTTCGCGTCGAGGACATCGACTTCGTCGAGGCCGAGGATAATTACGTGGTCGTCCACGTGGCGTCGCGCGCATACAAGGGTCGCGATCGGATCAGCGACGTGGAGTCGCAACTCGATGCGCGGCGCTTCGTGCGCATCCATCGCTCGACGATCGTGCACATCGCGAAGATCCGCGAGGTGCAGCCGCTCACGAACGGCGATCACGCCGTGATCCTTCGCGATGGCAAGGTGCTGCGTGTTGCCCGCAGTCGGCGTCAGGCGTTAGGCCAGGCGCTCGGGTTGGAGCTGTAGA
>CAWHHI010000016.1:0-1246191 GCA_963829055.1 uncultured Gemmatimonadaceae bacterium | reverse complement strand
TGCTCGACGGCGAGAGCTCGGCGAGCAAGGAGATCGGCACGACGGGTCGCGGCATCGGGCCGGCGTACGAGGACAAGATCGCGCGCCGTGGCGTTCGCGTGCTCGATCTTCGCCATCCGGAGCGCGTGCGTCAGCTCGTGGAGCGCGGCGTCGAGCACGCCAACGGTCAGCTCGCGCGCTTCACCGATCGAAGCGCGCCGATGCGGACGCGACCGTTGCAGCTGCTCGAGCGCCTCACGCCTCGGCTGCTGTCGTTGTCGGAGGACGTCGGGCTGTGCGTGCACCAGGCGATCGAGTCGGGCGCGGCCGTGCTGCTCGAGGGTGCGCAGGGCTCGCTGCTCGACATCGATCACGGCACGTATCCGTTCGTGACGTCGAGCAACACGACGTCAGGCGGCGCGGCGATCGGCGTCGGCATCGCGCCTACCGCGATCGACGCCGTGCTCGGCGTCGTGAAGGCGTACACGACGCGCGTCGGGCCACGGCCCGCTGCCGACCGAAATCGAAGGCGCGCTCGGTGAGCACGTTCGGCAGCTCGGCAACGAGTTCGGCGCCGTGACCGGGCGGCCTCGGCGCTGCGGCTGGTTCGATGCCGTGGTCGTTCGTTATGCGGCGCGCGTGAACGGCCTGAGCGGCCTCGCGGTCACGAAGCTCGACGTGCTCGACACGCTCGATCGCGATCGCGCATATGCACCGGCTACCGGGTCGGCGACGACGTGTATCGGAGTTTCCCGGCGACGTCACGGCGCTCGACCGCATCGAGCCGATCTACGAGTGGTTCGACGGGTGGAAGCAATCGACGAGCGAGGCGCGCACGCTCGACGCGCTGCCGGCGAACGCGCGTCGAGTATCTCGACCGCATTCGCGAGCTCGTCGGACGCGCCGATCGTGTACGTGAGCGTCGGAACGCGGCGCGATCAGATCATTGGGCTGCGAATAGTCGGGAATCGGGACTCGGGACGACTCGGGAATCAGGGACGAGTCAGAATCGCGTGATCGACGTCGCGATCGTCGGCGCCGGGCCGTGCGGGCTCGCGGCGGCGATCTCGGCGCGGCGCGCCGGGCTCGACGCGCTCGTGTTCGACGCCGAGTGCGTCGTCAGCTCCATCACGCAGTATCCCGACGTACGCGACGTTCTTTTCGACGGCGGAGAAGCTGTCGTTAGGCGGGCTGCCGTTCGTCACGCCGGGCGAGAAGCCATCGCGGCGTGACGCGCTCGCGTACTACCGCGCGGTCGTCCGGTACTTCGAGATTCCGGTGCGGCAGTACGAGCGCGTGTCGCGCATCGACGGGCGCGACGGCGCGTTCGTCGTGCGCACGACGCGTCGCGGAGTCGAGCGCGAGACCGACGCGCGCGCGGTCGTCATCGCGACCGGGCTACTGGGGATCGCCGAACCGACTCGGCGTTCCCGGCGAGGATCTCCCGCACGTCACGCACGCCTATCGCGAAGGGCACTACGCGTTCCAGCAGAACGCGGTGGTCGTGGGCGGCGGCAACTCCGCGGCCGAAGCGGCGCTCGATCTGTGGCGCGCAGGCGCGCGCGTGACGCTCGTGCATTTCGGCCCGACGTTCGACAAGAAGATCAAGCCGTGGGTGCTTGCCGGACTTCACGAATCGCGTGGCCGAGGGGAGCATCGCGGCGCGTGTGGAACAGTCGGGTGACGGAGATCGGGGCGGAGAACGTCACGCTTCGCGTCGACGGACGGCTGCCGTCTCGACGATTCCGGCGGACCACGTGTTCCTGATGACGGGCTTCGCGCCGAGCGTGGATCTGCTGCGGCAGGCATGGGCGTGACGATCGACCCGACGACGGGCATTCCGTCGCACGATCCCGCAGACGCTCGAGACGAACGTGCCCGGGCGTGTTCATCGCCGGCGTGGTCGTGCGCGGGCTACGACGCGAACAAGGTGTTCATCGAGAACGGCCGCTTTCACGGCGATCAGATCGTGGCGCGCGTGCTGGGTCGAGCCGGCGCCGCCGCCGGCGAAGATCAGCCGGGATCTGGATTCGTGAGCGCGGAATGGGACGGTTACATTTCGGGTTCGCCCGCTCCGCCCAACCAACCTCGCGCCCTTCGGCCCGGTCATGGCTAGCGTGTCTGCACATCCCGATGTCATGGAGAAGCTCGTGTCGCTCGCGAAGCGACGCGGATTCATCTTCCAGTCCTCCGAGATCTACGGAGGCACCGGGTCCGTGTGGGACTACGGTCCGCTCGGCGTCGAGCTGAAGAAGAACGTCAAGGACCGCTGGTGGCACGCGATGGTGCGCGCGCGCGACGACATCGAGGGGCTCGACGCGGCGATCCTCATGCATCCGCGCGTGTGGGAGGCGAGCGGCCACGTCGCCGGGTTCACCGATCCGCTCGTCGACTGCCGGAACTGCAAGCGCCGCTTTCGCGCGGACGATCCGGCCATCAAGGGCACGCCCGGCGCGCCCGACGCGCAGTGTCCCGTGTGCGGATGCGAAGGGCACGCTGAGCGAGCCGCGGCATGTTCAACCTCATGTTCAAGACGTTCATGGGGCCGGTGGAGGAGAGCGCGTCCATCGTGTACCTGCGTCCGGAAACGGCGCAGGGCATCTACGTGAACTTCCTGAACGTCCAGCAGTCGACGCGGCAGAAGATCCCGTTCGGCATCGCGCAGATCGGCAAGGCGTTCCGCAACGAGATCACGCCCGGGAACTTCATCTTCCGCACGCGCGAGTTCGAGCAGATGGAGATGCAGTTCTTCGTCGAGCCGGGCACGGACGAGGAGTACTTCGAGTACTGGAAGGCGCAGCGCATGGAGTGGCATCGCGCGCTCGGCCTCGCGCCGGAGCGGCTGCGCTACAAGCAGCACGAAGCAAGCTCGCGCACTACGCGCGCGCGGCCTTCGACATCCAGTTCGACTTCGGCGGCTCGTTAGGCTTCCAGGAGATCGAAGGCGTTCACAACCGCGCGCGACTTCGACCTCGGACGCGCATCAGGAGTACTCGGGCAAGAAGCTCGAGTACTTCGACCAGCCGAACAACCGGCGCTTCGTTCCGTTCGTGATCGAGACGTCGGTCGGCGCCGATCGCACGACGCTGGCGGTGCTCGTGAACGCGTACCGCGAGGAGGAAGTGCCGGGCGAGAGCGAGGGCCGGACGGTGCTCGGCCTCGCGCCCGCGCTCGCGCCGATCAAGGCCGGCGTCTTCCCGCTCGTGAAGAAGGACGGCATGCCGGAGATGGCGACGTCGCGTCGCGGATGATCTGCGGCAAGTCGTTCGCCGTCTTCTACGACGACGGCGGCGCGATCGGCCGCCGGTACCGCCGTCAGGACGAGGTCGGCACGCCGTTCGGCATCACGATCGACGGCCAGTCCACGCAGGACGGCACGGTCACGGTTCGCGACCGCGACACGCTCCAGCAGGTGCGCGTCGCCGCCGACCAGCTTCGCGGCTACATCAGCGAACGAATCGGCCCGACCGTGTAGCCTCGATCGGGCAATACGCATGGCCGACCTCACGCTCGCCGCGCTTCGCCGAGACGGCGAGGCGTTCATGGAAGCCCTGTCGCGCGAGCAGCACCTCGCGCTGGCGGGACACAAGCCTAACGCCGATCTGCGGCCGATCTACGATCGGTTCGCGCACGTGCTCGGGCCGGGCGCGCTCGAGCTCACGCGCGACGCGTTTCGCACGACGGCGCCGGACAGCGAAGACTGGCGGTCCGCGCGCGCGCTGCTCGACTGGGAGGTCGAATCCTACGCCTCGCGCAGCTGGTCGAGCTCGACGAGCGGCTGATCGCGTGGGAGGCGACCGCCGTGATCCGACTGGCCGACGGGCGCGAGGTGCCGTATCAGCGCGCGGCCGTCGACATGGCGACTGAGACGGACCGCGACGAACGTCTCGCGCTCGACGAGGCGCGTGCGGCGCTCGTGGAACGCGAGCTCGCGCCGCATGCGCGCCGAGCGGCTGCAGCGCGAGCGCGACCTGATCGAATCGCTGGAGATCGCGCCCGACTACATCGCGAGCTTCGAGGCGCTGTCCGGGATCGACCTACGCGCGCTGGCGGCGCGAATGCGAGCGGTTTCTGCGCGAGACGGAGTCGATGTGGGCGGACGTGCATGGCGACGCCGTTCGGCGTCAACTCGGTATCAAGCCCGGCGAGGCGACGCGTGCCGACGCACTCGCGCTCATGCGTGCGCCGCGGTTCGATCCGTACTTTCCCGGCAGCGCGACATGGAGCCAGCGGTGCGGCGGCAGGTGACGGCGATGGGCATCGAGCCGTGACGCGAACGGGCGCATCATCTACGATCTCGCGCCGCGTCCCGGGAAGCGATCGCGCGCGTTCTGCGCGCCCGTGCGCATCCCGCGCGAGGTGTACCTCGTGCTGCTGCCGCACGGCGGCGCGACGGACTATCGCACGCTGCTGCACGAGCTGGGGCATGCGCTGCACTTCGGGTACATGCGTGACGACCTGCCGTTCGAGTTCCGCTGGCTCGGCGACAACTCGATCACCGAAGGGTACGCGATGCTGTTCGACCACCTGCTGCACGACAGCGGGTGGCTGCTCCGGTACTCCGCGTTAGGCAGGCCGCGGGTGGCGGAGTATCGGCGAGCGGCCGCGTTCGAGGAGCTGCAGTTCCTGCGGCGCTACTCGGCGAAGCTGCTGTACGAGCTGCGGCTGTACGGCGGCGGCGACTCGTGGTCGTCGCTGCCCGACGCGTACGTCGACAGTCCTGAGCTCGGCGACGAACGTTCCGGTACCGGACGGCCGATGCGTTCGTGGACGTCGACCCGCGGTTCTACTCGGCCCGCTATCTCCGCGCGTGGCAGCTGCAGGCGGCACTCCGCGAGGTGCTCGTCGCGCAGTTCGATGAGGACTGGTACCGGAACCCGAGCGCCGGGCCGTGGATGGTGCGCGAGCTGTTCGGCGAAGGGCAGCGCGAGCTCGCGTCGGAGTTGGCGGCGCGGGTCGGTGCGCCGCCGCTTGTCGTTCGATCCGGTCATCAAGGCGATCGAGGCCGGGCTGTCGGCCTAACGCACCCGTCGAGTCCCAGGGCATCACGATTCGTCGTGCGTCCGAGGCACCCGCGCGCCGCAGCGCTCCGCTCGGAATGACGACCGCTCGGATGCGTACGGTACGCGCACCGCCTCGAGCGGTCGCGCGCCGCGGTCGATCACGAAGCCGACCACGCTTCCGTTCGCGACGTCGAACATGATACGGCCCGGCTGGCCCATCGCGCGCGAACGTGTTAGGCGCGGACTGCTTCATCAGGCGCACTGCCGGCTGGCCTTCGATCTGCAGCATGAGCTGCTCGCCGTTGGCGGTGACGGTCGCCGGCTCGCCTCGAGCCATCGGGCAACGTGATCTCGATAGTTCCCGGCGAGCCGCTTCGCCTCGTCGGCGGCGATCGGGAGATCGGCCGGGCGCGGCGGCGCCGTCGCGGAACGGCATGCCGAACGCGAACGCGCGCGATGTTTTCGGCGATCTGGTCCGACGGCGCCGGCGACGTGTTCGCGAGCACGACGACCGTGAGCGAATCGTTAGGGTAGTACGCCAGCTCCGAGATGAAGCCGTTGATGCCGCCGCCGTGATGGATTCGGCGGTGCGTGCCCAGCGTGTCGACCGAGAGTCCGAAGCCGTAGGACATGGGTCGTCCGCTCGTCAGCTTGACGGGTGTGGTCATGGTCGCGAACGAGGACGCGTTCACGAGCTTCCCGCTGTGGAGGAGACGCGTCCACGCCGCGAGGTCGCCGACGGTCGAGCAGAGCGAACCTGCCGCGAACGGCAGGTCCATGCCGATATAGTCCGCGTTGACGAGTCCATTGCGTCCGCGATCGTAGCCGCGTGCTCGCCGCTTGATGAGTCGGTCCAACGGAGCAGTACACCGTGGACGTCAGACCGTTTGGCACGAACAGCGCGTCGCGGACATAGTCCCCATACGGCTTGCCCGTCACCTTCTCGATGACCATGCCGAGCAGGTAATAGCCGGTGTTGTTGTAGTAGAAGTGCGATCCTGGCTCGAACTGCAGCGAGTCGTCACGGACAACCGCGAGCAGCGAATCGTGCGAGAGATCGAGCCGAGCGACCCGGCCGAATTCCGGCCCGACGTCCGTGTAGCTGGGGATGCCGGACGTGTGATTCAACAGATGCCTGACGAGGATGCGTCGCCCGTGCGTCGGCGCGTTCGGCACGTACTTCGTGACGTCGTCGTCGAGCGACAGCTTGCCCTGCTGAACGAGCTGCATGATGGCGACGGACGTGAACTGCTTCGTCACCGAGCCAATGCGGTAGACGGTCTGCGCGGTCGCAGGCAGATCGTTCTCGAGATCGGCCGAGCCGTATCCCTTCATTACCAGCGTGTCGTTGCCGCGAAGCACCGCGATAGCCAGCCCAGCGACCCCTCCGTTTCGTGTTACGGACTCGGCGATCGAATCCGCGACGTGCGTGACCGCGGCTCGACTGGGGATCCCACGTGGGGTCTGTGCCGAGGCGCCGGCGGCCAGGAAGGCCGGTAGAATGGCGGTCGATGCGATGGCTGTGAATGGACGCATGGGAGGCGTGTTGGTCGTGGCTCGAAGTGCGCGCGGTTGAAAATCTGAGTGCAAGGCGGGGCAACGGCTAGCCGCCCCTGCCGCAAATCTGGCGGCGGAGACGGACCAATCACTGCCGAGTCGCTCGCGCTGACCACGAGCACGTCGGCTTCGCTCGCCGTCGGTCAGTCGGTTACGATATACGTGCACGCGAGCGATGCGAACGGAACTCGCATTGGCAGGTTCTCCGCCGTTTCGTGGTCATCGCGGTCTATCGCGCGCCGGTGGAATGTTCGTGGCCGACGACCGACGGCGTGACGACACTGCCGCTCATCGTCGTGAGCAATCCCTGACCCGAGACGCTGCAGCAATGGCAGACAATCGAAGCACTGCGGTGATCACTGGCGCGTCCCGAGGCATCGGGCGCGCCATCGCGCTGCGGCTGGCCGCAACGCACCACATCGTGGCCGCCGCGCGGTCGCGCCCCGAGCTCGATTCCCTGGGCAGCGAGATCCAGGCTCGCGGCGGGACCTGTGATGCGATCGAGCTCGATGTCACGAAGCCGGATCACGTCGCGACCGCGTTGACGGGTGTCCGCGCCGACGTCCTCGTGAACAACGCCGGTGTCGGATTTCTCAAACCATTTCTCGACCTCACGGTCGAGGAGTGGAACACGATGGTCGACGTGAACTTCAACGCGCTCTTTCATGTCACGCGCGCCGTGCTGCCCGGGATGATCGAGCGCGGGCGCGGTCACATTGTGATCGTCGGATCGATTGCCGGCCGCAGCGCGTTCGTTGGCGGCACGTGCTACGGCGGCACCAAGCACGCGGTGATGGGCTTCAGCGAATCGCTGATGCTCGAGGTCCGCGACAAGGGCGTGAAGGTGAGTGTGGTGAACCCCGGTTCAGTCGCCACGGACTTCTTCCGCGGCGAACGGGACACGAGCTGGATGCTCACCGCGGACGACGTTGCCGAAGCCGTGCACCATGCCATCGACACGCCGCCGCGAGTCCTCGTGCATCGCATCGAGGTGCGCGCGGCCGCCCCGAAAAAGGGCTGATCAGCGGCGCAGCAGCAGCTTCCAGCCGAGGGCGATCGCGCCGGCGATGACCGCGAGCAGCACCCACCAGTGGAGCGCGAGACGTCGCGACTCCCGCCGCCCACTCGCGGAGATCGGGATGACCTGCTGCCTAACGAGCACTTCGGTGTGCGCGTCGACGCCGTCGGACTGCGCCGTGACGATCGCCCAGCCTTCGTTCTGCGCCACGAGCTGGCCGGACTGATCGATCGGTGCGACCCGCGGATCGGTGGAGCGCCACGTTATCGGGCGTGACACGACATTCCCGCTCGCGTCATAGACCGTCGCCTTGAGCATGACGCGATCGCCGAGGCGAAGTGGTGAGGGCGGAGCGGCGATGACCACCGTTGCGGCGCGAACACTCACCACCGTGACCGTAGCGGCCCCGCGAATGCCTTCGCACAGTCGCGGTGATGGTTGCCTGGCCGCTCGCGCGCGCGGTCAGCACGCCGTCACTCGATACGGTCGCGACCGCGGGATCGCTCGACTTCCACTCGACGGCGCGGACCTGATCGTCATCCGCCGCGCGCGCCGTACGCACGATGCCGCGCAGCGTCGCTGTGGCTCCGACGACGAGTGCCGGCGGTACGCCATCGACGACGACGTCGACCACCGGGGGGGACGTGATCGTGATCGTCACCGCGCGCGCGAGACCCGCGACCTCAGCCACGACGACGGCGGTACCGCGGCGCCGCGCCGACAACGCACCCGTATCGGTTACCGCAGCCACGGCGGGATTGCGCGACTTCCACGTCACGGGAACGTCGACCGGCTTGCCATGGCGATCGAGCGCGCGGGCGGCGAGCGTCGCGCGCGTCCCGGATCGGACCTCGGTCGGTACCTCGACCTCGATCGTCGCGACGCTCGGCGCCACGACGACGACGTCGACGCTAGCGCGAGCGTCGCCAGCGGAAACCGTCACGGTCGCGGAACCTGGTGCATTCGCCGTCAGCACGCCCGCGGAGTCGACGGTAGCAACGAGGTCGTTCGACGATCGCCACACGAGACGCGCGCCATCGACGCGACCGCCAGTGTCCGAGCGCGGCACCGCGGACAGCACGATGCAGTCTCCGACTTCGACGGCGTCAGGCGGCTGGTCCACGCGGATGGCGGCCACGCCCGGGCGCATCGTCTTTGCGCGGTCGCCTGACGGCGGCGGCAACGGCGTCTGGCTCTGCGGCGCGGGACTGCGCGGCGCCCTAACGATTTCAGCGAGGTTCGTCTCGGCGCTCGCGGCGCCGGCCAGCGCCGACATCTCGGCGCGCACGGGTCCGAGCGCACTGAGTGGGTGCGCGTCGAGCGCGAGAATCGCGGCCGCCAGATCGGGGAAGCGATCTTCCGCCTTCTTCGCGAGCATGCGTGCGATCGCGGCGTCGACGGACTCCGGAATGTCCGGGCGCGCTGCTCGTAGCGAGGGCGGCGCCTGGTCCGTATGCGCGCGCATGATCGCCATGCCGGTTCCGCCGAACGGTGGACTGCCAGTCAGCATCTCGAACGCGACGATGCCGAGCGCATACTGATCGCTGGCGGGGCCGACGTCGTAGCCCATGCACTGCTCGGGGCTCATGTACGTCGGCGTTCCAACGACGGTTCCCACGCGCGTGTAGCCCGGCGTCTCCGCCACCTTCGCGATACCGAAGTCCGTTACGACGGGATCGCCGTCGCCGTCGAGCAGGATGTTGCCAGGCTTGATGTCGCGGTGGATGACGCCGCGACGATGCGCGTAGTCGAGCGCGGACCCGACGTGATACATGATCACGCGCGCGGCTTCCAGGGAGACCGTGCCTCGATCGCGCAGCACCCGATCGAGCGAGCGACCGGGGATGTACTGCATGATGAACAAGTGCAGGTCGCCGAGCGTGCGCACGCCATGAATGGCGACGATGTTCGAGTGCTGGAGGTTCGCGACGGTGATTGCTTCCTGCCGGAATCGATCGACCATGCCTTCACCGAGCAGGAGGCCGGGCGCCATGACCTTGATCGCGACGCGTCGATTCAGCGCGAGCTCGCGTGCGCGGAAGACGGCAGCCATGCCGCCGCGTCCGAGCTCGCCGTCGAATTCGAATTCGTTCGCGAACGCAGCGCGAAGCCGCTCGACGACGGGCCCCCAGGTCGGGTCGCCTTCGCTCGCCGGGCCCGCTGATGGCGCGGCAGGATCACCAGCCGGCGGCGCCGGCGCGAGGGAAGCGCCGCACGCCGTACAGGAGTCGGCGCCTGGCATCACGGTGCGGCCGCAGGTCGCGCACACCGTAAGACTGTAGCCGCAGCCACCGCAGAATCGATCGCCCGAAAAGACTGGTGCCCCGCATCTCGTGCAATGCGCAGCGGGAACGGTGGGGGATTCGAGAGGCGGCAAAGTCACGGCGCCGTGAGGCTCGTCGGCGAGTGGAGGTCAACAGGCGAGAGCGCGTCGGACATGCTCTCGCTGGCAAGGTGCGTCGACGGAGCGTCCGCCCGCAAGCGCCAGTCAAGGCCGCAACGCTGGCGGCGTGCTCGCTGGGCCCGTACAATTGCGGGCGCCTCAGTCCGTTAGCTGCCGACGTCGTCGTGTGCCGCCAACCGCGCATCGAAAATGTGCGGTGAGCACGATGAACTCCGTTCACCCAGGGAAGGTCTATGCGCCGAATCACGATCGGGCTCGGATTGCTCGTTATGCTGTCGCAAACCGCACCGGCGCAGGGGCTGAGGCAGCAGTTCGAGGAGGGTTTGTTCTCCTTCGGCAATTGCGGCGAACCGCTGTGCCTGCCGGCGCTCGTTCTCGCCGGCAATGCGCATGGGCAGCATTTCATTCCATCCGCCGAGTCAGGCAACGCGGCGATCATCGCGTTTCTCGGTGGCGCGGTGGGATCGAACGTCAGCAACATCCCGATCAGCGCTACCACGAGCGGGGTGACCTACACGTTCGAGGGCGGTGCGCCGGTCCGAACGAATCTTTCGGGTGGTCCGATCTTCGCTGAGCGGGCGCAGACGCTGGGTCGACGACGAATGCTCGTCGGTGCGAATGTGAGCTCGATCCGGTTCAACTCACTCCGCGGGATTCCGCTGAGCGCGCTGAACTTCAACTTCACGCACCAGGACACCGATCCACCGGGCGAAGGCAACCCGGCGTTCGAGAACGAGTTCATCACCGTGCGCACCTCGCTCAACGTCGACGTGCTGGCGACCGTCGCGTTTGCGACGTACGGCGTTACCAACCGGTTCGACGTCAGCGTTGCGGTGCCGTACGTGTCGACGTCCATCGATGGCACCAGTAATGGTCAGATCGTTCCTTTCGGTCCGAACCCGTCGCATTACTTCGGTGGAACTGCCGCGAGTCCCATCCTGTCGGCGGTGGCTGGCGTCAGTGGGTCCGCGTCAGGCATCGGCGACGTCGCGCTGCGAGCGAAGATCAACCTGTCGCCGAGCAATGCGAACGCGCGAACGGGATTCGCGATTCTCGGCGACGTTCGTCTGCCCACGGGTGACGAGGACAATTTCCTGGGATCGGGCGGCACGTCCACGCGATTGCTCGCCATCGTGTCGGGTCATTACGGCGAATTCACGCCGCACGCGAACGCCGGTGTGGCGATTCGCGGCGGCGACGATCAGATGAACGCGCTTCTGGCGACGGCGGGGTTCGATCGCTTGCTGGCACCCTGGGCCACGTTCGCGCTGGATGTCATCTCGGAATGGCAGATGGGCGACACGAAGCTCGCCCTTCCGGAGCCGGTCACAATCGAGATTCCGTTCCAGCGTACCATCGTCCCCAGCAACATTCCGGATCGGCGCGACGATCTGTTCAATGTGTCGCTTGGAGGCAAGTTCGCAACGAAGGGCGGGCTCACGTTCATCGTGAACGCGCTCCTTCCGCTCAACCGCGGCGGCCTCCGAACGAGCACGCTCTGGACGGGAGGGCTGGAGTACGGGTTCTAATGGGATCGCCCTGAGCAATCCCCCAAGCGCGGTCGAACGTTAGGCCATTGCGACGGAGTGAGGCGCGAACCCGGCGTCGGCTGCTTGGGGGAAATCAGTTCCGCCTCGCGCCGTCGAGTATCCACGCGGCGATCGCGTCGCGAACGGTCGGGATTACACCGGAGGGCGGCATCGCGCTCGGTGAGCCGTTGACGCGTTGATACAGCAAGCTCGCCGCGAGATTTCCCGGCGTGACGTAGCCGCCTAACAAGCGCGCATACACGTCGCCGGACCCCGCGGCGAGCACCGGCGTCTGGCCGCCGATACAATGACACGAGCTGTTCGAGCACCCGGTGCCCGCCGTGGTACTCGCGAGCGTGCCGGCAATGTGCTGGTCGAAGGTGAAGACCAGCGCGTACGACACCGTGACGTTCTGCGGGCTGTTCCCGACACCTGCCGCGGACACCTGCACGCTCGCGGAGTACGTGCCGCGGGCAATCGTGTTGGCCGTCGGTGTCAACGTGAGGGTGGCGGGTGCCGTCCCCGTACTGAGCGATGCGCTGAGCCAGTTTGTCGCGCCGGCGCCGTACGTGACGCTAACCTGCAGCCCACTCAGAGAACCGCGACCACCGTTGGAAACCGTGATCGCCTGAGACGGTGCCGTGCCAACGCCCTGCGGCGCGACGAAGCTGCCGGACGTTGCCGACAGCGCAATGAGTGGTGCCGGAACGACGAACGTCACGGGCACCTTGAGCGGGCTGTTCGTGGCCGCGGCCGCCGTGACAGGTACGTTCGCGGTGTAGGTCCCGCTCGGCAACGATCCTACGGTCGCCTGCAGTGTCAGCGTGGCCGCCGTCCCAGTGCCGGACAGTGAGGCCGCCAACCAACCGGTAGGCTGGCTAGCGCCATACTCAATGGCGGACACAGCAAGGCCGGTGATCGGGCTACCGTTCACGCTGAATATGTTCACCGTCTGAGCTGCGGGATTGCCCGTTACTGCAGGTGCGTTGAAGGACACGCTGACAGGTGTCGCGCCCAGCATGATCGCTGAACCGATGTTGAACGTCACCGCGAGATTCTTCGCGGCGACTCCGGGGACGCTGGATGCCACTGGGACTGACGCGGTGTACGCACCGACCGTGAGCGACCCGGTGGTTGCGCGAAGCGTGAGCGGAGCCGGATCCGCCGTGCTCCCGCTGAAGGCGGCCGTGAGCCAGCCGGCAGGTTGACCGGCTCCATACGTTATTGTCCCGGCGGTGAGGCCGTTCAACGTGCCGGCACCAGCGTTGGACACCGTGATCGTTTGCACTGCCGGGTTTGGACCACCAGCCGTCGAGCCGAACGAGGCCGCGGTGGGCGTGAACGCGATGACGGGATCGGGCTGCACGGTCACTGGCACGTCGCGCTTGATCCCTTCACTCGTGGCGGTCACGGTCGCTGTTCCGGGAGCGACAGCGGTTAGCGTGGTGGTGGCGCCAGTCGTACCCGTGAGCGTGACGACCGCGGCGTCGCTGGTGGTCCAGCTGATCGTTCGACCTCCCAATGCGGAGTTGTCGGCCGCGAACACGCTGGCCGTGAGTTGACGCGTTTGGGACCGATTGAACGACACGGGGGTGGGAGAGACCTCGACGCGTGCAACCGGGACGCGAAGGACCGTGACGGTCGTGCTGCCCGTCACCCGCCCGATCGTGGCGGTGATGTTTGCTGATCCGGCGCCGACGCCCGTGACAACGCCGTTGTTGTCGACGGTCGCGACTGCGGCGGCACTCGTCGTCCACGCGAGTGTCCCGTCCACGCCAACGACATTGCCCTTGGCGTCCACAGGCGTTGCCGTGAGAGTCACGGCTTCGCCAACCTGGACCGACGGCGCGTCCGGCAACACACGAATCGTTGTGGCAACGGGCCCGCTTCCGCCGTCTCCGCCGCACGACGCCACCACGGTCGCGAGCAGGGCGAGGCCGATCGTGCTGGTCGTTAGGCGCATGAATCGTCAGGCGGCATGATTCGCCGCCACCTCGGTAAGCGGGATGGTCCCGGCGCCATGGTGCCACGTACCCGGGAGCAGGCGAATCTACAGGCGGCGCGCGCTACCGCAACAGCCTCGCTACTGCATGCTCACGATGCGCCACGTCCCGCCGTCACGCTGGAGGACCGCGATGATGGGAACGGGAAAGGTCACGTCTGCACGTCCCGATCGCGAAGAAAAACGGGCTGAGTAGTTCGCGCGCGCGTGCACCTGCGCGCCAGCCGCGTCGCGCGGGGTGTCGGTGATCTGCGCCGCGTCGCCGGCGAGGCGGATAGGACCACGAGCGTCGTTGAACGTGGTTTGCCATCGCGTCATCACCACGCTGCTGGCCGTCGGGAATACACGACGGATGAGTGTCGTATCCTTCGCTTCGATCGCTCGCACGAACGTCATGAGTACGGTCTGGACCTCGGCGCGCAGCTCCGCCTCGCTCTTCGCGGGGGCGGGCGCACCCGCGTTTGGTGGAGGCGTTGATGGCGTGTCTGGACGGACCACCACCTCTTTTGCACGGACGGTCACAGCACGATCGCCAGTGCGACCTCCGGCGGACGCACGGATTGTCGCGACGCCCGGTGCGCGCGCCGTCACCAAGCCGTTAGGCGCAACGGCCGCGATATCGGCATTCGACGAGCTCCACTGGATGTCGGTACCGCTCACCGTGGCGCCCAGCGCGTTGCGTACGATGGCCGTCAATCGCGTCGTTTCGCCGACCGTCATCGGGCGCACATCGGAGACATCGACGCCAGCAACGGCCGTGGCGTCCACTGCGGGAGCACTGACTGCGACGGTGATTGTCGACACGACGTCGCCGACGTGCGCCGTAATGCGCGCTGTCCCGGCGCTCACCCCTCGTACGATCCCGCGCGTGGGATCGACGACCGCCATGCGTGAATCGCTGCTGGACCACGTAACGCGCGCGCGCGACATTGGCTCACCTGCCGAGTCGCGAACGCTCGCCGCCAGCGTCAGTGTTTGCCCAGGCGTGATGGGCTTGGGGATCGACGGTCGAACGTCGATGCGACGCGGCGTGGGCGCCACCGGTGTGCGGACTGACGACGATTCCGTCGCTGCGGGCGTAGTTGTGGACTCGGGGCTCGTGGCCGAAGTGCTCGCCCCCGACGCGGGTGGGCTGGTCGCGACGCGCGCTGTCGTGTCGATGGATGGAGCCGTCAGCGAATCGGGTGCTTGCGCCACCGCCGAATCGGCCTTCAACGGCGTGGATGTGGACGGCCGCGACGCGAGGTAGCCGATCGCTCCAACGACCGCGACTGCCGCCGCGACCCAGCGCCATGTTCCCGCGCGGGATGGCTCCGCGTTGCCTGCGACGTCGCCCGCTGATACCGCCGCCTTATTTGCCCGCGTGTCCACCGGCGTGTGTACCAGCTTCTCACGGCGCGCCTCGGGTGGCAATGACAGCCGTGACGGCGGTTCGGGTGCGATCGGCGTCGACGCCGGAATCGCTACGGGCATCGGCGGCAGTACGACAGTGGCGCTCGGAGCGGGCGGCCTCGATCGCGCCTGGTCTTCACCTGCGGTCGGGGCGATCGGCGTCTCCGTGACGATTGCTGGAACGACGCGCACGTTCACGCGGGCAACAGCACCACCACACGTTGCGACGATGCCCGTTGTCCCACCCGCTCGCCCGTGAAGAGTCACGGATGCACCCACCGCGCTCGAAGCGCTCCCCCCGATGACGACAACGGACGCGTCTTCGACGGACCATTCGATCGGACGGGCGACACGAATACCGAAGCGGCTCGTCACGACCGCCGTTACGACAACGTCATCGCCGACGTGCCACGCACCCGGCGGGATCGAGATTTCGATGTGTGCCGGCTTCGGCTCCGCGACGACAACGTCTACGGCGTCTCGCGCAACGCCGCTTGTCGCGGTGATGACGGCGCTCCCTGGCGCGACTGCTCGGAGGAGTCCGGTTCCGGCATCGACCTCGACAACGGAAACGGCGCTGCTCGTCCAGTGGACTTCGGCGCTGGGGACCGGCTCCCCGCTGGTGGCGTCCTTCACCGCGGCGCGCAGGGTTGTCGTGGCGCCCGGCTCGAGGTCCGACGGCGGCGGTTCCATCGCGACGACGAGCGACGGCGTCGACGGGACCGGGGTCTGCGGCGTAATCGGGGCCGGGGGCTTCGGACGCTCGCGCGTCTTCGGGATTGGGCTGGCTGGCGTTCGAATCAGCCCGCCGAGCTGTTCGAGCCGCTCACTCGCTGCGGCGAGCTGCTGCAGCGTCAGGTGCAACGGGTCATCCGGTGAGACCGGACCGGCGCCTAACGAGACGAGCGCTTCGGCGAGTGTCGCGAACCGATCCTGCGGCTTCTTCGCCAGCATGCGTTCGACGGCCGCCTCCATCGACGGCGGGACGTCTGGGCGTACGGCGCGCAGGGACGGCGGGGGGTCATCCGTATGCGCGCGCATGAGGGCGAAGCTCGATCCGGAGAACGGCGGGCGTCCAGCGAGCATCTCGTACGCCACGATCCCGAGCGAATACTGGTCGCTCGCGCCGGTGAGCTCCTTGGCGAAGCACTGCTCGGGACTCATGTACACCGGAGTGCCGACGACCGTACCCGTCTGCGTGTGACTGGGTGTCTCGGCCACCTTCGCGATGCCGAAGTCGGTGACGATCGCCTCGCCGTCGGCGTTGAGCAGGATGTTGCCCGGCTTGACGTCTCGATGGATCACGCCGCGGCGATGTGCGTACCCAAGGGCGGCGCCGATCTGATAGAGCCAGGCGCGGATGACGGGGATCGGCAGCGGGCTGCCTTCCCGAAGCACGCCTTCGAGCGTGCGGCCGGGGACGAACTGCATGACGAAGAAGTGCAGATCGTCGAGCGCGCGAACCGCGTAAATCGAGACGATGTGCGCGTGCTGCAGGTTCGCGACGGTGATTGCTTCCTGCCGGAACCGCTCGACCATACCTTGGCCGAGCATCAGACCGGGTGCCATGACCTTGATCGCGACGCGCCGATTGAGCGCCAGGTCGCGTGCGAGGTAGACCGCAGCCATCCCTCCGCGGCCGAGCTCCGTCAGGATCTCGAATTCCCCGAGCGTTGCCGACTGGAGCCGAGCTGCCACGGCGCCCCAGGCGACGTGTCCCCGACGGGCAGGTCGACCGTGTCGAGTGCTGGCGGGACCTGGTTGGACGAAGCTGGCGCGGACGCGCTAACCGCGACGGGACTACCGCAGCTACCGCAGAACCGGTCGCCTGGAAGTACGGCCCCGCCGCAGGTCGGACACGTGGAAGTGGAGGTTGGCGTCATCCTGGGGGTGCGGCAAAGTGCGACCCGCGCGACGTCGAAGCAAGTCGGGGCCTCGTCCTCGATTCTCCGTTACAGCTCGACCCGGCCCGCAGTCACATTTATTGTTGATCCGCGTCAGAGTCGCAACAGAAGGACGCTCCAGCTTGGTCTCGATCACGGTCGCCCGCCATGTCGAGCCGACGACGGCAGTTGCGCCGCCCCCTCAACCTCTAGTCATGTCGAACCCAGGCCTCTACGTCGCTGTTCGCGAAGCTGCCGCGGGCACGTTCGACGTGCTCGGGGAGATTGGGGCCAGTCCGAACGGGGGGTGGTCTATCTCGCCCGTGAGATTGCGGGGCAGGCGCTCGTGGTGCTCAAGCTCGAGCCGGGCGATGACGGCGCCGGCGGATCGCAGTATTTCCTCGACGTCGGCCGCGAGCTCGATGCCTCTGTGCCGGACATAGAGCTCAGGTGCCCGCGCTGTCGCGGTAAGCTCCGCCAGTGGGCGCGCTTCTGCACGCAATGCGGGCTCGATGTGTCGGGCGAGGCGCCGTCATCCGGCGAACACGCGTCGCGCGCGGCGCTGCGGGATAAGGTGCGCGCCGCGACAGAGGGCCAGTACGAGTTTCTCGGCGACATTCCCGCGGTCGGAGGGCGGTGGACTCGTCTACTTCGCGCGCGATCTCGCGGACGGCAAGATCGTGGCGCTCCGGCTGCAGAAGGACCTGAACAAGAAGTTCGAGGTTGGCGTCACGCGGACGTTGAAGGCGGTCGAGCTGGAGGGCGCCACGCCCGCGCGCGGAGCCGGGGCGGCGCGCCCGGCGGTCACGATCATCCAGCGAGCGGTCGGTGGTGCGACCGCGCCGACTCCGACGCGCCGGTCAGGGCCGGCGGCGCCTAACGACACACCCGCGGCGAGGCGGGCCCCAAGGCGGCCCATACGGCCGGCCGAGATCGCGGCAGCGGTTGCGGTCGCCGTGGCGCTGATCCTGTTCCTGCTGCGGCTCCGGTAGCGCGCCGCCTAACGTCGTGCGAGCGACCGAGCGCCATCGCTCGTCAGCGCTGCGGAAACACCTCGAGCTGCATGGGCGACCCGGCCCACGTGCCACGGAAGCGGGCGCGCATCCACCATTCGTAGCGCGCCTGCATGTCGAGCCAGCCGAAGGCGTCTGGAGCGATGGCCGACGTGACGTCGCGCCCATGCGCCACGCGAGTCATAGGGGTAGTCGATCAACGCCGCGTCGAACGCGGCAGCGTCCTTGCCCACCATCGCGTGGCAAACCGGAAGCCGCTGATCGTCCGTGCCGGCTAGGCATGCGTCCCACCGATCGAGGATCGCGTTCGCCGGATCCGCGGGCGCGCCCGGGAGAGCGTGGGTCATCAAGAATTCGTAGAAGAGGAAATCCTCCTCATATTCCTCGTCCTCGATCCATCGGTGATTGGAATGCCGCGCGATATCGTCGGCGGTCGCGAAATCACCCGCGGCGATGGCATCCAGGAATGGTGCCGAGTCGGTGAGCCGCGTCGAGCTTGGTGGCGTGCCGCGAATGAAGTGGAGGAACGCGCTGCCGCTTCGTTGCAGACGACGGTGGAACTGATCCGCTCGGCCACTCTGTAGGAGTACCGCGATTGCCGCTCGCCGCCAGTTCGTGCACACGGCGAGCGCCAGTCGTGCGCCGTGGCGGCGTTCCAGCAGGGCAGGGAGGAGCTCCTGGTTGTCGTTTAGGAAGCCCTTCTCGTACACTGGGAGAAAGAGCGCGCCCTTCATGATCCGACCATGCCGGGTCGGGCGAGGACGACGCATGATAAACTCCCGTTGTCCGCCATCGACACGACCACGGCTCGCCCACTCGTCCCGTACCCGCGTTCGAATGCGCGCGTTGCGAGGCACGCGGCGAGTGCGCCACTTGCCGCTCCCACGTCACCAACGCACGCGGCCGGGAACACGAACTCGCCTTCGAGTCTCCCCTGCAGCGTCGGAAGGGCGTTACCCCACTGACGGGCGCGCCAGACCTCGCCCGTAAGATCAAGGTAAATCTCGCCAACGATTGCCTGCATCCCCGCGTCCGCGAGCGCGGCGTCGCACACGTTGGCTACCGCCCGATCGACCTCCGCGTGAACGTTGCGCTCGGATCGATCGATCGCCGAGCCAAGGACGAGGGCGAGCGGAGCGCGGCTTGAGGTGGACAGTGCGGGCTCGAGGAGGACAGCGACTGCCGCCTCACCCGGCGCAAGACCCACCGGGTTACCCCCGTGCTTGAGTCGGTCCTCATTGATGAGGCACTCGAGCACCAGCGGGTCGATGAGCGAGTCGACGGCAACTAGGAGCACGCGATCGCAATCCACGCCTATCCTGAGCTTGGCTCGCTCTACAGCGGCCGCGAACGCCACGTGGCCGTACGGTGCGATCTCGGTCTTCGCTGCGGGGATTGCCAGCTCCAACTCCTCGAGCAGTGCCAGTCCAACCTCGCTGTGGATAGCGGCAAAGACTTGCTCGGGTTCGGCGAGGAAGACGTCGGGGTTCGCGACTGGTGTGGCGAGGATGCGTGCCGTTCGCCGCCATGCATCCCGCGTTAGACTTGCGCCCGGCGTGGACCGGAGCAGATCGCCGACGGCGGCGTTCGCCAGTCGCAACCACCGGCCAAGCATGGCGAAACCATCGGTTACGCCGCGAACCGGATGTCCAATCACGGCGACAGGTTCGTGCGTCTCTTCGTCGAGGACCTCGGGCTCGATGAGCCCGCGTGGCCGGACGATACCGGCGCGGATCGCGGCCGCGGAGGCGACGGCGCCGCGGCCAACAGCGGTGGCAGCGCCTAACGCGGTGACGGCGAGAGCGCCGAGCGGGCTCACTTGGGCTCGAGGGCCTGCCACCGGACGTTGGAGAAACCGCCGTCGGAGATCGCCGTCGCCACGATACGCGAGACAATATACGAGGCTGGTTTCTCCCTAATTCGAAAGATTGGCGGAGCGTGCTGCACTTTCTTCGCGGACAGTACGATCTCGTTGACGGCGAGGATCTTCGCTGCGTCGTCCTTGTCCCGCAGTACGTCGCTCGCCTCGAGATCCAGGCAGTCGAACGTCCCGATCGGATTGACGATCACATACTCGTCGCTCAGCAGACGCTCGCGATGATCGTGGATACGCACCGGCAAGTATTCGACCTCGGCGCTCTTGCACTGGTCGGCGAGCAGGTCATGAAGCCGTTTCGATACGATGAGGTTGTTCGATGTTGCTGAACAGATCGGTCAGCTTGCGACCACTCGTCTTGCGCAGTTTAATGGTCGCGTCGTTCGGCCAGTCTTTGGCGGCGGACTTTCCAAATTTCGTCTTCCAGTCCTTCATCTCGAGGCCGGACACGTAGTCTTCGATCAGGGCGAGCTTGTCGTCGTTCAGGTCGCCCTCCGTATTGAGACGATAGAACGCGCTCATTTGTTCGCAAATGCCTCGTCCAGGGACTTTTCGCCGCCCGCCTTCTCGATGTCGCTCCGCATTGTTCGCGAAATATTTTCAATTTGTTGCCTGCACGCCTTGTAGGCGGGCGACTTGGCGTGCTCATCTTCCTGCTCGCGAATAGCGCCGAATACCTCGTCGAGCCGTCCTCTCACGTGGGCACTATACGCCTTGTGTGAACGATGCCCAGGCGCTTGACAATGACGCGGAAGCCCCAGAGCTTTCGCCACAGTGTCGTCGAGCGGCAAGATTATCATGTTTCCCTTGTGATTCAGGTTGTATTCCTCCTTGAGAAGACCGCCGCGAATCGGTTCGTGTACACCGCCCCAAGCGGCCCAGGGCCGACCCCGGCGATAGAGTCCCGTAGCTCGCCGTGTGGCACAATGTGGTGGGCCTCGTGCCAGTACGGCGTGTTGCAGCTGGTCTGAAAGTTCTTGGAGCTCCCGGTCACGTCCCACGCGTGCGGCTTGAGGTTCGTCACGTCGCCGTTGTCGTCACCGTACATCCGCATCGGAAACGCTGATGGCATTCCGCAAAGCTCCTTGTACTTGGGATAGTCATACGCGGCACTGTCATCATCAGCCGCCCACTTGTATGCCTGCCAGCGGTAATTGCAGCTGACCGGGGACAGTCGGCCTGTTCTTCGGTTCCGACGCGCGTTGTGGCCGGTTAGACACGCACCTCCCTCCGTACTTTTGGGAGCTTTGTGCATGTTCTCGAACGCAACCTTGTCCTCAGCGTGCTCGTCAGCCCGCGTCTTTTCTTCTGCCATGGTCGATAACCCATGCGGTTGGCCCTGACACGTGGATGCGTCAGAGCGTCTTGTCACAGATGGCGCATTTCGGCGGCTGATCCGACGGCACGACGATCACCGGCCCCTGCAGCACCGGAAACGGCGGCGTGTTCTTGTCGTTATGCAGCATCAGGTCGAACGCCCGCGGCACGTTCTTTCCCTCGAACTGCACGTCGAACGAGAAGTTCACGAACTCCGCCTTTCCCTTGATCTTGTTCGACGCCACGCCGCCGCCGCGCTGCCCGGCTTCGTCGCCGGTGCTCATCTTGAAGTTCGAGTCCTTGACGCACGTCGACTCCCCGTCGCACTTCACCTTCGTCGTCCCCGACGCCGTGTCCGACGACTGCGCGATGTTCGGATACGGGATCGGAATCGGCCCCGCCGGCGATGGCGTCTTGCACACATCGGGAAACGCGATCGTGACGCCGTTGCTGCTCGCATGCACGACGCTCAGAAAATTGACTCCGACGGTTACAGGCATGATCGACTCGTCAGGTACTGCGAACGCAGCCGCCGGTGCATGCGTCTCCAGCAACGCCGGGCGGACGGCGGTGGTGCTCGCAATGCTGAATGGCGCTCACATCGTGCGGTCCCGACCGAAGCGATGTGAAGGCGCGCCAGATCAACGTCAACTGCCGCGCATCCGCATCGACGATCACGGTATCGAGGTTCGTCTGCAGCAGCACGTCGCCGCGCAAGCGCACCGCGACCGTGACACTGCGGCGCCTCGATGCCAGGCAACCGAAACTCCCACGTTCCCTCGGGCGTGACGCCGAACGCCTGAACCCACTCGTCGCCGCGAAGATACCCGGGCGTCACGAGTCCGTGGCTCGCCGCGTTGAAAAAACGGCGATCGAAATCCTTCGGCAGGAGCGGCGCACGGGTCTTCGTCCACGCCTCATCGTACGTACCGGCGAACTTCGCCCGCGGCTGCCACTCGACGGCCGACGAACCCGAAGCCCACGGGCGTCGACTTCCGCCGTTAGGCGACGTCAGCATCTGCGCGGATCCTCAATGTTCGGGAGCGGGAGCCGGCAAGCGGTACGCCACGCTCTGCCGACAAAACCGACCCCGACCGGATTGCGCGGCTCGAATCGTGATCGTCTTCCTTCTCAGGCGTTCGATCCCAGCCACCGAACGCGCGCTCGTACACGAGCGGCATGAGCTGGAATGGCTCCGGCGACGACATTGTTAGGCCAACCGCCCCCTCGACCCACCAGCGATTGCCGGTGACGCGCGCTGCCTTGGCCACCGGACCGATCCGAACGCCGACATCCATCTGCGTCGTCGGACGCACCGATACGGCGTGGCCGAGCAGCACGCAATCAGTGGCCGCCTTGATGAACGCCGTCTCCGGCTCGAGGCGCGGGCTGCTCTTCCCGGCTCACCGTGCGGTTTGCCTTTGAAGTCGACCGGCGCCTGCTCCTGGCCCTAACGTCACACTCGCCGCGGAGCGACACGTCGAACGTCGCCTTGACGATCGTGGCGACGATCGGCCGTCCATCCTCATCGGCGATGAACAGTGGTGCGAACGCGAACGGCGTGCGGTTGTCGATCTCGGGATGTGCCATCGTTAGGCTGCCGCTGGCGAATTGCCAGCGCCTCGAGCTCAATGTCCGGGCATCACGGCGCGCCGCGCCCGCAGCCGTAGATAGACGTCGCGCCGCGTCGCGAGGGGAAGCGTCGTCGAACCCGATCGGCAACATGCCGTCGGCAATGCCGACGCCTGCCTGCCAGGCTCGATCGGACGGCATCCCGGACTGACGCTGCTCCCAGTCTGCCTTGGCTTTCGCCGGATCGGGCGGCAACGCCTCCTCCTCATCCTCGCCCTCCGCGACTGGTGGCGGCGGAAACGGCTTCTCTCCCTCGACGCCGTTGGCGCCCGTGATACGCTTGTAGGCTGCGGTCGCCGAAACTCCAAGCTGCTTGTCCGCCATGAGCTCGAGCAGCAGCGGAACCGACTGCACGCGGCCCATGGCGCCGATGCGTCAACACCGCAACCGGAGCGAGCGTGGGTTGCCGAACCGCTCGCTCGATAAGACGCATGTCGGCGAGGATCGCCGAGTGTGCCGAGGAACGCGAGACCGACGATGTCACCCCGTGTCGCCGCGGCGCGACACGCGTCGCCGAGCTGCGGAGCCCGGCGCGTGCCGCGGCGCTTGCAACGCGGCGCTAGCGCACGGACGCATCCGCGTCGTGCACGCCCGTGCGAAATCCTGTGCGTGTAGTCGCTTGCTCTCCCGCGGCACGAAGCGCGTGCTGGACAACGATAGGATCGGACTCGCCGATGAGGTGATCGAACGGCGGAAGTGCTGACCGATGGAACGTCAGCACGTCTGCCGCGGCGCCGCGACGGTCGTGCGTCGCCAGCCATAGCATCGAGCAACCGGGACCGCAGCTCGGTCGCGGGCAGATGTCGAAACGCGAGTACGAATTCCCTCGCGAACTGGTGGCTCGCCCGCTTCGAAATTGCTCGAGCACAGAGATTCGCGTGCGTCGACGTCGCCACTCTCCCAGAGCACGAAGCGCCGCCGCAGTCGCCGCCGACGGGCCCGCTCGTGAGCTTCTCGCGCGAGAGGTCCACGCCGTGCAGCTCCGACAGCCTGAGTGCCATCGAGATGCGCCTCGGCGCGGTCCTCGTGAAACGCGAGGTGCCGAAGCGTCCAATCGGGCGTGAAGACGTTCGCCTCGCGATGCTCCCACAGCGCGTCGAGCTCGTCGAAGTGCTCTTCGACAATGTCTGGTACACCGGCGGGTGTCCGAGCGGTGACACGGCCAGAGCTCGACTCCGGCGAGTCGATCAATTGATGAAGACGGACCCGCCCTTGATCTTGTTAGGTCCGCTGGAGCGCGAAATCAGGTGGGTGCCGCGAATCTCGACGCGACCATCCTTCCGCAGCGAGATCTTCGCCTCTCCGCATTCGATCACGAGCTCCCGTCCTGCCTCGACGCGAAGGGTATCGGGCGCCTTCCCGGCTGCTGCGCATCTAGATCGCCGAGCGCCGGCGGTGGCTCCAACGAGGCCGAGCACGATCGGTTGCGTTTCGTCACCGCCGAGAAAGCGACGAGCACGCGCGCGCCGATGCAATCGCGCCACGCGGCGCGCCCGGCGTCCAGACGGCGTGGGCGGCGACTGGTCCGACGCCGTTCCAGCGGACGAGGGGTCGGCCATCGCGTCGACGCCAATGACTTCGGCGGCGAGCACGCCGGGTCGATCATGTTGTCGTCCCGGGTTAGAGGAATCGGTGCGACGAATGCGATGGGGCTGCTTGACTGCCCGATCTCGATTCCTCGCTCCACTTGGTGATACGACCACAGCAGTTGCTCCGCGAGGAGTATACGTAGCGTAACAGAAGTCCGGCCAGAGCGCTCCCGACGACGTCATGATTCCTAGTTTGCCGTGACCTTGCTGCCCTTCAGCACGACGTCACCGTCGGCCTTGCCGGTGATTTTCCCGGAGCCCTGGAGCGTGATGTTCTTCCCCTTGATCGTGATGTCGCCGTTCTTCTTCATCACGATCACGGCGTCACCGGTCTTGATCGAGATTTCATCCGCGACGTTGATGATGAGCTTTTTTCCGACTTGCAAGCGAGTCGTCCTTCCCGATCTGGACCTTGCGCGCGCCCTCGACGGCGAGAGCCTCGTCCTTGCTGACCGACACCTCGCGCTTTCCGTGACGCGATCTCATCTCGAAACCGACTCGCTTCGTTCGCTGATCGTAATCGACTCGTCTCCGCGACGCTCTCGTGCGACTACCGCTGATCGAAATCGATTCGTTCTTCGCCGACGCTCTCGGTGCGATTCCCGCTGATCGTGATCGTTTCGTCCTTCGCGACGCGTCTCCGATGCGGTTGCCGCCGATGGTGATCGTCTCGTCGTTGTCGACGGTCTCAGTGCGGTCGTGCTTGATGTGCGTCGTCTCGTCGTGATCGACCGTCTTCGTCCGATCGTGCCCCACCCAGTGCGTCTCGTCGTTCTCGACCTCGATGTCCTGGTTCTTCTCCGCATGGATGAACAGCTGCTCGCTGCCCTTCTTGTCCTCGAAGCGGATCTCGATTCGCGTTCGCCGGCGACCCGCCCTTCGTCGACCGCGTTAGGGTCCCGCTCTGCGTCATGTTCGCCGGCAGCGCATACGGCGGCATCTGATCCGCGTTGTAGACGCGGCCGGTGATGATCGGCTGGTCCGGATCTCCCTCGAGGAAGTCGACGATCACTTCCTGCCCGATGCGCGGGATCTGGATGAATCCCCAGTTCTTTCCCGCCCAGGCGCTCGACACGCGCACCCAGCACGAGCTGTTCTCGTCCTTCTTCCCCTGGCGATCCCAGTGAAACTGCACCTTCACACGGGCGAACTTGTCGACGTAGATCTCCTCGCCGCCCGGACCCACCACGACTGCCGTCTGCGTGCCTGATATCACCGCTCGCGGCGTAGCGAGCGGCGGACGATACGGTACCGTGCTCGGGATGGCCTCGAACGAGTTCGCGTAGTCGTACTCCCCACTGTCCGTCGTGTAATTGGAGATCGCCGCCGAGTGCCGCACGCGCAACAGGTGATAGCTCTTGTTCAGGCCGCGGATCGCGTGCTCGGTGAGCTCGAACTTGTGACCGCACGTGAACGCGGGCACGTTGCTCTCACCGCGCGCCAGCTCGCGCTCGGCCTCCTTCTGCTCCAGTCGCACGCGCGCGTACCGATCGCCATCGGCCTTGACGATGTAGCCGCCGGGATAATCGTACACCTCGTCCTTCTGCTTTCCCGACACCGACGCACGCAATGATGCGGTCGGCTTCTCGAAGTCGTAGTCGGTCAGCTCGATCTTTTCCGTGACCGCCGAGTGATCGACCTCGAGCGATGTCACGAGCGGCTCCTCCGCCATCTGCCAGCTCTGCGTCGCCGTCATCCGGATCTTGCTCGCGTCAGGGCACGCGGGCACCTGGCTCGGATGATCCGTGAGCACGAGCATGTGCGACGAGTCCGTGTGCTCGAAGAAGTAGAAGATGCCTTCCTCCTCCAGCAACCGCGACACGAAGGCGAGCGCGCTCTCGCGATACTGCACGCAATAGATGCGCTTGGGCGACGCGCCCATGAGCTTGAACTTGAAGTCGCTGTGGCCGAGGTCCTTGAAGACCTTCGTGACGATGTCTTCGACGCTCAGGTTCTGAAAGATCCGGCAGTCGTTCGTGAGCGACAGGAACCACAGCCACGGCACCACCTCGATGCGGTAGGCGGTCAGCCCCGCGCGACGACCGAGCTGCGAGAGGCGATTCGCGATCCCGTGTACGAAGCGCTTCCCGCCGCCAGGAATCTCGATCTCGACGGTGAGCGGCTTTCTCAGCAGGTCATCCGGTGCGATCGCGCCGTTCTCCGACAGCATCTCGAGCACGAAATGGAAGGGCGTGGAGACGCCCTCCTCGCCGCTGAAGCGTTCCAGCAACAGGACGTCCTTGCCGAGCGGCGTCTTGACCCGTAGCGGCCGCTTGTCCTGCGTGTACGCCATCGGAGGCCTCGAAGGTTCCGGTATCGCCGAACGACTATGACCGAACGACGGACGCGATTCAGCCCGTGACGACGGCGGCGGGCTCGCCGACGGCATCCGTCTGATAGGTCAACAGGCCATCATCGCCAATGCGAATATCGAGTCGCGTTGGCTTGTGCCCCGCCACCATCTGCTCGAGCAACAACTTCGACACCTCGGGCAGCAGCGTGTTCGTGAGAATGTTGTCGACGTTGCGCGCGCCGCTCTCGACTTCCGTGCATCGCGCGGCCACGCTGTCCACGACCGCCTCGTCGTAGTCCATCCGAGGCGATGCGATGCGTCTCCTGCATGCGCCGCTCGATCTTGCTCGAGCTTGAGCCTGATGATCTGCTTCAGGTTCTCGTCGCGCACCGGGAAGTACGGAATGATCGACCATGCGGCCGAGGAACGCCGGCTTGAACATCTTGTCGAGCTCCGGCTTGAGCGCCTTGACCAGTCCCTCGTGCGCTGGGCGTCGTCTCGGGGTCCGCCGTGAGCTTCATGATCGTCTCGGTGCCGGCATTCGTCGTCAGAATGATGATCGTGTTCTTGAAGTCGATCTGCCGTCCCTCGCCGTCTTCCATCACGCCCTTGTCGAACACCTGGAAGAACAGCTCCAGCACGTCGGGGTGCGCCTTCTCCACCTCGTCGAGCAGCACCACCGAGTACGGACGCCGCCGCACGGCTTCCGTGAGCACGCCGCCTTCGCCGTAGCCCACGTATCCCGGCGGCGACCCCTTCAGCGTGCGAGACGGTGTGCGCCTCCTGGAACTCGCGACATGTTGATGGTGATCATGTTGTGCTCGCCGCCGTACAGCAGATCGGACAGCGCCAGCGCCGTCTCCGTCTTGCCGACGCCGCTCGGTCCCACGAGCATGAACACGCCCTTCGGCTTGTTCGGATCCTCGATGCCGGCGCGCGACGTGCGGATGCGCCGGCTGATCACTTCGAGCGCGTGATCCTGGCCGATGACGCGCGCGCCTAACGTGCTCTCGAGCTCGAGCACCGTCACCGAGCTCGTCGCGCAGCATCTTGCCGACGGGAATGCCGGTCCAGCCCGGAGATCACCTCGCCGACGATCGACGCGTCCACACGCGACGCGCATGAGCGGCGTCTCGCCCTGCAGCGTCGCGAGCTCCGTGTTCGAGCGCGTCGAGCTCCTGCGCGCAGACCGTCCGCGTCGCCGCGGCTTGCTGTCGCGGCATGCGCTGCGTGCGCAGCTCGTCTGCCCGTCGGATCTCGCGAATCTTCGTCACGAGTACCGCGCTCCTGCTCCCAGCGCGTCTGTCAGCGCGCGCCAGCTCGCGCTTCCGTCTCCGTGCGCTGCTCGGCGATGTTCGCGAGGCGCTCGGCGTGATCGGACGCCGACGCGACTCCTCGCGCTCGAGCACGCGCGTCCTGCACGGCGAGATCGTCGAGCGTCGCGCTGCGCGTCTTCGACCGACGCCGGCGTGGCCGTCTGGCCTAACGCGAGGCGCGCGCACGCCGTGTCCAGCACGCTGACCGCCTTGTCCGGCAGCTGGCGATCGGGCAGATAGCGGTGCGACAGCCGAACCGCCGCGTCGAGACCCGTCGTCGAGAATCCGCACGTTGTGATGCTTCTCGAGCGCCGGCACCACGCCGCGCAGCATGACGCAGGCACACGTCCTCGCGTCGGCTCCTCGACCTTCACGAGCTGGAAGCGGCGCGACAGCGCCGGATCCTTCTCGAAGTACTTCTTGTACTCCGCCCACGTCGTCGCGGCGATCGTGCGCAGCTCGCCGCGCGCGAGCGCCGGCTTGAGCAGATTCGCGGCGTCGCCCTGACCGGCCGTGCCGCCGGCGCCGATCATCGTGTGCGCTTCGTCGATGAACAGGATGATCGGCGTCGGCGAGTTCTTCACCTCCTCGATCAGACCCTTGAGGCGATTCTCGAACTCGCCCTTCACGCCCGCGCCTGCCTGCAGCAGCGCGAGATCGAGCGTGCGCAGCGTGACGTTCTTGAGCGGCGTGGGGACGTCGCCCTTCGACAATGCGCCGCGCGAAGCCCTCGACGACCGCCGTCTTTCCGACGCCGGCCTCGCCGACGAGAATCGGATTGTTCTGGCGGCGCCGCGTCAGGATGTCGACGACCTGACGCATCTCGAAATCGCGTCCGAGCACCGGATCGATCTTTCCAGACTTCGCGCGCGCGGTGAGATCGACGGTGAACTGATCCAGATTCGGCGTCTTGCCGCCGACCCGTGGCGTTCCGCGGTTCACTCGCGGACTCCGGTCGCCGAAGCGGCAGCGGCGTCCTCCGACGTGCCGGCTACGATCGCCGACGAAGTCCTTCTTGCAGCGCCTCGGGAGAGATCTTCTCGAGCTCCTTGCTGACGTCGCGCGTCAGTTGCGCGAGCTCGTCGACCGAACGCAGCGCGAGCATCACGTGACCGGTGCGCACGTGATTCGCCCGAAGCTCGAGCGATCCGATCGTCCACGCCTCGGTGAGCGCCTTCACGAGCGTCGGGCTGAACGCACGGGTTGCGTGCGTTGCCCGTCTTCAGCTTGTCGAGGCTGCGCGTCAGCTCGGACGCGAGTCGCGACCGATCCACCCCGTAGTGCTTGAGGATCGCCGCGATGTCGCCGTCGGTGTCATCGAGCGCCTTCATCAGGTAGTGCTCGATCTCGACGTCGTAATGCGTGCGGGACAGGCAGAGCCCCGCTGCTGACTCGAGCGCGCGGCGCGACTCGTCGTTCAGTCGGGCGATCAGCGCGCGAAGATTGACGCTCATGGCTGTTGGGCCTCGGTGGATGCAATGCTACAGGGTGAGAATCGTGTCGCTCGCGTCGCGCGTGAAGGGGCGCGAACGAAGCCAAGTAGACCATCCAAGCGGTGTCGCAGCCTGCGTGTCGCCACCGAGTGCCACTGGCGGTACTTCGTCGCGCGCCAGAATGAGCTGGACCTCGACGTCGACCTGCTCGCCGGTGAAGAATTTCGTCAGCGCGCGGAGCTCCTTGAACGCGCTGCCTGTCGGCAAGAACGTGTCATACTGCGCCCGAGTGAGCGGCCCGATACGAAGCCGCGCGCGGGCCTGCACGTCCCAGATCTCGTCACCGGCCACGGCGCCGAAGCCGAGTTGCGACGACGGCGATGACTCATCGCCGAGGGCGCACTGCGATGCTTCATCGATCGCGTACCATCCACCTACGAACTGCTGTACGTCTACCGGAACGCCGAAGTAGTCCTCGAGGAGCAGCTGGAGCGCCACTGCCGGTCGCGCTGGCATTCCGAGGAGACCAACGTAGAACGGAAGGGCTGCCGATGGCAACCCGAGTCGCTCCGCGAGACCGGGCGTCCCCAGTCCGGCCAGATCGAGCAGGTGATCATGCAGCGCGTCGGCGCCGTTCGCGCCGGGGGCGCCGTGCGCGTGCGTACGTTCCCACGCCCGGAAAAACAGACTGATAATGCGATGGTTGAACAGATCGAGGAAGTCGCGTAGCGCGTGGTCGCGCTGGCGGACGCGGTCGGCGACGAGCTCGGAGTACTCGAGCGGCAACACGCCCTGCGGCCCGGTCAGGCCAAAGAAGTTGACGACGAGGCGAGGAGGGGCGCCCTCCTCCATCTCGAGTGCCTGGATCTCGCTGGCGGGAAATGCGGTGGCGGGCGTCGCGCCGAAGCGGAGGGCCTCGTCGTCGGGATTTCCGTACCGACCCACGCGCCCGCGCTCCGGGTGCAGCTGCTGGAGCAGCTGCACCGCCTGGAAGAAGTCGAACGAGTAGGGTTCTCGCTCGAGCGCTTCCTCGATGGCGCCGAGCCTTACACGAGGCTCTTCCATCCCGCTCTCGGTGGCCACGCGCGAACCATCTCCTTCCGTTTGTTCGATCGCGCCACGAGCGTCGTGAAGCTGTTCACGGACGCGTACATGCCGAAGAATCGTTCCAGCACGCTCGCAAACAGATACACGCCCGCCGCCCGCGTACTGCTCCTCATCGAACATCATGTCCACGCGGCGGCCGCGCGCGAACGCGACACCGTGCTCCGTCACGACGCGCGCGTAGGTCGGCTCGCCAGCCACCGACACGATGCCTTCGAATGTGACGCTCACCCGCCGTCGTGCCGGAGAAGTTGTGTAACCGGAGGATCTCGCGAAGCGCGTCGGCACCGCCGTCGGCGAGCGGCAGATAGTTGAGCGACAGCTGCGACAGGAGCCGCCAGAGCTGCGCCTGCCCGAGTGGCGGATGCACGACATCGGTCGGCTTGCTGAGCGCCACGATCCGTCGTACCGGCCCGCCGTTCTCGAGCTCGAAGTCGCCCGTCTCATCGCCGAACGGCAGCCGGCCCGGCAGGTCGCCGTTGAAACACGTTAGGCGTGCCGTGATCGCGTCGCGGTCGGGATGCACCGTGCGAGCCGACAGGTCGACGAACGAGAGATGGACGTCCGTTCCGCTGTCCAGCCGCCACTCGGCCGGTCGGCGTCGCGCCGTCCAGAACAGCTCGGCGCCTTGCCCGTTCCGCGCGTGGCGGTACGAGTACAGCGGCTCGATGCGCAGCGGCTCGGACGATCCGGGCGTGATGCCGACGACCTCGTCGACCGAGAAGACCTGTGTGGTGCGCCGTCGCCTGGCATCGGGCACGACACTCGTATTCCGTCTTCCGCTGCGTCAACAGAATCGGTTCCGAGACCTGCGGGAACAGATTCACCACCGGCGTGCAGCCGACGCGCATGGAGCGCGGCGACAGCCCGGTCTCGAGCAGCGCACGTCGCTCGCCGCGCTCGAACTGGCGGAATGAGAAAGATGATTTCCGCCTTCTCGCCGAAGCCGGCAGACCGCACCGCGTCGAAGATCGCCAGATCGAAGAAGAGAAACTTCTCCGGGAACGTGAAGTACTCCTGCAGCAACCGGTAGCCAAGAAACGAGCGGCGCGGGTAGGGCAGCAGGCCGTCGCCCTCGGCAAACCCGACGGGCTGCAGCGAAGACGCCGGCAGCGTTAGGCTCTTCTTGCCTCCCGGCTCGCGCACGATGATCGACGTGCAATTGTTGCACAGGAGCTCGTACAGCGCGAACGTCACGCCGCTGTCGCCCGCGAGGTGCAGCCGGAGCGCGGAGAGGTCGAGCGCCTTGAACTCGAGATCGGCGAAGCAGTGCAGCTCGAGCCGCAGCGCGGCCACCGCATCGGTGACACGCACAGCCGGCTTGAGCCGATCGGGTGTCATCCACTCGAGCGACGCCACGCGGACGGGCCAGAGCGTGGTGTCGTAGCACGTGGTGAACTTGCACGGCACGCCGGCCACGGGTCGCGAGTAGAGCAGCGAATTGCGAGGCACGGGCAACCCCGACGTGAGCTTGCCCTGCTCGCGATCCAGCTCGAACTCGACGAGCGACATCGCCGGGATAGGCCGCACGTAGTGCGGGTACACGATCTCGAGCAGCGCCTCGCTGACCTCGGGCACATCCTCGTCGATCCGCTTGTGCACGCGGGCGGCGAGAAACGCGAACGCCTCGAGCATCCGCTCGACGTGCGGATCCTCACACTTGCTCGGCTCGAGATCGAGGCGCGACGCGATCTTCGGATATTCCTGCGCGAAGCGGGCGCCCATGCGGCGCAGGAACGTCAGCTCACGCTCGTAGTACTGGAGCAGCTGGTCATTCGCCACCGGCACCCTCCTGCACCTTCATGGCGCCGCGTTCGTCCTGGCGCGTGTCGAACATCACGCGTTCGGGCATGGGATCGAGCTTGAGGATGCCATCGATCACGAAGTGCACGTCGCGCAACAGCTTCGAATTCCCCTCGCGGAGCTGCACGGTCACGTCCGTGAGGCGTGGCTCGAATACGTCGATCGCCGACTGGATCATCCGCGCCAGCTTCTCGAACGACTCGCGCGAGTCCTTGCTCATGGACGTGATGTCCGGCAGGCCGAACGTGAACACGGATCTTGCGAGCTGCTCGGAATCCTCGGGCACCGGGGTAATCGTGCGACGCGCGTTCAGCAGCCACTCGAGATCACGTCGGAGCGCGGTCTTGAACTGGCGCACCGACTGCGATCGCGTGAGCGCCGGCTCCACATTGCTGCGGTGATCATCGTCGATGAGCCGATCGAGCACCGACGGTCGGACCGGGCGCTCGATCTCGGAGTTCGCCATGACTCAGCTCCGCGGGCCGAAGCCCATTGCCTGCACCGGGTCGAGGCGGCAGATCCGGAGGTACAGCTGCTTCTGACGAGCAGCGTCCTCGCCGCTCTTCTCGAGACATCGGTACAGTGCTGCCAGCGGCTGCGCGAGGAGCGCTCCGGCTTCCCACTCCTCGAGCCGATGCGTCTCGACACGCTGCAACATCTCATCGAGGATCGGGCGGGCGATCGCGTCGAAGCCCGCTTCGACCATGATGCGCGTGAGCTGGGTCTGACGAAGGAACCGGCCGCGCGCGCTCTTCTCACGATCGAGGTCGCGGAGCAGCATCTCGATCGCTTTCTCCGGCCGGCCGGCGCGCACCTCGCCTAACGCGCGCTCGTAGCTGCGATCGCGCGCGTCGCCACCGGCGGCGACCACCGGACCGCTGCTGGCCTCGGCCTCTGCCGAGATCGACACCTCGTCGGCGTCGGCGCCCGCGAACTCCGCGCGCAACCAGTTGCGAGTCTCGGGCGAGGCCGTCGGGAGGCCGTCCATCAGCGTTTGGTCGACGAGTGACGGGATCTCGCGCAGCAGGGACCGCAGCTCGCTCCGAATCGCCGAGCCGACCTGCCCGTATGAGGCGCCCAGCTCGTCCGTCGCGCGCAAGGTGTAGCGCTGCAGGTCCAGCCACCCGCGACCGGCCGGCGTCGCCATCACCGTTTCCGCTGCTTCGAGCAGATCAGCCCATTTCGCGTCGAGCATGAGCGTGCGCAGCTGCATGCGCGACGCCGGCTGCGGCGCCGCCAGGAGACGTGGGTCCGGCTCGGGCGCTTGCGCACGCAGCTCTCCCCATCGGAGCGCGCGCAGCATCATGTACGACGTCGGGCCCGTCGGCTCGGCGCGCCGAAGCCAACGCGCCACGACGATCACTCGCTGGTTCGCATCATCGCGGCTGGTCGGCTCGACGCTCAGCACGCCGGTTCCGGATGCCGCCGCGGCGGCACTCTCGCTGCCTAACGCTTCCGGCGCCTCCTCGACGACGGGCGCGACCTCGATCGGGTCCGGCTCCAGTTCCAGCTTCTTCGCCAGCAGCTCGCGGACAATGCCTTGCACTTCCTCGATCGGCTTCCGCAGCTGCGAGTATCCGGGTGCGTCGCGCCCGAACTTGTCGTTGCCGACGCGATCGAGCACGCTGATCGCGTCGAGCACGGCGGCGAGGTCCGCGGCGAGCTGCTTGTACCAGGCCTTCGGCGTCGCGCTGAACGCCTGATCGAATTCCTCTCCGGACATCTTGCCGGAGTCCATCTTCTTCTTTCGCGCCTGCTTCTTGTCGTAGTCGTCCGACGGCGACTCGAAGCCGACGTCCTGCGAGTCGCGAAACTTGAAGATGGTGAGGCCGCTCAGCGTAATGGGCGCGAGCCGAATCGCCTGCACGAGCGGCTGCTTGTCACCCCCGAGCCACGCCAGTGGGGCAACCCGTGCCTCGACGTCGCCGTCTTCGAGCTCCGGGTAGAGATGATCCCAGAACTGCTCGAGCATCTGTGCGGTGAAGCGCACAGCCGCGGCGAACCCGCCGAAGGATTCGCGATGGTAGCTCGCCTCGGCGAGCCACACCGCGAGCTGCAGATCCTTCGACTTCGTGGCGAGGGCGGCGCTCGTTTCCTTCGCGACGACCATCCAATCGGCCGTCTTGCGCGGGCGATCCCAGCCGCCCGTCGGCGCGTCGATCTCCTCGCGCCGCGCCTCCCTCACGATGTCGTATAGCTCGTACCGCAGATCGGTGCCGCCCGGGTTCGCGCCCGGGATCGGCGTCAGCAGGTCATCGCGCAGTGGCATGCAGGCTCACGAAGTCCCACCAGTCGCCGACGTCATCACGAGGTCACGCAGCTCGAGCAACGGGACTTCTTCGTCGTCGATACGCAGCACGCGCTGACCGATGGGAGCCTCGCGCCCATCCTCGAGGGCAATCCACGCCGTCGAGCGGCCGAGGCGGATGGCGTCGTCCTCGTCCTGCCAACTGGCGGGCGTCATGACTGGCATCATCACTTCTCCCAACTCCACACCCTTGAACGAAGGTGCGGTCCTGACGATCACAGGGGCCCAGAGCAGGTCGCGAAGCCGCTTCGGCGGCTGCATCCGGATGGACTCGATGTGCGCGAACGGAATCAGCGTGTACTGTCCCGCCGCGAACAGCTCGACGCGGGGCCCGACGCGCGGATCGCCGTCCTCGATGGACGTGAACGGCTTCCCGTTCAGCGTGCCGCTGACCGCTTGCGGCGCCTCGCTGAACAACGGCAGACGATCCTCAGCGAACATCGACTGACGCGTGCGCTCGGCGTGCAGGGCGCTCTGGTAGAGGAGCGTGCCCATTGCCGCTTCCTTGCCGCCCTGCGCGAGAATATCCAGCTGCTTCGCGGCGCGATCGAAATTGCCCGCGAAGCACAGGAGCTCGAACAGGAACGTGCGGCGCTGAGCATCGGTCGGGTTGTCCCGAAGCTCCGTGCTCAGCGCCCCGATGGCGTCGTCGAGCCGCCCAGCCTTGAACAGCGTCTGGGCGGTCATCGGCGCATCGGTTGTGTCACGTTCACCGGCACTTACTTCACACCGCTCGGCGTGCCCGTCGGGATATCCCATCCCGAGCCGACCGTCTTCTTCGCGGTGCCGTCATCGTTCTGCGAGCTGTACACGATCTCGACCTTCTCGAAGGCGAGCGACAGCGACTCCGTCGGCGTGTCATCGCCGCCGCCCGAGCCGGACCACTGAATGCTGTCCACGTACACCTTCGTGAACTTGTACGTGAGGTACTCGAGCGGGGTCGTGCCGCCCGACTTCCGAAGCGTGACGAGCGCTTCCGGGATGTGCTCGCCCTTCGCGCAGCGCAGGAAGAACGCGGTGCTCGAGAGGTCCGTCATCTTCATGATGTTGAACGACGAGATGTTCACCTGGCTCGCGCCCGCGCCGGTACCCTTGGCAACCGTCGTCGGGTTCGACGCACCGAAGCTGAAGCTGAGAATGTCGATCTCGTCTGCGTGTCCATCCTTACGGGACTCACCGGGAATCCCTTCGATCTTGAGGAAAGCTTCCAACGACATAGGACGTGCTCCGTTGTGAGGGCAAACAGTTGACCGACGGGAACGAGACTACGGTGCGAGCTTACTTCGCCGGGGGCGGCAGCTCCGCCACGAGACGCATGGACATGCTCAACTCGTCGAGCTGGAAGTGCGGACGCATGAAGGCGACGGCGCGATACGCACCCGGCTTGCCTGGGATCTCCATGACGTCGATGCGAGCTTCCTTGAGCGGACGCTGTGCCTTCATGGCGAACGGCGCGTCGTCGTTGCTGATCACGTACTTGGAGATCCACGTGTTCAGGAACGACTGCGCCTCGGTACGCGACATGTACCCGCCGATCTTGTCGCGCATGATCGACTTCAGATAATGCGCGAATCGCGACGTCGCGAAGATATACGGAAGCTGAGCCGAAATCCTCGCGTTGGCCGTCGCCGCATCCGTGTTGTAGACCTTCGCCTTCTGCGCGGACTGCACGCTGAAGAAGCACGCGTTCGGCGTGTTCTTCTGGTGCACGAGCGGTACGAAGCCGAGATCCGCGAGCTCCTTCTCGCGACGGTCGGTGATCGGTGCCTCGGTCGGGCACTTCATGGCGATGTCGCCCGACTCCGTGCGGAAGTTGTGGACCGGCAGTCCATCCACCAGTCCGCCGGACTCCACACCGCGGATCGTCGCGCACCAGCCGTACGATCGCGAACGCGTTCGTCACGCGCGCGCCGAGTGCCCAGGCGGCATTGCCCCACAGGTACTTGTTGTGGTCCGTACCGTCGACGTGCTCCTCGTAGTCGAACGCCTCTACGGGGACGGTGTCCTTGCCGTACGGCTCGCGCATCAGGATGCGCGGCAGCGTCAACGCGACGTAGCGCGAATCCTCCGACGCGCGGAACGCCTTCCACTTCGCGTACTCGGTCGTGTCGAACACCTTGCCCATGTCGCGCGGCGCGTCGATCTGCGCGTAGCTCTCGAGGTTGAGCATGTCGGACGACGCCGCGGTGAGAAACGGCGCGTGCGCGGCGGCGGCAACGTTCGAGATCTTCTCGAGCAGCTCGATGTCCTGACCGGACTTGCCGAACTCGTAGTCGCCGAGCAACGCCCCGAACGGAGCGCCGCCGAAGACGCCGTACTCCTCCTCGTACACCTTCTTGAACAGCGCGCTCTGATCGAATTCGGGCGCGCGCTGCAGGTCACGCAGCAGATCCTTCTTCGAGACGTTGAGCACCTTGATCTTGAGCGTCGTGCCCGTCTCCGAGTTGTTGAGGAGATAGCGCAATCCGCGCCACGACGCCTCGAGCTTCTGGAACTCGGGCGCGTGCATCACCTCGTTCAACTGCAGCGAGATCAGATGGTCGATCTGTGCGATACGCGCGTTGATCATCGCTTCCGTATCGCGCGACATCGTCATCGAACCGGCCAGCACCTCGGACACGAAGTTCTTGACCATGTCCTTGCCGCGTTCCTTCGCCGCGGCGTCGCGTCCACCGACGCGACCGTCTTCGATGATCTGGTCGAGCAGCGACACTTCGGTGGTCGCCTCGAGCGGCGTCGACGCCGCGGACGTCTGCGGATTGGTCATGACGCGCCTCCTTGCCCGCCCATCTCGTCCTTCAGGCGCTTCATCTTGGCCTCATCGCCTAACGTGGCCTGCAGGATCTCCTCGAGCTTGTCGTTGCCCTGCAGCGTGCCGCGCAGATCGGCGAGCTTCGTGCGCAGGTCGAGCAGCTCCTTGAGCGGCTTCACCTGACGCGCGACGGCTTCCGGCGAGAAATCGTCCAGCGATCGGAAGTTCAGATCGACGCCGAGCTTTCCGGCATTCGCATCTTCGCTGAGCTTGTTCTCCACCGAGAACTGCAGGTGAGGCTTCATGCTCGCGAGCACGTCGTCGAAGTTGTCGGGGGTGACCTCGACGAATTGACGCTCCTTCAGCTTGGCGAGTGGCTCGACTGGCTGACCGGAGAAATCCCCGAGCACACCCATCACGAACGGGAGCTCCTTCATCTCGATCGCGCCGCCGGTCTCGACATCGTAGCTGATCTGGACGCGTGGCGGACGCACACGCTCCAGTTTCTTCTGTGTACTCTCTCGTGCCATGCTGGCTCCTCGCTCTCGGCAGTGCCGTGAGGGCTGTCGTGGCCACCGCGTTGCGGCGCGGATGGCGATGGGAAGCCCGGTGCCTGGGACTGCGCACGGGGTCGGGCGTGGGCGTTCGATTCGACGCGTGCGAGAGTATCTGCGGCGGATCGCGGTGTCAAGAAAGGAAACCCGCTTTGCTTGTGCGGGCGGACGTTACAACTCCACGAAACCGTGCGACGCCAGCATGTGGATGTACGACGCGAGTCGGTCGATCGATGCACCCTCGGCGAGCGAGTCGGCGGCCGAGAGATCCGCATACAGCTCGCGGACCGTTCGCGTGCCGTCCATCCGCGCGAGAACGTGATCATCTCCGGCGGACACGGAAGACGAACGTCGAACGGTACCGTGCTCGAGACCATGGCCGTCCGCACAGCCCACCCGCTGCCCTCGCGGACGTGCGTCGACTCGAGGGCGACGTGCGTCGGCAGCACCGGCCGACTGTCGAGCAGCCGCTCGAGCGCGCCCGGCAGTCGCGGACGATCTCGGCGGCAGAGAGCAGAGCGGCGACTTCCGTCCCGCACGTCCGTGATCCCGCCCGCCGGCGCACGGTGTACGGCTCGTGCGCGTGCTCGTGACGCACGATCGCGACGGTGGCGTACACCATCTTCGTCACGTCGAGCGCCGCGAAGTGCTTGTGCCAGGCTTCCGCTTCCTGCCAGGTGTCGCGACCAGCGACCGCCCGGCCGACGTAATACTGCGTCGGATTGAAGTCGTTGGTGACGACCACAGCGATGTCGAACTCGTCGCCACGCTCGCCCGAGCATCGTGCGCAGCCGGTGTTCGAGCGGCGCGTCGGTGCGGTCGGTCGCCGTGCACGTACAGTAGAACGAGCCGCCCGGGCGGAGGTGGTCGGGCAAGCCGGCGATGATCCGGCGCGTCACGTCCTCACCATCCGTGCCGCCATCCCGGTACACGAGCGTCGTCTGGCGGGACGGGACGTACGGTGGGTGCGCGACGATCCGGTCGAACGTCATGCCGGCGACCGGCGCATACAGATCCCCGCACATCGCGGTCACGGTATCGAGCGCGTTGAGCCGCGCGTTGAACCGCGCGAACTCGGTCGACCGATCTGGTGACATCGATCGCCCACGCCCGATCGGCGAACGTCGCGCCGGCCGCCAGCGCAGCCACGCCTGTCCCCGCGCAGAGCTCGAGAAACGCCGCGCAGCGCGACCGCGGGATCGTCGACATGAACGTTCGGGTGTTGGACGTGATCGCCGCGTAGACGAGATCCCACCACTCTGCCTCGCCACCCTCGGGCAGCGCGGCGACATCGGACGCCATGAACAGCGACTCCGTCGGGTAGAGCAGGACATTCGATGACCACGCTGGCTCGGATCGGACCGATGGTCACGCAGCAGGCCTAACGAGTGCATGGCATCGAGCGGCGCCGCGGGAATCCATGTGCCGCGCGTCGGACCATGACATCGGCTCGTTGTCCAGGAACAAGCCGGATGAGCGCGTCAGTCGCGTCGCCGAGCGGTGTCGCCGGCCGGCCATGGCGGAGCGCGCGGAATCGGTTCAGCGATTCGACCTCCAGTCGACGACAGAGCTCGTGCTCCTCGAACGCGGCGTCACGCAGGAAGCGACGGATCGGTCTCGAACGCCGACGCGGGCTCGAGGCGGAGCGGACTCGGCGTCGGCACCGGCGCCTCGGACGAAGGCGAGCTTGATCACGCCTGCGCTCATGCGTTGCTCCTCGACGATGTGCCCGCCCATGCGGCCGCGAGCGGCGCCGTTGGCTCGGCGACGGATCGCAGCTCGACGAGCCGCACCCGATCGGTGTTCTTGATCCACGCGAGCGGCATGAGCCCGCGAGACAACAGATGCCGCGCGACGCGCTCGGACATGAGCGTCTCCGCACACGGCGTGGCCACGGTCTCGGGTCCGCGGCGATACGTGAACAGCGGGAGCGACCCGACGTCGAGCGGCATCCGCGGGCCGATCGCCCAGCCGCGCGCGTTGAACGCCTCACCGACCAGCAGCGCGACGAGAACAGCGCCGCTCCCCCACAGGTAGTCGTCGTGTCGCTCCGGATCCTCGATCTCCTCGAACGCGATCGTCTCGCACGGATTCTCGCCGCCGTACGGCACGCGCAGCAGCACGTCGCGGAAACGTTAGGCCGAGGAACCGTGCTTCGAGCGAACGACGGATGAGTGTGAACACTTCCGGTTCCGCGCTCGGCGCGCTGTCATCGTCGAGCGCGGTCGCCGAGGTGCGCCCCGCGAAGCTCGCGGGCGCACCGGCAATGATCGGCGCCTCGAGCGCGCGCGCCGCCATCGCGACGCGCGCGAGCCACTCGGCCCCTTCGTCTCCATCGGCGACGCTGTGCAGCGACACCACCAGCGCCCACTCCTCACCGCCTGCCACGTCGCGATGCTGCGCGAGTCGTTCGAGCGCCGCGGCGACGCCGGCGCGTGGCGCGTCGAGCAGAAAGAGCGCGAGGTCGCCGTCGGTGTCGAGGCGTCTCACGAGAAAGTCGAGGGATTGCCACGAGGCCTCGAGCGCCTGGACGCGCGGGTGATGGAGCGCGGCGCGAAGCAGGCGCGTCGTCGCCTGGTCTTTTGCGGCATCGCGAGCGGCCGTCTCGGAATCAGGCGGCCGCACGAGATGTGGCGCAACCGCGCGCTCCACGAACGCCGACAGCTCATCGGCTCGCCGAGGTGCTCCGGGGACATCGTCGAGCATGTCGTCGAGCAGCGATCCGCCCGACACGGCTCGGCCGAGGTCGACCGGCCGTTGCGCGACATCCGCCGCCCGCCGCACGACTGGAGCATCGACGTCCGCGCTCTCGGCATTGCGCGAGAGCATCGACACGCGCTGCACGAGTCGATCGGGGAGGAAATCCTCCATCGACGTGAACGCGAGGTCGAGTGGCTGCCCGTCCACGTCACGCGAAGTCGCGGTGCAATGCGCGCGAGATGCGCGTCGAGATCGTCGCGGTCCACGCGGCGCGGTGTGTCGTTGGCCGTCGCGGCGTCGTCGCCGCGGGCGCTGAAGTCGCCGACGATGAGAATGCGGAACGCCCGCGGCTCGAGCTCCGCGGATTCGTAGCGCTCATCGGGTGCAATGTTCAACGAGACTTCGGCGCGCTGGTCACGCATCGCTTCGTTCCTTGCCGGTGGTTGATGGCGACCCGCGACGCAACACGCGTCGTAGTGATCGCTATGGTCGAGCGAAGGTGCTACGTTACCGGCCATGCGGCAACTCCAACCGGTGCTCTGGACAAAAGGCGTTCTCCTCAGCCCGCAGCATCTCCAGATGCAGGATCGTTATCTGGAGGACCTGCTCAGCTTTCGGCTGGGCGCGCTGGCGTTTCGGCCCTGGGGATTTCATCAGCTCGAGATCGACCGCGAAGCATTGGCGGGCGGCGCGTTCGCCGTGACGTCGGCGAGCGGCATCATGCCGGACGGCCTGCTGTTCGAGGCGCCGATGTCGGACGCGGTACCGCCACCCAAGCCGCTCGATGAGGCGTGGGATCCCGATCGTCCGACGCTCGACGTGTATCTCACGGTGCCGGAGTATCGCCCCGATGGGTTCAACGTCGGCTCACTGCAGCGCGATCAGAGCACGCGCTATCGTGCCGAGCTGCTCATGCGGCGCGACGAGAACAACGGGTTGGCCGAGAAGCCTGTGCAGGTGGCGAGAAAGAATCTGCGCTTTCTCGTGGAAGGCGAGTCGCTCGACGGCAGCTCGGCGCTTCCCGTCGCGCGAGTCGTCCGCGGACCGACCGGCGAAACGACGCTCGACCCGCGATTCGTTCCGCCGCTGCTCGACATCGCCGCGAACGAGTACTTGATGACGATCAACCGGCGGCTCGTCGAGCTACTCGCCGCGAAGAGCACGACGCTGTCAGGCATGCGGCGTCAGCGAAACCAGAGTCTCGCCGATTTCGGCATCAGCGACGTCGCGAACTTCTGGTTGCTGTACACGGTGAACACGCATCTCCCGGCGGTGCGGCATCTCTACGAGACGCGCCGCGGACATCCGGCCGAGCTGTTCGCGGCGATGACGGCACTTGCCGGTGCGCTCACGACGTTCTCGACGGTCGTGCACCCGCGCTCGATTCCGTCGTACGACCACGCGAATCTGTCGGACTGCTTCACGCGTCTCGACGCGATGCTCCGCGATCTTCTCGACACGGTGGTGCCGTCGAACTTCGTAGCGCTGCCGCTGCGGAGCGAGCAGCCGCTGGTGCACGCGGTCGCGCTCGACGAGGATCGCTTTCTCACCGCGCCACAGCTCTATCTCGCCGTCAGCAGCGCGGTGAAAGTGGCGGACCTCATTCGCGCCGTACCGCAATTGGTGAAGGTCTCGTCGGGCGATCGGATCACGCATCTCATTCGGCACGCAATGTCCGGCGTGGAGCTCACGCACACGCCGTCGCCGCCGAGCGCGATTCCGGTGAAGCTGAACTACCAGTACTTCCAGCTGGCGAAGATGGGCCCCGAATGGGATGCGATCACGCGCGCGCGAAATCTCGCGGCGTACGTCCCATCCGAGCTGACGAACGCGCAGCTGGAACTGGTGATCCTGCTCCCGGCGCGCGCCTAATGCGCGTCATCCCGAGCGGTAGCGAGGGATCTTCCGTGAGCGTCTTGTGGCCTGACGAGGGTCGATGATCGTCAGGCAGCTCTCATCGCGTTAGGCCTAACGCCGGATTGGCCTCGGACTATTTTCGCAGCGCGAAGAACACGATCAGCGCGGCCGCCGAGACGAACGCGAACATGATGACGATGATGAGCGGCAGCATCGACGGTCGTCGCCCGCCGGCGGCCGGTTCTGCCTTCGGCGCTGGCTTCACTGCCGCTGGCGCTGGGGCTGACGGCAGCGCCTCGACCGGTGTCAGCATTCGCGTGAAGTCACTCGGCCCCGATGCGCGTGGCGCCGGTCCGCTCGACGGCACCGGCGGCGGTGCGTGAGGCTCGACGCGTTCTCCAGCCTCGTTCGCGAACAGTCGTAGCTCCGGAGGACCGAGCGATTGTGCGTCGCCGCGCGGCGATGGAGACATCGACGGTGCGTCGAATGGAGACGCCCCACGCGGCGCCGCGAATGGTGGTGCGGTCGGAAAGTCCGGCGATGCCGATGACGGCGCGAGTGGCGGCGCGCCATAGACCGGCGCCTGCGGTGCTGCGAACGGCGGCGTCGTCGGGCGTGCGGGAGGCGGCGCGAACATCGGAGGGGGGCCGGGATCGGGCGCGCGTGGCGGTGTCGGCGCCAACGCGCTCGTGGCGCTCGGAGGCGGAGCCTCACCGCTGGTCGGGCCGGTGGCACCTTCACGCGGCCGCCACATCACCCGGATCTTTCCCGGATCCGTGGGGACGCTTGCGTCGCTCGCGTTGGGCGCGCGACTCGGCGGAGCTGGCGGGGACGGCGCATGCGCCTGTGGTGGCGGTGCGTACGGTGGTGGCGACGCAGCCAGCGGCGGTCCGGGTGGCGCGACGCTACCGGGTGATTGCGACGATGGCGGCGGGGTCGATGATGCGGCCGCCGCTCCGAACATCTGCGTAAACTCCCCGCCAGGCGCGGGCCGTGGCGGCGCGGATGGTGTTGACGCCGAGGGCGTCGGCGTGGATGCATGCGGCGCCAGTGGTGGCGCGGGAGGCGCGACCGGCGCGCCGAACAGCGCGGTGAAGTTCCCAGGCTGCTGCGCCGCCACGGGCGGCGCTGTCACCGGCGGCTTTGGTACTTGAGGTGGCGCTACGGGCGTTGGCTCTGGAGCGACGGCCTGCGGTTGTGCAACCTGCGGTTGTAGAACCGGTGGCTGTGCAACTGGTGGCTGCACAACCGGTGGCTGCACAATCGGCGCGGGCGGCGCTGACCGACGGGGGCGTCGGTACTGGAGCCGCACCGAAGATCGCCGTGAAGCTCTCGGTCGCCGACCCCGGCGCTGGTGCGGCGGTTTCCGTGGGCCGGCAGGAGCGGCGGGCGTGATGGTAGGTGCAGGCGGCGCTGCCGGTGGTCCCTGCGGGGCGGGCTCGTCTCGCGCCACGAACGCGGGCGATGCGATTGGCGGAGTGGGCGCACCCGAAGACAGAGGCTGGCCAAAGATCCGCGTGAAATCACTACCACCTGACGCCTGCGGAGGCTCCGGCTCCGCAGGCGGCGCAGCCGGGGGAGGCGTCGGCAGTCCGGTACGGATGACGACCGTCGTCTGCACCGCCACCGCGGCCTCGAGCCAATCGCGCAGGTTCACGAAATCGGGGAGAAACTCGGTCACGATTACCGGCTCGCCATCGACGTCGAGCCGCGCGAGCACGGTCGTGCTCCTCGTCGGAAGTGCATCGAGCAGCGCGCGGATGCGTCGGCGCTCGCCATCGTTCGCGCCGGCCATCCGGTGCACCATCACGAGTCGGCGCGTGGCCGTCACGTGCGCGAGATAACTCTCGACGCTACTCGACGCGATGCGCTGTCCCAGTTTGTATTCCGCGTTGAACTCGTTGCCGGTCATCGGCGCCGCGTGGTGTTGGAAGTGTTTGACAATGTTTCAAGTCGCGCACGCGTGCTGCGTGCCGCCACGGAGATTCGGTTGTATAGTTGCTGAAACCGCGAGTCGGCGCAAACGGGTGCGGCGACGAACGTGCTCGCGGGGCGCGTCACCAAGGGGCGACATGACGCTTTTGTCGAAGGTAGTATGGCACGAGGGCATGCACCTCGCGCAGCACCATTTTCAGACGCAGAGTCGGTACTTCGAAGATTCCGTTCGCTTCGCCCTCGGCCAGCTGTACTACAAGCCCTACGGCGTGACGGCGTTCGAGCTGGACGCACACGCCATCGCGAATGGCGTCGTTTCGCTCGTGCACGCGCAGGGCGTGATGCCCGACGGCCTCGCGTTCTACATGCCCGATGCCGATCCGATTCCAGACGCCCGCGAGATTCGAAACGTATTCTCGCCGACGCACGACAGCCATCTCGTGATGCTCGCGGTTCCACCCTTCGTCCAGAATGGCGCGAACTGCGATCAGCCGCGATCAGGCAATGGCGGCGGGCCGCGGTTTCAGCTCGAGACGCGATCGGTGCGCGATGACACCACGGGACGCGACGATCACGCCGTCGAGCTGGGCCGCAAGAATTTTCGTCTGATTCTCGACTCCGAACGCCGCGAGGATGAGATCGCGCTTCCAATTGCGCGCGTGCATCGCGATGGCGCCGGGAAGTTCGCATACGATCCGACGTTCATTCCACCGTCGCTGCATCTGGCGGCAAGTGAACCGCTGATGACGACGCTCGCTCGGCTCGTGCAGATGCTCGATACGAAGAGCGACGAGCTGTCCCGAGCGCGACAAGCATCAGGCCAGGGGTTCGCCGAGTATGCCGCGCACGAGGTGGCGACGTTCTGGATTCAGCACACGGTGAACGCGAACGTCGCCGCGTTGCGACATCACCTGATCGCGCGCGATGCGCATCCCGAGCGTCTGTTCGCGGATCTTTCTCGGCTCGCCGGATCGCTCTGCACGTTCGCACTCGACGCGCACCCGCGCGATCTCCCGTCATACGATCACGACGACCTCGGCACCTGCTTCGCGGTGCTGGAACAGCGAATCCGCAGCAGCCTTGGCGTCATCATTCCGTCGAACTGTGTGCGCGTGCCGCTCAAACGCGATGCCGACTACCTGTTCAGCGGCACCATCACGGACCGGCAATGCTTCGGGCGCGCGCGGTGGTTGCTCGCACTTCGCTCGAGCGCGCCCGACGCGACGATCATCGGTCGCGCACCGCAACTCGTGAAAGTCTGCTCGAAGCGCTTCACCGTCGAGTTGGTGCGTCGGGCGCGCAGTGGTCTGACGGTCGAGCACGTCGCTGTTCCGCCTGTCGCCATCTCTCCGCGCGCAGACACGCACTACTTCGCGTTGGGTCGAGTCGGACCGTGCTGGACCGATCTGTCCGACACAGGCGAGATCGGCGTCTACGTGCCCGACTCGTTCCCCGACGCCGAGGTCGAGCTGCTGATCGTCCTGGAGTCTTGACGAACGCCGCAGTCGTGCACTCCATCGCCACGCGCCAGGGATGGCGCCCCGTTGCCGTCGGCGACAAGTTACCGCTTCGTTTCCCGGACCAATCATGAGTCATCCCGCAGCGATCGATTCCGTGCCGACGCCTGTGGCGAGTCGAGCAGGGCAGCTCGCGCTGATCGTGCAGGAGTTGCTGACGGCGACCGTTCGTCTTCGCGCGAATCGGCAAGGACCCACCGACGCCGAAAGCTTTCGTACGCACCTCAAGCAGCTGATTGCCGCCGCCGATCAGGACGCGCGTCAGGCAGGCTACGCGCAGGGCGACGTTCGCTACGTCCTCTACGCCGTCGTCGCGTTCATCGACGAGTCGATTCTGAATTCCGCGCAGCCGATGTTCCGCGACTGGCCTCGCCGGCCGTTGCAGGATGAGCTGTTCGGTGGCCACGTCGGTGGCGAAGCATTCTTTCAGTACCTGCAACAACTCATGACACGCGACCCGTCGCAGGATCTGGCGGATGTGCTCGAGGTCTATCTCCTCTGCCTCCTGCTCGGATTCCAGGGCCGCTATAGCGCGACGAATCGCGATGAGCTCGGGCTCTGGACGTCGCGTGTTCGCGAACAGGTGACCCGCATCCGCGGTGGTACGCCGCCGCTCGCGCCCGATTGGGCGATCCCGACTGGCGAAGTCTTGCCGCGAACGCGAGACCCGTGGTTACGGCGTCTGGTGTTCGCCGGTGCCGCAACGCTCGCGGTGGCTGTCGCGCTCTACATCATCTACTTCGTCGTGTTGCGCTCCGGGGGAACCATCGCGTGATCGAGACCCCATGCCTGGGCGCGCGCGTCGCGCCTAACGACCCATCGGTACGGCCGGTGATGTCATGAAGCGCAAGCTCGGAATGTCGGCGATCGTCGTGGCCGGCCTCGCCCTCTACCTCCTCGGCGTGTGGCGGCTGGCGACCATACTCGGGCTGCAAGGGCGCAACGCGATGATTCTGCGAGGCGGTCTGGCGCTGCTCGGCGTGCTCGTCGCCGCCGTCCTGCTCATCTATCTGCTGCGCAAGCCGGCGCCGGCGCCGCAGCCCAAGGACGGCGTCGTCGACGAAGTGCAGAAATCGCTCGTCGCGGCGGAGAAGAAGCTCGCGCTGGCGAAGGTCGCGCCGTCTGGCGCGTTAGGCAGGCTGCCGATCGTGCTGCTGCTCGGTCCACCGGGCAGCACGAAGACGTCATCGGTCGTGCGGTCGGGCGTGGACGTCGAGCTGCTCACGGGCGATGTGTTCCGCGACGATGCCGTGTTGGCGACGCGCGGCGTCAACCTCTGGTTCGGCCGCAGCACCCTATTCGTCGAGACGGGCCGCGACATCGCGGACGAGCCGGCGCGGTGGCGCTGGTTCATGCGGCGTCTGCGTCCGGCGCGCGTCCGGGGCGCGCTGTCGAGTGGACAGCAGGCGCCGCGCGTCGCGGTCGTGTGCTACAGCTGCGAAGGGCTTGCCGCCGGCGGCGCCGGCGACGCGGCTGCCGCCGCCGCACGCGCGCTTCGCGATCGGCTTGGGCAACTCGCGCAGGAATTCGGGATCCGCCTCCCGGTGTACGTGGTGTTCTCGAAGGTCGATCGCGTTCCCGGATTCGCCGAGTACGTGCAGAACTTCACGCGCGATGAAACACGCGTGGTGCTGGGGGCGACGTTGCCGCTCTCGGCGCGAACGGACGGCGCGAGCTACGCCGAGCGAGAGAGTCGCCGCCTGACGGACGCGTGGTCGCGCCTCTTCTCCGGGATGGCGTCGCGGCGCATCGAGGTGCTCGCGCGCGAGAGCGCTGGGGATCGGAAGCCCGCGGCGTACGAGTTCCCGCGCGAGGTGCGCAAGCTCGCCCCCGCCGCGGTGCAGTTCCTCGTCGAGCTCTGTCGCCCGACGGAGCTGGGTGTCGGCCCGGTGCTGCGTGGGTTCTACCTCACCGGCGTACGGGCCGTTGTCTCGGCTGATGGGGCAGCCGCGATTCCGTCGCTCATGCCAGCGCGTGAGGCGCAGCCGGCTGGCGCGACGAGCGTCTTTCGGCCGGTCGCGGCCGCGTCATCGATGGCACCGCAGCCCGCGGCCAGTGGTGGGCGCAAGAAGCCGGAATGGGTTTTCCTCTCCGGGCTGATTCAGGACGTGGTCCTCGCTGACTCGTTCGCGATGGGTGCGACGCGCGGCGGCGCGCGCATTTCTGCGTTACGACGAACCCTTGCTGCCGTGGGCGTAGGACTCGCGGCAGCGCTCGCGATCGCGTTCACGACGTCGTTCATCGGCAATCGTCGGCTGCAACGCGCCGTCAGTGCGGCGGCGGCATCCGCTTCGACGCTCCCCCGTGAGACGATTGCGATTCCCCCGACGGATGCGCTCGCGCGGCTCGATTCGCTTCGCGAGCAGGCCGACGTGCTGAGTCGTCACGTCCACGATGGCCCGCCGTTCTGGCTGCAGTGGGGGCTGTACTCCGGCGATCGGATGTATCCACGCGCGCGTGCGCTGTACTTCGATCGCTTCGCGCGGCTCCTGTACGACTCGACGCGGGTCGGGTTGCGACGGGCCACGACGGCGTTGTCCGCACCTAACGCGACGGTCCCGTACGACTCCGCGTATCGCCTGCTTCGCGCCTATCTCGTCACCACCGACGCACCGGATCACAGCACGCCGGAGTTCGTGGGGCCGGCACTGCTCGGCGCGTGGCCACAGGCGAGCAGCGTCGACTCGTCCGCTCGCGAGATCGCGCGCCGACAGTTCGAGTTCTTCGGGAGCGAGCTGCCGTACGGCAATCCGTACACGGACAAGGGCGACGCCTCGCTCATCGGCTCGGCGCGCGCCGTGCTCGCGAAGTCGGTCGGCATCACGCCGATCTACATCTCCATGGTCACCGAGGCCGCTCGTCGCGGTCAACCCGTGAGGCTCGGCTCCGCCGGTGGCGGCGTGGTCGTGAATCCCGTGGAAGTGCCCGCGCAGTTCACGAAGGAAGCCTGGGCGTACCTCGTCGATACCGCGCTCACGAAAGACCTCGATCGGTTCCTCCAGGGCGAGCCCTGGGTGACCGGCGGGGTCGCGAAGCCGCCTAACGACCGAGATCAGCTCGCGCGCGATCTCAAGAAGCGCTACACGGACGACTACGTCGCCGCGTGGCGACGCTACGTGAGCTCGGCGAGCATCGTGGGCTTCGCCACGCTGGATGATGCGGCCCGCAAGCTCGACGTGCTCGCCGGCCCGACGTCGCCACTCCTCGGCATGCTCCTCAGGGTTTCGGAGAACGCGGTCGTTGACAGTGTCGGCATCCGCGTTCCGCTGCAGCCCGTCGACGTCGTGATGCCGCTCAAGAACAAGGACACCTACATCGGCGGCGCGAACCAGGACTACATGGACCAACTCGGCGCCCTGGCGACAGCCCTCCACCAGGTTGCCGCGGTGCCAGCCGGAGCCGACGCCTCGGGTCCGCTGCAGGCCGCCAGCACCGCGGCAGGCGCAGTACGAGGCTCGGTCGGGAAATTGTCGCGGCTGTTCGCGACAGAGCCCGAGCGCCAACTCGCGCTGAGCCGGCTCTTTCTGACGCCCGCCGAGCGCATCGAACGGCTGATCCAGTCGCTGCTCACGACCGAGATCGTTGGGAAGAAAAAGGAAGGCGATGTGAGCGCGATCAATGCCGCGGCCGCGGCGTTCTGCACCGAAGCGCGCGACGTGCTCGAGAAATTTCCGTTCGCGAAGGCCGAGGCGAGGGCCACGGGCGCGGAGCTCACGAAGCTGTTCAAGCCGACGGGACAGATCAACCAGTTCTTCGAAGCGGCGCTGCAGGGCAAGGTGCTCGCGCGCGCTGGTAGCGACTATCGCGCCATACCGGGCGGGCCGGTGCCCACGGATCAACTGCTGCGCTTCATGAACAACTCGCGTCGCATTACGGACGCACTATTTCCGGCTGGTGCCGCCGAGCCGCGCCTGCAGTTCAGCCTGCGCCCGCAGCTGACCGAGGCGGTTCCGATCATGACGATGACGTTCGGCGACGAGACGTTTCAGTTCGCGCGCGGTGGAGAACACACGGTCACGCCGACGTGGCGGTTCAAGGAGGAGGCGGGCGTCGAGTTCTCTCGCTCCGGTTCGGGGACGTCGCGCGACAACGGGACATGGGCGCCGCTCCTGATGTACTGGAACGAGGCCAAGCCCGGACCGGTGGCAGGGACCAAGATTTACGAGGTGGTATTCGGCCAGGTGCGCGTGCCGGTGGAGATGAGCGTCCCCGCTGGATTGGGCGACCCGGCGTTCTTCTCGGGCTTGAGCTGCGCGACGAAAGCGGTTCAGTAGGGTTGACTTTGGTGCCGTCCTCACGGCAGCGTCGTCTGATGGAAACAGATGAGGGCGCAACGCGAAACATGCGGCTGCGCCCACTCGGTCGCGACGACAACCTCGGCAGTTGTCGCGCATCTGCCGTTCCATCTTTAGATTGCACCCTGTGCCAAAGTCATCCGTCTCACGCACGGACCGCTTTCGTCCGCCCGCTGGCGCTCCCGATCAGGCAATGCGGGAGCTGCTGGCGGTCAGGGAGGTCATACACGCCTTCCTGACCGCCGACCGCCCAGAAGAGGTTTATCAATTCGCGCTTGACCGAGTGAGTCCACTGGTCGGCGCGACGTTCGCATCGGTGTACCTCGTCGATGGCGCGTCAGAGCTGATGCGGCTTGGTGGCGCGCACAACTGGCCGCAGCGGTTCCGACCGTGGCTTGGCGAAGCGCGCGTGCGACTCGGGTTCGGTCCCAGTGGCGAGGCCGCGAGCGAGCGGCGGACGATCGAAGTCCCCGACGTATTCGCCGACAACGAGCTGGAGGACTGGCAGGAAGTCGCCGCGGAGCTCGGCTTCCGCGCGCTGATCGCGCTTCCGCTGCAGACCGGGTCTCGGGTGCTCGGTGCAGTCACGTTCTACTTCGCCGATGCGGAGTCGTTCTCGCCGGAGAAACGAAGCCTGCTCCGCATTGTCGCGGACCAGATGGCCGCGACGGCGGAGAAATCGCTGCTCATCGACCAACTGCGCCGGTCGAATGGCGCGCTGGTCGAAGCGAACGCCGAGCTCGAGCGCCAATACGCTGCCGTGCTACAGGCGCGCCGGTTGAAGGACGAGTTCCTCGCCAACATCTCGCACGAGCTTCGCACGCCGCTGACGGCGGTGCTCGGGTACATCTCGATCCTTCAGGAAGGGATCTCCGGTCCACTCACCGACGGCCAGCGCCACGACCTCACGCACGTGAAGGGCGCGAGCGAGCGGCTGCTCGATCTGATCGAGAATCTCATCGAGCTCACGACGCTCAAGCGCGGTGAGCTCGATTTGTTCATCGAAGCCGTCGACCCACGTGCGCCGCTTCGCGAGGCGGTGGCCTCGGTAGCCGCACCTGGCGTGCGCGTCGAGATCCGACTCGAAGAGCCGACGACGATCCTGCCGAAGATCCACAGCGATCGGAAGAAAATCTTCCGCATCCTCGTTAGCTTACTCGGCAACGCGGTGAAGTTCACCGAGCGCGGCGAGATCGTGGCGAGTGTTGCACTGGCCAACGACCGGGTCGTGTACCGCGTACAGGACACCGGTATCGGGATCTCGGTCGACGCTCAGCAGTACGTGTTCGATGAGTTCCGCCAGGTCGACGGGTCGGCGACGCGTCGGTACGGCGGCTCGGGTCTCGGTCTGGCACTTGCGCAGCGTCTCGCGCAGTTGCTCGGTGGCAGCATCGAGTTGCGATCGACGCTCGGCGAGGGCTCGACGTTCAGCGTCGCGCTGCCGCTCGAGTACGAGTCTCCCGTCGAGCTGGCGGGAGATGCCTGACGACAGCCAGTCACCTCACGGATGAACATTCAGCAAGACCGCACGCTACAGGAAGCCGCTACGAGTCTCAGCGTCCCAGACGTGATCAGTGCAGCCAAGGTGTTCTTCGCTCGGCGCAACAACATCTACGCCGCGTTCGTGGAGAGAGAAGGCCCGTCGTTCGTGAGCCTTCGCGGGCAGGGCGGCGAGGAAGTGTTGATCGGCGCCGTGCCGGCCTCGGAAGGCGCCGGCACTCGCGTGACCGGATCGAGCTACCTGTTCGACCAGCAGATCGCGCGGTTCTTCGCGACGCTGCCTCCCGTTGCCCAGGCCGCGTCGTGACCGCTCCCTTCGTGTCACAGATCCGCTCGCGGCCTGGCGTGCTCCGCCTTGGCGCCGATGGTCAGCCGCGGATCACGGTTCGGGTACAGATGCTGGAAGCCTGGGACGTGGTGCGCGTCGAGACGCCGGCGAGCGAGCGCGTCGGCACGCTCAAAGCGCAGGCGATTGCGGCGCTGCAGCCCGACGGTGGCCCGGCCGATGCGTACGTTCTGAAGCTCAATGGCTTCGAGATCCTCGATGAGAACGTGTCGATTGCCGACACGGGCGCGACGAACGGCTCGACGTTTCTCGTCACCTATCGCCGTCGCCGTCCGGTCCGCTGAGCACGACGCTGCCCACGCCTAACGCGCCCGCATCCGCCGCGGAGCGCGAGTCGCTCCTCGCCGCCGCTGTCCGCCTGCGTGATGAGGTCTCGCAGACGCATCGTCGGGCAACGCGCGGTGCTGGACGAGATCCTCATGGCGGTACTGGCGGGTGGCCATGCGCTGCTCGTCGGCGTTCCCGGTCTCGCCAAGACGCTGATGGTTCGCTCGGTGGCCGAGTCGATGCGGCTGGATTTCCGCCGGATTCAGTTCACGCCGGACCTCGTACCGAGCGACATCACGGGCACCGAGCTGCTCGAGGAGAATGCGGCCACGGGCGCTCGCAGCTTCCGGTTCGTGCGCGGCCCGGTGTTCGCGAACATCGTGTTGGCGGATGAGATCAACCGCGCGCCACCACGCACGCAGGCCGCGCTGCTCGAAGCGATGCAGGAGCATCGCGTGACGGCGGCGGGCGAGACGATGCGTCTACCGGAGCCGTTCTTCGTGCTCGCGACGCAGAACCCGATCGAGCAGGAAGGAACGTATCCGCTGCCCGAAGCGCAGCTGGACCGCTTTCTCTTCGACATTCGCATCGGGTACCCGAACGAAGAAGAGGAAGTCGGCATTCTCCGCTCCACCACGGGTGCCAGTGAAGTCGCGCTCGAGCCCATGCTGGACGCGGCGCAGACGAGTGCGCTGCAGCGCCTGACGCGAGAGTTGCCGGCGGCCGAGCCGATCCTGCGATATGCGGCGGCGCTGGCGCGAGCGACGCGTCCGCCAACCGAGGATGGCGCGACCAACGGTGCGTCCGCGCCACCGCCCGATCTCGTGAAGCGCTACGTGCGCTGGGGCGCGGGTCCGCGCGCGGGGCAGGCACTCGTGTTAGGCGCCAAGGCCCACGCGCTCCTGTCCGGCCGCGCGGCGGTCACGCCCGACGACGTACGGCGGGTCGCGCAGCCGGTGCTGCGGCACCGCGTGCTGCCCAACTTCGCTGCCGACGCTGACGCAGTCACCGCCGAGCAGATCGTGGCGGCAGTCATCCGTCACGTGCCGGCTCCGGAGAGCGGAATCCGCGTCTAATCCAGCGAGGCGGCCTGAATGCGCGAACGACGGGTGGGAGCCGAGAAACCGGGTATCGAGACCCGCGGCTCGCTCCTCGACGCCATTCGCGGCGTGAAGTGGCCGGCGCTGCGCCCGATCGGCGGCGCGCTGCCAGGTGCGCACCACTCCCGACTTCGCGGGTCGGCGCCGGAGTTGAGTGAGTACCGGGTCTACCGACAGGGTGACGATCCCAAGCGCATAGACTGGCGCCTGCTCGCGCGCAGCGATCGTGCGTACATCCGCCTCGCGGAAGACCGCTCCATCGTGTCGACGTTGATCGTCGTCGATGCGACGGCGTCGATGGCATTCCCTGTCGACACGCTCGGCAAGTGGAAAGTCGGCGTCCGACATCGCCATCGGTCTCGCGGCGGTCGCGCACGCGAGTCGCGATCCTGTTGGACTCGTGATCGTCGGCGGTGGTGGACTGCGGCAATTGCCGCCGCGCACGCGACGGGGGATCGTCGGTGAGATTGCGAGGGCGCTCGACTCTGCCGTTCCCGAAGGGAGCGCGGCGATCGCCTCGGCTGTCGTGCGCACTCGAGCACGAATGCGGATCGTCGTCATCAGCGATTTTCTTGGCGACGCGGACGACATACGGCGACGCGCCGGCGAAATCGCGGCCGCGGGCGGGGAAGTGCATGCGATTCACGTCGTCGCGGAGGAGGAGCTGAACCCGCCCACCCGGTCGATGCTCGTGATCGATCCGGAGGACGCGACGGTCGCGCGGCCATTCATCGCGGATGCGCGCGCAGCGTACGTGGAGCGTTTTGGCGAGTGGCGTAGTCAGCTCGCGGCGGCGTGGCGAGGGGAAGGACTGACGTACACGATGGCGACCACGTCGGAGCCGGCGTCGCGTGTCGTGCGGCGTGTAGCCGGTGGGGCGTTAGGCGCCGGCCGCGACGCCGCCCTCAATGCGCGGAGCGAAGCGCGATGACGTTCGCCGCTCCGTTCTTCGCGTGGGTCGCCGGCGTCGTCGCGCTTGGCACGGTCGCCCTGCACCTGTTGGCGTGGCGGCGACCGCCGGAGTCCCCGCTGCCCACGGCGCGGTTCGCACCGGAGCGGCCAGTCCGCATGGTGTCCCGCGCGGTGCGGCCCGCGGACATTGCGCTGCTCGCGCTGCGCGTCGCGATCGTCCTGCTCGTTGGTCTCGCGCTCGCTCGACCGCAGTTGGTGCCGCAGCGACGTGGGACCGCACGAGTTGTCGTCGTTGACCGATCCCGCTTCGCGGGCGTGGGACCGGAGGTTCCTTCGGCCGCGCGCGCTGTATTCCGGCCGGGCGACGCGTTGGTCCTGTTCGACTCCACTGCGCGGGAAGTCATCGGCCCGACTCCGGACTCCATCGCCGCGGCGGCGTCGACTGCGTCAGGCTCGCTATCGGCCGCGCTCGTGGGTGCAGTCCGCTCCGGCCGGCGCCTCGAACGCGAGCGGGATTCGGTAGAAATCGTGATCGTCTCGCCGTTCGCGGCGGGCGAGCTCGATGACGCGACCGCCGCCATCAGACGCACATGGACCGGGCCCGTTCGGCTCGTGCGCGCCGGCACGGCGCCTAACGACTCAGGCCCGCTCGGGCGCCCCGTCGTGCGCGCCACGGTCGGCGACCCCGTTGCCGTGTCCGTGGCACTCATCGGAGACGTTCGCGCAGGTGCCGCCGTGCGAGTGGTTCGCGACTCGGTGACAGCGGCCGATAGCGCATGGGCGCGCGATGGCCGCGCGACGGTGCTGTGGCCTGCTGCGATAGCGCCTAGCGCGTGGGCGAAACGAACCCCGCCCGACACCGCGTTCGCGGTGACTGCCCTCGCTGGCTCGGGCGGAGGGTCGCGCGCCGCGGCTCGAGCCGCCACGGTCGTCGCGCCCATGGTGCGGGCTACCAATCCACCTGCGGGACGCGTCATCGCCCGGTGGAGTGACGGCGAGCCGGCGGTCACCGAGAGCACGTTAGGCACCGGCTGCATCCGGTCCGTCGCAGTCCCCGTGTCATCAACGGGCGATCTGCCGCTCACACCGGCATTCCGCCGGTTCGCGGCGCGCCTGCTGGAGCCGTGCGCGAGCGCGTTGCCGTGGGTCGCGGCCTCCGACAGCGTGCTTGCGCAGGCGCTTCCCGCAACGATCGCGCGGGCATCGACCGAAGCGACCGCCGCGGTGATGGGTGAGCCGCCGGCGTCGAGGCTGGCGGCGTGGCTGCTGGCGATCGCGCTGGCCGCGGCCGTCGCCGAGATGCTCGTACGTCGAGGATCCGAGGCCAATGCGACCGCTTGAGCGCGTGCTTCGAACGCGTCGCGCACTCGCGACCGCCATCGCCACTCGTGCTGCGCTGTGGGCGACCGCCACGACGCTGACGGTCGGTGCCCTTGCCACGATTGCCAGCAGGCGCACTGGTCGGGTGGATGGGGTCGCTCCGTGGCTGGCAGCTGCCGTGATCGGCGCCATCGTGCTCGTCGTGTTGCTGATGCCATGGCGTCGCCTAACGGTGCCTCGCGTCGCGCTCTGGATCGAGGAGCGCGTGCCGCGACTGGAGTACGCGCTCGTTACGGCCGTCGATCCGGCGGCGGAGCGCGCGCCGACGACTGCATTGCTCGAGCAACAGATCGCTCAGGTGTCGTGGACCGCGGAGACGCGACGTGCGGTTAGCCGAGCGATTGCCTGGCCTGCGTTGGCGACCGTCGCTGCCTTCGGCGCCCTGCTGCTCGCGCAGCGTGTCGCCTTTGCGCGGTCGGCATCCGCACCAGACGGAACTGTCTCGGCCACGTCCACAGCGTCGCGAGACGTAGCGTCGCCGTTCGCGCGACTCTCTGCGACGGTGCGTGCGCCCGCGTATGCGGGAGGTCGCGTTTTGCGCGTGGAGTCGCCGGCGTCCATTGTGGCGCTCGTCGGGAGCAGCGTCACGTTCGATGCGCCCGGGGCGGGCGCCGGCGTCACCGCAGACGTCAGCGGCCAGACGCTCGCCGTGCAACCGGCCAGCGCCGGCTGGCGCGTCGCGCTCACGGTCGGCGATCGGCCGACGCTCGTACGATTCCGCCATGCGTCCGGCGAGCGGATCGTGGCGCTCGAGCCGCGCGCGGATTCGGTTCCGACCGTGCGACTGCTGGCGCCGTCGCGCGATACGGTCATGCGTGTCGCCAGGGGCGCGCTGTCGCTGTCCGCGGAAACGCACGACGACATTGGGCTCGCCAGCGGCGCGTTCGAGTACATCGTGAGCTCTGGGGAGGGCGAGAGCTTTCAGTTCCGGTCCGGGACGTTAGGCGCCCGGCAGTACAGTGGCGCGGCGAACGGCACGCTCGCCGCCTCGCTCGCGCTCGACGCCCTGAATCTCAAGCCGGGCGACATGGTGCACCTCCGTGCCGTCGCTCGTGACGGCAACACCGTGAGCGGACCGGGCGTGGGTGCGTCAGAGACACGTGTGCTGCGGGTCGCCCGCGCTGGCGAGTACGACTCCATCGCTGTGGAAGGCGCGCCTCCGCCGGAAGCCGACAAGTCGATGATCAGCGAGCGCATGCTGATCATGATGACGGAAGCGCTCGATCGGCGTCGCCCGACACTCGCGCGCGAGACTCTCATGTCGGAGTCGCGTGCCATCGGCCGCGATCAGACGAGGCTCCGGAAGCGTGTCGGCGATATCATCTTCGCTCGGCTTGGTAACAACCCGAGCGGTGAGGAAGGGCGCGATCCGGACGATGATCCCGCTTCGGCCGATACCTCGGTACGCGCGGATTCGGCATCTCGCGACGCTGCGCGGCGTGCGGCGACTCGTGCTGGCCGTCCCGCTCGCGAGATCGCGGCTGCGGACTCGGCCGATTCCGCGCGCGCCGCGTTGCTGAGAGCCGCGAGCGCGGCAACGGGGAAGGGCGACGAGATCCTCGACTTCGAGGGCGACGAGACGCCCGTCGTTGCGATCAACCGGCCGCTCCTCGAGGCGTACAACGCGATGTGGGAAGCCAGCCGCGAGCTGGATCAGGGCGAGACCGCTCGCGCGCTCCCGCCGATGCGACGCGCACTGGCAGCCATTCAGCGCGCGCGTCAGGCAGAGCGAATCTACCTTCGCGGCAAGGCGCCGACGGTCGTGGTGGATCTGGCGCGCGTCCGCCTAACGGGCAAGGAGACAGGCGCCGCGAGTACGCGCGTACCACGCCAACCGGTCGATCCCGGCGCTGCGCGACGCGCCGAGCGACTGGCCGCGGCGATAGAGCTGGCGTCGCGAACGCCTGCCGCAGCCATCGACTCCCTGGTGTTGCTGCGAGTAGAATCGCTGGACGCAGCCCCGCGTCTCGCTGCAGCCATTGCCGACGCGCTGGACGCGATGCGCAATGGCCGCGACGCGACCACGCTGCTCGCGCGCGCGCGACGCGTCGCGGACGGTACCGTGCGTGGCGCCGGACGCCTCGGGGCGTGGAGCGGCGTGTGGTGAGCGAATTCGTGTTCGCGACCGGGCAGTACGAATCAGGAGACTGGGACAGCGCGCCACTGGTGCCGGCCAATCTCATTGATTCGCTCGCGAAGTACACGAGCCTTCCCGTCGCACCAACGGGCGCGATCGTCGCGCTGGCCAGCGATGATCTGTTCCGATTCCCGCTCGTGTATCTGACCGGCCATCTCCCCGTGCGGTTCACCGAAGCCGAGCGCGCGAACGTGCGCCGCTTCGCGGACCGCGGGGGTATGCTGTTCGTCGACGACCATAACCACGACATCGACGGCGCGTTTCACAAGACGGCGGTAGAGGAGCTCGGGCGCGCGGTGGGGAAGTTGACGCAACTGGCGAATACGCACCCGCTGTACTCGTCCTTCTTCAAGTTCCCCGATGGGCCGCCTAACACGTCGCACGAGCTGAACGGCTGGGGCGACAATCTCGTCCACTCGCACCTGCTCGCCGCCATGCGTGGCGACCGGATCGCGGTGCTGTACAGCAACAAGGACTACAGCTCGGAGTGGGGTTACCATCCCGACAACAAGCGGTTTCTCTCGATCGACAACACGAAGTTCGGCGTCAACGTGATCGTGTATGCCCTCACCCGCTGAGCGCGTCCGCCGAGTCGCCGAATTGGTGCTCCGAGCGACGGCGCTGGCCGCGCTGGCGGTGCTGCTGTGGCGTGCGCTGCGGCCGCCGACGGCGGCTGGCGTCAGCGTTGCAGCGGGCGACCTAACGCGTGCGCTCGAGCGTTGGACGCTGGCCGGTCCGGCTGAGCTTCGGGTGGTGCTCGACAAGGCGCCGGACGCGCGCACGCGCGACTGGATTCGCGCGCTCGCGCACTCGGGCTCGCGGGCGCAGTGGGCCGCGTCGCGACCGATCCGTGGATCGGCCGTCATCGCGGAACCAGCATCAGAACCGAGCGGCGCGACGCGGGTGCGGTTCGCCGCTGCCGGAGGAGAGCCTGTATCGATCGGAGATGCCGCGGGCACGATCGACACACTCTCTCGCGGAGGCGCCGCGGAGCTGGAGCTCGCGTCGGTTGCCGGGAGCGTGCGCGCGTCGGGCGCGACGTTCACCGCAGCCACGGCGGCGCGGGACTCGATCGCGCTCAAGCCCCTGCTCGTGCTTGGCGCCGCTGGCTGGGAGTCGAAGTTCACCATTGCGGCGCTCGAGGAGCGAGGGTGGCGCGTGGCGTCGCGCGTGCGAGTCGCGCCTAACGTGGAAGTCACACAGGGCCCGCTCGGCGCCATCGATACAGCGCGCTACTCGGCCGTGATCGCGCTCGACAGCACTGCCGCGTCCTCCGCGACCGCGATCGCACGGTACGCGCACGACGGTGGCGGCGTGATACTCGCTGGCGCCTCTGCTCGCATTGGAGGCCTGTCATCCATCGCTCCCGGTGACGTCGGACGGCGGATCGCGGGCGTCGCCGGCGGCGTGACGAGCGCCTCGCCGCGGACGGGACTTGGAGTGTTCCCTGTGACGTCGCTCGTGAGCGATGGCGTGGTGCTCGAGTCGAGAGCGAGCGCCGTGACCGTCGCGGCACGACGCGTCGACCGCGGGCCGCGTGGTGCAGACCGGCTACGACGAGACATGGCGCTGGAGAATGGCCGGCGGCGATGAGGCGGCTGCGGCTCACCGCGAATGGTGGTCCCGGCTCGCCGCCGCGGTCGCGTATGCACCGCTCGTCGCGCGCGTACCAGCGGCGGACGAGGTGATCGATGAGACGCCGCTCGCGTCACTCATCGACGCACTCGGTCCGCCGGCGACGATGGACACGCGGGTCGCGCCGGCAAGCGACGGCACGCGGACGACCCGATTTCTTTTCCTGCTCGCGGTCGGGGCGCTCCTGCTCGAGTGGGCATCACGACGACTTCGTGGAGCACGATGACAGTCGCCTACATCTCGCATTCTGACTGCGGTCGCCATGACACCGGGTGGGGCCATCCGGAACACGTCGGGCGGCTGCGCGCCATCCCACGTGCGTTGCGTGAGGACGCAGATCTGTTTCATGCGCTCGCACACGTCGAAGGCCGTCACGCGACGCCTGACGAGTTGGCGCTCGCGCATGAAGCGTCCTACATTGATCAGGTCCGCGCGTATCGCCGCCGGTGGCGGTGGGCGCCTCGACGCCGACACAGTGATCAGCGAGGGAAGCTGGGACGCCGCAACCGCAGGCGCGGGCTGTGTGCTCGACGGCGTCGACATGGCGTTCGACGGTCGCGCGGTGCGCAGCTTCAGCGCTGTTCGTCCGCCGGGCCACCACGCGCTCGCGGCGCGCGGCATGGGATTCTGTCTGTTCGGAAACGTCGCGATCGCGGCGCACTACGCCCGACAGCGTCACGGTGTCGAGCGCGTGTTGATCGTCGACTGGGACGTGCACCACGGGAACGGCACACAGGCGCTGGTCGAACGCGAGCGCGATATCCGCTTCGTCTCGATGCATCAGTGGCCGTGGTATCCGGGTACAGGAGCCGCGGACGACCGCGGCCCACTCCGCTCGATCTGGAACGTGCCGATGCCCGCGTCGCAGCCGCGCGAGCGTTACGTCGAGGCGTGGACGCGCGCGATCGATGCCGCGACCGATGGCTGGACGCCGGACCTCGTGCTCGTCTCCGCGGGCTTCGACTCGCTTGCCGGCGACCCGCTCGGCGCGTTCACGCTGGAGATCGACGACTTCGTGACGATGACGCGCGACCTGGTCGCCCGCGCCGAGTCGTGGTGCGACGGCAGAATTGTGAGCGCCCTGGAAGGCGGCTATGCCCCCGACCGGATGGCCGCGGCCGCGGTGGCGCACCTGAAAGCGCTGGCGTGACTGTCCGGTTTCCGTTCCCGGTTCCCAGTACCCGGTTCACTGCCGTATACTTTCCCCTTCCATGCCCGCCCCGCCGCGCGTACCGCCGGTTCCCGCCGTACTGCGCCTCGTCCAGATGATGGTTCTCGGCCGCTGGCGAGCGACAGGCGAAGAGCTCTACCGCGAAGTCGCCGACCTCGTCGACGCGGGATCCGGCAAGGAGATCGTCGTTTCGGGCTCAGGCGAGGGTGAGACCAGCGAGTGGCTTGCCGCGAAAACCGGCGCGTCCATTACCGGCGTCGACCCCAACGAGGATCGGATCGAACGAGCCGAGGCACGTCTGCGCGCGCTCCAGACGCCATTGCCGCTTTCGTATCAGCAGGCACCGCTCGACGACCTCCCCCACGAGAGCAACGTCTTCGACGCTGGCCTCGCCGAACCGCTGCTGTCCTCCGCCGCAGATCCCGAGCGCGCCGTCGCGGAGCTGACGCGTGTGACCAAGCCGATGGGCCCCGTCGTCCTGTTACAGTTGACCTGGAGCTCGGACATGAGCCAGTCCGCGCGCGAGATGCTCGTCGAGCGTCTCGGATTACGACCACACCTGCTGATCGAGTGGAAGCAGATGATGCGTGAAGCGGGACTCGTCGAGATTCAGGTGCAGGACTGGACGGAAGCCGGCGCCAAGGCTGCCGCCGAGTCGGACGAAGAGGCGGTGCTGACGTGGCAGCAGAAGGTGCAGATTGCCGGCCGCGCGTGGCGTCAGCTCGGGTGGAAGGGTGCTCGTGGCGCGGTGGCGCGCGAGAGCGCGCTGCTCAAGGAGCTCACACGGGAGCGCGCGCTCGGATTTCAGCTGCTGAAGGGAGTGAAGTGGCCTTACGCGAAACAGGAGAGCTGACGTGCCTTCGGCGCAGCAACGCGCGCTGCAGTTGTACGGGATCATCTCGCTCGACGTCGGTGGTTCTGCGTCTCCGGTGCGCGGTGCGACTGTCATTGCCTTTCGCGACCTCGGCGCCCTGGTGTCCGAGTCGCCCTACGCCGCTCCGACGCCGTCACCGCAGCACATTGCGGAATACAGGAGCGTCGTCGAGGGCGCGTTCGCGCGACAGACGATCGTGCCGGCGCCATTCGGTTCGGTGTTTCGTGGACGTGACTCGCTGATGCGCTGGCTGGAGCTTCACTACTTCACGCTCATCGAAGCGGTCACGTTCGTGGCCGATCGCGCCATGGCGCGCGTGACCGTGTCATACGGCGACGAGCCGGACACCACGACGACGATGGCCATCGACGCGGATCTCGTCGAGAACGCGGCGAACGAGAGCTTCCGCGTTCTTCGCCGCCACGCGGTGACATTGCTCGTGATCAACAACCACGCTGGCGAGTCCGGGCCGGCCGCGCGCGCGTCGTTTCTGATCGAGCGCGAGCGCTGGGACGCATTCTACGACATCGTTCGCGAGGAACAGAAACGACTGCGCGAGATGCAGCTCGAGTGTACGGGGCCCTGGCCGCCGTACGATTTCGTCCGCATGCAGTTCGGAGCCTGACATGTTCTGTCCCGACTGCGGCACCTGGAATCGCGCCCGCGCGGTGCGCTGCACGCGATGCACCACCGAGCTCCCCGAGATCGCGGACGCTCCGCGCGAGCGTCCCGAGGAGGAGTTGAGCGCACTCCGGCGCCTAACGGGGAGCCGCTACCGCGTGATCCGCCGCCTCGGCAGCGGCGGCATGGCGAACGTCTACTACGCCGAGCATCAATTGCTCGAGCGGCCGCTCGTCATCAAGGTGCTGCACACGCACCTCGCGCGTGACGAAGAGATGCGCGAGCGTTTCCGGCGAGAGGCGGAGTCGGCGAGTCAGCTCGTGCACCCGCACATCTGCACGATCATCGACTACGCCGAAGCGGCCGAAGCCGTGTTCATCGTCATGCCGTATCTCGCTGGCGGGTCGCTGGCGGACGTGCTCGTGAAGGAGCGGACGGTAGGCGCGGGTTCGGCAGCGGCGGTCTGCGCACAGATCGCGACGGCGCTCGACTACGCGCATCGCCGCGGTGTCGTCCATCGCGACGTGAAGCCGGACAACGTGCTGTTCGACGAGGACGGCCACGCACTGATCACGGACTTCGGGATCGCGACGGCTCGCTTTCACGGGCGCCTAACGGGAACGGGCCGGGCGATGGGCACGCCGCACTACATGTCGCCGGAGCAGGCGATGGGCAAGATGGTGGACGGCCGCAGCGACATCTACGCCGTCGGCGTCATGCTGTACGAGATGCTGCTTGGTTTCCCGCCATTCGATGGCGCGGATTCGTATTCGGTGGGCTACAAGCACGTCCACGAGACGGCCGCTGCGCCCGAGGTCGTGGACTCGCGCGTTTCGCCCGAGCTGTCGGCGCTCGTGATGCGCTGTCTCGCGAAGCCCGCTGATGTGCGCTTCCAGACCGGAGCCGAGCTCGCAGATGCGCTGCTCGACTTCCTCATGACGGTTGGCTCTCCCGGCGAAACGCGCGCGGCGTGGTTCGCTCGCCGTGGCGGCGGAGCACCGGCGACGCCGATATGAGCACACTGAGGCTCGAGCATGAGATCATGACGGTGCGAACGCGAACGCCATTCGTCATCGCGCGTGGGGGCGCGAGCGAGTGGCGTCTCGTCTGGGTTCGCATCATCGATGACGACGGCGCCGAGGGCTGGGGTGAAGCTGCGCCGAGTCGCTTCTATGGAGAGACGACGGAGACGGTGATCGCGGTGATCGACCGGCTTTTCGCGGCGCTGCATGGCATGCATGCATGGTCGCTCGAGGCCATCGAGGCCGAGATGCATCGCGTGATCCGGTTCAACGGCTCGGCGAAATCGGCCGTGAGCGCGGCGCTGCATGACCTCGCGGCCAAACGGCTCGGCGTGCCGCTGCATCGCATGCTGAGCCTCGATCCCGCGCGCGCGCCGCAGTCGAGCTTCACCATCCCGCTCACCAACGATGACGAGGGGCTGCATCGCGCGCTGGAGGATGCGGCCCCATACCCGGTGCTCAAGGTGAAGCTCGGTGGCACCCGTGATGCGCACACGATTGCCGCCGTTCGTGCGGCCGAGCCAGACAAGATTCTTCGCGTGGACGCGAATGCGGCGTGGACGCCGAAGAGCGCGTTGCGCATGATCGACCTGCTGTTGGACTATGATGTCGAGTTCGTCGAGCAACCTGTCGCTGCGCACGACATCGAGGGACTTCGCTTCGTGCGCGACCGTTCGCCGCTCCCGATCATCGCCGATGAGTCGTGTCTCGTCGCGACGGACGTGCCGAAGCTCGCCGGCGCGGTCGATGGCATCAACCTCAAACTCGCGAAATGCGGCGGGATTCGGGAAGCCATGCGAATCATTGCCGCCGCGCGGGCGCACGACATGTCCGTCATGGCCGGCTGCATGGTCGAGACGAGCCTTGGGATCACGGCGGTCGCGCACCTCGCACCATTGCTCGACTACGCGGACCTCGACGGGGCGGCGCTGCTCGCGAACGATCCCTTCGAAGGCGCGTCGATCGCCGGCGGCGTCATCACGCTGCCGGCCACCCCCGGGCTCGGCGTTAGGCCGCGCCACGATGCGAGCGTCGACCACGGCCGCTGACGTGCTCGTCGAGGTCGCGCTGGCGCTGCCGCTGTTCAACACGTTCTCGTATCGCGCTGACGATCAGTACGCGAACGCCATCGTGCCCGGCACGCGCGTCGTGGTCCCCTTCCGGAACCGGAAGGAGGTCGGTGTGTGTGTGGGCTTCGTCGAAGAGACCGACACGGCGCGCCGCTACAAGTCGATCATCGAGGCGCCGGACGCCGAGCCGGCGATCGACGCCGCGATGCTGGAGTTGTGTCGCTGGATGGCGGCGTACTACGTCGTTCCGCTGGGCGTCGTGCTTCGCGGAGTGCTGCCCGCGCTCATGACCGGCGCGGCGGTCCCGACGCCGCAGCAGAAGGTCCGCCGGATTGCCGTGATCACGAACGAGCTGTCGTCGCTGATGCATCGCGACCGCATCTTCGCCCGTGCGCCGCAGCAGCGCGCGTTGTACGAGCTCATGGAATCGTTAGGCGGCCGCTCGCCGGTCGAGCATCTCCTCGAGCAGCTCAGCTTCTCGCCGTCGGTGCTCAAGGGACTCGTCGCGCGAAATCTCGTCACGGTCCGCGAAGAGATCGTGCAGCGTGATCCATTCGCCGCGCGGCCGCAGATCTCGACGCGTCGCCACGCGCCAACGGCCGATCAGCAGCAGGCGATCTCCGCACTCGCGGCGGGTGCGCCGGGCGAAGTGTTTCTCCTGCACGGGATCACGGGCAGTGGCAAGACGCTCGTGTACATCGAGCTGCTCGAACGTGTGGTGCGCGATCGCGGGCAGACGGCCATCGTGCTCGTGCCCGAGATCGCGCTGACGCCACAGACCGTCGATCGATTCCGTCTCGTCTTCGGAGATGACGTTGCCGTACTCCATTCAGCGCTGAGCGACGGCGAGCGCTACGACGCATGGCTCGCTCTTCGTCGAGGCGAGAAGCGCATTGCCGTCGGCGCGCGGTCGGCCATCTTCGCGCCGCTTCGCAACGTCGGCGCGATCATCGTCGACGAGGAGCACGAGGGCAGCTACAAGCAGGCCGAATCGCCGCGCTATCACGCGCGCGAGGTCGCGATCGTGCGCGCGCGCAATGAGGGCGCGGTCGTCGTGCTCGGTAGCGCGACCCCGAGCCTGGAGAGCTGGACGAACGCGACGTCGGGGAAGTACAAACGGCTCTCGTTGCCGGAGCGCGTCGGTGGTGGAAGCCTTCCGAAGATCGATGTGGTCAACATGCGCCGCCTGCCGGCGCGTGATTCTCAGGCGCCGCCCGATCCCTTCACGCTCGTCGTGAGCGACCCGCTCGAGCGTGAGCTCGTCGACTGTCTCGCCCGCGGAGAGCAGAGCATTCTCCTGCTCAACCGCCGCGGGTACGCGTCGTTCGTGCAGTGCAGTCAGTGCGGCGACGTATCGACGTGCCCGAATTGTACGATCTCGCTCACGTACCATTGCACGCCTGAGCGGCTGGTCTGCCACTACTGCCTGCACAAGGAAGAGCCGACACCACGCTGCAAGCGGTGCGGCGGCGACACATTGCGCAGGCGTGGACTCGGCACGCAGCAGGTGGAGCGTCTGTTGTCGGAGCGCTTTCCGTCGGCGCGGATCGCGCGCATGGACGTCGATACGACGACAGGGAAGTGGGCGCACGCCGACATTCTCGATCGTGTCGGCCGCGGCGAGGTCGACATCCTGCTCGGCACGCAGATGATCGCGAAGGGACTCGACTTCCCTAACGTGACGCTCGTCGGCGTGATCGATGCGGACGTCGGCATCAACCTGCCGGACTTCCGCTCATCGGAGCGTTGCTTCCAGCTGCTGAGTCAGGTGGCTGGGCGCGCAGGCCGCGGGCCGAAGGGTGGCCGAGTGCTGATTCAGACGCGCGTGCCAGGGCATCACGCCGTCGTTTGCGCGGTCGCGCACGACTACAGCGGATTCGTCGAGCAGGAGTTAGGCGGCCGCGGTGAGCCGGCGTATCCGCCGTACACGCGTCTCGCGAACGTGATCTTTTCGGGGCTCCACGAGAACGAGACGCAGAAGCTCGCGTCGACGACGTCGGATCGCCTACGTCGAGCGGTCGCGAAGTACGGCAGCGACATCTCGGTGGTGGGTCCGGCACCGTGCCCGATCGAGCGCGTGAAGACCCGGTGGCGCTGGCACCTCCTGCTCAAGAGTACGAACCCCGCGCTGCTGACGCGCGCGTGTCGCTTTCTCGTCGAGCGTCTCGAGGTGCCGAAGAACCGAAGTCAGTTGCGCGTCGCGCTCGATCGGGATCCGGTCAGTCTGCTGTGAGGAAGGAGGCCGGGGAAGAGGCCAGAGGAGACAACCTCCTTCCTCAGGCCTCCTTCCCGCGGACTCCTAGTTGTCCGCGGTCGGCGGTTTCTTCACCACTGTGATCTTGATCGACGACGGATATTGCTTCGAGTGGTGAATGACGTTTTTCGCCACCAGTCCCGTCGTTTCGTCGTAGTTCTTCCCGCCCGTGTTCAGGTTGCGATCGAAGCGCGGGAAGTTCGAGCTCGACACCTCGATCCGGATGCGATGGCCCGGCGCGAAGTAGTTGCTCGTCGTCATCGGCTGCAGCGCGACCTTGTAGACCTTGCCCGGCTCCATGAACGTCACCGGTTTGTCGTAGCCGTCGCGATAGCGCACACGCTGGATCGTCTCGTCCAGGTTGTACGCTTTGCCGTCCGGATACACGTCGATGATCTTCACCGTGACATCCGTGTCCTTCCGGTCCGACGAGAGGTAGATCGTTGCGTCGATCGGCCCGCTCATCTCCATGCCTTCCTTGAACGGCTCCGTCGTGTACACGAGCACGTCGGGCCGCAACTCCGTCTCCTGCTGATCGAGCGCGCCACCCGCGAGCGCATTGCCCTGGCAGCACACGTTGCCGCCGTGTGACATCACCGGGTGCATGGGGTCATACGCGAACGTGTCCGGCTTGTCGTCGGACGGTGCCTTCGTGGTCAGCACGCCGTTTCCATTCCGCGTGTTGGCGCCGCCTTCACTCGACAGATAAAACGACATGCCCTCTGCGCCACGCGGCGGCCATGTGTCCGTCGACTGCCATTTGTTCGAGCCCATCGTGTAGTAGCGGATCTTCGGCAGCGTGTCGAGCAGCCCGTTCTTCTCGCCTTTGAGGAACATGTCGAACCACCCGTACGTGAGCGCGTCGTAGTCGAGCCGCGCGTCACCAACGCTCCGCTCACCGACGATCGTGTTCTCCGTCGCGCGCTTGTACGAGCAGTGAAGCGTCGGCGCGATCACCGCATACTGCTGATTCGCGATAGCCGGGTCGGCTGTGCGGCGCACGTAGTTGTACGTCGCGAGGTTCGGCCCGACGGACACGTCGTACCACGACATGAACCACAGGCCGGGCACGTTGATCTTCATGTCGTCGTTGAACAGCCCACCGCGGTACCACGCCGGATCGTTAGGCGTGCGCTGGATCATCGCCCCACCGGTCGCGATCCCCGGCATCGAATCCGCGAAGATGCCGCGCGGGCCACCGACGGCTTTCAGCAGATCCTTCTCCGGCAAATGCCAGAACGCCTTGTCCCAGTCGACCGGCGGCTGATGGTCAGCGAGGTCGAACGACCTGGCTGCGCGAATGAGATCTTCCTGCGACGTGTTCGGCGGGAACGTCGGTCGCACCTGGTTCTGCTCGCCGTACAGCCAGTCGATGAACAGCATCTGCACCGCGCCGCCGCGGTACCAGTTGCCCTGCTCGTAGTACGGCTTCACGCGACCGACACCGGCGCCGAACCCCTGCGGGATGATCGTCGCGAGGCCCTTCGGGCGCCTGCGCCGCGACGGCCATCTGCCACTCCGCGGTCGACGAGCAGCCGATCAGGCCGACCTTGCCGTTCGACCAGTTCTGCGACGAGATCCACTGGATCTCATCCGTTCCGTCCGTGGTCGGCGGTCCGAGAATGTCGTAGTTCCCCTCGGAGAAGAAGTGTCCGCGCTCGTTGGCGCCGACGTACGCGTAGCCGCGCTTCACCGCGTCGAGCTGCGCCGTCATATCGGCCGGGGCGCCGAGGGTGACGTCCCAGAAGTTCATGTTGTAGGGCGTGCGGACGAAGATCGCCGGCACCGGCCCGTTCGCGTTCTTCGGGCGATACACGTCGAACTGCATCTTCGCCCCATCCCGCATGGGCACCATGAGCTTCCGATCGACGACTGCGATCCGCTGCAGCTCGCGCTCGAGCGAATCGCGCCGCGCGACGAGCGCCGTGTCCCGTGGAGCGCGCCCTTGCGCCGCTGCGTTGACGGCGCAGGTGACGGCCAGCGCGAACGCCAGGCCAGGCAGCTTGAAGCGGCGATGCGCCGTACTCGCGGTGCTCATGCAATCCTCCGGACGCGGATCATGGATTCCCCTACCTGAACTTACGCCCGAGGGGCGCAGGGGGTTGGCCCACCCGCCACCGGCTGAGCATCTTTCCCCCCGTGACGACGATTCCACACCCCGATTTCAGTGCGGCGCGGTTCTCGACTGCGCCGGATGCCCGCTTCGTCCCGGCGCCGGCGGACGGCGTGCTGCCCGAGGACTTTTTCTCGACGACGAACCTGCCGACCTACGTCCGTGTCCGCGGCGAATGGCGCCTTCCGCGCGAGCCCCGGATGGACTCGGCCCTCGTCATCGACCGCGAAGGCGTGCTCTGGGTCCGCGAGATGCGACGCGTCCGCTCCGGCGACCTCGTCGCCGTCGGCAAGAAAGAGGACGGAACCGAAGGCATCTACGTGCACACCGAAGCGGCCGGCGGGCACGACGATGGCGAGTTCAAGTTCATGGCGAGCGAGGTGTCGCGCGAGAAGCCGATCGACTACGTGCACCTCGCGAGATTGCTCATCGAGGAGCGCGAGCGTGGCGGCTACGTCGTGTGGGTGACAGGTCCGGCGCTCGTGCATTCACGCGCGCGGTCGGACATGACGTGGTTCATCATGAACGGCTTCGTCCACGCGCTGCTGGCGGGCAACGCCGTCGCCGTTCACGACATCGAAGCGTCCATCTTCGGTACGACGCTCGGCATGACGGGGAAGGGCGAATCCACCGTCGGCGGACACGGGCTGCACATGCGCGCCATCAACAAGGTGCGCGCTGCCGGTTCGATCGAGCGTGCTGTGGAGACCGGCGTCATCACCGACGGCATCATGCACGCGTGCGTGGTGAAGAAGATCCCGTACGTGCTGTGCGGCTCGATTCGCGATGACGGCCCGCTGCCTGGCGTCTACACGGACACGGCGGTCGCGCAGGACGCGATGAAGCATCACACCACGAAGGCGACGATGGCCGTGATGATCGCGACCGCCCTGCACGCCATCGCGACTGGCAACATGCTGCCCGCGTTCGTCACGGAACCCGACGGCACTCTGCGCGAGATGCCGACCATCTGCGTCGACTCCGCCGAATTCGTCGTGAGCAAGCTCAAGGATCGCGGCACTCATCAGGCTTTCGGCGTCGTCACCAACGCTCAGGACTTCATGCACATCCTTCGGCTCTTCGTGGAGCGCGAGCTCGACAGTCGTACTGCCACACTCCCGTCGGCTCGACCGGCGGCGGTCGCGCGATGACGGAAACGCAGCAGCGATTCCTGCGCGCCATCGCGCAACGCGTGCCGGTCGAACACGTGATCGAGCTTCACCTCTTTCCGCCCATTCGCCAGGGCGGCGTGGAGACGGGCGTGGCCGTCGTCGCGGAAGATCCTCGGCGGCCGGCACCAGTACTGGCGTCAGCGGAGCCGCAGGCGGAGTTATCGGAGGCAACCGACGTAGTCATCCTCGCGGAGAGCGAGGAGATCTCGCCGGCGTTGGCTCAGGTCGCGGAAGTCGAGAGCGACGAAGTCATCGAAGTCACGGAAGTCGTTGAAGTCATCGACGATGATGAGCATGAGTCGCCCTACGCGCGTGATGATGACGATGAGGACGACGAGGAGTACGACGGCGACGAGGACGGCGAGGATGCCGACGAAGACGAGATGGATGACGACGCCGATGTCGATGATGCAGATGACGACGATGTGCTGACCGGTTCCGCCGTCGCGAGCGCCGCGCGCGTTGCATCTCGATTCACGATCCACACCGCCCGCTACCGCCTCACGCTCAAGGGCGCCGACCGCGGCAAGTGGGAGGTGGACGTCGTCGCCGAGGCGGATGCGCCGCTCGACGCGCTGGACGCGGTCGTTAGGGGCGTGCAGCGCCGCGCCGGCGAGGGTGCCGAACCGGACCGCCTGTCGACCGAAGCATTCCGCGATGCCCTCGAAGCCCCGCTCGCGACGCTGGAGCGCTGATCCGTTCCTGGGATTTGACGGATCGCACCATGCAAGCCGAGGACTGCTCTCGCGCGGGCTGCTCAGAGTGAAAGGCGTCGAACGGATGATCGGATTCATGTCCCGGGCTGTTCCTCTTCAATTCGGCTCGTTGCTGTAGCGTCCTTCGCGCTCGAGGAGCCAATCCGCCAGATCAGACGAATCCGTTCGCTCCCCTCGTCTGAGAGGGTTGTCGAAGCCGTCCTCTGCGGTGAATTGCCGGTGTCGTCGCCGGCCAGCCGCGTTAGGCGTCGAGTAGTGACACGCTACCCCGATCGCTGATTTGCTCCACTGGCTGCTGCCTGTTCCTCATCCGGCTCCAGCACGTCTTCCATCGCGACCGGCTCGCGCGCGTAGCGCCGCATGATGACGCGGTGGATGTCGCGCGCATTCTCGATGCGCTCGCTGCCGATGCCTAACGCCCCTGGCGCGATGAGGAACGGCCACACCTGGTCGCCGCCCGCCGAGCCGTGCGCGCCGATCTGGTCGTCGAACGAGACGATCTCGTAGCCGTCGTACGCACCGAACAGCACGAGGTCTCCGGCGTTCGGTTGCCTGACGAGCGACTCGATCGCGCGGACGGTGAGCGGGTCCGCCCCGTACGGCTCCAGCGGATTCTCCCCGTCCAGCACTTCCACCGCGCCGTCGATGATGCGCGCGCGACCGGCGCGGCTCTGCACGTGAACGCCGCGCGCGTCCAGCGCCGCGATGAGGCCGATGCCCGGGTGCTCACGCAGCGCGTCGTACAGGACCACGTGCCGTGCGTTGCGGGCGATGTCCTCGAGCGCGAGGCGCGTTTCTTCCTGCGCGAAGTAGACGAGCGCGAGGCACGAGCTGTACGTCACCACGACGCCGTGCTTCGCGTCGACCCGATACTTCTCGGGCAACACCAGCTCGCGCAGGCCGTAGCGCGACCGCACCCAATCGCGCAGCCGGCGCAGCGTGCGACGCCCACGACGCGATGTTGTCACGCCCGCCACCGACTCCACGACGCGTGGTCCAACGTCGGCATACTCGCTCGTCTCGGCGAAGCTGGCGAGCGAACGAATCGGCATCTCGCCCGTGCGGAACGCATCGCCGTCGAGAATGTGCTGGACCGTCGTGCCGAGCGTTTCGCGAAAGCGCACCCGATAGCTCGACCGACGGCGTCATGCCGTGATCGCTCAGGATCACGAGATCGTATCCGCGGCCGCCCGCCGCGAGCGCCATGCGTTCGATCTCGCCGATGCGCGCGTCCGTGCGCCGCAGGTCGGAGAGCGCGAACCGGCTCGTGGACCCGAAGTGATGCGCGAGCTCATCGTACTGCATGAACGTGCTGTAGATGACCGGCACGCCGAGGTACACGTCGAGCAGGATCGCGATCGTCTGCAGCTCGCGCACGACGACGTTCGTGAGGATCCGCAAGAACGGGAAGATGCCTTCCGCGTGCGTGAAACGTCCCGCCCATTCGCCGCGCGCACGCTCCCACTCCTCGCGCAGCCACTCGCCCACCGCCTTGCAGCAGCATGCGAACGACGCGCAGCGGATGGAGCAGAATCAGCAGCGCCATGCGCGTCCCACCGAGTCGGCGGTAGACCGACATGCGTTCCCGGGTCGCGACCGTGAACGCGACCGTGCGCGCGTCGCCATCGAGCAGGTTCACGTAGCTCGACCCGTCCGCCAGAGCGCCGGGGGCGCGGATCCGGTCGCGGATGTACTGCACGCCTTCCGGCGCGTTGCACGTGACCACTCGACGCGCCGCCTTGTCATAGAAGCGGAAGGCCGGGATCCCGTCGTTCTCGCCGTGGAAGATGCCGGCCTGGCAGTACGGCGTCGCCGACGGAAGGCCGCAGAACCACCGGCGCAGCGTGAACTCGTCCTCGTTCACCATGCGCGACAACGTCGGCGTGTAGCCAAGCTCCATCGCGCGGCGCAGGTCGGCATACGCGAGGGCGTCGATCTGGAGCATGATCAGGCCGCGCCGGCCGTCGTGCGGACGTTTCTCGCGCCGGAATGGTCGATACTTTACGCGGTAATACCAACGCAGGAAGCGCCCCGCTCGTGGTCGAGCGCGGCGATCCGCGAGAGGAGAAGACATGGAAGGTTCGTCGTTGGGCATCGCGATCGCGTTCACGGCTGGGTTGCTGAGTTTCCTGTCACCCTGCGTACTGCCGCTCATCCCGAGCTACGTGACGTTCATCACGGGACTGAGCCTCGAGGACGTGCAGAAATCCCGGCGCGCGGCGCTCGTCCACTCGCTGCTGTTCGTTCTCGGCTTCACGCTGATCTTCCTCGCGCTCGGCGCGACGGCGACGGCGCTCGGTCAGCTGCTCAACTACCAACGCGTGTGGATCAGTCGCATTGGCGGTGTGCTGATCATCGTGTTCGGCCTGTACATGCTCGGCGTCTTCAACATCGCGCTGTTCTCGCGGGAACGTCGCGTTCACATTGCCGACAAACCCGTCGGGTACCTCGGAACGTTACTCGTCGGCATCGCGTTCGGCGCTGGCTGGACGCCGTGCATCGGACCGATTCTCGGGTCGATTCTCACGTACGCCGCGAGCTCCGCCGACATGTCTCGCGGCCTGTGGCTGCTGCTCGCCTACTCGCTCGGCCTTGCCGTCCCGTTTCTCCTCGCCGCCGTGGCGGTCGAGCGGTTTCTCGATTTCTTCTCGCGCATGAAGCGACAGATGAACTGGATCACGCGCACGTCCGGTGTGCTCATGATCGCGGTGGGCATCCTGATGGTGACGAACTACTTCACGATCATGGCGGCGTTTCTTCAGCAGTACACCCCCGAATCGCTCCGCAGCCGGCTCTAGCCTGTCATTCCGAGCGAGCGAAGCGGACCGAATACAGTCGCCTGAGGAGTTGGCGATGCCCGCATCTCGCGGCGTCGCGGCCAGTCACTCAGCACGCCAGCGTCGAGTACGAGTTGTCAGGCATCAGTCTCCGAGCCCAGTCACCAGTCCGCCGCGACCAAAGCACGACCCCACGCGCGACCCAAGCCAGCGGATACGGGACCTGAAGCCTGATGACTCCTGCTGAGTCGACTGACGCACTTGGTACTGGCCATGCCGCCGCACACCCAGCCCTGCTGATCAAGCAGCCGTCCACTCCCGAACTCGTGCGAGCAGCTCCGCGATGGGTACCGGCTTCACCAGCACCGCCCGGCATCCAGCCGCCGTGCAGCGCGCCTGAACCTCCGCCGCGTCGCGGCCCGTCAAGGCCGCCGTGACGCGCGGCTCCGCGTTTCGCGCCCGCAATTCCAGCAGCGTTGCAAGACCGTCGCCATCAGGCAACGTCAGGTCGAGCAGCATGACGTCGACAGAACGTGCGCTTCCCGCTGCCACCGCATCGCGGATGCTTCCAGCGACCGACACGTCGTGGCCGGTCTCCTCGAACAGAATCGTGAGCGCCCCCGTCACGAGCGCGCTGTCATCCACGATCAGGATGTGCGGGCGCGCCTCCACCACTCAGCGCGTGACGTCGCCGGCCGGCAGGGCGAAGAAGAACCGACTGCCTTCTCCGAGCTGGCTCTCGAGCCAGATCCGTCCGCCGTTCAGCTCCACGAGCCGCCGCGCAATCGTTAGGCCGAGCCCCGTGCCGTGATGCCGGCGTGACGGAGAGGGGTCGACCTGCGCGAACTCGCGGAACACCAGGTCGTGGTGTTCCGGCGCGATGCCGATGCCGGTGTCGCCCACTTCCACCTGCACGTTCGTCGTCGCGGCGTCGCGCACGCACGTCACGTTCACCCACACGCGTCCGCCGGCCGGCGTGAACGCGATGGCGTTGCCGAGGAGGTTGCTCACCACGTGCGTGACCTGCTCGCGGTCCGCGACGAGCGACGGAACGCCGTCGGCCACATCGACGCTCAGCGACAATCCCTTCTTCGCGATCAACGGCTCGTTGAGCGCGGACACCTGCGCCACGACCGCGGAGATGTGAAACTCGCTGGGTGATACCGTGAGCTGATTCGCCGCGCCACGCGCATACGTGAGAATCTCGCCGACGGCGTCGAGCAGCTGTCGCCCGCCGCCGATGATGCTCGCCACGCTATCGCGCTGCCGCTCGGACAACGGCCCGAGGATGCCGTCACGAAGGATCTCGGCGTGCGTGATGATCGCCGTGAGCGGCGTGCGCAGGTCGTGCGAGATGTTCGACAGGAATTGCGTCTTCAGTGCGTCGCGCGACTGCAGCTCCGCATTGACCTGTGCGGCCTCGTTCAGCGCTTCTTCGAGCAGCGTGACACGGTGCTCGGCCGTGGTCGATGAATCCACAGGATGCATGGTTCTATTGTATCTCGTGACGTCAGCCGGCTGCCACCCCTTGCGGGGTGACAGATTCGTCCTCGATCGCGTCCTCGAGCTGCTGGCGCCGGAGCAGCGTCCAGTAGCGCCCGCCGGCCACGATCAGGTCCGTGTGGCGTCCCTGTTCGACGATGCGTCCTTCATCGAGCACGATGATCCAGCTCGCGTCGCGCACGGCGCTGATGCGGTGCGATGCGATGATCGCCGTCCGTCCACGGAGCGCCTCGCGCAGCCCTCGAAGGATGTCCGCCTCCGTGTGCGTGTCGACTGCCGACAGGGCGTCGTCGAGCACGACGATCGATGGACGTCTCGCGAGCGCGCGGGCAAGGGCCGCACGCTGTTTCTGCCCGCCCGACAGGTTGATCCCGCGCTCGCCGAGCAGGGTGTCGTAGCCGCCGGGAAAATTTTCGATCGTGGTGTCCAGCTGGGCGACGCCCGCGGCCCACTCCGCCGCCGCCGTGTCGTCCGTTCCGTACGTCAGGTTCTCGCGGATCGTCTCGCTGAACAGGAGGCTCTCCTGCGGCACGAATCCGATCTCGCGTCTGAGCTGGTCGAGCGTCAGCGATTGCACCGGGACGCCGTCGACCAGGACCTGTCCTTCCTGCGGATCGTAGACGCGCGCGAGCAGCTCGAGCAGCGCGCTCTTGCCGCTGCCCGTGGCACCGACCACGGCGAGCGTCGACCCCGCCTCTACGCGGAAGGAGATGTCGCGGAGCACCCAGCGCGTCGCGCGCGTCGCCCGGAGACGGATAATGGAACCCGACGCCTCGGAACTCGACAGATCGTCCAGCGGCCGCCGCGGGCAGGGAAGCCGGAGCCGGCGGATTCGCCACGGTGGGTGCCTGGTCGAGGATCTCGAGCCAGCCGAGCCATGGACGCCGCGCCGCGCTGAAACAGGTTCACTACCCAGCCTAACGCGATGAGCGGCCAGGTCAGCATGCCGAGGTAGAGCCCGAACGCGACGAAGGCCCCGACGGAGATCGTACCGCTGACGGCGAGCGCCCCGCCGACGCCAAGCACCGTCACGGCGCCCAGTCCGGCGAGCAGGCCAAACGCGGGGTTCATGATCCCGTACAGACGAACGAGCCCCATGTTCTTCGTCGAGGTACTGCTCGTTCAGCGCGGCGAACCGGTCGAGCTCCGCCTGCTCCTGGCGGTAGGCCCGGACGATACGCGCGCCGGCGAGGTTCTCCTGGGCACGCGTGGTCATGGTACTGAAGTGCTCCTGGACGGCCTCGAAACGCTCGTGAATCGCGCGTCCGAGCCACATGGTCATCACCGGCAGCACGACCATTGGCGTGAGCGCCAGAAGCGTCAGCCGGACGTCGATTCGTAACATGAAGTACAGCGCGAAGGCGGCGCCGGCCACGGTATTGGTGAGGTACATTATGGCGGGCCCGGCTGCCTGACGCACAGCGCTCAGGTCGTTCGTCAGCCGGGCCATGATGTCACCCGTTCGGGTGCGCCCGAAGTAAGCGGCGTCGAGTTTCAGGAGGTGTACGAATAGGTCGTTGCGTAGGTCGTACTCAATGCGTCGACTGAGGCCGTTGATCAGATCGCGCATGCCATAGCGGAGGACGCCGGCAACGAGAGCGAGGGCGACCATGGAAGCGGCGAGCGTCCAGATGCGGCGCGCGGGCGCGCCAGATCCAATGCCGTCCAGCGCCGAGCGAAGGAGCCATGGGGTCACGCTCGCGAACGCTGCCGATACGATCACACAGGCAAGCCCGAGAAAGACTTGCCAGCGATATGGGCGAAAGTACGGCAGGAGCCGTCGAAGCGCCCTCATGGTTGGCATATGGATTGCCCCCTGTATCCCTGCTGAAGGCACATTTTTCAGCGCTGTTGGTACGAACTACAGCACCACAATTCGGAGGCTATGAATGTCCAAATATATTCGGCGAGCTGGCGCGCCATTGGCGTTGACGATCACGTTCGCTATTGCCGCTTGCAGCAACGGCGGCGAGAAGACTGATACGACGCTGGCGCAGGATTCGGCGCTCAATCGCGATCTGCAGCTGGCGACCGGCGACAGTGCCGCGCAGCCGCAGCTCAAGGACGTACCGCCCGCGACCGCCACGCCGGAGCCGGCGCCAAAGGCGCCTGCGACACGTCCGACCACGCGGCCGACGACACGGCCGACCACGCCTGCCCCGACGCCGGAGCCGGCTGCACCGCCGCGCACGGCGTCCGGCAACACGGTAACGCCGGGCGAGAAGAGCTCGGCTGGCGGTGTTGGCGCGATCGCGTCGGGCACGACGCTGACGATGGCGTCGACGTCCAAGGTCTGCACGAACACGAACAAGGTCGGCGATCGCTTCACCGCGACGCTGAGCGAGGCCGTCACGGGCAGCAACGGCGCGGTGATTCCGGCCGGCGCGACCGCCGAGATCGAAGTGACGAAGCTCAAGAAGAGCGAGAACGCGAACGACAACATCGAGATGGGCTTCGCCGTCCGCACGATCTCGTTCGGCGGGAACACGTACAACGTCGATGCCGACGTCTCGTCCGCCGCGGTCGACCGCGTGCGCGCGTCGACGAAGGGCAACGACGCGAAGAAGGTGCTCGGTGGCGCGGTGCTCGGTGCGGTGATCGGCCAGGTGATCGGCAAGGACGCGAAGGGCACGGTCATCGGTGCGGCCGGTGGCGCCGCCGCTGGCACGGCCGCCGCTGCCGCGACGGCGAACTACGATGGCTGCGTGAACGATGGCGGACGCATCGTCGTCAAGCTGACGTCGCCGCTGACCATTAAAGCCTAACGGTTCGGGAATCGGGAATCGGGAATAGGGAACTGCAGGCTGGTAGCTGGTCGCTCGTGCTGGTCGCTGGTCGACAAGCAAAAACCCCGGGACGCTCGAGTGAGCATCCCGGGGTTTCATTCCCGATTCCCGATTCCCGATTCCCGATTCCCGATTCCCGACGGTTCAGTGTCCTACCGCCCGACTCGGCCCACGATCCCGCGGTTCTGTGACTCCAACCAGGCCGCCCGGGATGCGCATGATGGCGTTGACGTTCGCCACCGAGCCCGTCGACACGATGCCCCATCCCATCGCGCGCAGCGAATCCACGACCGCCGGCGTTAGGCCCGCACTCTCGAACCGCAGCGTATCCGGCAGCGCCTGGTGATGCAGCCGCGGCGCGCGCATCGCGTCCGCGAGCGTCATGTGATTCTGAATCACGTTCAGAATCACCTGCGACGTCGCCGTGATGATGCGTGGGCCGCCCGCCGCGCCGACCACCAGCAACAGCTTGCCCTGCGGGTCGAGCACGATCGTCGGCGACATCGCGCTCAGCATCCGCTTGCCCGGCGCGATCGCGTTCGCCTCGCCCTGCACGAGGCCGAACATGTTCGGCTTGCCCGGCTGCGCGGCGAAGTCGTCCATCTCGTCGTTCATGAAGAAGCCCGGTCCCGTTAGGTACACGCCCGAGCCGTAGCCGTTGTTGATCGTCGTCGTCGTCGCGACGGCGTTGCCCGAACCGTCCACCACCGAGTAGTGCGTGGTGTGCATGCCGTCGGCGATCGTACGCTCGAGCGTTGGCGTCGGCGTCGCCTTGTCGTTCGCGATCGTCTTGCGAAGCTCGCGCGCGTACGACTTGCTCGTGAGCTTGTCGAGCGGCACCTGCGCGAACGCCGGATCGGCGAGCTTCGAGTTGCGATCGATGAACGCGCGTTGATACGCCGACGCCAGCGCATGCGCGTACCCCACGCTGCCGAATGGCGGCAGGTTGTCGTACGTCTCGAGAATGTTGAGCGTCTCGGTGATCGTCACGCCGCCTGACGACGACGGCGGCATCGTGAGCAGGTGATAGCCGCGATACGTGGACGCGATGGGCTGGCGCATCTCGGGCTTGTAGCGCGCGAGATCCTCCTTCGTGATGATCCCGCCGCCGCGCTTCATGCCCGCGACGAGCGAATCACCGACTTCACCTCGATAGAAGGCGTCCGCACCCTGCTCGGCGATCAGCTTGAGCGTGCGCGCGAGCGCCGGCTGACGGAACCGTGTGCCCGGTTGGAGCGGTTCTCCATTCGGGTAGAAGACGGTCTTCCCGTCAAAGCGCTCGAGGTACGCGCGACTGCCGCGCAGCGACGCGAACAACACGCTGTCGACGATGAAGCCCTCTTCGGCGAGCCTGATCGCGGGTTGCAGCACCTCGCGGAGCGGCTTGCTGCCGAACTTCGCGAGCGCCGCGGTCATTCCAGCCACCGCGCCCGGCACGCCCGACGCGCGATATCCGACCACGCTCTCGTTCGTGAGCTTGCCGTCGGGGCCGATGTACATGTCGCGGATCGCCGCGAGCGGCGCGATCTCGCGATAGTCCACGGCAGCGGTGCGTCCGTCGGCCATGCGGATCACCATGTACCCACCGCCGCCGAGGTTGCCGGCGAACGGGAACGTGACGGCGAGCGCGAAGCCTGTCGCGACCGCGGCATCGACGGCGTTGCCGCCAGCCTTCATGATCTCATCGCCGGCGGCGCTCGCGAGCGCGTTGTTGCTCGCGACCATGGCGGTCGGCGCCACCGTGCCCTGCTCGCCGGCCTTGAAGCGCCACTCGGCGGGAAACGCGGCTGCTCGCGTGCGACTTACACCCGCCGCCTGCGTGACGACGCTCGCCGGCGCGCCCTCTACGAGGCCGACTGATGTCACACACTTGTCGGCGATGGGATCCGACGTGCGCGCGGTGCGACACGCGGCGACTGCGGCGCACGCGGCGAGCACCGTGGCGCCTGCGGTGAATTTGCTGAGAAGCGTGGTCGGCATCGGACGACTCCGGTCGCGACGAGAGGACGGACGCCGAACGCTTGCCTTCGTTCGCGCGTGTTGGATAACTTAGCCGCGCGATCCCCGCCCCCGACAGTGAACGCGCGCCGCCGTCAACGAGCGGCACTGCCTGTCACTCCCATCATCTCGTCGTGACTTCGTCGTGACTCGTCAGGCGCCACCACTCGATCCGCGCGTCACCGAACGGCGCAATCCGCGAACGGCGAACATCGATCTCGCCACGCCACTCGAGATCGTCGATCTCATGAACGCCGAAGACCGCTCGGTCGCTGACGCGGTCGCCAGCCAGCGCGAGCAGATCGCGCGTGTCATCGCGATCACCGAAGACGCGTTCCGCCGCGGCGGTCGGCTGTTCTACGTCGGTGCTGGCACCTCGGGACGGCTCGGTGTGCTCGATGCGAGCGAGTGCCCGCCGACGTTCGGCAGCGACCCCGAGATGGTGCAGGGGATAATCGCCGGCGGATTCCCGGCCATCCTCCGTGCGCAGGAAGGCGCTGAGGACTCGCCCGCCGGTGGCGCAGCGGTGATGGACGAGCATGCAGTCGGCGACCGTGACATCGTCGTCGGTGTGGCCGCGTCAGGCACCACACCCTTCGTGCACGGCGCGATTGCGCGCGCGCGCGCGAGGCACGCGCGCACCGCATTCGTCGCCTGCACGCCGATCTCCGCCGAGCTCACCGCGCAACTCGACGTCGCCATCATCGCGATCGTCGGACCCGAAGTCGTCACTGGCTCCACGCGGCTCAAGGCCGGGACCGCGACGAAGATGGTGCTCAACATGATCACCACCGGCGCGATGATCCGCATCGGCAAGACGTACGGCAACCTGATGGTCGACCTGCGCGCCACGAACGCGAAGCTCGTCGACCGCAGCGAGCGCATCGTCGCCGAAGTGTGCGGCATCTCGCGCGACGAAGCGCGTGTGTTCATCGCCGCGGCCGACCGCAGCGTGAAGACCGCGATCGTGATGCAGAAGCTCGGCGTCGATCGCGACGGCGCCTTGAAAGCGCTCGAAGCCGCCGGTGGCGTCATTCGCCGCGTGGTCGCCGACGCACCCCCACCGGTACCGACGTGACGCAGCCGGCTTCAACATCGCGCGTCCTCGTCGGACTCATGTCCGGCACGTCGCTCGACGGCATCTCCGCCGCCGTCGTCCGCTTCGATCGCGGCGATGACGGACGATTCACCTACGAGTTGTTAGGCATGAGCGTCAGGTCGTACGACGCCGCCCAGCGCCAGCGACTCGCGACGGCACTCATCGGAACGACGCCGCGCGAGTACTGCCGCCTCGCGTTCGACCTCGGCGACTGGCTGGCCGACGCCGCGATCGCCGCCATCGCCGACGCAGGCGTCGGACGCGCCGACGTTGCCGCGATCGCAAGCCACGGCCAGACCGTGTGGCACGAGCCCGGTCACTCGACGTGGCAGTTCGGCCAACCGGCCGTGATCGCCGAGCGCACCGGGATCGACGTGGTCAGCGACTTTCGTGTCCGCGACGTCGCCGCCGCGGGGCAGGGCGCTCCGCTCGTCCCGGCCGCCGACGCACTCTTGTTCGCGCACCCGACCGATTGGCGTGCCCTCCAGAACCTCGGCGGCATTGGCAACGTGACCATCGTTCCGCCGGGCGGCGTCACGATCTCCACTCGCGCGTTCGACACCGGGCCGGGCGTCGTCGTCATCGATGGCGTCACGCGTGTCGTCGCTCCCGGCCTCGAGTACGATGTCGATGGCAAGCTGGCGCGGAGCGGCACGCCGATCGACGCGGTCGTGCGGCACGTGCTCGCGGATCCGTACTTCGCGAGTGCGCCGCCCAAGTCGACCGGTCGTGAGCTGTTCGATCCGGCGTTCATCTCCGCGTTCATCGAGCGGTGCCGCACCGAGAAGCCGGCCGCATCTCCCGGCGACATTGTCGCGACGGCCGTCAGCCTAACGGCGGCCAGCATTGCGGATGCGTTCAGCCGGTTCGTGCCCGAGCCAGTGCGCGAGCTCGTCGTCTCTGGCGGCGGTGCCGAGAATCCGGCGCTCGTCGACGCGATCACGAGCGCGCTTCCGTCGGTCGTCGTTCGGCGCTTCAGCGACGTCTTCTTTGACGGTGAGGCCAAGGAGGCGGTGGCGTTCGCCCTGCTCGGTTACCTGCACCTCGTGGGCGAGCCCGGCAACTTGCCTAGCGTCACCGGCGCGCGTGGGCCGCGCATCCTGGGCCAGCGCACGCCAGCCTGAATGCGTTAGGCATAGGTCACGAGAGCCAATGCGCGAGATCGCGCGACTCCTGCTGCCGTCGATCCGGTGGGATGCGACGCTTGGGTTCGCGCCGGTGCGACCGGCGGTGAGCCGCGCGCTCGCGGCCGGCGTCGGCGGGTTCCTGATCGAGGGCGGGTCGTGCGATGCCGTTTCGGCCCTGGCCGCGGACATCCGGCGTCAGGCTGACAGCGCTCCGATCATCGCGATTGCGCCATCGACGATCGCGGCTGCCGAGTGGGGTGATCCCGTCGCGTTGCCACCACCGGGCGCCATCGCGTCGCTCCGCGAGTCGCTCGTCGTCCGACGCGTCGCGCACATCGTGGCGCGGGAGGCTCGGCGTGCCGGATGCAACGCGTTGTTCGCGCCGTCGTGTGACGTCGCTGTCAGCGCCAGCGCCGACATGTTCGGCACGGATGCGACGCTGGTCTCAGCCGCTGCATCGGAGTGGGTGGATGCCGCGCAGGCGGAAGGCGTGCTCTGTTTCGCGGGGCACTTTCCCGGCGCTGGTCGCATCATCCGGACTGCCTTCGAGATGCCAACCGTGCGCGACAGCGATGATTCTCTCTATGCGACGGACCTCGTTCCGTTTCGCGCAACCATCGACGCCGGCGTCGCCGGCGTCATGATCGCCGACGCGAGGTACTCGGCGCTCGATCCCAGCGGCGCTCCGGCTCCGTTGTCACGGCCCATTCTTCAGAAGCTGCTCCGCGGTCAACTCGGCTTCGACGGTCTCGCCATCGCCGACGCCGAGTCGCTCGCCATTCAGACCGGCGCGCGCGTAGCTGCCGCGGACATGGTTGCTGCCGGGATCGATCTCGTCGTGCGCCCTGCGAACGTCGACGTCGAGCTGCGAGCGTTGATGGATGCCGTGCAGGCCGGACGCCTCGACCGCGAACGCGTGCACGATGCGGGTAGTCGGCAGCGCCTCAGGGCGGAAATGGCGAGCGCGCCCTCGTCGTTCCTCGCGCGCTCCGCGGACGACCACGCGTGGCTCGGCGACGTCGGAGAGCGCGCGATCTCCGTGATTCGCGGGCGCAGCGTGCGCGTCGCGTCGCCCATCGAGGTTGCAGTTGTCGGCGCATCCCAGCAGGCCGGCGTGCCGTCCATCGTCGCCGCATTCGCGGCCGGCATCGCGGACGCGGGCGCGGATGGGTCGAGCGTTAGGCACGTGACGACGCCGTCGGGTGTGGTGCGGTCCACGCTCGTGGTGGTGCTCCTGCCGCCCGGCACGAACGCGTCCACACTGAGCCACGTTGACGCTCGCGCCATCAGCGATGCGGCCGCGTTATGCGCCGAGGCGCGACGCCTTGGCCGCGATACGGCTGTCGTCTGGTGCGGCCATCCCGCGCACGAGCTCTCGCTCGCGGGCGCGAGCCTCGTTGTCGCATGCTGGAGTGCCGTCCCGGCGATGGTCAGGGCTGCCGGCCGGTGGCTCGTTCGCCGCGTGTGACCCGCCGACAGGCAGGGCGCGTGCGGTTCAGAGCTTCGTCAGCACCTGCCAGAGAAACACGAGCGTCAGCCCGATTCCGACCGCCGCGAGGACACGGACATACAGGACGCCGCGCTTCTTTCGCTCGATGTCCGGCGGCGGCTCCTCCACCTGGGGAATGATGCTGACGGGCTCCGGAATGGACTCCACCCGCACGATGGGCGACGTCGACGTCGGGGTTACGAGGTCCGGTGAGTCGAACACCCGATGCCCGACTTCGTCGACCGGAGCAGCGGATTCGAGCCCTGAGCCGTCGAACCGCGCAACGACGACGGTAATGTTGTCCGGGCCACCCGAGGAGTTCGCGAGCTCCACCAGTCGCTCAGCCGCGAGCTCGGGGCTCGCCTCCTCGGTCACCGCCCGCGCGATCTGATCCGGCTTCACGAGCCCCGATAGCCCGTCGCTGCAGAGTACGAGCACGTCGTCGCGCCGCACGCGCTGGTGCGTGAGATCGATCTTCACGTGCGGCTCGGGTCCGAGCGCCTGCAGAATGATGTTGCGGCGGTCGCTCAACTCCGCTTCTTCGACCGTGATCTCGCCAGCCTCGATGAGCTTCTGCATCAGGGACTGGTCCTTCGTGATCTGAATCGCGACCCCGTCCCGCACCAGGTACGCCCGGCTATCGCCAACCTGGGCGAGGTAGAGCGTGTCGCCGAGCAGACCGGCGATCGTCGCGGTCGTGCCCATACCCCGAAGCTCGGGGTGGTCGGCCGCGTAGTGGTGGATCGTGGCGTTCGCGACTTCGGTCGCGGCCTTGAGCGTTCCCACGAAGGCGACGGGTTCTACCGTAGCCCCGTCGCGCCAGCGCCGGCGCATCTGCTGGAGCACGACCTCGACGGCCATCTCGCTCGCGATCTCGCCAGCGGCGGCCCCGCCCATGCCGTCGGCCACCATGAACAGCGTGCCGCGTGGACCGACGCGTTCCGTCCGGAGGTGGTCGAACGAGAGGGGTTCGCCCCGTGCGAGGTCCGCGACGACGAACGCGTCCTCGTTGTGCTCTCGCGTGCGCCCCACGTCCGAATGCGCAAAGACGTGCAGCACGATCGCGCCAGGAGGCGTGATCGGATCCGTCGGCGTCGGATGGTGGTTGACCGTCAAACGTGCTCCGGAAGCGTCGGGGCGGACGGGTATGGCGGCCAGAGGCGCGCGAAGGTCACGAATATATACGGGTCGGCAAAACCAGGGGCAATTTCGACTGTCGAATCGAAGCAGACGGGTCGTTCGACGGTCGCGAGAGCGAATGGCACGACATTACTTTCACCGCCATGCTCGATGATAGGCCCCACTGCTCACGAGTTCGCGCACGAACGCGTGTTCCTCGCCTCATCGCCGGCGTCGCGGCAGCGGTGCTGGCATGCGCTCCGGCGCGGTCACCGGCGGCCCGATCGGCGGCACCCGTCGCTGCGGCGGCCCTCCCGCCCGTCCCGCTGGTCGATGGGCCGCTCGCCGTCCGTGTGGTTTACCCGCCGGCCGGCGCCGTTGTTCAGGCGCGAGACTCGAACTTCATTTTCGGCACCGTTGGCAGCGGGCGGGCGACCCTCCGCATCAACGGGACGCCGGTGCCCGTCGTACCCAACGGAAGCTTCATCGCGTACTTGCCGGTACCTCCAGCGACCGCGCCGCGATACGCGATCGTCGCTGCGCGTGGGGCCGATACAGCGCGGGCCGATCATCCCATCAAGCTGCTGCCGCCGCGCCTCGTGCTCGCTGACACCGGTCGCCTGGTGGTGGACACGGCCAGTGTATCGCCGCGCGGCGTCCGCATCGCGCGCGCCGGCGAGCGCGTTCGCGTGAGCCTGCGCGCACCGAGAAACGCGGTCGTAACCGTTCGGCTGAGGGACGGAAGCGAACGCCGGCTCGTGAACGCCGCGCGTGCACTGGATTCCCTGCGTGTTACCGTCGGTCCGAACGACGTCGACCCGTTCGTCTGGTCGACCGACGCCCCTGCCGAGGCGCTCGCGGCTGGCGCGGAGCTGGTCGTTGGCCGCGGACTCGACACGGCCCGCTTCGCGATCCGGGACGTCACGGTCGACGACCCACTGCGGGTACGGTGGGTCCGTCTCACCGGCGGAGCCGGCGTGCCCGATACCGACCGGGTGGTGATCCTGCGGCCGGTGCCTAACGGGACGTACAAGTGGCTGCTGTTCGCCGGGACCACGCTGGAAGCCACGGGTCGGGTCGGCGACATGGTCCGCGTTCGACTCGATTCCGGGCTCGAGGCGTGGGCCGCGGCCGGCGACGTGACGGAGCTTCCGGCCGGCATTGCAGGGCCGCGCCGCACCGCGGGCAACGCGCGCGTCGTCGCGTCGCGCGACTGGGTGGACGTCGTCATCCCGACTGGAGATCGACCGCCGTTCGAGGTTCGCGAGCAGGGCAACACGCTGGTGCTGGTGATGTATGGCGTGCAGGCGAACACGGATATCATCGGCTACGTCGGCGATGACTCCCTCGTGCGACGCGTGCGCTGGTACCAGGAGACGAGCGACCGCGCCCGCTTCGAGATCGACCTCGCTCACGCGCCATACGGCTACCTCCCCATGTGGGATCGCGGCGCGTTCACGCTTCGCATCCGTCGCCAGCCGGCGATCGATGCGGCGTCGCCACTCAAGGGGCTGACGATCGTGGTGAATGCCGGCCATCCGCCAGCGGGCTCCACAGGTCCCACAGGCTTGTACGAAGCGGTCCCGACGCTCGCGATCAGCCAGCGTCTCAAGACGATTCTCGAGGCGCGCGGAGCCCGCGTGGTGATGACGCGGACGACGGCCGATCCGCTTGCGCTGGCGATCCGTCCCGTGCTCGCACGTCAGGCGGGCGCACACGCCTTCGTATCCATTCACCTCAACGCCCTTCCCGACGGCGTGAATCCGTTCACCGCGAACGGGACGGGATCGTACTATTTTCATCCGTCGTCCGAGCCGCTCGCGCGCGAGGTCCAGCGCGGCATGGTTCTCCGGATGGGGCTCCGCGACCTCGGCATCTTCTACGACAACCTGTCGGATCTGCGACACCCCTGGATGCCATCGGTTCTCTGTGAGGGCGCATTCATCATGATTCCCGAGCAGGAGGCGGCGGTGCGTACGGTGGAATTCCAGGAGCGCTACGCGTTAGGCGTCGCCGACGGCCTCGTGGCGTATTTCCGCGCGTTGGGCCGACAGGTCCAGCAGCCGTGACCATTCATCCGACGGCATTCATCCACCCCGCCGCCTTCGTGTGCGGCGACGTCACGCTCGGCCCGCGCGCCTCGGTGTGGCCGGGCGCCGTGATCCGCGCCGATTCCGCACCGATCACCATCGGTGAGTCGAGCAACGTGCAGGACGGCGTCGTGATTCACGTCGATCCCGGGTTGCCCTGCACGATCGGCGCGCGCGTCGCGATCGGGCATCGAGCGATCGTGCATGGTGCGACCGTCGAGGACGACTGTCTCATCGCGATGGGCGCGATCGTGCTCAATCGCGTCGTCGTGGGTCGTGGATCTCTCGTCGGCGCTGGCGCGGTGTGTAGCGAGGGGATGGTGATCCCACCGAATTCCCTGGTGCTCGGCGTGCCTGGCCGGATCGTGCGTTCGGCGGACGAGACGTTGCGCACTCGAGGAGCATCAGCGGTGGCCGCGTATCTCGAGTTGGCCGAGCGCCACCGTCGCGGCGAGTTCGCCCGCAGAATAACGTCGGAGCAGCCGAACTCAGCCTAAGTGCTTGTCGGCGTTCGGCCTGCGAGGGCGCCGGTGGCACGCACGCTGCACGTGTTTCCGGGCAAGAACACCCGACGTGCGATCGGCGCGCTCCCAACGGCCGACTACCGTGCTCGACGGACGGAGGGCTGCGGCGTGACCGAGAATGTGGTCGTTGGATTGGGCAACCGCTTTAGCGTCATCGAGTTGACCATGCACGACGCGTTAGGCAGCCATCGCAGTCGCGAACGGGGTAGATTTCGTGGCGAACGTGAGAGCGGTGTAATCCTGCGGCCGTGGAAAAGTCGAGCTCGGATTGAGATTCGTGATGTGCAAAGAATAAGTCGTTGCTGTATGACCACTTACGTGCGGACTGGCGCGGTTTCACGAACGCCGATAAACTGCGCCCTCTTCGCCGCTCCGCGCGAAGCGAGGTTCCCGCCCCGCCGCCCTGTCAGTCGTCGTAACGCTACGCTTTTTACGCTTTCCAGGGAGATGTAAATATGCCCCTACCCTTGCAGCCCCCCGTCGGCCCCGCCGCTCTCAGCCAGAACGCGCGCACCGTTCTCGAAAAGCGCTACCTGGTGAAGGACAAGAGCGGAAAGCCGACCGAGACGCCCGAAGACCTGTTCTGGCGCGTGGCGACGGTCGTCGCCGAAGCGGATCGGCGGTACGGTGCGAGCGAGGGCGCGGTGACCGAAGCGGCGGAACGAGTTCTACTGCCTGATGACGCAGCGTCGGTTCGAGCCGAACTCGCCGACGCTCATGAACGCCGGCCGTCCGCTCGGCCAGCTCTCGCGCGTGCTTCGTGCTTCCGGTCGAAGACGCGCTCGTCGAACGGCAAGAACGGCATCTACGACACGCTGCGCGCGATGGCGCTCATCCATCAGAGCGGCGGCGGCACGGGCTTCTCGTTCTCGCGCCTGCGTCGCGAAGGGATCGATGGTGCGCTCGACAACCGGCGTCGCGAGCGGACCCGATCTCGTTCATGAAGCTCTATGACGCGTCCACCGACGCGGTGAAGCAGGGAGGCACGCGGCGCGGCGCGAACATGGGCATCCTGCGCGTCGATCACCCGGACATCATGGAGTTCATCACCTGCAAGGAAGACCTCACGCAGATCACGAACTTCAACATCTCCGTCGCGCGTCACGACGAAGTTCATGGAAGCGGTGAAGGCCGGGCACGAGCTACGACCTCATCGACCCGGCGCACGCAGCAAGGTCGTCGGTCAGCTCGACGCGCAGCACGGTGTGGGACAAGATGATCGACGGCGCGTGGCGCACCGGCGAGCCGGGCTGCTTCTTCATCGACGAAGCGAACCGCTACAACCCGGTGCCGCACCTCGGCGCCTACGAGGCGACGAACCCGTGCGGCGAGCAGCCGCTCCTCGCCGTACGACGTCTGCAACCTCGGCTCCATCAACGTCGGCTACTACGTGCGCGACGGGCAAGATGGACTGGGATGCGTTCGCCGGCGACATCCACTCTCAGCACGCACTTCCTCGACAACATCATCGACGTCAACAAGTATCCGCTGCCGGAGATCGACGCGCTCTCCAAGCGCATCCGCCGCATCGGCCTCGGCGTCATGGGCTTCGCCGACGCGCTCGTCCGGCTCGGCATCGCCTACGACACGCCCGAGGGCGTGGAGTTCGGCCGCAAGGTCATGGAGTTCGTCGACGTCGAGTCGCAAGAAGGAAAGCGAGCGCCTCGCGAACGAGCGTGGCCCGTTCCCCGAGTGGGCGCAGCTCCATCTGGGGTCCGGACGAGACGTGCGCGCGCGACGAGAACGGCAAGCGCATCCGTCCGATGCAGCTGCTGCGCAACTGCAACGTCACGACCGTCGCGCCGACGGGCACGATCTCCATCATCGCCGGCTGCTCGTCGGGCCTCGAGCCGCTGTTCGCCGTTGCGTTCATGCGCAATCAGGCCGGCGTGATGATGCCGGACGTGAACGAGGACTTCGTCGCGATCGCGCAAGCGCGAGGGCTGGTACTCGCGACGAGCTGATGGAGCGCATCGCGAAGACGGGCACGCGTCGACTATCCCGAAGTGCCGGAGAAGTGGCAGACGCGTGTTCGTCACGGCGAACGCCATCGCGCCCGAGTGGCACATCACGCATGCAGGCCGCCTTCCAGGAGCACTGCGACTCGGCCATCTCGAAGACGACGAACTTCGCGCACGCCGCGACGCGTCGAAGACGTGCGCGAGATCTACGAGCTGGCGTACGACATGAAGTGCAAGGGCGTCACGGTGTACCGCGACGGCTCGCGCGACAACCAGGTGCTCTCGACGGGCGCGACGGAGAAGGCGAAGGCGGAGCGTGACGGTGCGCCGCGTCGCGACGAACGCGCGAGGTCGCGGAGCTCAAGGGCACGATCGCCGAGCTCGACGCCGAGATCGAGCGGCTCAAGAAGGCGCTCTACGACGCGGAAGCCGAGAACCTGCAGCGTCGCGCAGAAGCGCTCGCGTCCCGACAAGCTGCGCGGCACGACCATCCGCAAGGAGACGCCGCTCGGCACGATGTTCGTGAACATCACCGAAGACGATCAGCGGTCAGCCGTTCGAGGTCTTCATCAACCTCGGCAAGGCCGGCGGCTCGGCGATGGCCGACGCCGAGGCGATGGGGCGCCTCATCTCGCTCGCGCTGCGCTCGGGCATTCCGCTCATGGAGATCCACGAGCAGCTGCGCGGCATCTCGTCGGATCGCGCGGTGGGCCTCGGACCGAACAAGGTGCTGTCGGTGCCGGATGCGATCGGTATCGCGCTCGAGACTGGTATCAGGAAAAACAGCTCGGCATCCAGCAGGAGCTGCTTCGCGACACGCGCGGCCCGAGCAACTCGGCGCCCATCCGCGAGGAAGTGACGGTCGCTCGCAGCACGCCAGCTGGCGAGCAGGTGCAGATGGGCTTCGACGACGGTGCCCAGTCATTCATCGGGACGTGTCCGGACTGCGGCTCGCAGCTCGAGTACGCCGAGGGCTGCGTGAAGTGCCACGTGTGCGGCTTCAGCGAGTGCGGCTGACGTAAATCGACGCGGTCGGACACAACCACCGTCTTGCGAAAAAGGCGGCACCGCTCGAGCGGTGCCGCCTTTTGCTTGCGACGCTGGCTGCCTAACGCACGCTCGCCAGGACCGTCGCCGGCTGTTTCACCCAGTCACGCACCGACGCGTACACGGTGGCGTCCTCGTGCAGCTGACTGTGCTGAATGCATGCGGTCTGATAGTTCTCCGCGCCGCCGCTGAGCAGTGCGCTGTCACGGGGATTGATCACCTCGTCGCACGGCGACCACCACGTAGCGTACCGCGGCAATCCCCACGATTCATCCGTCGCGTTGAGCGCGGTCAGGAACGACGATCCCGGGATCATCTCCCTGCACGATGTCTGCAGGCAGAACACGGCCGTGTTCGTGCCGTGGTTCGTGCCGCCGAGCGTAATGAGCGCCGCGACCTTACCGTCGCCGCCCAGGTTGCGGACGTAGTAGCGCGCCGAGAGGGCGCCCATCGAGTGTGAGATGATCGTTACCTGGGCCACGCCCGTCTTGGCGCGGATGGAGTCCACCTTCCCGGCGATCAGCGCCGCCGTGGTCGCGTTCGACTTCGAGAAGTCGTACGAGAAGGCAGACAGCTCCGAGCTCTGCCACCCGTCCGCCTTGAAGCGTCCGACCATGGTCGTCCACGTAGTCGCGTTCGCGTTCCATCCGTGCACGAACAGAATGATCGGGTGCGCCGGAGGCGGAGGCGGCGGCGGTGTCCGTTTGGCCAGGGGATCGACCGGATCGGTGATGGACCCGCAGGCAGCGAGTACCGTGAGCGCGACGGCGGCGAGCGGACGCATAGTGAGGCGCATCGGACGATCCAGTGGAGGGTACTGAGGGCGGGGGGCGCCGATTATGGCGCGGCGAAGAATCGGTCGCAAGTGATGGCGGACTCGCCGCGCCTGCTGGTTCTCGGGCGGCTGGCTCCGCTGGGAATCCCAACCGACAACCCGTGCCGTCCGCAGCGTAACATCGAGTCTTTCCCCGATCCTGCCCGATTGCTACTTTCTGGCGAATCTCTCCTCGGCTTCGGGAGCCGTACGATTGTCGCCAACCGGGACCCTGTGATGACCGAGCCTCAGACCGTTCGAAGCGACACGCCCGTTCTCCCGCAGCCTGGGCTCACGCAACCCGCGGTCGACGGCAAGTACGTCTACTGCATCATCCGGCTCGACAAGCAACGCGACTTCGGAAGCGTCGGCATTGGCGGCGGACAGCGCGTGTACACCGTGCATTTCCAGGATCTCGCGGCGATCGTGAGTGATACGCCGCTCGTCATCTACGATCCGACGCGTGAGCACGTGCTGGCGCACGAGTTCGTGAACGAGACAGTCATGCGCGAGTTCACGGTCATCCCGATGTCATTCGGGACGGTCTTCCGGTCAGAAGACGATGTGACCGAATTGCTGCGGTCGACCTATCAGGCGTTCAGCGATGTCCTGGACAAGATGCAGGACAAGATCGAGTTCGGCCTCAAGGTCCTCTGGGAGCGCGAGAAGGTGATCGCGAACCTCGAGCGTGAGAACGACGAGATCCGCCGTCTCAAGGACGAGATCAGCCGGAACACAGCGTCCTCGACGTACTTCGCGCGGATGCAGCTCGGACGCCTCGTAGAATCGGCGCTCGAAGGCGTGCAGGGTCGCTACGTCGCGGACATTCACGAGGCGCTGAAGCCGGTCGCCGTCGCGAGCCGCAGCAACAAGGTCATCGGCGACCGCATGATTCTGAACGCGGCCTTCCTCGTCGACCGCACGCAGGAGCGCCTGTTCGACGACAAGGTGAAAGAAGTGAGCCGCCGCTACGACGAGCTGCTGACGTTCAAGTACACCGGTCCGTGGCCGCCGTACAACTTCGTGAACATCAAGCTGAAGCTCGAGAAAGCCAACTGATCGGGAATAGGGAATCGGGAATGGGGAATCGAATGTTCCGCCATCCGCCATCCGCCATCCGCGTTCCGGGTCTGGACGATGGGCCTGCTGAGTAAGCTCCTCTTCTTTCCCGTCGCGGGACCTGTCGCGGGCATCCGCTGGTCGTTAGGCAAGGTGCAGCGCGTCGTGGAGGAGCAGCTCGTCGACGACACCCCCATCAAGCAGGAGCTCATGGAGCTCCAGATGCTGGTCGAGCTCGGCGACATTGACGACGAGGAATACGTGCGCCGAGAGGCGGACGTGATGGCGCGCCTGCGCGAGGTGCGCGCGTGGCGGGAGCGGCTCGGCATGGCCACCGCTGGCGGCCCGGTGCGAGTGGCGCGGGAGAGCGACGACGCCGAATGACCGCCGGCTGAGCGGGATCGACGCGCTGCTCGCGTCGCTCGCGTCCTGGACGCTCGTTGGGGGGAAGGGAGGCGTCGGCAAGACGACCTGTGCTGCCGCGTTAGGCACCCGGAGCGCGCGCGATGGCGTCCGCACGCTCGTCCTCTCGACCGACCCGGCTGGCGCGCTCGCCGACGTGCTCGGATCCCCGCTCGGCGGCGCACCGTCGCCGGTCGCGGCGGTGCCGAATCTGTTCGCGTGTCAGCTCGACGCGACCGCCGCGCGCGCGAAGTTCATCCAGCAATGGGGCGAGACCCTGGCGACGATCATCGATCGCGGCACGTACCTGGATCGCGACGACATTCAGGGACTCATCGATGCGACGCTTCCGGGGATCGACGAGACGATGGCGCTGCTGGCGCTCGCGGATCTCGCCGACGATGGCGACTGGGAGCGCGTGATTCTCGACACCGCGCCCACGGGGCACACGCTACGGCTGCTCGCGCTCCCGGACACGTTCCAGGCCGTCATCGATCTGCTCGACACGATGCAGGCCAAGCACCGGTTCATGGTCTCGGCGCTGCTCCACCGCTACAAACCGGATGCGGCGGACTCGTTCATCGCGAGCCTGCGCTCGCGGATCGCGCGGCTTCATGCGATCACGAGCGACGCGAGTCACACCGCGGTCGTGCTGGTGACGCGCCCTGAGCCCGTCGTCGTGGCGGAAACCACGCGTTATGCAGCCGCGCTCGCGAACAGCGGACTGACTGTGCGCGCGATCGTGATGAACGCCGTGCCGTTGGTGCACGGCGAGAACGTCGCGAGTGCAGTCGACGCCGTGCGCGGTGCCGCCCCTGGAGGCGCGCTGTTCACGGTGCGCGCGCTCGATGTCGTTCCGGCCGGGCCCGATGGTGTCGAGCTGTGGAGCAGCAACGTTAGGCGCTGGTCGCGCGCTCGCCGCTCCGCGGCCGGACAGCGCGCTCGCCAAACGAGACCGTCCACGTCGACGCGCGCGCTGCCGTTCGCGACCGACTTCATTGCGACAGTTCCGCCGGTGCTCATCGTTGGCGGCAAGGGTGGGGTGGGAAAGACGTCTGCCTCGTGCGCGATCGCGCTCGCTCACGCGCGCGTAGGCCACCGCACGTTTCTCGTCTCGACCGATCCCGCGCCGTCCATTGGCGACGCGCTCGATCAGCCCATTGGTGACGAGGACCGGCTGGTCCGCGACGGGTTCGGTCTCGTCGCCCGGCAGATCGACGCGAGCGCCGCGTTCGCCCGCTGGCGAGCGGAATACGAATCGCGCGTCGACGGCGCGTTCGACGCCTTGATGGGCCCCGGCCTCGACGCCACGCACGATCGGGCGATCGCACGTCAACTGCTCGCGCTGGCGCCGCCCGGGATCGACGAACTGTACGCGCTCGTCTGGCTTGGGGACGCACTCGCCGACGGACGGTACGAACGGATCGTCATCGACCCGGCGCCCACGGGCCACCTCGTACGGTTGCTCGAGATGCCGGCACTCGCCCTCGACTGGTCTCACCGACTGCTGCGGCTGATGCTCAAGTACCGCGAGCTCGCTGGTGGCAACGAGGTGTCGGCCGAGCTGCTGGCGTTCGCTCGTCGCACGCGTGCGGTGGGCGCGCTGTTGCGTGACCCCGCGCGCGCCGGCGTGATGGTCGTGGCGCTCGACGAGCCGGTCGTACGGCTCGAGGCCGTCCGCGTCATCGACCGCGTGCGCGCGCTCGGCAACCACGTGCCCGCGATCCTCTGGAATCGAGCAGAGGGCGTCCCCGCGCCTCTTCCAGTCGAGCCATCCGTCCGGCAGTTTGTTGCCGCCGACGTCATGCCCCCACCGGTCGGTGCGCCGCGATTACTACAATGGCTCGAAGACTGGAGATCGCTGGGACTCGATGGCTGATCATCTCTACTACGTGTACGCGGTCGTGCCGGCGAACATCGCGATCGAGGCCGCGCCTCCGGGAATCGATGGACACGCGGTCGGGCTGATCGCCGACGGTGACGTTGCCGCACTCGCGGGACGCATCGACGCGGCGGTGTACGGGTCGGGCGTCGACGACCGCATTGCTGATGTGTCGTGGCTCGCGCCGCGCGCGACGGCACACGATGCGGTGTTGACCTGGGCGAGTGATCTCGGCGCAGTCGTGCCGCTGCCGCTGTTGTCGCTCTTCCGGTCGGAAGACGCGGTGCGGGCGATGCTCACCGAGCGGCGCGACGAGTTGCGCCGTCTCCTCGAGAGATCTGGCGCGTGGCCGCGAATACGGCGTGCGGATATTTCGTGTGGACCAGGAGCTACGACGGGCGCTGTCATCGTTCAGCCCGGAGCTCGCGGCCCTCGAGGCGGAAGTCTCGTCCGCGCCGTCGCCGGGCCAGGCATACCTGCTGAGGAGAAAGCTCGACGCGGCGCGCAAGGATGAGATCCATCGCGTCGCCGCTACAGTCGCGAGTGCAGCCTACAACGAGCTCGCGACGCACGCGCTCGCGTCTACGCAGGACCCGCTGCCAAAGACAGATCCGGATCAGAAGGGAGCGGCTGTTCTCAACGCGTCATTCCTGGTCGGCCACGGCCGCATCGATGAGTTTCGCGCGGCGGTAACGACGTTCATGCGCGAACACAACGGGCGCGGATTCCGTCTCGAGTTCACCGGGCCGTGGCCGCCCTACCACTTCGCGAGGAGCGTGAGCGATGCCGGGTGACGTCGTCGATAACGCTCCGCTCGAGTTGGCGGACCTCATCAACCGCGTGTTGGACAAGGGTGCCGTGATCGCCGGCAGCGTCACCATTTCCGTCGGCGACATCGACCTCATTCAACTCGATCTCACGCTCGTGCTCACGGCTATCGAGACCGTGCGGACGGCGGAGCGCCGCCGGCGCGAAGGCGGCGACCGATAGCGTGGCATCGTATCTCTACTGCGTTCGCAGTGACGCGCAGCAACCAGACGGGGTCGTTGGCCTGGACGGCGCGCCAGTCCGAAGTATCGACGCCGGGACGCTCGTCGCGTGGGTCGGCGACGTTGCAGACGGCTCAGTCGACGTAACGGTGGAACGTCTCAGAGCGCACGATGCCGTCTGTGCCGCGGCGCTGACGCATGGAGACACTCCGCTTCCGATCCGTTTTGGTCAATCGTTCGCTGATGACGCCGCGCTCGTGCGCGCCGTTGCGGACCGCGAGCACGCGCTTCGCGAGCGGCTGGCGAGAGTGTCTGGTTGCGTCGAGCTCCGCGTCGTCGTCACGCGCGGGAGGGACGTGGACGTGAACGAGCAGACGCCAGCGTTTGCCACACCTGACGCAATCGGTTCGAGCGCCGGCGTCGACTCGGCCGACGTGGACGATGAGCAGCAAGCCGAAGGACCCGGAACATCGTTCCTCCGCCGTCTCGCCCGCGCGGGACGGGCCGATCTTGCGCGTGAGGTGGCGTGTGAAGAGGTCCGTCACAGCGTTCGCGCGGCCGTGGGTGACCTCATCATCGATCAGCAGCGCTGCGAGGCGATGCGCGGCGTGGCGTTCTTTCCTGTCCTCGTCCGGCGCTCGGACGTCGACGCGTTCCGCGCCGCCGCCGAGAATATCTTGCCGTCCCAACAAATCGATCTATCCGTCCTCGGACCGTTCGCCCCATATTCATTCTCGACCGATGCCTGAAGATCACGAACCGGCGTTCGACGTCGATGAATCGTTGCGGAACGATCTCGCGACGCAATTGGCGGCGGTAGCGCGTGCGCTACCGGATCGGATCAATGCCGATCCGGAACGCGTGGAGCAGGGACTCGCCAGGCTCGTCTTGACCCTGATCGAGGTCGTGCGTAAGGTCTTGGAGCATCAGGCAGTGCGCCGCATGGATGGCGGCGATCTCAGTGCGGAGGAGGTCGAGCGGCTCGGGCTCACCCTCCTCCGCCTCGATGAGCGCATGCAGCAAATGAAGGGAGCTTTCGGGCTCACCGATGAGGATTTGCAGATCGATCTGGGCCCGCTGGGTCGTCTGCGCTGACGCGTTCTTCCACGTTCCTGAACGTTCCTGAACGTTCCTGCTAACAGCGGCAGCGAAAGCAGCCGCCGGAGTGCTCCTGCTTGGCGGATCTCGTTACCCCATCGCGCGGTCACGGACTGGTCGAGATTCTCGATCGCGTGCTGGACAAAGGGCTGGTGATTGCCGGTGACATCAAGATCAACCTCGCGAACGTCGAGCTGCTCACCATTCAGGTGCGGCTGCTCATCTGCTCCATCGACAAGGCGGAGCAGATTGGGTTGAACTGGTGGCGCCATGACCCGCGGCTGACATCTGTACAGTCGAGCCCGCTTCTTGCGGGCGACATCGAGCGTCGTCTCGAGCGTATCGAACAGAGCCTGGAGCAGCTTGCCGCGGCGTCCGAGCGCACGTCGCGCCGGAAGAAGTAAGATCCTCTTACCTACGGAGTAGGCTGAAATGGCCGTAGAACGCTCCCCCAGTGGGAGTTCTCTCATCAATGTCCTCGATCGCGTTCTCGACAAGGGAATCGTGATCGATGCGTGGGTGCGGGTCTCACTCGTCGGCATCGACCTGGTCACCGTCGAAGCTCGAATCGTCGTGGCGTCGATCGACACCTATCTCAAGTACTCGGAAGCCGTTGGTATTACGGCACCAGTCTCACGGCCGCGTGAACTGGTCGCCGACACCGACTCGGAACTCGAGCGTGTGATGCGCGAGAATGCGGAGCTACGCCGACGCCTTGAGCAGGCCACCGCATGACCTGATTGACGGCGGGCCTCCGCCGCGCGGTGCGGCCACGGACCTCGACGAGCTCCTCGCGACGCTCGCTGAGGCTCCGGACGTCGCGTCGTCGGCGGCGTTTCTGCTGTCGAGACTCGGTGAGCTGTCCGGTTCCAGTCGAGGGTACGTACGTCTCCTCGACCCGGCGCTGGAAACGCTTGCCTCTGTCGCCGTCGTCGGCTTCGACGACGGCGACGTGCTGGGAACGCTATCGATCAGCGACCTGTCGCATCCGGTCGTCATCGCCGCGCTTTCGCTGCACCCGATCTCATCGGAGCCCGGTGCGCCGTGGGATTCGCGCATCCCGTTTCGCGACTGGATCGCGTTGCCGCTTCCTCGCGGCGACGACCGCGCAGGCCCGCCGCTCGTCCCCTTCGCCCGGGCCGTCGACCTCGTGACACCGGTGGGCCTGCGCGTCGGCCCACGCCCGGCACGCCAGCAGGAATGGTTCGGACACGCGCCGGCCGGCGTCGTCGTGCTCGAGGGCACGCACGGCGAGGACACGGTCGAGGCGCTGGCGCGCGTCGCGATGTTCGCCGGCCCCATTCTGGCGCGCATGGGCATGGCGACCGCGGTGCGCCAGGCGGCGGACCGGGCGACGAAGGAACGTGATCGCCTAACGAGCATCATCGACTCGCTGCCCGACCCGATCGTCATCACGAACGCCGCCAACGACATCATCGTTCAGAACGCGCGCGCCGAGCGTCTGCTCAATACGCGCGATTCGGACTCGGAAGGCCGGCGGCGCGCGGTCGAGGTGAACAACCTGCTGTTCACGTCGTACCTCGCGCGCGCGGTGATGACCGGCGGCCTCCAGAGCGGCCCGCGCGAGCTCAACCTCGTCGACCCCGGTGAGGGCACCGACCTGCTGTTCGAGGTACTCGCGCACCCGCTCGATGGCGAGGCGGAACGCGCCGGCGCGGTGCTCTCGGTCCTGCGCGACGTCACCGACCTGCGTCGGGCGGGGCACGAGCTCGAGCGGCAGATGCAACGCGTCCGCCTCGCCGAGTTCGAGGCGACGCGCGAGCGCGATCGGCTGAACCTCATTCTCGAGAACGTCGCCGACCCGATCCTCGTCACCGACGACCAGTCGAACATCATCATGATGAACGACGAGGCCGAGCGACTGTTCCAGGTGCGCGAAGGCGGCAAGCGGAACTACGGAGCCATCCAGGCGATTCGCGGCAACGACACGAAGTTCACGTCGTTCATCTCCGAGTTCACGTTAGGCACCGCGATCTCGCGACGCGCCCGGATGACGCTCACCGATCCGTCTGGCGGGCGCGAGCTGCCGGTCGAGGTGGTGTCCGGCAAGATCATCAACGAGCACGGTGAGCCGAGCGTCATCGTGTCGGTCGTGCACGACCTCACGAAACAGGTCGAGAACGAGCGACTGTACGAGGAGCTCAAGAAATTCTCCGCGCAGCTCGAAGAGCGCATCCGCGCCGCGACGAGCGACCTCGAAGCGCAGAACCTCAAGCTCCAGTGGCAGTCACAGGAGCTGGCGCGCGCGAATCGCTTGAAGTCGGAATTCCTCGCCAGTATGTCGCACGAGTTGCGCACGCCGCTCAACGCGGTGCTGGGTCACACGTCGCTGCTGCTCGATCGGCTGTTCGGCGAAGTCACGCTCCAGCAGATCGATAGCCTGGAGCGCATTCGTGCGGCTGGCCAGCATCTGCAGGCGCTCATCGATGACATTCTCGATCTGGCGAAGATCGAAGCGGGGAAGATGCCGCTGCACCTCGAGGAGATTCCGCTCGCGGACGTCGTGACCGAGGTCGCGCAGCAGCTCGAGCCAATGGTCCGCAAGAAAGGCCTGGACGTGACGTATCGCGTCGCGGATGACGGCATGGTCGTCTACACGGACCGCACGAAGCTCAAGCAGATCCTGCTGAACCTGCTCTCGAACGCGGTGAAGTTCACCCACGTCGGCTGGGTGCGACTGGACGCGACCCGCGCGGATGATCACGTGCACATCGCCGTCAGCGACAGCGGCATCGGCATCAAGGGCGAACACCTCGACGCGATCTGGGAAGACTTCCGCCAGATCGATCAGTCGCGGACGCGAGAGTTCGGCGGCACTGGTCTCGGACTGAGCATCACGCGCAAGCTGCTCGAGCGGCTGGGCGGCAAAGTGCAGGTGGAGAGCGTCTACGGCGTCGGTACCACCTTCTCGGTGGGGCTACCGGTTCACTTTGCTCACACCGTCGACGCAAGCGTCGGCGAGTCGCACGGAGCCACGCTGCCGCGTTAGGCGACGCGACTCGTCAGGCACCTGGCTCGAGGGCGGCGCGTAGCTCGGTCGCGAGCGTGAGCGGATCGAACGGCTTCGTCAAGCAGGCGGTGGCGCCGAGTGCCATCGCGCGTCGCACCTCTTCCTGTTGGGTTTTGGCCGTCAGGAAGACCACGGGAATGGCGGCCGTCGTCGGGTCGTCCTTGAGTCGGCGACACGTCTCGTAGCCGTCCAGTCCCGGCATCATCCCGTCGAGCACGAACGCATCGTAGCGTTTGTGCGACGCGCGTTCCAACAGTTCGGTGCCGGACGACACGATTTCGACGTCGAGCCCGGGGTCGATCGACAGAGCGAGCGCGAGAATCGTTCGCAGGTCCGGCTCGTCGTCGGCGCAGAGAAGCTTCATCCGTCGGGCGTGAGCAGGGGGGCGGCGAGCAAGGGTGAGAGCGCGGTGCGCGGCGTGACCGGGTCTGCTCTCGGACGTCTGTAGCGTGTACCGCGTCACGGCACCGCGGTGGCCTGTCCCGCCGGCCACCACCCACCTGCGTCGGCATTTCCGTTTCCATGACCGCTTGATGGCCAACGCCCAGACCGTCGCGCGGGCGAGTGATGCGCTGCGGGCGTTGCGCGAGCGCTTCCGCGAGACCAGCGCGGGCACCATTGCGACGCTGGACGACCTCGCGCAGCAGCTCGTCGTCGACGCCGCGGCACCCGAGACGATAGAGGCGCTTCGTCGCGAGCTCCATCGCGTCCACGGGACAGCCGGGAGCTACGGCTTCATCGAAGCGAGTCGTCTCGCGGCGAAGCTGGAGCAGCGCGTCGCGGGTTGGGAACAGGACCCGTCGATCGAGCGCGCGCAGCGGTCCACGATCATCGGCCATTTCGTGAGCGCGCTGCGGCTCTCGATGTCGGCGGAGGTAGGGGTCGGCCATGTTGGCGTGTCGCGCCGTCGCATGATGCTCGTCGACGTTCCCGCCGCCTACTCACGTGGTCTGCGTGCCGAAGCTGCCCTTCGCGGCTACCAGCTGTCGTCGGGACGCGCGGCTGATCTCACCGCGATCTCGCTCCGCGAGCTGGCGCCGCACGTCGTGGTCATTCCGGCCCAGAACATCGTCGCGACGCGCGAGCTCACCGCGGCGGCGAACGTTCCTGTCATCGCGCTCGCCGAACCCGGGGCGCCTCCGGATCACGGCGCCGCCGGGGGAGACGGCATCGCGATGGTGGACCAGGACGATGAGCTCGGGACGTTGTTCGATCTCGCCGATCGCCTGTCGCTTGGCAGCTCGACCGCGGGGGCTACGATCCTCGTGCTCGATGACGACCCATCCATCCTGACGATCGTTCAGCTGCTGCTGGAGAGTGAGGGCGTGCGCAGCATGACGTGCGATACGCCGAGCGATCTTCACCAGCATCTCGCGGCTACCGCGCCGTCGCTGCTGGTCATGGATGTACGCATGGGCGACGTCTCCGGTATCGAGCTTGCGCGAGAACTGCGGACGCTACCGGCGTATCGCGATCTTCCCATCGTGCTGATCTCCGCCGACACCGAAGCGCGCACGCAGGAGCAGGCGAGACGCGCGGGCGTCGATGACTTCCTCGCGAAGCCCATCTCGGCTCCTGATCTCCGTGCCTGTATCGCGCGCCACCTCGAGCGCCAGCGCGTAGTGCGGCTGAGCGAGGGCCGCCATCCGGGCACCGGGTTGCCGTTGCCACCGCGAACGACGGCGGACGTCGGAGCGTTCGTCGGCTCCGCCGCGGAACACGGTCGCGGTATCGTGATGGCCATCGTGCGGCCGGACGTGGATGATCTCGCTGGCGATACCGCCATGGGATGGCTGCGCGAGACGCAGCGTATCGCGAACGCCGTCGCCGGCTCGTCGAGCGTGGTCGGCTATCACGACGGGGTCGCGCTGCTGGCGGTCCTCGAAGGCGACGCGGAGGTCGCGGAGTCATTGTTCGAAGCGCTCGTGGTCGGCCGTGCCGAGGGCGCGCCAGTGTGGCGCTGCGGCATCGTGGATACGTCCGAGGTGGCGGCAGACGTGACCGCGCTGCGGCGCGCCGCCGAGGAAGCCATCGAGATCGCCCGGCAGGACCGAGCGGCGCCCGTTAGGCGCTGGCGTCAACAGGAGGCGGGGTTGGCGCCGCAGGTCATCCTCATCGAGGACGACGCCGCGCTGTCGGACATGATGCAGTACGTCCTGCGCGCTTCGGGATTGAGCTTCCGCGCGTACGCGAATGGCGAAGCCGCGCTCGAGGCCCTGATGGGCTTCCGAACCGAAGGCCGGCGCCCGCTCGTGCTCCTCGATGTCGACCTCCCGGGACTCGACGGACACTCGGTGCACGAGCGCCTGCGCGAGGAGCGTCCGGACGCCTATGCCGTCGTGTTCATCACCGGCAACGCAGGCGAGGGCGATCAGGTGCGCGCCCTTCGTGCCGGCGCACTCGACTACGTCGCGAAACCTGTCGGCTTCCGAACACTGGCGGGCAAGATCCCGCTCTGGCGCGAGCGCGCTGCCAGCTAGTCTTTCTCCGGCCTAACGACACAGGCATCATCTCGGGGTCGAACGTCTGATGCCTCTCCGAGTGCCCTGCATCGAGTGCCTCACGCGGGCACCGCGACAGGACGTCGCGGTCGGCGGACCGCCAGCACGGCCTTGAGACGAAGCAGCAGATCCTGCTCGCGATCGCGCGCCTTCACGAACGCGTGCGACGGCGCGAGCGTGATGCCCTGAAGCTCCTCGTCGGAGAACTCGCGGGACGAGAACACGAGCACCGGGACGTCAGCGTACGTCGAGCAGTTGACGCAACCGCTTCACGAGGTCCATGCCCGGCGACCCGGGCGCCCACGGATCGATCACGATCGCGTCGAACGGCGATTGCATGAGCATCCGCCATGCCTCGTCAGGCGAGCCCACCGCGGTGACGGCTCCGACCGATTCGCATAACGAGCGCAGCACGCTCAGCATGTCGCGATCGTCGTCGACGACGAGCAGGCGATGACGGCCTAACGCCGCAGACCCAATCGACGCGCTCGGAGCGGTGTAGGGGAGCTCGGTGATGAACGTCGTGCCGTGGCCCGGTGCGCTATCGAAGCGAATGGAGCCGCCGTGTCGCTCGACAATCGCCTGCACGATCGCGAGCCCGAGACCAGCGCCGCCCGCGGAACCGGCGGGATCCGCCTGCTGGAACTTGCCGAAGATGCGTCGCCGAAACTCGAGCGGAATTCCGGGCCCGCGATCGGTGACGAACACCACGACGCTGGTCGATGTCGTGCGCAGCGCCACGGTCACCGACTCTCCCCGCGGTGAGAAGCGTACGGCGTTCGAGATCAGATTCGTGAATACCTGCACGAGACGATCGGGGTCGCCGGTGACGATCGCGCTCGTCTCCACTGCGAGCACCAACGACACCTGTGCTTCCATGGCGACGGTGCGCAGCGATTCGACGGTCGTGCGCAGGATGTCAGCGAGCTCGCACGGCTCGCGACGCACGAACAGGTGGCCGCCCTCTATGCGTTCGACGTCGAGGATGTCGTTGATGAGTCGGATCAACCGCTCGGTATTCTGCAACCCGATCTGGAGCAGGTCACGCGTCTTCGGCGCAACAGATCCGGTCGTTCCCGCGAGCACCAATCCGAGTGCGCCGCGAATGGCCGTGAGTGGCGTGCGAAGCTCGTGGCTCACGGTCGACACGAATTCCGTTTTCAGTCGCTCGACTTCCTTGAGCTGTCGGATGTCATCGCGCAGCCCAGTTTCGCGCTCGGCAACCGCGGCCGCGAGCGTGCCGAATGCCTGACCGAGTTGACCCAGTTCCCGGCTCCCGCCGGCGACAGAGCGAACCGCGGCGCGATGGTCGCCCGCCGCCAGCGCGCGCGCATCGAAGACGATCGCGTCGAGGGTGCTGGTGACGCGCCGCAGACTCGCGGTCGTGGCGAGCACGATCATCGCGAGAAGGAGCAGCCGAACGAGTAACGACTCGCGAGCGTCGAACTCGATCTGCGACGCCGCCTCCGCCTCGCTTTGCTCTGCCTGAATGCGCGTGATGCGTTCGAGCGCCTTCGTCGACGCGCGCGCACGCTCCATGAGCATCGCGACGTCGTCGCGCAGCGCCGCGACCGTATCCCGGGACGCGTCGGCGGCGCGGGCGGCGAACTGCCGATTGGCCGCCTCGGCCCACGAACCGATCGCTTGATCCACGCTGCTCGTGGCGGAGGTCAGCGCCTCGTTGCTGCGCGCGAGCTTCGCCAGTGAGTCGAGTGTGGTGGCGATCTCTGCCTGACCGCGCCGATACGGAGCGAGGAACGCCGAGTCGCCCGTGAGCACGAACCCTCGTTGGCCCGTCTCCAGGGTCGCGAGCGCCGGCTCGATTCGCGCCGTGACGAGCACTGCCGCCCCAGCGCGCACGGCCGCATTCTCGGCGGCTTCACGACGTCCGCTCTGGAGGGAAACGATCTGCCGCGTCGTCGCCGCCCAGAGCACCACGACGCCCAGATTTGTGAGGACGAGCTGCGCTGCCAGCGAGCGCGAGCGCCACCAGCGGAGGGCCGCACGGTGCGTCGCGACGATCTTCGCGGTCATGCGGGGCGCGACGGCTCGCCAGGGCGCAGCAAGCCCACCGACGCCTTCCCGGCCGTCGGTTCGTTCACCGCCGAAGCGTCGACGCGCCCGCCAGGCGCGTGGTATGTTTCCACGTGCATCCCGCGTCGGGGATCCCGAGTCAGGTCCACCACTTCGATCGCATACCTGGAATGACGACCAATCGGCTTACCGAGCTACACGAAGCCGGCCAATCGGTCTGGCTGGATTTCATCGACCGGACGATTCTCCGAAATGGCGAGCTCGCGCGGCTGATCCGCGAGGACGCGCTGTCCGGCATGACGTCGAATCCGACCATCTTCGAGAAGGCGCTCGGCGAGGGCGACGAGTACGACGATCAGATCAAATCGGCGCCGCCCGGATTGACCGCCTGGGACCTGTTCGAGCTCGTCGAGACGACCGACGTCCGGTCCGCGTGCGACATCTTCGCCGACACGTACCGCACCGGAAACGGCGGCGACGGCTACGTATCGATCGAGGTCTCGCCCGGCGTTTCCAGCGACACGGCGGCCTCGGTGGCCGAGGCGAGGCGGCTCTGGTCGACGGTCGATCGGCCTAACGTGATGGTGAAGATTCCGGGAACCGCCGAGGGCGCGCGTGCGGTCCGCTCGCTCATCGCCGATGGGATCAACGTGAACATCACGTTGCTGTTTTCCATTGACGCGCATCGGCAGGTGATCGAGGCGTACATGGGTGGCCTCGAGGACCGCCTGGCGGCGGGCAAGGACATTGCCGGCATCGCGTCGGTGGCGAGCTTCTTCGTGAGTCGTGTCGATTCCGAGGTCGACAAGCGCCTCGACGCCATCGCCGCAAAGGCAGATCCCGCCACGAAGGATCGTGCGATGGCGCTCAAGGGTCGCGCGGCGGTGGCAAATGCGCAGCTCGCGTATCAACTGTTCCGCGACTCGTTCAGCAGCGACCGTTGGGCCGAAGCTTCAAGCGCGCGGCGCGCGTCTCCAGCGTCCGCTGTGGGCCAGCACGAGCGCAAAGAACCCCGCGTATCGCGACGTGGTGTACGTCGAGGAGCTCATCGGGCCGGACACGGTCAATACGATGCCTCCGGCCACGATGGACGCGTTCAGGGACCATGGCGTCGTCGCCCGCACGGTCGATCGCAACACGCGGGAAGCGCAACGCGTGATGGAACAGCTCGCAGAGATCGGGATCGATTTCAACGACGTCACGAAGAAGCTGCTCGTCGATGGTCTCGCGAGCTTTCAGAAGTCGTTCGACTCGCTCATTGCGGGTCTCGAGAGAAAGACCAAGACACTCGGTCGGCCGATCGGCGCCAGTCGCTGATTCGCGCCACTGACATCGCGGTCGCCGACTCTCAGAGTCTGCGACCGCCCGGCGGTGCATTTCGCATCGCGCGTGATGACGTTCCCCCATCGTTTTCCTATCACTCCGTGCCCACGAACCACCAACCGCGCACGAAGGTCGTCTGTACGCTCGGTCCTGCCACGTCGACGCCGGAGGCCATCGGCGCGCTCATGGACGCCGGGCTCGAATGTCGCTCGCATCAACTTCTCACACGGTACGCACGAACAGCATGCGCGCACGATCGCGATCGTGCGCGATCTGGCGAAACAGCGAGAGCGTCCGGTCGCGATTCTCGGCGACCTCCAGGGTCCACGCATCCGCATTGGCGATCTGGACGCGCCACGGTTACTCGAACCGGGGTCGGACGTCGTCTTCTGTCCGGAGCATGACGCCCGGCCCGGCGAGATGCCGGTCACGTACGTGGCGCTCGCCGACGACGTACACGTCGGTGACCGCATCCTCGTCGACGATGGTCTGATCGAGCTCGTCGTTCTGGACGTCGAGACGCCCCGCGTCACCGCACGCGTGGTACACGGCGGTGAGGTGAAGAGCCACAAAGGCATCAACCTTCCCGGCGTCAACGTCTCGGCGCCGTCGATCACGGACAAGGACCGTGTCGATGCGGCGTTCGCTGTCGAGCAGGGACTCGACTACGTCGCATTGAGCTTCGTCCGTCGAGCCGCGGATATCGCCGAGCTGCGCGCGCTCCTGCCGAAGACCGGTGCTCATCATCGCGAAGATCGAGAAGGACTCCGCGCTCGAGAACATCGAGAGCATTCTGCGCGAGTCCGACGGCGTGATGGTCGCGCGCGGGGATCTGGGCGTCGAGCTGCCGTTCGAGGAAGTCCCGATCGCTCAGAAGAAGATCATCAAGTCCGCGAACATCATCGGGCGGCCGGTCATCACGGCGACGCAGATGCTGGAGTCGATGATCGAGAATCCTCGGCCCACGCGCGCCGAGGCCAGCGACGTCGCGAACGCGATCATCGATGGAACGGACGCGGTGATGCTGTCGGCCGAGACGGCGGCCGGCGCGTATCCGCGACTCGCGGTGCAGGCCATGCGCCGCATCATCGCCGAGATCGAACAGCATCCGTTCAAGCGGGCGCGCGACGGGTACATCGGTCCTGAGATCATCGCGACCACGGAGGAAACGATCGCCGCCGCGACGGACACGGCGCAGCGGATGCTTGGTGCTCCAATCATCATCGTCTTCACGAAGAGCGGCTCCAGCGCGCGTATCGTGTCCGCCGCATCGTCCCGCCGTGCCGATCCTGGCGCTGACGGACGTTCCCCGCACGTACAGCCAGCTCGCGATGGTGTGGGGTGTGATCCCGCAGCTCGTGCCCCACTGCGCGACCTACGAAGCGATGGTCGCGCGTGCGCGTGACGTCGTGCTGTCGCGCGGGCTCGCGAAGGAAGGTGATCGCGTGCTCGTCACGGCAGGCGTACCCTTCGACGTTCCCGGCACCACCAACGTGCTCCGCGTCGAGCGCGTGTGAAGCTCACGTTCCTCGGCACCGGCACGAGCTTCGGCGTCCCGCAGATCGGGTGCAATTGCGCCCGCTGTCGGTCCGCCGACCCGCGTGATCGACGGACCCGTGTCGGTGCGGTCGTCGAGACGGAGCGCGGGACGCGCCTGCTGATCGATACGCCGCCGGAACTGCGGCTGCAGCTGGTGACGAACGGCATCGATCGCGTGGACGCCGTGCTGTTCACACACGACCACGCGGACCACACGCACGGCGTGGACGACATTCGCGCGATCACCGTTAGGCGCGACGCCCCACTGCCGATGTATGGTCCACCGTCGACGCTCGAGAACCTCGCGAAGCGATTCCCGTATATTTTCGACGACAACATTCGTCCCGTCGCGGGAACGTCGAAGCCGGAGGGGGACGCGCGTCCCCTGGCGGGCGACGAGACGGTGACGATCGGCGACATCGATGTGACCGCGGTGCCGGTGCCGCACGGCAAGATGACGGTGTACGCCTATCGCATTGGCCCGCTCGCCTACGTGACCGACGCGAAGACGATTCCGCCCGCGGCAATGGAGCATCTGCGCGGCGCGAAGGTGCTCGTCATCAATGCGCTGTTCCGGACCGAGCATCCGACGCACCTGAGCATTCCGGAAGCGGTGCGCGCAGCGCGTGAGATCGGAGCCGACCGCACGTTCCTCACGCATCTGACGCACGACAACTTCCACGCGGATCTCGAGGCCGAGCTGCCGCGAGGCGTTTCACCGGCATTCGACGGCCTCACGATTCGCATTGACGAGTCGTGAAACGCCGCTTGTGCTGACACGCGGCGCAGGGGTTGCTTCAGCTCTCGAGCGCGCTCAGCTTCCCGGAACATCACCCGAGTAGTCGGCTTTCTCCCGAGGCGGCACATGCCGGAGCAAGTGAAGACGCGGACGTCCCCGCTTGGCGATGCGATCAGCGTCAAGAACGAACGCGTCACCGTATTGCGCGAGGCAGATCTCGCGTCGCCCAAGATGGACGCCCTGGTGCGCGAGGCGGTGTTCGCGACCGGCGAGCAGCGGGACTACGCCCGATGGCTCATCTGGGAAATTGGTGAGGCCGTCGGCGTGCGCGCAGCCTCTATCAACGGGCTCTATATGGCGCGCGGCCGCGGAGAGCTTCACGGCTTCACGGTTCCCGCCATCAACGTCCGTGGGGCCGCGTACGACACGGCGCGATCGATCTTCCGAACCGCCAACAAGCTCAACGCCGGCGCGTTCCTGCTCGAGATTGCCCGGTCGGAGATCGGCTACACCGACCAGCGCCCTGCCGAGTACGTGTCGGTGATGCTCGGGGCTGCATTGCGCGAGGGCTTCCGCGGGCCGGTATTCATCCAGGGCGATCACTTCCAGGTCAACGCGAAGAAGTTCGCGGTGGACCCTAACGGCGAAGTGGCGGCGGTGAAGCAGCTCGCGCTCGAAGCGATCACGGCCGGCTTCTATAACATCGACGTCGATACGTCCACGCTCGTCGACCTGTCCAAACCTGATCTCGCGGCGCAGCAACGGCTGAACTACGAGACCTGCGTCGACATCACCCGCTACGTGCGTGAGCTGCAGCCGAAGGGGGTCACGATCTCGGTCGGTGGCGAGATCGGCGAGGTCGGAACGGAGAACAGCACCGTCGAAGAGCTGCGGGCATTCATGGACGGCTTCAACCGCACGCTGGCCGAGCGCTGCCCGCCGGGCACGGACGGTCTGTCGAAGATCAGCGTGCAGTCCGGCACGTCGCATGGGGGCGTCGTCCTCGCGGACGGCTCGATCGCGGACGTCGCGCTCGATCTCGACACGCTCGCGCGCCTCTCGAAAGAGGCCCGCGAACGATACGGGCTCTCGGGCGCTGTCCAGCATGGCGCGTCGACGCTCCCAGACACGGCGTTCCACAACTTCCCGCGGACCGAGACGGCCGAGATTCACCTGGCGACGAACTTCCAGAACATGCTGTTCGATCATCTGCCTGCGCCGCTTCGGCAGGAGATCTACGACTGGCTCAGGACGAACGCCAAGGACGAGCGCAAACCGGCTGACACGGACGAGCAGTTCTTCTACAAGACGCGGAAAAAAGCGCTCGGCCCGTTCAAGCAGCGCCTCTGGGATCTGCCGGAAGACGTGAAGGCAGCCGTTGCCAAGGCCTACGACGCGAAGTTCGAGTTCCTGTTCACGCAGCTCGCCGTTGGTAACACCGCAGCCGCGGTAGGCGAGCACGTGAAAGCGGTGCGGTTGCATCGCCCGATGCCCGGTACGGCCGGGTACGAGAACGTCGCCGCCGCCCCAGACGACATGGACCTGAGTGACTGATAGCGGCTCGGCGCTCTGGGCCGAAGCGTTTCAGGCGCTGGCAAACCACGTCGCGCACGACTTCCGCAACGCCTTGAACGGCGTTGCGGTGAACCTCGAGGTGGTGCGCGGCCGATCGGCTCGCGGTGCCGAGGCGGCGGCGATCGCGCCGTTTGCCGCCACCGCCGCGGCCCAGTTCGAGCTGGCGACTGCGGGAGCGGAAGCGCTCCTCGGATTTGCTCGGCCCGAGCCGGCGCCAGCGGACGTAGCGGCAGTGGTGACCCGCCTGTCGCGACTCGTGGCGTTGCGCGGGGTAGGAGGGGTCAGGATCACTGACGAGAGCGACGGCCGTGCGCGAACGAGCGCGCCCGTCGAGCTTGTCCGGGCAGCGGTGGCGCGCAGTGTGCTAGCCGCTCTCGCGAACGGCGACGCGATTTCGTGCGAAATCGCTGTCGATGACGGTATCTTTCTCCGCGTCACGGGAGCGACACACGTACCACCGCTCCCCGATGCTGAGATCGTTGCCATCGCGCTTGCACACGGCGTGCGCATCGCCGTGAGCGAACGATTCCTCGAGCTTCGCTTTCCGGCAGTCGATCCACGCGCCACTCCAGACGTCTCTTCATGAAGAAGCCGAAGATTCTGATCGCTGACGACGACCGCTCCATCACCGATGGACTGGGCGCCATCCTGTCGGACGAGGGCTACGAAATCGAAGTAGCCCTCGATGGCCAGAAGGCCATCGACCGCTTGGCGACCGACACGTTCGGTGTGGCACTCGCGGATCTCATGATGCCGAAGCTCGACGGTCTCGCACTGCTCAAGGAGCTGCAGGCGCGCGGCATCGCGACGGAGTGCATTATCGTGACGGGCCAGGCGACCGTCGATTCCGCCGTTCAGGCAATGCGGCAGGGCGCCTACGACTATATCGAGAAGCCCCTGAACGCCGAGAAGCTCAACCGGCTCAAGGCGCTCATTCCGAAAGCGCTCGACAAGTTCAACGATCGCCAGAAGATCAAGGAGCTCGCATCGACGATCGAGGGGCTCACGCACTATGGTGAGCTCACGGGACAGTCGGAAGCCATGCGCTCCGTCTACCGCGTCCTCGATGCCGTCGCACCGTCCACGGCGAGCGTCCTCATCCTCGGCGAGTCCGGCACGGGCAAGGAGCTCGTCGCGCGCGCGATTCACAACAAGAGTGATCGCGCGAAGGGCCCGATCTTCGCGCTGAACTGCGCGGCGCTTCCGAAAGACATTCTCGAGAACGAGCTGTTCGGTCACGAGAAGGGCGCCTTCACCGGTTCGACGAACGAGAAGGCGGGCGCATTCGAGATGGCGCATGGCGGCACGATCTTCCTCGACGAAGTCGCGGAGATGGCGCCCGATATCCAGGTCAAGCTGCTGCGCGCGCTGGAGTCGCGTTCCATTCGGCGTCTTGGCGGGAAGCGCGAGATTGCGGTGGATATTCGCGTCGTCGCGGCGACGAACCGGAATCTGCAGAAGGCCATCGCCGAGGGAGAGCTGCGCGAGGACCTGTATTATCGGCTCGCCGTTGTCGAGATCTTTCTGCCGCCGCTCCGCGAGCGCCTCGGCGACGTGAAGTTGCTCGCGAACGAGTTCCTCGCGCGTTATGCACAGCAGAATGGCAAGAAGGTCACCGGCTTCGATAACGACTCCTGGTCGTGGATTCTGAACTATCGATGGCCGGGGAACGTGCGCGAGCTGAAGAACGCCGTCGAGCGCGCGGTGATCATGGCCACCGGACCGGTGATCACGGTTGCCGACATCGCACCGCGCCATCTGCAGCCTGGCGCGGAGGGCACCGACGCGTACGGGTCGCCGTCGTCGCCGCCACGTCGCCGCGCCACCGATCGCGCTGGCGCGTCCAACGGCGATCACGGCGGAGCAATGGTGATGGGCATGACGCGCGACGAACTGTTCGATGAGTTCTCGCGGTTTGTCAGCGCCCGCGTCGAGGCAGCACGACGTGCGACCGCGGCGGACGCTTCGGCGGATGATGGTGAGGAGCCTGGGGCAAACCGCGATGACGAGCCGAGCGATGCGGTAGTAGTCGAGCGCGCCCAGCCGGCGAAGGTGCACGCGAAGGCGAAGTCGAAGAAGCGGCGTTAGGCGATCTCGCTTACCGCGTTGGTGACCGATCACGACCCGCGCCGCACAAGCGGCGCGAGATGACGAGGAGAGGCTATGCGTAGGGTGGATTACGACGACGAACCAGCGGTCATCATCGAACGGCACTCGGGTGGAGTGGGCGCGTTCCTCCTCGGCGTCGCGGTCGGTGCGGCCGCGGCCCTGCTCCTGGCGCCGCAGTCCGGCGCGGAGACTCGACGGGGCATTCGTCGGGGCGCTCGGCGCGCGACGCGAGCGGCGCAGGATGTGGCCGGCGATATCACGACGTCGGTGAACGAAACGTTCGAGCAGGCACGCGGTCGCGTCGAGCAGGGGCTCGATACGGCGCGCCAGGCGATCGACCTCAAGAAGCGTCAGGTGTCCCGCGCCATGGAAGCGGGTCGCGCGGCGGCGCAGCAGGCGCGCGATGAGCTCGAGCGTCGGATCGCCGAAACGAAGGCTGCCTACAACGCCGGCGTCGACGTCGCGCGGTCGGGCAGCCCGGCGTCGTTGCCGACACCCGCAGACCTCGAGTCGGACGAGCCCGACCGGTAGCTTCGGCGCTCGCGGACCGTAGCGTGGCGCGACGTCCTCTCCTCAGTCGGGTTGCCTGGACGCTTCGCGATTACGCGAAGCGTGTCTGGGATAACGCCGGTGAAGACAACATTTTCTTCCTGGCGGGTGGGATCGCGTTCAACATCATGCTCGTCGCGGTTCCGTTCGTGCTGTTGCTCGTGTCGGGGCTCGCCACGCTGCTCAATCATTCGGCGGACCAGACGTTCGCCGACGTCACCGCGATCATCGACAGCCTGCTGCCGCCACACGCGGAGACGACCGAGAGCCCCGTCCACACTATGCTCATCGACATCATCCGCACGCGTGGCGCGGTTGGTGTCTACAGCGCGGTCGGCTTCATCTGGTTCTCGACGCGCCTGTTCGGCTCGCTGCGGAGCGTGCTCGCGGACGTCTTCGACATCGAGACGGATCGCGGGATCATCGCCGGGAAGCTGTTCGACATTCAGATCACGATCATGTCGACGCTGCTGCTCGTGGCGTATACCGCGCTGAGCGCCTACCTCGCGCTCGCGACGACGCGCGGCGTGCAGATCATCGAGCGGCTCGGCATCCGCGCGGACGTGATGGGCACGGTGGAGTACGTGTTAGGCAGGTTCGTCGCGTTCACGTTCGTCGCGCTGATGTTCTTCGGCCTGTACAAGTTCTTGCCGAACCGGCGCATCCGCTGGCAGACAGCGTTGCTCGCCGCGGTGTTCACGAGCACCATGTTCGAACTCGCGAAGAACGTGTTCACCGCGTACGTCGCGGAGTTCGACCCGGGGTCGGTGTACACGGGAACGCTGTACGCGCTGGTGATCATCGTGTTCTGGGTCTACTACGCGGCGATGATCTTCATCCTCGGCGGGGAAGTGGGGCAGGTGTACGAGCTGCGCCGCGTGAGGCGTTTGCAGCGGGAAACATTTGAAGACTGAGAGAAGAAGCCATCAGCGCGGCTCAACGCCCCGGGACTCCGAGGTTCCGTGTTAGCTGATAGCACATTCTCCCCTTGGCCTAAAGGTTGCCCTACAGCTGAGCGTTCGCACTCAACTGGAGGCCTACCGTGCGGAAGACAGCTTTGACCCTCGCGATCGCGGCGCTGACGGCGGTGGCCGCGTGCAAGAAAACCGGAGAGAACGAGTTCCAGGTGCAGACGCCGAACGTCGACGTCAAGACCGATACGACCACCATCAAGACGCCTGACGTCGATATCGTCAAGGACACGACGACCGTGGCCGTCCCGAAAGTCGACGTTCGAAAGGATTCGGCCAAGGTGGCCGTGCCCAAGGTTCGCGTAACGAAGCCGTAAGCGCGCTGGAAGCGCTGCGGCTCGCGGAACACTGGTTAGGCGACTCGTCGCATCCGGTGTGGGGATGGGCGATGGGCGGGAGTGGCGATGCGGCCACGCTCGCCCATCCGCCGCTTGTAACGTTAGGTTCCCGGGATGCCCATTGACCTTCGCAGCGATACCGTCACGCGGCCAACTGCCGCCATGCGGCAGGCCATCGCCGCCGCGGACGTCGGAGACGACCACCTCGATGGTGACCCGACCACGCGCCGACTCGAAGCGCGAGTAGCGGCGCTGCTCGGGAAAGAAGCGGCGCTGTTCTTTCCCACCGGCACGATGGCGAACCAGTCCGCGATTGCGGTGCACTCGGTGCCCGGTACCGAGATACTGGTGGACGGTGACGCGCATGTCGTGAATCTGACCGGGGCGGGCATAGCCGCGCTGACAGGAGTCCAGCCACGGTTCATTGTCCCGTCGGGCCGCACCTGGGACGCTCGTGACCTCGAGCGTGCCGTTCGGCCACCGTCACGCTACGCGCCGCGGCCGTCGCTCGTCTCCGTCGAGAACACACACAACGGCGCAGGTGGGGTGGTGACACCGCTCGAGTCGCTGCGTGACATCTCGCGCGTCGCGCGTGCGGTGGGGATTCCGTTGCACCTCGACGGCGCGCGACTCTGGAACGTGGAAGCTGCCACGGGCGTTGCGGTCGCGGACTACGCGGCCTGCGCCGACACCGTGATGGTGTCGTTCTCCAAAGGGTTGGGCGCTCCGGTCGGCGCGGCGCTGGCGGGTTCGAGCCGTCTCATCGACGCCGCATGGACCTTTCGCAAGCGCTTCGGCGGTGCGCTGCGACAGTCAGGCATCATTGCTGCCGGGGCACTGTTCGGGCTGGAACATCACCGCGACCGGCTGGTGGAGGATCACGCGAACGCCACACGGTTCGCGAAGATGGTGGCCGAATGCACCACGGTGAACGTCGTTTCGCCTGATACCAACATCGTGATGGTCGATGTGCGATCACCGTTGACTGCGGCTGACGTCGCCCGCGCTGCGGCCGCGCGCGGTCTGCTCGTCAGCGTCTGGACTTCGACGCGAATCCGCGTGGTCACGCATCTCGATGTCACACCGGCACAGGTCGACGAGGCCGCAACGATCCTTCGCGAAGTGCTCGAACGCGGTTGAATCGCGGTGTGTGGCCGGCTACCTTTCCCGGTGCTCCAGGTCCCGAAGGGCGTGAGCCCGCTAACTCCGTCAGGACCCCGAAGGTAGCAGCGGCATGTGGTGTCTTGCGTCGCTTCGTCAGACCTGGAGTATCGCGGTGAGCGGTGGCCGCTGGGGACAGCGAACGAGGAACCGCCCAGGCGGTTCGAACGTTCGCAGGCCAGCAGCCCGCCCACCCGGCGAAGCAGCACCTGAAGCAGCACTGCAGCACCACCACGCTTGATCGCGCGAGCGACGCGCGAAAGATTCGGAGCCTCGCTCGAGTGCCACGGCGGCGTCGAGCGAGGCTCCGTCGCGTCGGACCCTCCGCCGTTCCGTTCTCGGTTCCCGATTTCCCGTTCCCGACAGTAATGCTCGCTCTCGCGCGCAAATACCGTCCGCGCAACTTCGCGTCCGTCGCGGTCCAGTCGCACGTCTCGAACACGCTCAAGGGCGCAATCGCTCGCGGACGCGTGGCCCACGGCTACCTGCTGTGTGGCCCGCGGGGCGTCGGGAAAACGACGCTCGCCCGCGTCCTCGCGATGGCGCTCAACTGCGAGAATCGAGCGCCCGACGGCGAGCCGTGTGGCGTCTGCGATTCCTGCCAGCGCATCTGGAGCGGGTCTGCGAGTCTCGACGTGATCGAGATCGACGCGGCGTCCAACCGCGGCGTCGACGATGCGCGGGACCTGCGTGAACGCGCGATGTACGCGCCATCCGGCGACGATCGGTACAAAGTCTACATCGTCGACGAGGCACACATGCTCACGCGCGAAGCGTGGAACGCGCTGCTCAAGGTACTCGAGGAGCCACCACCGCGTGTCGTCTTCGTGTTCGCGACGACGGAACCGCAGAAGATCGCGCAGGCGGCCGCACCGGTGCTGAGCCGACTGCAGCGTTTCGACTTCCGGCGTATCGGGCCCGCTGACGTGAAGGCCCGTCTCCAGACCGTGCTCGCGGACGAGCACATCGAGGCTGAGCCCGAAGCGCTCGCGATGATCGCGCGCGCGGCCGATGGCTCGATGCGCGACGCCCTCAGTCTTACCGACCAGTCGCTGTCGTTAGGCGAGGGGGCGCTCACGGCCGAACGCGTTCGCGACGCGCTCGGGATCGTGCCCGAAGACGAGTATCTCGCCGTGCTCGATGTCATCGCCGCGCGACGCGCCGGTGATGTCTTCCCGCTGGTCCAGCGTCTCGGCGATTCCGGAGTCGACTTCGGCATCTTCCTCACCGGACTCGCCGACATGCTCCGCGCGCAACTCGCTGTCGTGCTCGGGTCTTCCACGGTGGAAGTGTCCGATCGTGCGCGCGCCACGCTCGAAGCGCGACGTGATCGTATCTCTGCCGGTGACCTGCTGCGAATGCTCACCGCCATCGGCGAGCTCGAACAGCGGTTTCGGAAGAGCGGGCAGCAGCAACTACTTCTCGAAACGCTCCTGATTCGATTTGCGCTGCTCGACCGCACGGTCGCCATCGAGGACGTCTTGCGCGGACTCGGTGATGGCGGGAATTCGGGAGCGGGATCGCGAGGCGCGTCGTCGGGCGGCACCCCGTCAGTGCGGTCGTCCGCGGGGCAGAGTAGCATCGCCTCCGATGTCCCTCGGCGAGCAATGGCCGAACCCCCTGGGCCTCCAGCGGATCGTCCCGTCGTCCCGCCAGTCGTCCGCGATCGCGATTCGGGCCCGCGTGGCGAGCCGCCGTGGGGACCGTCGGCATCGTCGACGACGGTGTCCGCGGCGCGCGCACCGACGGTCGCAGGCGCCGCGACGGCCACCGCTACGGCGTCGCGCGTGCAGTCGCGCGCGCCGTCAGCGGTCACGCCCACGTTGCCGACGATCAACGTGCTCACGGAACGATGGGACGACATTGTCGCTGCCGTTCGAGAGACTCGCGTTCTGCTTGCACCATATCTGGAGCAGGCAGTGCCGTCGGCCATCTCGGCCTCCGGGATGCTCACGATCCGCATCGACGACGTCGCGTCCGCTGACGGCCTCGACATGGGGAAGGCGGATTTACTCGGCGTCGTGAAATCCTTCTACCCGGCGGTCGATCGGATCGCGATCGCGCGCCCCGAAGGGAAGGCCGCGTCCGGTGCATCGCGTCGCGTTACTGAAGAGGAGATCCGCGAGCAGCGGATGGCATCACTCAGGAAGCAGGATCCCGTACTCCGCGCGGCGATCGACGCGCTCGATCTCGAGCTTCTGGACTGATTCTTCCAGCGTCGACCAGAGACAGAAACACCCAGAGGCAGGCACGTCCGTGTCCGCTTGCGGTGCGACGCGAGCGCCGAATAGCTTTTCGCCACTTCACCAGAGCCCAAGCGTCTCGATGGCCGACATCATGAAGATCCTGCAGCAGGCGCAGCAGATGCAGGGTCAACTCAAGAAGATTCAGGACGACCTCGAATCTCGCACCGTCAACGCGGCGTCGGGCGGCGGTATGGTCTCCGTCGAGGCCGACGGAAAGGGTCAGATCCGCAAGATCAAGATCGACCCGACGGTCGTGAACGCATTGGACGTCGAAATGCTCGAGGATCTCGTCCTCGTGGCGGTGGTCGAAGCGCAGAAGAAGGCCGCGGATCTGGCGCAGGAGGAGATGGGCAAGCTCGCAGGCGGGATGAACCTCCCGTTCAAGCTGCCGTTCTGAGAGCCGCGTCAGGCGGTTCCCGCTAGTGTCCGCTATCGAGGATCTTGCGACCGAGCTCTCACGCCTCCCCGGTATTGGCCGGAAGACGGCGTTGCGGCTCACGTACCACCTCCTGCGGCAGCCGGCCGAGCTCAGCCAGCGGCTGGCAACGGCGCTCGTCACGCTCGCTGAGCGAGTCCGGCCATGCACTCGGTGCTTCAATCTGACCGAGGAAGAGTTGTGCGCGATTTGCCGTGATCAGAGGCGTGACGCCGCGCTCATTTGCGCCGTCGAAGAAGCGTCGGATATCGGCGCAATCGAACGCGCCGGTGAGTTCAGAGGCCTGTATCATGTGCTCGGTGGCCGGCTCTCGCCGCTCGATGGCGTCGGCCCCGAGGATCTGACCATCGACCGCCTCGTGGATCGTGTGTCGCAGGGTGGGGTTCGCGAGGTGATCATCGCCACAAATCCAAGTCTCGAGGGGGAGGCAACAGCGTTGTACGTTCAGCGACAGCTTGCACCCTATCGTCTTGCCGTCACGCGGATCGCGCGTGGGCTTCCTGTTGGCGGCGACCTCGAATACGCAGACGGCGTGACCATTGCGCAGGCGCTTTCCGCACGCCGGGAGATGGTCTGAGCCATGGCGTTCACGTCGAGCGCACGCGGATCGCGCCTTGTCGCGCTGGGGTTCGTGGGTGGCTTTGCGGCCGGCATTCTGCTCTGGAGTCGCGAGCAGCACGCGCGGAAGCGCGACCTGTTCAACGCCCGTCCGATGCGCCGGTTCGCGGCGCTGAGCTACCTCCGCGGGCAACGCACGCCGGAAACGGCGAGCCTGCTCAGGGACTACATTCGCTGGGAGCAGCGCGATGATTTCAAGCGCCGCGCCCGCCGACTCCTCGATCGGGTCGAGCGCCAACTGGCCTGACGCTTCGGCCCAACCACGAGAGCCATGCCCGTAGGTGCTACGAGCTGGTCGTTCACCGAGGATGATTTCGGGGCGATCAACCAGTTACTGCAACGATTTCTGTACGACAGCAACGCTCGATGCGCTCTCCTCGTAGATCGCAGCGGCCAGCTCGTGACGACGGTCGGTGAGAAGCCGACCTTCGACGCGACGGCGTTCGCGACGCTCACCGCGGCGGACTTCAGCGCGAACGATCAGCTGGCGAAACTGATTGGGGAGACCGACTTCAACACTCTCTTCCATCAGGGAGAGCGAGAGTCGATGCTCCTCGCGGACGTCGCGCGGCGCGTCATTCTCGTCGTGTTGTTCGATAACCGGACGACACTCGGACTCGTGCGCCTGAAGATGCGACAGACTGTCGACGAGCTGTCCCGGTTGTTCGAGGAAGTGTTCCGCCGAAGCCAATCCGGCGCCGGCCAGCCTAACGTTCTCGCCGATGCCGACGACGAGATCGACCGATTGTTCCAGTAACGCGAGGCCGACCCGATGTCGATGATCAACTACGCCTCGCGCGAGATCAACTGTAAGATCGTGTATTACGGTCCGGGACTCGGCGGCAAGACGACGAACCTCGAACACGTCTACGGCAAGGTCTCACCGAGCACGCGCGGGAAGCTCATCTCGCTCGCGACGGAAACGGAGCGGACCCTGTTCTTCGACTTCCTGCCCGTTGACCTCGGAACGATCCGCGGTTTCAAGACGCGTTTCCATCTGTACACTGTGCCCGGGCAGGTGTACTACAACGCGAGCCGGAAGCTCATTCTGAAAGGCGTGGACGGCATCGTGTTCGTCGCCGACTCCCAGATGGAGCGTATGGAGGCGAATCAGGAGTCGATGCAGAACCTGTACGACAACATGGCCGAGTACGGGTACGATCTGCCGAAGATGCCGTTCGTCATCCAGTACAACAAACGCGATCTGCCGAATGCCGCGCCCATCCGCGACTTGCAGGCACAGCTCAACCCAGGGTGGGAAGTGAGTGACGCCGCTCGGCAGCGCGTGGCGCCGGACCCGTACCACGCCGGCGAGAATCTGATCGAGCAGATTCCCACTGGCGAATGGGTGGAACGCGCGACGTATTTCGAAGGGGTCGCGGTCAGCGGCGACGGAGTGTTCGACACGCTGAAAGCGGTCAGCAAGCTGGTGCTCAAGTCGCTCGCCTAGCGCCTGGTACGCCGTCACGATTTCCACTGCCGTCCACCGCAACGCCGTCCACGTGAACCTGCCTAACGCGATCACCGCCGTCCGCATTGCCGTCGCGCCGGTCGTGGCGTGGATGGTGATCATGCCGTCGTGGCCACTGCGCCTCGCCGCGTGGGCGCTGTACGTCGCGGCCGCGGTGACCGACTACTACGACGGCAAGCTCGCGCGGTCGCGCAACCTCGAGACGGACCTCGGGCGGCTCCTCGATCCGATTGCCGACAAGCTCCTGCTGCTCTGTACGCTCGGGCCGATGTGGTGGCTCACCCGCGGGCTCCCGCTGGTGTCGCCGCTGCCGGCGCCGGACGACTGGGCGGTCCGGGGAACGATCGGCCCCGTGATGTCGGGTCCGCACGAAGCGTGGCCCCTGGTGACACCGTTTGGCCTCGTGAGCTTCCCGTTGTGGGTCGTGCTCGTCGTGCTCGGGCGCGAAGCGCTGATGACGATCTTCCGCCAATACGCCGCACGCCGAGGCATCATCATCTCGGCCATCGGCCCGGCGAAATGGAAGACGGGCTTTCAATCGGCGTGGGCGGGATCGGCGTTCTTCTGGTTCTTCGCCGCGGCGGCAGCGACAGAGATGCACTGGACGTCCGACGCGTGGCGCTACTTTGCGATGTTCAACGGCATTGCATCGACCGTGTCCATGATTGGTGCCGTGGGGCTCACGCTGTACTCGCTTGGCCTGTATGCGCGCCGGTTCGGGTACGTGCTCGGCGGTTCGCCGCGAGAAGCGGGAAGGTAAAAATAGAGAGCTGTCAGCCGTCAGCTGATAGCTTTCTTCCATGCTTCTCGAAATCATCACGATCGGTGACGAGCTGCTGCTCGGGTACACCGTCGACACCAACGCTGCGCACCTCGCGCGTGAGCTCGCGTCCATCGGGGTGTCTATCGTCCGGCGAGCAACCGTGGGCGACGATGCAAACGACATCGCGTCCGCTGTTCGCGAGGCGCTCGATCGAACCGGCGCTGTCATCACCACCGGAGGGCTCGGGCCGACGAGCGACGATCGCACGCGTCCTGCCATTGCGGAGCTGTTCGGTCGCGATCTGGTGCCTGACGAGGATAGGTGGGAGGCGTTGCGCGCGTTGTGGAAGGAACGCGGGCGTGGTGAGATACCGGAAACAAATCGCACGCAGATCATGATCCCGCGTGGCGCCACGGTCCTCACGAATCGGCACGGCACGGCACCCGGGATCTGGCTGGAAGACGAGCGTGGACGCTGGTGCGCGATGTTGCCAGGCGTGCCGCGCGAGATGCGTGGCATGCTCGCTGACGAGCTTTTCCCACGTCTCACCGCTCGACTCGATGGCCAGCAGCGCGTCGTCGTGCGATCGCGAACACTGCGAACCACCGGCGTGGCCGAGTCGAAGCTCGCCGAGCTGCTTGGTCCGCTGGCCGATGGGATCGACGGCTTGTCACTCGCGTACCTGCCGGGCCAGGAAGGTGTCGACCTGCGGCTCACCGCACGGGATCTCGCGCCCGACGCCGCGGACGCCGCTCTCACGGAGGGGATCGCGGCGCTCCGCGAAATCGCGGCGCGTTATGCATACGCCGAGAATCAAACCGACCTCGCGTCAGTGGTGCTGAACGAGTGTGACGCGCGCGGTCTCACCATTGCTGTCGCAGAGAGCTGTACCGGCGGCTTGCTCGGCGCTCGGCTCACGGCCATATCGGGGTCGAGCTCCGTCGTGATCGGCGGAGTCATCGCGTACTCGAACGGCGTCAAGAAGGGTCTTCTGGGGGTGACCACGGAGTCGCTCGAGCGCCATGGCGCTGTGAGCGAAGAAGTGGCGAGCGAGATGGCGACTGGTGTACGCCGCCGACTCGGCGTCGATATCGGCGTTTCGATCACCGGCGTCGCCGGCCCTGGCGGCGGCACACCGGACAAGCCCGTGGGGCTGGTCTGGATGGCGGTAGACGTCCGGGGCGACGTGCGCACTCACGGGTCGCGGTTCATCGGCGATCGTGCGGAGATTCGCTTCCGCGCGACACAGGCGGCGTTGGATCTCGTACGACGAATGGTGGCTGGCTGAACCGGGTCTGCCGCATCGGCAGACGTTCAGGGCACAGGCGTTGCCCGTTGTCACCACACATCTCGGCACATCTCATGTGGGCGTGTTGCACCCCGTGCATGAGCGGAAGACATTTCACCGGACCCTAGCGGCGTTGCAATGAACGATAAGAAACGGAATTCCGACCCTTCGAATTCGGAGGACGCTTTCGAGCGCGCGGCAGGCAGTGACGCGTGGGAAAGTGGCGACGGCGATCAGATGCCTCCGACCGAGCAGTCTCCAGAGAGTGAACAGGGCGATGGCAGCGCGGCCCCCGACACCGAAAGCGACGTTGCCCAGCTCTCCACGCGCGACGACTGGCGTCGCCGCGTCGACGAGCAGCGGGAAAAGCATCTGCGACTCGCAGCCGAGTACGACAACTTCCGGAAGCGCGCGGCTCGCGAGCGTCAGGAGGCTGGTTGGCGGGCGCAGGGCGAGATGGTTCGCGGACTGATCGAGGCGCTCGACGACCTCACCCGTTTCGCCCACGTCGACCCCGCGACGGTGGATTCATCGACCGTCGTGCAGGGGGCCGACATGGTCGAGAAGAAAATGATGAAGTCGCTGGCCGGGCACGGCCTGGAAGTCATTGACCCGATCGATCACCCGTTCGACCCAAAGGTGCACGAGGCTGTCGGTACCGAGCCCGCACTATCGCCGGAGGACGACCACATGGTGGGGAAGGTCTACCAGCGTGGCTACGTCTTCAACGGCCAGTTGCTGCGTCCGGCCCGCGTGGTCGTAAAGCAGTGGAACGGCTGACAGACCCGTGACCTGATCCATGGCGCAAACGAAGGACTTCTACGCGGTCCTCGGGGTCTCGTCGTCCGCATCCCAGGACGAGATCAAGAAGCAATACCGCCGGCTCGCCGCCAAGCACCATCCCGACAAGAACCTGAACGACGCGAAAGCCGCCGAGCGCTTCAAGGAGATCTCGGAGGCCTACACCGTTCTCGGAGATGCCGAGAAGCGGAAACAGTACGATGACATGCGACGTCTCGGCGCGTTCTCCGGCTTTGGTGGCGCGCGTGGTGGTGGCGCGCGCCCTTCAGGCGGCCCGCGCCCGAGTGGCGGGTCGCCTGGCGCGGGGCAACAGCAGGATTTCCGCTTTCAGGACTTCGACATTGGCGGCATCGGCGGGCTGGGCGATCTCTTCGCGTCCATGTTCGGTGGCGGCGGAGCGGAGCGGCCGGGTGCCGCTGGCGCGCGGCCGCGCGCTGAACAGCGCGGTCAGACGGTCGAAACGACGCTCGAGGTCCCGTTCCGCGTGGCGGCCGTTGGCGACAAGGTGTCGGTCGAGCTCGAGGTCAACGAGGAGTGCGATGTCTGCAATGGATCCGGCGCGGCGCCGGGCGCGACGCTGAAGACGTGTCCGGAGTGCAACGGGCGTGGCGTGATCTCGTTCGGTCAGGGCGGATTCGCGGTGAACCGTCCGTGCCCGATGTGTCTTGGCCGTGGGCAGATTCCGTCGGAGCGATGCCCGAAGTGCAACGGCGCCGGTGAAGTGCGGAATCGCAAGAAGGTGATGATCACTGTGCCTGCTGGTTCGGATACCGGGACGAAGATTCGTCTCAAAGGGCAGGGCGGTCGTGGATCGGCTGGTGCGCCACCGGGCGATCTCATCATCACGTTGCAGGTGCTGCCGGATCGCTTCTTCAAGCGCGAAGGACTCGACCTCATCGCGACGGTGCCGATCAACATCGCGCAGGCGACGTTAGGCTCGCGGATCAGCGTGAAGACGCTCGATGGCAAGCGCGTCGCGATCCGCATCCCGGCTGGGACGGCGTCGGGCCGACGTTTCCGGGTCCGAGGTCAGGGGATCGACAAGGACGGGCAGCGCGGTGACCTGATCATAGAGGTACAGATCTCGGTGCCCGAGAAGCTCTCGGAGGAGCAGGAGCGGATGATGCGCGAGTTCGCCGAGGCGGGTGGCCTGAAGTACTGACACGGCTTTGCATTCACGCATCGTCCCGCCGCGGTCGGTGGGAACTGCGATTTGGCGGATGACACGGAAAACGGCCGGATACAACTTTGCATTCGACGCTGGCTCGTGGCAGACCATGAATGAATGGGATCGGCCGCTCGGGACGCAGGAGTCTCCCGAGCGGCCGTTCCCACCAATCCCGGCTCGTTGCGTGAGGAGCGGGATCTACCGAGCGGTATCCTGCTTCTTCCGTTTCATCCGCCCAATCGCAGTTCCCATCGACCGCGGCGCGAAGCGGCCGGGAATGCAAAGCCGTATCCGGTAGTTTCGCAGTACCGATCCGCCAAATCGTAGTCCCCACCGGCCCTGGCGCGGTGAACTGGATCGCCACATCTGGATCGTTAGGCAGCCAGCACCGGGAGTGTCATCCGCGCTGCGGCACCGCCGCGCTCGATGAAACCGCCACCCAGGACACGCTCGCCATCGTACAGCACGAGCGACTGGCCCGGCGTGATCGCCGCCACTGGCTCCTCCAGCGCGAGCTCGATCTCTCCACCCTGGATGCGAACGATCTCCGCAGGCGTGGGTGTTCCGCGGTGGCGCACCTGGACCTGGACCGGTGACCCGACCGGCAGCGCGTCGACGAGCCAGTTCATCTCGGAGGCCACGACGCCGCGCCCCAGCAATGCATCCCGCGGGCCGATGACCACCGCCCGGTCAGCCGGCCGGATCCCGACCACGTACATCGGCTCCGAGAATCCCCCAGGAACGCCCCGCCGCTGGCCTATGGTGTAGCGGGCGTACCCTTCGTGTTCGCCCACTACAGTGCCGTCTACGAGGACTACGGGGCCTCTGGCGAGCGACGGCGTGTCGGCGCCCAGCCGGCGGGCGATGATCTTCGCGTGATCGCCGTCGGGCACGAAGCAAATGTCCTGGCTCTCGACTTTGTCCGCCACCACCGTGAGACCCAGAGCTCGAGCCCGATCGCGCGTCTCGGGCTTCGTCATCTCGCCGACGGGCAGCAGCATGCGCCTAACGACGGAGCGGTCGATGCCCCACAGGAAGTAGCTCTGGTCCTTGCCCGCGTCCCGGCCGCGCAGCAACTCTCCGTTCCGCGTGCGCGCGTAGTGGCCGGTGGCGATCCACGGTGCGTCCAGCGCGTCGGCCTTGCGCAACAGATCCCGAAACTTCGTGAACGTGTTGCAGCGGACGCACGGAATCGGCGTGCGGCCGGCCGCGTACTCGGCGACGAAGTCATTGATCACGTCGCGACTGAACGCGCTCTCGAGGTTGAGCACGTAGTGCGGCACGCCGAGCTTCTCGCAGACGCGCCGCGCGTCGTTGATGGAGTCGAGCGAGCAGCACGGCCGGTCGGGAACGTCGTCGCCGTAGCAGAACAGCTTCATCGTCGCGCCGATGACGTCGTAGCCCTGCTCGACGAGCATCGCCGCGGCGACCGATGAATCGACGCCGCCAGACATGGCGACCAGCACGCGCTCTCCCATGATCAGCTACGCCACACCAGACAGGCGGCGGGCCTTCGCGATCAGGGCAGGGAACAGCTCGACGACGCGGCTCACGCACTCCGGCGTCGTGAGCGCGCCGAGGCTCATGCGAATGGCCGCCACCGCGAGCTCCGGACGAACACCCATGGCCCGCAGCACGTGCGATGGCGTGACGCTTCCGCTCTGACACGCAGAGCCAGAGGAGGCCGCAACACCCGCGAGGTCGAGCGCCATGAGCAGCGATTCGCTGTCGGTGCCGGGAACAGAGAGGTTGAGAATGTGCGCCGCTCGCGGTGCACCCCGGCCGTGCACGACCGCATTGGGGATGCGCGCCACCAATCCCTCCTCCAGCGCATCTCGCAGCGACGCGAGACGCGTACACTCGGCGTCGTGCTCGGCGATCGCCAACTCCGCCGCACACGCAAGCGCGACGGCAGCAGCAACGTTCTCGGTCCCTGGACGTCGTCCGCGATCCTGAGATCCACCATGGAACATTGGGTCGATCTGTGTGCCGCGTCGGATGAACATCGCGCCGACGCCCTTTGGCGCTCCGATCTTGTGCCCTGAAATCGTCAGGAGGTCGACGGGCACGGTCTTCACATCGATGGCGAGCTTGCCGAATGCCTGCACGGCATCCGTGTGCATGACGCCACCACGCGCCTTCACGGCCTTCGCGATCTCCGGAACGGGCTGGATGGTTCCGATCTCGTTGTTGACCCACATGACCGTGCACACGGCCACCGAGTCGTCAACGACGTCATCGACGGACGACAGATCGACCACGCCGTTAGGCAGAACGCCGAGCATGCGCTCCGTCACGCCATTGCGCGCCGCGTGATGCACGGTCTCGAGCACGGCCTTGTGCTCGATCGGAGACGTGACGATCGCGGTGCGTCCCTTCGCGCGCTGCGAGCGCAGTGGGCCGAGGATCGCGAGGTTGTCCGCTTCCGTGCCCCCAGACGTGAAGCACACCTCGTCCGGCTTTGCACCAAGGCACCGGGCAACGCGCTCACGCGCCTCGTCCAGAGCAGCGCGCGCCTCACGCCCCCAACGATGAACGCTCGAGGGATTGCCGAATCGCGGACCGTAGAACGGTTCCATCGCTGCGACGACCTCCGGGCGCACCGGCGTGGTCGCTGCGTGGTCGAGATAGACGGGCTGTGGCATAAGTCAATATAGCATTTGGCGATAAACCCGGAGAAGGCTTGGCCGGGGTTAGTCAGTCCAGCACCAGCTTGCCTCGCTTGAACCTCGCGAGCGCCACGCCGATCACAATCGCGGACATGACGAAGAGCATCCCGACCGCATAGGTCTCCATTCGGGACTCTCCGACGTCCGCAATGCGCCGCACGAGGCTTTCACGCATCTCCGGCGCCAGCGCGTTGAACAGCAGCAGCGGCCCCATGGTGATGACAATGATCGCGATCCCAAACGCCTGCTGCGCCTGTTTGACGGTCGACGCGCGGAGCGAGATGAACACGCCAATGCCGGCCATGAGCAGCGAGGCCAGAATTGTGAGGATGATGGTCACCGCGAACCGCTGCGGTGCAAACAGAATGGGCGCGCTCTCGCGATAGGCGATGTTCACCGCGACGAGACCGATCAGCATGTTCGCGACGGCGAACCCCACCCCATACAGCACGGCAGCGATGATCTTCCCGATGAGGATCGCCGAATCGGACAATCGACTCGCCAGCAGCGTCTCGAGCGTGTGCCGCTCGCGTTCTCCCGCGACCGAATCGGCAATGAGCGACGAGACCATCGTGGCGGCGAGGAATGGCCAGTACGCAATGACGATCCTGGAGTGCACCCATTCCGGTCCGAGCTGCACCGGCGCCACGACGCCGAGAATGAGCGCGAGGATCAGCGCCGACAGGCCGCCGCGGCGCAGCGACAGCAGCTGATCGCGGAACTCCTGCCACTCCTTCCAGGTGACCGTCCAGATGTCCGCGATCACGCGTCACCCCTGCCGAGCGCCGGTCCGGCGGCGTCCAGCCCCATGAGATCGAGAAACGCGTCCTCGAGTGTCGCGCGCGTCTTCACGACCTCCTCCACCTCGACGTCGTGCTGGACGAGCCACGCCACGATCGGTGCGACGTTCGCGCCATTCCGGAGGGCGAGCGACAGCTGACCGTCGTCCGCCGCCGCTGACTGGATGTCCGGCCGTGCCCGGAGCGACATGAGTAGCTCCTCGGTCAATCCGCGGGCGGAGATGCGCACGCGTCCGGAATCGCGTCGCGCACGGAGCGACTCGGGACTACCGACGGCGAGCAGTTTCCCGCCGCGAATCACACCGACCTGCGCGCACAGCCGTTCGGCTTCGTTGAGATTGTGCGTGGTCAGGAACACGGTGACGCCTTCCTGGGCGGCGAGCGCGGCGAGATCCTCACGCAGGCCCACGGTCGCCACCGGATCCAGCCCGGACGTCGGCTCATCGAGAAATACCAGAGCGGGGCGATGCAGCACAGCGCGCGCGACCGCCAGCTTCTGCTTCATGCCACGGCTCCAGCGGCCGACTGGGTCGTCGCGTCGGTCCCACAGTCCGAACCGCGTCAGCAACTCGCGGATGCGATCCTGCCGGACGGGCCGCGGTATGTGCCACGCACGCCCATAGAAGTCGAGGTTCGCCTTCGCTGTGAGTCGCTCGTACAGGCCAGGATGCTCGAGCAACGCGCCGCAGCGCGTGCGAATTGTCGTCGCTTCCCGGCGGGTGTCGAAGCCGAGGACTTCGGCCCGGCCCGCGCTCGGATCGATGAGACCGAGGAACGCGCGGATGGCTGTGGTTTTCCCGGCGCCGTTAGGTCCGAGAAATCCGAACACGATCCCGCTGGGCACTTCGAGCGAGAGGGAGTCGAGTGCTCGCACCGGGCCGAAGTCACACGTGAGCTGGTCGGCGCGAATCGCGTAGCCGGGCGGCGTGGTCACCCGCGTGTCTCAGCCCTGTACGTCGCGGAGAACGGCGCGCACGGGCGCGGCATCCAGCGCCATGAACTTGAGCGGAAGCGCGATCAGCTCGTATGGCCCCGTGGGCACGCGGCGCAGATCGAGATTCTCGAGGATGTATGCGTTGCCCGAGAACAGCATGTGATGCACCGGGAGCGTCTTGCTTTCCCTCGTGTCCACCGACGGCGCATCAACGCCCAGCAGCCGCAGTCCACGCCCGACCAGCGCGCGCACGCACGCCTCGCTCAGCGTCGGCCACTCGTTAGGAAACTGGCCGCCGGCGATCGTCCTGCCGGTTCTCAGCAGCAGCCGTTCGCCGTGGGCTTCGGGGTCGTAGCCTAACGCGTCGGCCTCGATGACGCCCGAATGCCCGCTGACGTCCACCACGGTCGCCGGGCCGACGAACGCCTCGAGCGGCAGCTCATGCGAACCGGGCCAGCCATCGCGCACGTGGAGCGGCGCGTCAGCATGCGTCCCGACGTGCGGGCTCCCGATCACTGCCGACACGTTCACGCTCTCGCCGTTGGCGATGAGCGTCGCCCATCGGCAGGCGAACGGCGTATCGCCGGGCCACTCAGGCGTGCCTTCTCGCAGCGCGATGCTGATGTCCCGGATCACCGCGGACTCGCGTCCCCCGTCGAATCGCCGCCCGCGGTGTCCGGCGATGTCGCGTTGTAGAACTTCGCCCGCACTGCCCACAGGCGTGGCAGGAATCGCTGCGCGATCGTTCGCTGGAGATAGCGCGCGCCTAACGTACCGCCGGTTCCGCCGGTGGCCGGCCCGATGATGCGTTCGACCAGCTGCACGTGCAGAAATCGCCACCTGGCAAATCCCGAGTCGTACTCCAACAGCCCCTCGGCCAGCAGAAACAGCGGCGTGGGAGCGGGACCGGTGTAGAGCGACTCCACCGTCACGGCTTCGCGCGCCGCCAGGCGCTCGAATAGCTCCTCCAGTGTCGGGCGCCCGAGCGCCTGCTTGATGAGATCCGGAACCTCACCGTGTTCCTGGATCACGTGCATGAAGTGTGGATCGCGCGATCCCGACGCTGCTTCGAGCGCGCGGAACTGCACGCTCTGCGAACCGCTCGACGTGCCGAGGTAGCCGCGAAATTGCGCGAAGTGCTGGGGCGGCATCGTCTCGAGCGCGGCGAGCTGCGACGAAACGATCTGCACGAGCGCGTTGATACGCCGGACGGTGAGGACGGCGTACATGACTTCACCGCGCTCCATCGCCGCGACGAGTTGGTCCATCTCATGGAGAATGCACTTGAACCACAGCTCACTCGCCTGATGCACGACGATGAACAGCAGCTCGTCGGGGTGCTCCGGCACCGCGCGCGGCCGCTGCAGCGAGAGAAGCTCGTCGAGCGCGAGGTAGGACCCGTACGATACGGGAGCGGCAGCGTGCGACTCGTCGGGAGGGGTCAAAACGTCGCTACCTCGAGCGTGGTGATGTCGTCGACGCGCATCGTCTCGGTCGTGAAGAATGGCTCGCCGTAGCGCGTGCGGATCAACGAACCGTAGTGCGCGGCCTGATGACGGACGATGTCGTACAGCGGATCGCCGTTCGGGTACACTTCGCCCGCCTGCGTGACGCTATCGAACTGTGACCCGTAGCAGCGAATCGCTTCGAGCTTCCGTTCGAACTCGGCCGAGATGTCGACGACGAACGTCGGGCGCAGATGATCCTCGCGATACGAAAGGCAGTGAATGACCTTCCGCGGACGGTGCTTCGGCAGATCGGGCTCGATCTTGGCGAGCCCCGAGATGAAGCACGCGTCGCGCACGAGCTCGGACGCAATCCGGTGATCGGGATGTCGCCCCTGCTGAGCGGGCGCGATCACGATCGTCGGACGAAGCCGCCGGATGACCCGCGCCACGAGACGACGGGTCTCCGGCGTGTTCATGATGCCCGCGTCAGGCAGCCCGAGGTTCTCGCGCACCGCGAGGCCCATGATCGCTGCCGCGCGATCCGCCTCCGCCCCGCGCAGATCGGCGGACCCGCGTGATCCCATCTCGCCGGCGGTGAGATCGAGAATCCCGGCTCGGTGCCCCTGACCGGCGAGCTTGATCAAGGTGCCGCCGCATGTGAGCTCGGCGTCGTCTCGGTGGGCGAAGATCGCGAGAACGTGCAAATCAGACATGCGCGGAACCTAACACGAGCTACTCGTACCGGAGGGCTTCGACCGGGTCCAGCCGTGACGCTCGGCGGGCGGGCAGAAGGCCAAAGATGACGCCGATGCCGATCGACACCGTGACGGCGATCGCCGTAAGAGACGCAGGCGGCGCCGCATCGACTTTCATCAGCTTCGTCACGATACCGCCCATACCCAGCCCGAGCGCGATCCCGATCACCCCGCCGATCCCGGTCAGCGTGGCCGCCTCGATGAGAAACTGGAGCATGATGTCGCCTCGCGTGGCACCGAGCGCTTTTCGGACGCCGATCTCCCTCGTGCGGTCCGTGACGGACACCATCATGATCGCCATCACGCCGATGCCTCCGACCATGAGCCCGACCGATGATAGCACGATCATGACGAGGAAGAACGCGCCAGTGAGCTTGTCGAAGATGTCGAGGATCTGGTCCTGCGTCATCAGGTCGAACGAGTTCTTGTCCGCGGGCCGGAGGTGCCGTAGCTCGCGAAGCAGCACGGTGACGGCCTCCTGGGCCTGTTCGACCGTGACGTTCGCGCGAGGCTTGATCGCGATGTACTGACCGTTCGTATGGTCGATCGTGAACTGGTGATCGAGCAGCACGTACGGAACGATGGCGCCCGTCTCCGCACCCGGCGGCGCGAAGATGTTCTCCGGCGGGACGTAGAGGCCAATGACCTCGACTGGACGCCCGCCGAGCCGAATGGTCTTTCCGACCGGATTCTCGCGGCCGAACAGCCGACGCGCCGCGTTCTCCTGGACCACGGCGACGGAGGATCCGGCGGCCAACTCCGCGCGCGTGAACCAGCGCCCCGAGGTCAACTCCCCGCCTTGAATCTCCGTGTACCTGTCGTCGGCGCCGAAGATCTGGGTTACCTGCGTTCGCTGTCCCTGGTATTCGAGCCGGCCAGCGATCTGCGCCCAGATCGCGCCGTACGAGATCTCGGGGAGTGCCGCGATCCGGTCAGCTTCGTACTTCGTCAGATTGGGGCGGACGCGCACCCACCTCGGCAGCGCGTCCGGGTTCAACGGCGTCTGCGAGTACACCTTCACGACGTAGAACGTCGTGGGGCCGGCGATCTCGATCGTCCGCACGATCTGCTTCTGGATGCCGCGCACGATGGCCGCCATCGACATGACGGTCGATACGCCGATCACCACTCCGAGAATCGTGAGCGCCGAGCGCAGCTTGCTCGTGCGCAGGGCGTCGAACGCGATGCCGATGTTCTCGCGGAGCTGGTCGAGAAGTTTCACGTTAGGGTCCTCGTCACGATACGCCGCATGGTCTACTCCGCGCGCAACGCGGTGATCGGATCGAGGCGTGCCGCGCGTCTCGCCGGATACACGCCGAACAGCACGCCGACGCTGGCGCCCAGCAGCAGCGCGAGAATCACGGACCAGTAGCTCACGCGTGCCGGAAGCGGCGACGCGAACGCGATGACGATGGCGAAGATCCATCCGCCGAGAACCCCGATCGCGCCACCGAGGCTCGAGAGTGTGATCGTCTCGACGAAGAACTGGCGGCTGATGTCCGAGCGCGTCGCGCCGACGGCTTTCCTGATGCCGATCTCGCGCGTGCGCTCGTTCACGGCCATCAGCATGATGTTCATGATGACGATACCGCCCACGACGATGCCGATGGCGACCACCGCGGGAATAACGCTGAACAGCACGCGCGTGAGCGTCTTCCAGAAGTTGACGAGCGCATCGGCTGTCTCGACGGAGAAGTCGTTGTCCTCGTTAGGCCGCAACCCGTGCGCGATGCGCATCGCTTCTTCGGCCCGAGCCATCGCGGGCGCGACGTCCACCGCCTCGCTCATCTTGACCGAGATCGTCGTGGTGCTGCGCCGGCCGTACAACATTTCGAAGCGGTTGAGCGGCATGAGCACGAACGCATCGAACGACTGTCCGAGCACTCGGCCCTTGGGCTTGATCACACCGACGATGGTGTAGCGCTCGCCAAGAATGCGGACGTCGCGACCGACCGCCGGAATGTTCTCGAACAGCTTCTCCGCGATCTCGGCGCCGACGACGATGACCGGTTGGCGCTGCGCCAGATCGACGTCCGTGAGCGGACGTCCGTCGGCGATCCGGTAGTCCTGGACTTCCTGATACGACGGCGTGACGCCGAAAATGGGGACGTCAGCGAGCGTCTTGTCGCGCCAGACGACATCCGCCTGCGGTGTCGGCCATCCGGATTGAATGCTGATGGCGGCCGCGTCGGGGAGCGCCGCTGCGACGGCTGCGGCGTCACGCTGTGTGATTCTCGGGCGTCGCCGGATCCGGTCCATATCTCCGTCGCTCGACTGGCGCCAGCTGAAGCGGAGTTCGCCGTACCTGGAACGCGTTCGCGCCGACGACTGCGCCGGCGATGTTCTCGCGGACGTACGCGTTCATCCCCTGGATGATCGCAACGACAGCGACGAGAAACGCGACGGAGACGATGATGCCGAGCAGGGTGAAGAACGAGCGGAGCTTGTTCGCTCGGATCTGTCCCAGGGCAATGCCGAGAACGTCAGTGAATCGCATGCGTCGGGGGACGCCTACCGGTAGGAGAGATACCAACCCTGTGCGATCTCGTTCTTGTGAAAAGATTCACAAGTAAGATACGCCATCGCGAGGGATCGCCCAATCTGAGGACCGCGGAAAGATATAGTTAGTTACGCCTAAATTCTCAACCGTGATCGACCGATGCTGAAGCATCCATCGTTCGTGAGACGCTGGCAATAGAAAGCGGGGCGCGTCGTCTCGACGCGCCCCGCTTCAACGAACACCGCATGTGCTGAAGCTTCGCGTCGGGGCCTATTCGTATCGCAGCGCCTCGACGGGATCGAGTCGGGCCGCCCGTGCAGCCGGCATCATGCCGAACAGAATCCCGGTTAGCGCGCTGCCTACGAGCGCCGCAAGGATCGCCTGTCCGGGCACCGCCGCGGGGATGGGCGAGAACGCCTTCATGAGCGCGGCAACACCGGCGCCGCCAATGAGACCGATCACCGCGCCAATCGATGTCAGTGTCGCGGCCTCGACGAGAAACTGCCAGAGAATCGTTCCCTTCGTCGCGCCCAGCGCCTTTCGCACGCCGATCTCGCGCGTGCGCTCGGTGACGCTGATCATCATGATCGCGACGACGCCCACGCCACCCACCATCAGCCCAACCGCCGAGAGCGCGAGGCCGACCATGAAAATGGCGCCGAATATCTTGTCGAACGTTTCCATCATGCGCTCGGATGTCACGAGCGCAAAGTTGTTAGGCTGACGCGGGTCGCAGACCGCGCATGCCGCGCATGAGCGCCGTGACGTCGTCCATGGCCTGCGCCTGATCCACATCCGGACGCGGCTTCACCATCATGCTCACGCCACGATCCCAGAGGCCGAGGTGACGTCGCGCCGTCATGAACGGGATGATACCCCGCGGCTTGTCCGGCCCGCGGCCGTCCATCGTCTTGAGGAAGCCGGCGCTCGTGTGGTAGACGCCGATCACGGTGAACGGCTGTGACGCGATCTGAATCTGTTTCCCGATCGGGTCACCCTCGGCGAACAGCTGCGCCTGGAGCGAGTCGTTGATGATCACGACACGAGCCGCCGCCTGCTCCTCGAGTGCAGAGAAATTGCGGCCTGGCGAGATGTCGCCCGCGTCAGTCTCGAGCCATTCCGCGCTCATCGCGTCGTACCCCACATCCTGGAGGTAGCGATCGTGAAAGCGGAACGGGCGCGAGTCCGACCAGTGGACGGTCACGGCGGCGACGCTCGGTAGTCGACGCATTGCAGCCGCCTCACCCACCGTCAGCGCGGGGTTGCGTCGCTCGGGGCAGGTGTCGTCGCTTCCGTCGCAGCCACCGAGCTGGATGCCGCGACGCCGCACCTGAAAGGACGACGCACCGAATGCCTCGACGTCCCCCTGAAAGCTGGCGCGAATGCCGTGCACGGCGGCGGCCATCGCGGTGACCACGAACACGCCCACGGCAACACCCATGATCGTTAGGCTCGCGCGCACCTTGTTGGCGCGAATGGCGTCGATGGCGATGCCGACGCCTTCCTTGATGATCGTCAGCCGATCGAGAAATCGCATCGGCTATTCCTGACGGAGGGCGGTGATGGGATCGAGCCGCGCCGCGCGGCTCGCGGGATACATCCCGGCGAGGATTCCGACGCCGGCACCCACGCCAAGCGCGAGCAGGATGGACCACGGCGCGACGCTCGCCGGAAGCGGCGACACGGCGGCGATGACTTTCGCGAGAGCGATACCGAGTCCGATGCCTATCGCTGCACCCATGACGCTCAGCGTCGCCGACTCCACGAGGAACTGCGACAGAATATCACGACGTTTCGCCCCGAGCGCTTTGCGAATGCCGATCTCACGCGTACGCTCGGCCACTGCGACAAGCATGATGTTCATGATGACCATGGCGCCTACCACGAGACCGATCGCGGGAAGGGCAGTGCCGAAGAGAATCAACTTTCCTTTGAGCTCATCGAAGAAGGACAGCGCCGCATCGGACGTCTCGAGCGCAAAGTTGTCCGGTCGTGACGGCGGCAGTCGACGGAAGCCACGCATGACTTCACGAACGCTCTCGAGGGCGTCGTCGAGCATCTCGCGCGACGGCGCTTGCACGACCAGCGCATCGACGTCACCTCGCGGGTTCGTGACGCGCGACAGGGCAGACTTGTAGGGGCCGATCACCATACGATCCAGCGAGAAGCCGAACACGTTGCCCTGCTTCTCGAGGACGCCGATGATGGCGTACGGTGTGCCGCCAATACGCAGCTCGCGGCCGACGGGGTCGAGCCCGCGGAAGAAGTGGCTCGCGACCTCGGTGCCGATGATGACGACCGGTGTTCCGAGCTCTGCCTCCTGCGGCGAGAACAGACGGCCGCTCGTCAGGTTGTACGATTTGATGCGGAAGTAGTCGGACTCGGTGGCGATCACCTGCACCTGGCGCGGCCGCGCGAACTGCGAGTTCGCGTAGGCGAACGTCATGTTCTCGACGGCCGACAGCGTGCCGGGGGGCAGGGCACTGCGCGCGACGGCGACGTCCCGCTCGTACACTCGCGGGCGCCGCGAATACTCGCGCCACGTCTCCTCGCTCACGTTGCCGACGTTCACATCGGGGCGACGTCGAAAGGAGAACGTGTTCTTGCCGATGATCTTGGCGGCGAAGTCTTCCTCGACGTACCGGCTCATGCCCTCGACGATGGACACGACGGCGATGAGGAACATCACGCCGATGACAACACCAAGCAGGGTGAAGAAGCTCTTCAGCTTCTGCACCCTGATCTGGGACAATGCGAGCCGAACGGCCTCGAGGAAGTTCACTCGAGGCCTACGCGCGCCGCGAACGCCGCTCGGCGGTCGTCGCTTGCGATGACGCCGTCACGAAGCACGACCACGCGGCGAGCATGCGCCGCGATGTCCGGCTCGTGCGTCACCATGATGACCGTCTGCCCCTGTGACGCCAGCGACTCGAAGACGCGCATGATCTCTTCGGACGTCTGCGAATCGAGGTTACCGGTCGGTTCGTCGGCGAGCAGGATGGACGGGTTGTTCACGAGCGCGCGCGCGATGGCGACGCGCTGGCGTTGTCCGCCCGACAGCTCGTTAGGTCTGTGATCCATGCGGTTGCCGAGCTGCACGCGCTCGAGCGCTTCCCGGGCGCGGCGCTTCCGTTCGTCGGACGGAACGCCCGCGTACACGAGCGGCAGCTCGACGTTGTGCAGCGCCGTCGCGCGCGGGAGCAGGTTGAACGTCTGGAATACGAACCCGATTTCCTTGTTGCGCACGCGGGCGAGCGCGTCGTCGCTCATCGTGGACACCATCGCGCCGTTGAGCCAGTACTCGCCCTCGTTAGGCGTGTCGAGACAGCCGATGAGGTTCATGAGCGTCGACTTGCCCGACCCCGACGGTCCCATGATGGCGACGTACTCGTTCCGGCGGATGGCGATGTCGACGCCGCGAAGTGCACGGACGATTTCGCCACCCATGTCGTATTCACGCTTGAGGCCGCGCGTGACGATCACCCACTCCTTGCTCGGCGCCTGTCCGGCCAGCTCGACGACCGCCTTGCGTTCGGCGGTCGTGCTCATCGGGTGCTCGCCCGTTGTCGCGAGCGAGTCGTCCGCGCGCTCGCCCGTTGTTTGTGCGGTCACGATTTGGTTACCTGTGGCTTCTTGTCATCTTTCTTGGGCTCGCGCACCAGCGCGCCGTCCTTCAGCTCGCGGATGGCCTGGTAAGTCCCGCCGACGATCTTCTCGCCATCCTTCAGGCCCGTGAGGACCTCGAAGTATTTCTCGCCGGCGATCCCAACCTTTACGGGCCGGAACGACACTTTGTTGTCGGTGCCGACCACGAACACGCCCTCGACGTCCTTCTTGCCGACCTGCTTGGCGTTAGTCGTCCGTCCGAGCGCGATGGCAGCCGTATCGGCGTTCTCGAGCTTCTCGTTCTCTCGCACCGTCAGCGCGATGATCGGAATGGACAGCGCCTGCGTGCGCGCATCCGTCACCACCTTGGCTGTGGCCGAGAAGTCAGGCCGCGTGTCTTTCGGCGGATTGACGAGCTGGATGGTGACTTCGTAGTCGACCGCCTGATCGGCTGACCCCGAAGCAGCAGCGGCTTTCACCGAGCTGTTGGAGATCTTGGTGACGCGGCCGAGGAAGGTCGTGTCGGGGAAGGCGTCGATCTGCACGATGGCGGAGTCGCCGACTTCGATGCGAGCGACGTCCGTCTCGTCGACCTTTACCTTGGTCTCGAGCACACTCATGTCCGCGATCGTGAGCAGCGTGGCCGCGTCCTTGTTGAACGTGCCCGGCACCGCCGTCTCACCCTGCTCGACGGCGAGACGCGTCACGCGGCCACTCATCGGCGCGAGAATCGTCGTCTTCGCCAGGCTGCTCTTCGCATCGTTCAGCTGCGCGGCAGACTGCTCGACCTGGTGCGTGGCCGCTTCCTGTAGCGCCTGTTGCACCTCGGCCTGCGTCTTGAGCTGCTCCAGCTGTTCATCGGAGATGAGCTGCGCGTTGGCCTTCTTGATCTCGGCCGAGCGCTGGTAGTTGCGCTGCGCCTGGATCAGGTTGGCCTTCGCCTGCGCTTCCTGCGCCTTCGACGCGCTCAGTGCCGCCTCGGCTCGCTGCACCGCGGCGATGTACTGTGACGGGTCTATCTCGAGCAGGAACTGACCCTTCGTGACCGTCTGGCCTTCCTTCACCGCGAGCCGAACAATGCGGCCGCTGATGTCGGCGGCGACGTCCACCTTCATTTGCGGCTGCACCTGGCCGCTGGCCGTGACAGACGCGACGAGGTCGCGCTTCTGGACCGTTTCCATGCGGACTTCGGTGCCCTTGGTGTTACGCTTTGCCGCCGTGATCGCGACGAACGCGCCAACGCCAAGAATGACCGCGCCGCCGATGCCCCGCTTGAGCCATTTGCTCATTTCTTCCTCTATGCCTAACGCAGTGGGCGGCCGACCGCGCTCTCGAGCGTGGCGTAGGCCCGGTGGAATTCGTAGATCGCGGTGATTCGATCACTCTCGGCGCGCTCGAAATCAGCGCGGGACTGCACGACGTCGACGAAGGTGTTCGCGCCGACGCGGAACCGCTCCTGCGCCAGGGCGAGCGCTTCGCGCGCGGCCTGGGAATTCTGAGTCTGGATCTGAACGGCCTGATACGCGGTAATCAGGTTTCGATAGCCGCTCGTGACTTCCTGCGTGATGCGGAGCTCCTGCGCGCGGACGGCGTACTTGGCGTCGTTGCGCGTGGCTTCCGCCTCCTGCGTGCGCTGCTCGCGCTGGAAGCCGTTGAAGATCGGAACCGACAGTGACGCCGAGAACGTGATCGGGTCGCGCGTGAAGTCGAACGGATACTTCGAGTTCGTCTTGCGAATGAGCTCCGCGTCGGCGTCGGTGAACGCGAAGCGTCCGCTGCAGTTGGTCGCGATGCTCGACATTCCGGCGCGAACCCGCAGCGAATCAGTGCCGAGGCAGGCGGAGAGTTGCTGCGCTGACGATGTCTGCTGCGCGTCGATCGCCGCCTGAATATCGGTTTCCTGGCTGGTGTAGCCGCTGACCCCGGTCTGCAGGCGCAGGGTAGGGAGGTAGGCGCTCCGCGCCTGGCGTACGCCGACGCCGGCCGCGGATTCGCGCGACCGTGCGGCAGCGAGGGCGGGGTTCGCCTTGCGCGCGCTGGAGAGAAGATCCTGCAACACGAGCGTCGGCTCGACGACCGGGAGATCCGGTCGTCAGGTTGACGCTCGTCGGCTGCTCGACGCCGAGCTGCTGGAAGAGGCGAAGCTTTTCAGTCTCGATGTTGTTGCGCTCGCGAAGCACAGCCACCCGCGCCTGGCCGACCTGGACCTCGGCGCGTCGCACATCGAGCGTCGTGGCTGCGCCGACTGCGGCGCGCGCACGTGAGAGATCGAGTTGCGCCTGCGCGCTGGTGAGCAGCGTGTCGTTCAGCTGCGCCCGCGCCTGTGCGGCCAGCACGTTGAGGTACTGCCCAGTCACGGCGAGGCGCAGGATCGCGTCAGCGTTCGTGAGGTCGCTCTCGGCTGCGTCGAGATTGGCGCGCTGTGCCTTGGGCGCGAGCAGATTGCTGCCACTGTAGACGGCGCTCACGTTGAGCGCGGCATCGGAGGACGTGACATCGGACGTGGAACCGAACTCCTGACCGCCGAAGAACTGAGGGCGACCTTCACGATACGCGCTCGAGAAGCTCGTGGAGACGTCCGGCAGTAGCGCGCCATACGACGAGCGGAGTTGTGCGCCCGCGCGCTGACGCGCCGAGTGTGTTTGCAGGAAGATCGGGTTATTGCGGCGCGCGATGGCGATGGCATCCTGCAGTGACAGGATCGGTGCACCGGCGGCAGAGGAATCGCGGGACTGAGCGGACGCTGGAACGGCAGACGCGAGCGCGAGGAGCGCACAAGCGACAAATCGCATTAGACGGGATCCTGGACGAAAGGCTGGCTGGTCGTACGGCGGACATTAACGAGCGGTTTCATGGGTCCAACAATACAAAACGCTCCGCGCGGAGCGGAGCGTTTCGAGTCGCCAGGTTCAGCGATCGACCGTCAGCGCGGCGGATCATCCCGAAGCGCGACGGCGCCTCGCGACGGGATGGTAACCTTGAGCAGACGGCCTGAGGCATCGGCCCAGACCTCGCGATCGGCGCCGCCGGGATCGGCGATCGTGTAGTGATGCGCATCGAGCGCCGTTCCGCCGATGGTCACCTTGTCGGCTCCAGAGTCGGAGACGCGCATCGTGACCTGCGTATTGCGCCGCGGCACGATCACTGACACAGGACCAAGTGCCTTGCGACGCGTCAGGAAATAATACTGGTGAAAGACGTCATCGTCGATGACGACCGCGCCCTGCGACACGACGAACTCGTTCGCCGATTCTCCCCGAGCATTCTTCACGCTGGCGCTCACGCGTCCTCGCCCGACGATACCAGTCACGCTCTCATCAGTGCCCGTCCCGTCCTTGACCTGCACGACGTAGCGCGATGGGGCACCGGCCGAATCCGAGCGCATCTGCGGGAGGATGCGCCGGTTCGCGTACGAGACGCTCGCGGTCGCGACGACCTCGGGGCCACTCGAGCCCGGCGTGCTGCGGATGCGAAAGTCTTCACGACCGACGCGTTCGCCGTTGATCGTGATGGTGAAGCTGCCTTCGTCCAGTGTCGCGACCTGGCCCGGGAGCGTACGCGTGACGGCGATCGCCGCGAGTGCAACCAGCGTGAGCGATTTCATGGCAAGAATATACACCGCCCGGTCCGTCTCGTTCAGTATCGGATAAACGGCTGGACGTATGTTGTATAATTCGCGCAGTGAAGCTGGCTTACGCTGTTCGCACTGATGTGGTTTCTATTCATCGTCGGCCGGCGGCGCTCTGAAGATCCGCTCGCTCACTCGCTCGCGAATGCGGTCGTACATCGCGCGTCCCTTGGCAGCCGACGCGAGGGACGGTCGCCCGATCGATCCCGCGCTCCCTTTTGGAACCCGAAGCCAGCCGCGACGGTATCGTCGCAGCGCCTCACGCGACACCATATAATCCTCGGCGAGCTCCATCCGCACGAGGTGCGGCGCGATGTACAGCAGGATGGAGGTATCCGCCTCATCGCCGTGCATCGCCTCATTCTGTCCTTCCAGGAGATCCGACAGATTCACCGCGAACAGGTCGACCACGCGCACACGCGCGCGCTTCGTGATGACGGTGGCGAGCGCTTCCTGATGCGGATCGTGCCCATGCGCGGTGAGCAGGATGAACTCCTCGAACCCGCACGACTCCCACGAGTCCAGCAGGTCATTGAGCATCCGATGCAGCGTCTTCTTTCGGACGGAGCCGTTGCCCGCGAACACGCGCTCGGTGGTCGAGTTCACGCCGTACTCGATGGTCGGTGCGCGCAGCACGCAAAACTCGGCCGAGAGATCATCGGCGAGACGTTCGACGATGAGTGTATCGCAGGACAGCGGGAGATGAGGACCGTGCTGCTCGCAGGTGCCGACGGGGACGATCAATCTCGGGTCCGCCGCCTGCGCCGCCGCGACTTCGGACGGGATCATTTCCTTCAGGCGACGTGGCTTCGCCGCAGGCAACGGAGAGGGAAGAGTCATTCGAACACGAGCTGAAGGGGCGTTGCTGTCGGTCTGGGGGCGAGCGCTCTGGCTGGCGACCGGCGCGGCGGCGGTGCTGGCAGCGGCGCAGTGGCTGCGGACTCCGTCCGTACCTTATCTCGTCGCCACCATCGTCGCCACCGCCCTAACGCTCGCTGCAGCGCTCCGCTTCGGTGCCCGTCGGCGGTGGGCGATCGGATTCGTTGTCGCAATGGCGGCGTTCGCGATCGCGGCTGCCATCGCCCAACGCTCTGTCGCTCGTATCGACCGCTCATGGGATGCGTATCGGGCGGAGATCGAGTTCGGCGCGGCTGCCCGACTCGAACGCGGATTGCTCGATGTCGCGGCGGAGTTGACCGCCGCCGCCCAGCGCGCGCTGGACGCGCCTGCAGAGCCGACTGCGGCATTCGAACGCACTCGTGCCACTCGCCGAAGGCATTGGCGAGCGCGGCATCATACTGTATCGAGGCGGTCGGCCAACGGCGTGGGCAGGATCAGTCCGCATCTCAACTGACACGCTTCAATCACGCCTCGGAGCGGTGTTTACGCCGTTTTACCTCACGTTGTACGCGACCGCTACGCGCGGGAGCGTTCGTGCGGTCGCGACGGCGCTCGTTCACGCCGAGCCGCCCGCTGATCGACTCTCGCAGCCGCTCGACGCCGCGGTCGCCCGAGCGGCTGGCGTCCGCGATTTCGAGTACGAGCCATCGGCCGACGCTCCGAGTGGGTTCACGATGTTCGCGTCGAGGACGGACACGTTGTTCGGCGCGCGTCCCGCACCGATCACGGCGTTGGAAGCGCGCCTGCGATCGGTGGAGGAGGCAACGCGACGCGGCGCCGTTCTGCTGGCGACGGCGCTGGCCTTCCTCCTGATCGGCGCATGGGCGCGGCCGTCGCCACTCGCGCAACGCCTGGTCTGCGTTGCCGCGGCCGTCGCGGCGGTGGGGCTCGTGCCGCTCAACCCGACGTTCTCGAGCGTCACGCGTCTATTCGATCCTGTCGTCTATCTCGCGCCGCTGGGGGGGCCGCTGACCGCTAGCGTGGGCGCCCTCATGCTGACGAGCGCGCTCGTGCTTCTCGGACTGCTCGCGGTGCTGCGATCGCCCGTGCGCGTCCGTTCGCGCTGGCTGGCGCTGCTGGGCGTCCTGGTCGATCGCCGCACTCGGTCCGTTCCTGCTTCGCGATCTCGCCAGAGGCATCAGCCCGCCGCCATGGGGCGTGACATCGGGGCTGTGGCTGGCGTGGGAGGTCGCGCTGTTTCTTGCGGGCGTGGCGATTCTGCTGGCCGGTGTCTCGGCCGGACAGGCGTTGCTTGGTCGGAAGCGTGGTCTCTCGCCGGTGATTGCCCCGACGATCGCGGCGCTTGCCGCTGCCATCGCCCCACTTCCGTTGCTATGGCGCGCTCCCGGCGAATGGCCCGAGTGGTATCCGGCCCTGTGGATTCTGGCGATCGCGGCCCTGGCCTTGGCGAAACGCTCGCGCGGGTTTGTGCTCACCGCGGCGATAGTCGCGGCATGCGGCGCGGCGACGCTGGTGTGGGGAACCGTCGCGAAGAAACGCGTCGAGCTTGCCGAGCGCGACGTAGCCGGGCTGAACGCGCCTGATCCAGCTGCGCAGGATCTCCTCACTCGCATGGCGGGCGAGCTCGAGCAAGGTGCGCCGCCATCGACTCGCGCAGACCTGCTCGACCGGTACGTGCGATCCGATCTGGACGACGCGGGCTACTCCGCCGAGCTCACCACGTGGTCGTGGACCGAGGACGAAGGGCTGCGCGCCGATGCGTCGCTCGTGCTGTCCGAATTTCAGCCCGAGCTGTTGGAGGTGGCGAACGTGGTGGCCGAGGCGCGCCGGACGGGCGCTCCCGTCATGCGGGCTGGCCGTGGCGCGTCGGGCGCGCATCTCGTCCTGGCCGTTCCGCACGGCTACGGGAGGATCACGTCCGTGGCTGTGCCACCACGTACGCGTCTCATCCGTGATGACCCGTTCAGCGCGCTCATCGGGCTCGTCCCGCCCGCCGCGGCCGACCCACCGTACTCGCTCACGGTCGCGCCTAACGTCGTAGACACCCGGACCCCGCGCGCGACACAGTGGCAGCGCATTCGCGACGAGTTGCACGGCGACTGGGTCATCAGCGCGGCGAGCGGGCCGACGCGCGTTCACGTCGAAGTGGAGCTCCGGTCTCCCGCCGCGCTGATCCAGCGCGGCGTGCTCGTCGTGTTGCTCGATCTCATCATCGTCACCGCGATCTGGACGCTCAACGCGGCGGCCGATGGTGGGCTCCTGCGGTGGGGCAGCGCGCGCGTGGGCAGGTGGGTGGAGAGCTATCGTGCGCGGCTCACGTTCTCGCTGTTCGGCTTCTTCGTCGTTCCGGCCGTCGTGTTCGCGGTGTGGTCCTACCAGCGTCTTCGGAGCGATGATCGCCAGTCGCGCGAGCTGTTGGTGCGCGAGACGCTGCGGACGTTCACCGCCTCTCGCCGCTTCGACAGCCTCGCGGACGAGGAAGAGCGGCTCGGTGCGCCGTTGTTTCTCTACGCGGACGGAGAGCTTCGCGCCACGAGCGATCCGCTCTACGAACAGGTCGCGCCACTCGGACGCTTCCTGCCGCGCGACATCGCGCTCACCGTGTCGCTCGGTGAGGAGGTGGCGAGTAGCGCGCGCGCGTCTGTCGGTCGAGTGCCGACCCTGGTCGGATACCGGGCGGCACCGATCGGGAACGGCGCGCTGCGCGTCGTCGTCGCGGCGCCGGCGCGTACCGATGAACTGGCGCTCGACCGCCAGCGACGTGACCTCGGCATCCTGGTGTTGTTCGCGACGGCCGCGGGCGCGCTCGCGGCGCTCTGGCTGAGCGGAATCGCGGCGCGGACGTTCGCGCGTCCCATCGGAGCGCTCCAGCGAGCTGCGCTCGCGATCGCGGCCGGTGAACGCGAGCCGGATCTCGCCGAGCGGCCGTTGTTCGAGTTCCGGCCGGTGTTCTCCGCATTTCGCCGAATGGCTTCGGATCTATCGGCGAGCCGGTCGGCTCTCGAAGAGGCACAGCGGCGAACCGCCGCGGTGCTCCGAAACGTCGCGAGCGGCGTGATTGCGGTCGATTCCACCGTGGCCGTCACACTGGCGAATCCTCAGGCGGATGCGCTCCTGGGAGAGCCCCTGCCGCCAGGCACACAGCTCGAGCGCGTCGCGGACCGCGAGATCTCCGAGCGCGTGCGGGCGTTTCTGGCGAGCGAGCAGGGTAACGACGAAGAGGAGTTCGATCTCGAGCTGCGCGGGAGGCAGATTCACGGCCGGCTCGCGCGGCTCGCACGGAACACAGGCGCCGTGCTCACGCTCGACGACGTCACCGAGCTCGCGCGAGCGCAACGCGTGTTGGCGTGGGGAGAGATGGCGCGTCAGGTCGCGCACGAAATCAAGAATCCGCTCACACCGATCCGCCTCGGCGTGCAACATCTCAAGCGTGCGCATCGCGACGGGCGTGTCGATTACGAGCGCGTGCTCGATCAGAACGTCGGACGCATTCTCGCCGAGATCGACCGGCTGGACGAGATCGCGCGCGCGTTCAGCCGCTACGGAACGGCGCCTGCCGAACGTCCGCCGGGGACGGCGATGGACGTTGCGGCCATCGTGCGGGACGTCGTGGAGCTCGAGCGCATGGGCGAGGGCGACGTTGTCTGGCGCGTCAGCGGCGCGGACGCGCCGGCGATGGCGATCGCCAGCGGCGACGAGTTGCGTGAGGTACTGCTGAACGTCCTCGAGAACGCACGGCTCGCGACCGCGCGTCATGTCCACGTCGTCGTCGAGCGCGTCGAGGACCGTGTCCGCATTACCGTATCGGATGACGGCGTCGGCATTCCGGACGACGTGATGCCGAAGATCTTCGAGCCGCATTTCTCGACGCGAACGAGTGGCAGTGGGCTCGGACTCGCGATCAGTCGCAGTCTGGTGGACGCGTGGGGTGGCGAGATCAATGTGTCGAGCTCGCGCGGACAGGGGACCAGCGTCGTCATTGCGCTGGCCGCGGACCCTCAGGCATAGCATCCTTCGAAGATGGCGCTGACTCCCGTCGACGGCGTGCGTGCGATGCGCGTGAGCGCGGATCACCCGCGGCCGAACCGACTCACCACCGAACTACCGCTCCACCTGGCTGACTGGCAGCTCCCGCCGGACTGGCGCTGGGGCGGTGAAGGCGTCGTCTCGGAGTACCGGCACTACCAGGAGATCATCGACGCGCTCGGCCGCTCCCTCTCGCTCGTGACCGCGCCGGACCCGGCGCATAACGCGTGGCTCGCCGCCGAGGCTCGGTATCTGGGGCATCGGAACCATCCGTCGATTCCGACGACGTATCACTACTGGACGAAGTACCGCGACGTGCGTCGCGGGCCCGGGTACCTGCGGCGCTGGATCGAAGGCGAAACCGTCGGCGCGCACGTTAGGCGTACCGGGCCCGAGGACGTGCCGTACATGCTGCGCCTGCTGCGCGCGGCCGGCTCGACGGTCGCGTACCTTCACGATGCTGGCGTCGCGCACGGCGCGCTGTCTCCCGAGCACATCTGGGTTGCTCCCACTGGACGCATCTGGCTGCTCGGCTGGCAGTGGGCGATTCCGCGCGCCGACCTTCCGGCCGGCGTCGCACCCGATCGCCGATGGACGCCGATGGCGCCCGAGTGGGCCGTGGGCGGCTGGGCGCCGACTCCCGCCAGCGACCAGTGGCAGATCGCGGCGACGTGCTTTGCTGCGCTCACCGGCGAGCTGCCGCCGTCGAGCGACCCGCCGCCGCTGCGACTCGTGCGCCCCGACGTTCCGCAGACGGTCGCCTCCGCACTCGACCGCGCGCTCGGCGAGAACCCCGGCGAGCGTCATCGCTCGATGGTGTCTCTGCTGCGATCACTCGATCGCTCTTCCTCGTCGCGAAGCGTGATCGTCAGTAGCGGTATCACCCCGGACAAAGAATGGCAGTCGGAAGAAGCGCGGCTTCGCTGGGCTGTGGGTGACGACTACGACGTGCTGGCGATGCTCGGAAAGGGCACGTTCGGTACGGTGTGGCGAGTCCGCGATCTCTCGCTCGAGCGCGAAGTCGCGCTCAAGATGCTGCATCCGGTCGTCGCCAGCGACGACGCGGCCGTGGCGCGCTTTCGGCGCGAAGCACGACTCGCGGCGCAGCTCGCACATCCGGCGATCGTACCCATCTACGACTGGGACAGTCGTGGCGACGTGTCGTGGTACACGATGGAGTTGGCGGAGGGCGGGTCTGTCGCTGATCTCATCACGCGCAACGGGCCGCGCCCGTTCGCCGAGATCGCGCCGCAGATCGAAGCGGTGCTCGATGCGCTGGTTGCCGCGCACTCGAACTCCATCATCCATCGCGACCTCAAGCCGGAAAACATTCTCATCGATCGCTATCGGCGCTGGCGCATCACGGACTTCGGCATCGCGAAGGTCGCGGGCGAAGACGCTGGTGGCGCCAGTGGTACGCCGGCGTTCGCCGCTCCCGAGCAGTTGCTCGGTGAAGCGCAGGGCCCGGGCGTCGACTGCTTCGCGGTCGCGGCGATCGTCGTGTACGTGCTTCGCGGCCACGCGCCGTTCCCTGGGAGAACCGGTCCGGCGATTCTCGCACAGCAGCTTTCCGGGCGTCTCGACCTCAGCGACTTCGAGCCGGAATTCGCGGCGTGGCTCAGCCGCGGGCTGGCGCCTGATGTCGAGCAGCGCTTTCCGGACGCTACGGTGATGAAGGCGGAATGGCGAGCACTCATGCAGGCGGCCGAGGCGCACGCGCGTCTCGTGGAGTCGTCGGACTCGAACGGAGCGGAAACGGCGCGCCCGTCATGGTGGCGGCGCGTGATCGGCCGCTGACGCGTTAGGCTGCCAACGACAAATTAAGGAGGATCCTCGCTTCGCTCGGGATGATGGAAGATCCCTCGCTTCGCTCAGGATGATGCTCGACCGTCACCCCGGGTGACGGTCGAGCATCACTCCGTGTTCGCGCTCGCCGGTGGGGTCTGACGCCTAACGGTTTTCACGTTCACGAACTCCCGAAGTCCCCATGGCCCGAGCTCGCGGCCGTAGCCTGAGTGCTTCACGCCGCCGAACGGGAAGCGCGGGTCGGACGCCACCATGCCGTTGATGAAGACAGACCCTGCTTCGATATCGCGGATGAATCGGTCGGCTTCCGCCTCATCGCGCGTCCATGCGGCGGATGCGAGGCCGAACGTCGTGTCATTCGCGAGGCGAATGGCGTCGTCGATGTCGCGGGCACGAAAGAGGGATGCCACCGGACCGAACATCTCGTCGCGGTAGGCAGGGCTATCGACGGGAATGTCCGTGAGCACCGTCGGCTCGAAATAATTCCCCGGGCCGGACTTTCGCTTTCCGCCGGTGAGCACTTTCGCGCCACGTCGCACACTTTCGTCAACCTGCTTCTCGAGGTCCTCCGCGATCTGCCTGGTGGCGAGCGGGCCGATATCGGTGTCGCCCGACATCGGATCACCCACCGACAGCGCGCGCATGCCGTTCACGAAGCGTTGCGTAAAGTCGTCGGCGACTCGGTCGTGAACGATGAAGCGCTTGGCCGCGATGCAGGATTGCCCGTTGTTGATCGTGCGTGCTTTCACGGCGACGCGCGCGGCGGCTTCAATGTCGGCCGACGGCATGACGATGAAAGGATCGCTCCCGCCGAGCTCGAGGACCGTTTTCTTGATGTTTCGTCCGGCGGTCGCGGCCACCTGTCGGCCAGCAGGCTCGCTTCCCGTGAGCGTCACGGCGGCGATGCGACGATCACTGATGATGCCATCGACGCGATCGGAGCCGACGAGCAGTGTCTGAAAGACACCCGTCCGGCGCTCCCGCCTCGCTGAATATTTCCTCGAGTGCGAGCGCGCACTGCGGAACGTTGGACGCGTGCTTCAGCAGGCCGACGTTGCCGGCACATAACGCGGGCGCGGCGAAGCGGACGACCTGCCAGAACGGGAAGTTCCACGGCATGATCGCGAGCACGGGGCCGATCGGCTGGTAGAGCACATCGTCGCCGGCGACGTGCTCCGGCGCCATGAACGCGCTCGCGTGCTCGGCGTAGTAGCGACACGCGAGCGCACATTTCGCGGCTTCCTCGACGGCTGCCTTGAGTGGCTTGCCCATCTCGAGCGTCATGAGACGCCCGTAGCGATCCTTTTCGCGTTCGAGAATTGCGCCGGCGCGAGAAACAACCGCGGCGCGATCCGCGACCGGTGTGATGCGCCAGTGCTGAAATGCGTGGACGGCTCGTTCGAGACGCGAGTCGAGATCGCTGTCGCTCAGCGCGTCGAAAACGCGGAGCGTCTCGCCTGTTGCGGGATTGATGGTGGCGATGGGCATTGGCGCGGGTGCAGTTGTGTAGCGGCGCGCGTCAGGAATTATCTCCGTCGAGCATGCCGCCGAGCATTCCGAGCATTCCACCCTCTTCACGACGCGAGCCACCGGCGCGAGGCGACGCCGCGATGATGCGGTCGGCGAGCCGCGAGAACGGAAGCGTCTGGAGAATGATGCGGCCTGGTCCGGTGAGCTTGACGAAGAACAATCCCTCGCCGCCGAATAGCGCTGTCTTCACGCCCGGAACGCTTTGGATGTCGTAGTCGACCGATGGCTGGAACGCGACGAGACAACCCGTATCGACGTTGAGCACCTCACCGGGTCCGAGATCCATCGTGTGCAGCGTGCCGCAGGCATGCAGGAAGACGAGACCGTCGCCGCTGAGCTTCTGCAGAATGAAGCCCTCGCCGCCGAAGAAACCGGCGCCGAACTTTCTCGAGAACGCGATGGTCACGTCGACGCCACGCGCGCCGCACAGAAATGCGTTCTTCTGCGCGATGAGCGTTCCGCCGATCTCGCCAAGGTCGATCGGCTGGATCTTCCCGGGATATGGTGCGGCGAACGCGACGTCACGGCGACGGTTCGACTCGTTTGTGAACCACGTCACGAAAAACGAGTCGCCGGACAGCACGCGCTTGCCCGCCGACATCAGTTTGTCGAACAGTCCGCCGCCGCGTCCCGTCATGTCGAGACTGGTGGCCATACGAATGCCGTCCTGCATGAACATCATGCCGCCGGCTTCCGCCACGACGGCCTCGCCTGGATCGAGCGTGACGATCACGCCCTGGAGGTCATCGCCGATGAGCTTGTAATCGATCTCGTCCGCCATTGCTTCCTCATGCGTCGGTAAATGGCGCGGCCGATGCGCGTGAGATTGCCACCGGCCACACGCGCGCCGCGATGCGCGCGTGATGCAGGGCGAAATGAATACAGCGGTGGTTTGCGCCGGTAGGTCTGGCGCGAGGGCTCAGTCGGTGCGGCGCTGGCTCGCGGCGCGTGCCTTTCGTCTGGCGCGCCAACTCTGCCACGTGGCCGCACGGATCGCTCCGGCGCAGTCGGCGGCAATGTCATACACCGAGACGTACCCCTGCGCGAACTCGAAGGCGACTCCCGCGCCACACACGGCAAATGACTCGCGACTGGCGATTGCGGCCACGCTTCGCTGAGCGCTAGCGTTGTGATGGCCGGCGGGGAGCGCAGGCGGGAACTGGCGCGCGATGCGGCGGCTTCTACAGCGGCGACTCGCAGCGTCACACAGCGCTACCCACAGTGCTCCATACACAGGCGGAGTGATCGCGATGACGACAGCGGCCGGACAGGCGTTAGGCGACACCCACGATGCGCGCGCCGCAACGACGCCACGCGTTCGTCGGCGTGCGGCGCGGCACCACTGGATCGTTCGCGTCACGCACTGGGTGAACGTCGTGGCCCTCGGCCTCATGGTCACGACGGGGCTCCGCATCTTCAACGCCTATCCAGCCTTCGCGCGCCGCGGTGAATCGTTCTGCTGCTATCCGTTTGCCGGAAAGCCGATCCCGTCCAGCCTGACGTTCGGCGGCTGGCTCGCAGGCGCACGCAACTGGCATTTCGCGGCGATGTGGCTGCTGTTCCTGAACGGTCTGGTCTACGTCGGCTTCATCTACCTGCACGGCGAGTGGCGCGACCTGGTGCCCCGGCGCGGGGACATCCGCGACAGCTGGGAGATGATCAAGTTCTACGTCTTCGCGCGGCCGGATCATCCGCACCAGGGGAAGCACAACGCGCTGCAGAAATCCGCCTACTTCTCGATGCCGATTCTCGGCGCGCTCGCCGTGCTCACCGGTATCGCGATCTGGAAGCCGGTTCAGTTCGCGCCGCTCACCGCGGCTATTCGGCGGCTACGTCTGGGCGCGCTACTGGCACTTCCTCATCATGCTGGCGCTCGTCGCGCTCACGGTGGTCCACGTGGTCATGGTGTTCGCCGTGGACCCGTACTCCATTCGGTCGATGGTCACCGGCGGCTACGACGAATCGAAGTCGCCCGAGGCGCGTAACGCGAGGCCGTTCTTCTGGCGACAACCCGCGGCGCCGCGCAGCAGAGGAGGGACGAACTCATGAACCGCCGTCGCTTCGTGACGTTCGGCGCGGGCTCGGTCGCGGCCGCAGCGCTCGGCGCGTGTGATTCCTTCGGTCCGAAGTCGGCCACGTCGCTGCTCAAATTCGCCGAGCGCAAGAACGAGACGCTCGAGCGATGGTTGTTCAGCAACGGTTCGCGCAACAGCGTGAAGGCCGGCGCGCGTTTGAGTGGGCGGTCGTTCCCGCGCTACTTCATATCCAAAACGATTCCGATGTGGGACGAGAAGCAGCGCGGCGTCTGGCGCCTCGAAGTGGGTGGCGCGGTGCGCACCCCACTCTCGCTCACGCTCGACGAGCTGACGAAGATGCGGAGCATCACGCAGAAGGTCGATCACTTCTGCGTCGAGGGATGGACAGCGCGCGCAGAGTGGACGGGTGTGCGCATGAGCGAGCTGGCGCGCGTCGCCGGTGCGACGTCGGACGCGCAGTACGTCGACTTCCAGTCGTTCGACTCCGACTATCACGAGTCGTGGGACATCGACAGCGCGCTGCATCCGCAGACGCTCGTGGCCTACGGCATGGATCGCGCGATGCTCGGGCCGGGGCACGGAGCGCCCGCCCGCGTCCATTCGCCGGTAAAGCTCGGGTACAAGAACACGAAATACCTCACGCGCATTCTGTTCATGCCGTCGCGTGCCGGCGGCTACTGGAGCGACCGCGGGTACGAGTGGTACGGGGGTGTCTAAGGTCATCCGTGATGGAAGCGTGGGCGCCGCCGCCCCGATTCCCGATTCGTCCTCACGGCCCTAATTTCCCGGAACAATGTCCCGGCGCCCGTTCTTCTATCGAGAATCACACGGCATCCGTGTGACCGTTCGGCCGACGTACTTGCCGGAACAGTCGCGCCCACACGCGCGGCACTACGTGTTTGCGTACTACGTTCGCATCGAGAACGTGGGGCAGCTACCGGCACAACTCCTGAGCCGGCGCTGGCGCATACACGACTCGATCGGCGAAGACAGCGAGGTCGAGGGTGAAGGCGTGATCGGCGAACAGCCGGTGATCGCACCCGGCAAGGTTCACGAATACCAGAGCTTCATCATCCTCAAGTCGCCTAGCGGTCACATGGAGGGCGACTATCACTTCGTGCGCAACGACGATTCCTCGTTCGACGCCCAGATCCCGCGCTTCGAGCTCGACGCGACGGCGGGATTCGGATCGGCGTTCGAGTGATCGTTACACCCTGCCGGCGCACGAGGTCACTCGTTCCGTCGCTGGTGGCCTGCGCGTTTACGGCGGCCACCGCATGCGCTCGCGAGCAGCCAGCTCCGGCGGACTCCGCCAGCGGCGAGCCGGCGCCGGCCGTGAGTGCGCCGAGCGGCCGTGGCGACTCCACCCCCGTCGCTAGTACCCGACCAGCAACGGCGGGACCGTCGGGCGGGCAGGTCGTCGCCATCACGCCGAACTGCGTGTCCGAGGACGCGTGGCAATCGTGCAGCCTCGAGCGACGACTCATCGATGCGGGCTTCGTACTGATCAAGAAGGGTGCGTCGCCGACGGGCGTGTTCCAGGTTGCCGGCACAACGTACATGCTCGGCCCAGCCGAGCTGCACGTCTATCTCTTCCCGTCAGCCAAGGCTCGTGAGACGGCGATCGCCGGCATCGACACGGTGGCCATCGCGCCTCGCGGCGGTGTTGCGACCTGGCCGACGCCGCATACACTGATCACGTCGAACAACCTCGCGGCGGTACTCATCAGTGACAACGGGCGACTCATCGAGCGTGTGCAGAACGCGATCACGGCGGGATTGCCGAGCGCGGCCCGCTGACGTGACGCGCGCCTGACGCGCGGCTGACTCGCTCTGCTCGCATCGGAGCCTAACGCGCCATAGCGAGTCCCACCCTTTCGTTTCCGCATCACGTGCAAATCGCTTTCGTCGCTGGGGCCACCGGGTACACGGGTCGCGAAGTCGTTCGCGTGCTGGTGGCTCGCGGCGTGCGAACCGTCGCGCACGTGCGTCCCGATTCGCGGCGGCTGGACGAATGGCGCCAGCGGTTCGAGACCATGGGCGCTGCGGTGGACTCCTCGCCGTGGGGCGATGCGGAGATGGTGCACACGCTTTCGACGCTCCAGCCGACGCACGTCTTCTCGCTGCTGGGCACCACCCGCGCGCGGCGCCGGGAGTCTGCCGCGCGCGGCGAGGCGGCGGAGAGCTACGAGGCCATCGACTTCGGGCTCACCGCCATGCTGATCCGGGCGTCGGTCGCGTCAGGCAGCAAGCCCCGCTTCATCTATCTGTCCGCCCTCGGTGTCCGCGAGCACGCATCGAATCCGTATCTCTCGGCCCGGTGGCGTGCGGAGTCGTTGTTGCGTGCGAGCGGGCTGCCGTACACGATCGCTCGGCCGTCGTTCATCACGGGCCCGGGTCGTGACGAGGCTCGCCCGCTGGAACGCGTCAGCGCCGCCGTTGCGAACGGGGTGGCGGCGGTCGCGCGGGTCGTGGGCGCCGACCGACTTGCCGGCAGCCTGCATTCGCTGACGGGAGCCGAGCTCGCCGATGGTCTCGTTAGGCACGCGTTCGACGCGTCGGCGGAAAACGCGACGGTCGGGAGCGACGAGCTGCACGCCGTCGCACAAGGCCGCTGACCCGCGTCCGTCCGAGGATCGCGACCGCTATGTTGGACGAGTGAGGCCACCCGGCACGATGGCCCGGTCACCGAACTTCGCCCGCAGTCGGTCGACCGCGGTGGCGAGTGCGCGATCACGCGCCGTCTCGAGCGACGCCCCCGGCGTCTCGAACAGCGAGAGCTGCGCGGCCTGATCAGGCACGTCGAGCGACGAGAGCCCCACTCCCAACAGGCGGGCGCTGACGCGCCGTTCGCGACGCAGGCGGGCGAGCAGCGCGCGCGCCGTCGCGAGGATCACGCGGTCGGCGATGACAGGGTGTGGGAGCGTGCGACTTGCCTGACGCGTGCGAAAGTCCGCGTCGCGCAATTTGACCGTGACCGTGCGAGCGGCGAGATCCTGCTCGCGCAGGTCCGACGCGACGCGCGTGACGAGCCGCAACAGCTCGCGCTCCAGATCCTCGTCGCTTTCAACGTCGTGCTCGAACGTGTCCTCGCGGCTCAAGCCCTTGGGGACGTCACGCTCGGACACCGGCGTAGCATCAATGCCGCGTACACGCTCCCAGAGCCACGCCGCTTCGCGCTCGCCGACGATGCGCGTGAGCGTCGGGATGTCGTGCGGGACGACGTCGCGCACCGTGCGCATGCCGAGCCGGTCGAGTCGCTCGCGGAACTTCGGGCCCACCCCCGGCAGATCACCCAGCTCGAAGCGCTGAAGGAACTCCTCCTCACCGCCGTTAGGCACGACGAACACGCCGGCGGTCGGCCGGCCGGGCTTGGACTTCGCGAGCTCGACCGCGAGCTTGGCGACGAGGCGCGACGTCCCGCCGCCAAGCGAGATCGTCAGGCCCGTCTCCGCCTGCACGGCGGCGCGAATGGACAGCGCAACGTCTTCGACCGTACGGCCCGAGTACACGCCCTCGGTGCCGGTGAGGTCGAGGTACCACTCATCGATGCTCGCGCACTCGACGACTGGCGCGAACCGCGCCAGGACCGTGGCGATCTCGCGGCTCTTCACCGAGCATGCGGACCGTGGGACGGGCACGCACATGGCGCCGGGGCAGAGCCGCAGCGCGCGCGAGATCGGCATCGCGGACCGCACGCCGAAGCGACGCGCTTCGTATGACGCGGAGCAGACGACACCGCGACTACCTGGTGCGCCGCCGACGATCAACAGGCGCGCGCGGCCTGCGCCTTCGGGGTCGACGAGCCGCGCCACCGCGACGAAGAACGCGTCGGCGTCGGCGAGCAGGATGCGTCGGGGAAGGGCGGGTGAGCGGTGGTCGGCTACGGGCATGCTGACGTGGCATCGCGCGCCGCCGGACGTCGGCGGCGCGCGTGACGTCAAGCTAGCGCCGGAGAATTATGGCCGCCACGCTGCGAAGACGTCGGACGCCGCGTTGTTCGTCACGCGCACGACGTCCGATCCATTCACCGCCATCGTGTAGATCTCGGAATTCCCATCGCGGTTGGAATGGAAGGCGATGCGCTTGCCATCCGTCGACCACTGCGGATAGTTGTCCAAGAACGAATTCTGCGTCAGTCGCGTTATACCCGTGCCGTCGACGTTCGAGGTGTAGATCTCGGTGCTGCCGGTAGTCAGGTTGTCGCGCGTCGACTGGAACGCGAAGCGCTGGCCGTCGGGCGCCCATGACGAGAAGAGATCGACGCCCGGGTTGTTCGTCAGACGAGTCGGCGCCGTGCCGTCGGCATTCATCATGTAGATCTCGAAGTTGTTGGCATCGCGATCCGTTTGGAAGGCGATGCGCGAACCGTTCGGCGACCAGTGCGGCCCGGTTTCCGTGGCGGGCGAATTCGTCAGCCGTGTCTGCCCGGTTCCGTCAGCGTTCATGACGTAGATCTCGAGATTGCCATCACGACGACTCGTGAACGCGATGCGTGAGCCGTCCGGTGACCACGACGGCAATTCGTCCAAGAACGTGTTATTCGTGAGACGTTTGACGTCCGATCCATCCGCGTTCATGGAGTAGATCTCGTCGTTGCCGTCACGTGAGGACGTGAACGCGATGCGCCCGGTCGACGACCACGAAGGCTCGTAGTCGTCTTCAGGACTCGTGGTCAGCCGCCGCACATCCGAGCCGTCCGCGTTCGCGGAATACAAATCGAGACTCCCGTCAGTCGAGTTCCGATCCGACGAGAACACGATCTGCGTGCTGCTACCGGTACCTGTCGGCGAATCGTCATCGTTGTTGCACGCCGAGAGGAATGCGAGCGCCAACGGGGTCACGAGTGCGATGACTGCGCCTCGAGCGCTTCGGACTAACTGTGCCATGGGTGTTACCCGTTCATGTCCATGGGCGACACGTCGTGCGCCGCCCACGGGGCAGCCGAGCACCTTTCATTCCACCAAGCGCTTCCGTGGTCGAGTGGTCGAGCTCGCAAGGCGATGTCATGCTCGATCCCCACTCGTCAACGATCGGGCGCGAGTGCACCTTGTTCACTATCCAAACCCTGCGGGCCCCCATGCCTATCGCTCGTCGGACCGCCGCTATTCGAGTCGCGCTTGCGGTCCTCGTTACCAGCCTGTCAGCTGCCCATACCGTTGCTCAGGCGCCAAGCGCCCGCACGGTCGACGGGCCAACGTTATGCGCGTCTGCTCATCCGCAACGCGAATGTGATCGATGGCGCGGGCAATCCGACTCGTGGACCGTTCGACATTCTCGTGCAAGGCAGCACGATCGTCGCGATCGAGCCGTCACGGCCGTCGGAATTCTCCGGTAGCAGCGTCCCCGGAGATCGCCGCATCACCGGGAGTGCCGATCGCGTCATCGACGGCACAGGGATGACGGTGATGCCCGGGATCATCGATGTGCACGGCCACATCCAGTTCAGTCGCGGCGGCAAGCCAATGCCCAAGGACTACGTCTACAAACTCTGGCTTGCGCACGGCATCACGACCGTTCGAGATCCTGGATCGACGGAAGGCATCGACACCATCGTCGCGCATGCGCGACTCTCGGCCGAAAACAAGATCGCCGCCCCGACCATCATCCCGTACGCGGTGGCGGCCGCGAACACGCCTGACGAGGCTCACGCGCTCGTGCGTCGCCTCAAGCAGCAGGGCGCGCTCGGCCTCAAGGTGTTCATCAACCGGCCGGATGTCTGGGAAGCCATCGCCGACGAAGCGAAGCGGCAGGGGCTCCCTATCGCGACAGACATGAAGCTTCAGGAACTCGACGCGCTCGACGCGGCGCGACTGGGTGTGCGCAGCATCGAGCATTGGTACGGCATTCCCGATGCGGCGACGCCCGGTCCGCAGAATTTTCCCGATTCGTACAACTACGACAACGAGCTCGACCGATTCCGCTGGGCAGGCGACATCTGGCGGCAGGCGGATTCGACGCGGCTGTCCGCGGTGCTCGACACGATGCTCGCGCATGGCATGACCTGGGACCCGACGTTCGCGATCTACGAAGCGAATCGCGACCTGCAGCGCGCGAGGACGCAGCCCTGGTTTCGCGACTACGCGTTGCCGCAGGTAATGCAGAACTTCGAGCCCGACGCGACACGACACGGTTCCTATCACTTCGACTGGACGACCGCTGACGAGATCATGTGGCGCAACAACTACCGCATCTGGATGCAGTGGGTGCGGGAGTACGCGCGTCGCGGTGGGAACGTCACGGTGGGGTCGGACGCCGGGTTCATCTACCAGCTCTACGGCTTCACGACGATCCGGGAAATGGAGATGCAGCAGGAGGCTGGGTTCCATCCCCTCGAAGTCATCCAGCACGCGACATCCAACGGCGCGAAGCTCCTCGGCCTAACGAATACGGGGGTCGTGCGACCCGGCTTCAAGGCGGACCTCATCGTCGTGGACGGCAATCCGCTGCACAACATGAAGGTGCTCTACGCGACCGGGCTGCAGGTCGAGGAGAACGGTAAGCTCGTTCAGCGTGGCGGCGTGAAGTACACGATCAAGGACGGCGTCGTATTCGACGTGGCTTCGCTGCTCACGGACATCCGCGGGATGGTGCAGGCCGCACGCGCGACAGCGACCACCGCGCCATGATGCACGAAACCCGGGAGCGCGCCTCGCGCTCCCGGGTTTCGACGCCTGACGTGATTGTTACGGGCGCTACCAGCCTGGCGACAGTACGAAGCCGAAGTGCGGACCTTTCTCGGGGCGTTGGAACGGATAGGCGTAGTACGCCTCGAGTACCATGTACCCGAGAATGTTCATGCGAGCGCTGATTCCCGTGCTGAACACTGGCGATCGCCCCGTGGCATTTCGGCTCACCGTGTAGTCGACCGGGTCACCTTTCATCCACGCCAGACCGGCGTCGAAGAACGGTCCGATGTCGGTTGGGAGAAACGGCAAGTTGATCAGGCCGAACTCGCGCACACCGAACAACGGGAAGTGCATCTCGAAGTTCGCGACAGCGATCCTGCTGCCGAGAAGCCGGTCGATCTGCCGGGCAGCCGGTCGTGGATGCGTTGCCGGTCTGCGAGCATTCGTTCGGTTCGATGTTGTTCGCGTCGTAGCCGCGGATCAGCGTCTCCTGGCCGATGTACAGCGGCGAGAGACGCGATGGGTCCTCGGCGTCCGGGCCGAACCGGCCGTAGTACATCCCACGCATGGCGAATGTGAACGGCTGCAGGAAGAAGTATCGCCGGTAATCACCGAGCAGCGTGGTGAAGTTGATCTGCCCGATCGACGGCGACACCTCGAACCGGTAGCGGCCCCCGGCGACCGGGGACGTGAACCCGAAGTACGAGTAATCGCCGACGAAGGCTATGGACGCCTGACCGAACGAGAGGCTGGGCGGTCCCTCAATGTTGCTGCGATCCTGCCCGAGGTACTCGCCGGTCGGCGTGTAGAAGTACGAGAACCCTTCATTGCCGTAGGCGTACCGATTGAACCCGGCGCTGAACTCGATGCGTTTCGTTTGTGAGAACGGGTATTGTGTCGTGAATGACGCGTTCTCGACGTAGACGCGCTGGAGGATCTGATCGACCCTAACGACGGGCGTGTTGCCAACGACGTCTTCGTTGTACGTCTGATAGGTCTGCACGTATGGGATGTGACTCAATCCCGTGAGCCAGTTCCACCGACGCTTGCTGTTCTTGTAATAGACCTCTCCGCCGATGTCCTTGAAGGTCCCTTGCGCGGCGAGTGCTGCGCCGACCTGGCGCGTCTCGAGCATGTCGGAGAACCCGGCGGACACCGCACCGGAGATGCCGTTGCCATAGGCCTGGTTGCTCACGCCAACGCCAATGGATGGTGCGCCGAGGTAGGCGAGCGAGAGCTTCGGGTTGTAGGACTTCGGCCGCGAGGCGATGACCGGCGGTAGACCGGTCGTGGCGTCAGCGAGATACGCCTGCACCATGCTCGTCGACACCGCGTCGACCGGCGTTAGGATACCTGCGACGGGTAGCGTTCCTTGGGCGGGGATTGCTTGAGACGGGCTCGCTTGAGCCGGTGGTGGAGGAGTGGGTGTTGCCGGCGCCGGGCTTCCCTGCGGATTGGCTTGCCCCGCAGCCGGCACCGGCGTGCCCTGCGCCTGCTCCGGCGAGAGCGCGTGAATCAGGTTGCCGCCGTCATGGAAGATCGAGAACACCATGCGGCCCGTCTTTCGCGCCACGCTGAGCGTGGGTGAGTTGGAGGTGATGCCGCTGATTCCCGTGGCCGTCCGCGTAACCTGGAAGACCTGATTGCTCGCGAGGTCGAGGCGATAGATGTCGCTGAACCCCTCGCGGTCCGACACGAAGTACAGTTGCCGGCCGTCGGGCGCGTACTGCGGATTGATGTGCTTCGCGCCGGGGAAGATGTCGAGCTGGCGGACGGTGCCGCTGCTCAGGTCCATCAGCGCCAGGTTCATCGGACCGTACTTGAGCGCGTCGAAGTCGGTGCCCGGGCCGCGGTCCGTCGTGAACGCGAGTGTCTTCCCGTCCGGCGACCACGCCGGGTGCAGCTCCGCATAACGATCGTTCGTGAGCCTCCGAACCGCGCCGCCCTTGAGGGTGACGAGGTACAGATCGCTGATGCCACCGGACATGCCGGCCACCGCGATCGTAGTGCCGTCGGGGCTCCACGCGGCGTCACTGATAGCGCCAACTCCCTTGATGGCGATGCTTCGTTCTTCCTTCTTACGGCCGACATCGAAGATCGTGACGCGGTTGTCACCCTGCTCGAACGAGATGAACGCGAGCTTCTTCCCATCCGGCGACCACGAGCCTGAGGCGTTGACGAAGCTGAGCGCGTCGAAGTGCGGGTCCGCGTTAGGCCCCGTGAGCTTCTTGACGACTTTTCCCGTGTTCGCGTCGGCGACGAACAGGTCGACGGTGAACAGGCCACGGCGTGCGAAGAACGCGACCCACTTGCCGTCCGGGCTCACGGCCGGCGCGACGTTCATGTCCCCGGGCTCATTCGGATTGCCGAGCAACGGCTGACCGACGTCTTGCGGCTTCGTCCGCCCTTCCATCAACGGCATGTACGTGTCGCGGATGGACGCCAGCCATTCCTTCGACAGCGAGTCGCTCGAGATGCCGATCACGCGGCGCAGTGCCGCGTCCCAGCCGCCGCGGAGCGACGCGCGATACACGTCGCTCACTCCCTGATCGCCCCACTTGCCGCCGATGTACGCCCACAGCGCCTGGCCGTAGCGATACGGGAAATACCGTGGGTCGGTCGTGAGCTTCTTGATCGACGGCAGATCGTTTCGAAGTGCCGCGTCGCGCATCCACATTGCGGTGTGCGGGTCTTGCCGGCCGACCGACAGGTACTCGGCCATACCTTCGATGAGCCAGAGCGGCAACTGATTCAGTCCCTGGTACCCGCCGCTCGTGGGATTCTCGGCGATGTCGTACTGGAACACGTGCACCATCTCGTGGCCGAGCACGTGGTCGTTCTCCTCGTAGACGCCGGTGAACGGCATGATGACGCGGCTACGCCCGGATTCCGTGACGCCGCCGGTGCTCTGATCGATGAATCCACCGATGACGTTCGTCTGCTCGAAGTCCGGGTGGTCGGCGTAAAACACGAGCGGCTTCCGATTGAACTGGTGCCGCATGATCCCGGACAGCCGCGTATACCATCGTTCGGCCATCCGTCCAGCGTCTGCCGTCGCCAGCGATTCCGCGGGGTAGAAGTGCAGGTCGTAGTGCTCGGTACTCTGGACGCGAAAATCGAACGTCTGGTACTGCACCTTGTTGCGCCCGAAGTACTGCGCCTCGACCAAGGACGGCGCGGCCGCTGCCAGGACGGCAACGAGCATCATCGACCGCGTTCCCATTCCCGCGAACCGACGCATGTGGATCTCCGTGTGGTGTATCGTGGCGACCAGCGTGTAGCCGGCCGCGTGCCCGAAGGGGGGCAAGCGGCATACCACCCCCAACGTCGTTCAGAAAGCCAGACCAGCGAGTTGCGCTGCCGCCAATCGGTATCGTACGATGCTCGCGCAGCGACGGACCACGTGGTCCACCTCCACGCACTGTTACCCCCAATCCCCGCCGTGTTCGCTTTTCGGCAAAAGTTCCCTCGCCTGCGCTCTCGGACCGCATTCGCGACCGCCTGCTGCCTCGCCGTCGCGTGTTATGGCGAGCCCGCCAATGCGCAGCAACCCGCTTCGACCAGACCCGCGGAGCGGCCCGCGCCGCCGCCAGATATATACCTGGCGTCGATAACGCGAACTGCGGGAACGCCGAAAATCGGCGCACCGATCAACATCACTGATCGGCCCGGTTACGACAACCAGCCAAGCTTCAGCTGGGACCAATCGGGCGTGTTCTTCACGTCCGTCCGGAATGATGCACAAGCCGACATATATCGCTACGACATTGCGACGAAGGGGACGTCCCGCGTTACGTCGACTGCTCCCGAGAGTGAGTACTCGGCGACGGCGATGGACCAGGGACGCGCGATCTCCGTCGTGCGTGTCGAGCGCGATTCGGCACAGCGACTCTGGCGCTTCCCGCTCGACGGGAGCCCTCCCAGCGTGATTCTCGAGCGCGTGAAGCCCGTCGGCTATCACGCCTGGGCCGACGACCACACGCTCGCGCTGTTCGTGCTCGGCTCTCCTAATACGTTGCAGCTCGCCGATACCCGGACAGGCGTCGCGGACACGATCGCCTCGGGCATTGGGCGTTCTCTCCATCGCATTCCCGACAGCCGGCGCATCAGCTTCGTGCGGAAGGTCTCAGCGACGGAATGGTGGATCGAGTCGCTCGATCCGGCGACCCGCGCGACCGCGCGGCTCGTCCGACTCCCGGAGACCGTCGAGGATTACGCCTGGTTGCCCGGAGGCTCGATCGTGTGCGGTCGCGGTTCTCGGCTGTTCTGGTGGTCAGGCAACAGCGGTGACGATTGGCGCGAGATCGCGGATCTGGGTTCGGCGGGCGTGAAGGGCATCACACGTATCGCGGTGAGCGGGCGCGGCGATCGGATCGCTTTCGTTGCAGACGGCCGAACGGACCCGTAGAACGTCAAAGGCGCGAGCAGCGCTCGCGCCTTTGGAGGTCCTCCGACGTGCGCTCAGGGCGATTCAATCGTTCGACGTTCGTCCAACCCACGCGTCCATCAGCGATCGCACTCTCGTGAGGAGCGCAGACTGCTTCGCGACGAGCGTGGTTGATCGGGGACTGTCCCAGAGTGCCGACGGCCCGATCGTCTGCGTGACCCACTCACGTTGAGCGAGAGCGCGCAGCGCTATGCGTTCGCCGTTCATTGGGAACTCGCCAGGCGGCGCCAGGAGCGGAAAGGAGCGAACCTGCTCGGTCAACTTGAGCAGCGTCACGTCGAACTTGACGCCGCCGGTCCATTGCGGGTGATACACGACCTGGTCAACGGCGTACTGATCGTCCCCGATGGTGACGTGCACGCGGCCGCCGACGACGCGAGCGCTCGCGACCACACTGGCCGTAGTCACGACCCACTGCGCCCCAATGACGGCGCAGTCGCTCTGCGCTCCCTGGGCGCTGATGGAACAACGGCGGGCGTCAGCGCGTGGCGTCGAGTGGACGAGTGAAGCGGGAAAGAAGGGTCCACCGAGCGTCAGGACTGTTGCCAGCACGATCGAACCGGGATTCAAAGCCTCCTCCGCGCTGTGATGGTGGCCACTGCGGCGAGCGACGTCCCGGTACGCCGGTCGGCGCGTACAATCAGAGAGATTGGCTCGCTATCAGTATGACTGCCGTACGCGCCGGATCGCCTTGCGCGCGTGACAAGGCGCTCGAACGGAGGTGCAGGGCGAGATAAATCGCGGCAGGCGCTACGGGACGACGACCACGACCTTGCCGAACGTCTCGTTCGATTCCACGCGTCGGTGCGCATCAGCGAGGGCGTCGAGCGTGAACACCTGATCGACGACGGCGCGAAGGGCGCCAGTCTCAAAGCCACGCGCCAAGTCACGCATGAACGCCCGGGTCGCCGCGGCCTTTTCATCCACGGAGCGTCCGCGCAGCATTGTTCCGATCACCGCAATGCGCCGTGAGAGAATGCGCCGGAGGTCGACTGATGCGGTTGCGCCGGCCACCAGGCCCACGAGCATGAGCCGCCCGCGCATCGCCAACACGTCGATGCTTGCAGGGGTGTAGGCCCCGCCAACGAGGTCGAGGACGACGTCGAAGCCAGCCGGTGCCCAATCTCGCACTGCGGCGCCGAGGTCGGACGCGTCTCGCACGGTAGCGCCATGCTCGAGTCCGAATGCGGCTGCGCGCTCGATCTTGTCCGCGGTCCGCGACGTCCCGTAGGGGATCGCACCCACGGCGCGCGCGATCTGCACCGCGGCGAGTCCGACTCCGCTGCCCACGGCATGGATGAGCACGCGCATGTCGCGCCCGAGCCCACCCTGCGTGACCATCGCGTCGTGCGCGGTGATGTACGCTTCGGGAATGGCGCCAGCGTCCGTCCACGAAAGCGCACCAGGAATTCGCGCGGCCGTGCTCGCCGGGACAGCGATGAACTCAGCGTGCGCACCGCCGCCCGCGATACCGAACACGCGATCGCCGCTCCGCAGGTCGGTCACTGTCGCGCCAACCTCGACGACCTCGCCCGCGTATTCGATGCCGGGGATGTCACGCGGAGAACCCGGTGGGGCGGGATACGCGCCGCGTCGTTGCATGAGATCAGCGCGGTTGATCGCCGATGCACGTACTCGCACGAGCACGCCATCCGCCGCCAGGGTGGGTCGATCGACGTCACGAATCTCGAGAACGTCCGGTCCGCCTGGACGAGTAATGACCGCGGCTCGCATTTTCGATGTATGCTAGATGTGAATCGATCGATCGCCCGCATGCTCGGTCCCGCCTCCGACCGCTCGCGCCGAAACCCGCCTCGCGCAGGCGCCGTACGGACACCAAGGTTACTAACGTAGCAACGTTACGAGGGGGTACACGTGTTCGGATTGCTCGCATTCGCGCTGTCAACGGCAGCGGTGATCATTGGCTTTACGCAGGCGAAGGATTTTGTCGCCCGTCGTCTCCGGTACGTGGATGCGGCGCGCAGCCCACTGGCTCCGTTCGTCGCCGGCATAGGCGCGGCTATCATTGCTGCGCCGATCGTGTGGCTACTTCCGTTCGTTGGTGCCGGGAGCGCGATCGCGTTCGGGCTCAGCGTCGCGCTGGGAGTCGCGGCGGGAAACAAGAATGTCCGTCAGCAGCTTCCGCCTGGGTGATCGAGTAGTCAGTCGATTGGCGCAACGAACACCGCCGCGCTCGATTTGCTCGAGCGCGGCGGTGCTGTTTCCTGCGGTTTCTATTCCGCCACCCCGTGGCTCTTACTGAGTGGGATTCGCTGCTACGGCGGGGACGGTGCCGGTGGTACGCGTAGCCACGTGACCGCGGGCCCGGTCCAGCGCGTCGTCAATGTCCATGAAGATGTCGTCCTCCATCTCGGTGAATAGCTCGGATGCCTCGATCACCGCGAGCGGCTGCGCATGCACCTCGGCCAGCAACACCACGGTGCGGTCGCGACGAAACCGGCGGACGACTTCCTGAAGCGCATGCAGACCCGATGAATCGAGGACGCTCACGTCGCGCATCCGGATGATGATCACCCACGGACGGCCGGAGATCTGGCCTAACGCTTCCTTGAACGCCTCCGCCGCACCGAAGAAGAATGCGCCGCTGATCTCGAATACTTCGACGCGCTCCGGGACGCTGCGCTGACTGATCGCGCCGGGCGCGGAGTACGTGGTGTCGTCGCCATCCTTTCGCAACTCGCGCGTGACGGCGGATACGTTCGTCGCTTCGGCCATCCGCTTCATGAACAGGAAAGATGCGAGCACCATTCCGACGCCGATGGCCACCGTGAGATCCACGATGACGGTGAGCAGAAATGTCGTCACGAGCACCGCCGCGTCCTCGCGCGGCCCTCGCAGCTCGGCGCGGAACACGCGCCACTCGCTCATCTGATACGCGACGAGCATCAGCACGCCGGCGAGCGTCGCCATCGGAATGAGCGCAGCCCACTTCCCGAACACGAGCACGATCAGCAGCAACGTCAACGCGTGAATCATTCCCGCGACCGGCGTGCGGCCACCATTCTTCACGTTCGTCGCGGTGCGCGCGATCGCGCCCGTTGCGGGAATGCCGCCGAACATCGGCGACGCAATGTTCGCGATGCCCTGCGCGACCAACTCCATGTTCGATCGGTGTCGTCCGCCGATCATGCCATCGGCGACCATGGCCGAGAGCAGCGACTCGATGGCGCCGAGCGCGGCGATCGTGAATGCTGGTCCGACGAGACCGCGCACATCCGAGAACGAAATGGACGGAATGGACGGGGCGGGGAAGGCGAGATCGAGCGCGCCAAACCGGCTTCCGATGGTCTCCACCGGCAGGTGAAACAGCTGCACGATGGCCGTCGTGACGACGAGCGCGACGAATGGGCCGGGGAGTCGCCAGTTGAGGTGGCGCCACCCGATGAGCAGGCCTAACGTGAACGAGGCTACCGCGACCGCCCATGGATTCACGCTACCGGCCGCTCCCCACAATACGTCGAGCTTCTCCACGAACTCGGACGGCATCGTCGCGACCTGCAGGCCAAAGAAGTCGCGGAGCTCGTTCGACGCGATGATCACGGCGATGCCCGATGTGAACCCGGTGATCAACGGGTGCGGAATGAACTTGATGAGCGTTCCGAGCTTGAACACCCCGAGCAGTATGAGAATCACACCGGCCATGAATGTCGCGGCCGCGAGCCCGGACACCCCGTACCGTTGGACGATCGCGTAGACCACGACGACGAACGCCCCGGTGGGGCCGCCGATCTGCACGCGAGAGCCGCCGAGTGCGGAGATGAGGAAGCCAGCGACGATTGCGGTGTAGAGGCCTTGTGCCGGCGTCACGCCGCTCGCGATGCCGAACGCGATCGCCAGTGGCAGCGCCACGATGCCAACGATCACGCCGGCCGTGAGATCGTTCGTGAACTGCTGGCGGTCGTAGTTCTCGAGGGTCGTGAACAGCTTCGGGACGAACACTGCACCTTTGGGCCGAGGGAACCTTGTGCGACACCGTGCAATCTCTTGACGAGTGACGCGCGTCACCGTCGCGCTTGTTCACGCCAACTCGCGCGTGATGGTGCAGCGAGATATCATCCGCGTCAATCAATCGACATGACGGCGCCCACTTTCAAAGACTACTTCTCGTCGAGCGCGGCGGAGTACGCGACCTTCCGACCGCGATATCCGGCCGCGCTGTTCGACTTCGTCGCGTCGCTCCCAGCCGCGCGCCACACGGCGTGGGATTGCGCGACCGGTAGCGGGCAGGCTGCTGTACCGCTCGCGAATCACTTCGAACGCGTCGTCGCAACGGACGCGAGCCCCGAGCAGATCGCTCACGCGACGCCGCACGCGCGCGTGTCGTACGCCGTCGCGCTGGCGGACGCGAGCGGGCTCGAAGCGGGGTCTGTTGATCTCGTGACGGTCGCGCAGGCGCTTCACTGGTTTCCGCTCGACCGCTTCTTCGCCGAGGTCCGGCGCGTGTTGACGCCCGGTGGCGCGCTCGCCGTCTGGTGTTACACGCGTCCACAGTTGTCCGGCGCCATCGACGACGTCGTCGAGCGATACTACTCGGAAACGTGCAGGCCATACTGGTCGCCGGAACGCCGGCTCGTCGACGATGGCTATCGAACGATTGCCATGCCGTTCGACGATGTGCCAGCACCGCCGCTCGACATCGAAGTGCAGCTGACGCTCGATCAATTCGCGGGGTATCTCCGCACATGGTCCGCGACGCGTAATCTCGCGGCGGCCATTGGTCGTGACCCGGTGATCGCGGTGCGAGATGAACTGCGGGCGCACTGGGGCGCTGACGAATCCACGCACCTGGTGCGCTGGCCCATTCACGTGCGCGCGGGATTCATCGCCCGCTCGGCGTGACGCCGGCGCCCCGGATGCGACTCCGCGTGTCACCTGAGCCGCTCGCCGTCTGTCGCCTGGATGGCAACGCTCCAATTCCGCCTTGGGCAAACGGCCCGGGGTTTGTCTCCGTCACGCGAGCGGGGAGTGAGCTGTCGATCGTGTGCGCCGATGATCGCGTTCCCGCGGTCGTGAGAGCCGAGCGAGGCTACGTGGCGATTGCGGTGGAAGGGCCGCTCGCGCCGGACCTCGTCGGCGTGCTGGTCTCGCTCGCCGGTCCGCTTGCCGACGCGGCGATTCCGATTCTGGCTATCGGCACGTACGACACGGATTACGTGCTCGTCCGCGCCTCTGCATTGCAGCGTGCGCTCACCGCTCTGAGAGCAGCGGGGCATGACGTCGTCGACGACGCGTAGTGTCGACTCGACAGTAGAGTGCTTGGCAGCACGCGCAGTTAGCTTTCGCTCCGCGTTCGGCACTCCACGAGAGCCGCGCGTGGCGGCCCGCGATACGACGTCGAGCGTCATGGCTTGTCGGCTGCCGACCTGAACGGCCGGAGAACCCCTGGTGGTGCATTTGATTCTCGCGCTGGCGATCGCCGCCGATGTCGGCGGCGAAGTACGAAGCGCGGTGAACGACCAACCCATCGCTGGCGTGATCGTCAGCGCGGTCGGTGGGAGCGACACGGTTCGCACAGACACGCACGGCAGATTCCGCCTGGTGACGTCAACGACCACCCGCTTGCGGTTTTTTCGCGCGGGGTACACGCCTCGTGAGCTTGTCGCGGCGCCCGGCGATAGCACGCTCCTGGTGGTCCTGACGCCCACGGCTCGCACGCTGGAAGCGTCGACGATCACGGCGGTCCGCGGTGACGATGCCGCGCCGGTCACGCGCGCGACGATCGACGAGGCCGAGCTCGATCGTCGCTACTTCGGACAGGAGTTGCCGCTGCTGCTCACGACGGCACCGTCGGTCACGGCGTACTCGGATGCCGGGTCGTTCTCCGGGTACTCGTACATGCGGCTGCGTGGCATCGACCAGACTCGCATCAACATCACGCTCGACGGCATTCCACTCAACGACCCGGAAGATCACTTCGTCTACTTCTCGAACTTCCCGGATCTGACGAATAGCCTGCAATCGGTCGAGCTGCAGCGAGGCGTCGGGGCGAGCTCGAATGGCGTCGCGTCGTATGCGGGCTCGCTGATGATGGAGTCGGTCAGCCTCGCAGGTGGGCAACGCGGGGGCGAGGTGCAACTCGAGCGAGGATCGTTCGACTCGAATCGCGGTAGCCTCGAGTATGCGACGGGGCTCTTGCCCTCGCGCCTTTCATTGTACGCGCGCGGATCGGTGCAGCAGACGGAAGGCTATCGCCGCAACTCGAGCAATCGGTCAGAGTCGTTCTTTTTGAGCGGCGGCTACTTCGGCGACCGTGACATCGTGAAGCTCGTCGCGTTCGGCGGACGCGCGCGCAACGGGCTCGCGTATCTCGCGGCGTCCGCGGAAGACCTGGCAGCGGATCCGCGCGCGAATCCGCTCACGGAGTCCGAACGTGATGACTTCTTCCAGGATTTCGCGAGCGCCCAATACACTCGTCTCCTTGGCCCCGATGCCAGCGTCGGCGTGACCGCGTACGGGATGTGGTCGGACGGCAATTACGACGTTCGCGTCGATCCGGATCTCGAGAACTTCAACCTCGCATCCAACGCCGTGCGGTGCGATCGCGACCGCGCGCGCACGCGTTGGTCGATTGCAGCTGCTCGGCGGTGCTCACGCGAACGGGTATCGACGATCGCACTACGCCGTCGTCAGGCCCGACCTCGACACCCGCCTCTACGACAACACGGGCGAGAAAGACGATGCGAGCGCGTTCGCGAAAGCGACGTATGGCGTGGGCGCGTGGTCGATCCTCGGGGACTTGCAGGTTCGGTACGCTGCCTTCCGGTACGAGCCCGACGTGAATGCCGGCATCACCAGTCGTCAGCATCGACTGGACGTTCGTGAACCCAAAGATCGGTGTGACGTGGCAGGCGAACAGCGCCTGGCGCGTTGTACGCCTCGTACGGCCGCAACGGTCGCGAGCCCGCGCGCAACGACATGCTGGCCGGCTTCGACAATCTCGACACGTCGAACGTCGAGTTCGTCGGCGATTTCGCGCGCGTCAAGCCAGAGTCCGTTCGAGATCTCGAAGCGGGGATAGCATTGCGCACTGCCCGCTTCGGCGTGCAGGCCAACCTCTACTCGATGGACTTCCACAACGAGATCTCGCCGATCGGAGAGCTCAGCTACCTTGGCCTCCCGCTGCGGAAGAACGTGGCGAGCAGCTACCGGCGTGGTGTGGAGATAGACGCGGCCTTCCGCGCGACCGCGGCACTCACCGGCACGCTCAACGCGACGGTGAGTCAGAACCGGATCGATGCCTACACCGATGACGCCGCGGGTGTCACGTACCGCGACGTCGAGCCGTTGCTCACGCCGCGCGTCATCGCGAACGCGTCGCTCCGCTACGCGTTAGGCCGCGGGCTCACCACCTCGCTCGACGGGCGATTCGTCGGCCGATCCTATCTCGCCAACACGAGTGATGCCCGGTTCACGACGCCGGGACGCGCCACGCTCGATGGCACGGTCGGCTGGACGATCCTGCGTTACACACTCGGCATCCGCGCGAACAATCTGACGAACACGCCGTTCTACACCGGTGGTTACACCGACGGCACGACGTCCTACTACTACGTTCTCCCGCAGCGGAACGTGTTCGTGACGATCCGCGCGAGGTTCTGACCCGAATGGCTGATCCCGTCCCGCCGAAAAAACCACGCGTCAACATGGCGCGTGCCTGGCCCGAAGCCCGTGCGCTGATCTGGAAGCACCGCCGCTCGCTCGGACTCGGGCTCGTGTTGATGCTCGTGAACCGACTCGCCGGGCTGGTACTGCCGGCGTCGTCGAAGTACCTCATCGACAACGTCCTTGGAAAGCACGATCTGACGAAGCTGGTTCCGCTCGCGCTGGCCGTGGGGGGCGCCACGGTCATTCAGGCGATCACCTCGTTCCTGCTGGCGCAGACGGTGAGCATCGCGGCGCAGCGTGCGATCAGCGACCTCCGCATCGACGTGCAGCGCCACGTCCTGCGCCTGCCGGTGTCGTTCTTCGACTCGACCAAGTCCGGCGTTCTGATCTCGCGCGTGATGTCGGACGCGGAAGGAATCCGGAACCTGATCGGGACGGGGCTCGTGCAGCTGGTGGGCGGGCTCCTCACCGCGATCATCGCGCTTGGCGTGCTGTTCTACCTCAACTGGCACCTCACGGCGTCGACGATCATCGTGCTGTCGGCGTTCGGTGCGATGATGGCGGTGGCCTTCAAGCGGCTACGTCCGCTCTTCCGGAAACGCAGTGAGATCAACGCCGAAGTGACCGGCCGCCTCGGTGAGGCGTTAGGCGGGATTCGCACGGTCAAGGTGTACACGGCCGAGCAGCGCGAAGAGCGAATCTTCGCCGAGGGGATTCAGCGGCTGTTCAAGAATGTTGCAGACACCATCACGGGCACGTCGGCGGTGGGCGCCGCCACGACCGTGATCGTCGGCGTGATCGGCGTGCTCATGATCATCGTCGGCGGGCGATCCATTGTGGGCGGCACGATGACGCTCGGCGACTTCGTCATGTACATCTTCTTCATCGGGCTCGTGGCCGCGCCGCTGGTACAAATCGCGTCCATCGGGACGCAGGTGAGCGAAGCGTTCGCCGGCCTCGATCGGATCCGCGAGATCAGGCAGACGTCGACCGAAGATCAGGAGGACACCCAGCGCGAGCCGATCAGCGAGGTGCGGGGCGACATCGCGTTCGAGCACGTGAGCTTCGAGTACGTGCCTGGTGTTCCCGTGTTGCGCGACGTGTCGTTCACGACCGCGGCTGGCACGACGACGGCGCTCGTGGGATCGAGCGGTGCGGGCAAGAGCACGCTCATCGGGCTCGTCACCGCGTTCAATCGACCGACGAGTGGCCGCGTGCTCGTGGACGGCGCGGACATCGCGACGCTCAGGCTTCGCGACTATCGCGGGAATCTCGGCGTCGTCATGCAGGACAACTTCCTGTTCGACGGCACGATCAAGGAGAACATCGCGTTCGCGAAGCCTAACGCCACCGACGACGAGGTTCGCGCGGTGAGCCGGATCGCGCACTGTGACGAGTTCATCGACAAGTTCGAGGCGAAGTACGACACCATCGTCGGTGAACGCGGCGTAAAGCTCTCGGGCGGACAGCGGCAGCGCGTGGCCATCGCGCGCGCGATCCTCGCGGATCCGCGCATTCTCATTCTGGACGAGGCGACGTCGAGCCTGGACAGCGAGAGCGAAGCGCTCATCCGCGACGGCCTGCGCTCGCTCCGCCAAGGGCGAACGACGTTCGTCATCGCGCATCGCTTGTCGACCATCGAGAGCGCGGACCAGATCCTCGTGATGGAGGACGGCCGGATCATCGAGCGCGGAACCCATGGCCAGCTGATCGCGGCCAATGGCCGGTATCGTCAACTGTACGACAAACAGTATCACGTCGAGCGGGACCAATTCATCAACCCCGGCGAGGACTTCCTTCCGGTGCCAGTGCCAGAGACCGACGCGCTGCGGGCCCCACGAGCTACTCGCGGTGCGCTGTAGGCTCGAATAGGACGACGGAGTGTCGGCGCCCTGAGGGGTCGGATCGAGCTTTACAGGATGCGTGAGCGGCGGCAGGTTGGTGACTTCCCAACGATCCTGGCCACCCCCGGTTGGAGGTATGCATGGACGGCCTCATGATGGACTATCCGCTGACCATCACTGCCATGCTCCGCCGGACGGAGTCGATGTTCCGGCACAAGGAGATCGTCTCGCGCCGCGTAGACAAGACGCTCGAGCGATCGACGTACGGCGAAGCCCTCGGCCGAGCACGTCGCCTCGCGTCGGGGTTGGAACAGCTCGGCATCGGACGTGGCGACCGTGTGGCCACGTTGTGCTGGAATCACCTGCGGCATCTCGAGGCGTACTTCGGCGTACCGTCGTCCGGCGCCGTGCTCCACACGCTGAACCTGCGGCTGCACCCCGACGAGCTCGCGTACATCGCGACCCATGCGGGCGACGTCGCGCTCATCGTCGACCAGTCGCTCGTCCCGCTGGCCGAACAGCTGAGGGGACGCACGCCATTCCGGCACGTCATCGTCGTGCGAGATGACACCGGCACTCCAATTCCGGTTCCGGACGGTGCGCTGGACTACGAGGCCGTTGTCGCATCCGGCGACCCGTCCTACGCCTATCCCGAGTTGGCCGAGTCGGACGCGGCGATGATGTGCTACACATCGGGGACGACGGGGCGGCCCAAGGGCGTGCTATACTCGCATCGCTCCCTGTGCCTGCACACGCTCGGCACGCTCATTTCCGATGTCACCGGCCTCACGGAGCGCGACACCGTGCTCGCGGTAGTCCCCATGTTTCACGCGAATGCATGGGGCCTGCCGTTCAGCGCTGCAATGATCGGGGCACGGCAGGTGATGCCCGGACCGCACCTGGATGCGGCGAGCCTGGTGGATCTGTTCGAGCGCGAGCGCGTCACGATGACGGCCGGCGTGCCGACGATCTGGCTCGGAATTCTTCAGTACCTCGACGCCAATCCGACGCGTCACGACCTAACGCCGCTCAGATCGATGCTGGTTGGTGGGGCGCCGGTTCCCGAGCCGCTCATTCGCGCATTTCAGAACCGCCACGGCCTGCACATCAACCAGGGCTGGGGCATGACGGAAACGAGTCCCGTCGCGTCGGTGAGCAAGGTTCCGAGCGACCTTGCGGACTCGCCGAGCGATGCGCAGTTCGCGTATCGAGCGAAGGCAGGGCTCCCGCTGCCATTCGTCGAGATTCGCGCTCGCCGCGACGATGGTGTGCTCACCGAATGGGATGGCGAGACGATGGGCGAGCTCGAGGTCCGTGGTCCGTGGGTGGCGGCGTCGTACTACGACGCGCCGGAGTCTGCCGATCGATTCACCGATGATGGCTGGTTTCGAACCGGCGACATCGTCACGATCGATGGTCGGGGCTGCATAACGATTCAGGATCGGGCCAAGGACCTCGTGAAGTCGGGTGGCGAATGGATCAGCAGCGTCGCGCTCGAAGGCGCGCTCCTGTCGCACCCGGACGTAGCCGAAGCCGTCGTGATCGCCGTACCGCACGCGAAATGGGACGAGCGGCCGCTCGCCGTGATCGTCCCCCGCGCGGGCTGCACGCCGACGCTCGAGTCCGTGCGTGCGCACCTCGCGCCCAATTTCGTAAAGTGGTGTCTGCCGGATGACGTCGTGCTCGTCGAATCGATCCCTCGGTCGGGGACTGGCAAGTATCTCAAGGCCGTGCTTCGCGAGCGGTTCCGTGAACGGTTTCAGGAGCAACCGACCGCGCCGCCGACACGGTAACGGCCGGGTAGCAGCCTGGTAGCAGGCCTCGACCAGTCGGCCTTTGGGCCGAGTGCGGCCATGACCAGAGCGGTTAGCTTTCGGGCATGAAACCAATGGTCATCGCGGCGCGCGTTGGGCTTTACCTCGCGGCCTGTTGGCTCACTATCGGCGTGCTGGCGAACGGTCTGTTCCCGCACGCCGTCTTCGTGGTGGTCGCGCTCGCACTCTACACGACGCTGCCGGTCGCCGCGTTCGCGCGCTGGCGTGGCTGGCCGTTCTACCCTAACGCGGCATTCCGCCTGCTGGTGGTCCGCCCGTTCTGGTACACGCAGCTCATGTTGCCGCTGATCGGTATCGGATCGACGGTCGGCGTGCTGGTGGGCGCGATCTTCGGATTCCCGCTTCTTGGCGGGCGCATCGCCGCTGGCATCGTTCTGACCGTCGTTGGCACGTTGCTGATCGCCGGCTACCTCGGTTCCAAGCAACTCGTCGTGCGAGAAGTGGACGCGTCGATTCCCGATCTGCCGGCGGAGTTCGACGGACTGTCCATCGCTCAGGTCTCGGATCTTCACGTCGGGCCGCACACGTCGCGTCGGTTTCTCGAACGGGTCGTCGAGCACCATTCGCGGTCTTGCGCCGGACGTCATTGCCGTCACTGGCGACCTCGTCGACGACAGGGCAGAGGATGTCGCATCGTACGCGTCCGCGCTCGGCCAGCTCACCGCACCGCTCGGCGTGTTCATGATCCCCGGCAACCACGACGTGTACGCCGGATGGGAAGCGGTCGAACGCCGCCTCCGCAGCGACGTGCCCGCGCGGCTGTTGGTCAACGAGGCGCACATCATTCAGCGTGGCGACGCGACGCTCGTTCTTGCTGGTACGGGTGATCCGGCGGGTGGCCGTCGTGGGCAGAGCGGAGGGGCGCCCGACGTCGACCGGACACTGGCCGGGGCGCCTAACGGGGCAACCGTGATCGCGCTCGCGCACAATCCCGCTCTCTGGCCAGCACTCGCCAAACGCGGCGTCGCACTCACCCTCAGCGGCCACACGCACTGGGGACAGTTCGCATTGCCGTCGCTCGGGTGGAGTCTCGCGTCACCGTTCCTCAAGCATGCGATGGGCGCCTACCGCGAACAGGGATCGCTGCTCTACATCAATCCGGGCACCGGCTACTGGGGTATTCCGTTCCGCATCGGGGCGTTGCCCGAGGTGACGCTGGTGCGACTGTGGCGTGCGCCCGCGGCGCTGGAGGTTGGTCGCGCGCGACGTGCGCGTCGCGCGGCGTGAGTACACGCTCGCACCGAGTCGTGCTCGACCCGGCAGCGCGTTGAGGCGACTTCCCGCCGGCGTACTGGTGGCGGCGCTCGTGGCCGTCGCGTCCATCGCGGTCGCCACGGGTGAGACGCGCGTCCTCGGGCATCCCGTGATCGAGGCGCTCGTCGTTGCGCTGCTGCTCGGTATGATCGTGCGGTTCGTCTGGCGGCCGAGTGCCGTGTTCGAGCCGGGCATCCGGTTCGCGGGGAAGGAACTGCTCGAGCTGTCGATCGTGCTGCTCGGCGTGTCGGTTGACCTGCCGCTGCTGATTCGCGCTGGCCCCGCGCTGGCCGTTGCCATCGTCGGGATCGTCGTCGTCGGACTCGGCGTCGGCGTTCTCATCGCACGTGCGCTCGGGCTGCGACCGAGGCTGGCGATCCTCGTCGCGACCGGCAATGCCATCTGTGGAAACTCGGCGATCGCCGCGGTGGCGCCTGTCATCGGTGCGAATGCCGAGGATGTCGCGTCGTCCATCGCGTTCACCGCGATCCTCGGCGTGATCGTCGTGCTCGGTCTGCCGCTGCTCATTCACCCGTTGGGCCTAACGAATTACCAGTACGGCGTCCTTGCCGGTCTCACGGTGTATGCTGTGCCGCAGGTGCTGGCCGCGGCGTTTCCCGTGAGCGTCCTGTCTGGTGATGTCGCCACGCTCGTGAAGCTCGTGCGCGTGTTGATGCTCGGCCCCGTGGTGCTGTTCTTCGCACTCCGCTCGGGTAGTGGATTCGGTCGCGCCCCGTCGCTCACGAAGCTCGTGCCCTGGTTCATTGTCGGGTTTCTCGTGCTCGCGGCGTTACGTGCGGGCGGTGCGGTGCCATCGAGCTGGGTCGCGCCAACGCGCGTGGTGTCGACGAACCTCACGATCATCGCGATGGCGGCGCTCGGTTTGAGCGCCGACGTGCGCACCGTGGCGAAGGCGGGTTCGCGAGTGATCGGCGCGGTGTCGCTATCGCTGCTGGTGTTGGTCGTGCTCGGCATCGGCATCATTCACCTCCTGCACATTCGCTGAGCACGCTGCGCGCATGGCGTCGCGGTCGCAAGGAATTCGCGACTCCGCCGGTCGTTGGCGTGCAACCTGCGGACGCTCCGCCGCGGCGTCACGGTGGCGCCCGGCCATCGACGGTGGCCGCATCAGTGTTGCACCGTTTACGCGGAGGCTCGCATGTCAGTCGTGTTCGTGAACCGTCAGCCCGTTGCTCGCGCATTCGCACGCGCATTCACTCTCGGTGCCGTCGCGGCGTTCGCCGCCTGCGATCGGCCCACGACCGCGCCGGACGCGCCACTCACCGCATCACTCGCGAAGAGCTCGACTCACGGTGGCGGCCCACTGCCGACTCGTTATGTGCTTCCGGGCTCGAGCGTCTTTCCCGAAGGCATCGCGTACGATGAGCGCACGGGCCTCGTGTTCGTCAGCAGCACGACAGACGGGACGATCTTTCGTGGACAGTCGAGCGACGAAACGCTGACGCCGTTTCTCGCGGGTGGCGCCGACGGTCGGACGACGGCGATCGGACTCGAGGTCGACAACGAAGGTCATCTGTTCGTGGCCGGCGGCGGCACTGGTCAGGTGTTCGTCTACGACGAGCTCACGGGTGCGCTCCTCGCGCGGCTCTCGGGCGGGTCGTCGCCGACGTTCATCAACGACATTGCCGTCGACCAGGAATGGAGTCGGCTACGTGACCGACTCGCAGAGTCCGGTCATCTACCGCGTCGTGCCGAACGGTGCGGGTGGCTACACACTCGAGCGATGGCTCACGCTCACGGGCACGCCGATCGTGTACACCCCCGGCCAGTTCAATCTGAACGGGATCGTCGTCTCGCAGAACGACAGGTACCTGTTCACGGTTCAGTCGAACACGGGCAAGATCTATCGCATCGAGATCGCGACGAAGGAGATCGTCCAGGTCGACGTCGGCGGCAGAGTGTTCCCTAACGCGGATGGCTTGTGGCTTCAGGGCAACTCGCTGTACGTCCTGCAGAACCAGCAGGAGACCATCAACGAAATCCGTCTGCAGCAGAACCAGGCGAGCGGCACGCTCGTGAGCCAGACGACGGATCCGTCGTTCATGTACCCGACGTCGCTCGTCGGCGCACGCGGACGTCTGCTCGTGGTGAACTCGCAGTTCGACCGGCGCGCGCCCGGGACTGACGCCGATGCTGCCGTTCACCGTGTCGGTGGTGAAGGTTCCGTAGCGGGCGCTGATCTCCGCGTCTGGCAGAGATCAGCGGATCGTTGGCGTTCACAGGGCGGGCCGGGGCATGATGCCCCGGCCCGCGTTGTTTCGATGGCGGGAGTCATCGCACGGCGCGCTACTATCACCCCATGCTCGCCGCCGTCCGCTCCGCCGCCGTACTCGGCATCGACGCCTACGATGTTCTCGTGGAGGTCGATGTCGCGTTGGGGTTGCCCGGCTGGACGATCGTCGGGCTGCCCGCGGGAGCCGTGAAAGAGAGTCGAGAGCGGGTGAGCGCCGCGCTCGTGAACTCCGGCTTCATGGTGCCACCGCGGCGCGTAACAATAAATCTCGCGCCCGGTGATGTCCGTAAAGAGGGGACGGCATTCGATCTCCCCGTGGCGTTAGGCTTCCTCGCCGCGACCGGCCAGATCGACGCCGACGCGCTCGCGTCCGTCGTCGCCGTTGGCGAGCTTGGGTTGGACGGGATGCTGCGGCCGGTTCGCGGCACGCTGTCGGTCGCGAGGCGCCTGGCCGGCAGTGGACCAGGACGCGGACAAAAGACAACGCGCCGCTCCTGTCACGCTGATCCTGCCGCCGCCTAACGTGGCAGAAGCGTCACTGGTGTCTCGATTGGCGCTGTGTGCGCCGACTACGCTCGCGGACGTAGTCGCGCAGCTCAACAGTGGTCGCCTGCTCCCGCCAGTCGCATCCGTTGACGACGCGCGGCATCGGACCGCTGGCGGATACGGTGGATCTCGCGGAGGTCATCGGACAGGACGTCGCGAAACGAGCGCTGGAAATCGCCGCGGCCGGCGCGCACGCGCTGCTCATGATCGGGCCGCCAGGCGCGGGGAAGACCATGCTCGCACGGCGCCTGCCCACCATTCTTCCGGCGCTCACCGAAGAGGAAGCGCTCGAGGTGGTCGCGATCCACTCTGTCGCCGGTCTCCTCCCGCCAAACGGCGTTGCGTCCGTCCGACGGCCATTCCGCGCCCCGCACCACACGCTCTCTGCCGCTGGGCTCATTGGCGGAGGCAGCAATCCGCGACCCGGCGAGGTGAGCCTCGCCCACCACGGCGTGCTGTTCCTCGACGAGTTGCAGGAGATCCCGCGCCACGTGCTCGACGCGCTGCGTCAGCCGCTCGAGGATGGCCGCGTTATGATCGCGCGCGCGGCGACGGCGGTCACGTTCCCCGCGCAGTTCACGCTCATCGGAGCGATGAACCCGTGTCCGTGTGGCCGAGCGGGGGACCCGCGTGGCGGATGCGCGTGCGCGTCGTCGGAGATCGCGCACCATCAGTCCCGTCTCTCTGGTCCGCTGGCAGACCGCATCGACATGCAGGTCCGACTCTCGGCTGTCCCGCTGCGCGATCTCGGGCGCAAGGACGGTGGGGAACCGTCCGCGGCGGTACGCATGCGTGTGGAGCGCGCGCGGGCACGCCAACGCGCACGGTACCGTGGCGTCTCGCGCGTCCGCTGCAATGCACACGCGGCGGGTCGTTGGCTCGACACGCGCACGCCCGTTGACGCCGACGCTCGCGATCTGCTCGCGTCCGCTGCCGAGCGCAGTGGGCTTTCGGCGCGTGGCGTATCATCGCGTGCTCAAGGTGGCGCGCACCATCGCCGACCTCGACGACTCAGCGGCGGTCGCGTGGACGCACGTGGCGGAAGCGCTGCGGTACCGCCCACTCGAGTTGCGAGAGCCCGATGTGTCGGGCACCACGAGTGGTCCGGCAACCGGACCTGCCACGAACGTGCCTCGTGCCGCTGTGTGATTCCAGAGACAGGCTCCTGCGTTTGGAATCCCACGCAGCACTCATCTTGCTTTGCAGGAGGTCCCTGACGCACTGGGCTACGCGGACGCGAGCCGTGAGTGCGCGCTCCTTCGTCCGCCGCATTGGAATGACCGCAGTCGCCAGCCCGCCCACAGTACCCGTAACGCACAAGCAGGTCCTCGTCGTATTCAGCGGCCTCGTGCTCGCGATGCTGCTCGCGGCGCTCGACTCGACCATTGTGTCCACCGCCTTGCCGACGATCGTCGGCGAGCTCGGAGGCCTCGCGCATCTCTCGTGGGTCGTGACGGCCTATCTGCTCGCGCAAACCGTCGTAACGCCGCTGTACGGAAAGCTCGGCGATCTGTACGGACGCAAGGGTGTGATGCAGGGCGGGATCGTGTTGTTCCTCGTTGGCTCGATGCTCTGCGGCGCGAGCCAGAACATGACACAGCTCATCATCTACCGCGCGATCCAGGGACTTGGGGGCGGTGGCCTCATGGTCACCACGCAGGCCATCGTGGGCGATATCGTCCCGCCAAGAGAGCGCGGTCGCTACCAGGGGATCTTCGGAGCAGTCTTCGGCGTTTCGAGCGTCGCCGGGCCGCTGCTCGGAGGCTACTTCACGACGCATCTGTCGTGGCGCTGGATCTTCTACATCAACCTGCCACTCGGTGCGATCGCGCTCGCGGTGCTCGCGTTCACGCTGCCATCGCGCACGGAGCGCGTGCGTCACGCGATCGACTACGTGGGCGCATCGCTGCTCGCGGTGGCGCTCAGCTCAGTCGTGCTGCTGGCCGATCTTGGCGGCACCACATACAGCTGGTCGTCGCCGTTCACGATCTCACTGATCGCTGCGGCGATCGTCGCGACCATTGGCTTTCTCGTCGTCGAACGCCGAGCCGCAGAGCCGGTGTTGCCGCTCCGCCTGTTCGGGAATCGCGCGTTCACCGTGACGTCGAGTGTCGGGTTCATTGTCGGGTTCGCGCTGTTCGGATCGGTGACGTATCTCCCGCTGTTCCTGCAGGTCGCGAAGAACGCGACGCCGACCGGGTCGGGATTGCAGATGCTGCCGATGATGGGCGGCATGCTCGTCAGCTCGATCTCCTCGGGGCAGATCATCAGTCGCACCGGGCGCTACAAGATCTTCCCCGTGATCGGCACGGCGGTGATGACGATCGGCCTCTTCCTGCTGTCGCACATGACGCCGCAAACGAGCACGCTCGCCGCGTCAGGCATCATGCTCGTCATGGGCCTGGGGCTCGGCATGGTGATGCAGGTGCTCGTGATCGCGGTGCAGAACGCGGTCGACTACGGGGACCTGGGTGTTGCTACCTCGGGCGCGACGCTGTTTCGGTTGATCGGCGGGTCGGTCGGCACCGCGGTCCTCGGCGCCATCTTCGGCGCGCGTCTCGCTGGCGAGCTCGGTCGACTCGTTCCCGCGAGCGCATCGGGTGCGCCGCCGAGTGGCGCGGAAATCACGACGCGGATGCTCGCGTCTCTCTCTCCATCGGTCCGCGCCGCGTACGCGCAGGCGTTCGCATCATCGCTGTCGACGGTGTTCCTCGTCGCGACGACGGTGGCACTCCTCGGATTCCTGCTCGCGCTGTTGCTTCCCGAGCGTCCACTGCGTGCGACGCTCTCGGCGGAGACGACCGGCAAAGTCGGCGAAGCCTTCGCGATGCCCGTAACGCCCGACTCGCTGGCGGAATTGCGTCGAGGTCTGGCCTCGCTCGCGAGTCGTGAGGCGCAGGTCCGCTATCTCCGACAGATCGCGGCCGAAGCGCAGGTGGACCTCACACCCGCCGCGGCGTGGCTACTCGTGAGGCTCGAGCAAGAGCCCGGCGTCGATCCCGCCACGCTCGGTGCCACGCACGCGATCGACGCCTCACGCATCTCGAATGCGATCGACGAGCTGTCGGCTCGCGGGTTCGTCGCGTCGTCCAACGGCAGCGAGAGGCGCGGTTGGCACCTCGGCGTTACTCCCGATGGGTGCGAGGCGCTCGGCCGCATCGTCCGCGTTCGGCGCGCCCATCTGGCGCAGGCGGCGGCGGAGTTCGGTGTCAACGAGGAGAATACCAGCACGCTCCGCGGCATCGAGCGCGAGCTCGTACCCGACGCTCGGCCGACGACCGGAGAGCACGCCGTGTCGATTCGCGGCGCGTCGTCGCGTCGAGTGCCGCGCATTCCACGCGCGGACTAACTTCTCCGCATGACGCAGTCGCGCGCAGTGGTGGTGGACGTCGAACGCCCTGACATCGAATCGCCTTCGACGGACGACCGTGAGGCGGAGGCGCGGCTTGCCGCGTGGTTCCGTGACCATGGCTCCGCGCTGATCGGCTTCAGCGGCGGCGTCGACTCGGCGTATCTCGCATGCGTCGCCGTCGATGCGCTCGGAGCCGAGCGAGTGCTCGCCGTCATCGGACGCAGCGCGTCATATCCCGCGGAGCAGTGGGAGCGCGCGCGCGAAGTCGCGCTGAGCTTCGACATTCCCGTGCTCGAGGTGAACACCGACGAAGTGAGCGATCCGCGGTACGCGGCGAATCCCTCGAACCGATGCTACTTCTGCAAGACCGAGCTTTGGGACACGCTGGCGCCCATCGCTCGCGATCGCGATCTCGCGGTAGTGGTCGACGGCACGAACGCCGACGACCTAGGCGATCACCGGCCCGGTGCTCGCGCGGCCGCTGAACACGCCGTGCGCTCTCCACTCGCGGAGCTTGGCTTCACGAAAGCCGCGATCCGTCGCTTGTCGCGCGCGCGCGGTATCCCCACGTGGTCGCAACCCGCGTCGCCATGCCTGTCTTCTCGCATTCCGTACGGAACTGCGGTGACGATCGATCGGCTGCGCCAGGTCGAAGTGGCCGAGCGTGCACTGCGCCACGCGGGCGTGATCGGTGATCTGCGCGTTCGCTATCACGGCGATCTGGCGCGCATCGAGATCGCGGCCGATGCATTGAACGGGTGGCTCGAGGCGAGCGCACGCGATCGACTGCGAGTCGCTGTACGCTCGGCCGGGTTCGACCGCGTCGCGCTCGACGTCCGTGGCTTTCGATCCGGATCGCTGAATGTGCTCGGAGGAGTCGTTGCCGAGCCGCTCGTGCGTGCGCGATCGAGTGTCGATTCAGGCGATCCCGCTGGCCTCACGCGTGAGCTGCAGCGTTTGGGCTTTGCATTCGAGGTCGAGGGTCGACAACGCCTGGCCGTGCTGACCGGTGCGAAGCAGGTGGAGGGCGATCGGCTCGTGGACCCGCGGACGCGAACCGCGGTGCTCGAGGTCGCGCGCGGGTATGGTTTCACGCACGTCGCGCTCGATCTCGGACTCACGGTTGCCGATGCGGCTATTCATCGCGGGTAATCTCCCGGCGAACGTTCGCGATGCCATCCACGCCGATGCGGCGGTGCTCCGTGACGCGGCACCTGCGGTCCGGTGGGTCGCTGCACCGTCACTTCACATCACACTCAAATTTCTTGGCGAGTGCGATGAGCGCGTGATCGACGACGTGCGCCGGACGATCGGAACGGTCGGCCGAGCGTCATGGGCCGATCGACATTCGCCTCACGGAGGCTGGCGCATTCCCAAACTTCCGCAGGCCACGTGTCGTATGGGTCGGAATGACTGGCGAGGACGCGCTCCGGGCACTCGTGCGAGACATCGATCAGGCGTTGGCGCCCCTGGGGATTGCTCCCGAGGGGCGCGCGTTTCAGGCACATTTGACGCTCGGGCGCGTGCGACAGGAGCTCACGCCCGCGGAAGCCGCGACCTTGGCCGCCTCCGCCCGGGCGTTCAGGGCGGTGGGCGGCTTCACGGTGCAGACGATAGACTTGATGCGTAGCGAGCTGGGCCCAGGTGGGTCTCGGTATTCCACGATGGCTGCCGTCCCCCTTCACGCACGAGGAACGTGATGTTCGGGTGTTTCCGGAGGATCGGCTGTCTATTCGTGCTGTGCGTTGTTGCGGTCGCCGCGTATTTCCTGCGCGACCGGTGGTTGCCGCTGATCAGCGCGAAGGTGCCACGCTCGGGCACGACCGTCGCCGCCAGCGGGGGCCCGACGTGGGAACCGGTGAGTGACGAAGCTGCCGCGCGCGCGCGACGCACGATCGAGTCGTTAGGCAGGCGCAGCGGGCCGGTGTTCGTGAACCTGCCACCCGGGGACGTCGCGTCCTATTTCTACATTGCACTCGCCGCGCAGCTGCCACCGTCGGCCGACAGCATCGAGGCGGCCACGATCGCGAACCGGATGTACGTCCGCGCGGTCATCTCGCTCGATGACTTCAAGGCCGCTGATGCTCTCGGACCCCTCGCTGGTATGGTGGGGCGCAGGGAGCGACTGCAGATGGGCGGAACATTCGCGATCATCCGACCCGGCCTCGCGCAATTCCTCGTGGAAGACATCAAGCTCGGCGAATTGCCGATTCCGCGCGGCGCCATTCCGAAACTGCTCCGTCAGATTCGGCGCGGTACCCGACCGGATGGCGTATTGGAGAACGGCCTGCCGTTCGTGCTGCCAACGTACATCGGCGACACCCGCGTCGCCAATGGCAAAGTCACCCTTTACAAGACGGTCAAGTGAGCCGCCGGATTCTCGTCGTCGACGACGAGCAGGGCATCAGGGCCGCGCTCGGCCAGCTGCTGGAGTTCGAGGGGTACGAGGTCAGGACCGCGGGCAACGCCGCGGACGGCATCGCGGAGTACGAGAAGTGGCGTCCGAATCTGGTGTTCATGGACGTGAAGATGGCCGGCATGGACGGCCTCGAGGGGCTGCGACGCATCAAGCAGATCGACCCGTCGGCTACGGTCGTGATGATCAGCGGACACGCGACCATCCAGACGGCCGTCGAGGCGACGCAGCTCGGTGCGTACGACATCCTCGAGAAGCCGCTCGACACCGATCGCATTCTCGTGCTGTTGCGGAACGCACTGCAGCATCTCGAGCTGCAGGAAGAAAACGTTAGGCTCAAGCAGACGATCGAGTCGCGTTATGAGATCGTCGGCCGCTCGTTCGCGATTCGCGCGGTCATCGACAAGATCGAGAAGGTCGGCGGGACGCCAGCGCGCGTGCTCATCACCGGCGAGAACGGGACGGGCAAGGAGCTCGTGGCGCGCGCGATTCACAAGCATGTCGCCACGCGCCTCGAAGCCGTTCGTCGAAGTCAATTGCGCGGCGATCCCGAGCGAGTTGATCGAGAGCGAGTTGTTCGGCCACATGAAAGGCTCGTTCACTGGCGCGGTGTCAGATCGGCCAGGGAAGTTCGAGCAGGCCGACGGCGGCACGCTCTTCCTCGACGAGATCGGCGACATGAGCCAGTCCGCGCAGGCGAAGGTTCTGCGCGTATTGCAGGATGGCGTGGTGACGCGCATCGGCAGCGCGAAGCCGGTGAAGGTCGACGTGCGCGTGTTGTCCGCGACGAACAAGAATCTGGAAGAGGAGATCGCCGCGGGACGCTTCCGCGAAGACCTCTACTACCGACTCAACGTCGTGCCGGTCCACATCCCGCCGCTTCGTGAACGGCGCGAAGATATCCCGCTGCTCGCGTCGCACTTCGTGCGCACGCTGTCCGAGCGCGAGGGCGTGCCGCCGCGCGTGCTCGATCCGGCCGCGGTGGACGTGCTCACGAACATGGACTGGCCCGGCAACGTGCGAGAGCTTCGCAACACGCTCGAGCGCCTGCTCATCCTGTCGTCGGGCCCGCGCATCGTGGTTGCCGACGTCGAGCGCCTGGCTGGCCGTCGCGTCACGGACAACGCCAGTCTCGGATCGCTGCTGGACTGCAAGACGTTCGAAGAGTTCAAGCACGCCGCGGAGCGTGCGTTCCTGCTGGCCAAGCTTCGTGAATTCGACTGGAACGTGTCGGAGACGGCACGTGCACTCGAGATGCCGCGATCGAATCTCTACAAGAAGATCGAGCGGTACGGCCTAACGAGAGAGACAGTCTGATGAGCGGGAAAGATTGGGACACCGAGATGAAGAAGATCGACCGCATGCTCGAAGGGGCATCGGACGAGGCGCTGCTCCCGGCGAAATCGGCGAAGACACCGCAGGCTCGCGCCGAGGCGGTCGCGAAGCAGCAGAGCACGTCGACGCTCGGTGTCATGGCGCGGTTGGTTCTCGCGGTAGCGCTCGGCATCGGGATGGTCTTCTGGCCGTATGAGACACGCTGCGGGCTCGCGCTCGCCGGCTATCTCGCCGCGGTCGGTGTGGTCATCGGAGCAGGCGTATGGACGTCTGTATGGACGTGGCGGCATCGCTCGTCGCGCGGCCACGTCCTCGCGCTGCTGCTCGTGCTCTGGGGTGGCGTCCTGGGCGCGATCGAGATCCTTCCGCGTACCGGCTATGCGAAGCCCGACCCGACACGCCCCGGGTGGATGTGCCCGTGACCGCCGGGTGGTGGCGTTTTGCCCGCACGCGGGCAGCGGCTACACTTCCAGACGCTCGAGCCCACCACCGATAGCTTTCAACATGAAGATTTTCCGCAATTTTATTGCTGGGGCCTGGTCTGAGCCGTCCTCCGGCGAGCACTTCGAGAATGTCAACCCGGCCGATACGACAGACATCATCGGCCGGTTTCCGCTCTCGACGTCGCGTCGACGTCGACAACGCGGTGGTATCCGCCAAGCGTGGGTTCGAGATCTGGCGTCGCACACCGGCGCCCGCACGTGGCGACGTGCTGCGACGGGTCGGCGATCTCATGACCAACCGTAAGGAAGAGATCGCGGACCTGATGACCCGCGAGATGGGGAAGCCACTCCAGGAGACGCGCGGCGACGTACAGGAAGGCATCGACACGGCGTACTACGCCGCCACTGAAGGACGCCGCCTCTTTGGCCACACAGTGCCTAGTGAGTTGCAGGCGAAGTGGGCGATGAGCTTCCGGCGTCCCATTGGCGTATGTGGCCTGGTGACGCCGTTCAACTTCCCCATGGCCATCCCGACGTGGAAGATGTTTCCGGCGCTGCTCTGCGGAAACTCGGTGATCCTCAAGCCAGCCGAGGACGTGCCGCATACCGCGACGGTGCTGGTCGAGATACTGCTCGAGGCAGGGCTACCGCCCGAAGTGATCCAGCTCGTGCATGGGCGTGGTGAGACTGTGGGTGCAGCGATCGTCGAACATCCGGAGATTCCGGTGATCTCGTTCACGGGCTCGACGGAAACGGGCCGCGTTGTTGGCGAAGTGTGCGGTCGGATGCACAAGCGGCTCTCGCTCGAGATGGGCGGGAAGAACGCGCAGATCGTGCTGAATGACGCAAACCTCGAGCTGGCACTGGACGGCGTCCTCTGGGGCGCGTTCGGCACAGCCGGCCAGCGCTGCACGGCCACGAGCCGGCTCATCCTTCAGGGCGGAATTCATGACAACTTCCTCGGGCTGCTCGTCGATAAGGCAAGAGGTTTGCGACTTGGAGACGGGCGGAAGAAGGGAACCGACGTCGGTCCGCTGATCCACGAGGCATCCCGCGAAAAGGTCGAGCAGTACATCGACATCGGTCAGGCCGAGGGCGCGGACCTGCTGTGCGGAGGAAAGCGGCCCGAAGCGCGAGCGTTGTCGAAGGGCTTCTTCTTCGAGCCGACGATCTTCGCCCGTGTGGAGCCTGGCAGTCGTCTGGAGCAGGAAGAGATCTTTGGTCCGGTGCTGTCGGTGATTCGCGTGTCGACCCCGGAGGAAGCGTTCGCGGTGAACAACGACGTGAAGTACGGACTGTCGTCGTCGGTGTACACGCAGGACGTCAACGTGGCGTATCGCGCGCTGGTGGAATTGGACAACGGCATCACGTACATCAACGCGCCGACCATTGGCGCTGAGGCACACCTCCCGTTCGGGGGGGTAAAGCAGACGGGGAACGGCCACCGCGAAGGTGGGTGGGAGGTCTACGAGTTCTACTCGGAAACGAAGGTCGGCTACATCGATTTCTCGGGATCGTTGCAGCGCGCCCAGATCGACAACTACGCTGGCAGTCCGACGTGAGCGCTGGCGACGTTCTGTGCGGGCAATCGCGAGCGCGGTCCTGGCTCGCTTGCGAACGTCTGATTCCGCGAATTAATTGACCGGGTGGCAATGGCGCTGACACACGACATGCGTCGCGCGCTCGCAGAGCGGGTGCAACGAAGAGTCGAGGGACGGGGCGTGCCTCGTCACCTCATCGAAGACGCTGTCGCGCGCGTTGGCGACGCGCTCGAGTCGCTCTCGGCTGCGCCGTCCGGTGGCCTTGCAGATACAGCGACCGAGGCGATTGTGGCTGTCTTCACCGCGCCATCAGCACCTGATCTCGGCTCACGCGTTCGCGCCGCTCTCGCAGCGGAGTCGATCGCGCCGCTCGGAATGGGGACCAGTACTTCGGGACGTCACACGGTCGCGACGGTTCGTCTGGCTGCGGCATCGCGCGCTGCTGCCGAGCGCGTCGCGACGCGACTCTCGGCGATCGTTTCGTTCGTTCCTGATTCGCCTTCTCTGACATCCTCGCAATGAGCGAAGCCGCCCATACGACGCCGGTCCGTCCGCCGGTCAGCGAGGAGCATCGCGCGGAAGCGCTGAGGCGCGTGAACCGGAGCCCCGGCCTGCACTGGGGGCTGTTCCTCGAATGGGCGAAGTCATTCACGATCGCGATCATCCTGTTCCTGTTCGTGCGAACGTTCCTCGTCGAGGCGTTCAAGATCCCGAGCGGGAGCATGGAGAAGACGCTGCTCGTCGGCGACTTTCTGCTGGTCAACAAGATGGTGTACGGCGCAGAAGTGCCGTTCACCGGCAAGCATCTTCCGGCGATTCGTCATCCGCAGCGCGGCGATGTCATCGTCTTCCAATGGCCGGTCGATCCCACGAAGAACTTCGTGAAGCGACTCGTCGGCGTTCCGGGCGATACGCTCGAGATGAGGATCCGGCGAGCTCTTTCTGAACGGAGTGCAGCAGAAGGAGCTCTACGTAACTCACAGCGAGCCGGAGATGGATCCGACCTCCGTCGAGTTCGAGTGGCAGAAGAAGTACCTGGTGCAGTCGGCCGCAGGCGGCGACCGGTTCGACGCCGTCACGAAACAACTGGGGTCCGCTGGTCGTCCCGAAGGACGAGTATTTCGTTCTCGGCGACAATCGGGATAATTCGCTCGACAGTCGATACTGGCAGTTCGTTCCTGATTCGCTCATCCGCGGACGCCCGATGTTCGTCTATTACAGCTACGATCCCGACTCGCTGGATCGGATGTCGTGGCTGACTAGAATCCGTTGGACTCGCATCGGGGAGCGCGTCCGTTGACCTCCCGTCCCGAAATGGACAATCCCTCCGATCGTCTCACGAAGCGCGCGAAGGCGCGGTGGGAAAAGAGGAACACCGAAGGAGCCGCTGGTCGTATGGCCGCCACCCCGCCGAAAAAAAGTTCTTACGAGGAAGGCTCGCTCGACCAGTACCTCCGCGACATCAGCGCGTATCCGCTGATCAGTCGCGATGAGGAGGTCCGGCTCGCCCAGTGCATCCGCAAGAGCGATCAGGAAGCACTCGACAAGCTGGTACGGTCGAACCTGCGCTTCGTCGTCTCGGTGGCGAAGAAATATCAGAACCAGGGCGTCTCGCTCTCGGATCTGATCAACGAGGGCAACCTCGGGCTCATTCGCGCCGCTCACAAATTCGACGAGACGAAGGGCATCAAGTTCATCTCGTACGCGGTGTGGTGGATCCGGCAGGCCATCCTGCAGGCGTTGGCTGAACAGTCGCGCATCGTGCGCGTGCCGCTCAACCGCGCAGGCACGCTGCACCGGATCGGCAAGCGCGCGAACTCGCTGCTCCAGGAGCTGGGCCGCGAAGCGACGCACGCCGAGATCGCTGAGGGGATGGACATCACCGAGGAAGAGGTCGCGAAGACGATGTCCATCTCGCAGACCCACCTCTCCCTCGACGCGCCGCTCACGCCAGGCGAAGACAACAAGCTGCTCGACTACCTCGCCGACAACGTCAACCCGACGCCTGACGAGCAGACGTTCGAGAAGGCGCTCACCGAGGCCATCGAGGAGTCGCTGTCGAGCCTGAAAGAGCGTGAGGCGAAGATTCTCCGCCTGTACTTCGGCCTCGACGGCGAGGAGCCGATGACGCTGGAGCAGATCGGTTCACTGCTCGGTATCACGCGCGAGCGCGTCCGACAGATCAAGGAGAAGGCGCTCTCGCGCCTGCGCCACGTATCACGTGCGCGGGCTCTGGAGAGCTTCCTCGGCTGAGCAGCCGCTGTGTGACTCTGGTGGTCGATGGGCGGGTCCGCGGACCCGCCCATCGTGCATCCGTGTGCTGAACGATTAGGCTTCCAAGCATGGCTTCAAGCGATCCTCGCGCGGATCCACGCGATCCGCGCTCGCCCCAGCAGCCGATCGCCGCGGAACGAATCGAGTCGTCGCGCGCAATGTCGTGGCCCGGTTCGCGGCGCGTTCTCGAGGTGCTCTGGCGCGCCATGCGTATCAGGTGCCCGCATTGCGGCCGAGGCCCGGTGCTCGTGCACTGGTTCAAGATGCGCGCGCGATGCGGCAACTGCGGCCTCGCCATCGAGCGCGGAGAGCGTGACTACTTCATCGGCTCGATGCTGTTCAACCTCGTCGTGTCGGAGATGCTGTTCGCCGTCGGCTTCGTCACGACGCTGCTGGTCACGTGGCCTAACGTGCCCTGGGATACGCTGCAGTGGGCGGCGCCGCTGGCGATGGCTGCCGCGCCATTCGTGCTGTTCCCGTTCTCGAAGCTGGCCTGGCTCGGGTTCGATATTTTACTTCGCCCAGTGACACCGGACGAACTAGTTGAGCTAGCCATCAGCCATTGGCCATCAGCCATCAGCTCTAACGGGAAGCAATCAGCACTCAGCGTCACCCAGCCACCAGCACGACCACCCAGCAACAAGCGCAGTTCAACGTCCTCGTCTCCGAGTCCCGATCATGGCTCAGCAGAATTCCTTCGATGTCACCACCGGAGTCGACCTGCAGGAAGTCGACAACGCGATCAACCAGGCGCAGAAGGAGATTACGCAGCGGTACGACTTCAAGGATTCGAAGGCGACGATCGATTTCCAGCGCGGGGAGGGGAAGATCCTGCTGGCCGCCGACAGCGAGTTTCGCATGCAGGCGCTGTTCGACGTGCTCCAGGCGAAGCTGATCAAGCGCGGCGTGCCGGTGAAGAATCTGGACATCGGCGACATCAAGGCCGCGGGCGGCGACATGGTGCGTCGCGACATCGGCCTCAAGATGTCGCTCGACGGCGACACCGCGAAGAAGGTGGTCGCCGCCATCAAGGACGCGAAGATGAAGAAGGTCCAGGCCGCGATTCAGGGCGAGCAGGTGCGCGTCACCTCGCCGTCGCGCGACGAGCTGCAACTCGTTATGCAGCTCCTGCGCGGCAAGGACTTCGGCGTGGAGCTGAAGTTCGGCAACTACCGCTGAACTACGGCTGAGCGTCGGGTCCGGACGTCAGTGCCTGGCGAGCCGCGGCGCGGTCGCTGATCCAGTCGCTGACGTTAGGCTCCACGAACATGTCGTCGGCGATGGCCGCGATCTCCTCCGCCTCCTTCCACTCCTCCGCGAGGCGCGCGAGCTCGCCGTCGAGCGCGCGGCGTTCCGCTTCCTCGTGGACCGCCATCTCGAGCGCGAGTCGCTCCACCGGCAGCAGGCTCATCGCCCCGACGCGACGGTAGCTGCGCCATCATGCGCTTCCCATGAAACCGCGAGAACCGCGACGCGGTCTTGTGCAGGAACCCGTCCGCGTCGCCGCTCTCGTCGATCTGGCTGACGGCGCGCTGCACGATCCGGCTCGCGCCGCCGAGCCAGTTCGCGCGCGCGAGCAGGCGCCCGCCGGCGGAGAGCGCGGGATCGCCTTCGTACTGCGTCACGCCGCCGTCGTGCACGAGGCGTAGCGCCAGCTCGTCGGTGTGGCGGTCGGTGTAGTACGCCGACTCCCAGAGATGACGGACCCGCACGGTGAGAGGCCGACCCTGCGGCCCAGCCACTCGGAGCGCGACGCGCTCCCACTGCCAGTGGTCCTTGATGTCCATCGCGATCATTCCGGGCACGACCCAGAGCGGAGCGCTCACGCCGAGGCCAAGGAACGCCGGTGAGAGGAGAGGAAGCGCCGCGAGCAGCGGTGGCGCGGTCACGGCCATCGCGGCCAGGCCCGCGGCGCCGGCGACGCCGGCAGCGATACCCAGCGCGACGTCGCCGCCATTTCAGCTGCGATCCATAGCGCCACGCCGCGAATTCGGGTCGGAGCGGCTGTCCGATCCGGATGAGATCCACGCCGCTCGCGAGCGGCGCCAGGCCTATGTTCTCGGTCGAGACGCGGGCACGGGTGCTTCTGAACAGCCGCTCACACTCCTCGATCGCCTCCCAGCGGTCATCCAGCGGCGACAGGTTCCACCGGCGGCACCCGGGGCACACCGCCCACAGCCGGCCTCGCGCGCTGTCGAACGCGAGGCGCGAGCCGACGGGAAAGTGCTCGACTACCTCGTTCTTGCCGAGGCGACTGTGGCAGAACAGGCACGTGCTGAACATGAGGCGTCCCTCATCGGATTGTCCCTAACGTCGAATGTGACCGCACGTCCCGAGCCCTGCCACCGCACGGGTCCGCATTTAACCGTTTCGTAATAGAGAGCCAGGCCCGCCCCAGCGCCCAGCGTCACCCAGCAGCCAGCACGACCACCCAGCTACCAGCTAGTTTTGTCGGATGACTGTGCACCTCACCGTACTGTGAAAGTCGGTCTTCTGACGCTCGGCTGCGACAAGAACACCGTCGACAGCGAGCGCTACCTCGCTGAGCTCGTCGCCCGCGGCGCCGAGTACACCGTCGATCTCGACGAGGCCGAGGTGATCATCGTCAACACCTGCGGCTTCATCGACGCGGCGAAGAAGGAATCGCATCGACGCGATCGTAGAGGCCGGCCGCTACAAGGAGGAGGGCGTGTGTCAGGCCGTCGTCGCCGTCGGGTGCATGGTTCAGCGTCACAAGGACGAGCTGGCCGAAGCGCTCCCCGAGGTCGATCTCTTCCTCGGTGCCGCCGAGATGGATCGGCTGCATTCCGGAGCTCGAGCGAGCGCGGGCTGCTCGGCGATCCGCTCGTGGACCATCCGGGCGTGCGCGCTCTTCTCCGGCGACCTGCCGCACGTCCGCTATCTCAAGATCAGCGAAGGGTGCGATCACGGCTGCGCGTTCTGCGCGATTCCGCTCATGCGCGGCAAGCATCGCTCGTTCGCGCTCGACGGACGTCGTGCGCGAAGCGCAGCTGCTCGAGCTGCAGGGCGCGCGCGAGGTGAACCTCGTTGCGCAGGATCTCGCGCACTACGGGCGCGACCGTCGTGATGGCGTTCGGGCTGCCCGAGCTGCTCGAGTCGCTCGTCGCGGAGACGTCGATCCCGTGGATCCGCATGCTGTATCTCTACTCCGCGGGCCTCACGCCGAAGTTGCTCGAGCTCATGGCGCGCGAGCCGCGCATCCTGCCCTATCTCGACATGCCGATGCAGCACGCGTCGGACGCGGTGCTCGAGCGCATGCGTCGTCCCGAGCGGCAGGCGACGAACCGTGACCGCATCCAGCGCATCCGCGATGTCGTGCCCGACGTCGCGATCCGCACGACGTGCATCGTCGGATTCCCAGGCGAGACCGAGGACGACTTCGAGCAGCTCCTCGAGTTCCTCGAGGAGATCCAGCTTCGATCGCGTCGGCGCGTTCACGTATTCCGCCGCAGGAGGGCACGCGCGCGTGCGGAGATGCCTGACGACGTGCCGGACGACGTGAAGCGAGAGCGTCTCGAGCGGCTTGACCGAGCTGCAGCGCGTGATCACGGCCGAGCGCTACGAAGGCCATGTGGGCCGCCGTGCGCGAGTGCTCGTCGACGCCGTCGCCGACTCCACCGGACGCGCCCAGGCGCGTGCGCCGTGGCAGGCGGATGACGTGGACGGTGTCACGCGCGTGACCACCGATGCCCAGCCCGGTGATTTCGTCGACGTCCACATCGACGCCGTCGAGGACGACTACGATCTCGCCGCGACGGCCATCCGCATCGTCGACAGGCAACGCCCCGCGGCTCGCGCCGTTCGAGGCGGACGCGTGCTGCCGGTGACGTCGACGGTCGGGAGCTTCGGCCGCTAACCCATGCGGCGGCTGCACGGCGCTCCGAGTCTCGCGCGCGCCACTCGGTTCGTTGTCGGGATCATTGTTGCGACGGCGGCGTGCGCGCGGCACGTCCCACCGACGCCAGCCTCACCGACTCCGCCGCCAGGCAATGTGGACGCGCGGTTGGTTCGCGTCTCGCTCGGGGTCAGCCGCGTCGCGGCGATCTCCGCGATAGCCGCGTGGCAACTCATCGATCGCGACGGGCGTGTGGTGGCCCGCGGTGATTCGGGCGATCGCGCATCGCTCGCGTCGGCCGACGCGTCGATGAGCATCGACCTGAGTGGCGAAAGAGCGAGTGCGGCCGCGCCGCCGCTCCGGCTCGCGACCCGTGTAAACGGCGGCGTCGTGTCGATCAACGGGAAGCGCTACCGCGGCGAGCTTTCGTTCGCTCCAGTCGACTCGGGTGTGCAGGTCGTCAATCAGGTGCAGATCGAGGCATACCTGCGAGGCGTCGTCCCGCGCGAGCTCGGAGTGCGCGGAGCGGCTGATCATGCCGCGCTCGAAGCACAGGCCGTCGCCGCGCGCAGCTACGTCGTCACGCGACTCGGCAATCGTACCCGCGCCTACGACGTCACCGCCACCACCAGCGATCAGGTCTACGGAGGCGTGGACGCCGAGAATACGGCCGCTGACGCCGCGGTCCTCGCAACCGAGGGCCTCGTGCTCTCCTACGGCGGCCGAGTGGTGAGCGCGCCGTATCACTCCACCTGCGGGGGCAGCACCGCGGAGCCGGCGGAGATCTGGCGCTCGCGGAACGAGCCGTTTCTCCAGCGCGTGAGCGACCGCATTCCCGGAAGCGATCGTTACTACTGCGACATCGGTCCGCGTTTTCGGTGGGAGCGAAGTTGGCGCGGCGATTCGTTGACCGCCATCGTCGGTCGATACTTGCGCGCGTACGCACAGGTACCTGCGGGGCCGGTCGGCGACGTCCGTGACATCTCGGTCGAAGGTCGAACTGCGTCAGGCAGGGTGGCCGCGATCGCTATCGAGACGACGCGGGGGCGTTTCCGTGTCCAGGCGAACGACATTCGTTATGTGCTGCGCTCTCCGGGTGGCGAGCTTCTCAACAGTACGTATTTTTCGCCCGAGGTCCTCGCGTCGCCGGACGGACGTCTCGCACGCCTCACGATTCGAGGACTCGGCTACGGCCATGGCGTCGGCATGTGCCAGTGGGGCGCCATCGGGCGTGCGCGCGCCGGGCAGGACTTCCGCAGCATTCTCAGCACGTATTTCCCCGGAACCAGTGTCGCGCGCGCGTACTGACCGCTACCGCTCGATCGTCGCGACGTTCGCGCTCGTGGGTCTGAGCGTATCCGCACGGCCGCTCTCCGCGCAGGCAGAGGGATCGTGGCTCGAGCGGATGGGCATCGACAAGCTCCGCTTCAGTGCGCTGGGGGCGCAGGTCGGCATCGTCACTCCGCATGGCATCGAGCCGACGACGTCGTACTCGGTGCAGGCCGACTACGGCGAGATCACGCCCGGCTGGCATATCGTCTTCAACGCCACGTACTGGGGATCGCGCTTTACCGACGCCAGCGTACGCGCGTACGCTGATTCGCTGCAGAGCGCGATTTCCGATCCGACCGGGGATGCCGAGGTGGTGCTTGGCGACATCACCGTGTCGGACATCGTACTCGGCGCCGACGCGAGGCGCATGTTCTTCGCGAGCGCGTGGATCCGGCCGTACCTTGGCGGCGGCATCGGCGCGCATATCGTGAACGCCGACGGGCGACTCATCGACGGCACGTTCGTGGAACGCGCGACGGACATCATCGCCATTGGCGTCGCCGGAATCGCGGGCACTAACATTCGACTCATGCCGCACATCGCGATCGACGCACAAGCGCGCTACGATTTCCTGAGTCTTGCGCGTTTCGGCTCGCTGCGATTCGGCGCGAACTACTACTTCGACAACCCGCGGCGCAATCGATGAACCCGAATATTCGAGTTGGTGTTGTTGGTGCGGGAGCGATCGCGCAGCTCGCACACCTGCCGCTCTTGTCGAAGATGCGCGGCGCGCAGCTCGTCGCGTTATGCGATAACGACCGCCCGAAGGCACGGGCACTCGCCGATCGCTTCGACGTTCCCGATGTCTTCACCGACATTGAGGACCTGCTCGAGTTCGATGAGCTCGATGCGGTGGTCGTCGCGACGCCGAACCACCTGCACGAGCCACACGTGCTCGCCGCGCTCGCCGCGAAGGTTCACGTGTTGTGCGAGCGGCCGCTGTCGCTCACGGCACGAGGCGTCGAGCGCATTCTCGCGGCAGCGAATCGCGTGGACCGCAAAGTCTTCGTCGCGAACAACCACCGGTTCCGATCGGACGTGCAGGCGCTCGACCGCTTTCTCCGTGGCGGTGAGCTCGGGAAGCTGACGGGCATCCGCGCTGGCGTGTATCAGCCGCGCATTCGCCACGAAGGATGGCGAGCGCGACGCGCCGAGGCCGGTGGTGGCGCGTTCTTCGATCAGGGCCTACCGATGGTCGATCTGGCGATGTGGCTTGCGGACTATCCGGCGCCGGTCCGCGTCTGGGCGCACATGGACCGGCCGCGCGGAAACGCCGTCGAAGAATCAGCGCTGGTAACGCTCGAGTGCGAAACGGGCGTGGCGTTCACGTTCGACATCTCGTGGGCGTACGTCGGCTATGAAGAGCGATGGTGGTTCGAGACGCTCTCGTCGCGCGGCAGCGCGCGCCTCGCGCCGTTACGCGTGGTGAAGGAGCTCAACGGGAAGCCGACTGACGTGTCCCCCGGCGGCGCCGCCGCGCGCGAGAGCTCGTTCAATCAGTCGTACCGTGCAGAGCTCGCGCACTTTCTGTCGGTGGTCCGCGACGAAACGCCGTATGAAGCGCCGTCCGATCAGCTTGTGCTCCACAAGGTCATCGAAGCCGCGTATCGATCGGCCGACGAGGGGAAAGAGGTGAGATTTTGAAGTCTGTTGTACTACTCGCTTCGTTTCTCGCGAGCGCGCTGGGGGCGCAAGCGCAGGGAACAGGGAACCGGGAACCGGGAACCGAACGGCGGGGGGCGGCCAGCTCCCCAGCCCCCAGTCCCCAGTCCCCAGCCCCCAGGTTCCGAACTGACCATCTATCTCATGACCATGGGTCCCGGCGATCCAGTGTGGGAACGGTTCGGGCATAACGCGATTCGCATCGTCGATGCCTCACGCGGCACCGACAGCGTGTACAACTGGGGGACGTTCGACTTCGCGCAGCCGAACTTCATTGGCCGGTTCATGACGGGGAACACCGAGTACTGGTTGCAGAGTGACGGGATGGCGGAGACGGTCGCCGCCTATCGCTATTACAACCGCTCGATGTGGGTGCAGGAGCTCGACTTCACGCCGGCCGAGCGTGCCGCCGTGCGCGACTTCATCGCCTGGAACGCGCAACCCGAGCACCGCTACTACCGGTACGACTACTACCTCGACAACTGCTCGACGCGCGTGCGTGACATCATCGACCGCGCCGTGGGGGGGCAGCTCAAGACCGCGTTGACGGCCCGCCTAACGAATACGACGTACCGCTTCCACACCCAGCGAGCGCTGGCGCCGGAAGGCGTCGTTGGGCTCGCGACGAACGTCGCGCTGGGCGAGCTCGCGGATCGACCGATCAGTGCGTGGGAAACAGCGTTTCTGCCCGAGCAGCTCCAGGAGCAGGTTCGCTCGCTGCAGGTGAAATCCGCGGACGGCACCACGCATCCGCTCGTCAGGAACGAGCAGCAGTTGTTTGCCGCGCAGCGGCCCGCACTGCCAGCGAGCCCGCCGGACCAGATGGTCCGCAATCTCGTCATAGGTGCCGTGATTGCCGCGCTGCTCGCGTTGCTCGCGCGCGCCGCGCTCGCCGGCAGGCGCGTGGCGAGAATCGCGTTCACGACCATCGCCACGATATGGGCTGCGATCAGTGGCATTCTTGGTGTGGCACTCGTCATCGCGTGGACCGCGACCCGTCACATCTTCATCGGCCACAACGAGAACATCCTGCAGTTCGATCCGCTGTCGTTGATCCTGGCGGTGGTGCTGCCGCTCGCGATCGCTCGCGGCCGCGCTGTTGGCGCGGCCCTAACGCTGACCCGAGTGATCGCCGTCGTGTCGCTGCTTGGTCTGGCGATGCAGCTGCTGCCGTGGTTCAATCAGGAGAACGGCGCCGTGATCGCACTGGCGTTGCCGGCGAATCTGGTGCTCGCATGGGCCGTCGCCGAGCTGACGGCGCAGCGCGCGGGCGCGCCGCGACGCAGCACCGCATCGCGACGGGTCGTATCGCGATCAGCCGCGTGACCGAACAGTCCGGCGGACTATCCCTGGGTGTCGACGTCGGTGGCACATTCACCGACCTCGTCGCGATCGCTGACGACGGTTCGGTCATCGCGTACAAAGTCTCGAGCACGCCGGGCGATCAGAGCGAAGCGGTAGATACGGCGCTGCGCGCTCTTCCCGGCGACGCACCGCGAGTATCGCGGATCGTACACGGCACGACGGTCGTCACGAACATGCTGCTGGAACGCACCGGCGCGCGTGTGGTGTTGTGCGCGACGGCCGGCGCCACCGACCTGCTCGAGCTCCGCCGACAGGAGCGTGCGGGTCTGTACGACCTTTCCGTCCACCACCCGCCGTCGCTCGTGCCGCCCGATCGCGTCGTCGGCGTCGCCGAACGCATTGCACCCGAGGGCGTGCTGCTCCCGCTCACGGAAGCGGTGGCCAGGGACGTCGCGGACGCGTGTCGCCGAGCTTTCGCCCGATGTCGTGGCCGTCTCGCTGCTGCACGCGTACGCGAATCCACTGCACGAACGTATGGTCGCGTCCGCGCTCGCGGACGTGCTCGCGGCGCGATCGCTCACGTGCGACGTCGTCTGCTCGTCCGACGTCCTGCCCGAGATCCGTGAATATGAGCGCACCGCCACCACCGTCTGCGAGGCCTACGTGCGCCCGGGCGTCGGTCGCTACGTCGCCCACCTCGCGACTCGGCTCGAGGCCGCGGGGTTTCCGGCGCCGAGCGTGATGTCGTCCAGCGGCGGTACCGCACCAGCCGCGGAGGCCGCGTCGAGTGGCGCGTCGCTCGCGCTCTCAGGGCCGGCCGGCGGCGTGACCGGTGCCGCGTACATCGCGCGGACGTTAGGCATCGACCAGGCGCTCACGATCGATATCGGCGGCACGAGCGCCGACGTCGGACTCGTCCTGCACGGCGAGCCGTTGCTCGAGGTCGGTGGATCGGTCGCCGGCGTTCCCATCGCGCTCCCACGCGTGCTGGTCGAGACGGTGTCCGCGGGTGGCGGTAGCCTCGCGTGGGTCGACGATGGCGGTGCGCTCCGCGTAGGTCCGAGAAGCGCCGGCGCCCGTCCAGGGCCGGTCGCGTTTCGACGCGGAGGAACGCAACCCACCGTCACCGACGCGCACATCGCGCTCGGTAACATTGCGGCGACGGTCATGAGCGACGGCGTGGAGCTCGACGTCACCGGCGCCATCGCGGCCATCGATGCGCTCGCCGGGCGCATTGGCGCGACCCGCGCGGCGACCGCCGATGCCATCATCGCGATTGCCGACGCGTCCATGGCGCGCGCGCTGCGGCGCGTGAGCGTCGAGCGCGGCATCGACCCACGGCACTGCGCGCTCATCGCGTTCGGTGGTGGCGGCCCGCTCCACGCCTGCGGCCTCGCGGATCGTCTCGACATCCGGCGTGTGATCGTCCCGCCTCACGCGGGCGTGTTGAGCGCGCTCGGGCTCGCGATCGCGCCGAGCCGGCGGACGTCGGCGACGAGCGTCATGCGTCGCATCGCCGATATGAGCGATGCGGATGTCCGCGCGCTCGCGACAACGCTCGCGGCGCGGGCCTCGGGTGTACAGCACGGACCGAGCGACAACGGCGTCGTGCTCAACTGGGTCGTGCGCGCTCGCTACGTCGGACAGGGCCACGAGCTGGACGTCCCGTTCGCGCCTGACGCGCGTCCAGCGTCCGTAGGTGAGACGTTCGCCGAGCGGCATCGGGAACGCTACGGTTTCACGCTCGACCGGCCCGTCGAGGTTGTGAGTGCGCGATGCACCGCGTCCACCGGCATGCATGACGTTAGGCTCGGCCGGCGAGGCACGGCGGTGTGGGGCCCTGATTCGCGCGATGACGGTGGCGTGATCGACGTCGTCGTGCGTGGGCGCTCTACCATTGGTTTGCCAGATGCCACGCTTCTCGTCGCCAGTGGATGGCAGGCGCGGTCGTTGCCGACCGGCGGTTGGGTGATGGAGCGCGCGCCATGAGCAACGAACGCGCAGGGTTCGATCCGCTCGCGCTCATGGTCGTCTCCCATGCGGTGTCCATGATCGCCGAGGAGATGGGCGCGGTGCTCGAGCGAGGTGCGCTCTCGCCGAACATTCGCGAGCGTCGCGACGCATCGTCAGCACTGTTCGACGCGCGCGGACGAATGATCGCCCAGGCCGCGCACATTCCGGTGCACCTCGGCGCCATGCCTGAGTCCGTGCGCGCCGTGATGGCTCGCTCGCCTGAGTCGGGCGACGTGTTCCTGCTCAACGATCCATACGCTGGCGGCTCGCACCTGCCTGACCTCACGATGGTCGAGGCCATCGGCGTCGATGGCGAGGTCGTTGCCTTCGCCGCCGTGCGGGCGCACCACGCGGACGTCGGTGGTTTGAGTCCCGGCAGCATGCCGCAGGGCGCGACCGAGCTGTTTCAGGAAGGCATCATCGTGCCGCCGGTTCGCATCGAGCGACGTGGCGTTGCCGTCGACGACGTGATGCGCCTGGTGCTGGCGAACGTTCGTACGCCCGACGAGCGGCGCGGTGATCTCGCGGCGCAACGCGCGGCGTGTGCGGCGGGCCGAGACGGCTGGATCGCACTTCGGACGCGCGAGGGCGCCGACCACCTGGGCGCCGCGTGCGACGCGCTGCTCGAGTACACGCGTCGTCGTGCGTTGGCGCGCGTGGCGGAGTTGGGCGACATTCACGGCGTCGCCCGCGACGCGCTGGAAGGCGACGGTGTGACCGACGACGACATTGGCGTCTCGGTCGCCGTCTCGGTGCGCGATGGCAAGCTCCGTCTCGACTTCACAGGAACCTCGCCTGCAGTCCGCGGCAACGTGAACTGTCCGCGCTCGGTGACGCGTGCGGCGAGTGTGTTCGTGCTGCGCACGCTGCTCGATGACGATGTCCCCACGAACGACGGCATCGCCGACGCGCTGGATCTCGTCATCCCGCCGGGTTGCGCCATCGACGCCCGCTGGCCGTCCGCCGTTGCCGCGGGGAACGTCGAGATGTCGCAGCGCATCACCGACACCATCTTCGCTGCGTTAGGCGCAGCGGCGGTTCCCGTGCCCGCGCAAGGGCAGGGAACGATGAACAACATCACGTTCGGCGGTTCCGGCTGGACGTTCTACGAAACGCTGGGCGGCGGTCAGGGCGGCGGCCCACGCGGCCCGGGTCCGAGCGCCGTCCACGTGGGCATGAGCAACACCCGCAACACGCCGATCGAAGCGCTCGAGCATGCGTATCCCATTCGCGTTGACGAGTACGCGATCCGCCGCGACTCCGGCGGTGCCGGCGCGCACCGCGGCGGCGATGGGATCGTGCGTCGCTACCGCGTCCTCGAGCCCTGCACGGTCACGTTATTGACGGAGCGAAGGCGCCACGCGCCGCAGGGCGCGGCGGGCGGGTCGCCGGGGTTGCCTGGGGTCAATCAGTTGAACGGGCGCGCTGATTCCGGCCAAATGCCGGCTCCAGTTGCAGGCGGGTGACGTGATCACCATCATGACACCCGGTGGCGGAGGCTGGGGAGCCTAACGACCACACGGTCGTGCGAGTTAGACGTCCAGCTCCATCCCTTCGGCCGCCGCGATGATGCGCAGCGTCCGGCCGGACTGGGCGCACGCGGCGCGGCACTCTGTAAGGCGTGCATCCAGCTCGTCGTCGCTGCGGTCAGGGCTGTGGTGGAACAGGACCAGCGTTTCGACGCCGCACTCGAGCGCGAGCGCCACGGCGTCACCGTACGTCGAGTGCCCCCAACCACGGTGTGTCTCGTACTCGTCCTCGGTGTATGTCGCGTCGTGAATGAGCACACGCGCACCGCGGATGAACTCCACCAGCTTCGAGCGCCAGCGGTCCGCGCTCGGTGACGCGTCTCTGTCGCGCAGCTCGTTGTCGGAGATGTACACGAACGCAGACCCGTCGTCGGTGTTGTCGGCGTTACGCGATGTGAACCGGTAGCCTAACGCGCCGCCGGGATGGCGGACCGAGAAGGCACGCACATCGAACCCGTCCGACACGTGCTGCTCATCGATCAGCTCGCGAAAATCGAACGTCGCCGCCAGCTCTTCGAACGCGACGGGGAACACGACTGGCGACATCTGATCGCGGACGACGCGGCGAATGCTCGCGGCGAGAGATTTCGTTCCCCAGATCGTGAACCGGTTCCCGCGCTGAAAGGCCGGCGCGAAGAAGGGGAAGCCCTGGATGTGATCCCAGTGGGCGTGCGTCAGGTAAATGTCGCCAGTGATCGGTGCGCCGTTCGCGCGCGCGATCAGGGCGCGACCAAGCTCCCGAATCCCGGTGCCCGCATCGAGCAGCACAAGCGATCCGCTCGGCGTCCGGACTTCGATCGACGGCGTGTTTCCGCCGTAACGGACCGTCGCCGGGCCGGGGCTCGGAATGGATCCGCGTGTGCCCCAGAAGCGGAGGCGAAAGGACATCTGAACCGGGAGTGGGACTAGGGACAGGAGACTGGGAAATACGGCACCGAGGTAGGCGCTCTCGCCGACAAGGAGCGCCGAGTCCCCATTCCCCAGTCCCTCTTCCCCGTCGCTACACGCGTGCCTGCGCGCAGCGCTTCAACGCCGTCCGATCGGCGAGCGCAATGCGACGGCGCTCGACATTGATCCAGCCCTGGTTCTGGAAGTCTCGCATCGTGCGCGACACAGTCTCACGGCTCGCCCCGATCATGTGCGCGATCGTCTGGTGCGTCAGCGGCTTCTCGATCTTGTCGCCGTTGTCGTCGGACGCGAAGTCGAGCAGCAGGCGCGCGATCCGCCCCGGCACGTCGAGCAACGCCAGTCCGTGGATCTTGCCGTCCGCTCGACGAAGTCGCCGCGACAGTTCCTGCATGAGCACCCAGGCCACCGCCGGATTCGCCTCGACCCGGCGACGGAAGTCGTCGCTGCGGAGGACGAGTACGTTGGTGTCTTCCATCGCGATCACGTGTGCCGAGCGCGGCTGCTCGTCGATCAACGAGAGCTCGCCGAAGTGTTCGCCCGGTCCGAGGACGCCGAGGATCACCTCGCGTCCGTCCTCCCCGACGAGTACGACCTTGACCCGTCCGTCGCGGACAATGAACAGGGAATCTCCCGGATCGTCCTCGAACAGAATGACGCTGCCCTTCGGATAGTTCTTCTCGCGAGTCAGCTCCGCAAAGCGCTGTAGCTCCGCGTCGTCGAGCTTGGTGAAGAGCGGAACTGTCCGCAGGAAGTTGGATATCTCCATCAGTGAGATTGCTCCGAGAAGAGGACCCGTCGGCGCCGCCCGAACGGCAGTCGCGTACCGAGTTGGCATTCGCTGGATGGACGCCGACAGCGGCGCCGCGTCACGAATAAATGCGACGCGGCCTCACGCGCCCAGCCCCCCTCGCCATTACATCGGCGACTGGACTGACGCCGCGGTCGGGCGGCAAGTCATTGTCGCCTTGTCTTTTGCGGCTGAGACCGAATATATTTGTTGGCTATCTTTCAAAGCTACTGAGGGCTCGATCATGAAAACCGATATCCATCCCGAGTACGCGACCGCCACCGTGAAGTGCGCCTGCGGCAACACGTTCCAGACGCGCTCCACCATCGCGGAGATCCATACGGACATCTGCAACGTCTGCCACCCGTTCTTCACCGGCAAGCAGAAGTTGATCGATACCGCTGGGCGCGTTGAGCGCTTCCGCCAGAAGTACGGGAAGACGACCTCCTGAGCATCCGCGATCGGCTCGCCGACGCGCTCGTGCGCGCGGCGGACGTCGAACGTGAGCTGCTCGATCCAAAAACGGTCCGTGATGCACGGCTGCTCGCATCACTCGGCCGTGAGCACCAACGACTCACGGACGTCGTCGCGCTGGCTAAGCGCTTGGAAAAACTCGATGACGAGCTCGCGCAGGCGCGCGAGCTCGTTGTCGTTGACGACGCTGAGATGGCCGCTGAGGCGCGCGCCGAAGTCGAGCGGGCCGAGCTGGCGATCGCCGAGGTAGAGCGCCAGCTCAAGCCGCTCCTCATCCCCCCGGACCCGCTCAACGATCGGCCCGCGATCGTCGAAATTCGTCCGGGGACGGGCGGCGACGAGGCCGCCCTGTTCGCCGCCGACCTGTTTCGCATGTACACGCGCTTCCTCGAACGGCGCGGCTGGAAGTGGACGCCGATGCAGTACTCCGAGGGCACGTTAGGCGGGCTCAAGGAAGCGGTGTTCAAGGTCACTGGTGACGGCGCGTTCGGCGCGCTCCGCTGGGAATCGGGCACGCACCGCGTGCAACGTGTTCCCGCCACCGAAGCGCAGGGACGCATCCACACGTCGGCGGCGACCGTCGCCGTGCTTCCGGAAGCCGAGGAAGTCGACGTCAGTATCGACGACAAGGATCTGCGCATCGATGTGTTCCGCGCATCTGGCCCTGGCGGGCAGGGCGTGAACACGACCGACTCAGCGGTGCGCATCACGCACATCCCGAGCGGCATCGTCGTCTCGCAGCAGGACCAGCGCTCGCAGATCCAGAACAAGGCGAAGGCGATGGAAGTGCTGCGCGCTCGTCTTCTCGATGCGAGACTCGCCGAGCAGGAAGCGGCGCGGTCCCGTATGCGAAAGACGCAGGTCGGCACCGGCGATCGCTCGGGGAAGATCCGCACGTACAACTACCCGCAGGGGCGCGTCACGGACCACCGGATCAACCTCACGGTGCACGATCTGCAGCGTATTCTCGACGGCGACATTGGACGCATCGTGGAGGCGTTGCAGGAGGCCGTCGATGAGGAGAATTTCGGTGAGGGCTGACGCCGCCGCCCCGGCATCGTTAGGCGCGCTGGTCAACGAGTTGTCCGCGGAGCTCGAATCGGCCGGCGTCCCTACGCCGCGTGATGAGGCCCGTGACATCGTTGCCGCGGTGCTCGACCTCCCGCGTTTCTGGCCGACCGCGAATCGCGACGCCTTGGTCGACGCGACGGCTGTTGACGAGGCCCGCAGGGCCGCGGCGGCCCGCAGCCGCGGCGCGCCGTTCGCCTACGCCGTTGGTCGAGCGGCGTTCCGCTACCTAACGCTTGCGGTCGACGAACGCGTGCTCATTCCGCGGCAGGAGACCGAGATTCTCGTGGACCTCGTACTCGGGGCAGAGCGCGGTGGACGCGGCACGGTCATCGACGTCGGCACAGGGTCTGGGGCCATCGCGCTCGCGCTCGCGACAGAAGGCACGTTCGACCGCGTCGATTGCCACCGACGTCTCGCGCGACGCGCTCGCGGTGGCCGAGAGCAACGCGGCGTTCCTTCGCGATGACCTCGGCGTGCCCGTGGAGTTCTTTCACGGCTCGCTCCTGGCTCCGGTCCGCGATGTACGGGCGCGCGTGGTGGTGTCCAACCCGCCGTACATCGCGTTTGCCGAGCTGGAGGAGCTCCCGGCATCGGTGCGCGACTGGGAACCACCTCTCGCGCTCCTGAGCGCCGATCAAGGCCTGGCCGCGACTCGTCAGATCATTCATGAAGCGCGCTCGGTCCTCGAGTCGGGAGGCCTCCTTGCCTTCGAGGTCGACACGCGGCGTGCCTCGCTCGTCGCCGAAGCCGTCGCGACGGACGGCGCGTACGCCGACGTCGCCGTTCATCTGGATCTCACGGGGCGCGAGCGCTTCGTTCTCGCTCGGCGGCGCTGACCGCGACCGTCGCGGCTGGCGCCTCCTGCTTTCGGCTCCGCTCGCTACTCGCCGTTTGTCGTCCGCCGTTCGTCGTCCGCCGTTCGTCGTCCGCCGTTGGCGCGCCGTTCGGGACTTCGCGCACTTTGGGATTTCGCGCACTTTGGGATTTCGCGCATTTCGGGATTTCGCGCCGTCTGGCATTCCGCGCTGTTCGGCATCTCGGCGCTGTTCGGCATCTGGCGCTGTTCGGCATTTCGCGCCTCTTGGGATTTCGCGCCCTTTCGCTGTTGGCGCCGTTTCAACTGAGCAACTTTGTTCGTTCCGTCAATTACAATTCGTTTCGTACCTCAACCCACTTCTCATGCTCGACGAAAAAGCGCGTGAGCTTGGTCGGCTCATTGGACAGAGCTCCGAGTACCAGGCGGTCAAACGCGCGAATGACGCTCTCAACAACGATCGCGACGCCGTCGCCCTGCTCCGGAAGATGGATCAGCTTCGCGACGAGGCGCAGCGCATGATCGAACGCGGCGAGAACCCCACCGCCGACATGGAGCAGCAGCTCGACGATCTGCTCGGTAAGGTGCAGGTGAATCCGAACTACCAGCGCGCGATTTCCGCGCAGGAAAACTTCGACAAGACGATGCTCCAGGTGAACAACTGGATCACCGAGGGCATTCGAAAGGGCGCGACGAGCTCGATCATCACGCTCGGATGACGCCGCCGCGCGGTAAGCTGATCGTATTCGAGGGCGCGGAAGGGGTCGGCAAAACGACCCAGATCCGGCGGCTCGGCGAGACGCTCACCGCGCGCGGGATCCGATTTCTCGGCGTTCGCGAGCCTGGGGGAACGGCCGTCGGGAACCAGATTCGACACATTCTCCTCGAGCCTGGCCCCGAGTTGTCGCCTCGGACTGAAGCGCTCCTGTTCATGGCGTCGCGTGCGGAATTGATCGAAAAGGACGTTCGGCCAGCGCTCGACCAGGGCCTCGTGGTCGTCGCGGACCGATTCTTCCTGTCGACCTATGCATACCAGATCGAGGGTCGGGGCCTCCCGGATACCGAGGTCACGGCCGCGAACCGGTTTGCGACTGGCGGGCTCGTGCCCGATCTTACGATACTTCTGCAGCTACCCGTCGCCTCGGCACTGGCGAGGACCGACAGTCGCGGATCGAGGGATCGGATCGAAGCCGCCGACGATGACTTTCACCACAGGGTCGCCGCAGCCTTCGAGCGGTTCACTGATCGTGCATGGCAACGCAGTCACCCAGAGTCGGGTCCGGTCATCGCGATCGATGGAGCGGGTTCCATCGACGATGTCGCGTCGGCCGTGATCACCGTACTCGAGCAACGGTGGCCTGAAACATTCCGGCCGGCAGTCGGGTCTCATCCCTGATTCGGCCGTAGTTCAATCTCGGGGGGTACCATGCGCTCTCGCGCGTTCGTCGTCTTAGGGGTTCTCAGCACCGCGCTCGTCACGGGCGGGTGGTTCTTCGAACGCGGCCTCAGCGGTGGCGGCTCCAGCGTTTCCGGACCGCGCCTCTTCGACGAGGTCATGACGCACATCGAGCGCTACTACGTGGACTCGGTGAGCACGTCGGATCTGTACGGAAAGGCCATCGACGGCATGCTCGACGGGCTCCACGATCCGCACTCCGTCTTCCTGCGCGCCGACCGGCTCGCTCGGCTCAACGAGAGCACGACCGGTAACTACGGCGGCGTCGGCATTCAGATTGACGTCCGCGACGGCTGGGTGATCGTCGTATCGCCGCTCGCCGGGTCTCCTGCCGAGCGCGCCGGCGTCGAGACCGGGGATCGCATCGTCGAGGTCGAAGGAAAATCGGCCAAGGGCTGGACGATCGCCGAAGCAAGCAAGGCGCTACGTGGCGTTCCGGGCACGGCGGTTCAGGTCGTGATGGACCGTGCCGGTGCGCGCCGCCCGGTGTCGCTCGTTAGGCAGGAGATCCACCGCAGCGCGGTTGGCCGTTCGCTGCTGCTGTCCGACGGCGTCGGCTTCGTCGACCTCGACGTCTTCAGCGACTCGACCGAAAAGGAGTTGTCGCACGCCATCGACTCGCTGTCGAAGGCGGGGATGCGATCGCTCGTGCTCGACCTTCGCGCGAATCCGGGTGGCTTGCTGACGCAGGGCGTCGGCGTATCCGACCTGTTCCTCGACCGGGGACAGGAGATCGTGAACATGCGGGGCCGAGTGCGGGAAGCGAACCACGAGTTCGTGGACGGATACTCGCAGCAGTGGCCCAACCTGCCGATCGTCGTGCTCGTCGATGAGTACTCGGCGTCGGCATCCGAGATCGTCGCCGGCGCACTGCAGGATCACGATCGGGCAGTCGTCATTGGCCGCACGTCGTACGGGAAGGGCAGTGCACAGACGGTGTATCCGATACCCGGCGGCAGCGCGCTCAAGTTGACGACCGCGAAGTGGTTCACACCGTCGGGCCGGTCGATCTCCAAGCCGCACAAGGTCGAGGGTGATGCGGACAGCGATGACTCCGACGCCAGGCCCGAAACCACTCCGTTGGCCGAACGCGAGAAGTTCAAGACGGACGGCGGACGCATTGTCTATGGCGGTGGTGGAATCACGCCCGACATCGTCGCCGGTGACACGACCGTCGTACCGAGCGAGCTGGCGCTTCAGAACGCGTTAGGCCGCAAGGTCCCGCAGTTCCGCGACGCGATCACCGAGTACGCGATGAGCCTCAAAGGCACGAACACGGTAACGTCTCCCGACTTCGTCGTGACGGACGCGATGCGCGATGGCGTATGGCAGCGGATGCGGCAGCGCGGCATCGAGATGGATCGCTCCGTCTACGATGCGGCGGCGCCGCTCGTGTCGCGCTTCATCGGGTACGACGTCGCGCGCTACGTCCTGGGAGTCGCGGCTGAACGGCGCCGTGCCGTGCAGGAGGATCCGGTCGTGCAGCGCGCGGTCGAGTTGACGCGCGGTGTGAAGACCCAGAAGGACCTGCTCGCGCGCGTTGCTGCACAACAAGGGCGCCGCGGCGAGTGAGTTCTCGCGCCGCCGACAGCGGCGATGACACAGTGTTCGTGTTGGGCGCGGGTCGAGCGGGACGGTCGCTCTCCCGCGCCCTCGTTTTGTCTGGCGTGAACGTCGTCGGTCTGCACGGACGGCACGCCGACGCCACGACCATTCCCGTCGTCAGCGCGGGTGAGTTGCCGTCCGCGTTAGGCACGGCCACCGTCGTGCTGGTTACCGTGCGTGACGCTCAGCTCGGGGACGCGCTTCGCCAGCTCGCGGCGGCGCGCCTGGCGCCAGGGGCGGTAATCCTGCACGCGAGCGGCGCCATGGATCCAGCGGAAGCGGAGCTGCTGCGCGTGCGAGGCCACGGCGTGGGCACGATGCACCCGCTCGTTCCGCTCGCGGACCCGCTGCGCGCGGTCGAACTGCTGCGCGACGCGTGGATCGGTGTGGACGGCGATCCGTTCGCCATCGCTGCCGCAACCAGACTGGCCGAGCGACTTGGCGCTCACGCGCTGACGATCCCGCCCGGCGAAAAACCGCGCTACCACGCGGCGGCAGTGTTCGCGGCGAACTTTCCGGTCGTCGTGGCGGCGCTTGCCGAGCGGCTGCTCGAAGAAGCCGGCGTGGCGGAAGGGCAGGCGCGTGCTGCCACCGTTGGGCTCATGGGCGCCGCCGTGTCGAACCTCGAGAAGGGACGTCCGCACGACGTCCTCACGGGCCCCATCGCGCGCGGCGACGTGACGTCCGTGCGCGGCCATCTCTCGGTGCTCGCGGACGATGCGCCGGCGCTCGCCGCGTACGTCACGCTATCGCGCGCCGCGCTCACGCTCGCGCATGAACGCGGTACACCGGCTGAGCGCCTCGCGGAAATTTCCGAGGCGCTCGATGAGGCTCAGCGGCCGCCGAGCACCGTCTGATCCACGACGCGTGCGCCCTTGGGCGGCTTGAACGTGAACGACTTCTGGTCGACTGTCGCGTTAGGCGTGACGGTCGTGATCGTCACCAGCCGCGTGATGCCTGAATTCTCGACCGTCTCGAACTGACGGAGCGTGCCGTCGGCCACGTCGATCCAGACCTTGGCTCGAGTGAACGGCTCCGCGTTCGACTTGGGCTGGAGCACGACCGCGCGTGTGGCGTGTCCGGCGATCGTCGCCGCGCCGGCGTCGGTGATGTTGAAGCGCGTCTTCGGCGAGTCGAAGAAACGTGACGCGAGGTCGAGACTTCCGGCGCCGCCCTCGGTCATCGGCACCTTGATGACCTGTCCTGGCGTCGAGCTCGGCAGGTATACCCACAGCCACTTGCCGTCGCCGACGAGCATGTCGCCCTTCGGCTGCACGAACCGGAAAGAGAACTTCGCGGGCTGCCGCTGCTGTTCGAACTCGCCGCTGGCGTTCGCCTTGGACCCGGTGAGCGGGTTCGTGATCACCTGCTCGAACGTTCCCTTGGACGTCTTGGTGCTGTTGTACGTCGCGACCGCCTTGTCGATGATCGGATCGACGGCGCCCTGCTGTTTCGGCACGCCCAGCACGAGCCCGGCCCCGAGCGCGACAGCATATATGTGATTCAATGACATTGCTCTCCTTTCCATGGTCGAGTCAGGTACAGGCAGGAACGAAGCCATCAAAGCGCAGCCATCATCCAGCGGCCGCGCCTCGAGCGCCAGTGAAGCAGCACTCCAGCGTCACCCAGCCACAGGCACGACGACCAGCCAGTAATCGGCTGTAGTTCCTGTTCCCGGATCTCCGTTCCCGGTCCCCTGTCTATTCAACCCACCTCGATCGCGACCGTTCCGGGCGATAGGGCGATTGCACGGTCGATGGCGCGCGCAATGAGGCGCAGCTCAGCGACCAGCTTGACGAACTGATCCGGGAACAGCGACTGGGCGCCGTCGCTCAGCGCGCGGTCCGGGTTCGGGTGCACCTCCACGATCACGCCGTCAGCGCCTGCAGCCACCGCGGCACGCGCCATGGGAGTCACCTTGTCACGAAGCCCAGTGCCGTGACTCGGATCGGCGATGATCGGGAGATGCGACAGCCGATGCACGATCGGGATTGCGTTCAGGTCGAACATGTTCCTTGCTGCGCTGTCGAAGCTCCGCACGCCGCGCTCGCACAGGATGACCTGCGAGTTCCCCTCGGCGAGGATGTATTCGGCGCTCAACAGGAGGTCGTTGATCGTCGCCGCCATGCCGCGCTTGAGCAGCACCGGACGATTCAGGCGACCGACGACCTTGAGCAGCGAGTAGTTCTGCATGTTGCGAGCGCCGATCTGAATGCAGTCGGCGTACTCGGCCACGAGGTGAGCGCCCGCTTCGTCCATTGCTTCCGTGACGATGGGCAGACCCGTCTCACGCCGCGCGAGCGCGAGCAGCTCGAGGCCCTGCTTACCGAGTCCCTGGAACGCGTACGGGGAGCTGCGCGGCTTGAATGCGCCACCGCGAAGCGCCGTCGCTCCCGCAGCCCGTACGGCACGAGCGGCCGTGACGATCTGCTGCTCCGACTCCACCGAGCACGGGCCCGCGATGACGACCACGTCGGTGCCACCAACGAGGACGCCGGGCGCGAGCTGCACCACGGTGTTCTCGGGTCGCCACTCACGCGACACCTGCTTGTACGGCTTGGAGACGTGGATGACCTGCGCCACGCCGGGCAATCCGGAGATGCGCGAATCATCGACGCGCCCATCGTTGCCCACGACTCCGATCGCGGTCCGCTGCCCGCCGGGCATTGGCACCGCCTGATATCCCATCTCCGTGATTACGCCGCATACGCGGTCGACATCGACCGGTGTCGCGTCCGTTTGCATGACGACCAGCATCACCGTTCCTCGAGATCGAGAGTCCATCCGTCCGTGGCCAGAGCCACCGTTCCGCCGAACTGCGCGCCCACTTCGCCCCGGATGTCGACGTGCTCGACGGGTGGATAGAAGTGCGTGAGGGCGAGTACGCCAGGCTTCGCCGCGGCACCTAACGCGCCGCACTGCGCGGGTGTGAGGTGCGTGGCGATCGCCATCGAGTCTGGCAGCGAGCACTCGGCCAACAGCACATCGCACCCCGAAGCCCAGACGCCGAGTTCCGTGTCTGGGCCAGTGTCGCCCGTGTACACGATTCGACGCCCCCGGTGCTCTACGGAATATGCCACGCTCTCCGCTGTGTGTGGAACCTTGAGGCAGCGGAGATGCACGCCGCGGTTCGAGGTCGACGCCGTCCCCGGGCGCGAGCTCACGGACGGACATCGCGAAGCCGAGGCTGAGGAGTCCGTCCCCAAAGACGCCGGCGAACTGTGAAAGCAGGCGCAGTGTCCCGGCCGGTCCGATGATGTCGAGTGGCGCCGAGCGGGGGGGCAGTTGGCCATACCGCCACGCATAGAGGATCGTCGGCAGGTCCACCACGTGATCCGCGTGGAAGTGGGTGATCGCGAGGTGCGTGATGTCCTGCCACCTCACGTTCAGATCCGCCATTCGCGTTGCGACGCCGCTTCCGCAGTCCATGAGCAGGCGGACCGCTCCGGCCTCGACGAGGTGCCCACTTTGCACGCGGCCGCGCAAAGGGGCGGCGGTGCCTGTTCCGATCGTCGTCAGTCGCATCGCGGTCCCGTCACGGGCCTTGAAAGACCGCCTTCTTGATCCACTGCACACCACCCGCTTGCAGCCGGATCAGGTAGACGCCTCGCGGAACCAGGGAGCCATCGTTTGCGTGCCCATCCCACGTCAGTATCGGATCGCAACCTTCCTCGGCGGTCGGCGTCGCGCGCCCGTAGCGCCCCGGCTCCAGGAACTGTGGCGTCGATGCGTTAGGCAGCAGGCGTCGGACGAGGTTGCCACGCACGTCGTGCACGGTAAGACTCACCGACGTGGTTCGATTGAGATCGAACCAGATGCACGTCACGCGCGAATCGGCCGTCGGAAACGGGTTCGGGAAATTCTGATAGAGCAGCGTCACCGCCGGGCGGCCGGTGTCGCTCGCGACGCGAAGTCGCGCCGGCACGCTGGTGTGAACGGTGGTGCGCTGAAACGGCATCGCCGCGGCCATGGCCGCGGCGAGCGCTACGATCGCGAGTACGAACGGCTGCTTGGGCGATGTCACGCCGGCGCCGCGGCCACTTCGGGCTCACCCAGAAGCTCCGCCAACTCCTCGACCGCCGAGCCGCGCATGCGCACGCTCACGATCGACGAGACGCCGGGCTCCTGCATTGTCACGCCGTACACGGCGTCCGCTGCTTCGGTCGTCGTGCGCGGGTTGTGCGTGATGACGATGAACTGCGTCTTGTCCTTGAACTGATTGAGCATACGCACGAAGCGTCCGATGTTGGCGTCGTCGAGTGGCGCGTCGACTTCGTCCAGCAGACAGAACGGACTCGGCTTCGTGAGGAAGATGCCGAACAGCAGCGAGAGCGCGACGAGGGCGCGCTCGCCGCTCGACAGCAGGTTGATGCGCTGCGTGCGTTTGCCGCGGGGCGAGGCATGCACCTCGATGTCGCAATCGAGTGGCAGGTCCGGATTCTCGAGACGCAGGTCGCACTCGCCGCCGCCGAACAGCGTCATGAAGATCTGCCGGAAGTTCTCTCGCACCTGCGTGAACGTCGCGAGGAACAGCTCACGCGCCGTCGCGTCGATCTCGCGAATGGCGAGCTGCAGCGAGTTCTTCGCGTCCGCGAGGTCCGTTCGCTGCGAAGTCAGGAAGTCGAGGCGCTTCGTTTCTTCCTCGTGTTCCTCGATCGCGAGCGGATTCACCACACCTAACGACTCGAGCTGCGCGCGAAGCTGCTCGACCTCACTGCGCAGGGTGTCGTCGTCGACCTCCACCGGCGTGAACGACTGGAGCAGCTCGTCCAGCGGCTTGCGCCACTCGGTTTCGAGCCGCTCGCGGATCGCCGTCCGGCGTCCTGAGAGCTCGGTGAACCGAAGCTCCGCGTGATGCAGCTCATCGGCGGTCTGGTGCGCGACACGACGCGTCTCATCGAGCGCGTGATCCGCTTCGGTGAGTGCAGTATCGGCGGCCACGACTGCTTGTTCCGCGGCCGCCAGGCGGTCGTCCGTCTCGCGCAGGGTGGCGTCACGATCGTCGAGATCGAGCTGCCACGTCGCCATCTGCTCGGCAAGCGAGCGATCGGCGTTGGCGAGTGTACTGAGCTCATGTTCGAGCGACTGGAGTCGGGCCGATGCCGACGTGAACTCCTCGACGAGGCGTCGCTCGCGGTCCGACGCCACCTGTAGGCGCGCTTGTGCCTGCGCCTCGGCGATCTGCCCCGCCGTGCGTTGCTCACGCGCCTCTTCCTGAGCGCGCTCTGCTTCGGAAAGGCGAGTGCGGCTTTCCGCGATGGCGGCGTCACGCTGAGCGATCGTCTCGCCGAGCTGGCTCGCCGACGCATCCAGCGTCGCGATGCGCTCGGTGAGCTCGTTCGCCCGTGTTTGCAAACGCCCAGCGAGCGCCGCTGCGTCCGCGACCTCACGCTCGGCGCGCTGGAGGCGACGCGCCAGTTCAGCGCGTTGCTCGCCAGCTCGACGCCACTGCTGTTGTACGACCGATGCTTCTTCCGAGGCGGCGGCAACGCGATCGTTCGCCGTGGTCAGTGCGCTCCGCGCTGCATCGGCGGCGGCTGATGCCGTCTGTCGCGCGGCCTCGCTGGCCGTGAGCTCCGAGCGCAATGCGAACAGCTCCGCACGCCGACGAAGCGGTCCCGGGCCGCCCGTGGCGCCCGGCAGCCAGACGGCGCCGCGCGCGTCGACGAACGCGGCGCCGTCATCCAGCGCGTGCACGTTGCCTAACAACGCGCGCACCCAACCCTGTGCCGGTGCGGCAGCGTCCACATCTGCGACGAGCTCACCGGTGGACGCCGCGCCGTTTGCTTCGCGCACGGCATCCAGCGGCAGCAACAGCAGTGCGCCCGGATTGCTCGTCGCGTGCCAGCGTCGAATGACCTCGGCCGCGTGCTGGTCCCGAACGACGACGGCGTGCACCGTGGCGCCGAGATAGCGCTCGACGAGCAGCGCGGAGGCCGCACTCGCGTTCACGAAATCCGAAAGCGGACCGAGGACAGCGCCTTCGCCGAATTGCGCCCGCTCGCGAAGGAGACGCGCAGCTGCGGGTGCCAGACCAACGCGCTCGCGCTCGAGCGACTCCAGGCCGTGGACCTTTCCCTGAAGTGCCGTCAACGCCTCATCGGCACGGAACAGCTCATGGCGAGCAGCGGCTTCGTTCTCCTTGGCCTCGGCCATCGCTGCTCTGGCGTCTGCGAGCGCAGCGTCGGCCTGAGCGACGGCGGCCTGCGCCAGCTCGACAGCTTCGTCCGCGGTCTCGACTTCACGTGCGACCGATGCGGCGGCGTCGGCGAGCGACGCGCGCTCCGACTCGAGTACAGTCGCGCGCTGCTCTACCTCGGCGAGCTCGCGCGCTGCGCCTTCTCGGTCGATCTCCAGACGACGCAACTGGTCGCGACTCTCTCGCGCCAGGCGCTCGGCGGCCTCCACGGCTGTGCGCACTTCGGCGACGCCGCGGCGGGCGTGCTCTTCCGCGGTCGCGCGCCGTGCGAGCTCCTGTGCTGCTTCGCGCACTTCGTCCTCGAGATTAGCGCGCTCGGCGACGGCGCGCTCGCGGTCGGCCTGTACCCGCTCGCCTAACGCCTCACCTTCACGCTGCTCCTCTTCGGCGCGCTGGCGTCGCATGAGTGCGTTGCGTTGCCGTTCCTCGGCTACTGCGATCTCCCCGCGAAGTCGCTGCGCCGATTCGCGCTGCACCGCCGCGAGCCGCGCGAGCTCCGCGCGCTGTGCCTCGGCGGCGGCACGAGCCGAGTGCGCTGCGTCTCGCGCGACTTCGTGCTCGCTCACGTCCGCTTCGGCCGTCGGCACGATCTCACGAAGTTCCGCGACGCGCCCTTCGAGTGTGCCGAGCTCCTCGTGCCAGGCGCGCATCTCGCGCTCGGCGAGCGTCAGCTCGACGGAGAATCGCCGCGACATCAGCTCCGCGTGGCGCTCGGCCCGTTTCCGCTGACGGCCGAGTGATCGCACCTGGCTCTGTACTTCTCCGATCAGGTCGTCGATGCGCGAGAGATCGGTCGTCGTTTCCTCGAGCCGTCGCTCCGTGCTCCGACGGCGATCGCGATACAGCCCGACGCCAGCAGCCTCCTCGAACAGCTCCCGGCGATCGTCGGGCCGGTCCGAAAGCAATGCGTCGATTCCTTTCGACTCGATCACGACGCCGGAGTCGCCACCGAGCCCGGTGCCGCGCAGGAGGTCGTGGATGTCGCGCAGTCGGCACGGCGCGCGGTTCAGCAGGTAGTCGCTCTCGCCGGATCGCGAGAGACGGCGCGTAATGACGACCTCCTTGAACGCGATTGGAAGCTGGCCCTCGGAGTTGTCGAAGTGCAGGGAGACCTCGGCGAGGTTCACGGCGCGACGCGCCGACGAGCCCTGGAAGATGACCTCTTCCATCTTCGCGCCGCGAAGGAGCCGCGCGCGTTGCTCACCGAGCACCCAACGGACAGCGTCGGACACGTTCGACTTGCCGCACCCGTTAGGCCCGACGATCGCCGTCACGCCAGGCTCGAACGCGAGCATGGTGTTATCGGCGAACGATTTGAATCCCTGTAACTCCAGCTTCGTCAAACGCACCTAATAGGCTCTCCCGACCCGGTAAGCGAGGGTCGCATCAATGTTCTTCATCTTGAGCGCCGACTTGAACAGCGCGGCCTCATCGGGGTTTTCGAATGCGCCAGCGTAGATGCGTACCGAGCCATCACGCTGCAACAAACCGTACACGGGGACCTTCCGCGACTGATAGTCGGCGATCAGCGCCGCTGCTTCCGTCGCCGACGGTGCCGTCACGAGTTGCAGCGCCAGCGGCGCCCGAATGACGCTACCCCAGCCCTGGGGAACGAGCCCACGTCCGCGCAGGAACGTGAGTAGCTGGTCGGCCTTCTTGCGATCGACGTACGCACCTGTGACGACCTTGTACCAGGTGCCGCGATCAGTGCCACGGGTGACTGGCGCATAAGTGCCGACCGGGAAGTCGCCCGCTCCGGAGCGCACGCGCAGCGCGGCGCCGTCCTCGGTGTCGATCATCGCGATCTGCACCGCGAACGGTGACACGTTCGCGGAGTCAGCCGGGTTCGACACGACGAGCGGCGGCGACGAGTCGACTACGGCAGACGCAGAAACGAGACTGTCGGACGCCGCTGCGGAATCGCGGCGGAGCGCCGAGACAGGCGCTGGAGCGCTCGTTAGGTAGTTGCGCCCGAGCACCACCGCGACCGCGGCAAGGACAGCGGCAACGGCGACCGGCATTGCCCACCGACGACGCCGAGCACGACGACTTCGGGCATGACGACGGCCTTGCGTTGCACCGGCCGTTGTGTCGTGCGACGCGTCGCGGAGGCAACGTCGGCGAAGACGCGCGCGTTAGGCGCCGGACTCTCGACGCCGCCGACGAGCACGACGCCGTCGAGCATGCCGATCAGGTCATCGACGCCGGGCACCGCGGCGGGCGCGGCGACGAGCAGTAACGCCCCGACCTCGTGAAAACCGCTCGCGAGTCGACGCCACCGATCGTTGCGGAGAATCTCCTCCTGAACGACGGTCTCGCTCCCGCTCGGGAGCACGTGCAGGTTGCCGGCGGCGTCGATCTGGCGCGCGATCTTGTTCATCGACACGCCGTACAGGAACGCGTCGGTGAGCCCGTGCGGGTCGTCGTCCGTCACGAGATCGCGCAGCGGTGGCACGTCGCCGATGAGATCACCGACGGCCACGCGTCTGCGCGCCGACTGCGCCCGGGCGATGCCGAGAGCGACCGACGCCGTCGCGATCGGGTCATGGCCCAGGACGACAACGGCGCTCGCATCGTCGAGCCCTCCGGCCACGCGACTTCCCGCAGCCTCCCACAGCGATTCGAATTCGCCCACAGCCTGGTCCGTCAAGGGTTGCCTTCGTACACCCAGAATGACTCACGCGACGCACGACCAATGCGTTCCGCATCCGCTTTCGTCGGGTAGGGACCCAGGACGACGCGATAGACCGCGGTGCCATTGGTCTGGCCGACCACGACACGGGCCTGTTGTCCCTCCACCGAAATCGCGCTGGCACGTTTGAGCGCCGGCGCTTCAGACACGAACGCGGCGAACGATACGACCCATCCCTGCGCGCGAGGATTTCGCGCAGGTGAGGCAGGCGTATCCACCGGAATGCGAGGCGGCGCAGGGCGAGGAATCGGCGCGCGTGGCGGTCGCGCGGTTGTCGGCGCGGATGCCGTCTGTCCGTTCGCCGTATCGGGTGCTGCCTTCGGGACGACTGGTGCTGGAGAAGCGGTGGTGTCGGTGGTGTCGGCTCGTGCCGCGACCGAATCCGAATCGGCGAATGTCACCGGCTGGTCGAGATCACCGGCGCGCGGTCGAAGGCCGTTCCAGACGATGACGTGCCAGAAATCGCGTCCACCACCATCGACGACCGAACGTTGGCGGAGCGTCTCGCCATCGACCAAGCGAACGTCATCCTTGTCGGCGAGCGCGATCACACCGTCGGGCGCGACGAACGGCAGGTCATCGCGCCACTCGGTTTTCACACTGCCAATGACGCGCGCCGTGCCGACGGCGACGACCCACGCCGAGTCGCCCGCTGCGGCGCGTGCCAGCACATAGCGGCCGAGGGGATCCATCCTGAGCGCGCTGACGGTGCCGGGCAGCTCGATCGATTGCGTCACGGCATCGCGATATCGGTCTACAACGATGACGTTGCGACTCGAGTCGGTCGCGACGAACAAGCGGTCGCCGCTCGGCGTCGCGGTCACCGCTCGCACTCCGGCATCGAGATGAACCGCGGGAGTCACCTGGAGAGATCGACCGCGAAGTGAAATGAGCGACGAGTCGATGCCGAAGTACACACGGTCACCGGCCTGTGCGTGAGGAATGCGTGGCGCGTTGGGCACCGCTGCGCTGTCGATCACATCGGTGGCCGGCGGCCGCACGCGGATCACGCCAAGGTCAGTCCCGTGGTCCGTCACCACGAGCAGCGTGCCGTCTTGTTGCGGGATCACGAGCCGCGCACGACTCGGCGGCGCGAACGTCCAATCGCCGGACGGCGTGAGTCGTGTGACGCTGCCGTTTGCGGCGATGCCGTAAATAGCCCACCCATCGCTCGACGCGAGCGACGTCAGCTTTGCTCGCGTGGCCACGCCGACGGTGCCCGATCGGAGATCGATGCGTCCTGGGACTCCCTTCCGGTCGACGTACGCGAGTGAACCTGCATCGGCATCGAACGCCAGCACGTCGCCTGGCGGGGCCGCATTAGCGGCCGACGTCCAGATCACGGAATCGAGCTGGGGGTACCGGTATGCACGAACGGCCCCGCCACTGCGCGGAATGCGCAGAATGATCTGGTCGGGGCCGGTGGATGTTGAGGCGGACGGCGCCTCGTGCTGCGCGGGTGTTTCGGGCCGCTCGGAGCGGCCGCACGCAACGAGCACGAGCGCGAGAGCTACGGTCGCACGCACCGCGGTAAGGTAGGGCTGGAGGGGGGAATCGGGAATAGGGAATCGGGAATCAACGGCAAGCTTGTAGCTGGTCGCTCGTGCTGGTCGCTGGTCGACCAACAACGGTCGCTGGGCTTCACTCACTCAGTCCCCAGTCCCGAGTCCCGATTCCCGATTCCCGATTCCCGATTCCGCCTCAGAAGCTGGGCCCTAACGTCCAGGTCCAGTATCCCTTTCCGCCCGGCCTGTCCAGCGGGATCGAGTAGTCCCACCGCAGGAGCGCGAAGCCGAAGAGGTTGAGCCGGATGCCTACGCCCCAGCTGCGAAGCGGTGCGCGTGTGGTCGTGACATCCGCGTCTGGATTACTTCTCGAGACGACCTTCTGTCCGCTCGACCACGCGAGGCCGACGTCGTAGAACACGAGTCCATCGACCGGCGGCAGCGAGATCGGCAGCAGGCCGAGGTCGAACCGCCTGACGAGTGGGAACCGCAACTCTGCGTTCGCGAACGCCACACGACTCCCGAGAAACTCGATAGCACTGCATCCCCGCCGTTGCTCCGGGGACGCAGCCGTACCGGGTATGCACGAACGCCCGTATTCCTCGCGATCATAGCCGCGCACGAACTCGGGGCGACCGATGTACTTCTCGAGGACTTCTTCGTCGCGGCCAACGGAAATACTCGTCTGCGCCCGAGCGGCGAGCGTGAGGAAGTTGAAGAGGATCGGGTAATAGCGCCGGTAGTCGCCCTGGTACTCGATCCACCGATACGACCCGAGTGCTGGCTCGACCTGGAATCGGTACCGCCTGCCCGCTATCGGCCCCGTGTAACCGAAGAGCGTGTTGTCGGAGACATACGCCAGGTATGGCGCGCCGTAGACGAGGCCCCTTTGTTGGATGATGGTCCCGGGGTCGAACTCGATCGGGGCGCCGTCGCCTGCGCGATAGTACTGCGTGTACACCTGCGACGAACGGTCGACGACGTTGAAGCTGCCGCCGAACTCTACGCGGGTGAAGCGGTTCAACGGATACGCGCCGATCCAGAACGCCTGACGCGTGATGAAGCGCGTGATGGACTGCGAGATGTAATAATTCCCACGGGCGTCGAACCCGTCCCTCTGCCCCGTTAGGTAGAACTGTGGCTGTTGCAGCGCGCCGACCGTGTACTGCATGCGCTGACCCATGCTCGTGAACGCGCTGAGCAGGTACGCTTCGGTAATTCGGCCATTGACCTGGGCGGCGAACGCCAGACGGTGGTCGCCGAGCAGATCGCTCAGGATGATCGTGGTGCCGCCGAACACACCACGGCCAAAGTTGTCCTGCGTGTAGCCGATCGTCGGACGCGAGATGTACTCCGGCTGGAAGCCGATCTTGTATCCGTATCGCTTGAACGTCGTGGTGTCCGGGAGCGCGAGCGCCGCGCTGTCGAGCAACTGCGCGACACTCACCACCGTCTCTGCCCGCTCCGGGCCACTTGGCAGATCGGCCGACGCGCGGATCCCCGCCGCGCCACGATAGATCGAGAGGTCGCGCGCAACCGAATCACGATTCGCCGTCGACCGTGGAGCGAATACGGATGTGTCGCGCCGCGACGTATCACGCTGCGCGACGACCGGCGGAATGGGTGGCAGCGACGATGGCGTCGCCGACGAGTTTGTCACGGCAGGCAGGCGCTCGTCAGTTGCACGCACGCTCGCTGAATCGAGTCGTGGCAGCCCCTGTGCGACGACCGACGCCTTCGCGGTCGAGTCGCGATACGGCTCCTTCATGAGCCGCCGCGGATTATTCACCGACCACACGGTGTACTCGCCGTTCTCGTAGTAGCCGAATGCGAGACGGTCCGCCTGGCGCGCCCACGTGATGACCGGGCTGTACTCCGTTACGGCGAGCACGGCGCCGACGACGTTCGTGACCTGGTAATGATTCTTCTTTTCCAGATCGTAGATGAAGATGTTCGGAATCCCCGTGCGGTCGGAGACGAACGCGATGGACTTGCCGTCCGGCGCCCACATGGGATTCAGATTCTGGCCGCTCTGCGCCGGGATCACCCTGATGCGGCCGGACTCCATGTCGTAGAGCGAGATCTGCCAGCGACTGAACTTCAGGTCATCGAAGTCGCGTCTGTGGGCCGCGGTCCGACGCGAAGGCGATCGTCTTGCCGTCCGGGGACCACTGCGGCTGCACGTCGCCGTGCCGATCATTCGTGAGGCGCCGGAGATTGCGGCCGTTGTTGTCGACGACGTAGAGGTCGGTGATTCCCCCGTTACTGCCGCTGAAGACGAGCTGACGTCCGTCCGGCGACCATGATGGGCCAGTCACGCCCTCGAGACCGACATTCGAATCGGAACGTTGTCTTGCGGTGCTGAACGTCGAGCAGGTAGAGGACGTCCCGTCCCTCGCGCTGCGCGGTGAACGCGAGCGTCTTTCCATCCGGAGAGAACGCGCTCTGTGAGTAGAGCAGTCGCAGCTCTTCGAAGTTCGGATCGGTCGTCGACTTCACGAGTCGCTTGAGGCGCTTGCCCGTCTCGCCATCGCCAAGCCAGAGATCGGGGAAGACCTGTCCGCGAAGGAAGCTGCCGAGCGACACGAACGCGATGTGCTTGCCGTCGCTGGAGAGCGATGGAGCGAGGAAGAGGCTGCCCCCACTCTTCCGTTCGTTGAGTAGCGGCTGCGAGAACTTCCGCGCCCGGTCGAGCGACGCCACCTGCGGCAGGTGCTTCGTCTGCATCGCCTCGCGCCACTCGTCGCTCAGGTCCTCGAGCGAGAGGCCCGTCTCGCGCTTGAAGGCGCGCTCGATGCCCACGTTAGGCGCGGAATTGAGCACCTCGCCAATGATCTCGTCGCCCCACCGGTTGCCGACGTATTCCCAGAACGCCTCGCCGTAGCGATACGGGAAAAACTGATCCGGGCGCAGGGTCATCTGCTCGAGGCTCGGCAGGTGGCCGTTGAGCGCGGCGTCGCGAACCCACGCCTGCGTGAGAATGTGGTTTGGGCCGCCGGCGAGATACTCCGCCATGCCTTCCATGAACCACAGCGGCGGATCGACTTGGGCGAGGGTCTGCAGCCCTGCGCCAGCGCGGCCGCGCGCGAAGATGTCGTACTGGAACGCGTGCACCATCTCGTGTGCCAGCACGTGCTCGAAGCTCCTGTAGTCGCCGGTGAACGGCAGGAGCATGCGATGGCGAAGCGCTTCGGTGACGCCGCCGGTCCCTTCGCCGAGGTCCCCGGTCACGTTGTTCTGACCGAAGTCGCCGCGCGACGAGTAGAGGATGAGCGGCTTCTTCTCGCGGAACTGGTGATTCAGGAGACGTGAGAGGCGGGCATACGCACGCTCGGCCATGCGAGACGCGTCCATCGCGGCGACGCGCTCTTGCGGATAGTAGTGGACGAGAAAATGCTCGGTCTCGAGCACCGTCCACTTGAACCGGTCGTACTGAACCTGATTCTGTCCGAAGTACGTCTGCGCCTCGAGCCTCGCCGCGCCGAGAACACTGGCGGCGAGCGCGGCCGCGCATGCGCCCGCCCTCACGAGTCTCATTTGAGTGCTCCTTGCTGCTGATCGACCGCAACAACGGTCGCGTCGCCCCACAACCGTTCGAGCTGGTAGAACTCGCGGAGCGTCGGGTGAAAAATGTGGACGACCATGTCCACATAATCGAGGAGCACCCAGCGTCCCTGCTGGACTCCCTCGACGTGATGCGCGCGCGAGCCTTCCTTGCGTAACTCCTCGAGCACGTGTTCCGCAACGCTTCGCACGTGCGTGTCCGAGGTGCCGCTCGCGATCACGAAGTAATCGGTCATGTCGGTGACGCCGCGTACGTCCAGCACGACGACGTCATTGGCCTTGAGATCGAGGCACAGCGCGGCCGCGCGCTGGGCAAGAGACGCCGGAGCGGGCGCGGTGGGTGCTGTCATTCGGGGCAGTCGGGTCCGATTGCGAATGGTGTGGAGGAGCGTGGGCCAACGGCTCGCGTCCACACGAACGCGGTCCGGGGCGCAGGTCCACCGGTCGCCCAAGCATAATGCGCGTGCGTCGCCGCCGAAACGGGAAACTGCGGCGCAGAAATGGGCGGCAATGACGAGCCGGCCCGGGCGTACAGTGCGCCCGGGCCGGCTCGTGAATTCCAGCAGTGTTGCTCGTGCCTACTGCCTTCCTGCTGCTTGCTGCTTCGTCCTACTGCTTGATGACCCAGACCTTGATCTCTGGCTTCACATCGGCGTGCAGTCTGACTGGCACGCGATAGACGCCGAGTGCCTTGATGGGCTCGTGGAGATCGATCTGGCGCTTCTCGATCATGTCGAAGCCCTGAGCGTGCAGCTGCTCGGTGATATCCGCGGACGTAACGGAACCGAACAGCTTGCCTTCTTCACCGACGCGCGCCGAGAAGGTGAGCGAGACCTGCTCGAGGCGCGCCGCGATACCCTGTGCGCCGCCGCGCCGCTCGTTCTCGGCGGCTTCGAGGCGCTCTTTCTCCTGGGCGATGCGCTTCAGATTCCCGGCGGTCGCCGCGTAGGCGATGCCGCGAGGGAGCAGATAATTCCGGGCGAACCCGGCCGAAACCTTCACCACGTCTCCCGGCTGGCCGAGCTTCTCGACCGCCTGGCGCAAGATGACATCCATGTTGACTCCAGTCGTTATGTGGTCGGGCGCGGACGACTGCGCCAGTCGAGCCAGGTATCTCCGAGGCCGATCCCCAGCGCAAACACGCCGATGAGCGGCCACATGAAAATGGCGAGTCCGATCGTCAACGCCACCATGAGGCGCCCCGGCGCAAAGAACCAGGTGAGCACTCCGAGTCCACGCAGCGCGTAGAGCGCCCCGAAGAACACGAGCAGGTTGAGTCCGACTACGCGAAATGCAGTCATTGTTGGTACAGCGACTGCGGTGATTCCGGCGACCAACCCCCAGACGAGTTGGTCGTTGAAGCGAAATTCCTTGAGCGGCGCGAGCGGTGGCCCGATCCGCGCTCGACTCACTCGGTGGTACAGGCCCCATGCGAGGGCCAACACCGCGAGTGACTCGAGGGCCAGCAGCGACGGAAACAGCGGCGACGTGATCGGCGGAATCTGCTTCAGACGTTCCGAGCTCTCGCGAGCCAGCGTTTCCATCCCGGGCTTGTCACGCGCGAGTTGCTGCCACTCGCGCGTCTGTGAGACCGACTCCCAGTCCGTGAGCCACGAGTCGACACGCCGGGTGTACTCTGTGCGGACTGCACGTTCGACCGTATCCGGCCGTCTCGACGCGAACAGAACGAGCGCGAGTCCAACACCGAACGACAGTCCGATCGCCGACAGCGCGCGCGGGAAAAAAGACTGGCGCGGACTCATGATCGAGGCCACGCCGAACGAAGCGACCAGCAGCAACGCCCAACCCTTCGAGAGCGCGACGAATGTCGGAGCGCCGGGAAGGGGAGTGACGAGCATCCAGACGGCGAGCGCGGTCCAGGTGAGCGCGAGGAATAGCCGTCCCCCGGCCCACCAGCCCACGAGCGCGCACGTCGCGAGCGCCGGCACGATGAGCAACAGCGACTGCTCGATCGGCACCGCCGCCCTGAGCAGCGGAACGAGCGGCAACAACACGAACGCCAGGAGGGCAAGGATGATGCGTCGCCATCCCTGTTCCCGTGGTGCCGGGGCCGGAGCCACCGACGCCTGAGGCGCCTCGGCGCTCTGCGTCATGCCGTCGTTCCGCGAACCCGTTAGGCGCTTACCGTCAGGCTTGGTGGCCGCGGATGTACGGGATGATGGCGAGGTAGCGCGCACGCTTCACCGCCGTCGACAGCTGGCGCTGATGGCGAGCACAGACGCCACTCAACCGGCTCGGCAGGATCTTGCCGTGGTCGGTGATGAAGCGGCCAAGCGTGCGGTCATCCTTGTAGTCGATGAACCGAACACGCGTCTCGCAGAATGGGCAGGATTTTTGGGCTCGGCGCATGGTCTAGTCCTCGTCCTCATCGTCTTCGTCGCGGCGACGTGCAGCGAGCATCTCTTCTTCGGACATCGGCGGCGCACCGACCTCGTGCTCGTGGAGCGTGACGAGGTAGCGTACGATCCCGTCGTCGAGCTTGAGCGCGCGCTCGTACTCGGGCAGCGTCTTGGGATCGGTGTTGAAGCGCGCGACGACGTAATACCCGTTCTCGCGCGGGCCGATCGGGTAGGCGAGCTGGCGGCGACCCCAGTGGTCGGCCTTGATCTCACCGTTGACGTGAAGCAGCCCGTGGAAACGGGTCAGCTTGTCGTTGATGGCGGCATCTTCGAGCGTCGAATCGAAGATGTACACCGCCTCGTATTCTCGAGACACGTGTCGGCAATCCTCCCTTTGGTCGTGACCGCCCCCCGTCGGTTGCCTAGGCAGGGGGAGGGGAATGAAGGGCCGCCAGAAGCGGGGCCCGTTGTGAAAAGCCTTGCAACTTAATGGTTTCGGGGCGTCCGGGACAATGGGGTTGCCGGTCCGGAGCGCAGCTTTTACGGCATTTCGCGGGCGTAGTCCTCGACGGCGCCGCGCGTGAGGCGAAGCTGGGTGACCAGTAGTCGCGGATATGCGCCGATCCACCGAACCGGTCGTGGTCAGCGGGCCGCTCGAGTACGGCGAGCCACTTGCGGGTCGCGTCGAGCTGGGCGTGCAGGGGGGCACCTCCCGGCGTGGCCTGCTCGATCCGCGCAAGCAGATCGCGGATTGCGTCGGCTAGTCCTGCCGCCACGGCGTTAGGCGCGGCGATCAGGTCGCGCTCCGCCGCTTCAATGCGCGCGATCTCGCTGTGGTCAGCCACTGGCCGTCATTCGTGACTCGGTTGGATCCGTGTCGCGGTCCACATGTGCCGGACGCGCCTCCCGCGCAAGTACCAGCAGCGATGTGGTGCCGCGGAGCTCTCGCGCGAGGAGCACCCGGAATCGCGCGAGATCCGTTAGGCGCAGTGCGGATTGTGGCAGATCTCCGGACTTCCCAGCGTCTGGGGCCAACCTCACCGCGACAACCAGAGAAGCCCCAGCAACGCGGGCGGAAAGAGGGTGTCCCACCAGAGCATGAACCCGCGCGTCCGGGGCGGTGTTGGCCGAACGCAGGAGCCGCGCCAGTGCAGGAGAGCGCAGCCCCAGTAGAACGTCGAGAACGCGAGAACGGTCGCTGCCCAGAACGACCACGTGCTCCAGAAGCCGGCGACGCCGATCAGTGCAAGCGCCCAGTTGGCGACCGAGCTCGATCTGGGACGTGCGAGCGGGCCAGCATGGACGTTGGCGGGAGGCGCGAGCCGGTTCGTGTCCTGCCCCGAGTATCGCCAACCGTCAAACGTTGAAGCGAACGTGAGGCGATTGCCTAACGCGTTAGTAATCCAGCGGCGCCACTGCGAGGAAGTAGACGCCCACAAGCATGAACGCGATGCCCAGCGCGATGCAGACTCCTGTCGACCCGATTTCCATGCCGATGCTGCGTGTTTCCCCGGCGTTAGGTCTCTGGCTCGGTGCCGTCTCGCATACAGTGCACTTCAATGCCAGCCCTCGCTGAGCTACCTTGTCCGGCTCGACGACCGACGATTCGGGATCGGGCGCCGTTCGCGGCGATTCCACGACTGACATCATACCCGCGGCATCGGCGTGCTGATATGCGTGCCGCATCACCTCGAGCGACCGCCAGCCGCCGGCCGCGGCGACGTCTTGGGCGGGCAAATGGCGGCGCTCCGAGGCCCAGAGCCGCCGGAAGGGATGGAAGCCGCCACGCGCCAATTTCGGCAGCCTGGCGAGTGTTTCCGCCTTCGCGAGCCGTGGCCGCACAGGTAGACCGCACTCTTGCGGTATTCGCGGAGTCGGCGAACGTCGTACCGGCCCTTCAGGACGCACAGCGACGCGACGGGAACACCGAGGTTGCAGCGTGACGTTATACCATGGTCCAACGTATGCTGCGCGAGCGAAGCGCCAATTATGTACACGGTATTCGCCCGCTGCGGGGCACCAACGAGAAACCCTGAATCGGTCTGGCCACGCTGCACCGGCCTGTGTGGCGATGCCGCCGGACCGTGATGCCCACGCTCCAATGGCCAGAACGGGAGGAAGTATGCCGTATTCTGCACGAGCCGCGGCGCTGCTGCTGACGATCGCCGTCGCCACCTTCGCCTCGAGGACAGACGCGCAGGTCCCGACCACGTCAAAGGGTGATGTCGCGCGTCCGGATCCCATCAACGCCAATGAACTGAGGGTGGCGATGCGCAAACTCTGGGTGAGCAACGCCATCTGGATGCGCGAATACATCGTCAACACGATCGAGGTAGACCAGAGTCTCGACGCGGCCTCGAAGCGCCTGGCAAAGAGCCAGGATGACATCGGCCGCGCATTTGCGCCGTTCTACGGCGCGGAAACCGGATCGAAGGTCACTACCCTCCTCAGGCAACACACGAGCCTCATGAAGGAAATGATAGAGGCCTCGATGGCGAAGGATACGGCAAAGCGCACGGAAGCGGACAAGCGGTGGCGCGCGAACGCAGACTCGATAACGACGCTTCTCAGCACGGTCAATCCGACCAACTGGCCGATGGCAACCATTCAGCCCGTGTTGGTCGGGGGCATGAACCTCACGATAGCGGAGACCAACGCGCGCCTTAAGCGGGACTACAACGCCGATGTCGAGACGTTCGACACGATCCTGGCACAGTCGCTGAAACTGGCGGACATGTTCTCGGAGGGAATCATCAAGCAGTTTCCGAACAAGTAGCGCTGCCTGAGCATGGAGCGGTGGGCGTCGCGCACATCCGTTGGCGCCCAGCGACGGAGACGGGTCACGAGCGGGCCACACTCAATGCCGTCCCAGACCTGGTCGATCGCGTTGACGGACTTCGTCAGCGCGTCGTTTCAGCGCTTGTGACGTAGCCGCGAATGGTATCAAGAATCCTGGCAACGCAGATCGTTGTCGCAGCGCAGACACCGGGTTCGTCACAGCGGTCCGGCGGCGTAACCGAATTCGGCATCCCGCTAAACGTTGAAGCGGAACAGCATGCACGTCGCCGTCCTGCACGACGTACTCCTTGCCTTCCGACCGGACGACGCCCTTTTCCTTCGCGCCTTTCCAGCCGCCGTTCGCGACGAACTCATCGTAGCCCACCGTCTCGGCGCGAATGAAGCCGCGCTCGAAATCGGTGTGAATCACGCCCGCTGCCTGCGGCGCGGTGTCGCCGCGATGAATCGTCCACGCGCGGACTTCCTGCTCGCCGGCCGTGAAGTACGTCTGCAGTCCGAGCAGGTGGTAGCCGGCGCGAATGAGCCGATCGAGACCGGCCGACTCGAGGCCGAGCGACGCGAGAAACTCCGCCCGATCCTCCGGCGGCAGCTCGGCCAGCTCCGCTTCGATCTTGGCGGAGAAGGGAACGACCTCCGCGTGCTCGCCGCTCGCGGCGATCGCCGCGCGAAGCGCCTTGACGTGTGTGCCTTCCGCGCCGGACAGCTCCGCATCGGTGACGTTCGCCGCGTAGAGGATCGGCTTGAGCGGTCAGCAGCGAGAGCGGCGCGAGCGTCGCGAGCTCCTCGGGCGACAGCTTCGCCTCCCACAGGCCCTTGCCCTCGCTGAGAAACGCATTGCGCCTTCTCGAGCACCGGCAGCTCGGCGAGCGCTTCCTTGTCGCCGGTCTTCGCCGAGCGCTTCGCGCGGTCGAGACGCTTCTCGACGGCCGAGAGATCGGCGAGCGCGAGCTCGAACTCGATCACCTCGCGATCGCGCACCGGATCGACGGCGCCCATGACGTGCAGTGACGTCGTCGTCGTCGAAGCAGCGCACGACGTGCACGATCGCGTCGGTCTCGCGGATGTTCGCGAGGAACTGGTTGCCGAGTCCTTCGCCCTGCGACGCGCCTTTGACGAGGCCGGCGATGTCGACGAACTCGCACGACGGCCGGCACGGTGCGCTTCGGCTGCACGATCTCGCGCGAGCTCGTCGAGTCGCGGATCGGGCACGTTCGACCGGCCGACGTTCGGCTCGATCGTGCGAACGGATAGTTCGCCGCGTGGCACTTCGGCGGACGTGAGCGCGTTGAACAGCGTCGACTTGCCGACGTTCGGCAGTCCGACGATTCCGAGTTTGAGCATGAGGTGCGAAAGATGAATGCCTACGCCGGCTTCGCCTTGCCGTCGCCGTTGTGGATGTTCATCGCCTGGATGATGCCGTCGCGCAGCCAGATCTCGAGCGCGTCCTGGAGCCGTGGCAGCAGCTCGCAGGACGACCGGCCTCTCGTCGCTCGAGAATGGCGACGAGCACGAAGTCCGCGAGGTCGCCGACGCGCGCGGATCGTCCGGCGGCGATGCCGATGCGCAGCCGCGGGTACTCCTGCGTGCCTAACGTGCGCTCGATGCTCCTTGAGGCCGTTGTGGCCGCCGGCGCTCCCGTGGGCGCGAAAGCGATACGTACCGAGCGGGATCGCCACCTCGTCGACGACGACCATCAGATCCGTCGCCGCCGACCAGAACGGACGACGCAGGTACGGACGCAGCGCCTGCCCGCTCAGGTTCATGTACGTCAGCGGCTTCACGAGCCGCACCGCCTGATTCGCGAACGTGCCCGCTCGCGACAGCGCGTCTCGCCGTCCGTCCGCCAGCCGTCGAAACGCCAAACGTCGGCGAGGTGGTCGACGAACCCACCAGCCGACGTTGTGACGCGTGTGCTCGTATTCGTTGCCCGGGATTGCCCAGTCCAAGGATGACCTTCATCGGCTCGTCGTCGCGTGAGGACGACGCGCCGAGTCGACGGAACTCGCACGACCTACTTCGACTCGGCCTCTTCCTCCTCCTTCGTCTTGCGAATGAGCTCCGGCTCGGCCCCGGTCGTCGCGGCTTCCGCCGTCGCGTGCCTCGGCCTCGACCTTCGGCGCGGACACGACGCAGACCGTGGCGTCGGCGTCGTCCAGGATCTCGACGCCCTCGGGAGCCTTCAGATCGCGGACGTGGATGCGAGTGTCCGATCGTCAGCGTGCGTGACGTCGACGTCGATGTGGTCGCGGAATGTTCGACCGGATCGACGCGGATGTGAGCTCGTGCATCATCTGCTCGAGGATGCCGCCAGAGACGCGGACGCCGTCCGGCACGCCGATGAGCACGAGCGGGATGTTGACGGTGACCTTCTCGCCGGCGACGAGCTCCTGGAAGTCGATGTGCAGGATCTGCTTCTTGAACGGGTGGCGCTGGATCTCGCGGATCAGCGTGCGCGCGACGTCCGCCGTCGACGCGTGAGCTCGATGACGGTGCTCTCGGCGGAGACTGCGCTCGAGCAGCTTCTCGAGCTCGCGCGTCGGTGACGGCGAGCGACTGCGGCTCGCGAGCGTGGCCGTAGATGACGGCCGGAATCTGACCGGCGCTGCGAAGCTTGCGCGCGACGCCCTTGCCGGCTCGTGCTGCGCGAGACTGCGGAGAGTTGATGCGGTTGCCATTGTACGGGATAACCGTGCGGAACTGTCGCGTGCTAACGTGTTCGGCAACGCCGCGCTCGAGAGGCTGCGTCCTCGACCTTGAGGTCGAACCGAGTCCTACGACGCTCAGTCGAACAGCGAGCTCACCGTCTGCTCGCTGTGCGTGAACCGAATCGCCTTCGCGAGCAGCTCGCCGACCGACAGCACGTCAGCGCGTCGGAAGCGCCGTTCTTCGCGGAATCGCGATCGTGTCGGTGACCGCGACCTCGTTGATCGGTGCCGCGCTCAAGCGCTCGACGGCCGGGCCGGAGAGCAGCGCGTGCGTGGCGCAGACGTAAATGTCCTTCGCGCCCAGCTTCTTGCAGCGCGCGCGCGGCCTCGGTGACCGTACCCGCGGTATCGATCATGTCGTCGGCGAGGAGACAGTCGCGTCCTTCGACATCACCGACGACGTTCACCACTTCGGCCACGTTCGCGCGTCGGTCGGCGCTTGTCGATGATCGCCAGCGTCGCGTTGAGCCGTTTCGCGAACCCGCGCGCCATCTTCGCCGACCCGACGTCCGGCGCGACGACGACGGGGTCCTTCAACTGCTTCTTCCGATAGTGCGACGTGAACACCGGCATCGCGTACAGGTGATCGACCGGAACGTCGAAGAACCCCTGCAGCTGGTGCTGGTGAAAATCGACGCCGAGCACGCGATCGGCGCCCGCGGTCTCGATCATGTTCGCCAGCAGCTTCGCGCCGATCGCGACGCGCGGCTGATCCTTGCGATCCTGGCGCGAGTACCCGTAGTACGGCATCACGCACGTGATCCGCGCCGCCGACGCACGCCGGGCCGCGTCGATCAGGAGCAACAGCTCCATCATGTTGTCGGCCGGTGGATTCGTCGGCTGCACGATGAAGACGTCGTTGCCGCGGACGTTCTCGTCGATGCGGACGAAGATCTCGCCGTCGGCGAATCGACTGCACGTGACCCGGCAGAGTTCGACGCCGAGCTGTCCTGCGATCTCCTCCGCGAGCGCCCGGTTGGCGGTGCCCGACAGCAGCTTGAATCCGTGCCTCGGTACGGACAAGCCGTCCATTGCCGCAGCCTTGTATCGTAAGAGGAGCTAACGAGATAGTCAATTCCGACCGCGCGCGGACCGGTGGTCGCGGGTGGGGTCGGGAGCCCCATAACCTAACCGAGCCGGTTTCAGGACGCTACGCGCCGCGAGCAACACGGCGACACATTCGGCGGCAAGCGGGCGTTTCCAGCGATCGATCGTATTGCTGGGGTGGTGTACTACGTCTACTATCGTGGCTCGCGCAGACTCATCAAGACCCACCAGGCGACGGACCCAACTCCAGGAAGCGTATGCGAGCCATGTTCTCCACCAGACCAGTTGCTCTCCGAGGATCCACCGTCAGGCGCGTCGCCCTCCTGACCGCGACGGGTTCGCTGTTGTGCCTGTCTATCTCTCTTCCCGGTCGCCGGCTCGCGGGACAAGCGGCTCCGGCTGACCAGCGCGCGACAGTCGCCATCATGCCCTATTTCACCAACGGCGCGGTGACGAATCACGCCGAGTACGACGCGCTCGGAAAGGGCATCGCCGACGTGCTCATCACGGAGCTCGCCGCCAATCCGGCGCTACGCGTCGTCGAGCGCGATCGGGTGCAGCAGCTGCTCGACGAACAGAACCTTGGCGCCTCGGGCCGGGTCGACAAGGAGACCGCGGTGAAGCTCGGCAAGCTCGTGGGCGCGCATCACATGATTTTCGGCGGCTTCATTATCGACTCCAAGGGCCAGATGCGTCTCGATGCGCGATCGGTGAACGTCGAGACGTCGGAGATCGAGCACGTCGAGACCGTCACCGACAAGGCCGACAATCTGCTGGCGATCCTCACGAGCCTGGCAGACAAGCTGAATAAAGGCCTCAAGCTGCCTCCCATGCCGGGTGGTGTGGCGCGGCCGGCGGTGCAACCCGGAAGCGACCAAGCCGGGGCGGTGGCGTGACCTGATCCGCTATGCGCGAGCCGAGGACGCGAACGACAAGAAACAGCCGGCCGAGGCGGTCGCGCTGTACAAGGATTTTCTGGACAAGTCTCCGAGTACGATCCTCGCCTCGCAGCGTCGCCGTGCCGAGCAGAAGGTGCGCGAGCTGTCGAGCGGTTCGTAGTCGGCGATCCGGATGGCCAAGGTCTGTCCGAGCTGCGAGCTCACCTACGGTGACGACGATTATTTCTGCGCGGCCGACGGCGCTCCGCTGCGGTCGACCGGCGCGGAGGCGGACAACCTCGTCGGGACCGTCATAGCGGACCGCTATCGCGTCGAAGCGATCATCGGGGAAGGCGGGATGGGGCGCGTCTACCGGGCGCGCCACGTCCGAGTACCGCGTGAGGCGGCGATCAAGGTCCTTCGGCGCGCGCTCATCGCGGATCCCTACGCCGTCGCCGCGTTCAATCGCGAAGCGCGGAACGCCGCCAGCGTAGGCGATCACCCGAACGTCGCCGCCGTCTACGATTTCGGCGAGACGTCCGACGGTCTGGTGTTCCTCGCAATGGAGTTCATCGAGGGCGAAACGCTCGGCCGCCGCCTCGAGCGGGACAGGCTCGTGCCACCGGTTCGCGCCGTCGAGATCGTTCGCCAGATCGCCGCCGGGCTCACCGCGGCGCACGAGCTCGCGGAGCCGGTGGTCCACCGCGACCTCAAGCCGGACAACATCCTGCTGAAGGCGACGCGCGACGGCAGTGATTGGGTGAAGGTCGTCGACTTCGGGATCGCGAAGGCCGATCAAGCGAGAGACCCAACTGCTGACGACGCCGGGGCTCGTCGTAGGCACGCCACGCTACATGAGTCCGGAGCAGCTGACCGGCGGCGTCGTCGACGTCAGGAGCGACATCTACGCCTTGGGGATGATCGCATTCCAGATGCTCACGGGGCGGATGCCATTCGCGAGCGCGTCGCCTAACGATGAGTCCAGCATTCAGTGGGCGCTGCAGCGCCTGACCAACAGACCGCTGACGCTGGAGCAGGTGAGCCCCGACATCGCATGGCCGGCCGCTGCTCAGGCGGCGCTCGATCATGCGCTGGCCATGGACGCGGACGATCGCACACCCTCAGCGATGGAGTTTGCGGCAGCGCTCCTTCGTGCGTTCGGTCTCCCCACGCCGTCGTGGTCGTTCGCCGTCGTGGGTGACGCGCCGGGACCACTGTCACAGGCGGTGGCCACGGCAGCCAGTTCGATGGCGTCCACGCGACCCGTCGAGGTGCCGCCCGTGCCTGCGGGCGCGATCCCAGCACGTGTCCCGCCCGCGGCCGATTCACGCAGTCCGGTCACCCCGCCAGCCGGCGTCGCGAGCGCCGACCTTGCGCCGCCGCGGCGCAAATCCTGGGTCGGAGGGGGCATTGCCGCCGGTGCGGTGGTGCTCGCGGCCGCTGGCGTCCTCGCGTGGCAGCGCCGAAACCCGCCCGATGGTGCTGTCATGACGGTCGCTCCATCGACGACGGCGCCTAACGATTCCGCCTCACCCGCCGCGACCCCGTCGTCGCGACCGCGGCCAACCGGGAAGGGCGTCGCGCGCGCGCCCGCTGTGGACAGCTCGATCAAACCGAGCAGCGGCACCACGCCGAACAGCAGGCCCGATACGACTGGCCAACGGGCGGCACCGACGTCGAGTGAGCCAAGTGTCGTCGTCGAACGCCCGAGCGCGGCCCTCGAAGAGAACAGGCGCGCCCGTGCCGACCTCGATCGCGTGAAGAGCGCGCTCGCCGATCCGGATGCCGTTGGAGCGGCTGGCAATGGTGACGCGATCCTGCAGGACATTCGCCGCCTGCTACCCCGGCTGGTCGCTCGCCAGGACAGCGTCGAGGCCACGTACTACGCGATCGAGACGAATCTCATCCTGGATCGCCCCGCTGACGCGTGCCGCCTCCTGCTGCAGGTTCGGTCGGGATCGCGGGGAACGGAGTTCGAAGGCCGAGTCGAGCGGTTCCTCGCCGACACCGCGCTGGGCTGCGCGAATCGGCGCTGACGTTCCCGCGAGTCGTGACCTGCCGCTAGAAGCGCCGGCCTAACGAGATACCGGCTGCCAACGCGTTAGAGCGGGCCGAAGCGTCGACACTCTTGATGGTCGCATACTCGGCGCGAACGAAGGGCTGCAGCGAATACCCGCCGCCGAACGCGTGTGCGAGTCCGACCGTGAGACCAACGCCCGCGGTGGCGGCGGTCGCCAGCGTACTGTCGGATTTGAGACCAGTCTGATGTCGCGCGTTGAGAATTGACAACAGGCCTGTCGCGGGTGAGAGCGGAAAGACGGCTCGCACGCCGGCATCGAGATAGTTGCCGCTGCTTTCCTCGACTTGCGCGCCATTGCGATCGTACGGCGTGCGGTAACGGTCGATTGCGTAGAGGGTCAGCTCACGCATCCGCGGCGCAGCGACTCGCAGCTGCCAGTCGGCAGTGAAGATCGGGCCGAGGCGCGTGGACACTGCGGGTGAACTGCCTGCGCCACCGGATTCTCCCCCGATGTTGGGCTCGAGCCGATCGTCAGTGAAGAGGTCGGCCGTCAGCGCTACCGTCATCCCGCTCCGGCCGACGACACCGTCGGTCCCGATCGTGAGGTGCACCGCGTCGCCCGGATTTTCATCCGGCGCCGGGGTGCCCGTCGCAAACGCGACAGGGGTGTAACTGCGGCGGAGCTCGTACGACGCACCGAAGGCCCATGCCCACGATGCCACCTGACGTGCCAGCACGACGCCGGCCGTGGCACCGAGGCCGGTGCCTAACGCGGGAGACTGCAGGGCGAGAGCCGGCGACGTGAGCACGCGCAACGCCGCGTACTGCTCGGCATCGAGCGATGTCTGCCCCGTCGGCAGGTTGGCGCCGACCGTCACCAACACGTTGTCGCTGACGACGTGTGTCGTGAGTCTCGCGCGCAGGTCGGTGAGACCGGACAGCGAGTACTCCTCGGCGCCGGACGACGGATCCGGCGCGCGTAGTTTGACAGTTCCACTCGAGTAGGACGTGGCGAGATCCAGCGTCCATCGCTCGCCGAACGCGACCGACGCGCCGATCGGCAGCGACAGCGCCGATGCGCTATGCAGCTCGACCGTTCCGCCCCCGTCGACGGAGGGCTGAAGCAAGCCGGCCCCGAACGACCAACGCTCGAACACCGGTCCGATCAGTGCCGTGCGGGCCGGGAACAGTTGCTCCTGGGCCGCGATCGACGTTAGGCACGGCGCGAGTCCGATGGTCGCCAATGCGGCGAGACATACGGCGCGGCCGCGAATCGTCACCCGAGCGAGCGAGATCATGGGGGTGTCGTGATGGTGACGAGCACGATGACCGTCTGTGATGGGAACGACGGGTCCGCAATACCGCCGGCACCCGCGCGCGGCCCGCCCGCGAGTGGTGAGAAGAACACGGGATTGATCCGATCCAAAGCCATCCCCGTGGCACGCGCGAGGCTCGAACGTGCGTCAGTGGACGACTCGCCTGGCAACTCGCTCAGTCGCTGGCCAGCGAGCGCGAAGCGGGGGTCGAGCCTGAGCGCCGTGCGATATTCGGCCGCGGCGCTGGGATAGTCACCGCCGACCTCGAAGCGGGCGGCACGACTGTAGGCCAGCAGCGCCGCGATGTTGCGCGTCGGCCGCTCTTCAATGGCGGCACGCGCCGCCGGGGTCAGGTTGACCCCTAGCTCTCCAAGTAGCCGAATAGCGATCTCCTTTTCGGCCGCGAGGATGTCGGCAAGCGGTGCCGTCGCTGAGACGGCGGTGCGTACCTCGGCGCTGGTGACATCGGCGACGCGCGCGTCGATCACGATCTGTCCACCCGGTCGCTCCGAGAGCGAACCGAGAATCAACCGGCGCGCCCCCACGAGCTGTCCGACGCGAGGCGCCGTCATCGTGTCCACGCGCCCGGGTCCCACCAGTTCCACCTCACGCAGGAGCGCATCGAGACGCAGCCGATCCACGAGCTGGAGCTGGCCGCTTCGCTGCAGATCCGTAATGAGAATGTCGGCGAGCCCGTACGCCAACGGCGCAATCGTCGTGTCGCTCGTGCTGACCGCGAACGGTGTGACCCCCACCGATCGCTCGGGCAGGGAGGCAACGTTGATGGCGCGCTCGTTGGCGATCGCGCTGCGCGCTGCTTCCTCGGCTTCGTTGACCCGGTCGGGTACGACGCGCTCACTTGGCTTCGCGCGGCAACTTGCGCCCGCGACAGTCGCGAGTGCCAACAGCGCTGTCGTGATGACTCGGTTCAAAGCAGGTGCTGGATGGCGGAGAATGGGCATTCGAGGCTACGGTGCTCGCAGAGCGACCGACGCTCGACGCAAGTCCTGCCGTCGGGGCGCGTTCGAGGTCGAGAACCCTGAAGGGGCTGGAGTGAACACGATCGTTTCGACGTCGGTACCGATTCCCGGCGTGGTTGTCGAGACCGTGATGTCGAGTACGTAGTTGCCGAATGGCAGCTGCGACTCATCGAACGCGAGAGTGAGCGCCGCGGGAGTCACCGTGCGATTCAGCGTCAACACCTGGACGTAGTTCGCGACCGGCCCCGAGACGGCGTCATCGCCCGAGACCTTCTCGAGACGCACCGCGGGCAGCGCTGCCGTCACCGTGAAGGACGCTGACGCCGAGCCTCCGGGCACCGCGGCCCGGACGGTGGTGGTCCCGATCTTCGTTGCGCGCACGTCCACCGTCGGCCCGGCAGTCACGGACAGCGTTCCTATCGATGGGTCGTCGATCGTCCACGTCGCCGCAACGTCGGCTAGCAGTCCACCGTCTCCGTCGCGGACGACGACGCCATACCGCGAGGTGCCATCGACCGACGCCGTCGCGCTGGTTGGCGAGATGTCCACGCTGCCGGCGTTCACTGTGACGGGCGTGGTCAGCGTGATCGTGCCGCTCGCGGCGACCACCGTCGTCGTGATCGTCGTCTGGCCGACCGTGATGGCGTGAACGATACCGCTGGAGCTGACACTCGCCACCGATCCGGCACTCGAGACGTACGAGAGCGTGGCGCCGACGGAGTTCGACACGGTCAGCTGCGCCGTGCGAGCGGCGACGATCGTTAGGCTCGACGGCGTCACGACGAAGGGGCCGATGACGCAGACCGTTGCGGTCCCGGTGCGAATGCCGCTCGTCGCCGTGATCGTCGTCTCTCCTGCAACGACGCCGGTGACGACGCCGGTGGTCGGGTTGACCGTCGCGATAGCCGGATTGGCGCTGGACCACGCAATGGCTGCCGGCGGCGTATCGACATCCAGCGTGACCGTCTGCCCGGCGATGATGCACCCCGCGGCGGGCCGCTGCCGAAGGGTTAACGGTGTTGGCGGGACGACGTTCACGCTCACCGCATTGCTCGTCTTTCGTCCGGCGGTCGCCGTGACGGTCGCAACGCCAAGCTTGAGCGGGCGTATGGTTACCGATTGGCCTGACACGGCGCCGATCTGCACGACGGTGGCATCGCTCGTCGTCCACGTCAGCGGAGCCGTCGTGACAACGGCGCCGCTCAGATCACGCACGGTGGCGGTCAGCTGTTGGTCCTGCGACACGTTCGCAGTGACCGATGCCGGAGCAACCGTGATCGTCGATACGCGAGCGCCAATGGTTATGGAGCCGAAGTCCACTGTCGCCCCCGGCGTCGCCGGTTTCGGCGCATCGATGGACTGCTCGTCTACGGTCTCACCTGTTGCGTCGCTCAGCGTCAGCTCGATCGTGAGTTGACACCCACGCGTCGTGGCCAACGCACGCTGGCGATCCTTGAGACACCGGCCGATGTCGACGGTGACCGGAACCACCACCGTCGCTCCGGCCGCAAGCGTGACCTGCGCGGGGTTCGAAGGGAGCGTGACGAGCGTCTGTGTATTGGTGCGGTAGGCGACGCGAATGCGGACGGTTCCGCCGGCCATCTCGCCGACGACGTTCGCGCTGAGCGTTGCCCGGACGCTGGGGGGTGTGGCCGCTGTGGGTGTGTCATCGAGGCACCCGGACATGGCGAGTGCCGCCATGGCCGCGCCGATGAGCCTAACGTGCGTCATTGTTGTCATCGCCGACTTGCGCGGGGGGATAGACGGCCGCCCAGTTGAAGTTGCGCGGCACCTTGCAACCGCTCACCCGGGCGGGCGAGAACGTCCACTTCGCGACGGCCGTGCGGACGAGTTTTGTCAACGTGGGACTGGTGCTCTTGATAACCGTGAACGTGGCCATGTCCGCCGCGCCCAGCGTGTCGACGAGAACGCGAATTCGCACTTCTGCCTTGCCGTCCTTCCCGAGCACGCCTTTCGGAATCGGTCGCGGGATGGGCGCTGGCTTGAATGCGACGGGCGCAGGCACCTGCTCGACGCCCATTTCCGGATCGGCGACCGCACGGCGGACCCAGTCACTGCACGTCACTACCGAGTCGGGCGCAACCATGCGCACCGGCGTGACCGATGTGTCCGGCGTCGCTTGATGACTGCACGCGGCGATGGAGAGAAGGACAGCAGCGAGCGGTATCCGGCGAGCTGAGCATTTCATGGGGAGGCGCCAAGGTAGCGACGGAACGCCTCGCCCGACAGGGCTCTACGCGGATTTATGGCGACGGGTCGGGGGGCGGCGCCTCGAACAAGGACGTCGACAGATATCTCGCACCGGAATCCGGCGCGATCATCGCGACGCGACGGCCCGGTCCGATTTCGCGGGCGATCTGCAGCGCCACCCAGGTGATCGCGCCGCTCGACATACCGACGAACAGCCCTTCCTCGCGCGCGAGCCGTCGTGCGAGTGGGAACGCGTCCTCTTCCCACGCCTGAACGACGCGGTCGACCACGCTGCCGGTCGAAATTCGGTGGGACGAACCCCGGCCCCATGCCCTGGAACTGATGCTGCCCGCGCTCGCCGCCGGAGAGCACAGGGCTCCGTCCCGGTTCCACGGCAACCACCGTGACGCGCGGATTGCGTTCGCGAAGAAACCGACCGACTCCCGAGATGGTCCCGCCGGTACCGGAGCCGTAGACGAATGCGTCGATGCGGCCGTCCATCTGGCGCCACAGTTCGGGCGCCGTCGTCTCGTAGTGAACCCGTGGGTTCGCCGGATTCGCGAACTGGTTCGCCATCCACGCGCCAGTCGCATCGCGGATGCGCTCCGCTTCCTCGATCGCCGCGAGCATGCGTCGTTCGGGGTCGGTGAGCACGAGACGGGCGCCATAGGCGAGCAGCGTACGCTTGCGCTCCTCGCTCATCTGCGCCGGAAGGCAGAGCGTGAGCGGATAGCCGCGCGCCGCCGCCACCTGGGCGAGACCGATGCCGGTGTTGCCGGACGTCGGCTCGACGATCATCTGGCCGGGTTGGAGCGCCCCGCTGCGCTCCGCGTCGATGATCATGCCGAGCGCGGTGCGGTCCTTGATCGATCCCCCGGGATTCATCCCCTCGATCTTGACCCACACCTCGGCCATCGCCGGCTCGACGACGCGCGTTAGGCGGACCATGGGCGTGTTGCCGATGGCGGCGTCGATCCGCGCGTCGTCATCACCGCCGCGGATCGGGAGGCGTTCTGGGACAGCCATGTGAGGTGAGTGTCGGCGAGGGAAGAGCGGGCCGATTGCCCCTCGTGGAATCGAACCACGATTCACGGCTCCAAAGGCCGTTGTCTTACCGTTAGACGAAGGGGCACCTACCGCCGGAAACCTACCCCGACACCTCCACGTCAACAACACGGGTGGCCGTGCGCGTGCGAAGCGTGCGCGACGCTATGCCTTCCGCGCGCACCTCACGGAGCGGCAGATCGTCGGAGACCAGGAACACTGTCGCCCCCGAGCCGGCGAGCAGCGCGATCGCGTCGCGATCGCGCCCCGTCGCGAGTGCAGTCCGCAGCACCGACAACGACGCGGCAACGTCCGCGATGCGCTTGGACACGACGGGCTCGAAATCGTTATGCGCGAGCCGACAGACGCCGCTCCACGTCGAGAGATCGTGCAGCGTCAGCGCGTTTGCGTCGGAACCGTCGCCACCGCGGGCGTCGTCCAACCAGCCGTAGGCGTCCCGCGTCACCACCCCGAATGGGAACGTGATGAGCGCGACGTCGCGGCTCGGAAGCGCCGGCAATTTCAACAGCCGCTCTCCGCGCCCCCACGCCAGTGCGAGTGGCGCATCAATGGACAAGAATGGCACGTCGGCGCCGAGCGGCGCGGCGAGCGACAGCAACTCGTGTTCGGAAAGCGGCCGGGGGGACAGCGCGTTCAGGCAGCGCAGCACGGCACCCGCGTCGGCGCTCCCACCACCCATGCCGCCGCCGACGGGCACGCGCTTCGAGATCTCGACCGCCCAATCGTTAGGCCATCCGGTAGCGGCGGAGTAGGCAGCGGCGGCGCGCCAGCCAAGGTTGCGTTCTGTCGGCCCGAGCCCCTCCGGCGGGATCGCGTCGCCCACGCAGTCCAGCGACCGGCCGCGCACGTTCGTGCGCACGACCACGTCATCGCCCAGCTCGAGCCGGCAGAACAGCGTCTCGATCTGATGGTAGCCGCTGGCTTCGCGCGCGAGCACGCGCAGGAACAGGTTGAGCTTCGCCTGCGCGACGGTACGAGCGGCCGTCCCGTTCGCGATGCGCGGCAGGTCGACCGCGCTGCTCATTGCTTATCGGACGGCGGCGTCTTGAAATCGCTGAAGTGCAGACCGAGCCGAGCGAAGTAGTACAGGCCCATGACGGTGATCGGAATGAACGACAGCACGTGAAACCCGATGGCCCAGCTCACTGCCTGACGACCGGGCACGCTGTACACCTCGAGCCCAACCCTCGACGCCGCCTCGAATACGCCGAAGAAACCCGGTGACGATGGCAGCGCGACGCCGATAGCGATGATCCCCTGAAGGAAGTTCGCGGCGCTGAACGGCACATTGATCCCGACCGCCTTGAACCCGAGCCAGAACGCCAGTGCGTTCACGAGCCAATGGACGATCGCCCAGAAAAACACTGCAATGAACCGCGTCGGGCTGCGAAGAACGCCTAGCCCCTGGGAGAACGAGTGAATGATCTCGCTCCCGCGGGTCACGAATCGCGGCGCGAACCTGCCGACGACGGCGGCGTACATCCACACGAGCCGTTCGGGAATCGCGACGATGACGTACAGGATCACGAACAGGCCGACAGCGCCCGCACCAAACACGAACGCGCCGCGCTGGACAGGCTGTCCGCCCACCGTCATGCCCTTCGGAAATTCCGGAACGAGCATCGCGCTCACGAGGAGCAGCATCAAGCGTGAGCGCGTCGAACACCCGGTCCACCGCGAGCGACGCGACCGACCCCGCCAGGCTCACGCGCCTCGTCTCACGCGTCAGGGCGAAGGCGCGGGCAACCTCGCCCAGCCGAGCGGGATAGATGTTATTGACCATCATCCCGATCGCGATGGATCGCCACAGGGCACCGATCGGCAGCTTGGGCGCCAGAGGGTCGAGGATGATCCGCCATCGGATCGCGCGCAGCGGGAAGATCGACGTCGCGACCAGCGCTGCGAGCGCGAGCAGCGGCAGGTTCGACTGCGAGAGCACCGACCAGATCTCCGCCGGCGATTCCCCACGAAGCGTCCACACGAGGAGCCCGGCGCTCAGCGCAATGCCGAGCGCGCTCTTCCAGTTCAATCGCATGTCGGGCTAGTCGGCGGCGGCGAGATCCAGCAGATCGAACAGCTCCGCGAGCGCCTCGTCGTTGTTCCCGCCCGACAGGCGCATCAGGTCGCGCACCTCGATCGCGCGCTCGAGCGCGCCCCGACCGCGATACAACAGATCCTCAATCGGGAATGAGCGTCGCATCGTCGAGCAGGGCAGGCGCCGCGAGTGGAGTCTGATCGAGCTCAGTGAACCCGGCGATGCCGGACTGCAGGAACTGGTGAAGCTCTGCACCGGTCGGCGTAAGCGGCGCGCGTCGCGCGACCGGAGCGTCGCCCCGGCCGGGGGTGGGACGTGACACGCGGGTGGGCGCGGGCGTTCTGCGATCGGACCGCGGAGCATCCGCAGCGGGCGTTGGCGCCGTCGTACCAGAAGGAGCTCGACGAGGCTGGCCGAGTGGGCTGAACGCCATGCCGATCGCGCGATCGACCGTACTTCCGCGCCCCAGCTCCGCCAGCCTAACGACGAGATCCGTCATCGCGATGGATGGGGAGCCGAGCAGGGTCGCGGCGGCGTCGATGGACGAAAGCAGCATCGGATCGCCGACGTTCGGCTCCGCGGCCGCATTCGCGAAGAAGCGGCCGGCGTCGGCGCGACCAAAGCTCTCGAGCGTCCCACGAGCGGTGCGCAACGCGCGCCGCAACTCGTGCATCGCGCGGTCGCGACTCACCGCGGTATTGGCGTTTCGCGCTTCATCCACGAGGCGTCGCAGGTGTTCGGCGAGCGACGTGATCTCCGTGCGGAAACGCGCTTCGACCGTCGCGGCCGGGCGATCGGCGCGGGACACGACGTGCGGACCCTCATCCCCGTAGAACAGATTCGCGACTGGCACGACCTGCTCTTCGTCGCGCGTCTGTTCCTGCAGTGCGGTCGTCGCGTGCCGCGAACCGGCGGACTTCCGGAGCGGATGCGTCCGGACGCCCCGACGTCCGAAGCTCCCGCGCCGCACGTCGAAGCACGTGCGCGGACGCATCGTACAACTCGGCATGCTGCGTGGTCAGCGATCGTCCGTCGCCGGTGCTCGTTCTCGCTGCGTGCTCGATGGCATCGGCGACGTCCGAGAGCGGCGGCAGGTCCTTCAGTGTCGCGATGCCACGCAGCGCGCGAACGCGTCCGAGCGCTTCGTCGAGCGAGCGACGATCCGCTGGCGAGGCAACGAATGCATCGAGCGCGGCGGCGACGCCTTCGACTTCCGACGCGAAGAACGTCGGGCTGACCGCGCTGCTGATCGGCGTGTTCGTCGGCGCGGCACCTTCCGGCACGAAGCGCCGCAACTCGGCGATGCGGGCCGCGGCGCGCTGTTCCTCGGACGCGCTCCACGTACGGACCGTCCGGAGCAGGACGCGGATGTCATCGATCGCGGCGACGACGGCAGATCGAAGCTCGACCGTCCAGCGCACGGACCCGTCGCGCAACCCTCGGCCGACTCGCTCGACTGAGCCGGCCAGCTCCGCCAGGCGCAGGAGCTTGGCCATGGTGGAGCTGCCACGCAGCGCGCGCGCGGCGGTGATGAACGGCGTCGACTCGGGGGGCGCGTGCACGGCAGCGCCGACCAGTGCGTCGAGCTGGTCGACGTATTCACTCGCCTCGAGGATGTAGAAGTCCAGCAGCCCGACCGCCACGCTCATGCCCGCTCCGTCAGGGGAACCGCCCGAAGTTAAGCCGCACGCCCAAGGACGGTCTACCCTCGGGTGCGCGCAACATCCATGACCGCACGCATTTCGCGAACGGCGTCCGCGATCCCCACGAAGACCGCGCGACTGACGATCGAGTGGCCGATGTTCAGCTCCTCGATTTCGGGAATCGCCGCGACCGGCGCGACGTTGCGCGTCGTCAGGCCGTGCCCCGCGTGGACGGCCAGTCCGAGCGCTTTTCCATGGCGAGATGCGTCCTCCAGCGCCCGGAGAACGGCTGGGTCGTTCGGATGGTGCGCATAGCGCCCGGTGTGAAGCTCGATTGCGACGGCGCCCAGGTCCCGCGAGCGAGTGACTGTGTCGAGGTCCGGGTCGATGAAGAGGCTCGTCCGAACGCCCGACGCCCCGAGCGCTTCGATCGCGGAGCGCAGTCCCTTTGGATCGCGCGAGACATCGAGACCCCCTTCGGTCGTGACCTCCTCGCGTCGTTCCGGAACGAACGTCACCTGGTACGGCCGGAGTCGGGTCGGCGATCGCGACCATCTCGCGCGTGCAGGCCATCTCGAGGTTCAGCACCGTCCGAACTGTTGTCGTCAGGCGCTCCACGTCGTCATCCTGGATGTGACGGCGATCCTCGCGCAGGTGCGCGGTGATGCCATCGGCCCCGGCGGTCTCGCATTCGACCGCAGCGAGTACCGGGTCGGGTTCGATGGTGCGACGCGCTTGGCGCAGCGTCGCGACGTGGTCGATGTTAATGTAAAGGCGCTGGTACATTGCGGGCCGAACCACCATTTGCACGCCAGAGCGCGTGGAGAGAGTCCAGTGAAGCGAACGATCCTGTTGTTGCTGACCTTCGCCGCTTGTCGGTCGGCTTCGACCCCGCCGCCCAGTTCCAACGCGAGCGTCCCGGCGAACCTTCCGGGTGCCGCTGCTCCGAAGCAGGCGGTCGAGCGGTTTCTGGCGGCTGCAAAGAGCCAGGACCTCCAGGAGATGTCGATTGCGTGGGGAACGTCCAAGGGGCCAGCGCGCGATCAGTTCGAGCGAGCCGAACTCGAGAAACGCCTCATCGTAATGCAGGGCTGCTACGACAGCGACAAGCACCAGATCGTAGACGAGCAGCCGGGTGACAACGGCAAGCGAGTCCTTCGTGTAGAGATAACCAGGGGAGCCGTCACGAAGACACCGCGTTTCACGACGGTGAAAGGTCCGTCCGACCGCTGGTACGTCGAAGACGCTGACTTCGCGGCCGTTACGGCACTCTGCAAGCGCTGACCTCGTCAGCCTGGGTGCGGATTCCGAATGCGGAACGGAAGCACAGCAGCCTGGATTAATATTCCGACAGCTCGATAAGAACTCCCGCGGTCGATGCCGGATGGAGAAACGCGATGCGCTTCTTCTCCGCACCGATGCGGGGTGACTCATCGATGAGACGAATGCCGGCGGCTCGACAGCGCTCCAGCGCGACGTCGAGGTCGTCGACGGCGAAGCAAAGGTGATGAATGCCCGGGCCACGTTTGGCCACGAACCTGCCTATGGGTGAGTCCGGGGATTCGGCTTCCAACAATTCGACGAGCGGTTCGCCGGCCCTGAGGCCGGCAATGGTCGCTCCGTCGGCGTCGTCGAGCGGCTCCTCGGGAAGGCCGAGGATGTCGCGATAGAATGGCAGGATCTCATCGAGGGACCGCACCGCAATGCCGATGTGCGCGAGGCGGGTTCCGCGGCGGGCTGGTGGAATGCTCATGGCGCTTCCGCTACGTGAGAACGTGTGAGAAGCGCGAGAAGTTAATCCGATTCCCGGTCGGGCGAAGCCCGGCCGCTGGAGGCTTACAGAAATGTCGAACGCAGTGGCAGTGACCGACGCGGACTTCGAGCAGGAGATCGAGAAGCACGATGGTCTCGCGGTGGTTGATTTCTGGGCGACCTGGTGTGGCCCGTGCCGCATGATCGCGCCCATTCTCGATCAGCTCGCGGTGGAATATCAGGGCAAGGCGAAGGTGGCCAAGCTCGATGTGGACTCGAACATTCGCACGGCGACGCGCTTCAACGTCCGGTCGATCCCGGCGGTGCTGTTCTTCAAGAACGGCAAGCTCGTGGATCAAGTGATCGGCGCTGTACCGAAGCCGGCGCTCGAGTCGAAGTTCAAGCAGCACGCTGCGGCCTAAACGCCAGAGCGGGAAACGATTGCGGCGTCGAGCGGCGATCGGCAAGTTACGCCCGAGAGAGTCGTCTCTCGGGCGTTTCCCCTTTCATCCCCCGCGATGGCCGCACACGCCGCGCAACTCCGTTATCCCCACAGCCGCGTTCTCCTCGCGAGAACCAAGCTCGCGTACGTTCACCTCCGCAATCTCATCAGCGACGCCAAGCGCGATCGGACCGCGCGTGTGGCGGGCTACGTCGCGATCTGGCTCCCTGAGGAGTTCATCCTTTTGTTTCTTCAGGATGGCGAGGTCGTAAACGCGGTCAGCTCCACGCCGCGCGGTACTGAACCGACAGCCATCTCGGCATCACTCGGCCGCATTCCACCCGAGCCCGAATTCGGCGAAATCGCATTCTACGAGGCGCCGCCGGAGCAACTCGTGTGCATGTACCACACGCTGGTCGTGCCCGCAGAACCGTGGCCGGCCGATTTCCTGGCGGGTGACCCCAAGGTGCTCTTTCCGCATCTCCGCGACACGAAGTTCACGGGCGTGACCGAGGTCGTGAATCGAGACACGGTCAACTATCTCGTCATGCACGAGGGCCTGATCGAGCACAGTTATCTCGTGGATGACAGCGGCGCGGGCCGAACCGAACAAATCGGCCGCATCTTCGGACCGCTGTCACCACGCCCGCGGGCCCGGGTTCGCGGTTGGACCGGGCCGCTGACAATGCCGGTGCAGGCGCCAGCAGCGTTGGTGACGGCGTATCGCGAGCTGGTGGATAAACTGTATCTCGAGCTCGGTTCGTATGGTGTTCCGGTTCCGTCCGCCGTGGGCGAGCGCGTGCGGGACGGGTTGGTGGGTCGCCACCCGGCGCTCAAACGTTTCGTGGGTGGCGCGAAGCCCGAGGATCCTCCGGACGATCAGGAAGAAATCACCGCCGCGGTCGCCGCGTGGGTTACTGAAACCGTCCGCGAATCACTCGACGGGGACGACGAGGCTGCACGCAACGTGGTGCAGGTCGCTGCGCGCGACCGACGCCACATGCTCCATGCGGCGGGATTCCTTTCCGCATTGCCCTGGGCGCTCGAGTGGTAGAGCCAGGTGATGCCGAGCTCGACGCGGTCGAAACAGCGAGTGAGGTCGGCGGCACGACGGTCCGAACGGGTTCGCTTTACGTCGTCAGCACGCCGATCGGCAACATGCAGGACATCACCCTGCGCGCGATCCACGTCCTGCGGAGCGTCCATCTCATTCTGGCCGAAGACACGCGCCATTCCCGAAACCTGCTCGTACACCACGGCATCTCGACGAGAATGATGTCGTATCACGAGCATAACGAGGCGCGTGCAACCGAGAGTGCGTTGGCTCGTCTTCGCGATGGGACGGACGTCGCGTTGATCTCCGATGCCGGAACGCCGCTGCTCTCCGATCCGGGCGCGCGGCTCGTCCGCGATGCTGCGGAGGCTGGTATTCCCGTCGTTCCTGTTCCTGGCCCGTCCGCGCTCCTCGCCGCGCTCGTAAGTTCCGGCATCGCGAGCGATCGATTCACGTTCTATGGGTTTCTCGCCCGAAAGGGCCGTGAACGCGAGGAGGCGCTCGGAGAGCTGAGCGCTCTGCGGCACACGGCCGTACTGTACGAGTCGCCGAATCGCGTGTTCGCGACGCTCGACGAATTGCAGCGCCGTGGTGGCGGAGGACGACGGGCTGTCGTGGCCCGGGAGTTGACGAAACAGTTCGAGGAAGTCCGGCGCGGAACGGTCGCGGAGCTTGCGGCGTATTACGATGGATCGTCGCCGCGCGGGGAGGTCGTGCTCGTGCTCGAGGGCATGACTTCGCAACCGCTCGACGAAGACGAGCTGCGCTCGCGTGCACGGTCGCTCCGTGACTCCGGGCTCAGCGCGAGAGACGTCGCCGCCGCGCTCGTTCGAGACGATGGTGCGTCCCGCAATCTGGCCTACCGACTCGCTCACGAAGCATGAGAAAAGCACCAGCACGCACGAACCGCACGAACTGCACGAGCACTCTTCGCGGCGCTGTTGGCGCTCGCGGTCGTCGGCGCGGCTCACAAAGGGCCGCGTCTCGCCATCGCCCGACTGCAGTACGAAGGCGGCGACTGGTACGGCAATCCGTCGAGTATCCCGAATCTCATCGAGGCCGTGAACGACCGAACGTCGCTCAAGGTCGACAAGACGGAGGGGCGCGTTACGCTCATGGATGAGCGGTTGTGGGATTACGCGTTCCTCCACGTCACGGGTCACGGGGACATCAGACTGAGTGACGCCGAGGTCGATCGACTGCGCCAGTATCTATTGCGCGGCGGTTTCCTCCACGTCAGCGACAACTACGGTCTCGACGCGAACTTCCGGCGCGAGATCGCGCGGGTGTTCCCGGATCGGCCGCTCGTCGATGTGCCGCTCACGCACCCGATCTATCATTTGGTGTACGACTTTCCGCAGGGCGTCCCGAAGATCCACGAGCACGACGGCAAGCCCGCGCGTGGACTCGGCGTGTTCATCGGCGACCGACTCGCGGTCTACTACGACTTCTCGTCCGATCTCGGAAACGGATGGGAAGATCCCGGCACGTACTCCGATCCACCCGAGTTACACGAGGCGGCATTGCGCATGGGCGTGAATCTGTTCGTCTACGCGGTTACGAGCCGCCCCACGGCATGACGGTCATCGACCTCGTCAACCGCGAGCGCGGCCGGCTTTCTCGTCTCATCGCGGCGACGGGCGGCGCGGCGGCCATCGGCTGCGCGGCGCTGCTGCTCGCAGCCGGCGTCGTCGCGCTCGGTCGTGCGCGCTGGATCGATCTTCCGAGAGTCGTCCCGTTCATCGTGTGGCTCGCGGTCGTGATCGTGGCCGTGGCAGGGATCTGGTGGACGCGTCGGCGTCTCGCGCGCGATGCGTCGGTGAATGGGCTCGCGTTCGAGGTCGAACGGGAGCAGTCGCTTCGGGCCGGCGCGCTGCGCGGCGCGCTGGAAGTCGCGAGCACCGGAACACTCGGACGCTACAACGCCGAGCAGGTAGCACGCCGGTTGAACGAGAAGTCGGGTGGGAAGTCGTTGACGCCTACGCTCACGCGTCGCGCGCTGGTTCGCGTCGGGGGCGCCGCCGCGGCGTGCGGCGTCGGCATTCTGCTGCTCGCGACGCGCTCGTCCGCGACGCCCGACGGGTGGCAGGCCATCGCGCATCCGGTGCGGGCGTGGACAGGGACGTTGCTCGCCCCGATCTCCGTGCAGCGCGCGCCGAAGACCGTGCTTCGCGGCGAACGCGTCGCACTCGCGATCTCTGCGCCCGATCGCCGCCGGATCACGGTGTATCAACGCGCGAAGGGATCCGCGTGGCGAGCGTCGCAACACGAGGTCCGCGATGGCGTGGCGAAGGTGCGGCTCGCGCCGATGGATGCGGATCTCGCGCTCTTCGCGACCGATGGTCGCACGGTGAGCGATACCGCGGCGCTGGAGATGGTCGAACGCCCATTCATCGGTGACGTTGCGATCACGGCGACATTCCCGAAGTACCTGGATCGACGTGACGAGACACTGCCGGTCGGCGAAGCGGCGCAACTCCCGCGTGGCACCGTCCTCGCCATCTCCGGACACTCGTCGACAGAGCTCACGCGTGTCGCGCTCGCTCGCGGCAAGGACACACTCCACCTAACGACGACCGGCCGCGCGTTCACTGGGCGTCTGCCGGTGAGCCAGACCGGACGCTACGAGTGGAATGCGGCCGGTGTCGGCGGTCCTATCGCCGACGTGCCGGCCGCGCTCGAGTTCGAAGTCATCCCCGACTCGGCGCCGAAGATCGAGATTCTCGCGCCGGCTACGGACACCACGGTCTCGGCGCTCGACACGATTCCGCTGTCCTTTCTCGCGACCGACGATCACGGGATCGGCAGCGTCGCGCTTCGCGTCTGGCGCGTGCCGGAGGGTGCAGCGGCGCTGCCGGAGACGAGTCGCACGCTCGTGTCCCGGGCGACTACGCAGTGGACGGGTGATGCGGCGCTCTCCCTGCCGTCGTTAGGTGTGGAGGCCGGCGAGGCTGTGCACATCGTTGCGGTCGCGGTGGATGCCTCGCCGTGGCGACAGAGCGGGTCGAGCCGCGAGCTGGTGCTCCGCGTTCCCGGCATGACGGAGGCGCGCGCCAACGTGCGTGCCGCCGCGGATTCCGCAGTGCAACGTGCACAGGCCGCCGCCGCCGCGCAGAAATCGCTGCAGCAGCGGACCGCCGAAGCCGCGCGCGCACGGCAGCGCCCCGCGACGCCGAAGACCGGTGACAAGAACAGCTCGGCCAAGGGCACGAACTCGATGTCCTACGAGTCGGCGCAGCAGGCGCAGGCGCTCGCGAAAGAGCAACGCGAGCTCGCCGAGCGCATGCAGCAGCTGCAGAAGACGGCGGAGCAGCTCGAGAAGCAGCTCAAGCAGACGGGCGCGCTCGATAGCGCGCTAGCTCAGCGACTGCAGGAAACGCAGAAGCTCCTGCGCGACGCACTGACGCCGGAGCTTGCGGAGAAGCTGCGCCAACTGGAAGCATCGGCGCAGAAGCTGTCGGCCGAGGATGCCCAGAAGGCCATGGGCGACCTCGCGCAGCAGCAGCAGAAGCTCCGCGAGCAGCTCGAGAAGAGCGTGGAGATGTTGAAGCGCGCCGCGCTCGAAGGGTCAATGCAAACGCTGAAGGAAGAGGCGAAGGACATCTCGAAGGACGAGCGCGCGAACGCGGATTCGATGGCGAAGGCGCGCGAGGCGGCGCAGAAGCAGGAAGCGCAGAAGGACGCGCGCGAGCTCGCCGACAGGTCACGCGATCTCGCGAAGCAGATCGAGGAGCTCCAGAAGCGGCTGCAGCGCGAGAACGCGGAGCCGGGAGCGAAGGGCGTCAACGACGCGAATCAGCAGGTGAAGGAATCGGCCGAGGCCATGCAGCGCGCGGCGCGTGATCAGCAGCAACAGGAGCAGCGGTCCGCGGAGTCGCAGCAGAACCAGCAACGCCAGCAGCAGCAACCTGGTGAGCAGAGGCCGCAGAACGGCCAGCCGCAGGCTGGTCAGCAGCAGGCTGGCCAGCAACAACAACAGCAGCAGAACGCCCAGCAGCAAAACGGACAGCAGGGTGAGAAAGGGCAGGAAAAGAGCGCGCAGGAGAAGAGTGCCCAGGGCCAGAAGGGGCAGGAGCAGAGTCAGCCCGGTGCGCAGAAACAGGAAGGACAGCAAGGCCAACAGGGTCAGCAGAGCCAACAGGGACAGCCTGGTCAGCAGGGACAACAGCAGGGCCAGCAGCCCGGTCAGGGTCAGCAGCAAGGGCAGCAGCCGGGCGCGCAGGGGCAGCAGCAGGGACAACAACAGAGCGCTGGGCAGAAGGCGGCGAACGACGCGGCGGATGCCATGCAGCGGGCGGCTGACCAGCTCTCCGACGCGCGAGAAAAGCAGATCGATGCCTGGAAGCAGGAGCTGACCGGCGAGCTCGATCAGTCGATCCAGGAAATGCTGCAGCTCTCGCGGCAGCAGGAGCAGCTCGAACAGAAGGCGCGCCAGGGAGCTGACAAGGCATCGCTGCAGGCGGAGCAGAGCGCGCTGCAGCAGGGCGTGCAACAGGCCGGCAAGCGTCTCGGTGAAGCGGGACAGAAGTCGTCGCTGTTCTCGCCGCGCGCACAGCGGTCGGTGGGGGACGCGCAGCAGAAGGTCGAACAGGCGACGCGTGATCTCGCGAACGCGCGCCAGAGCGAGCAGGCGGCGGGGTCCATGCGTGACGCGTCCGAAGCGCTGAACCAGGCGGCGGCAACCCTGGTACGCGACCGGGAACGCGCGAAGAACGCGAACTCCGCATCCGGATTCTCGGAAATGCTCGAGCAGCTCAAGGACATGGCGCAGCAGCAAGGGTCGCTGAACTCGCAGACGGCGCAGCTCATTCCGCGGCCAGGGTCGCAGATGGACCAACAGGGCCGCGAGCAGGCGCGTCAGCTCGGGCGGCAACAGCGCGACGTCGCGTCGTCGCTCGATGACATGAGCGACAATGACCGGACCGGGCGCGCGGAGGAGTTGGCCAAGGAAGCGCGGCAGCTCGCGCAGGCACTGGAGAGCGGCGGCCTCGATCCTACCGTGATCGAACGGCAGCAGCGGTTGTTCCGCCGCATGCTCGACGCCGGTCGCACGCTGGAACGCGACGAGCGCGAGGATAACGGCAAACGCGAGGCGAAGGCGGCGACCGGGAACGAGCTGTTCCTGCCACCTAACGCGTCAGCCAGTGGCAAGGCCGCGTCGCGGTTCGCGCCGCCGAACTGGAACGACCTCCGCGGGCTGACGCCGGAGGAGCGGCGCCTCGTGCTCGATTACTTCAAGCGCATCAATGCGGAGAAGCCGTAGCGCCGCGTTCGCGTTCAGGGTCGCATGGGTGATGGCGCTCGCGCCGGCAATGGCGCGGGCGCAGGCACAACCAGGCTTGCCGATGCGCGCGCTCGAGCTCGAGCAAGCGGGGAAGTGGCGCGAAGCGCTCGCCGCGTACCGCGCCGCGCTCGATGGGTCGCTCACGGGATCGATTCTCGGCATCGAGCGCGTGTACGACCAGCTGGGCAAGCGAGACTCCATCGTGCCGCTGCTCGACACCCTGCTGGCGAAGTACCCGCAGGAACCGATGCTGCGCACGATACAACTCCGCACGCTGTCATACCTGCATCGCGACGCGGCTGCCGCGGCGGCGTTCGAGCGATGGGTGCAACTCGCGCCTCGGGACGCCGCACCGTACCGCGAGTACGCGCGGCTTCTGCTCGACGATGGCCGGTCGGCGAGCGCCGATACGGTGCTGCAGCGCGCTCAGCGGGCGTTAGGCGGAACACGCGACATCACGGTCGAGATGGCGCAGCTCAGGGCCGCGACCGGCCTCTGGGAGTTATCCGCGCGTAGTTGGCGTGAGGCAATGGCGACATCGCCGTATCTCGATCAGGCGGCGGTGTTCTCGCTATTCCCGACGCCGGACTCGCTGCGGGCTACCGTGCGTCAGGTATTCCGTGCCGCTCCCGTGGAGGTTCCGTCACGGCGCGCGCTGGCGCTGCTCGAGCTGCGCTGGCGCTCGGCGCGCGAGGGCTGGCTTGCGCTCAAGGATCTGCCGCCGAGCGAAGACGCCCTGAAGGCGTGGACGGAGTTCGGCGACGAAGCCGAGGGATCGGGCGCGTGGCTGGTCGCACGCGATGCGTTCGCGGCGGCGCTGGCGCGGAAGCCCACGCGCGAGCTCGCGGTGCGTGCCGCGAACGATGCGTTGAGTGGCGGCGATCCGGCGTCGGCGGTCGCGTTACTCGCACCGTATGCCGACGCCAGCGACTCCGCGAGTGTGCGATCGGTCCTCCCCATCCGAGTGCGCGCGTTGAGCGCACTCGGCCGCGCCGCCGAAGCGGAGGCGCTGATCAGCGCAAACTCGAGTCGCCTGGATTCGCTGGATCGCGTTAGGCTCGTGCGGATGGCGGCGTGGGGATGGGTACGCGCGGGTGATCTCGCGAAGGCGCGGGCCGCGATGGGCACGACGCCCATGGGCGAGGAAGAAGATCGCACGATGGGGTGGATCTCGTTGTACGAGGGCGATCTGCGTTCGGCTCGACGAATCCTCAAGCGGGCCGGCGAGACGGAGCCGGATCTCGTCCTGGCGCTCGCGCTCCTGGCGCGCACGAAGGTCGACAGCGCGCCGGACGTCGGGAGTGCGTTCCTGGCACTCGTGCGTGGAGACAGCGCTGGCGCGACGACCAAGCTCCAAGCCGCTGCCCCGAAGGTTCCGGATGCTGCGGCGCTGATGCTCAACGCGGCGGCCCGCATTGCTGCAGCGCGGCATGATGACAGTACGGCGGTCAGCATCTGGCAGCAGGTCAGCGAGCAGTATTCGTCGGCCCCGGAAGCGGCGGAGGCGGAACTGGAATGGGCGCGGGTGCTGCGGCGTCGCGGGGACACCGCGGCCGCGGTTCAGCGTCTCGAACACATGATTCTCACCTATCCGCGAAGCGCGCTCGTGCCGCAAGCCCGGCACGAGCTCGACTTGGCCAAGCAAAGCGTTCCATCGATATGACTCGACACAAACTCGTTAGGCTGTCCCACTCGCGACGCGCTGTCGGACGCCTGACGCGCGTAACGACCGGCCTGTCCGTTCTGCTGGCACTCGCAGGTGTCTCGTCGCTCGCTGGTGCGCAGCATCTGCTCGTGCCGATGGACGACGCGCAGCAGAACCATCTCAAGGCGTACGGGCTGACGTTCAATGCGCTCAAGGCAGGTGACCGCGCCGAGTGGTTCATCAACTACCGCGGCGGGTCGTTCCTCCTCCCGGATACGCCGGAAATGCGCAAACGCGCGACGCTCGACGGCATCAGCATTGAGCCGATCGACGACGGCAGGCTGGCACAGGTGCGCGCGGAGATCTCGAGCGGCAACATGGACGCGGTGACGCTCGAGAAGGCGCCGAAGATCGCGATCTACACGCCGCCCAAGTCACCACCCTGGGACGACGCCGTGACGCTCGCGCTCAAGTATGCTGGCATCGAGTACACGACGGTGTGGGACGACGAAGTCATGAACGGCGACCTGCGGAAGTACGACTGGATTCACCTGTTCCATGAGGACTTCACGGGTCAGCTGAACAAGCTGTACCTCGGATTCCGCGATGCGCCGTGGTTCGTCGAGCAGCGTGAGCGTAACCTGGACGCGGCGAAGCGACTCGGCTTCGCCACGATTCCCGCGCTCAAGAAGGCGGTGGCGGAGCGGATGCGGCAGTACGTGGAGGGCGGTGGGTTCCTGTTCGCGATGTGCGGGGCGACAGAGACGCTCGAGCTCGCGATCGCGGCGCATAACGCGGACATCGCTGCGGCGTACGCGGACGGCACGCCGATCGACGAGGATGTCGATTCGCGGATGGACTGGAAGCGCGCGATGGCATTCCGCGACGTCCACGTGGAGCAGTCGCCGTTCACGAACTCGATGAGCGACATCGACGGCCATCAGGTCAACGTCCCGGCACGCCGACAGCCGCTCGGCCAGTTCACGCTGTTCGCGTTCTCGGCCAAATTCGATCCGGTCGCTACGATGCTCGTGCAGGATCATCGAACGGTGATCCCTGACTACTACGGCGTGACCACGAGCTTCAACAAAGCGGTGATCAAGCCGGGGATCACGGTGCTCGCGTACGAGGAAGGCGCGCCGTGGGTGAAGTACATCCACGGCGATTACGGGAAGGGATCGTTCACGTATCTCGGTGGGCACGATCCGGAAGACCCGCAGCACAACATCGGGAACGCACCGACGGACCTTTCATTGCATCCGACGTCGCCTGGGTACCGGCTCATCCTGAACAACGTGCTATTCCCGGCGGCGAAGAAGAAGCCTCTGAAGACCTGATCGTCGCGGTCGTCGTCGGCGCTGTAAGTTTTCCGGGTGCCCCCGACCGCCGTTTCCGAGCCGCGTCAGTCCCGCCTGGCGTCGTCCGCCGCTGCCGCCATGCGCGCCGCCATCCGGCTCGCCGGCGGACGCGAAGTGTGCTTCGTCTGCACCCTCGATGACGACGCCATCGTGCGCACCGCGCGTGTCGTCGCTCGTGGCGACGTGCAGAGCGTGCTCGCGCTGCCCGGCTTCGCGCAGCGCGGCGAGATGCTCGTGCACAACCATCCGTCAGGGCTGCTCGAACCCTCCGGCGCCGACTACGAAGTCGCCGCGCGCATGCACGATGACGGCATCGGGTTCGGCATCATCGACAACGACGCCCGCGAGCTCTACGTCGTCGTCGAGGTGCCGCGGGAAGATCCCGATACGCCGCTCGACATCACGGCCATCGACGCTGACCTCGGTCCTCACGGCCCCATCGCGCGACTGCTGCCCAAGTACGAGGATCGACCGGCGCAGCGCGAGCTCGCGGCAACCATCGCGAAGCTGTACAACGACGGCGGCGTCGGGCTGCTCGAGGCGGGCACGGGCATCGGAAAGTCGCTCGGCTATCTGATCCCGGCGCTGCGGTGGGCGGCGGCGAACGGCGAGCGCACGGTCGTCTCGACGAACACGATCAACCTCCAGGAGCAGCTCGTCGGGAAGGACCTGCCGTTTCTCGCGCGTGCGCTGTCGGATCAGCCGGTGCGGTTTGCGCTGCTCAAAGGGTGGCGCAACTACCTCTGCCTCATGCGACTCGAGCAGGCCCGGTCGACGGGCGCGGCGCTGTTCGAGGAATCGTTAGGCAACGAGATCGCGACGCTGTCGGCGTGGGCGGAGCGTACCACCGACGGGTCGCTGAGCGATCTGCCGGCGCCGCCGCGAGGTGAGGTGTGGGACGAGGTCTCGGCCGAGCCCGACCTGTGCACGCGGATGCGCTGCCCGCATTACGAGCGCTGCTTCCTGTTCGCGGCGCGGCGGAAGGCCGCTCAGGCGGATGTCATCGTGGTGAATCACCACCTGCTGATGTCGGACGTGGCCGTGCGCCGAGTCTCGCAGAACTGGGACGATGCGGCGGTGCTGCCGGCCTACGCGAGGCTCGTCGTCGACGAAGGGCATCACATCGAGGACGCTGCTGCCGCGCACCTCGGCGCCACGGTCACGCGTCGTTCGCTGCAGCGACTCTTCGCTCGGCTCGATCGGACGGGGAAGGGAATTCTCCCAGCCCTCATGGCGCGGCTCGCGGAGGGGAAGGACCTGCTCAGCATCGCGAGCCTCGATCTCGCGCGGACGAAGCTCGCTCCGGCCGTGCTCGCGGCGCGCGACCGCAGCGGGCTCGTGTTCGATCTTCTCACAACGCTGTTGGACGAGACGGGCTTGCCCGTCATGCGGCTCACCGAGGATTTCGCGAAGCATCGCATCTGGCGCAGTGGGCTCGACCTCGCACTCACCGAACTCCTCGGCGAAGTCGAGCTGTTGCATGATGGTCTCCGCGTCGTGCGCGAGCGGATCGAGACCGACGCGGCGCGCGCCGAAGCGGTCGCGCCGCTGCTGAACGAGCTGCGCGGCATCGCGCGGCGCATGCAGAGCGCAGGTGACGCGCTACGACGGACGCTGCGGCCGGGGGACGACGCCGACGCATCGGTGCGATGGATCGAGGTGCGCGGCAAGGAGCGCAACATCGCGGTGACGTCCGTCCCGCTCGATCTCGCGCCCGTTCTGCGTGAGGATCTCTTTCGTCGAGTTCGCACCGCCGTCGTGACGAGCGCGACACTCGCGGCCGAGCAGCGCTTCGACTTCCTCGGGCGACGATTGGGTCTGGACGATCCGGAGCTCACGCCACGCACGGCACTCTACCCATCGCCGTTCGATTTCCCGGGGAACTCCCGCCTCGCCGTGCCGACGAATGCGCCAGCGCCTAACGTTGATGCGCCGGCGCACATCCAGTTCGTCGTCCGCGTGGTGCTCGACGTCGCCACTGCATCGGACGGCGGCATGTTCGTGCTCGCGACGAGTCACCGCGACGTCCGACTGGTGGCGGCCGAGCTGCGCGCGCGTGGAACGGAGCGACGTTGGCCGCTGCTCGTGCACGGCGAGGACGGGCGCGATGCGATCCTGCAGCGGTTCCGCGAGAGCGAGCGCGCCGTGCTCATCGGAACGGCGAGCTTCTGGGAAGGCGTGGACGTTCCGGGCCGAGCACTGCGCGCGCTGGTCATCACGAAACTTCCGTTCAAGGTGCCGAGCGAGCCCGTGACGGCGGCGCATTGCGAGTCGATCGAACGGAAGGGTGGCGACGCGTTCCGGCAGTACATGCTGCCGCATGCGTCGCTGCGTCTCAAGCAGGGGTTCGGGCGCCTGATCCGCACGGCAACCGACCGCGGCGTCATCGTTCTCGTCGACCCGCGCGTCATCTCCAAGTCATACGGTCGCACGATGCTGGACGCGTTACCGCCCGCTCGTCGTCTCGTGGGCCAGTGGCCCGCGGTGCTGGAGAAGATTCAGGCATTCTACTCGAGTCAGTAGCGTCTCTCCCGGGTCGCAAGCACGGCCGTCACCTCACGCCATTCCTCCGCAATGACTGGACAACGCCCGTCGAAGATCGTCTGCGTCGGCCGCAACTACCTCGAGCACGCGCGTGAGATGGGCAACGACATGCCCAAGGAGCCGCTCATCTTTCTCAAGCCGCCCTCGAGCCTGATCGACGGGGGCGAGTCGATCGTGCTGCCACCGCAGTCGAATCAGGTGGAGTTCGAGGGCGAGATCGGCGTTGTCATGGGACAGCGGCTGCGACACGCGTCGGAAGCGGACGCCGTCAGCGGTATCGCCGCCCTGGTCGCCGTGAACGATGTCACGGCGCGCGATCTCCAGCGTAGTGACAGCCAGTGGAGCCGTGCCAAGGGCTTCGACACGTTCTGCCCCGTCGGAAAACCGCGGGTGGGATCCGTCTCTGTCGCCGATCTTGCAGCCCTGGAGGTCGTCACCCGGGTAAACGGCACGGAGCGGCAGCGGGGCAAGAGCTCGGACATGGCGTTCTCGATCCCGTTCCTGCTCTCGTACATCTCGCACATCATGACGCTCGAGCCCGGTGATCTCATCGCGACGGGTACGCCGGCCGGGGTCGGAAAGCTGGCACCCGGCGACATTGTCGAGGTCGAAATCGTGGGATTGAGCATGGTAACCAACCCGGTTGCCGCGCCCTCTGTATAACTCTGTGTTACGAGATGACCTTTGCGGTGGCGCGAGCAATGCGCTGGACGTATCGTGGAACACCGGCTGTGAACCAGGGCTATAAGCGCTGGCGGCACGCAGTCGCCAAGCCGACCGAAATCCGGGGGGAATGCTGAGCCAGCAGACGACCGACGCGAAACGGGAAACAGGCGCCAAGCGGCGTCCATATCCCAAGCGCGCTGATGATCGCGGCAGGAGGCGGCTCTCAGGGCCGGTTCTCGCCTCGATCGTCGTGCACGTGGTCGCCGGGGCGGCGCTCCTCCGCGTGCTGCTGATTCCGTACCCGTTCACGTCGCTGTTTGGTAAGAAGGAGCAGACGGTCGTCCCCGAGCGCATCAGCTTCCTCGCTCTGCCGCAGGCGAGCCCAACCACTTCGCCCGGGAAGAGTGGCGGGAATGGGCGCCCGATCAACACGAGCAAGACGCCGGCTCCACCGCTCGTCGCGCCAAACGGAGTTCCGACGACGAGTGCCCCCGGTCACGCCCTCCACAACGCCGACACCTACCGCCGTCGACGAAGGAACGGGACCGCTCATCGGTCGCGGCGGCCCCACGAAGGGAATCCGGCCCTCCTATTCGGATCCGCGCATCTGGGTCCCGTCGGCGCCTGTGGTCAGCGCGCCCAAGTCCGCGGATGCTCGGATGGACAGCGTCGTCGCCGCGGGCATCGAGCACGTACGCGACTCCATGGCGGCGAACGGGTACACGCCGAACAAGTTCGAGCGCGGTGACTGGACGGTCGAGCGAAACGGCAAGAAGTTCGGGATGGACCAGCAATACATTCGCCTCGGGAAGATCTCGATCCCGACGGCATTGCTCGGGCTGCTGCCGCTCAACGTGCCCAGGGCAATCCAATCGCCGCGGAACGCGACCGCCAGATGGCGTCGATGCGAGCCGAGATCCAGGTTCAGGCGGCGCGTGCGTTGAACGAGGAAGAGTTCCGGCGCGCGGTGAAGTCGCTCCGCGAGCGGAAGGAGCGCGAGCGGCAGCAACAGGAAAAGGATCGCGCGCCCAAGACGATCGCGCAGCCTGACGGCGGCTCGAGCCGGACGCCGACTCCCTAACGCCGCGTTGCCTTCCGTCGCCTAACGACCCGCGAGACAGCGCTGTCTCGCGGGTCGTCGCGTTTCAGGCGTTGCGACCGCCGTTGTCTTCTGGCGGGGCGCCCGCGTCGTCCGATTCCTGTGCCGCATCGTGGAACGGACGGAACACCGCCGCGATCGTTCCGATCACCGCGAAATCATCCGTCGGCGAAATCACGAGCTCGCGCTCATCCGGATTCGCGGGCTCGAGCACGATCGTCGCGCCGCGATGCTGCAGCGTTTTCACTGTCGCCTCGACGCCGACGCGAGCCGCGATGATGTCGCCATCGCTCGCGCGCGCCGACGGATTCACGAGCACGAAGTCCTTGTCGAAGATGCCGCGGCCGATCATGCTGTCGCCGGAAACGCGCAGGAAGAAGCAGTCCTCGCTCGGCACGAACGCGCGGTCCAGCGTGATGAACCGATCGCGGTTTTCGGGAATGAGCATCGGCTCTCCCGCGGCGATCTTCCCGTAGAAGGGCACCGGCTGCATGCGGCCAACAGTCGAATACCCGAGCAGCCGAACCCCGCGCGAGCGCGAGGGATCGCGCTGGATGTAGCCCTTCTCGGCCAGCGACTGGAGGACGTCGGAGACCGTCTTCGTGGACTTGATACGAAAACGCTTCCCAATCTCACGGATACTCGGCTGGTACGTGTGTTCACCGAGGAAGTCGAGCAGGTAGTAGTACACCCGCCGCTCCATGGTACTCAGCTGTTCCGGCATGCGACCCCCGGGAAAACGGGTCGCCGGGAGCCTCTTCGAGACTTCCCGGCGACCCTCGTTCTCCGCCAAATGTATCGAACCGGCTGTTTGCCGGTCAACCGCTTACGGCCTCGACCGATGCGGCTGTTACACCGATCGGCCGTCCGCGCGCGTCATTCGACGTTAGACCGCGACATCGCCGCGGAGGTTCCGCAGGGCCGCGTCCAGTCGCCGCAGCGACCGATCGCGCCCGAGCAGCACGAGTACGTCGAAGATGCCCGGGCTGATTGCGGACCCCGTCAGAGCCACGCGGAGCGGCTGGAACAGCTTTCCCGCGCCAATGCCGCGTGCTTCAGCCACTGGGCGGAGCGCCTCCTCGAGTGCGGCCGCCGACCAATCGCTGACAGCCGCCAACGCCTCCCGCGCCTCGGCCAGCATGTCGGCCGTGGCGGGGTCCTTCCACTGCTTGGCCACCGCGTCCGGGTCGAGCGAGACATCATCGCCGAAGTATGGCCCCGCCTGGCGGACCACGTCGTCCACGGTGCGAGCGCGAATGCGAAGCAGCTCCAACAACCGATTGTACCACTCGCCGTGTGATGCCAACCAATCGGCTGTCGCGAGGCCGGCAGCGACGACGGATTTCGTGATGATTGGCTCGACGTCCGCGAGCGGCAGCATGTTGAGATGTTGCCCGTTCATCCACTCCAGCTTCTTGAGGTCGAAGACAGCCGCCTTCTTGAGGAGGCCGTCCACCGAGAAGTGGTCGATCAATTCCGCCGGCAGCATGACCTCGCGATCCCCGCCCGGCGACCACCCGAGCAGCGCCAGGAAGTTGTCCATGGCCGAGGGCAGGATGCCGAGGTGGCGATAGTCGCCGACGGCGGTAGCGCCGTGGCGCTTGCTCAACTTCTTGCCGTCGGTCCCATGGATCATCGGCAGGTGCGCGAACACCGGGATCCGGGCGCCTAACGCCTCGTAGAGCAGGATCTGTTTCGGCGTGTTGGAGATGTGATCGTCCCCGCGCATCACGACCGTGATGGCGGCGGCGATGTCGTCCGAGACGACGGCCATGTTGTAGATCGGCGTGCCGTCCGACCGGAGGATGACGAAGTCCTCGATGTCCTTGTTCGGGAACGTGATCCGCTCGTGGACGAGGTCATTCCACTCGGTGGACCCGTCGGGCACGCGGAACCGCAGCACGAACGGATCGCCGTTCACGACGCGCCGATCGATCTCGTCGGGCGCCAGGCGGTCGCAGCGTCGATCGTACTTGAACGCATCGCCGCGCGCCTCGGCCTCCGCGCGTCGCTGGTCGAGCTCCGCGGGAGTGCAGAAGCAGCGGTAGACCGCGCCGCTGTCGAGCAGGCGGCGCGCGTCCGCCTGGTGGCGCGCGAGATTCGCTCCCTGGTAGGTGACTTCCTCATCCCACGTTAGGCCGAGCCACTCCAGGCCTTCGAAGATGGCGCGTGTGCTCTCGTCGGTGCTGCGAGCGCGGTCGGTGTCCTCGATGCGAAGCAGGAACACGCCGCCGTACTTTCGCGCGAGCAGCCAGTTGTGGAGCGCGGTGCGTGCGCCGCCGACGTGGAGATATCCGGTGGGCGACGGCGCGAAGCGGAGGCGGAGCGGAGTGGGGAGTGCGGTGGTCATTGGCGGTCTGACCGCGTTGGTGCTCTGTGTGGCTCTTGGGGAGCGCTGTCGAGCGCAGAAGAAAAAAGGTGCCAAGGACGGGATCCGAACGGAGTCGGCATCTCGATCCTGACACCTCGGTACATCATGATTGCACGGACTCTCGACGGAGAGAGAGGGATTCGAACCCTCGATAGGGGTTGACCCCCTATGCCGGTTTAGCAAACCGGTGCCTTCAGCCTCTCGGCCATCTCTCCAGGGTTACACCGGCGTCGGACGTACGACGCCGAACCGCGTTGCCATCGCGGCGGAAACGCAACCTAGCCGTCGCGTCCGGGCCAGTCAATCGGTTGCGGCGGAGCGGGTTCGATGACGTCGCTGCCGGTGTCCGCGATGAGCAGCCCTTCCCACACCAGGGCTTCGCGCTTCCAGAGGAGCCGCTGGCCGTGCTCGTCCATCTTCGCCCAGAGGCGCACTTCGTAGAACGCGCCGTCGAGGGTGACGTTCTGCTTGGAGCGCTGGATGAGGACCATGTCGCCGTCTCGAGGACCGCCGACGCATTCGTAGCGACTGGTCTTGCGGGGCATCTTCACGGTGAAGACAGGAGGTCTGAGGGCGAGCGCCGGCCGACGGGGGACAGAAACTCTACCAAAAAATCAGCGCCCAGGGAAGACGGCGTGTCGCCCCCAGCGGTTGAGCGGGTGCGCACGCATGAGCCGCTCACCCACGGCGATGCCCCAAGGTGCAATGCCGCAATCGGCATCGACGTGCGAGCGTTGACGTTGGTTCGGCGTCCACAGGCGTTCCCGGTCACGGCACCGCCTAACGTGTGTGCATCCGACTGCCAGCCATGATGCGACTCGGCTACAGATGGTTCGTACTGGGAATCGCGCTCGCCGCCTCGACGGCCTCGCGCCCAGTGTACTCGCAGACGCCGTCGGGTCGCCCACCATCGACGGCAGCCAATGACAGCGCTGCGTCGCTGCTCGAAACGTGGTCACGCGCCGGGACGCTCTCGGGACTGCGTTGGCCTCGCTTTCCGTACTATCGCGACGAGCTGACGTCGCTCTACGCCGCCACTGGCTGGCGGCCGATCTGGACCGCGAGTTCGCGTCCTACGGCGGATGCACGCGCGGTCATTGATCTGCTTCGCGGCGCGGAGGAACGCGGGCTTCGGTCCGAGGACTACGACGCGCCGGAGCTTGGCCGTCGATTCGACGCGCTGTCGGCGGACCCACGTCCCGCGGCGCACGATGTGGCGTGGTTCGACCTCGCGCTCTCCGTCGGGATTCTCCGGCATTTGTCCGATGTGCGCATCGGGCGCGTGAACCCGAGGCACCTCGCGGTCGGCATAAACGTCGAGCGCAAGAAGTTGGACCTGGCGGAATTCATACGTGACGCGCTCGAGCGAGGTCGCGTATCCGCACTGGTTCGCGATGCGGAGCCCAAGTTCGTGCAGTACCGGAACCTCAAGACGATCTACGCGCGGTACCGCGCGCTCGCGGCCGACTCGACGATCCCGACGTTGGCGCTGAAACACGTCGTTCGTCCGGGCGATTCACTCGAAGCGATGCCGGTCCTGCGGCGGCGGCTCTCAGTATTCGGCGACCTGCCGACTGATGCGACCACCGCCATCGATGGGGACACGCGGCACTATACGGGCGCCGTGGTCGCAGCCGTCGCGCGGTTCCAGGAGCGGCATGGCCTCCCGATCGACAGCGCACTGGGGCCGGCGACGGTCGCGGCGCTGAACGTGTCGCCGGCGAGACGCGCGAGGCAGCTCGAGCTCGCACTGGAGCGGATCCGCTGGATCCCAGCGCCCGATGCCGGGCCGTTCGTGATCGTGAACGTGCCGGCGTTCGAGCTGTACGCGTACGACACGTTAGGCGCGAGCGGCGTGCCGACGTTCACGATGAACGTGGTCGTGGGAGCTGCGAACGTCGGACGGCGAACGCCGATCTTCGAGCGCGACATGCTGTACGCCGTGTTCCGCCCGTATTGGGTGATCCCACCCGGCATCCTCGCGCGCGAAACACTCCCCGCGATGCGTCGGAGCTCCGGGTACCTGGCGCGCAACGACATGGAGCTCTATCGCGGCTCCGGCGACACCGGCCCGGCGGTGCCGGCAACGACAGCGAACATTGCGCGCGTTGGCCGAGGGGAGATCGGGATTCGGCAGCGACCGGGTCCGCGGAACTCGCTCGGGCTGGTGAAGTTCATTTTCCCGAACGACCACAACGTGTACATGCACGACACGCCCGCCAAAGAGCTGTTCTCGCGAGCCCGGCGGGACTTCAGCCACGGGTGCATTCGCCTCGAGGATCCGACACGCTTCGGCGTATGGGTGCTCCGCGATTCCGCCGCCTGGTCGCCTGAACGTGTCCGGCACGCGATGGAGGAGGGTGCTGGCTCGCAGCGCGTGGATCTTGCCCGCTCGCTTCCGGTGGTGATCTACTACACGACGGCTGTGGTGCGTCCGGATGGCGCGCCGGCCTTCTACGCGGACATTTACGGGCATGACGCTCGCCTGGAGCGTGAGTTGGCAACAGGGTATCCGTACCGCCCGTAGCCGACTCGCCAGCCCGCACGGCCCCGCGTGTCACGCGGCCAGTACTCGGCAATGAATGCGAGCTGGCGCATGCTCGACGCTCGCCAGGCGATCACTCGCGATGTGTCGCGGGCCGCGATGGAGCCCATCGTGCACAGCCGTGGGCCGGACAACGTTAGGTGTGGTTACCGCCTTCCCGTCTCCCTCTCCGATGACGCGGGAGCGGGCGGGCGCATTGGTGGGTACGTCATTGTCTGCTATTGCGACGCGTTCGGCCCACAGATTGCTTTGGATGCGAAGCAGCAGCACGTTGTCGGTTAGTAGGCTCGCCTGTCTTCGCCACCGGGCACCCGGTACACCAGGTGTGACCGACGACCTTCGCGTACTCCGCAGGGGCCAAGGCCGGCGCCGCTTCGTCAGCGACGCAGTCGTGTCCCGTATTCTTTCAGGGCGGTCCAATGGCGATTCTGCACGTTGAAGACAGCGATTCGGTTCGCGACGTGGTCCATTGAGCGCTCACGGCGTTCGGGTTCGCGGTCGTGTCCGTCGATGGGGTGGGCGCCGCGAAGGTGGCACTGGCGGAGCGGGCCGACATCGCCGGCGCGTTACTCGACATCCAACTCCGCGATGGGAGTGGCATCGACCTCTACCACTGGCTCGTCGTCCACCGTCCCGACCTCGCTGAGCGCGTCGCGTTCGTGACCGGCAGCGCTGACGCGCAGAGCTCGGCACCGCTGGCGGCGATCGACCGCCCCATCATCCGGAAGCCGTTCGACATCATCGACCTCAGGCGCTTCGCCGCGGAGTGGCAGGGTGAGGCGAACTCCAGTCCTCGGTGAGCGGGAGCGCGCGCGTGCTTCGACGACAATATCGCGTTAGGCAACCGTGGGCCGCTGCGCCTCGATCGCGACCCGGCGGAGCGGACCTGCGCAGCGCCGGCGGTCTAGCGCGCTGATGCCGCCCGGCGCATGTTCGCTCGACACTCGCCCACCGGTGCACGGCATGCGCACGACGACGCTACGAGGGCTCGGACTGCTGGTCGCGGCTAGCGCGTGCGGGGACACGAACCCGGTCCAACCGGCCGGCACCTTCTATCTCTCGGGGACCGTCACCTACGCCGCGACCGGCGCGCCGTTCGAGGCCGAGATCGAAGTGCAGCAGCCGTTAGGGGAAACCGTGGCCACGACGCGGACGAACGCTGCCGGGCGCTACGAGCTCACGTTCTCCGACAGCCAGTGCCGAGAGAGCGCCGGACTCACCGTCGCGGCCTATGCCTCGGGCGGCGGCTATTACCCCGCGTCGGGCGTGTTGCCGTGTACGGCAAAGGGGTCGCCCTACGTCGTCAACTTGAAGATGGTGCTTCGGCAGTGACGCTCGGTCGTTAGGTGCCCATTCCCAGGGCCGAAACGCTAGAGGCTTGGCCGCCCGTCCTCGAGCTCGGCCCGCCGCGCCTCCACGTGGCGAAATAGCTTCGCCTCCACAATGACTCGTGGCGGTCCCACCGCAATACGTTCAGAACGGGCCGCCAGTACCGTGCTGCGGTCCCTTCTGTCCACGCACGTGTCCAACCGTCTGCGAGGCCCTACATGTTTTCCCGGGTCACTCGCCGCGCAACTCGTTGTCACATAAAGCGGAGGGCGAGGGATTCGAACCCCCAAGTCCTTTCGGACGGCGGTTTTCAAGACCGCTGCATTAGCCATTCTGCCAGCCCTCCCGGGATACGCAGTCTATTCGGCGTTCCTCGTGGGTCAACCCTCGGAGCTTGGCCGCGGCCTTCTCATCGTAGCTGCCGGGCGTGCTGGTAGGGCGCGGCTCGTCATACCGGGTGTCACACAGCGCGCTACCGCCGCACACCTTTCGACGAGTACCGCCGTCCCCGTCGCCCCGGGGTTCTCTCCAACCTGACTCACCCGTCACATGCAGACCATTCGTACGCTTCTTCCGACGGCGCTGTTCATCGCCGGCTCGGCCGCCCTGGCCCAGCATCCGACGCAGTCGTTGCCGCTCAAGCTCGATCCGAAGAAGACCACGCCGGAGATCACGGCCGCTGATCTCATGACGCGCATCTACCGGTTCGCCGACGACTCCATGCGCGGGCGGATGGCCGGCAGCGACGAAGCGATGAAGGGCACCGAGTACATCGCGGGTGAGCTCAAGCGACTCGGCCTGCAGCCCGCCGGCGACAAGGGCACCTACTTCCAGGATGTGCCGTTCGGCGTGCAGACGATGGACTCAGTCGTCGACGATTCAGATCGGCGAGACAGATGCTCAAGCCGGGCGCGGATTTCCTGGCGAATGCGCCACTCGGGATGCCACCGATCACGCGCACGCTCGACGTCATCTACGGCGGCAGGCGATCGACACCACGAACGTGCTCACGCCCGATCAGGTGCGCGGCAAGCTGTTGGTGTTGCGTCCCGCGGCCGGGCAGCCGAGTCGATGTCCAGGCGTTCATCGCGTCCGAGGGCTACAAGCGCTACATGGAGACCGTCAGCGCGGCGGCGATGATCGCCACGGTCGGCGGCGCCGCAGTTCTCGCGACCGGCGCTCCTCAACGCGTTCACGCCGTCGACGTTCGTGCAGCTCGTGCCCGATTCCGCACCGACGACGCCGGCGTTCCTTCAGCTCACGAGCACCGCGGGCGAGGCGTTGCTCGGCGCGCCGGTCGCATCGGCCGCGAAAGGCGCGCCGGGCAAGAGCGTGCAGCTGAACGTGAAGTTCGTGCTCGCCCGACGTCCGGGCCGCAACGTGGTCGCGATTCTTCCCGGCAGCGACGCGAAGCTCAAGGGCGAGTACGTCGCGATTGGCGCGCACAGCGATCACGTCGGCGTGCGCGCGAACGGCGCCGTCGACCACGACTCGATCCGCGTGTTCAACACTGTCGTTAGGCCGCAGGGTGCCGACAGTCCGCCTCGGCCGGCGACGCCTGACGAGATCGCGCGCATCCGCGCGATGACCGACAGCCTGCGTGCGCTGCACCCCGCCCGGCTCGACTCGATCAACAACGGCGCCGACGACGATGGCTCGGGCTCGATGGGCGTGCTCGAGATCGCCGAAGCGTTCGCGTCCGCGAAGGAGAAGCCGAAGCGCTCGCTGCTCTTCGTGTGGCACATGGGCGAAGAGGAAGGCATGCTCGGCTCGCGCTACTACACCGATCACCCGACCGTGCCGCGCGATTCGATCGTCGCGCAGCTCAACGTGGACATGATCGGGCGCGGCGCCACGAGCGACATCACTGGCCAGAGCAAGGACGGCGGGCTGCTCCACGGGCGCGACGAAGGGTACGTACAGCTCATCGGATCGCGCCGGCTATCGACGGAGCTCGGTGACCTCGTCGAGGACGTCAACACGAAGACGAAGGCCGCACTCACGCTCGACTATGGCCTCGATGCCGACGGACACCCGCAGAACATCTGACTGCCGCAGCGATCACTACATGTATGCGCGCTACGGCATTCCGATCGTGTTCTTCACCACGGGTGGTCATCGCGACTACCACCAGGTGACCGACGAGCCGCAGTATCTCGACTTCGATCAGTATCTGCGTGTCACCCGGTTCATTCGCGACGTCGCCGTACGCGTCGCGGACCTGGATCACAGGCCGGTTGTCGACAAGCCGAAGCCGGATCCCAACGGCGCGTGCACGCAGTAGGCGCGCGAAGTAGACTGACCGCTCGGTGTGGTACCTCGAACGCTCACCCGTGACGCCTGGTGAGCGTTCGAGGTTAGGCATGCTGGACGCGCGAGAAATGCCGCTGTGTCCACCATGCCTCATCCGGAATCACACCGACCGAGTTGCCGTCATATCATGAGTCACCACGCAGTACGAGATGGCCAACGCCACGCGACGCCCGACCCGCGACGCGTGTGGCCTCGCATCGCGATCGCGATGCTTTCCGCGGTGTTCGCGACCACGATCGGCGCCTGCGGCGATTCCACAGGCATCAGCGACGACAGCTACGACATCGCGTTCGACTTCTCGAGCGACTACCAGGGCTGGGTCGCGGGTTTCACCGACTATCCGGTGGGGAAGGAAGCCGAGTGGGCGATCGGCGCGTCGCTCGCGGCGCTGCCCGCGCCGCTCGACGTGTCACGCAAGGGCATTCGCCTCAGCGGCGAGAACCGGAGCGACGATCTGTTCATGTACGTCACGCACGGCGTGACGGGCCTCATGCCTAACGCGCAGTACGACGCGCGCTTCCGGGTGACGCTCGCGACCAACGCGCCGCGCAACTGCGTGGGCATCGGCGGCGCGCCGGGCGAATCGGTCGTGCTGAAGGCCGGTGCGACGTCCGTGGAGCCCGGGCGTGTGGTCGATGCCGCGCAGTACTATCGCGCGAACTTCGACCACGGCTCCCAACTCGCCGGCGGGCGCGACGCTACGCCGCTCGGCAACATCGCGACGTCGAACGCGAACTGCGCGGTGCCGAGGTACGAGCTCAAGGAGTTCGATAGCGGTGCGACGCCAGTCACGATCTCCACCGACGCGAGCGGGCGGCTCTGGCTCGTCGTCGGCGTCGATTCGGGGTTCGAGGGATCGACGTCGGTGTACATCACGTCGATCCGCATCGCGTTCACGCCGCGTTAGGCGGACGAGGCGCAACCCGGCCCAGCATCGGAGTTGTGCATCCCGAGGAGTGAAACGGCGAGGGACCTTCTCTGACCGTCATCGTAGCAAGTCCGGCCACAATGACGTTCGAGACGGTCCCTACGCTGGCGCTCGGGATGACAGGTCGCTACTTCTTTCCGCTCTCCGGTTTGACGGGCAACGGAATCGGCAGCGCGCGACTGTCGCCTTCCGCGCCTAACGGCGGCATTTGTTGCACCGCGTTGAACAGGTCGGACAGCCGCGTCGCACGCGCCACGCCTTCAGCGCGTGGCGAGGATGCGTTGTGCCTCGGTCGCGTTCCCGAGTGTTCGCTGCGCCTCCGCGATCATGAACCCCGTGGACACGAAGAGCGCGGGAATGCCGACCGACGCGCGGTCCGGCCAGTCTCCCTTCTTGATGATGGACTTCGGCGCCTGGAACACGCTGTCCCACAGAACCGTGCTGCGTTTCACGTCGACGAAGCCCTCGCCCGGGATGAGCATCGTGTCGCGGCTCGCGGCGCGTGGAATGTCCGGCACGAGCTTTCGCGCGAGACCCTGCGTCACGAGGTACGGTCCGAGGCCGAACTCCTGGCTGCCGTAGCCACCCGAGGTGCGGCTGAAGTAGATCGGGCGTCCGACGTTGTCCTTGATCATGCGCAGCACGAAGATGTCGGCGCGCGTGAGCGTGCGCGGCGAGATCGTCGCCTGGATGTTTCCGGCGGTGAACTGTTGCGGCTCACGCATGTCGTACGCGAGCGGGATCGCGTCCGCCTCATCCATCGTCATGTTGACCGGCGGGCCGGACGGCTTCTTCCAGTTCCGCCGCGGTAGATCGCCGGCCCCTTCGCGGCGATCGTACTCGCGTACTGGGGCGCGGATGAGCTGCCGCGTATACCAGTCGGTGTTGAGCAGCGACGTGTTCGCGACGATGACGTCGGGGCGAATGCCCTCCACTTCCTGCGCGTACCAGAGCGGGAACGTGTCGTTGTCGCCGACGGTGACGAGAATGCCGTACGGCTCGACCGAATTCAGCAGATCCGCGGCGAAGTCGCGCGTCGTCGTGTCGTCACGCCGCGACGCCGCGTTCCAGTTGCCGAACAGCGGCACGAACGCGAGCGCGAGGATCGGTGAGGCGACGAGCCAGCTCTGCTTGCGCGGCATCTGCAGGCTCTCGCGGCCGAGCCTAACGGTTTCCGACCCGACGAGCGCGGCGATCGTCTCCCAGACGTACGCCAGCCCGAGCGCGGCCCACACGCTCCAGGCGGAGAAGCTCCACAGGTAGAAGTAGTCTCGGTCGCGGACTTCGCGCGCGACGTTGTCGCCGAGCTCCGGATCCTGCGAATACCCGTACTTGAAGTTCAGGTAGTAGATGAGCAGCAGCGTCATGGTGAACATCAGCGGACCGAAGAACCAGAACGATCGTCGGTCTCGCTGCCAGTGCACCCACCCGCCGAGCAGGCCGAGTATGAGGAAGACGGTCGCGAGCGTCACCTGAAGCGCGGGCATCTCGCCGTGCGCGTCGCGCAGCCACTGCCACTTGAAGTAGAGCCACCACATCCCGATCTGCGCCCCGAATGGGCGCCTGTCGCTCGATGACCGGCGGCTTCCCGTACTGCTCGCGGTTGAAGTTGTACTTGAACGCCTGCCACGTCCCCGCGGAGAACGTGCAGTCGGCCTTGAGCTCCGTGCGGCAGGCGGTCGGCTCTCCCTCGTTGATCGCCGGGAAGAACGCGGCGCGGATGGGCTGTGTGGCGAACGGCGTGATGCCGAGGAAGGCGGCGCCTACCAGCGCGAGCAGCAGCTTCCAGCGGAGCAGCGTGCGCGGGCGGCGAATCAGTACGGCGATCGCGACGGCCGGCGCGGCGAGCATGCCGGCCATGTGGTTCGCGTAGCCGAGTCCCAGGAGGTACGCGACGAGCACGAGGAGACGATCGGCCTTGTAGCCATCGGGCTCGTCGCACCAGCGGACCGTGATCCAGGAGCAGAGCGCGAGACCGACGAGGCTGACCGTGTACACCTTCTCGTTGACGACCGACTGGCTCCAGACCGTGAAGGCCGTGGCGCCGATGAGCGCCGCGACCGATCCGCCGGCGATACGCTGCCAGCGACGCGGGAACCAGCTCACGAGCACGCGCTCGGTGATCAGGAACCACATGCCGGCCGATACGGCGCTCGAAACCGCCGCAAGGATGTTGACGCGCGCGGCGATCGAGCTCGCGATCGGCAGCAGCGAGAAGAATTTCCCGATGAGCACGAAGAACGGATTGCCCGGTGGGTGCGGCAGTCCGAGGATGTACGCGGCGGCGATGTACTCGCTCGTGTCCCACATGGCGGTCGAAGGCGCCAGTGTGATGATGTAGAGCGTCAGCACGAGTACCGAAGCGATGCCGGCCGCGAGATACGACGGCCGATAGTCGAGATCGGCTGAAACAGTGGAAGCCATCAGCGGTCCAGGTAATTGAAAGAAACACGGGCCCAGACGCGGGTGCGGTGGGTCCCGAGATACAACCAGGGTGGCGGAAGAAAGGTCACCGGAGCAGCAGCCATCAGCCATCAGCCATCAGCCATCAGCAAAGCACTGACGGCGAAGGCTCAAAACTACCCTGCTGACGCCTCTGGCCGTTAGCTGATGGCTGATGGCTGATGGCTGATAGCTCAATGACGGAACTGCCTCTGTCCCGTGAACACCATCGCCACCCCATGCTCGTCCGCGGCCGCAATCACCTCGGCGTCCCGGATCGAGCCACCAGGCTGGACAATCGCCTTCACACCCGCCTCGACCGCCTGGTCGACGCCGTCACGGAACGGGAAGTAGGCGTCGGAGCCGAGAACGGCGCCCGGCCGTCTCATGACCGGCCGTCCTGGCCTTGTGCACCGACACGAACGCCGCGTCTACCCGCGACATCTGGCCGGCCCCGATGCCGATCGTCGCGCCGTCGCGTACGAGCACGATCGCGTTCGACTTGACGGACCCTACCGCCCGCCAGGCGAACAGCATGTCCCGGCGCTCCTCGGCCGTCGGCTGGCGCCGCGTCACGACTTGCCATGACGCGTCATCGCGCAGCGTTAGGCGCGCGTTCCTGTGCGAGCACGCCGCCGCGCACGCGCTTGAAGTCGAGCGCGCGCGGCGACCAGCGCGCGGTGCCCACGAGCACGCGCAGGTTCTTCTTGCGGCCGAGCACGTCGAGGGCTTCCGGTGAGAACTCCGGTGCGACGACGCACTCGACGAACAGGCTCGACACCGCTTCGGCGGCGTCGACGTCCACGGCCGTGGTGAACGAGATCACCGAGCCGAACGCGGACACCGGGTCACACGCGAGCGCCTTGCGATACGCTTCGACCGGCGACGCGCCAACCGCGAGGCCGCACGGCGTCGTGTGCTTCACGATCGCGCAGGCGATCTCGCCCGCGAACGGGTCGGTGGCGATCAGCGCCCCTTCGAGATCCAACAGGTTATTGAACGACAGCTCCTTCCCGCCGCGCTGCTGGAGCGCGGCGAGGCCGCCAAGGCCACGCTCGACGTAGAAGGCGGCGCGCTGCCCGGGATTTTCACCGTAGCGCAGCGACTGCGCGCGGTCGAACGAGACGGTGATCTGCGACGGGAACAGCTCGCCGCGCTGCTCCGCGAACCACATCGCGATGGCGGCATCGTACGCACCAGTGTGGGCGAACACCTTCGCCGCGAGGGTGCGTCGGAGATCGACATCATCATCCTGCGCCTGCAGCGCCGCCAGCACACGCGGGTAGTCCTCCGGATCCACGACGGCGAACACGGACGAGAAATTCTTCGCCGCCGACCGCAGCATCGACGGGCCGCCGATGTCGATCTGCTCGACCACAGCGTCCGGATGCACGTTAGGCCGAGACGCGGTCTCGCGGAACGGGTAGAGGTTGACGGCGACGAGGTCGATCGTGTCGATGCCCTGATCCGCGAGCGCGGTCATGTGCTCCTCGAGGTCGCGGCGCGCGAGCAATCCGCCGTGCACGACGGGGTGCAACGTCTTCACTCGCCCATCGAGCATCTCTGGAAACCGCGTGACCTCGGCCACGTCTCGCACAGGAATGGCGGCATCGCGCAACGCTTTCGCGGTGCCCCCGGTAGAGATGATCTCCCACTCGAGCGCGCGCAGGCCGCGGGCGAAGTCGATCAGGCCGGATTTATCGGAAACGGAAAGAAGAGCCCTTGGCATTGGTAACGGCGCTGGTTGCTGGGTGGGTAGCTGCGTGCGAGCTGGTGCGTGTTGCTCAACGATCCGGACGGGCGAACAGCGTGTCAGCCATCGACGGTGACGGGGCGGACGACAATGCGTATGCCGCGCACGAGCGCGACGGACCCATGAGTCCACGCACGACACCATCGTCGCCTAACGTGATACGACCCTCGGCTACTGCGTGCACGGCCGCCGGGTAGAGCGCGTGCTCCACATCGAGCACGCGCCGCGCCAGTTCCTCGCCTGTGTCGGTGGCCAGCACGGGGACGGGCCATTGCGCGATGATCGCGCCGTGGTCGTACTCCTCGTCGACGAAGTGCACCGTCGCACCAGTCACGCGGACCCCTGCCGAGATCACCGCCTGATGGACGTGCAACCCGTACATGCCCGAGCCACCGAATGCTGGCAGCAGCGATGGGTGCACGTTCACCATGCGACCGCGCCAACGTCGTGTCACGTCCGTTGGGACGAAACGCAGATAGCCCGCGAGCGCGATCAAGTCGATGCCGTGTGACTCGAGCAGCGGCGCCAATCCATCGCGGCGCGTCAGCGGATCGAGCGTGATCGCCTCGACTCCATGCCGACGCGCGCGATCGAGGGCGCCGGCACCGACGCGATCCGACGCGACCAGCACGACTGCGGCAGCGCTGGCGCTGCCGAGCGTGTCGAAATGATCGAGGATCGCCTGGAGGTTCGACCCACTTCCAGACGCGAGAACGGCCACGCGCGTTGTCATGTGGCGGATGTTACCGGACGCGGATCGGGCGAGGGAAGGGGACGTGCATCACGCTACGCCATCGAGGAAACGCTGCACCGCCTCGTGCAACGAGTCCACGACCATGGCTCCGACTGAAGGCGCGCGCTCGATCTCAGCGTCCGGCGTCGACGGCGCACGGATGAGGAATGCCGTTCCGCCGTACTTCTGCGCCGGGATGACATCACGCAAGCGATCGCCGGCGAACACCGACGCTGCGCCATCGATGTCGAGATCGGCGATCGCCTCGTCGAACAGGAGGGTGCCCGGTTTGCGACACGGGCACTCACGCGTTCCGTCCGGGAAGTGTGGGCAGTAGTACGTCGCATCGATGCGTGCGCCCTCGGCTTCGAGCAGTTCCGCGACTCTGTCGCGAACACGCTCGTAATCGGCGACGGTGAACATGCCGCGCGCGATTCCGCTCTGGTTCGTGATCACCACGACTGCAACGCCGCGTGCGTTCAGCGCCGCGATCGCTTCCGCGGCACCAGGCCGCAGGCGTGCGTCGTCGGGATTCGCGATGTAGTGAACGTCCTCGATGATGGTCCCGTCGCGATCGAGGAACGCGGCGCGCCGGCTCACGAGCGTTTCACGTCGGCGAGCCCGCGAATGCCCGCACGAGCTGATCGTCGAGCGCTTCCGGCACGCTGCGGATATCCACGAGGAATCGTCCGTTCGCGATGCGACCGATCACGGGTGTCGCACCGAGGCGCGCGCGTCGCTCGAGCTCGTCGGCGTTGCCAGCGAAAGCGATGGCGCGTGAAGCAATCCGGGCCGTCGGAAACGCGCCGCCGCCCACGCTGGCCTCGGTCTCGATGACGTCGCACGAGAGTCCTGCGTCGCGGAGCCGCGACGCGGCTCGCGCGGCCCGCGATTGGAGGCTCGCCGCTGTCGCGGTGAGCATCGCCAGTGTCGGGATCTCCCGCAGCGCGCGCGCAGGATCGCGGTAGAGGGCGAGCGTCGCTTCCAGTGCGGCAAGCGTCAGCTTGTCCACGCGGACCGCACGCGCGAGTGGATTCTTGCGGCACGCGTCGATGGCCTTCGCGTCGCCGACGATGATGCCCGCCTGTGGGCCGCCGAGCAGCTTGTCGCCGCTCATGAGGACGAGTGTCGCGCCATCGCGCACCGCATCGCGGGCGGTCGGCTCACCGCGGAGTCCGAACTCGTCGAGGGAGAGCATCAGGCCGCTGCCGAAATCGAACAACAGCGGCAACGCGTGCTCGCGCGCGACCGGCGACAGCTCCGCCAACTCCGCTTCAGCGACGAAGCCTCGGACCTCGAAGTTGCTGCGGTGCACCTTCACGATGGCGCCCGTCGAGTCGCTGATCGCATCGCGATAGTCGGCGAGGTGCGTGCGATTCGTCGTGCCGACTTCGACGAGTGTCGCCCCGCTCTTCGCCATGATGTCGGGCACGCGGAAGCTGCCGCCGATCTCGATCAGCTCGCCGCGCGACACAATGGCGTCGCGTCCCGCCGCGAGTGAGTTGAGCGCGAGCACGAGCGCCGACGCACAGTTGTTGACGACGATGGCATCCTCGGCACCCGTGAGCTCGCGCAGCAACGCCACGGCGTGCACGTAGCGTGATCCGCGTTCCCCCTTGTCGAGGTCATACTCGAGGTTACACGCGCCAGCCGCCGTCTCGACGATCGCCTGCACGGCAGGCGCGGCAAGCGGCGCGCGGCCGAGGTTCGTGTGCAGTACGACCCCCGTGGCGTTGATCAGCGGGCGGAGCGATGGCCGCTCGCGTGCTGTGAGGTGCTCATTGGCGGCGCGCGCCCACTCGAGCGCGTCCTGCGGCGCGGTGGCTGGATTCGCGCGGACGGCGTCGATGCTCGCACGAACCGCGTCCACGACGAGCGGACGCGGCGCGCGCGCCAGCAGGGGCGCGAACTCGGGGCTCTCCAACAGCGCGCCGACGGATGGCAGCGCGCGCCGGTGGTCGCTCACGGTCGACTCGATCCTCGTGACGCGACCGAACCGCGTTCGGTGCCTAACGCGTACGACCCGGCGGTTGGCGCGGGTTGCACGGAAGAGAACAGGCTACGGATCAGTCGGAGCGCCGCACGGTCATCGTCGCCGGGCGGACGGCGCGGAGGTGCCGGACGACCGGAATCGGGCCTCGGCCTGGTCGTGTCTGCCGGCGGCCGCGCGCGCGTCGTCGTGAACACCCGGTCTGACGATCGCGCGATCCCGAGCAGGCTGCGGAGCGAGTCGACGTGGAGCCGGTACGACGTCGTTGGGGCGAGCGGGCGCGCAAGCTTGATGATCGCGTACGTCTCCGGGATCGGCGCGCTCGGTTTCGGCGGCGGTGTGGTGTCTCGCCTGGCCGCACCGGGTCTCTGCGTCGGCGGCGCCGCTGGCAGGGGTACCGCTGGGCGCGGAGGAGCCGCCTGTGGGTTCGCGCGCCGGATCGAGTCCGCCTCCTGAACTCGGCGGACGGAATCCGCCACCGCTTTCGCGCGCGCGCTGTCCGCCTGCTGTTTCTCGTACACGGTTCCAAGCGCGACCGACGCGATCGGGACGACGGTCGAATCGCCAGTCTTCAGCGAGAACTGCCCTGCGACAACTGGAACGCGAGGCTGAAGCGGGCGATCGAACGTGGTGCGCAGCGTCACCGAGTCCTGCACCTGTACTTCCGCGATTCCCGGTCCGGCGCTGTCGTGGACGAACGCGAGCATCTCGCGTGTGAGGGAATCGCCGAGCGTGACGGTCGCCGAGTCGAACAGCTCACGGCGATCGAGTACGCGGTTCGTGTTGGCGTCGATCAGCGCGCGCAGAAGATAGCGCCCCGCTGGTGCGTAGCGGATCTCGAACTGCCCGACAGAATCCGCGTACTCACCATACGTTAGGCTGTCCGGCAGGTGGACGGCTTCGACGTACGCGCGCGGCGCCACGCGGCCCGCGACCCAGTCGAACACCCGGCCACGGATGACCGTCGCGGGACGGGTCGCTCCGGTCGAGAAGACGTAGCGATGCTGCGCGGTGTCGGCGTTTCCGCGCAGGTCGCTGACGCCGGGGAGCTGCGTGATCGTGTACGTCGTATTCGTCTGCCACCCGCGTCGTGGTCGGATCTCGATGCGGCTCCGATGCCACCGGACGTCGACGCGCCCCGTCCGCGGCGACACCAGAAACAGTGCCGAGAGATCCTGGCCGCCGCGCGCGGGCCGCTCGTTGACGATCTCGTCGAACCGCAGCTCGACGCTCTTCGGCCGCGCGTTCAGTGCATTCGTATCGGGCGATATCCGCAGCAGATGTGGCGGATTACGATCCTCGGGGCCACCGGGGGGTGAGCCAAGTTGCGCACACCCCGCGACGGCCACGAGAAGGATCAGCCTCCGCACAATGTTTTTACCTTGGCCGATAGTTGTTCGCTTCGGGACGACCACTCGCGTTCCTTCTGCCGCTCGGCTTCGACGATCTCGGGCTTGGCCCGCGACACGAAGGCGTCGTTCGCGAGTCGCTGCCGGAGCGCGCCGAGCTGCTTCTCGAGCGACGCCAACTCCTGCTGGAGCCGCGCGCACTCCTTCGCGACGTCGATGGTGCCGGCAAGCGGCAGGATGACCTCCGATCCGTCGGCCAGGACCTGATGTGCCGCCGCCTCGCCGGCGGGGGCAGCGTCCGCGAGCGAGACCGTGCACCTCGCGAGGCGACCGATGAGCGTCGACTCGGCGAGCATGGCGGCACGCGCGTTAGGCGAGGGCACGATGAGCGCCGGCAGCAACTTGCCGGGCGTGATGTTGTACTCGCCGCGCAGCTGCCGCAGCGCGCTGACGGCCTCGCGGATAAACTCGAATTCGGCTCCGGCGGCGTCGTGGATGCCGGTTGCCTTCGGCCAGCTCGCCGTGATGAGCAGCTCGTGATCGTGTCGGCCGGGCAGCCGCTGCCAGAGCGCCTCGGTCACGAACGGCACGATCGGATGCAGCAGGCGCAACGCGCCGTCGAACGCGTGCACGAGCACGGCTCGCGCGACCTCGCGATCGTCTCGGTTTTCCGCGCCCTCCGCGAGACGCGCCTTCACTGCTTCCAGATACCAGTCGGCGAGCTCGTTCCACACGAAGCGCCGAGCCGTCTCGGCGAAGTCGTTGAGTCGCAGGCCGGCCGTGCGCTCCGGAACGGTCCAGTGGCCGCCGTTCGGGCGCGCGGGTCCGAGGGCGGCATCGCACTCGGCAATGGCCGCGTCGAGGCGCGCGAGAATCCATTCATCGGATCGCGTCAGCCGCTCCGGATCGATCTCGGCCAGCGTTCGCACCGGCGCTGTACCCACGTTGGTCAGCAGGAAGCGGCCGATGTTCCACAGCTTCGTCACGAAGTTCCGGCCGGGCGCGAACGACTTCTCGAGGTCGTCGGGGTCGAAGATGATATCGACGCCGAGGCCCATGCCGGCCACCACCGTGTAACGCAGCGGATCGGCGCCGAACCGCGCGATCACGTCGAGCGGGTCGATGCCGTTACCTAACGACTTGGACATCTTGCGATGCTTCATGTCGCGGGCAATGCCGTGCAGGTACACGGTATGGTACGGCGCCTCGCCCATGAACTCGAAGCCGGCCATGATCATCCGCGACACCCAGAAGAAGATGATGTCGGGGCCGCTCACGAGCACGTCCGTCGGATAGAACGCGCGCAGATCCGGCGTGTCCTTCGGCCAGCCTAACGTCGAGAACGGCCACAGCCAGGACGAGAACCAGGTGTCGAGCACGTCCTCGTCCTGGCGCACTGGCCCGGCGCACGACGGGCAGTTCGAGACGTCGTGGCGGCTCACCGTCACGCGGCCGCAGGCATCGCAGTACCACACGGGAATGCGATGGCCCCACCAGAGCTGGCGCGAGATGTTCCAGTCGCGAATCGTCTCGAGCCAGTTGATGTAGACGCCTTCCCAGCGCTCGGGCACCACGCGGATGCGGCCGTCGCGCACGGCGGCGAGCGCTGGCTCCGCGAGCGGCTTCATCTTCACGAACCACTGATCCGACAGGCGCGGCTCGACCACGGTGTCGCACCGGTAACAGTGCCGCACCGCATGCTGATGCGGCTCGACCTTCACGAGCCGACCGGCGGCCTTGAGCATCGACGCGATCTTTTCGCGCGCTTCGAACCGGTCGAGGCCGCGGAGCTCCGCGGGCACACGCTCCGTCGGATCGCCGTGCTCGCCTTCGCGTCCCGGTTCTTCGCCCATCGTTCCGGTCGCGGTGATCACGATCGGCATCGCGAGCTCGTGACGCTGACCGACTTCGAAATCATTCGCGTCGTGTGCCGGTGTGATCTTCACCGCGCCGCTCCCGAACGTCGGATCGGTGTAGCTGTCCGGGATGATCGGGATCTCGATGTTCGCGATGGGCAGCACCACCGTGCGACCGATGAGATCGCGATACCGATCGTCGTCGGGATTCACGGCCACGGCCACGTCCCCGAGCATTGTCTCGGGACGCGTCGTGGCCACGGTGATGAATCGATCCGGCTCACCCGCGAGCGGGTAGCTGATGTGATACAGCTTCCCCGGCGTGTCCTGGAACTCCGCTTCCTCATCGCTGAGCGACGTCAGGCAGCGCGGACACCAGTGAATCACGCGGTGCCCACGGTACACGAGCCCCTTCTCGTACAGCCGCACGAACGCCTCGCGCACCGCGCGCGACAGTTCTGGCGACAGCGTGTACGCCGCCCGCGACCAATCGCATGACGCGCCAAGCGCGCGGAGCTGGCCGAGGATCGCGCCGCCGGTCTCGTCCACGAAGCGCACGGTACGGCGCACGAACGCGTCGCGACCCACGTCGTACCGCGTGAGCCCTTCCTTCGCGATCATCTTCTCGACGACGTTCTGCGTCGCGATGCCGGCGTGGTCGGTGCCCGGCACCCAGAGCGCCTCATCGCCGGACATGCGCCGCCAGCGGATGAGCACATCCTGCAGCGTGTTATCGAGCCCGTGCCCCATGTGCAGCACAGCCGTGACGTTCGGCGGGGGCATCACGATCGTGAACGGCTGTCGATCGCCATCCATGCGCACCGAGTGCGACACGTTGGCGGAAAACGCTCCGGCCCGCTGCCATCGGTCATAGATCTCGCGCTCGACCGAGGCGAAATCGAACTGTGGCGGAAAGTCGGGCTGCGGAGTCGTCGGTGTGTTGGCCTGCACGTTCGAACTCATGGGACCGGAAGTTAGTCGAGGAGTAGTGCGTCGGAAGTTGACTGCCGTTGACTGAGGTTGACCGACATTGAGTGGCACGCAAACAAAACGAGCCGCGAGGCTGGGCTCGCGGCTCGTCGGCTCATGTCGCGGAACGGTCCGCGTCAGTCTGCGCGCATGGAGTCCGGGCCCGTATCGGGATCGGCTACGTGATCGGCTTTGGGTACGCCCGTGGGCGAAATTGGCGAGCCGCCGGTGCGGTCGCCCTTCGGCGTCTTCTTTGCGCTGCGACGACGCTCGGCGATGCCTTCGGTCTCCCCGGCGGCTTCGCGAAGCGCTTCTTCCTTGCCTAGCCAGCGATCTTCCAGCTCAGGCTTCGGATCGGCGTGGCGGTCGGCCTCCGAGGAGTTGCCCTGGCGCCGCCGGCCGGTGCCGACCTGCTGTCCTTCCCAGCGACCGCCGGGAAGCGGTGCGCTCGGGTCGTCATCGATCTCGTCCATGAGATCCTCGCTGCCGGCGATCCGCACGTCGAGTCGATTGACGACCGTCTCGACGCCGGGCACGCCGCGGGTAATGGTGACTGCGTGCGTCGCCTCGTCGGGCTCGTGCACCCAGCCAGTCAATTCGATGATGCCGTCGCCGATGGCGCCAATGTCGATGGCGCGTTCGCTCAGCAACGGATCGTTGCGGAAAGCCTCGAGGACACGTTCCTCGAGCGCCTCATCGTCCTCGTCCTCGTCGACCTCGGCATCCGACTCTTCGTCGTCCACATCCTCGTCGCGAACACGGCTGACGCGGTCGCGGAGCTTGGATGTGAGCGCAGAGAATCCTCCGAAGCGATCGGAGACGACGAGTCCTGCGGCGAGGCCCAGTACGGCGCCTGCTGCGAGGTAGAGCAGCCCGCTCGTTTGAGAGTCGTCGTCGCGATAGCGAAGCGGAGACATTACACGCACCTGTGGCGGAGGTTGTTAGCCTACGATAACTTGAGCGAGAGTGTAGCGCGACCCCGCCGCAAGAAGAAGGCCACCTAGTACTTACCCTGTATCACACGATGCCGCCGCAAGAACGCATTCCGATCGGTCGCGTGATCCCCTGGGTAGTGCTCGTGGTACTGCTCTTTGCCGGGCTCGTACTCTACTTCCGTTACGGGCCGCAGGTCACGTCGCTGCTCGACGGAACGCGCTGAGCGGACGGCCGAAGCCACGCCGTCCGCGTTGACCGCGCCGCGCTCTCCGCGCGCGCCAGGCTCGCAAACACCACTTTCTATGCTGAATCAATCGGACGCCGTCACGGCCTTCGGCCGCCATCGGTTCCCGGTTTCCAGTTCCCGGTTCCCACTCGTATCTATCGACCGCCGATGTCCATCCTTTTGACACTGCCCGATGGCGCCACCCGCGAAGTCGAAGCGGGTACCCTCGCCCGCGACGTCGTCGCATCCATCGGGTCGCGACTCCTCCGCGACGCGATCGCCGTTTCCATCGACGGTAACGTGCAGGACCTCATGACGCCCATCCGGAGCGGCGGCGCGTTCACGGTCATCACGGAGAAGGATCCGCGATCGCTCGCCGTGCTCCGCCACTCGGCCGCGCACATTCTCGCGACGGCCGTCCGTCGCCTGCGCCCCGATGCGAAGATCGGATTCGGCCCCGCGATCGAGGACGGCTTCTACTACGACTTCGAAGTCCCCGAACCATTCACGCCCGATGACCTCGCAACGTTCGAGGCCGAGATGCGGAAGGTCGTGGCGGAGAAGTATCCGTTCGTGCGCGAGGAGGTCTCACGCGAGGAGTCGCTCAAGCGATTCGCCGATGATCCGCTCAAGCTCGAGCGCATCGAGGACCTTGGTCCGGACGAGGTGATCTCGACCTACACCGATGGACCGTTCATCGATCTGTGCCGTGGCCCGCACGTGCAGGACACGTCGTACCTCAAGCATTTCAAGATTCTTCACGCCTCGCCGGCCTACTGGCGCGGCGACGTGAAGCGGCAGCAGCTCCAGCGTATCTACGCGACCGCGTGGTGGAAGAAGGAGGACCTCGACGCCTACCTCTTCCGCATCGAGGAGGCGAAGCGGCGCGACCATCGTGTGCTCGGCAAGCAGCTCGACCTGTTCATGTTCCATCAGTACGCGCCGGGCGCGGCGTTCTGGACGGAGCGCGGCACGATCATGGTCAATGCGATCAATGATTATCTGCGCGAGCTCCAGCGCGACGGCTATCACGAAGTCAAGACGCCGCTGCTGTACAACAAGGCGTTGTGGGAGATCTCCGGGCACTGGGGCAAGTACCGCGAGAACATGTTCCTCGTGCTCGACAACGAGACGAAGGAGCACGACTTCTCGCTCAAGCCGATGAATTGCCCGTCGCATTACCTGTTGTATCAGTCGAAGAAGCACTCGTACCGCACGCTGCCGCTGCGGTACAACACGTACGACGTGCTGCATCGCAACGAGCTGTCCGGCGCGCTGTCGGGTCTCACCCGCGTCAGGCAGTTCCAGCAGGACGATTGCCACATCTTCCTCATGGAACGGCAGATCACCGAGGAAGTGCACCAGCTCATGTCCTTCATCCTCGGCTACTACCGCACGTTCGGCCTCGAGGCGACGCTCAAGTTCGCGACGCGTCCCGAGGTCCGCGTAGGTACCGACGAGATGTGGGATCAGGCCGAAGGCGCGCTCAAGGCGGCGCTCGATGCCACGGGGCGTCCGTACGAGCTCAAGGCCGGTGATGGCGCGTTCTACGGACCGAAGATCGACTTCGACGTCACCGACTCGTTAGGCCGGGCGTGGCAGCTGGGGACGATCCAGCTCGACTACGCGAACCCCGAGCGGTTCGATCTGTCGTACGTCGGCGAGGACAATGCCGCGCATCGCCCGGTGATCATCCACCGCGCGGTGAGCGGCTCGTTCGAGCGCTTCATGGCGATTCTCATCGAGCACTTCGCTGGTGCGTTCCCGACGTGGCTGTCGCCGGAGCAGGTGCGCGTGGTGCCGATCACGGATGACCAGGCGGCGGTCGCCGAAGCGGTGACCCGTCGCATGCGCGACGCCGGCATCCGCGCGCATTCGGATACGCGATCGGAGACGCTCAAGTACAAGATCGCTGAAGGCGTGCGCATGAAGGTCCCGTATCTCGCGGTGATCGGAAAGCGTGAGGCCGAGAGCGACATGGTCGCCATCAACGTGCGCGGGGCGGGGAAGGAGCAGAAGCCGGCTCCGCTGGCCGTCGATGCATTCATCGCGAAGGTGCTGGCGGAGGTGAAATCCAGATCGCTCAAGCTCGAAGCGGGGACGGCGTAGACGGGGAACCGGGACCAGGGAACAGGGAACAGACAGGGTCGGCCGCGGGGAGGTATGGACACGTTAGGCGTGCCGCACCGGTGGGCGCGGTCCAGGGACGTTCGCATCACCGCGGCCGACGGGTTCTCCATCGCCGCGACGACGTACGCTCCCGAGCGCGCGCCCAGCGGCGTCGTGATCATCAACGCCGCGACCGGCGTCAGGCGGCGGTACTACGACAGCTTCGCGCTGCACCTTGCCTCCTCCGGATTCGCCGTCGTCACGTACGACTATCGAGGGATCGGAGGATCGCGTCCGCGCACGCTGCGCGGGTTCGTCGCGTCCATGCGCGAGTGGGGCGAGGTCGATCAGCCCGCGGTGGTAGCGTATGCGGCCGCCTGGCAACCGGACGTCCCACTGCTGCTCGTCGGCCACAGCGTCGGTGGGCAGATCTTCGGATTGCTTCGAGACCCGAGTCCCGTGAGCCGCGTGCTGATGGTCGCGGCGCAGCACAACTACTGGGGGTTGTGGGGACACCGCGAACGCTGGGTGTTGTGCGCGCTCTGGACGCTCATCATGCCTGCGACTTCGCACGCACTCGGGTACTTCCCGAGCCGCAAGGTCGGCCTCGGCGAGGACCTGCCGAAGGGAGTGGCGCTGGACTGGGCCGCGTGGTGCAGATCGCCTGGCGCGCTCGTCGCGGCCATCGGCGGCGACGCCGCGCAACGGTTCGCGCAGTACCGCGGGCCGATCCTGGCGTTGAGCTTCGACGACGACCACACGTTCGCGCCGCGTCGAGCGGTGGATGCGCTGCTCCCGTTCTACTCGAATGCTCGTGTGGAGCATCGCCACATCACCGCGCGTTCGCTCGGCCTCGCCAAGGTCGAACACTTCGGATTCTTTCGAGAGGCGGCTGCGGAACACGGCTGGCCGATCGCCACAAACTGGCTCGCGGGCGGGTGAGTCATTCCGACGAGCGCCAGCGGCTGCATCCGAGCGGTCGGCCGAGCGATCGTCGCGTAGAGCGCCCTCTATCGACGCACGATTCCTCGACTCGCTCCGCTCGCTCGGAATGACACCCTCGCTCGGAATGACGGCTCTAGCCACGGCGGCGACCGAGCATTAGGTCCATGAGTGACCTCCGCCGCTGCTGGTCGGAGGTGTCGCACGCTTCACCCGATTCGTAGAGGTCCACATGCATGTCGTCCAATGTCTGCACGCACGCGTTCTCGGGCTCGCCGGCTCGTTAGGCGCGCTCGCTTTCGGAGCTCCCGCTCCGGCGCTCGCCCAGGAGGCGTCGGGAGTCGTCGCGGGAAAGATCACCGCCATTGATGGCGTCCAACCGCTTGCGGGCGCGACGATCTTCGTCACCGGCACGCAGTCGGGCGCGCTGAGCCGGACGGACGGCACGTATCGCGTCGTGCTGCGGCCCGGCAGGTACGAGCTCCGCGTGCGGTTCATCGGCTGGACCGGCACGCACGACAGCGTAACCGTCACCGCCGGCCAGACCGTCACGAAGGACTTCGCGCTCGAGCGCTCGCCAACCACGCTCGAGGCGCTGGCGGTCGTCGGCACGCGCGGCGAGGCGCGCACGGTCACGGAGTCGCCGGTGCCCATCGACGTGCTGACGTCGGCGGACATTGTCTCGTCCGGCCGCACCGAGACGAACCAGATCCTGCAGATGCTCGCGCCGTCGTTCAACTTCCCGCGCCCGTCCATCGCGGACGGCTCGGATCACGTCAGGCCAGCGACGCTGCGCGGCCTCGGGCCCGACCAGGTACTGGTGCTCGTCAACGGCAAGCGTCGGCACAACAGCGCGCTCGTCAACGTGAACGGCACGGTCGGTCGCGGCTCGACCGGCGTCGACCTCAACGCCATCCCGGCGTCGATGATCGAGCGCATCGAGGTCCTGCGCGATGGCGCCGCGGCGCAGTACGGCTCGGATGCCATCGCTGGCGTGATCAACATCGTGTTGAAGGGAAGCACGCCAGGCGAAGCGGCGGCGACTCTGGGGCATACGTCAGAGAACGATGGTGAGGTTGCCCACCTGCAGGCGAATGCCGGCAGTGTGTTCGGCCAGCAGAACTACTTCCACGCGGGCGTCGAGTACCGGGACCGCGGCTTCACGAATCGCGCGGGCATCGACCCGCGTCAGCAGTACTTCGCCGGCGATCCGCGCAACAATGACCCGAAGCGCGTGACGCTTCGTCTGGGCGATGCGGCGACGAAGGACGTGATGGGAATGTTCAACGGCTCCTACACGACGGCGCGCGGCATCGAGCTGTACTCGTTCGGCGGCGCGAGCCAGACGCGATGGCGAGTCGGCGGCGAACTGGCGGCTGCCTAACGGCAACAACACGGTGCGCGCGCTGTGGCCGAATGGATTTCTGCCACTGATCGAGACGAACATCTGGGACGCCTCCGGCACTATCGGCGCCAAGGGAACGGTCGGCGGCTGGCAATGGGACGCGAGCTCGGTCTTCGGGCGGAACTCGCTGCACTACGACGTCGCGAACAGCAACAACGCGTCAATGGGCGCGTCGAGCCCGCGGGATTTCGATGCCGGCGGCCTCGTGTTCGCGCAGTCCACGACCAATCTCGATTTCTTCAAGCAGCTCAGCCTGGGCGAAGGTCGGCCGATTCGCACCGCGGCGGGCGCCGAGTTCCGTTGGGACAATTACCAGATCAAGGCGGGCGACGACGCGTCGTGGATCAACGGCGGGCAGCGCATTCTCGACGGACCTAACGCGGGCAGTGCGACGGTACTACCCGCGCCGGGCGCGCAGGGCTTCCCGGGTTTCCGTCCGACAGACGAGCAGGATGCGACGCGCAACAACTACGCGCTCTACGTCGACCTGGAGAGTGACGTCACGTCGCGGCTGTTGGTCGGCCTCGCCGGCCGGTTCGAGGACTACAACGACTTCGGCTCGACGACGACAGCCAAGGTGACCGCACGTTTCGCCATCACTCCGGAGCTCGCGGTGCGCGGCGCCTTCAACAGCGGCTTCCGAGCGCCTTCGCTTGGACAATCGTTCTTCTCGTCCACGGCGACGAACCTCGTGAATGGGCAATTCCTCGAGATCCTCACGTTGCCGGTCAGCACCGATGGCGCGAAGGCACTCGGCGCGAAGCCGCTCAAGCCGGAGAAGTCGACCAACTACAGCGCTGGAGTGACCTACGATCCGTCGTCGCGATTCTCCGTCAGCGTCGACTACTACGACATCGGGATCAATGACCGCATCGTCTTCTCCGAGAACTTCATCGGCGCGGCGATCCAGGCACGACTCGCGGCCATTGGGCTGAACAACGTGGCGGGCGCGCGCTACTTCACGAACGCGATCGACACGCGCACGAAGGGCGTCGATGTCGTCACGAACTATGGCATCGATTTCCGTCGGAACGGCGTGCTGCGGCTCACGGGCGGCTACAACCACACGAAGACCAACGTCACGGATGTCATTCCGACGCCGCCCGAGCTCTCCGGTTTCGGCGAAGCGCTGTTCGGCCGAGCGGAGCGTGGACGCATCGAGGAAGCGCAACCGCGCGACAATCTGCTGCTCTCGGCGAACTACACGAAGGGCGTCTTTGGCGGCGTCGTCCGCACGCAACGATTCGGAGAGGTGACGAACCGTCAGATCGCCGCCGCCACGAACCAGCCGCCCGATCAGACGTTCTCGGCCAAGTGGGTGACGGACGTGAGCGGGTCGTACAAGGTTCTCAACCGCGTGACGTTCAGCGTGGGCGCGGATAACGTGTTCGATATCTATCCCGACGTGCAGAGCGACAACGGCGATATCACGCGGAACTACGCCGGCAACGCGAACTTCGGCATGAATCCCGTACAGCGGCATCTCGCCGTTCGGGTTCAACGGGCGCTTCCTGTGGGCGAAGGTGAGCTACGGCTTTTGACGGTTGTCGTTCCTCGACTTCGCTCGGAATGACGACAGCGATTCCAGACGCTTGACCTTCTCAATAGCTTTCTGGGGCTGACGCCACGTGCGTCAGCCCCTTTTTCTAGAGACTCGCTTTCATGGCTGATACATCTCGCACGCCGGTCATCGTCGCGGCGACTCGCACGCCCATTGGGCGATTTCTCGGCGGTCTTTCGCCGCTCACCGCGCCAGAGCTCGGCGCCATCGCCATCCGCGAGGCTGTGCGTCGCTCGGGCGTGAACATCGATGACATTGAAGAAGTCATCATGGGCAACGTCATTCAGGGCGGGGTAGGTCAGGCTCCCGCTCGCCAGGCCGCGCTCAAGTCCGGCGTTCCGTCGTCCGTCTCGGCCACAACGATCAACAAGGTCTGCGGTTCCGGACTGCAGGCGGTGATGCTTGCCTCGCAGGCGATCAAGGCCGGCGACCTCGACGTCATCATCGCCGGCGGACAGGAATCAATGTCCAACGCACCGTACTACATGTACGGCATGCGCAATGGCGTGAAGGCGGGCGATCAGACGCTCGTCGATGGTATGATCAAGGACGGACTCTGGTGTTCGTTCTGCGACGTACACATGGGCTCGCACGCCGAGTACACGGCGCGGAAGGCCGAGATCACGCGTGAGCGTCAGGACCAGTTCGCGCTCACGTCGCACCAGCGGGCTGTCGCCGCGATCGAGGCAGGGAAGTTCAAAGCCGAGATCGTCCCCGTGCAGATCCCGGGGCGAAAGGGACCGACGACCGTCGACACCGACGAGGGACCACGAAAGGACACGTCGCTCGAGGCGCTCGCGAAGCTCCGACCCGCGTTCCCGCCGAAGTCCGGCTCGACGGACGGTCTCACGGTGACCGCCGGAAATGCACCGGGGCTCAACGATGGCGCCGCTGCGCTCGTGGTCACGAGCGAGGAGTATGCGCGCGCACACGGCCTAACGATCATGGCGCGCGTCACGGGCTACGGAACCGGCGCCGTCGCTCCGCAGGAACTGTTCTTCGCGCCGGTGCTCGCGGTGCGCAAGCTGATGGCAAAGTCCGGGTTGTCGATCAATGATTTCGACCTGATCGAAGCGAACGAGGCGTTCGCATCGCAGGCGCTGGCGGATGGTGATCAGCTGGAATGGGATTGGGATCGCGTGAACGTGAACGGCGGCGCGATCGCGCTCGGCCACCCGATCGGCGCGAGCGGCGCGCGCGTGCTCACGACGTTGCTGTACGCTCTCGAGGATCGCGACAAGGAACGTGGCCTGGCGACGCTCTGCCTCGGCGGCGGAGACGCGGTGGCCCTCAGCGTGGAGCGCGTGAACTGATGACGAGCAACACCGGCAGGACCAGCACGAGCGCCGGTACGCTCGCTGTCACGCGCCCCGCGAGCGTCACCGCAATCGGCATCGCCGGCTTCGCCATCGCGCTTGCGCTCGCGTCGCAGGTCGCGTTGCCGATTCCGGGAACGCCGGTGCCCATCACACTGCAGCCGCTCGTCGTCGTCCTTGCTGGCATGTGGCTCGGGCCGGTCGCCGGCGCAGCGAGCATGGTGCTGTACCTGGTCGCCGGCGCGTTAGGCCTTCCAGTGTTTTCGCCGTTCGGCGCGCCCGGAATCGCCCGCTTTCTCGGCCCTACGGGTGGATACCTGTTCGCGTATCCCGTAGCGGCGTTCGTGTCCGGCGCGCTCGCACGACGCACGAGCACGTTGCTTGGGCGATGGGTCGCTGCTCTCGCCGGGACGACCGTTCTGCTGCTGGGTGGCCTCGCTCAGCTCGCGGTGATCTCCGGTGGTCTCGCTCAGGCGTTGCCGCTCGCGATTCACCCGTTTCTCCCGCTCGACGCGGTCAAGGCTCTCGTCGCCGCCCTGCTGGTTCCGAAATCGACCGTTCGCGCGCCTGTTTGACGGCGCGCGATTTTTTTTGGGACTCCAAGGGCACGCTTCGGCCTCCGTGGCGACTCGCGATCTTCGCCGCCTCGATCATACTGTCGTTGATCGTGATCAACGGCGCGGTGGTGCCGCTCGTGAGCTGGGTCCTGGCGCTCGCTGGTGTGCGGGTCGTGCTGTTCCCGTGGGCGCTCCTCGCGTCTGTCGTGATGGGCCACCTGCTGACGTTTCGGTGGGTCGAGCCACGGGGGTGGGAAGCGGTGAAGCTTGGCGCGGGCTCGGCGCGACTTCGTCCAATCGCGCTCGCGACAGTGCTCGGAGCGGCCGCGATTGGAGTTCCATCGCTTCCGCTACTGGCGGCCGGATGGCTTCGCGTTGTGCCCGAACCCGCGGGCAGCTGGATCGTCGCCGGAGTGGCGATGGCGCTGTTCCTGGCCCCGGCGGCGCTCTGGGAGGAGATGCTGTTTCGCGGCTACGCGTTCACCGTGTTGCAGGAGTGGTGGGGAACGCCGGCGGCGTTAGGCATGACGAGCGTGGTGTTCGGGCTCGTTCATCTGCAGAATGCGGGCGCGACGCTCTCGTCGATCTCCGTGGTCGTGCTGGCGGGTGTGTTCCTGGGCGCGGTGCTCGTCGCGACGCAGAGCCTGTGGGCTGCGTTCGCCGCGCACCTGGCGTGGAATTGGGTGTTGGCGGGCGTGTTGCACAGTGCTGTGAGCGGCATTCCGTTCACCACGCCGGACTATCGCGTCGTGGACGCCGGTCCGGATTGGGCGACCGGCGGTGTCTGGGGTCCCGAGGGTGGGCTCCCCGCGGCGCTAGGTCTGGTGTCGGGAACGTTGTACCTCTACGTGCGGCGCAGGCGCCGCGAGGAGCCATAGCATGACGGACCGCGTCGCGGTCATCGGGGCGGGGCAGATGGGGAACGGCATCGCGCACGTGTTCGCGCAATCGGGCATCCCGGTCACCATGATCGACGTTTCGGAGGACGCGCTCCGTCGCGGCCGCGAGACGATCGAGAAGAACATGGACCGGCAGGTGAAGAAGAATGCCCTCTCGGCCGACGATCGGCAGGCGGCGTTAGGCCGCATCGCGACGAGCACCGACCTGGGCGGCGTCGGCAATGCCACTGTCGTGGTCGAAGCGGCGACGGAAAACACGGACCTCAAGTTCCGTCTGTTCGCCGATCTGGACCGGATCGCCCCCGCTGGCGCGATCCTCGCGAGCAACACGAGCTCGATCTCCATCACCCGCATCGGGGCGCAGACCAAGCGCCCCGAGCAGGTGATCGGCATGCACTTCATGAATCCCGTTCCGGTCATGCAGCTCGTCGAAGTCATCCGCGGTCTGGCGACGTCCGACGAAACCACACGTCGCGTGATGGACCTCGCGACGCGCCTCGGCAAGACGCCCGTGGAGGTGAACGACTTCCCCGGCTTCGTCGCCAACCGCATCCTGCTGCCGATGATCAACGAGGCGTGCTTCGCGCTCATGGAGGACGTCGGGACGCCCGAGGCGATCGACCAGGTCATGAAGCTCGGCATGAATCACCCGATGGGCCCGCTCGCGCTCGCGGACCTCATTGGACTCGATACCTGCGTCGCGATTCTCGAGGTGATGCACGAGGGCCTCGGTGACCCGAAGTACCGCCCGTGCCCACTGCTCAAGAAGTACGTCGCGGCCGGATGGCTCGGCCGGAAGACCGGCCGCGGTTTCTACAAGTACGGCACGGCCTGACGTATGTCCTGGGCTCTCATTCCTCTGACCGAAGAACAGCGCGAGATCCAGCGTACGGCGCGCGACTTCGCGAAGGCCGAGATCGCGCCGCACTCCGACGCGTGGGATCGCGCTGAAGCGTACGACGAGGCGATCGCGGGCAAGCTGGGCGCGCTCGGATTCCTCGGCATGCTCATTCCGGAGGAGTACGACGGACTCGGCCTCGATACGCGGACGTACCTCGTCGCGCTCGAGGAGATCGCGGCCGTCGATGCGTCGGTCGCGGTGCTCATGAGCGTGCACAACTCGCTGCCGACGCAGATGATCCTGCGCTACGGCAACGACGAGCAGAAGGAGCAGTTCCTCAAGCCGATGGCGCGCGGCGAATGGTTAGGCGCCTTCGCGCTCTCCGAGCCCGAGGCCGGCTCCGACGCCGCGGCACTGCGCACGCAGGCAGTGCGCGACGGCGACTGCTGGGTGCTGAACGGCACGAAGGCATGGGTCACGAGCGGCAGCCACGCCGACGTGATTCTGGCGATGGCTCGCACCGACACGCCTAACGATCGTCGCGGCGCGCGCGGTATCGGCACGTTCATCATCACCCCTGACCTGCCGGGCTTTCACGTCGGCAAGAAGGAGGACGAAGCTCGGGCTTCGCGCGTCGCCGACGGTGCAGCTGCACTTCGAGAACCTGCGCGTTCCCGCGGCGAACCTGCTCGGTGATCAGCATTCGGGCTTCATCTACGCCATGCAGTCGCTCGACAACGGCCGGCTTGGCATTGCCGCGCAGGCGGTCGGCATCGCGCGATCGGCGCTCGAGCACGCGACGCGTTACGCGGCTGAACGGCGCCAGTTCAATCGGCCGATCAAGGAGTTCCAGGCGATCCAGTTCAAGCTCGCCGACATGGCGACGCGCGTTACCGCGTCACGCGCGCTGCTGTATTCGGCCGCCGCCGCGAAGGATCGCGACGAGCCCATCACGCAGTTCAGCGCGATGAGCAAGCTGCTCGCGAGCGAGACGGCGATGTACGTCACCACCGAAGCAGTGCAGATCTTCGGCGGCTACGGCTACGTGAAGGAGTATCCCGTCGAACGTTTGTTCCGCGACGCGAAGGTCACCGAGTTGTACGAAGGCACGTCCGAGATCCAGCGCATCGTGATCGCGCGAGAGCTCTACGCGCAGTCCTGATGATCGCTGTTCTGACGAACGCGCCCGCTCACCCTCTCCCATTCTCACCGCCATGTCTTCTCTCGCAACCATAGACGCCACGCCCACGGGCTCCCTCGCGCTGTTCGACACCATGGCCGAGATGGGCCACGAGCAGGTCGTGATGTGTCACGACAAATCGAGCGGCTATCGGGGCGTCATCGCCATTCACGATACGACGCTCGGCCCGGCGCTCGGCGGCGCGCGGTTCTGGCACTATGCGAGCGATGAGGAGGCCATCATCGACGCCCTTCGCCTCTCGCGCGGGATGACGTACAAGAACGCGGTGGCCGGCCTGAACCTGGGCGGCGGCAAGTCCGTCATCATCGGCGACAACCGGAGCACGAAGCGCGAGATGACGTTCCGCGCCCACGGCCGGTTCGTCGATTCGTTAGGCGGCCGCTACATCACCGCCGAGGATGTCGGCACGAGCACGGCGGACATGGACTTCGTGCACATGGAGACCAAGTACGTCACCGGTCTCGCCAACAAGTCCGGCGACCCGTCGCCCGTGACAGCGCACGGCGTGTTCCGCTCGATTCAGGCGTCGGCGAAGCATCGCTGGGGCTCGGACTCGCTCGAAGGTAAGACGATCGCGGTGCAGGGGCTCGGCCACGTCGGCTACTATCTGTGCAAGGAGCTCCACGCCGCGCGTGCACGCCTGATCGTCACGGACATCGACGCGTCGCGGGTGAAGCGCGTGGTCGATGAGTTCGGAGCGCAGGCCGTGGAGCACGACGAGATCTTCGGCACGAAGGCCGACATCTTCGCGCCGTGCGCGCTCGGCGGCATCATCAACGACAAGACGATGCCGAAGCTCCGCGTCGAGATCGTGTCGGGCGGCGCGAACAACCAGCTCCTGGAAGAGCGGCACGGCGAAGAGCTCGAGGCCAAGGGTATCCTCTACGCGCCGGACTACGTCGCGAACGCCGGTGGCGTGATCAACGTATACAGTGAGCTCGCCGGGTGGACGCGCGAGCGCTCGCTTCGAAAGGCCGACGAGATCTACGACACGTTGCTCGGTGTCTTCGAATTGGCGCGCGAGCAGTCCATTCCGACGTACGTCGCTGCCGATCGCCTCGCCGAGCGGCGCCTGAAGGCCGTCGGATCGCTCGTGCGCACGTGGCCGCCGTTCCCGCGCGAAGCATGAGCAAACAGGACACCGATCGCACCGGTCGCACCAATCACCGAGGTTCAGGAGACAACGGGATGATCACCTGGTCGGAATGGGATCGTTGTCCGCCGGGTTCGGCGCTTCGTGACGCCGACCCGGACATCTCTCGTCTGATCGACCGCGAGATCGAACGCCAGAACGATGGCCTCGAGCTCATCGCGAGCGAGAACTTCGTCTCGCCCGCCGTGCTCGAAGCGATGGGCTCGCCGCTGACGAACAAGTATGCGGAAGGCCTGCCCGGCAAGCGCTACTACGGTGGCTGCGAGTTCGTTGACCAGGTGGAGCAGATCGCGATCGACCGCGCGAAGCAACTGTTCGGCGCCGAGCACGCGAACGTGCAGCCACACTCGGGTGCGCAGGCGAACGCCGCCGCGTTCCTCGCGTTCCTCAAGCCGGGCGAGACGTTCCTCGGCATGGACCTGTCGAATGGCGGGCACCTAACGCATGGGTCGCCGGTGAACTTCTCCGGCATCCTGTACCGCCCGGTGTCGTACAAGGTGAACGAGGAGGGTCTGATCGACTACGAGTCGGTGCGCGCGCTGGCGCTCGAGCATCGGCCGAAGATGATCATCGCCGGATACAGTGCATACTCGCGCGTCATCGACTTCGCGTACTTCGCCGACGTCGCCCGCGAGGTCGGCGCGATCTTCATGGTGGACATGGCGCACTTCGCCGGACTCGTGGCCGCCGGCGTGTATCCATCCCCTGTTCCGCACGCGGACGTCGTCACCACGACGACGCACAAGACGCTGCGCGGACCGCGTGGTGGACTCATTCTGTGCAAGGCGCAGCACGCGAAGGCGATCGACAAGGCGGTGTTCCCGGGCCTGCAGGGCGGACCGTTGGAGCACGTGATCGCGGCGAAAGCGGTCGCGATGAAGGAAGCGCTCCACCCGTCGTTCAAGGACTACGCGGCCCAGGTCATCGCGAATGCGCGAGCGCTGGCCGCGGCACTCATGGCGCGTGGATTTCACATCGTGTCGGGTGGAACCGACAACCACCTGATGCTGGTCGACCTTCGCAGCAAGGGACTGACGGGCAAGGTGGCCGAGCAGGCGCTCGATCGCGCGGGCATCACGGTGAACAAGAACACGGTCCCGAAGGAGACGCAGTCGCCGTTCGTGACGAGCGGCGTGCGCATCGGCACGGCAGCCGTGACGACGCGCGGCATGAAGGAGGCGGACATGGAGCGCATCGCGGAGTTGATCGATACGGCGCTGCAGTCGCCGGACGACGCGAGCGTCTCGGAGCGCGTGCGCGCGGATGTGCGGGAGCTGACGTCGGCATTCCCGCTCTACCCGGCACCTGTCGTCGCGGCGTCGTGACGCGAGGTCATTCCGAGCGGAGCCGCGGCGTCAGGCGCTGTGAGCCCTCGGCAATCGACCCGTGCAGCGCGTTAGGCAGCACACGCGTGTGGGGACGGCACGTCCGGCGGTTAGGCTCGCCTAATCGACGATGGACCGCGACCGTCACGGACATCACACCCGTAACGTGCCCCTCGCTCGCCGTCACTCGTCATCGCAGCGGGACTCCGGGAGTTGTGCCCCGCCGAACGGGCACACATCTTAGCCATGGGTAGCCGGGCAGGGCATGGGACCTGCCCTCGGCTCCCAAGGGCGGACCGTGGTGTCGCGGCGCCGAGTGACACGAACCCTTTGGTCAGAGGATAAGCATTGCCGGAGTTGGCGTTTCGAGACGGTATCATGGACCAGATTCGCCTGCGCGAGCCGCGGTTCCATGAGCACGCGTACCTCTTCATTCTCTCGGCGCTCGAGTTCTCGCAGTCGCGTCTCCCGGAGCGGCGGCACATCACGGGTCGAGAGCTGGCGGAGGCCTGTCGGGACCTCGCGCTCGACCGCTACGGCGTCATGGCGCGCCTGGTGCTCGATCACTGGGGCGTTCGCTCCACCGCAGATCTCGGGGACGTCGTGTTCACGCTCGTGGACCTCGGCCTTCTCATCAGTCAACCCACCGACTCGCGCCTCGATTTCGCGGATGTGTTCGGCTTCGATCAGGCGTTCGAGCGTGACTATCCCTGGCGACGCGCCGGTCAGGCCTAGCGTCCGCTCACCCGGCGTCACCACGACACGCCGTGCCCGGATCCTCACTGCGAAGTGATGGAGGACCCGTTGAATCCAACAGAGCTCCCGATGTGCCGAAAGTGTCGCGAGGGCACGCTCCTGCCGCTCAGCGACTACGGCCGCGATGGCGCGCCAATCACCTACAAGGCCTGGGTGTGCAGCAACCCCGACTGCGGCTTCAACTTGCGAATCGACAACGGCGAGATCAGTTTCGGTCGGTCCGTGGGTCCGTCACACAAATAGAAGACTCGCGGCGATCAGCGGCGGCCTCAGGCCGCCGTTTCACCATCTGCCGCCCCCGATGTACTTCCGCCTGACGACACCCGCATGACCGTGCATGTCGTCACCGCCGCACAGGCGTCTGCTCGCGATCGGGCTGCGATCGACGGCGGCATTCCATCGCGCGCGCTCATGCAGCGCGCCGGCGCTGCCGCCGCGGCGGAGATCGCGCGAGAGTTCGGCGACCGCCTGACGCGCGGCGTGGCGATTTTCGCCGGGCCCGGAAACAACGGCGGCGATGCCTGGGTCGTTGCGGGCGCGTTGGCCGCGGCTGGGATTCGTGTCCGCATGGTTGAAGTCGGCGACACGAAGACCGACGACGCGCGTGCCGAGCGGGAGCTCGCGCGCGCGCTGATCGATGACCGCGCGCCGACGGGCGGCGAAGAAATCGTCGTCGACGGCATCCTCGGCACCGGTTCGAGCGGGGCTCCGCGCGGCGCGGTGGCCGACGCGATCCGGCGTGTCTCTCAGCTGCGCGCCGACGGCGCGCGTGTCGTCGCGCTCGATGTGCCGAGTGGGCTCGACGCGTCCACCGGCGAGGGCGACGTCTCGGTGACGGCGGATCTCACGATCACGTTCGGCACGATGAAGCGTGGCGCGCTCGTTAGGCGTGAGCGGTGCGGCCGGCTGGTCGTCGTGGACATCGGTCTCGGTCTCCACGCTATGCCGGACGATGGTGCGCCAACGCTGATCGATCACCGCTGGGTGGCGGCGCGCGTGCCAGCCATCGCGGCCAACGCGCACAAGGGGAAGCGTCGGCGGGTCGCGATCGTCGGTGGCGCTCGCGGGATGGCCGGCGCGTGCATTCTCGCGGCACAAGCTGCGCTTCGAAGCGGCGTAGGCATGGTGCGCGTCGTCGTCGATCCGGCGAGCATCGCCCCCTCGCAAACCGTCGCCCCCGCGGCGCTGACGCGACCATGGCCCGAGTCCGACGAGGAGATTCGCGATACCATTTGCGACTGGGCGCACGCGGTGGTCATCGGGCCTGGGCTGGGTCGCGGCGACGCGGCGCGCTCGCTCATCGAGCGGATACTCCACGTATGGCGTGGGCCCGTGGTCATCGATGCCGACGCGCTCACGGCGTACGAGGGCGACGCATCCGCACTCGGCGCGCTCCTCGTGGACAGGAAGGCGCTCATCACGCCGCACGTAGTGGAATTCTCGCGCCTGAGCGGAACCTCGGTCGACGACGTGCTCCGTTCGCCATTCGACGCCGGCCGTGACCTCGCGAAGAGGTTGGGCTGTGTCGTCTTGCTGAAGGGTGTGCCGACCGTGCTTACCGCGCCCGACGGACGAAGCCTCGTCTCGGCCACGGGAACGCCCGCGCTCGCGACCGGCGGGAGTGGCGACGTCCTTTCCGGAATCGCCGGGACGCTCGTTGCACAGATAGACGACACGCTCGAAGCGGCCGCGTGCGCGGCGTGGGTTCATGGGCGCGCCGCGGAGATCGCCGACGGCGTCGGCGCGCGCGGCACGACCATCGAGGATGTCATTGGCGCGCTCGCTCGAGTGTGGAGCGAACCACTTCCGGCGCCGCGCCCGCCCGTACTCGCGGTGCTTCCGCCGATCGGGTCACGCCGAGACGACGTCAGTGAGCGATAGCATTTCGCTCGGCCCCGGCCGCGAGTTCGACGTCATTCGCGATCTCGTTCGTCGCTGGGGGACAGCGGCCCGCGGCATCGGCGACGACGCTGCCGTGCTCGATGTCCCCGCCGGTACTCGGCTCGTCGCGTCCACGGACGCGACAGTGGAAAACGTCCACTTTCGTCGCGCCTGGCTCGAGCCGCCCGAAATAGGTTACCGCGCGGCCACTGCCGCTCTGAGCGACCTCGCGGCCATGGCCGCCACGCCCATCGCGATGCTCGTCGCGCTGAGCGTTCCTGAACGCTGGCGCGACGCGCTGGGCGGAATTGCCGAGGGCATCGGCGACGCATCGCGATCGTTTGGCGCGCCGATCACCGGCGGCAACCTCACGAGCGGCACCGAGCTTTCGCTCACGGTGACCGTGCTCGGCTTCGCCACGCACCCACTCCGTCGAGATGCTGCGCGAGCCGGCGACACGCTTTACGTGACCGGTACGCTCGGTGGACCCCGCTGCGCGCTCGACGCGTGGGAGCATGGACGCGTCCCATTGCCCGAGCATCGCGAACGCTTCGCGCGTCCATCCGCGCGCATTCGCGAGGCGCTGTGGCTTGCCGCGCACGGGGCAACGGCGGCGATCGACATCTCGGACGGACTCGCGGCCGACGTGCGCCACTTGGCGGCGGCGAGTCGCGTCGATGTTTGCCTCGAGCTCGAGGCCATGCCCATCGTTCGTGGCACGTCGCCATTGGATGCGACGAACAGCGGCGAGGAGTACGAGCTTCTCATCGCGACGCCCGTCGCGATCGACGAGCACGCATTCGCACGCGAGTTCGGTGTTCCGCTGACACGGGTTGGTACGGCCTCGGCGCCAGGTACGGGAGAAGGGATGGTGAGAATCGCAGCGAAGGGCCGGTTCGTTGACCTGCCATCCGGTCACGACCACTTTTCAATATGATGCGCACCCTCCTCGTCTTTCTCACGGCGATCACCATGACGCCGCTCTTCGGCTTCATGGTCATCATCGCGGCGCTGTTCGGCGTGAAGGATCGCGAGGGGGGCATCTACGACAACGCGCCACGGTGGTGGGCGTCGTGTCTCATGTGGGCTGCGGGCATCCGTGTTCGGCTGCATAACGCCGAGCGAATGCAGTCCGGAGCCCCGCGCATCTTCGTCAGCAACCACGTGAGCTGGTTCGACGTGCTCGCGCTCGCGTCCGTTTTGCCGCGCTACAAATTCATTGGCAAGGCGGAGTTGTTTCGCGTTCCAATTTTCGGGCGCGCCGCACGCGCGGCGGGCATGATCCCGATCCAGCGCGAGAACCGGAAGTCTGCATTCGAGTCGTACCGCGCGGCGGCTGAGCGCATCCGCGCCGGTGCGTCCGTCGTCGTCTTCCCCGAGGGCACGCGCGGCTACGACTACCGGTTGCGCGAGTTCAAGAAGGGGCCGTTCGTGCTCGCCGTCGCCGCCGGTGTCCCCATCGTTCCGACCATCGTTCACGGCACGATCGAGGTGCTGCCGCGCGATTCGTTCTTCGTCCGGCCGCACGTCGTGAACGTTCACTTTCTCGAGCCGATCCCGGCTGATGGTTTGACATACGAGGATCGCAATCGTCTGTCGCGGTTGGTGCGGGATCGTATGGCCGTGGCGATGCGCGACCTGTATGCAATCGAGAGTGTGGCGCCGACCGCGCCGGCGCGTGAGGGCGCCTCCGCCGCTGATTGACCGACCCCTGTCGGCGCCGGCCGCGCCGACGGTTCCGCTTCTGCCCAACCCCAATCACCGACAATTCGCATGTCCACGATCATCGACATTGCCGCTCGCGAAATTCTCGATAGCCGAGGCAACCCGACCGTCGAGGCTGATGTCACGCTCGACAGTGGGGCGGTGGGGCGAGCGGCTGTCCCGAGCGGCGCGTCGACCGGCGAGCACGAAGCGCGTGAGCTGCGTGACGGCGAGCCGACCCGCTACCTCGGGAAGGGCGTTCGCAAGGCCGTGCGCAACATCGAGGAGAAGATCGCGCCGGCACTCAAGGGACTCGTAGCCACCGACCAGATCGAGGTCGATCGGACGATGATCGATCTGGATGGTACGCCTAACAAGGAGAAGCTGGGCGCCAACGCGATCCTCGCCGTCTCGATGGCGACCGCGCGCGCGGCCGCGATGGAGACCGGGCTCCCGCTGTACCGCTACCTTGGCGGTCCGCTATCACGGACGTTGCCGGTGCCGATGATGAACATCCTCAACGGCGGCGCGCACGCGACCAACACCGTGGACTTTCAGGAGTTCATGGTGGTCCCCGTGGGCGTCGACTCGTTTTCGGAGGCGCTGCGCGTTGGCGCGGAAGTCTTCCACTCGCTGAAGAAAGTGCTGGTGAAGCGGAAGCTCGCGACGGGCGTCGGCGACGAGGGTGGCTTCGCGCCGGATCTCAAGGATGACGAACAGGCGCTGCAGGTCATCATCGAGGCAATCGAAGGGGCCAAGTACGCACCCGGCAAGGAGGTCGCGCTCGCGCTGGACGTGGCGGCGTCCGAGCTCCACTCCAACGGCACCTACACGTTCAAGAAGAGCGGGGCCGGTACGCGCGATGCGGGCGGCATGGTCGAGCTCTACGCGAAGTGGATGGAGGAATACCCCATCGTCTCGATCGAGGACGGATTGGCGGAGGATGACTGGGAGGGCTGGGCGCAGCTCACGAAGGCGTTAGGCGACCGCGTACAGCTCGTCGGCGACGACCTGTTCGTCACCAACACCGAGCGGCTCGCGCGCGGGATCGAGAACGGCGTCGCCAACGCGATCCTCATCAAGGTGAATCAGATCGGCACGTTGACCGAGACGCTCGAGGCGATCGACATGGCGCGCGCCGCCGGCTACCTGTCGGTCATCTCCCATCGCAGTGGCGAGACCGAGGACACGTTCATCGCCGATCTCGCGGTCGCGACGGGTGCAGGCCAGATCAAGACCGGCAGTGCGTCGCGCACCGACCGTGTCGCGAAGTACAATCAACTGCTTCGCATCGAGCAGCAGCTCGGTGACTCGGCGGAGTTCCCCGGTGGCGCGATCTATGGGCTGTGACGGTCGATGATCCGGCGCGTGCTCTTCTGGTGCGTCGTCATCGCGGCGATCGTGTTCGCCGTGCAGGGCGGTGAGTGGGGCACCGACGATCTCCTGGCGCAGCGGTCGCGTTCCATTCGGCTTCGCGCGCAGATCGATTCGCTGCGTCACGACGTCGATTCGCTGGCGCGTGTAAAGAAGGCGATCCTGACCGACGCGACCGTTCAGGAGCGCATCGCGCGTGAGGAATTCGGCATGGTCCGCGGCGACAAGGAACTGCTGTATCGATTCGCCACCGTCGACTCTGCACGCGCGCGCTAATGCATCATCAGTCTCGAGGCAATAGCAATCACGCGCAATAGCACGCCATCGCAACGTGGCGCCCCACCTTGACTTCGATGTTCACGAGTCTAGATTCAAGGCACTGACGCGGGGTGGAGCAGCCTGGTAGCTCGTCGGGCTCATAACCCGAAGGTCGCGGGTTCAAATCCCGCCCCCGCTATGTGAAGCCTGAAAACGAACGAGGCCGCCTATAGGGCGGCCTCGTTCGTTTTCGTCTTCGAGGGATACTCGGCTACAGCCCCGCGAAGATGTAGGTGTAGCCACTTCCGACGTTGATCCCGATGCCGCCGGCCTGAACGTTTCGCGCGATCATGTTGACGAGCTCCTGATCGCTGGACGTGACCGTGACGCCAACGACGAGCTGCGTCGGGTCCAACGGCGATGGCCACACATCGTAGTCGAGCGTGTAGTTGTCGTTGGCGAACGTGAAGTTCTTGCGGCAGGTAATTGGTCATGGACGCCGGCGGGGTACCCGCGCTTCCGTCAGGCGGGTATGTCGAGTTGTCGGCAAAGTAGTTGTAGGCGGCAACGCGAACCGTGTTGAAGTCGCTCAGCACATTCGCGGAGTACGCCCGGCGCTTCATGTCGCGGTACCGCGGCACGCTGAGCGCTGCGAGCAGGCCAATCACGGCCATGACCGTCATGAGCTCGATCAGCGAGAACCCGCGACGCGTTCGTCGACGAATCTTCGTTAGGCGCTTCATCGGCGGGCTCGGCTCAGGGCGGTCATCGCTTCGGCGAGGTAGCGGTCGCGCGGTTGCGACGACTTGTACGTCACGGGCTGGCCGTCCACTCGGGAAACGAGCTCGAAGCTCAGGCTGTCGGTTCGATCGTAGGCGATCTGCTCGCTGGCGATGCCGACTTCCTGCTTCGTGCCCGGCAGCCGACCGTGCGACGCTCGGTAGGCCTCGATGCGCTGAGCGTGGAGCGCGAGCGCGACTCGTGCGCTCGCCTCGCGATAGTCACGGGACGGCGCACCGACTGGCTGGGGGACGAGCCACGCGGGGGGAGCGATCCAGGCCCATGCACACATGGCGAACACGACCCCGGCAGCGATGTAGCTGGGAACCGCACGAGACCTGGAAGGCGCCGGTTCTTCGGCGTTCTTCCGTGCCTCTTCGACTATTTCTGAGACGATCGCGGCGACGTTGTTGTGCCTTGGCGTCGGCCGGGCGGGCGTCGTCATGACAGGCTCCCAGAGCGGGGTACGGCAGATGACGAGCGGGGCATGAGCTCCGGTCAAGAATCCGCTAACCTGCCGACGCGCTCGCGGGAGGCTATGATCGGCGGCGACTATGGCCAGCCGCCGCAGGATGTTATTATCCGTGTCCCAGCGCGGCAGGGTAGCTCAGCTGGTTAGAGCACGGCACTCATAATGCCGGGGTCGCGGGTTCGAGTCCCGCCCCTGCTATTTGGTAAAGCGTGCGGTCCTGACGGACTGCGCGCTTTGCTGTTTTCGGGCCTTTCATCCGAGGTCGTGCTCACGCCTCGCGTGCCAACTGTTCCGTTCCGGCGATCGACGTCAACGAGGTCGATTCCCTCATCCAGCGCGTCGTGCGGAGAAACGACTCGTCGGATTATCCGTGGGCGTGATGCAGGACGGGAAAGTCGTCCTCGCCAAAGGCTACGGGTTTCGATCGCTCGAACCGAAGCTGCCGGTGACCCCAACGACCATGTTCGGCATCGGCTCCGTCACCAAGCAGTTCACGTGCAGTTCCGCCTTGCTGCTCGAGCAGGAGGGCAAGCTGTCAATGAACGATCGCGTCGCGAAATATTTCCCGTCGGCGACGCGAGCGAACGACGTCATGCTCCTGGATCTCGGGCAGCACGTCTCCGGCTATCGGGACTACTACCCGCTCGACTTCGTGGTGCGCGAGATGGCGAAGCCGGAACCGACCGACACCGTCATCGCGCGTTATGCGACTCGTCCCCTCGACTTCGAGCCGGGATCGCGATGGTCGTACAGCAACACGAACTTCCTCATCCTCGGCAAGGCGATCGAGGCGGCATTGGGAAAATCGGTCGGTGAGTTCATGAAAGAGCGGATCTTCACACCGATCGGCATGACGCGCACGGCCTTCGATCGAATCCCTAACGATTCCAATACCGCGAACGGCTACACGTCGTACGCGCTCGCAGACCCCACGACCGTTGCACCCGAAGCGCAGGGATGGATCGGTGCCGCAGGCGCGATCTGGTCAACGCCGACCGACTTGCTGGCCTGGGATCTCGCGCTCATCGATGGCAAGGTGCTCAGTCCTGCCTCGTATTCCAAGCTCACCACGCCGCGTGCGCTGACCGACGGGCGGCTGACTACCTACGGTTGCGGGCTCGGTGTTCAGAAGACGGGCGACGCGGTGATCCTCTCGCATGGTGGTGGGATCGCCGGCATCGTGACGCAGAACATTGTGATTCCCGCGACGCGGTCAGGCATCGTCACGCTCGCGAACGCGGACTATGCCGCCACTGAGAGATTCATTGACTTCATCAGCACGACCAGAGTCCGGCCGCGTATCGGTTGAAGGCGTTGGACGGTGTGACGTCTGCGCTCAGATGGAGAGCGGCGTGCCTGACTTTGCAAAATTTGTGGCGGTGCGTGAGGGAAAAGCGCTGATCAACTATGGCGCCACTGTGAGCCAGGAAGCGGCGCGCGTGCTCGCCTTTGCGACACGCTTGCGACAAGCGTGATGGGAGAAGCGGGATCGATCGACGATCCGCCATCGGGCCAGCGACAAACAACGTTGCCAGCGACGAACAGATTGCGCGTCAGCTCGCGTTCCTCGACAGGGGCCTCACCGCCGGCGCGTTAGGCGTGGGATGGGGCTGGAATACACGCCTGGCGCAACGCGGCTCGAGATCATCCGGATCTTCCAGGAGGCCGCGAAATGGCATTGCCGGTGTTTGTTCACATCCGGAGCGTCGGCGCGCTCGAGCCCGGGTCCAGTGTTGAGTCCGTCGGCGAAATGATCGCAGCGAGCGCGGTCTCCGGCGCGCCGGTTCACATCGTCCACATTAACTCCAGCCGCATCCGATTCGTGCGCGACTGCCTGACGATGATCGAAGGGGCTCGCGCACGAGGGCTCGACATCACCACCGAGGCGTATCCGTATGGCGCGGGGATGACGAGCATCGCGTCGGCGCTGTTCAATCCCGGTTGGAGAGAGCGGCGGTCGATTGGCTATGATGCCATCGAGCTTCCCGAAACAGGCGAGCGTTTGACGCAGACGAGGTTCGATGCGCTGCACGCATCGGGCAAGGCGGTGTACGTCCTCATCCACATGAATCCGGACTCGATCGTCGCCATGGCAGCCACATTGCCGCTCACGATGATCGCCAGCGACGGCCTGTCGAGCCACCCTCGTCAGGCCGGGACGTACTCGCGAGTACTTGCTCGTTATGTCCGAGAGGAAAAGTCGCTGTCGCTGATGGACGCGATTCGCAAGATGTCCCTGCTGCCGGCGCTGCGCTGCCCGCCTGGTAGCGGTCGCGCGGCAGAGCATGCACCGTTCGGGGTCGCGTACTCCAGCATCCCGAACGAGAGGTCCCGATGAGCGACGCCATATTCGGCGCGTTAGGCGACGTGTTCGGATTCCTCCTCAACGCGCTCACAGCCCCCAAGGCGTGGCTGGCGGCCGGGCTCGTGTTCGGCGCGGCGGCGACCGCCGTGTTCGTGCGCGGCAAACTCGCGTGGGGCCTGTGGGTGCCGATCCTGGGGGCGTTCGCGTACTTGGCCTGGCAGCACTTCCGGCCGTACTAGGGCCGGGTCAGCTCCTCCCGCCGCCCCAGAATCGCCCGCTTGAGCGGCTCGAGGTCCGCGTGATCGGCGCGCGCGAAGTGCGAGCGCGGTACGGCGTGGCCGCCCGTCACGCAGCATTCCTAGTCGTCGTACAGCCGGTTAAGCTCCCGCCGCCCCAGCACCATCCCGACCGCCACGCAACCGAGCACCCAGTACGGGCCGCGCTCCCACGCCTGCGGGGAGGCCGCCAGGATCCGCCCGCTGACGACTCCGAGCACCGCGCCCGCCGCCGCACCGGCGGCGAGCCGCCCGGCGCGTGACCGCCCGAGCGGCGCGAGGAGCATGATCATCACGTGGAACGCGAACACGCCGGCGGCCACGGCCGCGAGTATCCGCGGCGTGTCGCCGAAGTCGTCGGGCGCCCAGAGGTAGAGGCCGAGGCCCGCGACGCCGATCACCGCCGCGACGAGCGCGCCCCGGACCGCCCCATGCCAGACACGTCGTGGCCACGTGGGCCACGCGGGCCATTGCTTCGTATCCACCCTTAGTCCCGTACTCGGGTTCTGCGCCGCGGCTGGGCGCCGCCGCAAAATGCGCCGGGGCCGTCGGTCCCGCCAGCCGCGGCCGACGCGACCCGACCCGCTCGACCGCTGCGTGCGAGGCACGTGGATCGCGGGACACGGGAGTAAGTGTTCCTCGCCGTTTCACGCTCGCGCTCCCCGGACGCGGTGAATTATTGTACGCGGCACGAGTGCAGTCGCCGACCGCAACCAGTGAGCGCGAGATCAGGCACGGCGGCATGCCGACCGCATACGTCGCGCGCGGTACGGGATCGCTGCGGGACCGACGGGAGGCGCCCAGGGCAACTCTTGCGGGAGCCGGGCAGCGCGGACGATGGTGCTGACCGGCGGAGGAGGGGAACGTCTTCGAGCGGAGTGACGACGGATGGCGTACGACACCGGACTGATAGCGTGGCTCCGCGGCCTCCCGGAGCGGCGGCCCGAGAATCAAATCGACCGCCGAGACGACGTTGACGCGCACTTCTCCGCGCTCGCCGTGAGCGAGGGCCTCGCGCTGCTGCACGAGCTGCCGAATTACGAGACCGACTCGGACCGGCCCCACGTCTTTCTGGTCGACCTCACCTCACTCGGCATGGCCGCCGTGGCGGAGAGCGCCTAACGCGGCCCTACTGACGGGGCGGGGCGGGCCGCCCGCCGCCGGAGCCCTCGAGCTGTGAATCCAGATCGTTAGGCGGACGGATCGCGAGGTATTCGAGTGAGCCGTGCAGCGGACGTGCCGCACGCGCGGTTCCGGAGTCGCTTCGCCTGCGCGTGCTCGATGGGCCTGGCGGGGGAGAACTCAGCGCGCGTTCACCGAGGACTGGCGTCCGCCGCGTCCTCCCACTCGGCGGCGACGCGCGTGAGGTCGAGGATCGCGCACGGCTTCGGGAATACCGGGCAGCCAATCGCCGCCAGCGGTGCCGAGCTCTCCGCGTCCGCGTTGCCGGTCACGAACGCGACGCGCTCGGCGAGGTCGGGGCGGTGGGTAGAAATCCACTGGTAGAGGTCGATTCCACTCCCATCACCGAGTTGGATGTCGAGCAACGCGCCGGTGATGTCGGTACGCTCCGCGAGTGCCGCCTTCGCGGCGCCCACCCCCTCGACGGACACGACCGCGAGCCCGAACACCGTGAGCGCGCGGTGGACTGCGCGTCGAACCGAATCGTTGTCTTCGACGTGTAGAATCGCCACGGGACCGCCTGAGAGTACGACGGGACACACCGCGCTGCCCGCGAAGCGCCACCTGCCTTGGCGCGTCCGGGTCCCACCGACGGCACGGCTATGCTTACCATCCCAAGCATTTACCGGGCCGGCCGGCTACGCGCAACCACCTATGGTTCGGCGGGGCAGTGACGCATACCTGCGCGCCCGCCAGTCTCTGGCGTTCCGATCGAATGCTGGGGCGCGGCTTGGCGTTCCGCCGCTGCTACTCCAACCGCCGTTGCACTCGGAGTACTGTCCGGTGCGTTGCGTCCTCGGCCGGCCGGTCTCCTGGCCGTGGCCATTGTCATCTGCTCGATCGGGTGGAGTCTGAGGAAGCGTTATGTCCCGGCGCTGATATCACCGGCAAACGCGTAATACTCCTCGATACAGAGTGTCACGACGCGGCTCGTGAACTCCATGCGTGCCGGCCCGTAGGGGACAGCGCACGTGTCGCACAGAATAGCGACTGCCTCCTTGACCTCGCGGAGCAGCTGCTCCGGCGGCACGCCCGTCGCGTGCGCTTCATCGCACATAGCCCGGAGGGCCTCCCGCCATGGGGCTTCTGGTACGGCGCCCTTTCGCACTTGGGCCTGCATCCGGCCGTCCGACAGCAGGTCGGCCACTTTCGACGCCACGCCGGCCACACTCCCGGCTCGTGATGCGTTACCCGAGACCCCCACATACCGGAAATCCATATGCATGCGTCACCCTCTCCAGCTGACTGGACTCGTCGCGCCATTCCGCGACGTGGATAGACTCATTTTAGCAGGAGCGCTGACGCCATACAAGTGTTTGCGCCACAACGGCTTACGGCGGTTTGTTCGTACGCTCGCGTGCACTCGAATGTACGCCAGCGTACGCGGCGGGACGTCTCGTTCGATTCATGTTGATGAGGCCCCGGAACCTCCGTCGCCCAGCAACTGATCGTATGTTCGCCGGACCGCCCCGTAGCATTCGCAGCTCGCCGCCTCCAGCCCTTCGCGGTCCAGCACCATGATCTGACCGCGGTGATAACGGATGAGCCCGGCCTGTTGGAGCATGCCCGCCGCGACGGTGACTGTGGCGCGTCGCACGCCGAGCATGAACGCCAGAAACTCCTGCGTGAGGGGGAACCGATCGGTGCCCACACGATCCTGTGTCATGAGCAGCCATCGCGCGCAGCGCTCGTCGATGCCATGACGACGGTTGCACGCTACCGATTGCGTGGTTTGTTCCTGGAGCGCCTGCGCGTAGCGGAGCATGAGCGGAAAGAGTTTTCCATCCGCTGATCGCACCTGCGCCATGAAACGCTCGGCGTCAACGCGTAGTGCGGCGCCCGGGACCTGCGCGATCGCCTGGACGTTGGTGACGCGTACGCCCAGCAGCACGGGAGTGCCGGCCATGCCTTCCCGTCCCACCGTCGCCGCTTCGACGGGTTGCTCGTCCTTGAGCGGCAGCAGGAACGAGACGACACAGCTGCGCGGAAAATAGAGCGACCTGATGGTGGCTTCGGCTTGCCAGAGCACGTACCGCGAGGGCAACTCGACTGGCTCCATGTATTCGATGAGGGCCGCGTACTCGTCGGGAGGCATAGCCCGGAGCAGCCGATTCGGTTCGGTGGCGTGCTGCGCGTGCTGCGTCGATTCCATAGTCGCAAACTCTGCCGCTCATGGGAGTCACCAACCGTCGGCAGAGGGGTCAGCGCTTGCCGGGCCTATGTCGAAATCAGCGCGGGCGTGGTAAGCCCGTCGGACCGTGGCTGGTCCGGACCGTCCCCGGGCTCGCTCCCGGAGGAACTGCCTGGGCTCACTTATTTTGAATCCCATGCAAGCCCAAGGCCGCTATGGCCCCGATCGCGTGCGAACCCAGCGGTGACAGGGCATCCACCAGCACTCACCACCGCGGGCACGGGGTGGCACGATGCCTAACGCGGCGCCTCTGCTCTCGCTAGACGGCGCGCGGCCCGGGCTCGGCGGCCCAGGTGATCGCTTCTTCGAGGTCGGAGAATACGTTCAGCTCGACGCCGACGAGGTCCAGGAGCGCCTGGAACATGCGTCCCAGTCCGTACTGGGCTCCAGGGTTGACGACCACTGCCCGCCTGGCCTTGATGCCCGGATCGACCCGTTGCCGGAACATCTCGGCCACCCCACGGATCTCGCCCACCGTCGGAAGGCGGGTGAGATCGCGGCAGTCGTACACGCGGTGCATGGAGAACGAGTGCTTCGGGTCTGCGTATAGCTCCGCCATGATCGCCCTGACATCCACGATCGAAGCGTTGCCCCAGAGTGTCGCGATCACCACCCGGCGATCGACGTCGATCTCGTACCTGTACGGCATGTATCGGGTATCTAACGCGCCCGGGGCGCACCGCAAGGTCGCGCCGGGGGTCGCCTAACGAAGCCGACGGGCGCCAGGGCCCGCCTTGACAGGGCGGCGAAACGCCGCGTACACTCCCAGCCCAGGGAGTCGCGTCCCGATCGTCACGAGTCGTCCGGCACAGCGCGTTAGGCGCGTGTCCGATCGCTACCGAGCGCAGAATGCTCGGGTGACCGTCGGCGACGCGATTTTGTATTCCGTCCAGGCCCTCGCATGCTGCTCACCATCACGACTACCCATCGCCCCGCGACCGACCTGGGGTACCTGCTCCACAAGCATCCGTCGCGTGCGCAGAGCTTCGACCTCTCCTTCGGCCGGGCACACGTCGTGTATTCGGACGCGTCGGACGCCCGCTGCACGGCGGCGCTGATCCTCGACATCGATCCCGTTGGACTCGTTCGTGGACGCGGCGCGACTGGGGGCGACGGCTTGTTGACCCAGTACGTCAACGACCGGCCGTATGTGGCTTCATCCTTCCTCAGCGTCGCCATCTCGGAGGTGTTCGCGAGCGCCATGGCGGGGCGGAGCAAGGAGCGCGCGGAGCTTGCCGCGTCGGCCATACCGCTCGAAGCCCACATTGCGGCGGTGCCCTGCCGGGGAGGCGAAGACCTGCTGCGACGGCTGTTCGAGCCGCTCGGCTACACGGTGATCGCGGCGCAGGCGCCGTTGGACGCGTTCACGCCGGAAGCGGGTCTCAGTCGCTATTTCAGCGTCACGCTACACGGCACGAAGCGAGTCGCGGAACTGCTCACCCATCTGTACGTCCTGATCCCGGTCCTGGACGACGAGAAGCATTACTGGGTGGGTGACGACGAAGTCGAGAAGCTGCTGCGGCATGGCGAAGGGTGGCTGGCGTCGCACCCCGAGCGTGACCTCATCGCGCGCCGCTACCTCAAGCATCGTCACTCACTCGTGCGAGATGCCATCGCGCGGCTGGTGATCGAGGACGATCCGGACGAGGACACCGGCGCGCCCGTCGAACGCGACGCCGAAGAGCGCGCGCTGGAGCGCCCGCTGAGCCTCCATGAGCAACGGCTCCAGGTGGTCACCGACGCCATTCGCGAAAGCGGGGCCGTCTCAGTGGTCGATCTCGGGTGCGGCGAGGGCCGGCTGCTCCGACGGCTGCTCGACGAGCGCCAGTTCACGCGCATTGTCGGCATGGACGTCTCATACCGCTCGCTCGAGACGGCGGCGGATCGGTTGAAGCTCGACCGGATGCCGCCGAAACAGCGCGAACGGATCACGCTCCTCCACGGGTCGCTCATGTATCGCGACGCACGGCTGGCCGACTTCGAGGCGGCCGCCGTGGTCGAGGTGATCGAGCATCTCGACCGTCCGCGGCTCGCCGCGTTCGAGCGGGTGGCGTTCGAGTTCGCGCGTCCGCGAATGCTCGTCGTGACGACGCCTAACGCCGAATACAACGTGCGGTGGCCCTCATTACCGGCCGGACGCTTCAGGCATCGCGACCATCGGTTCGAGTGGACGCGCGCCGAGTTCGAGCGGTGGGGAAGCGCGGTTGCGGACCGGTTCGCGTACGGCGTTCGCTTCGCGGCCGTCGGCCCCGTGGACCCGGATGTCGGTGCCCCGACGCAGATGGCCGTCTTCGAGCGCGCGGAACGCACTGGCAACGCGGTGGCCGATGTCTGAGCACACGCTAGACAATCTCGCCCCGCGCCACCACGCACGCTCACCATTCCCGAGCTGTCGCTGGTGGTGCTGATCGGTCCATCCGGGTGTGGAAAGTCGACGTTCGCGCGCACGCACTTCGGTCCGTTCGAGACACTTTCGTCCGACTTCTGCCGCGGACTCGTCTCGAACGACGAGAACGATCAGGGCGCGACGAAGGCGGCGTTCGAAGTCCTGCACACCATCGCCGCCAAGCGGCTCGAGGCGGGCCTGCTGACCGTCGTCGATGCGACCAACGTGCAACCCGAGTCTCGCAAGCCGCTCGTGGAGCTCGCGCGCCGCTATCACATGCTGCCGGTCGCGATCGTGCTCGACATGCCCGAGCGCGTCTGCGAGGAGCGCAACCGCGCGCGCGCGGATCGCACCTTTGGCGGGCACGTGATACGGCAGCAGCGCGGGCAACTTCACAAGTCGCTGCGCAACCTGCAGCGCGAAGGGTTCCGTCATCTTCACGTCCTTCGCACGCCTGAGGACGTCGCCCGGGTGACCATCGAACGACAGCCGCTCTGGAACAACCGGAAGGGCGACCGCGGTCCGTTCGATATCATCGGCGACGTGCACGGCTGCGCTGATGAGCTCGAGGCGTTGCTGCAGGCGCTCGGCTACGCGCGCGACGCGTTAGGCGTGTTCGCGCATGCTGACGGGCGCAAGGTCGTTTTCGTCGGTGACCTCGTGGACCGCGGTCCTCGCGTGAGCGATACGTTGCGCATCGCGATGACGATGGCGAACGCGGGCACGGCGCTCGCCGTGCCCGGGCAATCACGATCTCAAGCTCGTCAAGGCGCTGCGCGGGCGCGACGTACAGGTGAAGCACGGTCTGGCCGAGACGCTCGAGCAGCTCGGACGGGAGACGCCGGAGTTTCGCGAGCAGGTCGCCGCCTTCCTCGACGGACTCGTGAGTCACTACGTGCTGGACGGCGGGAAGCTCGTGGTGGCGCACGCCGGGATGAAGGAGGAGATGCAGGGCCGCGGGTCGGGGAAAGTGCGCGACTTCGCCCTGTACGGCGAAACCACAGGCGAGACGGACGAATTCGGGCTGCCCGATCCGCTACAACTGGGCTGCGGAATATCGTGGTCCTGCGCACGTGGTATACGGTCACACGCCGGTCCCCGAGCCCGAGTGGTTGAACCGCACGATCAACATCGATACCGGCTGCGTATTCGGTGGCAAGCTGACGGCACTGCGATGGCCGGAGAAGGAACTGGTGTCCGTCCCGGCTGCGCACGTCTATGCCGAGCCTGCGCGTCCGTTGGTTGCTGCCACGTCGGCCGCCGCCGGCCTGTCCACGCAGCAGCGCGAAGACGAGGTGCTCGATCTGGCGGATGTCACCGGGAAGCGCATCATCGCGACGGCGTTGCATCACAACGTCACGATTCGCGAAGAGAACGCGACCGCGGCACTCGAGGTCATGAGTCGGTTCGCGGCGAATCCGAAGTGGCTCGTGTATCTGCCGCCCACGATCTCTCCCTCGGAGACGTCGACGCGCGAGGGGTACCTCGAGTACCCGACCGAGGCGTTCGCGTACTATCGGCGCTACGGCGTGCCTAACGTCGTGTGCGAGGAGAAGCACATGGGCTCCCGCGCGGTGGTCATTGTGTGCCGAGATGAGGACGCCGCCCGCCGTCGCTTTGGCATCGTCGATGAGGGGCCGGGCTTCATCTACACGCGCACGGGCCGTCGTTTCTTCGATGACGTCGCGCTCGAGCGGGGGCTGTTGGACATTCTCCAGCGCGCGTTGCAGGGCTCCGACCTTTGGGCACGCCTCGAGACCGATTGGGTGTTGCTCGACTGTGAGTTGATGCCGTGGTCCGCGAAGGCGCAGGAGCTGATCCGACAGCAGTATGCCGCCGTCTCGGCCGCAGCGAAGGGCGCGCTGTCGGAGACGGTGGCGACGTTGCGCGCCGCGGGTGATCGTACTTCTGGTCTCGATGCGCTGCTCGAACGTTTCAGCGAGCGTGACGCGCTCGTGACGCGGTACACGGAGGCGTGGCGACGCTATTGCTGGCCCGTCGCGTCCGTCTCGGACCTCAGGCTCGCGCCTTTCCACGTGCTCGCGACCGCCGGTGCCGTGCACACGACGAAGGACCATGCGTGGCATCTCGAGACTGCCGGCGGCGTGTGCTCCGCGGACGACTCCGGTGTGTTGTTCACTACGGCGCATCGGACGGTCGATCTCGCCAGTGCCGATGACGAGGCGACCGCGACCGCCTGGTGGGAGGACATGACATCACGTGGCGGTGAAGGGATGGTCGTGAAGCCAGCGTCGTTCATCGCGCGCGGGCCGCGTGGCCTCGTACAGCCGGCCGTGAAGTGCCGAGGCCGGGAGTATCTCCGCGTCATCTACGGTCCTGAGTACACGCTCCCGGAGAATCTCGCGCGGTTGCGTCAGCGCGGACTGTCCTCCAAGCGCTCGCTGGCGCTCAGAGAGTTCGCGCTTGGCGTGGAAGGTCTCGAGCGATTCGTACGGGGCGAGCCGCTTCGTCGCGTGCACGAGTGCGTCTTCGGTGTGCTCGCACTCGAGAGCGAGCCGGTGGATCCACGTTTGTAGAGATCACGGCAGAGAAAGCGGGAACCGGGAATCGGGAACGGGAACCGGGAACGGAAACGGCGAACCGGGAGCGAACGGCGAACGGCGAACCGGCGAACCGGGAACAAAAATTGGTCGGCGCGGTGCCGTCCACGTCCTCCCATATAGACAATCATCGATTAGATTGATGATCGTCTATATGGTGCTCACGAGCCGAAAACTTTCTCCGCATCGCGAAGGCGCTCGCCGACGCGCGGCGCCTGGCAATTCTCGAACGGATCGCCGCGCGCGGCGACGCCGCGTGTCAGCACCTGTGCGATGAGTTTCCCGTCTCGCAGCCGACGATGTCGCACCACCTTCGAGTGCTCGTCGAAGTCGGCGTCATCGAGATGCGCAGAGACGGCCAGTACGTGCACTACCGACTGCGCGCCGAAGTGATGCGCGCGTACGTCACGACTCTCGAGCGGCGCATGCGATTGACCGCAGCGTCCGCCAATCGCCGGTAGCGGCGAGGACATTGATTGCTATGAGCGACATGACCGATCTGATGAATAGAGGCAAGGCACTGTTCGAGTCGGCGTATCGCGGTGATGCCGGCGCGGTCGACGCGCTGCTCATTGCGGGCGCGCCGCTCGAGGCGCGGGACCGCCGTGGGAACACGCCGTTGATCGTTGCCGCGGCGAACGGGCACGAAGAAGTCGTGGACCTGCTGATCGACTGGGGCGCCGACGTCAACGCGACGGACCTCACTGGCCGCACACCACTCATGGGCGCGGCGATCGGTGGACACGCCGACACCGTTCGACTGTTGCTGGAGCGGAATGCGCGCGCGAACGCCACCACCGTGGATGGAATGACCGCGCTCATGTACGCGAGCATGTTCCGCCACAAGGCGGCATGCGTGACGCTCATCGCCGGCGGCGCATCGGTCGAGGCGCGGGACCGTGATGGCGTGTCCGCATCCGACCGTGCGCGCACGCACGGCGACCTGGAGATGCTGGCGCTGCTCTATCGCGCCATGCCGCTCGTGTCGCCGCTGGCGGCGTAACTGCGTGTAACCGCTGTACGGTGCTAGGCCTGGCTGTTCGCGGGAGCGACGATCGCGCCGTAGACAGCCGGGTCGACGTTGCCACCCGTCACCACGCAGCACACGCGTCGCCCGCGGAACGTCTCGGGCGACGTCAGCAGCGCGCCGACGCCGAGTGCGCCCGTCGGCTCCGCCTTGAGATTCGCGAGCGAGAACAGGAGACGCACGCCGTCGCGGATCGCGTCCTCCGGGACCTCCACGATGGTCTCGATGCCGTCCTTCAGAATCTCCCAGTTGTAGCGCCCGACGCTCAGCGTGCGCGTCCCGTCCGCGATGGTCTGCGGCTCGTTCTCGTTCACGACGATATGGCCCTCGCGGAGCGACCGTGCCGCGTCGTTCGCCATGAGCGGCTCGGCGCCGATGACGCGCATGGGATGCTTCGAGCGCTGCGCGGCCTGCACCAGCCCGGACGTCAGGCCTCCGCCGCCAACCGGTGCCACGACCACATCCGGCGGCAGCGCGAGCGCCGCCAACTCGTCGCCGAGCGACGAGTTGCCGGCGATGACGAACGGATCATCGTAGGCGCTGGCGATGTACGCATCCGGATGCTCCGCGGCGAGCTGAGCGACTCGCGCCGCGCGTTTCACTTTCGTCGTGTCAACGAGGTCAACGCGTCCGCCGTAACTGAGCACCGCATCCACCTTCACGCGTGCGGAGTTCGCGGGCATGACGACGGTGCAGCGCTTGCCGAACAGTTTGCACGCGTACGCCATGGCCTGACCAAAGTTGCCCGACGACGCCGCGATCACGTGCGGGTGGGGCACGTTCGGCAACCACATTGAATGCAGCGCGGAACTTGAAGCTTCCCGTGCGCTGGAATGTCTCGGTCGCGATGAAGACGTCGACGCCGAGGTGCGCGGCGAGACGGGGAGCCTCGACGATCGTGGTCGGGCGCGGCGAGTCGGACGTGCGGGCCCGTGCAACGGTGCGACGGCGTCAGGCACGCGATTGATGATCGGACATGGCGGTGATCGGGAGGGCGAAGACGCCGTGAAGATAACGAGCCGGCGAGGCAGCTCAGGTTCTCCACATTGCGCGAAACCCGGGCGTCGTTGTTTTGTCGCGCTCGCTGTGACGGCGCGTCGCATCGGCGTCCGCGCGACGACAAGCATGACCAGCTCGCTGACCTGCGAGGGGGGATGACGCGCGAAGAAGCACTGGCGATCGTACGACAGATCGAGGGCTTGCGTCCACGTCGCGGCGAGATGACGACGGGCGCAGGACGACATCCGTATCCTGGTCGATCAACTGCGCGAGCGCCCGGGGCGCGAGACGTCGTCCGCGAAAAGGTCGTCGAGCATCGCGGCCTGGACCGACATCCTCTTCAGCGACCGGAAGCGTGAGACGTACGGCGGCGACGAAGAGGTGACCGCAGCTGCTCCTGCACGACTGCGAGCGGCTGCGCGCGGCCATTCGCGGCGACTGAGCCACTGTGCCGCGACGTGGTGTGATGGCTCGCCGACGACCCGTCCCGTTCCGTCGTTACCGGCCCCGGGAATTTCGCGGTGTGGCCCCGTCCGCGGAACCGGTGGTGCCGATGCGTGTAACGTGCGCCATCTTCCGTCAATGCATTGCCTTCCCATCGCTTCGCCTCTAGCAATGCGGTGTGCATTGTCAGAGGATTGCAAGGAGGCCCTCGAGCGGTCGCCGACCTGCCGCGCGGGCCGAGATTATCCACTAGAGAACCCGAGCGTTAGCGACGTGCGCCGGTGTTTGCCAGCGGCGTCTCGTGCACTCGCGTAACTGCAGGAACGGTCGAGGGTCGGGCATTCGGTCGGCCCTCGATAGAGTCGACACAGCGCGTCTTCGTCGGAGTGGCGTTGGAAGCTCTGTTCGAGTTCTTGTTCAAGTACCGGCCCGTGGTGTTCGAGAAGGGCCGGCTCGCGTTCGCGGCTGGCCCGGCGCACGTACATCGTCATCGCGATCGCTCTGGCGATCGGCGTTCCGGCGCTCATCGCATACGCGCGGTTGCGCATGCGCGGCGGTCCGCGCGACCGTGCGGTGCTGCATCGGGTTGCGCCTCGCTGCGTTGGCGCTCGCCATCGATCGCCGCTGCTGCATCCGGTCCTCGTCGTATCCGAGGCGGTGCCGCAACGCAACGTGGTCGGTGTGCTGGTGGACGACTCGCGCAGCATGCGCATCGCCGACCTGAACGGCGCCACGCGCGCCGACGCGGTGCGCCACCTGCTTGGCGGCCGCGACAGTTCGCTGTACGCGGCGCTCGCGCAGAAGTTCGTCGTTCGGCTCTTTCGCTTCTCCGGCAACGGCGAGCGTGTCGCGCAGCTTGGCGATCTCTCGTACGACGGCGTGCGCACGCAGCTCGGCCCCGCGCTCGAATCGGCGCGTCAGGAGCTCACGGGCGTACCGCTCTCGGGCCTCGTGCTCGTCTCCGACGGCGCGGACAACTCGCGTGGCTCGCTCACCGATGCGGTGATGTCGCTCGGCGCGCGGCACGTGCCGGTGTTCACCGTCGGCGTCGGTCGCGAGCGATTCACGAAGGACATCGAAGTCAGTCGCATCGAAGCGCCGCGGAGTGTGTTGGTGGGCGCGTCGCTCGTGGTCGACGTAATGGTCGCGCAGCGCGGCTACACGGGGCGACAAGGTGCAGCTGATCGTCGAGGACGGCGGGCGCATCGTCAGCACGCAGTCGGTCACGCTGTCCGGCGACGGTGAAGCGATTCCGATTCGAGTTCGCGTGCCAACGACCGAAGCCGGCGCGCGCGTGCTCACGTTCCGGATCGCCGCCGCAGCCCGGCGAGATGGTTCGCGCAGAACAACACGCAGCAGGCGATCGTGAACGTGAGCGATCGTCGCGAGAAGATTCTGTACATCGAAGGTGAGCCGCGGCCCGAAATGCCGTTCCTGCGTCGCGCCGTGCGCGATGACAAGAACCTGCAGATCGTCACGCTGCAGCGGCTGGCGAAGGATCAGTTCCGGCGCTTCAGTGTCGACGACAGCCTCGATCTCGTGTCCGGATTTCCGAAGACGCGCGACGAGCTGTTCGCGTACAAGGGCGTCATCCTCGGCAGCATGGAGGCGAGCTACTTCACGGGCGACCAGCTTCGCATGCTGGCGGATTTCGTGAGCGAGCGCGGCGGCGGGTTGCTGGCGTTAGGCGGCCGCCGCGCGCTCGGCGAGGGCGGCTTTGCGGGAACGCCGGTGGCGGAAGTGCTTCCGGTCGACCTCGTCGGCGGACCGTCGAGAGCAAGACGCCGTACTTCAGCGAGCTCAAGGTCGATGTGACCGTGCCGGGCGCGATTACATGCGGCCACGCAGATCGCCGAAGCCGAGAGCCTGTCGGCCAAGCGGTGGAAGACGATGCCGCCGGTGTCGAGCGTGAATCGCATTGGGCGCGCGAAGCCCGGTGCGACGGTGCTTCTGACGGGGACACCGGCCAAGGGCGGCGATCGTGAGACCGTGCTCGCGTTCCAGCGTTATGGTCGCGGGAAGGCGATCGTGTTTCCGATCCAGGACTCGTGGCTGTGGCAGATGGACCCGTCAATGTCGCTCGAGGACATGACGTTCGAGTCGTTCTGGCGCCAGTTGCTCGGTGGCTCGTGAACGATGTGCCGTCGCGTGTCATGGTCGCCGCCGCCGGGAGATCAGGTGTCGCCGGGCGATCCGGTCGAGCTCAACGCCGAGATCTCCGACCGCACGTTCCTCAAGGTGAACAACGCCGAGGCCGTCGCGCGTGTGACGTCGCCGTCCGGAACCGTCACCGAGATGCCGCTCGAGTGGTCGGTGACGCGCGACGGCGAGTACAAGACGTCATTCACGCCGACGGAGCGCGGGCTGTACAGCGTCGACGTGCGGACGCGAATGGGAACCGACTCGATCGTGAGCGACCGGTCGTACATTGCGTCGGGCGATCTCTCGACCGAGTACTTCGGTGCCGAGATGCGCGCGCCGCTCCTCAGGCGCATCGCGGACGAAACCGGCGGCCGGTTCTACACGAGCGACAAGGTTGCCGACCTCGCGAAGGACATCGTGTTCACCGATGTGGGGAACACGGTCGTGGACCGGAAGGATCTGTGGGACATGCCGATCGTGTTCTTGCTGCTCATCGCGCTCATCACGAGCGAGTGGGGCTATCGAAAGCTGCGAGGGCTCGCGTGAGGATCGTGCGTGCGTGTCTCGCGCTCCTGGTGTCTGCCGCGGCGCGCGCGCCAGCGTCGCGCGCGCGCAGAGGACCGGTCGTGCGCGCGTGCTGATCGTGAGCGGCGTCGCCGGCGAGCCGCAGTACGCCGACGTGTTCTTCAAGCAGGCGACGACGATGATCGACGCGCTCAAGACGCGGTTCGGCGTGCCCGACTCGGACATCGTGTACCTCGCGGAGAATCCGGCGCGTGACGCGGCGCGGATCAAGGCGGCGTCGACGAAGGAGAACGTCGAACGCGAGCTCACCGCGCTCGGCGCACGCTCCAAAACCGGCGACGTGCTGTTCGTGATGCTGATCGGTCACGGTAGCGGTGACGACCAGGCGACGTCGAAGTTCAACGTGCCGGGGCCGGACATCACCGCGGCCGACTTCGCGCGCATGCTCGATCCCGTTGGCGGGCCGATCATCGCGATCGTGAACGCCGCGAGCGCGAGCGGCGGCTTCATTGCCACGCTGTCCGGTCCGAATCGCGTCATCGCGACGGCGACCAAGTCGGACATGGAGAAGCAACCAGACGCGCTTCGCGACCTACTTCGTGCAGGCGTACGCGAGCGACGTGGCCGATGCGGACAAGGACGGCCGCGTCTCGGTGCTCGAGGCGTTCGAGTACGCGCGGCGCGAAGTCGCGCGCGCCTACGAGAGCGAGAACCACATGCTCACGGAGCACGCGCAGCTCGACGACAACGGCGATCACAAAGGAACGGCGCGCGCCCGACGCGAAGTCCGCGGATGGCGCGCTGGCTCGGCGCGTGTTTCTCGGCGGACGCAGCGGGAGTGTCGACCGCGGCCGCGCGCGGGGCATCGAGCGATCCGCGCGTGGCTGCACTCGAGCGCGAGAAGGACTGCGATCGAAACGAGCATCGATTCGCTGCGCCGCCGCAAGACGGCCATGGACTCGACCGCCTACGAGCAAGGCGCTCGAGGATCTCCTGGTGCAGCTCGCCGAGAAGAACAAGGCGATCCGTGATGTGACGGGAGGTCGGCCATGATTCACGCGCCGATGATGCGATTCGTGCTGCTGCTCGCGACGGTCGCGAGCGTGTCGTGCGCGAACGACCGCCCCGTGTGGGCGTCGCAGGGCGCGCAGGATGATCCGGCGGAGCTCAAGCGCGCTGGTGAGCTCGAGCGCAGCGGCAAGTACGACGAGGCGATCGCCATCTACCGGACGTTGGCCGCGAAGGACGGGCCGACGGCCGTCGCGAGTCGGCGCGGGCCTGCTGCGCACGCTGTCGGAGATCGGCAAGTACGCCGACGCCGAGGACGCCGGGCAAGCGGTTCGTCGCTGGCCCGTCCGGCGTGGAGCTGCAGAACGCGTTAGGCGAGGTGCTGCGTCTTCGCGGCAAGACCGCGGAGGCCGAAGCCGGCGTTCCGCGCCGCGATGGCGGGTCATGCATCGGACAGCCTCACCGCTCGGCTGAACCTCGACGTTCTCCGCTTCGATCGCGGCGAGCACGCCGAAGCCCTGAGGATCTCGATGGGTTCATCGACATCTACAACACGCGCAAGGCGGTCGCTGACGTCCGACGAGCTCATGGCCGTCGGGACGGCGTGCCGGTATCTCGGCGTCACGAACCCGCAGCTGTTCAAGGACGCGCTCAAGGCGTACGACGAGGCGATCGCGCGCGACTCGACGAATCAGGAAGCGCAGCTCCGCGAGATCGAGCTGTTCCTCGACAAGTACAACAGCGGCGACGCGAAAAAGAGCGTGGCGGCGCTGCTCGCGAAGAATCCGCGGCATCCGCGCGCGCTGCTTGCGTCGGCGCGCGTCACGTACTTCGACGGGAGCGGTGCGGCGGCGGACATCGTGCGGAAGAGCCTCGAGGTCAACCCTAACGCGGCGCCGGCTGCACGCGTTCCTCGGCTCCATCTATCTTCGACGGCGAGGATTACGTCGCAGCGGCGGCGGAGGCGGAGAAGGCGCTCGCCACGGACTCGACGCTCGTCGAGGGCATGAGCGTGCTCGCGGCCGTCGCGCTACCTGCAGGGTGATCGCGCCGGCTTCGACGCGCTCAAGCGTCGCGCGCTCGCGCACAATCCGAAGGCGGCGGACTTCTTCACGGACCTCGCCGAGGCGGCGGCGCGGAACCGGCTGTACGCGCGAGGCGGTCGACTTCGCGCGCGAAGGCGTCGCCGCCGACTCGACGGCGTGGCGCGCGTACGGCGTGCTGGGCATGAACCAGCTTCGCGTCGGCGCGATGGATGAAGGGCGGAAGAATCTCGACCGCGCGTTCGCCGGCGATCCGTACGACGTCTGGATCAAGAACACGCTCGACCTGCTCGACACGTTCAAGGATTATCGCGAGACGACGTCGCCTCGGTTCCGCTTCGTGGTCGACGGGAAGGAGTCGGAGCTCCTGTCGACGTACCTGCGCGCGCTCGCGGAGGCGGCGTACGACTCGCTGGCGGCGCGCTACCAGTACAAGCCGCCGACGCCGATCCGGCTCGAGGTGTATCGCAGCCACGCGGACTTCTCGGTGCGCACCGTCGGTCTCGCGGGCCTCGGCGCGCTGGGCGTGAGCTTCGGCACCACGCTCGCCATGGACTCGCCGGCGGCGCGAGACGTCGGGCGACTTCAACTGGGGCTCGACGTTCTGGCACGAGCTGGCGCACACGTTCACGTTAGGCGCGAGCGACCACCGCGTGCCGCGGTGGCTGTCCGAAGGCCTGTCGGTGCTCGAGGAGCGGCGCGCTCGGAAGGGCTGGGGCGCGGACGTGACGCCGGAGTTCCTCGCCGCCTACAAGGCCGGGCGGCTGGTGAAGGTGAGTCGCATGAACGACGGCTTCATGCGGCCGGCGTACCCGCAGCAGCTCATCTTCTCGTACTACCAGGCGTCGCTCGTCGGCGAGCTGATCGAGCGCGACTTCGGGCCGCGCGCCATCGTGGACATGCTCAACGCGTACAAGACGTGGCGCGACGACGGAGCAGGTGTTCGAGCGCATGCTCAAGATGAGCCCCGAGGCGTTCGACGCGAAGTTCGACGCGTACCTGAAGGAGCGGTTCGCGAAGGGGCTCGCCGCGGTCGAGCCGAAGGACGTGCGCGGCGATGCGGCGGTGCGCGCACCCGCCGTCGACGGCGAATACATGCGGGCACTGTCGCGCGGGCATCGGCGCGTTCGAGACGAAGAACTACGACGAGGCGATCACCGCGCTCGAGACAGGCGAAGGCGCTGTTCCCGGAGGACGCGAGCGCGCAGAGTCCGTACTGGTTCCTGGCGCAGGCGTACAAGGCCAAGGGCAACGCGCGCGCGGAAGCCGCGGAGCTGACGGCGCTGACGATTCGCAACGAGGATCAACTACGCGGCGAACGTCGAGCTCGCGACCGTCCTCGAGCAACTCGGCGACACGCGCGGGCGCCGCCGCGGCGCTCGATCGCGCGATGTTCATCTCGCCGTACGATGCGCGCGCTGCACGTTAGGCTCGCGAACCTCTACGGTCGGCTCGGGTGACAAGCCGAGAACGGTGCGTGAGCGGTTGGCGGTCGTCGCGCTGAATCCCGGTGGATCGCGCCGAGGCGTTGTATCAGCTCGCGCTCGCGTACTACCAGGCGGGCGAAGCACAGGCGGCGCGGCGCGAGGTGCTGCGGGCGCTCGAGGATGCACCGAACTTCGAGAAGGCGCAGGAGCTTCTGCTCCGGCTGCAGAGGGCGAACCGATCGGGAGGCGGAGGCGACTGACATGAAATTCCAGCGGCGGTACGGACGGTACGTGGGTCTGGCGCTCATTGGCGTCGCGTCGGTGACGCTGTCTGCGCAGCGACGCTTTCTTGGCGGCGACCTCCCGGTCGAAGGCAACCCGTCGTACGACGGGCGCCTAACGTTCACGCGGCTCCGCTATCCCGGCTACGGCGGCATGACGAACGAAGGGCCCGGGCTGGATGCACGACTATCCGACGGCCGAGCGGCATCTCGATGAAGATCCTGTCCGAGATGTCGTATCTGAAGCCGCGGCAGGACTCGAGCAACGTGCTCGACTTCGGGAATCCGGAGATCATGCGGTCTCCGATCGCTGTACTTCTCGGAGCCCGGGTACTGGCAGCCGACGGACGAAGACGTGAAGAACGTTCACGACTATCTCCTCAAGGGCGGCTTCATGATCATCGACGACTTCCGCGTGTTCAGCACTGGTACAACCTGCAGGAGCAGATGAAGCGCGTGCTGCCCGAGGCGCAGTGGGTGCCGGTCGACGCCGGACCACCCGGTGTGGGATTCGTTCTTCCGCATCGATGAGGAGGATCTGCAGCAACCCGGGATCTACGGACCGCCGGTCCAGTACCTCGGCATCTTCGAGAACAACGATCCGACCAAGCGTCTCATGGTGATCGCGAACTACAACAACGACATGGGCGACGCGTGGCAGTGGTCGGATCAGGGATTTCTCCCGATCGACCTGACGAACGAGGCGTACCAGCTCGGCGTGAACTACGTCATGTACGCGTTGACGCACTAGTGGAGCGGACGTAGCATGCTGAGAGCAGGCGATCTGGCCATCATGCCGGATTCAGCCACGCAGCCATCAGCCATCAGCCATCGTAGCCATCAGCCATCCAGCTATCAGCCATCACGCTCCAACGATCGAGGTCTCGATTCCCGTACCTAACGTGCTCGTGCGTCGACGTCGCCTCATCGCTCTCGCGGCCATCGTCGCGGCCGCTCCGCTCCTCGCGCAGGGGTTCGGCGGGCGGAGACGCGTGTTCGTGGAGCCTAACGTGCCGTACGACGGGCGATTCACGTTCGTGCGACTGCGGTATCAGGAAGTCCGAAGTGCCGGATGGTCGTACGATTACCCGGCGATGGAGCGGCACTTCATGAAGGTCGTTGAAGGAGATCACGAGCATCAACCCGCGCGTGGATGGCAGCAACATCCACAACCTGGATGACCCGGAGCTGTACAAGTTCCCGATCGCGTACCTGTCGGAGCCCGGCTACTGGGTGATGAACGATGCGGAAGCAAAGGGACTGCGTGAGTATCTGCTCAAGGTGGCTTCCTCATTGTGGACGACTTCATGGGGCGGCGAGTGGCTCAACTTCGAGGAGCAGATGCTGCGGGTGCTCCCCGGCGCTCAGATCGTTCCGATGGACGTGTCGCATCCGGTGTTCGATTCGTTCTTCCATCTCGAGTCGCTCGCGATGACGTACCCGAACCGCCCGTCGATCCAGGCGGAGTTCCACGGCATCTTCGAGGACAACGACCCGGACGAAGCGGTTGATGGTGATCATCAACTACAACAACGACATCGGCGACTACATGGAGTGGTCGAACGATGATCTGTATCCGGTGAACCTGACGAACGACGCGTACAAGTTCGCCGTCAACTATGTCACGTACGGACTGACGCACTAGCCATCAGCCATCAGCCATCAGCCGTCGAACGACCAGCGACATTGTTCGATTCCCGATTCCCGATTCCCGATTCCCGATGCAGTTCAACCGTCGAACAACAAGTCGCGCTTACGAGCGCCGATGACATTGCCCTCGCCGACGCCTGCGCAGCGGTCACCAGCAGATCATCTGCGGAGCTGCGCAAGCTCATCATCGGCCAGGACGACGTCATCGAGCAGATGCTCATCTCGTTGTTCGCCGGCGGCAACTGCCTGATCATCGGCGTGCCCGGCCTCGCCAAGACGCTGCTCGTGCACACGATCGCGCGCGTGCTCGATCTCAAGTACTCGCGCATCCAGTTCACGCCCGACCTGATGCCGTCGGACATCACCGGCACCGACATCATCCAGGACGATGCCGGCGACCGGGCAGCGGCGGATGGTCTTCACGCCGGGCCCGGTGTTCGCGAACATCGTGCTCGCCGACGAGATCAACCGCACGCCGCCGAAGACGCAGTCGGCGATGCTCGAGGCGATGCAGGAGCATCGCGTGACGGTGCAGGGCAAGACGTACGAGCTCACGGAGCCGTTCTTCGTCTTCGCCACGCAGAACCCGATCGAGCTCGAGGGCACGTATCCGCTGCCCGAAGCGCAGCTCGACCGATTCATGTTCCAGATCATCATCGAGTACCTGACGGAAGATCAGGAGATCGACGTCGTGCGTTCGACGACGTCGATCCAGAATCCGCAGTTCTCGCACGCCGTCAACGGCCAGGACATCGTCGAGTTCCAGCGCCTCGTGCGCCGAGTGCCGGTGTCGGAAGCGGTGACTCGTTATGCGGTGAACGTCGCGCGGTATTCGCGTCCGACGTCGCGACGACGCGCCGGACTTCATCAAGAAGTGGGTGAACTACGGCGCCAGCGTGCGCGCGGCGCAGTGGATGATCCTCGGCGGCAAGGCGCGGGCGCTCATGCACGGACGCTACCACGTCGGCTTCGACGACATCCGCGCGCTGGCGCAGCCCGGTGCTGCGCCACCGCATCCTGCTCAACTTCCACGCGCAGTCGGAGCGAGTGACGACAGACCAGATCATCGCGTCAGCTCATCAAGGTCGTGCCCACGCCAAAGAGTGGACTTGTGAACGGCGACAAGCGCTGGTTGCTGGGTGCTCGTGCTTGTTGCTGGGTGACGCTGAGTGCGGCGCCCAGCCGGCAACAAGCGTCACCCAGCCGACCAGCACGAGCACCCAGCCACCAGCCTGCAGTTCGGCGGGGAGGCTGAGTGAGCCAACAACCCCTCCCCGGGATCCAGTTCCTCGATCCGGCCGTCCTCGCGCGGATCGGGAACCTCGAGCTCGTCGCGCGCACGCGTCGTCGAGGGGTTTCTCGGCGGTCTCCATCGGTCGCCGCATCTCGGCACATCGATCGACTTCGCGGAGCACCGGCAGTACATGCCCGGCGACGACATTCGGCGCATCGACTGGCGGCTCTACGGGCGCGTCGACCGCTACTACATCAAGGAATACGAGGCCGACACCAACACGAACTTCAACGTGCTGCTCGACGTCTCGAAGTCCATGAGCTTCGGCAGCGGCACCGTGACGAAGCTCGACTACGCGCGCACGCTCGCCGCGTGCCTCGCCTACTTCTCGAACCAGCAGCGCGACCGCGTCGGGCTCATCACGTTGGACGAGGACGTCGTCGAGATCGTGCCGCCGTCGGCGAAGCACCTGCCTAACGTGCTGCACGCGCTCGCGCGTGCGACGCCGCAGCGCGCGGGGAACATCGAGCGCGTGTTCCGCAAGCTCGCCGAGCAGTTCAAGCGGCGCAGCATGCTGCTCGTCATCTCCGATTTCTACGAGGATCCGCGCAAGATCCTCGACGCGTTCGCGCAGCTGCGCGGCCGCGGCAACGACATCATGGCGATGCACGTCCTCGACACGGCGGAGCTCGAGTTCCCGTACGACGGTGCCACGAGCTTCGAGGACATCGAGACCGGTGAGCGCATTCCCGGTGATTCCGGAATATCTGCGCGACCAGTACCGCACGATGATCCGCGCGCACATCGCCGAGATCGAGCAGCTCTGCGGCGATCAGGGCGTCGACTACCAGCTGTTCGACACGTCGATGCCGCTCGACCACGCGTTGTTCGCGTTCCTTTCGCGGCGTCAGTTCCTGACGCGGGTGCGGTAATGTCTTTCCTCGCGCCACTGTTTCTTCGCCGGGCTCGTCGCCCTCGCCGTTCCGATCCTCGTGCACCTCACGCACAAGGAGCGGAAGGACGTCGTCGTCTTCCCGTCGCTGATGTTCCTGAGTCGCATCCCGTATCAGGCGGTGCGCCGCCAACGTATCCGGCACTGGCTGCTGTTCGCGCTCCGCTGCCTCGCGCTGATCCTGCTCGCGCTCGCATTCGCTCGGCCGTTCCTCAACCGAGCCTGCCGCCGCGACGCCCGTCAGCGGTCGCTCGGGGCGCGTGAGCTCGTGATCCTGCTCGATCGCTCGTACAGCATGGCTACGGCGATCGCTGGACGCGCGCCGTCGATGCCGCCAAGCGGGCGATCGGCGGGCTTGGCGCGAACGATCGCGCGTCCTCGTGTTGTTCGACGGACCGCGACCGCCGCCACCGAGCCGACCGCCGACAAGGCCGTGCTGACGACGTCGCTCGATCGGCGTTAGGCCGAGCGCCGGCGCGACCCGCTACGAGCCGGCGTTCAAGCTCGCGCAGCGCGTCCTCGCCGACTCCAAGCTGCCGCGGCGCGAGGTCCTGCTCATCTCCGACTTCCAGCGCGTCGGCTGGGATGGGCGGGATTCGCCGTCGGTGCCGTCCGGAACAACGATCAACAAGGTCGATCTCGCGGACACCGAAGACGTCGAACATTGCCGTTACGGGCGTCGACTTCCGTCGCGACTACGCCGAGGATCGCGAGCGCGTCGCGATCACGGCCCGGCTCGTCAACCGATCGGCCGAGGCGAAGACCGGGCACTCGGTGACGCTCGAGCTCAATGGTCGCGTGCTCGAGACGAAGCAGGTGAATCTCGCCGCGAACGCCGCGGCGACAGTCGAGTTCACGGCCGCTCCACTGCCGGCGGGCACGACGCGTGGTGTCGTGCGCAGCGCGCGACGATGCGTTGCCGCGAGACAACTCGTTCTTCTTCGCGATCTCCCGCGGACAGGCGCTGTCGGTTCTCGTGATCGATCGACCGCGAAGGCGGCGCGCCGCGCAGTCTGTACGTCGAGCGTGCGCTCGGCATCGGGATCGCAGCCGAACTTCCGCGTGACGACGAAGCGGCTCGGCTCCGTGACCGCGGCCGATTTCGTCGGCCGATCGCTGATCCTCTTCAACGATTCCGATCTCCCTGGTGGCGAGCTCGGTCGTCGACTCGTCGAGTACGTGCAGAACGGTGGCGGACTGCTCGTCGCCATGGGTGACCGCGCCGCGCCGCGTGACCGGCCCGCGTATGCCGAGCAGCTGCTGCCCGCCACCGCGGACGCGCCGATCGATCGCAGCGGCGATCGTGGCGGCACGCTCGGCTACATCGACCGGAGTCATCCGATCTTCGAGCTGTTCAGCGCGCCGCGGAGCGGTGACTTCTCGACGCCGCGCTTCTTCCGCTATCGCAGCGTCACCCCCGCGCCCGGCGACGAACAGCTCGCGCGCTTCGACGACGGACACATCGCGTTGCTCGAGCGGAAGGTCGGCCGCGGACGCGTGCTCGTCTGGACGTCGTCGTTCGACGGCATCTGGAACGACCTGCCGCTCCAGCCGGTATTCCTCCCGGTAGCACATCAGATGGCGAAGTACGCCGCGGCCTATGCGGACGAGCGGCCGTGGAGCGTGGTTGGACAGGTCGCGAACCTCCCGGCCATTTTTCGCGATAGCACCGGGTCGGGCGACGCCGCGAACAAGGCGGACTACGTCGTCGTCGCACCGTCGGGTGAGCGCACACGTCTCGAGGGGACAGCAAAACGGTCGGTCGAGCTTGGCGGAGCAGGGCTTCTACGAGTTGCAGCGCGCGGGGTCGCGCGGAGAGCCGCGAGTGGTTGCGGTGAACGTCGACCTCGCCGAGTCGGACCTGACGGCGGTCGAGCCGCAGCTGCTCACGGGAGCGATGGTCGCCCGCGCGGGGGCGGACTCCGCGTCGTCGGCGTCGAGGCCTCCACGCCCGTCGAGCTCGAACGGCGTCAGGGATTCTGGTGGTATCTTGTTGGCTGCGGTGCTGCTGTTGCTGGTGGGGGAGACCTTGCTCTCGAACCAGCTGTCGCGGCGCATCGCGGTTCCACGTTAGGCAGGAGAGCGACGATGGCCAGCACGATCGAGATCACCTCGGCCCACGAAACGCTGCTCGGTGTCATCCGCCGCGTGCGTGCACGCTGGCGCCTCAAGCTCGCGCTCCGCGGTGCCGCGATCGTCCTCGGCGCGCTCGTCGTCGCGGTACTCGTCGGCGCCTACGTCATGCAGACCGCGCGCTTCGCGCCCGGCGCGATCACCGGCGTGCGGATCGCGGCCTATGTCATGCTCGCGGTGCTCCTCGTCCAGTACCTCGTGCGGCCGCTGCTGCGACGCGCGAGCGACGAGCACGTCGCGCTCTACCTCGAGGAGCACGAGCCGTCGCTCGACGCCGCCGTGCTGAGCGCGGTCGAACACGGCAAGCTCACCGCAGGACACGCCCGATCGCTCGCCGCTGCTCGCGCGGCGCCTCGTCGAGAGCGCGATCGAGCGGAGCCATGCGGTCTCCGATGGAGCGCGCGTCGATCAGCCACAAATTCTGCGCGCGGCGATGTTCGCGGCGCGGTGCGGCGCTGATTGGGCTTCTCGCGGTCGGAGTCGGGCCCGACGTTCCTGCGCGATGGCGCGCGTCTGCTGCTGGCGCCGTGGCGCAGCGCGGAAGCGGCGCAGCCGTACGCGATCGCCGTCCTGCCGGGTAACGTGACCGTCGCCAAGGGCGGCGATCAGGAAGTGAGCCGCGACGCTGCGCGGCTTCACGGCCGAGGGCGTGCAGCTCGCGGTGCGCCGCGGCGCGGCGGCCGCAGTGGGAGCGACTCCCCATGACGGCCGGCGGCGACTCCGCTCACTTCTCGATTCGGCTGTTCGACATCGCCGAGCGAACCGAGTACTACGTCGAGTCGAACGGCGTCAGGTCTCGCGCTCTTCCGCATCGACGTCGCCAATCTGCCGTACGTCAAGAAGATCGATCTCGAGTATCGCTATCCCGGGTACACCGGGATGCCGTCGGAGACCGTTGCCGGACGGCGGCGACATCGCGGCGCCGCGTGGAACGACGGTCATCGTGCACGCGACGACGCACCATGCCGGTGAAGGGCGGTCGGCTGCTCATCGAAGGCAAGGAGCCGACGCCGCTCACGCTGAACGGCGACGGCACGCTCACGGCGCCGATTCAGGTGATCGCGAACGGCTTCTACAAGCTCGAGCTGCAGACGCGAGCGCGGAGAGTTCGTTCCCGGCTCGCTCGACTACACGATCGACGTGCTCGACGACCGGCCGCCGACGATCACGTTCGAGAAGCCGGGGCGCGACACGAAGGTCACTGCGGTGGACGAGGTCTTCACGCAGGTGCAGGCCACCGACGACTACGGCGTCTCGAACGATCGATCTCATGTACTCGGTGAACGGCGGGCCAGAGAAGACGGTCGTCGCTGCAGGCGGGAGGCAAGCGACTCCGCGAAGTCGTCGCCGGACACACGTTCTTCCTCGAGGAGCTCGGCCTCAAGCCCGGCGACCTCGTGTCCTACTACGCGCGCGCTCGCGACAATGGCGGCAACGGTCAGGAAGCGAAGACCGACATCTACTTCATGAGCGTTAGGCCGTTCGACCAGACCTACAAGCAGTCGGAGCAGGCCGGCGGCGGCGGCGGTGGTGGCGGCCGACGATCCGGGCGAGCTGACCGAGCGACAGCGTCAGGTCGTCGCCGGCACGTTCAACGTCGACCGCGATCGCAAGACGACGCCCGCGAACCGGCTGCGCGAGAACTTCGCGACGCTCAACCTCTCGCAGGGGCGCGTGCGCGAAGCGGTCGAGACGCTCGTCGCGCCGCATGATGGAGCGCAACATCACGGCGATCGACACGGCGTTCAGCATCATCGCCGAGGAGCTGCCGCAGGCCGCGAAGGAGATGCAGGTCGCCGAGGAGAAGCTCCTCGCGCGCAATTCCGTCGACGCGCTTCCGCCCGAGCAGCGCGCGCTCCAGCACCTGCAGCGTGCCGAGGCGGCGTTCAAGGAATACCAGATTACGCGCGGCCAACAGCGGCGGCGGTGGCGGCGGGCAACAAGCAGTCGAACGCCGAGGATCTCGCCGACCTGTTCGAGCTCGACGCGAACAAGCTTCGCAATCAGTACGAGACGGTCGATCGCGGCACGCCAGCAGCAGCAGGCCGACAACCAGGTCGACGAGACGGCGGAGAAGCTGAAGCAGCTCTCGAGCCGACTGCAGCAGGAGAACGAGCGTCTCAAGAACGGCATGCGCGGTCAGCCGGGCCAGCAGAGCGGCGGTGGCGGTGGGAGTCAGCGCCAACTCGCCGACGAGGCCGAGCAGATGGCGCGTCAGCTCGAGCGGCTCGACGCGCGAGAATCCGCAGATCGCGAACAACGACAAGATCGAGGAGAGTGCGCGACGCCTGCAGGATGCGGCGAACGCCATGCGTCGCTCGGCCACCGGCGCGAACGATGGCGGCGTCTCGCAGGGCGCGTCGGCGCTCGATCGACTGCAGGAAGCGCGGCGACTGCTCGACGAGAACCGCAACGGTCGCACGGCGCGCGACCTCGATGACGCCGTGCAGAAAGCCGAGAAGATCGCGAACGATCAGCGTCAGATTGCCGGATGACGTCGACAAGCTCGGGAAGGGCGCCGCGAGCGGCAGGCCGGACGCGGCGGAAGGTGAATCGGTTGGCCGAGGACGTCAGAAGGGATCGAGAACGACGTTAGGCAGCTCGAGTCGCCAGCTCGATCGCATGCGGCGCGACTCGCAGAAGGACCACGCGGACAGGCGTCGCGGAAGATGCAGGAGGCGGTCGAGTCGATGCGCGAGAACCGGCTCGCCGATCGGGTGCAGGCATCGCCAGCGCCTAACGCAGGCGCTGGTGCAGGGACGACGTCGCCGGAGTACGCCAAGCAGTTCGAGTCGGCGATCACCGACGGCGTCGAGGAGATGCGTCAGAAGGTGAACGAGGCCGCGGCGCGCGTCGCGCGGCGAGGCGGATGGTCAAGGCGGCGAGCAAGTCGCTCGACCGAGCTCGCGACCTCGTGCGCGGCCAGGAGTCGCTCAGCGAACGGATGCGACAGCGCCGACTCGGTCGAGGGTGGCGATCAGGAGGATTCGTCGCGCGCGGGCGCGCAGGGCTCGCGAGGCGCTCCGGGCAATCAGCAGGGACAGAACGGGCAGCAGGGCAACAGAGCGCCCAGAACGGACAGCAGAACGGCCAGCAGGGGCAGAGCGGACAGCAGAGTGGCCAGCAAGGCAGAGTGGCCAGCAGGGTCAACGTGGTCAGCAGCAGGGCCAGAACGGCCAGCAGGGCCAGGGGCAACAGGGCCAGCAGGGGCAACAAGGACAGGGACAGCAAGGACAACAGGGCCAAGGCCAGGGTCAACAGGGCCAGGGCCAGCAAGGACAGGGCGGTCAGCAGGGTGGCAGCAGCGGACAGGGCGGCCAGATGGGTGGTGGTGGCTCGCAGAGCAACCAGCAGGGTCCCGGTGGTCGACTCGGCGGCAACGCAGCAGGGCGGGCACGCCTAACGGGCGCGCCTCAGCGCCGACGACATCCGCCAGTTCTCGCGTGAGTTCCGGAATCAGCGCCAGTCGGCGGAGCAGCTCAAGCGCGAGCTGCAGCAGATGGGCGTCGATCCGTCGGATCTCAATCGGATGATCGACCAGATGCGTCAGCTCGAGAACGGGAAGAACTACGATGATCCCGCGTCGGTCGAGCGGCTGCAGCATTCGCTGATCGAAGGGCTCAAGGCGTTCGAGTTTGCGCTCCGACGCCAGGTCGAAGGCAACGACAAGGGTCGGCCCAGTGCTCGGGGGTGTCGGGCGACGTGCCGGCCGGGCTTCCGGCAGATGGTCGACGAGTACTACCGATCGCTGTCGAAGAAGCCGCAGAAGTAGACGACGAGTGGCCGGGCGCGCCGTCGACGGCGCCCCGGCTCGGTTCCGACCATGAGCTCCGAACAGCTTCCCGAAGTCTGGCTCCGCGGACCGCTGCCGGGCGTGTCGCCGCTGCTCATGCCTGCGGCGCACTGCCTGCTGCAGTGCCGCGAGGAGATCGAAGCCGCGGCATCCCGCCTAACGACGGAGCAGCTCTGGGCCGGCCCGGCGGCGCGGCGTCGGCCGGCTTTCACCTGCGCCACATTGTCGGAAGCCTCGACCGACTGCTCACGTACGCGCGCGGCGCGCAGCTCGATCGCGAGCAGATCGCTGGCTCCTGCGTGCCGAAGGCTGAGCCGGGACGAACCGCCCGACACCGCTGCCACGCTGGTCGCGTCGCGCAGACCGCCATCGACTCCGCCGTCGAGGTCGCTGCGCGTCGACCCCGATTCGGACCTCATGCTCGCGCGGTCGGTCGGGCGCGCCGCGCTCTGCCATCCAACGTGCTCGGCCTGCTGTTTCACTGCGGCCGAGCATACGCACCGGCACACGGGCCAGCTCGTGACGACCGCGAAGATCGTCGCTGGTCGCCTGAACGCTTCAACGGATCGATCTCCCGTGATCATTTCCCGCATTGACGACTTCCTCGAGCTACGTGGACAGCGTGCGCGGTCGCACGCGCCGCGTCGTCGAGACGCATCCCGCCCGATCGGATCGAGTGGACGCATCGCGATGGCGCGTTCACGCTCGGCGACCTCGTGCGGCACCTCGGCGCGACCGAGCGCTACATGTTCGCCGAGACGGCGCGCGGGAACACGAGCACGTATCCCGGTCACGGTCGCGACTCGCCGACGGCTACGACGCCGTGCTCGCCTACCTCGATCGCACGCACGCCGAGGCGCTCGACATCTACCGCTCGCTCACGCCCGAGGCGCTCGCCGGCCGCTGCACGACGCCGGCCGGCACCAGCATCACGACGTGGAAGTGGCTGCGCGCGATGGTCGAGCACGAGATCCATCATCGCGGGCAGCTCTACCTCATGCTCGGCATGCTCGATGTGCGAACGCCGCCGCTCTACGGGCTGACCGAAGAGCAGCTTCGTGAACGCAGCGCGCCGGCATGATCGCGGCTGGCGCGTCACGACGTCGGTCGCGCTGTTTGTCGCTGCGATGTCCATAGCGCACGAGTCTGTGCTGGCGCAGTCGTCGCGCGAGGCGGTAGACACTGCCCAGCAGGCGCGCGTGGACGCGCTGTTCACGGCCTTCGCTGAACCGGGCGCGCCTGGCGCCGCGGTCGTCGTGGCGCGTGGGGATTCCATCGTGTTCGCGCGCGGGTACGGCCTCGCGGATGTCGAGCACGGCATCGGCGTGACGCCGTCGACTTCGTTTCGACTGGCGTCGGTGACGAAGCAGTTCACGGCTGCGGCGATCCTCACGCTGGTGGAGGCAGGGAAGCTCCGCCTCGATGACAGGGTCGGGGACGTGCTCGACGACGTGCCCGTCTATGCCCGCGATGTGCGCGTTAGGCATCTCCTCGCGCACACGTCCGGCATCCCCGACTACGAAGTGTTGCTCGGCAGCGACGACGGCCCTCAGCTCGAAGGATCGTGACGTCCTGACGTTGCTCCATCGGGCGAAGAAGTTGTATTTCCCGCCGGGTACGTCGTGGCGCTACAGCAACTCCGGCTACGCGCTCCTGGCGCTCATCGTCGAGCGCGTGTCCGGTGAGTCGTTCGCCCAATACCTCCGACACCGAGTGTTTGATCGCGCGGGCATGCCGACCGCCGTCGCGCACGAGGAGGGCGTGGACACGGTGGCCAACCGCGCCTACGGTCACTCGGGCCAGTCGGGCGCGTGGACGCGAACCGATCAGAACCGAACCAGCGCAGTCCTCGGCGACGGCGGCATCTACGCGTCAGCCGAGGAGCTCGCACACTGGAGTGCGGCCCTCGCGCATAACGCGGTGTTGAGCGCCGCGAGCTTCGCAGGCGGCAACCACGCCGTCCACCCTCGCGTCAGGCGAGCGCACGTCGTACGGATTCGGGTGGTTCCTCGACAGCTTTCGCGGCCAGCGACGACAACGTCACGAGGGTGACAGCATAGGGTTCCGCACCGCGATCCAGCGATATCCTGACGTTGGCCTCACGGTGGTCGTGCTCGTCAATCGCGGCGCGGCTCCCATCGACGCGCTCTCCGACGGCGTTGCGACCATCTTCCTCGAGCGATGACGCCTGCCGCCGACATCCGCATCGTGACTGCGACGGAACGCGACACGCCAGTACGATCCTCTCGCTCATCAGGGGACTCGCGGAGTACGAGCGGCTCGAGCACGAGGTCGAGGCGACGGAGGACGACATTCGCGAGTCCCTGTTCGGCGACTGGCCGGCGCGCAGAGGTCGTGCTCGCGTACGTCGGCGCCGAGGTCGCGGGATTCGCGCTCTTCTTCCACAACTACTCGACGTTCCTCGGACGCCGCGGGCTCTACCTCGAGGACCTGTTCGTCCTCCCTGCATATCGCAGCCGCGGTGTCGGGCGGCGTCTACTGTCGCACCTTGCGCGTCTCGCGGTCGAGCGCAAATGCGGCCGCCTGGAATGGTGGGTGCTCGACTGGAACGAGTCCGCCATCCGGTTCTATCAGAGCATCGGCGCGCGATTCCGATGAACGATTGGACGGTGTACCGACTCACGGTGACGCGCTGCATCGCGTCGCCGATCTCTGACCTCGCGGCCGTGAGCGTCAACACCGGTCGTCCCCTCATCCGCCTCGTGAGATCCGCAACCTACGTTCTCGCCGCGCTCGTCGCCGGGCTTCGTGCTCGGCAGCATCGCCGCCGCGACCTCGTAGTCCGGGCGTGCTGCGGCTCGTCGCGATCATCGAGCCGTTAGGCACGCTGTGGGTCAACGCCATTCGCATGACCGTCGTGCCGCTGGTCGTTGCGGTGCTCATCACCGGCGTCGTCACCGGACTTCGGTTCGCGGTCGCTCGGTCGGCTCGGCGCGCGCGCGCTCGTGACGTTCGCCGTTCTGCTCGTCGCTTGGCGGACTGATCGCGCTCGCGATCGCGCCGCCGCTGCTGGCGCGTCTTCCACTCACTCCTGACGTCGCGGAACGCCTCCGGGCGTCGGCCACAACGGCGGCGTCGTCGACCGTCGACGGCGGTGCAGCAGCTTCCGTCGCTCGCGCAGCGCATCGTCGAGACGTTCCCGCGAATCCCATTCGCGCGGCGGCGGACGGCGCAATGCTGCCGCTCGTCGTCTTCACGCTGGTGCTGGCGCTCGCCATCGCACGTCTCGCGCCGCCGCTGCGCGACGTCGATCGTCGGCTTCTTCAGTGGCGTGAGCGACGCCATGCTGGTGATCGTCGGATGGGTGCTCGCGGCTGCTCCGGTCGGCGTGTTCGCGCTGTCCCTGTCGGTTGCGGCGCGCACGGGCATTCAGGCGGCGGGCGCGCTGCTGTTCTACATCGTCGTGCTTGTCGGCCACGCTGCTGCTCGTGACGGCTGATGCTGTACATGCCGGTGCTCGCTGTTCGGCCGAGTGTCGCTGCGCTCCTTCGCGGTCGCCGCGTTACCGGCGCAGGCGGTGGCGATGAGCTCGCGATCGTCGCTCGCGGCGTTGCCGGCGATGCTGCGCGAGACGCGTGACCGTCTGGCTGCTGCCGCCGGTGGCGACGAGCTTCGCGCTGCCGCTCGCGGTGTCGGTCCTCCGGATGAACGTCCCGCCGCGCTGGGTGATCAGCGCGGTGTTCCTCGGTCAGCTCTACGGGGTGGACGGTGGGATTCACGGCGCTGGTGTGGGTGCTGATCACGGCGGTGCTCATCAGCTTCAGCGTGCCGGGCATTCCGAGCGCGAGCCTCTTCATGATCGCGCCGGTGCTCGTGTCACTCGGCCTGCCGCCGGAGGGCGTCGGCCTTCTCATCGCGGTCGACACCATTCCCGACATGTTCAACACGCTGGCGAACGTGACGGGCCACATGGCATCCACGACGGTGATCGCGAGGCCGGAGGCCTCAGGCGTTAGGAAAGAGGCCTGAGGAACGAGGCCTCCGTCAGGCCTCCTTCCTCTGGCCTCCTTCCGCCTTCCGGACTCTGATGTTCAGCATCTCGACCAGCACCGAGAACGCCATCGCGAAGTACGTGTAGCCCTTCGGGATGTGCTGGCCGATGCCCTCCGCCACCAGGTTCGTGCCGATCAGCACGAGGAAGCTCAGCGCGAGCATCTTCACCGTCGGGTGACGATCGACGAACGCGCTGATCGGTCCCGACGCGACCAGCATGATGCCGAGCGCGATGACGTTGGCCGCGATCATGATCGACACCTGATCGACCATGCCGACCGCGGTGATGACCGAATCGAGCGAGAAGACGATGTCGATCACCATGATCTGCGCGACGACGGCGGTCAGTGATCGCGCTGCGCGCGCTTTCGCCGTCCCCGTCTGTTCGTCGCCCTCGAACTTGCTCGTGAATCTCGTGCGTCGCCTTTCCGATGAGGAACAGGCCGCCGAGGATCAGGATGAGTCCGCGTCCCGAGATGTCGACGCCGAGCGACGGTGAACAGCGGCGCCGTCAGTCGAACGACCCACGCGATGCTCAGCAGCAGGAGCAGTCCGCGAGAAGAACGCGCCGAGCAAGTCCGAGACGCCGAGCCTTCGGCGCGCTGATCCTCGGGCAGCTTCCCGGCGAGGATCGAGATGAAGATGATGTTGTCGATGCCGAGGACGATCTCGAGCACCGTGAGCGTGAGCAGTCCGATCCACGCGTTCGGGTCGGTCAGCCAGTCCATGTCGTGTTCTCAATGCTGGCGTGAACGAGTACGCCCTGCGGTTGCGCGGCGCAGGGGCGAAATCTGTGCGCAGCGGTCAGCCTGGAGCCGGCAGCCTAACAACACTCTGACAGGTCGAGCCGGCCAGCGGTCGCACGCGAACGCTGGCGTAGTCAGGTGGCTGGCCGCCGGCCATCACGGCGCCAGCCCCGGCTCGTACGTGCCGATGAACTCGAGGAACTTCGATACCTCGATCATGTCCTTCCCGATCAACCGGATGCCGTGCGACGTCGTCCGCTGCACGATCGACAGGTACGACAGCATCTCCGCCGGACGATAGTTCTTGAAGACCAGGTCGAGCGTCACCGGCGCGCGCACCACGTACGGCTTGAACGCGCTGCGACGATCGCAGCGCCGTCTTCACGTGCGCCCGGATCAGCTGCTGCGCCGCCTTCGGCGTCATCGTCGACGCCGCGTGAAAGCTGATCGCGCGCTTGACGACCGCGCCTTCGACGTCGCCCAGGAGGCGGCGCGTCTCGTCTACCGCTACGTCGTCGCCCGAGATGAACACGACTGGGACGCCGAAGCGTCCGGCGATGGCGGCGTTGATGCCCGCCTCGGGCATCGCGACGCCGTTGAGCGAGACCGATGCGTAGTTCGCGCTCGAGATCGTGTGTGCGCGAACGCCCGCGGGGCTCGTCGTCGACGCGTGGTAGCCGACGAAGATCGCTGCCGCGAACGTCGAGTCGATTCCCTCCATCATCATGAGCGGACGCGGCCACGATCGCACGATGCGCACGTCATCCGGGAACTGATCGATGAGGAGACTCTCGCCGTTGCCGTGCGAATCGCTGACGACGATCTCGGTCGCGCCCGCATCGCGCGCGCCGGCGATCGCGGCCAACGCCTCCGCCGTCATGAACTCGCGCGCGCGACCGTACTCGAATCCAGTCGGGCCGAGCTGATCGCCCGTGACCACGCCCGCGATGCCCTCCATGTCGACCGAGATGTAGACCTTGAGCGGACGCTGCGCGCTCGCCAGTGAGGGAAGCACGCCGCAGAGCGCGCAGGTGAGAAGGGCAGCGCGCGACAAGCGCGCGAACGTCACGTGATGGGATTGGCTCATGGGAGTTGGAAAGGGTCGCTCAGGAGTCGCTTTTCCGCGCGCCTATCGTCGCCCTCGCCGCCGCTCGTTCACAAGGCCGCCGTGACCTCCGGTTCCACGAGGGGCGAAACCGCGGCTATGTTGTCAACGTGTCAGACCTTGGGGCGGTTGTGGGGCGGACGCCGCGCGCCAAATTGCCTCGACGGTCCTCGGACCCGAGATCGCCTCATCCCAGCGTACTCTGGATCGGTCATCACGTGAAACACCGCCGGCCGTTCGGAATGCAGCTACTCGCGGCGTTGCTGACGGTGTACACGATGGCTGGCTTTCTGCTCGCCGTTCGCATGCTCACCGAGCGCGATGAGCGGTACCGGTGGTGGCTCGTCGCGACCGCGGCCCTGGTGTTTGCCGTTGCCGCCGGAGCGGCGACGCTCTCGGTCTGGCGCATCGAGAAGAAGGGACCTCTGCTGCTCATCGTTTGTGGCGTCGTGGGCAGCGCACTCTGCATTGCCCTCCCGGCCGCGGCGCCGGCTGACGCACTCGCTCCCGGCATGTGGCGCGCGGCGATTCAGGGTGCCGTGCTGATCTTCGCGTTCCTGCTGCTTGCCGCGTGGTATGTGCGCAACGTGGTGCGCACGCGCACCTAACGAGGATCCCGATTGCTTCGCATCAAGTGTCTCGGTCAGCTGTCAGTGCTGCGCGACGACGGGCAGCCACTGGCCGGCGCCGCGTCTCAACCTCGTCGCCTGGCGATCCTTGCGCTGCTGGCGAGGTCGGGTGACCGGGGGATCACGCGTGAAAAGGTCATTGGCTACCTCTGGCCGGATTCCGACGAGGAGCGTGCTCGCCGCCTGCTGTCGCAAGCGGTGTACATGCTGCGGCGAGACCTCGGGTCCGACGATGCGATTGTGGGAGTGCGCGACCTCCGGCTTGGTGCAGACGTCCTCACGAGCGATGTCGCCGAGTTCCAGGAGGCGCTCGAGTCGCGCGCGTATGAGCGTGCCGCGACTCTCTACGGTGGACCGTTTCTCGACGGCTTCCATCTCCCCGGCGCGGGCGAGTTCGAGCGCTGGGTAGAGGAAGAGCGGCGCTCGCTCGAGCATGACGGCGATACCGCATTCGAGAAGTGTGCGCTCGCCGCGGAGACGCGTGGCGATCACGCGACGGCCGTCATCTGGTGGCGTCGCCTGGCGGCGAAAGACCCGATCAACGCGCGTGTCGCGATCCGGCTCATGAAGGCGCTCGCCGCCGCGGGCGATCGGAATGGCGCCATTCGCCACGCCGCGATTCATCAGGCGCTCGTTCAGGAGCAGCTCGACCTTCCGGCGGACGCGCAAGTCGTGCGGTTCGCGGATGAGCTGCGTGCCGGTGCGCACGCGCCGGTCGGGCCGCCACCTGCGCCTGCCCCGACGGCACCTGCAGTCGCGGCAGCGGATGTCGTAGCGCAAGCACCGCAGGTAGCGCAAGCAGCGCAGGTCGTTGGGGCAACCGCCGCTCCGCGCGCACCAGCCTCGGAGTACTCGCCCGGTACTTCGGGCATCGCGGTTCCGCCGTCGTCGGCGTTGGCGCCCGTCGTGGCACCGCTGTCGTTAGGCGAGTCCCCGGCGCCTGCTGTCGGGCCACCGCTGCGAACCGCGGCGGCTGCCGCGCCGCGTCGTCGCCGCCGATTCGCGATCAGCGCGACGCTTGCCGCCGTGGGCTTTCTGTCCGTCGCCGGCGGCGTCTGGTTCGCGCGCGGACGCAGCGTGGCGAGCGCCGCGGTGGTCGTTCCGTCCCGTGTCGTGGTCGCGCCGCTGGAGAATCGCACCGGCAACCCCGCACTCGAAGCCGTCGGTTCAATGGTGGCCGATTGGGTGACGCAAGGACTGCTGAGAACGGGGCTGGTGCAGGTCGTCGACGCGAGGACGATGCTCGAGACTGCGCGCGACGCCGGTCCGTCGCGCGGCGACGACTACCTGCGCACCCTCGCGGAACGCACCGGTGCCGGGACGGTGGTGTCGGGCAGCTACTTCATCGAAGGCGATCAACTGCGGTTTCTCATGCGCATTACCGGTGCGCCGTCCGGAGAAGTACGGCACACGGTGGACGTCGTCAACGCGCCGATCACGCGCCCGACCGCAGCGCTCGAACCGCTCCGGCAGCGTATCACCGGCGCGCTCGCCGTGCTGCTCGATCCGCGTCTCAACAACTGGACGGCGCGCACGAGCCAGCCGCCGACGTACGAGGCGTACGGCGAGTTCCTGCTGGGAATGGAGACGTTCGGCCCCGACTACGAGAACTCGGTGCGGCATTTCACCCGCGCCGCGCAGCTCGACTCCACCTACTGGCAGGCGTTGCTCTGGGACGCGATGGCGACCGCGAATCTTCGTCGCTACGCGACCGCCGATTCGCTCTTTCGTATCCTCGATCGCAATCGCGCCAACCTGGCGTCCTACGACGAGGCGAACCTCGACTATTTCTACGCCGGATTCGTACGTGGCAACTGGGAGATGTCCTACCGTGGCGCACGGCGAATGGTGGAGCTCGCGCCGGGTGCTGCCCACGCCCTCTACGCGGCCGGCCTAACGTCGGAGATCACGAACCGGCCGCGTGAAGCGATCGAAGTGCTCCAGCGCATCAACACGAAGGAAGGGTGGGGAAAGTCGTGGGCTCCCCGCGTCTTCAACCTCATTGCCCGTTCATACCATCAGCTCGGCGACTACCAACACGATCTCGAATGGGCGAAGCAGCTCCGGGCCAGCGAGCCTAACGTGGGCTGGACCCGCCTCGAGGAAGTGAAGGCGACCGCGGCCCTCGGACGCGGCAAGGAGGCGTTCGACCTCGCCATGGACGGGGCGTCGTTCCCATCGACAACCGAGACGTGGGAGGACTACACGCCCGGCGACTTCCTGTGGGAGTGCGGCCGCGAGCTTCGCGCACATGGCCACGCCGCGCTCGCGCGCGACGCGTTTCAGCGCGCGGAGCGGTGGTACGCAGCGCGGCCGCGGGACGAGCAGGCGAGGCGAGCCCACCGGCGCAGCATGGCGCGCGTGCTCGCTGAACTCGAGCGCTGGGCCGACGCGCGGGTGCTCTACGCGGCGCTGTTCGCCGAGGACTCGAGCACGACCGAGGACGCGGGGGCGCTCGGCGTACTGGCGGCGAGACTTGGGCAGGACGGCGGAGGCGGACAGCATTGCTGCGCGTCTCGTTGCGGATCCACGGCCGTACACCTTCGGTAGCCCGCGGCTGTGGGCCGCACGAATCGCGGCGGTGAAAGGAGACCGGGAAGGCGCCGTCGCACTCATTCGTCAGGCGTTGAGAGAGGGATACGCTCGTACCCACTCCCTCCACGCCGAGCACGACTTCGAGTCGCTACGCGACTTCCCGGCCTTTCGTGAGATTCTGGAGCCGAGGACGTCGGCGTCGCAGTGAGTGCTTAGCTGGCAACCCGAGGGCGAACTGGCAAGCGGCGGCGGTGAACGCCGCGGCCAGGGCACCGGTGACGCCGACGCACTTTCCGCCAAGGTGGCCGCGCACTACAATCGGCTGTCGATCTTCGCGCCAGCCGCGGGGGGCCAATTCCGTCATGAGCTTCATCCTTCGGATGTCGGGCGTCATCGTCGGGCGTTCCGAGCTCGAAACACGCGACGCCACGCGGAGCATCGCCCATGGCGCATTCCGTCCAGGATTGGGCTACGAGCTCGCGGAGCCGGTCTTCATGTTGTTCGACCAGGCGGCTGGTGATCCGGATGCACTGGCCCGGTACCGAAAGGCGCGCGACGCGTTGCGGCTGGAGCTTCAAGACTCGTCAGGCAGTTCGGTAGCGGTTCGCGACCTTCACATCCGGCGCGACTCAGAGGTAGCCCGTGGCGCGTCCGCGCTCACGCTCGAAATCGAGACCGATGATCCCCTGATCTGGACCGCGACCAAGCCCCGCTCGGCGGGGTAGAGCGCCAACGAAGGACCAACCGCTGATCGCCACCACGGATTTCCGCGCCCTCACACCTCTTTCTCCAATGCGCGTACTCGCTCTCACGCTCGCCGCCTTCCTCGCCGGACCTGCTTCCGCGGCCGACGTCGCTGGTAGCGCCTCCGACGGTCGTGATTCTCGTGCGTCATGCCGAGAAGGGCTCGCAGCCCGCCCAGGACCCGCCGCTTACGGAAGGCGGGTCGGAGCGCGCGAAAGCGCTCGTCGGCGTCGCGCGGGATGCAGGCGTGAGCGCAATCATCACGACGCAGTTCGAGCGCACGCGGAAGACCGCGGAACCGACCGCCATCGCATTGCACATCACGCCGGACGTCGTGGCGGCTGGTCCAGCGGCGCAGCACGCGAAGGCGGTAGCCGACCAGGTGATGAAGCACGCTGGCGGCACAGTGCTCGTCGTCGGTCACAGCAACACGATTCCGGCGATCGTCGGCGCGCTGGGCGCGCCGCAGCCGCGCGATCTCTGCGACAGCGAGTACGATCAGGTCTTCGTGGTGATCCTCGGTGATGCGGGTCCACCGCGTCTGATCAGATCGCGTTATGGAGCGCCGAATGTCGAGGACGCGAGCTGCCCTGCGATGCAGTCGCGTTAGGTCCGGACTGCGCCCGCGAGTGGACTGCGCGTTAGGCTGTCGAGAGCAGGCGGCGGCTCTGTAGCCAGATCGCCTGCTCTCAACATCTGCTCACTAGTGGTGCGCGTGCGCCGGCGGCGCGTCACTGGTGTCGGCGGCGAGCAACTCCGCCGGCATCTCCGAGAGGTGTTCCTGCACGATGACCCATTTCCCGGCACGCCGGGCGAACACCGCCGTCCACGCTCCGGCCACGGTGTGCGGGTCTCCGGCGGGAGTGCGGTGGGGTATCCGGTAGGTCATGGTCACGGCAGCCGCGTCCGGAGACAGCACATCGACTTCGGGGGTGCCCCAGATCCACGTCGGATCCTGCATGTTCCGCCCGACATTTTCCCAGAACGCCTTGATCCCCGATTCCACTGCGGCGTGCGTCGTCGTGACGCGACCGCCGCTGGCGGAGATCACGCGGCCGCTATCGGGGTATAGACTCATGAACCGCCCGACGACATCCTTCGACTTGAGGTCGTAGGCGGAACGGATCATCGCCGTGAGTGAGTCGCCGATGGCTTTGCGCTGCGCCGGCGTGAGCGTGGCGGCCGACGTTGGTTGGCAGGCAAACGTCGCGAACGCGGAGACCGCGGCGGTGACGGCGAGGAGGGCCAGACGGCGATGTGGCCGGCGCATGGGAGGCGAAGAGGCGAGGGGAGCGGCAGGATGAGGTCGAATCAACGCGGCAACCAGCAAGTGTACGCCCATCGAGCCAACGCGTTCCAACGCGGTTCCAGCGGGTGGCGCGTCCGGGAATTCGGACACCGGCTTGTCCGCGTGAGTGGACGCCGCCGCGCGTTAGAGGCGCGATGAGTTGATCAATTGATGGTGCATGGTGTGCATTCACACTATACCTTTTTGTACAGCAGTGTCGTTGGGATGACCGCGGGTCAGTGGTCGGAACGATGCGAGGAGGTTACGTGAGAAACTTCGTGAAACTCTCGGTGCTACCCGTCGCCGCATTGGCCGTTGCATGCGGGCGTGGGAACTCCAACGAGCAGACGGCGCTCAGCGCTGATCTCCAGCGCGATCTGGCGGCGGCAACGGCATCCAGTGTCGAGCTCGCATCGACGTCACGCGAATATCAGCCGGCGCGATTCGTGTCGGCGATAGAATCGCCGGCAACGAGCGCACCGGTTCGCCGTCGCAACGTGCGTCGTCCGGTCGTGCACCACACGGCTGCGACGCAGCAGGAAGTCGCCAAGGCTCCGGATCCGGCGCCTGAGAACAAGGTCGACGTCGCCGAGCCGACGCCGTCTACCGAGGCTCCAGCTCCGACGATCGACACGCCAACCAACGTGGCCGTGACCCCGCGTCCGACCCCGGTCGGCAGCGCGCCGGCGTCCACTGACGTAGGTAGTGGCGGCGTCGGCGGTGGCTCGCGTGGCGGTGGTCTGGGCGGCATTGGCGAGGCGATCGGGACGATCATCGGTGTCGCGGTCATCCGCGGCGGCGGGGGCGGTATCGATCACTGCGACCCGCGTACCGAGGGACGTGGGCGAGGCGGGACAGTGGTGATCCCCGATTCGCGCGTTCCGATCGGCGTGGCGTCCCGAACGGCGGCCGGTATCCGCGGCGCCCGACGTTCCCGCGCTGATACGAACACGGACGGTCCTGCGGCCGATGCACGAGGGGCCCGGTGAAAAATCACCGGGCCCCTCGTGCATCGCGTTTCGATTGTACGTGATCGCCCGCGATTACCGTGGTGGGAGCACCAGGCGCACCTGATCGCCCGGCTGTACCGTGATCTCGTCGCTCACTGGCGTGCGGTTGCTGCCGATGGGATCGGCGAGGAAGCGCAACGGCGTCGCGCCGAAAATGAGATTCGACGGGATCGTGAAAGTCGTGGTGGAGTTCCCCGGTGCGTTGCCGAGGCGCACGCGCTGGCCGCTTCGAATCGCGTATATCGTCATGTCGGAGAACCCTTGATTCTCGATGCGGATGCTCGTCCGGGGCTGCGGCACCGGCGCTGACCCCTTTTTCGACCCGCCGCACGCGGCGAGCGTGAGACCGAGTGTCACGACGATGAAATGGCGCCGTGTGAACATCGACTCCTCCGGAATGGTTTGTGTCCTACGAATCGTTAGAGACCGGAAGTGCAGCGAATGTTCCGAAGCGCGTCGCGCTAATCCCGGGCCTGGCGAGTTGGTCAGGAAGATGTCGCAGCCCGCGCCAGTTGGCTATGCATGACCGTGGCATACCGTCTGCCCGCCGGAGAAGCTCCTACCTCGAGGAGCAGTACCCGTGAGCGAGCGAGACACCAAACGCGATGAACCCGCGGAGCCGGCTGACGGTCGCGACATTCCACGCGGCACCGACGAACATGCCGATTCGGAAACAACGCGCCGCGACCGCAGTGGCGCCACGAGAGCAGCGCCGCAGGAGCCCGATCAGGATCGCGGTCGCGCGACACGCGATCGCTGAGCGATCGCGCTGCGGGCGGCAATCGCTACACATCCACACGCGACCGCTAGCATCGGCGCACGGGGTTGGGCATTTTGCGCGCGTCGTCGAGACTTCACCTTCATAGCGAAATGGCCTCCAGCACTCCTGCAACCACGAAGCGAAAGCGGACCACGTCGGCCGCCAAGTCCAAGGCGAAGCCTGCGGCCGCCAAATCCGCCGCGCCGAAGCCCAACAAGTATTTCGAGCTGCGCCGCTCGAAGATCCAGGGACGTGGCGCCTTCGCCACTCGCCCGATCAAGAAAGGCACGCGCATCATCGAGTACGTCGGAGAACGCATCTCCCATAAGGAAGCCGACAAGCGTTATGACGATTCCGGCATGGGGCGTCATCACACCTTCCTGTTCAGCGTCGGCCGGTCGATGGTGATCGATGCCGCCGTCGGCGGCAACGACGCGCGTTTCATCAACCACAGTTGCGCGCCGAACTGCGAAGCGATCGATGACAAGCAGCGCATCTACATCGAGGCTATCCGCGACATCGCCGAAGGCGACGAGCTGACGTACGACTACGCGTACGAGCGCGACGGCACCGAGGACGAAGAGTGGGAGAAGCTCTACGTCTGCAAGTGCGGCGCGCCGACGTGTCGCGGGACGATCCTGGCGCCGAAAAAGACGCCGCGCGCCAAGAAGTGATCCACACGTGACGACGGCGCACCGCGTCGTGCGAGACGGGCCCGCGGTGCGGGTGCTTCTCGCGGACGCCATCGACTACGCGGGGCTGTTTCCGCCGGCGCAACTCGACATGCCCGGCGCCGTCGCGGAGTACGCCGCGTACCTCGACTCGGCGGACAGCTGGGCCCTCGGTCGCTTCGTGGTTCCGGCGGCGCGGCTCGCCGAGTTGGCCGACGCGGCGGCCGCGGACGCCGCCGCAGCGCGCGCTCGTTAGGCATCGCGGTGCGTCCCTGGCGCCTGAGCGCGCTCCTGGGCGCCAGTGTCGCGCCAGGACATGGCGCTCGTGCACGCGTTCAATGCGGCGCAGGAGGAATCCGGCGAGGCGTGGCTGGGTCGCGTTGATTCGATCGAAGTCCGGGCGTCCACGCCTGACGCCGTTGCGGCAGCGGCGCAGGCTGTCCGGCGGCTCGATGCAATGCTTCGTGGAGATTCCCATCGCCGGCGATCCCTCGACCGCTCGTCCGCGCCGTTGCGGCGCAGCCGTGCATCGCCAAGGTACGAACAGGCGGAACGACTCCGGATGCGTTTCCGTCGAGCGACGATCTCGTGCGATTTCTCGTCGCGTGCGTCGAGCGAAGCGAGTGGCATTCAAGGCGACTGCCGGACTTCACCACCCACTGCGTGGTGATTACGCGCTCACGTACGCGACCGACAGCGCTCGCGGAACGATGTACGGTTTCCTGAACCTGTTTCTGGCGTCGGTTCTTCTTCAACGCGGTGGCGATCCCGCGACGGCGCGCGAACTCATCGAGGAGCGATCGCCAGACGCCGTGCGACTGTCACGACGACGGCGTGTCGTGGCGCCAGCATCGGTTCACGAACGAGCAGCTTGCCGAGGCGCGACAGCTCGCAATGGTGTCCTTCGGGTCCTGCTCGTTCCGTGAGCCGCTCGACGACCTCACCGCACTCGGAATGCTCTGACGTGGTCGACGAAACACATCGCGCCGACCTGCGCTCCTGGGTGGACTCAGCGAACGATCGCGGCGACAGACTTCCCGATTCAGAATCTCCCGTTAGGCGTGTTCCGCGGTGGCGGTAGCGAGACGCCGCGAGTCGGCGTCGCCATCGGCGACCAGGTGCTCGTCGTCGACGCGTTGGTACGGCTCGGTCTCGTGACGGGTGCAGCACGCGACGCTGCCCGGTTGTGTGCCGGCGGAACGCTCAACTCCGTTGATGGCGGCTGGTGCTGCCGCGCGACGCGCCCTCCGTGGCGGGCTCGTCGATCTGCTGCGGGCGGACACGGATCAGGGCGGCGCGCGCGCGCGATGCGGCGGCCGACTTCCTCGTGAACGCGGCCAATGTCGAGATGCTCGTCCCGGCGGCCATCGGCGACTACACCGACTTCTACGCGTCGATTCACCACGCCACGAACGTCGGCAGCATGTTCCGACCCGACAATCCGCTGCTGCCTAACTACAAGTACGTCCCGATCGGCTACCACGGCCGTGCGTCGTCCATCGTGCGAGCGGTTCGCGGATAGTGCGGCCGCGCGGGCAATCGAAAGGCGACGCGGATGCCGAGCCGACGTTCGGACCGAGTCGGCGGTTCGACTACGAGCTCGAAGTCGGCGCGTTCATCGGAAGCGGAAACCAACTCGGCCACACCATCCCGCTCGAGGAGGCGGAAGAGCGCATGTTCGGGCTCTGCCTCGTGAACGACTGGTCGGCGCGCGACCTTCAGAGCTGGGAGTATCAGCCGCTCGGACCGTTCCTGGCGAAGAACTTCGCGACCACCGTATCGCCGTGGGTCGTGACGATCGACGCATTGGCGCCGTTTCGCGCACCGGCCTTCGCGCGAGCTGCTGGTGATCCTGCGCCGCTGCCGTATCTGGCGTCACACGTCGAACGACGCCGGGGGCGGCATCGACATTCAGCTCGAGGTCTGGATTCGCTCGGAGCGAATGCGGCGTGAGAGCGTGAGCGCAGTGCGCCTCAGTCGCGTCCGGTTCACGGAGATGTACTGGACGCTCGCGCAGCTCGTCACGCACCACGCGAGCAACGGATGTAACCTGACCGCCGGGCGATCTCATCGCCAGTGGGACGGTGTCCGGTGCCGACGAAGGACTCTCGCGGTTGTCTGCTGGAACTGGCGTGGCGAGGCACGGAGCCCGTCATGCTTCCGACCGGTGAGCAGCGCCGGTTTCTCGAAGACGGCGACGAAGTCGTCTTCCGCGGGTTCTGCGAGCGAGATGGCTTCGCGCGCATTGGGTTCGGCGAGTGCCGCGGCACGATCGCGGGCGCGCCTCGAGACACGTCCATCACTTCATAGGATACGACAATGCAAGCGATCGAAACGCGCGACGCGCCCACCGCAGCCGGCCACTACTCGCAGGCGATCGTGCATAACGGCGTCGTCTACGTCGCGGGACAGCTTCCGATCGATCCGAAGAGCAGCGACCGAACGGTGGGCTCGATCGAACAGCAAACGGAGCGAACGTTGCGCAACGTCGAGGCGATTCTCGTCGCCGCGGGCAGCGGGCTCGATCAGGTGCTGCAGATGACCATCTACGTGTCGGACATTGAGCTGTGGGGCGGCGTCAACACCACGTACGCACGTATCATGGGCGCCCACCGTCCCGCGCGGGCCGTAGTACCGGTGAAGGACCTTCACTACGGCTACCAGATCGAGATTCAGGCGATCGCCGCCGTGCGCACCTAACGCCGTCTCACACGACCGCGAACGTCCTAACGAGTCACCGGCCTGGAACCCGCAGGAGACTCGTCCGGCGGCCTACGAGCAGCAGAGTGACGTACGTCAGAGCACCCGTCGCGAACGTCGCGGACCAGAACGGGTCGGGTAGCGAAGCGTCGCGCGATCACGACGTCCTGCACGAGGCCGACGAACGTGATGGCGGCGACGAACGCGAACATCCCGGAGTTTTCGCGGCGCACGGCCGTCCGCCAGCAGAACGGCAGCGCAGCGGGAATCCAGTGGGCGAAATCCGGAATGAACGCGGGCGTGCGCGATGCCCACTGTTCGAACTCCGCGCCGAACGTGCGTCGGAGATATTCCTCCTCCGCGAACATGATCCGTTCGTAATAGATCCAGAACACGAGGCTCACCGTGATGGCCACCCACGGGTTCCGCGGGAGCATCGCGACGCCGAGCCACTGGAAGTAGTTCCCGAGGTATAGCGGGTGTCGCACGACCGAATACATCCCGGTCGTGCTCAGCTGCGATGCTTTTGGGCCGCCGAGCGTGCGCCGGCCGGACGTGCCGCCAGGTGCACGACCAACGGTCGCGACACGAATCGCGAGGCCGAGAAGGCCCACCACGCAGCAGAACGCTTCCCACAGCGTGTCCATCCCGGAGCCGAGCGGCGCTGTCGACGATTCCGACAGCCCTGCCAACACGGGCACGAACAGGAGAAGTGGCAGGTAGCCCCGCCAACGAAACAGCCACGTCCCGGAGCGTTCCAGCTCATCGCGAAGCGCCACTCGACCTCCAATTCACCTGGTTGGTGAGCGCTAAACACAACGGCCGCAATCAGAGGGCCGCCCACAACGCTCGGATACTAGGAACGCAATGTATTACCGCCGTGGCTGCTTCGCAGCCACGAGTCTGCCAATAGCCGCCGAAGTGGCACCGCAACCCGGCCTTCATTGCAAGAGCGGGCCCACCCGTCCTGTGACGGGCCCGGACGCTCCGGAACCTTGACACGCCGTGTGACCGCCCGTTCAGTAACGCGCGGCGGGAGCCGCTCGGGCGCCCGCGTCGCCGTTCATTGTGGAGGGTGCATGCGTTCTCGATTCGTCGGTGGTGTCGCATTGCTGGTGGTCGTTGCCGCGTCCTGTACGGATCTGCCTAACGAGCCGACGACGCCTGCTGCGCCGCGGACCGTGAGCGTGTCCCCAGTCGCCATGCAGGGCGGCAACGGCAAGACGTCACTCGAACTCGTCGAGGACGACTATTCCGGCGGGGCGCTGGACAAGCAGAACGCCAACGTCTACCGCGAGGCGGCCCTCAGCGATCCGATCAGCTGCCCGCCAAGTACCGCTCGTCGGTCATCGGAAAGGACGCGACGTACTCGCTCGTGCAGATGGCCCGCGACTGGAGCTCGCTCTCCAAGTCGACCCAGCAGCAGATCCTCGACCTGCGCGCCAAGGGGCTGGGCAACCTGTCTCAAACGTTCGAGACGCCGCACTTCGTCCTGCATTACACGACGATCGGGAACCACTCGGTTCCGACGCTCGACGCGAACAAGAACCGGATCCCCGATTTCATTGACGTCGCTGCCAGGAGCCTCGAGGCGGTGTGGCAGCGGGAGATCGTCGAGCTCCGATACCCACCACCGGTCGGGACGCCGGCGCAGAAGTTCCACGTGTACTACAAGGACCTGACGACGTACTACGGTGCGACCTACCCGGAAAACGTAACCGTACAGGCGACGAGCCCCGTCCCGCTCGGCACGGCGAGCGCCTACATCGTGGTCGAGAACGACTTCTACGACGGGTTCCCGCCTAACGACGAGGATGTCACGGGCGCGGAGACCGTCCGCAGCGGCGCGCTCAAGGTCACGCAGGCGCACGAGTTCATGCACGCCATCCAGTTCAACATGAACGTGCTGCAGTCAGGCTGGCTGATGGAGTCGCACGCGACGTGGGCGGAAGACGCCGTGTACGACGGCGTGAACGACTGGCACTGGTACATCAACAGGTTCCTCGCGACGCCCGACCTTCCGCTGTTCAGCCGCTTCCTGTACGGCGCGGCGTACTTCCAGAACTGGCTCAGCGAGACGTACGGCGCGGACATCCAGCGTCAGATCTGGCTGGCGGCGAAGACCAACACGATGCGTGACGCGATTCGACTCGACCGCCTTCGGAGGCACGTGGGAGCCGCTGAAGAACTTTGCCGCCGCCGAGTACACGCTTGGCATCAACGACTTCACGTCGGACGCACCGACGGTCATTCCGCTACCGACGAACGTCATCGCGGCGACGCACAACGCTTACCCGGTCAGCGTGTCGATCGCCCCGGGCACGAAGAAGGTCGGCAATGGCGCGCCGTGGGCGTACGGCGGAGCGAACTTCGTAGAGTTCTTGCCGGCCGGTACCGGAACGCTCACCCTCACGTTCGACGGTGCCGATGGCTTCGCGTGGCGTGCACTCGTCATCGCGACGCCGAGGACCGGCGGGATGCCGACCGTCTATCCGATTTCGCTCGACGGGTCGAGTGCTGGTTCGATCTCGATCGCCAACTTCGGCACGAAGTGGTCGAAGATCACGCTCGTGCCGGCGATCGTGGGAACGGAGGGGTCGGCGGAGACGTACTCGTACGGTGCGACGGTGAACTAGGCCCCTTTGTCATCCCGAGCGCGGGGCCCGCGAGGCGCACATGAGGCGTCGCTGAAGGACTCGTGGCCGGACTGGCTACGATGACATCACCGGAAGGCCTCGTCGCTAGCTGCGCTCGGGATGACAACAGTCCCTACATGTTCTCGACCATCGCGTTCGCGAAGCCGCTCGTGGACGTCAGCGTCGCGCCCTCCATGAGGCGCTCGAAGTCGTACGTCACGCGTTTCTGGGCGATCGCCTTCTCGAGACTCGTGATGATGAGATCCGCGGCTTCGTTCCAGCCCATGTAGCGGAACATCATCTCACCGGAGAGGATGACGGACCCGGGATTCACCTTGTCCTGGTTCGCGTACTTCGGCGCCGTCCCGTGCGTGGCTTCGAATACCGCGTGGCCAGTCTGGTAGTTGATGTTCGCGCCCGGCGCGATCCCGATGCCGCCCACCTGCGCCGCCAGCGCGTCCGAGATGTAGTCGCCGTTCAGGTTCGGTGTGGCGATGACGTCGTACTCCGTCGGGCGCGTCAGGATCTGCTGCAGGAACGCGTCGGCGATCGCATCCTTGATCACCATCCCGTTAGGCAGCCGCTGCCACGGTCCACCGTCGATGTCCACGGCGCCGTACTCCTGCTTCGCGAGCTCGTAGCCCCAGTCGCGGAAGCCGCCCTCCGTGTACTTCATGATGTTGCCCTTGTGCACGAGCGTCACGCTCTTCGACTTGCGCAGGATCGCGTGCTCGATGGCGGATCGCACGAGCCGCTTCGTGCCTTCGGCGCTGATGGGCTTGATGCCGATACCGCTCGTCTCAGGGAAGCGTATGGCCTTCACGCCCATCTCGTCCTGCAGGAAGCGAATGAGCTTCCGCGCCTGCGTCCGACTCCGCCTTGTACTCGATGCCGGCGTAGATGTCCTCCGTGTTCTCGCGGAAGATCACCATGTCCACGTCCTCCGGCCGCTTCACCGGCGAGGGGACGCCGGCGAAGTAGCGGACGGGACGAACGCACGCGTAGAGATCGAGCTTCTGCCTGACCGTCACGTTGAGCGATCGGAAGCCGCCGCCCACCGGCGTGCCTAACGGGCCCTTGATCGCCACGAGGTGACGGTCGATGGCCATCAGCGTGTCGTCGGGGAGATACGTGTCGAGCTTCGCCTTCGACTTCTCGCCTGCCAGCACTTCGAACCACGCGATTCGCCGCTTGGCGCCATACGCCTTCTTCACCGCCGAGTCGAAGACGTGCTGTGAGGCACGCCAGATGTCCGGACCCGTGCCGTCGCCCTCGATGAATGGGACGATGGGCTCGTTCGGCACGTCGAGCCGACCGTCGCGCATCGTGATCGACTCACCGGACGTGGGAGGCGGCGAGATCCTTGTACGACGTGGCGTTGGCAGTGCCCATGGCGGTGGGACGGAGGGAAGAAAGAAGTGTCGGTCGCGACGACGCGATGGCTGTGAATTGTAGCCGAGCCGGCGTTGTCTCGCGAGCGAGACGGCGATCGTGTGGATCGGGGGACGCCTAACGGTTGAGTTGGATGCGGGCTGCGCCGTGTAAGTCGTTCGTCTGTGGCCAGTTGGAGACCAGCCGTGCGACGTGCCATTCGCAGTCGCAGTTGGCACCGCACGTGCTTTACGGATGGTGTCTGCTTGCCACTCGAGCGGCACTTCCAGGGAGGATCCAACGATGAAAGCTTCGAGCGTGATTCTTACAGGACTTACCGCGGCGGTGCTGGGTACTGGCCACGACGGCTGAAGCGCAGGGCCGCGGCCGCGGAAATCAGGGCGTGCCGCACGGACAGCGTCCGCCCGCGGGTATGTGTCGCATTCTGGATCGACGGCGTTCCGCCGGGCCACCAGCCTGCGCCGACCGACTGCGAGACCGCGGTGCGCAATCAGCCGCGCAACTCGCAGATCATCTGGGGAGACAACACGGATCGTAACCGGTCGTCTCCAATGCGAACAGCCGGTACGATCGCCACGGCCGACGCAACGGCCGGAACCGCGACGCCAGCAATGGCGGCTACAGCCGGGATTCGCACGGACACCCCTACGATCCGTCGTGCATCGACAAGAACCGCGATGGCTGGTGCGACTACCACCCGGACATCCGATCGGGTGTGCATCCGGGCGGCACGCGACAACTCGGGCAACAACGGCGGTAATCAACGGTGGCAATAACGGTGGCAACAACGGCGGCAACACGGGCCCGGTCGACCGCACACAGTACCCGCAGCAGATGCCGGCCATGACGGGCGCGGTGCTCATTCGCGTTGGCGTACGCACGGTGGACGTACAGAACTGGCTCGGGCGCTCGGACCTTCGATCCGAGACGGTGGACGCCAATGGTGATGGCGTGCCGGAGCGGGCGACCTGGTATGACGCGAACGGAACGGTGCTGCAGGTGTGGAGCGACGAGGATCGCGACGGTCGTGCGGATGCGGTTGAGATCTATCGCAACGGACAGCCGCTGCAGGTCGTGCGGTAGGACCTCGGCAGGCGGACGGAGGAAGGCGGATGGCGGCGGGCGCGAACGGAGCGGTCGCCGCTTTCGTCACCCTGTCATTCCGAGCGGAGCGCCGCAGGCGCGCAGTCGAGGAATCCTTGGCGTCTTGGTAGAGAGCCCTCTACTACGTAAGCCGAGGATTCCTCATGCGCCCGCCTTTGGCGGGCACCCGGCTTCGCTCGCTCGGAATGACGCCCAATGGCGACGCGCGTCGAACATCGACACCTTCCCGCCATGCAAAACGATCAACGCTTCGATCTCTCGGGAAAGATCGCCGTCATCACCGGCGCCACGCGTGGGATCGGCCGCGCGATCGCATTTCAACTCGGCCGCGCCGGCGCCGCGGTCGTCGTCAGCAGCAGAAAGCCTGACGCCGTCGAGTCCACCGTGCAGGCACTCGCTGGCCGAGGCATCATCGCGCGCGGATTTCCCGCGAACGTCGGCCGGCTCGACGAAGCGCGCGCGCTCATCGCGTTCGCCGCGACCGAGCTCGGAGGCATCGACGTGCTCGTCAACAACGCCGCCGTGAGTCCGCTCTATGGGCCGCTCACGTCGATGACCGAGAGCTGCGTTCGACAAGATCATGGCCGTGAACGTGAAGGCGCCGCTGGAGCTCGGCTGTCGCGCGTTACCCGATCATGGCAGCGCGCGGCGGAGGCTCCATCGTGAACCTGTCGAGCGTCGATGGTCTGCGGCCGGACACGGGGCTCGGGATCTACAGTGTCAGCAAGGCCGCGCTGATCAACCTGACGAAGGCGATGGCGCTCGAGTGGGGTGCGCAGAACGTGCGCGCGAACGCGATCTGCCCGGGCCTCATCAAGACCGACTTCAGCGCCGCGATGTGGAACGACAACGCCGCGGTTGCGGCACAGCTCGCGCGGCAGCCGCTGCCGCGTCTTGGCACTCCCGAGGACGTCGCGGGGCTCGCGCTGTTTCTGGCCTCCGACGCCGGGCAGCTACTGTACCGGCGGCGTGTACGTGGTCGACGGCGGCTGGATGACCTGAGCGCTCGTGCGTTAGGCGGCGTCGACCTCGAAGATCCCCGCGGCGCCCATGCCGCCGCCGACGCACATCGTCACGAGGCCGCGACCACCACCACGGCGCTCGTAGCTCGTGGATCAGCTGCGTCGTGAGCTTCGCGCCAGTCGCGCCGAGCGGATGGCCGAGCGCAATCGCGCCGCCGTTGACGTTCACGCGATCCTCCGGCATTCCGAGCTCACGCATCGACGCGACGATCTGCGACGCGAACGCCTCGTTGAACTCGATGAGGTCGATGTCGGCGAGCGACATGCCGGCGAGGCGAAGCGCCTTCGGCACGGCCTTGATCGGCCCGACGCCCATGATGTCGGGATCGACGCCAGCCGCCGCGAACGTGACGAACCGCGCGAGCGGCTTGAGGCCTAACGCGTCGGCCTTCGAGCGCTTCATCAGCACGAGCGCCGCGGCGCCGTCGGAGTACGGGCTCGCATTGCCGGCCGTGACGGTCCCGCCGACTTTGAACGCCGGCTGCAGCTTCGCGAGCTTCTCGGCGGTCGTGTCGGCGCGCACGAGCTCATCGCGCGCAGAACGCCGTACGCTCGGCTGCCGCCATTGCCGCCAGCCGCTCGGCCTCGATCGGGACGATCTGGTCGGCGAATCGGCCAGCCTGCCAGGCGCGCGCCGCCTTCTCCTGACTGCCTAACGCCCACGCGTCCTGGTCCGCGCGGCTCACCTTCCATCGCTCGCGCGACCCGCTCGGCCGTGAAGCCCATGCCGATGTACGACTCGGTCATCGCCGGATTGAGTCCGGTGTGGATACCCGGACATCGGCACCTGGCTCATCATCTCGATGCCGCCGGCAATGACGGTCTCGGCCATCCCGCTCATGATGGCCTGCGCGCCCATCGCGATCGTCTGCAGTCCCGACGAGCAGAAGCGATTGACCGTCGTCGCAGGCACGTCGACCGGGAAGCCGGCGCGCAGCACGGAGAGGCGCGCGACGTTGAGTCCCTGCGACGCCTCGGGCATCGCGCATCCCCAGATCACGTCGTCGATGTCGCTCGGTGCGACGCCGGCGCGACTCACCGCGGCCTTCAGCACCTCGGCCGAGAGATCGACGGGATGAACGTTGGCGAGCGAGCCGTCCTTCTTGCCGCGCCCGACGGCGGTGCGAACGGCCGAGACGATGACGGCGTCGTTGGGAGACATGGGACTCCGGTGGGAAGCGGTAATGACTGAAGTATAAAGTCCGGGTCGGCGGCGCTTGCCAGCCGCTCAGTTCCTCAACGGCTTGCCCGGTCTTCAGCATGTGCTCGATGCGCTGCTGCGTCTCCTTCGTGCCGAGCAGCGAGAGGAATGCTTCGCGCTCGAGGTCCAGCACGTCCTGCTCCGACACCTCACGCGGCGGACCGTCGCCGCCGGCCAGCACGCGCGCGAGCGCGTGTCCGATGCGCACATCGTGATCGCTCGCCTGACCGCCCTCGCGCATCGCCCACAGCGCGTACTCGAGATTCCCGATCGCTTCACGGCCGAGCGCACGAATGCGGCGCGGAGGCGGCGCGACGTAGTCCCGCGCGAGCTCGAGCACACGCGCCTTCGCGTCGCCGAGCAGGTGATCGCGGTTCATCGAGATGCGATCGCCGTCGCGGAGGAAGCCGAGCTTTCGCGCATCGAGCGCGCTCGTGCTCGTCGTCGCCATCGCGATCATCTTGAACGCGCGCTTCACCGCCTCGAACGGATCGGCCTCGTCGTAAGCGGCGAGCTCCTCCGTGAAGCGGAAGAGCAGCTCCTTCGTGCCACCGCCAGCCGGAATCAGCCCGACGCCGACCTCGACGAGACCCATGTACAACTCGGCATGCGCCTGCACGCGCGACGCGTGGAGCGTCATCTCGGCGCCGCCGCCGAGCGTGAGCCCGAATGGCGCGACGACGACGGGGAAGGGCATCCGCCTGAGCGACGTCACGAGTCGCTGGAACGACTCGCACGTTCGCGTCGAGTGCCTTCCAGTCGCCGGCTGCAGCCTGACGCAGCACCAGGCGCCAGATCCGCGCCGGCCGTGAACGTGCGCGGATCGTCGTTGCCGATGATCACACCCGTGTGCTTGCCGCGTTCGGCGCGATCGAGCGCCGCCTCGAGCATCCGCATCACGCCTTCGCCTAACGAATTCATCTTGCTGCGGAACTCGAGCAGCAGCACGCCGTCGCCGACGTCGTACATGTGCGGCATCGGCGGACGCTTCCATCACGCGGTTGCGCAACCGCAGCGCGTCGAGGCTCAGATGCCCGGCGAGCTCGTCGACGGGCGAGTACTGACCCGCGAACGTCAGGTATCGCTCGCCATTGCCCGGCCGGCGGTAGAAGCTCTCCTGCGCCGTGCGCAGAAGACGTCGGCTCATCGAGGCCGAGCGCGCCGAAACCGCCGCGCAGGAACTCGAGGCCCATCGCGTCCATCTGCTTGAACGGACCGCAATCCCAGGCATATCCCCACTCCATCGCGCGGTCGACCGACACGATGTCCGGCGCGATCTCGGGCGTTCTCGTCAGGGTGTAATGGCTCTCGAACAGCAGCAGCTTGCGCAGGAACTCCGCATGGCGGCCGCCCGCCGTCGTGAGCGCATGGAGTCGTTCGTTGAGCGGCAGCTGCTGCATGTTCTGCAGCGCCTCGAGCCGCGGCTTCGAGGCGGGTGCGTAGCTCGCCGGTCTTCCAGTCGAGCGTGTGGATGTCCTTGCCCGACCTTTCGGTAGAAGCCCGCGCCCGTTTTCTCGCCGAGTCGATTCTCGGCCGACGAGCTTGCGCACCCAATCGGGTAGCGCGAAGTCCTCGCCGGTCGCTCGCGGACAGACCGGACGCGACGTGGCTCAGCACATCGATACCGGAGATGTCGCCGGTACGGAACGTCGCGGATTTCGGTCGGCCTATGAACGGTCCGGTCAGTGCGTCGACCTCGTCGATCGTTAGGTCGAACTCCTGCATGTAGCCGAATCGCACGCAGGAACCCGTGAATGCCGAGGCGGTTCGCGATGAATCCCGGAACGTCTCGCGCGACGACGATGCCCTTGCCGAGCAGGCGTTCACCGAACGTCGCGGATTCCCGCGACGACTTCCGGTGCCGTTCGCTCCGTCGGAATGAGCTCCAGCAGATGGAGATAGCGCGGCGGATTGAAGAAGTGCGTGCCGAGGAAGCGTCGTCGGAATTCGTCGGAGCGAGACTCGACCAGCGAGCGGATCGGAATCGCGGACGTGTTCGTCGATACGATCGCCGTCGGCTTGACGATCTGTCTCGAGCTGCTCGAACAGCTGCCGCTTAGGCGCTGCCTGCTCGATGATCGCTTCGATGATCCAGTCGCAGTCGGCGAGCAGACGCGAGATCATCCGCCGTGTTGCCGACCGTGATGAGCGCGGCGCGGTCGGCGCTCATGAATTGCGGCGGCTTCGCCTTCAGCGCTCGCTGTACGCCGCCCTTCGCCGCCGCGTTGCGGTCGGCGTCGCCGGGAACGTCGAGCAGCGTCACCGGAAATCCGGCCGACGCTGCCAGCGCGGCAATGCCCGCTCCCATGGCGCCCGCACCAATCACCCCAATCTTGCCGATCCGCATGTGCGCTCCGCCCTCGCCGCCGTTGTTGCCACGTGATCGCCACGACGCGCTCTCGCCGGCCCGACGATCGCAGTCGCGTCGCGCCGAAAAGATCGGCTCGCGAAGCGAGCGGAGGGAAGGTCGAATGACGTCGTCACCATGCTGGTCGGGCTCACCGACTCTCGTTGACCCTTGTGTCAGGCATTTCCGGCGGGGATACTGCGAACGAGCGAACTACGACGTCGACCATGGGCCATCATGCCGCTGACCGTTTCCGCAGTGCTGTTCGCGATCGCCACGTCCGGGAATCCGCCGGCGGCATACGGTTCGCGGACCAGCGGACTCGCTCATGGGAACCGGTGTGTCGCGCGCGCTCGCGACGGCTCGTGCGGCGCAGATCCGCGATGTTCGCTACGCGCTGTCGTTCGACCTCACGGAGCGCGACTCGTCGCGAGGAACGGTGACGGCGCGGTTCCACGTGGCACGAGCCGGGCGATGTCATCCTCGATTTCCGCGGCCAGCGACTCGGTGCCGTCGAGGTGAACGGCAAGGCGCATCGCGTCACCGCGAGTTCAACGGCGCGCACCTCCGAGTGCCTGCGAGCGACGTCGTCGTCGGCGAGAACGTCGTCACGATCGGCTTCGTCACGAAGATCGCGGCGGCAGGCGCCAGCATCATCCGCTATCGCGACGCGACGGACGGAGCGGAATACCTCTACACGCTGCTCGTCCCGGCTGACGCGAATCAGCTCTTTCCGTGCTTCGATCAGCCGGACCTCAAGGCGAGAGTCTCGCTGCGACTGCGAGCACCGCCGGGAGTGGCGAGTGCTCGCGAACGGTCCGGCGACCTCCACGGCATGTCGCCGACAGCGGCCACGCCTGCCGAGCACCGAGTTCGCCGAGACGGAGCCGATCAGCACCTATCTGATCGCGTTCGCGGCCGGACCGTGGGCGACGGTGACATCGTCGGCGAGCAAGCGGCCGATCACGATGTACGTGCGCAAGTCACGCGTCGCCGAGGCCGAGAGCTGATTCGATCATCGTCGCGAACGATGTGGCGGCGCGGTGGCTCGAGGGCTACTTCGCGCGACCGTTCCCATTCAAGAAGCTCGACGTCCTGCTCGCGCCGGCGTTCCCGTTCGGCGGCATGGAGCACCCCGGCGCGATCTTCTACAACGAAGACCGCTTCATCTTCCGCGAGCGGCCGACGCTCACGCAGCGACTCGGACGCACCGCGACGATCTACCACGAGGTCGCGCATCAGTGGTTCGGCGATCTCGTGACGATGCGCTGGTTCGACGACCTGTGGCTCAAGGAAGGCTTCGCCACGTACATGGCGGCGAAGATGCAGGCGTCGCTCGACACGTCGTCCGGTGTCTGGAAGACGTTCTACCTGCGCAACAAGCCCGCGGCGTACGCCGTGGACGAGACGCGCGGCACGACACCGGTCTGGCAGTCGCTCGCGAATCTCGATCAGGCGAAGAGCAACTACGGCGCGATCGTCTACAACAAGGCGCCGTCGTTCTCAAGCAGCTCGACTATCTCGTCGGTCCCGATGCGTTTCAGCGCGGTCTCCGCCGGTTTCTCGACCGCGCACGCGTACGGCAACGCGACGTGGCGCGACCTGCTGGCCGCGATCGGCGCCGAGAGTGGTCGATCGCTCGACGGCTGGGGCAAGGAGTACATCCTTCGCCCCGGCATGCCGATGATCGATCAGGTGCTCAAGCAAGGCTCGCGATGGGCAGACGACGGCTCGATCCTTCGTCAGCGCGCCGCGCAGGATCTGTCCGGCAAGGAGCCGTGGCCCATTCGCACGAGCGTGATCGTCGGCCTGTCGGACGGTGGCGTCGTTAGGCTGCCGCGTGTCGCTGGACGCCGAGAGCACGGTCGTCCGCGCTGCCCGAAGCGCGCGTCTCGCCCGACGTTCGTGTTCGCGAATGCCGACGACTATGCGTACGCGCTCGTGCTTCCGGACGAGCGGACGGTCGCGTGGCTCGAGGAGCAACATCTCGAGCGTTCAGGACTCGTTTCTGCGCGCGATGCTCTGGGGCGCGCTGTGGGACCTCGTGCGCGAGGCCCGGCTTCGATCCGGCTCGGTATCGCCGCACTCGCGTTGCGCGAGCTGCCGAACGAACGCGACGAGCAGATCGTGTCTGGCGTGCTCGGACGCGTGGGACGCGCGATGCTCGCGTACCTGCCGCCGGAGCGGCGAGACTCGGCGCTGGCCTCGGTGGAGCAGGCGCTGCGCGCAGGCGTCGGCGGACGCGTCGCGACCGTACGGCATCCGAAAGCCGTACCTCGACACGTACATTCGCGTCGCGGGAACGCCCGCGGCGCTCGTCGCATCTCGATGCGCTGCTCGACAGCACCGCAAGCGGCCGGCGCGCCGCTGCGGGCGCCGACGCGCTGGGCAATCGTCACCGCGCTCATCGAGCGAAGGAGTCGCTCGGCGGAGCGACGCTTCGCCGCCGAAGCGAGTCGCGACTCCGGCTCGGAAGGGAAGCGTCGCGCGTTCGTCGCCGCGGCGGCACGCCCTGATCCCGGAGGTCAAGCGCGAGTACTTCCAGCGCTACTTCGCGGACGAGGCGCTCAACGAAGACTGGGTAACCGCGAGCCTCGAAGGCTTCAACTCGGTCCGCCAGTCGGACCTCACTCGGCCCTACCTGATTCCCGCGCTCGACTCCCTGCGCTGGATCCAGACGAACCGGCGGATCTTCTTCCTCGGATCGTGGCTGTCGTCGTTCCTCGAAGGGCAGACGAGCGCCGAGTCGCTGCTGGCGGTCGATCGTTTCCTTCGCGAGCACGCGGATCTGCCGCGTGACATTCGCGAGAAGATCCTTCAGGCCGAAGACGAGCTCACTCGCACCGTGAGGATTCGCGGCACCACGCAGCAATGACGCGGGCCTAACGCGGGTCGCCGCCGGTCGAGATGTAGTTCTCGCGCTTCCAGCCGATCTGCCGGTCTGCGCGCAGGCGGTCGGGCATGGGAAGCGCGCCTGACGCGCCGTCCACAATGGAGAGCGCCGCGATGTCGGCGATGTCGCTCCGCACGTCCGCGAGCACCGCGATGGGTGCCACGCGCGCGCTCGGAGCCGCGTGCACCCAGTTCGTCAGCACGATCACGAACACCTGCCGATCGGGGTCGATCCACAGCGACGTGCCGGTGTAGCCCGTGTGCCCGTACGCGCGGGGCCCGAAGTAGAAGCCGCAGCTCGCCGCCGCCGATGCACGTATCCCAGCCGAGTGCGCGCGAGCCGACGGTTCGTTGCGTGAAGCGTGCGACCGTCGTGTCGCTCACGATGCGCACGCCGTTGTACGTCCCGCCGTTGAGCATCATCTGCGCGAACACCGCGAGGTCGCTGGCGGTCGCGAACAGACCGGCGTGACCGGCAACGCCGCCGAGCGCGAATGCGGCGTCGTCGTGTACCTCGCCGCGCAGCGGATACCCGCGCGGCGGAAAGTTCTCCGTTGGCGCGATGCGCGCGCGTCGGTCGCGGCCGGGCACGAACAGCGTGTTTTGCAGTCCGAGGCGCTGATAGATGGTGCGCGATACGAACTGGTCGAACCGCTCGCCCGCAACCGCTTCGACGACGAAGCCCGAGCACGTCCGCGCCGACGTCAGAGTATTCGGTGCGTGAGCCGGGTATGGCATCGAGCGGCGTTTCGAGAATGAGGCGTCGTGCCTGACGCGCGTTATGCGCGCCTCGCAGGTCGCGTCCCGCGGGAAGGCCGGAGCGGTGTGTCAGCAGCTCGCGTACCGTCACCCGACCCTTGTCGCCACCGCGGAATTCCGGCAGGTAACGCGAGACCGGCACGTCGAGCTTGAGCTTCCCGCGATCGTACAGGACCATCGCCGCCGCACTCGTGGCGACGACCTTCGTGAGCGACGCGATGTCGTACATCGTCGCTGTGGCGGACGCACCGGTGGTAGACCGAAGCCCCAATCGGCGGACCCATAGCCCTTTTCCCAGACGATCGCCCCGCGTCGTCCGACAACGACGGCCGCACCGGGAAAGCCGCCGGCCGCCAACCCCTGCTTCACCGCGCGATCGATCAGGACGAGACGACCGGCGTCCATCCCGACTTCCGCCGGCGGACGACGGCGCAGGGCGGTGGTGTCGCCGAATGCGAGCGCGGAGATGAGGAGCGTGAGGATCATCGTGTTCGAGACGATCGCAGTCGTGGACTCGTTCCGGAGACCTCGGTCTCGGAGCGAGCGCGCGGCTGGGGTTGCCTGTTTTACGAGCGACCAGTTCAATTGAGCGATTCTGCCGCCCACTCCGCACAATGCACGTGACATGCACACGTCCGAGATCCGCATAACGAATCCCGATTGGGTGCGCGAGACGGTGGACGTCAACCGTCCGTACCCCGATGACGAAGCGAGGATTCGCGTCGCCATCGAACTTGCGCGCGAGAACGTCCTCCGCAACACCGGCGGGCCATTCGGCGCCGCGGTATTCGAGGCTGGCACGGGTCGATTGGTCGGGGTCGGCACCAACGGAGTCGTCCGCCTCAACAATTCGAGCGCGCATGCGGAAGTCGTCGCGCTGATGATGGCGCAGGCGCACGTCGGGAGCTTCACGCTTCAGAACGACGGCAAGCCTCGCCACGAGCTGTTCTCGTCGTGCGAGCCGTGCGCAATGTGCCTGGGCGCGACGCTCTGGGGTGGCGTGAGCCGACTTGTTTTCGCGGCGACGCGCGAGGACGCCTCGCGTCTGAGCTTCGACGAGGGGCCGGTGTTCCCCGAGTCCTACGAGTACCTCGAGGACCGCGGGATTGTGATCGAAGCGCGGCGTGCTGCGGAGCGAGGCGAACGCCGTGTTCGATCTGTATCTCGAGCGCGGTGGTCCGATCTACAATCGCTGACGCTCCGCTGGCTACTGCTCGAGGCCGAGCTGTACGGGGAACGTGTCTTGCCCATCTCGGGCGACGACACCCCAAGGGGAGAAAGGGAATTGCCGAACACTGCCCGGGCCGCGGTACTCGTTGCCGGCATCGCGATGGCGATGCGTCGCGTGTACCGTCGGCGATGAGCAGGAGAAAGCACTCGGCCAGGAGGCTGCGGCGCAGATCGAGCGCGAGGTGCCGATGGTCGCCGATGATGCCGCGAACAGCTACGTGACGAACCTGGGGACGGCGCTCGCCACCGCGAGTGACGACCGCAATCGTGACTGGCGCTTTCGTATCGTGGACGCCGAGGTCCTCAACGCGTTCGCGCTGCCCGGTGGCTTCGTCTACGTGAACCGTGGACTCATCGAGCGCGCGACGTCGAGCTCGGAGCTGGCGGGCGTGCTCGGACACGAGATCGGGCACGTGCTCCTGCGCCACTCGGCCGAGCGCATCGAGAAGCAGCAGAAGACGAACGTGGGCGTATCCGTGGTGTGCGGGCTCACGAACATCTGCTCGAGCGAGGCCGCCCGCGTCGCGATCGACGTGGGTGGCGCCGCGCTGTTCGCGCGGTTCAGTCGCAGCGACGAGCTCGAGGCGGATTCGGCGGCCGTCGGCATCGTGTCGCGCGCCGGCTATGATCCGCAGGGCATCGCGACAATGTTCGCGAAGCTCCTCGAGACGCGCGATCAGCGACCCGACATGGTCGAGGGCTGGTTCGCGTCGCACCCGATGGAGGAGGATCGCATCGCGGCGGTCGTGCGTGTGATCCGATCATCGTCGCGCGCCGACGGTCGGACGCTCGTCCGCGATGACCCGACGTTTCACGAATTTCAGGCGCGTGTCCGGCAACTGCCGCCGCCTCCTCGCGCGCCCGCCAACGCCACGGTACCCTAACGAGTCTTGCACCGCTGGACTGACCGGCGGCCGATTCTGGCAGGCAATGGACTCGTTCATTCCCTGCGTGACAGGCCCGCACGCAGTGGAGACCGCCGTGCGTAGCGCCTCGGCCTCCGAGGTGCCGGATGCCTTCGCGCAGTTCTGCTTCCCGGAGAACTGGACGCACGCCTCGCAGTCGACGTCTTCTGCGCCGAGAGCGTGGACCAGAGGAGAAAGCTCGCGAAGATCGCGGCGACGACGATGCCGATCAGCGTTCCACGTTTCATGGACTCGTAGCAGCGTGAGGGATGAGCAGGAGCCGGAGAGGAGCGACCCTGCGGGATGCCTATCGAGGAGTCGACGCCGAGGATGCCACGTTTGCCGACTGCCCTCGGGGAATGCTTAGTGTTTTCCAATCGGCAGACGCGGTAGTGCTTGGCGAGCAGTACGATCTGGCCGACGTGTTGGGCGATGTGCGCCACCGAGCGGTGCATTGCCGCGACGGCGGTCAGCGACTCACCGCGCACGTGAACGGTCGCCAGGAGATCGGCAGGGCGGAGCTGGGAGAACGTATTGAACAGTGCCGCCCATCCGGCGTTCCACAGATCCCCATGATCGCGCGCGCGGCTCGTCTCGTCTGCCACGATGAACTCTCCGTCACGATCGCGCTCCGGCTTCTCGCCGTCGGTCGTGAGGAAATCGGTCCAGCGGGACTTCAGATTTCCACCGACGTGCTTCACGATGATCGCGATGCTGTTCGATTCGGCATCGATAGTGCGAAAGAAATCCTCGATCGTCGACCTGCGACGAGCGCGCGCTCGGCGAGCTCCTTCTGCCGACGGAATGTGAGCAGGGTGTCCTCGATCATGGTGGTGCCCAGCGAATCGAGGCTGTCATGGGTGTTCGCATCGATGTTCGAACGGGCGGTCGGCGTCATGAAGGCTCCAGGGTTGACGCGCTACGTACACGGGGCTGACGGGCTCACGGTTTCGTCGTGCTGCTGAACGGCATCATATCGGGTCGGCCGGCTCAATGCGACTCCGGCGTGGCGTTGAGCACGTCGTCGTATGAGTAAACGCCAATGACGTGCACATCGTGTGATGCGCAGTCCGTTGCGCGTTGCCATGTCACGTGAAGTGTTCGGTGGAGACCGGAGATTGCATCGTTTGCGTGAAGCAATCGTCCTCGAAAGACTGAAGTTGTGTCGCGTGTCGCGCCGACACTCGGCGACGATCCGCATCCGGGCCGTGTGATTGCGATCTCCATCACCGGTCGTCTGTTTCAAACGCACAGGACGGTCGTCACGATGCGGCAGGAGTCGTGGTAATGCGTCCTTGTGCGAAAGAGCGCGATATCCAATCTTAGCTTCGCCTTCTTTCTCCGGGTACGAATGCTTCCTCTCCAGTCGCCGCTCGAAGCGTACCGCGCTGATCTGAGTCGACACCCGAATCGGACGGATTTCGGGCGCTCGGACACGGTGTGGCTGCTCGTCGCGCATTGCCTGCACCGCCTCTCGCGCGCGCAGGGTGATGCGCGCCGCTCGATCGCGGAGAACTGCGCGTCGGCGATCGGCGATCTCGCGAGCACGGTCTCGCCGGATACGCCGGAAGAAGCGGCCATGGTCTCGCAGCTCGCGCGCTTGCGCGGAGCGCTTCCGCTGATCGACACGGCGCGCGCGGCGAGCGAGGTCGTGGACTCGGCGCGCGTCCTCGCAGACCAGATGGCGGACGCAGGCGCGCTCTGGCTCGCGTTCAGCACGCTCGGGTCATGTGCGCACTGCTGCAACGGCTGCGCCGCATCGCGACCTGGGTCTCGCGATGGCCGACCAGGCGTGGGTATCGCCGCACGCTCGGCGATCTCGACAGCGCCGACGAGCTCTACGAGGCGTCGCGCTCGCTGGTGATCGATTCGGAGAACCGGAACTCCAGGCGCGCGCGCTGCTCGGCAAGGGCGTCACGGCGCGTGTTCGCGGCAACTACCCGAAGGCGCGCGACGCGTCTGCGCGAGGGCCTCGCGCTGCGCCGAGAACGTTGGCCTGTCCGAGTCTCGCGGCGTCGGGCACCAGGGGCTGCTCATCGCGGCCAGCACGGCGGGCGATCTCAGACACGGCGCTCGTGCATGGGTGGGCAGCGCTACGAGCTCGCGCAGGGCAACGCCGATCGTCAGGCCGAGATCCTGATCAACCTATCGCAGGTGAGCCTGGTCGCGGGTCACGCCGCGGGCAGCGCTGCGAGGGTTTCTCGCATCGCTCGTCGCGGACCCGACTCCACGCGTTTCCGCCTGCCGTGCTCGGCGGCGCTGCGGTGGCGTCGGCGACGCGTCGGCGACTCCGCAGCTCGTCGCCGCGGTCGCGCGTGTGGCGGAGGACTCGCTCGTCCGCGACGGCGCTGCCGTACGAGAGCGCCGGCGTGCTCAGTTCGCTGTACTGACGCGTTCGACATCGTCGGCGACGCCGCGCGCGCGGAGGAGTACCGGCTTCGCGCGCGTGCGCTGGCGCGCAAGAATGGATTCTTCGAAATCGTGCTGGCGACCGAACCGAAGGCGATACCTGCGACTCAGCCAGCGCGTAACGCGTGCGAAGGCTCCGTTGAGCGACGCGTCGCTGCAGGTGATCCAGTCGCTCGAAGCGCTCGAGACCGAGCCGGATCGCTGCGCTCTCGCGCTTACACCTTAGGATTGATAAAGTCCAACGACACGCACGACTGCGACGCGTTCTGTGGACTTCGCTAGTGCACTTCGGGCGGCGGTCGGTTCGGTAACCGAGCTCGAGCATGCAGTCGGTCGCGGCAACGGCGAGGGAGAGAACAGCGTAGCGGATCGTGCGGGACATGTATCGCTCCAGTGTGGGGTGGGGTTGGCGCGATACATTTACCACGTCGCGTGACCGGCGACCGACATCGTATGGGCAATGCCCATACGCCATGTAACCCAAGTCCGAATTATTTGCGGTGATCGTCGCGGTTTTGGTTCGCGAGCTGGCCGCACGCGCGCGCATTCAGGAAGCGCTTCGCGGTTATGCTGCTGTTCGAACCTGCGATCAGCAAGACGAACTGCTCGCGCTCGTGACGGAAGGGCTCGTTGGTGTCGCCGTCGTCGATCTGCGCGATCGCACCGGCGCTCCGACACTCGGAATGGTCCGGACCATTCGCGAAGGATTTCCGAGCGTGCCCGTCGTCGCGTACTGCGCGCTCTCTCCCGACTCATCGCGCGAGATTCTCGCGCTCGCGCGCGCGGGTGTGAATGATCTAATCCTTCGTGGCGTCGATGATGTCGGCGTCGCGCTTCGCTCCGTCATCACGACGGCGCAGGAACACTGCGGAGCGAAGCACGTGCTCGAAGCGATCGCACCGCTCGTGCCACCGAGCGTCGTCCCGTTTCTCCGCTACTCGCTCGAGCACGCTCGTCAGGCAGTCACGGTCGCCGACGCCGCCGCCGCGCTCGGCGTGCATCGCAAGACGCTCGTCGACCGACTCGCGACCGCGCGGACTGCCGACGCCGAGCGCGATGATCGCGTGGTGCCGCCTCACGCTCGCGGCGCAGATGCTCGAGGACCCCGCGCGCTCCGTCGAGCAGATCGCGCTGCTGCTCGACTTCTCGTCGGCCGCGTCGCTGCGCAACATGCTCAAGCGATACACGGGACTGTCGCCGCGCGAAGTGCGGGAGAACGGCGGCCTTCGCTGCGTGCTGCACGCGTTCCGCCAGACGCTCGTCTCCACCCGTCGCGCAGCGCCGCATCTGCCTGAGCGGATCTCCGCTGATTGCGCCTCTCGGTTGGGCGCCGCGTAGAGTACGGACTTCGTAGCGCATCTATAATAGTTGCCGTCCTAACTATGGCCGCGGTGTTGCGATCGTAGCGAACGTGCATGATGCGATCGACTCGTCAGGCAGCGCGACGCATCACCGTTGTTAGACTCTTCTCATGCCTGCTCATCGTAACACCGATCTTCACGGCAACGCGCCCGGACTCGTCTCCGCGTTGCTCTGCTCATCCTCGATGTCGTGAACGATCTCGAGTTCGAGGGGGGCGCCGGAATGCTCCCGCGCGCGATCCGGATGGCCCGTCGTATCGCCGCGCTCAAGGCGAAGGCATCGGAGCGTCGGGAGTGCCGGTGGTCTACGTGAACGACAACTTCGGTCGGTGGCGGTCCGACTTCCGCCGCACCGTCGCGCACTGTCTCGACGACGGACGTTCGCGGCCGACCCGTCGTCGAGCATGCTGGTGCCTGACGAGGCGGACTACTTCGTGCTCAAGCCGAAGCACTCGGGCTTCTTCAACACCACGCTCGATCTGCTGCTCGAATACCTTCAGGTCGAAGATCGCTCATCATCACCGGGATGGCGACCGATGTCGTGCGTGCTGTTCACGGCCGCGGATGCGTATATGCGCGACCTCGAGGTGATCATCCCGCGCGACTGCGTTACCGCCGTCACGGTTCCGGCGCATCGCGAAGCGCTGGCTCACATGCGGCGCGTGCTGAAGGCGGAGATCGTCTCCTCCGGGGACATCGACTTCGCTCGGCTCAACAAATCGCGACGCACAAAGGCTCGCGGCTCGACGTCGAAACGATCGACGCGTCGCTGATCCGGCCCCGCGCCGCGTACGGCCGAGACTTGGACTGTCGTCCGGGCACGAGTAGCTTGCGCCGCTGACACTCCTACTCCCACGCGTCATGGCTTTCACTTCATTCGGCTTGCATCCCGACCTTCTCCGTGGCGTGAAGGAGCTCGGGTTCACTCGTCCAACGCCGATTCAGGCAGACGCCATTCCGCCGGCGATCGAAGGGCCGCGACGTCCTGGCATGCGCGATGACCGGGAGCGGGAAGACGGCGGCGTTCCTCCTCCCGATCCTCCATCGGCTCATTGGCAAGCCGCGCGGACGCACGCGCGCGCTCGTCATCACGCCGACGCGTGAGCTGGCGGCGCAGATCGAGCAGCACCTGGTCGGAGCTGGCGGTGCACACGCCGCTGTCCGGCGCAGCGATCTTCGGCGGCGTCGGCATGGGGCCGCAGGAGCACGCGCTGCGGATCGGGCGTCGACGTCGTGATCGCGACGCCGGGACGACTCCTCGATCATTTCAGGCACGACTACGCGCGCCTCGACGCGCTCGAGATCCTCGTGCTCGACGAAGCCGATCGCATGCTCGACATGGGCTTCCTGCCGGACATCAAGAAGGTGCTCAAGCATCTGCCGCCGAAGCGGCAGACCATGCTCTTCTCGGCCACGATGCCGGCGCCGATCATGGAGCTCGCGCGCGATCTGCAGCGCAATCCGGCGACGATCAATCTCGAGCGGAAGGCGATGCCGGCAGTCGGGCATCACGCAGGCCATCTATCCGGTGCGCCGAGTCGCTCAAGTCGGCGCTGTTCATGGAGCTGATTCGACGCGGCGATCTCGCGGACGTGATCGTGTTCACGCGCACCAAGCATCGCGCGAACCGGCTGGCCGAGGTGCTGGAGCGAGGCGGCGTGTCGGTCGCTCGCATCCACGGCAACCGCTCGCAGGCGCAGCGCACGCTGGCGCTCGAGGGATTCAAGCGCGGTGAGTTCCAGGTGCTCGTGGCGACGGACATCGTCGCGCGCGGGCATCGACGTCGAGCAGCTGAGTCACGTCGTGAACTTCGACGTGCCGCACGTTCCGGAGGACTACATCCACCGGGTGGGTCGAACGGCGAGAGCCGATGCGAAGGGCGATGCGTTCACGTTCGTGTCGCCTGACGAGGAAGCAGATCTGCGCGCCATCGAGCGCGCGGTCGGGCGATCGCTGCCGCGCATCATGGTGTCGGGATTCGACTACACGCAGCGGCCCGCGGAGCGATTCGAGGTGCCGATCGGCGAACGCATCGCGGCCATCCGCGCGCGGCGGGCGGACGAGCGGAAGCGAGCGAAGGAGAAGGCGGAACGTCGTACATCGCGCGAGACCGGGGGATCATCTTCGTCGTCCACGCGTCAACCCTCGCGATCGGCAGCACGGCCCGCAGCACCGCGTCAGGCAGCTCGGGCCGACAACGCGGCTGAGGGGTCGCGCGATCGTGTTCGCGGGGCCTGGTCTCCAGAGCGCCCGGCGGAGCCGGGACGTCCCCCTCGCGACTCCGCACGTGGTCCGCGTCCGAGCGCTGGGCCTAACGCGTCGGGACGACCTCGCTCCGGGCCGCCGCGGGGATCGTCCGGCCGTCCGGCGGACGGTGCGAGTGGAGCTGGGCGTTCATCGAACGCCGGATCAGGCGGCGGGCAGGCATCGAGCCGCGGCCCATCGGGCGGCGCGGCAAGCGGTGCGCGGCGACGCCGTCGGCGCGGCGGAGGGAGTGGCGGCGGCCCGCGATCGGGTGGCGGAGCCTAACGAGTCGCCGGGCCCACGCGCCACCGCACGGTCGCGCGCGCCACGACGTCGCTGGCGGCGTCGCGGATGGACGCGTGGATCTGGATCTCGCGCGATTCCGTGATCGGCGGGAGATCCACCGTCGACTCGGCGACGAGCGTGCCGCGGGCTTTCTTCAGATAGTCGATCGAGAGTCCGACGACGATCGCGCGCAATGTCGGTGGGAGCCCGGTGAGCATCGCGAGCCCGCTCGTCACTTCCGCGAAGTTCACGAGCGCGACGGCGTGCACGGACTTGAGGTGATTCCGCACGATGCGACGGTCGCGCATCTCGGCGCGCGCGTAGCCCGGGTCGAAGCTCGATGATTCGCGCGCCGATGGTCCCGGTGTACGGCGCGGTGCGGCCGACGATGACGCTGAACAGCCAACGGCCGCCGGGCCACGGGCTGAGCATGCGCCATAACGAGAGAAGTCGCGCGCCAGAGAAGCCGGCCATGTGGTGCTCACGCGAATGAAGGTGCGTTCAATCTATGCACGGTTCAGCGCTCCGAGCGACCGTTCGTCGGCTTGACGCCGGAGTTGCTGGCATCTCCGGCGGCCTGGCCAGCACTCAGCACTCAGTTTTAGTAGGAGGTTCAGGCATCAGTCTCCGAGCCCAGTCGCCAGTCCGCCGCAGCACCGCGCGACCCAAGCCGCGGATACGGGCCTGATGCCTGACACCTGCTCTGAGCAGTCGCTGACGCACTTGGTACTGGCCATGCCGCCGCCGGATGTGTTACAGGTGACGAAGAAAAGCATCCGGATCGTTCAGAAAATCCCGCGTCAGGCGCACGTGCTCGAGCTCCTCGTACTCGACCGTTCGCGGCGGCTGGTCGTCGAACGTGTAGATGGTGGCGTCCGGGAAACGCGAGCAGGATCGGCGAATGCGTCGCGATGATGAACTGCGCGTCCTCGCTCACCATGTCCTTCAGCATCGCGATGAGCCCGAGCTGGCTCTGCGGCGACAGCGGCGCTTCGGGCTCGTCCAGCAGGTACAGCCCGCCGGGCACGAACCGTGACCGGAACAGCCGCAGAAAGCTCTCGCCGTGCGAGTTCGCGTCGAGGTCCACGCCGTACCGTTGCTCGAGCTCGGCCAGCGACGCTGGCCGACGGTCCCGCTCGCCAGCCCTTGCGCGTACGCCGAACGCGTCGCGTACTCCACGTCGATCTCGGCCAGTCGGCCCTGCAGCTCCGCGCGAAGCCGCGCGACGTACTTCGTGAAGCCGAAGAAGTCCTCGGCGCGGAGAAAGAAGCCCTTGTGCGTGCGACGCGACCACGACAAGCCGCAGACTGCGCGGCGAGCGCTCGCTGAGCCGCGAGCGTGGCGTCGTCGCGCACCGCGTCGCTGCCAACGGTTGGCAGACCAACCGCCGCCGCGATTGCCTTCGAGCAACGTCGACTTGCCGGACCCGTTCTCGCCGACGAAGAACGTGACCGCGCGTCGGAAAGCTCGAGCGTCTCGAGCGCACGCACGACGGGCACCGAGAACGGAAACGTCTTCGGCGCGTCGCCCAAGCGATGCTTTGGCTGCGATCGAGCGAAGAAACGGCATGCGAGCGGACCCGACCTCGATGCGAACGTGCGGGAAACGACGTGGCACACGTGCGCGCAGGGCGGGACTCGCCAATAGCGCTACGCGCCCTACATTCCGGGCACCGCCAACGACTCACCTCGAGCGTGGAGCAACCGTGAAGCAAACATCGACTCCGTTCGCTAGCCATCGCAATCGCGACGTTGCTCGCATCGTACGTCGCGCTCGCATCCGCAGCTGGCAGCGCAGACGCGCGCCGCCGCCGTCATGACGCCGCCGACCAGCGGGGCGACGTCGCGCGTTCACGCCGGCCGATTGGTACAGGGTCACGACGCTGAGCGCGCCGGCCGTCTCGCCCGACGGGAAGCTCGTCGCGTTCACGGTCACGACGGTTCGCGAGAGCGAGAACAAGCGGCACAACGAGGTGTGGGTCGTGCCGGCCGCCGGCGGCGAGGCGACGCGATACACGTCGCCGAGCACGGAGAGCTCGAACCCGCGCTTCTCGCGCGGACGGCAAGTATCTGCTGTTCAACTCGACGCGCCCCGGGTCGAAGGCGCGCACGTGGGGGCTGCGCATGGACCAGCCGGGCGGCGAAGCGGCGGAGATGAACGACTACCCGAACGGCTCGCTGCCGCGCGACAAGAGCTTCGCCGTGTGGAGCGAGTCGGTGACGCCCGATTCGAGCGCGGACTCGACGCGTCGGCGCGATCCGTATGCGGCCATGCAGCCGATGGCGCGGCCACCGTACGGCGCCATCACGCAGCCGCTCGATCCCAAGCGATTCGACGGTCGCCACATCTACGACATGCGGTACAAGGCGAACGGGCAGGGCTTTGTTCCCGGGGCCGCGTGAGGCGCGCGTCTGGCGCCCCGCGCAGATCTGGGTGCAGAAGCTCGACGGGTCGAAGAAGCGCCTGCTCGATACGACGTCGTACTCGCGCCGCGGCGCGACCGTGTCGCCGGACGGCAAGTGGATCGCGTTCATGGCCGACCCCGCGCTGCGTCCGGATTCGGTCGTCGGAGGCGGAGCGCGACTCGCTCGCGCGGCTCCCGTACGACGCCAAGCGCGACGAGGCGCCAGCGCAACGAAGCGGACATCTTCGTCGTGCCGGTCACTGGCGGGCAGCCGCGTCGCGTCACGACGTTCGCGGGCAACGAGGGTGACCTCGCGCTGGTCGCCGGACGGGAAGCGGATCTCGTTCGTGGCGGCGCCGACGCGCGTCGCGTCGCGCGCGCATCTACGCGGTCGACGTCGCCGGCGGTGAGCCGGCGAACTTGTTAGGCACGTGGCAGTACGAGCCGGACGTCTACGAGTGGCTGCCCACGGGCGAGATCGCGATCTCGGCGTCGGTCGGCGGACGGTCGGCACTGTTCCGGCTCGACCCGCGCACGAAGCAGGTCGAAGGAAGTGCTCGGCGGACGTCGTCGGCTCAACGGCTTCGCGTTCGACGCGGCGAAGAAGCACGGTCGCCTACGTCTCCACGAGCGTGGATGTGCCGACGGAGCTCTACATCGCGAACGCCGACGGTACCGGCGAGCGGAAGCTCACGTCGTTCAACGACAAGCTGAATCAGCGAGATCGCCTGGTCGCACCGCCGAGCGATTCACGTATCCGTCGGTCGGCGGCCTCGAGATCGAAGGGTGGCTGATGAAGCCCGCCGGCTACGAAGCGGGGAAGAAGTATCCGCTCGTGCTCTACATCCACGGCGGCCCGCACTCGCAGTACAACGAGGGCTGGTTCGACGAATTCCAGAGCCTCGCCGGCGCCGGCGTCTGGGTGCTGTACACGAACCCGCGCGGCTCGAGCGGCTACGGCGGTGACTTCACGTACGCCACGCGCGGTCGCTGGGGCGCCGAGGACTACGAGGATCTCATGAAGGCGGTGGACATCGTGGCCAAGCGGCCCGACGTCGATTCCACGCGCATGGGCGTCACCGGCGGATCGTACGGCGGCTTCATGACCGCGTGGATCACGACGAAGACGAATCGCTTCAAGGCGGCCGAAGCCGATCGCATGATCAGCGAGTGGACGTACTGGTACGGCGCGTCGGACGCGCAGGGCCTCACGGAGTTCGAGTTCTACGGCAAGCCGTGGGACAACTTCGCGATGTACGACTCACTGTCGCCGATCCGTCACGTCGCGAAGGTGCGCACGCCGACGCTGATCGTGCAGAGCGAGGAAGACTTCCGCACGCCGATGGGTAACGCCGACCTGTGGTTCATGGCGCTCAAGAAGCAGGGCGTGCCGGTGGAGCTCGTTACGCTATCCGCGGTCGACGCACGACCTGTCGCGAACCGGCGAGCCGTGGCTGCTGGTCGATCGGCTGGGCGCGCATCCGGCAGTGGTTCGGGTACTGGCTGAAGGACGAGAAGCCACAGACAGCGACGACGAGCGACGGAGCGCGTTGACGCTGATCTCCGTCGTTAGGCCCCGGCCGGCATCCCTGATGGGTGTCGGCCGGCGTCGTACGGCATCAGGCGCCGTGCGGTCGACCAGGGCGTGACGAATCCGCTGGCGATCCTCATCGCGTTGCAGGCGATCGCCCTGGCGCTCCTGGTGTCGCGGTTGAAGGGCGGACGCAAACGGTCGCCCCCTGTCTCGCCGATTCGTGATGGCCCGAGTGACACGACGGTCAGCGTGCTCGTGCCGACGCTCAACGAAGGACGCCGGATCGGGCCGTGCCTCGCGGGATTGCATCAGCAGGGCGCGCCGCTCACCGAGATCATCGTCATCGACAGCGGGTCGACCGACGACACGCGCGATCAGGTCGAAGCCATGCGCGCGGTCGACGATCGCTTCCGCCTGATTGACGATCGTCCTCTCCCCGAGGGGTGGATCGGGAAAGTGTGGGCGCTGGAGCGTGGCCGCGCCGTCGCGACCGGAGAGTGGCTGCTTGGCATCGACGCCGATACGGAGCCGAGGCCGGGGCTCGTCGCCGGCGTGATCGAGGCCGCGCGCGCGAACCGCTTCGACATGGTCTCGTTCGCGCCACGGTTCGCCGGCATGACACCCGCCGAGCAGTGGGTCCAGCCGGCGATGCTGACGACGCTCATCTATCGCACCGGCGCCGCGGGTGGGCGTGGCACGCGGCCGGATCGCGTGCTCGCCAATGGCCAGTGCTTCCTCGCGCGCGCGTCGTTGCTTGCGGAAGGCGGAGGCTACGCCCCCGCGCGACGCTCGTTCAGCGACGACGTGACGCTGGCTCGTCACTACGCCGCGTCAGGCGCCCGCGTGGGTTTCCTCGACGGGTCGCGTCTGTACGTCGTCCGCGCGTACGAGTCGTTAGGGCAGATGTGGCGCGAGTGGGGGCGCTCGATCGACCTGCGCGATTCCACGTCGCGCGTCCGGCAAGCCGTCGACCTTGTTCTGCTCGTGTTCGCTCAGGCGCTGCCCATCCCGATCCTGGCAGCAGTCGCCGCGGGCCTCATCACATGGGTCGCCTACCGCGATGGACATGCTCATCGGTATCAACGCCGCGTTCGTGCTGATGCGTGTCGGGTTGCTCGCCGCGCTAGCCGGTTCGTACGAGCGTCCCGGACTGGCATTCTGGCTGTCGCCATTCGCCGACCCGCTTGCCGTGTTCCGCGTGTTGCTGTCCACCGTTAGGCGGCCGCGCGCGTGGCGCGGCCGCCAGTACGCGGCATAGCGCGCGTCACGTTCGTGGCTGTCCCTGATACACGACGCACATAGGTCCGGCGATCTCGTCGTTCACGTCGATCGTGATCGCGCCGTCCTTCATCAGGTGCTGCAGCAGCGTCAGCACGTTGCGGCCGAACATCTGACTCGCGTGCGTCGGGACGGTGCTCGGCACGTCGACGGCTCCGTAGACAAGCACGCCGTTCGCGTTCACGTCTCGCCCGGTTTCGTGAGCGCGCAGTTCCCGCCGCTCTCCGCCGCGAGATCGACGATCACGGACCCGGCCCGCATGTCCGCGACCATCGCCTCCGTGATCAGCCGTGGCGCAGGCCGACCGGGGATCTGCGCCGTCGTGACGACGAGATCCATCTGCTTCAGATGATCGTGGAGCAACGCCGCGGTCCGTTGCTGCTGTTCGGCCGACTGCTCGCGCGCGTAACCACCCTTGTCTTCGGCGTCGCTCGCGATGGCTTCCGCCGCGACGAACGTTGCGCCGAGACTCTGTACCTGCTCGCGCACGGCGGGTCGAACGTCGAACGCGGACACGATGGCGCCGAGACGCCGCGCGGTCGCGATCGCCTGAAGTCCCGCGACGCCCGCGCCGAGGATGAACGCCTTTGCCGGCGCGATGTTGCCGGCCGCGGTGGTGAGCATCGGAAGAAACTTCGGCATCATCGACGCGCCGATCAGCACGGCCTTGTAGCCGGCGACGGTGCTCTGCGACGAGAGCACGTCCATCGACTGTGCCCGCGTTATGCGCGGCACGCGCTCGAGGCTGAACGCCGTCACTGACCGCTCGGCGAGTACCGGCAGGACGTCTGCGGCGGTGGAGGGCTGAAACAGACTGACGAGCACAGCGCCGGTCTTGAACGCGCGCGCCTCGTCCGCCGACGGGCGCTGCACCTTGGTCACGACGTCGCTGTCCGCGAGCGTCTCGGCCGCCGATCGCGGCGAGGGTGGCGCCAGCGGCTGTCGTACGCGCTGTCGGGAAACGAGGCGGCGACGCCGGCGTCGTGCTCCACGACGACCTGTGCACCAGCCTTCACGAGCCTCGCGACGCTGTCGGGCGCAAGCGCTACCCGCCGCTCGCGCGGAGCGGTCTCCTTTGGAACGCCAATCTGCATTTCGTGATCGCGATATCGGAGGGACGTTTACGAGCGACGGCAACGGTAAACGCCGGAGGTGGTGAGCGGAAGGAAGCGGGGACGGGGGACTGGGAAGTCGGGGCTGCACGCTGGGAACGTCTGCCGACGGCTGCATGCTGCGGCCGCACGCTGCCCGCTGCTGCCGATACCGCCGGTCACCCACGCGCTGCTCGCTGCACGCAGCCGCACCCAGCGTCACCCAGCAACCAGCACGAGCACCCAGCCACCAGCTGCAGTCGCCAGTCCCCAGTCCCAGCTACCGTATCCCACCGCCTGCATTCCAAACAGCTCCGCGTACAACCCACCGGCGCGACCAGCTCCTCGTGCGTTCCCTCTTCCTCGACCTCCCCGCTTTCGAGCACGACGATCCGGTCTGCCATGCGCACCGTCGAAAAGCGATGGGAGATGAGGACGCCCATCCGCCCGGCCATCAGCTCGGAGAAGCGCTCGAACACCTCGTACTCCGCGCGCGCGTCGAGCGCTGCCGTCGGCTCGTCGAGGATCAGCACCTGCGCGTCGCGCATGTAGGCGCGCGCGAGCGCGATCTTCTGCCACTCGCCGCCCGAGAGATCGACGCCGTCCTCGAAGCGGCGGCCGAGCATCTGTCGATAACCCGCCGGGAAGACGCGGCAGGAGCGACGATGCGAGCGATTCCTCGGCCGCGTGGACGAGCGGCGCCGGAGTCGGAGCGTCGCGCCGTCGTCGAGATAGTCGCGCACGGATTCGATCTCGCCGACGCCGACGTTCTCATCGAACCGCATGTCGTAGCGCACGAAGTCCTGGAAGATCACGCCGATCTCGCGACGCAGCGACGCGAGGTCGTAGTCCCGGAGATCGATGCCATCGAGCAGGATGCGTCCTTCGGTCGGGTCGTACAGGCGCGCGAGCAGCTTGGTGAGCGTCGTCTTGCCGGCGCCGTTCTCTCCGACGAGCGCGATGCGCTCGCCGGGCGCTGAGCGTGAAGCTCACGTGGCGCACGGCCCATCGATCGCTGCCCGGATACTTGAATCCGACGTCCTCGAACACGAAGCCGGTTCGAATCGGCCTCGGCACCGGTGGCGCGCCCGGTCGCGAGCTGATCGTCGGCTTCATCTCGAGGAACAGGAACAGGTCGCGCAGGTAGAGCCCCTGCTCGTAGATCGAGCTCGCGCCGAGCAGGAGGCGCTGAATGAGATCGCGTCCGCGACCGAACGACGCGGCGAGAAACGTCAGCGAGCCGAGCGTGATCGCGCCGGCGACCGCTCGCGCGATGATGACGATGTAGGCCGCGTAGTACCCGGCCGTGCCGATGAACGACAGCAGCGAGCTGACGATCGCCTTTCGCGTCGCGAGCTTGCGGTTCTCCGCGTACCATCGCTCGGACAGCACGCGATAGCGCTCGGTGAGCCAGCCGGCGAGTCCGAACAGCTGGACCTCCTTCGCGGTGTCGTCGCTCGCGCCGACGTAGCGCAGGTAGTCGAGCTGCCGTCGTTCTGGAGTCCAGCGGAAGAGCAGGGAATACTCCATCGCCGCGAACCGCGTTTCGCCGAGGAAGCTCGGCAGGATCGTGACGACGAGCAGCAGCATGAGCCACGGACTGAACGCGAGCAGCGCGGCGCTCAGGGTGACGAGCGTGAGCGTGTCCTGCGCGAGGCCGAGCAGCTGCGCGATCAGCCCAATGCGTCCGACGGTCTGGCGCCGTGCGCGCTCGAGGTGATCGTAGAACTCGGGATCCTCGAACTGCGCGAGGTCGAGCGTCGCCGCGTGCTCCATGAGACGCACGCTGATGCGGTTGCTGAAGAGATCACCGAGCAGACTCTCGACGAGGCTCGACGCGCGCGCGAGCAACTCGCCGACGATGACGATCGCCGAGCTCGATCGCGACGAGCGACGCCGACGGAGCGCCACGACCCGCCGGTGCGCTGCGCGCGTCACGACGCCGTCGATGATCAGCTTTCCGATCCACAACGTGGCGATCGGAACGAATGCGCGAATGAGACGGAGCACCGCCATCGCGATGGTGAAGCCGCGATGCGTATTCCAGACGAGGCTCGAGAAGCTGCGGGACGTAGCGAAGCGCGTCGCATGCGCTCGCGGAACGACGGCTTCTCGTTCGCGCTTCGCCGCCACCGCGTCCGCGTCGTCCGCCGGACTGAACGATTACCACAGGAGGACCACTCATGCTCGAACCCTAACGCCAGCCGCGAGGGTGAGCGAATCGGTAAATCGGCGGACCGTGTCATTCCGAGCGGAGGCCGCAGGCCGCAGTCGAGGAATCGCGATGCTGTTCGATAGAGGGCTCTACCGGATAGTCGCGATTCCTCGACTCGCTCCGCTCGCTCGGAATGACACAGCTTCGCGGCTCCGCTCGGAATGACAACCCGCTCGGAATGACGACCCTACTTCGGCAGGTACTTCGCCGGGATCGGGTTGTTCGGTCGCTCGCTGTCCCAGAAGACCGTCACGACCCACCACCGCGTGCCATCGTTGAACGAGCTGGATGCTGTTGATGCCCCGCGCGAATGGTTTTGCATCCTCCGTCGTGCGACGCGATTCGTACGTGCTGAACGTGTGCGTGATGTGCCGAACGTCTCGATCTTGTTACTGATCTCGCGCTCGAAGAACCCGTTCTTCTCGAGCATCGGTCCTGCCTGCGCGATGTAGTCGTCGACGTCGAGGACACGTGGACGCCGCGTCCGCGAGGACGGGGATGAGTCGCGCGCCGGGTATGAACAGCGAGCGCATGCGATCCCATTTGCGTGGTTGACCGGCGGGGCCCGAGATCACGTCGTAGAGCGCCTTGATGATCGCGTCCAGCGAGCCGACGTCGGCGGGATTCGGCCGCGACAGCATTGGACGTGGGTGTTCCCGCCTGCGCGGCGGCGGTCGAGAGCGGTGTGCTGACCAGCGGCATCACCAGGAGCGACATCGTGAACGGCAGAACGCGAGAAGTGCGGCGCATCTCCGGGACCTCGGGCAGTGAGGGTAGGGACCAGTATTCTGTTGACGTCGACTAAGATGCGTGGTGCACGGCGACCGGCTAGTCCCCGGCGCACCCTTGCGGCCGGCGGGTCGTCTGCCTCCTTACGGCCCTTACGGCGCCCATCCCTTTTCACCGTCGACTCAGATCATGGCCGCTTCGTCGTCCGTTCTCGCCGCCACAATCCCGGCGCCTAACGAGCCCGTCCGCGTCGTCGAGTTCGCGCGGCCGTCGCTCGATGCCGGCGCCGCGCTGCTCCACGTGCTGTTCTCCGAGGTCTGCGGGACCGACGTGCACCTCCATCACGGCAAGCTGTCGGGCGTCCCGTACCCGCTCATTCCCGGGCACGTGTCGGTCGGGACGATCGCGGAGCTTCGCGGCCCGCTCGCTGACGTCGAAGGCAACGCGTTCCACGAAGGCGACGTCGTCACGTTTCTCGACGTGCACGAGACGTGCGGCGCGTGCTACCACTGCCTCGTGACGAAGCAGACCACGCGCTGTCCGCACCGTAAGGTCTACGGCATCACGTACGGCGTGAAGCGACGGACTGCTGGGCGGCTGGTCGCAGGCGCTCTATGTGCGGCCCGGCGTGAAGATCATTCATCTCCCGAAGCAGTTGGATCCCGAGACGTTCATCGGCGGCGGCTGCGGCCTCGTGACGTCGCTCCACGCCGTGGACCTCGCGGGCATCCGCCTCGGGCAATCGGTCGCCGTGCTGGGCGCCGGTCCGGTGGGGCAGTCGGCGATCGCGCTGTCCGCGCTCTCGGGAGCCAGCGAGGTCATCGCGGTCGGCGATCCCGGCGAGTCGCCTGGACTTCGCGACGCGCATGGGAGCGACGTCGACGCTCGGTCTCGACGTCCCACCCGCCGAGCGGACGGATGCGGTGCGGCGCCTAACGGGCGGTCACGGCGTCGACGTCGTGATCGAAGCGTCGGGAAGCCCGGCGGCCGTGAGCCAGGCGCTGGACCTCGTGCGCGACGGCGGACGCGTCGTGATCTGTGGTCACTACACGGACAACGGCCCGGTCGAGATCCATCCGCACTGGCAGGTGAACCGCAAGCACGTGGAGATCCGCGGCTGCTGGGGCTGCGACTACTCGCACTTTCACCGCGCGGTGGCGATTGCCGCGCGCTTCGGCGACCGGGTGCCGTGGCGCGAGATGATCGGCGGCCGCTACGACCTGGCGCACGCCGGCGACGCGCTGGCGGCGGTCGAGCGAAGGGACGTGACCAAGGCCGTCATCGTCCCAAACGCCTAGCTGAGCCACCAGCACCGCACACCCAGCAACCAGCGTCAGTCTGTAGCTAGGCGCTCGCCGAAAGGGCTTTGGCCTCCTGGTAGCCCATCGCCTTGAGCCGCGCGACGCGGATCGCCATGGGTGGATGCGTGCCGAAGATATCCGCGAGCGTGCCTTCGCGGAGTGATGCCTTCCTGCCTAACGGGTCCGCGATGCACAGGTGAGCGCTGCCGCGCTTGATCGACATCGTCGGCGCGTCGGCGTGCTCGATCTTCTCGAGCGCACTCGCCAGCGCGAGCGGGTTGCGCGTGAACTGCGCACTCATCGCGTCCGCGAGGAACTCGCGCTTCCGGCTCACGCCGAGCGCGAGCAGCCGTGTCACGAACGGCGCGATGAGCCAGCTGAGCAGCCACACCGCGATCAGCACGAGCACGAGTGGCCCGAGGTTGTCGCGCTTGTCGCGCGAGCGACCGCCGCCGTGAGCGCGCCGAATCGCGCGCCGCCGCGCAGCATGCGGCCCATGCCGTCGGACATGAGCGCGACGGCGCCCACGAGCGCGGCGAGAAACGTCATGAGTCGCACGTCGAGATTCTTCACGTGCCCCATCTCGTGTGCGATCACCGCCTGCAGCTCATCGCGGCTACACATCGCGCAGCAGCCCATCGGTCACGGCGATGTGCGCGTGCTCGGCGTCGAGTCCCGTGGCGAACGCGTTCGGGTCGGGGTCCGGCGATGAGCCAGATGCGCGGCCGCGGCATGCCAGACGCGATGGCCATCTCCTCCACCACGTTCACGAGCCGCGTCTCGGCATGTCGCCGCTCGGCGGTCTCGATCTCGCGGGCGCCGGCGGACCACAGCACCTTGTTCGGCCCGGTCTTCCAGGCGTACGCGGCGAGCAGTCCGGCGAACGCGGTGAGCGCGATGCCCGAACCACGGAAACACGTGTCGATACGCGTTAGGTGGCGCGCCGCGCGTCAGCTCGTAGAGAATCCAGTCGCCGCCGAACCCGAGCCAGCGCGAAGAACGCGATGAACGCGACGACGAGCCAGCGCGTCCGGCGCCGGTTCGCGTCCTGCTGCTCGAAGAGATTGGTGGATTCGAAGTCAGACATGGGGACTGGGGACTGGGGACTGGGGACTGGGAGCTACGGCTGAGCCGGACGCTGATGCGCGGAGCGCTGTCCCGCCGAGTCCCCAGTCCCCAGTCCCCAGTCCCTACGTCGCCGTCCTCGCGGCGGCGTTCCGAACGACAGATCGACGTTAGGCACCGCGCGCTCCGCCTGGTCGGTGATCTCCCAGAGCTCCGCCGGCGACGCGCCCGCCATGCCGGCGACGAGATTCGTCGGGAACTGCTGCTGCTTCGTGTTGTACTGCGTCGCCGTGTCGTTGTAGAGCTGCCGCGCGAACGCGATCTTGTTCTCGGTGGACGTCAGCTCTTCCTGCAGCTGCGCGACGTTGCCGGTCGCCTTGAGATCCGGATAGGACTCGACGACCGCGAGCAGCCGGCTCAACGCGCCCGTCAGCTGCGATTCCGCGGCCGCCGTCTGCGCCACCGATGTCGCCCGGAGCCTGCTGAACCTGGATCGCCTTGTTCCGCGCCGACACGACCGCTTCGAGCGTCTCGCGCTCGAACTGCATCGCGCCCTTCACGGTGTTCACGAGGTTCGGAATCAGGTCGTGTCGCCGCTTGAGCTGCACGTCGATCTGCTTCCACGCGTTCGCGACCTGGTTCTTCAGGCCGATCAGCTTGTTGTACGCGCCGATCAGCCAGAAGACGAGCAGTGCGAGAACGACGAGCAGCGCAATGAAGCCCATGGGTCTCCTCAGGTCGGTCGGTCAGGTCGATCGCCGACGGCCGAGCACCATGTCCTGAAGCCACGTCAGCGGAATCAGAAACAGCGGCGTGAGCATGTGCCCCAGCAGCAGGTTGACCCAGAGTGAGCGCAGCGTAGAACGCGCCGAGTCCGAGTCCAGCGATCAGGGTGCCGAGCGGTCCGTGGGTCTCCAAGGTGTGCCTCGTGAGAGCGTCGAATGAGTCGGCGGCGTCCGCCGATCCGGGCGAATAGTGCCATGGTCGCGCGTTAGCTTCAAGACACTGGATCACATTCCGTGACATTGCGTCACGTCGTATCACGTTGCGGCGTCGTACGATCGTCTCTTCCATGCCCGCTCCCTCGCGTCCTTCGCCTGCCGTACGTCGCCAAGCTCGAGGCAGCCGTGTCGATCTGACCCCGATCGACGAGGCCGCGCGAGCGTTCGTACGACGCGACCCGTTCGGCGGGCGTGCCGATCGTGCTGGCCGTTTCAGGCGGTGCGGACTCGATGGTGCTGATGCATGCCGTCGCCCACGCGCTCGGTCGGGCCGGTGGCCCTGATCGACTCGGCCAGGCACGCGTCGTCACGCTCGACCACGGCACCGGAGCACACGCGTCCGCAGGCCGCAACGCTGGTCGCGGATGAGGGCAGGCGACTCGGACTCGACGTGCGCATCGGTCGCGGAAGCTTAGCGGGTGCGACTGAAGCGGAGTGGCGCCGCGCGCGGTGGCAGTTCTTCCGCGAGGCGAGCCCACGTGGCTCACTGGTCGCGACCGCCCACACCCGCGACGACCAGATCGAAACAGTCGTGATGCGCGTGCTGCGCGCCGCCGGCGCCCGGGGGATCGCGGGTCTCGCAGCCGACACCCCAGGGGTCGCGCGACCGTTCCTCCAGCTCTCGCGGGCCGCGATCCGTCGCTACGCACACGACCGTGGGATTCCGCTTCGTCGACGACCCGTCGAACGAGTCGCGCGAGCATCTCCGCAATCGGATGCGCCACGACCTGTTGCCCGCGATTCGTCAGCTCCGTCCTCAGTTTGACGCCGAGCTGCTCGCGTCGCCGATCGGGCAGCGGAGTGGCGCGCGGAGGTGGACGAGATCGTGTCCAGGTTCGTCGCCGGACGCGCCGACGACGGTGCGTTTCGCGTTGCCAGAGGCGAGCTTGCAACGTACGATTCAGCAGCGCTCTGCGTGCTCTGGCCGGCGATCGCGGCGCGCGCCCTGGTCACCCTCGATCGTCGCGGAACTCTACGTCTGGCACAGTTTACCAGTTCGGGCGCGTCCGGAGCTCGCATCCAGCTGTCGGGGGGCGTCGAGGTTGTTCGCCATCGCGATGCCTTCCTCATCCGCCGCGCGGCGAGCTCCCCGCCGGTTTCGACTGAATGCTCGCTTGCTGGCGTCGTCGAGTTTGGCGGGTGGCGCTTCCGCCCCGTCGCGGTGTCTAACAGCCGGGACGTTGGCGAATCGGCGGCGGGCGCATTGCCTGACGAGTCGTCAGGTCTGGACCGGGACGATCTTTGGACGTGTGATCTGCCCGGTGATCGACGACTCTCCATTCGCGAATGGCGTCCGGCCGACCGGATGCGAGGGCGAGAGGATGGGTCGGCACGTCGTGTGAAGCGGTTCTTCGGTGACGCGCGCATTCCGGGCCCCAGCCGCGCTGGCTGGCCGGTCGTCCTCGCGGACAACGAGATCGTATGGATTCCTGGTGTTCGCCGCAGGGCTGCGGCGCCCGAACGGTCCGGCCGACCGGTAGTCCGATATGCCTGTGAACGTTTCGTCAGTCGGCACGCCAGCAACTGAAGATCCGCGCCTCGACGGGCGCCCGGTCAAGCGGATCGCGTTCGGGTCCGACGAGATCGCGGCGCGCGTGCGTCGAGCTGGGTCGCGAGATTGGAGACGCATACCCGGAGGGCGACCTGCTCGTGCTCGGTTTGCTGAAGGGCAGTTTCATCTTCCTCAGCGATCTCGTGCGCGAGATTCGTCGTCCCCTGCAAGTAGATTTCCTCGTCGCCGCGAGTTACGGTGACGCCATGGTATCGAGCGGGAGCGTACGATTGGTGTACGATCCCGAGACCACGCTGGAAGGAAAACACATTCTCCTCGTAGAGGACATCGTCGACTCCGGTCGCACGTTGAGCCGGTTGATGGATCTTCTCTCCGAGCGTAGTCCGCGCTCCCTCGAGGTGTGCGCGCTCCTTCACAAGCACATTGCCGAGTACTTGCGCTATCCCACGAAGTTCGTGGGCTTCGACGCGCCGAACGAGTTTCTGGTTGGCTACGGACTCGATCACGCCGAGAACTTCCGTCATTTGCCGTACATCGCCAGCTTGCAGTAGCAGTAGGACGAGCAGAGGCCTATGCCACCGACTCCGCCAAAAAAGCCGTTCAATCTGGGGCGTTTCTCGAAAACGCTATCGTTCTGGATCCTCGTGATCCTGATTCCCGTCGCGTTCATTCAGTTCTCGAGCTCGCGCGGGGACTCGGCGCCGAAGATCAACTATTCCCTGTACGATCAGGAGCTGCAACGCGACAACCTGCGCCGGGTCACGATCCAGGCCGGCAGTCAGGTCGTTGGCGAGTTCAAGCAGCCGGTGATCGTCAACAACAAGGAAGCGCGCCGGTTCACGCTCAAGCTGCCGATGGAGAACAATCCAGCGGAGCTCGAGCGTTTGCGCTCGAAGAACGTGATCATCGAGGGAACGGACGCGCGTCCGTCGTTCGGTGCGCTCCTGTTCAATTTCCTCCCGTACTTCCTGCTCATCGGCTTCTGGATCTTCCTGTTCAAGCAGATGCAGGCGGGCGGCGCGAAGGCGTTCTCGTTCGGGAAGTCGAAGGCCAAGCTCCTCACGGGCGACACGCCCAAAGTCACGTTCGCGGATGTCGCGGGCGCCGACGAGGCGAAGGTCGAGCTCGAGGAGATCATCGAGTTCCTGAAGGACCCGCAGAAGTTCACGAAGCTCGGCGGCCGTCTGCCGAAGGGTGCGTTGCTCGTGGGTCCTCCCGGCACCGGCAAGACGCTGCTCGCGAGAGCCGTGGCTGGTGAAGCCGGTCGTCCGTTCTTCTCGATGTCCGGTTCGGACTTCGTCGAGATGTTCGTCGGCGTCGGCGCGAGCCGAGTCCGTGATCTGTTCGAGCAGGGCAAGGCGCACGCGCCGTGCATCATCTTCATCGACGAGATCGACGCGGTCGGCCGCCATCGTGGCGCCGGCCTGGGCGGCGGTCACGACGAGCGCGAGCAGACGTTGAACCAGCTGCTCGTGGAGATGGACGGCTTCGAGTCGAACGACGGCGTCATCCTCATTGCGGCGACGAACCGCCCCGACGTACTCGATCCAGCGTTGCTCCGTCCGGGTCGATTCGACCGACAGATCGTCGTCGATTCGCCGGACCTTCGCGGTCGCGAAGGCATCCTGCGCGTGCACCTGCGCAACAAGCCGATCGCCGACGATGTCGCGATCACGTCGCTCGCGCGCGGTACGCCGGGAATGGCGGGCGCCGATCTCGCGAACCTCGTGAACGAGGGCGCGTTGCTCGCTGCTCGTCGGAACCACGACAAGATCTACATGGCCGACCTCGAAGAGGCGAAGGACAAGGTCATGCTTGGCGCCGAGCGGAAGTCGCTCGTGATGCGTGAGGAGGAGCGTCGCCTCACCGCATACCACGAGGCCGGCCACGCCGTCTGCGCGATGACGGTCAAGGGCAACGACCCGCTGCACAAGGTCACGATCGTTCCGCGCGGTCGCGCGCTCGGCATCGCGTTCACGCTGCCCGAAGACGATCGCGTCTCGGTCACGCGTGAGCAGATCGAAGCGCGTCTCGCCATGGCGTACGGCGGTCGCGCGGCGGAAGAGATGATCTTCGGCCACGACCACGTGACGACGGGAGCGGCCAGCGACATCACGCAGGCGACGGGCATCGCGCGCCGCTACGTGACGCAGTGGGGTCTCTCGGACACGATCGGACCGATCCTCGTTGGCGACAACGAGCAGGAGGTCTTCCTCGGTCGCGAGCTGATGAGCCGACGCGAGGTCTCGGAGAAGACAGCGCAGCTGGTCGACACCGAGGTCAAGCGCGTGATCGATCAGGCGTACAACCGCGCGAAGGCGGTGCTGACCGAGCACATCGACCTGCTGCACAAGGTCGCGAAGGCGTTGCTGGAGCGTGAAACGCTGACGCGCGACGACATCGAGGTGCTGCGTCGTGGCGAGCAGTTGCCGCCGCGCACTCCGACGACGCCGCCGACGGCGCCTGCGCCGCTGACATCGCCGGTCGCCGAGCCGCGAAGGATGCCGCCGATCATTGGCGGTCCGGAGCCGTCGCCGGCGTGAATAGGGAATCGGGAATCGGGAATCGGGAATCGAGGCACTAAGCCTCCAGTCCCTTCAGCAGCCGGGTCAGCATTCGGCCCACGTGATCGAGGAGTTCGCGGAACATCGCGAGCTCCTCTTTGCGTATGTACTCCAACCCGTGCGCGATCTCCGCGAGAGTCTCGACCTCCCTCAGCGATCCCCGCGCGATCGATACGTGGTGAGCGTACTCCGCGCGATGCCTTCGACCGTTTCCCTCCGCGATGTTCGACGGAATCGAGACCGACGCGCGTCGAATTTGGCTCGTGAGGCCATACATTTCGTCGCGCGGGAAGGATCGCGAAATTCGGTAGGTCTCGAGGGCGAGGGCTACGCCTTTCTGCCAGACAATGAGTTGGCGGTGATCGGAGACGGTCATGGTGTCGGGTTGGCGGAGATTGGATTTGCTCGGCGATCTATCGCTACGTTGACGAGACGGCTGGCCAACCGCAGCACCGAATGATTCCGCGTGACATCAATCCATTGCATGTAGCCTCGTCGCTGCCCCAAGGCTCACCTCCCACACCAACCGTCTGGCGCGTTCGCAACCGTGAGGTGGCGATCGATCGACCCTTGCTCATGGGCATTCTCAACGTCACGCCAGACTCGTTCAGCGACGGAGGGAGCTTCGCGGAATTGCCTCGCGCGGTCGATCGCGTCGGGGCAATGATCGGGGAGGGGGTCGACATCATCGACATTGGCGGTGAGTCGACGAGGCCACAGCAGGCGCACGTCGTTTCACTGGACGAGGAGCTCCACCGCGTGGCACCCGTTGTGGAAGCGCTGCGACGCGCGTTCCCCGAAGCGCTGTTGTCAATCGACACGACGAAGAGCGCGGTCGCTGACGCCACGATTGCTATCGGTGCGGATATCATCAACGATGTCTCTGGTTTTCGTCTCGATGCACAGATGGCGGGAGTTGTTGCGAAGAGCGCGGTGGGAACCGTATTGATGCATTCACGTGGTGGCGTGGCCGAGATGGGCACGTACGCGTACGCGAGCTATGGCGGTGACGTCGTCGGCGAGATCGTCCGCGAATTGCACGTGGCGGTCGACACTGCGACGGCCGCTGGGGTAAACCGACAAGCCATCGTCCTCGACCCTGGAATCGGGTTCGCGAAGCGGAGCGAACATTCGTTGGTGACGCTTGCTCAACTTGGCCGCATTGTAGCGTTAGGTTTCCCGGTCCTTGTGGGCGCATCACGGAAACGTTTCGTCGGAGAGTTGTCGGGTGTGCAATCAGCCGCGGAGCGTGTGTACGGCACTGTCGGCGCGCACGTGGCCGCTCTCATGACCGGGGCGCGCTTGTTCCGCGTTCATGACGTCGCGGCAAATCGACAAGCGCTCGATGTCGCTTGGGGAATCCTTGAGGCGGGGCGGATGGCGTATGCGAGCGACACCGGGGATTCGGCGGCTCCCGATTCCCGATTCCCGATTCCCGATTCCCGATGACGCAGGTCCTCGAACAACTCCGTCTCCTCCATGCCGGCCCCGCGACCTCATCGAGGTGCTGGTCGTAGCGGTCGTGTTGTATCGCATGCTGCTCCTGATCCAGGGGACGCGCGCGGTCCAGATGCTCACCGGCATCGTCGTGCTCGTGCTCGTGTACGCCGTCGCGTGGCTCATGAAGCTCACGATGATCACGTACCTCCTCGAGCTCGTGTTCACGTACGGTGCGTTCGCGGCGCTCATCATCTTTCAGCCCGAGCTTCGCGCCGGGCTCGCGCACCTCGGACAGTCGCGCGTCACGCGATTCTTCCGCCGGATGGAGGAAGTGGAGGTCGCGGAGGAAGTGAGTGACGCCGTCGAGCGTCTCGCGCGGTCGGGCATCGGCGCGATCATCGTCCTCGAGCGGGAGATGGCCCTCGGAGATTTCATCCAGTCAGGGGCGGAGATGCAGGCCAAGGTCTCCGCCGATCTCCTGGCGACCATCTTCACGCCGTACTCGCCGCTGCACGATGGCGCGGTGATTCTGCGCGGCGACACGATCATCGGAGCGGGGTGCATCCTGCCGCTCTCACAGGCGCCGCTGGCTGACCGGTCACTCGGCACACGGCACCGCGCGGCGATCGGGCTCAGTGAGGAGACCGACGCGCTGGTCGTCGTCGTGTCGGAGGAGACGTCGACGATCTCGATCGCGCTCGCGGGGCGCCTAACGCGTAACCTCACATCGGCCCAGATCCGTGAGATCGTATCCGGGCGGATGGGACGTGCGACGGCCGAGCACCCGGTCACCCAGATTTCCGCGTGAGGCTGGCGTCGCCGCGACGGGCAGCGCTCCTCGTCGGCACCACGCTCGGTCTCGTCTACCTCGCGACAATGGCCCCAGGCGTCACGCTGTGGGACGCCGGTGAGTTCGCGTCGGCCGTCGAATCGTTAGGTATCCCGCACCCGCCAGGCACCCCGCTGTTCGTGCTGGTGGCGCGCGCGTGGCGGTTGCTTCTGCCGTTTCTGAGCACCGTCCTCGCGACGAACCTGTTGGCCGTCGTGTCCACGGCCATTGCGGCCGCGATCGCCGCGAGCCTCGTCGCTCGCTGGACGCGCACCACGCTGGCCGCGGTCGGCGCCGGGCTCGCATTCGGCGGAATGTCCACGGTCTGGTTGAACGCGACGGAGACCGAGGTCTATTCGGCGTCGCTGCTACTCTCGATGGTCATGCTCTGGGTCGGGTTCAAGGCGAACACGCGGAGGAGGGAGCCGACCGAGGCTCGCCGGTGGGATCTGCTGCTGGCGTATCTCTTTGCGCTCGCGCCGCCGCTCCACCTGAGTGCCATGGTCGCCGCGCCTGGCGCCATCGCGCTCGCCACCCTTGGCGACGACCTCGAACTCGACGGGTCTCGGGCCACGCTGTTGTCAGGCGCCGCGGTTCTCGCCGTTGGCGCGGGCACAGGGTCGATCGGCCTTGGCGTTGCTGGCGCTGGCCATACTCGTGGTGCGTCTCGCTTTCATTCGGCACGGGCGACCACAGCGCATTCGGCGAAACGGCGGCCGTGCTCGGGATTGTGACGGTCGCTGCGTCCGCATTCCTCTTCCTTCTGCTTCGCGCGCGGCTCGACCCGGCGATCAACCAGGGTGCCCCGATGACGCCTGGTGGCGTGATCGAGGTCATGGCGCGCAGACAATACGACGTGCCCGGCCTGTGGCCGCGACGCGCACCATTCTGGCTCCAGGTCGGGAACCTGGTCGAGTACACCGACTGGCAATTCGCGCTCGGCCTCGATCGCGCTGTCGGAGCATCGTGGCTTCGCACTCCGTTCACGTTGGCATTCCTCGCGCTCGGGCTCGCCGGCAGCGCGTGGCACAGGCGGCGCGACCGGCGATCCTGGGCCGCAATGCTCGTGCTCTTCGGCGCGGCGACACTCGGCGTGATCGTGTACCTCAACCTGCGCGCGGGGCCGTCGTTCGGATACGGCGTGCTTCCGCCCGATGCTGATCGCGAAGCTCGTGAACGGGATTACTTCTTTGCTCTCGGCTTCGCCGTGTTTGGCCTCTGGGTAGGGCAGGGAGCAATCCTGCTTGGGCGAATCGTCGCGCAGCGATTCGATCGGCCGCGTCTCGCGGCGATGGGGCTGGTCGTCGCCGCGTTACCCATCGCGCTCAACTGGCATGCGGTCGACCGCCGTCGGGAGCCCGCGGCCTCGCTGCCTAACGCGTTCGCGCGCGCCACGCTCGAGTCGACGCCGCCAAAGGCGGTGCTGTTCGTCGCCGGCGACAACGACACCTACCCCCTGTGGTACACGCAGGTCGCTGAACACGTGAGGCCGGATGTGTCGATCGTGACGGTCCCGCTGCTGCCGGCGGTCTGGTACCGCGCCGAGCTGGCGCGACGGCTGGGCCTGTATGAGCCGGCCGACACCACGGGCTGGCGCGGTACGCGGCGCGAGCTCGCCGCCATTGCCGCGCGGGTGGAGCGTTCCGGCCGACCGATTGCGGCATCGGTCGGCCTCGAACCAGAGCTCCGCCGCGCCCTCGGCGCCGACTGGTTGTTTCGTGGGCTGGTCTACGCTGGAGCGCCTCGGCGCACGACCGCTGCGTTCCACAACGATCGATGTCCCTGCGGTAGATTCCACCGCTGCGTTGATCGGGCGCTGGTTCAGTGGGCCGATCGACCCAGTCCGGATAGACGATCCGGCCGGAGGGTACCTCACCAGCCTGTTGACGTGTCCGACGGTCGCGCGGCGCGTCGCTCAGGGGGCAGTCAGCGACACGGTTCGATTACTTGCCTCGCGTTGTAACTTCTGATAAAATGTAATGTTATGCCATTTCCAGACCTCGCCGATCGGGTCGCCGAGGTGCGCGAGCGAATAGCGGCCGCGGTCGTTCGGGGCGGGCATGAGCAGCAGGTCGCGATTATCGCCGTGACCAAGACCTACGGGCCCGACGCGGTGCAAGCGGCGGCGGAGCTGGGTATTGCGGACGTCGGCGAGAACAAAGTGCAGGAAGCGCTGTCGAAGATGGGTGAAGTTGCCGTCCCGGTCCGTTGGCATCTCATCGGTCATCTACAACGCAACAAAGCGAAGGCAGTCGACCGCTTCGCGCTCGTCCATTCCGTAGACAGCGCTCGGCTTGCCGACGCGGTTGCACGCGTCGGCGATGATCGAGGTGCGCCCATCCGCGTGCTCATGCAGGTCAACGTGGCAGGCGAGGAGGCGAAGGGTGGCCTTGCACCAGGCGAGACCGGCGCGGAAGGCGAACGCTGGCTCCAGTTGCGTGGTTTGCGTGTCGAAGGCGTAATGACGATGGCGCCACTGGACGCTGACGAGCGCACTCTGCGCTCGACGTTCAGCGGCGCCCGAGCAGTTCGCGAGCGGCTCGCTGCGCTCGGACATCCAGCGACGGAGCTGTCGATGGGAATGTCGAACGACTACGAGATCGCGGTGGAAGAAGGAGCGACGATGGTGAGACTCGGAACTGTCCTGTTCGGGGCGCGGCACGCATGAGCGACGAAGCGTTTCACCTCACACCGGTCGACATTCGCCGGTACGATTTCGGCTCCGCCCTGCGCGGATACGACAAGACGCGCGTCGACCAGTTTCGCGATCAGGTGGCGGCCGAGGTCGAGCGGCTCGCGCGGGCAAATCAGGAGCTCGATCAGAAGACGAAGGGTCTCGTCGAGCAGCTCCGCGCGTTCCGTGAGCGCGACAAGGCGCTCAACGACGCGCTCGTGTCCGCGCAACAGCTCCGCGCCGAGATCCGCGAGCAGGCGGACCGCGAAGCCCAGCTGCTGATGCGCGAAGCGCGCGCCCAGGTCGAGCAGGACGTCGAGGGCATCCGCGCCGAGGCACGCCGGCTCGAGGACGAGATCCAGGGTCTCGTTCGCGCGCGCCGGACGTACCTGTCGCAGCTGCGCACGATGGTGGAACGTCAGCTCGCGGAGATCGAGACCGCTGAAGCAACGCCGCTGCCGGTGGCTCCCATGGGATCCGGGGGCGGGTCCTCGTCGCCGAGACGCGACGAGGGGAAGCGCGAGGAGCCTACGCGGACAGCCCATCCCACACCGGCCTGGCTCGATTCGCTGGTGAAGGAGTAGCGGGTCGGTGGCCGCCGTGGACGCAGTGGCGAACAACGGCCTGACGATGGACGACGCGCCTCACACGGTGGAGCGGGTGGAGCGCGCCGCTGACGTCGTGCGCGCTCGCTTCTCGCGCCGTCCGGACGTCGCGATCATCCTCGGGACCGGACTCGGCGGGTTGGCCAAGGCCATCGACGTCGAGGCGACCGTCGAGTACACCGATATTCCGGGGTTCCCGCTGTCGACGGTGGAGTCGCACGCGGGGCGCCTGCTCTGCGGAACGCTCGCGGGGAAGACCGTCGTCGCCATGCAGGGCCGGTTCCATCGCTACGAGGGCTACTCGCTGTCGCAGGCGACATTCCCCGTGCGCGTGCTTCGCGCGTTAGGCGCGACGACGCTCGTGGTCTCCAACGCGTGCGGCGGCATGCATCCGCTGTGGGCGCCGGGCGATCTCATGCTCCTCGCCGATCACATCAACCTGCTCGGCGACAATCCGCTGGTCGGGCCTAACGACGATCGGCTCGGACCGCGGTTCCCGGACATGTCGGAGCCGTACAGCGGGCAGCTGCGCACACTGGCGAAGACCGTGGCGAGTGAGTTGCGCCTCACGCTCCACGAAGGCGTGTACGTCGCGGTGCCGGGGCCGAATCTGGAGACGCGAGCGGAGTATCGATTCCTCCGCGGGATCGGCGCCGACGTCGTCGGCATGTCCACCGTGCCCGAAGTGATCGTGGCCATTCACGCCGGCATGCGCGTGCTCGGCGTCTCGATCATCACCGACCAGTGTCTTCCGGACGCGCTGGAGCCCGCGAGCCTCGAAAAGATCATCGCCGTCGCGTCGCGCGCGGAGCCGAATCTCACCGCGCTCGTGCGCGGCGTCGTGGAGCGTCTGTGACCGCCGCTGAATCAGGCACGCGGTTCCGACTGATTCCGCCGGAGGGCGGGGCGAACGCGCTCGAGGAGGAGCTACTCGGACGGTGGCGCGAGGAGGGGCTGTTCGCGCGCACGCTCGAGGCGCGGGCGGACGCACCGTCGTGGGTGTTCTTCGAGGGACCGCCCACAGCGAATGGCCGCCCGGGCATCCACCACGTCTTCGCGCGCACGATCAAGGATCTCTTCTGCCGCCATCGCGCGATGCGTGGCTATCGCGTGCTGCGAAAAGCGGGCTGGGACACGCACGGCCTGCCGGTCGAGATCGAGGTCGAGAAGCAGTTGCCGGCGCTGCTCAAGGCGCGCGGGATGAGCGACGAGGACATCCAGCGCTGCAGCGGGAAGCAGCTCATCGAGGCGTTCGGCGTCGAGGAGTTCAATCGCCTCTGCCGCGAGAGCGTGTGGAAGTACCAGGGCGACTGGGAGAAGCTGAGCGAGCGGATCGGCTATTGGCTGGACTACGACAACGCGTACGTCACGTACACGAACGACTACGTGGAGAGCGTGTGGTGGGCGCTGGCGACGATGCACGAGCGCGGGTTGCTCGCACGTGGCCACAAGATCCTGCCGTATTGCCCGCGTTGCGGAACGACGTTGTCGAGTCACGAGGTGGCGTTAGGCTATCAGGATGTGAGTGATCCGAGTGTCTATGTGGCGTTCGATCTTCGGGGACTCGGGAACACGGGAATCGGGAATCGGACAACTGCGAGCACGTCCCGATTCCCGATTCCCCATTCCCGATTCCCGACGGCGAATCCTCGTCTGGACGACCACACCCTGGACCCTCGTCTCGAACGTCGCGCTCGCGGTGCATCCCGAGCTCGACTACGTCGAGCTGAAAAAGAAGACCGGGACCGACTGGACCATCATCCTCGCCGAAGCACGCGCGGGCGCCGTGCTCGGCGAGGATTATCGCGATCGATGGGAGACCGTCGGGCGGTTTCCGGGCTCCATGCTCGTCGGCGCGCGCTACCAGCGGCCGCTGGACTGGGTGTCGTTCGATGGCGTCGAAGGCGATCACGGTGTGATCGTCGGTGAGGACTTCGTGTCCGCCGACGACGGCAGCGGCGTCGTCCACATGGCGCCGGCGTTCGGTGCCGACGACTACGCAGCGGGCCAGCGCAACGGGCTCGCGTTCGTGCAGCCCGTGAACGCGCGCGGTGAGTTCCCGGCGGACATGCCGGTCGTCGGCGGGAAGTTCGTGAAGAAGGCGGACCCGCTCATCATCGAGGAACTCGAGCGGCGCGACGTCCTCTGGAAGGCGGGAACACTCGTCCACGCGTATCCGCATTGCTGGCGCTGCGGCACGCCGCTCCTGTACTACGCGCGCGGCTCGTGGTTCATCCGCACGACGGCGTATCGCGACGACATGCTGGCGCGCAACGCGCGCGTCGACTGGCATCCGCCCGAAGTCGGTGCGGGTCGATTCGGCGAATGGCTGGTGAACAACATCGACTGGGCGATCTCGCGCGATCGCTACTGGGGCACGCCGCTGCCGGTGTGGGTGAATGACGAGGACCCGTCGGAGATCGAGGTCATCGGCTCCTACGCCGCGCTCGCGGAGCGTGTCGGCGCGTCGTTAGGCAGCGACTTCGACCCGCACAAGCCGTACATCGACCGCTACACGTGGCCGGCGAAGAGCGGCCGCGGCACGATGCGTCGCGTGAGCGAGGTCATCGACACGTGGTTCGATTCAGGCGCGATGTCGTTCGCGCAGTGGCACTATCCGTTCGAGAATCGCGAGATGCTCGCGACGCAGTACCCCGCGGATTTCATCGCCGAGGGGGTGGACCAAACGAGGGGATGGTTTTACTCCCTCCTCGCGATCGCGGCGGGGCTGGGTGACGCGTTGCCGAATAACAAGGGAATCAGGGAATCGGGAATCGGGAATCGGTGCTGCGAGCAGCGCGCCGCATGCAGCCTCGATTCCCGATTCCCATCTGCCCGCCGCTGCGGGCGCCCGCCGATTCCCGATGTCGCTCCCTACCGCGCCGTGGTAGTCAACGACCTCGTTCTCGATGCCGAGGGCGTGAAAATGTCGAAACGCCTCGGCAACATCGTCGATCCGTGGTCCGTCATCCCCAAGTACGGGGCCGACGCGGTGCGGCTGTTCCTCGTCTCGTCCAGCCAGGTGTGGAAGCCGCGCGCGTTCGACGAGGCGCAGATCCGCGAAGGCGTCACGCAGTTCCTCGTCACGCTCAAGAACATCTACAGCGGGATGTTCGCGCTCTACGCGAACTTTGGCTGGGAGCCGTCCTCGCTCGATCCCGCTCCCAAAGACCGGCCGGCGATCGACCGGTGGATGTTGTCGCGCCTCACCACTGTGGAGCGCGAAGTCGACGCATTGCTGGAGACATTCGACGCCACCGCCGCGGCGAAGACCCTCATGAGCTTCGTTGTCGATGACGTGTCCAACTGGTACGTGCGCCGCACGCGAAGCCGCTTCTACGAGGTCGCCAGCGACGACAATCGCGCGGCATTCGCGACGCTGCACGAGGTCCTGGTCGTTTCGTCCCGGCTCCTCGCTCCACTTGCCCCGTTCCTGAGCGACTGGCTGCACCGCGAGCTGACCGGCACGTCCGTCCACCTGGCGCCCTACCGCCGCTCGGACGCACCCGCGCCTGACGTCGCCCTCGAGCGCGCCATGCGTGAGATCCGCACGCTCGCCCGCCTGGGACGGGCGGCGCGTGAGGAAGCCGCGATCAAGGTGCGCCAGCCACTCTCGCAGATGGTATGCGTTGTGCCTCAGCAGGTCGCCGGTGACGTCACATCGCTGTTCGATCTGCTCGAGGCGGAGCTCAACGTCAAGCGCGTGACACTGGCTTCGTCCGCGGACTCCCTCGTGACGCTCGAAGCGAAGCCGAACTTCCGTTCGCTGGGTAAGAAGTTCGGCAAGAGTACGCCGCTCGCGGCGCAGGCGGTTGCCGCGTTCACGAGCGATGAGTTGCGGGCGTTCGAGCACGGGCAGCCACTTGCCGTCTCCGTCGGCAACGAGTCGCGCCTGCTCGATGCCGACGATCTCACAATCGTCCGGCGGGCCACAGGGGCCCTGACGGTGAAGGAGGAGGACGGTCGGTTCGCGGCGATCGATCCAGCGGTCACGCCCGAGCTGAAACGTGAGGGAATCGCCCGGGAGTTCGTGAGTCAGCTACAACGGTTGCGGAGGGACTTAGGTTTTTCGGTGAGCGACCGAATCCGAGTGCGGATCGACGCTCCCGATGATGTGCGAGCGGCGATTACCGAGTACAATGATTGGATCGCCAATGAATTACTCGCCCGGGAGATCACCTTTGGTGCTCCCGCGGCTGGTCAACAGGCGACGCATGAAGTGGATCTCGACGGGTCCAGTGTCCGCGTCACCCTCACCAGGGAACCGTAGCGATGCCAACCGCAAGCGGCGGCACGAAGAAGGCAAAGTCGATGAACAAGAAGAACCTTCAGCACTTCGAGAAGAGGCTGCTCGAAGAGCGCCGTCGGGTGCTGAAGGAGCTCGGCCACTATGACGAGACGTTTGGGTCGACGCCACAATCGGCTGACGGCGATCTGAGCTCCTACTCGTTTCACATGGCCGATCAGGGCACCGACGCGATGGAGCGCGAGAAGGCGTTCCTGTTCGCGAGCCAGGAGGGTCGATTCCTCTGGCACATCGACGAAGCACTCCGCCGGCTCTATCGAGCCCCGGATACGTTCGGCAAGTGTCACAACTGTGGACAGGAGATCGCCTACGAGCGTCTCGATGCGCTTCCGCACGCGCGGTATTGCATCGAATGCAAGCAGCGCGAGGAAGATGCCAAGAAGCAGTAGCCCCAACGCGGTCGTGTTCTGGCCGGTGGTCGCGTGCATCGTCGTCGCGGATGTCGTGACGAAGATGATCGCGTTGAACACGCTGACTCTGTTCACGCCGCAGCAAGTCGCGGGTGATGCGCTCCGGCTCACACTGGTGCGCAACAAGGGCGCGGCCTTCGGTCTGTACCTCGGGGATTACTCCCGGTACATCTTCATGGTCCTGACCGTGGGCGCGCTCGTCATCCTGTGGCGGCTCTATCAATCGACGCGCGAGGGAGACGTGCCTCGCACGCTCGCCATCGCGCTCGTCTGCGCGGGTGCGCTCGGGAACCTCATCGACCGCATCCGCTGGAGTGAAGGCGTCGTCGATTTCATCGATGTCGGCTTCCGCGACATGCGATGGCCCACGTTCAACGTCGCCGACATGGCGGTGAGCACAGGCGCGTTTCTCCTCGCGTGGGTGTTGTGGGGTGATGATCGTGCCGAACGCGCTCGCGCTGCTGAAGCGACGGGCGTGAGCAGCAGGGGATCGAACGCGGCAAGCGCCGCCGCGCGTCCTCAGGACTCACCGTGAGAATCCGATGACCGACTCCGGTCCGGGCACGCCGATCGGCGCCAGCTCGGCCGGTCGCGGCGCACACCACGAGTTGACAGTCGAGGCGGACAGCAATGTTCGCCTCGACTTGTTCATCGCCGGCCGGCTTGGCATCTCACGAACGCAGTCGGCGACGCTCATCGCGAATCGCGCCGTGACCATCAACGGTCAGTTCGCTCGCGCGAGCTACCGCGCAGTCGCTGGCGATGTCGTCGTTGTCGACGTGCCTGCGCCTCCATCTCGAGACATCGTCGGGGAACAGATCCCGCTCGACGTCGTGTTCGAAGACGACGATCTCGTGGTCGTGAACAAGGCTGCTGGAATGGTCGTGCACCCCGCTCCCGGCAACTGGACCGGGACGCTCGTCAACGCGCTCATGGGGCGCGGGAACGAACTGGCCGAGTCGGGTGACGCCGATCGCGCTGGGATCGTGCACCGGCTGGACAAGGACACGTCAGGCCTGCTGCTCGTCGCGAAGAGTGAGCGCGCTCACCGCGTGCTGAGCAAGGCGATTGCCGACCGGCGAGTGATCAGACGCTACGCCGCGCTCACGTGGGGCCACATCGACGGGGACACGCTGACCGTCGACGCCCCGATCGGGCGTGATCCGCGAGACCGAACGCGGATGGCGATCGTCACTACCGGAAGGTCGGCGAAGACGGACTTTCTCCGCCTCGCCCGCTTCGATGCGACGGATCTCCTGCGCGCGAACCTGCACACCGGTCGCACGCATCAGATTCGCGTACACCTGTCGTCGGTCGGCCATCCGGTCGTCGGCGACGATACGTACGGTGGCGGCGGCGGTCGGCGACTGATGGCGCTGTCGGCACGACGGCATTTTCTCCACGCCGCCTGGCTGCGCTTTCGGCATCCGGTGTCCGGGCAATCGATGGACCTTCGTGCACCGCTTCCCGAGGACCTCAGACGGTCACTCGCGGCGGCGGCCGGAGATCCCGCGCTCGAGAGTCACCCGGACCCGCTCGACCACTTTGGCTTCTACAGCGACAGCACCGACTGACGCGAATCACACAGGCGCACTCCGACTGCTGTTGTTCGCGGTGGCGGGCACGGTGTACGGCTGTGACATTGCGGCGGTACGAGAGATCGTTCCGATCCGTCATGCGACCCGGCTCCCGGGCGCCCCGGCGTACGTCCGCGGACTGGTCAACCTCCGCGGCGCCATCGTCACGGTAATCGATCTGGCGACTCGGCTCGCGGGGTCGACGTGCGCAGACGACGGGTCCATCGTGCTCGCCCAATTCGGCACCAAACAGGTCGGGTTGGCGGTCGATGACGTGCGCGACGTGCAGATGATGCCGCCGGAGCGCTTCGAGGCCGCGACGGGTGATCTGGCACGCGGCGGAATCGTGCGCGGTTTGGGACATCTGGACGACGGAGTCGTCATAGTACTCGAGATCCCCGCGGTCGTACGGCAAGTAATGGCGTGACTGCACCAGTGGTTGCATCAGAGACAGAACGCGAGTCAGCATGGCGAGTGACAAGTTGTCAGTCATCAGTCGTCTGTCATCAGTTGTCAGTCCCTGGGACTCACGACTGATCACTTAGGACTCACGACTGACGACCTGAGTACCGGCGAGACATCGTCGAGATCTGTCGCTGCATAACGTGGTACGAATCGTCCCGTCCTTTGGTGTGGAGTGGAACGTGAGCCATACCGTTTTGATCTGTGACGACGCGATCTTCATGCGTACCATGGTCGGCGACATCCTGCAGCAGGCGGGATTCGAGATCATCGGCGAGGCGGAGACCGGCGTGCAGGCGGTCGAGAAATACCGGCAGCTTCGACCCGACCTGGTCACGATGGACATCGTGATGCCCGACATGGGCGGCATCGACGCCGTTCGCGAGATCACGAAGTTCGATCCGCAGGCGAAGGTGCTCATGTGCAGCGCGATGGGCCAGCAGGCGCTCGTGGTCGAGGCCATTCAGGCTGGCGCGAAGGACTTCGTGGTCAAGCCGTTCCAGCCGAGTCGCGTGCTGGAAGCGGTGCAGCGCGTGCTCGGATAGGCCGCATCGCGCTCTGAACGCTCATCGCTGAGCGTTTTCCGTGGACACCTCCCGGTACGCCGAGCTGTTCCTGACCGAGAGTCAGGACAATCTCTCGGCGATCAATCACGCGCTGCTCGAGCTGGAACGAACGCCGACGGCGCGAGAGCCGGTCGGCGCACTGTTCCGCGCCGTGCACACGGTGAAGGGGATGAGCGCGACGATGGGCTACGCCGTCGTCGCCGAGGTGTCCCACGAGCTCGAGACGTTGCTCGATCTCGTCCGACGCGGCGAGCGCGCTGTTTCGGCGCCGCTCATGGACACGCTGTTCGCCGCCACCGACATGCTGGAGCGCGCGATCGAGCTGTCGGTCGCGGGACGCGAATCGGACGTCGATGCGAGTACGACCATCGCGGCGCTGAGAGCCGCGGCCGCGACGGAACCCAGCCGTCCACTCGCCGGCACCGACAGCGACGGCAAAGCCGCGGAAGAAGCGCTCGTCCAGGCGCGCCGCCGCGAGCGCCGTCGCCCCGGTCACGGTCGTGGTCACGCAGGAGGCGAACACGCCGATGCCAGGCGTTCGTGCGTATCTCGTGCTCGAGCGCGCGCGGGCACTCGCTACCGTCGTGAGCACCACGCCTGATCCGAGCACGTTCAGCGACGAGGCGTTCGCTGGACGCCTAACGATTGGGCTCGATACGTCGGCACCGGATGACGAGATCGACCGCGCGCTTCGGGCAGCCGGCTACGTCGCCGATATCGTGATAACGCGGGCGGCACCGAGCACGAACGGACACGTGGCTACCGTGCCTAACGGTGACCTGCCCGACCTGCTCCCGATCTCGGCGGGCAGCGCGAGCGAGCTTGCGCCGGCGCGGCAACACCGACACATCCGCATCGATCTCCACCGCCTCGACACGCTGATGAACCTCATCGGCGAGCTCGTGATCACACGGGGCCGACTGCAGCAGCTCGCCGCCACGATCAACGAGCCGGCGTTGACGGAGACCGTCACGCAGGCATCGCGCCTCGTGGCTGACTTGCAGGACGGCATCATGACGAGTCGCATGGTGCCGGTGTGGCAGGTGTTCGATCGATTCCCGCGAGTCGTCCGCGATGCCGCACGCGCGCTGGGCAAGCAGGTGGACTTCGTGGTCTCAGGCCAGGAGATCGAGCTCGATCGCTCGCTGCTCGATGAGATCGGCGATCCTGTGGTGCATCTGCTGCGGAATGCAATCGATCACGGCCTCGAAGCGCCGGACGTTCGTGTCGACGGCGGGCAAGTCTCCAACCGGGCGGCTCGCGCTGACCGCGGCGCGCGACAGGTCCGCGGTGGTGATCCGCGTCACGGATGACGGCAAGGGCATCGACCGCGACCGCGTGCTCGCTCGTGCGAAGGAGTTAGGGCTGATGGACGCGAGCCGCTCCGAGCTCACGGATGACGAGCTGGTTCGTCTCATTGCACGCCCCGGGTTCTCGACGGCAAGACAGGTGACCGACCTCTCCGGTCGCGGCGTCGGCATCGACGCGGTGCATGCCCGAGTGCGAGCGCTTGGCGGCACCGTGGACATCCGCTCGACCAAAGGCGAGGGGACGTCCGTGACGGTGCGTTTGCCCGTGACGCTCGCGATCGTGCGGTCGTTGCTGGCGAAGGTTGGTGATGAGACGTACGCGATTCCGATGACGCACGTCAACGAGACCGTGCACCTGGAGGCGAACACGATTCGCCACGTGAAGGGGGCCGAAGTTCTCGTGCTCCGCGGCGATGTGCTGCCCCTGATGCATCTCCGCGACGTGGTCCGATTACCAAGGCGCGACGCGGGGGGTGGCCAAGTCGTCGTATTGGAGGTGGCCGACCGGCGCGCCGGAATGGTGGTGGACGAATTGACGGGACAACAGGAGATCGTCATCAAGCCGTTCGATGCGGTGCGGGACGGTCTCTCCGTGTTCAGCGGGGCGACGATCCTCGGCGACGGGGTTCCGGCGCTCATCCTCGATGTGAGCAGTCTCTTTTAGCGGAGCGCGAATGAACGACCTGAGGGATCTGAAGCCGGTCCAAGTGGACGCGCTGCGCGAGGTGGCGAACATCGGCGCCGGTCACGCAGCGACTGCGCTGTCACAGATGACCGGCAGCACGATCATGATCAGCGTGCCGACGATCACGATCGCCAAGCTCGAGGATGTCCCGCCGCAAATCTCCGGACCGGAAGAGCCGGTCGCCGCGGTGCTCATGCACATGATGGGCGACCTCACCGGGCGCACGCTGCTCGTGTTTCCGAAGTCGACCGCCGTTAGGCTCTCGGAGCTGATGCTGCGTCGGCCAGCTGGGACGTCCAAGGAGCTCGGAGAGCTCGAGCAGTCCGCGATCAAGGAAGCGGGCAACATCCTGAGTGGCGCGTACATGAATGCGCTGAGCGACTTCATGGGGCTGATGCTGTTGCCCTCGCCGCCGAGTCTCGCCGTGGACATGTCGAGCGCGGTGCTCACGACCGCGTATCTGCAGTTCGGCACCGACCGCGACTACGTGTTCTGCGTCGAGAGCGAGTTTTACATGCACGACCTGCACGAGCGTCTGCGCGGATTCTTCCTGCTGCTGCCTGACGTGGCATCGCTTCAGGCGATTCTCAGGGCGGTTCGTCTGGGATGAACCGACTGGGGACTGGGGACTCGGCACTGGGGACTGGGGGACGCGCGTTAGGTGGCTGCGTGCCCGAGGCCGCGGCATGACGATTCCCGACTCCCTTGCTGACGACCTGTTCGCAACCGACGTCTGCTCGTTCGTCGAGCAGCAGTCCCCAGTCCCCAGTCCCCAGTCCCCAGTCCCCAGTGCCAGTCCCCAACGCTCAGCTGACGTCCGAGCGCGACCGCGACGTCCTCCGCTCGTTCGCCCGCCGAATTGATCCCTCGGACGCCGGCGCGCACAACAACCTGGGCGTTCTCTACTACAACAAGGGCTTGTTAGGCGAGGCCGTCGCCGCATTCTCGCGTGCGCTCGAGCTCGACGCGAAAATGCAAGTCGCGCAGCGCAATCTCGAGATCGCCTATTTCAACACCGGCTACTACGACCGCCGCGTGTCGGAGCTGCGCGATCGGTTGCGGCTGCACGGCGACGACCGCGAGGCCCGTTGGGAGCTCGGCCGCACGTACGCGCTCCTCGGCCAGGTGGACAACGCCGTCGCGGAGTTCACCGACCTCCTGCGCTTCTATCCCGACGACATCGGCGCCATCGTCCAGCTCGGACTCGCTGAGAAGGGAAGCGGCGACCTCGAGACGGCGCAGCGTTGGTTCGCCCGCGCGCTCGCGATCGATCCGCAGAGCGCGGTCATCCAGTTCTACGTCGGCGAGGTGCTGTACAACCGAGGGCTGAACGACGAGGCGCTGCACGCACTCAAGCGGTCCATCGATCTCGCCCCCGACAATCCCGACGCGCATTACCTGCTCGGTTTCGTGCTCGGTGACATGGGGCGTCACGACGAAGCGCAGAAAGCGACCAAGCGCGCGATTCAGCTGAATCCCGCGCTATCCCGTGCGCACGCGAATCTGTCGCTCGACCGCAGTACGCCGCAGACGTACGAAGCCGTCGTCGCCCAACGCGCGGCGCGCGCGCTGGATCGCGAGATGGCCGTCGCGCCGGAAGGACAGCTCGCGCACTTCAACCTCGGTCTCGCGTTCCGTCAGAAGGGCTACTACGCCGAAGCGCTTCGCGAATACCGCCTCGCGGCCGACCGAGGCGAGGACGCGGAGCTGGTGCTGCAGGCGATGGCCGAGGTGCACCTGCTCAAGAAGGAGCCGGCGATGGCCGCGCAGCTGTACGACAAGCTGCTCGCGACGCGTCCGGACAGCCCGAAGCTCTGGAATGAACGCGGCATCGCGCTCCATCAGGACGGCCGCTACGCCGAAGCCGCCGAGAGTTACCGGCGCGGCGTGGCGTGCGATCCGAAGTACGCGTTAGGTCTCAACAACCTCGGCGTCGCGCTGTATCACATCGGCAACGCCGAGGCATCGGTCGAGGCGTTCCGGTTCGCGCTCAAGGCGCAGCCGTCGTTCATCAAGGCGCGGCTCAACCTCGCGCTCCTGCTGTTCAAGAACAAGCGTCTGCCGTTATGCCTCGAGGCGTATCGTCAGGTGCTTCAGCTCGAGCCCGAACAGCCCATGGCCTGGAACGGTGTGGGGCTCGTGCTCGTCGAGCTCAAGAAGCTCGAGGACGCCCGCAACGCGTACGGCCGCGCCATTCAGGCCAGGCCGAACTACGCCGAGGCGCACTACAATCTCAGTTTCGTGCTTTCGAACCTCGGCGATTACGAGGGTGCGCTCAAGGCGACGAAGCGCGCGCTCGAAATCGATCCGTACTACGTGCAGCAGAAGTTCGAGCTCGCGATCGACCTGGAGTTCGAGGATCCACAGTTCGCGATCGTGCCTGATCTCGGCGGCGAGAAGCGCACCGACGGATCAGTCGAGGAGTTCGCGTTTGACATCGGCGTGCTCGACTCGTTGTTCACCGAGCTCGCGCCTGTCGCCCCCACTCCCGTGCCGCCCACTCCGGCGGGCACCCCGTATTCGGCTGCTGCCGACTACTTGTCGAAAGGCTTGCTCGATCGCGCGTCCGCGGAAGCGAGCCGAGTGCTGGGGCGTGGCGGCGAAGCGGTGGAGGGGCTGACGTTGTTAGGCGACGTGTTCGCCAAGCAGGGTGCGTACGGCGAAGCGCTGGAGCGGTATCGCGGCGCCCGCTCCGCGGCGACCGATGCGTCCGGTGTCGCGTCTCCCGCCGCTCGGCGCGCCACCGCGGGAGAGGTGCGCGTGCTGATCATGCTTGGGCGCGGCGCCGAAGCGCGTCCACTGGCCGAGGACCTGTTGAGCGCCGTCGCCTACCGATGTCGGAGATGCTGATACTCGCGGCAACCGCTCGTGCGGACGGTGGTGATCCCGCGGCGGCACTCGAGGCGCTCGAGCGAGCGCGTCGTGGTGCGCCTGCGCGAGCCGACGTACTGAAGCAGATCGGCGACGTCGCGCGATCCATCGGCGACTTCGAGAGTGCGATCGAGGCGTATCGTCATGCGCTCACGCTCGATCCTGACTTTGCGGTCGTGCGGTACCAGCTGGCGACGATTCTGGAGATGAAGGGGTTGAACGCCGACGCCGAGCAGGAGCTCGCGTCGGCCCTCGACTCGGTGCCCACGTACACCGAGGCAGCGCTCGCGCTCGCGTCGCTGCGCCGCCGACTGCAGCGCCACGCGGAGTCAATGTCGCTGCTCGTTGATCTCCTGCAGCGCGACCCGTACAATCTCGACGCGCTGACATCGCTTGGCGAGACGCTGTTCGAGAGCACGCGACGCAGTGACGCCGCCGTCGCGTTCGCGCGCGTGCTGCGCTTCGATCCGGAACACGTGGGCGCCCTGTACTTCGAGGGCGTGTTGGCGGCTGATCAACACCGATACCGTGACGCGATCGATCGCTGGCGCAGAGTCGTCGACCTCGAGCCCGCGAGCGAGTACGCGCGGCGTGCGCGTCGAGACACGCGGACGGCCACCGACCTGCAACGGATCTTCGCCGCACGGGAGCCAGCCGCGTAATGGCGATCGAGGGACCGCTCCGCGAGCTCGGCATCCATGACGTCTTCCAGCTGCTCGACCTGAGCCGGAAGACGGGGTCGTTGCGCGTGACGTCCGCGTTGCGCGACAACGAAGGCATCGTGAGCTTCGAATCGGGCCGTGTCGTGTCCGCCTCCATCCGCACCAACCCGCATCCACTCGGCGCGTTGCTCGTGAAGGCCGGGAAGATCTCGGAGGGTGACCTCGAGCGGGCGCGCACGGCGCAGGCGCAGCGCGCCGACGGCAAGCGGCTCGGCGAGCTGCTCGTCGAGGCCGGCTGCCTAACGTGGCGCGAGCTGGAGCGGCAGGTGCGACGCCAGATCGAGACGGTCGTCTTCGAGCTCATGTCGTGGCAGGAAGGATTCTTCTCGTTCGTCGAGGGGCCGTCCTCTGACGCCACGACGGAGGCAGTGGCGCGCATCTCCACGGAGTCGCTCCTCATGGAAGGCGCTCGACGCATCGATGAGTGGGCTCGTATCTCGCACAAGATCCCGAATCTCGCGGTCGTGCCCGTACTCGCGCCGATCGACGAGGATCATCCGTCGCTGCTGGATCTGCTGCCGAACGAGTGGGAGATGCTGGCGATGATCGACGGCCAGACCGATCTGCGCGGCATCGCGATGCGCCTCGGACGCAGCGAGTTCGACGTCGCGAAGATCGCGTACGGTCTGCTTTCCACCGGCATCATTCAGGTCCGGGTCGGCGGAGAAGCTCGCGATCGTCGAGCCACTTCCCGGCGATGATCCGGCGCCGCACATCGAGCTCGCGCGTCAGGCACTTCGCGACGGACGCCTCGACGAGGCACTCGCGGCCGCCATGTCAGCGAGTCGCGCCGCGCCCACGCGCGCCGAGCCGCAGGTGCTTGTCGCGCGGTCGCTCATGCGGCTCGAGCGCGAGTCCGAGGCGTTGGACGCGCTCCGCCGCGCGGCGCAGATCGAGCCGCGCAACCCCGAGGTGCTGCTCGCGCTTGGCGCGACCGCGGCGCGCAGCGCGGGGATGGACCAGGCGATCCTGTCGTGGCAGCGGTACTTGATGGAGGCGGGCGATCGGCCGGCTGTGCCCCGCGTCCGCGAGATGCTCGACTGTGTGGTCCGACTGCGCGCGCTGCTCAAGGGAGTCGATGATGGCTGACGAGATTCGTCGTCTGAGCGATGACCTGGCGCGCGATCCGTCGAGCCTCGTGTTCCTGCCGCTCGCGGATGCGCTGCGTCGCGCGGGACAGCTCGATATCGCGTTGCGTGTTGCGTTGCGTGGCCTGGATCGCCATCCGTATCTGGCCGACGCGCACGATGTGCTAGCGCGTATTCACGCGGACCGTGGTGATGTCGAGCGCGCGGCCGACGAGTGGGAGATGGCGTTGCGTCTGGATCCGTCGCACGCGCAGGCGAGCCTCGGGCTCGGGTTCGTTGATTTTCGACGCGGCGACTTCGAGAGTGCCGAACGGCGGCTCTCGTCCTCCGCTGCCGACGGGCAGAACCCCGCGGTCGCTGCGGCACTGGCGCACGTGCGATTCGCGCGGGGCTCGCAGGCCGCGAATGTGGCGAACACCGCGTCGAACGGCGTACGGGCCAACGGTGCGCACACGATGGTTGCGGAGGCAATGCCTGCTGAGGTATCGATGCCTTCGCCGCCTGACGCGATCGTCTCACGACGGCCGGCGGAGCCGTCCGTTTCGAGTGATGTGCGCGCACCAGTCAACCGCTGCGCCGTTCGCGATCCCTGAATACCCCGCACCCGACCCCACTCGCGCGCGACAGCTGTTCGTTCCCGCGCTCGAGGGACCCGACCAGACCGCGTTGCTGGTGGATGCCGACGGTCTCGTGCTCGCGGGCTCGTACCAGGACGCGAACGGCCACGACGTGGCCGACATCGTTGCAGCCGAGCTGGCGGGGGTGAGCAGCGAGGCGGAGCGCGCGATGCGCCATCTGGGCCTCGGTGCGTGGACGTCGTTGCTCGTCGAGGCCGATGCCGCCGTCGTCGCCATGACGCCCGCGCCATTGGGCAGCCTGCTCGTCGTCGCCGCATCGCGGCAGACGCCAGTCGGTCTCGTGCGATTGCTGCTGGACCGCGCGCTCGGCCGCGCGCGTGACTGGCTCGCGAGGGTGTCATGAACAAGACGCCTTACGCGGAGCTCCTGTCGATGCTCTCCCGTCACCGCGGCGTGGTGGGAAGCTTCGTGGTCTCGGAGCGCGACGGTCTCTCGATCGACTCCAACGTGCAGATCGGCGTCCAGGCCGAGGCCGTCGCCGCGCTGGCTGCGTCGCTGCATCGCAAGGCACGTCTCGCGTGTGGTGCTGCCGGTTGTGGCACCGTCACGTTCCTGCGCCTGGACGCGGAACGCGGCGGGATCTGTGCTGCCGGCCGCGACGACCTCGTGCTGGTGACGATCTCGGAAGCGCGCGCGAACATCGGCCTTCTGCGGGTCGAGATGATGCGCGCCGCGAGGGCGCTCACGTGAGCGTGCGATCATGAGAATCGCCGTCGAGCAGTGGATGGAGCAGCCGCTGCTCCGGTTCATCGACGATTCGCGCGTTAGGCTGGTGCTGCTGCTCGAGTCGAGTGGACGCGTGCTTGCCCAACACGGGTTCACCCGTTCGCATCGACGTCATGTCCGCCTGCGCGCTCGCCGCGGCGATTCACGCGACCGGATCGGAGATCGGACGGCAGCTCGATGGCAGCCGCATTCACCACGATGCACCATCCCGGGAACCAGCGACAAATATTCCTTGGCGAGCTACCAACGGCGCGTGGAGCGCACATTCTTCTGACCGTGTTCGACGACACCACCTCGATCGGCCTCGTGCGGCTCTACTTCAAGGAGTTGGGCGCGCGCCTCGCCGCGGCGACGCCATCGGCCGCGATCGCGAGCGTCGCGCCGGGTCTCGTGGACTTCGAGTCGGACCTCAACCGCAACCTGGCGAAGTTGTTCGGACAGGATCTGACCATGTCCCTCGTCAACTACGCCGCGCGCGAGATCACCTGCAAGATCGTCTATTACGGGCCGGGCCGTTCGGGCAAGACGAGCAATCTGCACTACATCTACAACCAGGTGCCGGCCGAGCGCCGAGGGTCGATGGTCTCGCTCGCGACGCAAACCGACCGCACGCTGTTCTTCGACTTCCTGCCGCTCGACCTCGGGATGATCTCGGGCTTCACGACGCGCTTTCAGTTGTACACGGTGCCCGGCCAGGTCTACTATGCGACGACGCGCAAGCTCGTGCTGCAGGGCGCGGACGGCGTCGTGTTCGTCGGAGACAGTCAGCGGCGCCAGCTCGATGAGAACATCGAGAGCATGCAGGACCTGCACGCGAATCTGGCGGAGCAGGGCATTGACGCGCGGAATGTTCCGCTCGTCATCCAGTACAACAAGCAGGATCTGCCTCGCGAGCTCATCGTGGATGTCGATGAGCTCGACGATGCAATCAACTTTCGTGGTGTGCCCTTTCACGCCGGCGATGCCCTTCGCGGCACCGGCGTCTTCGAGACGCTGCGCAGCATTTCGGAGCTCGTGCTGCGCCGCCTGAGCGGGACCACTGCGCCGAGTGTGGCCGTGGGACGATGAGTCTGCTCCTGGACGGACGATTTCGATTCGACAACTACGTCGTCGGCGCGTCGAACCGCCTCGCGGTCGCGGCCGGCCGCGCCGTCGCGGAGTCGCCCGGAGCCACGTACAACCCGCTCTTCATCTACAGCCCGTCCGGCCTCGGCAAGACGCACCTGATCGGCGCCATCGGGTTCGCCGCCAAGCAGCTGCAGCCGGAGCTCGTCATCGAGTACGTGCCGCTCGATGACTTCGTCGACCGACTCCACATCGCGATTTCCGCCGGCCACGCGGAAGCGTTCAAGCAGCTGTACCAGCGCGTCGATCTGCTGCTGCTCGATGACGTCCAGTTCCTCACCGGCCGCCGCGAGACGCAGAGCGAGATGCTCCGCATCTTCAACTCGCTGCAGGGCAGTGGGCGTCAGATCATCATGGCGAGCGATCGGCCTCCGTCGGAGATCGCCGACGTCGACGAGCGCCTGGTGACGCGCCTCGCCGGTGGGTTGATCGTGGACATCGGCCTGCCGGAATACGAAACCCGCGTCGCGATTCTCCGCAACAAGTGCGCGGAACGGGAGATGACGTTCGCGAATGGTGTGCTCGAGGAGCTCGCGCGCCTGCCGTGCGGCAGCGTGCGCGAGCTGCAGGGCGCGCTCAACCGGCTGGCGGCCCACGAAGCGTTAGGCGAGCGCACCGTGACGCCCGCGAACGTCCGGGCGATCATTTCCGGGGCGCGCGTGACGCCCGAGTTCGGCGGTGCGACACCCGGGGCGAGCGACGAGTTTGCTGGTTTCCTGTCGGACATCGCGGTCGCTGTCGCCCAGCACGTCGAAGGGTGGCGCGTGCGACTCGGCGAGCGTATCGCACACTGGCAGAAGGCTGGCTACCGGACGACGATGCTGGACCGCGCGCTCTCGCTGACCGAAGAAGCGGACGTGGATGCGCTCGACGCCGCGTTCGCGAGCGGCGTGACTCGTCTCGAACAACTCGAGGCGCAGGCCGTGCTGCTGGATCCGCGACTCGCCGGCCTCGACGTCTTTCGCGACCCACAGCGCGTTGCGGAAGCGGAGGTGCGTGTCGAGCAGGCGATCGCCGCTCACGATCCACCGCCTGCTCCGTGGCCAGCCTACACGCTCGAGACACTCCTCGCGGGCAAGTCCAATCAGCTTGCGCTGCGCGCCGCGGACGCGGCTGTCAACGCGCCCGGCTCGCAGTACAATCCACTGTTCGTGCACGGCGGCCCGGGCGTGGGCAAGACGCATCTCGTCCACGCCGTCGGCAACGCGCTGCGTCGGAAGGAAGGGCTGTCGGGCCCCGTCGCGTGCGTGAGCGGTTCGCAGTTCGTCGATGAGCTGATCGCCGCGCTACAGGGAGGCACCGTCGACCGGTGGCGCTCGCGCTATCGCGCCGCGGGCGCGCTCATCGTCGATGACGTCCATGCGCTGGCGGGGAAAGAGCGATCGCAGGAAGAGCTGTTCCACCTGTTCAACGCGCTTCACAGCGCGGGTCGGCAGGTCGTGCTCGCGAGCGATCGGCCACCGTCCGAGATCGGGGAGCTCGAGGCGCGCCTTCGGTCGCGCTTCGACGGCGGCCTCGTGGTCGCGATCCAGCCGCCGGATCGCACGCTACGCGAGGCGCTGTACTCGCGCATGCTCATGGATCGAGCGCCTGACGCCGAGCCTGGCGTGGCGGCGCTACTCGCCGAGCTGCCGGTGTCGGGTGCTGGCGAGGTGGAGTCGGTCGTCGACCGCGTCGCCCACTCCGCGCGCGCCGCTGGCGGGCCGATCACCATGTCCATCGTTAGGCGTGAGCTCAACTCCGGTGGCGCCGCCACGCCGGTGTCCGTCCCGACCATCGGGGACAAGTCGTTCCTCGACGCGGAAAAGATCGTGATGGAATGGCCTGATCTGGATGGCCGTGTCATCGAGGAACTGCGCTGATGGCCATCAAGGGAAGCCTCAGCGAGGCGAGTCTCCCGGACGTGTTGCAGCTGCTCTCCATGGGCAAGAAGAGCGGCTGCCTGAGCGTCACCCATCGCCAGAGCTTCGGCTACATCTATTTCGACAAGGGTCGCATCTGCTACGCGTCGATCGTGAACCGCCGCGATCGACTCGGCGACATCCTCGTGAAGAATGGCCTGATCACCCAGGCGCAGCTCGACGAGGCGGTCGCCGGACAGAACACGCAGCGCGACACGCGGCTCGGCGAGATCCTCGTCGAGCGCGAGTTCATCGCACGGGAGGAACTGCATCGCTACATCCGCCTGCAGATCGAAGAGGCGGTGTTCTACCTGTTCACGTGGAATCAGGGCACGTTCAACTTCGAGGCGGACGTCGCGCCTGACGAGCAGGACTTTCTCGTCTCCATCAATCCAGAGTCGCTGCTGCTCGAAGGCGCGCGACGGGTGGACGAATGGAGTCTGATCGAGAAGAAGATTCCGAGCTTCGACCTCGTCTTCGAGGTCGATCGCGTCAGGCTCGCCGACAGCGCCCCCACGCTCACGGCGGAGCAGGAGACGCTCGTCTCGCTCGTCGACGGCAAGCGCGATGTCACCGGTCTCGTGGACGAATCCGGGCTCGTGCGAGTTCGACGTCGGGAAAGCGCTGTACGGTCTCATCACCGCGGGCTTCCTGCACCGCGTCGGTCGGACGAAGCCCGTCGAAGCTGTCACGTCCGAGTCGCGTGTGGCCGAGCATCGCAACCTGGGCGTCGCGTTCTACAAGGCCGGCATGTTCGACGAAGCCGTGCGCGAATTCCGGCGCGTGAACGAGCTGCGTCCGGGCGATGAGCTCGCGACGTTCTACGCCGGACTCGTGCTGCTGCGACAGGGGCGATGGCAGGACGGCGTCACGCTGTTCCAGCAGATGGTGTCACGCCGCGCGATCAATCCGGCCGTTTATCACAATCTGGCGTACGCGCTGGAGCGTCTCGGACGGTACGACGAAGCGGCCGATGTGCTGGCGCAGGCCGTTCGCGTCGGCGGTCACGATCCACGCACGCGTCTCGCGGCGGGCGTGCTCGCGCTGCGGCGCGGCGACATCGCCGAGGCGGACGCCGCGATGAACGACGCGGCGGCGCTCTGGGATCGTCGGCCGAAGCCCGCGGCGTGGTTCCACTACGCGGCGCTCACCGCGGCGCTGGCAAATGACATCGATCGCGCCATCGCCTTGCTATCGAATGGTGTGAGTGCGCATCCGCACTCGGCGGTGTTGCTCAACAACCTCGGCGTCGCCCTCGAGCGTCGCGGCCGGAACCCGGATGCCGCCGTGGCCTTCGAGCGAGGCGCGCTCGAGGACGCGACGCTGCCGCAGCTGCACAAGAATCTCGGCGACAGCTACTACCGGTCGGGCCGCTACGACGACGCGCTCGAGTCCTACCTCCGCGCCGTGAAGCACCGCCCGAACCTTGGCGCCGACGTCTACCTCAAGCTCGGCAACCTCCGGTATCGCCGGCAGGAGCGCGAAGAAGCAAACCGCTGCTGGAAGCGCGCGCTCGAGCTCGAGCCGACGAATGCGATTGCGCGCACGAATCTGGAGACGGCGAGAACCTCGGGATGATGACGACCGAGGTCGATGACGCCGGATTCGCCGCGCTGACGGCAAAGATCGCCCGCGAGCGCGCGTTCGGCTGCTCGAGCTACAAGGAGAAGTGCCTCCGGCGCCGCATTGCCGTCCGCATGCGCGCGCGAGGCGTTCACGTGTTCTCCGACTACGCTGCGCTCCTCGATCGCGACGCCGTCGAGTACGAACGGCTGATCGATACGCTGACCATTAACGTCACCAAACTTTTCCGAAACTGGTCGACGTTCGATGCCATGGCGCGCCTCGTGGTGCCGATACTCTGGGAGGGGGCTACGCGTCCCATCCGTGGGTGGAGCGCGGGCTGCTCGTCGGGCGAAGAGCCGTACTCGCTGGCAATTCTGCTGCATCGCCACGCGGCGATGCGGGGTGAAACGGCCGACGCGTCGCGCGTGCAGGTGCTGGCGTCGGACATCGATCGCGCGAGCCTCGAGGCTGCGCGCCGCGGGCAGTTCGCCGAGGCTGCATTCGCCGATACGCCCGATGATATCCGACGCCGTTACTTCTCCCTGCGACCGCCGTTCGAGGTCGTGCCGGAGGTGCGGCCGCTCGTGTCGTTCGAGCGGCGCGATCTGATCGTCGATCCGTCTCCGGGCGGTATGCAGTTCATCACCTGTCGTAACGTCCTGATCTACTTCGACCGTGCAACGCAGGAGCATCTCTTCCAGCGCTTCTACGATGCGCTGGCGCCGGGTGGCTTTCTGATTCTCGGTAAGGTCGAAACGTTGTTGGGCCCGACTCGTTCCCTGTTCGCCGCAGTCGATCCGCGTGAGCGCATCTTTCGTCGCCGGTAGCCGTGCCTAACGTGAATGAGCCCAATGTGACCGATCCGAAAGTGCAGGAGATCCGGGTCAAGGTCGCCGACTACGCCGTGGCGAACGGCGAATCGATCATCTCGACCATCGGGTTGGGCTCGTGCGTGGCCATCATGCTCTACGACGGCTCGTCGCGGATTGGTGGTCTCGCGCACATCCTGCTCCCCAGCGAAGGGCTTTCGCTCGACAGCGAAAACCGCGCGAAGTTCCCGTCGACGGCAATCCCGATGCTCGTCGAGGAGATGCGGAAGCGCGGCGCCTGGGGGCGGCCGATGGCGAAGATCGTAGGCGGCGCGAGCATGTTCGCGTCGTTGCTGCCGTCCGGTGGTATCAACATGGGCGAGCGTAACGTCGAAGCCACGAAGCGCGTGCTTCGGCTGGCCGAGATTCCCCTCGTCGCGTCCGACACGGGCGGTGAGCACGGGCGGAGCGTGTACTTCCACGTCACGGATGGCCGCGTGGTCGTGAAGTCGCTCAAGATGGGAGAGCGTGTCCTCTAGTCCACGCACTGTCCTTGTCGTCGACGACAGTGCGTTCATGCGGAAGATGGTCAGCGAGATTCTGTCGACGAGCGGCGAGTTCCGCGTCGTCGGCACGGCACGCAATGGCCATGACGCGCTGAAGCAGATCCACGCGCTCGACCCCGAGATCGTCACGCTCGACATCGAGATGCCCGAGCTGGACGGCCTCCAGGCGCTCGGCTACATCATGAGCGAGACGCCGCGTCCCGTGGTGATGCTGAGCGCCCTCGATTCGCCTAACGGTGGAGAGCTCACGATCCGCGCGCTCGAGCTCGGCGCCGTCGATTTCGTGCACAAGCCGAATGGGTCGGCGCGCGACACCGCCGAGCTGCTCGGCGCGCGCTTGCTGGATGCGCTGCGCGCTGCGTCATGCGTGAACCTCCGCGGCGTGCCGATGCTCGCACGCCCGTCCCTCGTCCAGCGAGGCGCGACGCTCGTCGAGCGCGGTGCGGCGACGCAGGCCGTCGTCATCGCGGCATCGACCGGCGGACCGCGTGCGCTCGCGGAAGTGATTCCGAGGCTGCGGGCTGGCATGGATGCCGCGGTGCTCGTCGTGCAGCACATGCCGGCCGGCTTCACGACCAGCCTCGCGACGCGGCTCAACGCGATGAGCGCGTTAGGCGTGACGGAAGCACGCCACGGTGACCGGATCGAGCACGGGCGCGTGTACGTCGCGCCTGGCGGCATGCACATGCGTGTCATCGACGTGTCCGGAGCTCCGGTGATCGCGCTGGATCAGACGCCTCCCATCTGGGGGGTCCGCCCCTCGGCGGATCCGTTGTTCCGGTCGGCGGCCCAGCGCTTCGGCGCGCGAGTCGTCGGCGTCGTGCTCACCGGCATGGGGCGTGATGGCGCGGAGGGTCTCCGGGCGATCCGCGACAGGGGAGGGTACGCCATCGTGCAGGACAAGGCGACGTCGATCGTGTATGGAATGCCGCAGGCCGCACTGGCGACGGCGGGCGCCGATCGGATGCTGCCGCTCGCGGACATCGGTGCGGAAATCAGCGCCGCGGTCGGTCGAACGCGCGCGAGTGTGGCATAGGTCACGCAGGACATCCGCCGCCAGGCGTCACCCGTGACGCGTCCTATCGCACGACTGTCCTTTGAGGTAATGCCACGCCTCCGTCGAAAGACCCCCCACGAGCCTGTCCTCGCGATCCCTGCGCCCTCCGAGCGCGGGCCGGGAGCGTTGAGCCGCGCCGACCACGCGGCTCGGATGACGCTGCGCACGTTGGCACTCTCACTGAACAACGGGCAGCCTCGACCGAAGGAGTTCGATACCGAGCTTCCGCCGTTCGAGCTCGCGGCGCCGCCAGCGCCGGTCACGCCGTTCCGCGAACGTATTGCGGCGCGGGAGGGGCACGCGGATCTACTCGTGTTTCGCGTAGGGCTGGAGCTGTTCGCCACGGAGCTCCGAGCGGTGGAGGAGGCTGTAGAGGGCGTGGACGCCCGCGCCATCCCCGACGCTCCCCCGGCGATGCTCGGGATCTTCGCGCTGCGCGACCGCACCCTGCCCATGTACGCGCTCGCGCGAGTGCTCGCCGTCCCGTCGATGGGCAGCCCCACGATGACGCTCGTTATGCGTCCCTCGGCCACACGGATAGCGCTGGCCGTGGACGCCGTCGATGACGTCTTCGATGTGTCCCTCGACACGGTGCGCCCGGTACCCAATACTGACGCCGACGGCATGGTGCTCGGTGTCGTCTGGCGTGGCACCGAGCTCGTGACGTTGCTCGACGCCGATGTCGTCGTGGACACCTGCCTCGCCGTCGCTTCACCGGACTCGTTATGACCGCACCCGCGACCGCGTCACAGATCGTGACGTTCCGCCTCGGCGACGAGCTGTTCGCCGCCGACATCTTCTCGGTGGAGCGCGTGCTTCGCTATGCAGCACCGACGCCGGTGCCTAACGTCCCGCCCTGGATCGAAGGCGTCATCGACTATCAGGGGCGGGTCGTCCCGGTGATCAATCTGCGCAAGCGGTTCGAGCTGCCCGCTGCGCCCATTCCGAGCGATGCGCGCATCCTCGTGCTGACCGTCGATGACGAGTGGGTTGCCGCAACGGTAGACGGCGTGCTGGACGTGAGTGTGCTCGACGCCGCGCGGCTCGCTCCGCCGCCAACGCTGTTCCGCGGCCTCGCCGCGAGCTACCTGCGCGGTGTCGTGCGTCGCGGGGAGCGCCTGGTCATATTTCTCGATGTGCCACGCCTGTTTTCAACTGACGAGCGCATCGTGCTCGAGCGACCGTCGGAGGAGCCGGCACGGAATGCCTGACGTGCCCGCCGGCGACCTGCGTGCGCGATATGCCGAACTGTCGGCGCGCCTGGATGCCGCCGACGCGTCGACCGATCGTGCCGCGCTCAAGGCGGAGATCATCGAGCTGTTCCGCGGCGTCGAGCGCGAGATCACCGAGCTCGCGGCCCTCAAAGAGGATGTGAAGAAGCTCGCGGAACGGTGGAAAACGGCGGGCGGTGCCGCGTATCCGACCGGCCCGCAACCCGTCGCCCCACCGCTGCGTGCCGATCACATTGGCGCATCCACGTTCATCGAGAAAGGATGGTCGCGCATCTCGCTCGGCGACTACCCGGCCGCCGAGGCGGCGCTGGGCAAGGCGCTGGAGCTCTCGCCTAACGATCCGCAGGCGATCTCGCTGCTCGGCTGGGCGCAGATGCATCAGGAGAAGTACGACGACGCCTTGATGAACTTCCAGCGCGTGCTGATGAAGGAGCCGGCGAACGCGCTGGCGCGCATCAACGTCGGGTACATCTGTCTGAAGAAGCGCATCTTCGGCGAGGCCATCGAGCACCTGTCGAAGGCGATCCGCCTCGACAATGACGCGAAAGCGACGCTGTACGCGCACTACTACCTCGGTCTCGTGTACCTCGAGCGCGAGATGTACGAGGACGCGCAGACGTTTTTCCGGAAGAGCCTCTCGCTTGGCCCGAACCTCCTCGAGGCGTACTACGAGCTCGGTCGTGCGCATTGGTTGGCCGAACAACCGGATGACGCGCGCGAGGCTTGGCGCGCCGGTGCGGCGGCGAACAAGTTCAATCCATGGGGAAAGCGGTGCGCAGAGGTATTGGCTCGCGTGGAAGCCGGAGGGACGCCGGACTGATCGGGAATCGGGAATCGGGAATCGGGAATCCAAGCAACATGCGGCCGCGATTCCCGATTCCCGATTCCCGATTCCCGCGGCTGCTGCGCGCGCTTATTGGCGTTCTTCTGTGCGTGCCGAGCTTGGCGCGCGCGCAGCAGCAAGCAATGCGCTTCGACCGCGGCCGATTCACTGTCGCCGCGTATCCTCAGGATGAACAGCTGGCGAAGTCGCTTCTCGCGTCGGCGACCGCGCGTGACACCTTCCCCGGATTACCGCGGCCGTCCAATCGCGTCGTCATTGCCGTCGCGCCGGATCGTGAGCGGTTTCGCCAGTGGATCGGTCCGACGGCGCCCGAATGGGGGGCTGCCGTCGCGTTCCCGGAGTCGAACCGCATCGTGATGCAGGGGCGCGGCGCTGGATCCGACGCCGGTGACCCCATCGAGGTGCTCCGCCATGAGCTCGCGCATCTCGCGTTGCACGAGGCGCTCGGCGAGCTGCCGCCGCGGTGGTTCGACGAAGGGTACGCGAGCTATGCCGCGAACGAGGTCGCGCGCGACGCGATTCTGGGAGCGAACCTCGTTCTGCTGTTCCGCGGAATGCCGTCGCTCGATTCGCTCGATAACGGTTTCGCCGGCGGGTCGCTGCGCGCCGAGGGGACGTATGCGCTGGCATATCGCGCGGTGGCCGAGCTTGCGGCGCAGGATCCCGAACGGGGCCTAACGCTGTTCTTCAAGTACTGGAAGCAGAGCGGTCGGTTCGAGACCGCCGTGCGCGCGGCCTACGGCCTGACTCAACCAGGATTCGAGGAGATCTGGCGCAAGCGGACCCGGCGGCGTTATGGCGGTCTCGCGCTCGTGGCCGATCTTTCCATCGCGTCGGCGCTGACGCTGTTCCTCGTGATGCCGTTCTACGTGATCCGGCGCCGTCGCGACCGTCTGCGCATGGCGGCGCTCGTGCGGGCGGATGAGGAAGCCGAGCGGCGTGAGGCGGCGAGCGCGATCGAGGCGCTCCTGCGAAGCCTTCCGTGGTCGCTCCCGAATACGGGCGACGCGACACCGCCCACCCCGCCGCCTGACGAATTACCCGGCCCGCCGCGGGAACCCGAACCGGGGTGACCGCTGCCGCCGGTCTGGAGTTGTCGAATAGCGGGGCTTCGATTCGCGCAGCCTCGACTCCCGAAACGCGGCGTCGCTGACGGCTCGGCTAGTTACGAGCTAACTCTTGACGTGACGCTTGCTTGACATGATTTCGGGTGGCTCGTAGACTCCTTCGATCATTATGGCCCACACAAAACCCACTCCACGGTCGCGGCCGTTGATCCTCTGGGGGATCGCCGCCGCAACGCTGCTCGCAGGGTATATCGATCTGGCTCGCGGGGGCGAAACGCTCGCGCCGATCCTGCTCGTAATCGGGTACTGCGTACTCGTCCCGCTGGCGATTCTGAAGTAATAGAATTGGTCATTTTCTTGCCCTGCCAGCGATTCGCGGAGCCGCTGGCAGAGCGATTGCGTTTTGGTCGTAGTCAGGTGCGTGCGGCCAGGTGCGGGCGAATAGCTCAGTTGGTTAGAGCGCCTGCCTTACACGCAGGATGTCGGGGGTTCGAGTCCCTCTTCGCCCATGGGAATGCGACTGGACCGCGAGTGAAACGCCAGAGTAGTGCTCGTAAACGCTGGACCCTGTGATCCGGGTGGGGGGTACCATGTTCAACGTTTCGGAGGAGATGACTGTGAAGGCACGGCAACGCCACGCGCGAACGTTGATGGGGTTGTTCATAGGTGCAGTGGCCAGTGGTGCGTTCGCGACGGTCAATGCGCAGACGCAGACGTTGCAACGTGGCCAGACGGCAGGTCCCAGATTCATGGTGCCGACGTTCCGCAGCAGTGAGCGCGGACTCGGACTTCAGGCCGCGGAAGCGGTCCGCGAGCGAATGGGCCAGGACTTTCAGCTCAAGACGCTCTGGATCGTTCCCAAGTCCGACATCATGACGACTCTGGTGAACTCGGGCTACTCGACCACCGAAGCGCTCAGCTCCAACGACGCTCGGGCGCTCGCGCAACTGCTGCGAGCGGAGGAATACGTCGAAGGCACCGTCGAGAAGACGCCCACGGGCTATCGCGTCACCGCGAACATGCAGCTGATTCGGCCGGACGGCATGGTGCAGCCATTGCCGCCCGTTGACGTCGCGAAAGTGTCAGACGCGGCGAAGCCGATCTCGAACGCCGTCGAAGCTGCGCGTAAGCAGGTCGACCCGGCGAAGAAGTGCATCGAGCTGTCTCGCGCCAAGAACTACGCTGGTGCGATCGCCGAAGCTCGCAAGGGGATCGCCGCGTATCCAAACGCGGTCATGCCTCGCGTCTGCATCGCGGAGGTCTACAACGAGCAGAAGCTCGGTGCGGACTCCATGATCGCGATCAGCGAGCAGATCCTGAACATCCACAAGGACAACAAGCGTGCGCTCGCCTTTGCGGCCGACGCGTACGCCGAGAAGAAGATGGAGGACAAGCAGATCGAAGCGCTGACGCGCCTCATCTCGCTTGACCCGAACAACACGCGCCTCCAGGCGCAGGTCGTGAACGTGCTCGCCGGCAGCGGTCGCGCGTCGCTCGCGTTGCCGATCGTCGACGACGCCGTCAAGAACAACCCCGGTGACGCCTCGCTCGTGAAGCTCCAGTGGCTCGTGCACTTCGCGGCCAAGGACGTGAAGGGCGGGCTCGGCATCGGAGAAGAGATGGTGAAGCTCGACACGGCGTCGGCGGACACCACGTTCTTCATGCGTCAGGCGGCTGGGTACGCCGCGGACAGCCAGTTCCAGAAGGCGGCGGAGACGCTCGCCAAGGGACGCGCGAAGTTCCCGAACAACATGGGCATCGCGTCGACCTATGTGCAGCTGCTCATTCAGACCGGGCAGACCGCGCAGGCGATCGAACAGGCCAAGGGAATTCTGGCCGTCAACCCGAAGATCCAGGGTATCTGGCTGCCGATCGCGCGGGCACAGTCCGACGCTGGCGCACCGCCCGATACCGTTCTGAAGTCCCTGCGCAGTGCGATCGCGGCTGGCGACTCGGCTGGCTTGGTCGCCACCTACGCGACCGGGCTCGGGCAGGCGGAATCGAAGAAGGCCGCAGCGGCCACGCCGAAGGATATCGAAGGGTTCAGACGCGCTCTGACACTACTCGCGTTCAGCGATAGCGTGCAGCAGACGCCGGCCGCCGCGTTCCTGCAGGGGGCAACGCACCTGCAGAAGGGCCAGGCGCTCCTCGAGCAGGCACGTGACAAGAAGAGCTGCGACATGGCCAAGGAAGCGACCGACGACTTCACGCAGGCCCAGATCTTCATTCCGCGCGGCGCCCAGCAGTTCAAGGACGAAGCCGGAAAGCTGATGGGCGCTCTGCAGCAACTTTCGCCGTACGGCGACCAGATGGTGAAGGCGCTCTGTAAGGGCAAATAGCCCACACGACATTGGACCTAACGCGAAGCGCCCGCCGTCTTTTCGACGGCGGGCGCTTCGTCATCAACGACCTTCGGATCAGCACCCCGACTCTCAACCAGGCACATCACGCTCGACCGAGCGACGATGCCCAGGCAGGCGCGGGAGGTGAATCAACAGATCCCGCGGCCGCGATTCATATCGCACCTGCGCGCACCTCTGCGGGCTCGCCATCGACGTTCACCGTCATCGGTTCGTCTGACGTGATCTGAAACCACGGTACCTGCATGTAGCGAACACCGTCCGCCTCGAGATGCTCACCACGCTTTACTCGCAGCACCAGCGTCGCGAACTCCTTCCTCGGCATCGCGCCAATGATGCAGACGTCGAGCAAGCCGTCGCGCACGCTCGCGCGTGGCGTGACCAGCGTGCCACCACCTGTCGCGCGCGCGTTGCCAACCGCGAACAGGAGGAAGTCCATCTCGACGCGAAACCCCGGCGCCTCGAACAGCGCCCGCCGTGGCTCGAAGCCCGCGAGCTTGCGCAACCCCGAGATGAAGTACGCGACGGCGCCGAGCGACGCCTTCGCGTCCGCCGGTGTCTCGGCGGTTGCTTCGGCACCGATACCACCCGACGAGACATTCAGAAATCGGCGGCCGTTCATCGCGGCGGTATCGATGATCACCGGCTTTCGTCGGAGCACGATGTCCATCGCGGCGCTCGGGTCGTCGGGGATCCCGACCTGTCGCGCGAAATCGTTTGCGGTTCCGGCCGGAATGATTCCCAGTCCGACGTCAGTGCCCTCGAGTCCATTCACGACCTCGTTGACCATGCCGTCGCCGCCGCAGGCGACAACGGTGTCCGCGCCCGCCTCGATGGCCTCGCGCGCGAACATCGCCCCGTCGCCCGACTCCCACGTCACCCGAGCACGCACCCTGTGACCCTTCGCTCGCATCCACTCGACGAGATGACGCAGGCCGGGAAATTCCGCACGCGCACCGTGCACCACGATCGCAATGTGTCGTCGCGACCGGGCTTGTGCCCCGGGTCGTATCGCGGTCGTTCGCCGCTCCGCAATCTTCGAGCGTTGGCCGCGCCTTCGGTCATTCATCGCGTCTTGTTGGCTACCTTATCGTTAGGGGCAAATGTCCACCTCGACCTCGATGCCGCCGTTATATCTGCCGTTGTCATTGCTGTCGAGGTACGCGAAAAACCGGCCACGGCCTTACCGGCCCTACGGAGGCATCTGGCGCTTGATCTGGTCGAATGGCTGTCAGTAACATGACCCTTCCCGAGTCGACTGTCGGGCCATGGGATAGCACGTACCACGCACCGGTACTGGCCGACGAAGTCGTCGCCCTTTTCTCCGGTGGGCGGTCGATTCTCGACGGCACTCTTGGTGGTGGCGGTCACTCGTTGGCCTTGCTCGCGACCGGGGCGGATGTCACCGCGATCGATCGCGATCCCGAAGCTATCGGTGCCGCGGAGCGTCGTCTGGCAACCTACCAGAGCGAAGGCAGGTTCCGCGCGCTGTTGGGCAACTACGCCGATCTCGACGCGATTCCTGCGCTCGATGGCGTGAGGTTCGATGGCATCCTTCTGGATCTCGGCGTGTCGTCGCATCAACTCGATGATCCCGCGCGCGGCTTCTCGTTTCGAGAAGGCGTGCCGCTCGACATGCGCATGGGTACCGACGCCACGAGCGATGCCGCGACGTTGCTGTCCACCGCCGACGAAGTGGAGCTCGCGTCGATCTTCCGTGAATACGCCGACGAGCATCGCGCGATGCGACTCGCGCGCGAGATTGTACGTCGTCGCGGCAACCGGCCGTTCGTCACGAGCGATGATCTCGTCGGCGCGATCAGAGGCGCACTCGGGCCGCGCACAGGTCCCGCCGATTTCGCGCGGCTGTTTCAGGCGGTGCGTATCGCCGTCAACGACGAGATCGGGGGCCTCGAACGCGCGCTGGACTCGCTCCGCGACAGACTCAATCCTGGCGGCACGTTCGCCGTGATCGCGTATCACTCGGGCGAGGATCGAGTCGTGAAGAACGCCTTCCGCGACTGGAGTGCCAGCTGCATCTGCCCTCCGCGTCAGCCGATGTGTACCTGTCGCGGTCACGCACTGGGAACGCTCGTGACGCGAAAGTCGGTCACCGCATCACCCGAGGAAGCCAGCCGCAATCCACGGTCGCGCAGCGCGAGGCTCCGAGCATGGCGAAGCGCGCAGTAGCCAGGAGAGGTGGCGGCAGCGTGACGCGACGCCGGGGTCGTTCCGTGGTCGCGCTCACACTTTTTGGTTTCGTCCTCGTGGCGACGAGCGTCATCTGGAGACGCTCGTTCGGTCACTCGCAGTCACGTCTGGTACAGCAGCTCGAACGCCAGCGCATGGATCTCCGGGCGCAACGGGCGCAGTTGGAACGCGAGATCCGTGAGGCCGCGAGTCGAGACAAGCTCACGCCGCTGGTCGAGCAGCGGCTGCGGCTTCGAATGCCGAGTGACAGTCAGGTCATCGTGATCCAGAGAAAAGACGCTTCGCTGCCGCCGCGCAATGCTCCAAACTAAGCGAATCGCCGTGGTCCACCTGGCGCTCGGCGTCTTTGCCGCGGCCATCATCGTGCGCGCCGCGCAGGTCCAGGTCTGGCAGGGCAAACAATGGCAGGCGAAGGCGACGCGCCAGCACGTAGCCGCGTCGTCCATTCCGGCACCGCGCGGGCTGATTCTCGACGCCTCGGGCGTCCCGCTCGCGGAAAGCCGCGAGCGCGTGCAGATCAGCATCGCGACGCCAGAAATTCGCGATCCGAAAAAGCTCGCGCGCGAGCTCAAACGCATTGGCCTCGATGCGTCCTGGCTCACGCGCCTGAACGATCCGAAGCGGAAATGGGTGCAACTGCCCGGCAGCTTCGTGCCGAGTGACGTAGCGTCGATCATCTCCATGCGCGGAGTGTATGCGGCGCCTGTCGGTGAACGCGTTTACTTGGCGAGTGGCGGCGCGCAGCGGATCATCGGCCACGCGAATCCGCAGGGCGAAGGAACCGACGGCATCGAGTTGGTGCTCGACAGCCTGCTCCGCGGCACGAAAGGCACGGTCTCGCTGGTGAAGGACGTGCGTGGCCGCCGATTCGAGTCGCCTGACGAGTTGAGCGCGGACGCGCTGCCCGGGCACACCGTCTCGCTGACCATCAACAGCAGCCTGCAGTCGATCGCCGACCAGGCGCTCGGCAACGCCGTTTCGAGCATGAGCGCGGACGGTGGCGACATCGTCGTGCTCGATCCCAACACCGGCGAGATTCGCGCGATGGCGTCGCGCCGCCGAGATCCGCTCGCGAGCTCCGCGACTGCGATCAACGAGCCGTATCAACCAGGGTCCACGCTCAAGCCATTCACGGCGGCGGCGCTGCTCGCTCGCGGCAAGGCCCGGGTAGATGAAGTGATCGAGACGTACAACGGCTCGTACAAGACGTTCGGCCGCACGATTCACGACATTCACGCGGCGCCGCGTCTGTCGCTCGCGGATGTGATTCGCTTCTCGAGCAACGTCGGGCATCGCGCGTTTCGCCGAGCGCCTCACGCCGCGTGAGCAGTACGAATCGCTGCGCGATTTCGGTTTCGGCACGCCCACCGGTGTACCGTATCCCGGCGAAGCGGCGGGAACGCTTCGGCCGCCGAGCCGCTGGTCCAAGCAGTCGCCAGCGTCGCTCGCCATGGGCTACGAGATCTCCGTGACGCCGCTGCAGCTCGCGCTCGCGTACGCATCGATCGCGAACGGCGGAGAGCTCCTCGAGCCCCAGCTGATAAAAGAGGTGCGGGATCTGGATGGACGTGTGGTCTACTCGCCGGGCCGCCGCGTCGTGCGTCGAGTGCTCACGCCGCAGGGCGCCGCCCAGCTTCGCGCGTTGCTCACGGCGGTCGTGGACAGCGGCACGGCGAAGGACGCCGAGATGACGACGTTCGGAGTCAGCGGAAAGAGCGGAACCTCGCGCGGCATGTCGAACGGGCGGTACGTCGCCGGCTCGTACACAGCCTCGTTCGTCGGTCTGTTCCCCGCGGAGAACCCACAGTACGTGATTCTGGTGAAGCTCGACAACCCGAAGGGATCGTACTACGGCGGAAAGACAGCGGCACCGGTGTCCAAAGTGGTTCTCGAAGCGGCCATCGCGGCGCGCGACGCAGCCATCGATCGGAACGCCCTAACGCGGCGCCGGACGGAGCCCGTGTTCGCGTCGCGCGACAGCGGTCCGAAAGCGGCCGCCGATACGCAGAAGCCGCGACAGATCACGGTCGCCGCCGGCTTGGTCGATGAAGTAAGCAGCGACTCGCTCCGGGATCCCGGCGAGCGCGCGAGCGTGCCGTTCGTGGTAAGCCTCACGGAGCGTCAGCGCGCGCCCGCGGCGCCGATTCGCCTGCGACCCATCCCGGACGTCAGTGGTCTCCCGCTGCGCGCGGCGGTGCTCTCGTTGCACGAATCGGGATTCCGCGTGCAGGTCGTCGCGGGCGCGCCAGGCACGGCGCCGGAGGCGGGCACGTCGCTTCGCACCGGCTCCATTGTCCGGCTGTATCAGCCACGATGAGCCAGACGCGATGACGACCTTCGCGTCGCACCTCGTGCAGGAAGCGCTCGAGCGAGCCGGATTGCTGGTCGAGGTTCGTGGGAGGCTGCCCGGACAGCTCACCGGTATCACCGACGACAGCCGCCAGGTGACGCCGGGCGCGCTGTTCGTTGCCGTGCGTGGCACCGCGCGCGACGGACACGACTTTCTCGCGGCGATCGCTGACCGCGCGGGCGCAACGATTGTCGAAGACGCATCTCGGACGACTCTCCCGTCGTTCGTCGTGCGCGATGCGCGCCGTGCGGCGCCGATCGCAGCCGCAGCGGCTTATGGTGAGCCCGGAGCGAAGCTGAGGCTCGTGGGTGTCACCGGCACGAACGGGAAGACCACGACGGTCGGGATTCTCCGCCACCTGCTCGACGAGGACCGCGCTGGACGAAGCGCGTCGATCGGAACGCTCGGCGTGCTCGTCGGCAGTGAAGGGACGGCGCAGCAGGGAGGCGGTGGCCTCACGACGCCCGGCCCGATCGAGCTGCAGCGCGTCCTGCGCGCGCTCGTCGACGCCGGCGTCACGAGCGTGGCGATGGAGGTGTCGTCGCACAGCCTCGATCAGCGTCGCGTCGACGGCCTCGAGTTCGCGGCTGCCGTGTTCACGAACCTAACGCGCGACCATCTCGACTATCACGGCACGATGGAAGCGTACGTCGCGGCGAAGGCGCGACTGATCGACTACCTCGCGCCGGGAGGGGCCGCGGTAGTCAACGCCGACGACGACGCGTGGAAAGTGCTGGCGCGTGTGCCGCGCCAGGTGCACTTCTCGCTCGCGGGGCACGATGCCGACATGTGTGCATCGGACGTCCGGTACACTCCGCGCGGTAGCGAGTGGACACTCGAGGCGGGCGGCGCCGCGTCGGCGGTTCGTCTGCCGCTCGTTGGTGATTTCAACGTCGCCAACGCGCTCGGCGCCGCCGCGGCGGCATGGGCGTTAGGCCTGAGCGTGGACGTCATCGCCCAGCGCCTCTCGACACTCCCGCAGGTACCCGGTCGCCTCGAACGCGTCTACGAGCGCCCGACGGTCCTTCGCGATTACGCTCACACGCCCGACGCACTCGAGCGCGCTCTGCTCGCCGTGCGTCCATTCGCGGAGCGCCGACTGATCGTGGTGTTCGGCTGCGGCGGTGACCGAGATCGCGGCAAGCGGCCGGTGATGGGCGGAATCGCCGAGCGGCTCGCGGATCTCGCGATCGTGACGAGCGACAATCCGCGGACCGAGGACCCGGACCGCATCATCGACGACATCGAAGCGGGAATGCACGGCGCAAATCACGAGCGCATCACCGACCGGCACGACGCCATCGCGCGCGCGCTGACCATTGCCGCGCCCGACGACGTCGTCGTCCTCGCCGGAAAGGGCCACGAGACGTACCAGATTCGCGGGACGATCGCGTATCCATTCGACGAGCGCGAGATCGTCCGCGAGCTCGCTCCCGATTCACCGATCCGATCCTGAGCGCGTGACTCACGTCGTGGCAGGTCCTCTGAGCGGCACGTCGCAATCCACCCCGAACGCGATATTCTGGACGCTCGACCGTGTCGCGGACGCGCTCGCGGACGTGTCCGTGACGCCGGCTCCCCGCGGATCCACGGCGCTGTCCGCGGTGAACACTGACACACGTACTGTGGCGCCCGGCGAGTTGTTCGTCGCGCTCCGCGGCGAGCGCTTCGACGCACACACGTTTGTCGCCGAGGCGGTGAAGAAGGGCGCTTCCGCTGTCGTCGTGAGCGACGCGACTGTCGCGGCACAACTCGGCGTGCCGGTGTTCGTCGTGGCGGACACGACGATCGCGTTAGGCCTGCTCGGGCGCTACCGGCGTCGTGCCTGGGGCAAGACCGTCGTCGCGATCGCAGGCTCCAATGGAAAGACGAGCACGAAGGAATTGACGAGCGCTGCGCTCGGAACTCGGCTCGCGGTGTACGCGACGCGCGGAAATCTGAACAATCACGTCGGCGTCCCGCTCACGCTGCTCGCGATTCCTGATGAGGCGGACGTGGCCGTCGTGGAGATCGGCACGAATCATCCGGGGGAGGTCGCGGCGCTGCGAGCGCTCGCCGAGCCGGACGTCGCCGTGGTTACATCCATCGGCGAGGAGCATCTCGAGGGACTGGTCGATCTCGCGGGGGTGCTGCGCGAGGAGACCGCGGTGTTCGACGGCGTGGATGTGGCTATCGTGCCCGCGGGACAGCCGGAGATCGGTGGTGCCGCGCGCGATCGGGCGCGAGCGACGATGTCGGCCGGTCTCGACGCCGGTGACCTGAAGCCCGACGCGTGGACCATCTCGCCCGACGGTGCGGGCGTGCTTCGATTCGGCGACGTCGAGGTGAAGCCGCCGCTCCGAGGAGAGCACAACCTCCGAAATGCCATGCTCGCCGTCGCGGTGGCGCGCGCACTCGGAGTCTCGATGGAGGATGCCGCCGCCGGCATCGCGCGCACGCCAGTGCTGCCAATGCGCAGCGCCTGGGTGCAGATGGGCGCGCGTACGGTGATCAACGATGCGTACAACGCGAACCCGGCGTCTGCGCGGGAATCGCTCCGAATGCTGGCGTCGTTGGATACGACGCGACAGCGCGTGGCGATTCTGGGATCGATGCTGGAGTTAGGCGCTGCGGGGCCGGCGTTGCACGACGAGATCGCGAGGCTCGCGTTGTCCGGGCCGGCGCACATTATAGCGGGCATCGGGGAGTTCGCTCGCGCTCTCCTGAACGCCGCGCCGAACGATCCGAGAGTGGTGACCGCGGCCGACGCGCCCGAGGTGTGGCCAGCCCTCGCACCCCGGTTGGCGCCTGACGCGGTGATCTTGTTGAAGGGCTCTCGCGGAACGCGGCTGGAAAGATTGATTCCCCTGATCGAGGGGAAATGAAGTAGCTATCAGCAAGCCCGAAGCAACAAGCGTCACCCAGCAACAAGCACGACCACCCAGCTACCAGCGCCCTCTCCGGAAAGACTTTGCTTTACTACCTCCTCATCCCGCTGACGAAGTATTTCTCGGCGTTTCGCATCGTCCGCTACATCTCCTTCCGCGCGGCCGCGGCGGCGGTGACGGCGCTGCTCGTCGCGTTCATCGTCGGTCCGATGATCGTCCGCGCGCTGAGACGCCTGCAGATGAATCAGGTCGTCCGCGAAGGCACGCCGGATTCCCACAAGGTCAAGAGCTCCACGCCCACCATGGGCGGGCTCATCATCCTCGCGGCGACGATCGTGCCCACGTTGCTCTGGGTGCGACTCGACAATCGCTACGCGTTATGCGCTCTGCTCGTCATGGCCTGGATGGGTGGCATCGGTTTCCTCGACGATTATCTCAAGTTCAAGCAGAAGCGGGAAGGGAAGAAGAACGAAGGGCTCGTCGAGCGCTACAAGCTCATTGGCCAGGTCAGCGCTGGCATCGCGCTCGGCATCTATGTCTGGCAGCATCCGCTCTCGACTCTCCCGGGCGCGTCCACGACGCTCCCGTTCTATAAATGGATGCTGATCGTGCCCGCGACGCTCTGGCTCGGATGGCTCTACGTCGCGTTCGTCACGTTCATTCTCACGGGCACGAGTAACGCAGTGAATCTCACGGATGGTCTCGATGGACTCGCCGCGGGTCTCGCGGCGATCGCCGCCGTGACGTTCGCGGTGTTCGCGTACGTGATGGGCCGAGTGGATACGAGCGCGTACCTCAATATTTTCTATCTGCGAAACGCTGGAGAGCTGACTATTTTCTGCTCCGCGATGTTCGGAGCGTGTGTCGGGTTCCTCTGGTACAACTCGCATCCGGCCGAAGTCTTCATGGGCGATACCGGATCACTGGCGCTCGGTGGCGCGCTCGGCGCCGTCGCGATCCTGCTCAAGTCGGAGTTCCTGCTGCTGATCGTCGGCGGAGTGTTCGTGGCCGAGACGCTGTCCGTGATCCTGCAGCGGTCAGTATTCAAGTACCGCAAATATCGTTATGGCCTGGAGGACGCGAAGGCCCGCCGCCTCTTCCGGCGCGCGCCCTTGCATCATCACTTCGAGCTGAAGGGGTGGCACGAGGTTCAGGTCGTGACACGATTCTGGATTCTCGGCATCCTGTGCGCGTTTTTCGCCCTAACGACGTTGAAGCTGCGGTGATTCCCGACATCTGGCGCATCGGCGAGATCGCCGTCATCGGTCTCGGTAAGAGCGGAACTGCCGTCTCCACATTGCTGGCGAAGGAAGGCGCACGCGTTTACGCATCCGACGCCGGCAGCGGGTCTGGCGTCGAGACGAGCGCCGCCTTGCTCAGACCCCTCGGCGTCGAAGTCGACGTCGGCACGCATGATGTCGAGCGCGTTGCGCGCGCGACGCTGGTGGTGGCCAGCCCCGGCGTGCCTCCGAGCGCGGCTCCGCTGCAGCGCGCACGTGAGGCGGGCCTCCCGATCATTGGCGAGATCGAGGTCGCGCTGCACGCCATCCCCGCGCTGCGCTACGTCGCAATCACCGGGACGAACGGGAAATCGACCGTGACCGCGCTGACCGCGCATTTGCTGCGCGGGCTCGGGCTTGATGCGGTCGCCGCGGGCAACATTGGCATGCCGTTGTCCGAAGTGGCACTGCGCGACCGACGTCCCGACTGGGTCTCGCTCGAAGTATCGTCGTTCCAGTTGCACGACACACCGAGCATCAATCCGGTGGTCGGTGTTGTGACGAACCTCAGCGCTGACCACCTCGATCGGTATGCAAGCGTCGACGAGTACTACGCCGACAAGGCGCTGCTCTTCCGCAACGCGTCCGATCGTTCCAAGTGGGTGCTCAACGGAGACGAAGACTCCGTCATGCGCCTCGCCGAGCGGCGCCCGCCGACGCCGCCTCGTGGCGCGCGACGCGTGCAACCGGATCGCGCGGCGAAGGACGCGTCGGCGCGCGTGACTACCGCGCGCGCAGCACTGCGCGGTGACATGTATCCCGTGTCGCTCACGCGTCGTGAAGGCGGCGCGTGGTACGATCGCGAGCAGGGTCAGCTCGTCGTGTTAGGCAAGCCGGTCGCGGCGCGCGCGGACCTTCCGCTGATCGGCGATCATAACGTGGCGAACGCCCTGTTCGCGTTGCTGTCAGTGATGGTCGCAGATCCGGCGCACGAGACGCCGGACGCGCGCGCTCGACTCGCCGACTCTCTCCGGAGCTTTCAGGGACTTCCGCATCGGCTCGAGCTCGCTGGCGAGTACGACGGTGTGCAGTGGATCAACGACTCGAAGGCGACGAATGTCGGCTCGACCCTCGTCGCGCTCCGCGGCATGCAGCGGCCGACGATCCTGCTGCTCGGCGGGCGTCACAAGGGTGAATCGTACGCCAGCCTCGCGGATGAGATGCGGCGTACCGTGAAGGCTGTCATTGCATACGGCGAAGCGGCGCCCATCATCGTCAAGGACATTGGGGCAGTGGTTCGAACGGAAGAGATGGGTCGGTCGTTCGAGGAGGTCGTCGAGCGGGCTCGTGCACTCGCGATTTCAGGCGACGCCGTGCTACTCTCTCCGGCCTGCTCGAGCTTCGACATGTTCAAGAACTACGAGGAGCGCGGCACGATGTTCAAGCGACTCGCCGGCGCTGTGGAGGACAGGAAGTCGTGACTGCCGTTGCACAAACGCGCGATCGTTGGCGCATGGGCGTGGAAGCGCGCGCGCTCATGCTGCTCACGTCGGTGTTGCTCGCGTTCGGGCTTGCGGTGCTCTACAGTGCGAGCGCCATCGTCGCGGTCGAGCAGAATCTGGGCAGCACGCATTACCTCACGCGTCAGCTGACCGGACTGGTGATCGGCGCCGTGGTGTTCGCGGTCGGCGCCAAGATGGACGCGGAACGCTGGAACAAGTGGGCGTGGCCGTTCATGACCGTGACCATCGCGCTTCTCGTGATCATCGTCCTGCCGTTCACGACGTCGATCGCGCCACGCATCAACGGTTCGCGTCGATTCCTGTTCGGTACCTCGCTACAGCCGTCGGAAATCGGGAAGCTGTCGGTGATCGTCTGGACGGCGATGCTGCTCGTCAAGAAGGGTGACCAGATGCGTCGCCTAACGAAGGGGCTGCTGCCATTCCTCGTGGTCATCGGCGTGCTCGACTTGCTCGTCGTGCTCGAGCCCGATCTCTCCGTCGCCATCATGTACACGCTCGTCGCCGGCATCGTGTTGTTCGCTGGCGGCGTGCGCATCGGCCACTTCGTGGTGCTCGGCGTCATCGGCATCCCGGTGCTCTGGCACGAGATGGAACGACTCCAGTATGTGCTGTTGCGGCTGGTCACGTTCCTCGATCCGGGAAGCCCGCCGCCGTCGGCGAAGTATCAGTTGTGGCAGTCGCTGATCGCCGTCGGGTCTGGTGGGCTCTTCGGGCGTGGCTTCGGGGAAGGGCGCCAGCAGCTTGGCTTCGTGCCGTTCGGCTACAACGACTTCATTGGCAGCAACATTGGCGAGGAGTGGGGATTCTTCGGTCTCGCGCTGCTCACGCTCGCGTTCGCCGTCTACGCATGGCTGGGCCTGCGCATCGCGCGGTCGGCCCGGTCACCGTTTCTGCAGCTCGTTGCCATCGGGCTCACGGTCACCGTCGTCACCACCGCCTTCCTTCATATAGGAGTGGTGGTTGGGCTCCTCCCAACGACGGGGCTCACGCTCCCATTCATCTCCTATGGGCGCTCGAACCTCGTCCTCTCGCTGTTCATGACGGGCATGCTCGTGAACATCGGCAGCACAAAGGAGCGCGTGCACGGCGTCGCCGCTACGGATCCGCTGGCAGCACCTGCCTGGTGAGGATCTTCGTCACGGGTGGAGGAACCGGTGGTCATCTCTACCCTGCGCTGGCTATCGCACGTGCGCTGGTCGCGCTCGAGCCGCGGCTCGATCCACTGTTCATCGGCGCCCGCCGGGGAATAGAGCGCGACGTTCTCCCGACGACCGAGTTCCAGCACGAGCTTCTCGATCTCCACCCGCTGTATCGCACGAAGCCGTGGCAGAATTGGCGCACCGCTCGCGGCCTCGTGTCGGCGTGGGGGCGGATCGCGGCGCTCGCGCGCGAAAGCTCGCCTCGCTTCGTGGTTGGTACCGGCGGCTACGCCGCGGGCGCCACCATGGCGTTTGCCGCGCGTCGCGACATCCCGCTGTTCATCCAGGAACAGAACAGTTTTCCCGGACGAACGGTGCGGTCCTTCAGTCGTTATGCACGCGAGATCTATCTCGGCTTTCCGGAGGGCGGAGCGCTCCTCCCCGAACGCGCGCGCTCCCGCGCCGTGTTCACTGGTAACCCGATCGCACCTCCTCCATCGCCGTTGCCGCCGAAGGGTCCTGCTCGGGCCGCCTGGGGCCTCCGCGACGATTCGACAGTCGTGCTCGTGTTCGGCGGAAGCCAGGGCTCGGCGGCGCTCAACGGAGTCATCGATGCGTGGGTAGCGCGCGGAATTCCGGACGGCGTCCAGCTCATCTGGGCGACCGGCCGTGCGCACTTCGATCGCCATTCAGCTCGCGAGTCCGCCAACGTGCGAGTGCGTCCATACCTCGCTCCCATCGCGGATGCGTACGCGGCCTCGGACATGGCCGTTACGCGTTCGGGTGCGATGACGACGGCGGAGCTGGCGGCGTGGGGCATCCCGCCCATCCTGGTGCCTCTTCCGACCGCGGCCGCCGACCATCAGACGGTGAATGCAAAAGCACTCGCAGCCGTCGGCGCAGCACGATGGCTGCCACAGGATGAGCTCAGCGTTGAACGACTCGATGGACTCGTTCGCGAACTCGCTACTAGCCCCGGCACCCTCGAAACGCTCGCCACGGCCGCCCGAGAAAGAGCACGACCTCGGGCAGCTGAGGACATTGCCCGGCGTATACTTACCGCGGTTGATCTCAAGCAGATTCGCTCTTGAGAGCGATCATCCGTCCGCCTATCATCGTGCCTCACTATGCCTCTCCTCGATAGCGGCGATCGCCGGCCCGTTCACTTCGTGGGAATCTCCGGCGCCGGCATGAGCGCGCTTGCCGAGCTGTTCGTTCGGCGCGGTACGGTCGTCACCGGTTGCGATGCCGCGGGAGACCCAACAGGTGACCTGGGCCGGTTGGGCATCGGGGTAAACACCGGCCACGATCCATTGCACGTCGATGGCGCGCGTGCGGTCGTCGTCACGTCGGCGCTGCCGAAGGACCACCCTGAGTTGCAGCGCGCGCGCGAGCTCGGCGTCCCTGTGATCCGTCGCGCGGAGGCGCTCGGCGAAGCGGTGAGTGGTGGGGAGCTCGTTGCCATCGCCGGCACGCACGGCAAGACGACGACGACAGTGATGACGACGGAAGCGCTTGACGCAGCGGGACGCGAGCCGACTGGAGTCGTGGGTGGTCGCGTCGGGACCTGGGGTGGCAACCTGCGCTACGGCTCGGACCGGTTGTTCGTCGTCGAAGCCGATGAGTACGACCGGTCGTTCCTGGCCCTAACGCCAACCGTCGCGGTCGTCACGAACGTCGAAGCCGACCACCTCGACATTTACGCCGACCTCGCGGACATCCACCGAACGTTCGAACGGTTCGCATCGCCGGCTCGAACGATAGTCCTCTGTGCGGACGATGCTGGCGCGAACAAGCTCGCCATGCCGAGCACGGCCGAGGTGATTCGATACGGCATGCATTCAACTGACGCGCGATTGCTCGCGGTGGACGTGCGTACCGAAGGCGGAGGCTCGCTATTCGAGGTCGAGTACGATGACGAGATGCTCGGCGAAGTCGAGCTCTCCGTTCCGGGGCTGCATAACGTGTTGAACGCGTTGGCCGCCATCGGGAGCGGGCTCGCGCTTGGTGTCACGGTCGAGGCGATGCGTCCTGGGCTCGCTGCGTTCCGCGGCGTGGAGCGTCGTTTTCAGCGGCTCGGCGTGGCGGCCGGTGTCGATGTCGTCGACGACTACGCCCACCATCCGACGGAGATTCGCGCCACGCTGGCGGCTGCGAGAACGGCATATCCGGGCCGTCGAATCGTGGCTGCGTTCCAGCCGCATCTATACTCGCGCACGCGGGACTTCGCGCGCGAGTTCGGTGAGGCGCTCGCGGCAGCGGACGCGGTGTTCGTCGCGGACATCTATCCGGCGCGCGAGCAGGCAATTCCGGGCGTCACCGCCGCGTTGATCGTCGATTCCACGCGTCAGGCAGGTGGCTCGGTCGAGTGGCAGGGCGCGCGGGGTGGGCTTTCCAGTGCACTTGCCCGGACCGTTCGCGGTGGCGATGTCGTGCTGACTATCGGGGCCGGAGACATTACGAGGACCGGGCCGGAGTTGCTCCAGGCGCTGTCGAGCGACGCCTGACGCGGCGATCGCAACGCGTAGGTTCACGTCATGAGCCCACTGAGCCCACTGTCCGAGGTCGGTCGCGCGCGCCTGCGACGCGGTGCGATAGGACTCGCCGCGTTCGTTGTGCTCGCGAGCCCGTGGTGGGGACGGCTCATCGCATCGCAGCTGTCGTTTTTTCGCGTGCGTCGCGTGGAGATCGTCGGAGTACGCTACGTTGCACCGAGCGACATTCTCGCTCGCCTGCGGGTGGACACGACGCGCTCCGTGTGGGATGATCCCACGCCGCTCGAGCAGCGCGTCGCCGCGCACCCGCAGGTCGGCACCGTCTCGATCAGTCGCAAGCTTCCCGGAACACTGGTTGTGAACGTCGTGGAGAATCTACCGATCGCCATGGTGTCGACCGAACGCGGCTTTCTGGTGTTCGACGAGCGCGGTCGCCAACTTCCCCTCGACCCGAGTCGCGTTCCCGTCGATCTTCCGATCGCGGCACGACGCGATACGGCGCTATTCGGATTCCTCGCGCGTGTGCGAGCGCAACGACCGTCCGTGTTCGCTCGTCTGAGCGACGTGGCTCGCGTGGGGGAGAAAGAGATCGTCATTCATTTCGATGCCTTGCCGGTTCGGGCAATGTTGGACGTGACGCCGGACCGACTAGCGGAGATATTTCCGGTCGAAGCCGATCTGGCCAGGCGGCAAGCCCGCGTCGCAGAGCTCGATCTTCGTTTTCGTGACCAGGTCATCGCCAGACTCCAATGAACGTCGAAAGACTCGTAGCCGGGCTCGACATCGGATCGGCCAAGACCACCGCCGTCATCGCGGAAGTCGTGGGCGATCTCCCGCGAAATCCCTCGATCCGCATTCTTGGGGTGGGGCAAGCGCGCACGACGGGGCTTCGCCGGGGAGTAGTGTCGGACATCGAGGAAACGACGCGCTCGATTCAGAAAGCGATGACCGACGCCGAGCGCATGGCCGGTGCGCAGATCACCGAGGTGTACTCGGGGATCGCCGGTGAGCATGTGCAGGCGATGACGAGCAAGGGCATCGTTGCGATCAACGGCGATGAGATCACGAAGGCAGACGTCGAGCGCGCCAACGCCGTCGCGCGCGCGCAGGCGATACCGCAGGATCGCGAGCTGCTGCACGCGATTCCGCAGGAGTACACGGTCGACAAGAATCACGGCATCCGTGACCCTATCGGCATGATCGGCACGCGTCTCGAGACCGAGATGTACCTCGTGACGATCGGCGGCTCGCCGGCGATGAATCTGCGCAAGGCGGTGGAGAAGGCGGGCTACAAAGTGCGCGAGCTCGTGCTCGAGCCGCTCGCGAGCGCGCTCGCGGTGCTCACCGAGGACGAGAAGGAGCTCGGGGTCGCGCTCGTCGAGATGGGTGCAGGTACGACAGACATCGCCGTCTTTCACGAGGCGAAGATCCGCCATCTCGGCACCGTGAACTTCGGCGGCAACAACGTCACGAACGACATCGTGCACGGACTCGGCGTCACGCAGGCGGATGCCGAGCGCCTGAAGGAACGTTATGGCTGCGCTTACGAGCCGATGGTGGATCCGTCGGAGGTCATCCAGCTTCCGAGCACCGTCGCGCAGGGCGATCGTCAGATTCCACGCGAGCTGCTCGCGCACATCATCCATCAGCGCATGGACGAGATCTTCGATCTCGTGCAGCGCGACATTGCTGGTGCCGGTTACGCGGGGAAGCTCAGCGCTGGGATCGTGCTGACTGGCGGTGCGGCCGCGATGCAGGGCATCGTCGAGCTGGCGAGCGATGTCTTCGGCACTGGTGTTCGTGTTGGCGTGCCTGCGGAAAACATCGGTGGACTGGCCGATTCGGTAGAAGCACCTCGATTTGCGACCGTCACGGGGCTTGCGCAATACGCTGCGCATCGTTTCGCACTCGTCGGCGCGGGCGTCGGTGGAAAGCGACTCGCGTTGAATGCGCCGGGAATGGATCGACTCGCGCAGCGTGTGAAGACGTGGCTGCAGGATTTCTTCTGAGCTGTCCTGTTCCGAGCTCGATCTGCGTTTGTGGGAGTCGGTGTCATTCCTCGACTCGCTTGGCTCCCCTCGGAATGACACGAACGAATTAGTCCCGTCTGAACACGAAGCAGCGGGAAGCTTCAGACGTTCATCTGACGCCACCATCCACATTGTGATGGTGGCGTTCATGCATCAGGGGCGCCGCAACAATCGGCGCATGATGCGCGAGAGCAATCGCTGACTCATGGCGTCTTCCTTCGATGGCGCGTGACGGCGCGTCGTCGGCTCTGCCGTCTTTAGTCGTTCGGTGCGACTACGCGCGACGGTTCGTTTCATTGGTGAATGTCATAAACGTTTCGGAGCGCTCGCGCGTGTGGAAAACATGATACAAAAAGAGTGTAATCTTTCGCACGATCACTCGTCATGCACCGTAGCATGGAGTGCAAATCGTGCTATATTGGACGCCGAAGTTCTCGCCGTTGGTGCTGCCGTCGCGCACCGTGCAGCTCCCGCTACAGCGCCTCGCCGTTGCTGTTTCTCGCAGTGATCCCCCGGGTGATCTGTTGTTCCTCTTTGTCGTAGTGGAGTCACGCTCGCAATGATCTTCGAGTTCGAAGAGAGCGCAACACAGAACGCCCGCATGAAGGTCGTGGGCGTCGGCGGTGGTGGCGGCAACGCCGTCAACCGCATGATCGAGGAGCGTCTCGAGGGCGTCGAGTTCATCTCGGTGAACACCGATGCGCAGGCGCTGCTGAGCTCCAAGTCCGACGTGAAAATCCAGATCGGAAAGAAGCTCACCCGCGGACTCGGCGCTGGTGCGCGTCCCGAGATCGGCCGTCAGGCCATCGAGGAGAATCGCGACGAAGTCGGCCGTTGTCTGCAAGGTGCTGATCTCGTGTTCATCACCTGCGGCATGGGTGGCGGCACCGGGACTGGCGCCGCGCCCGTGATCGCCGAGCTCGCGAAGGAAGCGGGCGCGCTCACCGTCGGCATCGTCACGCGACCGTTCCTCTTCGAGGGACGCAAGCGGATGCGTCAGGCAGACCAGGGCATCGGTGAGATGCGCAAGCACGTGGACACGATGATCGTCGTGCCCAACGAGCGCCTGCTCGCCGTCGTCGGCAAGGGCATCCCGTTCCAGGATGCGCTGAAGAAAGCCGATGAAGTGCTGCTGCACGCGACGCAGGGCATCTCGTCGCTCATTAGCGTCACTGGCCTCGTGAACGTCGACTTCGCCGATGTGCGCACCGTGATGTCCAACGGTGGCTCAGCCCTCATGGGCACGGGCATCGGCCGCGGCGACAACCGTGCGATGGAAGCGGCACAGCAGGCCATCTCGAGCCCGTTGCTCGACAACGTCTCGATTGCCGGCGCGATGGGCGTGCTCGTGAACATCACGGGCGGCGCGGACCTAACGCTTGGCGAAGTTCATCAGATCAACGAGATCATTCACGACGCCGTCGGCGACGACGCCGAGATCATCTTCGGTGCCGTGCACGAGCCGGCGATGCAGGGTGAGATTCGCGTCACGGTCATTGCCACGGGTTTCGACAAGGTGATCACGCCAGCGCCTGTCGCCGAGACCATGGTCGCCAAGGGCGCGCCTGTCATTCCGCTGCACGCGCAGCGGAATGCCGCAGCAGCGCGTCTGAACAACCTGCCGCCGCGGCCCGCGGCCACGAGCTCGGACATCAGCGCGCGACGTCCCGCACCGGTACCGCCGGCCGAGCGCGGCGATCAGGATCTCAGTGATATGGAGATCCCGACGTTCATTCGGAGGCAGAATGGATTGAGCACCACTGGCAAGACGAATTCCAGCACCCCGACAGCATCGACCGGCACGCGCGCGCGGAGCACTCTCCTCGCGCGCGTCGTCACGTACGCGACCGTGCTCGTGCTGGGCGCGATCGCGGTCGCGTTCACGCCACCGCTTCCCGAACGCGCGCCCGTTGCCAACGTCCTCGCGATCGAGCCACGAGCGCCCGTCTGGCTGCTGCGTCACGACACGCTCGCGCGCGGCGAGACGCTGAACGCGCTCCTCGAGCGCGCCGGCATCCGGGGCGAGCACGCGGCGAACATCCTCCGCTCCGCGCCATCGCTCGACGAGCGGCGCGCGCCAGCGGGATTGGCGCTCACCGTTCGCACGCTCGACTCCGATTCCGTCCCGTCGGAACTGATCTTCCAGCTCGCGGTCGATCGCATCCTCACGGTGCGTCGTTCGGACTCAGGCTGGGTCAGCACCGACGAGAAGTTGCCGTGGACCACCGATACGGTCGCGGTCAGCGGCAAGATCACCTCGACACTCTACGACGCGCTCGATGCGGCTGATAGCGACATCCCTGCCGGCTCACGCGCGGAGCTGGGATGGGCGCTCGCGGACATCTACGAGTACCGCGTGGACATGAGTCGCGATCTGCAGCCGAACGACGTGTTTCGGGTTCTCGTCGAGCGAAAGCGAGGGCCGCAGGGCGCGGTTCGCATGGGCGCGATCCTGGCAGCCACGTTCAGTGTCGCGGGTACCGAGACGGACGCTATCCGCCATCAGGTGGGAGACGCCCGCGCGGGCTACTTCGATCAGGATGGCAAGTCGATGCGCGCCGCATTTCTTCGCGCGCCACTCGAGTTCCGCCGGATCTCGAGCGTCTTCGGTATGCGAAAGCACCCGATCCTCGGTATCTGGCGTCAACACGCAGGCACCGACTACGCGGCGTCTCAGGGGACCCCGGTGCGTTCGGTGGGCGACGGCGTCGTCATCTTCGCCGGACGCAAGGGCGGCTATGGGAACGTCATCGAGGTCCGACACCGCAACGGGTACGTGAGCCGATACGGGCACCTGCGCAGTTTCGCGCGCACGACCAGGCGCGGTGCGAGCGTCGGCATCGGTCAGACCATCGGATTCGTCGGCATGACCGGACTCGCGACCGCGCCGCATCTGCACTTCGAGGTACTCGTCGGCGGCGTGCAGAAGAATCCCCGCGTGGCGCTGGCCCTCAAGGGCGGCGAGCCGCTGCCGGCGTCCGAGCGCGAGGAGTTCTTCCGTACGCGCGGCGCACTGATGGCGGTGCTCGATCGCGAGTCGCCGACGCGACTCGCGGCCCGCCCGTAGCGAACACGCGCGCCAGACCGCTTCTCGACGGTCGCGACGATAGATTGTCCGCATGACGATCTGGCTGGTTGCGTTGGTGGGCGGGGTTTTCCTCGCCCTCCTTTCATATCGGTGGCGGGGCGCGTCCGCGGTAAAGACCGCTCTCGTCGCGGTGCTGCGCGCGCTCGCGTTGACGTTGCTCATCGCGCTACTTCTCGACGCCGTAGCGGGACTGCCTCGGCCCGTTCCGCCGCTGGTAGCGCTCGACGTTTCCGAGAGCTGGCTACGCGGCGCCGACTCCACGGCGTGGAACACCGCGCGGCGTCAGGCACGCGCTGCCGCCACCGATTCGCTGTTCCTCATGGGCGACTCCGTACGCGTCGGCGCGATGCCGGAGCGGCCAGGGGACGCGGCATCGCGCCTGCGACCACTCGTGGAGCGCGCACTATCCACGGGACGTCCGCTCCGTCTGTTCACGGACGGCGAGCTCGATGATCCCGACGCACTGAGCACGGTCCCCGCCGGCTCGCAGGTCGTGGTGATCGACGGAACGGCCGGCACGGACGCCGCCGTCGCCGACATTCAGGCCCCGCGCGCTGTGATCGGCAACGACACGGCGGAGTTCAGGATTCAGGTCGCGACCGGACGAGGTGGGGCGAGCGCGGGCACGGTTGCTCTCGTCATCGGCGACCAGCGGGTCGCGTCGATGCCGCTGCAGGCGCTCGCGCCGTTTGGCGACCGTACGGTGACCGCGCGGGCGCGCGTGCCTAACGTTCCCGGCGCGAGTCTCGTTCGCGCGGTGGTTTCGTCCGCGGGTGACCGGGAGCCGCGGAACGACACCCTAACGACGGTGCTGGAAGTCTCGCCGGCGGCGGGCGCGGTGCTCGTCTCGACGTCCCCCGACCTCGATTCGCGTGAGGCGCTGGCACTCCTGCGCGGCGCGCTCGCGTTGCCCACGCGTGGCTTCTATCGGATCGCCCCCGGCGTCTGGCGACAGGATGGCTCCTTCGCACCGGCGACGGAAACGGAAATTCGCGCGATCGTGCGCGAAGCGCCGCTCGTCGTTCTGCACGGTGACACCGCCGTCTTTGGTGCACCGCGCGGCGTGACGAAGGGCGCCCTCGCGCTGTTCGCGCCCCCGCCCGAGGGGAGTGCGGATTGGTACGCGACTGGCGCGCCGGCGTCACCAGTCTCCGCTTCGCTGTCAGCGGCGGCGTGGGACAGCTTGCCCCCGCTCGATGTAGCCGGCGACGTCCCCGCGGGTGACTGGGTCGCGCTGGAGACTCGGCGTGGTCGTCGGTTCGAGGAGCGGAGAGCAATCGTCGGCCGCGAAGCGGCGCGGCGAACGGTGATCGTTGGTGCGTCAGGCTTCTGGCGATGGCGCGTGCACGGCGGCGTCGCCGCGGACGCGTTCGGTGCGCTCTGGGGCGGGCTCTTCGACTGGTTGTCGGCTGGCCGGACGGATGCGCGTGCGGCGGTGAGCGCGGATGCGATCGTGCATGCGGGCGATGCAGTGCGCTGGCGCCGCGGCTCCGGCGATGACTCGGTGGTTGCGCTCGTCATAACGCGGCGCGGCGCTCCCGCGCGCGCTGATTCGATGACGCTGCGATTCAGCGAAGGCGATAATATCGTCGAGAGCAGGCCGCTGTCGCCGGGTGTATACGACGTTGCGACCGCGGGCGGCAAGTCGGTCCTGGCGGTGAACCCGTCTCGAGAGTTCTTCCCGCGACGCGCCATTCGCTCGGGCGCAGTCGGGCGCGGCAGTTCGTTGGCCGACGCCCCGCGATTACGGTCTCTGGGCTGGGTCTACGCGCTGGTGATCATCGCACTGTGCGCGGAGTGGTTGCTGAGGAGACGGTTGGGACTACGGTAGGGACTGGGGACTGAGGAACTGAAGAAGCTGGTGGCTGGGTGGTCGTGCTGGGTGCTGGGTGACGCTGGTGCTGTTGCAGCAGCAGCAGCGCGTGGGCGACCGGGCGGTAATGGCAGCAGCGGGCAGCGTGCAGCCGCAGCATGCAGCCGTCGGCAGATGTGCGCAGCGTGCAGCGTAGTCCCCAGTCCCTAGTCCCCGTTGCTTACTTTACCCGTATGCCGAGAATAATTCAGCGCGCCGGCGACGTACCGAAGCGGTCGCTTTGGCAGCGCATCAAGGATATCGCACTCACCGACGTCGGCGTCATCGCGCGCGGCGGCGTGAAGGCTGGATCGCTCGAGCAGCTCGAGGAACTGCTGCTCGAAGCGGATTTCGGGGTCACCACATCGATGCGGCTCATCGCCGACGTCGAGCGACTCGCGCAACGCGGTCAGATCGTTACCGAGGACGAGTTCCACGAGGCGCTGCGACAGAGCGTCGAAAACGCGCTTCGAAGCGGCTACAGTGATCCGACGTTGTTCGTGCCTGCCGACAAGCCGATGATCATCCTCGTCATCGGTGTGAACGGCGCGGGCAAGACGACGTTCATCGGGAAGCTCGCCGCGAAATTTCGCGCCGAGAAGAAGCGGGTCGTCGTCGCGGCCGGTGACACGTTCCGAGCTGGCGCCATCGATCAACTGCGACTGTGGGCCGAGCGGACCGGCGCGGAATTCGTTGGAGGGAAACCGGGTGGCGATGCGGCCGCCGTCGCATTCGACGCAATCGACGCCGCGCACAACCGCGATGCGGACGTGGTCATCATCGACACGGCCGGTCGTCTTCACACGAGCGACAACTTGATGGACGAGCTGAAAAAGATCGTGCGCGTCATCAAGAAGCGACGTGCGGATGCGCCCCACGAGACGCTACTCGTGCTCGATGGCACCATTGGACAGAACGCGATCGCGCAGGCGAAGACGTTCTCGGCGGCAGTGCCCATCAGTGGCCTCGTGGTCACGAAAGTCGACGGCACGGCGCGTGGTGGCATCGTCGTCGCGGTGCACGACGCCATCGACGTACCGGTGAAGTTCATCGGGGTCGGCGAAAAGGTCACGGACCTCGAGTCGTTCGATCCCCGTCAGTTCTCCGCGGAGTTGCTGGAGGGATGACCCCGTGCGCGTCGCGTGACCGTCGCGAGGCACCTAACGACGGGACGGTGAGGCGTGGATAGGCGCGCCCCCGTGGCCGACCCACGCGACGCCCCCGGGCCCACGCCGCCGCTCACGCTGTCGACGCCGGCGAAGTTCCTGAAAGGCGTCGGACCCGTACGCGCCGAGGCGTTGAAGCGGCTCGGTGTGTTCACGGCGGGCGAGCTGTTGTTCCACATCCCGCACCGCTACGAGGACGCGAGCACCATCAAGCCCATTGCGTCCATCGAGACCGGGATGGACGCCACGATCATCGGACGCGTCATCTCCAAGGGCGTGCTGCCGACGCGAAAGGGGCTGCGGATCTTTCAAGCTGTCGTGAAGGACGAGACCGGGATGATCGAGGTCTCGTGGCCCGGCCAGCCGTTCCTGGATCGGTCGATCGCGAAGGGCGACGTGTTGCTGCTCACCGGCACCGTGCGCTTCTTCCATGGGCGGCAGCTCCAGCCGCGCGAGTTCATCAACCTTGGCGACGATGACGAGGGCACCGGAAAGGGACGGGTGCTCGCCGTGTATCCGGCGACCGAGGGGCTGTCGTTCAAGGTCATCCGGGGCCTCATCGACGCGCATCTCGACGGGTTACTTGCGCTCGTCGAGGAGTATCTGCCGGCGGAGGTCCTGCGATTCGCGGCGGTGGCCCCGCTGGCGGACTCGCTGCGGATGGTGCACCGGCCGCGCACCATGGTGGAGGCCATGCAGGGACGCGAGCGGCTCGCGTTCGAGGAGCTGTTCTTCGTCCACCTCCTGCGGCATCGCGCGCACATCCTCGCACGCGAGAAGCGTGAGGGCATCGCGTTCGAGAACCGTCGCGATCTCACGTCCAAGCTCAAGTCGTCGATGCCGTTCGCGCTGACAACCGCCCAGACGCGAGCGGTGCGCGAGATTGTTGTCGACATGTGCAGCCCGCACCGCATGCATCGGCTGTTGCAGGGTGACGTGGGTAGCGGCAAGACGATCGTCGCGCTGTTCGCGGCGCTGCTTGCGATCGAGAACGGCTACCAGGCCGCGCTGATGGCGCCCACCGAGCTGCTCGCGGAGCAGCACGCGGGTACGGTGACGCGATTGCTGGAGCCGTTAGGCATCCGTCCTATTGTCGTGACCGGGAGCCTCGCGGCCAAGGCTCGACGTGAGGCGGACGCGCACCTTCGGTCCGGCGAGCCGCTGCTCGCGATCGGCACGCACGCCCTGGTGCAGGACCGAACATCGTTCGCCAAGCTGGGGTTCGTGGCCGTCGACGAGCAGCATCGCTTCGGTGTCGAGCAGCGGAAGGCACTCGGTGCCAAAGGGGATCGGCCGGACGTGCTGTTGTTGAGCGCGACGCCCATCCCGCGCTCGCTCGCGCTCACACTGTACGGTGATCTCGACGTGAGCGTGCTCGATGAGCGTCCGCCGGGTCGCTTGCCGATCACCACGGCGCTGCGACCGGAGGCGGCGCGCGAGCGCGTGCTGCAGTTCATCGACGGCGAAGTGGCGAAGGGACGGCAGGCCTATGTCGTGTATCCGGTGATCGACGAGTCGGAGAAGACCGATATGAAGGCGGCGACCACCATGTACGCCGCGCTCGCCGCAGGCCCATTCGCTACGCGCCGTGTGGCGCTGTTGCATGGTCGGATTCCAGCGGAGGAGCGGGATGCGATCATGCGCCGATTCCGGGATGGCGAAGTCGACGTGCTCGTTGCGACGACGGTGATCGAGGTCGGTATCGACGTCGCGAACGCGACGGTCATGCTGGTCGAGCATCCGGAACGCTTCGGCCTCTCGCAGCTGCACCAATTGCGGGGCCGGGTAGGCCGTGGGGCCGAGGCGTCGTACTGCATCTTGTTAGGCAATGTCAGCCCCGAGGCGGCTGAGCGGCTGTCCGTGTTCGTCGGCACGGAGGACGGCTTCGAGATCGCGCGCGCGGACCTGCGCCTGCGTGGCATGGGCGACCTGTTCGGCGAACGCCAGAGTGGCGTCGCGACGTTCCGTGTGGCGGACCCATTGCGCGATGAGCACCTGAGTCAGTCGGCGCACGCGGCGGCGACCGAGGTGCTGGCGAAAGACCCGGAACTGAACGACCCGGAGCACGAGCCAATGCGGCGCGTGTTAGGCGAGCGATACGAACGCAGTCTCGAGTTGTTCAGGGTTGGGTAAATGCTGCACGCTGCTGTTGCCGACGGCTGCATGCTGCGGCCGCACGCTGCCCGCTGCTGCTATTAGCGCCCAGCGACCCACGCGCTGCCCGCTGCCGCTGCCCGCAGCGCCACCCAGCAACAAGCACGACCACCCAGCAACCAGCGGCAGTTCCCGGTTCCCGGTTCCCCGCTCCCACCCGCGACCTACGGTCGCGGGGCCCCGAGTCTCCGCTTGATTCGGTCGAGCTCCGCCTGCGTCCGAGCCAGGTCGTCCCGCAGCTTCTGAAGCTCTTCGTCGCGGCTCCGGATCTCCGCCGCCGCTGCCGCCCGCTGCCCCACGTGCACCGTGCGGAGGGAATCGGACAGCGCCAGCAGGCGTAGCATCACCCCTGCCTCTGTCCGCCGCTGGGCTCCCTCCAGCGTTAGGTATCCCTCGAGAGCCGCGCGTGCATCCGCCGGCGTGAATGCCGGGTTGCGCGGGTCTGCGCGAAGCATCGCGCGCCAGAATGCGCTCTCGTTCACATCGCTCGTTCCCGCCTGGGCCTGTTCGAACGAGGCGAGGATCGTATCGGCCGCGGCGAATCGGCCCGAGTCCACCGCCGCTCGCACCGCCGCGAGCGTCCCGACCCACGGAGGTTCGGCCGGAGGTAGCGACGGCACGGCGACTTCGTTGACGACCGGCAGGGGCGCGGCAGTCCGGTGGTGACAGGCGGTCGTGAGGACGAGGGCCGCGACCAGCCTCCACGCGGTCACGAGGCCGACAGCTCCGGGAGACGTTCGGTCCGGTGTTCCGCCGATCGCTCCGCCGCCCGTTGTTCCTCGAGAGCGTGATGGCGTCCGCCACTCGCGCGGATCGGCAGAATGATGGAGAACGTCGTCCCCTTGCCTAACGTGCTTTCGACGCTGATCGAGCCGCCATGCGCACTCACGATGCTCTTCGCGATCGCGAGTCCGAGCCCGGTCCCCTTTGCCGAGGCCGATGCCTGGTTGTCGGCCTGAAAGAACTTCTCGAAAATGTACGGGACATTCGCTGGCGGAATGCCAGCGCCGTTGTCACGCACCCGCATCTGGATGCTGTCCTCGCGAGCCATGACTGACAGCTCCACGGTTCCGCCACGCTCTGTGAACTTGAACGCGTTCGACAGCAAGTTGCCGAGCACTTCGCTCATGCGATCCTCATCCCACACGACCTGATCGGGCAACCGCGCCCCGCGATCCACCTGGAACCGAACGTTTCGCTGAATGGCGAGCACGCGAAACGTCGTTTCCAGCTCCGCGAGAAACGGGCCGAGCGGCATTGGACGAAGCTCGAGTTTTCCTCCGCCAGCCTCGAACCGACTCACGTCCAGGAGCTGCCGCACGAGGCGCGAGAGCGCCTGCGCCTGCGACGCGAGCGTCAGGCAGATCTCCCGCTGCTTCGGCGTGAGCTCGCCGTACACGTTCTCCTGCAGCAGCTGGAGGTACCCGATGATGACGTTGATCGGCGTCTTGAGCTCGTGCGAGGCAACCGACACGAATTCCGCCTTGAGCTCATCGAGCTGCTTGAGCTGCTGCGCCATCGTCTGGTAACTCTCGGCCAGCCGTCCGAACTCGTCGTGCCGCATTGGCTCGATCGACAGGCGGTACGAGAAGTCACCGTCCGCGACGGCCTCCATGCCGCTCTCGAGATCGCGAACCGGGCGACTGATCGTCGTCGTCAGCCAGATCGCGATGAGGCCGGCGAGCGCCACGGCGACGCCGAACGTCGTCGTCGTCACCTGCTGCGCGGTGCCTGCTTCGCTGTTCGCCTGCTCCACTTTCTGCGCGGTGCGCCCTTGCAGGAACACGCCCGTCTGCTCGACGATGGAGTCGACCCGCAGCATGACTGGCTGCAGCAACTTCGAGAGACTATCGGCGCGCTCGCCTTTGCCGCGCTGCACCGCCGAGAGTTCCGCGGGGAGCGCGGCATCGACGTGGTCGAGCGTCGCCTGGATTTCCTCGCGGGAGTTCTCGAGCCCGAAGTGGGGAAGTGAATCGGACAGCGCGCGAAGCGTCGTCAACGCCGTCGCGATTCTCGTGTCGGGCCGCGTGCCACCGCCGGAGTCCGTCGCGTAGACCAGCTGCAACTCCGCCTGACGAAGCTCCTCGGCCGCGGTCCTGATACGCGCGAGCATGAGCGTCGCATTGAGATCCTGCTCCTGCACTCCACGCACCGCCGCACGCATGCTGTTCAGCGAATCGTACGCGATGAACAGCGGGGCCACGAGAATCGCGGCCATCGTGACGAGCGCGAGCGCGAGGCGTGAGCGAAGGGTCACGCGTCAGCGCCGAGATGTGATTCGGTGCATGCGACCAAAGTTAGCGTGGCGACCGCGCGGCGTTGATGCGGCAGTGCGGCGGCGTTGATCCGCTATACTGCCCCTCATAGCTTTCCGGCCCGTCCCTCACGCCGCGATCCCATGTCCGTTCCGTCCGTTACGAGAGCCCTGTGACTGTTCCGTCGACCGTCCCGTCAGCCCGCATCGTCGATCTGTCCGGCTATGCCGGCGCCTCCGTGACCGTTCGCGGCTGGGTGACCCATGTTCGGTCATCCGGCAAGGTCGCGTTCATCGTCATGCGCGATGGGACGGGGACGCTCCAGGCCGTTGTCGTGAAGTCGGTGGTGCCACCTCAGGCGTGGGAGCGCTTTGCGCAGCTCACCCAAGAAACGTCGATCGCAATTACCGGGGAAGTGCGTCTGGATGCGCGCGCGCCGGGCGGCGTCGAAATCGGAGTGGCGGACCTCGAGATTCTGGGTGCGAGCCCGATCGACTACCCGATCCAGCCCAAGGAGCACGGCGTCGACTTCCTGATGGACCATCGCCACCTCTGGCTGCGCAGCCCGCGCCAGCAGGCGATCCTCCGCGTCAGGCACGAGATCGAGCAGGCGATCCACGATTTCTACTACGAGCGCGGGTTCGTTCGCGTGGATACGCCGATCCTCACCGCGGCCATCGGTGAGCGCAGCGGCCTGTTCTCGACCGAGTACTTCGACGAAGGCAACGCCTATCTCGCACAGACCGGGCAACTCTACGGCGAGGCCGCAGCCGCGGCGCTGGGTCGGATCTACACGTTCGGACCAACGTTCCGCGCCGAGAAGTCGAAGACGCGCCGGCATCTCACGGAATTCTGGATGATCGAGCCCGAGGTGGCGTTCAACGACTCGGAAGACAACATGCGGCTGCAGGAGGACTTCGTGTCCTTCCTCGTGCGTCGCTGCCTCGATCGCAGGCAGGCAGAGCTCAAGGAGCTCGAGCGAGACACGTCGGCACTGCAGCGGGTCGTCCCGCCGTTCGTGCGACTCGATTACGGCGATGCCATCACGCTGCTGCAGGGCAAGGGAAGCGAGATCAAATGGGGCGATGACCTTGGCGCGGACGATGAATCGCTGATCGTCGCGGACTACGACAAGCCGGTGTTCGTCATGAATTACCCGAAGGAGGCGAAGGCCTTCTACATGAAGGAAAACCCGGCCGATCCGCGGACGGTGCTGTGCAACGACTGCCTCGCGCCAGAAGGCTACGGCGAGATCATTGGCGGCTCACAGCGCGAGGACGACTACGACAAGCTGCTCGCGCGCATCAAGGAGGAAGGACTCCCGCTCGACGCGTACGGCTGGTACCTCGATCTTCGGAAGTACGGGACGTTCGTACACTCGGGATTTGGATTGGGGCTCGAGCGCACGGTCGCGTGGATCTGCGGGACCCCGCACATCCGCGAGACCGGCGCCTTCCCAAGGCTGATGAATCGCTTGCGGCCATAGCGCGTGTAGCGATTTTCGCGGATCTCGGAATCCAGATCATCGCGCCGGGGCCGGTGGGAACGACGATTTTGCGGATGACACGGAAAACGGCCGGATCCGGCTTTGCATCGACGCTGGCTCTCGCCGGACTCTGAAACAATGGGAACGGCCGCTCGGGAGACTCCTGCGTCCCGAGCGGCCGTTCCCAGAGAATCCCGGCTCGTTGCGCGAGGAGCCGGATCTACCGAACGCGATATCCTGCTTCTTCCGCGTCATCCGCGAAATCGCCGTTCCCCCAAGCCGCGGCGCGATGAGGCCTGAATGCAAAGCCGTATCCGGTAGTTTCGCCGTACAGATCCGCCCAATCGTAGTTCCCACCGACCCCGGCGCGATGATCTGGATTCCGAGATCCGCGATGATCTGGATTCCACGCAATCGTACGTCTCCTAACGAACCTCCACTTTCTTCACCTCGTCCCAGATCGCGTCGAGTTGCTCGAGGCTCGCCTCGCCGACCACCAGGCCTCGATCCGCGGCGATCCTCTCTACTTCTCCGAAGCGGCGAATGAACTTCTCGTTCGCGCGATCGAGGGCGAGCGACGCGTGGACGCCCGCCTTTCGGCACAGGTTCACGACCGCGAACAGGAGGTCGCCGAGCTCGCCCTCCAGCGCCGCGTGACGCTCGTCGTGGATCGGTGCACCCTGAGGGGTGCGCTCGATCGGGTGATCGCGTAGCTGCGCGCGCACCTCCGCCATCTCTTCATCGACCTTCGCCGCCGGACCATCCACGTCCGGCCAATCGAAGCCCACACCCGCCGCTCTATCCTGCAGGCGATGAGCGCGGTGCAGCGACGGGAGGTTCGCCGGAAGCCCCTCCGCGATCGACGTTCGGCGCTTCGCCTTCATCTGCTCCCACGGCTGCCGCTCACCTCCCTCGTAGAGGTGTGGATGACGGCGTCGCATCTTCGAGATCAACCCAGCCGCCACATCGCCGATGTCGAACGCGCCGCGCTCCTCCGCCACCACGGAGTGGAAGAGCACCTGCAGCAGCACGTCGCCAAGCTCCTCGCGCATCTGACGGTCGTCGCGGTCGCGGATCGCCTCATCGAGCTCGTGTGCCTCCTCGATCAGGTACGGCCGCAGCGAATCGTGGGTCTGGTTCGCGTCCCACTCGCAGCGGGCGCGCAAATCGCGCATCAGCGCGAGCGTATCTTCAAGCGTTGATTTGTCTTGCATAGCCTCCCCGGGCTGGGTATCATACCCGCTCTTCGAATGTCACGTCAACCGATGCTTACCCCTCCGCGCGCCTGGGTCGAAGTCGACCTCGGCGCGCTGCGACGAAATGGAGCCGCGCTCGCCAGGCGCGCCGGTGTGCCGCTTCTCGCCGTCATCAAAGCCGACGGGTACGGGCTCGGGGCAGTGCCCGTGGCGCGAGCCCTCGAGTCACTCACGCCGTGGGGATTCGGCGTGGCCACGGTCGCCGAGGGCGTGGAGCTCCGCGCCGCCGGAATCACGCGTCCGATCCTCGTGCTGTCGCCGGTGCTGCCTGACGAGTACCCCGCCATGCGCGAAGCGACCTTGCGACCATCGCTGGGCGACGCCGCGGCGATCGCTCGATGGGCGTCGCACGGCGTTCTCCCGTGGCATCTGTCCATCGACACCGGTATGAATCGCGCCGGCGGGCCATGGCAGTGCGTCGGAGATCTGCGCGAAGCGCTACGCTCGGCACCGCCCGAGGGCGTGTACACCCATTTTCACTCCGCGGATCTCGACGACGGCTCCGTGGCAGAGCAGCTTCGGCGTTTCCAGACTGCGCTCGATGTGTTGCCCGCGCGACCACAGTACGTGCACGCCGAGAACAGTCCGGCGCTCGAGCGCGGCTCACAGTCTCACTGGGACCTCGTTCGGCCGGGTGTGTTCCTGTACGGCGTGGGTAGCGGTGAAGGCGCGCTGGTGACGCCAGAACCGGTGGCTCATCTGCGGGCGCGAATCGTGGATATGCGGACGGTCGACGACGGCGAGTCGGTGAGCTACGGCGCAACCTGGCGCGCTCGCGGAACACGGCGGGTGGCGACGCTGGGTATCGGCTACGCCGACGGGTATCGCCGCGCGTCGAGCAACCGCGGGGTGGTGTTGATTCGTGGACAGCGCGCACCCGTCGCCGGGATCGTCACGATGGACATGGTGATGATCGACGTGACCGACATTGCCTGCGAGGTTGGTGACGTCGCAACGCTCATCGGTCGCGATGGCGACGCGCTGCTCACGGTCGAAGACGTCGCGCGAACCGCCGACCTCCTGAGCTACGAGCTGCTCGTCGGGCTCAAGCTGCGCGTGCCGCGCGTGTACGTGGATGACGTGAGCGCCTGTCCGCTCGTCGCGCGGCGATCATCGTACTGGATGGCGTGGGAGCCGGCGCCGCGCCGGACGCCGCCGCGTACGGTGACGTCGGCAGCGACACGCTCGCGAACACCGCGCGCGCCGTGGGCGGCTTCGACCTGCCCGCACTCGAGGCTCTGGGACTCGGACGCATCAGTGCGATCGATGGCGTGAGCGCGTCACGACCTGTTGATGGTGCGTGGGGCATCATGCAGCCGCGTTCAGCGGGCAAGGACAGCACGACAGGACACTGGGAGATCGCAGGGCTTCACCTCCCGCAGCCATTTCCGACCTACCCGAACGGCTTTCCGACCGACGTCATCGACGCGTTCGCGCGGGCGACCGGTCGGCCGGTGATCGGCAACGTCGTCGCGAGTGGGACCGCTGTCATCGACGACTTCGGCGCTGAGCACATGCGCACCGGCGCGTGGATCGTGTACACGTCGGCCGACTCGGTCTTCCAGGTCGCGGCCCACGAGCAGGTGGTTCCCCTGGCCGAGCTCTATGCGGCGTGTGATGCTGCGCGGATGCTGCTGGTTGAGCCGCACAACGTGTCCCGCGTCATCGCGCGGCCGTTCGAGGGGGAGCCCGGGCGGTTCAATCGCGTCTCCGCGCATCGGCGCGACGTGTCCATCGAGCCGCCAGGGGAAACTCTCCTCGACGCTCTGGCACAGGCTGGAGTGGCCCGGTCGGGCGTCGGGAAGGTCGACGACCTTTTCGCGCGCCGAGGCATCACGTCCACGCACACTCCGACCAACGGAGAAGGCATCGCCAAGGTGCTGGAGTGGCTGCGCTCGCCAGCCAGTGGGCTCCTCTTCGTCAACCTAGTAGATTTCGACCAGCTCTTCGGGCACCGAAACGACGCTGTGGGGTTCTATGGAGCGCTGCGCGAGTTCGACCGGGCTCTGCCAACCATCCTTTCCACGCTGCGCGAGGACGATCTGCTCTTCATCACGGCCGACCACGGCAACGACCCCACGACGCCTTCAACGGATCACGCGCGTGAGTGCGTTCCACTGCTCGTAGCGGGGCCGCGCGTACGCGCCGTCGATCTGGGCACTCGGTCCACATTCTCCGATCTCGGCGCGACGGTCGCTGACTGGTTCGGCATTGGGTTTCGCGGGCGCGGTCAGTCGTTCCTCTCGGAAATCGTAGCGCAATGACGCGCCCCGCTGGGGCGGGCGCGCCTTCGATCGATACGGCACGGGCGGCAGCGCTCAGCGTGATGCAGCGCGCCTACGCGCCCTATTCGCAGTTCCGTGTTGGCGCGGCGCTCGTCGGCGTGGACGGCCGCATGTTCACAGGGTGCAACGTCGAAAACTCGGCCTACCCCGCGGGGATTTGCGCCGAGCGTTCGGCCCTGGCCGCCGCGGTCGCGGGTGGCGTGACGCAGTTCGCCATGCTCGTGATCGCGAGCGAGGCGGACGAGCCGACGCCGCCATGCGGAATGTGTCGTCAGGCGCTGGTCGAATTCGCCCCCGCGTTGTCGATCGTGAGTTGCACGCAGCACGGCGGCGAGGCGGAGTGGACGCTCGCGACGTTGCTTCCGCAGCCGTTCACACCCGCCGCGCTGACGCATCACCAATGAAGCTCGGACGCATTGTGGGGACCGTCGTCTCGACGCGGAAGGATCCGTCGCTCGACTCGCTCAAGCTGTTGATCGTGGAGAACCTGACCACCGATCTGGGTCGTGAGGGTGGGTACGTAGTCGCTGTGGATAGTGTTGGTTCAGGACTAGGTGAAGTGATCCTCTATGCCACCGGAAGCTCGGCACGACTGACCGCGGCCACGAAGGACCGGCCGGTCGACGCCGTCATCATGGCAATCGTTGACAGTTTCGACATTGAAGGACGGAGTGTACGTCTTGCGTAATCGGTTCTGGTTGATGGTGTTGGTTGCCGGCGTGGCGGGAACCGTCGCCGCGTGTTCGGAAGATCTGAACAGTACGGCGGGGTGCCCGTCGCTTTGCCCCGAGCAGAACATCGTTTCGCGCGACACGGTGCTCGAGACGTTCATGGCGGTCGACACCACGGTGCTCGGCTATCCCGTGATCGGTACGGAGACGTTCCTCCTCGTTGCGTCTCGTGGCGACACGCTCGACACGCGAGCGGTGATGCGGTTCGATACGCTCACGCAGCGATTCACGCGCGGTGGGGCTGACAGCGCGATCTACACGGTCGACAGCTCGATGGTGACGCTGAGGCTGGACACCACCGGCACCAAGGCCACCGCGCCCGTGAGCCTCCAGGTGTACGACGTCGACACGACGGCCGCCGATACAGCGACCTCTGTGGCGCTCTCGCTGTTCCGTCCCGATCGGTTGATTGGCGGCAGGACGTACGCCGTTACCGAGTTGAAGGACACGCTGCGCGTCCCGCTCTTCAACGACAAGGTGCTGGGCAAGCTCACCGGGACGGCGCCTCGGCGGCTCCGGCTTGGGTTCCGCGTGCAGAGCGCGGCATCAGCGCAGATCCGGATCGTCTCCCGCGATGGCGGTGGCGCGCCGACACTGAGCTACGACGCATCACCCGACACGACGGTAAAAGCCATCATCAACAGTCCGTCGTCGTCGACGCCCACGGACAACCCAACGTTGCGGAGCGATCTCACCGACTATCAGCTCGTCGCCTTCAGTCCCTCGACCGTTGCCGGCAACTTGCTTGGTGTCGGAGGCTTGCCGTCGCAGCGAACCTATCTGCGGTTCGACGTCCCCTCTCGCCTCGTCGACTCCTCGGCCACGGTGGTGCGGGCGACGTTGTTGTTGACGCAGGTGCCTACGAATTCAGTGGACGCAGCCGATTCGTTGACGATCTATCCGCAGGTGGTGCGCGCGGCGGTTTCGCTCGCCGATGTCGTCAAGTCGGCCGGCATTCTGAATCCACCGGCGCTCGAGATCGACTCGCTTGCGGTTCCGGCCTAACGAGAGCGGGCAGCGCGCCATCGAGATCGTCGGTGCGTTGCGCGAGTGGAAAGCGATCGGCGCGTCGTCGCTACAGCGCGCCATCGTGTTGCGTGCGGCGACCGAAGGTGCGTCGGCGCCCGTGGTGCTGTTCTATTCGAGCAAGGCTGCGCCAGCGCAGCGGCCGCGGCTCCGAATCACGTACGTGAACAAGGTTGAGCTCGGAATTCCGTGATGCGTCAGACCGCAGTGACTCGCTACGCCATCGGTTGTGCGTTGGCCCTCGTCGCATCGCGCGCGGCCGCGCAGGCGACGCTTGGCGCGCAAGGGTTCGGGTATCCGCCGGGCCAGTTGAGCGCGTATTCGCGTTCCCTTGGTGGGGCGACCGGGGAGACAGATCCGCTCTCGCCGATCAACCCGGCCGCGCTCATCACGTTGCGTCGCGGCGGCATGTATCTGCAGAGCGAGCAGGAGAGTCGCTCGATCGAAACGGAAGGTAGCTCTGGCTCGACACGGTCCAATCGATTCCCTCTTTTTTCCGCCGCCGTGCCCATCACGGAGCGGGGCGTTCTCAGCATATCGTTCTCCACGATGCTCGATCGCACATGGGGAACAGAAACGCGCGCCAAGCAGGTGTTCGACGGCGATTCCGTGGCCTTCACGGAGCGGTTCCGCTCCGAGGGAGCGATCAACGATGTGCGCGTCGGGGGCGCGTGGGCGTTCCGCGAGAACATCATTTTCGGCCTGGGGATTCACGTGTTCCCGGGCGAGAACCGGCTGTCACTGTCACGCGAATACGACGATTCGCTCAGCTTCGCGCCGTTCCGTGACTCGATCAACGTCAACTATTCGGGAGCTGGCGTGTCGGCGGGAATAATGTGGCGGCCGGTCAAAACCATCACCCTCGGTGCCTCTGGGCGCTATGGCGGCACGCTCAAGCTGCGAGAGTCCGATACTGTACGGACCACTGCGGATGCTCCGTCGCGCCTGGGTGCCGGCGTCCGGTACGAGAATTCTGGTATCGTGGTCGCATTCCGCAGCGATCGCACGATCTGGTCGCGCATGGCAGGGCTGGGCTCCGAGCGTGCGACCCCTCAGGACACGTGGGATTTCGGTCTTGGGGTCGACGCGGTCGGACCTAACCTCATTGGGGCGCAGCTCGCGCTCCGCGCGGGCGCGCGTTATCGCGAGTTGCCGTTTCTCGCTGGCACGCAGAGCGTGGAGGAGGCCGCGTTCACGTTCGGCACCGGCGCGCCACTCGCACGCGGGCGCGCATCGATCGACCTCTACGTCGAACGGGCGTATCGCACCGCGGGGAGCATTGACGCCAAGGAACGTTCGTGGACGTTCGGTCTGGGGTTGATCGTCCGGCCCTGAGCCCATGACGCAGCCAGTCCGCCCCGACGCGCCGCTCATTCTCATAGCCGACGACGTTCCGGCGAACGTCGAGTTGTTGATCGATCAGCTGCACACGCTCGGGTACCGGACCGTGACGGCGCAGGACGGTCCGTCCGCCCTCGCTGCCTGTTTCGAGCATCGCCCGGAGCTCGCGATTCTCGACGTGTCCATGCCTGCCGGTGATCTGGGCGTCGATGATCGAGCGACGGGGTTCGAGGTCTGCCGCCGAATCAAGCGTGATGCCCGGTCGGCGCGTATCCCCGTCATCTTTGTCACCGCCCTCAACGACACGACGGATCGCGTGAAGGCGATCGAGGCCGGCGGCGACGACTTCCTCACGAAGCCGCACAACCGCATGGTGCTCGGCGCGCGCGTGCGGAGCCTGCTCAAGCTCAAGGCGGCGACCGACGCGCTCGAGGACAGCTACCGCAAGCTGCGCGAGTTGGAGAAGGTGCGCGACGATCTCATGAAGATGATCGTCCACGACCTCAAGACGCCGCTCACGTCCATCATCGCCACGCTCGAGATGCTGGCCGACGGCGATCTCGGTCCCGTCGGCGTGTCGCAGCACGGCGCGCTTCGCGATACGGAGAACAAGGCGCAGGAACTGCTGCACCTCATCGAGGATCTGCTCGAGGTCGCGCGCATCGAGGAGACATCGATCGCGCTCGATCTCGAGCCGTTGGCGCCCGCCACACTCGTGACCGAGATCATGCAGGATTGGGCGCTTCGCCTGCAGCAGGAGCGCGCCGTCACCAAGATCGAAGTTACGGCCGACGCTCCGACGTTCATGGCGGATCGCGCGCTCCTCAAGCGTGTGTTCGGCAATCTGATTCAGAACTCGCTCGTGCACTCGTCGACCGCCGTCGAGTTGCGGATGTTCGCGCGCATCGATCCGCGCGGCGTGCTGTTCACCGTCGCGGACAATGGACCGGGAATCCCGCCGCAGTATCACGAGGTCATCTTCCACAAGTTCGAGAGTGTGAAGACGCCTAACGTCCCGCGCGTTCGCAGCTCCGGGCTCGGCCTCGCGTTCTGCCGCCTCGTGGTCGAAGCGCACGGCGGACGCATCTGGGTGCAGAGCACCGAAGGCGCGGGCAGCGCGTTCCACATCCTCCTCCCGGTTCGGCCGCCCTCCGCGCCAGTGGCACGGGCCAGCGCGGGAGCGGGCGTTGCGTCGTGACCGCGCCCGCCTGACGAGCCGCACGCGGCCAGCGCCTGCCCTGAGCAGCGCTCGCGACGAAGGGTGTACCTCCGAACGTTCGGGTGCCGAGCGAATCAGTACGATACGGAGGCGGTGCGGGCGATGATCGAGGCGTCCGGCGGCGAGATCGTCGCGACACCGGATCTCGCCGACGCTGCCGTGTTCAACAGCTGCGCCGTTACTGCCGCCGCGGAGGCAGACCTGCGGCAGAGCGTTCGCCGCGCGGCCCGCGTGCGCCCGGATCTACAGACGGTCGTCATGGGCTGCGCGGCTGCTCGCGATGACGGGGCGATTGCATCGCTACCGTCCGTCGATCGCGTCGTTCCTGGTGCGGACGTCGTCGCCGTTGCGGCGGCGCTTGGGTTCCGGGCTCCGGAGCGTGCGCCTAACGTGCAGACGGGCACGCGCGCGCTCCTGCGCATCCAGGACGGTTGCGACGAGCATTGTACGTTCTGCGCCACGACGCTCGCGCGCGGCGCCGCGCGGTCGCGTGACGTCGACGCGCTGGTGGACGAAGCGTCGCGCCTCGCCGATCGGCATCCGGAGATCGTGCTGACCGGCATCCACATTGGCCACTTCGGCGTCGACACTGGCGAGTCTCTCTCGGCGCTCGTCGAGCGACTCGTGCTCGCCGTGCCGCGGGTGCGCTTCCGTCTGAGCTCACTCGAGGCGACGGAGGTCGATGATCGGCTCTTCGATCTGTTCGCCGACCGCACGCGACTCGTGCCTCACCTGCATGCGCCGCTGCAGTCGGGGTCGGACGTGCTCCTCAAGCGCATGGGTCGCCACTGGTACACGGCGGCGACCTACGCCGGTGCGGTGGAACGGATGGTCTCGCGTTATGCACCATTCGCGCTCGGCGCGGACGTGATCGTGGGCTTTCCAGGCGAGACGGATGCCGATCACGCAGCGACTGTCGCGCTGATCGAGTCTCTGCCGTTCACGTACCTGCACGTGTTTCCGTTCTCGCTTCGTCCGGGAACGTCCGCGGAACGTCTGCCATCGCGCGTGGATGGGGTGGTGGCTGATCGACGTGCCAGAGAACTACGCGCAATCGGCGACGCGTGTGTGGAGCGGCATCGCGCCGAGAGGGCAGGGCAGGAGTGCGACGTGGTCGCGATCGGGAGCGGGGCGCAGCGCGAGGGGCTGACGGAGGACTATCTGACGGTCGCCGTGGATCCGACCATTCCGCGTGGTGCGCGGTTCCGGGCACGACTGGAAGGCGGCGCGGAGGCGCTCCGCGCCTGCGTCATCCCGAGCGACGCCGCAGCTGTCATCCCGAGCGGCAGCGGCAGGATCTCGAGCGTCTGTGATGGATCATCTGAACCTCGCTCGTGGCCAGGCTCGGACGCATGACCTCTCGGGAAGATCCCTCGCTGGCGCTCGGGATGACAAACGTTCGCCCCGAGGCTCCCGCGATTAGTATTCTTGGCTTGCCCGTAAGACCCTGCCGTACCGGGTCCTCGCACGCCTCAGCTCACCACGTGTACGCGATGTCCCGTCCAACCGTCTACATCGAGACCTACGGCTGCCAGATGAACGTGAGCGATTCCGAGCTGATGCTCGGACGGCTCACCGCCAACGGCTACGAGTCCGTGGAATCGCCGGACGGCGCGGACGTGATCCTGCTCAACACGTGCGCCATTCGCGATCACGCTGAGCAGCGCGTGATCGGGCGGCTCGGTGAGCTCAAGCGAAACATGAAGCCCGATTCCATCATGGGCGTCACCGGCTGCATGGCGCAGCGCCTCGGCCCGCAGCTCCTCGCCAAGGCGAAGCACGTGAGCCTCGTGGTGGGACCGGACGGCTACCGCGCCCTGCCCGCGCTCGTCGACGGCGCCCGCCGCGGTGAGCGCGCCATCTCGACGACGTTCGACCTCGAGGAACACTACGAGGACTTCACGCCGCGCCGCTTCGACAAGGTCAAAGCCTGGATCCCCGTGCAGCGCGGATGCGACTATCGCTGCACGTACTGCATCGTTCCGACGACGCGCGGGTCCGAGCGCAGCCGGCGACTGGCGGACGTCGTGCGCGAGGTGGAGCAGGTCGTCGTCGACGGGATGACCGAGGTCGTCTTGCTCGGCCAGACCGTGAACTCCTACCATGACGGAGAGAACGGCTTCGCCGATCTGCTCCGGGCGGTCGGCGCGGTGTCGGGGATTCGGCGCGTTCGCTTCACGAGCCCGCACCCTAACGATTTCTCGCCTGCCGTCATCGAGGCGATGGCCGACGTGAATGCAGTGTGCGAGCATGTGCACCTGCCTATGCAGTCCGGCTCCAACTCCGTGCTCAAACGGATGCTCCGGCGGTACACGCGCGAGGGGTATCTGGAGTGTGTCGAGAGGCTGCGCGCCGCCATTCCGGGTCTGGCGCTGACCACCGATGTGATCGTTGGATTCCCGGGGGAAACGGACGCCGACTTCGAGGACACGCTCGAGGTGGTGCGCGCCGTTGGCTTCGACGATGCCTACACCTTCAAGTTCTCCCCCCGGGACGGAACCCCCGCCACACGCATGCCGGTCGAAATGACCGTCCCCGATGCGGTGGCGACAGAGCGTCTCGCGCGTCTCATCGATACAGTCCGGCGCGGTGCCCGGGAGCGCAACATGACGCTCCTTGGCGCGAAACGCGAAGTGCTGGTCGAGAAGGGTGCGCGGCGGGGTGATCTCCTGCAGGCCCGAACGCGCGACTTCAAGACCGTGCTCATGCCGGGCGACGACTCGATGATCGGTCGTTACTTCACCGTCGAGCTCACTGGCACCACGGGCTCGACCTTTACCGGTGCGGTATGTCACAGTCGCGAGCGCGCGCCGTTGCCGATGGCCGTATGAAAAACGCGCTGGAAGAGATGGTGGGCGAGGTCTACGTGCAGCTCAAGCAGCGCCACGCGGAGTATTGCTCCTGTGAGCGCTGTCACGATGACGTGATCGCGCAGGCGTTGAACAAAGCTAGACCGCGGTACATCGGCGGCTCTCCGATTGGAGCGGCTGTCACGCGCGTCTCGCTTGCGGGCGATCAGGCACGAGCCGAGATCGCGGTGCTGGTGTTCGACGCCATGCGCCGCGTCAACCAGAATCCGCGCCACGGCCCCGAGGACTACATCCCACTGGGAGAGGGCGGATAGCAGGAGACTCTCTTGCCGCTCATCACCGCCGCGTTCATCGCTCACGCCGCCGGACTCCTTCTCGGGTTCGGCGGCGCTTCGTTAGCCGGGCTGCTCGCGTCAGCCGCGATGGGGATGGCAGCCGTCGCTCGCCGCGACGCGAGGCTTGGAGCTCTGGGCCTGCTCGCGGTCGCGGGCGTCCTCCGGGCGAAGGTCGCCGCGGATGCGGACGCGCGCTGCGAGCGGGCGGCGATCCCCGCGACGGCGGAGGCGGACGCCCATGTCGTTTACACGGCCGTCGTCGAGAGCCGATGCGCGTCCCGGGGCTCGCGTCCCCGCCACCGTGGACGATCATGGCTGCGCCATGCGCGCCAGTCTCCTCGTCCAACACGGTGTTGCGGTCGCGGGCTCCCGCGTCACGGTCGGTGGAGATGCGGCCCACGCCGGTACTGTCATCATCGTGCAGCACGCGACGCTTGCGGTCCGCGCGGGTCCGGACCTCGCACGGCGGTGGCGCGAGCGCGCCGGTCGCGCGATAGACGCGACGTTCGGATCCGACGCATCTCTCGCGAGGGCGCTCCTGATCGCCGACACGCGCACCCTCGATGCCGGGATCCGGTCGCGTTATGCGGATGCCGGCATCGTACATCTGTTGTCCGTGTCCGGGCTGCACGTCGCGATCATTGCGGGAGCCGTCGAGCTGCTGCTGTCCGCCGCCCGTGCATCGCGCGCCGCATCGACGTGGCTCGCACTCATCATCACTGCACTCTACGTCGTCGTCATTGGCGCTCCCGCACCGGCCGTGCGCTCGGCCGTCATGCTGGGCGCCAGCGCCCTCTCCCGCCTAACGCAACGACCAACGTCTCCGTGGGCGGCGTTGGCGCTCGGGGCTTGGGCCCCGCTCGTGAATCCGCGCATCATGGTGGATCTCGGCTACCAGTTGAGCGTCGCCGGTTTGGCGGCGCTCATCGCGTCCGGCGCGCTCGCGAGACACGTGCTCGCTGGGCGCGTGACCGGCTGGCGACGGGTGATTGCCCGAGACCTCATCGTATCGACACTTGCCTCGATCGTGTCGCTACCGCTCATCGCCTGGACGTTCGGTCGCGTGAGCATTGTCGCGCCGCTCGCGAATCTGGCGGCCGGGCCGATCTTCACGGTACTGCAGCCAACGCTGTTCCTCGCACTCGTACTGTCACCTGTCCCCGCGGTTGCCGCGTTTCCGGCGAATGCTGCGCACGTGCTGCTTCAGGCAGTCGATGTCGTCGCCAACGTTTCGACGCGAATCCCGTTCGCCGCGGTGCCGGTCGCGCCCACGTTATGGACGGCGGGGTTGCTTGGCGTCGTCTCGGCTTCGCTCGTCGTCGCGTGTGCCAGCGCTCCCGGAAGCGCGTGGCGCGCGCGGAGTCTCATCCTCGGCGGCCTCGCGTGCGCCGCCATCGCTCTCGGTGTTCAGATATCAGGCGGCGGCGGCGTCATGGAGATGCACATGATCGATGTGGGGCAGGGTGACGCGCTTGCGCTCCGCACCCCGAGAGGCCGATGGATTCTGTTCGATGCCGGCCGAAGCTGGATTGGTGGCGACGCTGGTCGCTCGACTGTGATCCCTTACATCCGCCGGCGCGGCGGTGAGGTATACGCGTTCGTGCTCTCGCATCCGCACAGCGACCACGTCGGAGGCGGAGCATCGGTGGTCAGCGCGCTCGAACCGGCCGAGTACTGGGATGCGGCGTACATCGCTGGCAGTACGCCGTACCGTGAGTCGCTCGAGGCCGCCGCTCAGCACCATGTCGCGTGGCGCCGCGTGCATCCTGATGACTCGCTCGACATCGACGGCGTGCGCATCCGGTTTCTGGCGCCGGACTCGTCGTGGACGGCGTCGCTCAGCGATGCGAACGAGGCGAGCGCGGTGGCGCTGGTGCAGTACGGGCAGGTACGATTCCTCATGACCGGGGACGCCGAGGCGGGCGAGGAGGAATGGATGCTGGCGCATAACGCGGATGGCCTGAGAGCCGACGTCCTCAAGGTCGGGCACCATGGCAGCCGGACCAGCACGACCCCGGCGTTTCTCGCCGCCGTGCAGCCGCGCGTGGGGCTCGTGTCCGTCGGCGCCGCGAACACATATGGGCACCCAAGCATCGACGTGGTGCGGGCTTTAGGCGAGGCAGGTGCCCAGGTGCTTCGGACCGATCAACTCGGGACCGTCGTCGTGCGCACTGATGGTCGCGCTGTCAGCGTAGAGGCGGGGGGCGGGCGGTGGGTCCGCTGAGCCGAGCAATCGAGGCGCTGCTTGGCCGCGCTGTTGAACTGCCGCCACAGTTGGCCGAGCGCTACCCGGAACTTCGCGACGCTCAGTATCGTGTGGGCGGACTCCCTCTGCGGGTTGGCGGCTGGAGTCTCGGGGCGACGACGGTGTCGGGCATAACGTTATGGCGCACGATCTGGCTCGACCCGCGCCTGAAATGGGAAGCGGAACTGCTCTTGCACGAAATCCGCCACGTTCAGCAGTTTCAGGCCAGCGTGTCGTTCCCGTTGCATTACATCTGGGAATCGTTGCGGCGAGGCTACCAGGCCAACCGCTTCGAAGTCGATGCGCGGCGGTATGCATCGGCGCGACTCGCGGGGAGCGGCGCCACTCCATCAACGCAGGACGTGTAACCGTGGTCAAGCACACCGCCACATTGGTCGTCACCATCGAGCGCTTCATCATCGAGCAGGAGCGCCTCCACCCCGAAGCGACCGGCGAGCTGTCCGGCGTTCTCTATGACCTCGCGTTGGCGGCGAAGATGATCGCCAACAAGGTCAGGAGCGCCGGTCTCGCCGACATTCTCGGCTCCGCGGAGCAGGAGAACGTTCAGGGTGAGATGCAGCAGAAGCTCGATGTCTTCGCCAACGAGACGATCATCAAGGCGCTCGACCACGGTGGGCGCCTGTGCGCGATGGCGTCGGAGGAGGAGCCCGACATCATCCCCATTCCCGAGAACTTCAAATGCGGGAAGTACGTGCTGCTGTTCGACCCACTCGACGGCTCATCGAACATCGACGTCAACGTTCCGGTCGGAACGATCTTCTCGGTCGTGCGGAAGATCACGCGCGGCGCGCGCGGCGAGATGGAGGATCTTCTCCAGCCGGGCCGGCGCCAGGTCGCGGCCGGCTATGTGATCTACGGCTCGAGTACGATGCTCGTGTACACGACGGGCCAGGGCGCGCACGGCTTCACGCTCGATCCGTCCATCGGCGAGTTCCTGCTCTCTCATCCCGACATCAGAATTCCGGAGCGCGGGCGCTACCTGTCCGTGAACGATTCGTACGAGGAGGACTGGGCGGATCCGGTGAGGCAGCTCATGCGCAGCTATCGCGGTATCGGCGGCTCGCGAAAGCCGCTCAGCGTGCGCTATGTCGGGTCGCTCGTGGCCGACTTCCACCGCAACCTTCTGGGTGGCGGCGTGTTCTGCTATCCGGCCAATCGCCGGAACAAGCAAGGCAAGCTCCGCCTGCTCTATGAGGCCAATCCACTCGCGTTCGTCGTCGAACAGGCGGGTGGCCTCGCCTGCGACGGCCAGCAGCGGATCCTCGACGTCAATCCGACGGAGCTCCACCAGCGAACGCCGCTATTTATCGGCAGCAAGAGCGAGGTCGAGGCGGCGTCGCAGATGCTCACGGGCGAGGCTGCGCTGTCGGCGACGCCCGCGTAGGCGGTCGGAGCGGCGGCGCGAAACACGTGTCATTCCGAGCGGAGCGCCGAAGGCGCGGAGTCGAGGAATCGAGTCGTCCGGCAGAGGGCCCTCTACCGAGAGAGGCTCGATTCCTCGACTCCGCTCGGAATGACAACGCTCTCTACCGGTCAGACTCGCGATTCCTCGACTGCCGCCGCTTCGCGGCTGCGCTCGGAATGACCGCCTCTGACGTATCATTAGGCGTGACCGCATTCGGAGCAGAGCCCTGACCGCCACGTCCCGCCCGACCGCATCAGCCGCCAACTCGTCCGGCGAACGCGTCACGCCGTCCGGCATCCCCATCGCGCCGGTGTACCGGCCTAACGACGCGCCGACCGACTACGCCCGCGACCTCGGGGACCCGGGTCGATTCCCGTACACGCGCGGCGTGCAGCCCACGATGTACCGCGGCCGGCTCTGGACGATGCGCCAGTACGCCGGCTTCGGAACAGCGGCGGAGACGAACGAGCGCTTCCAGCATCTCCTCGCCGCTGGGCAGACGGGCCTCTCGGTCGCGTTCGACCTTCCAACGCAGATGGGCATCGACTCGGACTCGCCGCGAGCCCTCGGCGAAGTGGGACGCGTGGGTGTCGCGATCGATTCCGTGGAGGACATGCACGTCCTGCTCGCGCGGCTGCCGCTCGAGTCCGTGTCGACGTCCATGACCATCAACGCGACCGCGGGCGTGCTGCTGGCGATGTACATCGTCGCCGCTGAAGAACGCGGCATCTCGCGTCAGCAGGTGAGCGGGACGATTCAGAACGATGTGCTGAAGGAGTACATCGCGCGCGGCACGTACATCTACCCGCCGCTGCCCAGTCTCGCGCTCATCGCCGAGATCTTCCGATTCTGCGCGGCGGAGGTTCCGGAGTGGAATCCCATATCGATCTCCGGGTATCACATCCGCGAGGCGGGATCGACGGCGGTGCAGGAGCTCGCGTTCACGTTTGCGAACACCATCGAGTACGTGAAGCAGGCCCTCGCTGCAGGACTCGCCGTCGATGGCTTCGCGCCGCGCCTCTCGTTCTTCTTCGCCGCCCACAGCGACCTGTTCGAGGAAGTCGCGAAGTTCCGCGCGGCGCGCCGGATCTACAGTCGCCTCATGCGCGAGCGGTTCGGGGCGGGCGATGCGAGCTGTCGATTGCGTTTTCACACGCAGACCGGCGGCGTCACACTGACGGCGCAGCAGCCGCTCAACAACGTGGTTCGCGTGGCGGTCCAGACGCTGGCAGCGACGTTAGGCGGTACGCAGTCGTTGCACACCAACGGCTACGACGAGGCGCTCGCGCTGCCTACCGCGGAAGCAGCAACGCTCGCGTTACGCACGCAGCAGATCGTCGGCTATGAGTCGGGCATCGCGAACACCGTCGATCCACTCGCGGGCAGCTACTACGTGGAATCCCTGACGACCGAGATCGAGCGACAGGCGATCGCGCTGATCGAGAAAGTCGATGAGCTTGGCGGCGCCGAACGTGCTATCGCCGCCGGGTTTTTCCAGGAAGAGATCGCGCGCAGTGCGTATGCGCATCAGCTGCGAGTCGAAGCAGGCGAGACCGTGGTCGTCGGCGTCAATCGATTCACTGATGGCAACGACGCGCCGGCGATTCCGACGCCCGGATTTCTCGACCCTCGAGCGCGAGCAGGTCGAGCGCGTGGCCGCCGTGCGCGCGAAACGCGATAGTGAGCGTGTGAACGCGGTGCTCGCCGCCGTGCGTGCAGCCGCGCCGCCGTATGCGGAATCGGCCGCGACGCCGAGGACGGCCCTGATGCCGCTCATCGTGGACGCGGTTCGTGCGCGCGCCACCGTGGGCGAGATCTCGGATGCACTCCGCGCCGTGTGGGGAGAGTACCGCCCGGCTTGAGTGCGCTACCGGGGCCCGCTATGTTACGGGTCCGCCCTGGCTCCCTAAGTTTCGTATCAATGCCCACTTACGAGTATCGCTGCCCTAACGGGCACGATTTCGAGCATTTCTTTCGCAAGATCAGCGACGCGCAGGCCGAGTTCGCATGCCCGGTCTGCGGCGCCATCGCCGAGCGACGCATGTCCGCCGGTGCCGGACTGGTCTTCAAGGGGAGCGGCTTCTACCTGACCGATTACGGGCGGAACGCGCACCGAACGTCCGGACCGGAGTCGTCGGGCTCTGAGGCCAAGGGCGAATCCAAGGGCGAGCCCAAGGCTGACTCGAAGAGCGAGTCGAGTGGAGACGCCAAATCGTCGAGTAAGAGCGACGGCGCGAAATCGGACAGCGGCAGCAGCGCCGCGCCGAAAGCGGAATCGAGCAATAGCACCGCCAAGGCCGAGCCCGCGAAGACGCCGAAGAGCACCGAGAGCAAACCGTCGTCGGGGAAGACGAAGGGCGGCACCAGCGAATGAGCGCGCCTGATCTCATTCGTGACGAGCTGACTCGCGCAGCCCGCTCGCTAGGCGCGCCCGAGCCGGTGGCGCCGGTGCTCGAGCGGCCGCGTGATCCGTCGTTCGGCGAGTGGACGACGAATCTCGCCATGACGCTCGCCAGGCCGTTGCGCCGCAAGCCGCAGGAGATCGCCACCGATCTCATCGGGCTCATGGATCTCGCGCGCGCCGGCGTGAGCGAGGCGTACGTCGCCGGGCCGGGGTTCATCAACATCCGGCTCGACACCGGGACCGTTGCTGGTGGATTGCGCGACATCGTCACCGCGGACGCGCAGTATGGCCGTGCGGACGTGGGCCAGGGGCGCCACGTGAACGTGGAGTTCGTGTCGGCGAACCCCACCGGCCCGCTGCACGTCGGCCACGGCCGTCAGGCAGCGTTAGGCGACGCCATCGCGAGTCTGCTCGAATGGACCGGATGGCGCGTGTCGCGCGAGTTCTACTACAACGACGCCGGCGCGCAGATCGCCAACCTCACCCGCAGCGTGCAGGCGCGCATCGCGGAGTCACGCACCGGTGCGCTCGCGATCCCCGAGGGCGGATACCACGGGGACTACATCCGCGAGATCGCGTTCGATTACATGGCCCAGCATCCGGAAGATCCGGAGGGTCAGGACGCCGACGCGGTGCGGAAGTTCGCGGTTGCAGCGCTCCGGAAGGAACAGGACCTCGACCTGCAGGCGTTCGGCGTCAAGTTCGACAACTATTTTCTCGAGAGCTCGCTGTACACCGACGGCAAGGTCGGTTCGACCGTGGAGGCGCTCGTCCAGTCGGGTCACACGTACGAACAGGATGGCGCGCTGTTCCTGCGCACGACCGGATTCGGCGACGACAAGGACCGCGTGATGCGCCGGAGCAGGGAGCGCGGCGGCGACTACACGTACTTCCTGCCGGACGTCGCGTATCACGTGGACAAGTGGGGCCGAGGCTTCCAGCGCGCCATCAACGTGCAGGGCGCCGACCACCACAGCACGGTCACCCGTGTCCGCGCGGGTCTGCAGGCGTTAGGCATGGGTATCCCGGAGGGGTACCCCGAGTACGCGCTGCACCAGATGGTGACGGTGATGCGCGAGGGGCAGGAGGTGAAGTTCTCCAAGCGAGCGGGCGACATCGTCACCGTGCGCGACCTGATCGACTGGGTCGGGCGCGACGCTGTTCGCTACTTCTACCTCATGCTCAAGCCGGAGTCGCAACTCCGGTTCGACGTCGATCTCGCGCGCACGCAATCCGACGAGAATCCGATCTATCGCATTCAGATGGCGCACGCGCGTATGTGCGGCATCTTTCGGCAGGGCGGGATCGACCCGGCGTCGATCGACGCATCGAGCGTCGACCTCGCCGTGCTCGACACGCTGGAAGAGCGAGAGCTCGCGAAGCAACTCGTGGACTTTCCGTCGCTCGTCGTTGGCGCGGCCGACGCGTTGGAGCCGCATCGCATCGCTGCCTACCTGCAGGACACGGCGGGACTCGCCCACCGCTGGTATCACGAGCATCACGTGCTCGACCAACCGGAACCGCTGCGCACGGCACGCCTCGTCCTCGCCCGCGCGACCCAGATCGTGCTCCGCAATGCGTTAGGCATCCTCGGCATCTCGGCGCCGGAGAGAATGTGATCGACGACTGCGGCTTGTTGCTGGGTGTGGGTGCTTGTTGCTGGGTGATGCTGAGTGACCAGCTGCACCCAGCGTCACCCAGCCACCAGCACGACCACCCAGCCACCAGCTTGCTCTTTCCCCCGAAATCATGACCGTCCTGGTAGTCGGCTCTGTCGCCCTTGATTCCGTCGAGACTCCCTTCGGCAAAGCCGAAGATGTGCTGGGCGGGTCGGGCACGTTCTTCTCCGCATCCGCGAGCCACTTCGCGCCCGTGCAGCTCGTCGGCGTCGTGGGGAGTGACTATCCCGTCGACAAGCTCGCGCCGCTGGCGCAACGCGGCGTCGATCTCGCGGGACTCGAGCGCGCCGACGGTGAATCATTCCGCTGGCGCGGGCGATACCGGCACGACCTCAACTCCGCCGAAACGCTCGAGACGCGACTCGGCGTCTTCTCGCACTTCCGGCCGAAGATCCCCGAACAGTTCCGCCGAGCGCCGTTCGTCTTTCTCGCGAACATCGATCCGCGGCTTCAGCTGGACGTGCTGCAGCAAGTGGAGCGCCCGAAGCTCGTGGCCTGCGACACGATGAACTTCTGGATCGAGAGCCGTCGTCCCGATCTCCTCGCGCTCCTCGAGCACGTGGATCTCATCACGCTCAATGACAGCGAGGCGCGGCAGCTCACCGAGGAGGCGAACCTCGTGAAGGCCGCGCGATGGATCATGAAGCGCGGGCCGCGCCACGTGATCATCAAGAAGGGCGAGCATGGCGCGTTCATGTTCACCGAAAACTCCGTGTTCTTCGCGCCGGCCTACCCGCTCGAGGATGTGTTCGATCCGACGGGCGCCGGCGATTCCTTCGCCGGTGGATTCATGGGCTACCTGGCGCGCACGGGCCGCATCGACGACGACAGTCTCCGTCGCGCGGTCGTGTACGGCTCGGCGATGGGCTCGTTCGCGGTGGAGCGATTCTCGATTCAACGCCTGCTCGAGATCGACACGTCGGACATCCGGAAACGTCTCACCGAGTTCCGACGACTCGTCGCGTACGAGGAGGATCTGCCCGCGTGACCGGCCCCCGACGGCGCCACGAGCGGGGCGCTCGACTATCGCAGCGCGGGCGTCGACATCGAGGCGGCCGACGACGCGAAGGGGCGTCTCGCGCGTCTCGTCGAGTCGACGCGCACCGCGGGCATGCGCGGCGCGTTCGGCGGCTTTGGCGGAATGTTCCGGATGCCGTCGGGCCTAACGAGTCCGCTGCTCGTCGCCAGCGCGGACGGTGTCGGCACGAAGATCAAGGTCGCCATCGAGGCCGATCGGCACGATACGGTCGGTCACGACCTCGTGAACCACTGCACGAACGACATCCTCGTGCAGGGCGCGCGGCCGCTGTTCTTCCTGGATTATGTCGCGTTCGGCAAGCTCGAGCCGGCGGTCGTGGAAGGGGTAGTGAGTGGTGTGGCGGCAGGCTGTCGCGAGAACGGGTGTGCCCTGATCGGCGGCGAGACTGCCGAAATGCCAGGGTTGTATGTGCCGCCGGATTACGATCTGGCGGGCTTCATCGTCGGATGTGTGGAAGAGGCGCGCGTGCTCGATTCAGGGCGTGTGCGTGACGGGGACGTGCTGGTCGGGTTGGCGAGCTCGGGGTTGCATACCAACGGGTACTCGCTGGCGCGACGGATCGTGGCGGAGCGGTTGCGCCTCGGTCCGCACGACCCCTTTCCGGGGGAGGACGGCTCGGTGGCCGACGTGTTACTGCGAGTCCACCAGTCGTATCTCGCGTCGCTGCTCCCGGTGCTCGATGGTGCGGAGGATCACGTCCACGCCATGGCGCACATCACGGGCGGCGGTATCCCGGGAAATCTCAACCGCGCGCTGCCGGATTCGCTGGACGCCGTGGTCGACACGGCAACATGGGAGGTGCCTAACGCCTTCCGGGTCCTCGAGCGCGCGGGGCAAGTCCCGCGCGATGAGATGTTCCGCGCGTTCAACATGGGCGTCGGCATGATCGTCGTCAGTTCGGCGAGCGGTGCCGACGCGATCGTTGCGAGCGCTGCCGCGGCGGGCGTGAACGCTTGGCCGCTGGGGCGAGTTGTCCCCGGCAGCGGGCGTGTCACTCTCAGCTGAGGATCCACCGGCATGAAGTCGCACTCGAAGTCGATCGCATTCGAAGGTTTCACCGAGCTCCCCGCTCCGTACGGTTGTTGCGCTCTCCGGTCTCGCGGTCGCACTCTCGGTCCCGGCCGCGCTCCACGCGCAGGGCATCGACCCGCGCTGCCCCGGGCTGACGCTGCCTGATCGCGCGGTACAGGACGCCTGTCAGAAGGCGGTCGACATCTTCGCGTTCATGACGCCGCAGCTCGGCATCGGGCTCGTCGGCGGCAGTGCGACGCTCGGCACCGGCGGCGCGTTAGGCGGCCTTGGCCACTTCTCGATCGGCGTGCGCGGGAACGGCATTCGCGGACGCGTGCCGCAGGTGGAGAACATGGACGCCGCGATCACTGGGGCGGTCCGGAGCGACTATGATGTGAACGACCAGGTGGTCGGGCTGCCGACCGTCGAGGGCGCGCTGGGAGTGTTCGGTGGCGTCCCGATGGGCGTCACTCACGCGTTCGCGCTCGATGCGCTCGTGAGTGCCACGTACGTGCCGGAGTTCACGCGCAGCAAGGTCGCGCTCTCCGTCCCCGGCGGCTCGCTCAAGCTCGGCTTCGGCGGGCGCCTCGGACTCCTCACCGAGTCCGTCGCGACGCCGTCGGTTTCGGTGACGTACCTCCGGCGTGACCTCCCGACGACGGGCATCTCGGCGATATCCGGCGACGACAACATCACGCATCTCGGACATCGGCGTGCAGACGTCCGCATGGCGTGGCGTCGTTGGCAAGTCGCTTGGCTTCCTCGGCCTCGCGGCCGGCGCCGGGAAAGACCAGTACGATTCGCGTGCAACGGGAACAGTGCGCGTGAACGAGGGCAACTTCAGCATCGACGGCGGCCCGTACGGTCTGACGCAGAAGGTGACGCGGTCGAACATGTTCGCCGACGTGTCGCTCAACTTCCCGTTCCTCAAGTTCGCGGCCGAGTTCGGGCGCGTGTCGGGTGGCACGATCGAGACGTACAACAGCTTCTCGGGCAAGCGTGCCGACGACGCGCTCACCTATGCGTCCGTCGGACTTCGTATCGGAAACTGAATGACCCACTCCGGATGAGCTACGCCTCGCGGCGTGCTGATGAGCGCGACGCCGCCATGGTGCGGCGCGCGCTTACGCTCGCGAAAAAAGGCTGGGGGCAGACGGCGCCGAACCCGATGGTCGGCGCCGTTGTCGTGAAGGACGATGTAGTCGTGGGCGAGGGGTATCACTCGCGTTATGGCGAAGCGCACGCGGAAGTCGAAGCGCTCCGCGCCGCGGGCGATCGCGCCCGTGGGGCGACAGTCTACGTGTCGCTCGAACCCTGCAATCACTTCGGCAAGACGCCTCCGTGCGTCGACGCGCTCATCGCTGCCGGAGTCTCGCGCGTCGTGGCCGCGACACGCGATCCAACAGCACCCGCGTCGGGTGGGGCCGAGCGATTGCGCGCCGCCGGGATCGACGTCGCGTTCGATATCGAGGTCGCGGCGGCGCGCGAGCTGAACGCGCCGTTCTTCCATGCGGTAACGTCCGACCGGCCGTGGGTGAGCGTGAAGCTCGCGCTGTCGATCGACGGTGCCATCGCGGACGCCGGTCGCGGACCGGCCTGGCTCACCGCCAAGAAAGCGCGGCGGGAGGTCCACCGACTACGGGCGGGCAGCGACGCGGTCGGCGTTGGACTCGGCACCGTGCGCGCGGACAACCCGGAGCTGACCGTTCGCGATGCGCCGCCGCCGCGCGTGCCGCCTGCCCGCGTGGTGTTCACGCGGCGCGGCCAACTGCCGCTCGCGAGCGCGCTGGCTCGCACGGCGAGCGAAGTGCCGACAATCGTGGTCGCGGAATCGGTCGACCTCGCGCACGCGCGTCGGCTCATGGCCCTCGGCGTCGACGTGGTTGCGGCCACATCGCTCGACGAAGCGATGCGCACGCTCCGCCAGCGCGGGATCCGCTCGTTACTCGTCGAGGGCGGCGCGATGATCACGGGCGCGCTGCTCGGTGCCAACCTCGTCGATCGGCTGATTATCTTTCAGGCTCCAGTCCTGCTTGGCGCCGGTTCGCTGCCGGGGTTCGAGAACGCCCCTACAATGGCGGCGTCGGGCGCACGGCGATTTCCGATCGTGCGCAGGGTCGAGTTGGACGACGATCTCATGACCGTGTACGCTCTGCATCCAATCTGATGTTCACCGGGCTCGTCGACGATGTTGGCATCATCGACCGCGTCGCGGACACGTCAGCCGGTCGCGAGTTCGTGATTCGCTCACGCTATGACGACCTCGTCGACGGCGAGAGCATTGCCGTGAATGGCGCGTGCCTGACGGTTCGCGATCGTGCGGATGGCCGGTTTTCTGTCGCTGCTGTCGTTACAACATTGGGGCGAACGGCGATCGGCGGCTGGGCAGAAGGCAAGCGCGTGAACCTCGAGCGAGCGCTCCGTGCCGGCGATCGACTCGGCGGCCACATCGTGCAGGGTCACGTCGACGGCGTGGGAACCGTTCGCGGCGTCGAGCCGTTCGAGGATGCCGTGCTCGTCGACGTGGCGGTTCCCGTTGAGATCGGAGAACTGCTGGTGCCGCACGGTTCCATCACGGTCGATGGCGTGAGCCTCACGGTGAACGCGATCCCGCAACCGAACGTGGTCCAGCTGTCGTTGATCGAGTACACACTGCGGCATACGACGCTCGGCGATTTGACGACCGGCGACGCCGTGCACGTGGAAGGCAATGTGATAGGTAAGTTTGTTAGGCAGTTGATCCGTCCTTACGGACGGGAACAGGGAACCGGGAACAGGGAAGCGAATGCAACGCGACGCAGCCGAGTCCCCAGTCCCGAGTCCCCAGTCCCCTCGACCATGAAATTCGGTACTATCCCTCAGGCAATAGCGGACATTCGCGCCGGCAAGCTCGTCGTCGTCGCGGACGACGAAGACCGCGAGAACGAAGGTGATCTGATCTGCGCGGCGCAGCTCGTCACGCCCGCGATCATCAACTTCATGCTCAAGGCGAAGGGCATGATCTGTCTCGCGCTCACGGGCGAGCGCGTCGATCAGCTCGGACTTCCGCCGCAGGGCGACGAGAATACCGACGCGTTCCGCACCGCGTTCACGGTGAGCATCAATGCGGCGCCGCGCTTCGGCGTGACGACCGGCATCAGTGCCGCCGACCGCGCGAGAACGATCCAGGTTGCGGTCGATCCGGCCACGGTTCGCGGTGATCTGAGGCGTCCCGGGCACGTGCACCCGTTGCGCGCACGGCACGGCGGCGTGCTGCAGCGCGTCGGACACACCGAGGCGGCGGTCGACCTGGCGCGACTCGCCGGGCTCTATCCCGCGGGTGTCATCTGCGAGATCCTGAATGAGGACGGCACGACGATGAAGCGCGATGATCTCGCGCGCTTCGCCGCCGACCACGGCCTCACGTTCGTCACGGTGGCGCAGCTCGTCGCGCACCGGCTCGAGAACGAGCGGCTCGTTCATCGCGTCGCGGAAGCGCGCCTGCCGACGGACATCGCGGGCAAGGACTGGCGCATCGTCGGCTATCGCAACGACGTGGACACGCGCGAGCACGTGGCGCTCGTGTACGGCGACGTCGACGACGGCGAGTCCGTGCTCGTGCGCATGCACTCCAAGTGCCTAACGGGCGACGTGTTTCACTCGATGCGCTGTGACTGCGGCTGGCAGCTGCACACGGCGATGGAGATGATCGCCCGCGAGGGCCGCGGGGTCGTCGTGTACCTCGATCAGGAAGGGCGCGGCATCGGCCTCCTCAACAAGCTCAAGGCGTACGAGCTCCAGGATGGCGGACACGACACCGTCGAGGCCAATGAGGCGTTAGGCTTCAAGCCTGATCTCCGGAACTACGGCATCGGCGCGCAGATCCTGCTCGATCTCGGTCTCAAATCCATTCGTGTGCTGACGAACAATCCGAAGAAGCTGGTGGGCCTCGAGGGCTACGGGCTGAGCGTCGTGGATCGCGTGCGCATCGAAGCGCCGACCACCGAGGAAAACGCCAGCTACCTGGCGACGAAAGTGCAGAAGCTCGGCCACCTGCGCGCGCTGTAAATGCCAGAGTTCACTGGATCGCCGCGCGGTCAGGGTCGTCGTTGCGCGGTCCTCGTCAGCCGGTTCAACGAAATGATCACGCAGCGGCTGTTGGACGGTGCGATGGACGCACTCATCAAGCACGGCGTGGCGTTCGACGACGTCGACGTCTTCTGGGTGCCGGGCGCGTGGGAACTACCAGGAGCCGCGCGGCACGCCGCGGCGACGGAACGCTACGAGGCGGTTGTCGCGCTCGGCGCGGTCATTCGCGGCGACACACCGCATTTCGACTTCGTGGCCGGTGAAGCGTCCCGTGGTCTCGCGACCGCGAGCGCCGACTTCGACGTCCCTATCGCGTTCGGGCTCCTCACGTGCGACACGATGGCGCAGGCCGAGGCGCGCGCTGGCGGCGAGCACGGAAACAAGGGGTGGGACGCCGCGTTGGCGGCGCTCGAGATGGCGGATCTCTTCGATCAGATCGATGGCACCACGGAGGACTGAAACCCACGCCCGCTCGCGGGCCTTGCAGGCGCTCTACGCGTGGGACATGCGTGGGCAGCAGAACCTCGAGCGAGTCTCGGAACGCGTCTGGGACGACCTCGCGGTCTCGGCGGATGAGCGTCGCCTGGCGGCGGTGCTGATTCACGTCATCGCCGGCCGTCGTGCGGAGATCGACCGCAATCTCGCGGACGTGACGGAGAATTGGCGCATGGAGCGCCTGGGCGCTATCGAGCGCTCGGTCCTTCGCCTTGCCGCGGCCGAGCTCTCGATCGGCGAGACGCCGCCGCGTGTGGTGCTGCAGGAAGCGATTCGCCTCGCGGAGCGCTATGGCAGCCCGCAGAGCGCGAAGTTCGTGAACGGCGTGCTGGACGCGCTGGCTCGGAAGATGGGACGCTTGTGAGCCCGGAAGGCGGCCCTCGGATGGCGGACGGCGGCCAAACGGCGTTGCGTTGTCGCCCCGCCATCCGCCGTCCGCCGTCCGCCATCCGCCCCAACTCCTGTCCGTGAACATTCTGCTTGTTAACTGGCAGGACCGTGAAAACCCGCAGGCTGGCGGGGCTGAGATCCACCTTCACGAGATTTTTGGACGATTGGCCGCACGCGGGCACGAGGTCACGCTGCTCTGCGGGGGCTGGCCAGGATGTCCGCCGCGTGCCACGCTCGACGGCATCGACGTCATCCGCATCGGGACGCGGCTTACGTGGCCCCTGCTCGCGCGTGGGGCTTACCGCCGTCTCTTTCCGGACCGGCCGCACGACGTCCTCGTCGAGGACGTGAACAAGGTGCCCCTTTTCACGCCGCGCTGGGGTGCACGGCGCGTCGTCGCCCTCGTTCCACACCTGTTCGGGGGCACCGCCTTCGAGGAGCTTCCAGCGCCTGTTGCGGCGGTTGTGTGGCTATCGGAGCGGCCACTCGCGTCGGAGTATCGCGGCGTCCCCTTTCACGCCATCAGCGAGAGCACGGCCGACGATCTCGTGCAGCGCGGCATCCCGCGTCGCCTCGTCCGTGTGATCTACCCGGGGATCGACACCCGCCACTACACGCCGGCGGCCGAGGTCCGCTCGGCGTCCCCGTCGTTCGCGTACCTCGGCCGCCTCAAGAAGTACAAGGGAGTCGACCTCGTGATTCGCTCGTTCGCCGAGGCGGCAATCCCGGACGCGACGCTCGAAATCGCTGGTGCGGGCGACTATCGGCCGCAGCTCGAGCGCCTCGCCGGATCGCTTGACCTCGGCGACCGGGCAAGGTTTCTTGGGCGTATCAGTGAGCAGGACAAGGTCTCGCTTCTTCGACGCTCGTGGGCGCTCGCGTTCGCGTCGCCGAAGGAAGGGTGGGGGATCACGAATCTCGAGGCGGCAGCCTGCGGTACGCCGGTCGTCGCCTCGAGCTCGCCGGGGATCCGTGAATCGGTACGCGACGGGGACACAGGCTTCCTTGTGCCACATGGCGATACCGCTGCAATGGCGGCGGCCCTCCGGCGTATCGCCGGCTCGCCTGAGCTGGTGCGAACGCTCGGTGCCAACGCCCGTACCTTCGCCGAGTCGTTTACCTGGGAGCGTGCGACCCTCGAGACCGAGTCTCATCTGGCAGACGCGTCGTAAGTAGGAGGAATACAGTGGAGATTCTGTTCCAGTCGCACCATGCGCAGGTGTCCGATCGCATGCGTGAGCGTGCCCGCATCGCGGTCATGCGGCTCGCCGCTCGTCTGAGCCGCGCCGTGAAGGCCGTCGTTCGTTTCGAGGAGGACGGACCGACGCGCCGCGTCGAGATCGTGTTGCACGCGCCGCGACGACGCGCGATGGTGGCGGAGGGCAGCGCCCGTTTTTTCGGACCGGCGCTCGGTTTCGCCATCGGCCGACTGGAAGCGCAGGCCCGCCAGCTCAAGCGGACGCCAAAGACGCGCAATAAGAAGATCGAGCGCGCGTGAATCGACCGCTCACCGTCGGCGCCCTCGTCGCGCGCCTGAAGCGCGGGCTCCCGCTGGAACAGATCGGCACCGGCGGACTCGATCGCCTCGTGACGAGCGCCGACGTGTCGAGCCCCGGACTCGTGCTGGCGGGCTACCTCGATCGGTTTCCTGCGCATCGGCTTCAGGCGTTCGGCGAGACGGAGATCCAGTATCTCGGCTCGCTGGCGCGGGAGGCCCGCGAGCACGTGCTTCGAATGTTCTTCGCGCTCGAGCTGCCGTGCGTGTTCGTCACGAAAGCGCAGGAGCTGCCGTCGGGATTCGCAGGCGATCGCGAGCGAGCATGGCGTGCCCGTGTTCCGCACGCCGCTCAAGACCGGTGAGTTTTATCGGCGCACGAAGCCGATTCTCGACGACCTGTTCGCGCCCTCCACGACGCTCCACGGCTCGCTGGCGGATGTCTTCGGCGTCGGCCTCTTCTTCACCGGAAAGAGCGGTATCGGCAAGTCCGAATGCGTGCTCGATCTGGTGGAGCGTGGGCACCGTCTCGTGGCTGACGATCTCGTGATCATGACGCGCCGCGGCAACGACCTCCTGATCGGACGAGGGCACGAGCTCCAGCGCCACTTCATGGAAATTCGCGGCGTTGGGCTCATCGACATTCCCGCGATCTTCGGCATCCGGGCCGTGCGCCAGCAGAAGCGCATGGAGGTGGTGGTTCACCTGGAGGAGTGGGACCAGGATGCCGTCGTCGACCGCACCGGTCTCGATACCGAGACGACCACGATCCTCGGTGTCGAGCTGCCGAAGATCAAGGTGTTCCTGAATCCTGGAAAGAACATCACCGTGATCGCCGAAGTCATCGCGATGAACCATCTGCTGCGCTACAGCGGCGTGAACCCGGCGGAGGCGTTCAACGAACGGCTCATCGGGCGCATGCGCGAGCAGGCGGACGTTAGGCAGTACCTGGTGGAAGACGATGAGTGAGCCGGGTGATGCGGACGCGGAAGTCCGCGCGCTCATCGCCGGGCACGGCGACTTCGCTGCCGGTCTCCTGTCGGCGGTTGGCCAGATCACTGGCCGCGGCGAGGCGTTTCTCGCGCTCTCCAATCGAGACATGAGCGCCGCTGATGTCGAGCGCGCGATGCGTGAGCAGGTGGAAGCGGGCGCTGTCGAGGTCATCTTCACTGACCTGCCCGCGGGCAGCTGCACCATGGCGGCGCGTCGGCTCCAACGCGAGCGTCCAAACATGGTACTCGTCACCGGAACCAATCTCGCGACGCTGCTCGATTTCGTCTTCCACACCGACGTGCCCGCGGGTGAAGCTGCCCGACACGCCGCGGACAAAGGACGCGCCGCCCTCGTCGTGACAGGGGGATCGACGGGTGGCCATTGAGCTCTTTCGCATCGATGACCGCCTCATTCACGGACAAGTCGTCGTCGGCTGGGGGCAGCCACTCGACCTCACGTTCATCGTGCTCGTCGACGATGAGGTCGCGAGCAGCGAATGGGAGCAGGAGCTGTATCGCATGGGCGTGCCACCTGAAATGGATGTGCACTTCCACACGGTCGACGAGGCCGCCGAGAAGCTCAATGGCTATCAGCGCGACGAACGTCGCGGCGCGCTGCTGACGGGCGACATCGAAACGATGGCGCGGTTGATCGACCTCACCGGCGCGATTCCGCGCGTGAACCTCGGTGGCATCCATCATCGGATCGGTCGGACTCAGCGACTCCGCTACGTGTTCCTCGCGCCTGACGAGGAGCAGGCACTCCGCTCGCTTGCAGCGCGCGGCGTGGACGTGAGCGCGCAGGACGTGCCTGCCGCACGGCCGCTGGCGCTGAACGAAGTGCTGTCCGGAGAAGGCAACCGATGACCGACTTCGTGCAGTTGCTGCCGCTCGCGGTTCTCGGTGCCGTGCTCGGGCTCGACGTGGTGAGCTTCCCGCAGGCCATGATATCGCGTCCGCTCGTGGCGGCGACGGCGGCGGCGACGTTGTTAGGCGACCCCGCACGCGGCCTGCTGGTCGGCGCGACGCTCGAAATGTTCGCGCTGGAGACGCTGCCGTTCGGCGCATCGCGCTACCCGGAGTGGGGGTCGGCGGCCGTCGTCGGAGGCGGACTGTTCGCGATGCACGGGGATGCGAGTCCCGGTGCCCTGACGATCGCGGTGCTCGCGGGTCTCGTATGCGCGTGGATCGGAGGGTGGTCGATGGTACAGCTTCGGAAGTTGAACGCGCGGTTTGCTCGCGCGCGCCACGACGCTGTCGCCAGCGGATCCAAGCGCGTCGTCGAGGGGCTTCAGGTGTTCGGCCTCACGGCGGATCTCGTGCGAGGCGGCGCGCTCACGGCGATCATCCTCGCCCTGTTCACCCCGATGCAGACGTGGGTGCTCGGGGCGTGGGGGTCGGACCCGCGCGTCTCGCGCGCCGTCGTCGTCGGCGTCGCCGCCAGCGTCGCCGGCGGTGCCGTTTGGAAAGTGGTGCATGCCGCTCCGGCCGCGCGGTGGTTGCTGCTCGGTGGCATCGGCGTTGGGCTCGCACTGTTGGCAGCTCAGTGAAAGACGCACGTCGAGATCCCGGTGCGGACGCGCCTCGCGATGTTCGTCAGGCTGCTCGCCATCCAGGGCGCGTGGAACTACGAGACACTGCTCGGCAACGGCATCGGCTTCTGTGTCGAGCCGGCGTTGCGGCTGCTGCCGGGTGGCCAGGAGGGGCCCGCGTACCGCGCCGCGCTCGCGCGCCAGAGCCAGTACTTCAACGCGCATCCGTACATGGCGTCCGTCGCGGTCGGAGCGCTCGCGCGCGCCGAGCTCGATGGCGAAGCCCCAGCGCGCATCGATCGTTTTCGCACCGCGCTGTGCGGTCCGCTGGGAAGCGTTGGGGACCAACTCGTCTGGGCGGCGTGGCTCCCGGCGTGCTCGCTGGCAGCGCTGGCCGCGTTCGGGTTTGGCGTTGGCACCGGCGGCGTGATCTTCGTGTTTCTCGGCATCTACAACGCGGGGCACATCGCGCTGAGAGCATGGGGGTTGAGCGCCGGTCTCGATCACGGGATGCGCGTGGCGTCGGCGCTCGGTGGGCCGGTGCTACGACGCGGACCCAGACACCTCGCGCAGGCCGCCGCGCTCATTGGGGGGATCGCGCTGCCGCTCGCGCTGGATCAGGTCATCGGTCCAGGGCGCGCGCTGTTCGGGATCGTGCTTGGTGCCGTCGCACTTGGGGGATTCGTGCTCGCTCGCTTGCACGGGCGCGCCGAGGGGTGGAAGATCGCCATCGGCCTGCTCGCGTTGTTCGTCCTCTACTCGGTGGTTCGCTGATGGTTGAACGCTCCGTGCAGGTCATCAACAGGAACGGTCTCCACGCTCGTCCGGCCGCCGAAATCGTGAAAGCCGCGGCGCGATTCCGGAGTGACATCACCATCGTGCGCGACGACCTCGAGGTGAACGGCAAGAGCATCATGGGTGTCATGATGCTCGCGGCAGAGTATGGTTCACAGCTGCTGCTCCGGGCTGATGGGACAGATGCGGAGGACGCGGTGTCCGCGATCGCGAAGCTGATCGAGAGCAAATTCGGCGAGTCCTGACCGTGGATCGCGCACTCACCGGAATTCCCGCCTCGCCGGGCATTGTCGTGGGGCCCGTGCACCTCCTCCGCTGGGAGGTGCCCGACGTCGCCACGCGCATCATCCCCGACGACGCGATTCCGGCGGAGATCGCGCGCTTCGACGAGGCCGTCGAGCGCGCGAAAGAACGACTGGCCCAGGTTCGCGACAGAGCGGCGAGTCACGCCGGCCCCGAAGAGGCAGCCATCTTCGACGTGCAGATCTCCATTCTCGACGATCACGATCTCGGGAATCAGGTCCGGTCGTACATCCGGCAGAATCTCGCGGCTGAGAAAGCGTTCGACGTCGTGCTGCACGAGTGGCGCGCGCGGTTCGCGCATCACGCGTCGCCCATGATGCGCGAGCGCGTCGGCGATCTCACCGACGTCCACATCCGCGTGCTGTCGATCCTGCTCGGCCTCCCGGATCACGATCCGGTGGACGTGCCGAAGGGCGCGAAGGCGATTCTCGTAACGCACGATCTGACGCCCAGCCTCACGGTGCAGTTGGATCGCGATGCGATCGCGGGGCTGGCGACCGACGCGGGCACGCGCACATCGCACGTCGCGATTCTCGCGCGGTCGCTCGGATTGCCTGCGGTGGTGGGTCTGCGCGATGCGATCAGCCGCCTAACGGGAGGCGAGAACGCCGTCCTCGACGGGTCCACCGGCACGCTGGTGATCAACCCAACCGACGCCGAGGTCGCGGTCTTCCAGCATCGCGCCGAGCGCGAGGCACGCGACGAAGCAGAGCTTCGATTGCTGCTCTCGGCAGAACCGGTGACGACTGATGGCGTTCGCATAACGCTGCGCGCGAACGTCGACCTGCCCGAGGAGTCGACGCTGGCGGCTACGAGTGGCGCAGAAGGCGTTGGCCTCATGCGAACGGAGTTTCTCGTCGTCGGCAGGACGACAATGCCTGACGAGGAAGAGCAATACCGTGCGTACCGCCGCGTCGTGGAAGCGTTCGGCGGACAGCCGGTCGTCATTCGTACCTTCGACATTGGCGGCGACAAGCTGCCGGCCGGTGGATTTCCCCACGAGGCGAATCCGTTCCTCGGCTGGCGCGCGATCCGCATGTGTCTCGACGAATCGGAGATGTTCAAGACCCAGCTTCGGGCGCTGCTGCGTGCCGGACTGCACGGCGATGTTCGCATCATGCTTCCGCTCATCGTGACCATCGATGAGGTCCGGGAAGCGCGTCACCTGCTGGACGAGGCGGCGGCGGACCTCGAGGCGCGTGGCGTTCCATTCCGACGCGACCTGCCCCTGGGCGTGATGGTCGAGACGCCTGCCGCCGCGATGGGAGCCGACGTGCTGGCCCGCGAGGTCGCGTTCTTCAGCATCGGAACGAACGATCTCGTCCAGTACACCCTCGCCGTGGACCGGGGGAACGTGAATCTCGCGGCTCGATTCACCCCCCTCCATCCGGCCGTTCTCCGCCTGGTAAAGCGGACGGTCGAAGTAGGCCGAGCCGCTGGGCTGGAAGTTGCTGTATGCGGCGAGATGGCGTCTCAACCGGTGATGGTCTTTGCCCTCATCGGTCTGGGCGTCCGGCAACTCAGCGTCGGTCCACGGGCGGTGCCGCTGGTCAAGCACATTGTCCGCGGTATCAGCGTGGAATTGGCAGTGGAGGCGGCAGAAGCGGCGCTCGCTTCGGACAATGCGGCCGGTGCCGAGCGGCAGTTGGCCGGACGTCTGCGCGCTGCGTTTGGCGACGCGTCCTTCCTGGGCGACGGCTTGCTCGCCAGCTAGAGGGCCGGATATCGTTCGTCCGTCCGCGCCGGTGCTGGAAGCCGGCGCGATTTTCACATTCAGAATCGAGAATAACCGCGTGTACGATCGTCACCTGTTCACTTCGGAATCCGTGACCGAGGGTCACCCGGACAAGATCGCCGATGCGATCTCGGACGCGGTACTCGACGCCATCATCGCAGACGACCCCGCAGCTCGCGTAGCGTGCGAGACGCTCGTGACCACGGGCCTCGTGTGCGTCGCTGGCGAGATCACCACCAAGACCTACGTCGACATTCCGAAGCTCGTACGCAGCACAGTGGAGCGTATCGGCTACACCGATGCCACGTACGGCTTCGACAACAAGACGTGCGCGGTGATCAGCACGATCGACAAGCAGTCTCCCGATATCGCGCAGGGCGTGGACACCGGCGGTGCCGGCGACCAGGGCATGATGTTCGGCTACGCGACCGACGAGACCGATGAGCTCATGCCGATGCCGATTCTGCTCGCGCACCGACTCACGAAGCGACTCGCCGATTGCCGCCGCGGTGGTCTCAAGTGGCTTCGTCCGGACGGTAAGGCGCAGGTCACGGTGGTCTACGAAGACGGGCACCCAGTTGCCGTCGATACCGTCGTCGTATCCACGCAGCACGACGAGAAGGTCTCGAACACGAAGATCCGCCGCGCGATCATCGATGAGGTCATCGAGCCGTCGATTCCGGCCGAATTGCTTGGCAAGAAGGTGAAGTACCACATCAACCCCACCGGACGGTTCGTGGTCGGTGGGCCTCAAGGCGACGCCGGCCTCACCGGACGGAAGATCATCGTCGACACGTACGGCGGCATGGGTCGTCACGGCGGCGGCGCGTTCAGTGGCAAGGATCCCTCGAAGGTCGATCGCTCCGCGTGCTACGCGGCGCGCTGGGTCGCGAAGAACATCGTTGCGGCTGGGCTCGCACGCCGTTGCGAAGTTCAGCTTGCGTATGCCATTGGTGTCGCCGAGCCGGTCTCGGTCATGGTCGATACGTTCGGCACGAGTGAGGTTCCCGAAGCCGACATCATGCGCGCCGTGAGCGAGACGTTCGATCTCACGCCGCGTGGCATTGGCGCTGCGTTGGATCTTCGCAAGCCGATTTACTCGCCGACGTCCGCGTATGGGCATTTCGGACGCACGCCGGAGACGATCAAGAACGGCCGCGGTTCAGCGACGCTGTTCACGTGGGAGCGCACGGATCGCGCGGCGGCGCTCAAGAAGGCAGTCCGCTGAGGTTGGCGGCAGGCTGGGGTAAGTTGGTGAGCGACGTGTAAATCTTGCGGAAATCCGCGGAAGAGTTCGAGGGCGGGCGAGGGCGTGACTTCCACCCCTGCGCGCCCTCGCGCATTTTTCGGCAGACGACACCAGATCACCCTCGCAGGAATCGTTGATGGTGGAAGTCACGGTCGCCCGTCTCGGGCTCGACAGCTCGACCAATTCGTACGTGGTGATCCTCCAGGAGAAGGGAGGCTCACGGCTGCTGCCCATCTGGATCGGGCAGCCCGAAGCAGAATCGATCGCGATGCACATCAACAGCATCAAGCGCGATCGCCCGCTGACACATGACCTCTGCAAGAACCTCATCGTCGGGCTCGGCGGACAGCTGCGCCGGGTGCAGATCACGAAGGTGCAGAAGAGCACGTACTTCGCCGAGCTGCACATCATGCGCGGTGACGTGCTGGTGCAGATCGATGCCCGTCCCTCTGATAGCATCGCCGTCGCGCTCCGTCTGTCAGCGCCGATCTACGCGCAGGACGCACTCCTCACCGCCGTCGAGGCCGATGAGGAAGAGGAGATCGAGACACCCGAGCTCGAGCCGGCCAAGAGCGCCGAGGAGCTCAACGCCGAGCAGTTGAAGGAGTATCTCGAGAATCTTCGCCCTGAAGACTTCGGCAAATTCAACTTGTGAGTGCTCGGTCGGCGTTCGCGCGTGGTGCTGGACTCGCGCTCGGCGCGATGCTGAGCGCCCAGGTGGCGATCGCGCAGGATACGGCCAGTCGCGCTGCTCCGCAGTCTCTGGCACCGCGTACGGTGAGTGGGCGCGTGGTGCGTCCCGGTCGGAGCGGCATGATCACGGTGCCGGGCGCGTGGGTGACGCTGCACCGTGTCGCGGCCGACAGCAGCGGACCGGTGGACTCCGTTCGCTCGGACGCGAACGGACGATACTCGATGCGCTACAAGCCCGTCGCCGGCGACGCGGTGTACTTCGCGGCGAGCATGTTCGGTGGCGTCGCGTATTTCACCGCGCCACTTCCTGCGACCGATGCGGCTGGTGACGCCGGAGAGATCACCGTCTTCGACACGACATTGGCCCCGGTCCCGGTGCGTACGCGAGGACGGCATCTCGTCGTGTCCGCGAGCGGCGTCGACGGACGACGAACGCTGGTCGAGGTGTTCGAGCTCTCCAACGACACCACAGTCACGGCAGTGCCGGGCGCGCGCGGCCGCGCCACCTGGAGCACGGCGCTGCCGCCTAACGCGACGGACTTCCAGGTCGGCCAGAGCGACATCGGCAGCAACGCGGTGCAATTCCGCGACGGCCGCGTCCTCGCGTACGCGTCGATCTCGCCGGGCATTCGCCAAGTCGCGTTCTCGTATTCGGTACCGGCTGCGGACTTTCCGCTCGCCGTTCCCGTTGCCGAGTCGGTCGGCGTGTTCGAGGTGCTCGTCGAGGATCCGGATGCGACGGTCGCCGGTGGTGGCCTTGCAGAGCAACCCGTCGCCACGTTGGAGGGTCGTCGATTCCGACGATTCCTCGGACAGGATGTGCGTCAGGGTGGGCAGATCACCATCGGCGTTGGCGCGCCAACCGCGCCGCGCGGCAACCGCTTTCTCCCGGTGCTCATGATTGCGGCGGGGACGATCATGTGTCTCGCGCTGGCGGTCGCCCTAACGAGGCGACGTCCCGTCACGGTCGTCGCGGGCGACAACGCGCCGCCTGATGCCGCTCACCTCGCGCGTGACATTGCCGACCTCGACGAGGCGTTCGCGCGCAACGCATCGGCGACCGATGCGCAGCGCGCATCGTATCAGGCGCGACGCGATGCACTGAAGGCGCAACTCACCGCGGTGCTTGCCAACGAGGAAGTCGCGGTCTAGATTCGCGGCACAACTCGAAAGCGGACGGGAGACCCGGAAACCGGTGCAATGCCGGTGCGGCCCCGCCACTGTAACGGGCATACACGCGCGCTCGGCACGCCACTGACTTCGGTCGGGAAGGCGAGCGACGCGGCCCGGAGCCAGGAGACGACTCGTCGTCCGCGCCACGTACACACGCCCTCGGGGGAGGGGCTTGTGGCAATTTGCGGCTTCGCACCAGGCGCGGCGCATCTGCCCGGGCATCTTCCCATCAGGAGGATGCCCTTCGTGCATCATCGCCGGTCGCGGTTCCCGTTCGTCGCCCTCGCGGCGTTGCTGGGCGCGAGCGCGGCGTGTGATCGGCCATCCGCCGAACGGGCATCACCGCGTGCGCAAGCCAGTTCGGCCGCTCGGGGTCTCGACGATCCAGGATGATTTCGGCGATACACTCGTGCTGGGCCCGTCGCCGCGCCGCATCGTCTCGCTGAATCCGGCGACCACCGAGCTGTTCTTCGTGCTCGGCGCTGGTGACCGCCTCGTCGGCCGCACGCACTACGATCTCTATCCGAGCGCCGCGCTCGCCGTGCCTGACCTCGGGAATGGCATGCAGCCTAACGTCGAGGCAGTGCTCGGCGCGCGTCCGGACCTCGTCGTGCTTTACGCCAGCAACGAGAACCGCGACGCGGCGAAGCGATTCCGCGCGGCCGGCGTTCCGACGCTCACCCTTCGCGTCGATCGCATCGCGGAATTTCGCCGCACGGTGTTGGTGCTGGGACGCGTGCTCGGCGACACCACCGCCGCGCATGCCGTCGTCGACTCCGTCGACCGGACGCTCGCACGCGTTCGGGCCGCGACACAGGGCGCGGTGAGGCCCGCGGCGTTCTGGAAGGCCTGGGATTCCCCGGTGATCGCGATCGGCGGCGGCAGTTTTCTCACCGAGCTGGTGGAGATTGCCGGCGGCCGCAACATTTACGGCGATGATCCGCGGCCGTCACTCGACGTGACCATCGAAGACGTCGTTAGGCGCGACCCGGATGTCGTCCTCGCGGGCCCGGAATCCGCCCGGCGCATGCGCGCGGCGCCCGCCTGGCGCGCGCTGCGTGCCGTGCGAGACGGCCGCGTCCTCATCGTGGACACAATGCTGGTGGGCCGGCCGGGGGTGCGGTTAGGCGAGGCGGCAGTGTCGCTCGCGCGCCTGCTCCACCCAGGGGCCGTGCCGTGACGGTGACGCGATCGAACGTCGCGCTCTGGGTCGGGCTCTTGGCCGCGGTGGGAGTCGCTGCCCTCCTCGGACTCGGGATCGGGCCGGTGCGCCTAACGCCAGCCGAAGTGTGGACGGCGCTCGCTGGACGGGGCGACCTTACGGCCGTCGCCATCATGCGCGACATCAGGGCGCCTCGCGTCGTCCTCGCGGCGCTCGTCGGGGCGGCGCTCGCGATGAGCGGAGCCGCACTCCAGGGCACGATGCGCAACCCACTCGCCGAGCCGTATCTGCTGGGCGTGTCCGGCGGTGCGGCGGTCGGCGCGGTCATCGCGGTCGCGAGCCGAGCGCCGTTCGGGTTCGTGCCGGTGGGTGCGTTCGGGGGTGCTGTCGTCGCCGTCGTGCTCGTCCTCGCGATCGCGCGTGCAGGCGCCGGGCGGCCAGATCCACGCGTGCTTCTCATGGCGGGCGTAGTCGTCGGTGCGTTCGCGAACGCCGTGATCATGGTCGCGCTGGCGTCGGCGCCACCGGACGCGGTCCGCAATGCGCTGTGGTGGATGATGGGCTCCGTCGCCGGCGCGACCTGGGTGCAGGTTGGATGGCTCGCGGCGTACGCGATCGCTTCGGCAAGTGCGCTGCTGCTCTGGGCGCCAGAGATCGACGTGCTCGCGCTCGGCGACGACGCGGCCGCGGGGCTCGGTGTCGACGTCGACCGAGCCGGCCGCCGCGCGTACATCCTCGCATCGCTGCTGGCCGCTGCGACTGTCGCGGCCGCAGGGCTTGTCGGCTTCGTCGGCCTGGTGGTGCCACACCTCGTGCGCTCGCGCGCCGGTCGGCGCCACCGTGCGGTCATTGCGGCGGCCGGGCTTGCGGGTGCGGCGCTGCTCATTGCGGCGGATCTCGTCGCCCGCACGTTGCGCGCGCCGAGCGAGCTGCCGCTTGGCGCCGTGACAGCGCTCGCCGGCGTCCCGTTTTTCCTCGTTCAGCTCCGTCGCTACCGATGATCCGCTTCGACGACGTCGTCGTGCGATATCCGAAGGCGGCCGAGCCTGCGGTGAATCACGTGTCGTTCGAGGTGCCTCCCGGGCGCTATCACCGCGGTCGCGGGGCCTAACGGGAGCGGAAAGAGCACGCTCGTCCGCGCCCTGCTCGGCCGCGTGCCGTTGAGCGGGGGTGCCATCAATGTCGATGGTGAGGACACGGCGCACCTCGACCGTCGCGAACTGGCGCGGCGAGTGGCGGTGGTGTCGCAGCGCGAGGAACCTGCCTTCCCGCTCGCCGTGCGCGAGTACATTGCGCTTGGGCGTCACCCGCATACGCGTCTGTGGAGCACCGCCGACCCGTTAGGCGCGGCCGCCGTTGCCCGCGCCGTCGACGAGGCCGAGGTCGCCGCGTTCATGGGTCGCACGACGGACGAGCTGTCGGGGGGCGAGTGGCAGCGCGTGCGCATTGCCCGAGCGCTCGCGCAGGACGCGAAGGCACTCGTGCTCGATGAGCCGACCACGTACCTCGACATTGCGCACGAGATGTCGGCGTTCGAGCTGCTCGACGTCCTTGCACGACGTGGCCAGGCGATTCTCGTCGTGAGCCACCAGCTGAACCTCGTCGCGCGTTTCGCGCAGCACGTCGTGTTGCTGCACCGCGGGGCCGTCGCCGCCGCGGGGACGCCGGCTGACGTGATGCGCGGCGACGTGCTGGAGCGTGTGTACGACTGGCCACTCGTGGTCACGCGCGACCCGGCCGTCGGCGCCCCGGCGCTCGTGCCGCTGCGCGCAGGGAGGAGATCCTAACGAGCAGCAATCGGCAAGCAGCACTCAGCAGCATCCAGCGTCACCCAGCAACAAGCACGACCACCCAGCCACCAGCCGCCGTTCCCGCTTCCCGTCAGACAATGAAACTGCTTTTCAGTCTCTGCCTTCTCGCCACACCTTTGCTTGCCCAGCAGTCGACCGACACGACGGTGCTTCGCCCGGTCGTCATCAGCGCGACCCGCGTACCGATCGACCAGCAGCGTGCGCCGGCGTCCGTGACCGTCATTCGCGGCGAGGACCTGCGATCGCGCGGCATCGCCAACGTGAGCGACGCGCTCGCCTCCGTCCCGGGCTTGATGGTCGTTCGAAGTGGCTCGTTCGGCGCGACGACGTCGCTCTTCGCCCGCGGAGGGGAGAGTGACTACGTGAAGGTGCTCGTGGACGGCGTGCCGCTGAACAACCCCGGCGGCGCCTTCGATTTCGCGAATCTCACCACGGAGAACCTCGATCGCATCGAAGTCGTGCGCGGCCCCGCGAGCGTCGTGTACGGATCGGATGCCGTCGCCGGTGTCGTGCAACTCTTCACGCGGCGCGGCGCCGGTTCCGCACATGGATTCGCCGACGTTCGGGGCGGGTCGTATGGGAGCCTCGAGGGAGAAGCCAACATCGCCGGAGGAACGCCGCGGGTCGGCTACTCGCTCGGTGCGTCGAGGCGTCAGAGCGACGGCATCTTCGCGTTCAACAACGACTATCGAAATCAGGTCGGAGAGCGCACGCCTCTCGTTCGCTCCGTCGTTCGCGTCGGTGGACCTCACTGCTCGGCACACGGACGCGACGTACCATTTTCCAACGGACGGCTCCGGTGCGGTGGTCGATAGCAATTCCGTCCGTCGCGATCACCGGACGGTGATCGGACTCGATGCGACCCACCGCCTAACGTCGCGTATCGATCTGCGACTGTTGGGAGCCGCATCGCGCCTGGACGGTGAATCGTCGAACGATCCCGACAGCCCCGGCGACAGCGCGGGGTTCTACAGCCGCGATGATTCGCGCATCGAGCGGCGGAGCGCAGACCTGCGCGCTGATGTGCACGCCAACGACAAGACGACATTCTCGGTCGGCGGAGCGGTCGAGCGAGAGCAGGTCCGGAGCTCGGGCGAGAGCCAGTTCATGACATTCCCGGTATCGACGTCGTCTACGGCAGCGCATCGAACGAACGAAGCCGTCGTACGCGCAGCTCATCGGCGCCGGACTCGGGCGCCTAACGTATACGGCCAGCGGCCGCGTGGACGACAACGCGACGTACGGTACGTTCGTCACCGGGCGTGCTTCGCTCGCCTGGCAGCTCCTCGCATTGACAAGCGTACGCGCCGCCGTCGGGAATGCATTCAAGGCACCGGCGTTCGAGGAGGCGCTCTCATCCGCGTTCAGCATCGGGAACCCCGATCTGCAGCCCGAACGGACCATGAGCTGGGAAGCGTCCGCCCAGCACCGATTCGGTGAGCGCGTGCTCGCAAGCGCGACGTACTTCGACCAGCGCTTCCGCGATCTCATCCAGTATGTCTCCGGTGACGCGTCGACCGAGTTTCGGAGCACCTATGAGAACCTCGGTGCCGCGTCCGCCCGTGGAGTGGAGCTCGAAGCGCGAGCACCGATGGTTGGCGCGTTCGACCTCGGCGCGAACGTCACCTTGCTCCGAACCCGCGTCACGGACGCCGGGAACGGCGCGTTCGGCACGTTCGTGAATGGGGAGCGCTTGTTGCGGCGACCCGCACACACCGCGGCGTTCAACGCCGACTACCGGCTCGCGCGCGGATCTCGCGTCGGGGCTGCCGTTCGATTCATCGGGCCACGCGACGACCGCGACTTCAATGCGGAAGCGCGTGTCGAGCTGCCGTCCTACACGCTCCTGGATCTGAGCGCTGAGGCAGCGTTGGATCGCCTGTGGGCGGGCGCGTCGCACCTAACGCTGACCGCGCGCATCGAGAACGCGCTCGATCACGAGTACGAACCAACCTTCGGGTTCGCGGCACCTGGCCGAACGGTGCTCCTCGGAGCGCGCGCGACGCTTGGTGGCCCGCGGCCGTAGATCGCGGATCGTACACACAATTTCGAACGACCGGTGCGCCGGGCAGTAGATTTTCGCCATGCCGTCCCTGCGCACCGACGCCGTCGTCCTGCATGTCTTCGACTACCTCGAAACGTCGCGAATCTTCAAGCTCGCGACCCGTGAGGCCGGCCTGCAGTCTGTGCTGGCCCGCGGCGCTCGACGGCCAAAGAGCAGGTACGGTACGGCGCTCGACCTCTTCGCCTCGGGATCCGCGGAGATCTTCATCAAGCCTGGTCGCGAGCTCCACACGCTCGCGAGCTTCGACGTGAGCCGCTCTCGCGGGCGGCTCGCGGCGGACCTCGAGCGGTTCACAGCCGCGTCCGCGATCGCGGAGCTGGGCATGCGCTTCGGCACCGGCGAGTCGCACACCGAGTTGTACGACGCGCTCGTGAGCACACTGGACGTGATCGGCGACAGCTCGGCGGGCGCGAGCATCGACGCGGCCCTCGGTGGCGCCTGGTATATCCTCGCCCATATGGGGTTCGCGCCGTCGCTCGACGAGTGTGCGTCGTGCCACAGCAGCCTTGGCCCCGACTCGGCGGCCGCGTTCAGTCACCCTGCGGGCGGCGCGCTGTGCAGCCGGTGCGCTTCGCTCGCGAGCAGCAGGCGCCTGCTTCCCGCCGAGGCGCGGGCGACGCTCCGCACATGGATCGGTGGAACGCGCGCGCCGCTCGCGGACGCGCTGGCGCGGCGCGCGCACCAGCGACTGTTGCGCGAATTCCTGTCCGAACATCTCACGGACGGCCGTCCGCTTCGCGCGTACGACGTGTGGGAGCGGAACAGTTGGGGCGCGGCCGAGGTGGCACCGTGATCGTCGGCACGGCGGGGCACATTGATCACGGGAAGACCGCGCTCGTCCGTGCGCTGACCGGGGTTGACACCGACCGGCTACCCGAAGAGAAGCGACGTGGCATTACGATCGATCTCGGGTTTGCGCCGCTCGACCTGCCTAACGTCGGCGTCGCCGGCGTGGTGGACGTCCCCGGCCACGAGGCCTTCGTGCGGACGATGCTCGCCGGCGCGACCGGCATTGATCTCGCGTTGCTCATAGTCGCCGCCGACGAAGGCGTCATGCCGCAGACGCGTGAGCATGTGGCCATCCTCGAGTTGCTTGGCATTCGGGGCGGGGTGGTCGCGCTCACGAAGCGCGATCTCGTCGACGAGGACTGGCTCGAGCTCGTGCGACTCGATCTTGCGGAGCTGCTCGAGGGCACGGCGCTCGCGGACGCGGCCGTCGTTCCGACCTCGGTGGTCACCGGTGTCGGCCTCCCTGAGCTGCGCACCGCGCTTGCGACCGCGGGCGCCGCGGCCACGCGGCGGCGCGACGACGACGTGTTCCGCATGCCGATCGATCGCGTGTTCACGGTGCGCGGCACCGGAACGGTCGTCACCGGCACTGTGTGGAGCGGTAGCATCGCGCGCGATCAGATGGTGACGGTCATGCCAGGCGACCGCCCGGTACGCGTGCGTGGACTGCAGGCGCATGGTGCGACCATCGACCGCGCGCATCCGGGAACCCGCCTCGCGGTCGCACTCGCCGGAATCGACCATGACGCGCTCGCACGTGGAGCGGTACTCGTCGCTGACAGCGGGTGGCACTCCACTCGTGTGCTGCGCGCCGACGTCACGCTCCTCGCCGACTCCGTCGCGTCGCTCTCTCCGAGGGCGACGGTGAGATTTCATCTCGGTACGACTGAAGTCGGAGCGCGAATCGTGACGGCCGGTGGGCCATTGGTGGCGGGCGAGACAAAGCCCGCTCGCATCGTGCTCGACACGCCAATCGTCGCTCGCGCTGGCGATCGCTTCGTGGTGCGCGGCGGGTCGCCAACCGGAACACTGGGTACGCTGGGCGGCGGCGTCGTCGTCGACCCTCAGCCGTCACACCGGCGACCGCGCCCGTGGACGGCGGCTCACGACTCCGCGGGCCAACGGCTCCAGCTCGCGCTGTCCGAGGCTGGTGGCGAGGGGCTCGATGTGGCGGACCTCGCGGTGCGGATCGGGCGCCGCACCGAGCGACGTTGCGGCGATTCTGGCTGACCGAGGCGGCGCCATTCGTGCGCATTGGCGCTCGCATCTTCGACCGCAGCGTGCGAGACAGGCTCGACGCGGATCTGACGCGTCTGGTCGACGAGCACCACGTCCACCACCCGCTGGACCCTGGGGCCGCGCTTCAGACCGTGCGCGCCCAGCTGTCGGGTCGCGCGGAGATCGTCGATGATGCGCTCCGTCTGGCGATGGAGCACGGTGTCATCGAGGCGGACGGTGGCGTCGTGCGTCGCGCCGGCTGGGTGCCCCGGCTGCTCGGCAAGCCAGGCGGCGCTCAAGACGTCGCTCGTCGACGCACTTCGGGTGGCTGGTGCAGAGCCGCCAAGTCTCGGTGAGCTGGAGGCGCAGCACGGTCCGGCGGTGCCCGCGTCTGATGCGCATCCTCGACCGCGAAGGCGTCGTCGTGCCCGTTGAATCGGATCGGTATTACGAGTCGCAGGCGCTCACGGCATTGGTGGGTCGGCTCAGGCAGGCAATGACACCGGGCCGCGAGTATTCGCCGAGTGATCTTCGGGATATCATCGGCCTGTCGCGCAAGTTCCTGATCCCCTTTCTCGAGTACTGTGACAGGCATGGCGTCACGGAACGGCGTTCTGCAGGACGGGTACTGCACGGCACGTAGGTCGCATAGCGGCGGTATTGCGGGATCGTGTACTGTGCAAGCAGTGATGTAGTTGCTTGACAAGTGTTTCCGCCGGTTCTATGTTCGCGCGAAGTAGGCTTAGCGAACCGTAGTAAACCGTCAACCTGGCTCAGGAGTTAGCGTTTCGGACCTATTTCGTCAGCTGGAGAAGTCAACATGAAGCTATCGTTGGGGGGCACTGTGTACCGTGCTTGTTCTCAGCGCGCTCATGCCACGTGTCCTGACGGCGCAGGGGAACCAGAACCCTGCCCGTGATCGAAAACCCGGGGTTCTGAAGCAGAATTATCCGAACCCTTTCAACCCTGAGACCCGGATCCCGTTCACGATCGACGAGAAGTGTGAGGATCCGGGCAGGCAGTACAAAGTCTCCCTGCGGATCTACAACATTCTTGTCGCAACTGGTGGCGATACCGGTTCTGCAGGGCGGGGCAGGAGGCGTGGCAGGTGGAGTCCGACTCGTCGACGTCATGCTGACGTGCGGAGACTACGTCGCGTACTGGGACGGCAAGTGGATGGGAACCAAAACAGAGGTCGCCTCGGGCGTCTACCTCTACGAGCTCCGAATTGACGGAAATCCTCTCGTCAAACGAATGCTCGTCACGAAGTAGCGAACATATCGTGCAGGTGTCGAGCGCCCCCCGGGAATTCCGGGGGGCGCTCGCGTTATGCGCGGCGATACGGCCGTACTGCGCTACTTGGGAGTGGGCGGCGCCGCGGGCGCCGGAGGCGCAACGGCCTTAGCCGCCGTATCGGCGGCGCGACGCTGGACCGCCTGCCAGACCGTCTGCGCGCGCGTCGGATTCTGGGCGAGCTCCCTCGCCGCTTGTTCCAGCTGAGCTGGCGTGAGGCCCCGACTTTGCAACACCGAGTCGCGACGAGCCGCCTTCTGGCTGGCGTTCAACCCCGGAGCGTCCTGCACGCGCTTCAGGTCTGCCATCACGGCCACGAACGTCGCGTCGCTCACGCCGTTGGCGGAGCGTGAGCGCTGGCAGCCTGTGACTGCAGCGAGAGCTACCAGAACAATCAGCGAGACATGCCTGGCGATCGACGGCGTTCCCATGTGGCGGCAAGGCTATCCACCGGCCTCGAATGCGTCAAGCGAGCGTGACGCCCGGCGACGCCGACGCGACGGAGGACATGTCGCAGTCGTTCGGCATTCCCGGCGGCCGATTCATCACGCGTGGTCGCCTCGCCCTGCGCTCGGCCTACTGGCTCGCGTCGCTGCTCGCGCCCAGTGCCTCGGATCGTCCGACTCCGGTGGCGGCGAGCGTCACGCGCGAGCTCGACGTCCTGGGCTTCGGCGCGATTCGACTGGTCGCCGCGTCAGCGCTGCTCGTGGGCCTCATCACGGTGTTCCAGGTGGCGTACCAACTCGCGCCCTATGGCGCCGAAGTCGTGAGCGCCCGTGCGCTCGCCTGGTTCGTCGCTCGCGAGATCGGTCCGATTGTCGTCGCGATCCTCGTCGTCGCGCGGAGCGCGGCCGCCATCGCCGGTGAATTCGCATCGATGAGCGCGAACGGCGAGATCGACGCGCTTCGTGCGATGGGCCTCGATCCGGTGAAGTATCTCGTGGTGCCGAAGCTCGCCGCGCTCCTGATCGCGCTGCCGGCGCTGACAGCGGTCGCGGTGATGCTCGCGGTCGTTGGTGGATGGCTCGGTACGTCCGTCGCGCTCGGCTACAACAGCGCGCTGTACCTGCAGCACGTGCATGAATCGCTCGCGTTAGGGGACGTGGGCGTGGGCCTCGCCAAGTCGGTCATGTTCGCGATTCTCATCGGACTCATTGCGGCCGACGAGGGGTTGCGCGTCGAGCGTCGCGTGAGCGCGATTGGCGATGCCGCGACGCGGGCCGTCGTGCACTGTCTCATCAGCGTGCTCGCCGCCGACACGATGGTGAACGCGTTCGTGTACTTCATCCCGGGGCTCACGTGAGCTCCGTTGCGCTGGAGGTCCAGGACCTGACGGGTCCCGCCGGTTCACCCATCATGCGGCACGTGTCGCTCACGGTGCCGCGCGGCGGCACGCACATCGTGCTGGGCCCGATGCACTCCGGAAAATCGTTGTTGCTTCGACTCCTGCTCGGGCTCCAACGCTCCGAACACGGGACGGTGACCATCGACGGCATCTCGTTCGATGCCGCCGCGCCTAACGACGAGCAGCTCGCCCGCGCGCGTCGTCGAGTCGGTGTGCTGTTCGACAGCTCGGCGCTCGTTTCACGCCTGACGATGCTGGAGAACGTGGAGTTACCACTCGTCGAGCACACGGACATGGATGCTCGTGCCGCGCGAGACCGCGCCGCCGAGCTGCTTCGCGAGGTGGGCGTGGAAGGCGATATCGACCGGACGCCAGAGTTCCTGTCACGACTCGATCGTCGCCGCGCGGCGCTGGCGCGGGCGCTCATCCTCGAGCCACCACTGCTGCTCATCGACGAGCCAGGCCACGGGCTCGATCCACATGCCGCGACGGAGCTCGACGACACGCTCGCCGCGCTCCAGCTGCGATACGGCTGCGCGGCGCTCATCTGCTCGCAGGAGGTGCGCTACGCATTCCGGTCCCCGGATGCCGTGTCCGTGCTGTCCGCCGGGCGAGTCGTCGAACATGGTGATCTCGACCACCTACGCCGGAGTCAACACCAGGCTGTGCGTCGTTTCATCGATCGCCGAGGCGCGGCGTGAGCGCACGAAGGGAGCGAGCGCGTGTTGCCGTTCTCGTGGGAGTCGGCACGATCGCGTTCATCAGCCTCGTATTGTTCGCGCGACGCACGCCATTGCTCGATCGACAGCACGAGTACAGCACCACGTTTCGCGACGTGGCCGGGTTGAACGTGGGTGACGAGGTGCGTTACGGCGGCCTCCGTGTTGGGGCGGTGACCGCGCTCGACATCGACTCAGCCCCGCCGTCCGCCATCGTGGTTCGGTTTCGCGTGCGCAGCCTAACGCCGGTTCGCGCCGGGACGCGCGCGAGCATCACGCAACTCGGCCTGCTCGGACAGCCCTACCTCGCGCTCGAGCCGGGCGCAGGAGAGGGGCCGACCCTGGCGACCGGTGCGCGCATTCCGAGCGAGACAAACCTGAGTGTCCAGGATGCGATGCGCCGGCTCGCTGTGTCGCTGGATCGCGCGGACAGCGTGTTCGCTTCCGTCGAGCGGCTCACGCAGGCGAATCCACTTGCACGACTGGATTCGACGCTCGCGCGCGCGGACACGCTCGTGCGCGGCGCGACGGTGGGCTCGGAGCGACTTCTGAATCGACTCGACGCCGCGTCGCGCCAGCTCGGTGAACTGCTCGCGCATTCGGAGCGCCTCGTTGGAACGATCGATACCGCGGTGGCAGGCGCGAGCCCCGGACTCGCCAACACGCAGCGCGAGGCGCTCGAGACGCTGCGCGAGACGCGATCGCTCGTCATCGAGCTGCGGAGCGCGATGGACCAGGGCGGCGGCGTGAACCAGCTCGTGCAGAACCTCAATTCCGCATCGGAGAATTTTGCGAAGCTGTCCGCGCGGCTCGAGCGCGACCCTTCGAGTCTGCTCAAGCGTCGCACGCTCGCTCCGAAGCCTTTGGGACCGCCCCTCCGTGAGTAGTCCGCGACGAGCGTGGCGCCGGACCGGCGCGCGAGCGCTTGCGACCGTCGCGGCCGTGGCCGTTTACGTGGTGCAGACGGGATGCTTCCGCGGCACGCTACCACCGCGCGAGTTCTATCGACTCGCCCCGGTCGACTCGGCGGCTACCACGGCTCCGGCAACGGCCGCAGCGCCTCTCACGGGGACGATCGCGATCCTCGCGTACGAGACACCCGGCATCTACGGCGACGGATCGCTCGTGTACCGCGTGGGTGCGACGGGCTACGGAAAGTACCCATCGCGTGAGTGGGCGATTCCGCTTGCCGACATGCTCGCGACGCGAACGGAGACGATCGCCGGTGGCGGCGTCCTCACGTCTGGGCGCGTCGCATTCGACCGGTCGGCGGCTCGGCCGGGTGAGTACGAGTGGCGCGGCGTCGTGCGCGAGTTCGACGAAGTCGATGGGCCCACGTCCGTCTCCACGTCGGTGTCTCTGGCGGCTAGGCTGATCCGCGTTGCCGACGACTCCGTCGTCTGGTCGGGCGCGGCGCACGAGGTGGAACTGGTTGCCGAGTCCCGAAACATCGACTCCGTCGTGGCGGCGCTCTCGGCCGCCACCTCTCGCGCCCTCACGCGGCTGGTCGACGACGCCGCAGCCGCTTTGCGTCGCGTCGCTGCCGCTCGGGCACAGGAGCGCTGAACGCGGTCGGCGAAGTTGGCAAAAGTGCGCCACAACGGCGCACTGCATGCGGCATTGCGGTTGCCCTCTAGGGGTGCCTACTTCAACCAGGTATCAAGACGAGGGAAGCGGGCTCGGCCCGCTTCCCCAGTTCCTATTGCTCAGCACATGATCAACGCCGACCGTCTTACCGTCAAATCAGCCGAAGCGCTGAACGAGGCCATTGCACAGGCCCGGCGCGCCGGCAATCCGTTGGTGTACGACCTCCATCTCCTGTCCGCCCTGCTTGGGCAGGACGAGGGGATCGTCGTGCCCATCCTGCAAAAGCTCGGCGTCAATGTCACGCAGCTCCGCGAGCAGGTCGAGCGGGAGTCCGCGCGGTTCCCCAAGCAGAGCAACGCGCAGCCGTCGATGTCGCGCGAGATGAACCAGGTCCTCGACAAGGCCGAGGATGAGGCAAAGGCGCTCGGCGACGAGTACATCTCGACCGAGCACCTGCTGCTCGCGCTCGCCGAGACGAAGGGCTCCGAGAGCCGAACCATTCTCGGCGCCCTCGGCGCAACTCGCGACGCGCTGCTCGAGGCATTGCAGGCCGTGCGCGGCTCGCACCGCGTCACGGATCAGACGCCAGAAAACCAGTACCAGGCGCTTCAGCGTTACACGCGCGACCTCACCGATGCTGCTCGCAAGGGCAAACTGGATCCGGTCATCGGTCGCGACGAGGAGATTCGCCGCGTTATGCAGGTGCTCTCGCGGCGCACGAAGAACAACCCGGTTCTCATCGGCGAACCCGGCGTCGGCAAGACCGCCATCGCCGAAGGGCTCGCGCAGCGCATCGTGAACGGCGACGTCCCCGAGAGTCTGCGCAACAAGCGTCTCATCGCGCTCGACCTCGGCGCGCTCATCGCTGGCGCCAAGTTCCGCGGTGAGTTCGAGGAGCGGCTCAAGGCCGTCCTCAAGGAGATCACCGACAGCCAGGGGCTGTTCGTCGTGTTCATCGACGAGCTGCACACGCTCGTTGGTGCAGGGAAGGCCGAAGGCGCGATGGATGCGGGCAACATGCTCAAGCCGATGCTCGCTCGCGGCGAGCTGCGCGTGGTCGGCGCAACCACGCTCGACGAGTATCGCAAATACATCGAAAAGGATGCGGCGCTGGAGCGGCGCTTCCAGCCGGTGTTCGTTGGGGAGCCAAGCGTCGAGAGCACGATCGCCATCCTGCGCGGCCTCAAGGAGCGCTACGAGGCACACCATGGTGTGCGTATCACCGACGGTGCGGTGGTTGCTGCCGCCACGCTGTCGAACCGCTACATCGGCGACCGCTTCCTGCCGGACAAGGCCATCGACCTCATCGACGAGGCCGCATCTCGCCTCCGCATCGAGATCGACTCGATGCCGCAGGAGATCGACGAAGTAGAGCGCCGCATCGTGCAGCTCGAGATCGAACGACAGGCGCTGCAGAAGGAGAAGGATCCCGCGTCTGTGGAGCGCCGCGAGAACCTCGAGCGTGAGCTCGCGGAGCTACGCGAGCGCTCGCAAGGCATGAAGGCGCAGTGGCAGCACGAGAAGGAAACGCTCGGCGCTGTTGGACGCATCAAGCAGGAGATCGAACAGGCGCGCATCGAGGCAGACCAGGCGACGCGCCGAGGTGACCTCGGCAAGGCGGCCGAGATCACGTACGGGAGGATTCCGCAGCTCGAGCAGCAGATGCGCGATGCGGAGCAGCGTCTCGCGAGCGCCTCGGGGCGCCCCCAGTTCCTGAAGGAGGAAGTCGCGGCGGATGACATCGCCGAGGTCGTGTCGCGGTGGACTGGAATTCCAATCACGCGCATGCTGGAAAGCGAGCGCGAGCGCCTAACGAAGCTCGAGGATGAGCTGGCGCATCGCGTCGTCGGACAGCGTGAGGCGGTGGAAGCCGTCGCGAACGCGGTCCGCCGCTCGCGTGCCGGGTTGCAGGATCCGAATCGTCCGATCGGCTCGTTCATCTTCCTCGGCCCCACGGGCGTTGGAAAGACCGAGACGGCGCGGGCACTCGCGGACTTCCTGTTCGACGACGAGCACGCGATGGTGCGCATCGACATGTCCGAGTACATGGAGAAGCACGCCGTCGCTCGCCTCATCGGTGCGCCTCCGGGATACGTCGGCTTCGAGGAAGGTGGTCAGCTGACGGAAGCCGTTAGGCGCCGGCCGTACTCCGTGATCCTGTTCGACGAGATCGAGAAAGCGCATCCGGACGTGTTCAACATCCTGCTGCAGATTCTCGATGACGGTCGGCTCACGGACTCGCAGGGCCGCACGGTGGACTTCCGGAACACCGTCATCATCATGACGTCCAACGTGGGCAGTCAGATCATTCTCGAGCGCGGCACGGCCGACTGGGCCGAAGTCGAGTCGCAGGTGCTCGGCGCGCTGCGCGGGCATTTCCGCCCCGAGTTCCTGAACCGCGTCGATGACATCATCGTGTTCCGTCCGCTCAGCCGAGAGCAGTTGGAGGACATCGTGGAACTGCAGCTCACGCGCCTCCGGCAGCTGTTGGCTGAGAAGAAGATCACGCTCGAGCTCTCGCCGGAGGCGAAGCATGCGCTCACGTCGGAGGGGTATGATCCGACATACGGTGCACGTCCGCTCAAGCGGGCGATCCAGCGGATGATTCAGAACCCGCTATCGATGGCGTTGCTCGGCGGTCAGTTCCACGACGGCGACGCGATCCTCGCCACCGAGGGTGCCGACGGGGAGATCGTGTTCACGAAGGCGGAGGCGCAGCAGGAGGAGCCCGTCGTCGCAGCTCGTTGATTGCTCGTTCGAGCATCGATCAGGTGAGCAGCGGCGCGTGGGACACGTGGATGCGTGAGGCGCTCGCCGCCGCTGCGGATAGCGCTGCGGTCGGCGACGTGCCCGTGGGCGCGGTGGTGATTCAGCACGACCGGATCCTCGCGCGTGGCGCGAACCGCACGGTTCGCGATCAGGACCCCACCGCGCACGCCGAGGTGCTCGCGATCCGCGAGGCGTCGCGCGCACTCGGCCGCTGGCGCCTCGACGACTGCACGCTGGTGGTAACGCTCGAGCCATGCGCCATGTGTGCGGGGGCTATCGTCCTCGCGCGCATGGCGCGTGTCGTTTTCGGGGCGTGGGACGAGAAAGCTGGCATGGGTGGATCAGTGGGCGACCTGTTGCGACATCCGCGGCTCAATCACCGGCCGGAAGTGGTGGCGGGCGTTTTAGCGGACGACTGTGCTGCTCTACTCTCTGGGTTTTTTCGGGAGCGGAGGGGCTGAGGCCTTAGGAAGGAGGAGGCCGGAGGAAGGAGGCCAATGGCCGGACGGCGACAGCGGATGACGGACGCCGAGCGAGCTCCAGTCCGCGTGCCTCGGGCGCCATCCTGCGCGTCCTTCTCTCACGCGCACTCGGCGCGACCGGTCTCGAATCGTGACACGATGGAGCAGGGCGCGCCCGCCGCCAACCACAACCGCTCTGCGCTCGTTCCCATCGTCATCGCGATTCTGGCGAGCGTTGTGGGGATCGGGCTGCGCATAGCCGAGTTCATGCGCGATCGGCCGCTGTGGCTCGACGAGGCGATGCTCGCGTTGAACATCGGCGCGCGGTCGATGGGACAGCTCGCTCGGCCGCTCGATTACGATCAGACCGCGCCGCTCCTCTATCTCTGGATCGAGCGGATTGCGGTCAGTGTCGGCGGTGTGAGTGAGCGATCACTTCGCGTGTTGCCGTTCGTCGCTGGCGTCGCGCTCATTCCGTTGACCTGGGTCCTGGCGCGGCGGATCGCCGGTGCTGCGACGGCATCCGTCGCGATCGTGCTCGTTGCCGTGTCCGTCACGCTCGTGACGTTCGCCGCCGAAGCGAAGCAGTACGGGGTGGACCCGTTGGCGACCGGACTGGCCGTGTGGCTCGCGCTGCGCGTCGCCGCGAATCCGCACGCGCGTACCGCGTGGCTACAGCTCACAGCCGGTGGCGTCGTCTGCCTGCTGCTTTCGCAGCCGGCTGTGTTCACGTTAGGCGGCGTCGTCATCGCGCTGCTCGTCGATCGCGAGACTCGCCGCTCGAGCGACGGCCGTCGACGGTTGGCGATTGCGGCGGTGTCGTGGGCGATCGTGTTCTCGATGCTGTACCTGCTCATCTACCGATCGGCCGCATCGAGCGCGTATATGCGCGCCTTCTGGGACGGGACCTTCCTGGATCCGCGCGCGCCCGATTTCGTGCAGCGTCTTCGATTCTTCGCAATCTCGGCGCTTGCCGCGCCGACACTCCGCGCTGCGCTGTTCGTGCCTGGTAGCGTCTTCGCGTTGCTGTGGCTCGCTGGCGTCTGGACCCTCTGGCGACGCGGACGGGTTGGTGCTGTGCTCGTGGCGGCCCCTCTGGTGTTGAGCGCGGTGGCGTGCGCGCTCGGTCTGTATCCGGTGATGGATCGGCTCTTCCTGTTCGCGGCGCCGCTCACGCTCATCGCGTACGCATCGCTCGTCGCGCGGCTGGTGGAGCTCGCGCCGGTGCGCGTCGCGACTGGCGCGCTGGCGGCTGCCACCGGCGCGATCGCGATTGCCGTGGCGCCAACGCACGTCGACCGCATCGCGCATCCGGTCTACTTCGCCGTCGGGAAGCAGATCATCGCGGACGTCGACAGCATGAGTCGAGGCGAACCGGTGTACGTCGCGGCGCGGTCGTTTCCGCTCTGGATCTTCTACACGACGGACTGGAATGCGCCCGACGTGGATCGCCTGCGCTGGGCAGCCTCGATCGCCGGGGCAGGGGCACCGGCACACAACAATGCGCCTCCACGGGGGCGTGCGCGACTCGATTCGGCCGAGCTGCTCGCGCGCCGCTACCGCGGACGAGCCGAGATCATAGGCATGCCAACGGGCCGGCAGTATCGCACGTCTACGCGATCATTGAACCCCACGCTCACGCCGGACCAGCTTGCCCTGCCGCTGCAGCCCGATAGTGGCTGGGCCGAGCTCGAGGTCACGCGCATGGCGGCGATTGCGCGGCCCCGTCTCTGGGTCTTTGGGTCGCACATGTTCGCGCTCGACGGTGCCGAACCGGGCCTCGTGGCCGAGCTCCAGCGGCGGAACGTGCGACTGGTGATGGAGCGTCGTCAGGGGAGCACAGTGGCGTATCACGTCGAGTTCCCGGGAGAGCCGTAAGCCAACGGAACGGCGAACCGGGAACGGGGAACCGGAAGCTCGGCTGAGGGCTGGTCGCTCGTGCTGGTTGCTGGTCGACGAGCTGCCGCCACCTGCTCGCCATTTGGCGCTACGTGCAGGGCCTCGGGCGGCGCGAGAATAGGTGCTTGCGCGCGTTGACCATGGATTTTCGCCTGACTAGGTTTCTCGGCTCTGCTGGACAGGTGGCCGAGTGGTTGAAGGCACCGGTCTCGAAAACCGGCATACCGTTTACGCGGTATCGAGAGTTCGAATCTCTCCCTGTCCGTACCAACCGACCGCCGTGGGTGCCCACGGAGTCACAGCACACGTGGTGTCGAGGGTACGCTGGCGGCCGCGGCTTGGACGTCACGCCCCTCTCGGGATGGGTGGCCGAGTGGTTTAAGGCGCACGCCTGGAAAGCGTGTGTACGTGAAAGCGTACCGCGAGTTCGAATCTCGCCCCATCCGCCCCGTTTGACGTTCCGACGTCAGGCGGGGCGTCGTTTTTCCAGGCGAATCGGCCGTTGCTGTCCGTTCCTGCTGTCCGTTCGTCGAGAGCCCATCGCGAACGTACAGCGTCCTAACGAATCCCGTGGGCGCGCCGCCCATCACGACCGGCGAGCCCTGCCCGCATGGTCGTTTCATCGGCGCGCTGGTAGACCGCCAGCAACGTTTGGGGGCTTTCCAAACCAACGTTGACTCCGGTGTTAACTCCGGGCGCAAAAACGCAGATCACGCACCGCTATGCGCTCGATCACACCCGGTGACGTGTTCGGCTGACTCACTCGATCGGCCCGATCGTCGACGCGCTTGGCCGCGCGCCGCACGCTGGGCGGCGATCCACCAGTAGAGGTCCACGCCGCTGCCGTCCCGGTCATTCCGCCGCCGCTCGATCGCCCGCCGCGGCGCGCCTAACGACGCGCGGTCCCCACTGCCTGAACGTCCGCGCCTCAAACGACGCCAGCTCGCCGGGCCGCGGGAATCTATGGCGCTGCGCGCGCCTCATCTCCCTGACCCTTTGGTTCAAGTTCATCGATGATCGGCGCCGACGAACCACGCGCCGGCCTTGGCCCTTCCGGACTGCACGCGGGTCGCCGGCCACGCCTGTTGAAGAGGTTTCCCTCCGGCCAATCCTAGGCGGGCCTTCCGTGCGGCGACGTGATGGCGCGGCACGGCAGCGCAAACCGCGGGCCCGATACCCTCGGGATACCTGTCCCCAGACCCGTTCTTGACGTGAGTTCCAGTGGCCGGCATCATCGCGGGGGCGTCAGAGCCGGCCGGCCCATGGCTCGCCCGTGTGCCATGGGGCGGACCCGATGCCGACTCACACGCGGGCGCACATCAACCCCGGAGGATGTCGTCATGCCGCACGCCATCCAGACACCGGCCGCCTACGCGACGGAGTACGACGCCATCGTCGCGACGTTGAGGTACTACATCGACGGTGGACGGGCGGGCAAGAGTTCACTCATGCGCCCCGGCTTCCTCCCTGACGCCACCATGGTGGGTTACGCCGGCGGCACGCTGTTGAGCGGCTCCATCCAGCAGCTCTACGACTGGATCGACGGCAACGGCCGCGCCCGAAGTCCCGCTTCACCGGCGCCGCCTGGAGAGCGTGTGTACTGAAAGCTACCGCGAGTTCGAATCTCGCCCCATCGCGTATGCCCCGTTTGACGTTCCGACGTTAGGCGGGGCGTTGTTTTCCCGGCAAATCGGCCGTGCTGTCCGTTCCTGCTGTCCGTTCGTCGAGAGCCCATCGCGAATGTACAACGTCCTGACGAATCCCTTGGGCGGCGGGGAGGGATGAACGCCGAACAGAGGTCGGCAATGTGCTCGGGACGCATTGTCCGACCTTGGTCCAATATGAAAGTCGTCAGGACCGCGCGACCTTGAGGCAGTCCCAGCAGTCAGACGTTAGGCGGGCACGCCGCCCACTCCCGTGCGCGCCTCCTAACGCATTCCCCGTACGCTCGCCGCCGGCACGGGGACTGCTGGGCTGCGTGGCTGTCGGCTGCGCCACGGTGTGGCCCTCCGACCCCGTACGAGTCGGCCCTTTCGGCCGAGTCGGGTCCCGCCAGATTCGGGAATTGTGGTGAGCGTTTGAATCGTGAATACTGACCGAAGGTTCCGGCGATCGAGCAACGGTCGCCGAGGTAATCGGTCATGACCGCTGTCATCAACTGGCTCGAGGCGATCGTCGCCGCCATCCCACTCCCGCTGCTGGAGGTGTGGGGTCGATTCAGTTATCTCGCCGGCCTGGTGTTGGCGGTCTGTGCGTACGGCGGCTTCACCTTCCGAATCGGCGAGCGGTGGCAAGTTCGGCCGGAAGCAGCAGCGGTGGGACACGAAGGCGTTCCTGGCTATGCCTCTGACGTTCGTCCTGTCAGCGCAAGCGGCTACGTCGGATCGTCCATCGTGCTGGTGCCGGGTGCACAGACATTCGAGTCCCTGAAAGACCTGGTCGTCCTGCTGTGCATCGTGCTCTTCGGTTATCCCGCGCTGATCGCCGTCCCGCCGGCGTACATGCTCTCGGATCTGATCGAGGGAGTGCCGCCAGGCTTCGTCCTCAGTTGGGCGGAGGGCTATTTCTTTTGGACGGCCTTCGTGTGGATGGCCTATCAGCTCATCGGTCGAAACCCGGATTTCCGCCGCATGCAAACGTGGCGGCGCTACGCCGTGTTCGTCGCGTTGATCATGCTGTTCGACCCGGTGATGTGGGGGTTCATCTGCTCGGCCCAATTCACGTCCGCTATTTCCTACCGGAACATCTCGTCAGCGCTGGCCTTCACGTTGATCGTGACGTGGCTCCTCGCCCCGGCTGCGTTTCTGGTCGCGCTGCCCGTGGCGAGGCGGTTCGGATGGTTCTGGGCTGAGATCCCCGGACACGTCAGAGAACGCGCGATTGGAAGCAGCGAATGGATCTGGGAAGTCGGGTCGCGGGGAGGCCCGAGGTGACCCGGTCCCGGTGCACGGAAGGCCTGCCGATCCGGATCTTCATCTTCACGCCGTTCATCGCGCTGGTGCTCCTGATGGTTGGCGGCACCGCGACTGTCGCCCTGCGGAGCGCGGACGATGATGCGGAGAGGTTGGCCACGAAGCTCCATGAGCAGTTGTCGGCGAATCTTCGCATGCGGCTGGATGATTACCTCGCGCAATCGCCGCTGCCGATGGACGCCCGACACAAAGACACGTTCGTCGCGTTGCTCCGAAGCCAGGCTGCCGGCACCGATGGTCGCGCGTTCATCCTCGACAGCGCGGGTGCGGTTGTCGCTTCGTCGGCTTCCGTACGACGACCCAGTGGTGGCGAGTGCGATCGCGGGCCTGAGCCGGCAGGGTGTCCGGAGCATGTCCACAGTCGCGAGGGAGTTCCGCTTCGACCACGTGACGGCGAAGCCGCCCTCGCGGGACACGTGGCTGACCTACGCAACGACGTATCGCGACGACAGCGCCGGCCGTCACTGGATTCTGGTCACGGCCACGCCTCAAGCGTTCTATATGGCGGGCCTGCGGATGGCGAGCAGTCGTTCCGCGATGGTGTTCGCGGTGGCGCTGGTGCTCTCCCTCGTCCTGGCCGCCGCGCTGGCGTCGACGGTGACCGCGCCGCTCCGGCGCGTGGCGCGCGCTAGCCAGGCCATGGCTCGCGGAGACCTGAGCGCGCGGGTGCCGGGCAGCAAGCTGGGCGAGCTGGGTGCGCTCGCGCAATCGTTCAACGACATGGCCGGCAGGCTCAAGACGTCGTTCGACGATCTGGTCGGAGAGGTCGAGACACGGAAGAGTCGCGAGCGCGAGCTGAAGGAAAGCGAAGGTCGTCTGCGCGAGAGCGAAGATCGCCTGCAGCTCGCCGTCGACGCGGCTGGTCTCGGAATCTGGGACTGGGACGTGGAGCAGGACCGCCTCGTGTGGGACGACTCCATGTACCGGCTCTATGGTGTTCGCGCGGACGAGTTCAGCGGCGCTCTCGACGCGTGGTCACGGTGCCTTTTGCCGGAAGACGTCGCGCGCGCCACCGCTGACGTCGAGGCCGCGCTTCGCGGCGACCGCGAGTACATGTCCGATTTCAGGGTGCGGCGACGGGACGGTGCCATCCGCATCATTCGCGGCGTGGCGCAGACCATCCGCAGTACGGAGGGCCGGCCCATTCGTATGGTCGGTATCAACCGCGATGTGACGGATCTGATCAGCGCCGAGCGCGAACGCGAACAGCTCGTCCGCGAGCTGGAGGTGCGAGTGGAGGAGCTCGTGCACCAGCCGCACGACGGAGCTTCGCACCGCCAAGGAGGTCGCAGAAGGCGCCAGTCAGGCGAAGAGCGCCTTCCTCGCCAACATGTCCCACGAAATCCGCACGCCGATGAACGCCATCCTCGGCTATGCACAACTGCTTCGGCACGACGAGGCGCTTGGCGACGATCAGAAGCGGAAGATCGACATCATCCACTCCAGCGGCGATCATCTGCTGACGTTGATCAACGACATTCTGGAGATGTCGAAGATCGAGGCGGGTCGTGCGAGGCTGGCGGTCGAACCATTTGCCTTGCACGCGCTGCTGAACGACGTGAAGTGGATGTTCCGCGAGCTGACGGAGAACAAGGGACTCGAGCTCACGTTCGAGCAGGATGCCGAGCTGCCGCGTGTGCTCCTGGGCGACGAGGGGAAGGTCCGACAGGTCGTGATCAACCTGTTGAGCAACGCCGTCAAGTTCACCGAGCGCGGGCGAGTCGCCGTTCACGCCTCTTCTCGCCCGGCGGGAGTGGACCGGCACGCCGTCGTCATCACCGTCGAGGACACCGGGCCGGGCATCGAGCGAGAAGGACCTCGTCAGAGTCTTCGACGCGTTTCATCAGGCGGAGTCCGAGGGTCGGCAAGGGCGGCACCGGGCTGGGGCTCGCCATCAGCAGGAACTACGCGCGCCTGATGGACGGAGACGTCGTCGTGGAGAGCACGCCCGGGAAAGGCAGCGTGTTCACATTCCGGTTCGAGGCGGCCACCACGTCGGTCAGCGCGGTCTCGTCACCCGTCGTGAGTCCGCTACCGGTGGGGCTCGCCCAGGATGAACCCGCCTGGAAAGTGCTCATCGTGGACGACGTGGCGACCAACCGCGATCTACTCGACGAGCTGTTGTCGCGGATAGGCTTCACCACACGCATGGCAGCGAGCGGCGAGGAAGCCATCGTTATGCACCACGAGTGGCAGCCCGATCTCGTGCTCATGGATGTGCGCATGCCCGGCATGAGCGGACTCGAAGCCGTGCGGCGGTTACGAGAGAGTCGGTCGAAGGCCACGATCATCGCCGTCACGGCGAGCGGTCTGGCCGACACCGAAGGCGAGGCGCGCGAAGCCGGTGTCGATGCGTTCGTGCGGAAACCGTACCGCGCGAGCGAGCTGCTCTCGCTCATTGGTGAGCGTCTCGGCGTGCGTTACGTGTATGCATCGACGGGTGGCGACTCGTCGGTCGCGCACCGCAAACCCGTCGGACGAACGACGCTATTGCAGCAGTTCAGCAGCCTGCCATCGGCGCTGATAGATCAGTTGCGGGATGCAGCGCTCGAGGGCCGCGCCAAGCGGCTCGAAGCGCTCGCCGATCAGGCGGAGGAACATTCAGAAGCCGTCTCGGCCGAGATTCGACTGCTGGCCCGAAACTTCGAGTATGGCACACTGGTGTCGGCGCTGCCATCGAGAACGCGCGATGACGCATGAGACCTCGGCAGACACCGCGCTGAATCAGGAAGCGGCTTCTCCAGCGTGCGTGCTGGTGGTCGACGACACGATCGAGAACTTGCGGCTGCTGTCGAACATGCTGAGTGAGGAGGGTTACGACGTGCGGGCCGTGACCAACGGCCCGCAGGCGCTCGAGGCGGTGGAGCGCGACCCGCCCGATGTCATCCTGCTGGACATCAACATGCCGGAGATGGACGGCTACGAGGTGTGCCGACGCCTCAAGGCACGCGATCGCTCGAAGGACGTGCCGGTGATCTTCCTGACGGCGTTGACCGACACCGCGGACAAGGTGCGGGCGTTCGACGCCGGTGGCGTCGACTACGTGACCAAGCCGTTTCAGCTCGAGGAAGTGCTGGCGCGAGTGAAGACGCACGTCACCCTCAGGCAGGCGCGGGTCGCGCTGGCGGGCAGCTACCGGCGTCTGCACAGCCTCGAACAGCTGCGCGACAATCTCGTGCACATGGTCGTGCACGACATGAGGTCGCCGCTCCTGGCGCTGCTCGTCAACCTCCGCGTCCTGAAGCGGCCGGGATCCGCTCTCAACGACGAGAGCCGCGAGACGCTGGAGGATGCGATCCAGTCGGCGGAAGCGCTCAACCGGATGGCCAACAACCTGCTCGACGTGAGCCGGCTCGAAGACGACAAGATGCCGCTCCAGCGCGCGGTGTGGGACCTGACGCAGATGGCCTGCGACGTGCGTTCGGCGCTGGGAACGCTGGACCGCGACCGGCACATCGACATCGAAAGCCCGGGGGTGGTGGCCGTGAACTGTGATGGCGCTCTGGTCCGGCGGGTGGTGGAGAACCTCGTCGCCAACGGTATCGGGCACACGCCGTCGGGCAGCCGTCTGCGTATCTCCATTGCCGGCGGGGACGACCGTGTTCGTGTCGCCGTGCACGACGAGGGTCCCGGAGTGCCCGCGGAAGCCCGAGAGAGAATCTTCGAGAAGTTCGAGTCGGTCGAGACTCAATGGGCGAGGAGCTACCACTCCGCGGGGCTGGGGCTTGCCTTCTGCAAGCTGGCCATCGAAGCCCATGGCGGGACCATCGGGGTCGATTCCCGCGTGAGTCGCAGGCAGTACGTTCTGGTTCGAGCTGCCAGTGTGATGCGTCGGACGTTAGGCCGGAACGCTCAGGGCGCCGGTTCTTGCGGGCCGGACCGCGGCACCCGGAGAGTGAAGCTCGAGCCCCGGCCGACCTCGCTCTGGACGGTCACGTCGCCGCCCAGGAGTCGGGCGATGCGACGGTTGATGGCGAGCCCCACCCCCGCTCTCTGCGCCGCCTCAGGTTGATCGCGGGGTCAGCAGAGCGTTGACTCCGGTGTTAACTCCGGGCGCAAAAACGCAGATCACGCAAACGCTATGCGCTCGATCACACCGGTAGAGAGAACCGAACGGCGCCCATGCGTTCGTCGTTCCCGCGTGCCACGTTGTGGACAATGGTCCATTCGTTCACAGGCGCGCGCCCGGGCCTGCGTCCCCGCTCCGATCCTGCTCGTTTGTCGTTAGAGCGTGGGCGCCGCCGCGGGCCGCTCCCTTGACGGTGCCGCCCGCGGTGCGTCCTCTGCTTCCTTATAGAGCATCGCGCCGACGTAGGCCGCCAGCAGCACCGTCACGAGCGATCCTATGGATCTCGCGATCCAAAAACCCAACGAGAAAATGCCCATCGTGACCGTGACGCCCCAGACCAGTGCCGCGACGGACCACAGCGTCAGGCCTGCCCTGACCGCGGTTCCGGCGCCGGGACCGAAGCGTGGTCGCATGGCCGCGTACACGAACACCAGCGCAATTCCCAAGAGGAGGTTGATTGTAACGACGCCGATCATCGCCGATGGGGCGGGCGGCGCCGGGACTCACCCTGGCCATCTCGGCCCCGTAGACGGGGGCGAAGATTAACGCGGTTGTTACACCATCACCTACGAGTCTGATGGCGCCCGCGATTAGGCCACCGACGATGACGCGTCCGGTATTGATGCCCATGATGACCCCTTCAAGGTGTGACGTCGCGTGAGGAGAGGGAGCGCCCAATCATAGATGAACCTCAACGAAGCGGTTGCCACGATCGCAAGCTGTTTCGACGTCAGTGGCCACAAGCCGCCATCGCGTGTCTCCGTCGCAGACGATGCACAACGCGGCTGTAACTCAGGGCGTAAACGCCGATGCGAGGCGCCTAACGCACTCGTTACGTGCTGTTCCACCAAGCACAGTTGTAGCGTCTCGTTCGTCAGTCAACGCGAGCCTGGAGCAGCCGATGCGTTAGCGCGGACCCGAATCGGAACCGTCGTCGTGGGGCCTTTCGTGGCGGTACCGCCGCCGACGCTCTGCCCGACCACTAACGCATAGTCGCCGGGTGTCGCGGGGGTGAACGCGACATCGGTCGTCTTGCCCGGGCCGGCGATGTACCGCGCCGGCCTGGCGGTCGATTGGGCAATCGACGACGCCTCGTAGCCGTCGACCGCGAGCGGCTTCCACGACACCGGGCCGCTGGGGCCGATCATCGCGCTCACGAACGCCTCGTTGGCTGAGATGGCCATGAAGCGAAGGCGATACGTGGTTCCGACCACCATCTGCGTGCTGTCGGGCGTGCTGGTGCCGTTGACGAAGATCGGCTTTCCCTCGCCGGGACCGCCGTCGGCCAACATGAAGACGCGGTCCGTTCGCGCGTCGAACGTCGCGCCGGGTTCGAGCACGATCAACGGCGCGTAGAGACCCGAGGCCAATTCCTCGCCGCTCTCGCCGTGCGTGTGATACATGAACGTCCCGGCGCGCGGCGGCGTGAAACGCACGACGAACGAGTCGTTGGGAGCGATCATCGGGGCAATTCGTTTCCCGGCGCCGCTGAAATCGCCGACGCCGTCGAAGTAGCTGTCCAGCTCGATCCCGTGCCAATGCACGCTGAGCGGAGTCGTTAGGCGGTTGTGCACTGTGATGCGGACCGGCTCTCCCCGCGTCAGGATGAGCGGCGAACCGGGGATCCGGATCGAATCGAGGGCGGGCGGTTCGGACCCTTCCTGCGCGACGAAACCATATCCCGGAGCCTCGCCGAACGTGCGGGCCCGTTTGCCGGCGAAAATATCGATGGACCGGCGCGGTGGCGGTGCAGCAGGGTTCCCGCTCGCCGCCACGGTCGCCGCGCGAGACGGACGCACCTCGAGACTGAGCACGAGTCCGCCCATGTCGTCGAGCGCGTGATTGGCGGCGGCGCCTGGCGCGTGATCATGAGCCGCGCTCGCGGCGCTCGCCCCGGGCATTCGATTGAGCCGCTGGGCGCCGCTCATGTGCGTCAGCAGGTGGCAGTGGAAGAGCCAGTTCCCCGGTCGATCCGGCGACCAGGCGATGGACGTCCACATGCCTGGGCCTAACGCGGTGGTCACCCGCATTCCGCCCGTGCTGAGGCGCGGCGGGCCCGCGTCCTCCATGACGAATCCGGCCGCATCGGTTCGAAAGTAGAAGCCGTGCAAATGCATCTCGTGTCTAACGTCCGACCCGTTGATCACGTGCCAGAACACGGAGTCGCCGGCCGTGTAGGTCAGGCGCTCCGTATTTGGCCATGAGCGTCCGTTGAACGCATTCACCTGGAAGCCCCGGTTCTCCGGCGTGCCGCCCGGGGTCCATCGCGTGAGTACCATGACGCGGTCACGCACCGGTTTGCTGCCCGCCTCGTTCGGTGGATCGACCACCAATGCTCCGACGAGTTGTCCGTCCGCGTCGGAGACGGGAAAGCCCGCATCGATGCGACCCGCCCAGTAGGACCGAGCTCCTGGCGTGTTCGCGATGAAGCGGAAGTCGTGACTTGTTCCGGGAGCGATCTCGGTGGAGTCCAGTACGCCGGGGGCGCGGTCCTGGAGTCCCCGAACCCAGAGGCTCTTCGTCAGTGCGTTGCGGACGCTCACGCGCACTTCGGTTCCCGCGCGCACTCGAACGAGCGGCCCCGGGATCTGCGTCTGTCGCCCTTCCTCAGAGAAGGCGTTGACTGTCAGCGCACAACCATTCGCTCCGTCAGGACGCCATGCGACGTTGTGCGCGACGAGTCTGACCGTGAGCACACCGTCGCGGACCGTACCAGCAGCAGACCGGTTATCGTTGGCAACTGCTCGAGCAGACGGAGCCGCCGGCAGATGGCGACACTCTGCACCGGATGCCGCGGTGCGGCTCGTCGGTTGCCCCGGCGCAATGGCGAGAATGACGACGAGTGCAGAGGTACGCATTGTCGGTGATCTCCGAAAAATGGACGCACGCGTACTGCTGCTTACAGTACGCCGCCACTTCGAGTCCGTTGGTGAGAACGTTCTCGCTAGGTTTGACGGACGCGCCACTGGGTTTTCCCGCCGTGTCGCGACATGGGTATTCCGACTCATCGCGGCCGAAAGCGACGAGCGACCGGTGTTGGAGCTCGTTAGTCCGCCGCGAATAAAGCCAACAGGAGCGCCTCGGTCGTATCAGCGCTGGTAGCGCGCTACGAATTGCGCTCCGCGATTAGATGACTTGAACGTCGAACCGCGCCAGATTGTTCGCATTCGACACGTCCTGATGAGGAGAGAAGGGGTTGGCGGCCGACTTCCTGTCCAAGAAGCCCGTTGGCCAGACCGAATGGGCGCGTCGATCGCTCCGGCGGGGCGATAATACAAACACTCGGAGGTGCCATGGCGCTGGTCATATCCGGTCGCGTAGTCGCGTTTGACCGCTCCGATCCCGACGCTGTATTCCAAGGCCGGGTGTTCATCGCCGACGACGGGAGCATCGACCGCGTGACGAAGGGCGCCGATCCGGCGCCGAGCGGGTTCGCAGCCGCGCCGGTCCTCGACGTCGGAAACGCGTTCGTGCGTCCCGGGCCTGATCGACCTGCACAACCACATCGGCTACAACGCCCTGCCACTCTGGGCGGAACCGAAGCAGAAGATCGCCTTCGCCCACCACAACAGTTGGACGAGCTCCCCGACGTATCAGTCGTCGATCAGCTGGCCCGTCCCGCGCATTGGTGCAGGCGGCGCCCGAAGCGGTCCTCGCCTACGTGCAACTCCGCGCCCTGGTCGGTGGGACGACCTCGATCCAAGGCTGGCCGAGTGCCAACCGGAAGTTCGTGCAGGCGCTCCGTAACGTCGACGACGAGACAGCCGGCGGTACGGACCGCAATCGCATTCGCACCTCGACGCTAACCCTGGACGCGCTCGAGCTAGGCAAGATCGCCCAGGCGCAGAAACAGGGCGCCGGGTTCATCTACCACTGCGCCGAGGGGCAGCCGGGTTCGCTGGTCGCCCGCGAGTTCATTGATGCGTCGAACGCCGGCTGCCTGGAGAAAACGTTCATCGGCATCCACTGCAACGCGGTCACCGCGGCGGACTGGCAGCGCTGGGACAAGACCAAGGCGGGCGCGGTCGTCTGGTCGCCCTTCTCCAACTTCTGGCTCTACGGCACGACGACGGACATCGAGGCCGCGCGCGAGCAGGGCGTGTCGGTCTGCATCGGGTCCGACTGGGGCCCGTCCGGCACAAAGAACGTACAAGGGGAGCTCAAGGTCGCGAGGCTTGCGAGCCAGAAGCTCGGTCTCGGGCTGACCGATCGTGAACTCGTCTCGATGGTGACGACCAACCCGGGTGACGCCCTCTCGCGGTGCTGGGGCACGACGGTCGGCCGCCTCGAACCGGGCGCGTTAGGCGACGTCGCCGTGTTCCGCGCGAGCGGGACCAAGAGCGTGTGGACGCAGATCGTCGAGTCGACGGAGCGCGAAGTCATGCTGGTGGTGTACGGTGGCATCCCGCGGTACGGCGACGCCGAAGTTGATGACGCAAGCCGCGCTCACGAAGTCCAGCGCGGTCACCGTGCGGGGCATCCCGCGGCGGTTCGCGATCGCCGACCCGAAGGCGCCGGCCGACGCGTGGTCGTGGAAGGACATCAAGGGCCGGCTCGATGCCGTCCGCAAGGACCCCGTCGCAGCCCTTACACATGCGGACCGGCGGCGTCGGGCGTTCGCGGGCCCGCTGGATGCGGCGGACGCGCCGCTCGAGCTGGTGCTCGACATGCCCGCCGGCGGGTTCGGTCCCGCCGGCGATATCGTCGACCGCGCGGCGGAGATCGTGATCCCGCCGCTGCCCTCGCTCGTGCACGACGCCGCGTTCTTCAAGGCGATCAAGGGGCGGGGCTTCCACGGGACGCTGCTCGACGGACTCGCGGGGTTCTACGCATGACCACCAAGCAGGGCAGGGCGGGCAAGCGGCGCAGCGTCGTCGAGGTGGTCGAGTTCTCCGGCGGCACCGCCCTGCAGCGGCGACGCCTAACGATTCAACGCGGGACGTAACAACACGGGAGGCGGACATGGCGGCCCCAGTCACGATCGGCGCCACAGGGTACTTCGAAGCGACGCGCGCGGGAGCGGTCGTCGGGGAGGCGACGCTCCGGATGAAGAACGCCACAAAGGGGACGCTGTCACTGGCGGGCCAGCGGTGGAACCTCAAGGGTGACCCGGCGGCGAAGACCTTTCGGGGAACCGGGGGCGGGTCCGTCGTCGAACTCACGATCGTGAAGCGGGGTCTCCTCACGGGCACGGTCGACGGCGATACCTTGGAGCTGAAGCGGTCCGTGCTGCGCCCGATCCCGCCGGCGGAGATGGCGCAGTCGGACCCCGGCCCGACCGGCGCGATGAAGGCGTTCATGGACTCCACCCCCGACTACCGCGCCGAGGTCGGCGACGCGACGACCTTCTGGTATGACTTCGGGCCCGGTCCTCTACCGCGGGCGCCTGGACGGGACCGCGCGCGTGCTGTGCATCGCCTCGGACCCCGGCCCGACCGAATGCCTGCCGTTCATGCGCCGCACGCTGGTCGGCGACTCCGGGCAGAAGACGCAGGGCTTCCTCGCGAAGCTCGGCCTAACGCGGTCATACGTGCTCGTCAACGTCTTCGCCGTCGCGCTGCACCCGAGCAAGAAAACGAAAGGGCTGCAGGTCATGAAGAACAACGCGGCCATCCGCGCTGCCCGCCACGGTCTGTACGACCGGCTGTTGGCCGGCGGCGCCCTGCAGGCGATCGTCGCGTTCGGCGGGCCGGCGCACCAGGCGTACGACCTCTGGGCGGCGTCGAACGCAGCGGCCAACGCGGTGCCCGTGTTCAAGCTCGACCACCCGGCCGCGGTGGACCGGAACGGGACCGGCAACGACGCGGCGCTCCAGGAGTGGGCAGCGGCCGTCACGAAGCTGCGGACCAAGGTCACGCCCGACGCGGACGGCGACGCGACGGGTCCAAACTTCGGCGACTACTTCACCGAGGTCGACTACGCGCGAATCCCCCGCTGGGACCTGCCCAAGCAGGCGCCGACGTACGCCGGCGACGACTCCTGGGGCCGCGGCGCGACGCCGCGCCACAACAACTGCTGCGAGCGCCCGTCGCCGGACGACCGGGTCAGTCTGGTGCTCACGCCCCCGCCGAACCAGGGAGACGTTCTTCGTTACAGGTACAAGGGCGGAAAGTTGGTTGGTGCGAAAGACAAGAACGGGAAGAACGTGAACGTCGACGGGTTCGGGATACCGACGTAACGCGGGAGTAAGCCTTCAGAATCAACCGCCTAACGTCGATCGACAAGCTCGCCGCCTCGCCGTTTTGAGCAACTCCCGCAAGTCCGCGGAATGAGTATGTACGTGAAGCGTACCGCGAGTTCGAATCTCGCTCCATCCGTCAGCTCCGCTTGACGTTCCGACGTCAGGCGGGGTGTTGCTTCTTCCAGGTCGACCGACTCTGCCGGTCCTTCCCTGCGGTTTCGCGCGCCCCTTCGACGTTAGGCGGGTCGGCGGCCAGCATCCGGAGGCACGTGCTGGCGTTGGTGACAATGCCCGAGAGCGGCTGATTGACCTCGTGCGCGATGGACGCCGTCAGCGCGCCGAGCGTCGTCACCCGGGCCACGTGGGCGAGCTCGGACCGAGCCTTCGAGAGTGCCTCTTCCGAGACGCGTCGCTGCGTCACGTCCTGAATCGCCCCGATGTACTCCAACCGGCCAGCCTGGTCGCGCGCCGCGTGCGCGACCAGGTGGAGGTACTTGATCGACTGGTCCGGCATCAGCATCCGGTGCTCGTACTCGAAATCGCTGCCTGCGATGCGCGCTCCGCCAATGATCTCGTGCAGGCCGGGGATGTCATCCGCGTGAACGCGCGTGTCGATCGTCGCGAGTGTCACGGGCACCGCGCGGTCCAGCTGAAAGATGCGATAGACCTCGTCTGACAGCGTGATCTCGTCGGTCGCCACACGCCAGGCAAAGCTGCCAGTGCGACTGAGACGCTGTGCCTCGGCCAGGAAGGCTTGACTTCGTCGCAGCGCCGCCGCCTGCGCGTGTCCGCGCTGCGCGAGGTGGACCGTCCACGCGAAGATCGGTGCGAGGATGCCGCCGAGCACGAGCACGACGGTGGGAAGTAACGCGAACGGTGCATACCCGCCGAGAATGAGCGCCCGCCACAGGCCCAGTGTACCCGCGACGACTCCGATTGCCACGCCCAGCGGTAGCCAACGTGGGGTAGTTGCCGGCGATCTCGAGCGCGAGCATGCCATCAAGGCCCACGGTGATGCATTCGAGCGCGACGCCGCGACCGCGCGCTGTCCCCGAGGCGTCCTCGAGGACTTCGAGGCGATGCTCGATCGCGAGTCAAAACGCCGCCGACTACGCAACCCGTAGCGGCGGCGTTTTGCATCTGTCAGTTTTCCCGCATGACCACCAACCGGCTCTACTACGGCGACAATCTCGACGTGCTGCGACTGCGGGTCGACGACGAATCAGTCGATCTCGGCGAGGTGTTCGCGCGCGGACGAGAAGAAGCGCGGGCGGAAAGGGTGAGGGCACATGTCTGAGCACTCCGATGCCTTGCGCCATGCCCAGCGTCTCGGCGAGGACGCACGCCACGTCGCCGCGGCGTTCCTGCTGACCGAGGTGAACACCGGCCTCACTCTGCTCGATGCCATCGACGCAAGCGCGGATCGCGCAGCAGACGAGCGGCGCCGCGGGTTGGCGCTGGAGGCCTACGACGTGGTGACGGAGCGGCTCGCTCGCACTGGCGACCAGGCCGTGGTGCTGACCGACGCGGAGCGCGACGAAGTCACGCGTGCCCTCGAGGAGCTCCGGTTGCGGCTCGAGCGCGACGCGAAGAAGCGGGCGCGGAAGGGATAGCACAGTGCCGGTAACGGAATGCGCGACGTGAGTCCCCCGGGCAATGACCCCGATTGGTGGGTTTGTCGCCAGTGAGCCTGGGACTGAGCGACGACTCTGCGATTGCGGCGGCGCCGGAACTAAGGCAGTCTAGCCGACTGCACACGCCCGAAAATTCCGTCTCAGGACGCGTATGATCGCGGTCTTGCTCGCCACGTCGTCGGTCGCTAGCGCCCTGTCGTTGCCCGTCGGTCGACTCCTCTGCCGCCGAGGAGTGGGCTGGCTGCTCGCGCTCGTGCCCGCGGCGCTCTTCGTCGGCTTCCTCGGCTTCCACGGGACGATCGAGGCGGGACAGACCGTGACGGAGCGGCTGGCCTGGGCTCCATCGCTCGGCGTCGAGTTCACGCTGCGGCTGGACGGCTTCGCCTTTCTCTTCTGCCTGCTCGTCACCGGCGTCGGCGCGCTCGTCGTGATCTACGCCGACGCCTACCTCGTCGAGCGCGCGCCGTCGGACCGGGCCCGGTTCCTCGCCCTGATCCTGTTCTTCATGACGGCGATGCTGGGCACCGTGCTCGCCGACAACCTGGTCGTCCTGTTCCTCTTCTGGGAGGCGACCAGCCTGTTCTCGTTCCTGCTCATCGGCTTCGACGTCGACAGTCCTTCAGCGCGGCGATCGGCGCTGATGGCGTTGCATGTCACCGCCGGTGGCGGGCTCGCGCTGCTGGCCGCGATCCTCCTCATCGGCGTGACGCTGGGCAGCTATTCGCTGAGCGGCGCGGTCGCGCGGGCGCCCGAGCTGGCGCGGAGTCCCTGGATCGTCCCGATCCTCGCGGGGATCTTCCTCGGCGCCTTCACCAAGTCGGCCCAGTTCCCGTTTCACTTCTGGCTGCCTAACGCCATGCAGGCGCCCACGCCCGCCTCGGCGTACCTGCACTCGGCGACGATGGTGAAGCTGGGCATCTACCTGCTGGCGCGCTTCGAGCCCGTCATCGGCTCCGTGCGCGGCGGCCGTGACATGCTCATCACGGTGGCGATGGTCACGATGCTGGTCGCGGCGTTCCAGGCCATCCGCGCCGAGAACTACAAGACGGTGCTCGCGTACTCTACGATCGCTTCGCTCGGCATCCTCGTCATGCTCGTGGGGCTCGATGGACCCATGGCCAGCGTCGCGACGATCGGGTTTCTCCTCGCCCACGCGCTGTACAAGGCGACGCTGTTCTTCTGTGCGGGGACGGTGATTCACGCGACCGGCCTGACCAAGCTGCGCCAGATGGGCGGCCTCTGGCGGTTCCTGCCCGTCACGGCGGTCGCGTCCGTCCTCGCGAGCCTCTCGATGGCCGGGCTGCCGCCCTTCCTCGGATTCATCTCCAAGGAGTTTCTGTTCGAGGCACAGATCCAGAGCTCCTGGGATGCGCTGCCAATGGCCGTGGCGGTGCTCGTCAATGCCGTGATGGTGGGCGTCGCCGGCATCGTCACGCTGCGGCCGTTCTTCATGGGCGCCGGGCGGGTTGAAAGCGTTAGGCACCGGGAAGTGGTCGGGCTGCTCGTGGGGCCGATGCTCCTGGCGCTCCTCGGGCTGGTCATCAGCCTGGAGCCGACGTGGGTGGACCGTGTGGTGTTGCGGCCGGCCGTGGCAGCCATCTACGGCAGGCCGGTGGAGGCGAGAGTCGCGCTGTGGCACGGCGTGACGCCGATGCTCCTGCTCAGCACCGCCGTGGTCGGCATCGGCGCGTTGATTCTCGCCTTCTGGGTGCCCATCCACCATCGACTGCGCATCATCTGGGTCGGCCGGTACGATGTGGAGCATGCCTACGACGCGCTCCGTCGGCGCCTCTACGCGATTTCTCGGGGCATCGCCAGCGCGCCTGCAGCAGGGGGACCTGCGTGACCACCTCGGGGTCATCTTCGTTGCCGCGGCGGCATTCGTGGTCTGGGGGCTCGTCGCGACGGGCCGCGGGCCGCGAGTGCCGGCCGATCTGGGTGCGATGCGCGTAGGGCCGGCGGCACTGGCGCTGGTCGGACTCGCCGGTGGTCTCGCCGCCATCCGCGCCCGATCGCTCCTCGCGGCGATGATCGCGACCGGCCTGACGGGGCTCGTCGCCGCGCTCACGTTCCTCATGAACGGCGCGCCCGACCTGGCGCTCACGCAGTTCGCGGTGGAGTCTCTGGTCGTCGTGCTGCTCACCGCCGCCTTGCTCGTGCTGCCGCTCAGCGCTCCGACGACCCGCTCGCGTGGCGCGCGAGGGCGTGACGCCGCGGTGGCCACGGTGCTCTCCGTGCTGCTCTTCGTCGCGCTGCTCGACATGAGCGCCGCGCCGCAGAACACGGAAGTCTCTGCGTTCTTCGGCGCGCGCAGCTACCTCGAGGCGTTCGGCCGGAACGTCGTGAACGTCATCCTCGTGGACTTCCGGGGCTTCGACACGTTAGGCGAGACCACCGTGATCGCGCTTTCGGCCGTCATCGCGTGGTCGCTGCTCGGGCCGCGTCTGCCTCTCGAGGACAGGTCCGGCGGCGCGCGACGCTCGGTGTTCGTCCTCGCGTTCGCCAGCCCGCTCTTCTTCTGGTTGCTCGCCGCGCTGTCGGTGATCGTGCTGCTTCGCGGCCACAACGAGATCGGTGGCGGTTTCGTGGGCGGTCTCATGGCCGCCCTCGCCTTCGCGATCGTCGCGCTCACCCACGGGGTGGATCGGGCGCGTGAGAAGCTGCGGTACCATCCGCTGACGCTCGTCGGCGGCGGCCTGCTGCTCGCGGTGGCGAGCGGACTCCCCGGGCTCGTGGTGTACGGCGATTACCTGCGGCACATCTGGATCGAGGTGACCGTGCTCGGCGTGCACGTCAAGCAGGGCACGACGCTTCTCTTCGACCTCGGCGTCTACCTCGCGGTGCTGGGAACCGTGCTCGCCTTCCTCTTCGGCCTAACGAGGGAAGTGGAGTCGTGACCGTCCTCTATGCGTTCGTCGCCGCCGGGCTGTTCGGCTGCGGGCTCTACATGGTGCTCTCGCGGCACGTCGTGCGCATGCTACTCGGTCTGTCGCTGCTCACGACGGCGGTGAATCTCGTGCTGTTCCAGGCGGGACGGATTCGCACGGCAGCAGCCGCCGCTGATCGCGGAGGGCGCCGAGCGACTGGGCGAATCCGCCGACCCGGTGCCGCAGGCCCTCGTGCTGACGGCGATCGTGATCGGGTTTGCCCTCACGGTGATTCTCGCCGCGCTCGTGCTCCGCGCCTGGCGGGGCGCACAAGACGCTGAGGAGCGACGAGCTGCATTCCGCACAGGACCTCGGCAATCCTCTCGCACCGGGGCCGGACGTTGAGCACTGATGCGCTCGCGAACGGCCTCGCGATATGGCCCGTCATCATCCCACTCGGCGCGGCCGCGCTGACGGTAGTCGTCCGCCGCTGGCCGGCGCTGCAGCGCAGCGTGATGGAAGTGGCGGTCGCGGCGATGCTCGTCGCGTCCGCGCTGTTGCTCGCGCGGACGCGGGGCGGCGACGTCATCGTGATGAAGTTCGGCGGGTGGGGCACGCCGTTCGGCGTGACGTTCGTGGCCGACGCGCTGAGCGGGGCACTGTGCACGGCCGCCGGCATCGTTGCGCTCGCGGTCGCGATCTTCGCGCGCGCCGACGTGCGCGCCCGGCGCAGACGATCCGGTTTCGACCCGCTCTTCCTCGGGATGCTCGCGGCGGTCAACGGTGCGTTCCTGACGGGCGACCTCTTCAACCTGTACGTCTGGTTCGAGCTGATGCTCGTCACGGCCCTCGGACTCATGACGCTCGATCGGCGGTCGCGCCCAGATCGACGGCGCGCTTCGTTATGCGGCCATGAGCATGATGGGAGCGACGTTCATGCTCGTGGGTATCGGGCTGCTGTACGGTGAGGCGGGCACGCTGGACCTGACGCACCTGGCCACCACGCTCGCGGGTCGTGTGCCCTCGGTGACCTCGACCGTCGCCGCGTACCTGTTGCTCACCGGGTTGGTGCTGAAGGCGGGCCTCTTTCCGCTGTTCTTCTGGCTGCCTGCATCGTATCACACGGCGCCGATCAGCGTCGCGGCGGCACTCGCCGGTTTGCTGACGAAGGTCGCCTTCTACGCCTGCCTTCGCATCTTCGTTGCCGTGTTCGGCGTCGGAACGGGCACGGCGGTCGTGTCCGGGATTGCCGCCGCTCTTCGCGCTGCTCGCGACGGCGACGATGCTCGTCAGCGTGCTCGCCGCGATCGCCCAGGTGGACGTGCGCCGGCTGTTGGCGTTCCACGTCGTCGGGCAGGTAGCCTATCTGATGATGGGGCTGGCGCTCGCATCCTGGCAGGGGAGCGCCGCCGCCATCTTCTATACAATGCATACGATGCTCGTGCAGACGGGTCTCTTCCTTGGTGCCGGCGCGATCGCGCGGGCCAGCGGAGGCTACGATCTCCGTGCCCTCGGTGGCCTGATTCGCGAGCACCCGCGTTTCTCCGTGCTGTTCGCCGCGCTCGCGCTCTCGATCTCCGGGGTCCCGCCGCTCTCTGGTTTCTGGGCGAAGGCGCTCGTGATCGACGCCGCCTTTCGCAGCGGGACGTCCGGAGCGGGATGGCTGGTCGCGGTCGCCCTGGTCACCGGTTTCCTGACGCTCTATTCGATGAGCATGCTGTGGACGCAGGCGTTCTGGCGACCGCGAGCGCGCGAGGGGCAGGCGGCTCGCCCTATTCCGCCCGCGATGGTTGCCGGCGTGGCGCTGTTGGCGGCGTGCACGTTAGGCCTGGGGCTGGCCATCGAGCCGGCCGTACGGCTGTCGCGCATCGCCGCGAAGCAACTGACGCCCGATGCGGCCATGCCTAACGTGGCGCCGTCCGTCGGCACGGCGAGACCGCCACGATGAGCGGACTCCAGCGGTTCTGGGCCGCGGTGTCGCTGGTCGGCACGTTCGCCTACGATCTCGTTGTCGCCTCGCTCGCGGTGGCCCGGATCGTTCTGGCACCGGGGCGGCGGAACCAGCCGGCGATCGTTGCCGTGCCCGTGGACGCACGCACCGAGTGGGGTGTCGCGCTCTTCGCCTACTTCGTGTCGGCGACGCCGGGCTCGACGTGTCTCCACGTGGCTGACGATCGGCGCACCATTTACGTGCACTTTCTCGACGCGCCCGACACGCGGGCGTCCGCCGCCGGAATGAAGGCGCTCTACGAGCGGTGGATCATCCAGATGGAAGGTCAACCGCACGAAGCCCGGGAGATCTCTCGATGACGATGTTCGACCTCTCGACGATGGCAACGGTGATGATCGCGGTGCTCGCGCTGTCACTCGCCCTCGCGGCGTATCGGATGCTCAAGGGGCCCGGGTACGCCGACCGCATAGTCGCGCTGGATATGCTCACCGCCGTCGTGGTCTCTCTCTCGGCCTTGACCTCGTTGGCAACCGGCCGCAGTGCCTTCCTCGACGTCGGCCTCGGGGCTGCACTCATCAACTTCGCGTCCACGTGTGCCTTCGCGGCGTTCCTCGAGCGCAAGCGGGGCGGCCAGTGACGCGTCTCCTTGTGGCGACAGTGCTGCTCGGCGCCGGCGTGGTGTTCATCACCATCGCCAGCATCGGCGTCGCTCGGTTGCCCGACGTATTTCAGCGGATGCACGCAGCCACGAAGGCGGGCGGCATCGGCACGAGTCTGGTCGTGTTGGGCGTGCTCGTGGCTGGTGGAGTGGCGCGGCCGCTGACCGGCGTCCTCACTATCGCGTTCATGCTGCTGACGCTCTCGGTCGCGTCCCAGCTACTCGCCCGCGCGGCGTACCTCTCGGGTGCTCCGATCGAGGGGCTCGACCGTGGCGATCCTCTGGCCGGAGTCCTCGATCGGCCAGCGGCGGATACAACTCAGGCTCGACCAGCCGGAGCTGAAAGCGACACATCGGTGAGTCCGAAGCGCGCTTCCTGACGCGTCCATTGCCGCACCGAGATTGTGGGAACCAAATACTCCTTACAAGGATATATCTCGTAACGCGTGATTAATCTGCCGTGTTAGAAGGTTCCGACGCGGCCAACACCTCAACCGAGAGGGAGACAATGACTACCCAGCTTATGCGTGACATGCTCGCCCATCCGCCTCCGTTCGAGATGGACCTGGTGGACGCCGACAGGGCGGTGGGTTGGATCGTCGGCGACACGATTGGGTTCCGAGGGTTCGGGGACGAGACCGAGGCGACGCATGCCGCCTGGGTTGCGCATCGGACGCTGGCGCGCCGTCTCTCGCGCACACACGGCACGCGACTCGTTCCTGTTGACATTGAGCCGCTGGCGCTCGAGCGGAGCGACGCTGGAGAGACAGACGTCATCCTCGCCAGCAATCGTCCGATCGCCACCCTCATCAGGCCGGGCAGCCACAGCCGCACGGGTGACTCGTTCGGGTTCGAACTCGCCGTCCCGTCGCCAATGACCGAGTTCGAGCTGCGTGGCGTGGCGTATCTGCTTTACCGCGCGCTGCGAAAGTCCGGTGTCCGGTGGGCGATATGGCGCCCTGACCCGGCGCCGCGTACAGAACAGATGACCGAAGCGGCTGGCGTGGTGGCGGCTCGGGCACGCGAGCCGGTTCGACGACCACGCCGACCCGCGTGGACACTCGCCCGACGGCCGTTCCAGCGGATCGGCACCTGGCTGCGCCGAACGACCGACGTGATCCGCAGGGTTTCGTCGTTAGGCACCACCACACCTCCTTCGATTCGGAGGATACACCCATGAATGGACGTCTCGCACCAAACCGCATGTGGGTGCCATCCGCGAGCGTGTCCAGAATGGGTGGCCGCCCGACGAGTCACGCGACGCCGAGAGAGTCCTCGGCGATCGGGTTCATCTCGGCAATTGGGTTGGTCACGACTACGATGGCCGTGGGGGCCGCGCTGATAGCGACGGCCCCTCCCACCGTGACGGTCCCGCTTGCAGCGGTGCTTGGTTCTGGCATCATCTCTAGCGTCCTCGTCGCGACCGGCGACCGTTGGCTCGCGCTTCGCCGTCGCACTGAGTGACACCGCCCTGTCACCTCGGAGCAGAGGGCGATCCGCGCCGCGACCATCCAACTGGGCGAAGTGGCCTGTGCCGATGGTAATGCGGCGGACGCGCGGCCCCTAATATGCTCGGAAGACCGCCCACAGGACTACGTTGATGCCGCACAGCAGATCGACACCGCCTCGCGGGCCGTTGACGTCGCGCGCTCAGATGTCTTCGCGGTCCACGATCGGGTTTTCACTTCCGGCGCATGACTACTGATGGTCTCCGCCGTGCGACGCTGTGCGCTGGCGTCATGCTCTCGCTCCACTGCATGGCGGCGAGTGCGGAGGCGCAGGACGATGCCATCCGCGAGGTGCTGAGGAGTCGCGTCGAGGCGCTGCGCGAGACCGGTCGGCTCGACGTCAGAGGAAGTCGCATCGCGTCCGTCATCGTCCTCCCCGACCTCTACGAGCGGCGCGGATTCCGCCCGGCGTGGCGCGACGCGCGCACGATCGAGCAACTCGTCCGCGCCATTGCTGACGCCGCGGCCGACGGGCTCGATCCACGCGATTACCATCAAGCGCTCCTCGAGCGCCTCCGCGGCGAGGTTGCGGCGAGTGGGCAGTCGGACGCCGCGTTGCTGGCCGATTACGACCTGCTGCTCACGGACGCACTGGTGCGGCTCGGCTACCACCTGATGTTCGGCAAGGTCGATCCCGAACGTGTGGATCCAAACTGGAATATGGCACGCCAGATTCGCGGTTTCGAGCCGGCCTTGGATATCCAGCGGATGCTCGACGCCGGCGACGTGTATCAGGCGCTGGAGCGCGAGAAGCCCGGCCACCAAGTCTACGCTGGGCTCAAGCGTGAACTGGCGCGCTATCGACAGATCGAGGCCGCCGGCGGCTGGCCGCTAGTGCCCGCGGGGCCGGCCTTTCGCGTCGGCGTCGCTGACGCACGCGTGCCGGTGTTGAAGCGCCGCCTCGAGGCGACTGGTGACCTCGTTAGGCAAGGGCACGACACCTCGACGCGCTACGATTCGACACTCGCCACCGCAGTGCGCAGCTTTCAGGCGCGCGTTGGCCTCGCCGATGACGGAGTGCTTGGCGAGGGGACGCGCTCGGCTATGAACGTGCCAGTGGGAAAGCGCATCCAGCAGATCCGCCTCAACCTCGAGCGCGGCCGCTGGGTGCTGCATCACCTGGACGGCACCTTCGTCGTCGTCAACATCGCGGGATACAGTGTTGCCTACGTGCGGGATGGGCGCACCGTGTGGCGGAGCCGCGCCGTCGTGGGATTGCCCTACCGGCGCACTCCGATCTTTCGGGATTCGATCACGTACCTCGTTTTCAATCCCACGTGGACGGTACCGCCAGGTATCCTCGCGCGCGACATGCTCCCCCGCCTCAAGCGGGGAGGAGTCCGCGCGCTGCCCGAAGGAATGCGGGTCCTCAACCGCTCCGGTCGCCCCGTGGACGCGTCGCGCATCGACTGGTCGGCATACTCGGCGTCCTCGTTTCCCTTCACACTGCGCCAGGACCCCGGGCCGCAGAACTCGCTCGGCCTGATCAAGTTCATGTTCCCGAATCGTTATCTCGTGTACCTGCACGACACGCCCAGTCGCGAGCTATTCGACGAGTCCGCGCGCGCGTTCAGCTCCGGATGCATCAGGGTGGAGCGACCGTTCGAGCTCGCGCAGCTTCTTCTCGGCGACGCGAATTGGAATTCGGACTCGACTGCCCGCGCGACGGGAACGCGGCGGACTCGCACCGTTCATCTGCCGCGCCCAGTGCCGGTGCTGCTGCTCTACTGGACGGCATGGGTCGACGATGCGGGACGCGTGAACTTCCGGCCCGACATCTACCAACGCGATGTGCGATTGGCGCGCGCGCTGGACGAGCCCTTTCGCTTTCGCACGCGGCCCGTCGTGACTCCGCCGCGCTGAGGCCTACATCCCGGAGCCAACAATGGGAGACGCTATGAAAGAGGCGGCGATGGCCACGCAACCGTCCCAGATGAACGAAAGCGCGCGGTTCGTCGGGAATGATCGTGTCCTGTTCGGCATCATCTTCGGCGTTCTCGCGTTCTGGCTGTTTGCGCAGACGACGCTGAACATCTCGCCGGTGATGGCGGATGATCTCGGGATCGAGACCAGCGTGATGAACATCGCCGTGTCGATCACGGCGCTGTTCTCCGGCATTTTCATCGTCGTCGTCGGCAGCCTGGCCGACCGCTTCGGCCGCGTGAAGATGGTGCAGATCGGCTTCGTCCTCAGCATCATCGGTTCGCTGCTGGTCGGGTTCGCGCCATCCGGCAGCCTTGCCTCGGCGTTCCTGATGTTCGGTCGAATCCTTCAGGGACTGTCAGGCGCGTTCATCATGTCGGCCAGCCTCGCCCTCGTGAAGGCGTACTGGCATGGGGCGGCGCGCCAGCGGGCGGTCTCGCTCTGGTCCATAGGCTCCTGGGGCGGTTCTGGCTTTGCTGCGCTCTTCGGGGGCCTCATGGCCGCGAACATCGGTTGGCGCTGGATCTTCTTCGCCGCGGCGGCGATCTCGCTGGTCGGAATGCTCATGGTAGCCGGAACGCCCGAGAGCAAAGCCGAGTCGACCGGGGCGTACAAGTTCGACACCGCGGGAGTCCTGACTTTCATGGTCATGATGGTCTCGCTCCAGGTGTTGGCCACTCAGGGCGGGACCATGGGGTGGACCAGCCTGCCGACGCTGGGACTCCTCGCGGCCAGCGTCATCTTCGCCGTGCTGTTCTTCCGAATCGAGTCCAACAACCCCAACGGCTTCGTCGACTTCAAGCTGTTCCGGAACATGACCTACACCGGCGCCACGATCTCGAACTTCCTGCTCAACGCAACTGCCGGCATCCTGATCGTGGCGATGATGCTGGTGCAGGTCGGGGGCGGGATGACGGCGCAGGAGGCCGGGTTCCTGACGATCGGCTATGCCATCGCCATCGTGGCGTTCATCCGAGTTGGCGAGAAGCTGCTGCAGCGGTTCGGTCCGCGGCGGCCGATGATCTGGGGATCGCTGATCGTGGGCGCCTCCATCGCGTGTCTGTTGCCGACCAACCTAACGCTTGGCACCTACAAGGTCCTCGCGGTCGTGGGCTTCACGTTGTTCGGCCTCGGCCTCGCGTTCTACGCGACGCCGTCCACGGACGCGGCGCTGTCCGCGTTGCCCGACACCAGGCCGGTAGTGGTGCCGGGATTTACAAGATGGCGTCATCGTTAGGCGCGTCGTTCGGTGTCGCCATCTCGGCCACTGTCTTCACGGCGCTGAGCGGCAGCAACCGCTCGATCGCGTGGATCGAGGGTGTGATCAGCTATATCGGCCGGCAGGACAATCTCGCCGTGCGCCAGGCGGCGTTCTTCGCGCTGGCGATCAATCTGCTGATGGTGGTGGCGGCGATCGTCTCGATCATGGTGACGATCCCGAAGCGGAAGCCCGACAGGGAGGCGTTACCATGAAAACCATGAACACGCTGCTCGAGGCGCTGGAAGCGGATCACGGCGCAGATGAAGGAGTGGTTCGAGCACATGCATCGCAACCCAGAGCTGTCGATGCAGGAGCAGGAAACCGCGGAATACATCGCGAGCGCCGTTAGGCACTGGGGATACGACGTCGAAACCGGCATCGGCAAGCACGGCATCGTCGCCTCGATGACCGTTGGGGACGGCGGCAAGGCGATCGGGTTACGCGCGGATTTCGACGCGCTGCCGATCCAGGAGGTCAATACCCTCGACTACAAGAGCGGGGTCGAGGGCGTTGCACATCTGTGCGGTCATGACGGGCACACCACCATGCTGCTCGCCGCGGGCAAGTACCTCGCCGAGACCAGGAACTTCAACGGGACGGTCCGGCTGATTTTCCAGCCCGGTGAGGAGACGATGGAAGGTGGTCCGGCGATGATCAGGGATGGGCTGTTCGCCCGCTTTCCGGTCGACGCGGTTTTCGGCATGCACAACATGCCCGGGCTCGAGTTGGGCAAACTGTACTTTGCCCATGGCGACGTCATGGCGGCGGTCGACAACTGGGAGATCGAACTGACGGGCAAGGGTGGGCATGGCTCGATGCCCGAGCTGAGCATCGACCCGGTGGTCGCTGGATCCTCGCTCGTGATGGCGCTGCAGACGATCGTGTCGCGTAACGTCTCGCCGCACAACAGCGCGGTGGTGACGGTCGGCGCGTTCCTGTCGGGCAATGCTGGCAACGTCATCGCGCAGTCCGCAATCCTGCGCCTGTCGATCCGTACCAAGACGCCCGCCGATCGAGAGTTGGTGCTCAACAAGGTACGCGACCTAACGCGGACGCAGGCCGAGGGGTATGGCTGCACGTACGAGATCCGCGAGGGCGTGCCGGGGGCGGTCCTCGTCAACGACAAGGAGGAGACCCTCCGGGCGGCCGAAATCGCGCGGGCCGCCTTCGGCGAGGACAATGTCGTCTATCCCGGGGCCCACGTTTCTGGGCTCGGAGGACTTCGCCTTCATGCTGCAGGAGAAGAAGGGCACCTACTGCTTCATCGGCAACGGTGACACGCCGATGGTGCATCACCCGCAATTCATCCTGAACCAGGGCATCCTGCCAAAAGGAGCCGCGTACTGGGTAGCCCTGACGGAAGGCTACCTGCGCTGACACCGTCCCATCGTTTCCAGCCTAACGATCGGGAGGTATTCACACCGACTCAGACTCCTTCTGGCTATTCACCTGAGACTCATGGAGGGCGACATGAGAGGGCTTGATGGGAAGGTTGCGATCGTCACGGGCGGAGGCTCCGGAATCGGCGAGGCGATCGCGAAGGCGCTCGTGAGCAAAGGCGTCAAAGTTGTCGTTTCGGACATCAACCTGAAGGGCGCCGAACGAGTGGCGCACGAAATCGCGGATGCGGGCGGCACCGCCAGCGCCGTCGAGCACGACACCGCGAAAGCCGAGGACAACGAGCGGGTGGTGTCCCACGCAGTGTCCACCTACGGCGCGCTGCACTACGCGGTCAACAACGCCGGCATTGGTGGGGCCGCGGCCCCGGCCGGGGAGGTCGATCTCGCGGATTGGGACCGCGTCATCAACATCAACCTGAATGGCGTGCTGTACGGCATGCGTTACCAGATACCCGCGATGCTGAAAGCGGGTGCGCGCAACTCCGCGATCGTCAACATGGCCTCGATCCACGGCATGGTTGCGGCGGTCGGAAACGGAGCGTACACCGCCGCCAAGCACGGTGTCGTCGGTCTGACCAGAAACGCGGCTGCGGAGTACGGGCCGCAAGGGCTCAGAGTCAACTGCGTGGGCCCCGCGTACATCGAGACGCCGCTCCTGGCGAACCTTCCTGCCGACCAGAAAAGCGCGCTCGTCGCGCGGCATCCTCTTGGCAGGCTCGGACAACCTGAGGAGGTCGCTTCGCTCGTCTGCTTCCTCCTGTCCGACGAAGCGTCGTTCATGACGGGAGGGTACTACCTGGTGGACGGGGGCTACACCGCGGTCTGACTACATACGGCAACGCATTGGACCGATACGCGGCGGTCGTGGAACGTTATGGTCACGGGTGGCCCCGAGTCGCCTCAGCGTCCCGCGTCGTCGTGGGGCGTGTTGCCGGCCGGTGGCGTTGGTGCAGAGAATTGTTCGACTCCGGGGGCGAGTGGAAGCCGCCAACCGTGTCGAATGCCCATGAAGCGAAGCGCGAAGCATAGGACCGCGCCCGCGGTCGCGACCGCGCCATCCGGGAGGCGGAGCAGGTGGCCGGCGACCACCACGGCCGCGCCGGCGAGGGCGGTGAGGGCGTACAGCTCGGCGCGGAACACAGTGGGGACTTCGGACACGAGCACGTCACGCATAACGCCGCCCCCGATTCCCGTGAGCATGCCGAGCAGCGCTGCCGAGACTGGATTGACGTGATACGCGAGCGCCTTGCTGGTCCCCGTGACCGCGAAGAGCGCAAGCCCCGCCGCGTCGAACCACAGCACCGCGTTCCGGAACCGGTGAATCCCAGATGGCCGGTAAAACGTGACGAGTCCTGCGAGCGCCGACACGGCGACATAGCGCCAGTCGCGAATCGCGGCCGGCATCTCCATGCCGATCAGCACGTCGCGGAGGATCCCGCCCGCGGCGGCGGCCGCGAACGAGAGCACCAGCACGCCGAACAGGTCCAGCCGATGTCGGATCCCGGCCACGGCCCCGCTCAGCGCAAAGACGAAGGTGCCGAGGAGGTCGAACGCGACCAGGAACCCCGCGATGATGACCTTCTCGTCGGGAATGATTTGCATATGCCTAACGACCGGGTTCCGGCGCGACCGAGGAGACGAGACCGGCCTGGCGCGCTGCTGAGACTTTCAGCCTGTCGTGGTGACCGCGACTATCAGGGGAGGTCAACGCGTTCCCCGGAGCGACTGGCCGATTTGTGCCTCGATCGCCCGCCTCGCCCAGCATCAGGTTTCACGACGAGCATCGAGCACGGAAGTTGGCTCAGCACCGCCTCGGCGGTATTGCCAATGATGTGGCCGGCGATGCCGGATCGGGCTACGGTTCCAATGACGAGGATGTCGATCCGATGACTGGTCGCGAAGTCCCCGATCGCGACTCTCGGGTCTCCCTTCACGAGGTGCACGCGCGCCGGGGAAATGTGCGCGCGGAACGGGGCGAGCGTGCGGCTCCAGCTCCTCCTGGCGTACCTCCTCGCGTTGACCGGCCAGGAAGCGCCGGGCCTCGGCGTCCGACACTCCGGCGCGCGTTAGCATCCGTTCTCCGTACGGGACCCACGCATGCAGCACGTGCAACTCACCTCCGTGCTTCGCAGCGATCCAGAGTCCAGTCTTGATGAGTTTCGCAGTCAGCGCGCTTGTGCGTTTCGAGACCCACGGGCCAGTATCGATTGCGACGAGTACTCGGGGTCGGCGCCAGCGGCGAGCGGGGTGTACCAGCAATACCGGACATGGGGCCTCGCGCATTAGACGCGTGGCAGATGCTCCGATGCATTCCACCGAGCCCGAGGACGCCGCGCCCGCTGCGAGTAGATCGTGTCCGCCGCGCAGCACTTCCCGGACGAGTGCTTTGATCGGAGATCCGGTCAACAGCACGGTTTTCGGCACGACGCCGAGGCGCCGGGCTATGGCAGCGGTGCTCTCTATGCGGGCTTGCTTCTGCGCGCGCACCAGAGCAGGGAGATTCCAGCTGCGCGGAAGGAGTCGGCGCGCGATCGGAGGGACGTCCTCGATGACGTCGGCGATCGTTAGGCGGGCGCTCGTTGGTGCCGCAAGTCGCGCCACATACCGAACGGAGGCGTCGTCATCGTCTGTAACGCAGAAGAGCAGATTGGTGAACCCAGCCATGTCGGTCTCCCTATCTCCAGGTCGTGGCTTGCGTCCCGAATAAACCGACGTTGCTGAGGGCTTGGATCCTCAAACGGTCTCCCCGACCTCGATCGTACTCGCACCATCATCCACAGCGATCGGCACCGGCCTGCTCCACGGCAGGAGCGGTCGTCACGACGACTGCTCTCCCGCACGAGATCCCGCCAGCGACGGTGAAATATGCCGCGGTGAGGAATGACGCCCGGTCCCGACGCCAAGAAGTGCACGAGATGCGCGACCTCGCTGGCTTCGCCGAGTCGGGTCATGAAGTGAAGCGTGGTGAGCGCCTGCATCTCGTCGCTACCCGAGCCATGCTCGAGGGGCGACTTGGTGTGCACGATGATGCAGCTGCCGCGACGCACGGTCAATGCGACCGCGGTCATCTACGTGCGTTCGGAGGTGGCGCAATCAGGACGGGGCAGCGCGCGCCGCGCAGGAGACTCGTTGAGACGCTGCCAGTGAGGTGCCACTCCACCCACGGCGTCGCCTGCGAGCCCGCCGCGACGAGCTCGAAAGCGCCGCGGGCCGCGAGACCCAGGAGGTGTGTGGACGCGTCGCCGCGCACCAGGACGGTATCTACGTCCAACTCGCCCGGAATGCGCAGCTCGCCGACGAGCTGCTCGAACAAGCCAGCGACGCCGCTGTCGTAGATCTGTTCCCACCCGACCTTCCCCATCTCGCGGAAGTCGATGTCCGGCGCGACGTGCGCGAGCGTCAGAGTGCCGCCGCTGGCGAGCATGAGGGCCGCCGCGCGCGCCGCGCTGGCGCTGGCCTCGCTGAAGTCCATCGCGACCAGAGCGCGGCGCGGAAGCAGAGCGACGTTAGGCGGGACGGCGACGACCGGCACGTCTGCCGTCCTCGTCACCTGCAGTGCGGCGTCCTCTGTCTCCGCGCGGCGGGATGCGCCGTGCGCGTCGATGCCGACGATGATCAACTCCGCGCCGCGCTCCCGCGCGGCGCGCGCGATCACGGGCGCGCGGCTGCCGCTCTCCGCGCTGACGCTGAAGTACGCCGTCCGCCCCACGGTCTCGTGCAGCCGCTGTCGAACGGATGCGAGTTGTTGTTGCCGCCGAACCTCCGCCCACGCGTCCTGGTCAACGGCGGCAAAGAGCGAGGCCGGGAGCGCCAGCGGCCGGACGACAGTGAGCACGTGTGCGTTGACGCGGTCCCGGCGCGCGAGCAATTGCGCCACGTGTAGCGCACCGTCCATACGACTCGCGTCCTCTCCCGCGACAAGGAGCGGACCGACAAGCGCGCGACGAGTCGCCCCAACAGCATCTGCGGTGCTCATAGCCGACGGCCGATCGCCGTGGTTCTCGTGCTTATATGCGTCCAGTGCCGACGGCGTGCGCGATGTCTGTTTGCGAAATGACGCCGACCAGCCGCCCCTGGTCTTCCACGAACAGGCGTCGAACGTCGGCGTACAGCATGTGCTTGGCGGCCTCACGCACGTCGGCATCCGGCTGAATGACGTACGGGTTCGGCGTCATGAGGTCGCGCACCATGTGGTGCTCGAACAGATTCTCACGTGCCGTCGCGTCCTCCTGCTCCGCGCCTGCCTGCAGCACGTCAGTGGCCGAGACCACCCCCACCACGCGCCCTGTCGGCGTCACGACTGGCAGGCCGGACACGCGTGAATCCGCCATCGCCTGCACGAGCTCGGCGACAGTGGCCTCGGGGGCAATCGCCCTCACATTCTTCTGCATCAGGTCTGCGACTCGCATAGCTGCTCCTTGATCTTGGATCAGAACTTCATCGCGTTCGGGGTCAGCGACCCTGTCCGACTTCGCGGCCGGCCGCCGACCTGATGGGTCGCATGCGTTTGCGCTGTACCGTTTGCCGCACGGTTCGCTCCGCTCCGGTGAGGGCACGCGTGAGCGCAGGTTTGAGGAGGGCGGCTTGGTGCTCGACGACCACGCTCGGAAGGCCGCTCAGGACCACCTTGATGCGGCACAGGAGGTCGATCCCACCGCGCGGGCCGTTGACGTCGCGCACCCTGACGGTGACGCGCTCGATGGATCTCGCATACTTCCCGAGCTTTTCGCCGAGTCTTCGCCGGATGTATGCCCGATCCTCCACATCAAGGGTGACCCCGTCGACTCGGATATTCGCGGGCGTCAGCGGTGCAGGGGCTCGACCAGCGGTCCGCTTCACTGGCCTGGGCACCTGATCCGCGAGTGGTTCTCGCCTTCCAGCGTTTCGCGTGCGGGTGGGCTCGCGCGATGCACCGCTCGAGATCCGAGACCGTGCGGCTGGTGTCTGGTTCACGTCCGCTGCCTCCCTCTGACGGCTAAGTCGCGCTGCTCTGGTCATCGGCATCGGCTACCGGCGCTGCAACAGGCGCGCCGCCGGAGACTCCAGACGAGGACGTGACGGTCGCAAGTGCCAGACCGCTCCGGCTACCATGGCCTGCCCCAAACGGCCGGTGGCTGTTCCGAGACAGAATCCTTGCTGGCTACATTGCCATGGTGCCGACGTTCTCGCCCTGTTCCCCGCGCTGGCAGGGGCGCCTAACGTCGAGTGCATCGTCGACATCGTCGTGTTGGTCGTCGCATCACATGCGAGGCGCGCTCGCCCAGCCACTGTGGAGGTCGCAGCGGCCACGTCACTGCGCGGGACAATCGACACCAGAGGTTGACAATGCTCGTTATAAGGACTATCCTTTGCTAGACTACTTTGCGCTGGTTCCTTCACCGGACCCGACCGTGCGTGCACAGCCCAAGGACGCAACAAGGCGTACGTGGCGGTTCGAGACGGCGGAGACATTGGAGCGGGAGATCTACCTGCTCCTCCAACACTTGTCAGGCGAGCTGATTCACGAGCTCGCGACGTTGCTCAGGCCGGCCGGCATTACGCCGGAGCAGTACCACGTGCTGCGCATCCTTCAGGACGCCGGCGCCGACGGTACACCGTTGACGGCAATAGGAGAGCGATCGCCAGCGGGTGACCCCGACGTAACCCGACTCCTCGACCGGCTCGAGCAGCGCGGACTGGCGCGCCGAGCGCGGGAGGGCGCGGACCGCAGGGTCGTCACCGCTCGGATCACGAGCGAGGGAGGTCGCCTGCTGGACACGCTGGAGGGACCCGTCGCGGCGTTGCACGCTCGTCAGCTCGGGCCGCTCGGCGAGCGAGGGCTCGAGACGTTGAGGAAATTGCTCAAGAAAGCGGCAGAAGTAGGGCCGGTGTAAAGCCATCCTCTGCAATCCACGATGACGTAGTCCCATGTGTTTATAGTCCTTATAAGGACAATACTTGCAAGCGATATTCGGGCGGCGTGGAGTGCCGCCGAGTACGCGATGGACCGAACCAGATCAGGAGGATCCGAATGACGACGCAACTTGCACCCGATCGACTCGCCTTACCTCCGCCGCTCGACCTGGACCTGGTCGACGCCGGCCGTGCGGCAGGCTGGATCGCCGACAACGCAGTAGGGTTTCGCGGGTTTGGCGACGAGACCGAGGCCGCGCACGCCGCCTGGGTTGCCCACAGGACGGTTGCGCGCCGACTCGCTCGCACGCACGGGACGCGACCCGTTCCGGTGGACATCGAGCCGCTGGCGATTCAACGGATCGAGCGCAGCGAGATGATCCTCGCAAGCGGCCGACCGATCGCAGCTCTCGTTAGGCCGGGTCCGGACAGTCGGAGCGGCGTTGATTCGTTCGGGTTCGAGCTCATGATCCCGACGCCCACTACCGAGCTGCGAGACGCGCGCGATCGCCTATCTGGTATACCGCACGCTGCGCAAGTCGGGAATTCGGTGGGCCATGTGGCGGCCCGGGGTCCCGACGGCCAATGAGACATCGACCGCGCCGACGAGCGTCGAGACCGTGATCGAGACCACTCAGCGCATCAGCGCGGGAACGAGCGACGTCCCGAACGGCGCAGCCGCATAATGCGGGTGCTACCAGCCGTCGTGACGGGGGAGGGTGCGCCACGCCTAACGAAAGTCGCGTTCACCGTTCTACTGCTCGCTGCCGCGGCCGTTCTCGCCGTCGGTGTTGCCCCATTCGTGCCGATCCCTCTGGCGGTAGTGCTTTTCGCCGGGATGGGCGCTGGTAGTGTGATGTTACTCCGAAGCAGGAGGCTGAGATGAATGCCGCACATCATTTGACCCAAGCGCAGTTGCGGGACCTCGAAGAGGAACTGCGGACCGAGCGCGCACGCCTGGAGCGTTCGATCGCGACCCGCATAGGAGCAGACGACGCGTCGCCGTCGACGGACAGCCCCCTCCGTGGAGGCTCGTACGCCGCGGGCGGACTCGCCGTAGCCCTGGAGACGCGAATCTTCGATCGGCGCGAGATGCTCGACTCGGCGCTGCGCCGCTTCGAGACGGGGACCTACGGAGTCTGCGTGAGTTGTCACAGCCCGATCCCGTACGGACGGCTGCTCGCTATGCCCGAGGCGACGTACTGCGTCGGCTGCGGTGGCGGCGTGTAAGCCGGCCATCGCATGCCCGGAACGTCACTGGCGGACCGGAACCAATCACGGAGAAAACTTCCATGACCACATACCTCGGCCTGCTGAGCATCTCGCTGCTCCTGCTCGCCCTCGCCGTCGGCGATAGTCTCGCGACACCGCTGACCGTCGTTGGCCTCATGGGACTCGTGCTGCTGCGTCTGTCTTCGACGTCCAGGGGTTGGGTGCCACGACGTGCCATGATGCGGCTGGCGTCAACAAGACGCCGTGCGCGGAACGGCAAACTCACAGATCCGGAGGGCTGCGACGATGCCTAACGCGATCCGGTTCGAAGTCCATCACGCGGCCCGAGCCGGGCGCGCGCGGGCCCACGCCGCGCAGATTCGTAGCGTCGCCAAGCGACCGGAGTCGAGGACAACTCGGCGGCTCTCGCGCATCCTTGTGGCCACCGATGGTACGGCGGCATCGGAAGGTGCTGTCACCGTGGCGGGCCTTCTGGCACGGCGGCACCACGCGACGGTAGATGTGGTGAGCGTGCTCCCCCGCTGGGGGGAGTCGCCTCCTGCCCCTGAGTTTCTGGCCATCACCGGCGAGCTACTGGAAGAACGTCTCGCGTCTGTCCTCCCGCAGGGCCAGCGCGCTCTCGGGAACGGCACGCCATTCTGGACCATCAGACTCATCGACAGCAGCAGCATTGTCGACAGCATTGCTGAAACAGCGCGAACCGGTGGCCACGATCTGATCGTAACGGGCAACCGTCGTGGCTGGATTACCCGTTGGCTCCGGCGCCCAACAGCTCTCGCGGTGGCACAGCGTAGTGGTGTTGCCGTGCTTGTCGTACCACGGTCGGCCTCCACGTTGCCAGCGCGAGCCATCGTTGGCGTTGACGGGAGGGACGCCGACGTCGCGATTGCGACGTCCACGATCGGAGTCCTCGCCGAGAGCGCGGCCGTACACCTGGTGCACGTCGACGGCGTGGAGGCGCCCGCGGCGTACGGCCCCGCAGACGCAGAGGACACTGTTGGATGGGCGGTGAGGTTCACCGAAATCGAGAAAGCGCTCACGCATTCCGGCATCGCCGCCGTCAAGCGCCGCGTACTGCGCGGCGAGCCGGCCGCGCGCCTAACGGCGTACGCCGAGCGCGCCAACGCCGATCTGATTGCGGTGGGCGATCGGCAGCCAGCTACGGTCGCAGACCGTGTCTCTCATGGTACGAGGCGCCGAATCCTCCGCGCATTCGACGGTTTCGTTCTGTTGCGCGGAACCGGGAACGTCAGCCCACGGCACGACTACCGAATCCGAAAGGGTTGGGCCGTGACCTCGTCAAAAGAACGTCTTCCGGATCGAGCTCGCACCGACGGGATGCACTTCAATGGGTGAATTCGAGGAGTTTCATTGTGCATTCATTGCTCCTACCAAACAGGATGGCGTTGCCCCCTCCACGATCGAGCGCCGCACGGACCGGCGGCCCCGACATGCATCTCGGCGCCAGCCGGGCTCTCGCGGCCACCGTCTCGAGATCCTCGCGCGTGCGAGCGCCCCCGCCGCCGCATCGCGCGCCGGATTCGTCCCAAGCCGCTGATCGCGACCCTGGCAGTCGGGGGAGGAAACGACGTCGGCGGCATAGTCGTTAGGTGGCGTCGTGTGTGTGGTCGGCGTGCCGGAGTTGTGACGCGAGTGGATGCCGGCGGGAAAGCAGGAACAGGGCAACCGCTACGCCCACCAGGCTCCCGCCGAAGATCCGGACCCAGGCGAGCTGCCCGAGCCCGAGCTGTGAGAGCAGCACTGTTACCATCGCGAGTGCGATCTCGAACGTGACCAGGCCGAACGCGAGGGCGAGGGCCACGCTCGGTTCGCGGGCGGCGCCGTGGACCGCCGACACGATCACCACGCCGTACACAATGTTCAGTAGGTAGTGCACGACGGTGAAAACGGTGATACCGCCCAGCGCCGCGAACGTCCGGAACGGCTGGCCAGCAGCGGCGTCGACCACAGCGAGCCACACCCAAATGGCGGTGGCAACAATGATTCCGAGCGTGGTGCCTTCCCTGAGCGAGTTGTGGTTGCCCGCTGGGGAAGCGGAAGCCATGCCGCGTAACCGTAAGGAAAACGCGGCGGCGAGGGCAGGAATTACGAAACGTCTCATACTCCACTCTCTGTGCGGAGGCTGCGCACTATCTCTTCTTGCGCTACGAGTCCGGAAATAGAGAGTGCCACGCTCGACTCAACAGCCGGCGCAGGCGCCGGCCGGCTCCATAGGCTTGCTGTCGCGAGCCGCTGCGCGGTTGACCAGCGGCAGTTCGATGATGTCTCGAATTCTTTCGAGCTGGCGTGCCACCGTCAGTGTCCCAATCTGGTGGGTCCGTTAACCTGCGACCTTCGAGGAGATTCTCGGCTTCGTCGAGCGAGACCGAGATCGGACCGTTATGACGCGCTACGGCGTACTCCACATTCTTCCGCATTGTGACCCTCCTTTGTTTTCGCGTCGTGGAGCGTCTGGATCGGCTGAATATCGTGCGGACGACTCGTCGCCGACGCGTGGTCGCGAGCGTCGAAGTCCGCATCTGACATGGTACCATCCTCGCGGCCACGTGTATGTCGGATGGTCGTGCGGTTCTGCCGGGATAAGCCCGACGGAAGATCTCCCGTGCATCAATGTTCCAACGGCGTGTTGTCGGACAAACGCTGACGGCGCCTGGCGCGATTGGCAGTGAGATTTGCACGTAGGCATTTCTCGCATTTCGCTCGGCTGCAACAAACGCTGACGACGTTGGAATGAGCGGAAGGCATGACCCTTCAGCGCAAACGGGCTCATCGACGACTGGTGAACACGACATGCCTGCTATCACTCGCTCGACTCCGCCGGTGTCTCCGGTCCTGGCTACGTCGTCGCCTAACGTCAAGAGCGTCATGCGTGTGTTGATGATCGCCTCACCGGAAGACGCTGCGACAATCGGAGCCCACTTCAGGGCCCCGGGCGGACACCCGCCGGAGACGATCGTCGAACGCGAAGACCAAGTTGTAAGGGCGTGCGAACGTCTGGCTTCCGAGCGATTCGACGTCGTGATGCTCGACCTGTCGCAACTCGGCGCCAGTGGCCTGGAAGGTGTCGAGTCACTGTGCGTCGCTGCTCCCGATGCTCCCATCGTGGTCATGGCACACGTTGCCGACCATAGCCTTGCCGTTGCGGCGGTCAAGGCGGGTGCCCAGGACTACCTGATCAAGGGTCGTGATGGCGCGGAGATCGTACGACACGCCGTCAGTCACGCAATCGACCGCCATTGCCTGCGTCGTGAGCGCGAGGCGCTGCTCGCGAGCGAGCGCGCGGCGCGGGCGGCGGCAGAGCGCGCCGCTCGTGTGCGAGACGAAGTGCTGGGGATGGTTTCGCATGATCTTCGGAGCCCGCTGAGCGCGATTGCCATGTCGGCAAACGCCCTGCTCGAGGGCAGCGGCGAGCTGCCCGTACTGGCGAACGCGATTGTGCGTTCGAGTGAATGGGCGCTCCGAATCATCCGCGATCTGCTCGACGTCACCGCGATCGAGGCCGGCCGCCTAACGATCCACCCAGAGCCGATGATCGTTCAGGCGATCACGGAGGTGATCTGCTCCATGTTCGCGTCATCCGCGGCGACTGCTGGTGTGACGCTGGTCGTCGAGCCCGTCGGAACGGCGCTCTGGGTCGATGCCGATGTCGACCGCGTCGTTCAGGCGGTGGGCAACCTCGTCGGCAACGCCATCAAGTTCACTCCACGCGGCGGCAAAGTGACACTTGCCGTGAATCGCGACGGCAATTCAGTTCGATTTCGGGTAGAAGACAATGGTGTTGGAATCGCGACCGAAAACATTCCACGTCTCTTCGACCGATTCTGGCAGGCGCACGAATCGGGTCGAGGCGGGGCTGGGCTGGGCCTCGTGATCGCACACGGGATCGCCGAAGGGCATGGCGGGCGCATCGAGGTTGAAAGTCAGCCGGGCCGCGGCAGTACGTTTACCCTGGTCCTCCCAGAGCGGTCGTGACACTGCCTGTGCACCGAGACGCAGTCGCGCGGAGCTCCACTCAGCGGATCTGCGTTGTGCTACAGTTTCGTCAAAGGTTCTCATGTCACTCTTCCGCCCCACATCGGATTCGGAGTCGGTCGACCCGCTGCACGCCGTCGGCACGGCGCTCGCCGCGCAACCCTACATGCGCCGCGGAGTCGCGCCGCGCGAGACGCCAATTCGTGTGCTCCTCGTCGACGACCACGCCGTCCTTCGTGTGGGCCTCAAAGCACTACTCGCTACCATCCCCGACATTACGGTTGTGGGCAATGGCTCGAACGGTCTCGAGGCGGTCGAGTTGGCCGAGCGCCTGTTGCCCGACGTGGTGGTGCTCGACCTGGACATGCCGGGCGGCAATGGAGCGACAGCGACGCGGGCGCTCTGCGCAATGGCGCGCGCGCCCAAGGTGCTCATTCTGAGCATGCATGCTGAAGAAGACCAGTTGATCCCGCTGCTCGAGGACGGGGCGACTGGATATCTGTCGAAGGAAGCGGCGGGCCGGGATCTCGTGACGGCGATCCGCGTGGTGGCGTCGGGTGATATCTACGTGCGGCCGCACGTCGCGAGGCTGCTCGCGGGGTCCATGCGGCGTCGCGGCGCTCCGGACGTTCGTCGTCAGGCGTTCGAATCGCTGAGCGATCGCGAGCAGGCGGTCGTGCGTCTCATGGCCGAAGGGTACAGCGGCGTGGAGATCGGGCAGCAACTCGGGATCAGTCCCAAAACAATCGACACGTACAAGCAACGAATCGAGCACAAACTCGGCATCACGCATCGCACGGAATACGTGCGACTGGCGCTGTCGCTGGATTTGATCCGGAAATGACAAGACCGCTCTCGATGCGGAGCGAGGCCGACCGAGTCGTTCTCCCTCGGCCTCGCACCGACCAAGCACCTCGACGTTGAATTACCGGCCGCGCTCGAGCGATGAGGTGGTGAGCGTGCGATTCATCAGGCGGGTTGGACTTCGCTCGTCCGTTCTCGGATCAGGCCGTGGCGCATGAGTGCGAGGTACATGATCTGCGCGCCACCGACTGACGCTCCCACCCGCGGCGGCAGGAGTAACTCGAACGCGTACTCACTAGCTCCATTCAAATGGGCGCTGTGCGGCAAGAGTCGTCCGACTGAGACGTCGCCGAGCGTGAGCTGATCGACCGCGCCTTTGCGTCGCACGCGCAGCGCACGCGCATTTTGAGGCGCGGCGTCGATGCGGCGCTGGCGCGCGAGCCAGCCGGTGAGCGCTTTGTACGCGATGGTAGCTGCGCGATGGGCCGTTGCTCGATTTTCGAAGCCGCCAAAGCCGATCGCGCGGTCTGCGATCCAGCCGATCTCGGCGTCGCTGCGCATGAGTTCGAAGCGGCCGTCGCCGCGGTCGAAAACGCTGAATGACATGGTAGCCTCCTTTTACAATCCGTAGAGGAACTGGTAATCCCGTGGAAACACATCGCCCCGTCTGCGCTTCGAGCGCAGACGGGGCGATGGACGATGCCCAGTGCCGACGTAGGTGCGGTCAGCCACTCATGATTCGAATGGCTGCGCTCCTTTCTGCGCTCCTCGGTAGGCGTGATGCGCCTGGACGGACGCCCAGGCGCCCGCGTCTCGCTCGGTGACGCACCCCGCCGCGAGCCGAGTCACGCGGCCGTAAGCCAATCGTCGGTTGGCGTTAGGCATGAGTCGTTTCATCGGAGCTCCAACATGGATGGGCAGCAGTCACCGGCCACTGGGGTTGGACAGGCACTCACGCCTCAGCAACGATCGCCGAACGAACCGCGTATGCAACTCGGCTACCTAACGTCTGTCGACTCAGTTGCGCGGAGGTCCAGCGCGCATTGAAGACCACGTTGGCGGGTCACTCGCCGGAAAGCTATCCAGCGATGCTTCCTCGACGTCGTCAAGCGAGTCGGAATGCCACGAACGAAGAGCAGAGGGCTCGCGTGAAGGCGATTCGAGCGGTTGTCGCGCGACATCAGGCCGTTCGTCTTTCGTCATGATTGCATCCCCGATGACTGACATTGCGTCGTGCTGGTGATCGAATGCCCTACGAGCACGAGCCAGCGTCTCGAAAATCGTCGGCCACGTCACGCCAACCCTCTCGGGCTGGGGCGCTCGGTCGGACGGACTCGCGTTCAAGCGGCCAACGCGAAGAGGTGGCGCCACACGCGGATGCGCGGGCTCACCCGCAACGCTGTCGACACCAGCCGTCCGCGCCTAACGCAAGTTCGGCACCCGATGACCGATGGCGAGCTCGGACGGTGTCGCCGTCAGGCCGTTGCCCAGCACGACGGTCGTCGCGGATACCGCGCGCGCGAAGCGCGTGATCTCATCCGAGACGTTGCCGACGCGTACGTGAACACGGGGAGGCGTGTCGCCGCCCGAGAAGCGGCACACATAATCGGTGATGGCGATCTCGCGCGTCTGCCGGCGGGCGTCGTCGTGGGCGGGATCACCACGCGCCCCGACGTCCAGTGTCGCCGCCGACATCGGTGTCGGCTCGAGGACGGTGATGACCTCGAGCGGGAGGTCGAGCCGTGCCGCGATCATCCGGGCCGCGACGACGGCTGACCCGCCGCGTTCCGCTCCGTCGATGGCGAGAACCACTGGACCGCGACGGACCAGATGCTCTTTCGCGCATCCGGGTTCCGCCGACACCCCAATGCATCGGTCGGCCATCGATCGTTCAGACAGAGCAACCATTTGAAACCTCCGGCGTCGCTGACATCTGGCAGGACGTACGGGCACGCGCGCCGCCAAGCACGTCTCATCGTGCGATCAAACTATGCCGGGCTTCTTGCCCCGTCTGTCGGATCATCCCGCGACCCGTGTCGGCGTTTGTCCTACGCGTCTTGACTGCGGATGCGATGGGCACAGCGAAACATCCCGATGTCGACGTCGGATCCGATCCGTAACGTCAGACGCGCCGAACACACGTGCCAGCCGTGACGATCGGTACTTCGCCCATATCAGTATCCATAGCGGACGCAACGACGGCGGCGGCAATGCTATCGCGGTGACGACCGGGAACTAATCTTCGCGACGAGGGTTCAACTCTGTGATGATGCCGATCTCATTCTCTCCACTTCGCGCGCACGATGTGCACGCCGACGCGACTTCCGGTGGCGGCCGAGCGATGGCCTGCCGTCCGATCGGGTTGTGCCCGCCTGAGAGATTGGAGCGCGGCTGGAGTGCGAATCGGGGGGCGCGGCTCACGCGTGTGTCGGCCAAGCGCCTGCAACGCGCCGGTGGTGCGGCGGACCTCCGAGGAACTCGGATGTCCGTGCCGGCCACGACGAGCCCACGCGGGATGGGTGGACGGGAGCGCTGCTCGACGGCGTAGCCCGCCTCGGTTACGGGTCACACCCGAACGCCCCACCCGCGCCTAACGCAGGTGGGGCGTCGTGCATCGGTGCCAGCCGCATGGCCGGTCGCAATCGCTCATGGATTGATCATGGCGTCACGCGACCCAAGCGAGGCGCCGGCGCGGTGTGTAACGACCCGGGTGCGACACGCGACTCCCACTACCGGGCCCTTCTGCACATTCCCGCCGGCCATCTCTCTCCTCGCTGACGCGATTCACCTTACCCGTCACGTTGGAGATCATTATGACGACGAACACGCTCGTGCGCGGTCGCAGGACTGAACTCCCCGCCACGTACTCCGTCGCGCACGAGGAGAATCCATTCGACGCGATGGCGGCCCGGCTCGATCGCGCTGCAGCCGAGATCGAGCTGGATCCGGGCATCTACCGGATACTCCGCCAGCCCGAGCGGCAGCTCACCGTCGCGATTCCGGTTCGAATGGACAGCGGCGAGATCGAGGTGTTCACCGGCCATCGCGTGGTGCACAACACCGCGCGAGGTCCGGGGAAGGGCGGCATCCGGTTCGACACCCGCGTCTCGCTCGATGAGGTGTCGGCGCTGGCAGCCTGGATGACCTGGAAGTGTGCCGTAGTCGATGTGCCGTTCGGCGGCGCGAAGGGTGGCGTGTTGTGCGACCCGTTCTCGATGTCGCCGGGCGAGCTCGAGCGCCTAACGCGTCGCTACACGTCCGCCATCATCGACGGGCTCGGCCCCGACTCGGATGTCCCCGCGCCAGACGTGAACACGAACGAGCGCGTGATGGCGTGGGTGATGGACACCTACTCGATGCACGTGGGGCATAGCGTCCCCGCGGTCGTGACCGGCAAGCCGGTGGCGCTGGGCGGCTCGCTCGGGCGGCGGGAGGCGACCGGGCGCGGCTGCATGATCGCGACGCGCGAGGCGCTCAGCGCGCGGGGCATGTCGTTGATGCGCGCGACCGTCGCAGTGCAGGGGTTCGGCAACGTGGGTTCTGTTGCCGCACTGCAGCTATCGCGGGCGGGCGCTCGTGTCGTTGCGATCGGCGACCGAACCGGCGCGCTGTACGACGCGCGGGGGATCAATGTTGTCGAAGCCGCCGCGTGGGTGCGGAGACACGGGACGCTCGAGGGCTATGTCAAAGGCACGTCGATCACGAACGACGAGCTGCTCACGCTGGACGTCGACGTGCTCGTGCCCGCGGCGCTCGAGAACGTGATCACGACGAAGAACGCGGCGCGCGTTCGCGCAAAGATCATCTGCGAAGGTGCGAACGGCCCGACCACGGCTGCGGCCGATCCGATCCTGGAAGAGAACGGGGTCTTCGTCATCCCGGACATCCTCGCCAACGCGGGAGGCGTCACGGTGTCGTACTTCGAGTGGGTGCAGAACCGTGCGGGATACGCGTGGACGGAGACGGTCGTTAACGAACGTCTCGAAGAAACCATGGTCCGGAGCTTCCGCGAAGTGCACGAGCTGTCGCGGACCCGTCAGGTGAGCATGCGCACCGCCGCCTATATGCTCGCGATGAGCCGCGTGGCAGCGGTGCACGAGCTGCGCGGTGTGTACGCATAGAGACGGAATTCAACCGTTGTGCCTAACGGCAGGAGACAATGCCATGCTCTCAGCAATCGCGCACGGGAAAGACGCATTCCAGCAAGACGTTACCGCTCGGCCACTCGATCGCATCGTTGTCGGCGTCGATTTTTCTGAGGTGTCGCTAGCCGCCGCTCAGTGGGTGAGGCGCCATCTCGCACGTGACGCAGCGCTCACGCTCGTTCACGTAGTCGAGCCACCGCCGTCGCCTAACGTATCGCGGCTGCATTCGGCTCGGATACCCGACCTTGAAAGCCGACTGCAAGGGCGCATCGAGTCACTGCGCGGTGCGCTGCACGGACTGTCGGGAGTAGTCGGCGGCACCGACACCAGGGTCGAGGTACGAGTTGGGGACCCGGCACTGCAGCTAGCCGCGTACGCCGATATGGTCGCGGCGGATCTCGTCGTCGTTGGCGGGAACGCCGTGTCTCGCGCGGCGCCGCGCCACGAGACCGCAACGACCCACCGTTTACTGCGACGACTGGCTCGCCCGGGACTCGTTGCGCGCAACGTCCGGGCGGCGCCTACGACCGTTCTCGCTGCTCTCGCCGGCGACGTTGCGGGACCGGTTCTCACCGTGGCGCAGATGGTCGCGGCGTCCTGCACAGCTCGGGTTCAGTCGCTACGCCTGGCGGACAGGACATCAGTCGGTTCACTCGCGAGCGTCGAGTATCCAACTCGGCAGACGAGTATCCCTGTCGAGAGACGCGACGCGGTAGCGAAGCGTGAGCAAGTGCGGATGATCATCGATGTCGCTCGAAAGCTGAGCGCGGACGTTATTGTCATTGGTAGTTGCGTACCCGCATCCACGGATGACGATGATGTCGCGCACATGCTCGCGAGAACTGCGAATTGCTCCGTGGTCGTCGTGCCTCACTCCGCCGAGGTGGTACGATGCCTCGAATCACCTGGCCGCTGTACAGATCGACCTCAGGTACTATGCTCCGCCTAACGTGCACCCTTCGACCGTGCGCTCGAGGCCATGACCCGCCCCGACGGAATAGCTCAACTCCTCGATTCCACTGCCGACGCGGCATTCGCGATCGACAGTCGCGGAATCGTGCGAACCTGGAACAGCGCGGCCTCCACACTGTTCGGCTGGAGCGCCGTCGATATCATCGGGGCGGAGTGGATGAAGGTGCTGGATGCTCGCGGTGCGCTCGGGACGTCGATCGGCCGCGAGTTGTGCGAGATGGCACTCACCGGCCACACGCTGCCGGCGTTCGACGCGGAGATCCGCTCGCGCGATGGGCGCCGCCGCTGGGTCAGTATCTCGACGCTCGTGCACGCACCGGCGCGGTCGAGCACGCGACTGGTGATATTCATCGCGCAGGATATTCACCTCCGCCGAGCACGCGAGCACCTCGTCGAGCGAATGCTGGCGGCGGCCGACCGTCTGCGAGCGCTCGGCTCGGAAACGGGCCGCCCCGCACCGGTCTCGCCGCTGACGCCACAGGAGCAGCGCATCCTCCGAATGTTCGCGCAGGGAAGCACGCCCGCCGCCGTCGCTCGCACGCTCGACATCTCCGCGCATACACTGCGCAATCACCTGCACCACATCAACAAGAAGCTGCGCACGCACAGCCGCCTCGAAGCTGTGACGCACGCGATCAAGCGAAATCTCATCTGATCATGCGGCGCCACATGAGCGATTCGTCCCATTCCGCGAGATGAACGACTCATTGATCGAGCGCCGGCGGCATGTGATGCTTGGTCGTGATCCCCAGACACGACGACCGCCTCGCCGACTTCACCACCAATTCCCGACTCCTGGTGATGGCGGTGATGGCGGTCGTCGTCGGCGTCATGAGTTCGTTCGTAGCCTACGCGCTCGTGTGGCTCATTGGGGTCGCAACGAATCTCATCTGGTATCACCGGTATTCGAGCGCGCTCGTCTCGCCCGCCATGAGCACCCTCGGCGTCATCGGTGTAATCGTGCCAGTTGTCGGTGGGCTCGTCATCGGGCTCATGGCGCGTTACGGGTCGGAGAAGATCCGCGGGCACGGGATTCCCGAGGCGCTCGAGGCAATCCTGATTGGCCGCAGCCGCATGTCGGCGAAGGTTGCTGTGCTCAAGCCGTTGTCGTCGGCGATCGCGATTGGCACAGGTGGTCCGTTCGGCGCCGAAGGCCCAATCGTGATGACTGGCGGGGCGGTTGGCTCCCTCTTCGCGCAGGGCTTTCATCTCTCCGCTGCGGAACGAAAGACACTGCTCGTTGCGGGTGCGGCGGCAGGCATGGCCGCAATCTTCGCGACACCTATCGCCGCGGTGTTGCTCGCGGTCGAGCTTTTACTCTTCGAGTGGAAGCCCCGGAGTTTCATCCCAGTGGCCGTTGCGGCGATCGTTGCGGGCGCGTGTCGTGTGCCGCTCCTCGGCGGCGGTCCGCTGTTCACCGTGGCGCCGCATCTGTCGCCCTCGTGGCAGGTGCTGGCCGCTGCGTTTGCGCTGGGCCTGTGTGCCGGAGGTGTATCCGCGCTGGCGACGTTGCTCGTCTACGCCTGCGAGGACGCTTTCGGCAAACTGCCGCTCGATCCAATGTGGTGGCCGGCAATCGGTGGCTTCGCGGTGGGGATCGGCGGCCTGATTGCACCGAAGGCGCTCGGAGTCGGCTACGATACGATTGGCGCGCTGCTCGCGGGACAGCTCGCGGGGCTCGCAGCCGTCCGACTGATGGCCGTGAAGACGGTCATCTGGGCCGTCGCGCTCGGTTCGGGGACGTCGGGTGGCGTGCTCGCGCCGCTCTTGATCATGGGTGGCGCGTTAGGCGCGATCGGAAGCGCGGTCATCCCGGTTGGCGACACGAGTCTCTGGGCGGCCGTTGGCATGGCGGCGATGCTCGCCGGGACGATGCGGTCGCCGCTCACCGCCGCGGTGTTCCTGCTCGAGCTTACACACGACCTATCCGTCGTTCCGGCGCTCTTCCTCGCGTGCGTCGCGGCGCACGGCTTCACCGTGCTGGTGATGCGGCGCTCGATACTGACGGAGAAGGTTGCGCGCCGGGGCTACCACATTGCCCGTGAATACGCTGTGAGCCCGCTGTCGCGCTTTCGAGTGGCGGACGTGATGGAGCGCGACGTGCCGACCATTCCGGCGAGCATGCCTGCCGACGGGCTGCTCCGGCGCCTGGCGAACGACGACCCGGTGCTGGCCCCGCATCAGGCCTGGCCGATTGTCGACGCTGCTGGTGCACTGCTGGGGATCATCACGCGCCGTGACCTCATCGCCTCGGCCGACCGTGAGGATGGCGACACGCTGAGTGTACTCGACGCGGGCAGCGCACCGGCGATAGTTGCCCACGCCGACGCGTTGCTCGAGGAAGCTGTCGGCCTCATGCTGGCGAGGCGAATCAGTCGCCTTCCTGTCGTCGATCGCGATGACCCGACGCGAATGATTGGCCTGCTCGACTGGAAGGGTCTCGCGCGCGCGTGGCAGCGCACGGCCGAGGAGGATCACACCCGGGAGTCGACCACGCGTCTGGGCGCACGGCTTCGGCTCGCGCGTCGTGGCTGGCGCCGAACGGCGTCGCGGCGCGGCGCGGTCAACAGGGTGGCCGAGGGTGACGGTGCGTAACGTTCAGGCGATGATAACGGGACGCGGTGGCGTCGCCTCGCACCTATTCGTCGAGGCGGCCCTCGAGGCTATCGCCCGCACGTCGCCCTCCTTTGGTTACGGCGGGTGCAACGCGGCCACGAAGGATCGTGATGGCGAACTCGGCAGCCACGCCGACGAAGACGCCCGTACCAATGAGCACGTACACGATGGTGAACGCCCGGCCGAGCGGTGTGCGCGGCGTGAGGTCTCCAAAGCCGACCGTCGCCAGCGTCAGCACACAGAAGTACATCGCGTCGAGAACGCTCCACCCTTCGACGCGGGAGTAGAATCCCGTGCCGATCGCCAGCAGCACGCCGTACAAGATCAGCAGCGCGCGGAATTCCGGATTGCGTGCCGTCCGCGCAATCGTGTGGCCAAGCTGGACCAGGCCGAGCAGGAGCGAGAGCACGCGTCGCCTCCAGAAGCTGGGTTGCCTAACGGAGCCTATCGAGGCGTTGCCGGAGGGAGCCAACGCGAGGATGCCCGGTCACCGCGACTGCCACACAAACTGCAACCGCAGGCGCGCCACGGCCACCACGAGCGATTCGCCCGGTTCGACCGGAGTCGACATCGCCATCGGCATGTCTCCGCCCAGCGCCATCGCCGCGTCGGTCGCTATGACCTGCTGCAGCATCGGCCGCGGAAGGGCTCCGGGATCGATCGTCATCTGGATCAGGGTGCCTAACGTGCCGCCCAGCCGGCGGTCCCCGCCGGCCGGGCCTCCGCCCGCACCTTGTGCGTGCCGATCCTGCGCCCAGGGGCAGCGGGAGACGTACCCTTGCTCGACTACTTTCGCGTAGCCGTGCTGTTCTCCCGCTCGGCCATCGGCGCCGGCGCTAGAGCGCGATGGGCGGTCCGGTACCGGCGTCACCACGTTAGGCGCCGGGCGACGAATCGTCCGGCCGCGTCGGCGACCACCTCGGCGGTTGCGTCGGCCGGTACGACGGGACTGAGCTCGGCGGTGAAGCTGCCCTGCAGGACGCCCTCAGCCCCCTTCGCCAGCTGCAGCTGCCCGGACGTGATCTGGTACAAGCCCGTGCCATCCGGGCGGACGACGTACCCCGTTGCCACGAGCCTATCGGGGAACGGACCGAGGCGCCCGCGCTCGAGCTCGATCTGGCCATATCGGAGCGTGGTGTCGGGGAAGACGAGGTCCATGACACCCACCAGCGCGCCAGTCTTGTTCATGAGCCGGATGCTCAGTTTTGCCCTCCATATCGTCTGCCTCGAGTCGATGGGAATACGAGCACCGACGTGCTCCGCGTTCGTGCCGACGAACCGAGACGTAGCCGCCTTGGGGTCGCGCGGGGTGACCATGACCTCGTAGGTCGCGGCGGGTGTCCCCGGGCCGAAAGGCCCGCCCCCGCAGGCTAGGGCGGCGAGCGACACGAGGATGGCGCGGGCTGGGCGGGTCATGTGCGACACCTGATGACGAGTGAGGAATATGGCGCCCGACGAGCCGGGGTGGCCGCGCGTCGCCATTCGGAAACGCGCGAAGTCCGACGAATTCGGCTCAAGCCGCCTCGCACGCCCGGTCGACCGTTTGTCCAGGCACGCTGCGACTCGAGTAGACGCGAGGGGCATCACCACCCCACCGACGTCGACTTCCAAACGATTTTCCTCTATCGTGTGTTCGGCCTGCTGCATCACCCGACACCCGTTCGCATACGACCGTGACACGATCAACGCAAACTCGGCTCGTCACACCTTTGCTGGTTGTTCTCCAGTTCGGCGCGCTCTCGCTCGGAGCGCAGGCCGCACCGTCAAGGGTAGCGTCGTCGGATACGCTCGTCGCGATCGTCGGCGCGACGGTCATCGATGGCAATGGCGGAACGCCACTCACCGACGCGACGATCGTCGTGCGCGGCAAGCGCATCGCCGCGCTTGGTCCCCGCGCAACGGTACAAGTGCCGAAAGGCGCCCGTGTCGTCGACGCCGCCGGCAAATTCGTCACGCCCGGGTTCATCGACACGAACGTGCATCTCTCGCTGTACAACAACGGCGAATCGATGGTGCGCTACGAGGACCGTTTCCTCGACCTCATCACCGAGGCGGCGCAAACGGAGCTGAAGTACGGGATCACGACCGTCCGTGACAGCTACGGCGCTTTGCTCCCGCTCATCTCGGTGCGCGACTCGATTGCGCGCGGAAAGTTGATCGGTCCACGACTGCTGGTCGCCGGCAACATCGTCGGATGGGGCGGACCCAAGTCGCCGCTCTTCTCCAACGCGACGCCGACGACGTTCTTCGACGAGCAGATGATGGACTTCATCGCGCAAGGCTCGGGTGAAGAGTTGCTCGACCTGTCGCCGGACGAGCTGCGCGTCGCCATGCGTGCCTATCTCGACAAGGGCCCCAACTTCGTGAAGTACGGCGGCACGGGCCACACGAACAACCTCATCACGTTCTCACCTCGGCAACAGGAAGCACTCGTCGACGAGGTGCACAAACGCGGTTTGATCGCCGAGACGCACGCGACGAACCCGGAGCCGCTGCGGCTTTCGGTGCTGGCCGGCATCGATCTCATCCAGCACCCAGAAGTGCATAACGTGCCGATCCCCGACGAGCTCGTGAAGCTCATCGTCGAACGCAAGGTGATCTGCTCCATCCTGTCGAACGGCATCACCGGCAAGCCGTGGAAGGACTATCTCAAGACGCGGCAGCGCGCGGACTCGGCGAAGGCCGACTCTGTGAGGAACGACACGCTCAAGCTGATGCAGCAGCGCGCCAAGACCGGCTGGGAGCTACGGAACGAGAAGCGCACGCAGGGTGTGGCCATTCGGCGTGCGAATGCGGAGGCGCTGATCAAGGGTGGCTGCATAACGACTCCGTCTACCGATACGTATCTGAGCAGTGCGCCCGAATTTCTTCGAATGCCGCGCACGGACCTGCACGCGATGCCAGGCACGGCAACGCTCGCGGCGATCGAAGGTCTCGTGGAGCTGGGGATGACGACGTCCCAGGCGATCGTCGCCGCGACGAAGAACGGCGCCATCGCGTCGCAGGGGCTCAAGGACTTCGGGACGCTCGAGACGGGCAAGCTCGCGGATCTGCTCGTGCTCGACGCCGATCCGCTCGCCGACATTCACAACATTCGCAAGCTGTCGCTCGTGATGCGTGACGGTCGCATCATCGACCGTGAGCGGCTGCCCGAAAAGCCGGTGTGGACGAAGGCGAAGCCGAAAGCGTGACGAGGCGACGGTAAATCGGAGCGATGTCGACCGGGATGTCGCGCGTACTCGCGCCACCGTGCGATCCGAACGTACGACGGATCGGCGTTAGGCGCTGGCGTTTGCGCGAGTGCGCCTGGAGCGGTGAGTAGGAGACAGGCGAGGATGACGCGCCGCGAGGGTGTGTGGCCGCGGCTCGTCCGCGGTCGTGCCTAACGCTCCACCGCCGAGCGCGGGTTTACACGGCGCGCGGTCCCGCCGACCCAAGGCACACGACAAAGCAGCCGGGGCACCCTCCGGCTGCTCTGCCGTGCATTACCCATTCGTTCGCTGCGTTTCAGGGCACATCAATCCCGGTTACGCAGGAAGCGGGCAAGCGCAGCCTTTCGTGTGCGACGCCGTCGGACGACTCGGCCTCCGACCAGCAGGCGCGCCAGCTGACGCTCCACGTCTGGCCCCTCCTCCACGTCCTCGTCCTCGCCTGATCGTCGTAGTCGTCCTCGGTCTCGCCGCCGCCGCTGCGGTCCTTCAGCAGCTTGGCGATGAGGGCGCGGCGTACGCGGCGCTTCCGCAGGATGCGGCTGCCGACCAGGAGGCGGAGGAACTTGCGCTCGCTATCGCCGCCTTCCTCGCCGATGTCGTCGTCACTCTCGTCCACGTCATCGTCAACTCATCGTCGTCGGTCTCGGCGCCGCTGCGGTTCCTCAGCAGCTTGGCGATGAGGGCGCGGCGTACGCGGCGCTTCCGCAGGATGCGGCTGCCGAGCACGAGGCGCAGGAGCTTGCGATCTTCATCGCCCGACTCCTCCTCGCCGACGTCCTCGTCATTATCCTCTACCTCATCGTCACCCTCACTCGCACCGCGCTCCCTGATGAGATGCGCGAGGAGGACTCGGCGCAGTCGGCGGCGCTTCAGCATGCGGCTACCGAGGAGCGCCTTCACCAGCTGGCGGTCGTCATCGCCACCCTCGTCGGTCGTCTCCTCGTCTCCCTCTTCGTCCGACCCTGCCGCCTGCTCGCTCAGGAGTCGTGCGATGAGGGCGCGGCGAGTCCGGCCGTTACGAATCATTCGGCCGCCGACCGCGAGTTTCGCGAGATCTTCAGTTTCCCGTGCACTGTCACTCATGTCGTGCTCCTGTTTGATCATCTGTTGAGTCGAACGCGGAACCAGCAGCCTCGCAGGATCCTATTACCGTCGCCTATTACCGTCGCGAACCTCAGTCGCACTCCCACGCGGCGGAACGGCTCACTTCATGGAGTGCTCGATCAATGTGCCCAGAATCGCCCGGTTGAGCGCGGGCCGCTCCTTCAGGTGACCAAGACCGCTTCGCTCGATCAGCGGCGCGAGCAGTTCGCGGCGAAACTCAATATCCTCCGGCGATTCCTGCGTATTCTCCTCCTCCTCGTCTCCGACTCCGAGTACGCTTGCGATTCCGGCTTCGAAGGCATGCTCTACCAACGCGAGAACGCGTTCGTCGCGCCTTTCCTTCATGAAGCTCGCCTTCTCCTCGGCGGAGAGCTCGTGGCGCGCGCCGGTCGCATCGACGCCCTCGACGCGAACAACCTCGGCCGATTCGGCGTCGATCGTTATGGTCACGGTCATGAGCCTCTGGACGGGCTGGTCCGTCTTCACCGCCGTGGCCCGAGCAGTTTTCGTCGCTTCGGTCTGGTCGGCCTTCTCCACTTTCGACTGCCCGGCCTTACCAGGCGACATATACTGATCGGACTTGAATGGGGACTTCGCGGTGCTGGAGGTGCTCGGAGTGGTCGTGGTGCTTGGCGTGCTTGAGGCGCCGGGGGTGCTAGGGGTGGGCGGGGTGTCGGCCATCGTATGCTCCTGAGGTGAGCTTGCTTCGGGCGGTGACGCGCACGCTCGCACCCGCGCGAGCGGCTTCCCCGAAGACGATCTCGGAGGTCGGGATGCAGAGACGTCGCGACGGCCGGAAAGCGCTGACCACGCGCCGCGTCACCGTCGCTCCGATCTACGAAGAACATGCGCAATTTCGCGCCAATCGCGCGGTCAACAATGGGACGTTGGGGACAGCCCTCAGCGCCGTGGCTGGGAGCGTCTCGCGTCGCGATACATATCGATGACGCCCGGGCCACATGCTCGAGGCTGCTGCAGACGAGGAATCGTTAGGCGGCTCGGGTACCCCACGCGGCTCAGCCTGGCGCACGTCTAGTTTCGGTGGCCGCCAGCAGTCAGCGACGCATCTGTAACCCACGTCACCGGCTCGACCCCGCGGTTCGCTCCACCACCGGCAGATCGGCGGTCAGGTTCCAGTCGTTCACGCGCTGAGCGTGGCACCCGCCGCGTTAGGATCAAGGCGAAGGATGTTGTTAGCGTCGTTAGGTGCGCTGGCATCACGGACTCGCCAGCAGCCGACAGCGTGGCGTCGACGTGACATTCCTGATACGCCGCCTTGATCTCGGCCCGGTACGGTTCGGTCCACGCCGACCGTTGGAGGTTGACGCATGACCTACCGCTACTTCGCACCGAGACTGCAGTGCTTCGGCTCGCCCCGATCAGAAACTCGAACGGATCGCCTCACGATCGCGTCACCACCGATGCGCTCGGGCGCGATGATCGCCAGGTCCCGAGACAGCTCGCGCGTGAGCTGCCGCGCTCGACGACCGTGAGCGGCGGCCGTGAAGACGACTGGTGCTACGGTGAGCGTCCGTACGGTGACCCGGACGAGTCGTCGTTCGGAGACATGTGATCGACGTCGAGACGACTGCTGTCCGTCGACATGACGTGCTTCCCGTGGACGACGATGCACTGACGCTCGAGTAAGCTTCAGTCGCACAGCGGCGCCGGCTGACCGAGTCGCGTTAGGCGACGTGCTCGGCCCGCCGTGTCGCGAACCCGCGACTGCGTCGTGGGCAGCGCGCCGTTGGTGAGCGTCATTGCAGGCGACTAACTTCCGCACGAACGAGCGCCTCGATCCAACACTACGCTCCTCCCTCGCGCCAATCGTGGAAGCGACTCGCCGCAGCATTCGCGCAGCCCAGGTCGGTATGCTCGTCAACGCCGGGTTGGCGGCGGCAAAGCTCGTCGCGGGACTGGTTGGGAACACGTACGCACTCGTGGCTGATGCAGTGGAGTCGTTGGCCGACGTGGTCGCGTCACTCATCGTGTGGAGCGGACTGGCCATCGCGGCTCGGCCACCGGACGACAACCATCCGTATGGGCACGGCAAGGCGGAAGCGCTCGCTGCCGCGGTCGTTTCAGCCATGCTGCTGCTCGCCGCTGTCGGTATCGGCATTCAGGCCGTGCGACGAAATTCGAACGCCGCACGAGCTACCAGCGCCCTGGACGCTCGCGGTCCTCGTCGCTGTCATGCTCGCGAAGTGGACGCTCTCGCGTCGCGTCGCTGTCGTCAGTGCGGACACGGGCAGCACTGCCGTGAAGGCCGATGCCGCGCATCACCTGAGCGATGCGATCACGTCCGCGGCAGCCTTCATTGGCATCTCCATCGCCCTCGTCGGGAGTCGAGCCGCAGGCGGCACGCGGTGGGCATCCGCCGATGACTGGGCGGCGCTTCTCGCGTCGGGCGTGATCGCGTTCAACGGCATCTCGATGCTGCGGTCCGCAATGCACGATCTCATGGACCGCATGGCCGACGCCACGGTGGTGGAGCCAGTGCGCCGCGCGGCGCTGGCGGTCCCTGGCGTGCTCGCTGTCGAGAAGCTGTATCTGCGAAAGGTGGGACTGACGTATCGAACGACCATTCACGTGCAGGCCGAACCGGCGATATCACTCCGCGATGCGCACGCGCTTGGTGGTCAGGTCAAGCGCGCAATTCAGTCGGCGGTGCCGCAGGTCGCATCCGTGCTCGTGCACATGGAGCCGTTCGAGCCTCGCGGCCAGTCCGCGGTCTCCCCTTGACAGTTTAGTGGAACGATCCTACTCTCCCCTAAATCATTTGGTGGAGAGGCCACGTGGCGCGCGCCGAAGTCAATGTCCTGCAGGGAACCCTCGACATGCTCGTTCTCAAAGCGCTCGCTTGGGGACGCATGCACGGCTACTCGATTTTGTCGTGGCTTCGGCAGACGACAGATGGTGAGCTCCGCATCGAGGACGCCGCGCTGTATCCGGCGCTCCATCGGATGGAAGCCCGCGGCCTCATAGAGGCCGAGTGGGGTCTGTCAGAGAACAACCGCAAAGCGAAGTTCTACCGCCTGACGACACGCGGACGCCGCGAGCTTCGCGCGGAGGCGGAGACCTGGACGCGCTACGTGTCCGTCATCGGCAAGGTGCTCGCGGCCGCCGAGCAGGGCGCCTGAGGCCATCATGACGAATCAACCGCGCGACCGCGAGAGCAGCGCACCGGCGTGGCGACGATATCTGCGACTTCGCGGTGCTGACGTACGGGCCGACGTTGCCGACGAGCTCGAATTCCACATCGACATGATCGCGGCGCGTCACGTGGCCAACGGCGTTTCGCCTGACGAGGCTCGCGCACGAGCCCGAACGGAGTTCGGCGACATGGAGCGCGCGCGCCGGCTTTGCGAAGACATCGGCGCCGAGCAGGAGCGTCGACACGAGTGGTCCGAGTTGCTGGACTCGGTGCGCAAGGACGTTCGATTCGCGGTGCGGTCATTGCGCCGAGCCCCAGGGTTCACCGCCGCCATCGTGCTGACGCTGGCGCTCGGCATCGGCGCGAGCACGGCCATCTTCAGCATCGTGCGCGGCGTCCTGCTCCGCCCGCTGCCGTATGCTGATCCCGCGCGGCTCGTCCGCATCTGGGAGGTGTCGCCCCGTGGCGATGATCACAACGTGGCGTCGATAGGGAACTACGCGAGCTGGCGCTCCGCTGCGAAGTCGTTCTCCGTCATGGGTGCGCATGGCGCACCACACGGGGTGAGCTACGTTGGCGATGGTGACCCGACGCAGATCACCGTCGTCGAAGCCACGCCGTCGCTCATGCAGACGCTCGGCGCGCGCGCCGCGTTAGGTCGCTCGTTCGTGCCTGATGACGCGACCGGCGACGGACGGATCGTCGTGCTGAGTCACCAGTTCTGGCAGCGGCGCTTTGGCCTCGATCGCGGCGTGATCGGACGCCGCTTGATGTTCAACGGTGTCCCGCACTCCGTTATTGGCATCATGCCCGAGGAGTTCGAGTTTCCGGCTGCCGGCGTCGATATCTGGCGACCGGTCACGGACGACCAGATCGATTCGAACGAGCGTCGCAGTCACAACTGGCTGGTGGTCGCACGGCTCGCGCCGGGAGCGACGATCACATCGGCGCGCGCGGAAATGCGGTCGATCACGGGTGGGCTCGCGCGCGAATATCCGCAGTACATGACCGGATACGGCACGAACGTGGTCGCCATGGGCGATGACCTCGTTGTCCGTGTCCGACCGCTGCTGCTCGTGCTCATGGCGGGCGCGACGCTCCTGCTCGTCGTTGCCTGCGCGAACATCGCGAACCTGCTGCTGGCGCGCGCTGTGAGCCGGCGGCGCGAGATGGCGGTGCGTGGCGCGTTAGGCGCCGCGCGCGGCCGGCTCTTGCGGCAATTGCTCACCGAGAGCCTCGTCGTCGCGCTGCTCGGTGGTGCGCTCGGCGTAGGCGCGGCGGCAGTCCTCACACGCGCGCTGCTCGCGCTGGCACCGAGCGATATCCCGCGCCTCACGGCCGTACACATGGACGGCAGCGTGCTCGCGTACGCCTTGGTGTCGACGATCGTTGCCGGATTGTTGTTCGGACTCGCTCCGGCTGTGCGTCTCCTGGCTGCTGATCGCTTCCGCGGGCAGTCGCTCCAGCTCGCGCTTCGCGCGTCCGGCGACCGCGCTGGCAGTGGCCGCACTGGACCCACGCGTTCGCTACTGCTCGTCGGTGAGCTCGCGATCTCGCTCGTGCTCCTGACGGGAGCTGGGCTGTTGCTTCGCTCGGCTCAGCGACTCGGGCGGATCGACTATGGGTACCGCACCGACGGCCTCGTGACCGCATCGCTGGATCTCCCGCACGCACGATACGACAGCACCGTGCGTCATGTGCAGTTCTACGATCGGCTACTGGAGCGGGTGAGCGATTTGCCGAACGTCAGTGGCGTCGCCGGCACCACGGAGAGTCTCGGCGCGACGGGAGAAACGACGTTCTCGTTCGCCGTCGAGGGCCGCCCATCTCGTAACGCCAGCGGGCGTGAAGACCCCCAGCCGCTGCGCGTCGTTGCCGGGGATTACTTTCGCGTGTTAGGCATTCCGCTGCGTCGCGGGCGCGCGTTCACGGCGGCTGATCGCGCCGGCGCGCCGCCCGTGGTCATCGTGAATGAATCGCTCGCGCGGCTGCATTGGCCTGATCGCGATCCCGTGGGAGCTCGCATCAGCCTGGTGGGGGCGTCGGGTCCGTGGCTCCAGATCGTCGGCGTCGTTGGCGACGCCCGGACCACGGCCGCCGACGAAGCGGCGGCGCCCGCGTTCTACATGCCGTTCGCACAGAAACGCTGGAACTGGATGACCTGGCTCACGCTGGTCGTGCGCACCAATGGCACCGGCGACACCACGTCGCTCGGGTCTGCCCTTCGCGGCGCCGTTAGGCAGCTCGACCCCGAGCTCCCGGTCCATCGGGTGGCGACGGTTCACCAGCTCTACCGGGAGAGTATCGCCCGGCGGCGATTCGCGACCGTCCTCTCCGGGGCGTTCGCCGTTGCGGCATTGCTGCTCGGGATGGTCGGGATGTACGGCGTGCTCTCGTACGGCGTCGTCCAGCGCCGTCGCGAGTTCGGCATTCGTATCGCGCTCGGCGCGCGGGCCGCGCAGGTGACGAGCGTCGTGGTACGCGAAGCGCTGAGTTCTCGCGGTCATCGCCGTAGCGATCGGGAGCGTCGCGGCGTTGGCGCTCACTCGACTCCTTTCGGATCTGTTGTTCGAGGTGTCGCCGACCGATCCTGCGACGTTCGTAACCGTGGCCGCGCTGGTGGCGGTCGTTGCCGGTCTGGCATCGTGGGTGCCGGCCCGCCGCGCCACACGGATCGATCCAGCCTCGACGATCCGCGATGCGTAGCGAGAGGCGCCCGACGTGGCGAGCTGCGCGCCTAACGCGCTGAGTGACGACCATGTAGACATGTGGGACTTGGAACCGACCTGGGCGGCACCGCGGGTCGACGAAGAGGCCGACAGAACCGAAGACCCGCTTTCGTTGGCGGCTTGGTGTTTTGAGCGGATCAGCGGCAGGGAGGGGGTTGACTCCGCGAAGCCCCGCGCGCAGGGTGTGTTCGTACCCGTACCCTCGTCGCCTCAAGGAGTCGTCGACGTGGCCAGGCCGAGAACACTCCTCCCAGCGGACAGTCCAGGGGCTGACGTCGGCCAGCTACTGGCAGACATGCGCGGCGGCGACGCGTCAGCAATCCAGCGGCTGGTCCCGATCGTTTACGACGAGCTGAAGCGGATCGCGCGGGCTCAACGGCGTGCCTGGGCTGACGCCGATACGCTCAACACGACGGCGCTCGTGCACGAGGCGTACATGAAGCTCGCACGTGGGCGCGAGAACGATTGGCGAGATCGCGCCCATTTTCTTGCGGTTGCGGCCATGGCGATGCGCAGCATCCTCGTCGATCACGCGCGACGACGACATACTGCGAAGTGCGGGGGCGGTCGAGCGGCTGTGGATGTCGCCAAGGTAGAAGCGCTCGTCGGCACCGCGCCGCTCGCCGCAAACGAAGACCTCGAGCTCATGTTGGCCCTCGACACGGCGCTCGCACGACTCGCCGAACTGTCGGAACGCCAGAGTCGGATCGTGGAGTGCCGATTCTTTGGCGGCATGTCGATTCACGAGACCGCTGACGCCCTCGGCATCTCGCCGGCGTCGGTGAAGCGCGGCTGGGCACTCGCGCAGGCGTGGCTCTACCGCGAGCTAGCGGAGGGACCGGCGTCGTGACGCGCGTCGCCGGCGATCCGCCGATCGACTGGGACCGTTTGGAGCAACTGTACGCCGAGCTCACGAACATTCCGATCGCCGCTCGCGCGGCGCGCGTCGCCGTCGTGGGCTATGCGGACCGCGCGCTCGCCCGGGAGCTCGGCTCGCTCCTCTCGTGTGAGTCACGAGTCGAGCCGTTCTTTCGCGAGCTGACGCGGGCCGTGGTGGCGACCGCTGCCGATCTGGTGGGCGCCGACGCAACCTGACGGCTGGCCGACGACACGTTAGGCAACATCCGACGACGAACGGTCTGGCGTGCGGCACGTTGATCACTCACGCGCTCACGGCTGCGCCCCCGCGTACCGACAGGACACGCTCGGGTTCCAGGAGGCGAACATGCCGTCATGGTTGTGCCTCCATACCCACACGTGGAGCATCCACACCTGATCGCCGAAGTTGCGGACGAATTGCTGACCCAGGAGTGACGGCGGACTCGCAGTCGACGGCAGGATGGTGAAGGGGATGATGTATTCGACGCCCACCAGCCGAAGATCGCCGTTCTTCTCCGGCTCGTAGATGACCACTTCCGGCTTGAGAACTTCGACAGTCGCGTCGACATAGGCGACATTCACGAAGTGCCAGCCCATTCCGCCCTGCGGTGGATTGTCTCGGCAGGGTGGAACCGGCACCGACCACCCCGCCGCCTGCGCCACCTCGAATCGATGAAATTTCGCAGTCAGCGCGCGCAGCGATGCGAGTTGCTGTTCAACGTTTGTGTCACTCGTGCGGCTCGTCGCTCCACCACGCCCGCTCCTGGCAATGGGCATCGGCAGCGTCGTATCGAGTGTCGTGCTACCCGGTGACGTTGACGATGGGTCGGAGCATGCACTAAGAACGACTGGTATGGCCGCGCTGACGACCAACGACCGAGTGAGACGCCATGAGCTTCCTGACATGAACACCTCCGGTGACACGCTGTCGACTCGCAGCCCTTTGACCGGAACTGCGCGCTGATTGCTCTTCACCCGGTAACGAGAAATCGACTCGCCTTGGCTCACGCGCGTGTCGAGGCAACCGGTAGGGACTGCGCCACGCCCGACGCAGCGCGGCGCGCCCGCGTCGGCGATCCGCGATGGCGTCCTCGTCCTTGCGTGCGGAGCCGTGCGTATCACGGCGATGAAGGCGATCGCCTAAGGATCGGGTGCGCCTACGAGGCGCTGCGACATTGGGCGTCGTGCGGCGCCGAGGCGCGTTGCTTTCGACAGCCGGTCGGAGCGGCATTAAGGTCGACGGCCCATCGTGCGCGGCTTTCAGTAGGGTTTGACTTTGCCCATTCGCACCGGCTGCTGCCGGCCGTGCGTGGTGGCGACCACAACGCCGCGGAGACGGCGGTCTGCGACGGCGGGCTCATGATCGACCTGTCGCTGATGCAGGGCGTCTTCGACCGGGCAGAGTTACTCGAATGGGTGCGTGTGTTTCTACGCGACGTCGGGTTCGAGGCGACCGAACGCGAGATGGGCACGGCTGAGGAGTTCCAGTATGCCTGCGTCGCGGCGGCGGCGATCACGGCGGCGAAGCGCGGCGATGTTCTCTTCGTGGCGCGCGGGACCGTGCCGCGTTAGGCGCCGGTCGACGTTCGCTGACGTTCCTTGGTAGGCCGGCTCGAGCATTCGAAAGTGAGCTGCGGGCGAGCTTGACTCACTCCATTCTCCGCACCGAAGTTGGGTGTGTCGTTCCGATTCGATTGGACAGCCGCCGACGCCGGCGCCCGATGAGCGCATACCTCGCAGCGAGGCGGCAATGTTGCCAGGTCGCCGGTTTCTCCCCCAACGCGCCGCTTCGAGTTTCCTGACGGCCGCCATCGTCGTGACCACACTTGGTGTGCACGACGTTCCGCAGCCGCCGGCTCCGCGCGCCGCGCGCGATTTACACGTCCAGATCTTCGACTGTGGGTACGGTGAGATCAGGGACGTCTCCGGCTTCTCGTCGGGGTTCGACAAGGGCGTGTCACAGGCATTCGTCGACCCATGCTACCTGATCAGCCATCCGCGAGGCACGCTTGTTTGGGACGCGGGTCTCCCTGACTCGCTGGTGCGGCTGCCTGACGGATGGGCGCCGTTGAACGGCAACATACGGTTTCGCGTCAGGAAGACGCTCGCTTCGCAACTCGCGGAGATCGGGTTCCGGCCGTCCGACGCCACCTATCTCGCGCTGTCACACATGGATTTCGACCATGTCGGGAACGCGAATCTGTTCGCCGGTTCGACGCTATTGATCCAGAAAGCGGAGCATCAAGCAGCCTTTAGCGACTCAGTCCTCGCGTCGTCGTGGGGTCGGTACTACGAGAAGCTCCAGTCGAGCAAGACCATCATGCTCGACGGCGCGTACGACGTGTTCGGCGATAGTTCTGTCGTGATCATGCCCGCGCCAGGACATACTCCCGGACACCAGGTCCTGTTCATCCGGCTGCCGAAGACCGGACCGGTAGTGCTCTCAGGAGATCTGTATCACTTCGCGAAGAATCGGCGTCTCCGTCGCATGCCCCTATCCAACTTCGACCGCGAGATGACACTCCGGTCGATGGACCAGATCGAGGCGTTCCTCACCCGCACCGGCGCGACACTCTGGATCCAGCACGACGTCGAACAGTACGCGAAGCTTCCGCACGCGCCCGCGTCCATCCAGTGACCTCTCGTCTAGCCCACGCGCCCTATCTCGGAGGTCAGTTTTGGACATCGGCCGCTCGTTAGGCAGATACGAGGTCGTTGGCCGACTCGGCGCCGGGGGGATGGGCCAGGTATACCGCGCGCGCGACAACCGTCTCCGGCGTGACGTTGCCATCAAGCTCCTGCTCGATGAGGCAGGCGAGGATCCGGGACGCCTCGACCGACTCGAGAAGGAGGCGCGACTCATGGCCGCGCTCAACCATCCGAACGTCGCGAGCATTCACAGTTTGGAGGAAGCCGACGGGGTTCGCTTCCTTGTCCTCGAGTTCGTCGAGGGCGACACGCTCGAGCGTCGGCTGGCGGGTGGAGCGCTGCCGGTCGCGGCGGCACTGAAGGTGTGTCAGGATGTGGCGGCGGCGCTCGAGGCTGCGCACGAGAAGGGTGTTGTCCACCGCGACCTGAAGCCGGCGAACGTGATGCTTACCGCCGTCGGGCAAGCAAAGGTGCTCGACTTCGGCATCGCCACGCTCCGCCCACCGGGCAAACTGACGGGCGCCGTCGGCAGCGCGGACATGAGCACGGTCGGCGTCTTGATGGGGACTGTGAGTTATATGAGTCCCGAGCAGGCGAGCGGGGATCGCGTAGACAAGCGCACGGACATCTCGGTCGTTCGGGTGTCTGCTATTCGAGACGCTATCCGGGTCGCGACCGTTCGATCGCGATACGGCCGCGGGAACCATCGGCGCGATTCTGACGCGTGACCCGGACTGGTCCTGGCTCCCGGCAGACGTCCCGCCCTCGATTCTGGCACTCGTTAGGCGTTGTCTGCGCAAGGATCCGCACCAACGCCTACGGGACATCGGGGACGCCCGCATCGAGCTGGGCGAAGCGCTAGCCGAGCTCACGCAGCCAGGTGGTACCCCGGGCATACCCGCCCGCGGCGTGGATTCGCTTCCGCGATTGCCGGCCGCACGCGCGGACATGAAGGCGCGCTGGCGACGTTGGCTCGTCCACGGGGCCCGACGTGTCCCGTGGATACTCGTCGCCGCGCTGCTGACGGTCGTCGTTTGGCAGGCACTGAGTCCGCGGTTCGCGCGGTCGTCGGGCGAGCGACGCATCGTCTCGGTCGAGCCACCGGCTGGTAGCGTGCTGCAGTCGGTCGTCGTCTCGCCGGACGGTGAACGTCTCGTCCTCCTCGCCGCCGACGCGGACGGCCCGACTCATCTCCTGGGTTCGTCGCCTCGACGCTGAGGAGCCGAAAAAGCTGGAGGGTACCATCGGTGCGACGTATCCATTCTGGTCGCCCGACAGTCGCTCCATTGGATTCTTCGCTGATGGGAAACTGAAGCGGATCCCGGTGGGGGGAGGCCCGGTCGTCGACTTGTGTCCGGTGAGCAATTCGCGGGGCGGCACGTGGAACAGCGATGGCACAATCGTGTTCGCGGCGTCCTCGATGGGGCTCTCCCGCGTGCCCGCGCGTGGCGGCCCGCCGATGCCAGTGACGCGTCTCGATTCGGCCGCGGGTGAGAACTCTCACCGCTACCCCCATTTCCTTCCAGACGGACAGCACGTGCTGTACTTCAGCCGCAACGGCGTTAACAGCGCTCTCACAGGGCTCTACGTCGTCTCGTTGGCATCCGGCGACAAACCGAAACAATTGCTCGCCGTCAAATCGCTCGCCGTGTACGCACCGCCTGGGTACCTGATCTACAGGCGAGGTGAAAGCTTGGTCGCCCATCCGTTCGACGCGCGGACCCGGCAGCTCTCGGGCGAACCGGTGGAGGTCGCCGACCACGTGTGGTTCGACCCGTCGTTCACAGCGCTCGCAAGCTTCAGCGTGACTCGCAGCGGGCTACTTGCATATCGATCCGGCGGCATCGATAAGACAGCGCTGGTGTGGGTCGACAGGTCCGGCACGGAGCAAGGCCGCATCGGCGAGCCCGCCAACTACCTCAACCTGCGCCTGTCACCTAACGACAGCCAACTGGCCGTCTCTCGCACGAACGAGCTGACGGAGGCGCGGAATCTCTGGATCCACGACCTCGCGGCCGGCTCTTCTCAGCAGCTCACGTTCGGTAGCGTGGCCAGTGACTTCTCGCCGACGTGGTCGCCACGCGGGGACAGCATTGCGTTCTCGTCCGATCGTGCCGGCGCGTTCGACCTTTACCGCCAGGCGGCGAGCGGCGGTTCCGAGCCCGTAAAGCTCCTGGGCTCGTTGTCCGCGAAGCTGGTACGCGACTGGTCGCCCGATGGGCGGTTCATCGTGTACGACGACCTGAGCGCGTCGAGCAACGTCGACATAAAGGCGGTGCGCGCAACTGGACACGACAGACGCCATCAGCGAGGGACCGTTCGACCAGTGGTTCGGGCGCGTCTCCCCGGATGGCCGCTGGATCGCCTACACATCGAACGAGCTTGGGCAGTACGAGGTCTTTGTGCAACGCTTCCCGAAGGCCAGTGGCGCCTTTAGGGTCTCGAGCGGGGGCGGCTTTCAGCCGATCTGGAATCGGCATGGAGGGGAACTGTTCTACCTCGCCCCCGACGGGAAGCTCATGGTGGCGCCCGTCGCGACTGACAGCGGCTTCAGGCATTCCCACCGCGCGTACTCTTTCAGACGCACGTGAACGTGGCGACCGTCAACCCGCCCGAGTCGCTGAACCATTACGATGTCAGCAGCGGACGGGAATCGATTTCTCATCAGTAGCCGTGGTGCCTCGCGTTCCGTCCCGATCGTGCTCGTATTCGATTGGCGCGCGGTGTTGACGCGCCGTTGATCGATGCGGCCCCGACTATCCGCGACGCGTGGTGCTGCGCGATCGCAGCGCCTAACGCGTGGAGGGACGGCTACGGATCGCGCGGTGCGCCGCGCACTTCCCAGGCGCCTATGCGGTCACAGTCCGCCTTCGGGAACGTGAATTCGACCACATCCCCTTTACGCAGCGCCGCCACGCGCGCGCGGGCCGTGTCCATCAGCTGGCCCCGACCATCGTGAACGCGCGCCGTGAGATTCCACGCGCGCGGCTCACCCTTCGTGACCTCGAGCAAACCGGCGCAGCCCGCACCACGTGCGACCCAGTTACGCACACGAAACGCGAACGCGGGGCTCGAGTCCGGAGCGAGATCCAGATCTTCTGGTGAGTCGCTGACGTCATTGGGTGTGCGACCGGCGGCGTCGTCCGCCGTTGCGGGTGACCGGCCGGTGTCGGTGTTGCCGCTCCCATCGCCCGGCTGGATGCGTTGCGCCACCATCCACGTGATAGCGAGAGCGGCGAGGAGTGATCCCGCCTGAACCCAGCGCGGAAGCTTCAAACCGGTGAACGCATAGTGCGGTGATTGCCGCGCGAGGCGCGCCATCTCCTCCTTCGACATCGGGAGTGGCGTCGTGATGAACAACTCTTCGTCGTCGAGTCGCTTTGCGCGGCCGCTGGCGCTGACCATTGAGGTGCGCCGCGCTCGCCACGAGCAACGCGATGATTGCCACGACCGCGAACGCGACCAGCAGCACGATCGGTCGACTCCGTCCCTCGAACCAGCGTGAGTCCAACGCCGGAAGCAGTACAACGGCGCCTCGCGCGAAGGCGTCGGATCGGCTGTGCAAGGTTCTCGAGGAGGAGTGCGTGGCGACAGCCGGTGCGGGTGTCGCGTCCGACAGGATCATAAGTCCCGAGCACGGGACCGCGAAAGTGGCGATACAGCGAAGCAGGGCTGCCGATGGTCCGACGTGAGGGTCTCCTCATTTGGTACGGCGTCGTCCATGCATTCGACGCGCCATTGGACGTCCTGTCACGCCGCTGGCACTGCCGCCTACCGCTCACTGCATGACCACCACATTGGTATGGGCGGCTCGACGGACGCGCGCGTATAATACGGCTGTCGTCGATCGCACCGCGGTCGAAGCGGCCCGCCGCTGTTCTCGCGCCTCTCGCCGGTTGTCATGTACACGACCTGCCTGTTCTGCAACGAGTCACTCGGCACGAACGACGTGGTCGAACTGTTTCCGGTCGGGCGGCGACTCGCCTTCGACCCGGAACAGGGCCGCCTCTGGGTGATCTGCGGGCAGTGCACGCGCTGGAACCTCTCGCCGATCGAGGAACGCTGGGAAGCGATCGACGACTGTGAGCGTCGCTTTCGCGCGACGCACCTCCGCTACTCCACCGACAACATCGGCCTCGCGCAGCTTCGCGAGGGGCTCGAGCTCGTCCGCATCGGCAAGGCGTTGCGTCCGGAAGTCGCCGCGTGGCGGTATGGGGACGTCATCCAGCGCCGTGGGTCCGGTCGCATTCTTGGGATCGCAACCGGCCTCGTGCGCCGCGGGATTCGTGCAGCGAACGACACGATCAGCCGCATTACCCGCGACGACACGCCAAGCATCTTCGCCGATGAGCCGCTCACGCGGCTTCGTTTGTATCGGCATCGCGATCGCGTGCTCGATGTGCTCACCGATGCGCAGGGAAACCGCTCGGTCATCCGGTGGGGCCACCTCGACGCGGCGGAACTGATTCGCCCCGACCCGCACGAGCCGTGGCGGCTGATCGTGAAGCACGACGGCGGCCTAACGACCGTCACCGGCGATGACGGGCTGCGCACCGCGGGCAAGGTGCTGTCGGCCTTGAACGCCGCCGGCGCGCTGCCGGATGATGTCCGTCGTGCCACCGCCAAGATCGAGGATGCGGAGGACGTTCAGGGCTACTTCTCCCGGATCGTCGCGCTGGCGATGCGGACGGGCTGGGGTCGATACCCCGACGCGCCACTGAGCTCCGCGCCGGTGGCGCCCACGTCATCCGCCGCTGAACGCCTGGCACTGCACATCACGAATCGCTCGTTCTGGGGACGCGGATCGATCACGAGCGAGCCGAGCACGCTGATGTTGCGGCTCCCGCTCGTCGACCGGCTGGCACTCGAGATGGCCGCCAACGAGGACACGGAGCGGCGCGCGCTTGCGGGCGAGCTACTCGAGCTCGAACGCGCATGGCGGGAGGCCGAGGAGGTCGCGGCGATCGCCGACGGGATGTTCGGCGGTGAGGAGCTCGACGATTTCCGCGAGCAGCACGCCGCCCGACAGCTCGCGCGAGCGACACGGCACGGCGGTTAGGTGCCCGCGGTCACGTCGACCGCGTGATGCAACCGAGCCCTTGATCCTGTGGCGAACGCGCCACGTTAGACCGTAGGACCGGCTGTAAGCCAGCGCTGCGCCGGCGATTAGCTACGGCCGGGGCTGGCATGAGAGGTGCCCCTCTGCCGGCGGAACCGCTCACCGCACCGGGGGATCGATGCAGGGACTGCCGCGCCGCTCGCCGTTGATACCGCTCGCTCGTGTCGCGACGCTCGTTGCGCTCGGGGACCTCATGACCAAGCAGGTCGCACTGCTGTGGGTCGGCACTCTCGAACCGAGTGTTTCGAGCCTCGTGCGCTTCGGCGTCGTCCACAATGACAAAGGGGCTTTTGGACTCACCCTCGGCAACTACACCTTCGAGGTCAGCCTCGCGCTCACGCTCGGGGCGCTGCTGCTGATCATCCCGGTCGCGCGGGATCTGGCCCGCATCGACGATCGGTCGTCCGCCGCGTTAGGCCTGATTGCCGGCGGCGCGATCGGCAATCTCGTGAGTCTGCTACTGTCCCCGGCTGGCGTGGTCGATTTCATCGCGGTGCAGCGTGCCGACGGTGCGGGCATCGTGCTGAACGTCGCCGATGTCGCGGCGTATGCGGGTGTCGTCATGCTCATGCGAACGACGGCCATGGTGATCGCCGCGATCAGGCGAAACAAGCACGCCGAATCGACGGCGGAATTCGGCGACCGCAGGAACGTGGCGCTCGCGCGCTTCGCGGATCTCGAGTTGGTGCGCGTCGTCGCTCGCGAGGATGGCCAGAGCTCGACCACGTTGAGCGACGAGTCCCCGGCTGGGGGCCGCTCGCGCCCAGGTATTGATCGAGAGATACAGTTGCGAGTCATTCACGCGGACGGCGGGCCCGAGCGCCCGGGAAGGGCACTCGCGGCGCGACTTCGCGGCAGTGATCCCGCGACGCGCTTGAACGTGCCGAACCCGTATCTGCGGCCCATGTCGCACGCGGCCGAGAAGGGCGGGCGCCGCTAGTCGCGAGCCCGATACCGGGGCGCAAACCGGACGCTCGAACGCACACGTGAGTGAGATACCCGGGCGCGCCGCTTCAATTTGCGGCGCGCCCTGCCCATATTGGCCCCCCATGGCCGACAAGTCCACGACCGTGCTCGACGCTCGCGCCGTCGCACGTACCCTCCGCCGGATGGCCGACGAGATCGTCGAGCTGTTCGACGGAACAGACAACCTGATCCTCGTTGGTATCCAGCGACGCGGCGTGCAGCTGGCCGACCGCATTGCGGACGTCCTCGACGAACGCGAGCAGGTGAAGGTTCCGCGCGGGTCGCTCGATATCACGCTCTACCGCGATGACCTGCAGACCGTCGGCCCGCGCCCGGTGGTCGGGCCGACAAAGCTGCCCTGGGACCTGAATGGCAGGCGCGTCGTGATCGTCGACGACGTTCTGCACACGGGTCGCACTGTACGTGCCGCGCTGGACGAGCTCGCGGACTTCGGCCGGCCGGCTCGCATCGCGCTTGCCGTGCTCGTCGATCGAGGCGGGCGCGAGCTGCCGATCCACGCCGACATCGTCGGCAAGCGCGTAGACGTCGCCGCGAAGGACCGCGTCGACGTGCTCGTCTCGGACCTGGATGGCGAGGACAGCGTGGTCCTCGTCAGGCGCGAGGACGTGGCGTGACGACGCCGCTCGGGAAAGACTTGCTGGCGCTCGAGCCGCTGACCCCCGAGCAGATTCGATTGATTCTCGACACTGCGGGGCCGTTCAAGGAAATCAGCGAGCGGGCGATCAAGAAGGTCCCGACGCTTCGGGGCTCGACCATCGTCAACCTGTTCTTCGAAGCATCCACGCGGACGCGCGTATCGTTCGAATTCGCCGAGAAGCGTTTGTCTGCGGATACGGTGAATGTGGCGGCGTCGGGGTCGAGCGTATCCAAGGGTGAGACGCTCGTCGATACGGCCCGGAACCTGGAAGCGATGCGCATCGACATGGTGGTGATTCGCCACGGTGCGTCCGGCGCCGCGCACTTTCTCGCCGAGCGCATTGAATCGAACGTGATCAACGCTGGTGACGGCACGCACGAGCATCCCACGCAGGGGCTCCTCGATCTGCTCACGCTGCGGGACCACTTCGGATCGCTCGAAGGCCGGCGCGTGTGCATCTGCGGCGACGTGCTTCATTCACGCGTTGCGCGCTCGAACATCTGGGGCCTCAAGAAGCTCGGCGCCGAGGTCGGTGTGTGCGGCCCTCGGTCGCTACTGCCGAACGCCGTCTCGGAGCTTGGCGTCGAAGTGTTCGACCGGATCGAAGCCGCAATCGAATGGGCCGAGGCGCTCAACGTCCTACGCCTTCAGTTGGAGCGCATGCAGGGCGGTTATATCCCATCGCTTCGCGAGTACAATCGTGTGTTCGGCGTGACGCGCGAGCGGCTCGACCGCGCGCCGCGCGATCTTCTCATCCTTCATCCCGGTCCCATGAATCGCGGCGTCGAGATCGATTCCGACGTGGCTGATGGTCCTCACAGCGTGATCCTCGAGCAGGTCACGAACGGCGTCGCCGTCCGGATGGCGGTGCTGTACCTGCTGGCGGGCGGAGCCCCTGAATTGGCCGATGCGGCGAAAGGGGGATCTGATCGGTGACGGATCGCGAGCGGGAAAGCGGGAACCGGGAACGGGGAAGCGGTCAGCGGAGACCGGAAAGGCGACGCGCGCAGGACGGTGTTGCGCGGCGGGCGAGTCATCGACCCGTCGCAGAACCTCGATGCCACAGGGGACCTCGATTCTCGAGGACGGGAAGACCGAGCGCGTTCGAAACGGCGGCAGGAGCGTCGTACGGCGACGACGTTCGCGTCATCGACTGCGCGGGACTCGTCGTCTCGCCCGGGTTCATCGACGTGCACTGCCATCTGCGCGAACCCGGCCGTGAAGACGTCGAGACCATTGCGACCGGCGCGCGTGCTGCGGCCGTGGGTGGGTTCACGGCCGTCTGCGCGATGCCTAACACGCAGCCAGTCACGGACAATCAGGCCGCGGTCGGGTTCGTGCTTCGACAGGGCCAGATGGCGAATGCCGCACGGGTGCATCCCATCGGCGCCATCTCGTTAGGCCAGAAGGGCGAAGCCCTGGCCGAATTCGGCGAGATGGTCGGTGCAGGCGCGGTCGCCGTCAGCGACGACGGGAGGCCTGTCGCGAGCGCGCACCTCATGCGAACGGCGCTCGAGTACGCGCGGACGTTCGGCATTCCGGTCGCCGACCACTGCGAAGAGCCGACGCTCGCGGCGGGCGGCGCGATGAACGAAGGGATCGTCAGCGCACGGCTTGGTCTCAAGGGCATCCCGGCGGAAGCCGAAGAGATCATGGTCATCCGCGACATCCTCCTCGCGCGCCGCACCGGTGGACACGTGCACCTCTGTCACATGAGCACGAAGGGCTCCGTGGAGCTCATTCGGTGGGGGAAGGAGCGAGGCATCCGCGTCACCGCGGAAGCCTGCCCGCATCATCTCTCGCTGACCGAGAACGAGGTGAACGGGTACAACACGAATGCGAAGATGAACCCGCCGCTCCGCACGGAAGAGGACGTCGAGGCGATTCGCGAGGCGGTGCGCGACGGCACCATCGATCTCGTGGCAACGGACCACGCGCCACATCACTACGACGAGAAGGAGCGGGAATTCTCCGACGCACCGAACGGCATCGTCGGGCTGGAGACTGCCCTGGCAGTCGTGGTGAAGTGGCTCGTGAAGCCCGGGATCATCGACCTCCCCACGCTCATCCAGCGGATGTCCGTGTCGCCGGCGCGTACGTTCGGGTTACCCGGTGGCTCGCTCCAGCGCGGGGCAGTCGCCGACGTGACGGTCTTCGACCCCACGCGCGAGTGGAAAGTCGACGCGGCGAACTTCGTCTCGAAGGGCCGGAACAGCCCGTACTCGGGTCACACGCTCCAGGGTGTTGTGATGTGTACCATTGTCGGCGGCAGAATCGTCCATCAGGCGGCGGGGTAACGAGCGTGTACGGGTCGTTGCCGGTACGGCGGGAAATCGTGCGAGTCTGCAAGCGCCTGTACGAGCGCGGGCTGATCGCCGGGCCCGACGGCAACGTGTCGGTACGGCTCCCGGGAGACCGGGTGCTCGTGACACCCTCCGGGATGTCGAAGGTGGACGTGACCGAGGAGGACCTGGTCGAGCTCTCGCTCGACGGTCAGCGTCGGCGCGGAGCGCAGAAGGCCTCGTCCGAAGTGGCCGTGCACCTGCGTATCTACCAGCGACGCCCTGACGTGCAGGCCGTGGTCCACGCGCATCCGCCGACGGCGACAGGCTTCGCCGTTGCGGGCGAGTCGTTCTCGGCGTGCGTGTTACCGGAGATCATTTATCAGGTTGGCTGGGTGCCGCTGGTTCCGTATGCGACGCCCGGCACGACTGCGTTAGCGGATGCGTTCGAGCCGTATGTTGCACAGCACGACGCGTTCTTGATGGCGAATCATGGAGCGACAACCGTTGGTGCCTCGCTGCTCGTCGCGCATCAGCGCATGGAGAGCCTCGAGCACACGGCGAAAATTTTGTTGACCGCTCGGCTACTCGGCCGAGTGCAGACGTTAGGCGTGGATGAGGTTCGAGCGCTCGAGGCGGCGAGGTCGAGAGCGTTTCCCGGCGAGATCTATCCAGGCTGCCCCCTGCCGGGCAGTCGAGAGGAGTGAAGCATGAGCGACGGTCAGAATCCGATGGACGCGTTGAACGCGTTGATGGAAGAGCGCAACCGATACGAGCAGTGGTTGGCTCAGCTCGACGCGCGCAGGGGCACCACCCCGCCTCACGTCTTCAACCGTGTTCGCGGCGACTACGGCGAGCGGTTGGAAAACGTTCTCAATCAGCTCGCCGGCCGCGCGACCGAGCTGCAGGAGACTGCCGGCACGCTCGCGGAGCGCGTGGCGTCCCTCTACGCCGATGAGACGTCGCTACGCGACGAGCGCGCGGAAGCCGAGCTCCGCGCGTCCGTGGGCGAGTTCACGCTCGAGCACGCGCGCGAGGTGATGCAGCGGTGCGACGAAGCGATCTCCTCGCTCGGTGCGGAGCGCGCCACGGTCGGTGCGGAGCTAGGTCGAGTACAGGAGATTCTGGCGGTCGCGGTGCGCCCGCCGACACCGCCCGCCGGTGAAGCGTCTGTCGTTCCCATCGAGTCTCTCGCGCCGGAACCGGTAGCAGCCCCGCCGATGCCACCCCCGCCGGCCGCAGCACCTGTGGCTGCCGCACCCCCGCCGCCGCCGCCGCAACCAGCCTATCAGGCGCCGAGCCGCCCCGCTCCTGCTGCCAGCTTCGATGAGCTCGCGTTCCTGCAGTCAGTCGTGGATCGGCCAGCCTCGTCACACATGGCCGCCGACGTCGCGCCGGCTCCGGAGCCGCGGGTCGAGAACCGCGGGTCCGCCCACGCCGCTGCCCGGGTGTCGATGGCTGACACGATCAACGCCGGGGCTCCGGCCGCGCCACCGCGTAGAAACGCCGCGCCGACGCCCGTTCTGACGTCGACCCCGCTCATTGCAAAGGAAGGGCAGGAAACGAATTCCTCACTCACGCCAGGCAGCATTCCGGCCTTTCTCAAGGACGTTCCAACTGAGCAGATCAAGACGCTCAAGTGTCAGGAATGTGGCACCATGAACTACCCCACCGAGTGGTACTGCGAGCGTTGCGGTGGCGAGCTCGCCGCGATGTAGGACGCGCCGCCGAACGCACGAAGGGCCCGGACTGAGTCCGGGCCCTTTTGCTTTTCAGCCGCGACGCGAACCGATCTTACTTGTTCGCGGCGATAGCGAGCCGGCTCTTGTGTCGCGCGGCGGCATTCGCGTGGATGAGACCCTTGCGTGCGGCGCGATCGAGCAAGCTGACGGCAGTCGTCCGCTCTTCGGGGCTCGCGGTAGGAGCCTTGGCCTTCTTGAGTGCAGTGCGGAGCGCCGAGCGTTGCGCGCGATTGCGCACCGTGGCAGCTCGAGCCTTTCTCATGTTCTTCTTCGCGGACGCGATATTCGGCACGTCTTGGTCTCCGGATTCCCTGAATCAACGTTCAAAAATAGAGACCCGAACCTTACCCGTGGCGAGGAGCGATGTCAAGGCGGTGCAGGGGCTTGGACTCGCCCACAATACGTGCGAAACGACAGCGGGCCGGCACTCGATCGAGTGCCGGCCCGCTGTGTTGTTGCCTACGTGCAGCCGCTTATGGCTTGGGCTTGGCGGCGTTGGCGCGCATCTCCTCGAGGTTCTTGTCGAAGGTCTTCTGCTGCTCGGGGGTGAGGACGGCGCGGACCGCCGCGTACTGCTTCTGGCGCACGTCCATCATCTTGGCCCGCGTGGCCGAGTCCGGCGGCGTGCCCTGCTGCATGGGCGGCATCTGGGCGCGGTAGACCTGCCCGATCGAGTCGACCGAGGCCTTCTGCGCGTCGGTGAGCGTGATGCCCTGCATCAGCATCTCCATCTGCCGGCCCCGCCCGCCCTGACCACCGCCGCCACCCTGTGCGTGTGCCGCCGGCGCGGCGAAGGCGACAAGCGCTGCCAGCAGCGCGAATACTCGAATCCGTTTCATGAATCCCCCAACGTGTCGTTTGAGCGTGATATCACGTGTCGCGTGGCAATCGGATGAAGTACACGCGCCACGTGCAAAACGTTGATGCACCGTCGAGCCGTCAAAGGCTCGGGCCATGCGAAGTCGAGCGTGTTTTTGCTTTGACTCGCGCGTGCGGTCCCGCTAGCTTTTCGCCCCAGTCGCGGGAACGCGGCCGTCTTCGCGCTGCCGCGCCTGGGCTCACCGCCGCGAGAGATCGTGCTGCAACGAATCGAGCTCTTCCTGTTGTACGCGCCCGTGCTACTCGCATCGATGGTCGCGCATGAGTACGCGCACGGGTACGCAGCCCTCAAGCAAGGTGACTCGACGGCACAGCAACTTGGCCGACTCACCTGGAACCCGATTCGGCACATCGACCCCGTGATGACGGTGATCCTTCCGCTCATCACGTACTTCGGCGGCGGACTGCTGGGCCAGCCATTGATCTTCGGCGGCGCGAAGCCCGTCCCCGTGGATCCGCGGAATTATCGGTCGTATCGCCGAGGTGACATCATTGTGTCGCTTGCTGGCGTCGCGACGAATGCGGTGCTCGCGATCGCTTGTGTCCTGTTGATCGTGCTGGTTGGTCTCGTTGCGCGCGTGGTGCCGGTAACGTCCAGTGCCGTCGCGATAGTGCAGACGATGTTGATCGTGGGCATCAGCTTCAACCTCGTGCTCGTCGCGTTCAACCTGCTGCCGATTCCGCCGCTCGATGGATCACATGTCGTGAAGCATTTCCTGCCGGCGACGATCGCCGTGCACTACCAGCGCCTCGGCTTCTACGGAATGTTCCTGATCCTCGGACTCCTGCTGTTCTTTCGCGGTCTGCTGCAGATGTGGATGCGGCCAATGTCCATCATTTTCGAGAATGCGATGAGACTCGTTATGCCATACGTCGTGCCGAGCCCATGGACATCGACGTTCTGATCCCGCCCGCCCTCACGAGCCCGCTCGCGTTCGATGGCGCGGTCATCGAGTCGCGACGACTCGATCCGATGTCCGACGCCACGACGCCGTTCGTCATCGAGCTCACGCAGTTCAGTGGGCCGCTCGACCTGTTGCTCTCGCTCATCCGCGACGAGCAGGTCGACATTTACGACATCCCGATCGCGCGCATCGCCGAGCAGTTTCTGGCGCACATCCGGTTCATGCAGCTCGATCAGGCGGCCGACTATCTCGAGATGGCCGCGCGGCTGCTCCGCATCAAGGCGCAGATGCTCCTCCCGCGGAACGAGCTGGACGATGCGTGGGAAGATCCTCGGGCTGAGCTCGTGCGTCGTCTGTTGGAATACCAACAGATGCGCGAAGTCGTCGATGTGCTCGAGCGTCTGGGCGAGGAACGACGCAGCCGATTCGCGCGCGCGTACGTTCCGCAGCAGATCGCGCCGCCCATGGCGCCGCTGGCGCTCTCGCTCGCCGAGCTGCTCGCGGCTACCGACCGTGTGCTTCGCGTCGCTCGTGAGCCGGCGATCCACGACGTCGTGGCGCGCCCGCTGGACGTGGATGGCGCCATCGAGACCGTGCGCGCCGTTCTCGCCCTCCGCGCTACCGCTCGATGGCGCGACGTGTGCCCGCCGACATCGCAGCCGTGGCAGGTGCTCTCGGCGCTGCTGGCGTTGCTCGAGCTCGCGCGCCGCGGTGAGCTGCGCCTCGCCCAGCTCGCTCCCTTTGCCTCCGTATTGATCAGTCGTGAATCCGCTAGCCAGGTTGCTTGAAGCCGCGCTCTTCGCGAGCGCACGCCCCATTCCGCTCGACGAGCTCGCAGCACTCGACTCGGAGGCATCGCCTGCGGCCCTGCAGTCCGCGCTCGATGAATTGCGTGAGACATACGACACTGCCGGACACGGTGTCGAGTTGGTGGACGTCGGCGGCGGCTGGCAGATTCTCACGCGCGCCGAGTACACGGAGGCGATCGAACGCGCACAGCTTGCGGCGCGTCCGCACCGGCTGTCGGGTGCGTCGCTCGAGACGCTGGCAATCATCGCGTACCGTCAGCCCATCGGCCGAGCCGAGATCGAGGAGATTCGCGGTGTCGCCGTCGGGAGTGTCCTCAAGTCGCTTCTCGAGCGTGGGCTCATCGACGTCGTTGGCCGCGCCGAAGGCGTGGGCAGGCCGCTCCTGTATGGGACGACGCCGATCTTCCTCGAGCAGTTCGCGCTGCGGCATCTCGAGGAGTTGCCACGGGGCGACGAGCTCGCGATCGCGCTGCGCAGCGTGACTCCGCCGGCGACGGCCGAACCGGCACCGACCACGTGAGCAACGAGCCGATGCGAATTCACCGCGCGCTCGCTCGTGCGGGCATCGCGTCGCGCCGCAAGGCGGAGGAGTTGGTGGCGAACGGCCGCGTGCTCGTGAATGGCGTCGTGGCGCGAACCGGACAGGCGGTCGATCCCACCAAGGACCGGATCAGCGTCGATGGCAAGGAGCTACCACCGCCAGCGTCGACGTACGAATGGATCGTGTTCAACAAGCCGCCGGGTGTGGTCACGACGCGGTCCGATCCAGAGGGTCGGCGCACCGTGTTCGACATGGTGCCCAACACTCCCGGGCTCACGTACGTTGGCCGCCTCGACTATCTCACCGAAGGCGTGTTGCTGCTCACGACCGATGGCGACGCGGCGCACCTGCTCACGCACCCGAGCAGCGAGATCGAGCGGACCTACGTCGCGACCGTGCGGGGACCTGTGCGCGTCGCGGCTGCTGAAGCGCGCCGTGGCGTAGAGCTCGAAGACGGGTTCGTCCGGCCATCGGTGGTGGAAGTGCGACAGATGGGGAATCGCACGTCCGAGCTCGAGCTCACGATCGCGGAAGGGAAAAACCGCGAGGTGCGTCGCCTGTGCGAGGCGCTGGGCCTCGAAGTCGAGCGACTCGTGCGCGTGCGATTCGGTCCCGTGGTGCTCGGACCGTTGCCGAGCGGCGCGACGCGCGCGCTCTCGAGTCGCGAGCGGCATGAGCTCGAGTCACTCCTCGGAAGGCCACTCGGGCTGAGTCCGGAAAAAACCCGACCCGTCCGCCGTGACCGGCCTCGCCGCTCGGCTGCGAAACGTGATGTGCCGCACGATCGAGCGCGTGATGGATCGTCGGATGAGCGGGCGCCGCGCCCCCGGCCACCCGAACGGCGGGTACCGAGAAAGCCGCGGTAGCGATTCGCGGTAGCGATTCGTCGTGACTCGCGGAGCCGAATCACTGGTTTCGTGTATACTCTGAAGACCGGCCTGCGGCCTATCTGGCGCAGGCACGGCTTCGGTCCTGAACTTGAATCAGCGGGCTCACGCGACGAACTCGCGCCGCACTGGGCCCATTTCCATGGAGTGTGCACGTGGCAACAGCGGCAACACAGGTCTCCTCGCAGGCGGACATGGCGCTCGTTCAGGGCGTAATGCGTCAGGTGGGGCGTCGCGTCGTCGGGCAGGAATACATGGTCGAGCGGCTGTTGATCAGCCTTCTGACTGGCGGACACGTGTTGCTCGAGGGCGTTCCGGGACTCGCGAAAACGCTGACCGTGCGCACGCTCGCTGAAACGATCGATACGAGCTTCCAGCGTATTCAGTTCACGCCGGATCTGCTTCCCGCGGACGTGTTAGGCACCCAGGTGTTCGACCAGTCCACGGGACAGTTCTCCGTGAAGAAGGGCCCGATCTTCGCGAACATCGTGCTCGCCGACGAAATCAACCGTGCGCCGGCGAAAGTGCAGGCTGCGCTGCTCGAGGCCATGCAGGAGAAGCAGGTCACGCTCGGCGGCCAGACGTTCAAGCTCGACGAGCCGTTCCTCGTGTTGGCGACGCAAAATCCCATCGAGCAGGAGGGTACGTACCCGCTGCCCGAAGCGCAGGTCGACCGCTTCATGCTCAAGCTCCGCGTCGGCTACCCGTCGCGCGACGAAGAGAAGGAGATCATGCGTCGCATGGCTGGCGGCGAACCGATCTCGGTTGCAGCACGTCGCGTCGCCGCTCGCGATCATGGACGCACGGCACCGCATTTCCGAGCTGTACATGGACGAGCGGATCGTCGATTACATCGTCGAGATCGTGCATGCGACGCGTGAACCGGCGGAGTCGGGTCTCAAGGAGCTCGCGCCGCTCATCGAGTTCGGAGCCAGCCCGCGCGCGACGATCGCATTGGCGCAGGCCTCGCGTGCGCACGCGTTCCTCCGCGGACGCACGTTCGTGACTCCGGACGATGTGAAGTCGATCGCTCCTGACGTGCTCCGTCATCGCGTGCTCACGACGTACGAAGCCGAGGCCGAAGAGGTCACGAGCGACGACATCGTGGCCAAGATTCTCGGAAAGATCGAAAGTCCATGACAGACAGGGAACGGGCGGGTGCCCGCGATCAGCGGGCGGACGGGAACGGGGAACGGGGGAAGGCGTCGCAGGTAGCGTTCGAGACGCCGGCGCGGGCGAGGCATGCGCTGCGTACGCCGCCGACGGCGCCGTTGGCCATCGGTTCCCGGTTCCCCGTTACCCGTTCCCGTCGCGGAGCGGAGCCTGATGCGGCGCGACAGAAGGTCGTCGCCGGCGTCCCGCCCGAAGTGCTCAAGCAGGTGAAGCTCATCGAGCTTCGCACGCGCGGTCTCGTGAACTCGGTGTTCAGCGGCGAGTACCGCTCCGTGTTCAAGGGGCAGGGAATGGAGTTCGCGGAGGTGCGGGAGTATCAGCCTGGCGACGAGGTGCGCTCCATCGACTGGAACGTGACGGCGCGCATGCGGCGTCCGTTCGTGAAGCGCTACATCGAAGAGCGTGAGCTCACCGTCATGCTCGCGGTCGACCTCTCCGGGTCCGAGCGATTCGGCACCGTTAGGCGGTTCAAGAGCGAGCTCGCCACCGAGCTCGGTGCCGTACTCGCCATGTCCGCCGTGCGGAACAACGATCGCGTCGGTGTCATGCTGTTCACCGACCGCGTCGAGCATGTCGTGCCGCCGAAGAAGGGGCGTCGTCACGTGCTCCGCGTCATCCGCGACCTGCTCGTGCACGAGCCCGAGGGGCGCGGCACGGACATCGCCGGCGCGCTCGAGTACATGCGTGGCATGCTGCGGCAGAAGGCGATCATCTTTCTCGTGTCGGATTTCTTCTCCGAACACCTCGAGCGTCCGCTCAAGCTCGCGGCGCAGCAGCACGACGTCGTCGCGGTGACGATCGAGGATCCGAGCGAGGAGACGCTGCCCGACATCGGGCTCGCGCGCCTCGTGGATCCAGAGTCTGGCGCGACGATCGATGTCGACACGAGTGACCGCGGCGTGCGCGATGGCTACGCGCGACTGGTTGCCGAACAGCGCGAGACACGGCGTAGACTGCTGCGCCGGCTCGCGATCGATGAGATCGTGATGCGCACGGACGGCAACTACGTCGAACCGCTCATGCGTTTCTTCCGGTCGCGAGAGACGCGGAGTCGGCGCCGGTGATCGCGGCGCTCTGGCCACTGCTGCTCGCGGTTGCTCAAGGCGGGCCGTCGCAGGGTGCGCCGTCGCAGGGTGCGCCGCGGCGTCCAGCGTCCGCCGCTTCACAAGCGGCGCTGCCGGTGCAGATGGGCTTCTCCATCGATCCGGACACGGTCACGGTCGGCGATCCCTTCCGCCTAACGGTTCGCATTCACGCGCCGCTCGGCGCGTCGGTCGAGTTTCCGGTCGGCCCCGACTCGGGTGCCACCGTCGAGGCGCTCGATCCGAAGCAGGAACGCCAGACTCCCGATTCGACCGCGCTCGATCTCATCGGGACGTGGCGTCTCGCGGCGTGGGACATTGGCGACCAGCCGCTTCGGATCCAGGACGTCGTCGTTCGTTTCGACGGTCGCGAGCGGCGCATCCCGCTCAGCGCGCTGCGCGTCCACGTGCGCAGCGTGCTCCCGGCTGATACCGCACAGCGCATTCCGAAGCCGCAGCGCGCAATCTTCGAGTTCGGGCTGCCGTGGTGGTACTGGCTGCTCGCCGCGCTCGCTGTCATCGGCCTCATTGGACTGTTCTGGTGGTGGTGGCATCGCCGTCGTAAGCGCCGTCAGGGCGCGTTGGACGATCCGTACGCGGACGCAGAAGCGGAGTTCGAGCGCGTCGAACGACTGGGGTTGGTGGAGGCCGGTGAGCGCGGACGATATGTCGCGCTCACGGTGGAGGTGCTGCGCACGTACCTCGCGCGCCGCATTCCCGACGCACACCCGGCGCTGACGACGAATGAGCTGCTCATCGCCGTTCGCGACAATCGTTCGGTGCCTGTGAATAGACTCGCGCTCGTACTCGCGGACGCCGATCTCGTGAAGTTCGCGCGTCGTGCAACCACGGCGGAGCGCGCGCGGGAGCTCGGTGCCGAGGCGCGAGGGATTGTCGGCGCCATACACGCGGCCGAGCTCAAGGCTGCCGAAGAAGCGAAGCTCGCCGCGGCGGAACCGCCGAAGGAGCGCGCCGCGTGAAGCCCGTCATCGATCATCCGCTGCTGCTCGCGCTCGCGGTCCTGCTTCCGATCCTCGTGATCGCGCTCGTGATCGTCGGGTACCGGCGGCGGCGCGCACGGCTCGACCGGCTGGGCTCCGCGTCGATGATCGCGCGGCTCGTGCCGCCTAACGCCGCCGTGCCGCCGGGCTGGCGCGCGACGCGTCTCGCGCTCGCGACCGCGTTCGCCGGAATCGCCATCGCCGGCCCACGCTGGGGCGTCGAGCGGACCGTCGTTCGCGGCGAAGGCGTCGATATCGTGCTGGCGGTCGACGCATCGCTGTCGATGATGGCGACCGACGAGCGGCCGAATCGACTGGAGAAGGTGAAGCAGGAGATCCGTCGCCTGCGCGCCGCGTCGCCCAGCGATCGGTTCGCGCTGCTCGCGTTCGCGGGGCGAAGCTATATCCTCACGCCGCTCACCGTGGACGACGCGGCGCTCGATCTCTTTCTCGACAACCTCGACCCTTCAGTGGTCGGGCAGGCTGGAAGCTCGCTCGCTCGCGCCATTCGGCAGGGAACGGACCTGCTCGTCGCGACCAAGAGCGGCAGCGATCATGCGATCGTCATTTTCAGCGACGGCGAGGCATTCGAGCCGCCGGAGGATGTCGTCGCTGCGGCGAAGCAGGCGGCCGAAGCCGGTGTCAGCATCGTCACTGTTGGTTTCGGGACGCCCGCCGGCGCGCCCATCCCCGTTCGCGAAGGCAACGCGATCGTCGAGAAGCGCGACCCGGAAGGCAACGTCGTGATCACGAAGTACCATCCGGAGATGCTTCGGGCCGCGTCTGAAGGCTCCGGTGGCACGTTCATCGATGCGGCCGAGAGCGACAAGGCCGCGAAGGTGCGCCGCGCGCTCGTTCAACTGCGAGGCGTGCAACGTGCCGTCGAGGCGGGGCGTACTCAGACACCGCGCTTTCAACTTTTCCTGATTCCTGCCGTGCTGCTTCTGCTCCTCGACACGGCGCTCGCGGAGCGACGCGGACGTCGGCGACGCTCGGCTGCAGCCGCCGCTACTGCCGCGACCGTGTTGCTCACCGCGGCGACAGCGATGCTTGTGCCTCTTCGCGCTGCACGCGCCGACGACGTTCGTGATGCCGCGCGGGAGTATTCCGCCAAGCGCTACATGCGGGCGGCGGCACTGTACCGTCGCGCGCTCGAGCGTGGCGACAAGCGGCCGGAAGTGCTCTACAACCTGGGGACGTCATTGCTGGCCGCTGACTCGCTCGCGTCGGCGATCGACGTGCTGGAGCGTGCCGTCAAGGCAACTGACCCGGAGGTCCGCTTTCGCGCGATCTTCAACCTCGGGCTCGCGCATCTGAAACGCGGCCTCGCCGCGAAAGGCGATTCCGCCACGCCATCGCTGGACGCGGCACTCGAGTCATACAAGCGCGCGCTGCTCATGCGATCGAGCGACGGAGATGCGAAATGGAATTACGAGCTCGCGCTGCGCAAGAAACAACAGCAGAGTGGCGGCGGCGGTGGTGGCGGAGGCGGCGGTGGTGGTGGCGGCAATCAAAATCAGCCGAGCCCTCCGCGTCAGCCGCAGTCCGACCGGCCAAGCGGAGGTCTCGGCGATCAACAGGCGGAACAGTTGCTGAATAGCGCGCAACGCGAAGAGCGCAACGTGCAGGCGCGCAAGCAGCAGCAGAATCGTCCGCAACCACCGCCGGGCGGAAAGGACTGGTGATTCTTTCTCTCGCCGGCATCGCGCTGCAGATCGTCGTCACCGTTACGGCTCCCGAGACGCTCACCGTCCGGCAGCCAGCGACGGTGACGGTACGCGCGGCCGTGCGCGGCCCGGTCGCGCCAATGATCCGCCCGCCGCAGTTCGGCCCGCTCGGCGGCGTCCGTGTCGAGGAGTCGACCCGGGTTGGGGGCGGCGGGACGATGTCGCGATCGCTGGCGGTCGTCGAGCACAAGTATCTCGTCGTGGCACAGCGTGCGGGGACAGTAGTGCTGCCGCCCATCGTGGCGAGCGTCGGTCCAATGACGGGCCGATCGGAGTCGATCCGCCTAACGATCGTAAACGCGCCGCCGGTCCAGGTGCCCGCGGTCGTCTCACGATCGCGGCTCGATCCTCGCGACGGCGTGAACTTCCACGCCCTGGTCTCGCCCGACACGGTGTATGTCGGCGAGCAGGCGACGTATCAGGTTGGCGTGTTCCTGAACGACGACGTGCGCTATCGCTTGCGCCGCAACCCGGAGTTCATTCCGCCCGAGCTGCGCTCGATGCTGGCGTACGACCTGGCGGCGCCACGCTCGTTCGTGTCGAAGCGCGTGATCGACGGTCGGCGTTATGAGGTCCACGTGTTCCAGCGGGCGCTCTTTCCGCTCACCGCTGGGCGATACGAGATCCCTCCGGCTCGCCTGAATTACTCGCTGCCGCTCAGTGCGAGCTTCTTCAGCCGCGAGGAGAGCCACCAGCTTCGCTCTGAAACTGTCCCGGTCGTGGTGATCGATCCGCCGCAGTCCGGCAAGCCATCGGATTACAACGGGGCGGTCGGCCGCCTCGCCATCGAAGCGCACGTCGATAGCGGACCGGCGAAGGTCGGCGATCCTCTGGTGTTCACGGTTCGTGTCGTCGGTGACGGCAACGTGAGTTTCTTCCCGCGGCCAGCGGTGCGTGTGCCATGGGGGCAGCTGGTCCCGGCGGAGGAGCGAGTGCAGCTCGATTCCAGCGCCGTCGTCGTGCGTGGCGCCAAGGAATTCGACTGGGTGATCACGCCGGTGAAAAGCGGTGACGTCGAGGTGCCGCCCATCCGCTATCCGTTCTTCAACCCGTACACGGAGCGCTACGAGCTCGCGGTGACCACGCCGCAGCACGTGTCCGTTGCTCCCGGGACGCTCATCGCGGTGGACGCTACCGCAGACTCCACTCGGCCGGTATTCCCGGTGCGTCGCGTTATGAAGGCGCAGGGTCGCACGCCTCTCTCGAGACGCGACGGCTTCTGGATCGCGATGCTGGTGGCGCCGCTGCCCGCGGCGCTCGCGCTCGTCGTGCGTCGTCCGCGGTCTCGTCGCGTGCCGACAGCAGCTGAACGCCTGCGCAAGCTTGCCCGCGGCCCGTTGACGTCGTCCCATGCCGATGCCGCGATGCTCCGCCGGACCTATGCCGCGGCACTCGCCGAGCGTATTGGCGTGGCCGCGGCACAGCTGGCGGACCGACGCGCGCTTGTTCGTGCGCTCCGGCGGAGTGGCGTCACCGCCGAGGTGTCGCGCGCCGCCGACGAGCTACTCGGCGAGCTGGACGCGGCGGTGTACTCCGGTGCCGGCCATTCGCTCGACGACGGCGTCAAGCGCGCCGTCCACGTTCTGGCACAGGTCGATCACGAGGCGCGACCGCGCGCGCCCCAACGCGGAAGCCCGCGCTCATTGGCCTCGATCGCCTTGTTAGGCATGTCGCTGAGCACGGCGCAGCAGCCGCCCGCCCGCGAATCGTTCGACCGTGGCGTGCGTGAATACGAGGCGCGTCGGTTCGCACGCGCCGAGCGATTCTTCGCGGAAGCGGCGCGTGCGGAGCCCACGTCGGCGGATGCGTGGGCGAACTTCGGAACCGCCGCCTGGGCCGCGCGAGATACCTCTGCCGCGGCAATCGGCTGGCAGCGCGCGCTGCGCCTGGAGCCAACGGCGCCCGATGCCAGGTCGCGGCTGGACCTCACGCCTGGATTCGGCGGTAGCGGATTGGCCAGCGTGCCGCCAGTCGACGAATCGACGGTCGCGATCGTCGGTGGAACAGCGTGGCTGCTTGGCTGGCTGTTCGCCGCGATCGGGATCTGGCGCCGGCGCGCGCGGTGGCGGTACGCCGCCTACGGGCTTGGCATCATCGCCGTCTGCAGCGGTATCGTCGGCGTTAGGGTACGGGAGGCATACGACGCACGCCGGCTCGTCGTGGTCACCGACGCCGCGCGCCTGCGCTCACTGCCGGCGCTTGGCGGAGAACCGGGTGCAGTGCTGCTCACCGGCGAGATCGCCCGCACGGTCCGCGAGGAGGGCGTGTGGTCGCTCGTTAGGGCGGGGGACGACAGGGAAGGGTGGGTCGAGACGGATCAGCTCGAGCCGATCGCGCGTCCCTGGGCCGACGGCCGTCGATGACCGCGACCGGCGCGGACGTCCGCCGGCCGTCGCGCATCGCCGTTCTGCCGCCGGCGGTGGCTGACCAGATCGCGGCCGGCGAAGTGGTGGAACGGCCTGCCTCGGCGGTGAAAGAGCTGGTCGAGAATGCGCTCGACGCCGGCGCGACGACAATCGAAGTTGCCCTCGAAGACGGCGGACGCACGCTCATCCGCGTGAGCGACGACGGCTGCGGGATGGATCGCGAGCAGTTGCTGCTCGCGCTCGAGCGTCACGCGACGTCGAAGATCCGCAGTGCGGCGGACCTGGTCGGCGTCTCCAGCTTCGGTTTTCGCGGCGAGGCGCTCCCGGCGATCGCGTCGGTCTCGCGGTTGGAGATCGCGTCGGCCGTGGACGGCGTGGACGCGACACTCGTTCGCGTAGCGGGTGGGACCGTCACCGACGTTTCGCCGACGACTCGGCGCGCCGGCACGACTGTCTCGGTCGGTCAGCTGTTCTACAACCTGCCGGCGCGCCTCAAGTTTCTGCGCAGTGCACGGTCGGAGTGGCGCGCGGCCATCGACTCGCTCATCGCGACCGCGTTATGCAGACGCGACCTGCGTCTCGCCGTCACGAATGACGGGAAGAACGCATTGAGCCTGCCGCCGGCGTCATCCATGCGAGTGCGGATCGCTGGCATCTGGGGCGGTGCGTTCGCCGAGCGATTCATCGAAGCGGACGACGTGAGTGGGCCGATTCACGTGAGCGGCCTCGTCGAGCGCCCCGCCGACGTCGGTACGGCCAGCCGACGCATATCACTCGCGGTGAACGGCCGGCCCGTGCGCGATGCGGGCATCGTACGCGCCGCCGAGAGCGCATATCGCTCGACGATCGTTCCAGGCGTGCGGCCGTCGCTCTTCCTCGAGATCGTTCTGCCTGCGGATGCGGTGGATGTGAACGTTCATCCGGCCAAGGCGGAAGTCCGCTTTCGTGACCGCTGGCCCGTGGAGCGGGCGGTCGAGCATGCCGTGCGTCGCGCACTTGGTGAGCCGAGCAGCGCCGCTTTCGTCGGCGCATCGCGGAACTGGACGTTCACGCCGGGGGCGGGGACGGTCACGACGCCCGTCGACGTCGAGGTGCTCGAGTCGCGACCGGCGCCGGCGGAGGGGCTCTTCTCTCCATCGCCTAACGCGTCGAACGCGCCCGCGTTTTCCGCGGCGGGCCCGGTGCGCGACTCGACGGTGTCCGACGTGCCGCCGCTCCTGCAGCTCCGCCGAACCTACCTGATGTTCGAGCGCGCGGAGGGCGTGGTGCTCATCGACCAGCACTCCGCGCACGAACGCATCCTGTTCGAGCAGTTCATGCACGTGCTCGAGCGAGGCGCGGCACCGTCACAGCGACTGCTGTTTCCGGCGACACTCCATCTCGGCCCCGCCGAGGCGGACGCGTTCGAAGCGAATCGTGAAACACTGGTGAAGCTGGGATTCGAGATCGAGCCGTTCGGCGGACATTCGATCATCATCTCCGCGGTGCCGATGCCTCACCCGCGGTTCGACGCGTTGCAATGTCTGCGCGATACGCTCGACGCACTCACCGGCGACCGCGTCCCCAGCGCCGCCGCGCGGCACGAACGTCTCGCTGCGACTGTCGCGTGCAAGGCGGCGATCAAAGGCGGCGACTCCCTCTCCCCCGCCGAGATGCAGGCGCTGTACGTTGGCCTGGCGGCAACCACGCTCCCCGCGCACGACGTCCACGGCCGATCGACGATCGTCCAGATCACCTGGGATGAGCTCGAGCGCCGGTTCGGACGAAAGTAGCGCTCGTAGCGTCCGCGTCATCTGCGGTCCGACGGGGGCGGGGAAGTCGTCGATCGCCATGACGCTCGCGGAGTCCCGCGGCGCGATCATCATCAGTGCCGACTCCCGACAGATCTATCGCCGCTTCGACATTGGCACCGCCAAGCCCGGTTCCGATGATCGCGCGCGCGTTCCGCATCGTGGCATCGACGTCATTGACCCCTCGGAACGCTACTCGGCCGCATTGTGGGCGGAGAGCGCTCGCCGCTGGATCGATGAGGCGCATGCGGAGGGCGTGACGCCGCTCATCGTTGGCGGGACAGGCTTCTACCTTCGGGCACTAAGCGAGCCGTTTTTCGAAGCGCCTGTGCTGGATCCTGTACGGCGCGCGGCGCTCGAACGAGCGTGGACGACGACCAGCACCGAGGATCTGCGCCGGTGGTGCACCAACCTCGACCCGGAACGGGCACATCTGGGACGGACGCAACTCATTCGATCCGTAGAGACGGCGTTGCTCACGGGCGAACGGTTGAGCGACCTCCATCGGTCCCACGCGCGCCCGCCGCTGATCGCTGCGCGCTATCTTGTGGTCGATCCCGGCGTGCGCCTGGCGGCGCGGATCGAGCAACGGTACGACGCGATGACGGCCGCGGGGTGGGTGGAGGAGGTCGCCGTGCTTGCGCGCGAGGTGGACGAATCGGCGCCTGCGTGGAAGGCGAGTGGTTATCAGGTGATGCGAGAGGTCGTGTCGGGACGTGTGTCGGCGCGGGACGCCCGGGAGCGCGTGATCATTGAAACGCGGCAGTACGCCAAGCGGCAGCGCACGTGGTTCCGACACCAGCTCGACTCCACCGCAACGACACGCCTCGATCCGGATGACCCGGCGGCGGATAGTCTCGTGAACGACTGGTGGGATGGGAGGAGAGACGCGTGAAGATCGGCATTACCTGCTACCCGACGTACGGTGGATCTGGCGCCGTCGCGACCGAGCTCGGTATCGCGCTCGCGTCGCGCGGGCATGAGGTCCACTTCATCACGTACCAGCAGCCGTTCCGCCTGCCGTCGTTTCTCCCGCGGATCTACTTCCACGAAGTGGATGTCGGCCGCTATCCGCTGTTCGAATATCCGCCGTACGACCTCGCGCTCGCCGTGCGCATGCACGAAGTCGTGAAGACGCACGGCCTCGACTTGCTGCACGTGCACTACGCGATTCCGCACGCGACGAGCGCGTGGATCGCGCGCGAGATGCTGCGGGAAACGGGCTCCGACGTGAAGGTCATCACGACGCTGCACGGTACGGACATCACGATCGTCGGCCAGGACCCGTCGTTCCATCCGATCACGAAGTTCTCGATCGAGAAATCCGATCGCATCACGGCTGTGTCGCAGTTCCTGCGACAGGAGACGTTTCACGCGTTCGGCTGCACGGCGTGCGACGTGAAAGTGATCTACAACTTCATCGACCCCGCGATCTACGACCGCGCGATCTATCCACCGATTCTGCGCGAGCAGCTGAATGGTGAGCGACGCGTACTGATGCACGTCTCGAACTTCCGGCCGGTGAAGCGCGTGGTGGACATCATCCGCGTGTTCGCGCGCGTGTGTCAGACGCTGCCGTCCGTGCTGGTGATGGTCGGGGACGGCCCTGATCGCGTCGCGGCTGAGACCGAAGCGCGCGCACTTGGCGTCGACAGGGATGTGCATTTCCTCGGCAAGATCGATGCGGTCGCGCCGCTGCTCGCGGGTGCGGACCTGTTTCTCCTTCCTTCGCAGAGTGAGTCGTTCGGCCTGAGCGCTCTGGAGGCGCTCGCGTCGGGCGCACCGGTTGTCGGAAGCCGAACTGGTGGTCTCGTCGAGGTGGTGAAGGAGGGCGTGACGGGCGCGTTATGCGACGTGGGCGACGTGGACGCGATGGCGGCAGCGTCTCTGGAGATCCTCTCCGACCGCGAGCGCTGGAAAACGATGAGCGACGCAGCCGCGTTGGACGCGCGAGCTCGTTTCTCTCGCGACGACATCGTTCGTCAGTACGAGCTGTTGTATGAGGACGCGGTCCAGTAGACGAGTGCTCGCGATCCTGTCGCTCGTGCGGTGGGAGAATGCGCTGCTCGCGGTCGCGGGGGTGATCCTTGGCGCCTGGTGGGCGACAGGTCGGCCCAACGAGCCCGAGACGATCGTCATGGCCGGCATCGCGGTGCTGCTCACCGCGTTCGCGAACGCGGACAACGACGTCCGCGACTTCGATATCGACAGGGTCGCGCATCCGACGCGACCGCTGCCGTCCGGACGCCTGTCGCTCCAGGCGGCGCGCATCGTCGTCGGCCTCTGTGCCGCATCAGCTCTCGTGCTGTCAGCGCTCCTCGGCGGCCCGCAGACACTGGCCGCGGTCGGCGTCATTGCTGCGATGACAGTGTACAATCGCGGCGTGAAGGCGCTCGGTGTTCCGGGCAACGTCGTCGTCGCGATCGTCGCGTCGCTGCCGTTCCTGTTCGGCGCGTGGAGTGCGGGTGCGGCCGGCGCTGGGATTCCGCTGTTTCTCGTCGGAGTGCCGCTGCATTTCGCGCGCGAGATCGCCAAGGATCTCGACGACGTGGAAGGTGACGCGAGCTATCGCCGCACGCTCCCTCTTCGCGCGGGGCCCGGCGCGGCGCGACTGGTGGTAGTAAGTTCCGTCGCGCTATTCGTGGTTGCCCTGGCACCGTTTGCGGTGCGTCGGCCGACCTTCGCGATCGTGGTGCTCCCGGCCGTCGCGCTCTGCCTCGTCGCCAGCCGACGCGTGTTGAGTGGACAGCGCGGAACCGCACGACTCCTGAAGTCGGCGATGGTCGTCGCCATGGTGGCGTTCGTGCTCAGTGCTCGCTGGTGACCGCCGGGGTCCGCGGCGGTCACCCTGAGCGGCAGCGAAGGATCGCTGTCCCTCTCTCATAGCTTTCCTCAACGCGTCCGCAATGACCGTGCTTCAGGCAGTGATCCTTGGACTCGTCCAGGGACTCGCCGAGTTCTTGCCCATCAGCAGCTCCGCGCATCTCGTGCTCACGCCGTGGATCTTTGGCTGGTCCGACCCCGGACTCGCGTTCGACGTCGCACTTCACGTCGGAACACTCGTCGCCGTGCTGTGGTACTTTCGCGCCGAGTGGGTGAAGCTGACGCAGTCCGCGTTTGCGCTGCTTCGAACGCGCAAGGCCGACACCGAGGAGAAGCAGCGCTTCCTGCACATCGTCATCGCGACGATTCCAGCGGCGATCGGCGGTCTGCTGCTCGAGGACTATGCGGAGAGCACGTTTCGCTCGCCCTCGCTCATCGCCGTCACCCTCATCGTCATGGGCGTGGTGCTCTGGGCGGCGGATCGCTTCGCGCCCCAGGACCGTCCGCTCGGCAAGATGCGGGTGCGTGACGCGGTGTTGATCGGGCTCGCGCAGGTGTTCGCGCTCGTGCCCGGCGTGTCGCGTTCAGGATCGACGATGACCGCCGGCCGCGCGCTCAAGTTCGACCGGCAGAGCGCCGCGATGTTCAGCTTTCTCATGAGCATGCCCATCACGGCGGCAGCCGCGGTCCTCAAGGCGCCCACGTTGTTCACGGCCGACGACCTAACGCCGCTGATCCTCGGCATCGTAACGTCCGCGTTGAGTGGCTGGTTGGCGATCGCCGTGCTGCTGCGTTACGTGAGCCGCCACAGCTTCGGCGTCTTCGCGCTCTACCGCATCCTGCTGGGCGGTTTCGTTCTCGCGCTCGTCGCCACGCGTGGTTGAGATCGCGAGTTACGACGGGCGCGACGCCGCGACACTCGCGCGGCTCCTCGACGTTCCACGTGTTGTTGTTTTCGACTCGACGGCGTCGACGATGGATGACGCGCACAGCCTGGCGACGCTCGATGCCGCGGCTGGTACCGTCGTGCTCACGGACCGTCAGACGTCGGGGCGCGGACGCAACGGCAGACGGTGGGCATCGGAGGCAGGGCAGGGCATCTGGATGACGGTCATCGAGCGGCCTAACGACCCGAGTGCCGTCGACGTGCTGTCGCTCCGCCTCGGCCTGCGTGCCGCGCGCGCGCTCGACCGCTACGCTGCGTCGCCGATACGACTCAAGTGGCCGAACGACATTTTCGTCGGTGAAGGCAAGGTTGCTGGTATTCTCGTCGAGGCGCGCTGGAGGTCCGGTCGCATCGACTGGGTTGCCATCGGCATCGGGGTCAACGTGCGCCAACCTGCCGGCGTGGCGAATGCAGCCGGCTTGCGGCCGGGCGTTCAGCGCGTCGATGTGCTCGCGGAGCTCGTTCCGGCCGTGCGCGCAGCCGCGGCAGCCCGCGGCCCGCTCACCGCCAGCGAGCTCGAACAATTCGCGACCCGCGATTTCGCCGCGGGGCGCGTGTGCATCGATCCGGTACCAGGCGAAGTGCGCGGCATTACGTCGTCAGGCGAACTGCTCGTGGACACGTCGACGGGGCTGCGAGCATTTCGCGATGGTTCACTCACTCTCGCGGGAGCGATCGCATGATCCTCGTGTTCGATGTCGGAAACACCGAAACGACGGTCGGTCTCTACGACGGGGAGAAGCTCTGCGGACACTGGCGCGTCACCACCGACGTGGCACGCACGCCGGACGAGATCTCGCTGCTCATTCGCGCGCTCCTGGCGGCGGACAACATCGATCGATCGGCGATCGATCGGGCGGCCATCGGGTCGGTGGTGCCGGCATTCACGGCGCCGCTCGCCGAGGCCTGCGAACATGCAGTCGGCGCGAAGCCGTTGATCATCGACGCGCGGTCACCGCTGCCAATCCGCCTGGATGTCGAGGAGCCGCTCACCGTCGGCGCTGACCGGATCATCAACACGCTCGCGGCCAGCCGCCTCTATCGCCGCGATACGATCGTCGTGGACCTCGGCACCGCCACGACATACGACTGCATCACGGCGGACGGCGTGTTCATCGGCGGCGTGATCGCCCCCGGCGTGCGCACGTCGGCCGAGACGCTCTTTCGCCGCACGTCGAAGCTCCCCGCGACGGAAATCGAACCGCCCGCGCGCGTCATTGGCCGGCGCACCGAGGAATGCATCCGGTCCGGTGTCGTATTCGGCAGCGCCGAGGCGATCGACGGGATCGTTAGGCGTATCAAGGCCGAGTGGCCAGGGGGTGCCGTGCCGCTGGTGGTCGCCACCGGCGGACTGGCGTCGGTCTTTCAGCCGTTCTGCAAGGAGTTCGACCTCGTCGAACCCTACCTGACGCTGAACGGCCTGCGCATCGCGCACGAGCTGGTGGCCGCCGGCACGTGAGCAGCGCGTCGCGCCCGTCAGAGCAACCGGCTCCGCGCTGGCGAACGCACGGCATCGCGCGGCGCGTGGGGTACGCGCTGCTTCCCGGCGACGCGTTCAGCTACATCCTGCATCTGCGACCGCGGGAGTGGCCGATCATGATCGCGCACACGTCGATTGGCTTCATCGTGGCGGTGGGGCTGAGAGCGTTCCTCCACGGTGACCGCCGGGGCGCGTACCTGACGGCGCTCCTGTCGTGGGTCGGCTGCCTCAATGCCGGCACGCTCGCGCTCAACAGCGCGTTCGATCACGATGACGGCGACATCGGCTATCTCGATGCGCCGCCTCCACCACCCAGGCATCTCGCGGCCGTGAGTATCGCGTTGATGGCGGTTGGCCAACTGATCGCCCTCGCGCTCCCCGCGGGCTTCGCGGTGGCCTACGCGATTTGCTTCGCCATGTCGGTAGCGTACAGCGTACCGCCGGTCCGGTTGAAGGCCGTCGCCGGTGCCGACTGGACGATCAACATCATTGGTGTGGGTGTGCTCACTCCATTCGCGGGGTGGGCCGCATCGGGTGCCCCCCTCCGGCCAGAGGGCACGTGGCTGATGATCGGCTTCGGCTTCCTGTTCGGCTCTCTCTACCCGCTTACGCAGATCTATCAGTTCGACGAGGACAGCGCGCGCGGCGACCGCACGTTGGCGAGGATGCTGGGTGTCGGCGCGAGTCTGTCGATTGCCGCTGGCGCTGCCGTGGCCGCGTTCCTCGCGTTCTGGCATGGCCTCTTCCTGGCTGGTCCGACACAGCTGTCACGGATCGCGCTCTCCGTCGCCGCCGCGATGTGGGTCGTGGTACTCGGCGGCTGGCTCGTCTCGTACCGCCGGATGACGTCCGATCAGCACAAGCGCGGGATGTACCGAGCGCTGGCGGCGTGGGCTGTTACCGACATTGCGGTGGTTCTCGCGTTCGCTGTGTAGGCGATATAAAGCCATACACTGCAACAGTTTGGTACACGGCACCGGTCGCGGGCCGAAGGACTTGACGCCGTGGGTGTGGACCCTTTAACTTAGGCCCCGTTAGCACTCGGCTGGAGTGAGTGCTAGTTGATGCCCACACTCTCCTACTCAACCCACGCACGAGGGGTGCACCCTATGGCCACAAAAAGCGCCGCATCGACGAAGGTCAGCCCGCTGGCTGATCGCGTCGTGATCAAGGCACTGGAAGAGACCGAGCAGATGCGCGGTGGTCTCTACATCCCGGACACCGCCAAGGAAAAGCCGCAGCAGGGCGAGATCGTCGCCGTCGGCCCCGGCCGCTTCGACGAAGGCAAGCGCGTCCCGATGGACGTCAAGGTCGGCGACAAGGTGCTCTACGGAAAGTACAGCGGCACCGAAGTCACGATCGATGGCGAGCAGCTCCTGATCCTGCGTGAGAGCGACGTCCTCGCCGTCATCGGCTGACCGTCTGCCCGCAGGGCCTCTCCACCTAACGACACCTCTACCCACCTAACGTCCATATGGCTGCCAAGGAACTCCATTTCAACACCGACGCCCGCGCCGCTCTCAAGCGCGGTGTCGACCAGCTCGCCGAGGCGGTGAAGGTCACCCTCGGCCCCAAGGGCCGGAACGTCGTCATCGACAAGAAGTTCGGCGCCCCGACCGTCACCAAGGACGGCGTCACCGTCGCCAAGGAAATCGAGCTCGCCGATCCGCTCGAGAACATGGGCGCGCAGATGGTCAAGGAAGTCGCCACCAAGACCTCCGACCTCGCCGGCGACGGCACCACCACCGCCACCGTGCTCGCGGAGGCCATCTTCCGCGAAGGCCTCAAGAACGTCACCGCCGGCGCGAACCCGATGGCGCTCAAGCGCGGCATCGACAAGGCCGTTGCGGCCATCGTCGAGCAGCTCAAGCTCGATCTCCGTTCCGACCGCTGGCAAGAAGGAGATCGCCCAGGTCGGCGCCATCTCGGCGAACAACGACAAGGAGATCGGCGATCTGCATCGCCGAGGCGATGGAGAAGGTCGGCAAGGACGGCGTCATCACCGTCGAGGAAGCCAAGGGCCTCGAGACGACGCTCGAGACCGTCGACGGCATGCAGTTCGACCGCGGCTACCTCTCGCCGTACTTCGTCACCGACCCGGACAAGATGGAAGCCGTCCTCGAGGACGCGCTCATCCTGATCCACGACAAGAAGATCAGCTCGATGAAGGACCTGCTCCCGATCCTCGAGAAGGTCGCGCAGATGGGCAAGCCCATGCTCATCATCGCCGAGGACGTCGAGGGCGAGGCGCTCGCGACGCTCGTCGTCAACAAGCTCCGCGGCACGCTGCGCATCGCGGCCGTCAAGGCCCCGGGCTTCGGCGATCGCCGCAAGGCGATGCTCCAGGACATCGCCGTCCTGACGGGCGGCCAGGTCATCAGCGAGGAAGTCGGCTTCAAGCTCGAGAACGCGGTCCTCACGGACCTCGGCCGCGCGAAGCGGATCGTCGTCGACAAGGACAACACGACGATCATCGACGGCGCCGGCGAGACGGACAAGATCAAGGGCCGCATCAAGGAGATCCGCTCGGCGATCGACAAGACGACGTCGGACTACGACAAGGAGAAGCTCCAGGAGCGGCTCGCGAAGCTGGCCGGCGGTGTGGCGGTGATCAACGTCGGCGCCGCGACCGAGAGCGAGATGAAGGAGAAGAAGGCCCGCGTCGAGGACGCGCTGCACGCCACGCGCGCGGCGGTCGAAGAGGGCATCGTCCCCGGCGGCGGCGTCGCGCTGCTCCGCGCGCAGGGCGCGCTCAAGGGCCTCAAGCTGGATGACAGCGACGAGCAGATCGGCGTCGACATCGTCCGTCGCGCCGTCGAGGAGCCGCTCCGCATGATCGTGCAGAACGCGGGCGGCGAAGGCTCGATCGTCGTCGAGAAGATCCGGAGCTCGAAGGACAAGAACTTCGGCTACAACGCGCTCACGGACACGTACGAGGACCTCGTCGAGCTCGGGCGTCATCGATCCGACGAAGGTGACGCGCACGGCGCTGCAGAACGCGGCGTCGATCGCCGGCCTGCTCCTCACGACGGAAGCGATCGTCGTCGAGAAGAAGGAAGACAAGCCGGCTCCGGCTGCGCCGGGCGGCGGTGGCATGGGCGGGATGTACTAAGCTCAGCACTCCACTGTAGGACAACGGGGGCTCCGCATCGCGGAGCCCCCGTTGTGTTGTCATCCCGAGCGACAGCGAGGGATCTTCTCGAACGTTATCGTGGCTGGACGCACTACGATGCCATCACAGAAGGTCCCTCGTCGCTTCGCTCCTCGGGACGACAGCTCGCTAGAAGCCTAACGCGAGCTGCACCGCGCGGCCGCCCGGACGCGACGCGACGAACGCGCCGCGCACCGAATCCTGCGCCGCCGCCGTCACATGGCCGCGGAAGCGAGAGCGCGCGAGCGCCGCCGACGCCGTCGCCAGCGCGTGATCCGGCGTGTTGCACTGCTCGCTCAGGTGCGCCAGCACGAGATGCTGCAGCCCCGAGTGAGCGCACGCGCGCGCGATCGCGCCCGCCTCGCGATTGCTGAGATGCCCGGTGACTCCGGCAATGCGTCGCTGCACGGAGATGGGGTAGGGCCCGTGCGCGAGCATCGCTTCGTCGTGATTCGACTCGAGCACCAGCACCTCGACGTCGCGTAGCACGTTCCGGAGATGCGGCGACTCGCGCCCCAGGTCCATGACAACCGCGGCCCGCGCGCCCGTCGACGTGTCCGTCGCCACGACCGCAACCGGATCCGTCGCGTCGTGCGACGTCGGCACGGTGAGCACCGTCATCGATCCGAACGTGAGCGTCGCACCCGCTTCGAACGTGCGAACGTCAGCGGTGTTGAGATCCGGCGCGCCCGCCACAGTGCCCGCCGTGGCGTGGACAGTCCACTTCCAGCGGCGCGCCGCGCGGACTGCTCCGCACACGTGATCGCCGTGCTCATGCGTGACGATCAGCGCTTCGATGGACTCCGGCGCGATGTCCGCTGCCGCGAAACGACGTTTCAGCTCGCGCGCGGAGAAGCCCGCGTCCACGAGCACGCGAGTACTGCCATTGTCGATCACGGTCGCGTTGCCGCGACTTCCAGACCCCAACACCCAAACCTTCATTCCACCTGCCATCGTGCGGCATGCGCCGCGGCCAGCCACCGACGCGCACGCTCACTGAGCGTGACGTGTCGCCGGGTCATCACGCGTTCGGCGACCCGGATAAATCTATCCACGTCCCACGCCGGTGCATCGGCGCTGCCGCCCCACGAGAACGGCGCGACGACCTTCGATGTCATTCCGGTAGCGAAGACGTTCGCGCCAGCACCGATCACGCCTCCGGTCGTGAGACGCGTCCCGATCGCGGTCTTCGCGTGATCGCCGAAAAGCGTCCCGAGGAACTGCATGCCTGTGTCGCGTATGCCGCGTGGGGTCCACAATCCCACGGACCCGTACGTGTTTTTCAGATTGCTCGTCACCGTGCTCGCGCCGAGGTTGACCCACCGTCCGAGGTACGAGTGGCCGACAAATCCGTCGTGCGACTTGTTCGCGTGACCGAGGAAGATCGTCGTGCTGACCTCCCCATGGACGCGGCACTGCTCGCCGATCGCGCTGTTCCCAACGCGACCGCCGGCGACCATGCTGTCTTCTCCCACGTAGCACGGTCCGACGAGCCGCGAGAACGGCGAGATCGTAGCGCCCCGACGCACGAGCACCGGTCCGGCCGTCGCGTCGAAGACGACGTACGGCTCGATCGACGCGCCGCGCTCCACGCGCGCGGGGTATGCCCCGATGACCGCACCGCCCGACTCCGCGGCGCTGACCGTATCCAGCGACTCGACCCGCTGCGTGATGTCGGACGCGAGCATCTCGGCTAGATGCCGGATGACATCCCACACCTCGTCGATCCACCAACCATGGATGTCGCTCGCGGTCGCATGGGGTGGTACGAGCGACTCGAGCGTCGTTAGGCCCTCCCGCAGTTGCCCGAACGAGACGGCTCGCGTGAGCCGTACGGCCGCGACGCGCCCACGACACATCCACACAGCGGCCGCCGGGTCCGCCTCGCCGAGTGCAACCGCACAGCGGGACTGCGCGATGATGGTCCCTGCGGGAATGTCGCCGGCGATCATCGACGGCGCATCGAGCTCCTCGAAGTCCGCCAGATGACCGGCGCCGATGAACCCGCTCGCCTCGGCCCGCAACGCGATCTCCCACCGTCGCCTAACGATCTCCGTCGCCGCGCGCAGCTCCGAGGCCGGGCGCGTGAGCGCGAACGGCTCGAACGCGCGCGCCACCTGATCGTCATACAGGACCAGCGTGTTCATTCGCGGTCACGGACGCTCGGGGGAAGATTCGCGATCAGCGTTTTGAGATCGACGGACGCGTCCTTCGTGGTCACGAGCGTGAGGCCGTCCCGCACGACCACCACGAGATCGCGAACGCCATAGAGGACCACGTCGGTTCCTTCGGCGTGCACGACGTTGTTGTCCGAGTCCACGAGCACGACGGGGCCGTTCGCCGCATTACCGCGCGCGTCCTGTCGGCGCACTCGTGCGAGCGATGCCCAGGTACCGACGTCGTCCCATTCGAACGAACCGGGCATGACGACGACCTTCGCGCTTCGCTCGAGCACGCCGACGTCCACCGTGACCGGTGTCGCGGTTGCGAAGAATCGATCCGCATCGCCATTCGCTGACATCAGCGCTGGCGCGAGCTCCGGAGTCAGCGTTCGAATTTCGCCGAGGAAATCTCCGACGCGCCACGCGAAGATGCCCGAGTTCCACAGCGCGCCTTCTTCGATCATCCGCTCGGCGCTGGCCCGATCGGGTTTTTCGACGAAGCGATCCACGCGGTGCGCTCCATCGCCAATCGCTGCACCGGGCCGGATGTATCCGAATCCGGTGTCGGGTCTACTCGGCACGACGCCCACGGTCACGAGCGCATGCTCCCGCTCCGCGATGCCCGCCGCCGCGTCGAGCGCCGCTCGAAAGCCGGCGTCGTCACCGATGGCCCAGTCGGCGTGCACGGAGATCATCACGGCCGCAGGGCCATCACGATGTTCGATCTCGCTCGCTGCCCACGCGAGCGCGCCGCCGGTTCCAACCGCGCGCGGCTCGGCGATGACGTTCTCGTCCGGGATGTTCGGTGCATGCCGTCGGACCGCATCGCGGAGCGACGCGTTCGTGAGCACGAGTGTCCGCGACGGCGGCGCGAGCGGCGCGAGGCGATCGAGTGTCGCGACGAGCAACGGCCTGTCGTCGACGAGCGGCAGCAGCTGCTTCGGACGGGTCGGAGTGCTGAGCGGCCAGAAGCGCGAGCCGACGCCGCCGGCCAGCACCACGACCCAGCGACTCATGCCGTTGCCGGGCCGTGGTCGTCCTGCGTCAGTCCCGCGAGCTCCGCGGTGCGCGCGTAGAGCTTCTTGGGGCTGAACGGCTTCGTGAGGAATTCCGTCGCGCCAAGCTCCATTGCCTTCTGATGCTGCGTTTCCTGGCCAGCCGCCGTGAGGATGATGCAGGGCAGATGCTTCAGCCGATCCGACCCCCGGATGCGGGCGAGCACATCGAGGCCGCTGAGGTTGCGGCATCATCAGGTCGAGCAGCACGAGATCGATGTCCGACTGACTCTCGAGGATATCGACCGCCTCCTGTCCGTCATACGCGAGCGTGACGCGAAACGGGCCCTGCTCGAGTTTCATCTTGATGATGCGCCCGATGTGCGGCTCATCGTCGGCGACGAGGACATGGCGCTGTTGCATGGCGTGCGCTCCTAGACGAGTGCTGCCATGTGCTCGCGGTTCCGGCGGAGCTCGAACAGGAGCTGCCCCACGTTTGCCTGCGGCTGCACCAGGACGAGCAGGATGGCCTCCGAGGAGAGGACGGAAGCGACAACGAGTCCCTGAGGGTACTCGAAGACGCCGGTGAGCAGCTGCCCCCGCTGGCTTGCAGCGCCGAACTCGTCCGCGGCTGTGACGATCGACGGGACGTGCGCCGCCAGTCCTTCCGCGTCGAGGTTCGGGACGGCCTGGCCGTCGATAAGAAGCCCGTCACGGCCGAGCACGATCGCGGCTTCCACACCGTCGCGATGCCGGATGGCGGCGACCAATTCGCGGATCGTCGGCATGCGGCCTCCCATGGACAAAGTCGTGCGAAGCATAACCGGGCCGAGGGGCTTGTCAAGCGAGCAATCGCTTGAAGTCTCTTGTGTTAGGCGGTATGCTTCGACTCCTTCTGCTCGCTCGCTCCACTCAGCAATGACATGAAGTCTCGACTGCTCGTTTCGTCCGTAGCTCTGGCGTCGGCGCTCGCATTCAGCATCTCCGCGTGTAGCGACCCCAACCAGGCGCGCGCCACCCCCAGCCTTGTAGTTGCTGACACCCTGACGGCATACGCGTTGACCGGCACGTCCCCGTCTTTCCCATCGGGGTACCTCGCGTCGTCGGGCGCCGTCACGCGTGCCGACGGCAACTTCAACTTCGATGTCGCGTTCGATATCGACGCCGCGCGGAGGGTCGTCGTCTATCCGCAGAAACTGGTTGGTATTCCCTGCGTCGCCGCGGCGCTGAACTGCGGCGGTGCGTCAGGTGCCAAGCCGGTGGGACTGCAGCGGTTCGCCATCCCGTTCGACGCACTCGAGCTCGCGCCGAGTGGCAACTACGTCTTCGACTCGTCGTTCGTCGTAACGCCCGGGCAGGGACTCGTGATGCAGGTGCAGAGCCCCGCCGAGTGCCAGCTCTCCGTTGCGACGATCCTCTACACGAAGTTCGTTGTCGACAGTATCGACGCGTCACGACGCGCGGTGTATTTCCGCGCCGTGCACGATCCGAATTGCGGGTATCGGACCCTCGTGCCCGGCGTTACTCCGAAGAACTGATCTCACCCCATGCACGACCTGAAATCGCTGCGTGACCAGATCGACGTTCTTCGCGACGGGATGCGACGACGTGGCAAGCTCGATCAGATCGGTCCGCTCATCGATCGCGCCGAGGCGCTCGACCGCGACCGCCGCCTGAACATCCAGGCGGTCGAGGAGCGCAAGGCTGCACGCAACACCGCGACGCAGGAAGTCGCGCGTCGCAAGAAGGCGAAGGAGAACGCCGACGACGTCGTTGCGCAGAGCCGAGCGCTGGGCGAAGAGATCAGCCGTCTGGAGGCGGAGCTCGCGACGTACGAGTCGGAGCTCGAGCGCATCATGCTCGAGATCCCGAACGTCACGCTTCCGGATGTGCCGACAGGTGGCGAGGAGTGCAACGTCATCGTGCGCGAGTGGGGAACGCCGCGGATGGAGCCCGGCCTTCGCCCACACTGGGAGATCGCCGAGGCGCTCGGCATCATCGACCTCGCGCGCGGTGCGAAGATCAGCGGCTCCGGGTTCGTGGTGTACCGAGGCGCCGGCGCACGTCTCGTACGCTCGCTCATGAACCTGTTCCTCGACGTCCATTCGGACGAGCATGGATACGAGGAAGTGTGGGTCCCGGTCGTCGTGAACCGCGCGAGCATGATCGGTACGTCGCAGCTGCCGAAATTCGAGGATGACATGTACGCGCTGAAGGATGAGGACATGTTCCTCATTCCGACGGCCGAGGTGCCCGTCACGAATCTCTATCGCGACGAGATGATCGAGGGCGCGCAGTTGCCGCGCGCCTTCTGCGCCTACTCGCCATGTTTCCGCCGCGAGGCCGGTTCCGCCGGCAAGGACACGCGTGGTGTGCTTCGCGTGCACGAGTTCGATAAGGTGGAGCTCGTGCGCTATGCGACGCCCGAGTCGTCGGCACAGGAGCACGAGCTGATGACTCGCCACGCGACGACGTTGCTCGAGCGATTGGGATTGCCATACCGCGTAAAGCTGCTTGCCGCGGGTGACACCGGGTTCGCCAGCGCGAAGACGTACGATCTCGAGACATACGCGCCCGGCGTGGGTACATGGCTCGAGGTGTCGTCGGCGAGCACGTTCACCGACTTTCAGGCGCGGCGCGCGAACATCCGCTATCGCCCAGCGCCCGGCGAGAAGCCGCGCTTCGTGCACACGCTGAACGCGTCCGGGCTCGCGTTCCCGCGGATCATCGCGTCCGTCATCGAGCACTACCAGCAACCTGACGGTAGCGTCACGGTCCCCGAGGTGCTGCGCCCGTATCTCGGCGTCGACTCGATCCGCTGAGTGCGCCGCGGCGCGTCGTTCTTCGTCGTCACCGTTGGAGTCGTCCTGCTCCTCGGTTCGTACATTGTCTACACGCAAAGCGTCGTCGCTGAACTGCGACACGAGGCCGAGCGATCTGGTCGCCTCTACGCGCGCGTCTACGAAGCACTCGCGGATCCCGGTGCGGACGCCTCCGCCGCGTTGCTCGATATGTCGCGCGCCATTGGGGAATCGAAAGTCCCCGTGCTCGTCACGGACGCCGACGGAAACCTTGCCGCGGCGGTGAACACGCCGTTCGACAAGCTGGCGAGTGGAGGCACTCGTGTCGATCCGCGCCTCCAGGGCAACGAGGCGCTGCGCCGGTACATCGCGAAGCTCGATCGAGAGAACGAGCCGATCGCGGAGCAGGGAGTCGGCACCGTCCACATTGGCGACACGCCGCTCGTGTTCGGGTTGCGCATCATTCCGCTCGTGCAGGCCGGGACGCTCGCGCTGTTATTGCTCGCGGGACTGTACGCGTTCCGGACGCGCGAGCGAGCGGACCGCGAGAAAGTCTGGGCCGGCATGGCGCGCGAGTCTGCGCATCAACTCGGGACGCCGCTCTCGTCGTTGAGCGGATGGCTCGAGCTGCTCGGAGAGCGCGCAGGCGATCCGCTCATGAGCAAGGCCATCGAACACATGCGCGGTGACCTCGATCGACTCGAGCGCGTCGCGCATCGCTTCGAGCGCATCGGTCGTCCGCCGCGGCAAGATCCCGTCGACGTTCGTCAGCTCGTCGAACATGTCGGCGGATATTTTCGAGCCCGCGTGCCCACGCTTGCGCACGCCGTCGAGATCGCCGCGTCAGGCGGAGACGAACCGTTGCTCATTCACGGCGATGCCGTGTTGCTCGAATGGGCGCTCGAGGCGCTGATAAAAAACGCGGTAGACGCGCTCGCGGGTCGCGGCGGCCGTATCTACATCACTGCCGCTCGCGTACCTGAAGGCGTTCGCATTCGCGTCGCGGACGATGGCCCTGGCGTTCCACGTGACATTCGCACACGCGTGTTCGACGCCGGCTTCTCGACGAAGGATCACGGGTGGGGCGTGGGACTTTCCCTCGCGCGTCGCATCGTGCAGGAGAATCACGGCGGCACATTGCATCTCGTTCCAGCGCCGCGGGGCGCGACCTTCGACGTTATCTTGCACTGATGTCCACGACGTTGTCTCAAGACTGGCTCGCCGGCCTCAATCCCGCGCAGCGCGAGGCAGTGCTGCATTTCGAAGGTGCGATGCTCGTGCTTGCCGGCGCGGGCTCCGGGAAGACGCGCGTGCTCACGACGCGCATTGCGCATCTGGTGGAACACCACGGCGTGGACCCGAAGCACATCCTCGCGGTCACGTTCACGAACAAGGCCGCGGGCGAGATGCGGGAGCGGATCGGTCGCCTCCTTGGTGCCGAACCGGCGGGCATGTGGTGCGGCACTTTCCACTCCGTCGGCGCGCGCATGCTGCGCTCGGCGGCGCACCTCGTCGGGCGAACGCCGAGCTTCACGATCTACGACGAGGATGACGCGACAGGCGTCATCAAGCGCATCATGGAGCGGCTTCGGATTTCGGCGAAGGACTATTCGCCGCGCTCGATCCTCGACGCTATTTCTGACGCGAAGAATGCGCTGGTGAGCGCGACGGAGTATCAGTCGCTCGCGCTGGACCCTCGGACCAAGGCCGTGGCGCCGGTGTATGCGGAGCTCGAGGCAGCGCTGCGTCAGGCGAATGCAGTGACGTTCGACGATCTGCTCGTGCTCCCCGTTCGCATTCTCGAGCAGAACCCGCATCTGCAGGAGCAATACAGCAATCGCTTTCGCTTCGTTCTCGTGGACGAGTACCAGGACACGAACCGCGCGCAGTATCGCCTCATCAAGTTGATCGGCGGTGCGCACGCGAACGTCATGGTCGTCGGTGACGATGACCAGTCCATTTACGGTTGGCGCGGCGCCGACATCCGGAACATCCTCGACTTCGAGAAGGATTTTCCGAACGCGAAAGTCGTTAGGCTCGAGGAAAACTACCGGTCGACGCCGCAGATCCTGGAACTGGCGAACGTCGCCATCAGCGCGAACACCGAGCGGCGTGGCAAGACGCTCCGCTCCACGCGGCCCGGCGGCGAACGAGCGACGGTCGTCGGCGCGCTCGACGATCGCGATGAAGCCGATTTCATTGTCGAGGAGATTGCCGCACGCCGAGGCTCGCCCGCGGCCCGTCAGCCGGGTCACGCGCTTGGCGGTGGTCTCACGCTTCGCGATTTCGCGGTGCTGTACAGGACGAACGCGCAGAGTCGTTCGCTCGAGGAATCGCTCCGGCGACGCGGCTTCGCCTATCGCCTCGTTGGCGCGGTGCGCTTCTACGACCGGCGCGAGATCCGCGACCTCATGGGCTACCTCAAGCTCATCGCGAACCCTAACGACGACGAGGCGTTCCGCCGCGCCATTGCGGCGCCCAAGCGCGGTGTCGGCGAAACGAGCATCGATGCGCTCGCCGCGGCCGCACGCGCCGAGGGAATCCCGCTGCTCGCGGCGTCAGTACGACCGGATCTGCTTTCGTCGCTTCGACCCGCGGCTCGCGCGACGCTGGCGGAATTCGCGTCCTTGATGGGCCGTATGCGTGAGATGGCGCGTGAGTCGGCTGTCGACGAAGTGTTGCGCGACCTCATCGACGCCATTCGATACGGCGATCACCTCCGCGCCGAGCCCGACGCGCAGGACCGCCTCGACAACGTTCGCGAGCTCGTCGCCAGCGCGGCCGAAGTCGTCGCTGATGACGGCGGAGAGGTCGGTCTCACGCCGCTCGACCATTTCCTGCAGCGCTCGACTCTCGTGACGGGGGTCGATGCACTGGATCCGAACGCGGATGCCGTCACGATGATGACGATGCATAACGCGAAGGGACTGGAATTCCCGGTCGTGTTCATCGCCGGCATGGAGGACGGGCTCTTTCCGCTCGCACGCGCCTTCGACGACCCTCCGATGCTCGAGGAGGAGCGGCGGCTGTTCTACGTCGGGATCACGCGCGCCGAGCAGAAGCTCTACATCACGCACGCACGGTCGCGACGCCGGAATGGCGAGCAGATGCCGTCCATCCCGTCGAGCTTCCTCGCGGTGATTCCTCCCGGCATGCTCGAGGAGCGTTCGACGCTCAAGCTCCGGGCGACGGGCCGCAGCGTGATGCCGCACCAGTCCGCGGCCGTGCGACGGCCCGGGGCTCGGGTGTCGTACGGCGCTGACACCGAAGTCGAGGCGTCGCAGGACTCACCCCGGTTCGTCAAGGGCGAGCGCGTGCGGCACGGTCGCTTCGGCTCCGGCACGATATCCGAGCTGTCGGGCGTCGGGCGCGACACGAAGGTCACCGTCGATTTCGACGACGAGTCCGTGGGTCGCAAGCGCCTCGTCGTCGCATACGCCGGCCTCGAGCGAGGATGGGACTAGTGGCCGTCAGCGAAGACGAAGTGAGGCACGTCGCGGCACTCGCGCGTCTCGGGTTGGACCCGGCGCGTATCCCGACCATCGCCGCGGAGCTCAACGGCATCCTCGCGCACATGGATGTACTGTCCAAGGTGGACACGTCGGCCGTGGCGCCTGTCACTGGCGTTGGGGCGGCAGGGACACCGTTGCGTGTGGACGGAGGGAATCAGTACCCGCTGGCCCGGCCGCGTGACGCGTTTGCGCCCGCCATGCGTGACGGATTCTTCCTCGTGCCTCGTCTGGCGACCCATGAGGATGCCGACGCGGAGTCGGCATGAGCGCCGCCGCGCTCTCCGTCGCTGAGCTCGCGCGGCGACACGCAGAGGGGACAGCTGCTCCCACCGACGCGGTGGAGCAAGCGTTCGCTCGCGCCACCGAGGTTCGTGCGGGCGCCGACGGGCTGAATGCGATCCTCGCGCACGACCGCGAGGCGGCGTTAGGCGACGCCACACAGGTCGCCCAGCTGCACCGGGAGGGGAATCGCCCGGGCCCACTGGCTGGCGTTCCAGTAGTAGTGAAGGACAACCTCGCGACGCTGACCATGCCGACGACGTGCGGGTCGCGCGTCCTCGAAGGCTATGTCAGCCCGTACGAGGCGACCGTCGTCAGTCGTCTGCGGTCGGCCGGCGCGATCGTCGTCGCGAAGACGAACATGGACGAGTTCGCGATGGGATCGTCGAACGAAAACTCGGCCTACGGTCCGGCGCGGAACCCGCTCGACCCGACGCGAGTGCCGGGTGGATCGTCTGGCGGATCCGCGGCGTGCGTGGCGTCCGGCATCGTGCGCGTCGCACTCGGCTCCGAGACGGGCGGCTCCGTACGGCAGCCGGCAGCGTTCTGCGGCGTCGTTGGTGTCAAGCCGACGTACGGTCGCGTGAGCCGGTATGGGCTGGTGGCATTCGCGTCGTCGCTCGACCAGGTCGGGGTGTTCGGCCGCACCGTTGACGATGCGGCGATCGGACTTGCCGCCATCGCCGGACGCGATCGGTTCGACTCGACAAGCGCTGACGTGCCGGTCGATGACTACCGCTCGCTGGCCACCGAGAGCCTAACGGGGGTGGTGATCGGGCGTCCGCGCGAGTACTTCCCGGAGTCGCTGGATCCCCGCGTGCGCGAACGCTGCGATGCGACGCTCGATTCGTTGCGGCACCTCGGCGCGACGGTCCGCGATGTCTCGTTGCCGCATACCGACCTCGCCATTCCCACGTACTACATCATCGCGCCGGCGGAAGCGTCATCGAACCTCGCTCGCTTCGATGGCGTTCGCTACGGCCCGCGCGCGCAGACCCCTGCGCTGCGCGAGATGTACGAGCGGACCCGCTCCAACGGCTTCGGTCCTGAAGTCACGCGCCGCATCCTGCTGGGCACGTACGTCCTCTCGGCGGGCTACTACGACGCGTACTACAAGAAAGCGCAGGAAGTCCGCGGTCTCATCGCCACGGATTTCCGACGCGTCTTCGATTCTGGCGTGCACGTGCTGTTTACTCCGACTGCCCCCACGCCGGCATTCCCGCTCGGTTCGCGGTCCGACCCGTACGAGATGTATCTGAGCGACATCTTCACGGTTACGGCGAATCTGGCGGGCATTCCGGCCATGTCCGTGCCCGTCGGGCGCGTGGACCGGCTGCCGATCGGCGGACAGGTCATGGCGAAGCACTTCGACGAGCTGACAATGTTCCGAGTCGCGTATGCCATCGAGAGGGCGTTAGGCGAGGACGCGCACCAGTGACCGACACCACGACACAGACCGCCGTTACATCGCGGTACGAGATGGTCGTAGGGCTCGAGGTCCACGTTCAGCTCCGCACGCGGACGAAGCTGTTCTGCAACTGCTCCGCACAGTTTGGCGAGCCGCCGAATCGGAACACCTGTCCCGTGTGTCTCGCGCTGCCCGGCAGTCTCCCGGTCCTGAATGAGGCCGCCGTCGAGCTGGCGAGCCGAGCGGCGTTGGCGTTAGGTGCGAAGGTCCAGGAGGAGTCGATCTTCGCACGCAAGAACTACTTCTATCCGGACTTGCCCAAGGGCTACCAGATCTCGCAGTTCGACAAGCCGCTCGCGACCGAAGGCTCACTCATCATCGGCGAGCAAGCGAACGGCTCGGCCATCCGCATTGGCATCACGCGCGTGCACATGGAGGAGGACGCCGGCAAGTCCATCCATGATCGATTCGCGGCGGCGACCGCGATCGACCTGAATCGCGCCGGAGTTCCGCTCATCGAGATCGTGAGCGAGCCGGATATTCGGTCGAGCGCCGAAGCGGGTTCGTACCTTCGACTGCTCCGGCAGTTGCTCGAGTACGTCGATGTCAGCGACTTGAACATGGAGGAGGGCAGCCTTCGCGTGGACGCGAACATCAGCATCCGCGAACGCGGCGCGACGAAGCTGGGCACGAAGACGGAGGTCAAGAACATGAACTCGTTCTCGGGCGTCGAGCGCGCGCTCGACGCGGAGTTCGCGCGCCAGGCCGCCATCCTCGACGCGCACGGGCGAGTCGAGCAGCAGACGCTGCTCTGGGACGCCGACCGCGGAACCGTCAGACCGGCGAGGACGAAGGAGGGAAGCCACGACTATCGGTACTTCCCCGATCCCGATCTGCCGCCACTTCGCTTGACGAAGGACTGGATCGAGCGGATTCGCGGACGCCTGCCGGAGCTGCCCGACGCGCGCCGCCGACGCTTCGCCGACGAGTATCGCCTGAGCGCGTACGACGTTGACGTGCTGACGGCGAGCCCGCGCGTTTCGGAGTATTTCGAGTCAGTGGCCCGCGCGCACGGCGACTCGAAAGCCGCGGCGAACTGGGTCATGGGCGAGGTGTTGGCCGCGCTCAAGAACGCCGGTCTCACCATCGAACGGTTCGTGGTGCGCCCCGCCGATCTGGCAAAGTTGCTGGACATGGTACGCGATGGCGCCGTCAGTCATACAGCGGCAAAGCGCATTTTTGCTCTCATGACGCAGAGCGGTGACCGGCCCGAGCAGATCGCGGAGCGCGAGGGGTTGGCACAGGTCGGCGACGAGACGCAGCTCGCGACGTGGGTCGACGAAGTCATCACGGCCCAGTCGGCCGAATGGCAGCGCTACGTGGGTGGCGAGAAGAAGCTGCTCGGTGTGTTCGTCGGCGCGGTCATGAAGAAGTCGGGTGGCCGCGCGGACCCGAAGAAGGTGAATCAGTTGCTGGCGGCGCGCGCCAGCGGATAGAGCGGGGAGGGGAGCTCCACCGCGAACCGCAATTTCGATTCAGGAAGGCCGAAGTGCCGCTGTGCTTCGCTCGTCACGAGCTCCTCGCCGCCCTGGCGCAGCGCAGCCCGCCTAACGCGCTTCGCCAGCCGCAGCGGTGTTTCGCCGGACGGGTCGAGCAGGTACGGCTCCGAGCCCTCGATCCGGCGCAGGAAGTCTACGATGAAGTCGAACGAGCGCGTCATGTACGCGCCCACGTCCGCATCCGGAAGATCCCACCGGCTCTTCTCCGACATGAGCTGGAAGATGCGCTGCCACGACTCGGTGTCCGTGACGTAGACCATGCCGCGAAAGATCCGACGATTGGTCGGCGTGCTGAAGATCGTGGGGCTCAGAATGCGATCCAGGTGCGCGTCGGAGCGCGCGTGGTCGAGCAGAATCAGCTCGCGCGCGCGCCGCGCGAAGCGCTCTCCCAGATGCGTCTCGAAGCGACTTTCCCAGTAGCTGTGACCGAGCGCTGAGGTGCTCGACGTCGTCGCGAGCTGGCGCGGGACGAAGTAGTTGTGCGCGACCGCGTCGGCGGCGAGATGGGCGAGATACCCGAGCGCGAACGCATGCAGCGGTTCGTCGCGCGCCTGCTCGCGGATCTCGAGTCCGATGTTCCAGGCGTGACAATGTCGGCCGGCTGCCGCGTACTTCTTCGCGATGCTCGTGTCCGCGGCGATCGACCCGTACAGAAAGTCGTACGGGAACGCCGACAGCAGGTCACCAACGGCCGAGGGCAGGAGTGGGAGGGACCGCAGTACGGCCTCACCCAGGAAAACGTGCGTGCCCGGCGTCCATGCGAACGCGGCGCTGGGCGACAGCGCGATCACGATAATCGCGATCACGACCGCGCCCAGCACGAACACTGTCGTAGAGCGCCAGCCCGTCGGGCTGCGCGTCACGCTCACAGGTGCTATACGCCGAGCCGTTTGCGTTGCCGACGAATGGCCTTGCGCAGATCACGGAGCTCCGACTCGACGACGTCGGCGACGGTCTCGCGCGCGGTGTTGATCGCATCGCCGATCTCTTCGCGGATGGTATCGACCGGCACGCGATCCCACGCCTCGCCGCTGCGCTTCGCGGCCCAGCGCGCACCCTGTCGCCCGCGCTTGCCAGCCCATTTCGCGGCGCCCGCGGCGGCACCGCCGGCCACGCCCGCGAGAGGCGAGATGGGACGACGGCCACTCGGGCCGCGGCGCAGCAGCAGTGCGGCGCCCGCGCCGATCACGGCACCAAGGACCGCCGCCGTCAGCAGGTCGTACTGTTGGTCACGCTCGGTCGCTCGTCCGCGGTCGGACACGCGGTCGTTCGTGCCATTCACTCTCGGTCTCACCGTCGTCGCCATGGCTCTCCTCTCGCTCATAGAGCGCGTCATCGTCTTCGAACTCGTCCGCCTCCGCAATCGTGCCCTCTGCCACCTGATCGCGAAGCGTCGTTGCACCGGCTCGCATACCGCGCAGCGTCGATGCGGTGGACACGAACGTGTCCTCCGCTTCCCGCTGTATCACCCGCATGAGCGCGTCGAGTTCGTTCAACCGCAGCTCCGCGGTCTTCACGGCCGTCGTCAGCCGCTCGTTCGCCAGCGCGACCGTCTGATTGAACTGCTGCACGTCAACGCGGATGGCCGTCGTGATGTAATTGACGTTGTCGGCAATCCCGTTCGCGTTTCGCACCAGCGGACCGATGTCCCCATAGAACCGGTCGATCAGTTCGTTGACGCGTTTGTAGCTGCTCCGAAAGTTCCACGCTGCCGGTACGAGAACGACCGTCAGTATCAGAATGGCGATCGTCATCAAGCCTTGCGCGACGCTCGCGACTTTCGCGAACGCGCCAGGCTCCCCGCCCACCTGCTTCGTGTAGATCGTGTCGGGCAGAGCGGTGCTAACTTGTTGAAGCAGCTCCGCAGCCAGCCGCGCGAAACCCGCTGTCATGCGATCAGTGGATTGATGTGTTACCCTTCGGCGTGCGACGAGTCATTCGCGCGGCCGTGCCGCCGCCCGCGCGAGTGTGCAAGGCTGAGGCCACCCGCCGGTTGAGCCGAGCGAGTACGTTCGCGTCATCGCGGATCGTACCGGTGGCAAAATAGCGTGTCAAGCAACTCACACCGACCGGCACCCCGATCTCATGGCAGCAGTGCAGTTCATCGTCGAGGGCGAAGCCACGCTCTCCGGATCGATTCGACCCTCCGGCAACAAGAACGCCGCCCTCCCGATCATCGCCGCATCGCTCCTCTCTGAGCACCCGGTCACGCTCCAGAATGTGCCCCGCATCCGCGACACCGAGACATTGGTGGAGCTGGTGAACTCGGTCGGCGCCAGCGCCGAATGGACCGAGCGAAACACGCTGAGCATCCACGCAAAGACCATCCGTCCGTCGGACCTCGACCCCGAGCTCTGTCGAAAGATTCGCGCGTCGATTCTGTTGGCCGGTCCACTCCTCGCCCGCTGCGGTGAGATCACGCTGCCGCCACCGGGCGGCGACGTCATTGGGCGCCGGCGGCTGGACACCCATTTCCTGGCGCTCGAGCAACTCGGTGCGGAGATCAAGGCGAACGACAAGTTCGAGCTGCGCGCGAAGTCGCTCGTCGGCGCTGACGTGTTCCTCGACGAGCCGAGCGTCACCGCGACGGAGAACGCGCTCGTTGCCGCGACGGCGGCGCGCGGAACGACGATCCTGCGCAATGCCGCCTCCGAGCCGCACGTCCAGGATCTCGCGCATTTCCTGAACACGCTCGGCGCGAAGATCGAGGGCATCGGCACCAACACCATCACCATTCATGGCGGTCAGTCGATCGGTGGCGGTACGCACCGCATCGGCCCCGACCACATCGAAGTCGGATCGTTCATCGGGCTCGCCGCCGTCACGCGCTCCGAGATCCGCATCGAGTCCGCCGGCGTCGAACATTTGCGGTCCACGCTCCTCGGCTTCGCGCGCCTCGGCATCACGTGCCGCATCGAAGGCGATGACCTCATCGTGCCCGCAGAGCAGTCACGCGAGATCCAGTCTGACTTCGGTGGACACGTCCCCAAGCTCGAGGACCAGCCGTGGCCGGCGTTCCCGGCGGACGTCATGTCCATCGCGATCGTCGCCGCGACGCAGTGCAGTGGCGTCATTCTCTTTCACGAGAAGATGTTCGAGTCGCGGATGTTTTTCGTCGACAAGCTGATCGGGATGGGCGCCCGCATCGTGTTGTGCGATCCCCACCGCGCGATCATCGCGGGTCCGTCTCCGCTCCGCGCGGCAACGGTGGAGTCACCGGACATTCGAGCTGGAATGGCGATGCTGCTCGCCGCGTTGTGCGCGAAGGGCACGAGCACGATCAACAATGCGGGCCAGATCGAGCGTGGCTACGAGCGCATCGACGAGCGGCTCAATGCGCTCGGCGCGCGAATCACCCGGGTGGACGACCGACGGAGATGACGGCGGCGCCGCACACCGCACAGTCGCGCGCAGTACCGGGGGCGTGGTACGAGAGCGTCCCGGAGTTCGAGAGCCTCGGTATTCGCGCGTTCACGACGACGCGAGCTGCTGGCAGCTTCGGCGTCGGCAGCGACGAGCCCGTCCGAGATGTCATGGCGCGCTGGGATCGCCTGCGGGCGGAGCTCGCTCCTTCCGGCCCGCGGCTGGCCACAGCGCACCAGGTGCACGGCGACCGCGTCATCGCGCACGGTGCGGGCTGGGAAGGGTGGCTTCGATGCGGTGACGCAGACGGGCACCTCGCGCTCGAACGGGGCACCGGCGCGGCGGTGTCTATCGCTGATTGCGTGCCGGTCTTCATCGCCCATGCGTCTGGAGCGATCGCGCTGCTTCATTCCGGATGGCGCGGCACGGCTGCTCGCATCGTCGAGCGCGCCATCGACACACTCGAATCACGGGGGATCCCAAGTGTCGAGCTTCGAGTCCATCTCGGGCCGGCCATCTGCGGTGGCTGCTACGAGGTGAGTCCGGATGTTTTCGAGCGACTCACAGGGCGCGCCGTGGATCGCGCGACGACTGTCGACTTGCGACAGTTGATCGCCGACCACGCACGATCGCGCGGGGTCCGCGACATCTCGACAAGCGAGCGCTGCACGCGCTGCGACAACGACCTGTACTTCTCACATCGCGCCGGCGACGGCGGCCGACAACTCGGCGTAATGATTGCGCCTCTATGAGATAGCTCTTCGTTGGGTTGACGGCACTTGAGGCGCCGTCTAGATTCACCACGCTGCCGTCTCGCCTGGCGTCAGCGGAATGTGGGGGAGGGTTCCCCACATTTTTTTGTTCTTGGCGGGTACCTCGACACGACATGAACCAGGCGTTCCAAGACGTTCAACACGTTGTAGTTGCCGAGCTTGATTCGCTGGGGTTCGATCTCGTCGAGATGAGGCGTGGCGGTACGCGAACGAGGCCCGTGTTCGACGTTCGCATCGATCGGCGTGACGGAGAGAAAGTGACCGTGGACGATTGCGCCCGCGCGTCGCGCGCCATTGAGGCGCGCCTCGACGCGGGCGCGGTGTTCGGTGGCAAGTACGTGCTCGAAGTCTCGTCGCCTGGTGTCGAGCGTCCGCTCCGGACGCCGACTGACTGGCAAAGGTTCGTTGGCCGTCGTGCTCGCCTGACGAGTGCGGCGGTCGGAGGTATGGTGGAAGGAGAAATCGTCGGGCTCGAGCATGACGCTGGCAGCGCAGTCGCGGTAGTGCGTGACGACAAGGGCGTGACACACCGCGCCCCGCTCGACGCCATTCGCGAAGCTCGGCTGGTGTTTCACTGGAAAGTCTAGAGGGCGCCCGTAATGATCGGTTCCGCTGACATCCTGAACGCGATTCGCGAGCTGACGAGCTCGAAGCAACTCGATCGGTCCGAGCTACACGGACTGCTCGAGGATGGCATCCATGCCGCGCTCGCGAAAAAGCACGGGCCGAACGTACAGGCCGAAGTCGAGATCAACGAAGATCGCGGTGAGATCCGCATCGTGTTGCTCAAGACGGTCGTTGAAGAGGTCACCGATCCCGGCCGTGAGGTCAGCGTCGAGGAAGCCCGCTTCGAAGACCCGGAATTCCAGGTCGGCGACATGATGGAGATCCCCGTCGACTTCGCGGAGTTCGGACGCACGGCCGTGCAAGCCGCGAAGCAGCGCATCATCCAGCGCGTTCGCGAGGGCGAGCGCACGCGGATCCGCGACGAGTTCGCGGGTCGTGTCGGCGACCTGCTGAGCGGTGAGATTCAGCAGATCGAGCGCGGCAAGCTTGTCGTCATGTTGAACAAGTTCCGCGAGGCGGAAGCAATCATTCCGTATCGCGAGCAGAACCACCGCGAGCACTTCCACCAGGGCGAGCCCATTCGTGCGGTGCTCAAGCGCGTCGAGGAGACGCCCAAGGGCCCCCGCCTCATCCTGAGCCGCGGCGACCCACTGTTTGTGAAGGCACTGTTCAAGCTCGAGGTCCCCGAGATCCAGCAGAACATCGTCGACATCCGCGCCGCTGCGCGCGAGGTCGGCAGCCGCACGAAGATCGCGGTGTTCTCGCGCGATGACTCGATCGACCCGGTTGGCGCATGCGTCGGGCTCAAGGGCTCGCGCGTGCAAGCGGTCGTCAACGAGCTCAATGGCGAGCGCATCGACATTGTGCCGTGGTCTGCTGACCCCGAGCGCTTTGCGAAGCTCGCGCTCGCGCCGGCTCGCGTCGCACGCGTGTTCTCCGATCCGATTGCCAAGACGATTCAGGCTGTCGTTGATGAGGATCAGCTGTCGCTCGCGATCGGGCGCAACGGACAGAACGTTAGGCTCGCCTCCGAGCTGACGGGCTGGAAGATCGACCTCTACTCGAGTCGCGAGTGGCTCGACCGTGGTGGTGACGCGCCGCTGTTCGCGCCGCTCCCCGAAGAGGCCGACTCGGCCGCGGACGTCAAGCTGTCGGAGATCGAAGGCATGTCGCCCGCGACTGTCGCTGTGCTCGAGGAAGGCGGCTACCGCACGCTCAACGACATCATCGATCTCGAGCGCGAGGATCTGCTCCGCCTGCCAGGTATCGCGCCGGAGGAGGCGGATCGTATCATCACGATGCTCGATGAACTCACGGAAGAAGGTGGAGAAGAAGCCGGAGCCGATGACGGCGACGGCGGGACCAACGACACGTCGCGCCGCGGCGAGTCGCCGGTCTAGACGAACACGATGGACGCCTCGACAACAAGCAAGCTGCTTCGCCTGGTCGGAGTAGGCATGAACGGCCGGCTGGTCATTGTCGGGGTGCAGCAGGTACGCGACGCAGCGCTGCGGGGAAAGCTCAAGCTCGTCGTGATCGCGCCTGATGCGTCGCACAACAGCCTGAACAAGGTCGTTCCGATGCTTCGGGCGAAGCACATTCGCATGATTGAAGGACCCTCGGCGTCAGAACTTGGCGCCGCGGTAGGACGGGAGTCGACGGCCGCCGTCGGAGTCGTCGATCCACAGCTCGCGAAGGGCATTCGTGCCATCGTCGAGTCGGCCCCCGCCGAGGGGCATGCCGCGGACTCTGGTCGAGCCCGCTAGGAGGACTGTTTGAGCAAGCTTCGTGTACACGACATGGCAGGCGAGTTCGGGGTTTCCAGCGACGAGGTGATCACCCTCCTTCGTCAGATGGACGTCCCCGTGCGCAGCCATCTCACTCTTCTCACCGATGACCAGGTCGCGCGTATTCGCGCGCGCTGGGAGCGTGAGAAACGCGTCCGCGCCGAGAAGCAGACCGCGCCGCCGGCGCGCCGCCGGCGCGGGACGCCGGCGGCTGCGCCGGCAGCGGCCGCACCTGCGGCCCCTGTGCCCGCGGAAGCGTCGGGCGTCCGACGCCGCCGACGTCCCGCCGACGTCGTCGGGGAAGCGGCGATCGCAACCGACGACGTCGATGTCGATGTTGCGGCACCCGACCTCGCCGAGGTCGATCACGAGACGACCGTCGAGCACGAGCACGAGCCCGAGGTGTCGACTGCACCAGCCGTCGACACGAGTGAACCGGTCGTCGAAGAGACGGTTCACGTTGCGCCACCGCCACCGCCGCTACCACCACCGGCCCCGCCTGTCGCGGCCGCGCCGGTAGAGCCGCCACCGCCGCGTGAGCCGGAGCGCTTCGAGCGCACACCGACTCCGCCGCAACCGGTGGCTCCGATGCGTCCGTCCATGCCGCCGCCGCAGCCAGCGTCGGCCGGTGGTGATCGGCCGCGTCCGCGGCCGATCGTACCTGGCGCTCCGCGCCCGCGTCCGGTCGCCAGCAGCAACCCGTTTGTCCCGCCGCGTCCTGTCGCCTCGGCGGCGCCTGGCGGCGGGATGACGCCGACCCGTCGAGACGACCGCCCGCAGCAGCAGCGGCAGGGTGGCGGCGGAGGACCCGGTGGTGGGGGTGGTGGTGGCGGTAGTCAGCAGCAACAGCAGCAACCGGCTGGACGGCGCAAGAAGGGCAAGCGCGGGGCAGTCGATCAGGAAGCGGTGTCCGCCAACATCTTCAAGACCATGTCCGCGCTCCGCGGTCCCGCGCAGCGGCGCGGCGGCCCACGGCGCTCCGACGACATGGGTTCGCGCGAGGAGATGGAGGCGCAGCGCGAGGCGGATCGTGAACGCGAGCGGAAAACCGTTCACGTCAACGAATTCATCACCGTCAGCGAGCTCGCCGAGATCCTCAAGATTCCCGCGACGCAGATCGTCGGCTTCGCGTTCAAGAACCTCGGGCTCATGGTGACGATCAACCAGCGAATGGACTTCGATCAGATCGAGTTGATCGCTGGTGAGTTCGGCTTCCAGGCCGTACGCGAAGCGGAGTACGCGGCGGATGCCGGGCAGGTCACCGAGGCCGACAAGGCCGAGGACCTCGTGCCGCGGCCGCCGATCGTCACGATCATGGGTCACGTCGACCATGGGAAGACGTCGCTGCTCGACTACATCCGGAAAGCCAACGTCGTGGCTGGTGAGGCCGGTGGCATCACGCAGCACATTGGCGCGTACCATGTCACGCTGCCTAACGGCAAGCTCATCACGTTCCTCGATACGCCAGGCCACGAGGCGTTCACCGCCATGCGTGCGCGTGGTGCGCAGGTCACGGACATCGTGGTGCTCGTCGTCGCCGCGAACGACTCGGTGATGCCGCAGACCATCGAAGCGATCTCGCACGCGAAGAACGCGGGCGTGCCGCTGATCGTGGCCATCAACAAGGTCGATCTGCCTGACGCGAACCCGGCGAAGGTGTCGCAGGATCTCCTGCAGCACGGCGTCGTGCTCGAGGCGTTCGGCGGTCAGACGCTCTCCTCGCCGATTTCCGCGAAGAAGGGCACTGGCATCGGCGAGCTGCTCGATCAGGTTCTTCTGCAGGCAGAAATTCTCGACCTGAAGGCGAACCCGTCGAAGAACGCGAGCGGCGCGGTGGTGGAAGCACAGCTGGATGCCGGCAAGGGTCCGGTGGCCACCGTCCTCGTACAGAGTGGCACGCTGAAGGTCGGTGATGACTTCATCGTGGGTCTGTACTCGGGTCGCGTGCGTGCGTTGCTCGATGAGCGTGGCAAGCCGGTGAAGTCGGCTGGCCCGGCGATCCCGGTACAGGTGCTCGGCCTAACGGGCGTGCCGATGGCTGGCGACGAATTCCGTGTCGTCGACGACGCGACGCAGGCGCGTGACATCGCGCAGCGGCGGGAACGTCTCGACCGCGAGGCGAAGAGCCGGCGCACGAGCAAGAGCGCCGTCACGCTGGAAGACTTCATGTCGCACGCCGCGGCCGGCGAGAAGCGGACGTTGCGCGTGCTCATCAAGGCGGACCAGGGCGGTCCGGCGGAAGCGCTCGCCGACGCACTGGCTCAGCTGTCCAACGCCGAGGTGCAGGTCGAAGTCATTCACCGCGGTGTCGGTGCGGTGACGGAGAGCGACATCCTGCTCGCGCGCGCTGCTGGCGCGATCATCGTCGGTTTCCACGTGCGTCCAGACAACAACGCGCGTACGGCCGCCGACCGCGAAGGTGTGGAGATCAAGCTGTACAAGGTCATCTACGAGGCCGTGAACGACGTACGCGCGGCGCTCGAAGGCATGCTCCGTCCCGAGGAGCGCGAAGTCGTGCTCGGCGAGGCGGAGGTGCGTCAGACCTTCAAGGCTCCGAAGGTCGGCATGGTCGCCGGATGCTATGTCCGGAACGGGACGATCTCTCGTCAGGCACGCGTTCGTGTGATTCGAAACGGTGTCGAGGTGTACGACGGTACGATCGGTTCACTTCGACGCTTCAAGGATGATGTCCGCGAAGTCGAGAAGGGCTACGAGTGCGGTATCTCCGTCGAGAACTTCAACGACATCAAGGTCGGCGACGTCATCGAGTGCTATCGCACCGAGGAAGTTGCCCGAACGCTGGTAGCGGACGCATCGAGCTGAGGCTCGGGGCAGGGCCGGATGGTGAACGCCGTCCGGCCCTGCGTTTTGTTTTCTCTTTCCGCGGGCCGCCCGAAGACGAACGGCGCTGCGTGAACGCCCGACTGCTGCGCGGCATGTTGCCGCTGGAGCGAGTTCGGGCGAAGGATTCAACGATACATGGCGCACGATACCCGTCGCCCGGACCGGGTTGCTGCGGCGATCCGTGAAGAAGTGGCGAAGTTCCTCGCCGAGGGCGTAAAGGATCCGCGCGTTGTCGGTCTCGTCACCGTGACCGGCGTCGACGTCACACGCGATCTGCGCCACGCGAAGGTCTATGTCAGCATCCTCGGGAGCGACGCGGAACGTGCCGCGACCCTCGACGGGCTGGCCAGTGCCTCGAGCCATCTTCGTCCTCACATTGGACGCGCGCTCCGGCTTCGGCTCGCGCCCGAGATCCAGTTCCAGCTGGATCAGAGTGTGGCGCACGCGGCGCGCATCGAAACATTGCTCGCCCAGATAAACGACGCGCGTGCCGCCGACGATGCAAACGCCAGCCGACGGGACGCGGTGCAAGGCGGAGAGTCGACCGATTGACGGCATGCTGCTCATCGACAAGCCGGCCGGGATCACGTCGCACGACGTCGTGAGTGAAGCGCGGCGCGCGCTCCGCACGCGACGGATTGGTCACGCAGGTACACTCGATCCCTTTGCCACGGGGCTTCTCGTGTTGCTCGTCGGACACGCGACGCGGCTGCTGCCACATCTCGACGGCGAGCCGAAGGTGTACGACGCGACGATCGTGTTCGGCAGCGAGACCGACACCGATGACCTGACTGGCAACGTCGTCCGCACGGCAGAGGTTCCCGATCGCGCACGCGTGCGTGAGGCGATCGTGTCGCTCACCGGTAGCATCGACCAGGTGCCACCGGCCTACTCGGCGAAGCAGGTCGATGGTCAGCGCGCATACGCGGCAGCTCGGCGGGGTGTCGCGTTGGCGCTCGATGCAGTCCGGGTCCATGTACACGGCTGGGAGCTGCGCGAACTGGCGGACGACCACCTGCGCGCAACGATCACGTGTGGTGGTGGGACGTACATCCGCGCACTCGCGCGCGACCTCGGCCGCTTGAGTGGGTCGGCGGCGCACCTTGGCGCTCTGCGCCGGGTGCGGAGTGGATCGTTCGACGTCGCCGACGCGATCACGCTCGAGACGCTGCGCGCTGGTGAAACGAGCCTGCGTCCGGCGCTGGACGCGCTCCCGCATCTCCAAGCCATCTCACTGTCGGACGACGATGTGAGCCACGTTAGGCAGGGACGTCTGGTTGCTGCCGCGGGCGAGGCGACACCGGCATCCATGGCGGCGCTGGTGGATGGTTCCGGCCGCCTCGTTGCGGTCGCCGAACGAGCTGCGGACGCGTGGCAGCCGCGCGTTGTGCTTCCTGACGCCTGAGCGATGAGTAACGCCGCAGAGTCCGGGCTCCCGCCCGACGTTCACGCGACCGTCGTCACCGTCGGCACGTTCGATGGTGTTCATCGCGGGCATCGTGACGTTCTCGATCGCCTTGCCGCGCGCGCGGCAGTACTGGGTCTCCGGAGCGTGCTCGTCACGTTCGAGCCGCATCCGATGGAGGTCGTGAATCCGGCGGCCGCGCCGTTGATGCTGACCGTCGGGGAGGAGAAGCGCGAAGTGCTCGCGGAGTCGGGCATCGACTACCTCGCAGTCGTGCCATTCACGCCGTCGCTGGCGCGCTATACGGCGGAAGAGTTCGTGACGAAGGTTCTCCGAGGCCGTTTCCGCATGGAGCACCTGCTCATGGGCCACGATCACGGGTTCGGGCGGAACCGCGAAGGAGACGTGGAGGTAATGCAGGCTCTCGGCGCGCGCGACGGGTTCAGGGTTGAGGTCGTCGCGCCAGTGTCGATCGGGGATGGACGACCTATCTCTTCGACGTCGATTCGACGGGCGATCGCCGGCGGAGACCTCGAGCGGGCGGCGTACGCGCTGGGTCGTCCCTACTCGCTTGGCGGACGCGTCGTGCCGGGAGCAGCCCGAGGGCGGGGCTTGGGGTTTCCCACGATCAACGTGGCGTCTCCCAATCCGCGAAAGCTGCTTCCGCCGCAGGGTGTGTACGCGGTGCGGGTACAGACCCCCGGTGGAGCCCACGGCGGAATGCTGAACCTCGGGCCTCGGCCCACGTTCGGCGACCAGACCATTGGCATCGAGGCTCATCTGTTTGATACGAGTGGCGACTGGTATGGCGCGTGGGTGCGCGTGGACTTCATCGCGCGCCTCCGCGACACACAGAAGTTCTCGACGCCGGCGGCGCTGATCGAGCAGCTGCGTCGCGACGAGGACGACGCCAGACGCGTCCTCACCGGCGTGTCATGAATCACCCGCGTTCGAACCAGACATGATCGCTATAGATGGGTCCGAAAACGCGCCCCAACCCTTTAACCACAACGATTTCCGTTGACTACGTACAAGCGGTTCCCTAACCTTCGAAGCTTGTCGAACGAAACCCTCCTCCCCGCAGGCGCATGTCCAACCTGAAGTACCGCGTGCTGCTCATCGTAGCGCTCGTGGCAGCGTCCGTATGGTCGCTGTTCCCGCGCAAGGTCGTTGAGCGAGTCAAACGCGGTGACAGCTACGTATTCGATACCGTTACCCGGGTTCCGCTCAAACGTGGGTTGGATCTGCAAGGCGGCATGCACCTCGCGCTCGAGATCGATGAGTCGAAGGGCACCATTGCCGACAAGGCGGAGGCGCTCGACCGTGCGATCAAGGTCGTCCGCACACGCATCGACGAGTTCGGCGTCGCCGAGCCGGTCGTGCAGAAGAGCGGCGATAACCAGATCATCGTCGAGCTGCCCGGCATCGATGATCCGCAGCGCGCCATGGGCGTTGTCCAGAAGAGCGCGTTCCTCGAGTTCCAGATCACCGACGAAACGCAGGCGCTGGAGAAGGCGCTGCCCCGGTTCGACGCGATTCTAAAGGAGGCTGGCGCCGCAGCCGGCCCGGCTGTCGTGGGCGGCGACACCGCGAAGAGCGGGAAGGGACTTCAGGAGCTGTTCACGCCGGGGAAGGACTCGGCTGGTAAGACGAAGGGCGACTCGACGAAGAAAGACTCGCTCGCGCTGACGACGGGCGGCGCGTTCTCGAAGCTGATCCAGCAGGGCCAGTTTCCGGGCGAGTACTTTGTAGCCGAGAGCGATGTCCCGACGCTGCAGCGCTACCTGGACATGCCGGCGATTCAGTCGGCCATTCCGCCGGGTAAGGTGCTGCGCTGGGGCGGTGAGACACAGACGCTCGGCGCCACGCAGTATCGGCCAATCTATCTGCTCGACTCGCGGCCGATCATCACCGGCGAATACCTCGTTGGCGCCAAGCCGAACCAGGTGCCGCTCGAGGGAACGGTCGTCGAGTTCACACTGAACAACGAAGGCGGACGCCGCTTCCGCGCCGAAACCGCCAAGCACATTCGCGATTACATGGCGATCGTGCTCGACCAGCGCGTGATGGGTCGCCCGCCTGTCATCCAGAGCGCGATCGGCACGCGCGGTCAGATCACGATGGGTCAGGGTCGCTCGTTGCAGGAAGCGCAGGACCTCGCGCTCGTGTTGCGCGCGGGCGCACTCCCGGTTCCACTCAAGGTCGCCGAGGTGCGCAACATCGGGGCGAGCCTTGGTCAGGACTCGATCCGGAACGGCGTCCGCGCGCTTGTCATCGCGATGCTGCTCGTGGTCGCGATTATGGTCGTCTATTACCGCTTCTCGGGTGTGCTCTCGGTCATCGCGTTAGGCCTGTACATCCTCTACACGGCGGCCATGCTGGCGTATTTCAACGCCGTCCTCACGCTGCCGGGCCTCGCTGGATTCGTGCTGTCGGTCGGTATCGCGGTGGACGCGAACGTGCTGATCTTCGAGCGGATCCGAGAGGAGCTCGCACGAGGCAAGACGGTACGCACGGCGATCGATGAAGGCTTCCGGCACGCGCTGACTGCGATCATCGATACCAGTGTCACGACCATCCTCACCGCGGCCGTGCTCTATCAGTACGGCACCGGGCCGGTCCAGGGCTTCGCGGTCACGCTGATCGCTGGCATCACGGCGTCCTTGTTCACGGCGATCTTCGTCGTTCGCACGTTCTATCTCCTGTGGCTCAGCCGCTCGCGTGGCGCCCAGACTCTGAGCATCTAATGCTACGCATCCTACACGACACGAATTTCGATTTCATCAAGTGGTGGCGCTGGGCGGCCGGCGTCACCGCGGCCTTCATCCTCGCCGGGCTCGCTAGCTTCGCCATTCGTGGTGGCGTGAACTACAGCATCGAGTTCACTGGCGGCACACTCATGCAGCTGCAGTTCACGAAGGCTGCTGACGCGGGCCGCATCCGCTCCACGCTGGACCGCGCCGGCGTCACGCGGCGCGGAGATCCAGCAGTTCGGTTCGGACAGCGAGTTCACCGTGCGCGCGCAGGATCGGCGCGACGTCGCGCAACAGGCGAGCGGAGCGGAAAGCGTCGCCCAGCGCGTGCAGGACGCGCTGACGAAGGAGTTCGGCGCGAACGCCTACCGCGTCGTTCGCACCGAAGCGGTCGGGCCACGCGTCGGCGCCGAGTTGAGTCGAAACGCTGGCATCGCAATGTTGCTCGCGTCGCTCGTGACGCTCGTCTATCTGGCCATACGATTCGAATGGCGGTTCGGCGTCGCGGCCGTGTTGTCGACAGCGCACGACGTCCTCGTGACGCTGGCGTTCATCAAGTTGCTGCACATCGAGGTATCACTCACGATCGTCGCGGCTATCCTCACTCTGCTTGGCTACTCCGGCAACGACACGATCATCATCTTCGATCGCGTCCGTGAGAACTTGAAGAAGGATCGGAAGTCGCCGCTCTACGACGTGCTGAACCGATCCATCAACGAGACGCTGCCGCGTTCGGTGCTGACGCACGCGACGACCCTCGCCGCGACGCTCGCGCTTCTCTTCTTCGCGGGCGAAGTGATCCAGCCGTTCGCCATCGTCATGGCGTTCGGCATCTTCGTCGCGACGTTCAGCTCGATCTATGTCGCGTCGCCGTTGCTGCTGTGGATCGAGCACAAATGGCCGCGCTCCGTCTCCTCCGACAAGGCGAGCGGTAAGGCCACCGTGCGCGCATCCCGCACCGCCGAGTTACCAGCCGGTGAGCGCACGCCTCGTCCTCGTCCGACCGAAGGCGCCGCCACGCGCTGACCCACGCTTGCCGACACCGCCGCGCTACCGCGGCGGTGTTTGCATCTATGCGCTTTATCGATAGTCACGCGCACCTCGCCGATCCTGCGTTCGATGCCGATCGCGAGGAGACCATCGCCCGCGCCCGCGACGCCGGCGCAATGGCCGTCGTATCAATTGGAGAGTCCATCGCGGCCGCCGATCGTGCGTTCCTGATAGCTGAATCGCATCGCGGGTTCGTCCATCACACCGCGGGCATTCATCCGCACGACGCTGTCACCTTCGACGCCGCACGAGACATCGAGGCCATCCGTCGGCACATCGCGCGGGGGGCAGTCGCGGTCGGCGAATGTGGTCTCGACTACCACTACGATCACTCTCCGCGCGACGCGCAGATCGCGGCCTTCGAGGCGCAGCTCGTGCTCGCCGCCGAATTGCGGACGCCCGTCGTCGTCCATTCGCGCGAGGCCGACGCTGACATCTCGGCGCTGATCTCGACCGCGGCGTCGGGTGGAGTGCGAGGCGTCCTTCATTGCTTCACGGGCCCGCGAACTGTTGCAGAGCTGGCCATTGCAGCCGGCTGGTATGTCTCCTTCAGCGGGATCGTGACGTTCAAGAAGTGGGACGACGTCGCCCTTCTGCAACTCGTGCCTGAGGATCGCTTGCTCGTCGAATCGGACGCGCCCTATCTCGCGCCGGTGCCGTTCCGAGGCAAACGCAACGAGCCCTCGTTTGTCCCTCGCACGATCGAGCGACTCGCCGTGGTCCGTGGAACCGCGCCCGACGTTCTTGCCGAACGTACAGCGGAGAACACGTCACGTCTCTTCGGGCTGGCGATGCCCGACTCGCGCTCGTAGTATCTGCGCCGCGCGACCGACTTCCACCGGCCGTGACGTGAACGCGCCCTGACGCGCGAACACGTCCATGACTCACCAGCACGAGCGGAGGATCAGTGGGGAACGTACCGTCCGACATCGAGATCGCACAGCAAGCGACATTGCGGCCGATCGTCGACGTTGCCGCCGAGCTCGGACTCGGCGCCGATGACCTGGATCTCTACGGGAAGTACAAGGCGAAGATCGCGCTCGATGTCGCCGAGCGTCCTGCGCGCGGCAAGCTCGTTCTCGTGACTGGTATCAACCCGACGGTCGCAGGTGAAGGGAAGACGACGACCGCGGTTGGAATGACGCAAGGCGCTGCGGCGTATAGGGCAGAATGCAACGTTATGCATCCGTGAGCCGAGCCTCGGGCCGGTGTTCGGCATGAAGGGCGGCGCGGCCGGTGGCGGTTACGCGCAGGTGTTGCCAATGGAGGATATCAATCTCCATTTCACCGGCGACTTCCACGCCATTTCCACTGCGCACGCGTTGCTCGCCGCGATGCTCGATAACCATCTGCACCACGGCAACGCGCTCGGCATCGATTCGCGTCGCATCACGTGGCCGCGTACCATCGACATGAACGACCGCGCGCTGCGCGATTGTGTCATCGGACTCGGCGGCGTCGCCAACGGAGTGGCGCGCGAAGAGCGGTGGGTGATCATTCCCGCGAGTGAGGTGATGGCGATCGTCGCGCTCGCCACGAGTGCCGCCGATCTCGAACAGCGCCTCGGTCGAATCATCGTCGGGTCCACGGCTGGTTCGAATCGGCGCCCGGTGCGGGCAGCGGATCTCAAGGCGTCCGGCGCGATGGCAATGCTGCTCAAGGATGCGATCCGGCCGAACCTCGTGCAGACGCTGGAAGGCGGTCCCGCCTTCGTGCACGCTGGGCCGTTCGGCAACATCGCGCACGGCTGCAACAGCGTGCTCGCAACGCGATCGGCGCTGTCCCTATCAGACGTCGTCGTAACCGAAGCCGGCTTCGGTTCCGACCTCGGCGCCGAGAAGTTCTTCGACATCAAGTGCCGCTTCGGCGGTCTGGATCCCAAGGCCGCGGTGCTCGTGGCAACCGTCCGCGCGCTCAAGCTTAATGGCGGCGCCGGCAAGAACGCGCTCAAGACGGAGGACCTCGGCGCGCTCGAGCGCGGGCTGCCAAATCTCGAGCGACACATCGAGAACGTTAGGCAATTCGGCGTCCCCGTCGTCGTGGGCGTCAACCGATTCACCGGCGACACCGATCGCGAGCTGCAGATGGTCGCGGAATGTGCGGAGCGTACGGGCGCGCGCGTGGCGCTGAACGAGGTGTGGGAAAAAGGAGGCGAGGGCGGTGTCGAGCTCGCACGTGAGGTCATGGCGGTGCTCGGTGAAGGAGGCAGCCATTTCGCGCCCATCTATTCCGCGGACGCACCCATTCGGGACAAGATCGACACCATCGTGCGGAAGGTGTATGGCGGTGACGGCGCCGATTACGCCCCGAAAGCGGACCGCTCCATCCAGTATCTCGAGTCCATTGGTCTCGGCAACACGCCAGTGTGCATGGCGAAGACGCAGTATTCGCTGACCGACGACCCGACGAAGCTGGGTCGGCCGCGCGGCTTCCGCATTACGGTGAACGAGGTGTACCCCGCTGCAGGCGCGGGTTTCGTTGTCGCGCAGGCTGGCGACATCATGACCATGCCGGGGCTCCCCAAGGAGCCCGCGGCCGAGCGAATGGCCATTCGCCCCGACGGCTCGATCGTCGGGCTGGACTAGGGAGATCACGTGAGCGTTCGCATCGTACACACCGAAAAAGCGCCTGCGGCTATCGGCCCGTATTCGCAGGCGATCGTGGCGGGAAACTTCGTGTACACAGCAGGGCAGATTCCGCTGGACCCGGCCACCGGACAGATCGTGCAGGGCGACGTGACGGTTCAGACCGAGCGGGTCATGCGCAACCTCACTGCGGTGCTCGAAGCCGCCGGCACGAGCTGGGCGCACGTCGTGAAGACGACGGTCTTCCTGCAGGACATGGCCGACTTCCCGCGCGTCAACGAAGTGTACGGGCGCATGATCGGCGACGCCCGGCCTGCGCGTTCCACCGTGCAGGTGTCCGCGCTGCCGCGCGGAGTATTGGTGGAGATCGACGCGGTGGCGCTCGTCGGCTAGAGCGATCGGTGCGCACGACTCTCGCGTCGAAGGTGGCTCGCGCCTCTCGCTGGTCCGACCAGCCACCAGCACGAGCGACCAGCGACTAGCTCGCAGTTGACATGTCCCATTCTCGCTCTGAGATCTTTCGCCTAACGCATTTCTCTCGCTGCGCTGGCTGAGCGTCGAAGATGGGTCCGGGCGACCTGTCTCACGCGCTCGCGCCGCTCGCGCGAAAGTCGGATCCGCGCATTCTCGTCGGTCATGAAACGTTCGACGACGCGGGGGTCTTTCGCGTGTCCGACGACGTCGCGATCGTGCAGACGGTCGACTTCTTCGCGCCTATCGTCGACGACCCATACGAGTTCGGGCAGGTCGCCGCGGCGAATGCGCTGTCGGACATCTACGCCATGGGTGGGACGCCGCTGACCGTCCTGAACATCGCCGCGTTCCCGACCGGCCAACTGCCCATCGAGGTTCTCACGGAGATCCTGCGCGGAGGACAGGACAAGGTCCACGAAGCAGGCGCGCACGTGATCGGCGGACACACCGTCGTCGATGACGAGATCAAGTTCGGGCTCGCCGTCACCGGCCGCATTGACCCGCGGACGATGCTGACCAACGCGGGTGCGCGGCCCGGCGACCGTCTCGTCCTCACGAAGCCGTTAGGCAACGGCATCCTGGCCACATCGTTGAAGAAAGGGACGCTCGACCCCGCCACGACGCTGGCGATGATCACGCTCATGCGCGAGTTGAACGCGGAGCCCAGTCGCGTTGCTCTCGACGTTGGCTCCCGCTGCGCCACCGACATTACGGGATTTGGGCTACTCGGCCACGCGTCGCACATTGCCCGCGCAAGTGACGTCACGCTCTACATCCGCGTTCACGACGTGCCGGTCATCCCTGGTGCGCGGGAGGCATGGCTCGGTGGGTCACGACCCGGCGGCGGGAGCAGAAACCTCGATTACGTGCAGCCGCTCGTAACGTGGGGCGTCGCGAGCGAGGCCGACCGTGCGCTGCTGACCGACCCTCAGACGTCGGGCGGGCTGCTCGTGGCGGTGCCCTCGTCGCGCGTGGCTGACTATCTTGCACGCGTCCCGCGTGCCGCTGAGGTCGGAGAGGTGCTGCCGAAAGGTGAGACCGCGATTGTGCTTGGGTGACGCGAGGGGGCGGCTGGGGTCTGGTGGTCTCCTCAGTCTTCAAAACTGATGCGACCCGACGCCGTCGGGTTGGGTGGGTTCGATTCCCACACGCTCCCGCCACACCGCTTTCCGGATTCCTTCGTGCTCGGTACTCTCCGTCGTGTTGTGGCTCGCGTCGTCGTCGCAACGCTGATCGTTGGGGCGCTCGGCGCAGTGCCATACGGGCGGGCCGACGCGCAACAAGTGGATAGCGCCCGCGTCGGCGCGCGTCGGCGGCCAGCCCCTCCGCGCGCCGCGCCGGCACCCGATACGGTGCGCCCACCGATATCGCCCAAGCGAGCGTTCCTCTACTCGTTGGTCGCGCCGGGCTACGGTCAGTCCGTCCTCAATCGTCCCATTGCCGGTGGCCTGTTCTTCACGGCCGAGGTGACGTTCATCGCACTCGCGACGAAATCGGCGTTCGACCTTCGCTTCGCGAAGGCGCATGAAGCCGACAGCCTGATCGTCACGTACGCGACCAACTCTGACGGAACCGTCAAGACTGATTCGCTCGGCCGCCCTGTCGGCACGACCTACGCGACGAATCGTTATGCAACCGAGCGTGTAGAAGCGCGCCGCAAGCATCTCGAGGACTACTACGCGCTGATCATTGTGAACCACCTGTTGGCGGGCGCGGAAGCGTTCGTGTCCGCGCAACTCTGGGACCTGCCCGACCACGTGTCGTTCAGGGCACTGCCGTTTGGTGCCGTCCTCTCCGCTTCGATTCCTTGGTGACGCGCGAGTCGTGGTTGCAGTCAGGTAGTCGTGAGCACACCAGCGTCACCAATCGGGATCTTCGACTCCGGCATCGGCGGACTCACTGTCGTGCGCGAGGTCCTGCGGCAACTGCCGCACGAACGCGTCATCTATTTCGGTGACACCGCTCGTGTCCCATACGGGCCCAAGAGCCCGGATACGGTGCGGCGCTACAGCCGCGAGATCACCGAGTACCTGATGTCGCAGGACGTGAAGGCGATTGTCGTCGCCTGCAACACCGCCACCGCGCACGCACTGCCACAACTGCAGCGCGAGTGCACTGTACCGGTGATCGGCGTCGTCGAGCCAGGCGCGAGAGCCGCCGTCGCCGCATCGCGCCGTTTCGAGCTCGGCGTCATTGGAACGTCGGGCACGATCGGCTCCGGCGCATACGAACGAGCGATCCGCGCCATCGCTCCGGATGCGGACATCGTCGCACGCGCATGTCCGCTCTTCGTTCCGCTCGTCGAGGAGGGCTGGCTCGATACAGAAGCGACGCGGCTCATCGCGCGCGAATACCTAACGCCGCTGCAAGCTGCCGGCATCGACACACTCGTTCTCGGCTGCACGCACTATCCGTTGCTAAAACCGCTGCTCGCTGATGTGCTCGGGCCAGACGTCATCCTCATCGATAGCGCGCACGAAACGGCGACTGAGACGGCACGCATTCTCCAGACACGTGGCCTTCTCGCGGATGAAGCAACGATCGGCCGATCAGCTGTTCGGCGACATCGGTTCATCGCCTCGGATGCGCCCGACCACTTCCTACGCCTTGGTCAGCGCTTCCTCGGCTCGGCGATCGAGTGCGTCGAGACACTCACCCTCGGCTGATCCGCTCCATTCCATGAGTGCCACGCGTTGCGTATCGACACGTAGAAACGTGGGCCTGCTCATCCACGAGCCAGCATTGGCGTAGACACCGCCAGACGGCGCGCGCTCCAGAGCAGCGACGTGCGAGTGACCGTAGATGAGAAGTTCCGTCGCGGGGCTGCTAGCAAGTTCCTTCATCGCCACGTCGCGTAGCCCGCGGCCGCCGTCGCGCGCCTGATAAGTCCGACTGGCGTGCGACGACCCTGCGGCAAGCCGGCTCCCGAAGTCGGGATGCAGGAGATGGCGGAACGCCCAGATGGAAGCGGGATGCCGCAACACCGTGCGCAGTCTCCGATACTTCCGATCCTCGACCTGACGCAGACCGTCGCCGTGCTCGATGCGGCTGTTCCAACCAGCGAGCTGTCCCGTCCACGGTCCGACGTGGTAGGTGACTCCCACGTCGTCGCGCAGGACCTCGCCGCCCCAGCAGTCGTGATTCCCGGCGACCCACAACACGGGAATTTGCGCGTCGACGAGATCAGCCAGCGCCGCCAACACGCGGAACGACGCGCGCGGAATCACCGACCGCCACTCGAACCAGAACTCGAACAGATCGCCGTTGATGACGACGGATCGCGCTCTCCCGGGTAGATGCCGGAGAAACGCGAGCAACCGCTGTTCGACCTCGGTGGACGTAGCGCCGAGGTGTGTGTCGGAGAAGACGTAGCACGGCGACGGGAGCACGGGGACAGTCTACTTCGACGCCGCGATCTTTACAAACCGAACGGGAGCACACATTATCGCGGCCGATGCTCCAGCATCGGTGCCACGGCGCCGATCGCGCACTCACTGGTGGTTCCGGAGGACTGATGGCACAGAACGCACTTGGCCTGATCGAGACGAAGGGACTCGTCGGCGCTATCGAGGCAGCCGACGCGATGGTCAAGGCGGCCAACGTCAGGCTCGTTGGAAAAGAGAAGGTCGGTGGAGGCTACGTGACAGTAATGGTGCGAGGCGACGTTGGCGCCGTGAAAGCGGCGACTGATGCCGGTGCCGCGGCGGCGGAGCGCGTTGGCGAGCTCGTGTCGGTTCATGTCATCCCGCGTCCGCACGCGGAGCTCGAAGCACTCCTTCCCCAAGGTCCCTCGGGTGACGCCGGTTGATCCTTGGGCCTACGGCGCGCTCGGCCTCATCGAGACGCGTGGGCTCGTCGGCGCGATCGAAGCCGCTGACGCTGGCCTCAAGGCGGCGGACGTCCGGCTGCTGGGTACCGAAAAGGCGGACGCCGGTCTCGTGACCGTGAAGTTCGTCGGCGAAGTCGCGGCGGTGAAAGCGGCTGTCGACGCGGGGTCGTCCGCTGCCGAACGGGTCGGTCATCTCATTTCCTCGCACGTCATCCCGCGTCCGCACCCGGAGATGACGGTTGCGGTGAACGACAACGACGAGCCGACCGCCACCGTTCCCATGCAGGGTGGCCGCATCGATGTCGCGACGCTCGAGAACGCGCGCGTCGTCGATCTCCGCGCAATGGCGCGCCGCCTGGACAACTTTCCGATCAAGGGCCGTGACGTCGCGCGTGCCGGCCGAGACGAGCTGCTCGCCGCGTTTCGGTCGCTGAACGCCTGAGCGAGTAGTCGTGGACGCCGACCTTCGGAGCGTTCAGGAGGCGCGCGACCTCGTCGCGCCGGCCTCCGACGCCCAGCGACGGTTCGCGACGGCGGATCAACGTCAGGTCGATGCCGTGGTTCGCGCGATGGCTGCTGCCGCGTCGTCGAACGCCGAGCGACTCGCGCGACTGGCGGTCGACGAGACCGGGATGGGCGTCTACGAGCACAAGGTCATCAAGAATCGCTTCGCGTCCGACTTTCTGCTCGACTACATCCTGCCCGATGCAGACCGTCGGCGTGTTGCGCGAAGACCGAACGCGAAGGGTCCGCGAGCTCGCCGTCCCCATGGGTGTCGTTGCAGCGATCATCCCCACAACGAACCCGACGTCGACCGCGATCTACAAAGCAATGATCTCGGTGAAGGCGCGGAACTCGATCGTGATGTCGCCGCACCCGCGCGCGACGAGGAGCGTCGTCGAGACAGCTCGGCTTCTCGAAGCGGCTGCGTTAGGCGCCGGCGCACCGGCGGGGCTCGTCAACGCGATGACCGTGGCTACCATGGACGGGACGAACGCCTTGATGCGCCACAAGCTCACGGCGGTCATTCTCGCCACGGGCGGTTCCGACATGGTGCGCGCGGTGTACGCGGCAGGGAAGCCCGCGTACGGCGTCGGACCCGGAAACGTGCCTGCAATCATTGAGCGAACGGCGCGAATCGAGAAGGCTGTTGCAGACGTCGTCGACGGGAAGACGTTCGACGCGGGCGTGCTTTGCTCCGCGGAGAACTCGGTCGTCTGCGATGCGCCCGTCGAGCGCGCAGTGCGCGACGTATTCAAACGCGAGCGGGCACACTTCTGTACGCGGACGAGAAGCGCGCACTGGAACGTCTGATGATTCCGCCGAGCGGCAAAGGCATCAATCCCGACGTCGTTGGTAAGCAGCCGCAGGAGATCGCGCGAAAGGCCGGCTTCGCTATCGCGCCAGACGCGAAACTGATGATCGTGGATCTGGCGAACGTCGGTCGCGAGGATCCGCTGAGTCGTGAGAAGCTGTGCCCGGTCCTGGGGTTCTTCGTCGAGGACGGCTGGGAACGCTGCTGTGAGCGCGCGATCGAGTTGCTCGAGTACGGAGGCCTTGGTCACTCGTTAGGTATCCACAGCCAGGACCAGCACGTCATCGACCGATTCTTCTCCGAGAAGCCGGCGTTCCGCATCATCGTGAACTCGAACGTCGCGATCGGAGCAGTGGGCTACACGACCGGCTTCGCTCCGGCGATGACGCTCGGACCCGGCTCATGGGGCGGCAGCATCACCTCCGACAACGTGACGCCGCTTCACCTGATAAACATCAAGCGGCTGGGCGAAGAGATTCGGCCGTACGTAGACCCGCTGCGCGAAGCGTCCGGCGGCGCAAACGTGCGGTCGACTTCGGCGAGCCGTCGCATTCGAATGCAGATAGCGGCACCGCCTCGCGCACCGCATCACTTCCCGCCGGCGATGTCCAACGAATAGTCGACCAGTTCCTCTCCGACTTCCGAGCGTCTCGCCGGTGACGGACGCAGAGCTGGACCGGCTGGCGGAGCTGATCGCTCGCGCACTCCTCGAACAGGTGGGCAACGCGTACGTCCGGTGAACGGGCAGCCACATGGTTACCGTCACCCGTGCGCCCCGCGCCGCCGGAACGGGGTGGTACCCCGCCAGTCTGGTCGGGTGCGGCACAGGATCTGGCTGGCGTCGCTCCGTCGCGCGTCACGAGACGGTCCGCGTTTTCGGACGTCCACCGCGAGCTGACGCGTGTGACGCGGGCGGCCGCCGCCGGCAAAGGCCCGCCGCCTGAGCGCAACCGCCCGTGGTGCCGAGGCACGCCTAACGCGAACGCGTGCTGCGACGCCCCGTCGATCGACGTGCGCATCGGCGTATCCAACCGACACGTGCACCTGTCGCGGGCCGACGTGCAGACCCTGTTCGGCGGAACCCCATTGACCGTCGCGCGGGAGTTGACGCAGCCGGGCCAGTTCGCCGCCACCCAGTCGCTCGACATTGAGGGGCCCAACGGGAAGCTACAGGCCGTGCGCGTCGTCGGTCCGGCACGAAGCGACACTCAGCTAGAAATCGCGCTATCCGACGCCGGATTGTTGGGCATCGAGGCGCCCGTCGCCGCCAGCGGCTCCCTCGACACCTCGGTGGGTGGAGTGACGCTGGTTGGTCCAGCCGGACGCGTCGACCTGCGTCGCGGCGTCATCATCGCCGCCCGTCACCTGCATCTGCGCCCCGACCGACGCGCACCGTTGGGGCTTGGCCAATGGCGCCGAGGTGGACGTCCGATGCGGCGACGGGGCGCGAGCCGCCACGTTCCATGACGGTGCTGGTCCGCTCCGGCGAAGGCCACGCGAGCGAGCTGCACCTCGATGTCGACGAAGCGCGTGCGGCCGGGGTCAGGACTGGCGATACGGCGAGCATCATCGCCTGGCGTTCGGCGACTCAACGAAAACGTCCGCTCGTGACGGAGCGCGACGTTATCCGACTCGCCCGCACCGGCGGTCGCGTACCGGCCGATGCGCTGCTCACCCCGAGTGCTCGCGACCGTGCCGCTGCGTTAGGCATACTGGACCGGTGACACCGCCGAACGTCAGGCCGCATATCAGCGAGTTTCGGGTGAGATACTCCGAAACCGATCAGATGGGTGTAGTGTACCACGCCGAGTATCTCGTCTGGTGCGAAGTGGGGCGCACGGACTTCATTCGTGCCCTCGGCCTGCCGTATTCCGAGCTGGAGCGCCAGGGAACCGCGCTCGCCGTTGCCGAAGCGAACATTCGCTATCACGCGCCTGCGCGCTACGATGACCTCGTGCGTGTGGAGACGCGTCTGGTCGATGTGCGGTCGCGGGCGATCACGTTCGATTACCTCATCCGCAACGCTGACACGGAAGAACGCCTCGCATCAGCCAGAACGCTGCTCGTGTCACTCAATCCAGACGGGAAACCGGTTCCGATCCCCGCTGACGTTCGCGCCCTCATGGAGCGCGGTGTTGTTCGTTCCTGACCGCCGTTCGTGGCGCGTCGCCCTCGGGTTGGTCACGGTACTGGTTGCGGCTGCGTGCGCGCCGCGTCCGCAGCCCACTGACGCGGCGGCGCCGTTGGTTATCGACAGTCCGTTCACTGCGGTAGATATCGAGCACCTGGCATCCCTGCTGCGAGTCGCTGATACGAGACGGCCCGACACCGCTGTCGTCGACCGCGCCCTCGCATCACCGACAACGTTCGTGCGGGCGTACGCCGTGCGGGTCATCGGACAGGTAGGCATTTCTAGCCGCGCGGCTATCGTGAGATCTCTCGTCGCCAATACAGACTCGACGATCGCCGCCGACGCCGCTTTCGCGTTAGGCCTTCTGCACGATAGCTCGGCGACCAACGTGCTGGCCGCAAGCCTTGGTGCTGCGCACACCGTCGCATCGGCGGCCGCCTGGTCGCTGGGCGAGCTCGGTGAAGTCGCGCGTCCGACCCTCGAAACCTCGCTAAAGGAAGGCCGCCCCGCCACGTCGCTCGCAGACGTGCTGCAGGCAGCCGCGAAGCTTCGACCAGTGCCGGCGGGATTGATCGTGCCATATCTCGACCATGCCGACCTACGTGTACAGCGGAGCGCTGCGTACGCGCTGACCCGATCGAGGGTTCCCGGGTCGGTGAGTGCACTCCTCGCACTCGAACGGCGCCCGTCCGCGTCGCCGACACACACGAGCCCTGATCGCTCGGACGTGGAAGTCGATCTGCGCGCCTACGTCGCTAGGGGGCTCGGTCGAACGGTCGCCGGCGACTCGCTTGGCGACGATGCCCGTGCCGCGTTGCGGCGTCTCGTGGAGGATCCCCACGCGCACGTGCGCATTAACGCGATCCGGTCGTTGTCGACGTATGGTCCAAGAGCGCGCGCGGACCTTGTGCGACACCTCACTGACCCGGATGGCAATGCACGCGTCGCGGTCGCACAGTCGTTAGGCGGCGTGCTCGCTGTCCCGTCCCCTGACTGGTCCGCAGCCTGGGCGGCGGACACGGGGTTCACGTTCCGTCGCGCGCTGTTGTCGACCGCCGTTCGCGCGGGCGCCCGAATGCCCGCGCTCGATACGGCCGGTGCCGAAGCGTGGCAGCGACGCGCCGATTGGCATTTCCGAGCCGCCGCCGCGGAAGCGGCGGGCGTCGGCGGTCAGGCGGCGGTCGATGCCATTGCCGCACCGTTGTTTCGCGATTCCGACGCGCGGGTGCGCGCCGCCGCGTTCCAGTCGGCCTCCGGCGTGGACCGATTCTGCCAGTGCCGCGACACGCCCGTACGCCCGCGCCGCATTGCCAGGGTGGCTTCACGATGACGACCTCTTCGTCCGCGCCTCGATTCTCAACGCGCTGCGGGATCGCGCGAGAGCGTCTGACGCAATCGTGGCCCTCGCCGCCTGGCGTCGTGCGGCAACGGATCCGGAAAACGACGCCAGAGTCGCGGCCCTAGGAGTCATTGCCGCGGCCTGGGCGACCGACAGCGCATCGTTCGGCGCCTTGCGCGATTCCATCGCGTCGCTCGCTCCTTCTGCTGACCCGGTCGAGCGCAACGCTGTTCGGCGCGTCGGTCCCTTCATCTCGTGGTCCGGCGCTGAAATTCCCGCGCAATCAACCGCGTACTACCTGGGCCGCGTGCGAACGATTCTGGTACCGTCACTCCTCCGCCGCCCACCTCGAGCGCGCATCACAACCGAGCGTGGAATGATCGACATTGAGTTCGCTGGCGCCGACGCGCCGCTGACGGTGGGCAACTTCATCACGCTCGCGCGACACCGATATTACGACGGCCTCGCGTTCCATCGCGTCGTGCCGAACTTCGTTGCCCAGGACGGCGACCCAAGGGGCGACGGTAGCGGCGGGCCAGGGTACGCGATTCGCGATGAGCTCAACCGGCAATGGTACGAGCGAGGGGCAGTGGGCATGGCGCTGTCTGGACCGGATACAGGCGGCAGTCAGTACTTCCTTACGCACTCGCCTCAGCCACACCTCGACGGCCACTACACGGTGTTCGGTCGCGTCACTCGAGGGTTGAACGTCCTCGATTCTATCGTGCAGGGCGATCGCATCCTGAGCATTGTCATCCAATGATCCTTTCGCTTTCTGCGGTGCGATCTCGCCCACTCGCGACGTGCGTGGGTTTGGCGACGCTGTTTCTCGTTGGGCTCGCGTGTGCACCGCGCGCCGGATCGCTGCGTGGCGTTCCCACCCCGGTTCGCTTCCCGGTTACCGACATTCCGCGCGGACACCAGCGCATTGTCTTCCGTTGGGAATACATCGATCAGGCGCTTGCCGCCAAGGGAGAGGGCGTCGCCCGCGTAGCCTCGCCCGACAGCGTGAGACTCGACTTTTATCTGGATGGTGGGCTCGGAGGTGGCTCCGCCATCGTGGTCGGCGACTCGATCTCGACGCCCGGCGGTGATCAGGCGCGCCGCTACCTTCCGCCCGTCGCGCTCTTGTGGGCTGTACTCGGGCGGCTTGCCGTTCCGGCGACCCCCGACACGGTCGCGAAGGTTGACGGAGAAGCGCTGCGAGCCGACATTGGTCGAGACCCCGTGTGGCGTGTAACGTTCGTCGCGGACCGTCTTACGCGGCTCGAGCGAATCGTCGACGGACGTCGGCTCGAATGGGTCGCCCGCACAGGGTCCGACATTCGATATCAGAATGAGCGGGCCTCGCGATCGCTCATGCTCAAGGTTACCAGCACCGATGAAGCTTCACCGTTCGATCCGGAGATTTGGCGTCGCTAGCCTGCTCCTTCTCGCCGGCTGCATCTACAAGTTTTCTGGCGGTGGTCTCCCAGGCCACATCCGGACTGTTGCCGTGCTTCCGTTCGAAAATCAGACCGCGGCCGCCGAGGTGACGCGCGAGCTGTCCGACGCGCTACGGAAAGCGATGCAGTCTCGGTTGGGGCTTCGCGACGCGTCCGAGAATCGGGCAAACGCAGTCGTCCGCGGCACCATCACCAAGTATGAGCCCGATGTCCCCGTCGCCTTCAGCGCCGATCCGAACCAGGCAACGACGGCTCGCCGCCGGTTGCAGATCGTCATCGACGTCTCGATTGTCGACCAGTCAAACGGCAAGACGTTGTGGGAGCGGAAGGGACTGTCCGCCGAGGGCGAGTATGCCGAGCGCGCGGAGCCGGAAGGGCGGCGACAGGCGCTCGAACGGATTGTGAACGACGTCATCGAGGGAGCGCAATCGCAGTGGTGAGCCGACGGCTCGGCCGCAGCAGCTTTGGATGTCTGCTCGGCCTTCTGCTATCCGTCACCGCAGTGTATTTCGCCGTCAACGTCGGAGAGCCATATCTCCGCTACTACCGATACGTCGACGGCATGAAGCAGGAAGCACGATTTTCTGCTCGCTTCACGGACGAAGACATCCAGCGACGCCTGGCCGCTCTCGCTGATTCACTCGGCCTCCCTGAAGCAGCGGGACGCGTCCGGGTCCGGCGCGCGTCCAATCGGATCTCGCTCTCCAGCTCGTACTACGAACGCGTCGAGATGCCGCTGATCGTTCGCGACATTCTCTTTTCGCCCCAGGCCGAGTGGACCTACTGAGTCCGTTCGACCCGCAACGAAAAGCGATGTCGTGGCCAGTGCTTGTGGACTGGCGCGAGCGGCAGAAGGGTCGCGTCGTTTTCACCAACGGCGTGTTCGACCTTCTCCATCCGGGGCATGTCGATGTGCTCGTTGGCGCGCGAGCGCACGGTGATGCGCTCGTCGTCGGCGTCAACAGCGATGACTCGGTGAAGCGGCTCAAGGGTCCCACCCGGCCGATCCGATCCGGCGCTGAGCGGGTGTACGTCCTTGCTGCCCTGGCCGCGGTCGATGCCGTTACGTTGTTCGAGCAGGACACACCTCTCGAGCTCATTCGACTGCTGCAGCCGGATGTGATCGTCAAAGGCGGTGACTACGCTCCCGACACTGTTGTCGGAGCGCCTGAAGTCCGAGCACGTGGTGGACACGTCGTCATCATTCCGCTGACGCCCGGTCATTCCACGACCTCCACAATCGAACGCCTCCGTGGCCGCTGAAACTTCACCTAACGACGCCCGTCGTCCGACTGACCTTCGCCCAATCACGTTGGAGCGGAACGCTGTCCCGTACGCCGAGGGATCGTGCCTCATCTCGTTCGGTGACACGCGCGTGCTGTGTGCGGCGTCGGTCGAGCTCTCCGTTCCGGGGTGGAAAAAAGGCCGCGGCGAAGGCTGGATCACCGCGGAGTACGCGATGCTGCCGAGGGCTACGCGCACTCGCACACAGCGCGAGCGCGCGCAACTCGGTGGGCGCACGCAAGAGATTCAACGACTCATCGGTCGCAGCGTCCGCGCGATGATCGACGATTTCCGATTTGGTGAGTTTACCGTTCGCCTCGACTGCGACGTATTGCAAGCAGACGGAGGAACGCGGACGGCGGCGATTACCGGGGCGTGCGTGGCGGTTCACGACGCGTTCAGTTGGCTCGTCGCACAGGGTCATATGCAACAGTCGCCCGTTCGCCGGCGTGTCGCCGCCGTGAGCGTTGGCGTCGTCGACGGCTCCCTATGGCTCGATCTGGACTACGAACACGACGTGAAAGCAGAAGTCGACATGAACGTCGTCATGAGCAGCGAAGGACGCTTCGTGGAAGTGCAGGGCACCGGTGAGCACGGAACGTTCGATCGCGCTCAACTCGACGCGCTGCTCGATCTCGCAACGGGCGGAATTCAAGTACTCGACGCAGCACAGCGCCGAGCGCTCGCCGAATGAGCGCAACGGCGCTGCTGATCGCGACGCGGAGTGCGGGAAAGTTGCGGGAGATCAAGCCGATGTTCGCCGCCGCCGGCTTGACGCTCGTTTCACTCGACGAGTTGGGGATCGATGAGTCCGATGAGGAGCAGGATCTCGAGCCGTTCGCCACGTTCGAAGAGAACGCGCTGTCTAAAGCGCGCTACTTCTACGAGGTGAGTGGCGGTATCCCGACCGTAGCCGACGACTCGGGCCTCGAGGTCGACGCTCTCGGTGGTCGCCCGGGTGTACAAAGCAAACGGTGGTCGGGAAGAAGCGACCTTCGCGGTGCCGCGCTCGATGCGGCGAACAACGAAGCGTTGATCGCCGCCCTGTCAGGTCTCGAGATGGCGAACGCGCGCTACGTGTGCGTCGCGGCGTTTGTGTCCGTCGGCGACGAGATCACCGCGCGAGGCGAGAGCTCCGGACAGATCGTGCGAGACGCTCGCGGAACGGGCGGGTTTGGTTACGATCCCCACTTTCTCTCGGCCGACCTCGGCCGCACGTTCGCTGAGGCCGCCGCAGCAGAGAAGGAACGCGTCAGTCATCGGGGTCGGGCGTTTCGAGAATTACTCGCCCGTATCAAGTCGGGGCGTTGACCGCGTTTCTCGATCCAACTAAGATTGGTCGCAGCGGGGCGTAGCGTAGCCTGGTATCGCGCCTGCTTTGGGAGCAGGAGGTCCCCGGTTCAAATCCGGGCGCCCCGATTTGTGGCGCTCGGCATTCGAGAGCGTCGGTTCGGCCATTGCGCCAGTAGCTCAGGTGGATAGAGCGACAGCCTTCTAAGCTGTGGGTCGGGGGTTCGAGTCCCTCCTGGCGCGCCACCTGTTGATGTTTGGCGTGACGGGTACCTCTGGTGTGAAGCGATGGCGCACGGCTGGCGTTAGGCACTTCGGTCACGAACGGCACGTGGCTTTCGCGAAAGTTATTTTGCACTCGTAGCTCAACTGGCAGAGCAGCAGACTCTTAATCTGTAGGTTGAAGGTTCGACTCCTTCCGAGTGCATTAGCACACAACATTTTACGGTACGAATAAAGCGGCCCGTTCCCCATGATGGATCTCATGGCGGACGGGCCGCTTTTCGTCTGCGCAGTCCCCCCGGGGCGCCGCCGCAGCGCAGTGGGAAGCGCCTGCCTGGATGCAATCCGCGCACGGCGCTCCCACAGCATCGCCGCGCCTCGCGATCTCGAACCTCATGACCGATTCCCGTTCGTCGAACTTGGGGTCGCCCTGACGCTCTTCTGTCCGTTGCGTCGGGCTCCTTGGCAGCGTCTCGCACGACGCATGGACCGAGTCTATTCCAGCCGGTCGCGCCGGCGTATCACGTAGGCGATCTCAGCGGTGTTGGCCGCCAACTCGATCGTCGTTCGCGCTGCGCCCAGTACCGCCGCGCGGTCGGCGCAGGTCGCATGGTAGACATGATAGCCGGTCACTTGCCCTCGAACCGGTCGACGGCAGTGAGTGCCACCTCGGGCCGTCAAGCTCGCCGATCGCGATGCCCCGTTGACAGCGACAAGCGGCGAGGAATCGAGGCGGACGAGCTGGTCGTAGAGTGAGACGACCTCCGGCCAGTCAGTGTCGCCCGCTTGGCGGGCTGAGGTGTGCCAGTTGCCTTCGTCTCCGCATCCGTGGTACTTCGGCCATTGTCCAGGCAGTGCGTTGCCTAGAGACACGGAAATTCAATTGTATCGGCGCACCGCGATCGGCACTTCCGGCGCATGGGAGCTGGCGGTCGGAACTCGCCGTCGAACTGAAACGCGGAGTCCGAGTGACAGAGCGGGTCATCACTGAGAGGCGCGTCGTTTCGCGATACTCAGGCACTTTTCGAGGAGTCAAAGGTGACGTTGACACTCGCGACGTGCTGGCCTCTGCGCTACTTCGGTCCAGCACCGGATCGCCTGCTTCTCGTGGCCAAGCCGGTCGCTGGATAGACTCCCATTGCAGCTCCGGACGCAGTAGGTTTTTCGGCCCGCGATTGTAGTCTGGTCGCGGGCTTCTCGCCGTCGATATTATGCGGGGGCGGAGGCGATCTCTTCGTTGAGTATCAACGCGGTCACGGGCCTGAGTCAAGCGTGACAACGTCCGGCGTAAAGACATGTCACTGAGCGACATAGCTACTAGGGCGTAGTGTCGCTACTTGACCCGTTGCCGCTGGGAAAGTGATCGCAAACAAATGTCTCGAATGGGTTGTCAAACGGGACATGACCCACTAGAATATGAATCCCCCCGACGCTGGTGTTTTCGCGTTGGATGAGAGGCCTCGGTTTCGAGACTTTTCGGCGTCGGGCAGGGCTGTTTAGGAGTTGACAACGACAGCCCTGTTGGGTACAATGATAGGCTGTCGTTCATTCGACATTAGAGCTGTTTGATAATCGAGATTGAGATCGCAGAGTGTGCGAGGCGAACTCGTTGATCCGGAGCCGATCAGGGCTTCGGGGAGAGTTCAGACCTGATCATTCTAAAGTGATTCGGACGCGCTGTCGCGAACAGCGCGACAGCAGTTCGAAGAGCTATGAGCATTGAATTCTTCTCTTGGAGAGTTTGATCCTGGCTCAGGACGAACGCTGGCGGCGTGCTTAACACATGCAAGTCGAGGGCGGGGGGTAACCCCTGACCGGCGAACGGGTGCGTAACACGTGAGCGACCTACCTCCCCGCGGGGGATAGCCGGCCCAACGGCCGGGTAATACCGCATACGCTCCTCTCCGGGCATCCGGGGGGGAGGAAACTTTTCGGGCGGGGAGAGGGGCTCGCGGCCTATCAGCTAGTTGGCGGGGTAACGGCCCACCAAGGCGGCGACGGGTAGCTGGTCTGAGAGGATGGCCAGCCACATTGGGACTGAGAGACGGCCCAGACTCCTACGGGAGGCAGCAGTGGGGAATCTTGCGCAATGGCCGCAAGGCTGACGCAGCGACGCCGCGTGGGGGAGGAAGGGCTTCGGCTCGTAAACCCCTGTTGCCCGGGGCGAACATCCCGTTTCGACGGGACTGACGGTACCGGGTGAGGAAGCACCGGCTAACTCCGTGCCAGCAGCCGCGGTAATACGGAGGGTGCGAGCGTTGTCCGGAATCACTGGGCGTAAAGGGCGCGTAGGTGGCTACTCAAGCGCGCGGTGAAAGCCCGGGGCTCAACCCCGGGTCGGCCGTGCGGACTGGGAGGCTCGAGCACTGTAGGGGCGGGTGGAATTCCGGGTGTAGCGGTGGAATGCGTAGAGATCCGGAAGAACACCGGTGGCGAAGGCGGCCCGCTGGGCAGGAAGGGGTGGGTAACCACCCCGGCTGACACTGAGGCGCGACAGCGTGGGGAGCAAACAGGATTAGATACCCTGGTAGTCCACGCCGTAAACGATGGGCACTAGGTGCTTGGGGGAGCGACCCCCCGGGTGCCGGCGCTAACGCATTAAGTGCCCCGCCTGGGGAGTACGGCCGCAAGGCTGAAACTCAAAGGAATTGACGGGGGCCCGCACAAGCGGTGGAGCATGTGGTTTAATTCGACGCAACGCGAAGAACCTTACCTGGGCTTGACATGCGCGGGAAAGCCCCCAGAAAGGGGGGCCCCTCTTCGGAGTCCGCGCACAGGTGCTGCATGGCTGTCGTCAGCTCGTGTCGTGAGATGTTGGGTTAAGTCCCGCAACGAGCGCAACCCCCGTCTCTAGTTACCAGCGGGTAAAGCCGGGCACTCTAGAGAGACTGCCGGTGCCAAACCGGAGGAAGGTGGGGACGACGTCAAGTCATCATGGTCCTTACGTCCAGGGCTACACACGTGCTACAATGGGCGGGACAGAGGGTCGCAAGAGCGCAAGCTGGAGCCAATCCCGTAAACCCGCCCTCAGTTCGGATTGTCCTCTGCAACCCGAGGGCATGAAGCTGGAATCGCTAGTAATCGTGGATCAGCTACGCCACGGTGAATACGTTCCCGGGCCTTGTACACACCGCCCGTCACGCCATGGAAGCTGTGAGCGCCCGAAGTCCGTGCAGCAACCCGCGAGGGGGCGAGCGGCCGAAGGCGAGCGCAGTGACTGGGGCGAAGTCGTAACAAGGTAGCCGTAGGGGAACCTGCGGCTGGATCACCTCCTTAACGGAGCTGTGAGTAGAACGGACCTGACGCAAGTCGGTGTATCGTTCGAAAGCGCTCAATGTTAGTCGCTCGCTTCGTACACCCGATCTCAATCTTGATTTCTCATACGCTGTGCGCGCGGCGCATTATGGTCGCGCGCATAGCTGTCTTATCGAGCTTCGTTTTTGCTTTCGTATTTGCTGTTTGACAACGGATGGAAGTAGTGATCGTGGGATAGCCCACGCAGCGACACTGTCTCGATCCACTTCGGTGGGTCGCTGAGAGCGTCGGATGCGTGAGGCGATCGATGAATCAACACACGTGACACAGTTTCGCGATCGATGGCAGGCCTCTGGTCTCGCCAGCGATCGAAACCGTTCACTCGTTGAAGTGCGGTGCCCGGACCACGGACACCGCGCTAGTAGATCGCGCGTGCTCTGCTTGACGTGTTTTTTTGTAGTCAAGCGAGCGAGGGCATGTGGGGGATGCCTGGGCACACGGAGGCGAGGAAGGCCGCGGTAAGCTGCGAAAAGCTCGGGGGAGCCGCACACAGGCAGTGATCCCGAGATGGCCGAATGGGGCAACCCGGCGGGGCGCGAGCCCCGTCATCACTGGTTTCCAGTGAGGCGAACCCGGGGAACTGAAACATTCTCAGTACCCGGAGGAAGAGAAATCAACGGAGATTCCCGGAGTAGCGGCGAGCGAAACGGGACGAGCCTAAACCGGGGGACGCGAGTCCCGCGGGGTTGTAGGAGCCACGGACGGGTCAGGGCGAAGCGAGCCGAAGTCCCCTGGGATGGGGCGCCGGAGCGGGTGAGAGCCCCGTAGGCGAACGCGAGGGGCCGGACCTAGTGGAGTTCCTGAGTAACGCCCGGTACGAGGAGCCGGGCGTGAAGCCGGGGGGACCACCCTCCAAGGCTAAAGACTCCCGTGTGACCGATAGCGGACGAGTACCGTGAGGGACAGGTGAAAAGCACCCCTGGGCGGGGAGTGAAAGAGAGCCTGAAACCACATGCCCACAAGCGGTAGGAGGGGAGGCGCGGGGGCAACCCTTGTCGGCCCTGACTGCGTGCCTTTTGCATTATGATCCGGCGAGTTACTGCTCGGGTGCGAGGCTAAGCGGGTGTCCCGCGGAGCCGCAGCGAAAGCGAGTCCTGAAACGAGGGCGACGTGAGTACCCGGGCGTAGACCCGAAGCCAGGGCGATCTACCCATGAGCAGGGTGAAGCTCGGGTAACACCGAGTGGAGGCCCGAACCGGTGTGGGTTGAAAACCGCTCGGATGACTTGTGGGTAGGGGTGAAAGGCCAATCAAGCCTGGAGATAGCTGGTTCTCCCCGAAATCTATTGAGGTAGAGCCTCGGGAATTGTCGGCAGGGGGTAGAGCGACTGGATGGGCGCGGGGGGGCGAAGCCCCTACCAACCCCAACCAAACTCCGAATACCTGCCCGACGGACCCCGGGAGGCAGTCGCCGAGCGATAATGTCCGGCGGCGAGAGGGAAAGAACCCGGAGCCACAGCTAAGGTCCCGGAGTGGCCGCTCAGTACAGCGAAGGATGTGTCCCTACTGTGACAACTGGGAGGTTGGCTTAGAAGCAGCCATTCCTTTAAAGAGTGCGTAATAGCTCACCAGTCCAGTGGGGGTGCGCCGAGAATGGTCGGGGTTAAGCGGCCCACCGAAGCTTGGCCTTCAGATTTATCTGAGGGGTAGGGGAGCGTTCCCGTAACAGTGAAGCCCCCGCGGAAGCGTCGGGGTGGAGTGGCGGGAAGTGAGGATGCCGGAATGAGTACGCGCAAATGGGGGTGAAAACCCCCCACACCGTAAGCCCAAGGGTTCCTGCGCCATGGCAATCAGCGCAGGGTGAGGCGGGTCCTAAGGCGAGGCCCCAGAGGCGTAGCCGATGGCAAGCCGGCGAAGATTCCGGCCCCGTGTCATGTCCGTTGAACCCGCAGGGGACCGTGGAACGAAGCGGGGGCGGCTTTGTGGATGGCCGTTCAAGACCGTAGGGGGCAACCCCGAGAGTGGAGTACGAGGCGCGGGGGCGACCCCAACCCGAGTCCCGTGGAGTCGACACGCGAGAAAAGCCTGCGGCGGAGGGCGTGAGACGTCCGTACCGTAAACCGACACAGGTGGGCGAGGCGAGCAGCCTCAGGTGAACGAGTGAAACGTGGTCAAGGAACTCGGCATACTGACCCCGTAACTTCGGAAGAAGGGGTGCCGGGTGTACGTGCGAGGATTTACTCCTCAAGCGGAACCCGGTCGCAGTGAATCGGCCCAAGCGACTGTTTAGCAAAAACACAGGTGCGTGCCAAGCCGCGTAAGGCGCCGTATACGCACTGACGCCTGCCCGGTGCCGGAAGGTTAAGGGGAGGGGTTAGCCGCAAGGCGAAGCCCTGAGCCGAAGCCCCGGTAAACGGCGGCCGTAACTATAACGGTCCTAAGGTAGCGAAATTCCTTGTCGGGTAAGTTCCGACCTGCACGAATGGCGTAACGACTTGGGCACTGTCTCGACCACGTGCTCGGCGAAATTGCAGTCTCGGTGAGGATTCCGAGTCCCCGCAGCAGGACAAAAAGACCCCATGCACCTTTACTGTAGCTTGCCATTGCTCGCTGCATTAGACTGTGTAGCATAGGTGGGAGGCGTTGATCCCCGGGCGCTAGCTCGGGGGGAGCCGTCAGTGAAATACCACCCTGTCTGATGCGGCGTGCTCACGGGCGGAGGCAAACCCTCATCCGGACCGTGGCAGGTGGGCAGTTTGACTGGGGCGGTCGCCTCCGAAAGAGTAACGGAGGCGCGCGCAAGGTCCCCTCAGCGCGGTCGGTACTCGCGCTCTGGAGTGTAACGGCAGAAGGGGGCCTGACGGCGAGACCGACGGGTCGAGCCGCCACGAAAGTGGGCCGTAGTGATCCGGTAGCCCCGCGTGGGCGGGCTATCGCGCAACGGATAAAAGGTACGCTGGGGATAACAGGCTTATCGCGCCCGAGAGTTCACATTGACGGCGCGGTTTGGCACCTCGATGTCGGCTTATCACATCCTGGGGCTGGAGAAGGTCCCAAGGGTCCGGCTGTTCGCCGGTTAAAGTGGTACATGAGCTGGGTTCAGAACGTCGTGAGACAGTTCGGTCTGTATCCGCTGTGGGCGTTGGAGGGTTGAGGGGTGCGGACCCTAGTACGAGAGGACCGGGTCGGACGGCCCGCTCGTGTCCCGGTTGCCCTGCCAAGGGCAGCGCCGGGTAGCGACGGCCGGCGGCGATAACCGCTGAAAGCATCTAAGTGGGAAGCGCCCCCCGAGATGAACCCTCCCGGAGCTTCGAGCTCCCTGAAGGGCCGTCGGAGACGACGACGTCGATAGGCCGCCCGTGGAAGGTGGGCAACCACCTCCAAGCGCAGCGGTCCTAATCGCCCGTGCGGCTTGACTACTCGCATGGCGGTCGAGAACAACCGACCGCACACAATCCGAGCAGAGCACTGCACGATCTATTAACAAATCGATCACACACGATCACTACTTCCATTCCGCTGTCTTGCAGCGACGTCCGAAAATCGCTGGCGATTAGAGCGTAGGGGCCACACCCGTTCCCATCCCGAACACGGTCGTTAAGCCCTACAGCGCCGATGGTACTCCGATCGAGAGGTCGCGGGAGAGTAGGCCATCGCCGGCACCTCAGTACACAAAGCCCCCGTCGGGATTCCGGCGGGGGCTTTGTGCATTTGTTCTGTTGTTCGGCACCGCGCACGCGGCAACCAAGACACCACGGTATCTTTCGTCCATGCAACGCGCTGGCATTGTCACGGTCGCAGGCAAGCCGAACGCAGGGAAGTCCACGATGCTCAATCGCATCGTCGGGCAGAAGTTGAGTATCACCAGCCCGAAACCGCAGTCCACCCGCGACCGCATCGTCGGCATCCGAACGGTCGACGACACCCAGATGGTCATTGTCGACACGCCGGGGCTGCTCGAGCCGCGCTATGAGCTGCAACGGGTCATGCGCTCCACGGCGCTACACGCCCTGCACGATGCGGACGTCATTGTGTACGTCACCGATGCGACCCTCGGCCCGCCGCCATCACTGCAGGAGGCCGCTGCGATAGATGTCTTGCCGCGGGCGAAAGTCGTTACGGCGTTGAACAAGATCGATCACGTGTCGCCCGCGGAGCGACAGCAGCTTCTCGATGCGACGTCCAATGCCATCCCAATATCGTCCCTTACCGGCGAAGGGATGGACGAACTGCTGAAGGCCGTCACTGCCGAGCTGCCCGAGAGCCCGTTTCTCTACCCGGAAGACGACGTCAGCACACAGTCGCTGCGCTTCTTTGCTGCGGAATTGATTCGCGAGACCGCTCTCGACCAGCTCGATGAAGAGGTACCGTACAGCGTCGCGTGCGAAATCGAGGAGTTTCGCGAGGACCGCACGCCCGTGTACATTCGGGCGACGATTTATGTCGAGCGCGACAGCCAGAAGAGGATCCTGATCGGCGAGAAAGGCGGCAGAATCCGTGACATTGGTCGGGCCGCTCGCCTGAAGATCGAACGTCTCGTGGGCAGCGGGGTTTATCTGGACCTCTGGGTGAAGGTCCTCGCCAACTGGCGTCGCGACGTTCGTTCGCTCGAGCGGTTCGGATATCGGATGCCTCAGGAGCCCGCGAAATGACCTTGTCTCCGCAGTTGCTATCGATTCTCGTCTGCCCGAAGTGCAAAGGCGAGCTCGAGTATCGTGCCGAGGAGGCGAGCTTGGTGTGTCACAACTGCCGACTCCGCTACCCGGTGCGAGACGACATCCCGATAATGCTCGCGGATGAGGCGACGCCGCTCTAGCCTGGTCGTCGCACTCGCTGGCGCATTTGCGCTGATCTCAAGTGTCGCGGCGGTCTCACGCGCGCAGAGTGGGCTCGCTCAGGAAGGCGCGCTCTTCCTGCTATTGCCGGTAGGCGCTCGATCCGTGGGAATGGGCCAGGCCGTCGTGGCCGACCGGTCCGGTAGCGAAAACATTTGGTGGAACCCCGCTGGTCTCGGCGCCTCGACACGTCGAGAGGCGGCGATCCACCACTCGCAGAGTGTCGCCGGTACCGGAGACGCCGTGACGATCGTCGTTCCATCGTCTCTACTCGGTGTCCTGGCGTTGTCCGTGAACATCTTCGACTACGGCGAGCAAGAATTCACCCCCATTGAGCCTCCGGCTGGCGGTGAGGCGGTAAGCGGCACGATCATTCCGCGAAGCTTCATCTATGCGGCGACGTACGCGACATCGTTAGGCAGCTACGTCACCGCCGGGCTCACGTACAAACTCGTGCAGTTTCGCATCGACTGCACCGGGCCGTGTCCCGACGACATCACGTTCTCATCGACGACGAGCGCGCTCGATCTCGGCGCGCAGTTTCTGGTCAAACGCTCCGTGCCATTGGTCATCGGAATTGCGGCGCGCAACTTCGTCGGCATCAAGCTGCAGGTCAACGATAGCCCGCAGGCGGATGAGTTGCCGATGCGTCTGCAGGTCGGAGTACAGTACCGCCTGGACTTGCCTCCGAAACTCGCGCCCGAAACAGCCGTGCGCCTCGCGTTCGACCTCTCCGACGGAATCCACGTAGGGAACCCAGCGCCGCGATTCGGGACCGACATTGCGTACCGCGATCGATTTCACGTGCGGGCCGGCTACGCGTTCGAAGCGTCTCGGTCGGAGGCAGGCGGTCCGTCCATAGGCATTGGCCTCAGCACGGGTAACCTGGTGTTCGACGTGGCTCGCATACTCAGCGGGCTTTCCGCTGACGCGGGGAAGGCACCGACGTTTCTCTCGCTTCGCTACCTGTTTTGAAGCCGCGATGGGTGGTGGTGCTCCTGGCGATAGCGCTGCCGCTGTCGAGCGGCCTCGCACAGCGCGCGTCGGTCGGCCGCTCGTTCGCAGCGCAACAACCCGCCGCCTGGCGCGGTAGCGCGGTTCCACACGGCGATTTGCTGGATCGACTGCGGGCGCGGCAGGATTCATCGCGCGAGACGACGGCGTGGGCGGTTCTCGCGTCGGCGATCGTGCCAGGTACCGGCCAGGCACTTCTCGGTCAGGACCGGGTTGTCGCGTATCTCGCGGTGGAGGCGTACGCGTGGGCGCGTTATGCAGCGGACGCCAAGGAGGGACAGCGAGCGCGTGGCAGCTACCGCAACCTGGCGTCCGAGGTCGCCCGGCGACCGTTCAGCGCCACGCGTCCCATCGGTGACTTCGACTACTACGAGCGGATGGAGAAGTTCGTCTCGAGCGGAGCCTTCGACGTCATACCGGGCGGTGACCTGAATCCGGAGACAGACACGACGACCGCCAACGGTGCAATCTGGTTGCTCGCTCGTCAGACGTACTGGGCCAACCCGGACGCACCGCGAGACGAGGCAGAGTCCAGGAACGCGGAGCTCTTCTACCGGGACCGAGCGGTCACCGCTGACTACCGATGGTCGTGGAGCAACGCTCGTCTGGAGTACGCGGAGTTCCGGCGCACCATTCGAAGGAGCAACAACGCCTACCGGACGTCACTCCAGGACCTCGGGGTCGTGATCGCGAATCACGCCCTGAGCACGGTGGACGCTTTCATCACGGTCAGGCTGCGGCGTCACGAGGAAGCGGGATCGCAGCGGTTCGAGCTCTTCGGGTCATTCCCGATTCGATGATTTCGGTGATGCGGCCCCTTCAAATGACGTTGAGTGGCACCGCCGCGTCTACAGATGATCCCCGGACACTCGGCCAGCGGCGACCTGTGACGCAACGCACAGGATCGTTTGCGTTCTGATTCGTTTCATGTCACCGATAACTTCGCGCCCCCCAGCATGAGCATTGCGTAGCGTGTCGCAGCGGCATACAGCGATGGTGTTCAGCCCAGGCGGGGGATCCCCGCCCGAGGCGATTTCCTCGTGGCTCGCCGCGCGCGGAATCGCCGCGGTGCTCGTGCAGAGTCGCAGACGAGCTCATGGCGCGCGCGCTCAGAGGTCGACCCAGGCTCGTCGTCTTCGACGGACGCTCCCACGCCGAGAGCTGCCTCGAGGCCTGCACGCGGCTGAAGAGCGACTCGTTCACCGGGATCATTCCCGCGCTCTTTGTCTGCGGAACAGCGGACGGGGCGCTACGCGCCGCCTTCGACTCCGGCGCCGACGAGGTGACGAACGACGGACTGAGCACCGACGAGTCAACGATTCGATTCGACGTCCTGCTGCGCCGTTCCGATCGCGATGTATTCGTCCATCCATCCACGCGACTTCCTGGCACGATCGACATCGAGGCCGAGATCACGCGGCGATTGCATCAGGACGCACCGTTCGCTGTCTGCTACGCGGACCTGGATCACTTCAAGGAATTCAACGATCGATATAGTTATTACGACGGCGATCGTGTGATCCGCATTCTCGCGAAGATCCTGCACGATGTGGTAAAAGGTATATGTGCGGAGCAGGGATTCGTCGGCCACATTGGTGGCGACGATTTCATCTTTATCGTTCCAGCGTCGGCCGTGAACGACACATGCGCCGAAATCGTGTTCATCTTCGATTCCTTGGTTCCCTATCAATATTCCGAGCAGGACCGACGCGCGGGATACTTCTTCGGCAAGGATCGGCGGGGGCAACTCCACCGCGTCCCGCTCATGACCGTTTCCATCGGGGTTGTGTCGAACGAGCGCCGACAGTTTGCGACCGCGGCTCAGGTGAGCGAGCTTGCGACCGAAATGAAGAGTTACGCAAAGACGTTGACGGGTTCCGTGTACACGATCGATCGTCGGCAAGACGCGCCGGTAGGTCAACCGGTTCGTTCGCCGTCGGCACGATCCGACGTTCCGCTTAGCCTGGGCGACGAGTCATGAACGTTTCATGTCCCGAGTGTCAGTCCGTGTTCCGAGTGGACCCTGCTCGCGTACCGGGACCCGGCATACGCGCGCGCTGCTCGGTTTGCGGCGGCATCATCCCGATCACATCGGCGCGAAGTTGGACCGATGATTTCGCGATCTCTCACGACGCGGCCAGCCTAACGGCTGCGCCAGCGCGAGCCGGAGCATCGGCCACCGGAGCCGCAGGCCTCGCCGACCGACCCATCGCGGCCGAAGGGTCCCGGGGTCCATCGGGTGCCAGCCAAGCGTTAGGCACGGCAGGCGCTGCTTCCTCACGCCGCCCGCCGGCGTCCCTCGATCGGCGACGCCGACTCGGGTTCCGCCGTTCGCTCCGGGACGCCGACCGACACCGGCAGGAGTTCCAACGATGCCGTCGGCCGCGGCCCCTCAGCACCATCCGCATCTCGCGGAAACGAAGAGCGCGCCGCCCGCATCGAGCGCTCAGGGCTCGATGCCGCAGGCTGCGATGGCTCCGCCGATGAGTCCACCCGCTCGCGCATCGGGACCACCCGCGGCGCCTGTCGCGCCGCAGGTGCCGTCGATGCAGCCGCCACGTCCGGCTGCGCCTTCGCGCGACGACATCTGGCCAGACGACGCGCCCGAGTAGCGCGCCGTCGCCGGACATGAGAACGAGCGATGTCCCGATTGGCGCGCCGGCGGCTCGCTCTGTTGCTCCCATACCGCCTTCGGCCGCTTCCGCCACACCGTTTCCGATGCCGCGCGCTGCGTCGCCGATGGCCGACTCGCCAACTGTGCAGCCGGCGCGCGCCGACGCCACGGCCGCAACGCCGCCGAAATCGCCGATCAATCCGTTCCTCGCGAACGATCCCAACCAGAAGGCCAAGCGACTCGCTCGCGCGCTGGTTTCCGATATGGTCGCGTACCATCCGCAAAAACGAGATGAGGGAATGCGGGCCGGCACCCTCAAGCAGCTCTTCCGAGAGGAGATCAAGAAGAGCTACGAGGAATACGTCGATCAGATCGGGAAGGAGTTCGCCGAAACAACATCTCACTTTCAGGATGCGTTGAACGACGTGCTGGCGGGCGGCAAGAAAGTCTTCTAGCCGTTCGCAAGCGGGCGGCGCCGGGGTGGTTCGATATCCGTTTTCCGGCTATCTTCATCGCACACCAGTGACAGCTGAGCCGCTCTCCGGCGTGGAGGGCGGCTCATGTCATATTCGCCGCGATGGGGACGAAGACAATGGCAGAGACCGAGCGTACGCGTCGGCTCCGAGACGCCGAGGATCGGCTGCTCGAGCTAAGGAGGTATCTTTGACCTCGATCGCAAGCGGGAAGCGCTGACACAGCTCGAAGGACGCATGGCCGGGACGACCTTCTGGAACGATCAGGAGAGTGCGCGCGTCGGTGTCCAGCAGGTCAAAGAATTGAAGGGCTGGATCGAGCCATACGACAAGCTCGTGGCCCGCGTGGCAGGCGCCGTGGAGTTGGACGAACTGCTGGCGGGTGAGCCCGATCAGTCTATGTCCGCGGACGTCGATCAAGAGCTCGATGCCGTCGAGACTGAGATCGACGCCTACGAACTGCGTTCGCTGCTCCGCGGACCGGACGACTTTCGCGATGCGCAGGTCGAGATCAGCGCCGGCGCCGGTGGCACCGAAGCGCAGGATTGGGCCCAGATGCTCATGCGGATGTACACGCGCTGGGCGGAGCGAAAAGGGTACACGGTCGAGATCCTCGACCTCAGCGAGGGGGAGGAAGCGGGAATCAAGGGTGCGGTCCTCGAGATCAAGGGCCAGCACGCCTTCGGCTTTCTCCGCCCCGAGACGGGAGTACACCGTCTCGTTCGCATCTCACCGTTCGACGCACAGTCGCGCCGGCACACGAGCTTCGCCTCGGTATTCGTGTATCCGGTGGTGGACGACGAGATCAAGATCGAGATCCGCGACGAGGACATCAAAATGGATGTCTACCGCGCGAGCGGCGCGGGTGGCCAGCATGTAAACAAGACCAGCTCCGCCGTTAGGCTCACGCACATCCCGAGCGGAGTCGTCGTCGCGTCGCAGCAGGAGCGCTCGCAGTTCAAGAACAAGGCGACCGCGATGAAAATGCTGAAGAACCGCCTCTATCAGATCGAAGCGGACAAGCAGGCGGCAGAGAAGGCGAAGCTGGACGCTACAAAGTCCGACGTGTCGTTCGGCAGCCAGATTCGCAGCTACGTCTTCCAGCCCTACACGATGGTCAACGACCACCGAACCGAGTTGAAGATCCCGGACGTGCAGAAAGTCATGGATGGTGGTATCGACCCGTTCATTCGGGCGTATCTCAAGCAGACGGGCGAACGCGTGGGGTCGTCGTGAGCGAGGACGCGAATTTCCTCATCCGGGCTCGGCATGACAAGCTCACGGCGCTCGAGGCGCAGGGCGTCGCGCCGTTCGCGTACGGCTTCGATCGCAGTCACGACGCGATGGCGGCGGTCGCCGCGTTAGGCGATGCGGAGGAAGGGCCGGTAGTTCGTGTGGCTGGTCGCATCGTCTCGTGGCGCGGCCAGGGCAAGACGATCTTCGCGCATCTCGCGGACATGAGCGGCCGCGTGCAACTCTACTTTCGTCGTGACGGACTTGGCGAGGAGGAGTTCGCGCGGCTCAAGCTCTTCGACATCGGCGACGTGGTCGGGGCGGAGGGGCCGATGTTCCGGACGCGAACGGGCGAGGCGACCGTTCGCGTCGACGCGGTGCACATGCTGGCGAAATCTCTCCGTCCGCTTCCATTCGGTAAGGAAGAAGTGGTCGACGGTGAGGTGATCCGGCACTCCGGCTTCACCGACGCCGAGCAGCGATACCGGCAGCGGTACGCTGACCTCGCCGTACATCCCGAGGTCCGCACGCTCTTTCTTGCCCGTTCGCGCATGACCACGGCCATCCGCACGTTTCTCGATGGGCGCGGCTACGTCGAGGTCGAGACGCCCGTACTGCAGCCGCTCTACGGTGGCGCAGCCGCGAAGCCGTTCGTCACGCACCATAACGCGCTCGACATGCCGCTCTTCTTACGAATCGCGGACGAGCTGTACCTGAAGCGGTTGATCGTGGGAGGCTTCGACAAGGTGTACGAGATCGGGCATGACTTCCGGAACGAGGGCATCGACCGGACGCACAATCCCGAGTTCACCATGCTCGAGTTCTACGAGGCGTACGCGGACTACACCGTGATGATGGACATCGTCGAGCGGCTGCTGACACACGCCGCCGACGCCGTTCGCGGCGTTGCACGGCTGGGCGATCGGGTGCCGAGCTTCGCGCCACCGTTTCCGCGCATTGAGTGGTTGCCGTCGCTGAACGCGGCGCTCGGCGCCGATGCGATGGCAATGGACGATGACACCCTCAGGAACCACGCGCGACGCGCCGGGGTTCAACATCCGGAAACGCTCAGCCGGCCCGAAGGTGCTGGACGAGCTGTTCCAGGCGTTCGTGGAATCAAAGATCGACACCCCGACGTTCGTCGTCGACTATCCAGTCGAGCTCTCTCCGCTCGCGAAGCCGAAGCGTGGCAACCCATCGCTCACAGAGCGGTTCGAGCTATTCGCGAACGGGCGGGAGTTGGCGAACGCGTTCAGCGAATTGAATGATCCCATCGACCAGCGACAGCGATTCGAGGCACAGGCCCGGCTCCGCGCCGCGGGTGACGAAGAAGCGTCGGGGGTCGACGAGGATTACCTGCGCGCGATGGAATACGGCATGCCTCCTACCGGAGGCGTCGGGATTGGGCTGGACCGGCTGTTCATGTACCTGACGGGGACGCCGAACATCCGGGATGTGATTCTGTTTCCGACCATGAGACCGGAATGACCTCTCTCGAGATGGCGATTGCGTGGCGGTATTTGCGCAGTCGTCGCGGGTCAAAACTGCTGTCGTTCATCAGCGTCATTGCGATCGTCGGCGTGGTCGTTGGCGTCAGCGCGCTCATCGTCGTCATGGGCGTGATGAACGGTCTCCAGCGCGATCTGCGGGAGAAGATTCTCATTGGCAGTCCCGACATCCGCGTCCTGAACTTCGGCTCCGACATGCGGATCGACGACTGGCAGACTGTGCTGCGAAAAGTGAAAGCCGAGCAGGGCGTGGTGGCGGCTGGCCCTTTCGTGATGACGCAGTGTCTGGTGAACGCCGGGCACACGTACATGGAAGGCGGCAACGTCGTTGGCCTGCCCCCGCAGACACGTGATGTTCCAGAGGTGACCGACATCCGGAAGCATGCCACGATCGGCGACTTCCGCTTCGCGAGCTCCGACGGCACAGGGCGTGGCATCGCGCTCGGCAAGCTCATGGCCGGGCGATTGAACGCGTTCGTCGGCGACACGGTCACGCTCGTGTGCCTCGGCAAGGGCGAGATGAACGCCGTCACCGGGCAACCAGTTCCGTTGACGATGCGATTCGAGGTGACCGGCGTGTTCGACACCGGCATGTACGAGTACGACAACTCCTACATGTACGTATCGCTGCCCGTAGCTCAGGAGCTCGCCGGTCTGGGAAGTGGGGTGACGGGGATCGAGGTGAAAACGCGCAATCGGTGGGACGCGTCGGAGGTCGGCGACCGGCTCGAGAAGATGCTCGACTTCCCGTACCGGAAAGTCGACTGGCAGGAGCAGAACAAGTCGCTCTTCCAGGCGCTCAAGCTCGAGAAGCTCGGCATGGGGCTCATTCTGCTGCTGATCGTGCTCGTGGCGGCGTTCAACATCGTGAGCAACCTGACGATGGTGGTCGCCGACAAGACGCGTGAGATCGGGATTCTGAAGGCGATGGGCATGACCTCGGGTTCCGTCCGCCGAGTATTTTTCGCACAGGGTCTCGTGATCGGGTTGGTCGGCACGTTGCTCGGGGTATTGCTTGGCATCGCCGCATCGCTAGCGCTCGGCAAGTATCAGTTCATCAAGCTGAATCCGGAGATCTATTTCATCGACCATTTGCCTGTTGCGACCGAGGCAGTCGATATTCTCGTGACCATCGTCGCGAGCGTCGGCATCGCGGCGTTGGCGACGCTCTATCCGTCGATGCAGGCAGCTCGGTTGTATCCGATCGAAGCCATTCGCCACGAGTGATCACGAGTCAGGTGGACCGATGAACGTGCTCGAAGCCCACGACATCGCGAAGTCGTATCGCGGAGGGGACGGGAGCACGCTCCACATCCTCAACGGCGTGAATCTCAGCGTCAAACGCGGTGAGATGATCGCGATCGTCGGCGAGAGCGGCGCGGGCAAGAGCACGCTGCTGCACGTGATCGGCGCGCTCGACCGCCCGTCGCGTGGCCACGTGCTGATCGGTGGTGAGTCGATCGATGAATCGAACGGACGATGAGCTGGCGGTGATCAGGAACCGAAAAGTCGGGTTCGTGTTTCAGTACCACCATTTGCTGCGTGAGTTCTCGGCGCTCGAGAACGTGATGATGCCGATGCGTATTGGTGGTACGCCGGTGTCAGAAGCCAAGGGTCGCGCTTCCGAGTTGCTGTCGCGCGTGGGGCTGAGCGCGCGCATGCATCACCGGCCGAGCGAGCTGTCGGGCGGCGAGCAGCAGCGCACGGCTGTGGCGCGCGCTCTCGCGGTCGACCCGGCGGTGCTGATGGCGGATGAGCCGACGGGCAATCTCGATCATCGAAACGGCGAGCGGTTGCACGAGGTGTTCGCGCAACTCGCTCGCGACCTGGAGATTGGGATGGTCGTGGTCACGCATAACCGGTCGCTGGCGGCGCGCGCGGACCGCGCGCTGCTGCTCGAGGATGGTCGACTAGTCGATACCGATGTCCGGGGGGTCGTTGCCTGATGTTGTGCGATGTGTGCAGGGAACGTGAAGGCGTTGTCCAAGTCACCAAGATGGAGAACAACTCGGTGACGCTCGAGAACCTCTGCGAGAAGTGCGCGGCGGCGCGCGGCATCGAGACGACGGCGACAATGCCGAAGCACCCGCTGAGTGACTTCCTGTCTGGCGTGCAGCAGCAGTTAGGCGGGCAGCAGGGTGACTCGGCGCGTTGCGCGTTCTGCTCGACGACGCTCCGCGAGTTCCGGAATTCCGGGCGGCTCGGGTGCATGCACTGCTACGGAACGTTCGAGCAGAGCCTTCGCGAGCTGCTGCGGAAGATTCATGGAAATTCGCGTCATGCGGGGCGGCGTTATGAGCCGCCTACGCCGCTTTTCTTCGAGGGAACATCGGTGATCGGGGAACTGCGCGAGAAACTGCGTCGTGCCGTCGAGACGGAACAGTTCGAGCTCGCGGCCTCCATTCGCGATCAGATCAAGGGACTCGAGTAATGGTCGATCTCTCATTGCTTCCTGATGGCGGGGCAAGCTGGCTCGACGCGTCAGGCGACCACGCTGACATCGTGCTGTCGACCCGCATCCGCCTCGCGCGCAACGTCGAGGGGTACGCGTTCACTGGTCGTGCTCGTGACGGAGAGCGGCTTCGGATCCTGACGCAGGTGCGCGAAGCGCTGCCGCACGTCCCGGCGCTCTCGAATGGCGTGCTGCTCCGGGTGGACGAGATGCCGCCCACTGACCGGCTGTTGCTGCACGAGCGACATCTCGTGAGCAAGGAGCTCGCAGGATTGGATCTCCCTCAGGGAGTGCGCAGTGGCGCGGCTTTGTATCTCTGCGAGTCGGCGGGCGTCATGATAAACGAGGAGGACCATCTTCGTTTGCAGGCGCTCCGGTCCGGCTTCAGTGTGAGCGAAGCGCTTGCAGCGGTGATGCGTGTAGATCGGGAGTTAGGCAACCGAGTTCCGTTCGCGTTTCACGACGAGTTCGGATTCCTGACGGCGTGCCCGACGAATACGGGAACGGGTCTGCGTGCATCGGTGCTGATTCACCTGCCCGGTTTGGTGTTGACGAAGGAGATCGGGAAGGTGCTCGCTGGATTGCAGGCGATGGGGCTGACCTATCGCGGGCTGTACGGCGAGGGCAGCGAGGTCGTGGGGAACTTCTTCCAGATCTCGAACCAGACGACGCTCGGTCGTTCGGAGGACGAGTTGGCCGAGCACCTCGCACGAGTGGTTCGCACGGTCATCGAACGTGAAGAGGAGGCGCGGCGGGTGTTGCTGCGTGACGCCGGGTATATTATTGAGGACAAGCTCTGGCGTGCGTACGGCACCCTGCGGTATGCCCGCAGCCTCTCGTTCGATGAGGCGATGAACTTTTTGAGCGGGGTGCGGTTGGCAGTTGGTCTGAAACTGATCATCGGCCTGAGTGTATATACCCTCAACAAGCTCCTGATTTTCAGCCAGTCCGCGCACTTGTCGTACGCAGAAGGTCGTGCGCTGACTGAGAGCGAAGCGAACCTCGCCCGCGCACGATACGTGCGACAGGCGTTGATCAATGAGGCGGGTTCGCAGGCGTGACCGGAGCACAGCTCCGGACTTGAGGGACATATGAACGGCTACAACTTCACCGAGCGAGTGAGAAAGGTCCTTGCGATGGCACGCGAGGAGGCAGCTCGTCTTCACCACGAATACGTGGGGACCGAGCACATCCTGCTCGGGCTAATCCGCGAGGGCGAGGGCGTCGCCGCGGCTGTCCTGCAGAATCTCAGCGTCGATCTCGACGAGATTCAGCAGAAGATCGAAGACACCGTCAAGAAGGGGAAGGCGTCGCAGACGACGGGTCCCGACTTGCCGTACACGTCGCGCGCCAAGAAAGTCCTCGAATTAGCCATGAGCGAGGCCCGCGAGCTGAGTCACAGCTACGTCGGCACCGAGCACCTCCTTCTCGGGCTGTTGCGCGAGGAGAAGGGAATCGCGGCGCAGGTCCTCACGGACGCTGGCGTCAATCTCGATGCGGCCCGTGCGGAGACATTGCGTCTCCTCGGAACCGAGATGCCGCAAGGCAACACGCCGACGGCGCAGCAGGGCGGCGGGTCCGCACAGTCCACTCCGCCAAAGGGCGAGAAGAAGTCCAAGACGCCTGCACTCGATCACTTCTGTCGCGATCTCACGCAGCTCGCGGCCGAGGGCCAACTCGATCCGACGATCGGTCGGTTCAAGGAAATCGAGCGCGTCATGGAAGTCCTAACGCGGCGCAAGAAAAACAATCCGGTGCTCATCGGCGAACCTGGCGTCGGCAAGACGGCCATCGTCGAAGGGCTTGCCCAGCTCATCGCCAACGGTGAGTGTCCCGATTCGCTGCGTGACCATCGCGTCCTGTCACTCGACATGGCGGCGGTCATTGCGGGCACGAAGTATCGCGGTCAGTTCGAAGAGCGGCTCAAGGCCGTGATGAACGAGATCGCGCAGAACAAGAACATCATCCTGTTCATCGACGAGCTGCACACGCTCGTGGGTGCGGGGGCGGCCGAGGGCGCGATCGACGCCAGCAACATGCTCAAGCCTGCGCTCGCGCGCGGTGAGCTGCAGTGCGTCGGCGCGTCCACGCTCAACGAGTACCGCAAGTACATCGAGAAGGACGGAGCACTCGAGCGCCGCTTCCAGACGGTGATCGTCGATCCGCCTTCCGTGGAGGAGACGGTCGAGATCCTGAAAGGTCTGCGCAAGAAGTACGAGGATCATCACCGCGTGACGATCCCCGATACGACGCTCGTTGCCGCATCGAAGCTGTCGGAGCGCTACATCACCGACCGCTTCCTGCCGGACAAGGCCATCGACGTCATCGACGAAGCGGGCGCGCGCGCTCGTCTCGCCGCTCAGGTTCCACCGCCGGAAGTGTCGCAGCTGAAGGACCAACTCGAGGGCGTGAACACGGAGAAGGAAGCCGCGGTTCGCGACCAGAACTTCGAGCGAGCGGCGTCGCTGCGCGACAAGGAGCGTGAGCTGCAGGGCGACATTCGGAAGAAGCAGGACGAATGGGAGAAGCGTCGTCAGTCCTACCGCCCGGTGCTCGGTGAAGAGGAAATCTCCTTCATCGTGAGCCGGTGGACGGGCATTCCGGTGACGCGTCTTCAGGAAGCCGAAACCGCGCGGCTGTTGCGGATGGAAGAGGAACTCCACGCATCGGTTGTCGCGCAGGACGAGGCGATCAAGGCGCTCGCCCGCTCGATTCGGCGTAGCCGCGCTGGGTTGAAGGATCCCGATCGTCCGATCGGATCGTTCATCTTCTGCGGACCGACTGGTGTCGGCAAGACGGAGCTCGCGCGTTCGCTGGCGCGGTTCCTGTTCGCGGACCAGAACGCGCTCATTCGTGTCGACATGAGCGAGTACATGGAGAAGTTTTCGGTGTCGCGCCTGATCGGTGCGCCACCGGGGTACGTCGGCTACGAGGACTCGGGCACCCTAACGAAGGCCGTGCGGCGCAAGCCGTACAGCGTCGTGCTGCTCGACGAGATCGAAAAGGCGCACCCGGATGTGTTCAACATCCTGCTGCAGGTTCTCGACGAAGGGCATCTCACGGACAACTATGGCCGCGTGATCGACTTCAAGAACACGGTCGTGATCATGACGTCGAACGTCGGTGCTCGCGATATCACCAAGGGTAAGCAGCTTGGATTCGCGGCTCCGGACACACGCGCGAACTTCGAGCGAATCCAGGAGAAGGTGAAGGAAGAGCTCCAGCACGTGTTCAACCCGGAGTTCCTGAACCGCCTCGACGACGTGATCGTGTTCCACCCGCTCGCGAAGGAGCACATCGCCCAGATCGTGGGCATTCTCCTGAAGGACGTTCAGAAGCGTCTGAGCGAGGAGGAGTTGACGCTCCGCCTGACCGACCCGGCCTCGGACTTCCTGGTCGGGCATGGATTCGACGAGCACTTCGGCGCACGTCCGCTGAAGCGTGCGATCCAGCGGTTCATCGAGGACCCGCTTTCGGAGAAGATTCTCCTCGGCGAGTTCGCGAAGGGCGACGATATCGAGGTGGACATTTCGGCTGACAAGTCCAAACTCGACTTCCGAGTTCTCACCAGCTCGACAAAGGCCTGAGCAATCGGGACAATCCGTCGCCAACATTAGGCGGCGGCAATGGATAGCGCCCGCCGGGACTGTGAACCCGGCGGGCGCTTTCGTGTATATTACCGCCATGTCCCGATTGCCTCTCGTGCTGCTGTGTCTGGCAGCGGCGAGCGCTTCTGCGCTTGCGCAAGACACCACACCCCTTGGAAGTTGCGCCGTACCGGATTCGATTGCGGTTCGCGGCAACGAACACGTTGACGAAGCGACAATTCGAGGTGACGCAGGGCTCGTAGCCGGCGCCACCCTGAATTACCGCGACATCCAGCGTGCCATTCGCAATATCTTCGCGACCGGTCAGTTCGATGACGTGAAAATCACGTGTAGCCCTGCTGCCGGAGCGGGCACGCGGACGGTCGTTGCTGTCACGGTCAAGGAGCGGCCGGTGCTCTCCGACGTTCGCATCGAAGGCGTGGACCGGGTCTCGAAGAAGTCGGTCCGTGACCGCGTCGAGATTCCCGAAGCCCGTCCGCTCAACCCCGCGCTGGTTACCCGCGCGGTGGAGCGCATCGATTCGCTCTACGAAGCGCATGGGTACTATCTCGCGCGCGTGAAACCCGAGACGACGTTCGTCGGCGGCCAGATCCGGCTGACGTTCAAGGTCGACGAGGGGCGTCGAGTCGCCGTTTCCGGCGTTCGGATCATCGGCAACAAGAAGGTTTCCGACGGCGAGATCGTCGGCGCGATGAAGACCAAGCCGGAGGGCTTCCTCTGGTTCCGAAAGGGCGCGTTCGACGAGGACACATTCGCCGGCGACCTCGGCGATCGTCTGCCGGCGCTCTATGGCAAACGCGGATACATTGACTTCCAAGTCGTCCGCGACACGATGATCGTGGATCGCGAGAACGGCAAAGCGCTCCTCGAGATCACAGTCTCCGAAGGTCCGCAATACCGTGTTGGTCGATTCGAGGCCGAAGGGAACAAGCGGTTCTCGACCGAAGAGGTTATGCGTTTCTACCCCTTCAACGAGTACACGAGATCGATCACAAGCGTCGTAACGTCGAGTATCGGCCTTTCGTCCGATCCAACGCCGAAGGGCGTGTTCGACAAGGACCGGTGGGAGCAAGCATTCAGCAGCCTGCAGAATGCCTATCGGAACGAGGGGTACATCTACGCTGACCTTCGGCCCGTCGTCGATCGGCGAGTGACGTCGGATACGTCGCAGCACGTGGTGGATCTCCGTTGGGTGATCGACGAGAAAGCGCCCGCCATCATCAATCGCATCGAGATCGTCGGGAACGACTACACGGTAGAGTCGTGCATTCGCGACCAACTCGTGATTATTCCCGGCGACGTGTACAACCAGGACCGCCTGATCCGCAGCTGGCAGAGCATCGGCAATCTCGGATTCTTCGAGACGCCGGTGTCCCCGCCCGACACCCGTCCTGCCAACGAACAGGGCGACGTGGACGTGATCTTCAACGTGAAAGAGAAGCGAACCGGCAACGTCAACTTCGGTGCATCGGTGGGACAGGGGCTCGGTGTCGGTGGCTTCATCGGCCTCGACCAGCCGAACCTGTTTGGCCGGTGCAAGCGCGGAGCGCTGCAGTGGCAGTTCGGCCGATACGTGAACGACTTCAACCTCTCGTATAGCGACCCGGCTATCCGCCAGACGCGTTTCTCGGGGACGGTCTCGGCCTATCGGACGCAGGCGCGTTACACCGTCGCCGACCTGGGTCGTAGCCTGCGAACCGGTGGATCGTTCGAGGTTGGTTTCCCGGTTCCGCGGTCACCGTACTCGCGAATCCGCTCTCAACTATGGTGCGGAAGTCGTGACGCTTCGGCACGAGCGGCCTGCTCGGCGAACAATCCAGCATCTACGGCAACAGCACGTACCGCTCGACGGTCGGCTCGACCCTGGCGCACGACACGCGAGCCGACATGCCGTTCGCGACGTCTGGCGGGATGCAGAGCATCTCGGCGCAGCTGTCGGGTGGGCCGTTAGGCGGCACGTACAGATTCCAGCAGTACCGCGCGGAGAGCCGCGCCTACGCGCCGCTCGGCCAGATCGGCGGCAAGGCCGCCGGTTCGCAACCGTTGAAGTTCGTGCTCGGGCTTACGGCTCGCGCGGGTATGGTCAGCGGGAACACGGGTCCGTTCTTCTTCTCGCAGGAGTTCGCCATGGGCGGCGTACAGTACGGCGAGCAGTTGCGCGGCTACCAGGAGTTCTCGATCTCGCCCCGTGGCTACGTCACCGGTACCGACAACTTCAACGCCACGCGCTTGTCGTTCGGCAAAGCGTTCTTCAACGGCACGGCGGAACTCGGACTTCGCGTGAACCAGTCGCTCTACGGGAATCTGTTCTACGACGTCGGCAACCTGTACAGGAAGGCCGGCCAGTTCGACCCCACGCGGCTCTTCCGCGGTGCGGGCATCGGTGTTTCGACCGTCACCCCGCTCGGGCCACTCGGGCTCGACTACGGCTACGGCTTCGATCGTCTGGACAAGTTCGGACGTCCGGACCCGAAGTGGATTCTTCACTTCCGACTCGGTCAGCTGTTCTAAAACTCCGGAGCTCTATCATGAATCTGATACGCCGCGCGACGAAGCTCGCGCTTGTTCTCTCTCCCGTCATTGCGGCCCCAGCCTTCTCGCAGGGACCTCAGAAGATCGGCTACGTCGATAGCAAGGTGATCCTGTCTCGCGCGCCTGGCCGCCAGGCAGCCGAGGATCAGTTCAACAAGGAGATGGAGACGTCGCGATCCCAGGTACAGAAAATGGGCGACTCTCTGCAGACGATGATCGCGGATTACCAGAAGGCGCAGGCGACGCTCGCCGCGAACGTTCGCGAGCAGCGCGAGTCGGCCATTCGCAAGAAGCAGGAAGACTATCAAGCGCGAGCCGGCGCGCTCGATCAGCAGATGCAGCAGCGGCAGATGGAGCTCGTGAAGCCGATCATGGACCAGATCCGGAAAGTCCTCGACGATATTCGTCAGGAAGATGGCTACGCGTTCATTCTGGATGCTGGGTCGGAGGCCGGCGTTATCGTGGCGGCCGATCGGAACCTTGATGTCACAGAGAAAGTCATCTCGCGGCTGAAGCCCGTGCCGGTGACGGCGTCCGGCGCCCGGCGCACCGAAGACAGATACCGGCAAGGGGGCACCTGCGGGACCGCGCCCCGCCCCCGCGGGTGCGACTCGGCCGAAACCGTAGTCGCAGTGGCAGCGTCGCAGCAGGTTGAACGATCGACGAGCGGTGAGGGTGTTCGCACTCTCACCGCTTCGGACATTGCGGGCCTCGTGGGCGGCGTGGTGACGGGCGATGGCGCGGCCGAAGTACGTGCCATGGCGCCGCTCGATCGCGCGACGAACACAGACCTGAGCTTTCTCGCGAAAGCGCGTTATGCACCGATGTACGAGCGAACGCGGGCGAGCGTCGTGCTCATCGCGCCGGAATTCGCCGAGCTCGCGACGACGGCGGCTGCGCGGATCGTGGTCGATCGCCCGCACGATGCGATGCTCGCGGTGCTGCCACGCCTGTACAGATCTCCGGCCCGCGAGCCCGGGGTGCATGCGACGGCGCGCCTCGGTCGTGGCGTCACGTTAGGCAACGACGTGACGATCGGTCCGTATGCCGTCATTGCGGACGGCGCGGCGATCGGCGACCGGAGCTGGATCGAGGCACACGTCTCTGTCGGCGCGGGCGTGGTGGTCGGCACCGACAGCCGCGTGTTCCCGTCCGCCACTCTGTACAGTGGCACGACGCTCGGCAACCGTGTCGTGGTTCATGCCGGCGTGAGACTCGGGAGCGATGGTTTCGGCTACGTGTTTCGCAACGCGGCGCACGAGAAGATTCCGCACGTCGGTCGTTGCATCATCGAGGACGACGTCGAAATCGGCGCCAACACGACGATCGATCGTGGCAGCGTCGATGACACGGTGATTGGTGCGGGGACCAAGATCGACAACCTCGTGCACATCGCGCATAACGTGCGCATCGGCCGGTTGTGCCTCATCCTGGCGCAGGTCGGTATCGCCGGCTCCGCCCGCGTGGAAGACGGGGCCGTCATTGCGGGACAGGCGGGACTCGGCGGTCACATCACGATTGGGGCGCGCGCGCAGATAGCTGGGCAGGCGGGCGTGTTCGGCGATGTGCCGCCGGGCGAGACCTGGTCCGGCTACCCGGCGCGTCCGCATCGGCAGTCGCTCCGGGCTAGCGCCGCCGTGCTGCGTCTGGCCGACATCATCAAGAAGCTCGAACGCCTGGTGGAGCGCGAATGACGTCTCGTCGAACGATCTCGCGCCCGGTGACGCTCGAGGGAGTCGGGCTGCATCTCGGGGTGGCGTGTCGTCTCACGTTCCGACCGGCGCCCGCGGGCTACGGCATCCGGTTCATTCGCACCGACAGACCGGGGACGCCGGTAATCCCCGCGGTCGTAGAGCACGCAGTGCTGACCGAGCGGCGGACGCAGCTCGGCAGCGGCGATGACGCGATCCACACGGTTGAGCACGTGCTTGCGGCGATCGCTGGGGTCGAGGTCGATGACGTGACGATCGAGATCGACGGGCCCGAGCCGCCGATCATGGATGGAAGTGCGGCGCCATTTCTGGACGCGTTGCGATCCGCCGGCTGGACGGAGCAGCGGGGCCAGGCACAGTATCTTACGCTGCAGTCGTCGGTGCGCGTCGTCGACGGCGAGTCGGTGTACGAGGCGCACCCGTCCGACACGCTCGACCTGTCGGTGTCGATCGAATTTCCCGCATCCGCTCATTGGGCGCCAGGAATGCCGGTACACGGTGACGCCCGACGTGTTTGCGCGGGAGATTGCGCCGGCGCGTACGTTCGGATTCGCGCGCGAGGTCGATGCGCTCCGGTCGCGAGGACTGATTCGTGGCGGGTCGACGCAGAACGCGGTCGTGCTCGATGGCGATAGTGTCATCGAGAACACGCTGCGTTGGCCTGATGAGTTCGTGCGCCACAAGGCGCTCGATTGCGTCGGGCGACCTGGCGCTCGCGGGGCGTCGGGTGCGGGTGCGAGTCGTTGCACATAAACCGAGTCACAGGGGAACGATCTTGCTCGTTCGAGAACTCACCAAGCAGGCGGGGAAGGAGAATACCGTGATCGGAATCGAAGAGATCATGAAGATCCTCCCGCATCGGTATCCATTCCTGCTCGTTGACCGGATCCTCGAGATCGAGCACGGGAAGCGGATCGTCGGGCTGAAGAACGTGACGATCAACGAGCCGTTCTTTCAGGGGCATTTCCCGGGTCACCCGATCATGCCCGGCGTGCTGATCATCGAAGCGATGGCGCAGGTCGGCGGGCATGTTGCTCATGGGATCGTTTGATGATCCGGAGACCAAGGTCGTGTACTTCATGTCGCTCGACAACGTGAAGTGGCGACGGCCGGTGAAGCCGGGCGATCAGCTCCGCTTCGAGCTCGAGGTGGTTCAGATCCGCGGGCGCATCTGCAAGATGAACGGTGTGGCGAAGGTAGACGGTGAGCTTGTCGCGGAGGCGCAGATGGCGGCGATGGTGCGAGACCGATGAGCGAGTCCACAGCGTAATGCCCGGGATCCATCCGACGGCCATCGTGTCACCGCGCGCCGAGATCGGCGACAACGTCACGATTGGACCGTACGCGATCGTCGGTGAGAGCTGCTTCATCGGCGACGGCTGTACGCTCGACGCGCGCACCGTCCTCGAGAAAAACGTTAGGCTCGGCACCAACGTCAGCGTCGGCATCGGGACCATTCTCGGCGGCGATCCCCAGGATCTCAAGTTCAAGGGTGAGGAGACGTGGGTCGAGATCGGCGACGGCACGCGGATTCGCGAGTACTCGACGATCAACCGCGGCACCGCTCAGTCGTTCAAGACGAGCGTGGGGAAGGGATGCTTCCTCATGTCGTACGTGCACCTCGCGCACGACTGTCACGTGGGCGACGGCGTGATCATCTCGAACGGCACGCAGCTCGCCGGCCACGTCACCGTCGAGGATCGCGCGATTCTATCGGGGCTGTCCGCAGCGCATCAGTTCGTGAAGATCGGACGTCATAGCTTCGTTGGTGGAATGTCGCGCGTCGCGAAGGACGTTCCGCCGTTCATCAAGGCGGTCGGTAACCCGGTAAAGCTCTACGGGCTGAACAGCGTCGGTCTGCAGCGCAGCGGGTTCGCCGACGAGACCGTCCGTGAGCTCAAGCGCGCGTATCGACTTTTCTTCCGCTCGGAGCTCAACGTCTCCCAGGCGATGGAGCGAGCGCGGTCGGAGCTTCAGCCGCTGCCCGAAGTCGAATACTTCCTGCAGTTCATCGAGGAGAGTCAGCGCGGGGTCGGGTTTTGACGGCGCCGGTGCGGGTCGGCGTCATCGGCGCGGGGGCGTTAGGCTACCACCACGTCCGCCTGTTCAGAGATGTCGAGGGCGCGACGCTCGTCGGCTTCCACGACGCGCGACCCGAGCGCGCCGCAGCAGGTCGCGAGCGAGTTGAACGTGCCCGCATTCGACACCGTCGAGGCACTCGTCGATGCGTGCGATGCGCTCACGATCGCCGTGCCGACGCCGGCGCACTACGCCGTCGCGAAGGTGGCGCTCGAGAAAGGGCGTCACCTGCTCATCGAAAAGCCCATCGCGACGACGCTCGCGGAAGCGGACGAATTGCTCGGCGATCGCCGAGCGGACAGGGGCCATCGTGCAGACCGGCCACGTCGAGCGATTCAACCGTGCGGTGCGTGCGGCGCTGCCATTCGTCGAGGCGCCACGATTCATCGACAGCGACCGACTCGCGCCGTTCAACCCGCGCGGCTCGGACGTCGCGGTCGTGCTGGATCTCATGATTCACGACATCGATCTCGTCCTGACGCTGGTCGGGAGTCACGTCGCCGATGTCGCGGCGGTCGGTGTGCCGGTGCTGACGCCGTTCGTGGACATTGCGAATGCGCGCATCTCGTTCGACTCGGGCGTCGTCGCGAACATCACGTCGAGTCGCGTGTCGCGCGAGCGCATGCGGAAGGTTCGCATCTTCCAGCAGAGCGGATACATCTCGCTCGACCTCGCGGCGGGCGACGGTGAGTTCTACCGGCTTCGTGGTGACCTCGATCTTGCTCAACTCGCGAAAGGCCCACTCGCGCTGGAAGCGTTCGTCGAGCGTATTCCGCTCGAAGCGCCGGAGGGCGAGCCGCTCCGACTGGAGTTCGAGAGCTTCATCGCCGCGGTGCGGGGTGAGCAGCCGGTCGTCGTGACGGGACAGGATGGCCGAGAGGCGTTGGCAGTCGCGCTACGCATCGTCAGCGAGATCGAGCGCACGCTGCCGTCGCTTTCTGGCTTGGGCCGCACAGGAGCCGCGGCGGACGCAGGTACGGTCGCGCGTGCGTGAAGTGCTCATCATCGCCGGGGAAGCGTCCGGCGATCTTCACGCGTCCGGTTTCGCGGCCGCGTTGAAGCGCATGCGTCCCGACCTCGCGCTGACCGGCATCGGAGGCTCGCGCATGGAGAACGCCGGCGTCACGCTGATCGAGCGGTCCGATCGCATGGCGGTGATGGGCTTCGTCGAAGTCGTTAGGCAGGTGCCTCGACACTACGCGTTGTTGTCGTCGCTCAAGCGCCGGCTGCGATCGGGTACGGTCGCCTTGCTCGTGGTCATCGACTATCCGGGCTTCAACATGAAGCTCGCGGCGGCCGCGGCGGCCGCGGGCGTTCCGGTGCTCTACTACATCACGCCGCAGGTGTGGGCGTGGGGTGCGGGCCGGCTCGCCGAGCTGTCGAAGATAGTGACGCGCGCCGCACCGATCCTGCCGTTCGAGGAATCGCTGCTGCGCTCGCACGGAATCAACGCTACGTTCGTCGGTCATCCGTTGCTGGATCGCATCGGTGAAATGCCCGAGCGCGCGGAGGCGCGGCGCATGCTCGGACTCAAGGAGTCCGACGAGGTACTGGCGTTGTTTCCTGGCAGTCGCGCGCAGGAGATTCACCGACACCTCGATGACTTCGTGCGCACGGCGCAGATTCTCGAACGGAAGCGTCCAGGTCTACGCGTCATCGTCAGCGCCGCGTCCACCGTGACCATCGATCCCGCGCGGTGCCCGTATCCCCGTGTGCCGTCCGCATCGTTCACCGTGCTGCGCGCAGCGGACGCGGCGCTCTGCAAGAGCGGCACGACGACACTCGAGGCGGCCGTGGCGGGGTGTCCGCTGGTCGTCGCTTACAAGACGAGTCCATGGACGTACGCGATCGCGCGCCGAGTCGTGAAGATCCCACGCATCGGACTGGTGAACGTCGTTGCGGGGCGCGAAGTCGCTCCGGAATTCGTACAGGATGCCGTCGTACCCGAACGCGTCGCAGAGACGCTGCAGCCGTTGCTCGACCATGACGATCCGCGTCGCGGCGCGATGCTCGAGGGCCTGGCCGACGTGCGGTCGAAGCTCGGCACACCAGGAGCGGCCGAGCGCGTCGCAGCGATCGCGAGTGAGCTCGCAGTGTGAGTGAGACAAAGAACGAAGCAAAGCGAGGCTGGAAGCTGCCTGTCCTCGTTGCTCTCGGGACGCTGCTGATCCGGGTACTGGCGAGTACATGGCGGTTCCGCATAGCGAATGATGCAGGCTTCAAGGCGCTTCGCGCGCAGCGCCAACCATTCGTGTTCGCGTTCTGGCACGGCCAGCTCCTTCCGCTGCTGTGGCGTCATCGTTCCGAAGGCGTGCGCATCGTCATCAGCTCACATCGCGACGGGGAGATCGTCGCCCGCATCGCGGAACGATTGGGTCACCAAACCATTCGTGGGTCCTCATCGCGCGGCGCCGCACGCGCGTTACTCGGGATCGTGCGTGAGTTGGAAGCCGGGATCGAGGTTGCCGTAACCCCTGACGGGCCACGAGGGCCGGCGCGCAAATTCGCCAGCGGAGCTCTGGTCGCAGCGCAGCGCGTAGGCGCGCCGATCATCGGCGTCGGAATCAGCGCCTCGCGTGCATGGTACCTCAAGAGCTGGGATCGATTCATGATCCCGAAGCCATTCAGCCGCGTGACGCTCGCGTATAGCGCCCCGACGTTCGTGACGGCGGCATCCGCCCGGGAAGCGGAGCTCGAGGCTCCGCGGTTCGAGGCGCTGATCGACGAAGCCATCGCCGTGGCAGAGCGTGGGTGACGGCGACTGGCTGCGGACGCTGTGGGAGAGCGACGGCATTGGCGCGCGCGTCGCACGCGCCGCGCTAGTGCCGGCGGAGCTGCTGTTCCACACAGTTAGTGCCACTCGCAGCCGCGCTGTACTCGTCAGGCATCCTGAACACGCACGCAACGGCGATTCCGGCGCTCAGCGTTGGGAATCTGACGGTTGGCGGCACGGGCAAGACGCCGCTCGCGGCGTATCTCGCGAAGCGCCTGCGCGACCAGGGGGCCACGCCGGCAATCGTGCTTCGCGGGTACGGGGACGACGAGCCTCTCGTGCACCGGACGCTCAACCCCGACGTGCCTGTGGTCGTGTCGCCTGATCGTGTCGCCGGCTGTATTCAGGCGCGCGATCTCGGCTGCGATGTCGCCGTGCTCGACGATGCCTTTCAGCATCGGCAGGCCAGCCGCGTCGCCGATATCGTCGTGATCAGCGCCGACCGGTGGCGGGGACGGCAGCGGCATCTGCTTCCCGCAGGCCCGTGGCGCGAGCGCCTCTCGGCCGCGGGCCGAGCGTCGCTGGCGATCGTGACGCGCAAGGCCGCGTCGCTCGATCAGGCGATGCTGGTGATCGACGCGCTACGCGGCGCCGCGACCGCGATTCCGACGGCCATCGTCCACCTCGACCCGGGCACCCTTCGCGATGCGAACGGGACCACGACCGTCGACCTGAGCGTGCTGGCTAACGAATCTGTGCTCGCGATCTCGGCGATTGGGGATCCTGCGGCGTTCGAAGCCCAGCTTGCGCGGACGGGAGCGCGCGTGGAGACCGCCGTGTTTCGAGACCATCACCGCTACTCTGCGGCTGACGTAGCCGTGCTGCGCAAGCGCGCCGAGCGCTACGACCGCGTCGTGTGCACCCTCAAGGATGCCGTGAAGCTGGGCCCGTTGTGGCCCGGTCCGTCGCCTCTGTGGTATGTTTCCCAGCGCGTCGTCGTCGAGCGCGGCGTCGGCGCGGTGGACGATGTGCTGACCACGACGCTCCTTGCTCGTTCCGCTTCAATCCATTCTCGACGGTCGGGTCCGTCCCGACCCCTTGATTGATTCCATGGCCACTGACCTCCGACTTCCCACCGATCGCATCGTTCGCCCTGACAAGGATCGCTTCCTGAACGAGGAAAACCCGTTCGAGGCGATGATGTCGCGGTTCGACCGTGCTGCCGACCTCCTCGACCTCGAGCCGGGCCTCTACAAGGTGCTGCGGCATCCGGAGAAGCAGATCACCGTTTCGGTGCCCGTGTTGCTGGACAACGGAGAGGTGGAGGTCTACACGGGCCACCGCGTGCTCTACAACACGTCGCGCGGGCCGGCTAAGGGCGGTATTCGCTTCGACATGAATGTCACGCTGGACGAGGTGAAGGCACTCGCCGCCTGGATGACGTGGAAGTGTGCGGTCGTGAACCTCCCGTTCGGCGGCGCGAAGGGCGGCGTCGTGTGCGATCCGCTCAAGATGAGCGTCGGGGAGCTCGAGCGACTGACGCGTCGCTACACGGCGGGAATCATCTCGACGCTCGGCCCTGACTCGGACGTCCCAGCGCCTGACGTGAACACGAACGAGCGCGTGATGGCGTGGGTGATGGACACGTACTCGATGCACGTGCGCCACACCGTGACCGCGGTCGTCACCGGCAAGCCAGTGGAGATGGGCGGATCGCTCGGGCGTCGCGAGGCGACAGGCCGCGGGCTGCATGATCGTCACGAAGGAGGCGCTCGCGCACCTCGGCATGAACGTGCGCGGCACAACGGTCGCGGTGCAGGGATTCGGCAACGTGGGCTCGATCGCGTCGCAGCTGCATGCAGCGCGAAGGATGCAAGATCGTCGCGATCAGCGACCGCACCGGTGGCGTGCACAACGCGGACGGAATCGACGTCGAAGACGCCATCGCCTACGTGAAGGAGCACCGCTCGCTCGAAGGCTACACGAAGGGCGATCGGATCACGAACGACGAGCTCCTCACGCTCGACGTCGACGTGTTGCTGCCGGCCGCGCTCGAGAACGTCATCACGACGAAGAACGCGGGGAAGATTCGCGCGAAGATCATCTGCGAGGGCGCCAACGGCCCGACGACCGCCGCTGCCGATGCCGTGCTCGAGGAGAAGGGCATCTTCGTGATCCCCGACATCCTGGCGAACGCCGGTGGGGTGACCGTCTCCTACTTCGAGTGGGTCCAGGACCGTGGCGGCTACTTCTGGACAGAGGATACCGTCAACGACCGGCTGCGCGACATCATGACGCGCAGCTTCAAGGACGTGCTCGACCTCTCGCGCCAGCACAAGGTGAACATGCGCACCGCGGCGTACATGCTTTCGATCAGCCGGGTGGCGACGGTGCACCGGCTGCGCGGCATCTATGCCTAACAACGACGGGCGGCGGGCGTCCTGTTGATGGCGCCCGCCACCATCGTGTCCGTTCATGCGCCTGATCGTCGCCGTGGTCGGCAAGCCGAGGAACGAGCCGCTCGCCGCGGCGATCCATGACTACGAGGAGCGTGCGCGACGCTACTGGCCTCTTCACGTGTTCGAGGTGAAGGACGAACCCGTGCGCGCCGCGAACACGGACCTCGTGCGCAAACGCGAGGGGGAGCGCCTCGCCCACGCTGTCGGTGGCGCTCAGGTCATCGCCTGCGATGTCAGCGGACGACGGGTATCGTCGCCGGAGTTCGCGGCCTGGGTGCAACGGCTGCGCGAGTCCGCGAGCGACGTGGCCTTCGTGATCGGAGGCGCGCACGGGCTGGCTGACGATCTTACCGAGCGTGCCGCTGCGCGCGTCTCGTTTTCTTCCTGGACGTTGCCGCACGAGCTCGCGCGGCTCGTTCTCGCCGAGCAGCTGTACCGGGCGGGGACGATCGTGCGCGGAGAGCCCTACCACAAATGATGCCTAACGCTGGCTGTCGCGACGTGACCGGGGGCCTGATCAGGCATGAGTGAGCCTATCGTCCGCACCGAGCCGCTCGGCGGCTCACCGCTCGCACGCGCCGGCATCGAAGGCCGACTTGGCGACTGGTATGTGGCTCGTCCGACGTCGGTGGCGGGGTGGACGGCACGTGCCGAAGCGGTGCGCGCGAGCACGAGCGACAGGGATTGGCTCGGCGCGCTCGCACCGGCGTTCGCCGCGACGGGCGCGGCGGCGGCGCGCCTCGAGCGTGTCGCGAAGGGGCGGGGCGTCGTCGTGACGACCGGTCAACAGCCGGGCCTCTTCGGCGGACCGATCTACACCTGGTCCAAAGCGCTGAGCGCGCTCGCGCTGGCCGACGAAATCGAAGCCGCCACAGGCACTCCGGCGGCGCCCGTGTTCTGGGCCGCGAACGACGACGCAGATTTCGCCGAGGCCGCGTGGACAGCGATCGCCGTTCCAGGCGGCGCGGAGCGGTTGTCGGTCGCCCCGGGCGCTGCGCTGGGGCGTCCGATGGCCGAGATGCCGCTTACTGATCCCGCCGCGGCGCTGGCGGCGCTCGAGCGAGCGTGCGGCACGACCGTCGACGAGCGCCCGCTGCGCGCGGCGCGAACCGCGTATCGGCTCGGCGCGACCGTTGGAGGCGCGTACCTGCAGCTGCTGCGTGAGCTCTTCGAACCACTCGGCATCGCGGTACTCGACGCCGCCCATGCGAGCGTGACGTCGGCGGCGCGACCGTTTCTCGTGCGCGCGCTCGACCGCAGTGGAGACGTGGCGCAGGCGCTCCGCGATCGAGACGCCGCGATCGTATCCGCCGGCTACCAGGTGCAGGTCACCGAGGTCGAGGGGCTGTCGCTCGTGTTCGAGCGACCAGCCGGAACGCCTGACAAACGGCGCGTTCCGCTCACCGAGGCGGCGGCTGTCGCGGCATCGGTCGGGGATGGCGCCGGCAGCGCGACGGTGCTCTCGCCTAACGTACTGCTGCGGCCCGTCATCGAGCGCGCGCTGTTTCCGACGGTGGCCTACGTGGCTGGTCCCGGTGAGTTCGCGTATTTCGCGCAGGTGTCGGCCGTCGCGACGGCGCTGTCGCTGGCGCCACCGCTCGCGGTGCCCCGATGGTCGACGACCATCATCGAGCCGCACGTCGCGCGCATTCTTGCTCGCCTCGGTATCGATGAGCAGGAGTTGGCGGATCCCCATCGCGCCGAGGGGCGGCTCGCGACGGAGTCGATTCCGCCAGAGCTTTCTCGCGCGTTCGCCCAGTTACGGACAGAGCTCGATGCGCGATCCGAGGCGCTCCGCGATGCGACCGAGGGCAGCGGCCTGCCGCTACCACCCGAGGTCGTGGCCGGTGCGCAGCGTTCGATGCAACATCGCCTCGATCGCTTGCACCGGCGCATCGTCGCCGCGGCCAAGCGCCGGAGCGACGAGACCATGACGCAGATCGGTACCGCGCGCGGCTCGCTCTTCCCGTTAGGCTCGCGACAGGAGCGGGCGCTCAACCTGCTTCCGTTCCTCGCGCGCCACGGGCGCGTCATCACGGACCGCATGCTCGAAGGCGCCCGTGACCATGCGCGTGACCTGGTCGGTGTGAGGACGGCGGAGAGCGCGACCGCTGGCCCGTCGGCGGCCGCGTTAGGCCGTGGCTGATTCTGCCGGCCCGATAACGCACACGGTGGACGCTGCACCGGCGCCGCGGACGTTGCTGGGTCGGTTGCGCCTGCGGCCCGCCGCGCTCGTCGCGGCAGGGATCCTCCTCAGTCGCATCATCGGCCTCGTTCGCGAGCGCGTGTTCGGCTTCTACTTCGGCGTCACCGACGAAGCCGACGCGTTCCGCGCCGCGTTCCGTATCCCGAACCTGCTGCAGAATCTCTTCGGCGAAGGCGTGCTGTCGGCGTCGTTCATCCCCGTGTACGCGTCGCTCGTCGCGCACGAGGAAGGTGAGGAAGCGACGCGCGTCGCCGGTGCGGTGTTCTCCATTCTCGCGTTGATCGTCTCGCTGCTCGTGCTCGTGGGCGTCGTGGCGACGCCGGTGCTCGTCGACCTCATTGCCGCGGGATTCCCAGGCGGAAAGCGCGACCTCACGGTCACGCTCGTGCGAGTGCTCTTTCCCGGCGCCGGGCTGCTCGTCTTGTCGGCGTGGTGCCTCGGGATTCTCAACAGTCACCGCAAGTTCTTCCTGTCCTACTCGGCGCCTGTGCTATGGAACGTCGCGATGATCGCGACACTGCTGTGGTTCGGCGGGAACAGGAGTCTGTCGGATCTCGCAGTGTGGCTTGCGTGGGGCTCCGTTGTCGGCAGCGCGCTCCAGATGCTCGTGCAACTGCCGCTGGTGTTGAAGCTGCTGGGTCGGCTGCGTCTTGGGCTGATGACGCGCTCCTCTCACGTGCGTGAGGTCGTGCGGAACTTCGGGCCGGTGTTCGTCGGTCGAGGCGTCGTGCAGATCAGCGCCTATGTCGATGCGTGGATTGCGTCGTTCCTCATTGCGGGCTCCGTCGCTGCGTTGACATACGCCCAGAACCTGTCTGTGCTGCCGGTGAGTCTTTTCGGGATGTCGGTATCGGCCGCGGAGCTGCCGGCGATGTCCACACTGCGCGGCGATGACGAGACTGTCGCGGCGGCAATGCGCGTACGGCTCGAGGCGGCGATGCGTCGCATCGCGTTCTGGATCATTCCGTCAGCGATGGCATTTCTTGCCATTGGCGACGTCGTCGCCGGCGTCATTTACCAGAACGGAAAGTTCAATCGCGATGTGGCAGTCTGGGTCTGGGGTATTCTCGCCGGCTCTGCCGTTGGATTGCTCGCCACGACGCTCGGGCGATTGTACGCATTGTCGCTGTACGCGCTGCGCGATACGAAGACTCCGTTCCGGTTCGCGCTCGTCCGCGTGACGCTCACCATCGTGCTCGGCTACCTGTTTGCGCTGCCGTTGCGGGCGGCGCTCGGACTCGATCCGCAGTGGGGCGCAGCCGGGCTCACGGTTTCGGCCGGCATTGCGGGATGGGTCGAATTCGCGCTGCTGAGGCGTGCGGTGCACCGACGGATTGGGCGCACGACGATCCCTCCGCGACGAATCGCGATACTGTGGGGATCCGCTGCGCTTTCCGCGGTCGTCGCGTCTGTCGTGCGGATGTTCGTGACGGTTCAGCGGCCGCTCGTTGTCGGTGTGATCGTGATCGCCGTTTACGGCGCGACCTACTTTCTTTGCACGTCTGTCGCGGGTGTAGAGGACGCCGCGGGCATCGCTCGACGGCTCGGACTGCGCCGGCGACCACCAGCGGCCTAGCGAGCGCGACGTCGACGCCGCTGGGCTCCACGATCGAGTGGCCCGCGTCTAGTTTTCGTGCATGTTCGTTGCCGCCGACGCGATCACCGCCAAGCTGCCGCATCTTCCGGAGTCACCAGGCGTGTACTTGTGGAAGGATGCGGAGGGCGTCGTGCTGTATGTTGGCAAGGCCAAACGACTCCGCTCGCGTGTCCGGAGCTACCTGGCCAGCGATCATCTCGAGAGCGTGAAAACGCGCGCGCTCATGCGTCAGGCGGCCGATCTCGATACGATCGTCGTGCCGACCGAGGCGCACGCGCTCATTCTCGAAGCGAACCTGATCAAGGAGTATCGGCCTCGCTTCAATATCGCGCTGCGCGACGACAAGTCGTATCCGTACATCAAGGTCACGGTCCAGGAGCCGTTCCCTCGCGTCTTCGTCACGCGCCGCCTGCTCGACGATGGCGCCAAGTACTTCGGGCCGTACACCGACGTCGGACAGATGCGACGCGCGCTGAATGTCGTGAAGCGCATCTTCACGGTCCGGTCGTGCAACTACGACATGCCGAAGGAGATGCCCGAGCGAGCTTGCCTCGATCATCACATCGGCCGCTGCAAGGCGCCATGCATTCTCGCGCAGTCGCGTGAGGACTACCGCGCGATGATCGACGAGGTCGTGCTCTTTCTCGACGGGCGCGCGGACGAGGTGATTCGCCGCGTACGGGACCGCATGGAGGACGCCGCGATGTCGCTCGACTTCGAGAGAGCGGCCGAGCTGCGCGACGCGCTGCGGCACCTCGAACGGATGGAGGAGCCGAGCGTCGTGCTGGAAGTAGAGGGCGGAGATCGCGACGTCGTTGGCTATGCGCGTGACGGCGATGACGCGTGTGTCGCGATCCTTCGCATTCGACGCGGGAAGCTGCTCGGGAGAGACCATCGCTTCGTGGAGAACATCGATGGCGAGGACGACGCCGCTGTGCTGTCGGCCTACCTCGCGCGCACGTACGTGACCGCGGAGGAACGTGCAGACGAGTTGCTCGTGCCGTTCGACTTCGAGGATCGTGAAGCCATCGAGACATTGACGCAGGGCACGCGCGTCGTCGTACCGCAACGCGGACCGCGGCGCGAGCTCGTGGATCTCGCGCAGCAGAATGCGCGGCACCTGCTTGGAGGAGCTCAAGCTCGCGACGCTCGAGAGCGAGGAGCGCGCGACGAGTCCCGTCTACGAGTTGGGTCGTGCCCTCGGGCTGCAACGCCTCCCTCGCTCGCTCGTGTGCTTCGACATTTCCACCGCGCAGGGCACCGACACCGTGGGCTCGTGCGTGTGGTTCGAGAACGGGCGCCCGCGCCGTGCGGAGTATCGCAAGTTCAAGGTGAAGACGGTCGTTGGCACCGACGACTTTGCGTCGATGCGTGAAGTCGTCGGGCGATATTTTCGGCGGCGTCTCGACGAACAGAAAGCGCTCCCGGACCTCGTCGTCATCGACGGCGGCAAGGGCCAGCTGAGTGCCGCCGCGGACGCACTACGAGAGCTCAACCTCGAGACGCTGCAGTTGATCAGCCTCGCGAAGCGTGAGGAGGAGATCTTCGTCATCGGTCGCTCCGACCCCGTTCGCCTGCCGCGCCGATCACCGGGGCTGCGCATGCTGCAGCAGGCGCGGGACGAAGCGCATCGGTTCGCGGTGACGTATAATCGGAAGCGGCGTTCGTTGCGCACGGTCACGTCGGAGCTGCTCAGCATCCCGGGGATCGGACCGTCGAAGCGCCGCGCGCTCATTCAGACGTTCGGGAGTGTGCAGGGCGTTCGTGAGGCGACGGTCGAGCAGATCGCCGCGCTTCCGGGATTTTCCGCATCGAGCGCCCAGAAGCTGCTCGACAGATTGGCAGGTCCGCATCAGGGGACTGCATCCGACGTCGCGGGCGCGTCGCAGGCCGTCGCGGTGGCTGACGCCACCGAGCCGACGCCTAACGATGCGCTGCCGGAGACAGTAGTGCCCAACGAATCGACGTCCCACGAGCACGACCCGCACGACGTTCCTGAAGTTCTTCATGTCTCTCAAACTCCCGACACACCGTGACGACCTGGACTCTCCGCTGTTCTGGCTGTGGCCACGACGAACCGAGCAGCGCGCGCGTTGGAACGTGCCCGAAGTGCGGTCAACCGTTCCTCGCGGAGATCACGTCGACGCCGGATCGCGCCGCGCTTCGGTCCCGGTGGGACATGTGGCGGTATGCCGACGCGCTGCCGCTGCAGGCTGGCGAGCAGCCCGTCTCGCTCGGCGAAGGGTTCACGCCGCTCATCGAGCTTCCGCAACTCGCGAAGGACGTCGGCGTTAGGCGGCTGTGGGTCAAGGACGAGGCGGTGAACCCGACCGCGTCGTTCAAGGCCCGAGGGCTGAGCGCCGCTGTGACGCGCGCGCGTGGACACGGAGTTCCGGGGCTCGTGGTTCCGACGGCCGGCAACGCGGGTGCGGCCCTCGCGGCGTACGGTGCTGCGGCGGCCGTGCCGGTGCGGGTATACGCACCCGCGACGACGCCCAAGCCGATACTCGATACCATCCGAGCGGTCGGCGCAGACCTGCAGCTCGTCGACGGACACATTGGCGACGCGGGCAAGGCCGCAACCGCGTTCGCCGCATCGGACGGCTTCTTCAACGTCGCGACGCTGCGCGAGCCGTACCGCGCCGAGGGCAACAAGACGCTCGGCTACGAGCTCGCGGAGCAACTCGAGTGGCGGCTTCCGGATGTCGTCGTGTATCCGACAGGGGGCGGCGAGGGCGTCATTGGGATGTGGAAGGCGTTTGCCGAGATGGTACGTTGGGGATGGCTACCGAAAGAGACGCGCTTCCCGCGCGTCATCGTCGCGCAGGCGGATGGTTGCGCGCCGCTGGTGCGTGCGTTCCGTGCGGGCGCGGAGTCGGCCACCCCATGGGAGAACCCGTCGACACATGCGGCTGGCCTGCGCGTGCCTGGCCCGCTCGGGGATCGGCTCGTTCTGCGTGCATTGAGGGAGAGCCGAGGCGAGGCTGACAGCGTCGGTGAGGAGACGATCCGAAAGGCCACGTATCAGCTGGCGTCCTGCAGCGGGATCGACGCTGCCCCTGAAGGCGGCTGCGCCCTCGCGGTGACCCAGAAACTCGTCGAGTCAGGTCGTTTGGACCCCAACGCCGAAGTCGTCGTCTACAACACCGGGAGCGGTGCCTCGTACCGCTGAGGCGCTCCGGTCAGGAAACCGTTCGCCGTGGCGGTGAAAGGCTAGCCTTGTACGGCGGGCGCCCGATAACTTTTCCGGCTGTGCCGATAGCTATCCTCGACCCCTTCAGCGGCATCGCTGGGGACATGACACTCGGCGCCCTGATCGACCTCGGACTGAGTGTGGAGTGGCTGAAGTCGCTTCCGCATCGTCTCGGGCTCGACGGGGTCGCGGTGCACGTCACCGACGTGCACCGCTCCGGCATCGCGTGCAAGAAGGTGGACTTCACGGTTCCGCCGCAGCCGCACGGCCGACATCTCAGCCACATACGGCGCATTCTGGATGCGTCCGGAGCGCCACCAGAGGTGCGCGATCGCGCCGACGCGGCGTTCACCGCGGTGACGGCGGCGGAAGCGGAGATCCACGGCACGACGATGGAGCGAGTGCATCTGCATGAGGTCGGCGCCGTTGACGCGATTCTCGATATCCTCGGCTCGATCTGGGGATTCCACGAGCTGGGCATAACGCGTGTCTACTGCGGGACGCTGATGCTCGGGGACGGGTTCGTGAAGGCAGCGCACGGTGTTCTGCCTGTGCCCGCGCCGGCGACGCTCAAACTGCTCGAGGGGCTCCGCGTGAAGCCCGGGCCCGCGGGGTCTGGTGAGCTCGTGACGCCGACTGGCGCGGCGCTGGTTCGGGTGCTCTCGTCAGGCTACACGCCTGACGAATACACGCCGCTCCGTTCGGGATTCGGGGCCGGTACGAAGGATCCCGCGGACCGGCCTAACGCGCTTCGCATCATGCTCGCGGAGGAAGTGGCCGCAAGCGGGTCGGGGCGGGGCGGCGAGGAGACGCTGGCACTGCTGGCCACGGACATTGACGATATGTCGCCGGAGCACGTAGCCGCCGCGGCGGACGCCTTACGCGAAGCCGGCGCGCTCGATGTGACCTGCATCACCGTCGTTATGAAGAAGGGTCGCATGGGCACGCGCATTGAAGTGTTGTGTCGCGATGCCGAGGCCCCAGGGCTGCAAACGTTGCTCTTCTCCCGTACGACGACGTTAGGAGTGCGCTGGAGTCGTGTGGCGAGACACGCCCTCGCACGCGACATGCGAACAGTCGAGGTGCTCGGGCACGATGTGCGCGTGAAGGTTTCCGCGCTGCCGGATGGACGCCGACGCGCAAAGCCCGAGTACGAGGACGTGCGCCTGGTCGCCGAGGCCACCGGGCGTTCGCTGCAGGATGTCACGACACTCGCCCACGCTGCGACGGAACGGGCGTAGCCAGGGCAGGGTAGGATCACAGAATGCGCGGCGCTCGAGGGCGTCTCGCTCCACCCAGGAGAAGGTCATGATGGTTCGAAAGACGTTCATGCTCGCGGCGCTCGCTGCTGCTGCAGTCCCCGGTGTCGGGCGTGCGCAGGCGGCCGCGAAGTGCGAGATCGATGATGGGAAGCCCAAGCAAGTGAAAGACGCGCGTGACGCGCTCGTCACCGCCGGCATCATCGGCAAGCCCGAAGAGAAGAAGAAGCAGATGGCCAAGGCCATCGGGCTCCTGACGAACCCGCAGGCGAACGCGAATGACGTCGGTCGCAACTGGCTACTGGGTCGCGCGCTGGTGACGCTGTCGTCGCTGCCGGATCAGCCGACCGTCACGCCAAAGGCCGCGATCGGGTATGCCGGCAATCCCCCGGACAACATCGACATCGTGCTAGCCGCGGATTCCGCGTTCGACGTGGTCGAGAAGGCGATGCCGCAATGCGAGTCCGAGACGGAGCAGTACCGGCGCGTGCCCTATGTCGGGCTCGTCAACCAGGCCGTGAATCTCTATAACGCGAAGCAGGTCGACTCGGCCGTCGCCATCGCCGAGCGCGCGTTGGTGATCTATCCGAAGTCGCCCGTGGCGTGGAACGTCATCGGCAATGCGCGCCAGGGGAAAGAGGACATCCCAGGCGCCGTCGACGCCTTCCAGAAGATGCTCGTCGCGATCGGAACCGACACGGCCTACGCGGACGAGAAGAAGCAGGTCATGCTGAACATTGGCCAACTGCTTGCCGCGTCCGCCGATCAGGCGGAGGGGGCGAAGAAGACCGAGATCGCGAAGCAGGCGGCGGAAGCCTATCAGGCCTACCTCAAGGAGTACCCGGGCGACGCCGGTGCACAGGCCGGCCTCGCGCGAGTCCAGCTCCTCGCGGGCGACAGCGCCAGCGCGAACAAGCTCTTTACCGACATGCTGGCATCGCCTGACAAGTTCACCGACATGCAGCTGCTGGAAGCGGGCGTGAACGCAGCACGTGCGGGGAAGTCGAAGGAGGCGGGACAGTTGTTCGAGGCGGGACTCAAGAAGAACCCGTACTACCGCGACGGCCTGTTCAACCTCGCTGTCACGTACCTGACGACCGGCGAATACGACAAGATGCCGCCGCTTCTGGAGCGCCTTGTCGAGGTCGATCCGAACAACCCGGAGAACTATCGGGTGTTCGTGAACTATTACCAGGAAAAGACAAAGGCCGAGAAGAACCCCGCCGCCAAGAAGGCGTTGAACGACTCGGTGCTGAAGTACTACAAGCTGTTCAGCGAGCCCACCGCCAAGGTGACGTTCAACCTGTTCAGCCACGACGGCGCGAAGCACACGCTCGCCGGCACCATCGAGAACCTGTCGGCCGCCGCGAAGACGTACACGCTGAAGGTCGACTTCCTGGATAACACCGGGAAGACGGTTGCGACGCAGGAAGCGACCGTTGGGGCGGTCGATCCGAAGGGATCGAAGCCGTTCCGCATCACCGTGGAGCAAGAGGGCGTGGCCGCATTCAAGTACGCGCCCGTCGACAAGTAGCGTGACAGGTAGCTTGACGAGTAGCTCGACATTCTGGCGACGTGTAGCGCGCGGTAGGAGCGCGACGTTCCAGTCGGAGTACGAGCGCCGAACACGGGTAGTGTTCGGCGCTCGTCTCGTTATGCAGGCGGAGGAGCGCACCCCTCGATGAAGCCTTCGGCGCGGTGGCCGAAGTGATTATCTCCGATTGTTTTCGCCGCTTGTAGCTGCTAAAATACGTGAGCCGTAGACGGAATTCCTCGTTGCGTATACTGGGGGGAAACGCGTACTGCGTCATCCCTTTGCTGTGCAGGAGTACATGGTCCGAGTTGCGCGGGTTGCCGCGAGTAGCATCGCTGAAGAAATAGGAATCGCTCCGGGAACCGAGCTCCTCTCGGTCAACGGGCGTCAACTCGGCGACTTCCTGGACTGGGAATTTCTGACGGCTGATGACGAGTTGGTCATCGAGGCTCGTCTCCCGGACGGCGAAGACATCGTCTACGAGATCGAGCGCCCAGAAGGCGAACACCTGGGTGTCGAGCTCGAGCCGCCCACGGTCCGCCGTTGCGCCAATCGTTGCGAGTTCTGCTTCATCGAGGGATTGCCGAAGGGGCTCAGAAAGAATCTCTACATCCGCGACGACGACTACCGGCTGTCGTTCGCGTACGGAAACTTCGCGACGCTCTCGAACATGAAGGAGCGCGACGAGGCGCGGATCATCGAATACCGCCTGTCGCCGCTGTATGTCTCTGTGCATGCGACGCCATGGGACGCGCGGCGCGTGCTACTGAACAATCCGAAGGTCCCGAACATTGTCGAACAACTGACGCGGCTCGCGGCGCACGGCATCCAGTTCCACTGCCAGATGGTCGTGGTGCCCGGGCTCAACGACGGAGACGTGCTCGAGCAGTCGTTCACGGATCTCTGGAACCTGGGCGACGCCGTGATTTCCGTCGCCATCGTTCCCGTCGGGCTCACCCAGTTCTCGCACCTCTACACGGGCGAGTCCATGAGCGCGGAGCGGTCGCGGGCGTTGCTCGATGCCGTCGCACGGTGGGCGGCCCGCGGGCAAGCCGAGCGTGACGACCCGTGGGTGTTCGCATCGGACGAGCTATATCTGCTCGCAGGTCGCGAGCTGCCGGCCGCGAGTTACTACGGGGACTTCGCGCAGATCGAGAACGGTGTCGGTGCAGTCACCTCGCTCCGCGAGCGCGTGCGCGCAGGGGCGCCAACTCTTCCTCGGCTCGACGGTCGCCGCATTGGTGTCGTGACCGGGACGTCGATGGCGCCGCTCATGCCGGAGCTTCTCGCTCAGCTCGAGTCACACACTGGCGCGCGCTTCGTCCTCATTCCCACCACGAATTCGCTCTTCGGACCGACCACGACGACTGCGGGCCTGTTGGTCGGCGCAGACATTCGTCGCGCGCTCGATGGACGCGACGATCTCGACCTTGCACTCATTCCCGCGGAGACCATCAACGACAGCGGGCTATTCCTCGATGACGAGCGCTTCATCGCGCTCCGGGAGTCCCTGCCGATGCCTGTCTACCCGTCGTACGATTTCATTGACGTCCTGTCGCTCGAAGGACAGGGCACGCCAGTCGCGCCTGGAGCGCGGGCCGCATGAACGTTCCAGTCGTTGCACTCATCGGCCGGCCTAACGTCGGCAAGTCCGAACTGTTCAACCGCATCGTCGGCGGCCACACGGCCATCGTCAGCGACGAAGCAGGGACCACGCGCGATCGGCATTTCGCGGAAGCGGAGTGGGCCGGCCACACGTTCTGGCTCGTGGACACGGGTGGCGTCACGGACAACGCCGCAGGCGCCAATGGATCTCGAGATCCGTCGGCAGGTGGATCAGGCGATCGCCGAAGCCGACCTTCTGTTGCTCGTCGTCGATGCGAAAGCGGGCATTCACCCGATGGATGCGCACGTCGTCGACATGCTGCGCGACTCCCGCAAGCCGTTTCTGCTCGTCGCCAACAAGGTCGATGACCCGCGTTCGACGGACTACTACGAGTTCTACCGGCTCGGCGTGGGCGATCCGATTCCTGTGTCGGCCATCAACGGCAAAAGCTCCGGCGACCTGCTGGACCTCGTCGTCGAACGCATTCCGCCAGCTCCCCCGGAAGCGCAGGATGCGCTGAAAGTGGCCGTGATCGGACGGCCTAACGTGGGCAAGTCATCGTTCGTGAACCGGCTGCTTGGGGAAGACCGCCTCGTGGTCTCCGAAGTCGCTGGAACGACGCGAGACGCCATCGATACGCCCATGCGGTACCACGAACGTACGATCGTGTTCATCGATACCGCGGGATTGCGTCGGCAGTCGAAAGTCGACGACGGCATCGAGTTCTACTCGTCCCTGCGGTCGCGACGCGCCATCGAGCGCGCGGACATCTGCATCCTGATGATCGACGCCGTCGAAGGACTGCACAACCAGGATCTCAAGATCGCGAATCTCGCCTGGGAGGCGGGGCGCGGGCTGATCGTCGTCGTGAACAAGTGGGACCTGAAAGAGAAGGACGACAAGACGTCCGCCAAGTTCCAGAAGGAGGCCGGAGAGAAGGCTCCATTCCTTTCCTTCGTGCCGTTCCTGTTCACGTCTGCGCTGACCGGTCAGCGAGTGACGCGCGCGCTGGATATCCTGCTCGAGGTCGATGCCGAGCGGTCGAAGCGCATCACGACGTCGCAGGTGAACACCACGCTCGAAGCGCTCGTGGCGCGGCGTCAGCCGCCGCAGGCCGCCGGGCGCGAGATCAAGCTGATGTACGCGACGCAGGTCGAGACGGCGCCGCCAACCATCGCGGTGTTCGGCAACCACCCCGAGCTGCTCGCCGAGCATTACGTGCGCTACCTGCACAACGGCTTTCGCGAGGCGTGGGGCTTCACTGGCAACCCGCTGCGCATCCTCCTCCGGAGGCGAGCCGCGTAAGTGTCTCCGTACCTGGGTCTCGTACTCGCCTATCTGGCAGGGTCGATCCCGGCGGCATACATCGCTGGCAAGCTGACGAAGGGTATCGACCTTCGACAACACGGCTCGGGCAATCTCGGGGCGACGAACGTCTACCGCGTTCTCGGGGCGAAGATCGCCGTCGCGGTGTTGTTGTTCGACGCGGCGAAGGGCGCGCTCCCGGTACTCTACTTCCCGCGGTTGCTGGATCCGAGCGTGGCTACCGCTGCGAGCGCCACATGGTGGTCCATCGCGTTCGGCATCGCGGCCATCGCGGGCCACGTTAGGCCGGTGTTCCTGCTGTGGAACGGTGGCGGCAAGGGAGTCGCAACGGCGTCGGGAGTTTTCGGGGCGCTCGCACCGGCGGCAATCGGCGTCACGCTCGTGGTCTGGTTCCTCGTGCTGGTGCTGAGCGGCTACATGTCGCTCGCGTCGCTCGCCGGCGCGGCGGTCCTTCCGATCGCGATCGCCGTCTTACGTGGCATCCGCTCTCCACTGTTCGCGGTCAGCATTGTCGTTGCTGCGTTCGTCTTCTGGACCCACCGCTCGAACATCGCGCGACTCCGACGCGGCGACGAGCCGAGGTTCGGTAGAAAGCAGCCCCCGCCGCCTTCACCGAGCAATGGTGAGAGCGGCGGCCTGGATGGACCGGGCGTCTCGTGAAGAGCGCGGTGATCGGCGCTGGCGCGTGGGGCAGTGCTCTCGCGAACGTACTAGCGGCAAACGGTCACGCCGTCGAGCTCTGGGCGCGTGAGCCCGACGTCGTCGACTCGGTGAACGCGTCCCGTGAGAACCGGCGCTTTCTTCCTGGAGTAGCGATGAATGCCGCGTGTGCACGCCACCGGGTCGATCTCGGATGCGTTAGGCGATGCCGACGTCGTGATATACGTCGCGCCATCGCACGCGCTGCGCGAGGTCGCGGCGAGTGGCGCCGGCTGCGTTCACCGCGACGCGGTGCTGGTAGTCGCCAGCAAGGGCATCGAGCGCGGTACTCTGTCGATCATGTCCGACGTCGTGGCCGATACGGTGCCGAGCCGTCCGGTGGTTGCGTTGTCGGGGCCCAGCTTCGCAGCAGAAGTTGCGAATGGTCAGCCAACAGCGGTCGTGGCCGCATCGAAGGATCTGGAGTCAGCGTCGCGTGTGCAGCGTGCACTGAGCTCGGACGTGTTCCGTGTCTACACGCATGATGATGTCGTTGGTGTCGAGCTTGGCGGCGCACTCAAGAACGTCATGGCGGTCGCAACGGGCATCGCTGAAGGGCTTGGACTCGGCTTCAACTCGCGCGCGGCGCTCATCACGCGTGGGCTGGCCGAGATGACGCGACTGGGCATCGCGCTCGGCGCGAAACAGTCGACGTTTGCGGGCCTCGCGGGACTCGGCGACCTCGTCCTCACGTGTACTGGCGCGCTCAGCCGCAATCGAGCGCTCGGGATGGAGCTGGGAAAGGGCAGCACACTCGAGCAGGCATTGGAAGGGAAGGACACGGTCGCGGAAGGAGTGCTCAATACGATCAGCGCGCGCGCGTTGGCGGAGCGCGAGGGAGTGGACATGCCTATCGTCTTGGCGGTGCACCGAATTCTGTTCGAAGCTCAACCGGCCCGGCGGGCTATCTCGGAGCTCATGAAGCGCGAGCTTCGCGCAGAGCAGGACTGATGGCGACCAAAGAAGAGCCGGTTCAGGAGTTCTTCTCCATCGGAGACGTGTGCGCACTGACCGATCTCAAGCCACACGTCCTGCGCTACTGGGAAAGCCAGTTTCGCTTTCTCAATCCGGCGAAAAATCGGTCGGGAAACCGCGTGTACCAGCGGCGCGAAGTCGAGCTGATCATGCTCGTGAAGCACCTGTTGTACACGGAGAAGTACACGATCGACGGCGCTCGCCAGCGTATCGAGGAACAACGGCGCGCAGGTTCGTTGCGCGCAGAGGCTCGCGCTGCCCTCGACGTGCAGATGATTCGAGATCTCGAGAAGCAGCTTCAGGGAATTCTGCGGGTTCTGGATGGGACCGAGGCGCCGCAGACCACCGACGCCGCTCCCGGTCGTAATGAGCCGGAGCCGTCCACCAAGTGACGGCACGCGTCGCCTGCGTTGTCCCAGCGCTCAATGCGGCTCCGACACTTGCTGGCGTCGTTGCCGGCCTTCGTGATGCCTTACCGGCCGCGTTCGTAGCCGTGATCGACGACGGCTCGTCGGACGAGACCTACTCGGTCGCGAGCCGTGTCGCGGACGAGACGCGTCGCTTTCCGCGAAATCTCGGCAAGGGTGCAGCGCTTCGTGCGGGCTTCGCCATGGCGCTGGAGCGGGATGCCGACGTCGTGCTCACCGTGGACGCGGACGGACAACACGAGCCGTCGTTCGCGCCGGAGCTGGTTCGTGCGCTCGAGAGCGCGGATGTCGCGATCGGGGCGCGTGACCGCAGGTCTCCCGAGATGCCGGTCGGACGCCGCCTAACGAACAGGCTGTCGGCGGCAGCGGTCGCGCACTGCATCGGACGCCCAGTGGCGGACGCGCAGAGCGGCTTCCGTGCATTGCGTGCACACGTCGTCTCCGACATCAAGCCGCAGGGCGACCGCTACGAATTCGAGACCGAGCTGTTGATTCTCGCGGGCCGCCTCGGTCACCGCATTGTCTACGTTCCAGTGCCGACGCGATACCCCACGACCGTCCCGAGCCAGTTCCGAGCTGTTCGCGACTCGGCTCGCATTGTCGGCACCCTCTGGCGATTTGGGTTGGGAGCACAACGCTGATGCGACTGCTGTGCACGAACGACGACGGCATTCTCGCCTACGGGCTCGAGTGTCTGGTGCGCGCCGCAGACCCGCTCGGCGAGATCACGGTCGTTGCGCCGGATCGCGAACAGAGTGCCACGAGTCATTCGCTGACGCTGCATCACCCGCTCCGGCCCGTGAAGCGTGGCGAGCGGCGATACCAGGTTGACGGGACACCGACGGACTGCGTGATGCTTGCAGTCGAGGCCCTCATGCCGGAGCGCCCCGACTACGTGCTGAGCGGCATCAACCACGGCCAGAACATGGGCGAGGACGTGCTGTACTCAGGGACCGTGGCGGCCGCGATGGAAGGCCTTGCTCTTGGGATACCATCCATCGCAATCTCGTTCGCTGGTGGAGACCTGCGCGCCGACGCCTCGCTGCTCGATGACCAGATCGAGGTGCTCACGCCGTTGCTCGCGCACTTGACCTCGCTGCCGAAGTTTCCGGAGCACACGCTGCTGAACGTCAACCTGCCGCCGCGGCGGGCAAGCGAGATCCGTGGCGTTCGTCTCACGCGGCTGGGACGTCGAGTCTACTCCGATTCGCTGCGCCCGATGCAGGATCCATGGGGGCGAAGCATCTACTGGATCGGTGGTGGTTCCATCAACTGGGAAGCAAGTGGGGCCGGATCGGATTTTCGCGCGGTCGACGAGGGGTACGTGTCCGTGACGCCGTTGCACCTCGACCTCACGCATCGTGACATGCTCGAATCCTCGGAGAGCTGGTGGCGGGAACTGTAGGTCCGGAATTCCGAGGCGCGCGCCGTCGCCTCGTCGAAACGTTGCAGGCGAACGGCATCCGTGATCTTTCGGTGCTGAAGGCGATCGATGCCACGCCGCGTCATCAGTTCGTACCCACGGGCGTTCGACATCGTGCGTATGAAGACTCGGCGTTGCCGATCGGGAATGGGCAGACGATCTCGCAGCCGTCTGTCCACGCGCGCTACCTCGAGCTTCTGCAGTTATCGGGGAAGGAACGTGTCCTCGAGGTGGGCACCGGGACAGGATACCAGACTGCGCTCCTGTCTCATCTGGCCGCGCAGGTGTTCTCCATCGAGCGTGTCCCCGCGCTGTACGAAAAGGCGCGTGAGATTCTACGGGAACTCGATGTGCGCAACGTCTCGATGCTGCTCGGCGACGGGACCATCGGTTGGCGCGAGTATGCACCTTACGACGCGATCCTCGTGAGTGCGGGCGCGCCTGACATACCGCAACCGTTGATCGACCAACTTGCCGAAGGCGGAACGTTGTTGATTCCGCTCGGCACGAAAGACGAACAGGTGCTCGTGAGTGTCCAGCGTCACAATGGCGCGATCACGCGTCGTGACATCGCGCCCGTCAGGTTCGTCCCGCTCTTGGGCACGCACGGGTGGCAAGGATGAGCTGACCCACCGGCTGCCGCTTCGCTTCGCGAGCACTCAGTCGGGAGCTATCCGGATGGCCGAACAGAAGATCGACGATACGAAGATCGCCGCTGCCCGTCGCGGCGCACGCCCATTCGCCGGCCCCACGGGCGCCGCGACGTCACCGCGGCCATTTTCCCGACCAGCTGCTCCCGCCGCACGACCGGCGAATGGGCCATTCGCTCCGCCGTCCGCGGGGCGTCCGGCGTTAGGCGCCAACGCGCCGCCGCTCCGTCCGGCAGAAACGCTCGTGGCCGTCGAAGCTGCTTCCGCGCCTGAGCAGCCTGCCGTGCCTCACCCAGTCATTGTGGCTTCGACGGCGACCAGTGCCGAGGCGCACGCCGAGGGCATTACGTCGGCACTCGAGGCAGCCATCGTTGAAGTCGCGCCGTCGCGCCGTCCTGTGACGAGTGAGATGGTCGCGCTGGACGCCGTCGATGCATTCGAGGCGGCGTGGAACGGTGTGGATGCGACCGACAGTCGACCGTTGACCGACAGTCAACCGTTGGAGACGCTGACACCGTCCGCGATCGACGAGGCATCGTTAGGCACTGGCGGCGGAGAAGGGGACTACGTCTGGACGCACGACATGGTCGCTCCGGATGCCCCGGCGTTGGCCGAGCACGTGCCTGACGAGCAGAACAGGGATGGCGATGGAGGATGGCCGACGGCTGAAATCGGAATGCCGGTATGGCACGCCGATGACAGCGAGGGTGCCAGCAATGTCGCCGCCACACTGGACGCGGACCTCGATTGGTCCGACGCGCCTGGCATCCCTTCCGCGGACGATGTCATTGCCTCCAGCGCGGCCACGATCTCGCCGTTAGGCGACGCCGCGGAAACGACTGCCGAGACGCCCCATCCGCGCCTGACGTCTTCGGCGGTGAGTGAGCCCGTCAGCAACGGAGAACCGACACCGATGACACCGTTTACGACCGCCGTGGTCGAAACGGAGAGTTGGCCCGATCCGCTGCTGGCTGAGTACGCGCCGTACGTCTCGGTCTCTCGCGAGACACCGGCCTATCTCGCTGTGATGCCACCGACGCTCCCGGCGCCCAGCGGACGGATCGACATCGTACACGCCGACGCGGAAACGGAAACGTCAGCTGGATCGGACCTTACGCTATTGCCATACGAGCCGGTCGCCGAACTGTCCATGGCGAGCGAGTCTGTTGCACGTGGCTCAGCCGCTTGCGGTCGAACGCGCCGAGCCGGTCGGCGAGCTGGATCGCCGAGTGGCGGCGGGAATGCGCATCTCGGCGACGCTCGATCGGCTGGCGGAGCGAGTGCGCGGCGGCGAGATTGACGTCTCGTCCGTGGCGCCCGATGCGACCGACGCCGCTGTTCTGGCTTCTGTCCTCGCCGCGCTCCTGGGAGGGTCGAGCAGCCGCTAGAGGCAGGGTGACGACGGTTCATCTCGAGGTCGGGGGAAAGGTCCAGGGCGTCGGATTTCGGTGGTTCGTGCGGGAAGCGGCACGTCGCGCGGGGCTCGCCGGGTGGGTCAAGAACCGCGCGGACGGGCGGGTGGAGATCGCCGCGGCAGGATCCGACACGGCGATAGCCGATTTGCTTGTTGCCGCTCGTATGGGCCCTCCCGGCGCCCGCGTTGATCACGTTGCGGAGCTTCCTTGCGCGGATCTCGACGAACTCCCGCGGCCGTTCACCGTGATGAGATAGCCGAGACATCGTGGCACCAACCACCCAGCCGTTGAACCCGCGCAGCGAGGGCCTCCGTTCCGCGATACGCGACGTCCAGGACTTTCCCAAGCCAGGGATCGTCTTCAAGGACATCACGCCGCTCCTCGCCGATGGCCAGTTATTTCGCGACGCGTGTGAGCTCATGGCGGCTCCGTTTGCGGATAGCGGCGTCGGTCTCGTCGCGGCCATCGAGAGCCGCGGCTTCCTCCTCGGCGGACCGATCGCCGCCGCGTTGGGGGTCGGCATCGTGCCGATCCGGAAGGTCGGGAAGCTGCCATACACCACGCGTCGCGTCACCTATGCGCTCGAATACGGCACCGACGCGCTCGAGGTGCACATCGATGCTTGCCGAGAGCGTGGGAGTGTCCTGATCGTCGATGACGTGCTCGCGACTGGCGGCACCGCGGCCGCGGCCTGCGAGCTGATCGAGTCTGTCGGCGGCCAGGTCGCGGGGTGCACGTTTCTGATCGCGCTCGGATTTCTCGACGGCGCCACGCGGCTGGGAGGCAGGCGAATCGAGTCCGTACTGGCCTACTAGAAGCCACGCCCAGAGGGCGGTTACGGCTTTCGTATGGCAGCTTGCTCCAATAACTTTGTCGGTCTGGCTGAGGGCGTCGGGCGCAGTGGTCCGGCACGCTGAGCGGCCGCGCCATGCCAGCTACGCCCCTGTAGCTCAGATGGATAGAGCAGCGGTTTCCTAAACCGTTGGTCGCGTGTTCGAGTCACGCCAGGGGCATCGGGCGCACGCGCCGAAACGATATTCACCCACCTGAAGAGCAATGACGAAGACCGGAGCAGCAGCAGGGCCCGCGTTCGACGACCGGACGGAATCCGCGATGGATTGGGCGAGGGCAAACACCAAGCCGATCGCGATTGCCGCGATCGTGATCGCGCTGGCCGCGGCCACGTGGTTTTTCGCGAAGCAGTGGCGCGAACGGCAGGCCGACGCGGCCGAGGTAGCGTTGAACCGTGCGCGTCAGAGTTACGGCCAGGGCAATCTTCCGCTCGCGCAAACCGACCTCAAGCGTGTCATCACGAGGTTCGGAGGCAGCGCGGCAGGGAGCCAGGCGTCGATGCTGCTCGCGCAGGCGTATTACGAACAGGGGAAGCCCGATAGCGGCCTCAAGGTGCTGAACGACGGCAAGCCGTCGGATACCGACGAAGCGGCCTTCGAGGCCCTGAAAGGCGCAGGGCTCGAGCAGAAAAAGGAATATGTTCAGGCTGCGGAACGATATCGCGCAGCTGCTGGGCTCGCAGACGCCAAGATCGCCAAGGACCGATTCATGGCCGACGCCGCGCGCGCTCTAACGTCTGCGAACAACAAGGCAGAGGCCGCGAAGATCTGGTCGGCGTTGGCGAACGACAATGCGTCGACCTTCGCGGCCGAGGCCCGGGTACGCCTCGGTGAGCTCGTGGCGACGCCCGCTGGCCGCTAACGCCTTTCGCAGCAAGCACTTCCTTGAATCGGCGGGCGCTACGGTAAGCGCCCGCCTTTCTCAGCGCCGCCGCAGCCATATACTTATAATATGTATTATGTAAACTAGCAGCGTGGAGAACTGTGGGAAATCCCCGCAGGCTGTTCCCTCAATCCTCGACGAGCTCGCCTCGAAACACGATCCGCCCCTCGCCTGCCAGTGACGGCGTGACAACTCCGGGTGCGGTTTCGCGGAAGCGAATCCTCAGTGGCAAACCTGAACGCGTTCGAATCTCTGTCGCGTTCCCGGATTCGCCCCAGCTCGCAAGCAACGCGGCTGTGGCGACTGATCCAGTCCCGCACGCGAGCGTCTCCGCCTCCACGCCTCGCTCATAGGTCCGCATTGCCCAGCCAGCGCCATCTCGACCCACGAAGTTGACGTTCGCACCAGCCTGCAAACCGGGATCGTAGCGGATCGGTTTCCCGCGGCCAACGACGTCCACGGACTCGATGTCGTCGCACAGAACGACGACGTGCGGCACGCCGACCATGGCAAAGCCGATCCGACGCTCGCCTGCTCTCGGGTCGAATGGCGCTTCTGCTTGCAGCTCAGTCACCGGCTGCAGGTCGATTTCTGGTCCGCTGGCCGTGAGCCGGCCCCGAGCAAGACCGGCACTGGTGCCGAACACGAAATCCTCTCCCGCCTTCACGATGCCGAGCTCCGCGGCGAGGCGCACACTGCACAGCGACGCGTTTCCGCACAGCATTGCGAGTGACCCGTCCCGATTCAAATAGCGAATCGAGAACCGCTCTCCTTCGTTCGAGCCCGGCTCGAAGAACACAATTCCATCCGCGCCGATGCCAGTCCCGCGCGCGCACAACGCTTCCACGACGTCCGCATGCTCGAGCCGTCCGGGCGGCTCGCGTCGGGCATCGACAAAGACGAAGTCATTGCCGGATCCCGACAGCTTGAAGAAGGCACGGCCGTATCGCGTCATGAGATGCGCTAGCTCTCCTCAGTCCGTGTCGTGCTGTGGTGTGTCAGACTTTCCCCGTGATCGCCCACCAGCGAAGTCGCCACACCATCCACACCGCCTCGCGAACGATGCGCTTCGACATCTTGCTCTCGCCCTCCGTCCGATCAACGAACACGATCGGGATCTCCGCGATGCGAAATCCCTTCTTCCAGGCCCTGAAGCTCATCTCGATCTGAAACGCGTACCCGTTTGATTTTACAGCGTTTAGATCGATGGCTTCAAGTACTCTCCGGCGAAAGCACTTGAAGCCGCCGGTCGAATCGAACAGCTGCAGTCCGGTGACCGCGCGGGCGTAGATGTTGGCTGCATAGCTCAGGAGGAGCCGAGACATCGGCCAGTTCACCACCGTCACGCGGCCGTTTCGATAGCGGGAGCCGAGTACCAGGTCCGCGTCGACGATGCGCCGCAGAAACTCAGGCAAATGATCGGGGTTGTGCGAGAAGTCGGCGTCCATCTCGAACACGAACTCGTACTCGCGCTCGAGCGCCCACTTGAAGCCCTCCAGGTACGCGGTTCCCAACCCCAATTTCGACGGTCGGTGGAGCACGAAGACCCGCGGATTCGCGGCCGCAATTTCGTCGACGATAGCGCCCGTGCCATCCGGAGATCCGTCGTCGACCACGAGCATGTCGATCCGCGCATCCTTCGCCAGCACGTTTTCAACGAGCGGCCGGATGTTCTCGCGTTCGTTGTACGTCGGAACGATGACCAGTGCCCGATCAGACACGCGATCTTCGCTCCGCAAAGGCCCCCACAAGCCACCAGATCACCGAGAGCGCGAGCGCGATGAGGGTCACGGCCTTGCCCGTGTGATACGGCGCGCTGTCGAAGCTGAGCTCGATAGTCCTCGCTCCAGCTGGCAGCTCGACGCCAATCAAGGAGTAGTCGGCGCGACCGACCTTGGCCGGCTGGCCGTTCGCCGTCGCCTTCCAGCCAGGGTAGTAGTTCTCGGAGACCAGGAGAGCCGCGCCAGCCGGCGCTGGAGCGTCGAGTGACAGAGTGATCCGGCCCGGCTCGTAACGCGTCGTAGTCACCTTCTGCGTGAGCGGCGGCGGAAGAGCTGATGAGACGACACGAGCGGTGACGGTCGCCCCCGTGTCGAATAACGCGGCCTGTCGAACGTCGAAGCGCGGGATCGAGCACGAGCCTTGAACACCTGATCGTCCGGAAACTTCACGATCACCGGAGCCAGCCAGGCGAATGGATTGTCGCCCGGCAGCTCGAAGAGATAGACCGTCGTTCCTGCGGCGTCCCGAGTCGGCCCGACCACGCGGCGCGCCCCGGTATCGGCAAGCTGTCCGTGTTCGATAGCCAGTAGCGCGCGTTCGTCAGCGCCCAGAAGTTCGGGTTCACGATCTGACGACCGCCCTCATCGAGCCCGAGTAGATCGCTGTAGCGACCAAGCTGGTTGCCGTGATAGCCCAGAACATCACGGATACCGTGGACCATGAGCCCATTCGCCTGTCCACCCGGGCGAAGGAACGGGTCGCCGCGGGCGAAGTCGTCGCTCAAGGGCAGCGGGATGACTCGGCCTGGCTGCGGCTGGCTCTTCATGTAGCGGATCGTCTCGTCTTCGGCGTACAGCTTCGACGCCGGCGGCGAGAACATCCAGTACGACCGCTCTATCGTCCACAAATCGGCGGCGGTAGCGGCAACGATGATCGAAGCGCCCACGGCACGCGGAAGCCGACGGGTCGTGACCGCCCAGATTATGCCGACGGCGATGGCTACGAACGCGAACGAGCGGATCGAGCCGAACGCGAGATCGGCGGAGTTTGCGAACACAGCATCTGCGCGCTCGGGCGTCGCGATACCCGCCGCCAGGTTCGTCAGTCCGCCGCTCATGCCGAGGACCGCAAACAGTAACCCGGCGCCGAGCCAGCCGAGCATGTACCTGCGCCGTACGTGCCCATTCACGACGCGGTCCATGCCGCACGCTGCGAGCACAGCGACGCTGAACGAGACGATGTAGAGCATGGTGCTCGGCGCGCGGAAGAACTTGGTTCCCGGAACGATCGCGTAGACGATGTGATAGAACGGGGTGTACCCGCCGAGCGCCCAGAGCACCGAGATCACGAGCGTGCCTAACCAGAACCACACGAACTTTCTACCACCGCGCGTGGCGGACCACCCGAGGCCGAGGCCGGCCAGCACCAACACGACGGCGCCGATGTACTCGCTGTGAAAGTGGATGCCGTTCCGGCCCCAGTACCGGTCGAGCATCCCCGTGAACTGTGGCAGGTACGTATTGAGCAGTTCTTCAGGCGGCATCGAGTACGAGATCGCGTGCTCCCATCCCTTCCCTCCTGCGCGCGGCGAGAATGGCACGTATTCGCGCACGGGCAGATACTGGATCGCCCCGATGGCGCCGCCAAGCACAATCGCGCCTGCCGCCATTGCGAGCCGCCGAATGGCGACTCGACGCGTCGAGCGTAATGCCACCGAACTCGGCGAACGCGAGGTAGAGCGCGAACGCGCCGGCCGCGAGCAGCAGATACTGCAGCAGTTGCGGATGCGGACTGAGGACGGCAAGTCCCACGACGAGTGCGAGAGCGCCCCACGCCCACCTCCGTCCGTCATGAACCCCGCGCAGTACGAGAAGCAGCGTGAGCGGCAAGAGCGCGCTGATATACAACTTCCCGTCGTGGCCCGGAGACACCAATCCGGCGACGTTTCCTCCCATCATGTAGGCCAGCCCGCCTACGAGCGCGCCGTAGAACCCGACACCGCAGGCCCGAAGGAAGACGTACGCGAAGACTCCGGCCAGAAAAACGTGGAGGATGAACGACCACGTCATCGCCACATCGGTGGGCAGCACGAGCCGCAGCAGGAACGTCGGATAGAAGATGTCGCCGTGCATCGCGGCGACGTACGGCATTCCTCCGTAGAGGTACGGGTTCCAGAGCGGGAATCCCCCGTGCGTGCGCATGTACTGCGCGGCATAGTCCCGGAAGGCGTAGCCGGCGATGTACTGGTCGCTGTGCGGATTCACGAGGAATCCCCCGCCGAGCGCCGGGTACGCCAGCATGAGGACCGCGATCGCGTAGACGAGCAACGCCCAGCCGAGCGCGAAGCGCGGCGCCGATTCGTGAGGCGCCGCGTCAGGCGGTGTCGATCGGTCGCGTTCGTCAGCTGTGGCCATCATTCAACGTCGTCGGAGTGTTCCGCCCGAGCGGGTTGCGCGGCGCGACGGCGTTGCAGCAGTAGCAGTCCGGGCAAAATCTCGAGTATCGTGAGCCAGAGTCGGCTGGTGATCGCAATGACGGCGGCATCCGGAGCCGACGCCAGCCCGAATCGTGGCATGGCAAGGACGAGGATCGCCTCGCGAACGCCCACGCCGCCAGGCGCGAACAGCGCAAGATATCCGGCCAGGTAAGAGCCGGTGTAAACTGCGATGTACGAGGATGCATTGCCAGTCGCGCGCGGCGACACGCCATGCGCGAACAGCGCGAAGGCGATGCCGTAGAGTAGCCAGCTCGCGGTGGTCGATGCAGCCGCTACCCAGATGGCGCGGGGCGGAACGCGCGGGATGGGGATCGAGCGGCCGGTCACCCGACCAGCGAGCGTCGCGAGCCGAGGGACCGCGACCGGTGCCAGGAGCAATGCAGCACCGCCGGCGATGGCAATGGCGATGACGGCGAGCTCGGCGGACCGGCCACCGTCGCTCGACGCTCCAACGCCAACCGCTGGGCCGACCTTGCCTGCCGCCGTCACCGCGATGACAGCGAATCCCGCGACGATGCTGACGAGATTGACGATGAGGCTGGAGCCAACCGCGGCCGCCGCCGACACGCCGGCCTTCTGGGCCATCGCTCCCATGGCGGCAATCTGCCAGACCTTGCCCGGCACGTACTTGCCGAGGTTGGAGACAAACCAGATACGTGCGGCGGTCCCGAATGGCAGCGACTCGGACCAGACCCGCAGTGTTGCACGCCACGCCTCGACGAGAATGAGATACGTGGAGAGTACGATCGCACCCGACCCGAGCACGCGCCCCCAATCGGCGCGCAGACCTTTCAGCGCTGGCGCGACGTCTTTCCATTGGTGCGCGAGCTCGCGACCCGCGAAGCCGATGACAACAGCGGCGATGAGCCACTGTGCGAGGAGCGTGATCCTACCTCTCGGGCGTGCCAACGACCGAGCGATAGATACCGGCGTAGCGGCGCGCCGCTGACTCGGGTGCGAATCCGGCGAGCGCCACCATGCGGCCTGCTCGTCCGAGGTCGGCCCCGCGGTCCGGCCGGTCGAGCAGCGCGTCGAGCGCCGCCGCGAGCGCGCCGACGTCGCCAGGCGGCACGAGGAGCCCGGTGCGATCGTGTTGAACGGTATCAGTCAGGCCGCCCGATTCGTACGCAACGACGGGCGTCTCGCAGAGCTGCGCCTCGACTGCCACGAGGCCGAGTCCCTCGTCGGTGGATGGAACGACGAGCGCTGTGGCGCGGCGATAGAGATCGACCAGCGCTGGCTGCGGTAACTGGCCGAGCCATCGCACGCGATCGCCCAATCCGAGTGCGCGAACACGCTCGGCAAGCTCGGTCGCCAGCGGACCGTCGCCGACGACGTCGAGCGACACCGTGTGACGCATACGCGCGAGCGCTTCGATGAGCGGCCCGATGCCTTTCTGCGCCGTTAGGCGGCCGACAAATAGCAGCCGGTCGGCGGCGCGCTCGCCGCCGGGTGAGAACAGCTCCGTCGCCACGGGCATCGGGGCGACCGTCGCGCGCACGCCGGAGATGAGCGTTTCGGTCTCGCGCGCGAGCCAGCGCGAGACCGTCGTGACGGCGCTCGACTGCTGGAGCACGTGGCGGAACAGTGGCCGCGCCATGGCGGTCGCGCGGGCGAGCCTAACGTCAGTGCCGTGCAGGGTCGTCACGAGCGGGACGCTCGAGAGTCCTTTGAGCCAGGTGCCGACGAGGCCACCCGGAAACCACCAGTGCGCGTGGACGATGTCGGGCTCGAAGGCACGGCGCGCGCGGACTGCGCTGCCGAACTCGGATCCGAGGAAGCCGAGCAGTGCCAGCCGGGCGCTCCACGAGTCGCGCACCTGCGTGTGCATGTTGCCGGCGTAGGCGAGGTTCTCGTAGTTCCGCGGCGCGTAGCGAAACCGTTCGACGGGGATGCCGTCGAAGCGGTCAGTCGCCGGCAGGCCGTCCCCGGACGGCGCAACAACGTGCACGTCGATGCCGTGATCGCGCAGCGCGACCGCGAGCCTGAGCACGAACGAGCCCGGCGGCGTCCCCGGGCTGGCGGGGGAATGAATGCGTGAGAAAGAGCGCGCGCATGGTCAGTCGTTAGGTGGAACAGCCTGCTCCTCCACCCGACGGCGGAGTTCACGGACTTCGGACCGCTGCACCGCGATCTGTTCGCCGACGAGCCCCGTCGCGAAGAACACGCTTCCCACGATGACGCACGTCTGAACGATGGACCACACGACGCGCGTTCCCTCGTGGAGCAATAGAAGGCGAAGCGTCGCGATGACGCCGCCGAGGAATCCGATTGCGAACAGCGCGAGTCCCAGCATCCCGAACAGCAGGAACGGCTTGGGGCCGAAGCGCAATTCGAACCAGACGGACACCATGTCGAGCACGCCGACGGGAATTCGGCCGATCCCGAACTTTGATTTTCCCGGAGTGTCGTGGGTAGAGCGGTACCGGGATCTCGGTCACCGAGTACCCGTGCGCGGCGGCGATCACGATCATGTAGCGATGCCAGTCGGGACGCACCGGCAAGGTTTCCATGATCTCGCGCCGGTAGGCCTTCACGGAGTTGAGGTCTTTGACCGGCACGTGGAACAGCGCGCGACTCAACCCGTTGTAGATACGCGATACGAACTTCTTCTCGTAGTCGCCCTGCTTGAAGCCAGTCACCATGTCGGACTCGCCGGCGAGAATGGGCGCGGCCAGTCGCGGAATGTCTTCCGGCTTGAACTGCAGGTCGGCGGGGTAGAACACGAGCACTTCGCCACGGGAGCGCAGGTATCCGGTGCGCAGCGCGTCGGCGATGCCGCGCCTAACGCGGTGCCGCGCGACTCGAAGAAAGTCGTATTGCGTGACGAGTCGCTGGAGCACCGGCCACGTGTCGTCTTCCGAGCCGTCGTCGATGACGATGACCTCGAATCGGACACCCGTGCCGGCGAACGCCGCAGCGGCCTGCTCCATGAACAACGGCAGGTTGCCCGCTTCGTCCTTGGCGGGAACGAGAACGGAGACGTCAACGCCGGGGAGCCGGGAACCGCGAACCGGGAACCGGGGCTGCGTGCCTGTGTTCCCTGTTCCCTGTTCCCTGTTCCCATTGTGACGGAGGTTGGCATCTGGCAGGTGCCGCGTCGCTCAGACTCGCTTGCGCATCCGGGCCGACAGCACCCCAAGCTGATCCCGATACTTTGCAACGGTGCGCCGCGCGATCTGCACTCCGCTCTCCTTCAGGATGTTCACGATGGCCTGATCGGTGAGCGGATGCTTGGGATCCTCGTTTTCGACGAGCTTCTGGATCTGGTCCTTGATGCCGCGCGCGGACACGTCCTCTCCGCCAGTCGTCGACAGGCCCGACGAGAAGAAGAACTTGAGTGGCAGCACGCCGCGCGGTGTCTGGACGAACTTCTCGTTCGTGACGCGACTGACCGTCGACTCGTGCATGCTGATGACTTCCGCGACCTCACGCAGCGTGAGCGGCTTGAGGTACTGCACGCCCTTCTCGAAGAAGTCGCGCTGCCGCTCGACGATGTAGTTCATGACCTTGAGCATCGTCTGTCGTCGCTGCTCGATGGCCTGAATCATCCAGTTCGCGGAGTTCAGCTTGTTGGAGATGAACTCCTTGTTCTCGCCCTCGAACTTCTTCTTGTCGCGGGCGATCTCCTGGTACGCGCGACTGAGCTTGAGCCGCGGCAGGTTCGCGTCGTTGAGGAAGACGTGGTACTTGCCGTCGATCTTCTCGACCACCAGGTCGGGAATGATGTAGTTGTCGCTCGCATCGCTGTACATCAACCCCGGCTTCGGGTCGAGCTTCGCGATCTCGTCAGCGGCTTTCTGAACGTCGGACGGGCTGATGCCGAATCGCTTCGAGATCTCACTCCAGCGGTGGTTGATCAGCTCATCGAAGCAGTCCCGGACGAGTCGATACGGCACCGACTGTTCGAGGCCGGCATCCTTCAACTGGAGCATCAGGCACTCGCGCAGGTCTCGCGCGCCGACGCCGGCGGGGTCGAGCCCCTGGACGACTTCGAGCATGCGATAGACTTCGTCTTCCGTGTAGACCGGAATCTCATCGGGGTCGCGCTCGGCCGCTTCGGCCGCTTCGAGCACCACATCGTTGATCGACTGCCGGATGTCCTCCACCGGACACGCGAGGTAGCCGTCCTCGTTGATGTTGCCGATGAACTCCTCGGCGAGGAGCATCTGGCGAGGGTTCAGGTCCAGCAGCGCGATCTGGTCGCGGAGGTGGTCGCCGAGATCCCGCGTATCGACGGTGACCGGCTCGTAGTACTCCTTTTCCTCGTGCTCCTCGCGGCGGCCGCCCGCGTCGAAGCCGTCGAGAAGGATGCCTTCCCAATCGATTTCGTCGTTGTTGGTCTTCTGCTCTTCCTGCTGTGGTGGTTCCTCGGCTTCTGCGCCCTCTTCCTCTTCCTCGTCCTCGGGCTCGACCATCTCGAGGAACGGGTTGTTGAGCAGCTCCTGCTTGAGGTGCTGCTGAAGGTCGAGCAGCGGCATGTACAGCAGATCCATCGCCTGGTACAGGCGAGGATTGATCTTGAGCTCCTGGCGAAGCTGCGTACTCTGATTGAGCCCCGGCTTCATGTGTTAGGCTGGTTCCAAGGTGGAAAACCGGGCGCGAAGCCGGGCAGTGAGCGTGGGGCCCAGGTAGATCTCAGCCACAGTGTCGTCGAACACGAGCTCGCGAACGCTACCGGACACCTTTACCTGGCCATCGAACATGATATAGGCGCGATCGACGATGTCGAGCGTCTGCTCGACATTGTGATCGGAAATGAGCACGCCAATGCCGCGATGGCGCAGGTCCGCGACGATCGATTGAATGTCATGCACCGCGATGGGGTCGACTCCGGCAAACGGTTCGTCGAGCATCATGAACTTGGGCCGCGTGACCAGCGCACGAGTGATCTCGAGCCGCCGGCGTTCGCCACCTGACAGCGCGTACGCTTTTGAATGCCGAAGGTGCTTGATGCCGAGCTCGTTCAGCAACGACTCGAGCCGGGTACGGCGTTCCTCGCGCGACAGTCCGGGCAACGTCTCGAGAATCGCCAGGATGTTGTCTTCCACCGAGAGCTTGCGGAAGATCGACGGTTCCTGCGACAGGTAGCCGATGCCGTTCTGCGCTCGGCGGTACATCGGCATCTTCGTGATGTCCTCGCCGTCCAGAACGATCCGGCCTTCCAGCGGCTGGATCAGTCCCACGATCATGTAAAACGTCGTTGTCTTCCCCGCCCCGTTGGGGCCGAGAAGACCGACAATTTCCCCCTGTTGCAATCGCAGGGCCACGTCGTTCACGACGCGACGCCGCCGGTACATCTTGACGAGCCCTTCCGCTGCCAACACGCTCCCGGTCGGTGCGGCCGGCTGCACCGCAAGCGGTGTTTGACGTGTGACGGCGACGTGCTCTCCGGTCTGCCACAGAGTCTCGACGATCCGATCCCGAAACGGTCGCACATCCGCCCAGAACTCCGGGGCGAGTGCGATCGTCGGAAGCCCGTCTCCGCTCTTCGGGTCGCGGGGGCCTACCCCGATGACGCCCAAGCCCGCCAGACGCGGGAGGACCGTTCCCGACAAGTTCCCGCGTACCTGGTCGAGCCCAAGCACGCCTGCCTCGCGGTCGGTGTCGCGCCCCTCGGCCCGCATGGCCGCGAGCGTGTCTTCGCGGTAGCGGATGGCGACATCGTGAAAGCTGGCCACACCGCGCTCGTCGGCGGACACGAGAATGGCGTGCAGCGCCAGCAACGATGAGCGATCACGCGCCGCAAGCTGCCCGATGAGTTGTTTGACGCGTCCCGGAATCGCCGGTTCAGTCATGGTCGAGGCGCTCCGGACGGTGGGCGAGTAGCGGGTGGGCGCTGCTGTCGGCCTCCCGTGGCCGGCGTTCCAGGGCGTGCAGGTTGTTTCTTTCCCGTGCTGTCGGCTGCGGGCTCCGCGAAGATTCCTGCCGCCTGTTCCTCGACGATGACCGACTGCACTTCCTGGCTGACGAAGTTCACGGTGATCGTTCTGCCCCGCACGTAATTGACGCTCGGCGGAGCGGTCGGTCCCTTGTTGGATGGAATCTGGTAGAACGAGCTCGCGTTGCCGTTCGCGAAGAGCTCGCGAATGCGAGGCTTCGACGATGTGTCCGCAGTGAGCGCCGAGTCGAACGCCGCGACGATGGTGTCGCCGCGCAGCCAGTCGCGTTGGGCGGACTTCAGCTTCGTCGTATCGGGGCTCGTTTCGGCGTACGCTCTCCGGATCGCGTGCACTTCGTTCACGCGCTGATTCGGCATGCTCACCGCGAGCGAGTCCGCGGTAATGGTGCGATCGGGTGACACGGCCCGGGCTCCGGTCGGCCCCCAGGCGACGGCGTTCGAGAGCTTGTTGTCTGTCATCCGGAGATCGATGCTGTCGCTTCGCAGATCGAGATCGCCGCTCACCGCCTGGGCCGAATCGACGGACAGCACGCGCTCGACGGTTCGATTTTTCGAGAACAGATCGATGGCCTTGCCGCGGAGCGTGAATTTGCGTTCGCCCTTCCCCTCGATCTGCGGGCGGCGCAGCAGACGACCGTATTGCCGACCCTCGTTCATGTACGCGGAGTCAGCCGTCGCGTGCAGATCGGGACGCGAGATATCGACGTCACCACCGGCATAGTAGACGGTATCGTCGATGACGGTCACGCGATCGGCGAGCAGCGTCGCGGGCTCGCCAACTTTGCCGGTCGAGTCCTTCTGTATGAGCGTGAACGTGGGTCGCTTGTTCGTGATGAGCTGTGCGACCTGTCGAATGGGGGCGACTGGTCTCAGATACTGCGCCTCCTGTCCGACCATCGTCGAGCCGCTCGGCATCGTGGCGCGCACGTTCTGCTCGGCGAGGATGCGCTCTTCGGAGAGGAAGTACGTGACGCGATCGGCGTCGAGGTTCACGCGTGCTTCGCGGTAGCGTACGTTGCCGAACAGGTAGTACAGCTTGATCGTGTCATAGAGCTCGGCGCTGTCCGCGTACAGCGTCACGTCCTGGCCGACGCACTTCGCGACGACACCGCCGCCGACGAACGTGTTGTTTCTCTTCGTCGCCGGATCCTGGATGATCTGAACGCGCGTCGAGGGCGTGTTCGGAAAATCCAGTACACAGCGTCGTTCCTGCTTCGGTCGCCCGCGCGCTCCTGCGGGCGCCGGCGGCGCGGCCTTCAGCACCGCGAGCAGCGAATCACGATGCAGTGAATCCGCTCGCAGCGAATCCGTGCGGAGCGAGTCACGCCTGATGGAATCCGCGCGCGCCGCCGCGAGCCTCGCTGCCGCTGTATCCGCCGCGGGCGTGGCGGGCGTCGCGGGGCCGCGCGGCGCACGTGTGCCCCGTCCGCACGCGGCGATCGCGAGAAGCGTGACGCATAACGAGCGCACGACGACACGGGTGCGCATCACCGGTTCGGTTGGGCGACGGCTTTCGTTGTTCGACCGCGCGCCGCTCTGAGAATTCTGATGTGCGTGAGGGCAGGATCGGCGATGAAGCCGATACCCTGCAGAATCTCACCTGGGCGCGTCAAAACGAACGCACTATCACCCGAGATCTCGTTGCGGCCAGTGTCGAATCGCAGCTGCGGAGTTTCGAGGCGACGACCGTCATCGGAGATCACGATGACATTTCCACGAGCTTCCATGTTCTGGCTGCGAACATTGTAGGTGCCTTCGCGAGACGTGAGCGTGCCGTTCTTGAGGCCCGTCTCCGTGTAGAACGTGCTCCGTACCGTCCGAAGCTCCGTTCGCGAGTTGTCTTCGTACGTGAATGCCGTGTCCGCCTGTAACAGCGCGCGCTGAACCCCCCGGTCCGCGAGCGTGAGGCGCACACCGAACAGCGTCTGATCAGCCGTGTCTGCAACGGCGCCAGCGGCCACGGGCGGCGTCGCGCCGGTCTCCTGACACCCGACCGATACCGCGACCGCGGCGACGAACGCAAGCGCGATGACAGGCCTCATACGACACCAGCCCGCATCAGGTCGTGCAAGTGGATGACTCCTCGGACGTGACGATTTTCATCGACGACTGGCATGGCCATGATTCCGTGACGTTCCATGCGATACACCGCCGCGCTTCCGAGTTCCCCGAGCGTAGCGGTCTTCGCCGACGTGGTCATCACGTCGCGCACGGGAACGCGCAGGACACCGTCATCGACGCGCTCCATGAGACGCGTGAGATCGCCCGCGGTCAGCACTCCGGCGAGCGCTTCACCCTCGACGACGATCGCGATGCCGCGGCGCTCCGCCAGCAGCACGACTGCCTCACGCATCGTCGCGTCCGGTGGAAGCGTCGGCAACTTCTCCGTGATCATCACGTCATCAACGCGTGTGAGCAGCTGGCGACCGAGCGAGCCGCCTGGGTGGATACGCGCGAAATCCTCGCGGCGAAATCCCTTTTCTTCGAGCAACGCAACGGCGAGTGCGTCGCCGATCGCGAGCGCCACCGTGGTGCTCGTCGTTGGCGCGAGATCGTGCGGGCACGCTTCCTCTCGTACCCATGTGTCGAGCGCAACATCGGTATGACGGGCGAGCGTGGATTCGGCGACGCCAGTCAGGGCGATCGTACGCACGCCGAAACGCTTGAGGTGCTGTAGCAACCCTACGAGCTCGTCGGTCTCGCCACTCTTGGAGATGAGAATGGCGACGTCATCATCGCCGACGATGCCGAGGTCACCGTGAACGCTGTCGACCGGGTGCAGAAAGGTCGCCGGCGTGCCTGTCGACGTGAACGTCGCCGCGATCTTGCGGCCGATGAGTCCCGACTTGCCGACGCCAGCAACTATGACACGTCCCGTCGATGCGGCAATGAGCTCGACCGCGCGCGCGAAGCGCTCATCGAGACGTCCTTCGACTTCGGCGAGTGCCTCGCGCTCGAGGCGCAGCACGCGACGCCCACGCTCGAGCAGCGCTGCCTGACGAGTGCTTGCCGCTTCGGCGGGTATCGTCATGAGCGTACACCCGCGGCGACGTCGCGCCGAGCGTTCGGCGACGTAGCGGTCCACGACCTCGTCCCAATCTCCGCGAGCGCGCAACAACATCTCCGAGAACTCGCGCACCGCGCCGCGACCTCCCGATCGCGACAGGTGCACGCGCGATGCTGCAAGCACCTCCGGCACTGCGTTCGCGACAGCGACGGGGAGCGCAACGCGTCGCAGAACGGCGAGGTCCGGAAAATCGTCGCCGATGTGAGCGACGTGTTCGAAGCCGAGATCGAGGCGGTCGAGAATGCGGCGGAAGCCGATGAGCTTCTGCGCGTCCCTGTCCTGCGCCACATGCTCGATGCCGAGCTCTCGTGCGCGCAACTCCACGCTCATCGACACGCGACCGGTGACGATGACGGGGATCAAGCCAGCGGAGCGAAGGAAGTAGATTCCGAGTCCGTCCTGGATGTCGTAGCGCTTGAACTCGTGCCGCGCGCCATCCACGTCACCGAGATAGATGCCGCCGTCGGTGAGCACGCCATCGACGTCGAGACCCACGACGCGAATGTCGCGAGCGAGCGCGCTCTCGATCATTGGCGACACAGCTGCCAGATCTCCACGGCGCGATTCACCACGGTGTCGAGCGACGAGAGCGGCAGCATGTTCGGACCGTCACTCGGCGCGTTATCCGGGTCGGGATGCGTCTCGAGGAACAAGCCGTCCGCGCCGGCAGCCACCGCCGCTCGCGTGAGTGCCGCAATGAACTCGCGCGCGCCACCGCTCGCGCCGCCTTCGCCCATCCCGGGTCGCTGCACACTGTGCGTCCCGTCGAAGATCACGGGAGCGTTGCACGCCTCGCGCATGCGCGTGAAGCCGCGCATGTCGACGACGAGGTCACCGTAGCCGAAGAAGCTGCCGCGTTCAGTGACGGCAACTCGGGAATCGGGAATCGGGAATCGGGAATCGAGGCGGCTTGCCGCGTGCTGTTCGCTTCCCTGTTCCCCGGTCCCGGTTCCCATCGCGAAGCGAACCTTCTCTACCGCGCCCCGCATTCCCTCGGGATGCATCCACTGGCCCTTCTTGACGTTCACGGGCTTCCCGGTCGCACCCGCCGCGAGCAGGAGGTCCGTCTGCCGGCAGAGGAACGCGGGGATCTGGAGCACGTCGACGACTTCCGCCGCGGGCGCGCACTGTTCCGGCAGGTGCACGTCCGTGAGGATCGGCAATCCCGTCGCGCGCCTAACGCGGTCGAGCGCCGCCAGACCCTCCTCGATTCCTGGGCCGCGCGCCGCACCCGCATTCGAGCGGTTCGCTTTATCGAAGCTCGCCTTGTACACGATTCCGCCCGGCACGCGCTCTGCGAGGCGCGCGAGATGCTCACCGACGCGCAGATTCAACGCGTCGGATTCGAGGACGCACGGACCTGCGATGAGAAAGAGCGCGTCGCGCGGAAACACGAACGGCATGCTAGTCGGCCGCCTCGACGAGCGCACGGTCGCCCTTCGCCGGCTCGGCGCGGCGCTTCTGCCCCATCGCTGCGGCGACGAGCCCCGAGAACAACGGGTGCGGCCGCGTGGGACGCGACTGCAGCTCGGGGTGGAACTGGCAGCCGATGAACCACGGGTGATCGGCCAACTCCACGATTTCGACCAGTGAGCCGTTCGGACTGAGGCCACTGAGCTTGAGTCCATGCTCCGTGAATGCGTCGCGGTACTCGTTCGACACCTCGTACCGATGCCGATGCCGTTCGCTCACTTCCGGAACGCCATACACCTCGGCCGCCTTGGAGCCGCGGCCCAGCCGACACGGATACGCGCCAAGGCGCATCGTGCCGCCCATGTCGGTGACGTGTTGTTGGGATTCCATCAAGCTCACCACCGCGTTCCCGCAGTCCGGCGCGAACTCGCTCGAGTGACTGTCCTCGAGATTGAGCACGTTGCGCGCGAACTCGATGATCGCGACCTGCATACCGAGACAGATGCCGAGGAACGGAAGACGCGTCTCGCGCGCCGCGCGGATGGCTTCGACCATTCCCTCGACACCGCGCACGCCGAAGCCGCCGGGCACGAGCAGCCCGTGATACGAGCTGAGAATCTCACGGGCGCGATCGCTGCTCGTGAACAGGTCGCTCGAGAGCCACGAGATATCGACGCCGACATCGTTCGCGATGCCACCGTGAATGAGCGCTTCCTGCACGCTCTTGTAGCTGTCGACGAGCTCCGTGTACTTCCCCACGACTGCGATGCGCACGCGATCGCGCGGAGCGATCACGCGGTTCACCATCGCGCGCCATTGCGAAAGATCGGGTGCGTTGCCTTCGAGCTCGAGGCGCTGCATCACGCGCTCGTCGAGGCCCTGCTCGTGAAACGTGATCGGAATCTGATAGATCGTCGGGACGTCTCGACTCTCGATGACGGCGCCGAATTCGACGTTACAGAACAGCGCGATCTTCCGCTTCACGTCCTCGCTGAGTGGACGCTCGGTGCGGCAGATGAGGATGTCGGGCTGGATTCCGATTTCCATGAGCTCACGCACCGAGTGCTGCGTGGGCTTGGTCTTCACCTCGCCGGCGGCGGCGATGTACGGCACGAGCGTCAGGTGGATGAAGAGCGCGTTCTGCCGCCCGATCTCGTGGCGGAACTGCCTGATGGCCTCGAGGAACGGCAGCGACTCGATGTCGCCGACCGTACCGCCGATCTCGACGATGACGACGTCGTTGTCGGGCGACATACGCCGGATGGCCGACTTGATCTCGTCCGTGATGTGCGGGATCACCTGCACGGTGGAGCCGAGATACTCGCCGCGGCGTTCCTTCGTGATGACGTTCAGGTAGATGCGACCCGTCGTCACGTTGTTCAGCTGCGACAACGACCGGTCGATGAATCGTTCGTAGTGCCCGAGATCGAGATCCGTTTCGGCGCCGTCGTCGGTGACGAACACCTCGCCGTGCTGGAACGGCGACATGGTACCCGGATCGACGTTCAGGTACGGGTCGAACTTCATGATCGACACCGACAGGCCGCGCTCCACGAGCAGGCGGCCTAACGATGCGGCGGCAATCCCCTTGCCCAGCGACGAGACGACGCCGCCGGTGACGAAGATGTAGCGCGTGGTTTTCGTGCTCGGATTGTTAGGCATCACGGCGTTCGGCAGAGAGTTCAGTCCAGCGGACGTTGGCGCGGTGCAGGTCGTCTTCGGTATCGACGCCGCCTGCGGGTGTTTCGCGCACGACGGCCACGCCCATGGCGAAGCCAGCCGCGAGCGGACGTAGCTGTTCGAGTCGCTCGATGCGCTCGAGCGGATGTGGCGGGAGCGCGACCCACGCGGTCAGCGCATCGCGCGTGTACGCGTACACGCCGATGTGCTGACGGATGAGACCAGCCCTGAGCGGCGCGTCGTCGGGTTCCCGGAGCCACGGAATCGGAGCGCGCGAGAAGTATAGCGCTCGGCCGTCGTCGGCTGCGATGACCTTTACGACCTGGGGCATCGCGAGCACGTCGTCGCTCGCGACCGCGGCCGCGGTACCGAGTGGAAAGCGTCCGGACGTGACGATATCGGTGGCGCCGCGGACGGCCGCGTCGGATACGAAGGGCTCGTCACCCTGGACGTTGACGAACGCGTCGTACGCGCCGTAGGCTCGCTGCGTCGCCACCTCGGCCACGCGGTCCGTTCCGGACGGGTGTTCCGGCGACGTCAGCGCCGCCGCGCCGCCCGCCGCGCGAACCGTGCTCGCTATCTCGTCGCTGTCGGTCGCGACCACGACCTGGTCCGCGATACCGATCGATGAGACGCGTTCCCAGACGCGGACCACCAATGGAACTCCGCCGATGAGGCGAAGCGGTTTTCGGGGGAGGCGCGAGGCGCCGAGCCGAGCCGGAATGACGGCCAGCGTCTTCACGTCGGGCTCTGAGGGGCGCGCGAGGCAGCAAATTGCACGCCACTCAAGTTACACCCCTCCCCATCGATTGCAAACCCGCGCGGTCAGATTTTCGGCGGGTCATCGAACATCCGCTCGTCGGGACCTACCGGGCGATCGAAAGTCCGACGCCGAGCGACTGCTTCCGAGTCGCGGGGTCTACCGCGTACTCGACTCGGACGAGGCTCAACGTGAGCAGCGCTCCCACGTTCTGAGTCAGCCGAGGCAGGTGCTGGACGCCGGCGGATCCGGCGCGGTGTCTCAGGCTGAACATGGGCGATCCGACGAACGGGATCTTGATACGCTGCAGCGGAATTTCGTACCGGCTGTCGACGTAAAGGAGCTGATCTCCACCGAGCGACAGGAGGCCACCGGTGGCCGGAAGGGTGCCCCAGCCGCCGAGGTACGCGAACCGCTGCGGAGGCGTGGTGTCGCCTGGTGTCGCAACGACGTGCACATCAGCCCGGAAGCGCTGAAGCCCGAACGTCGGGAACTGAATGGTGCCGTCGGCGGTAACCTGAACGAACCTAACGTCACCAGGCGTCTCCCACGGCAACTCGATCCGATACCATCCCTTCATTCGGACATCGCCGACCATCCATTCCGCATTCGAGCCCACGAAGGCCGAATGGATGCGACCTCGCTGCACCGGTGGATTCGGGCGGCGAAGGTTATCGGCGTCACCTCGGCCGACGAGGCTCCATGGTCGACCGCCGAGCGTGTCCGGTGACCCGACAGACGACGCTTGCTCGGTGGAGACGCCGAATGCGGTTTCGAGCTCGAGCGTCGCAGTACGATCGGTGCGGCGGATCGCGACTTCGCCGCGATCCGCGCGGAAGTAGTTTCGGGAGTCGACGCCGGCGACCAACGTGTTGAAGCTGTTGACGAGATTCGTCTGGATCCACGCGTCGTTCGTAAACGTGCCGCGCCGAGCGTCCAGCGTTAGGCTCCACACGTCTCCGGCCCGAACGACGACCGCGATGCCAGGATCCCACTCCCCAATGTGCGATCGGTACGTGACCGTGGGGTCGAGCTCCACACGCGCCGTTGGGCGAAGTATCGGCCCCCACGGTATGCTCGCGCCCTGTACACGGTCGTACGACGGCATGCGCAACCCTGCCACGAGTGGCAACTCGAATGCTGCCGGCGGCTCCTCGGTATCGCGGTAGTCGAGTCGTAGTCCAGCTGCTGTCGTGGTCGCGTCGAATGTTGCATCTCGGAAGCTCTGTGTGCCTCCAGCGACGACGGCCAGTGTAGACCCGTAGACCGCGCCGCCTATGGCAATGGCGCGGCCGTCGATCGCTGCACCGGGTGAGAGGAAGAGGTCACCCCCGACGACGATGATGTCACCGCGTACGCCCGCCCCCACTGACACGTTGCCGCCGATGACGATACTCGTCCGCGGGAGCGTGGTGCCTCGCGGCAGCATCAGACGCCGGGTGGAGTCCGTGAGGATGATGTCGTGCGGTCCGGCGATCGCAGCGCGGAGTATTCGCGCGGGCTCCGCTCGCGCGGGAGCCTCGATCTGAATGGTGCTCTGACCAGCGTGTTGCGCAGCGGCTCGCGTGGCGACACCGACCGCGATCAGTGCCGCGAGCCAGCTGCCACGCCTCATCCGGCGAGCGACAGGAAGTTCCTGAGGATCGTCTTCCCGCCCGTCGTTAGGATGGACTCCGGATGAAACTGTACTCCCCAGACCGGATGCGTGCGATGGCGCAACGCATGAATCTCGGTCGGATCTTCGGTCGACACAGCGAGAACCTCGAGCTCCGACGGGAACGACTCACGTTCTACGATCAGCGAGTGATAGCGCATGACGGACAGCGGAGTCGGTAGGCCGTCGAACAAGCCCGTGCCGTCGTGCCGCACCGTCGAGGCCTTTCCGTGCATAACGTGACGGGCGCGGACGACGCGCCCGCCGTACGCTTCGCCGATGGCCTGATGCCCGAGGCACACGCCGAGCGTGGGGATGGAACTCCCCCACTGTCGGATGACCGGTACCGTTATCCCCGCCTGACTCGGCGCGCACGGTCCCGGTGAGACCACGATCGCGCTGGGTCGGAGCGCGCCGACTTCATCCACGGTCACCGCATCGTTGCGACGCACGACGACGTCCGCCCCAAGCTCGCCGAGATACTGCACGAGGTTGTAGGTGAACGAGTCGTAGTTGTCTATGACGAGGAGCATGGACGAGAAATCAGCCGCGCGGGTGATACTTCCGGTGAACGCTTCGAAGATACTCGCGGTCCACGTGCGTGTAGATCTGCGTGGTCGAGATGTCAGCATGCCCAAGCATTTCCTGGACCGCACGCAGATCCGCACCACCCTCGAGCAAATGCGTCGCGAAGGAGTGGCGAAGCGTGTGTGGCGAGACGTGCTTCTCGATCCCTGCGCGCGTGACGTACTTCTGGAGGATCTTCCACGCCCCCATGCGTGTGAGCGGCTCGCCACGCGCGTTGAGGAACAGGACGCCGCGGCCGTCACCCTGCTCGAGTCGCGGACGCAGTTCACGGATGTACGTCGCTAGTGCGCCGATCGCCCTCCGCCCTATGGGAACGAGGCGCTCCTTGCTGCCCTTGCCGAATACGCGGACGAGCCCCTCGTCGAACATGAGGTCTCGGGTGCCGATGGAGATCCATTCGGAGACACGCAGGCCAGCGCCGTATGCCAGCTCCAGCATCGCGCGGTCGCGGAACACCAGCGGATCATCCAGCGTCGGTGACGCGAGCAGCCGATCGATCTCCGCGACGCTCAGCACTTCGGGCAGCGCTCTCCATCGCTTCGGCGACTCGAGCCGCTCACTCGGATCGCGAGCCACGTGGCCCTCGCCGAGGAGGAACTTGAAGTACGTCCGCAGCGACGACACGTTGCGTCGGATCGACGCGGGCGCGAGCCCGAGGTCCTTCAGGTGATAGAGGTACTCGCGAAGCAATCGCGATGATACCTCACCGGGCGTCGGCGCGCCGCGCCCAATGACATACGTCGCGAAGCGCTCGAGATCTCGACCGTAGGCCTCGTTGGTTCGCGGCGACGCGCCTTGCTCGAGCAGCAAGAAGTCGTTGAACGGCTCGAGCAGGAAACGACGGACGGCCTGCGACGCAGGGCCTGGCGCGCTCACGTTGCTCGGCGTCGGCGCATCACCCACCACACGAGCAATCCGACGAGCACGATCGCGCCAGCAACGATGCCTGCCGTCGTCTCAAAGCGCTTGATGGCGCCGGTGATCCTGCTCCACTCGGAGCCGAGCCGATACGCGAGGATCGCGAGCGTCGCGTACCAGATGGTCGAAGCCGTGGCGATCGCCGCGATAGCGCCGGTCGCGGGCACCTTGATCGCCCCAGCGAGCGGAGGTACTACGGCGCGCACGCCCGGCAGGAAGCGACTGAGGAAGAGCGCCGGCAATCCAAAGCGATCGTAAGCGTTCCGAACCCGGGCCTCCCCACCCTCGCCCATAACGCGGAGGCGACGCCGAATCCACTCTGCGCCAAAGCGACGCCCGAGAGCGAACATGCCCAGTGCGCCGCCGACGTTTCCGATCACCACCGCGACGATCGTCGGAATCGGCGAGCGATGTTCGCGAGCAGCGAGGAAGCTCCCGAACGCGACGATCACGTCGGCGGGGATGGGCGGAATGAAATTCTCGGTGGCGGCGACCAATGCGAGGATGACGTACAGCGCCGCTGGTGGCAGCCCGCCCAGCCAGGAGAGAACACCTTCCATCGTGGTCCCGACCTAGTCTCGACGGGACGGTGTCAAGGAAGCCACTGCCATGCACGCGAGGCCTTCCACGCGACCGATCCACCCCATGCCCTCGTTCGTCTTCCCCTTCACGCTGACGCAGCCGACGTCGACGCCGATCGCCGCGGCGAGGGCAGTCCGCATCGCATCGCGATGCGGGCCGATCTTCGGACGCTCGGTGATCACGGTAATATCCGCGTTATGCACGACCCACCCGAGCTCGTGCACGCGTCCAACGGCGAGTCGAAGCATCTCGATCGAGTCTCGGCCCCTATTGCGTTCGTCGGTGTCGGAAAACATCTCGCCAATGTCGCCAGCACACGCGGCCCCGAGGATCGCGTCGGTCAGCGCGTGCGCAACGGCGTCCCCATCGGAATGGCCAGCGAGCGTGACGTCGCTCGGAATCGAGCAACCGCCGAGCATCATCGGACCACCGGGTTTGAATTGGTGGGAGTCGTAGCCAATGCCCACCCGAATGTTGGGAATCGGGAATCGGGAATCAGGAATCGCCGCGTCAGTGCGAGCCTCGGTTCCCTGTTCCCGGTTCCCGGTTCCCGCCGCCATCAGGCGGCTACTCCCGCGGGCGTCTCGAGGATCGAGTAGTCCTGGCGTCGCCGACGCGGCTGGAAGCCGGCGTCGATGATGAGATGCTCGAGCTCCTCGATCGTCGTTCGGTGTGTCGTGTTCGCGGCCGAGACGACGTTCTCCTCGATCATCAGCGATCCGAAGTCGTTGCAGCCGAACGTGAGCGCGAGCTGGCCGACCTTCATGCCCATCGTGACCCAGCTCGACTGCAGGTTCGGCACGTTCTCCAGGACGATGCGCGCCATGGCCACCGTGCGCAGGTAGTCCACGGCGTCGGTGCGCTGCATGTGCGACATCGACGGCGTGTTCTCCGGCTGGAGCGGCCAGCAGATGAACGCGGTGAAGCCGCCGGTGCGCGCCTGAAGATCACGCACGCGCTCGAGGTGTTCGATCCGCTCGGCGAGCGTTTCGCCGATGCCGTACATCATCGTCACCGACGTCTTCATTCCCTCGTTATGCGCGAGCTCCATGATCTCGAGCCACCGGTCGGCGCCGGCTTTCTTCGGCGCGACGATATCGCGGACGCGCTGGACGAGGATCTCGCCGCCGCCACCAGGAATCGAATCCAGTCCAGCCTTGCGCAACTCGCGGATCACGTCGCGCGCATCCATGCGGAACACCTTGGCGAAGAAGTCGACCTCGCTCGGGCTGAATCCGTGGATGTGAATCGGATGATACGTCTTGATGTAGCGCAGCAGGTCCAGGTACCACTCGAACGGGATGTACGGATTGTGCCCACCCTGGATGAGGATCTGCACGCCGCCTAACGCCTTCGTCTCGTCGATCTTGTGACCGATCTGCTCGAACGACAGCGTGTACCCCTCGCCGTGCTTCGGCCGCCGGTAGAAGGCGCAGAATCCGCAGTCGGCTACACAGACGTTCGTGTAGTTGATGTTGCGATCGACGATGAAGGTGACGATCCCCTCGGGGTGGCGCTCCAGGCGCATGCGGTTCGCCTCGGCACCGAGCTCGAGCAGCGGAGCGTTGGTGTAGAACTCGAGCAGATCATTCATCGGACTGGGGACACGGGACTGGGGACTGGAAGCTGATTGCCTGCAGTGCTACGCGGCGGGCAGAAACGCGAGGGTCCCGTTAGGCACGACGCCGGCTGCCACGAGGCGCCGGAAGAATTCCGTCAGGCCAGCGAGGTGCTCGTACGAGAGGCCGTAATCCAGTCCCGACAGGTATTCGTGGCACACTGGTTCGGACACACCCGTCGCCTGACGACGCCTGCGCGGCAAGTGCCGGCAAATGTTTCAGCCCCCAATTGCGGGACTCGATCAGGCTCGCGTGCACGCCAAGCGCCTCCGCTACCGGAGCCGTCCGCTGCGCGACCCAAACGGCGAACACGAAGGGCAGCCCCGTCCACGCTTTCCAGGTTTCGCCGAGGTCGTACGAGAACGGGTAGCTGGGCATCGTTCCCGCGCGCGACGCATCAGCGACCGACGTCTCGGCGATGCGCGGACGCGACTCGCCGCGAAGCACCAGCGCCGCGTCCCCTATGACTAGCCGAGCTTCGTGCTGCTCTCGATCGAACGCCGCGATATCGGACATCTCGGCGTCTCCAGCGATGAATTCAGGGCGAGCGTGCCAGACGTTCTCGAACAACAACTCGAGGAGCGCGACGCTCGTCATCGAGCTCCGGCTCACGATGACCCGCTTGCCATCGAGCTCGCTCGCGGGCCGGCGCGAGAAGAGCATCACGCTGCGGACCGGTCCGTCGCAGGAGATCGCGAGATCCGGGAGTAAGAGGTAGCGCCGGGCGTCGCGGGCGTACTCGACCGCGGAGACGACGCTGACGTCGAGCGACCCGTCGGCCATGCGGCGATTCAGCGCACTCGGCACTCCATCCACCAACGTGGCCTTCAGCGTCACCACGCCACGATCAATGGCGCCGTACACCGGATAGCAGTTGACGTACGGAATGCGTCCGACGCGCACGTTAGGCTGCCTCGACGGACACCGATACCGCTGTTGCCGGTTCCTGCTCCGGGAAAGTGCGCAGCACGTTGTAGAACGAGTCGCGCTCCGCGGGGATCTTCCTGGCGCCGCGGATCAGGCGAATGATCTCTTCCAGCGTCATCGCCTGCGGCGTATGCGCTCCGACCGCGTGATAGATCTTTTCGCGGACCACCGTTCCTTCCATGTCGTTGACGCCGAACGACAGCGACGTCTGCGACAGGAACGGCGTGACCATGATCCAGTGCGTCTTGATGTGATCGATGTTGTCGAGGAACAGTCTGCCCACGGCAAGGTTGCGCAGGTCATCGTAGCCTGTGCTCGCCACGCCGCGACGCTTCAACTCGATCCCGAGCTCGTTGTCGTCCGGGTGATACGCGAGCGGGATGTACGCGAGAAATCCGCGGGTCTCATCCTGCAGGTCGCGAAGCATGCGCAGGTGTGCCACGCGATCGGCGTGGGTCTCGACGTGGCCGTACAGCATCGTGCAATTCGTGCGGATCCCGAGACGATGCGCCGTGCGATGCACGTCGATGTAGTCGGCGCCGCCGAGCTTCTTGTCGGCGATCTGCTCTCGCACGGCGGCACTGAACGTCTCCGCGCCGCCGCCGGGCATCGTATCGAGGCCGGCTTCCCTGAGCGCGATGAGCACCGCCTCCCACGTCATCTTCTCGATGCGCGCGATGTGCGCAATTTCGACGGCCGTGAGCGCCTTGATGTGGACGTGCGGGAACTCGCGCTTGAGCGCGCGGAACATCGCCGTGTAGTACGCGAGGCCCGCCTTCATATCCAGCCCGCCGACGATGTGAAACTCCTTCGTCAGTCCATTGCGTGCTGGTTCCGCTTCCGCGAGCACCTGCTCCAGCGTGTACCGATACGCGCCGTCTTCCTTGGGCAAACGCGCGTAGCCACAGAAGACACAGGTCTTCCGCAGCACGCACACGTTCGTGGGATTGATGTGCTGGTTCGCGGCGAACGTCACGCGGTTGCCGTGCTTCGCGCGATTCACTGCGTCAGCGAGCGCTCCAACACCGAGCAGATCGGGCGAGTCGAACAGGGTCAGGGCGTCCGCATCATCCAACCGCTCGCCAGCACCGAGCTTTTCGGCGATCGGGCGAAGCGCCGCGTCAGACAGACGGTGCATCGGCAGGTCGAGCGGAGCGCGCACGATCACTTCGGTATCACTCCCTGAACTTTTTCACCGCGAGCGCCACGTTATGACCACCGAAGCCGAAGCTGTTGCTGAGCGCGAACTCGACGTTCCGGTGCGCAGCCGCGTTGGGCGTGTAGTTCAGGTCGCACTCCGGGTCGGCATTCATGTAGTTGATCGTCGGCGGAATGACACCATCCCGGACGACCAACGAGCTGACGACAAACTCCAACGCGCCCGCGGCGCCGAGCATGTGGCCCGTCGCCGACTTGGTCGAGCTGACGTTGATGGTCTTGGCGCAATCCCCGAACACGGCCTTGATGGCCCGCGTCTCGTTGAAGTCGTTCGCGGGCGTGGACGTGCCGTGTGCGTTCACATAGCCGACATCGCTCGCAGCGATCCCCGCATCCTTGAGCGCTCGGCGCATCGCGCGCTGTGCACCTTCACCGTCGGGCGCAGGCTGCGTGATGTGATAGGCATCGCCCGTTGCGCCATAGCCGACGATCTCGGCGTAGATCTTCGCGCCGCGCTTCTCGGCGTGCTCGAGCGCTTCGAGAATTACCACCGCCGCGCCCTCGCCCATCACGAAGCCATCACGCGTCGCGTCGAACGGGCGCGAGGCGGTCTCCGGTGAGTCGTTGCGCTCCGAGAGCGCCTGCATGTTCGCGAAACCGCCGATCGCCATTGGCGTGACCGTGGCTTCGGACCCGCCGGTGATCATGACGTCGGCATCGCCGTATGCGATGGCGCGGAACGCATCGCCGATCGCGTGCGCGCTCGTTGCACACGCCGAGACGGTAGCGTAGTTCGGCCCCTTCGCGTTGAAACGCATGGACACGATGCCAGCCGCGATGTCGGCGATGAACATCGGGATGAAGAAGGGCGAGATCTTCCCCGGGCCGCGCTCGCGGTAGACGTCGTGCTGCTCCTCGAAGCTCTTCAAGCCTCCGATGCCGCTTCCGAGAATGACGCCGGTCGCGTCCGGGTCGTACCCGTTGCCGTCCTTGAACGCCGCGTCCTGCATGGCCTGGACGGCGGCGGCGACTGCGTACTGCGTGTAGCCATCCGAGCGCTTCGCTTCCTTCCGCTCCATGTACTGGAGCGGATCGAAGCCCTTCACCTCACACGCGAAGCGCACCGGAAAATTGCTCGCATCGAACTTCGTGATCGGTGCGGCGCCGGAGCGACCGTCGATCAACGAACGCCAGGTCGTCGCCACGTCGTTTCCGACAGGCGATATGGCACCCACCCCGGTGACGACGACCCGCCGCTTGGTCACGCCTTGACCTTTTCGTTGAGATAGGCCAACGCATCTCCAACCGTACGAAGCCGTTCAGCGTCTTCGTCGGGAATGTCGATGTTGAACTCCTTCTCGAACTCCATCACCAACTCGACAATGTCGAGGCTATCGGCACCCAGATCCTCGATGAAGCTGGCTTCGTTTGTGAGCTTCTCACGCTCGACGCCGAGTTCCTTCTCGATGATGTCTTTCACTTTCTCCGAGTGGTCCGCCATGACGAGTTCCCTCTTGCGATGGATAGGAAGGATGTTGAAGGAAGATAAAATAACCGTTTTCAACGCCTAGTGTTACATCACCATACCCCCGTCGATCACGAGTACCTGACCCGTGATGTAGGCGGCGTGATCCGACGCCAGAAACGCTACCATTCCGGCAATGTCACTCGGTGATCCGAGCCGCTCCAACGGGATCGTTCCCGTGAGTGCCGCGCGGGCCTCCGCGGTCATAGCGCCGGTCATATCCGTCTCGATGAAACCGGGGGCAATGACGTTGGCCAGGATGTTCCGGGAGGCGAACTCCTTGGCCACTGACTTCGTGAGCCCGATCAAGCCCGCCTTACTGGCAGCGTAGTTGGACTGGCCCTTGTTCCCCACCAGTCCGACCACGCTCGAGATGTTGATGATCCGTCCCCAACGGCGTTTCATCATGCCCCGGGTCGCCGCGCGAATGGTCGCGAACGCTCCGCGCAAGTTGGCGTTGATCACGGCATCCCAGTCCTCGTCCTTGAGCCGCAGCATGATGTTGTCACGGGTGAGGCCCGCGTTGTTCACCAGGATGTCGAGCGAGCCGAACTCACCCTCGACTGCAGCGATCAGGGCAGTCACCGACGCGACATCGGCAACGTCGCATGCAAACCCGCGCGCTTCCGGAGAGATCTGAGCGGCAACCTCGGAAGCCCTGGCGGCGTCCCTTCCCACTATGGCAACGCGCGCGCCGCAGCCGGCAAGCGTCTCGGCAATCGCGCGGCCAATGCCCCGAGTACTGCCGGTCACGAGCGCCACGCGCCCCGTGAGGTCGATGCGCATCAAGCGACCCTCGCCAGCAACTGGTCCACCTCGGCCATGGTGCCGCAGGTGGTCGTCTGCAACGTCGGCGCGATCTTCTTCACGAGTCCGGTGAGAACGTTGCCCGGACCCATCTCGACGTACAGCGCGTCCGGATAGTCAGCCGCGAGCCGCTCGACGACGCGCGTCCAGGCGACGGGTGCGGTGAGTTGCTCGAGAAGGAGGCGGCGAGCATCGGTCGCCGTATGCACAGGCTCCGCTGTGACGTTCGCGTAGACCGGGAACGTCGGATCACGAAGCGCCGCGTCGTCGAGCGCACGTTCGAGCCCGCCGCGCGCGACCTCCATGAGCGGCGAGTGAAACGCTCCACTCACGTTGAGGCGAATGGCGCGCTTCGCGCCGGCGGCCTTCGCCATCTCCATTGCGCGTTCCACGGCCGCGATCTCGCCGGAGATCACGACCTGCCCCGGCGAGTTGTAGTTCGCGGGCACCACGCAGCCGCCTTCCGCGCTGGCCTGCGCACACACGGCTTCGATGCCACCGGCGACGTCACCGAGAATGGCCGCCATGGTCCCCGGTCGCTCAACGCCGCTCTCGAGCATGAGCTCCCCGCGGCGCCTAACGAGCCTCGCCGCGCGCGTGAGCTCCAGCGCGTCGGCGGCATGGTAGGCGGTGAACTCGCCAAGCGAATGGCCGGCTGCGGCACGAACATGGGGACCGACGCGATCACGGACGGCAGCCCACACGGCGGCGCCGTGCGCGAGCAACGCCGGCTGCGCGTTGTGCGTCAGTGTCAGCGTGTCCGCGGGGCCGTCGAAGCAGAGTGTGCTCAGCGACTCGCCGAGGGCCTGATTCACCGCCGCGAATGTGTCGCGTGCAGGCGCAAGCGTCTCGACGAGATCCTTGCCCATACCCGGCTTCTGCGATCCCTGTCCCGGGAACAGCAGAACGACGTTCATGACGTGACGGACTAGAAGCGAACGATCGTGGAGCCCCAAGTGAACCCGGCGCCGAAGGCGACCATCAACACAGTCGATCCCTCCTTGACGCGCCCGCACTCGATCGCCTCATCCAGCGCGATCGGGATCGATGCCGATGACGTATTGCCGTAGCGATCGACGTTCACGTAGACCTTGTCCATCGGAATATTCGCGTGCTTCGCGGTCGCCTCGATGATGCGCACGTTCGCCTGGTGCGGGATCATGACGTCGATATCGTTGCCCGTTAGGCGTGCCGCATCGAGCGCGCGGTCGGCGGCTTCGGCCATCGAGCGCACCGCGTGCTTGAACACTTCGCGGCCCGCCATCTTCACATAGTGGCTGCGATCCTTCAACACGTCTTCTGTGAACGGCACCAGTGCGCCGCCGCCCGGCCGATAGAGGAGCTCGGCGAGCGTTCCGTCGCTGCGAACGAAGGACGACAGGATGCCCTTCCCGTCTTCTGACCGCTGCAGGACAGCCGCGCCTGCACCGTCACCGAACAGCACGCACGTGGAACGGTCCGTCCAGTCGACGATCGCGCTCATCTTCTCGGCGCTCACGACTAGCACCGTCTCGTGCGAGCCGGCGGACATCAACCCTTCGGCGACCTGCAGGCCGTAGAGGAAGCCGGAGCATGCCGCAGAGATATCGAACGCGGCCGCACGCGTCGCCCCGAGCGCCGCCTGCACATCGACGGCCGTGGCAGGCAGCAGGCGATCGGGCGTGGCGGTGCTGAGCACGATCACGTCGAGCTCGCCCGGAGTCACACGCGCGCGCTGCATGGCGGTGCGTGCCGCTGTGGCCGCGAGCGAGCACGTCGATTCTCCGGGGCCAGCGATCCGGCGCTCACTGATGCCGGTGCGCTCGACGATCCACTCGTGCGACGTTTCGAGGCCTAACGCGGCGAAGTCGTTGTTCGTGACCACCTTCGCCGGGGCCGCACGTCCAGTCCCCGCGAGGTACGCAATGGGTCGCTTCACGCTACCGAGCCTGCGTTGCCGTTCGTTTCGCCGAGCCGACGACCAATGTGCTCGCTCATGCGAGACTCGACGGATCGTGCGGCGAGCTTGATGGCGTTCTTTATCGCGCGTGGCGACGACTTCCCGTGAGAGATCACACTGACACCCCGTACGCCGAGCAACGGCGCACCGCCGTACTCGGAATAGTCGAGGTGCTTGAGCGTGGCCTTCAGCGCGGCGGGATCGAGTGCTTCGTGCCGCGTGAGCAGCCCGATCATCATCGGTGCGATGGCCTCGTAGAACTTGAGGAGCACGTTGCCCACGAATCCGTCGCAGACGACGACGTCGATCGGGCCGCGATCGCTGGCACCCGCGGGCAGATCACGGCCTTCGATGTTGCCTTGAAAGTTGACACCCGCCGTTCGCAGCAGGAGGTTCGCTTCCTTCACGGCCGCATTGCCCTTCTCGGATTCTTCCCCGATGCTGAGCAGTCCGACGATCGGGTTGTGGCGCCCGAGCACGTCTTCGGCGTACACCGCCCCCAGCCGCGCGAACTGCACGAGCTCCTGCGGGGAGCAGTCGACGTTGGCCCCTGAGTCGAGCACGACGATGGGCTGGAGCGCCGTGGGGAACAGCGTAGCAATCGCAGGACGCGTGAGACCTGCGTGAAGCTTGAGCAACACAGTTGACGCGGCCATCTGGGCGCCGGTGTTGCCGGCGGAGATGAACGCGTCTGAGCGTCCCTCGGTCTGCAGCCTGAGGCCGACGACCATGGAACTGTTCGGTTTGCTGCGCATGGCCGCCGAGGGCTTTTCGGACATCTCGATGACGTCCGGTGCCTCGATGAGCTCGATGCGATTTGTGAGTGCAGCAGCACCCGCCAGGTCACCGATACTCAGCGCTGAGACACGCTCACGAACGACGTCGCTGGGTCCGACGAGTTGAAGCGTGTGCTCGGCGGGCAGCTCGAGGATGGCATGGAGCGCTCCGGCAATCGCCGCATCGGGGGCAAAATCACCCCCCATCGCATCCAGCGCGATCCGCGCCAAGGCTAGGCTTCCCGAGCTGCTACTCGCTGCTTCCCGTCATAGTAGCCGCATTCGCCGCACACGTGGTGCGGACGACGCATCGCCTGACAGCGCGGACATGGCTGGATGACGATGGCGGGGGCGATCTTGTGCGTGTTGCGGGCGCGCTTCTTCCGCTTGGAGGTTCGGCGCTTTGGGACGGCCATGGAATTGAGTTCCGTCGAAAGGTCGAGCCGTTAGTTGGACTGTCCGCGGACCTTCCGCAGCGCATCCCATCGGCTGTCAGTAGCCGGCGCGCAGTTGCACTCGCCGGCGTTCAAATCAGTACCACACGTTGGACAGAGTCCCTTGCAGTCCTCCCGGCACTCTACGAACGCCGGAACGGCAAGCAGCCATTGCTCGCGCAAGGCAGGACGTAAATCCAACTCGATAGAGCGTGGGTCAACCACGTACACGTCCGGATCGTCGGCGCCTTCGGTATCAGCCTCAACGAACAAGAGGTGCACGTCATCCGCCACCGAAACGGTCACGTCCGTCAAGCATCGCCTGCATTCACCAGCCATCTCGCCTTCGAAATGACCGCTGAAGTAGTACCGGTCGGCCCCGGCGGACGACAGGCGACCAACGACGTGCACCGGCGAAGAGGGACGTGTGTCTTCCTCTTGCCATACCGGGTCGTCGACCGCCAGGTAGCCGTCAACCTGCACGGCTTTTGTGACGAGCGAACGAATGTCAAAGCACAGCATAGCCAAGCAATCTACCGCCCCAAAGGGGCCGGATCAAGTCAGCCTGCCAACGAGACTTAGACTCCGAGGTATCCGGTTACCGCGCGCGAATCACCTCTGTCTCGGAAAAGAAGAAGCCAGCTTCGCGCGTGGCGTTCTCGTCCGAATCCGACGCGTGAATCGCGTTTCGCTCCTTCGACTCTGCAAACAGCTTCCGCACCGTGCCGGCAGCCGCCTCTGCGGGGTCAGTGGCGCCAATGGCCGAGCGCAGGGCCGCGACCGCATCGTCGCGCTCGAGCACCATGGGCATGCACGGGCCAGACGTCATGAACGTCACGAGGGAGCGGAAGAACGGCCGCTCGCGATGCACCTCATAGAACGCACCCGCCTCCGCTTCGCTCAGATGGGTGACGCGAGCCGCGACGACGCGAAAGCCCCCTGCCTCGAGGTGCGCGATGACCTTCCCTGCTTTCCCGGAGCCGAAGGCGTCGGGCTTGATGATCGTGAGCGTGCGATTGCCGGCCATGTCGAGAAGTTGGTTCAGGAAGGGTGATTCGGAGCGTGCTTCAGTGCCCGAGAAGTTTGCGAACGATGTCGCCGCGGGTGAGCATGCCGACGATGCGCCCATCGCGCACCACCGGAACCCGGTCGACATCCTTGTTGGTCATCATCGACGAGACGTCCGCGATGGCCTCGTCCGGCGACACACAGAGCACCTGCCGGGTCATGGCATCGCGGACGGTGGGACGTGCAGCTGGAAGTCCCGGAGCCCGGGGTCCGTCCACACGGCCGCCCTGAAGATAACCGCTCAGGGAGCGAAGCAACTCGCGCTCGCCGAGCATGCCGACAACCAGCCCGTCCCCATCGACGACCGGCAAGCCGCCCACGCCGAGGCGTACCATTTCCCGGGCGGCTTCCTTGAGTACCGTGTCCGGGGCGATCGTCTTGGGTCGGTCCGTCATGATGTCGCGCACGGTGAGACGCGCGGGCAACTCGTAGTCGTGGAAGACCGGGAGCGCCGCGAGTGACCGCGCATCGGGCTGCGCCAGCAGCTGATCGACCACAGGCTGCTTCGACAACAGGCGCGCGAAGGCGCCGACGAGCTGCAGGTATTCCGCCGCGAACTTCCGCGGGGCGACGACCAGCAGCATGATGCGCGCGCACTGCTGCTCGTTCTCGCCGAGCTCCCGGCAGATCGGCTGTCGCGCGGTGCCCAGCACGACGCGAAGGTCGGTCACCGCGTCCGACCGGTAGTGCAGCAGGAACGCGCGGTCGCCCATTGCGACGATGTCCTCCGGCCGCTCCTCAGCCACGCGCGTTCGCAGCTTCTCGACGTCCTGCACGCCGCCGGCGGCCGCGAGCCGCTCGATCAGATCATCCGCTGCGCCCGTGATCGTGTCATGGCGCAGCGGAACGACAACCTGGTTGGCGGGAATGAAATGCGAGAGTTTCAAAGTCGGGCTTTGATCAGCTCCACGAAATCTATCGGTCGGCGGGCCACGCCCATGCCCGCTTCCTCGAATGCCTGGATCTTCTCGGCGGCCGTGCCAGCGGAGCCTGAGATGATCGCGCCGGCGTGTCCCATGCGGCGCCCTGGCGGCGCTGTTTGTCCGGCGATGAAGCCGACGACCGGCTTCGTCATGTGCTCCTTCACGAAGCGCGCAGCTTCCTGCTCGTCCGTGCCGCCGATCTCACCCATCATCGCGACGGCTTTCGTTTCTGGATCCTTCTCGAACGCCGCGAGGCAATCGATGAAGTTCGTGCCGTTGATCGGGTCGCCGCCGATGCCAACGCACGTCGTCTGGCCGATGCCCGCGCGCGTGAGCTGGTAGACGATCTCGTACGTGAGCGTGCCGGAGCGGCTGACGACGCCGACGGGCCCGGGTGTGCAGATGCGACCGGGGATGATGCCGACCTTCGATTTCCCCGGTGAGATGAGTCCCGGACAGTTCGGGCCGAGCAATCGCGCGCCGCGCTCTTTGACGAACGGATACACGCGCGTCATGTCGAGCACGGGCACGCCTTCGGTGATCGCCACGATCAGCGTCACGCCGGCGTCGGCCGCTTCCATCATCGCGTCGGCGGCGTACATGGGCGGCACGTAGATCACCGACGTGTTGGCGCCCGTCGCCTTCGCCGCCTCGGCAACCGTGTTGAAGATCGGCACGCTGTCGTCGAACTTCTGCCCGCCCTTGCCCGGCGTCACTCCGGCGACGATGCGCGTACCGTACTCGATCATCTGGCGCGTGTGGAACGAGCCGTCGCGTCCGGTGATGCCCTGGACGATGACCGTCGTGTTCTTGTCGATGAAGACGCTCACGCGGCCTTTCCTCCCGTCGCCAGCTGCACGGCGCGCTGCACGGCTTCGTCCATGTCGGTCATGGCCGAGAATCCGTTCTCGGTGAGAATCCTGAGCGCGATCTCCTCGTTGGTTCCCGTTAGGCGGATCACGATCGGCACCTTGAGTGGGTTCTGCTTCGTGGCCGTGACGATACCGTTCGCGACGTCATCGGTGCGCGTGATGCCACCGAAGATGTTGAACAGGATGGCTTTCACGTTAGGGTCGGCAGTGATGATGCGCAGCGCGTTCACGACCTTCTCGGGATTCGACGAGCCGCCGATGTCGAGGAAGTTGGCCGGCTCGCCGCCGTAGAACTTGACGAGGTCCATCGTCGCCATGGCGAGGCCCGCGCCGTTCACCACGCACCCGACGTTTCCATCGAGCTTGATGAACGTGAGGTTCGCCTTACGAGCCAGCACCTCGCTCGGCTCCTCGGCGGACTCATCGCGCAACGCTGCGATCTTCGGCAGACGATCCAGCTCGTTGTCATCGATGGAGATCTTCGCGTCGAGCGCGATGACATCGCCGGCGGGCGTGACGACCAGCGGATTGATCTCGGCGAGCGATGCCCCTGTGGCCATGAACGCATCGTACAGCTGCTTCATGATCTTCGAGGCCGCACGCGCCTTGGTCGCATCGGGATACAGGAAGAAACCGAGCTCCATCGCCTGGAACGGCATGAGCCCGTATCGCGTGTCGATCGGGCAGCCGCATGATCTTCTCGGGAGTCTTCGCGGCGACTTCCTCGATGTCGATACCGCCCGCGGGACTCACCATGAACACCGGCTTTTTCGACGCCCGGTCGAGGATGACGCCGACATAGGCTTCGCTCGCGATATCGGCGGCGTCGGTGACGAGCACCTTCTGCACCGTCAGCCCCTTGATCTGCATGCCGAGGATGCGGCTGGCGACCTCGCGCGCCTCTTCCGGCGTTTTCGCGAGCTTCACACCGCCAGCTTTCCCGCGTCCGCCGGCATGCACCTGCGCCTTCACGACGACGGTGCGCCCGATGCGCCGCGCGATCTGCTCGGCCTCGTCGGCTGTAGCCGCGACATCACCGGGCGGAATCGGAACGCCGTAACCGCGCAGGATGTCCTTCGCCTGGTATTCGTGGATGTTCACTTGCTCTCCGAGTGAATGTCAGCGCTGCCGGGCATGCATCGCCATGGCGCGCGCAAGGTATGGGTGGCGGAAAACACGGGCAAGGCGCACGCGGAGCGCCTCGTTCGGTGGGTGCATCGCATCATCTCGGCGCTGGCGCGCGAAGCACTCGACCAAGGTCTTCGTACGCCTTACCGAATGCGGTCCAGTCTCCGCGACGGAGGGCGTCGCGCATGGTGGTGTAGAGCTCGTTCACGCGCACGCGGAAATTGGCCGGCGTGAGGGCGACACTGCTCGAGTCCTGTGGCTCGGGGCGGACGCCGACGGCGTCACCGAGCGTAGCACCGAACGCGACCGAATCCCGCGTTGCGCCTGCTCCGTGAATTGCCACCCGCGCCACCGTCGGTGCAGCGTCCGAGCGCCACGCGTACGTCGTCTGGATGTAGACCGCCGCCCCACCGCGGAGTGGAACGACGCGAACGGGCCCCCGGCGCATGAGCACGTCGCGCGGCGGAGGGGGAGTCTCCGGCACACGCGCCAGACGTTCGATCACGGCCGGCCAACGCAGCAGAGGTTCGCTCAGCGAGTACCAGTACGTCGCGGGCTGAGGCCCGCCGACCGCCACCACGAGGCCCCACACCCGGTCGGAGGCGTCGAGCACTGGCGTTGTCCATGACAAGCGCGCGTCAGGCGGTGCGAGGTGGAGTGGACGCCACGCACCAGCAAACAACGTGTCGCCGCCAAACGATGCCGGCAGGTGCGCGGCAGGAGATGGCTCTGCCCGCATGCCCATGCGTGCAAACGCCGCTGCCTGCGCGACCGCGCTCTCGATCGGTGGCGGAATGCTCGCGGCCACGGAAGCGGGCACGGCGCTCCAGGTCGAGAAGAGCGCCGGGAAATGCCGCACCCATGTTGCGGCAATCGGATCGAGGACGGAATCCGCATCCGCGACCAGCGTCACGTGACCCGAATGCGCCTGGATGATCGCCGTGGCCGCGTGACGAAGGTACGATACGTTCTCGCCGGCGAGTCGCGTGTGCTCGCTGAGCGGGTAGTAATCGGACGCCGAGTAGAGGTGCACGGCCCAGTACAGCGAGTCGTGAAAGACGATCGGCGTTAGGTGCGCCGATTGCCAGAAAAACGGTGCGACCATTCGCAGCCGGTCGTGCACGTCGCGATGCAACATCATCCGCGGCTCTCGCACGTCCACATCACTGAACATCAACCGGATGTTCTGCTGATCCCACGCATGCGCGAGTCGCGACGGCCAGCGCGAGATCTCTGGTGCGTCGACATCGCCGTTGCGATCGGAAACGACCAGCGGGCCCGACGCGGAGTCGTACACGAGCGCGGCTGGGATAGCACCGCCTTCCTCTACCCCACCGCCGCTGACGCTCGTGATGCCGCCGCGATCGTCACCCGCCCATGCGCGCAACCGCGTCACCGTCCACGGAGTGAATGGATCGACGGCGTCGGCGCCGGTCGGGCGCTGCGCCGCAACCGCGACGAGCCGCGAGCTGTCCGACGCCCAGCCGATCGCGCCGCTGACGATTCCCTGCCGCTTGCGCTCGATGGCGCGTTTGATGGCGCCGGGATCCCACTCGGACAAGGACTGCACTGATTCTCGCAGCGACGGCAGTGCGATGCGCGATACGGCACTGTCACCAGCGACGACGCGATCCACCGCGTAGGCGCGTCGTGTGTAACCCGCCCGGGTGGTGAGGTATCCCGCCTCGCGTAGCTCCGGGTCTATGGGTCCGGCGAGGCGTTGCGCGAGCGGCGGCAGAAACTGTCGGAGCCCGAGCGAGAGCGCGAGCACGACCGTCACTGCGACGAAGGCAACGCGCATCTGGCCGGTCCACGCGGCCCACCCCACGAGCACGGCCGCCGCTGCCGTCACGAACGCGAGCACGAAGTTCGCGGGGACGCCGACCTTCCAATCGGCGGACGTGAACGCGCCGGCGGGGCCCGTGCCGGTGATGAGGAGGCCGAGGCCGTCGAGGCGGTAGCTCCAGGCGAGCAGGAAGATGAGCAGCGCGCCTAACAAGGAGAGGTGGCGACGTACGTAGCCCGACACGTGCAGCGTGCCGCGCTCCCACCTGAGGCTCGGCGTCAACGCGTAGAGGAACACCACCACCGTCGTGGCCGCGAGCAGCGAAATGAGCGACCAGACGTGCAACGACGTCTCGAACGGCAGCCAGTACGTCCAGAACCCGAGATCGTATTCGAAGTACGGGTCCGCTTCCCGGAACGCCCGGCCCCACCGGACCAGCGCGAGCGACGTCCAGTCGTCCTGCGGAAACGCGAGCAGCACGCCGAACAGCACGGACATGCCGATGACCGCGAGCAGGAGATACCGACTCGGTACCTCCTCACCGATCTCGATGTTAGCGACGCGCCGCGGCAGTACGAGGGATACGACCGAGTGCCTAACGGCGTACAGGTTCAGGAAGAAGAAGACCGTGGCTACCAGTCCGGAGAGCCCGCGGAGGATCATCAGATTCTCGACGCGCTCCCACCACACCGATTCTGCGCCGAGTGCGGCGAACCAGCGATAGTCGACGTAGACGCCGGCGAGCGCCTTCCCGAAGAGAAGAAACAGCGCGACGGAAACCGCCGAGACGATCAGCCAGCGCCGGGGTCCCACGTCAGGGCGCGACGCCGCGCGAGCGAAGCCAGCCTTCCATCTCGCCCTGAATTTCCGCGAGCCGCTCGGCCGAGCGGGCTTCGAACCGAACGACGAGCACGGGCTGCGTGTTCGACGCACGAATGAGTCCCCAGCCATCGCCGAACAACACGCGCGCTCCGTCGACTTCGATGACCTCGTGGTCACGCGAGAAGTGCTTCACGGCGTCAGCCACGATGCCGAACTTCTGGTCATCCGGGCAATCGACGCGGATCTCCGGCGTCGAGACGAAGCGCGGAACGTCAGCGAGCAGATCCTCGAGCGTGCGGTCCGAGTCTGACACGATGCGCATCAGTCTTGCCGCGGCGTACAGCGCATCGTCGTGGCCGTAGAACGACTCGCTGAAAAACATGTGGCCGGACATTTCGCCGGCGATCGGCGCACCCAACTCTTTCATCTTCCCTTTGATGAGCGAGTGGCCTGTCCTCCACATGACCGGCGTCCCGCCGGCTTTCGCGACCGCGTCAGGCAGTGCCTGCGAGCACTTCACGTCGAAGATGATCGGTTGCGCGCTGCCCGTCCGCGCGAACACGTCGCGCGCGTAGAGGATCAACAGGTAGTCGCCCCAAATGATCTGGCCCGTGCCGTCGACCACGCCGATGCGGTCGGCGTCGCCGTCGAACGCTACGCCGAAGTCGTAGCCGCCTCGCACCACCTCATCGATCAGCGGCTGGAGATTCTCGACGACGGTGGGATCGGGGTGATGGTTCGGGAACGTGCCGTCGCTCTCGCAGTACAGGCACTTCGCGTCAGGCAGCAGCTTGCCGAAGAGTTGCGGTGCGACGAGTGCGCCGGCACCGTTCCCGCAATCGATGACAACGCGCGGCGGTCGCGTGAGGCGACCCGTGCGCTCGACGATGTCGGCGATGTAGGGGTCGATGACGGCCTCGTGCCGCACCGATCCCTTCCCGCTCGGGAATGTCGAGCCTAACGCGAGACGGTACAGCGTCTGGATCTCCTCACCGTGCACCGAATCGGTGCCGAGGCAGATCTTGAAGCCGTTGTATTCGGGTGGATTGTGAGACCCGGTGATCTGGATGCCGGCGCCGACGTCGAGGTGCGAGAGGCTCCAGTAGAGAAGCGGTGTCGGAACGACGCCGATGTCGACGACGTCCACACCCGACGTCGTCAGCCCATCGACCAGCGAATCGCGGAGTGCCCGTCCGCTTGGCCTGTTGTCGCGACCAACAGCGACGGGTCGCGTCACGCCGTGGTGCGCGAGAAACGCGGCGAACGCGCGACCGATCGCGTGCGCGGCATCGACGGTCAGATCGTCGCCGACGACGCCGCGGATGTCATACTGGCGAAAGATGCCGGCGGCGATTGGCATTCGAGCTCGACACGCGACGGGTCCGCGACCGCGGACCCGTGTCGCTACCGGCCTCCGGCCGTTGGCAAGGAAGTCTCGGTCGCCGCCGTCGCCGTTTGCGGCGCCGGAGGAATGGCGGCTCCGCGCTGCGCCAGGTTCGCGAGCGAATCCGGGAACAGCCCCAGGACGACGATGAGAATGGCTGCTGCCGCGATCACGAAACGCGTCAGCCTTCCGGTCGGCAGCGACGCGACTGCGTTCGCCGCACGCGGCTTCATGTACATCACGCGCACGACCTGGAGATAGTAGCCGGCGGAGATGGCCGTCGTGATGACGAGCAGTACCGCGAGCCTGGCCTGCGGCGCGGGGGCCTGCAGGGCGGCCTGCAGCACGTACCACTTCGCGAGGAAGCCGATTCCGCCGACGATCGGGAAGCCGAGCAGCGCGAGCATGAACACCGTCATCGCGGCGGCCATCCAGGGACGGTCGTTCCACAGACCGGCGTAGCTCTCGATCGTCAGGTCGCCTTCGCCTGGCTGACCGAGGGCGACGATGACCGCGAACGCACCCATCGTCGCCAGGGTGTACGCGAACAGGTAGAAGATGAACGCCGACGATCCCGCTGGCGTGCCGACGACGAGCGCAACGAGCACGAAGCCCGAGTGGGCGATGCTCGAGTAGGCGAGCAGGCGCTTGAGATTCTTCTGCGAGAGCGCGACGACGTTACCGACGACCATCGTGATGGCCGCGATCCACCATACGGCAACGTGCCAGCGCGTGTATGAACCGCCAAAGGCCTCCAGCCACACGCGAAGGAACGCGGCGAAGCCAGCTGCCTTGACGGCAGCCGCCATGTAGCCGGTGATCGGTGTCGGAGCGCCCTCGTACACGTCCGGCGTCCACATGTGGAATGGCGCGGCGGCGACCTTGAAGCTGAAACCGACGAGCAGCAGTGCGATGCCGGCCAGCAACATTGGGCTCTCGCCCAACTGGAACTGTCGGACGCGATCAGCGATGACCGTGAGGTTCGTCGCGCCGGTCGCGCCGTACACGAGGGCGATTCCGTACAGGAGGAACGCCGTCGAGAACGCACCGAGCAGGAAATACTTGATCGCCGCTTCGGCCGACCGCCCACTGCGGCGATTGAGGCCCGCGAGTACGTACACGGCGATCGACATGAGCTCGATGCCGAGGAAGATGATCATGAGATCGCGCGCAGCGGCGAGCATCATCATGCCGCTCGTCGCGAACAGCACGAGCACGTGCGACTCAGGCGCGTCGATGCCTTCGCGGGTGTTGTAGTCGATCGAGAGCGCGATCGCGATGAACGTCGCGAGCAGGAAGATCAGATCGGAGCCCCAGCGGAAGCCATCGACCGCGATGATTCCGGGCTTGGCCGTATAGCCACCCATCGCGAACACGATCACCGCGACCGTCGTCACGACGGTGAGCAGGAGTGCTCCAACACCGACGGATCGCTGATGGCTCGCGCTGTCCGGCCTCCACGCCGCCCACAGCATGAGTACCATCGCGCCGGCGATCAGAATCAGGTCCGGGACAAGGGCCAGCGTTAGGCCGCCCGGGAGCGTGACATCGATCGGCATCAGCGGCCTCCCGCCGGCAAGCTCGCCGACTGCGTGGCGGCACCCGCTTCAACGGACCGCACGAAGTTGGTGGTGGCCGCTTCCATTCGAGCGAGCACGGGCTTCGGGTACAGCCCCAGCCAGAGGATGCCGATCAGGACCGGCACCAGCAGCCCGATCTCGCGCCAGTTCAGATCCGTGAGGTGCTCGTTGTCCGCCTTGTCGAGCGGATTGTAGATGATCCGCTGAAGGGCCCACAGCATGTACGCCGCGCCGAGAATGACGCCGATCGCGGAGATCGTGGTGAGGTACGGGAACGTCTTGAACGATCCGACCATCACGAGGAACTCCGAGATGAACCCGTTCGTGCCGGGCAGTCCGATGCTGCTGAGGGCAACGACGGTCAACAGCGTCGCGAACACCGGGGCCACCTTCGCGATGCCGCCGTACGCCGCGATCTCACGCGAGTGGCGTCGCTCGTAAATCATGCCGATCAGGAGGAACAGCGCGCCCGTCGAAAGACCGTGGCCGAGCATCACCATCATCGCGCCCTGCACGCTCTCGCGAGTCAGCGCGAACAGCCCGAGCATCACCATGCCAAGGTGAGCGACGGACGAGTAAGCGACGAGCTTCTTGAAGTCGGTCTGCACCATCGCCACGAGTGATCCGTAGATCACGCCGACCACGGCGAGAATGATGATTCCGGTGCGCATCCCTGGACTCATCGCCGCTGCCGGGAAGAGCGGAATGGCGAGCCGAATGAATCCGTACGTGCCGAGCTTCAGCATGATGCTCGCGAGGATCACCGAACCAGCGGTCGGCGCCTCGACGTGCGCGTCAGGCAGCCACGTATGGAACGGGAACATCGGCACCTTCACCGCGAAGGCGCCGAAGAACGCGAGAAACAGCAGCGTGTCCGCGGGAATCGAGAGTCCGAGCCACGACAACTCGAGGCTGCCCTGCGCATGCTGGGCAGCCGCGGCGAAGATGCGATCGAACGCGAAGTTTGGAATGCCCGTCGCCGGATCGCCCGCCTTGATCCCGAGGTACAGGATCGCGACGAGCATGAGCAGCGACCCGACCATCGTGAACAGGAAGAACTTGAGCGCCGCGTAGAGTCTGCGTGCGCCGCCCCAGATGCCGACGATGAAGTACATCGGCACCAGCATCACTTCCCACATCACGTAGAAGAGGAAGAGATCGCGCGCGACGAACACGCCGAGCATGCCGCTCGTGAGGATCAGCATGAGCGCGTGATACGCGTGCACCTTCGTACGAACGCTCGTCCATCCGCCGAGGACCACCAGCGGCATGATGAGTGTCGTGAGGAGCACGAGCATCACGGAGATGCCATCGACGCCCAGCGCAAACCGGATCCCCCACGTGCGGATCCACGGCAGATCCACGACGGCGCGAAAGCCAGCTTCGCCCGGCAGCACGACCCACCACAGTCCGATCGAGACGACGAACTCCAGCAGGAACGTGAACAGCGTGATGCGGCGGGCGAACATCGCCCCAGCGTCGTCGAGACCGCCGCCGCCTTCGCCCTTGCTCGAGGCGCCGTGCAGGAGCAGCACGAGCGCGCCGGCGACAGGAATCGCCAGCAGCGTGGGAAGAACCCACGCCTCGTATCCGATCGAGTTCAGGAAGTCGGGCATCGAATCAGCGGAGAGTGAAGGCGCCGAGCACCGCGATGACGCCAATCAGAAGAACCCAGGCGTACGTGCCGACCTGCCCTGATTGCAGTCGCGAACCGAACCAGCCGAACAGCCGCGGAATCCCGGTGCCAACCCACGTGACGAGCACCTTGTCGATGAGCCCCTGATCGACTCCCTGCGACAGCACGCTCCGCGAGACCCACACGGTCGGCCTAACGATCGTGCGATCGTACAGCTCGTCGACGTAGTACTTGTTGAGCAGCACGCGCTCGATTCCCTGCTCTTCCGGCGCCTGCGCTTTCGGCACGAGTCGCGCCGGCTTGAGCCGCACGAACGCGATGATGATACCGAGCACCGCAATCGCGACCGCCGCGCCAATCAACGCGAATTCAGTGGAGTGCGCAGGTTCGGCTGCGCCGCCGGTCACCGCCGCCGTCGCCGGACCAACGACCGGCTCGAGCCAGTGCTCGAGCACGCCGATGGGACCGATCGGCAAGAGCGACGGGCAGGTTGAGCCAACCGCCGAACGCGCTCAGGACGCCTAACACCACCAGCGGCCCCGTCATGACCCACGGTGCCTCGGCGAGATGCGACTGCTCGGTCTCGCCGCTGCGATTCGGTCCGTGGAACGTGTACAGCATCATCCGCGTCATGTAGATCGCCGTCAGCAGCGCCGCCGCGAGTCCCATGGCATAGATGAGATACAGGAGCGTCGTTCCGGGAATGCCTAACCACGACACCTGCGCGAGTGTCGATTCGTGCGCCCGCTCGAACACGGCGCCGAGGATCTCGTCCTTCGAGAAGAAGCCGGCGAAGATCGGAATGCCCGCGATGGCCAGCGTCGCGATCCACATCAGGACGAACGTCACCGGCATGTAGCGCCGGAGGCCGCCCATGTTGCGCATGTCCTGCGCGTCGTCGTGGTTGTGCGTCGCGTGGTAGGCGCGGTGCATCGCGAAGATCACCGAGCCCGAGCCGAGGAACAGCAGCGCCTTGAAGAAGGCGTGCGTCACGAGGTGGAAGACACCTGCCGCGTACGCACCGACGCCAACGCCGACGAACATGTAGCCGAGCTGCGAGACCGTCGAGTACGCGAGGACGCGCTTGATGTCCCACTGCTTGAGCCCGATGGTCGCCGCGAACAGCGCCGTCAGTGCGCCAACGAACGCGACCGTCAGCTGAGCGACCGGCGCCAGCGAGAACAGAAACGAGCTGCGGGCGATGAGGTACACGCCCGCCGTCACCATCGTCGCCGCATGGATCAGCGCCGACACCGGCGTCGGACCCGCCATCGCGTCAGGCAGCCAGACGTACAGCGGAATCTGCGCGCTCTTGCCCGCGCAGCCGAGGAACAGGAAGAGGCAGATCGTGGTGGCCAGCGCGCTATTCAGGCCGAGCGCGGGCGCGGCGGCCGACACGCCGGCGAAGTCGAGCGCTCCCAGGTTCGCGAACATGAGGAACATCGCGATCAGAAATCCGAAGTCACCGATGCGATTCACGATGAACGCCTTCTTGCCGGCGTCCGCGTTTGCCTTGTCGGTGAACCAGAATCCGATGAGCAGATAGGAGCAGAGTCCGACGCCTTCCCAGCCGACGAACAGCACCGGATAGCTCGCGCCCAGCACGAGCACGAGCATGAAGGAGACGAACAGATTGAGATACGCGAAGTAGCGCGGGTATCCCGGATCGTCCTGCATGTAACCGACGCTGAAAATGTGGATCAGCGTCCCGACGCCCGTGATGACGAGCGTCATCACCATCGAGAGTGGATCGACTTGCAGCGCAGCGTCGATGTGCAGGTCGCCGGCCGGAATCCACGAGAACAGCGTGCGCACGAACGGCGCCTCGCGACTCACGCCGAGCATCGCCATGAAGATGGCGACGGTGAGACCGAACGAGAGCAGCAGCACCGCAGGGCCGACGAGCGACACCAGGCTCGCATACTTGTGCCGAGCCGCTACGTGGTGATCGTCGCCATGCGCACCGCCGGAATCGCCGCCGTGCCCGTGGTCCTCGCCGTGACCTACTGCGTCGTGTCCAGCCGCGCTCGGGTCGCGAGGACCCACTCGCACCGCGGACGCGATCGAGAGCCAGCCATTGATGAGAAACCCGATGAACGGCAGCACCGGGATGAGCCAGACCAACTCGGCGATACTGCCGCTGAGCGGATGCGCGCCCGTGGTCGCTTCCTGAAGCAGCATTAGCCTTTCAGCAGATTGATGTTTTCCAGATCGACGGTCTGCCGGTGTCTGAAGATCGCGATGATGATCGCGAGTCCGACTGCCGCTTCGGCCGCTGCGACCGTCATGACGAAGACCACGAACACCTGGCCCGCCATGCCGTAGACCTTGCTCAGCGCGACGAACGTCAGGTTCACCGCGTTGAGCATGAGCTCCACGCACATGAAGATGATGATCGCGTTACGGCGCGTGAGCACGCCGATGGCGCCGATGGTGAACAGCACCGCGGACAGTGCGAGCGATTCAGCGAGCATCAGCTTGTCTCCTGCGCCCAATGACGACCGCGCCCACTATGGCGACGAGCAGGAGAATGCTCGTCAGCTCGAACGCGAGCAGATACTCATTGAACAGCGGTTGCGCGACGCTGCCGACCGCGCCCAGGTCCCGCACCGCCACGGAGTCGTAGCCGCCGCCAGGCGTGAACGGCTCGGGAAGCCGTTTGCCGGTGAGCGCCATCACCTGGGCGAGCAGCGCAAGTCCGAGCAGCCCCGCCGCCAGCCGTCCCCACTTCCCGCGTGTGTCGGCAATCGCCGACGCCTCGCCGAGGTTGAGCAGCATGACGACGAACAGGAACACGACCATGATGGCGCCGGCGTACACGAGCACCTGAATCACGCCAATGAAGTGCGCCTCGAGCATCACGTACAGCGCCGCGAGGCAGAACATCGTGCTCACGAGCCAGAGCGCGGCGGACACGGGACTCTTGCGCGTGACGAACGCGATCGACGAGGCGATCGCGAGCAGTCCGAACAGATAGAAGTGAACTTCGTAGAAAAAGTTCGGCATGAGTGCTGGTGCTACTCGCCTTTTGGATCAGACGGATCCCACATCTCCGAAACCGGGTGTGTCTGCGCCATCAACCGCTCGAGGTCGTAGACGAATCCCTCGCGGCTGTACTCCGAGTTCTCGTAGTGGCGTCCAACGTGGATCGCCTCTTCCGGGCAGACTTCCTGGCAGTAGCCGCAGAAGATGCAACGGAACTCATCGATCTCGAACACGAGCGGATAGCGGTTCCCCTGCTCGTCCTCGCCCGGCACGAGCTTGATGCAGTTCGACGGGCACACCGTCGGGCAGAGACCGCAGGCGACGCACTTCGCCTTGCCGGTTTCCGTCGTCAGCATGCGATGCGTGCCGCGCCAGCGGCGCGAGATGCTCTCTTTCTGCTCCGGGTACTGCGTCGTCACTTTCTCTTTGAACAGGTGGCTGAAGGTCATTGCCATCCCCTTCAGCGTCGCCCGCATGTAGCTGACCTGCTCTACCGGGCGGTCGAGCACCTTCACGTTGATCGCCATCAATCTCCTGACTGTGGGCTGAGATGCGAGCGCGACGTCGTCACTGCGCGAAGTCGCGCGATCTGCTGTGGTGTCGCGCGCCCGTACGCTGGGCTGATGACCCGCCCACGGTCGAGCAGGAAGAACGTGATGATCACGAGCACCACGTTCACGCCGAGCATCGCGAGCCCGTAGAAAAAGCCGCGCTCGAGTCCCACATAGTCCAACCCGAGCATCACCGACGCGACGATCACGATGTACGAGAGCGCGAGGGGCAGCATGAACTTCCACCCGAGCGACATCAGCTGATCATAGCGGAACCGCGGTAACGTCCAGCGGATCCAGATGAAGACGAAGATGAAGAACAGCGTCTTCAGCCCGAACAGTCCGATGGACAGTAGCGTCATGAGAAACGACACGCCGGTCGTGTTGTCGACCCGCGTGAACGGAATGTCCCAGCCGCCGAAGAACAACGTCGCCATGAGCGCGCTCGACGTCGCCATGTTCGCGTATTCGGAAATCGGGAACATGGAGAACTTCATCGCGCTGTACTCGGTGTGATACCCCGCGATGAGCTCGGACTCCGCCTCCGGCAGGTCGAACGGAAGCCGGTTCGTCTCGGCGAACGCCGCGACGACGAAGATGAAGAACGAGATCGTCAGCGTCAGCACGTTCCAGATGTGCATGTTCGCCTGCTGATCCACGATCTCGTTGAGCGTGACATTGCCGGCGAGCAGGAGCACGGGAATGAGCGACATGCCCATCGCGATCTCGTACGAGATCATCTGCGCGCTCGATCTGAGGCCGCCGAGGAGTGCGTATTTGTTGTTCGAGGACCAGCCGGCGAGCACGATGCCGTACACACCTAACGACGATATCGCGAGCGTGAACAGGAAGCCGACGGGCAGGTCCGCGACGACCATCGGGATCCGACCCCACTTCGAGTCCCACGGCGCGCCGAACGGTATGACTGCCCACGCCACCATCGCGGGAATGAACGCGAGCATCGGCGCCAGCATGAAGATCGGCTTGTTCACGTGCGTCGGCAGCGTCTCTTCCTTCATGATGTTCTTCACGCCGTCAGCGGCCGGCTGCAGCAGGCCGAGCTTACCGCCTACGCGATTCGGACCGAGCCGGCCCTGAATCCACGCGGAGATCTTGCGCTCGGCCAACGTGAGCAGGGCGACGCCGACCATGTAGACCGTGAAGACGACGACCATCTTCACCACGGTCGAGATGAGGAACACCCAGAACGGAAGCGGCGGTTCCGGAGTCGTATGGACCACCGCGTAGACGGGCACCGGAATCACGATGGCGCTCCTGCAGGTTGTGCGGCCCCGACCACGGGGAGCCCACGCAGCCCCAACGCGTCGTAGCTGAGTCCCGCGAACTCCGGATGACTCGCGGCGAGCGCCGCGAACACCTCGGACGGCACGAAATAGTTGGTGGTCTCGCCTAACGACGCAAGCAGGTCGGCCAGCACGAACCAGCTCGGTCGGGCCAGTCCCGGCGCCGCCTTGGCTTGCAGGAACCGTTGGACCCGACCACGCAGATTCGTGAACGTGCCCTCTTCCTCGGCGAAGTTCGTGATCGGGAGCACGGCTGCCACGTTCGTCAGCCCAGCCGGCAACGTCGTGCCAACGAAGACCACCGCCGACGCGCGGTTCGCGGTGGCGATCTCCGCCTCCGTGAGCGCGTGATTGACGATCAGGAGCACGTCGCCGTCGCGCATGCCGGCGAGCGGCGTGTCGGTCTTCGTGAAGCCGAGCTTCTCGGCGCCGACGACGTTTGCCGCGCGCTCCGAGCGGAGCGCCAGGTCCTTGACGCCCGGCAGCGGTGCTTCGGGGCCGCGAGCGACACGGAACGCACCGCTGCCGCCCGTGGCCTTCACGACGCGGCTGAGCAGATGCAGCGCTTCGTTCGAGAGCATCGGTGACGCCAGCACGAGCGCGCGCTTCCCTCGCAGTACGGTCGCGGCCGCGCCTAACGCCACATCCCAGTCGGCGTCCACGAGCGCGGTGCCGTTCCGAACCGCCGGCAGCTCGAGCCGGTTCGGCCCGTTCATCCAGCGATAGTCGAGTCGACCGGTGTCACAGAGGAAGAACTCGTTCACGTCGGGGTTGCCACGCGGGCGCATGCGGACGACGACGTTGTCGCGCGTCTCGATGATCGCGTTGCAGCCCTGCGTACAGTTGGGACAGATGGACGCGGTGCGGTCGAGCTCCCAGGCGCGCGCCTTGTTCAGGAAATCCTTGGACAGCAGCGCTCCGACCGGACACAGGTCGACGACGTTGCCTGCCCACGGGTGGGTCAGATCCTTGCCCTCGAACTTGCCGATGTAGGCGCGATCGCCCCGCTCGCTGACGTTCAGCACAGGGTCCTGCGCGACGTCGTCCATGTAGCGCACGCAACGCGTGCACAGAATGCAGCGGTTCGGGACGTAGACGACGTCGCCGCCGAAGTCTTCCATCGGGTTGAAGCGCTTCGGCTCCTTGTAGCGCGAGTCTTTCCGTCCTTCCTGGAAGGTGTAGTCCTGGAGCTCGCACTCGCCGGCCTGATCGCAGATCGGGCAATCGAGCGGGTGGTTGATGAGCAGCATCTCGAGCACGCCCTTGCGGGCCTCGCGCGCTTTCTCGGAATGCACGTGCACCACCTGGCCCTCGGCCACCGACGTCGCGCACGCCGGCGCGAGCTTCGGGGCTTTCTCCACTTCCACGAGGCACATGCGGCACACGCCCGCCACCGGCAGCGCCGGGTGGTAGCAGTAGTGCGGAATGAGCACGCCAGCCGTGCGCGCCGCTTCGAGGATCGATGTCCCCTCGGCGACGGCGACTGGCCGGCCCTCGATCGTCAGGTTGATCGTCTTGACGTCAGCCATGAATACGTTAGGCGAGACCGTGAGACAGCGGCGTCAGGCCGCGGCGGCGGCGCGGAACGGACACCGCTTGCCGTTGATGTGCGCTTCGAACTCGTGGCGCCACTTCTGAATTCCCGACACGACCGGCACCGCGCACGAGTCGCTGAGAACGCAGATCGTCTTGCCCGTCATGCTGTCACCGATCTCGAGCAGTGTGTCGAGGTCATCCATCGACCCCTCGCCTGCTTCGATGCGCTCCATGATCTTCGTCGTCCACGCCGTGCCTTCACGGCACTGCGTGCACTGGGCGCAACTCTCGTGGGCGTAGAAGCGCGCGAGGCGCGCGATCTGCTTGACCATGCACTGCGCGTCGTCGATGACGATGCAGCCCGCGGAGCCGAGCATGGAGCCTTTCGCCACCATGCCTTCGTAGTCCATGACCGCAGCCTCGGCCTCTTCCATGTTCATGATCGGAACCGAGGATCCGCCCGGAATGACGGCTTTGAACTTCCGGCCCGGCAACGGTCCACCACAGAGATCGTACAGGAAGTCCTTGAACGGAAATCCCATTACGACTTCGTAGTTGCCTGGTCGTGCGACGTTACCGCACACGGACCACAGCTTGGTTCCCGTGCTCTTCGGGTTGTCGGGACGCGCGAATTTCTTGTACCACTCCGCGCCGTTGTTCAGGATATGCGGCACGGCGGCGAGCGTCTCGACGTTGTTGATCGTCGTCGGCTGTCCGAACACGCCGGCGACCGCCGGGAACGGCGGCTTGATGCGCGGGTTGCCTCGGCGTCCCTCGAGCGAGTTCATGAGCGCCGTTTCTTCGCCGCAGATGTATGCGCCGGCGCCCTTGTGCACCCAGACGTCGACGCGCTTGCCGGTGCCCATCGCGTTAGGCCCGATGACGCCGGCCGCGCGCGCTTCGCGGACTGCCGCCTCCATGCGCTCGAGCGGCTCCGTGAACTCACCGCGGATGTAGATGTAGGCCGTCTCGGCGCCGATCGCGTACGCGCCGATCGCGCAGCCCTCGATGAGGGCGTGCGGCGTCCAGCGCATGATCTCGCGATCCTTGAACGTGCCCGGCTCGGACTCGTCGGCGTTGCAGCAGAGGTAGTGCGGCTTCCCGTCGCCCGGCTTCATGAACGACCACTTCATCCCCGTCGGGAAACCGGCGCCGCCACGACCGCGGAGCCCCGAATCCTTGACGATTCCCACGATCTCGGCCGGTGTCATGCCTAACGCCTTCTCGAGCGCGACGTAGCCGCCGCGCTTGCGCCAGCCGTCGAGCGTCGTGGCTTCGCTGTCGCCGAAGTATTTCGAGAGAACGACCGTCTCCCGTGCATGCGGGGCGTGCGGGTATCCCATTAGGGCAGCTTGGAGAGGAGGTCCGGAACCTTCTCGGGCGTCACCGACTCGATGAAGTCGGAGTTGATCATCACCGGCGTCGCGAATCCGCAGGCGCCGAGGCACTCGACCTCGATGACCGTGAAGCGACCGTCGTCGGACGTGACGCCGAGCTCACCACACTTTGTGTGCTTGAGGAATGCGTTGACGACATCCTCGGCGCCGCAGACGTTGCATGGCGACGTCGTGCAGACCTGGATGAAGTGCTTCCCGACCGGGTGCTGGTGGTACATGGTGTAGAACGTCACCACGCCCTTCACGTACGCGGGCGTGAGCGACAGCACCTCGCCGACTTCGGCCATCGCGCTCTCGCTGACCCACCCGCGGTCTTCCTGCACCATCCAGAGCGCCGGAAGCAGCGCCGCCATCTTCGTCGGGTAGCGCGTCAGCAGCTCGTCCAGCTGGCGTCGCCGCTCACCCACGAACACGGGCTGATACGGTTCGCCGTGCAGATGACCAGCGCTGCCGTGCGACGCGTGTGACTCGGCGTGAGTGCCGCCCATCTCCTTGGACGTGGCCATCAGCGGTCGATCTCTCCCATCACGATGTCGATGCTCGCGTTGATCGCGATGACGTCGGAGAGCAGATGCCCTTCGACCATCTTCGGAATCGCGGACAGGTTCACGAACGACGGCGGACGAATGCGCCAGCGCACGGGCTTCGACGTGCCGTCGGACACCATATAGTAGCCCTTCTCGCCTTTCGGGCTCTCCATGGCGACGTACGCCTCGCCAAGCGGCGGGCGCGGGCCTTCCATGACGAGCTTGAAGTGATGAATCATCGACTCCATCTCGCTCGTTGCCTTGGACTTGTTCGGCAGGATCACGCGCGGGTCGTCGACGTTGATCGGACCGTCGGGCAACCGATCGGCCGCCTGCTGGAGAATGCGAACCGACTGGCGCATTTCCTCCATGCGAACGAGGTACCGATCGTACACGTCGCCGTTCGTCCCGATGGGAACGTCGAAGTCGTAGGTCTCGTAGTCGTAGTACGGGAAGTCCTTCCGCACGTCGTACGCGACGCCCGATGCTCGGAGCATCGGACCCGAGAGCCCCCAGTTGATCGCCTCGTCCGCCGTCATGACGCCGAGTCCGATCGTGCGCCCGACCCAGATGCCGTTCTTCGTCAGCATCTTGTCGATCTCATCGACCGTCGCCGGGAACTTCGCGATGAACGTGCGGAGATTCTGCAGCCACCCGTCCGGGATGTCCGCGGCGAGACCACCGACGCGCGTGATCGTCGGCGTTAGGCGCGCGCCGACCCACGACTCGATCAGGTTGTAGATGTACTCGCGCTGCTGGAACGCCCACAGGAACGGCGTGAACGCGCCGATGTCGATGCACGTCGTGCCGAGCCAGACCAGGTGCGACGCGATGCGCGACAGCTCGCACGCGATCACCCGCAGCACCTTGCAGCGCTCGGTGGGTTCGATGCCGAACAGACGCTCGGCGCCGAGCACCATCCCGACGTTGTTGCCCATCGCGTTCAGGTAATCTTCGCGATCGGTCAGCGGCAGGATCTGATTGTACTGGCGATACTCGCCGAGCTTCTCGAAGCCGCAGTGCAGATAGCCGACGTGCGGGATACAGCGCACGACCGTCTCGCCGTCGAGCTCCAGCACGAGGCGCAACACGCCGTGCGTCGCGGGATGCTGTGGCCCGATGTTGATGAGCATGTGCTCACCGGCGAGATCGGGCTCCATCATTGGCGGCGCCTCGACCGCGACGGGCGATCCGTCGTCGGCCGTGACGAGCGGCACGCGCTGCGGCCGCCCCTGGGCGTCGACGCCCGTCGTGGAGAGCGCGACGTCAACCGTTCGCTTCTGCGTAGCCACTGCTATTCTCCTGTGCGCTCGCCGCCGCGGAGGCGCGAGCGCATTTCGGTCGGCAGATCCTCGAACGCGTCAGCGATGGAAAGCTCCTCCATCGAGTACCGTGCTTCGGGATTTGCCGCGAGCGCCTGACGCAGCTGTTCCGCGCGGCTGAACCGACCACGGAGCGGAAAATCCTTTCGCAGCGGGAAGCCCTCGCGGTACTGCTCCCACATGAGAATCCGGCGAAGGTCGGGGTGCCCGACGAACTTGATGCCGAACATGTCGAAGCACTCTCGCTCGAGCCAATCCGCGCACTTGTAGATCGACCACACGCTCGTCACCTCGAGCGGCGCGTTCTTCTCCAGCTGCGCCTTCACGCGCAGGAAGCGACGGAACGGGAGCGATCGAAGATGCCAGATGACTTCGATCGGGAAGTCCGCGTCGCGATATTCGACGGCGGTGACGTCCGATAGATAGTCGTACCGCTGCGTCGGATCGTCATGCAGCCATCGAATGACGTCGAGCGCTCGGTCGGGGCGCACGTAGACGTTCGTGTCACCCCACACGACTTCGACGCGCGAGATGGCGTCGCCGAATTGTTCGCGGAGCGCGGCCGCCGACGGATTGACCTCGCCGCCGCGATTCGGAACGTTGCGTGGGCTGACTGGCGCCGGTGCGTTTCCGAGCGCGCTACCCGGGTATTGAAGTTCGAACGAGTCGCTCACAAGCCGGACCGCGTCTGGTGAACCGAGTTTCCGAACGGCTCGGAGAGCTCGTCGATTACCGGTGCCGGGATGTACAGCTTGCTATTGGGATCGGGCTCCATCTCGTTGCGGATGCCTTCGTCGGTCATGCGCTCGCGCTTGACCTTCTCCTGCAACAGCATGATGCCGTACATGAGGCCTTCCGGTCGCGGCGGACAGCCCGGGACGTAAACGTCGACCGGAATGATCGTGTCGATGCCCTGCACCACCGCGTAGTTGTCGAAAATGTTGCCGGTCGATGCGCAGGCACCCATCGCGATCGCCCACTTCGGCTGCGGCATCTGCTGCCAGATGCGCCGGATCACGGGCGCGAGCTTGAATGGCACGCGGCCAGCGCAGATAAGCACGTCTGCCTGACGCGGCGAGAAGCTCATGCGCTCCATGCCAAAGCGCGCGAGGTCGAAGCGGCTGGCGGCGGTGGCCATGAATTCGATGGCGCAGCACGCGGTGCCGAACGGCATCGGCCACAGGGAGTTGGCGCGGCCCCAGTTCACCAGGAAATCGAGGCGCGTCGCAACCCACCCTTCCTGCGAGGTCGGGTTGTACTCGACCACGCGTTTCTCAGGACGAGGCGTCAATCCCACTGCAAGGCTCCCTTCTTCCAGACGTAGACGAATCCGACGAGCAGAATGAGCATGAACACCAGCATCTCGCCGAGGCCGAAGAACGACAGCTTTCCGGCGGGACAGACGTTGGTTATCGCGACGAGCGGCACCGTGCACGACAGCTGCCGGTAGAACACGCTCCACGGAATCATGAACACGGTCTCGATGTCGAAGATGATGAACAACATCGCGACCATATAAAACTTGATCGAGAACCGTTCTCTCGCGTCGCCGAGTGGTGGGATGCCGGACTCGTACGGCGTGTTCTTTTCCGGAGTGGCGCGTTGCCGGACGGTGAGGTGGGACAACCCGATGATGAGGATCGCGTTGGCGACCACGAAACCCATCAGCAAGAGGACCGGCAGATAGGTACGATCCATCACGCTCCCGACTTCGTGAAATAATTCACTTGCTCGCAGACATAAGCTATCGTGCGTCCGGATTGAGTGTCAACCAAAGTCGGGAATCGGGAATTGGGAATGGGGAATCGATGACGGACAGTTCGTTTTCCCGACCAATCGTCACGCCGATACATGGCTCTGTTATCTTGCTCGCCGCTCGTCAGCGACGCGCCGGATGAGCCGAAGTCGAACGCCGCCGCCTCGATTCCCGATTCCCCATTTCCCGATTCCCGAATGAGCATACAGAATGACCGTTGGATCACGGCGATGGCGCGCGACCACCGAATGATCGAGCCGTTCGAGGGACGGCAGGTGCGGTCTGGCGTGATCTCCTACGGTGTCAGCTCGTACGGCTACGACATGCGCGTGGCGCGCGAGTTCCGGATCTTCACGAACGTGCTCAACTCTATCGTCGACCCGAAGAACTTCGATCCGAAGTCGTTCGTGGAGTTCGACGGCGATGTGTGCATCGTGCCGCCGAACTCGTTCGCCCTCGCGAGGTCGGTCGAATACTTCCGGATCCCGCGCGACGTCCTCACCATCACCGTGGGCAAGTCCACGTACGCGCGATGCGGCATCATCACGAACGTCACGCCGTTGGAACCCGAGTGGGAAGGCTTCGTGACGCTCGAGATCTCGAACACCACGCCACTGCCGGCGAAGATCTACGCCAACGAAGGCATCGCCCAGGTATTGTTTCTCAAGGGGAACGAACCGCCTGAGGTCTCGTATGGCGACAAGAAGGGCAAGTATCAGGGTCAGATCGGGGTGACGCTGCCCAAGCTCTAGCCCGTCGGGACATCCGGTAGAGCTCGTTAGGCACCGTCGCCGGGGAGCTCTACCGCATCAGGCCGGCTGCGTACGCCGCGAACGCGAGGATCGCGAGGAGGAGCGCGCCCCATCCGAGAAAGCCGAACCCACCACCGCTTCGAACCGCCGCGGTGACCGGTACCGGTTCCTGCTTGCCCGCTCCCACCTCGGACCCATGTACGTCGCTCGCGTACGACGTCTTCTCGACGGAGTCGGCCCCACCGACCGCATCGGCCCGGTTGTCGTTACGACTCAACCGCGCCGGATCAGCATCCACGGGAGGCGGGTCGCGCCGCATGCCCCTCTCGTCCCTATCCGCTCGAGGTTCCATACCCGAGTCGGGTGCATCAAACGGGCCTGCGGCGCTCAGAGCGGCCTGCGACGGTCACTCGGCGATGCAGGCCGATGCGGCGTGGCTCACCCGCTACCGGCCACCGCGGTCGGCTCGCGCGCGCCGAATGTCGCGGCCTTGAAGTAATCGCGGTTCATGCGTGCGATCGTGTCGATGCTGATGAGCTTCGGGCACGCTTCCTGGCACTCGCCGAACAGTGTGCAGCCGCCGAACCCTTCGAGGTCCATCTGATCCACCATCCGAAGCACTCGGCGATACCGCTCCGGCTGCCCCTGTGGCAAGAGGCCGAGGTGACTCACCTTCGCGGCCGTGTACAGCGACGCCGACGCGTTAGGACACGCCGCGACGCACGCGCCACAGCCGATGCACGCGGCCGCGTCCATCGCGTCGTCGACGTCCTGCTTCGGGATCGGAATTGCGTTCGCATCCGGAGCGCTGCCGGTGGGCACCGAGATGAACCCGCCCGCCTGAACGATGCGATCGAGCGCCTCACGATCGACGACGAGATCCTTGATGACCGGAAACGCCCGCGCTCGCCACGGCTCGATCTGGATCGTCTGGCCGTCGTCGAAGCTGCGCATGTGTACCTGACACGTCGCCGCGCCGCGAACGGGCCCGTGCGCAATGCCGTTGATCATGAGCGAGCACGACCCGCAGATGCCTTCGCGGCAGTCATGCGCGAACGCGATCGGCTCCTCGCCGCTCTCGGTCAATCGCTCGTTGACGACGTCGAGCATCTCGAGGAACGACATGTCCGGGCTCACATCTGGTGCGTCGTACTGCACCATCTTCCCCGGAGTGTTCGGACCCTGCTGACGCCAAACCCGTAAAGTGAAACGCATCGTTAGGTAGAAAGAGAAGCTATCGGCGTACCGAGGCAGTAGCTCATGGCCATTTGGCTGATGGCCGATAGGTGCGTCACTTGTAGCTTCGCTGAGTAAGCGCCACGTACTCGAACGTCAGCGGTTCCTTGCACAGCACCGGGGAGTTGCCGACGCCGCGAAATTCCCACGCCGCCGCGTAGGCAAAGCGCGAGTCATCGCGCTGTGCTTCGCCGTCCGGCGTCTGATACTCTTCTCGAAAGTGTCCGCCGCACGATTCCTCGCGGTGCAACGCGTCCGTACACATCAACTCGGCGAACTCGAGGAAATCCGCCACGCGGCCGGCCTTCTCCAGCGCCTGATTCAATTCGGCATCGCTGCCGGGCACGTTCACGTTCTTCCAGAACTCCTCGCGGATCTCTGGAATACGGCCTAACGCGCGCTTGAGCCCAGCGGCGTTCCGCGCCATCCCACAGTCCTCCCACAGAACGAGGCCGAGCTCGCGGTGGAACGAGTCGACCGTGCGCTTGCCGTCGATGCCTAACAGCTGCTTCGTGTTGTCGGCGATGCCGCGCTTCGCTGCCTGGAACTCCGGCTGATCCGCCGACACCTTCTCGAGCTTCGCGCTGGCGAGGTAGTCGCCGATGGTGTACGGAATGATGAAGTAGCCATCCGCGAGTCCCTGCATGAGCGCACTCGCACCGAGTCGATTCGCGCCGTGGTCGGAGAAGTTCGCCTCGCCCAGCACGTGCAGACCGGGGAGCGTGCTCATGAGGTTGTAGTCCACCCAGAGTCCGCCCATGGTGTAATGCACGGCCGGGTAGATCCGCATCGGGACCTTGTACGGGTTCTCGTCCGTGATCCGCTCGTACATCTCGAACAGGTTGCCGTACCGTTCGCGGATGCGGTCCTCACCCACGCGCTGAATGGCATCGGCGAAGTCGAGGTATACGCCGCGACCGGTCTCTCCGACGCCACGCCCTTCGTCGCACACCTCCTTTGCCGCACGCGATGCGATGTCGCGTGGGCTCAGGTTTCCGTAGCTCGGATACTTTCGCTCGAGATAGTAGTCGCGCTCTGCGTCTGGGATGTCTCCCGGTGCTCGCTTGTCGCCAGCTTTCTTCGGCACCCACACGCGGCCGTCATTCCGCAGCGACTCGCTCATGAGCGTGAGCTTGGACTGGTAGTCGCCCGCCACCGGAATGCAGGTCGGGTGGATCTGCGTGAAGCACGGGTTCGCGAACGCCGCACCGCGCTTGTGCGCGCGCCAGATGGCCGTCGCGTTCGAGTTCTTCGCGTTCGTGGACAGGTAGAACGCATTCCCGTAGCCACCGGTCGCCAGCACAACGGCATCGGCGGCATACGCCTCGATCGCGCCCGTGCGCAGGTCGCGGGTCACGATGCCGCGGGCCTTGCCGTCCACGAGCACGACGTCGAGCATCTCCGTATGCGTGAACATCTTCACGCCGCCGCGCGCGACCTCCTTCTCGAGCGCCTGGTAGGCGCCTAACAACAACTGCTGCCCGGTCTGCCCGCGCGCGTAGAACGTGCGCGAGACCTGTGCACCACCGAACGAGCGATTCGCCAGAAGGCCGGCGTACTCGCGAGCGAACGGAACGCCCTGCGCAACGCACTGGTCTATGATGTTGACGGATATCTGCGCGAGTCTGTAGACGTTGGCTTCCCGGGCGCGGAAGTCCCCGCCCTTCACCGTATCGTAGAACAACCGATAGATGCTGTCGCCGTCGTTCTGGTAGTTCTTGGCGGCGTTGATACCACCCTGCGCCGCGATGCTGTGCGCGCGACGTGGCGAGTCATGGAAGGAGAAACACAGTACGTTGTAGCCGAGCTCACTCAGCGTCGCCGCGGCTGAGCCGCCAGCGAGACCGGTGCCGACCACGATCACCGTGAATTTTCGCTTGTTCGCGGGGTTCACCAGCTTCATCTCGAAGCGGTGGTTGTCCCACTTGCCCTCGATCGGGCCTGAAGGAATTCGGGAACGCAGTTCCATCGCTGTCTCTTGCTCGAAGCGATCGCGCGTACGGCCGGCTACCTGACGATGCCGGCGAGCACCGCAATCGGGATAATGGAGAAGCCGAGATAGATCGCCCACGCGAGCACGGCTGTCGCGCGCCGCTTCAGCGGGTTGGCCGACGCTCTCGTTAGGCCGAGCGTGCGGATGCTGCTCCAGGTCCCGTGGTAGAGGTGGAGCCCCACCCCGATCATCGCCAGGAGATAGAGCAGCGCGACCCACCACACCTGGAACGCCACGATCATGTTGCCGTACACGTCCTTGCGGTCGAACGCCGGGTGAATCGTGCCGAACGTCAAGTGCAGCAGGTGCAGTACGATGAACGCGAGCAGCAGCACCCCGCCCCACCGGATCGTCCGTGCGGCGAATGTCGAGACCTGTGGATCGGCGTCGGCATAGCCGATCGGGCGTGCCGTCCGCGTCCGCTGCGTCAGCTGATAGGCGGCGATCACGTGCAGCACCAGGGCGACGATCAGCCCGCCGCGAGCGAGCCACAGCAACGGACCGAGGCGATGCAGCGCCGCGGAGTACTCGTTGATCTTGAGCGGCCCCGCGAACACCTGCAGGTTGCCTAACACGTGCGCGATCAGGAAGGCGATCATGATCAAACCGGTCACCGCCATGACCGCCTTCTTCCCGATCGATGAGCTCCAGAACCGGGCAAGCGTGCCGGGACGCGTCGGTTGGACGCGCGCTGATTTCTCGTTGACCGCCGTAGCGGAGGGTGCAGTCATGTCAACCTGGGGATAACCCGCTCAGATCGTGAGCTTCGACATTGGCTCGCGCACGGCCTCGGCGCTCTTGCCGAGATCGACTCGTTCCTTCGGCGTCAGCTCAACCTCGAGCACTTTCTCCATACCGCCGCGGCCGAGCTTCACCGGAACGCCGAGGAAGAGGCCCGACAGGCCGTACTCACCCTCGAGCCATGCCGCGCACGGCAGCACGCGTTTCTGGTCGCGCACGATTGCCTCGGCCATCTGCACGGCGCCTGACGAGGGGGCGTAATAGGCGGACCCGGTCTTGAGATGCTTCACGATCTCCGCGCCGCCGTTCCGCGTGCGATCGACGATCTCATCGAGCGTCTTGCGATCGAGCAGCTGGGTGACCGGGATGCCGCTGACGGACGTGTAGTTGATGAGCGGGACCATGGTGTCGCCGTGCCCGCCGAGCACCATCGCCTGAATGTCGCGGACCGAGACGTCGAGCGCTTCGGCGAGGAACGCGCGATAGCGCCCGGTGTCGAGAACGCCGGCCATCCCGATCACGCGCTCGCGCGGAAAGCCGGTGACCTTCTTCGCGACGTAGCACATGACATCGAGCGGATTCGACACGACGATGACGATCGCGTTAGGCGACGTCCGCGCGATCTGCTCCGAGACCTGCTTGACGATCCCGGCGTTGGTGTTCAACAGATCGTCGCGCGACATGCCCGGCTTCCGGGCGATACCGGCAGTGATGATGACGATGTCCGATCCCGCCGTCTCGTCATACCCGTTGGTTCCGATCACACGCGAATCGAAGCCTTCGATCGGAGCCGACTGCCACTGATCGAGGCCCTTCCCTTGTGGAATGCCTTCCGCCACATCGACCATGACGACGCGACGGGCGAGTTCCTTCTCGGCGACACGCTGAGCGGTGGTCGCTCCGACGTTGCCGGCGCCGACCACCGTGACGAGGTTGACCATGTTGTGCGTTGGGGTGGGTTAGTTGATCCGGTACGGCAAAACTAGTCCGGCCGCGAGCGAGCTACAAACGCGCGCCGTACTCAACCGCCGACCTGCGAGAGCGCGCGAAGGCCGCCAACTTTCATCTGCAGGAGCGCATGCTCCTTTGGCTTCTCGGCAAGCGCCTGGCGAAACAACGGCTCCAGCGGCTCGCCTGCACGCAGGGCATCGCGTAGAAGCACTTCGTGATCACCGAACAGGCACGTGCGGAGTCGACCGTCAGCCGTCAATCGGACGCGATTGCACGTGCCACAGTAGGTATGCGTCATTGGCGTGATCACGCCAATCGTGCCGAGTCCGGACGACAGCTTGTAGTAGGTCGCCGGCCCATTTCCGCGCGCGGGGCCGTCGTCCGGCGTCAGCGCGCCCAGCGTCGCGACGCGGGACAGCACTTCATCGCTCGGAACGACGTGCTCCCACGTGAGGCCGCTCATCTCACCAACGGGCATGAGCTCGATGAATCGCACGTGCCACGCGTGCTCGAGCGTCAGGCGTGCGAAGTCGATGATCTCATCGTCATTGATGCCGCGCATCACCACGACATTGATCTTGATCGGGCCGATGCCCGCGCGCTCGGCAGCGAGGGCCGCCGCGACGGGATCGAGCCCCAGGTTCCGACGAGCAATCGCCGCGACGCGTTCAGGCCGGAGACTGTCGGCGCTCATGTTCAGGCGGTCGAGTCCTGCGTCCTGCAGCACGGGCGCGAGCTCCGGAAGCTTCACGCCATTCGTCGAGAGCGCGATATCCTGAATTTCCGGAACGGCGCGAAGCAAGCGTATGAGCCGTTCGAGATTCGGCCGGATCGTCGGCTCACCGCCGGTGATGCGCAGCCGGCGTAATCCCAGCGGTGCGAGCTGACCGACAACGCCAGCAATTTCCTCGTACGACAGAATCTCGGCTTTCGGCAGCCACGGAAGCCCTTCCGCCGGCATGCAATACAGACAGCGGAAGTTGCAGCGATCTGTCACCGAGATCCGCAGATACTCGATGCTGCGTCCGAATTGGTCCTTGAGCGCCGCGTTCATGGAAACACCTCGGCGGACACCTCGTCCGAGCGCGAACCCGTGGAATGGCCGTCAACGCTTGACGATGAGTCGCCTGACGATGAATCGCCATGCTGCCTTGGGTCGCTGGTGCCTGGTTGCGGCTTCCCGGTTCCTGCTCCGACCCATTCGCGCGTTCCGTCGACGTAGTGCTCGAGCTTCCAGATGGGAACTCGACGCTTCAACTCCTCGATGGCGTAACGGTTTGCGTCCAGCGCGGGCGCCCGATGCGGATGCGCCGCGACCACCGCGACGCTGACTTCGCCAAGTGCCAGCGTTCCGAGTCGATGCTCGATGACCAATCGCGACACTCCAAACGCTTCCTGCGCTTCGTTCGCGATCGCGGCCATCTCGGCGCTCCGCCATGGAGCGATACGCCGAGTATTCGATGGCTGTGACGGCACGCCCATCGTTCACGTCGCGGACGCAGCCGAGAAAGACAGTAGATGCGCCGCACGTGTGGTCGCTGACCTCGGCGATCAGGGCGGCCACGTCGATCTCGCGATCTACCAGGGCGACGCGCATCAGCCGCCGGCGACCGGAGGAATGACCGCGACCTCCTCCCCACCTCGGAGCTCCGACTGCAGCGTCGCGTATTGCTCGTTGATCGCGACCAGGGGCCGCGGCGGCAGCCGGTGCCCACCGGGCATTGACGCGAGCGTGCCCAGAACGTCGCGAATCGTCGACCCGCCTGGCAGATCGAGCTGGATCGCGGACGTTCCGAGCGCGTCGGCGTAAGAGGCGAAGAGCAAAACTGTTACGGTCATCAGCGGTGAACGAATATAAGCGCTGCCCACGTGGGTCGCCGTCATACGCGAAAAAAAACCGGCGCATGGGAGCGCCGGCAATACTCTCGACCACATCGCCTTACGAGTGGTCAGTCCTCGAATTCTTCCGCGTACTCTGCGCCAGCAACCATCGCGCGAAGCTCCTTGGACGGCTTGAACACGGGGACCGGACGCGCGGAAACTTCGACAGGAGAACCAGTTCGGGGATTGCGAGCCATTCGCGTTTTGCGCTGGCGGATCTTGAACGTCCCGAACCCGCGGACTTCAATGTTCTTCTGCTGTTGAAGCGCCTCTTTGATCGCATCGAGGAACGAATCCACGACGCGCGCGCAATCCTTCTTGGAGATCATCGGTCCCGCAGTTTGAGAAATCTGCGCGGTGACTCGCTCGACCAAGTCGGCTTTCGTCATTGATGGGCCTCGAGAGAGACGCGTTCGGAACGGATGATCAACGGCTCGAAACTAGGCCGTTAAACGTTGTGTGTCAAGCGCTTGGCTCACTTGAGCCGGCTCTCGAAACACCCGCTGTCGTCGTCGTCCTTTCGTGGCAGAGCCTGCCGACGTGCCGATCTAATAGATCGCGGGACGCGGCCTAGACTCGCGTCTTGCGGACTGTGTCCATGAACTCGTGGAACAGCGGACGCGCATCGTGCGGGCCCAGGGGCAGCCTCGGGATGATACTGGACCGCGAAGATTGGCTGTTCGCGGTGCTTGAGCCCCTCCACGGTGCCGTCATTGAGGTTCACGTGGGTGACCTCGAGCTCGGGAGCACCAGGTACACCGGCCTCATCGCCACGTACGGCGAAGCCGTGGTTCTGTGACGTGATGAGCACGCGCCCGCTCGAGAGTTCCTTGACCGGGTGATTTCCACCCCGATGGCCGTACGACATCTTCACCGTCTCCCCGCCGAACGTGAGCCCAAGGAGTTGGTGGCCGAGGCAAATGCCGAACATCGGAACACCGGCCGCGGCAATGCCGCGGATCATTTCCGGCGCGTAGGCGACGGCGGCCGGATCGCCCGGGCCATTGCTCAGGAACACGCCATCTGGCGATCGCTCCAGCACTTCCGCCGCAGACGTCGTTGCCGGCACCACGGTAACTCGGCAGCCTTCGGCTTCGAACAGGCGCAGGATGTTGCGCTTGATGCCGAAATCGTAGGCGATGATGTGGGTGGAGGAACGCGGGTCGCCCCACGCGTACTCGACACGCGTAGTGACACGGGACGCGAGGTCCAACCCCTCCATGCTCGGGCACGCGTCGAGCGCCGCCTGCGCCACGGCGTCCGGCGTCTCTCCATGACCGATGACGCCGCGCATGACGCCAACCGAGCGGAAATGCCGCGTGAGGCGCCGAGTGTCGACACCCTCGAGAATCGGCACGTTCGCCGCCGTGAGCCAGCTACGCAGGTCGCCCGATGCTCTCCAGTTGGAGTAGTTGCGCGAGAGCTCGCGGAGCACGACACCGGCAACCTGCGGCGCGGCGGACTCGGGGTCCTCCGTGTTGATGCCGTAGTTGCCGATCATCGGCGTAGTCATCACGACGATCTGGCTTTGGTAGGAGGGGTCGGAATACACCTCCTGGTAGCCGGTCATGTTCGTCGTGAACACGACCTCGGCCACGGCCGGAGCCATCGGCGTCGCGAGTCGGCCGCGAAAAAGGGTTCCGTCCTCGAGGAGGAGGAACCCTGGTACGGAGCGCTGGTCGGTCACCGGAGCGCCGCTACGGCTTCGGCTGAGGCGCCTTAGGAGCCGGCGTCGTCGGAGGAGGCGTCGTTGGTGGCGTCGCTGTCTTCGGCGCGGCCTCGAGCGGCACCGCCGGATTCGCCTTCGGATTCACCGGGGCCGGCGCGGCCGGTGCGGGCGCGGTCAACGACTTATCCAGCACCGAGGCCGGAACCCGGGTGCGCGCCGACGCGATCTGGAGCACGAACGCGAGGAAGAGGAAGATCCCACCGCAGGTCCAGCTCGCCCGCGTGAGCAGGTTCCCCGCCTGGCGAGTGCCGATCAGCGAATCCGCGGCCGACGTGGCTCCGCCGAAGCTCGCGGCGAGACCGCCTCCCTTCCCGCTCTGGAGCAGGATGGCGACGACCAGAATAACGCTGTCGAGAATCAGCAGAATGACGAGAAACGTGTACAGCATGCGCTTGGGACGGTTCGGGACGGTAGGAAATGCAGCCGCGTAATATCGCTGGGACGAGTGTTGCTGGTCAACCCAACCGCGTCCGTGGCAGCGATTTCCATACGTCCATTCTTCGCCGGTCGCCGATCCGCAAAACCGCTGGGCTCAAGCCCGCACGATCGTCGCCCACCCGTCCGCGTCCAGGCTCGCTCCGCCGACGAGCACGCCGTCGACTTCGGGCGTCGCGATGAGCTCGGCGACGTTGCCGCGACTCACACTTCCCCCATAGAGCACGGGAATGGTGCGCCGCGCGATCGCCGGCGAGCTCCTTCAATACGCGGCGCACGACGGCGTGCATCGACGAGGCATCACTCGGCGAGGCCGTGCGCCCCGTGCCGATGGCCCACACCGGCTCGTACGCCACGAGCGCGTTGGCGATCTGCGCCGGCTGCACACCGGCGAACCCGGCCCGCAGTTGACGGATCACAATTGCTTCGGCGCTGCCGCGCTCGCGCTCTTCGAGCTTCTCCCCGACGCAGAGCATCGGCGTTAGGCCGGCTGCGACCACGGCAGCGCATTTGAGTCCGGTCTGCTCGTCCGTTTCGCCGAAGATGTGGCGTCGCTCGGAGTGGCCGACCAGCACCATGCGCGCGCTTGCGTCCCGTGCGATGGCGGCAGAGAGCTCGCCGGTGAACGCGCCTTTCGGTTCCCAGTGAATGTTCTGCACACCGACGATGATGTCCGGGCGGTCGCGAAGCGCCTCCGTCACGGCGTGCAGCGTGAGCGCCGGCGGAAAGAACACGACCGAGCGATCGGTACGACGCGCGTAATGAACGAGAAACGTCCGGAGGAACGCCTTCGCGTCCGTCGGACCGTGGTTCATTTTCCAGTTCGCGGCGAACACCGGCTTGCGAAGCATCACCGGCGATCCTCCAGGGCGTCGACCCCGGGCAGCGGCTTGCCCTCGAGGAACTCGAGCGAGGCGCCGCCACCAGTGGACACGTGGCTCATGCGCTTCTCGAGCCCTGCCTCCGTCACGGCCGCCGCGGAATCGCCGCCGCCGACGATCGTCGTGGCGCCGCGACCGGTGGCCTCGGCCATCGCTTGCGCGACCGCGTTTGTTCCGGCGTCGAACGGCGGCTTCTCGAACACGCCCATCGGCCCGTTCCACAGGATCGTCTTCGCCGTGGCGATCGCCCGGCTATACGACCGTATCGTATCCGGGCCAATGTCGTACATGGCTTCGTTAGGCGGAATGCCGTCGCGCCGAACGGCATGGGCGGCGTTAGGTTGATCCAGCGACGCCGCCACGATCGCGTCGTGAGGCAGCGTCAGTCGGTACGCGCGCACGATCGAGCAACGACTTCGCGAGCTCGACGCGATCCGGCTCGACCAGTGACTTGCCCGTCTCGAGCCCCATCGCCTTGTAGAACGTGTTCGCCATCGCGCCGCCAATGAGCAGTCCGTCGACTTTCGGCAGCAACGCCTCGATGACGTCGATCTTCCCCGAGATCTTCGAGCCACCGAGCACGGCGATGAACGGCCGCTGCGGATCGGTCAGCGCCGCGCCCAGGTATTCGAGCTCCTTCTCCATGAGCAAGCCGGCCACGGCTGGGTGCAGGTGCTTCGCGACGCCCGCCGTGGACGAATGCGCGCGGTGCGCGGCGCCGAACGCATCGTTCACGTAGAGATCGCCGAGGCGGGCGAGTGACTGCGCGAGCGCGTCGTCGTTCTTCTCCTCGCCGGAAGAGAATCTCGTGTTCTCCAGCAACAGAATTTGCCCATCGGTCAGCGCGCGCGTTGCCGCGACGGCGTCGTCGCCGTCGAGTGCAGCGACGAACCGCACCGGGTGCGACGTCAGCTCGCCGAGACGCTTCGCGACGGGCGCGAGCGAATACTTCGCCTCGGGCTTTCCCTTTCGGACGTCCAAGATGTGATAGCAACACAACCCGCGCGCCGCGGCTCACCAGCGCGTCGATGGTGGGCAGCGCCGCGCGGATTCGCGTGTCGTCCGTGACGGCGCCGCTGTCATCGAGCGGCACGTTGAAGTCCACGCGCACGAGTGCACGTTTTCCGCGCACTTCGGCGTCGGTGAGATCTCGGATGGTTCGCTTGGAAATCACGCCGTTTGGGCTGATGGCTGATGGCCGATGGCTACCGACTGGCTCGTCTACAGCCGAGCGCCCATGAACCGAATGAGATCCACGCAGCGTGACGCGTAGCCCCATTCGTTGTCGTACCAGCCCGACACCTTCACCAGCGTACCGTCGACCACGTTCGTGCTCTTCGCATCGAGGATGCACGAATGTGGGTTCCCGATGTAGTCGGACGACACGAGCTCTTCCTCGCTGTAGGCGAGGATGCCGTGCAGCGGCCCGTCGGCGGCGGCCTTGAACGCGGCGTTTACTTCCTCGATCGTCACGGCGCGCTCGACTTCGGCCGCGAGATCCGTGATCGACACGTCAGGCGTAGGAACGCGAAGCGAGATGCCGTCGATCTTGCCCTTCACCTCTGGAATCACGAGCGACGTCGCCTTCGCTGCACCCGTTGTCGTCGGGATGATCGACAGCGCAGCGGCGCGCGCGCGACGCAGGTCCTTGTGCGGAAGATCGAGAATCTGCTGGTCGTTCGTGTAACTGTGCACGGTGACCATCGAGCCGTGACGGAAACCGAACGAGTCGCGCACGACTTTCACCATCGGCACGAGGCAGTTCGTGGTGCACGACGCGTTCGACACGATGTGGTGCTTGGCGTTGTCGTACTTGTCGCTGTTCACGCCCATGACGATGGTGATGTCCTCACCTTTCGCGGGGGCGGAGATGATCACCTTCTTCGCGCCGCCTGTGATGTGCTTTCTGGCATCTTCGGCCTTCGTGAAGCGCCCCGTGGACTCGAGGACGATGTCGACGCCGAGATCCTTCCACGGCAGCGCCGCCGGATCTTTCTCGGCGAATACGCGGACCTCATCGCCGTCGACGGAAATGCCGTTCGCCGTCGCGGCGACGTCACCCTGGTATGTCCGATGAACGGAGTCGTACTTGAACAGGTGAGCAAGCGTTTTCGTGTCGGTGAGATCGTTCACGGCCACGAAGTCCAGATCCGCGACGCCCTGCTCTTTCGCTGCGCGCAAGACCTGCCGCCCGATGCGGCCGAAGCCGTTGATACCAACCCGAAGTGCCATCCCCGTAGTCCTCACGAAAGCGGCCGATCACTCGCGGAGCGAGCACGGCCGAAGGTGACGTAACTGATGATGCGCGCGCCGCCCTGCACCAGCATCTCGGCGCACGCGTTCAAGGTCGCGGCGGTCGTGACCACGTCGTCGACGAGCACGATATGCGCACCGCGCAATCGCATTGACGCAGACGCCGAAACATCGAACGCTCCGGCCACGTTGCGCAAGCGGTCCCCAGGGGTAAGCCGAGTTTGCGTTTGCGTGTTACGCTGACGAGCGAGCAGGTCCGTCCATACCGGCACCTGCCAGCGCGACGCGAGCGCCCGCGCGATCAGCTCGCTCTGATTGAACCCACGCTCACGTGCTCGTGCGTGCGAGAGCGGCACGGGGACGAGCGCCTTCCGCTCTTCGACCACATCCTGCGGCCACGCCAGGCGCGCCATTCGGTCAGCCATGCCTTCCGCCGCGACGCGCCACCCTTCGTATTTGAGCGCGTGCACGATGCCCCCTCCGCTGCCGCTCGGCGCCCAGCACACGGAGCGCACGGCGCGCACGAACGGTGGAAGGAGCTCACACCACCGGCAGCTGTGGTGAATGTGCGGATGCCCACACCGCACGCACTGCGGGAACGGAAGCGTCTCCATCCGCGTCCAGCAGCGTCCGCAGACGACACCACGCTCGTGCGCCGAGAGCGGTTGCTCGCAAACAACGCAGACGCGCGGGAGGAGGAGGTCGGCGAGTCCCGCCGACGCGGCGCGTACTGCGGGCCACACCGCGCTCTGCGAGAGACGTCCGACGATGTTGGCGATCATTATCGCGTGCTAGCGCGCGACTGATGCTCGCATGACATCGCGATCCGGGGCGATACCGAACCAACGCTCGAACGCGAGCGCGCCTTGCCCCAGCAGCATATCCAGTCCGTCCGCGGCGCGATGGCCTCTCGCTCGTGCGGCGCGCACCAGCGGCGTTTCGCCACGATGCACGACGAGGTCGAGCACGACCGCGCGTTGTTCGAGGAGTGCGACGTCGAACGGCAACGATTGCCCATCGAGCCCGAGCGGCGTCGCGTTCACGACGAGCGCCGCACCACGCATTGCTTGCCCGAGGTCGGCGACCGCGTGCGAAGCAGGAAACCGCGCACACAGCGCGTCGGCGCGCGTTCTCGTTCGCGCGTACACACGGACGTCGTCGAAACGCTCCTGCTCCAGTGCGGCAAGAACGCCGGCGGCTGCTCCGCCCGCACCAAGCACTGCGACAGGTTGCGAGCGGTCCACATCCGGCGCGGTCGCGGCGAGCAGCTCGAGAAATCCGCCGACGTCCGTGTTGTCGCCACTGAGCGCGCCGTCCTCGACCCAGAACGTGTTCACCGCTCCGACGCGTTCGGCCAGCGGCGTTAGGCGCGCACAGCGTACGGCGACGCGTTCCTTGTGCGGGATCGTGACGTTGCCTGACGCGCGTGCCGCGATGAGCGCGTCGAGCGTCGTGTCGAGCTGCTCGGGCGCAACGTCGAGTGCTTCGTACCGGAGCGGCAACGCTGCGCTCGAGAGCGCAGCGTTTTGGAACGTCGGGGACAACGAGTGATCGACCGGGTGCCCGAGAAGGACGAGGCGGCCCGGCAACGGCCTCACGACGCGCCCGGTGCCTGCTCGGCTGCGATTCGATCGAACACGCGCTTGATTTCGCGTTCGAGCTCCTCGTACGTGGCGCGGTAGACCTCGAGGTCACCGCCAAACGGATCGCTCACCGCGCGGTCGCTCGACCCGTGCGCCGCGTAGTGCGCCAGCAGATGCGACTTCGACTCGCCGCCGAGTGCCTCCGCGCGCTCCAGATGGTGCGGGCCCATCACGAGAATGACGTCCTGGTCCGCCACGATCTCGCGTGTGAGTTGCCGCGCTCGGTGCTCACCCAGGTCGACGCCGTGCTCGAGAGCGACGAGCAGCGAACCGTCCGAGGCCGGCGCGTCGTCCCAGGCGCTCGTGCCAGCACTCGATACGTCGAAGTCCATCAGACCGCGCTCGATCGCCTCACGCCGGGCAATTGCCTCGGCCATGGCGCTGCGGCAGGTGTTACCCGTGCAAACGAACAGGATCTTCATTCGCGCTCACACATCTCCAATGAGGTCCGGTGCGCTCTCGCGCAACGTCGAGGCGGGAATCGCGCCGGGGCGAATGACTCGTGGCCGCTGCCCCGTGCAATCGATGACCGTCGACGGATCCGACGGCGAGAGACGGCCCCCGTCCAGGACGCGGATGGTACCTCGCGTCACGGCATCGCCCCACTGTTCCAAAATCTCGGTCGCTGACATTGCGGGCGGTACCCCCGGTCTGTTCGCGCTCGTCGACGTGATGGGATCGCCGTACGCCTGAATCAAGCGCGTGAGTCCGGGGTGCGGCGTCCAGCGTACCGCGACGCCGCCTTCTGGCCCACGGAGCCGCGCCGGCACGCGTCGCTCGCCACCGGGCAGGACGAGCGTCACCGGCCCGGGCCAATGGCGCGCCGCGATCCGCGCCGCGGAGCTCGTGAGATGCAGCCCAAGACGCGAGATCATGTCACTGCTCGAGATGAGCAGCAGGAACGGCTTCGCACTCGGCCGACGCTTGAGCTTCACCAGTCGCTCGACCGAATCGTGGTCGACGGCGCCACCGAACCCGTACACGGTTTCCGTTGGATACGCGAGCACGCCGCCCGACTGCAGATGGACGATCGTCTTCGCGATGGCGGCTTCGATCTCCGCCGGAGACCAGAATGGAATTGCCGCCGGACCGGTGGGGCTCATTCTGGCACCGTGAACAGCGCTTCGGCGCGCGCGAAGTCGTCCTCGTCCGTGATCTTCATGGCCCGCTCGCTTCCGCGAACGACGACAACCGGAAGACCAAGGCGTTCGAACAGCGCGGCATCGTCCGTGGCAACGACGCGTTCCGCTCGCGCCTGCGCGTGCGCCTGCTCGATGAGATCGCGAGGAAAACCCTGAGGCGTTTGTGCGCGCCACAATCGCGTCCGCTCGATTGTGCGTACCACGCGCCCGTCGTCGTCGACTTCCTTGAGCGTATCGACAACCGGCAGCGCCGCGACAGCGCCGCGACCACCCCGCGCTTCGGCGATCACTCGATCGACCATCGCTGAGCTGACAAACGGGCGCGCGGCGTCGTGCACGAGCACGATGTTGACCTCGTCAGGCAGATCCTCCAGGCCATTGGCGACGGACTCAGTGCGTTCGCGCCCGCCGACGGAGATGAGCAATCGATCCGTGTCGCACTGGAACAACCACGGCGGCGGATCCCCGACGAACGCCTTCGGGAGTACGCAGACGACCATTGCAACATCGCGACGCTGCTGGAACATTTGCACGCTGTGCAACAGCATCGGCTTGCCACCGACCCAGCGAAACTGTTTGAGCTCTTTGCCGCCGACTCTGTTCCCGCTTCCAGCCGCGACGATGACAACGCCGACATCGGCGAGGGCGGCGTCGGACTCGCTGGCGTCGTGTCGCAGTTCGGGTGGCGTCGCGTCGCGCGGCAAATGCCCGGGTGACCTGCCGCCATCGTGGTGGTCGTCGTGCGCGTGCTCGTCGTTCATTTGAACAAGGTCGCGAACAGATCGCTGACGGTTCGCACTCCAACAGCCTTGATGCCCGCAGTCGTGCGACGCGGCACGCCACGCTCGGAGACGTAGGCCGTGGACATCCCCATCTTCGCGGCTTCCGCGAGACGTCGCTCGGATTGTGACACGGGGCGGATCTCACCGCCCAGGCCGACTTCCCCGAGAAACACGGCGTCCGCTGGCAGCGCACGATCGAAGACGCTCGACGCAAGCGATGCGGCGACGGCGAGATCGCCCGCCGGCTCTCGCATGACAATGCCACCGACGATGTTCAGAAAGACGTCGAGCTGAGCGAAGGGCAGCCCTGCGCGCTTGTCGAGGACCGCGAGCAGTAACGCCAGTCGACGCCCGTCGTATCCCGTGGCAACGCGTTGTGGGGTGCCGAAACCGGCCTTCGCCGCCAGCGCCTGCACTTCCACCAGCACTGGTCGCGTCCCCTCGAGCAGGGCCGTCACCGCGCTTCCGGAGGCGGTCGTTAGGCGATCGCCGAGGAACAGCTCTGACGGGTTCGCGACCGGCGAGAGTCCACTCTCGCTCATGCGGAACACGCCGATCTCGTCGACACTTCCGAACCGATTCTTCGTCGCTCTGAGCACGCGGTGGTCGAGCGCACTGTCGCCTTCGAAGTACAGCACCGTGTCCACGATGTGCTCGAGCGTCTTCGGCCCTGCAATGCCGCCGCCCTTGGTCACGTGGCCGACGACGATCACTGCGGTGCCCGATTCTTTCGCGAAGCGCATCAAGCGAGCCGCGCACTCGCGTACCTGGCCGACGTTCCCCGGCGCGCCTTCGAGATCTCCGGTGAACACGGTCTGGATCGAGTCGACGATCATGACTCGTGGCTGACGCGCGGTCGCGGTGGCGAGAATGGTTTCGAGCAGCGTCTCGCTCAGCAGCTCCACCTCCCCGCTGCCGTCTCCGAGGCGATCCGCGCGAAGCTTGACCTGCAGCGGCGATTCCTCGCCGGTGACATAGAGCGTGAGTCCACCACGTTCCGTGACGCGCGCGGCAACCTGCAGCAGGATCGTCGACTTGCCGATGCCCGGTTCGCCGCCCACGAGCACCATGGACCCCGGCACGATGCCGCCACCGAGGACGAAGTCGAATTCGTCGATGCCGGTGCGGACGCGAGCGGATTCGGAGCCGACGACGTGACTGATGCGCGTCGTCTCGACCACCGTTCCGCCGGCGCCTAACGATTCATGGCCGCCGACACGCCGCGCGTTCCCGCCGCCGAACGCCGCGCGCACCTTCGGCGCGGCGGTTTCCTCGACGAGCGTGTTCCACTCGCCGCACACATCGCACCGGCCAGCCCACTTCGGATGATCGGCGCCACACTCGGTGCAGCGGTAGACTGTCTTGACCTTCGGTGTCACGTCGTCCTTACGTCGCCGCGGCTTGGCGGGCCGTGTAATTCTCGAACCGCGTGTAGTGCTTGTGGAAGAAGAGATTCACCGTGCCGATCGGCCCGTTCCGCTGCTTGAGCACGATGATCTCCGCGCGTCCCTCGAGCGAGTTGCCGTCCTTGTCCACCGGCGGGCCATCGTGACGGCTCTCGGCGTAGATCTCGGGGCGGTAGATCGCCATGACGAGATCGGCGTCCTGCTCGATGGCGCCCGACTCACGCAGGTCGGACAACTGCGGCCGCTTGTTGTCTCCCGTTCTCTGCTCCGGGGCGCGCGACAGCTGCGAGAGCGCGATGACGGGTACCGACAGCTCCTTCGCGAGCGCCTTGAGCTGACGCGATATCTGGCTGATCTCCTGCTGTCGGTTTTCTGCGCTCGCTGGCCCCTGAATGAGCTGCAGGTAGTCGACGACGATGAGCCCGAGTCCTGAATCCGCCTTCAGTCGGCGCGACTTGGATCGCATCTCGAGCAGCGTGATGCCCGCCGCGTCGTCGATATAGACCGGCGCGGAACTCAGAATGCCGGCCGCGCGCGCGAGACGAGAGTAGTCGTCGTCGCGCAGCATGCCTTTGCGGAGCCGTTGCGCGTCGATGCGCGCCTCGCTGGTGAGGAGTCTCTGCACGAGAGACTCTTTACTCATTTCCAGTGAGAAGATCGCAATCGAAGTATTGTGCTCGATAGCAGCGTGTTGCGCGATGTTCAGCACGAACGCTGTCTTTCCCATTGACGGACGCGCCGCGATGATGACGAGATCCGACGGCTGGAAGCCCGACGTGAGCTCGTCGAGATCGTGAAAGCCGCTCGCGACGCCCGTGATCGATTTGCCGCCGCGCTGAAGCGCCTCGATGCGCTCCATCGTCGGCCACATCAGCTCCTTGATGCGCGTGAAGCCGCCGGCGCCCTGCTGCTGGCTGATCTGAAAGATCTTCTGCTCGGCTTCATCGAGCAGCTCGGCCGCCTGCGTCCGTCCCTCGAATGCTTCTCCCACGATGGACGTGGAGACTTCGATGAGGCTCCGGAGCAGCGCCTTCTCTCGCACGATCCGCGCGTGGAACTCGACGTTCGCCGATGTCGGGACCGCGTCGACGAGAAACGCGATGTACTCCTTGCCACCGCTCGCCGGTAGCTCGCCGCGACGCTCCAGCTCGTCGGCGAGCGTCAGCGGGTCGGCAACCGCACCGCGTTCGGTGATCGCGACGAGCGCGCGGAAGATCCGCCGATGGCGTTCCGCGTAGAACATCGTGTCGTTGACGTATTCCGCGGCGCGCATGATCGCGTCGCCATCCATGAGCATGGCGGCGAGCACGGCTTGCTCGGCGTCCTCCGAGTAGGGAGGACGCCGCTCGCTGTATGGGTCACGTCCCTGAGGCGCGATCGAGTACTCGACGGGCGAGCTGGACATCTTCCCAGGTTGGGCGCTTCCACGCCGGGTTCCGAAGGAGCGCGGCAGGGTGATACGTCACCACGAGCGGTATGCCGTAGTAGCGATGCACGGAGCCACGGAGTTTGCCGATCGAGAGCTTCGTTTCGAGCAGCGTCTGAGCGGCGAACGTGCCGAACGCGACGATGACCTTTGGACGAATGATCTCGAGCTGGCGCACCAGATACGGACTGCATGCTTCGACCTCCTGGGGCAACGGATTGCGATTCCCCGGCGGCCGATGCTTGAGCACGTTGCAGATGAACACGTCCTCGCGGCTCAAGTTAATGGCGGCGAGAATCTTCGTCAGGAGTTGACCTGCAGGGCCGACGAACGGACGGCCGGTCTTGTCCTCGTTTTCGCCCGGTGCCTCGCCGACGCACACCAGTTCTGCGGTCGGGCTCCCTTCCCCGGGTACAGGATTCGTCGCCGTCTTGTACAGCGGGCAGCGCGTGCACTTGGCGATGATCTCGGCGAGGTCTGCGAGCGTGGGGACGGTGGCGAGCGTGCTGCCGAACAATTCGCGGCTCACCTGCCCGACCACGATGCCCGGTGGCGCGTCGGCCGACGGGGCGGGCGGGAGCCGCCGGCGCAGGGATCACTGGCTCGGGCTCGTTCGACGCCTGCCTAACGTTGCGATCGTCCGAGGCGTCCGGCGTGGGCGCGGCGTGTTGCGACGGTGGGGCGGCCGGTGGTGGTGAGGCTTCGCGAGACGGCGCTGGCTGGCGCGTCGGAGCGCTGCCGGTCGCGCGGAGCACCTCGCGCCAATCACCCACGGGTGCATCCGGCACACGCTCCTCGCGTGGGCTCACGGTCGGCGCTGGGCGCTCGTCCACACGGTCGTCGCGACGGTCGTTACCGCGGTTCACCGATCGAGCGGGTGCACTCCCGGCGGTGGCGGTCGCGCCGAGAATGCGCATCACATCCTCGACGGACATGCCGTCGAGGATGAGCTCGCGTTCGCCGGTTTCGCGACGCTGTTCGAGGTAACGACGAAGTTGCTCTTTCGGATCCATCCGTCAGCGCTGCATCAACCGCTCGACGCGGTCGAGTATGAGGTCCGCGACATCGCTCTTCGCCAGCAGCGGCTGCTCATTGGCGAGGCCGTCGCCGTCGATGAACGTGACGCGATTCGTATCGACCGAGAATCCTGCACCCGGTTCGGTGGCGTCGTTCACGACAATGAGATCGAGCTGTTTTGCAGCCAACTTTCCGCGTCCGTGCTCCACGGCGGAGTTGGTCTCGAGTGCGAAGCCGACCGTAACGAGCTTTGTCGGGGCGGGTCCCGATGGTCGACGACAGGATATCGGGCGTCGGCTCGAGCTCGATGGCCGTCGGCGCGTTCGCTTTCTTGATCTTCTGGTTCGACGGCGACGCGGGGCGAAAATCCGCGGGCGCGGCGGCCATGATGAGCGCATCCGCCTGAGCGATTGCGTCCGCGACCGCGGCGCGCATCTGCTCGGTGGTCTCGACCATCGTGACGGTCGCCCCGGCCGGAGTGCCGATGTGCATCGGCCCCGCGATGAGGTTCACGTCAGCACCCCGACGCCATGCCGCGGCAGCAATGGCGACGCCCATCTTGCCGCTGCTTCGGTTCGAGATGAACCGCACCGGATCCACCGGCTCACGCGTCGGGCCCGCCGTGACGACGATTCTTTTACCTCGGAGCGCTCCGGCCGGTTCCATCATGCGCGCGACGTGCGCCACGATCGTCTCCGGCTCGGGCAGTCGTCCCGGTCCGGCGCCCTCGCCGACCGCGAGCGGTCCCTCGTTAGGCTCGAGGACGTTGTACCCGATCGCCTGGAGGTGCGCGACGTTCGCGCGGGTCTGCTGATGCGCCCACATCCGGTCGTTCATCGCCGGAACGATCAACACCGGAGCTGTGGCAGCCAGCAGGCATGCCGAGAGTAACTCATCAGCGTGGCCGTTCGCCGCGCGAGCGATGAAATCTGCCGTCGCGGGAGCTACGACGATGGCGTCTGCCGCCCGCGCGAGCTTGATGTGATCGAGTGCGTGCCCTTCGGCGATGAGCGCGGTGTGGACCGGTCGCCCCGTGAGCGCCTCGAACGTGATCGCGCCAATGAATTCGGCCGCGGATCGGGTAAGCACCACATCGACCGCGGCGCCCGCCTGCGTGAGCAGGCGAGCAATCCACGCCGATTTGTAGGCGGCGATTCCACCGGTGACGCCGAGCAGAATACGTCGCTGATCAAAGGGCCGAGTCACTTCGACCCTCGAGCCTGCGTCACCCCTCGGGTCTCCGCTTGGGCACCACGCGATACTGGATATCGCCGCCCGACAGCTCCTCGAGCGAGCGAGTCGTCAGCTTCTTCTCGCGCGACGACGATCGATCACGCGGAAACTCGTTCAGCACGCGCGCGAACTTCGCCGCGACCAGAACGCCCAGATACTTGTTACCGGCGTGTTTTGCGACTTCGCCCGGAGTGTACACTCGCATGGATTACTGAGTCCTGGTTGAAGAATATTCGTGAATCTGACGATCGAGCGCGGCGATCAGCTCGGCCAGACGTTCGTCGAGCAACGGCAATCGCCGATGTCGAACCGTTTCCGCATCGACGATCGATGCCACCTGGCTGAAGGCGTGCTCGAGGTCATCGTTCACAACCACGTACTGATACCCGCCTACTTCCCGTAGCTCCTCGCGCGCTGAACGTAGCCGAACGAGCAGCTTGCCATCGTCTTCCGTCTGGCGCGCCCGCAGCCGTCCAATGAGGACGTCCGTCGACGGCGGCAGTAAGAATACAAGCACCGACTCCGGAAAGGCTCGCGCGAACTGGCGTGCCCCCTGGACATCGATGTCCATGATCACGTGCTTGCCCGACTCCAGCACCTGCATGACTTCCTGCCGCAGCGTGCCGTACAGATGTCCGTGTACAACAGCATGCTCGGCGAACTCGTCTCGAGCCCGTCTCGCTTCGAACTCGTCCTTCGACAGGAAATAATAGTCCTGCCCATCCCGCTCACCGGGCCGCGGCGAGCGCGTGGTGCATGACACCGAGTAGCCGACATCCGGCCGACGTTCGAGCATCATCCGCGCGATGGTCGTCTTGCCGCCACCCGAAGGCGACGACAGGATGAGCGGGAATGGGTTCATTCCAGGTTTTCCACCTGTTCCCGAACTCGCTCCAACTCCTCCTTGATCGTCACGACGTCCTGCAGCATCGCCGCGTCGTTCGCCTTGCTCCCCGTCGTATTCGCCTCGCGCAGCATTTCCTGCAGCAGGAAACCCAGGCGTTTGCCGACCGGCTCACCACCGCTGTACTGGAGCGCCGCGCGAAACGCCGCGATGTGCGACGCGAAGCGCTGCAACTCCTCCTGGACGTCCAGCTTATCGGCCAGAATGGCGATCTCCTGAGCGATACGCTGCTCGTCGACCGCCATGCCTTCCGTCAACACCCGCACCGACTCGCGAAGCCGATCTCGTTGCGCGATGACTCGCTCCGGCGCCCGTGCCGCAATGCGACCCAGCGCGCCGTCAATGGTGACGAGCCGGTCCATCAGGAACGTCGCCAAACGCTTGCCCTCATCAGCCCGCGAACGCGTCAGCGACTCGATCGCCGATTCCACTACTGATGTGAGCTCTGCCGCCGTCCCGGTCTGCTCTGCCGCCGGATCCGTCGCGAGCACGTCGGGCATTCGAAGGACCGTGGCGACGTCGATCGACCCATCCAGCCCGTGCCGGTCGCGCAGGTCACGCAACATGGTCACGTAGCCCGCAAAGCGTTGTTCGTCGATCGCTCCCGAAGCAGATGGCCGTTCCGTTCGCGCTGAAAGGGTAACGTGCCCGCGAGCGATCGTCTTGCGAAGCGCTTCGCGCACTTCCGGCTCCCACCGCGACAGCTCAGCCGGCAGCTTGATGCTCGGCGAGAAGAACCGGTGGTTGACGGTTCTGAGCTCGACGCTTACCCGCGACCCGCCGACCAGTCCTTCGGCGGCGCCGTAACCCGTCATGCTTCGGATCATCGATAGTCGCGCAAGTTACGAGCTGACAACGACCTTGTCAATCGAAGTCAATTGAAGAAGTCCCACCGCACGCCGTACACATTGATCGCGCGGGGCGCGGTGAAACCCGGCACCTGCTGGTAAATGGTGCCCAGAATGTTCCGGTACTGCCAGCTGAGCACGGCGTCGTACAGGCGCAGCTCGAACAGTGTCGTGATGACGCGGTACTGGGAGCTGAGCTGCTCGACCGCATCCGCGACGACCGGGAACGAGATGCCTGTTCGATACTCGTGCGCCACCGACGCCAGCACGTGAAAGTTTCCCTGCGGAAACCGGCTGAGCCAGCTCGTCTTCGCATACAGCTCCGTCCGCACCTGGTACTTCGGCAGGTAGGCGACGCTGTCCCATTGCATCGCGCTGACGTTGAGACCAATGCCTTTCCAGATCGGTCCACGCAGTGTCACAAACGTACCGCGGTGTGCACCGATCGCCGCCTCGACATAGAGGGTATCGTAGGCGCGCGGTGGCGGAACGATCGTCGTGTCGATGCGACGTGATGCCGCCCGTGGCCCACAGGCGGCCGAGACGAAGCCCGACCTCACCGCGATACGACAGGGACGTCGGTCGCGTACTCTCGTTGATCGGACTCATCCTGCCTAACGAGCCGGCGATTGCGAGAAATTTGAACGGCGTCAACCGGGCCGAGAAGTCAGCGCGGAACGTCGAGTCGGACTCCTGCTGCTCCACGTACGCGGTCGTCGACAGCATCCCGCGGTCGTAGCCAATGCGCGCCGATGGCGTCAGGAACCACCAGTCCGTTGAAGACCCGGTATCGCCCGGTCGCGGATACCTTCGCGCCGAGGACGGTCAGCCCGGCGGTCACGACGTACTGCGCGCGAGAAGCGATGGAATCCACCGTGTCCCCAACGAATGGCTCGGTTCCGGTCGTCGTGCCCGTCGCCGTCTTCGTGTTCGTTTCGGCGAACCGACTCGTGGACGCGATGATCTGGAGCCAGCGCGCACCTTCTGGATCGCCGTATCCGATCCGCGCATACGCATCCGTGCGGGTCGCCTCGAGTGCGGGCAAGTTCGCAAAGCCGGCCTGACCGCCAACCGAGTCGCGTAGCTGTTCGTTTCGATTGCGTCTCGTTCGCAAGAGGACCGCGTCGGCGCTCCAGCTTTTCTTCGCCCACCCGAAACGGGTAAAAGTACTGAGATGATTCCCGTCGCCGCCGGCACGCTGATCTTCCGTGCTGTACTGCTGCGCTCCGATTTGGAGCGCGGTGGAGTTCGCCGAAGCGACGGCCGAAGAATCCGCGATACCTGTTCGTGGTGAGATCGCCAGTGGAGACGTCCACGCTGGTGTACGGCGTCGTCTTGTTCACGCGCCAACTGCGCATGTAGACGCGGAGCTCTTCAGCCGCGCGCTCGACGACCAACTCCTCGAGCGTCCACATGGGAATGGTGGTGAAGTCGTGCATCGGCCCGATCCGGACATCCAATGGGTCGAGCTCGACGCCGTCGTAGAAGAGCCGGACGCGGCGGAAGTCGCCCAGGTAGGAGTCGATGTGCGGCGTCGGGACCCACCCCGACGCGAAGTTCGTCACTCCGGGAACGCGGCCCAGCAGCTCGCCTAACGAGAGCGAACCGCTCGCGAACAGTTCCTCGCGCGTCCAGCGATAGCGCTCGCCGATGTCGGCCAGCGGCGGAACTTCCGCCCGCGCCAACGGGGCCTTCACGCTGTCGGCAGCGCGGCGGGCGAGGATCGCGGCGCGCACACTGTCTGCTCGTTGTCGCGCGCGCACCGAATCGGCGCGCGCGGAATCGGCGGGGAGCGGGATCGCGACGGAAATCGAATCGGCGCGGCGCCGCAGCGAGTCTGCCCTCGTCGAGTCGCGACGCGTGCGCGTCGTGTCTCGCGTGGGAACCTGTGCCTGAACGGTCTCGTGCAAAACGGCCCCGACCAGAAGGGCGAGGCCGATGCAACGAGCGTGTCGTGCGACGGCGACGAACAAACCGGTCAGCCCGCCCTCCCCCGCACGAACTCGATGAAGGTGCCCGTCGGAACGCCGGTCGGACCCCGCGGAATAGCCACCAGGTCGGTCTCCGAGTAGGCCGTGCCGGCGATGTCGAGATGCACCCACGGATACTCCTCCGCGAACTCCCTGAGGAACATAGCGGCGGTGATCGTCCCGCCTGCCCGCCCGCCTGAGTTCTTCATGTCCGCGACGTCCGACTTGATCAGTTCCTTGTAGTCATCCCAGAGTGGCAATTGCCAGCCCGGCTCCGTCGCTCTGCGGGCCGCGGCAATGACCTCGTCCACCAGCGCCTGGTCGGTTCCCAATACACCCGTCGCGACGTGTCCAAGCGCTATGACGCAGGCGCCGGTGAGCGTCGCGGCATCGATGACGGCCGCTGGCTTGAAGCGACGCGCGTACGACAGGAGGTCGGCCAGCACGAGCCGCCCTTCCGCGTCGGTGTTGATGATCTCGATGGACTTGCCGAGGTGACTGATGACGACGTCGCCCGGCTTCACCGCATTTCCCGAAGGCATGTTCGTCGTCGCGCCGAAAATTCCGACGACGTTCACCTTGAGCTTGAGGCGTGCGATCGCTTCCATCGCGCCGATCACACCGGCTGCGCCGCACATGTCGAACTTCATGAACTCCATTCGGTCGGCCGGCTTGATCGAGATGCCGCCCGTATCGAAGCAGAGTCCCTTCCCCACGAGCACGATCGGAGCGGCACCACGCCGGCCCTTTCGGTACTCCATCGTCACGAGCTTGGGATCCTGCTCGGTGCCCTGTGCCACGCAAAGGAACGAACCCATTCTTCTGACGTTCCATCTCGCGCCGACCGAGCACGGTGACCTTGAGCTTGTGGCGGCGGCCGATCTCTGTCGCGGTCTTCGCCAGCAGGTCCGGCGTGCAGACATTCCCGGGCATCTGCGCGAGTCGCCGCGACACGTCATAGCCGGCGGCGATTGCCTCGCCGCGTGCCACCGCGTCCTTCGACGCGCGGGCGTCATCGGCGATGAGCGTGGCTCGCGTGAGCGGCTTCTTGCGCTCCGCCTCCGGAGGCGGCGTCTTGAGGTCCAGGTATTCCCACGCGCCGAGGTTCAGTCCAACGACGATCGATTCCGCAGCATCGGCGTCGGTGTCTGGCGCAACCACCGCAACGGAGCCCGCGCCCATACGATGCGCCTGGCGGCTGAGCAGCGCCGCGCCGCGTCGCAGCGCGGCCGCTGGTTCCGTCAGCGTGCCCAGGCCGACCAGCAACACACGGCCGGCTCGGCTCGATCCGCCCTCCAGGTGCAGCAACTCATCTCGAGCGCCGCGGAAGTCACCGCGCTGGAGCGTGCGTTGGATTGCGCCGCCGAGTCGTTCGTCGAGGGCGCGGAGCTCGGAGGGCAGGTCGGTGCCGGCGGGCAGCAACGCACCGAGGAGCGGTGTGTCGATGTCCGCTGCGTCGCCATCTCGAAGGGCGAGAGTGAGAGCCATTGCGTGTCAGTTGGGGGCAAAGAGAGCGGTAAGCTAGGGACCGTCGTAGTACCCGGGCAAGCGCAACTCACCGCTCGGTGAACGATCCATTGCGTAGCCGAACGTCACGCCACGCGGTCCGGAGGTTCACCGCCGCGAAAGAATGCGTCGAGGTTGGCGAGCACGCGATCACCCATCGCCACGCGGGATGCAGTCGTGGCACTCCCGATGTGGGGCAGCAGGACGACGTTTTCCAGCGCGAGCAAGCGTGGGGACACGCTGGGTTCGCGCTCGAAGACGTCGAGGCCTGCGGCCGAGAGCGCGCCCCGCTGCAGCGCATCGGCGAGTGCCGCTTCGTCGACGAGATCGCCACGCGCGGTGTTCACGAGTATCGCTCCAGGGCGCATGAGCGCGATCCTCCGCGCATTGAGCATTCGACGTGTTCCCTCACGCGCGGGCGCATGCAGCGACACGAAGTCGCTCTGCGCGAGCAACTCGTCGAGTGACTCGCACCGTTCGGCCGACGCTGCAGCGACGGCGTCCGCATCAGGCGCGCTCGGGTTCACGTAGAGCACGCGCATGCCGAATCCCTGGTGCGCGCGTCTGGCGACAGCCGCGCCGATCCGACCGTACCCCACGATCCCGAGCGTCGCGCCGTTCACGCGTGTGCCGAGCATGTGCGTCGGTCTCCACCCGTCCCAACGCGCGGCGCGCAACTGACGCTCGGCCTCACCTGCTCGGCGTGCGGCGGCGAGCAGCAACAGGAGCGCGAGGTCGGCGGTATCCTCGGTGAGGACCCCCGGCGTGTTCGTGACGACGACGCCCTCCCGCCTGGCGGCATCGATGTCGATCCGGTCGTACCCGACGCCATAGTTCGCGACGAGGCGGATGCGCCTCTCGCCCGACTCGAAAACGGGTGCGGGCACGTTGTCCACGACGGTGGGCACGAGCGCATCGAACTCACGGGCCGCATCTACGAGACGGTCGAGCGAGTACGTCTCGTCCGTCGCGTTGAGCGAGACGTCGTAGCGTTCGCGAAGTTGAGCCTCGACGGTCGTCGGAAGGCGTCGGACCACGAACACTCGCGGTTTATCGGTGCGCGTTAGGTGCACGTCAGGTGATGCCGCCGCCGTCGCCACGCGCCCTCAGTGTTCGGTCGGCCTGCACGGCAGCGGCCGCGACGGCTGTCGCGCCGGCGGAGCGTCCGCGCTTCGCGAGTGACGGTGCGAGCAGGAGTCCGATCACCGTGACCGGAACGTACTGAATGAGCTGGATGAGAAATGCGACGGCAACCGCGCTGTTCTTCTCGAGCCCCGCCGACACCGCCGCGACCGCGTACAGCAACTGGAACACGCCAACGTTTCCCGGCGTCAAACGGATGAGGAAGCTCGCGTTGACAACGAGGAGCGCAAGCAGCGACTCACCGGCGGTCATGGGGAACGCGGCGGCGTGGGCGGCATAGTGAAACGTCGCCCACTGCCCCGCCCACGCCATGAAGGACAACCCTACCGCGACTGCGAGGCGCGAACCCGTGACGACGTTCGCCGACGTCTCGATGAGATGCCGCCAGTACCGTCGCGCGCGTGGAATCAGGCGCGTGTCCTCGACCGCGCCGACCGCAGTGCGCTCCGACTCGGTCGCCGACGCTCTCCACACAACGATGATCGCGACGGCAGCCAACGCACCTAACGCGACGAAGCCAGGGACTCTCCACCGCGCCAACTCCGGTGGAAGCGGAAGCACGAAGGCCGCACACGCGAACATCGCTCCATACGAGACCAGGTCGCAGAACCGGTCGACGGCGAGAGTCGCGAGGACCGCCGCGCTCGAGACGTTGCCACGACGGGCCATGGCGGCAACGCGCGCTGCGTCCCCACCGTTCGCGATCAGCACGTTGTTCAGTGCGGCGCCCGCCAGCGTCGCGCGAACGGCCTGTTCCACGCCTGGTACGCCGGCGGCCGTGAGGAACAGCGACCATCGCACGCCCTTGACGCCGATGGACGCGAGGTTGGCGAGCGTCGCTACCAACAGCAGCGTTGGATCGGCGCGTACGATCGCGCTCCATGCGCGGCCCCAATCGATGCTGCGCGCGAAGAGGGCGAGCAGCGATAACGTGACAACGGGCAGAAGCCACCGGACCCACCGGCGCTGCGGGCGTTCGCTGTCGCTCACGTCGCCGCGAGCGTCGCGAATGTAAACCCTCTCGCTCGGAGCCCACGAATGATGCGTGGGAGCGCGTCCGCCGTCTGCATGCGGTCGCCGTCGGCATCGTAGCCGTCGCCGTCGTGCAGCAAGACGATCGACCCGCGATCCGCACCGCGAATGACACGATCCGCGATGACGTCCGAGCCAGGCCGCGCCGTGTCCCACACGCCGAGCGTCCAGCCGATCGTTCGCTGGCCGAGCGTTCGCGCGATTGGAGTCACCCACGGGTTCCGTTGTCCGTGTGGTGCGCGGAACAACCCCGGACGCGCAGCACCCGCTCTCTCGATCGCCTCGGCGCCACGAGAGATATCGTCACGGACGTAGCTCGGAGCTTTCCAGGTGAGCTTCCGATGGTAGTACCCGTGATTGCCGATGCGATGCCCTTCGCGCGCGGCACGGTCGACGAGCTCAGGCCACCGATCCGCATGCCGGCCGAGCACGAAGAACGTCGCGCACACGCCTTCGGCGCCTAACGCGTCGAGGATTGCCGGTGTGGCTCGCGAGTTCGGCCCATCGTCGAACGTCAGGCTGATGACGGCGTCCGTCGTGGCGAGTCGGTGCTGGACGCGACCGAACAGCGGGCTATTTCGCTCGTAAGCCCCCCACGCGAGCGCGCCCGCGGACAGCGCCGTGACCGAAGCGATGGCGCCGATCACCGGTCTCCCGTTGTGCTCACGCGGCCAGACGGTTCACGCCGAGGATCTGGGCGTAGAGGCCCAGAATCGTGTCGCTCACGCGCGGCCAGCCGTACGCCAGCGCGCGCTGCCGGCCAGCCGCTCCGAGGCGTGCGCGCGATGCGTCGTCATCCAGGAGCGCCGCCAACGTATCGGCGAGGGCGCCTGTGTCGCCGCACGGAACGAGCAACGCTTCGCGGTCGTGCGCCACCACGTTGCGAAAGCCGTTGATGTCGGAGCACACGATCGGCGTGCCGCACGCCATCGACTCGAGCAGCGTAATACCGAAGGACGCCTTGGTCGTTGGGCAGGCGTAGATCGAACAGTTCGCGTAGAAGTCGGGACGCTCACCCAGCACCGACCCGACGAACGTGATGTCCGGGTCGCCGGCCGCGAGACGCCGGTAGTGCGCTCGAAGGGGGCCATCGCCTACCACCACGAGCTGCGCCGGCCGGCTTGGGCCACGAATGCGTTTGAACGCATCCATGAGTGAGGCGAGCCCATTGCGCGGATCGAAGCGCCCGAGGAACAGGATCGAGGGCACGTCGGGTCGGATCGCGAGCGGACGCGGCGCGTCAGGCGAGAAGAAGTGCGTGTCCACGCCGTTCGGGATATGGGTCCAGTCAGTCGAGAAGTAACGCTCGTGCGCTTCGACGACGGTCGGTGACACGGCCACCGCGGCGGCGAGACGAGACAGCCGTCGCTGAAAGTAGCGACGGCCGAGAGTATAGCCTACCGAGTAGTCGAAATACGTATGAAACGTCCCAACGACGGGGCACTCGGCCTCATCTACCGCTAGCAGTGGGAGCGACGGAGCGAGCGGTGCATGCACGTGAACGATGTCGTACTGCCCGCGCGAGAGCACTTCTCTGACCTGGCGGCGCAGTCCGCGCCCGACGGTGATGCGCGCGAGTGACCCGTTGCTGTAGACCGGTACGCTCTGGCCGACGCGGATCACATTCGGCGTGTCGCGCGCACCGTCGAGGTTCGACGTGATGATGTCGACGTGATGACCCCGGAGCGCCGCCTCACGCGCCAGGAAATGGACGTGCTCGCAGATGCCGCCGAGGTGCGGGTAGTAATACTCGGTGACTTGGGCGATTCGGAGTTGGTGCATGGCGGTGCGGCCCGAAACGCGGACGCTCGAAGTCGGATAGCTGCGCACGTGGCGGTAGACGAGTGGTGTGCCACTGCACACTCCCCGCCACAGGCACGCGCCGTGAGCACATCCCGCATAATGACGGTGTCAACCTTAACAGGCGGTAATTGGTCGACGCAGGTTCCAGGCTCAGAGCTCGAACGTGATTTGCTGTCCGGATTGCTCGGGAGGCGCCTCGCTGGCGGGTGGCTCGTCTGTCTGTTGCGACGCGGCCTCAGGTGACGACGGCTCGTTCTCCTGTGGGTCGAAACCGTTGGGGTTCCCACCAATTGGAGTCCGCGCTGCGGCCTGCGGACGAGAGCCCGTTGCGAGCGACACGTCGTCGGGCACGAAGTCTGGTGGCGGTTCCGGAATGCGTCGTGTGGACGGCTGCTGGCGCCGCGCGTCGATGAGATGGTCGACCGCGGCCTTCGTGACGCCGAGTCGCTGCGCCAGGCGCTCGCGAAGGCCGTGATATGGCTTGAAGCCGCCGAGCATGTTGTACACGAGAGCCGGGGTCACGCTCTCATCACGCGCCCAGTCGGTCATCTTCTCAGGCCAGAGAAGGATCTGGACGACGAGTGAGGCCGGCATCGCCGGCAGCTCCGTGTGGACTCGGTAGAGCGCCTTCCGCTCGAGGGCGCTGAGGCCATCCCGATCGCGCGACGGAGGCGGCGGAATGCTCCCGCCGGTCTGATCGCGGTCGAATACTGCTGACGTCGATTCCATCCGAGGCACCTGCCTTCGGCGGCCGTTGGCCGGGACCTAACGTGTCCTAACGACTCAGGTCCGGTGCCGCCTGACCCGAAAGTACAACGAAGAACGTTCCTGCGCCATCGCTTCTGGTTGGCGTGGTTGTTAGGTGTGCTGGTGCTTGCAGGAGATGGATGGGGTAACATACCTCCTTGGAGGTATCATACCCTGCCGACCAGTGGTATGTAGTTCCAGGCTCCGGCGCGGCATCGCCGCGCCTCTGCCGGCAACAAGCAGGCTGACCAGGGACTTCCTATCGCGCTCGTTAGGACCGCAGAGGAACGAAAAAACGGGCGCCTACCGAAGCAGGCGCCCGCGAACAACGAAGTGATCAATACCCGGGACGAGACTCGAACTCGTAAGACCCGAAGGTCGGGGGATTTTGAGTCCCCTGCGTCTACCAATTCCGCCACCCGGGCGCTGACGCAATGTAGTCGGCCCGCGCGCGGCGCTCAACGCGGTAGATCCCGCGTTACAGGTCATATCGCGAGTCTTGCCTGGTGGCGTGTGTGCGACAGAGGCGCTACGGCGGCGGTTGACGTTGCGCGCCCGATCCCGGTCCCCCGCCCCTTCGCTGCCGCTCCTGCCTGTTCTGACGAATGTCCTCCATCCGTCGGCGCAGCTCGTCCTGGATGCCGAAGTACTTCGCGCGCTGCACCGGGGTCATGAAGGCCGCGAGATCGTGCTGCTCGCGGGCGGTCAGATCGAGTCGGCGCCGCTGGATCTCGAGCGCTTGGTCGAGCAGGGTGGCCACCCTGCCCTGATTCGCCGAATCACCAAGCAGCACTTCGGCGCGGAGCGACTGGCGCACCTGCCGATCGTCCCGGAGCAGCAGCATCCGTTCGCGTTCGAACCGCTCGTTCACCTGCCCGAGCTCCCGCATCTGGGCTTCGTCGAGATTCAGTCGGCGTCGCACCACCTCAGCGAGCCTTTCCCGAAATTGACGCTCGAGCCCGACGCGCCCCTGTGCCGGTGCGCCAGCTCGCGCCGGTGCGCGGTCGACTTGCTGCCCCACCGCCTGCGACGAAACGCAGGCGACGAGGAGGGGCAGCATCAGCGCACAGACGCACGCGAGCCGCGACGCGCGTCGATTCATCGATCACCCGCCTTGATGACGGGCAGCACGGGTGATCGATCCGGCTCCGCCGACGGCGCCACCGGTGCACGGTCGATCTCCTCGAGCGCGCCAAGCAACGATTGAAGCGACGCATCGTCGAGATCACCCATCCCGCCGCCCACGGATAGTTGTGGTTTGGCCGGCGATGTGACAGCTGCCGACACCGGTTCCGGCGCACTCGAACGCGTGCCTGTCGACGACGTCTGGCGATCGCTCGGGACGGGCTTGTTAGGCAGCGCCAAGCCACCTCCTGCCGCGTTAGGGTCCGTCGCCAAGGGCGATTGGACCTGCGCGGAAGCGGAATCGGATGGGAGCACCGCGGTCACATCACGCATACGCTGGCTTACGGCGAGCGACAGACCGCCAACCGTGATCGTCGTGAGGGCGGCGGCGATGCGCCAGTCGAGCCAGCGGATCACCTTCGCATTACGCTGCGGCGCTGCGACGACAGCACGAGGCCTCGGCAGCGACGCGACGACGTGACTCGCGTCGATCTTCGGCGCGCGCGCGAATGCCGCGCGCACGAGCCGAAGTGTCTCCAGCTCCGAGGCACACTCCGGACATGCAGCGACGTGCTCCTCGACGCGCGCACGCGTCGTCGCGTCCAGCGTTCCCGCGACCAGCTCGGGAAGCAGCTCACGCATCTCGACGTTCGCGCAATCAAACATAGAGCAGCTCCTTCACGGCCCGCATGGCGTTGTGGTAGTGCACCCGCGCCGCGCCCTCCGTGCTACCGACGACCTCGGCGATCTCCTTGTACGACAATCCTTCATTCACCCGTAGCAGAAACACCTCTCGCTGCAGCCGCGACAACCGTTCGACAGCGCTCCGAACCCGCGCCTCTGCCTCCTCGGCGACGATCTCATCCAACGCGTCGAACTCGGTGGCCGCATCCGCGTCATCCACCGTGCCGTCTTCTTTCCGTCGGCGTTCGGCGCGCCGCCTGTCGAGTATCAGCCTCCGCTCGATCGTGAACAGCCACGTCCGCAGCGAGCTGTCCGCTCGAAATGAGTCGATCGATCCGAACGCCCGCACGAACGTGTCCTGAACGATCTCCTCGATATCGACCCGCTGGCCCAGGCTGGCGGCAAAGCGAGCGAGCGCCGGCGCATGCCGCTCCACCAGACGCGTGGCAGCTCGCTCGTCGCCGGCGCTCCACCGGGCTATGAGCTCCAGATCGGTGGAATTCTCGTTGGGCTCATTGTCCTGGACCATGCGGTTCATTCGTGAGACGCCCGCCAGCGCACGACGTTAAGGGGCCGTTGACAGTGCGGCGGGCCGCTTCTAGGTTCGCGCCATCCAATGGCTTACGCAAGCGAAGGGCGACCCCCGACGGTAGAGATCATCGGTCATCGCGGCTCACCCCGCGAACACCGCGAAAACACGATCGCTTCGTTCCGCCGAGCATTCGCGGACGGCGCCGACTCCGTCGAGCTCGACGTCCACGCAACGCGGGATGGCGTCATCGTCGTACACCACGACGCGGCGACGAACTCGCGGCCTGGCGACTCGGGTACCGTCGCCGTCATCGCCGAGTCGATGCTCGATGCGATCCAGTCGATAGCCGTCGGTTCGGGAGGTACTGGAGGCACCGAGCGCATTCCTACGCTCGAGTCGCTGCTCGAAACAGTTCCGCGAGATTCGACGGTGTATGTGGAGGTCAAGGCGCCGCGGATCGAGGCCGAGGTCGTTGCTGTCATTCGGGCGAGCGGCCGCGCCTGTGCCGTCCACAGCTTCGACCACCGCGTTGCCCGGCGCGTCCATGACATTGCGCCCGAGATCCCCGTCGGCGTCCTGCAGACGAGCTATCCGGTCGACCCGCTCCGCGCCATGTACGACGCCGGAGCACGCGACCTGTGGCAGCAATGGGAGTTGATCGACGAGGCGCTTGTCCGCCTCGTACACGGCGACGCTCGGCGCATCATTGCATGGACCGTCAACAGTCCCGACGTCGCCCGGCGTCTGCTCGACTGGGGCGTCGATGGCATCTGCAGCGATATCCCCGGGGCGATGCGCGCGCTCGTCGGCGACCTCGCGGGCGGAAGTCGCCTGCCCTAGCTTCGCAGGGCTCTCCAGCTAGAGGGCGAATCGAACCACAAACCCCAGCTCGAATCCACCGACTCATGCGAATTCAACGTGCCGTCGCTCTCGCGGCGGCTGTAGTCGTCGCTCTCGAGGGATGCGCTCCTGCGCAGACCGCGCCTTCGACGCAACCACGCCCGGCCGCACCCGCTGGAGCCCGCGCAGACACGGGTCGCCCGGCCCCCGGTGCCGGGGCGATCTCGGCGCCTAACGCCGATCCATTCCCGAGCACGTACGCCATTCCGCAATCACGAGCAACGCTGATTCGCGACGTGACCATCATGACGGCCGCCGGGCCGACGATTCGGAACGGCAGTGTGTTGCTCCGCGATGGCAAGATCGCCGCGGTCGGGACGACTGTGAGCGCTCCCCCGGATGCAGACGTCATCGACGGTCGCGGCAAGTTTCTCACTCCCGGCGTCATCGACGACCACTCACACCTGGGCGTGTACGCAGCCCCCGGTGGCGACGCGTTGTCCGACGGAAACGAGCTCACCAACCCTGTGACGGCGAACGTGTGGGCCGAGCACTCGGTGTGGCCGCAGGATCCGCAGTTCCCGCGAGCGCTCGCGAGCGGCGTGACGACCGTTCAGATCCTTCCAGGGTCGGGGAATCTGATCGGCGGACGGAGCGTGGTGCTGAAGGTGGTCCCGTCCGCCTCGGTCCAGGGAATGAAATTCCCGGGCGCGAAATACGGCCTGAAGATGGCGTGCGGCGAGAATCCGAAGCGCGTGTACGCGCAACGCGGGCCGTCGACGCGCATGGGGAACGTGGCGGGATATCGCGCCGCATGGATCCAGGCGGAAGGCTATCGCCGTCGGTGGGACAAGTGGAACGCCGACCATCAGGGCGATCCTCCGCAGCGCGATCTCGGGCTCGAGACGCTCGCGGAAGTCCTGCGCGGCAACATCCTGGTGCACAACCACTGCTACCGCGCCGACGAGATGGTGCAGATGATCGACATCGCCAAGGAGTTCGGCTACAAGATTCGCTCGTTCCACCATGGCGTGGAGGCGTACAAGGTCGCCGATCGCCTGGCGAAGGAAGGGATCTCCGCGTCGCTCTGGTCGGACTGGGGCGGGTTCAAGATGGAGGCGATGGATGGCGTGCGCGCGAACCTCGCCATGGTGAGCGCGGCAGGTGCCCGCGCGATCGTGCACTCCGATGATCCGTCCGGGATGCAGCGTCTGAACCAGGATGCGGCGAAGGCCATGGCCGCGGGTGAACAGATCGGGATCCACACGACGGAGGACGAAGCGATCAAGTGGCTCACGATCAACCCGGCGTGGGCGCTCGGTCTCGACGACAAGATCGGATCCATCGAGGTGGGCAAGAACGCGGACGTTGTGCTGTGGTCCGGCAACCCGTTCAGCGTGTACTCACGCGTCGATCGGGTGTGGCTCGATGGCGCGGCGGCGTACGATCGCGCAAACCCGGCGTCCTGGTGGCGTACGGACTTCGAGCTCGGGAACGTTCCGCTGCCTAACGGGGGTGCACGATGACGACGCGAATCGGGCGGGTGCCCGCCGCCGGCGGGCGGCAGAAATCGGCAATCGCGAGAATCGTGGTCGGAACCGCGGCGCTGGCTGCCGTCGCCGCGCTCTTGCTCTCGACCGCCGAGCGTGCCGGCGCGCAGACGATCGCCATCACCGGCGGGAAGGTTCACCCGGTGAGCGGGCCGGTGATCGAGAACGGGACGGTTCTCGTACGCGATGGGAAGATCGTCGCCGTCGGCGCGAACGTCACGGTGCCTAACGGCGCCACTCGCATCGACGCGACGGGCAAGTGGGTTACGCCGGGACTCATCAATTCGCTCACCTCCCTCGGCGTGGCCGAAATCAACGCGGTTCAGGCCACGGTCGATCGCAGCGCGCGCGGAGACAGCGGCATCGCGGCGTCGTTCCCGGTGTGGGAAGGCATCAACCCCGCGTCGACGATGTTCGCCCCGGCGCGGAACGACGGGGTCACGTCCGTGGTCGTCGTGCCGACCGGCGGTCTCATTGCCGGACAGGCGGCACTCATCGATCTCGTACCAGGCACGCTCTCGGACATGCTCGACAAGGCGCCGGTCGCGATGGTCGCACAGTTCGGCGACCCGCGGTCGGCGGGATCGAACGCGCGCGGCGAGCAGTACGTGCGACTCAAGGAGGTCCTCGAGGACGCGCGCATTTACGCCCGCCGCCGCTCGGAATTCGAGCGGGCACAAACGCGCGCATTCGCGGCGCGGCGGGCGGATCTGGAGGCGCTGATTCCCGTCGTCGAGGGAAGGCTGCCGCTCATGGTGAACGTCGATCAGTCGAGTGACATCGACGCCATCATGCGGCTCGCCAAGGAGATGAACGTCAAGCTCATCATCGTCGGGGCTGCAGAGTCGTGGAAGCTGGCTGACCGGCTGGCAGCGGCGGGGATCCCGGTGATCGTGGGGTCGATGGACAACCTTCCGCAGAGCTTCTCGACGTTAGGCAACCGGCAGGATGCCGCGGCGCTGCTGCAGCGCGCGGGCGCAAAGGTGGTGCTGATCGGGAATGGCAGCGGAGAGGAAGGGTTCAACGTCCGCAACCTGAAGTACGACGCCGGTGTCGCGGTCGCCTACGGGCTTCCGTGGGATGCTGCGCTGCGCTCGATCACGCTCTCGCCGGCGGAGATGCTCGGTGTGGCGAACCGCATTGGGTCCCTGCAGCCTGGTCGTGACGCGAACATCGTGGTGTGGAGCGGCGACCCGTTCGAGTTCACGACCAAGGTGGAGCACGTTCTCATTCGTGGCCGTGAAGTCGCGCAACCGTCGCGTCAGGACGAGTTGATGCAGCGGTATAAGACCTATCCTCCTGCTTATCGCAAGCCGTAGCGATAAGCTATCAGCCATCAGCCATCAGCCATCAGCTCAAAAAGCGAGAACCCTCGCGACGTTTCTCTCGCGAGAGAAGCATCGCGAGGGTTCGCTGTTTGAGCTGATGGCCGATGGCTGATGGCTGATAGCCTGTTAAATCACTGGCGCTTCCGGTGCCGGTGGTGCGTCTGCCGCCGATGGTGGCGGTGGCGGTGAAGACGGCGGTGGAGGTGCCGACGAGGCCTCGGCGGATGGCGCGTCGGGTCTCGACGCCCCAATGTCGTGGAGCTGCTGCTCGAGTCGTGCCGCTTCCGCTTCGTGTGTCGTCAGCGTGGCCAGCAGACGCGCGGACGTCTCGGCATCGAGCTCGCTGCCCGACTGCTTCGCGCGGTACACGGCGTAGCCCAGTGCTTGCGCCGCCTTGTCTGCCAGTTGACGCGTTCTGAAAGCCTCGAGTCGGACTTTCCCTTCATCAAGAGCGTTCTGCGCCGCTTTGCCGGCGCGATCGAGCTCGGTCTTGAGCTTGTCCCAAATCGCCATGGGTCTCACCGTTGAATGTGTCGCGTCCAATTACGACGACACGCCGTACGATGTTGCACGGCGAGTGCCCAAGCGAGGGGAGCTGTGCGGCAATGCAGGTGCTAGAAAAGAAAAAGGCTCCGCTAATCGCGGAGCCTCGGTTCTCGCCTTGCGCGTCGATCAGGCAGCCGTGACGGCCTCGTCACCCTGCGCCGGATAGACGCTGACCTTGAAGCGCGTCTTGCTCTTGTGCTCGAACTTCACGACGCCGTCGATGAGCGAATAGATCGTGTAGTCCGTCCCGATGCCGACGTTACGACCCGGGTGCCATTTGGTGCCGCACTGGCGCAGGATGATGTTCCCGGCGATCACGCGCTCACCACCGTATTTCTTGATGCCGCGGAATTTCGGATTGCTGTCGCGCCCGTTGCGGGACGAGCCGACGCCTTTTTTATGAGCCATATCGCCTCGGCCTTAGAGCGTGATGTCTTTGATGCGGACTTCGGTGAAGCCCTGCCGGTGCCCCTGCTTGCGGGCGTAGTTCTTCCGGCGTCGGAACTTGAAGACGACGATCTTGTCGCCGCGACCGTGCTTGACGATCTCACCGGTCACCTTGGCACCGGAGATCGACGGGACACCGGTGTGCACCGTGTTCCCATCGGAGCCAAGCAGGACGTCGTTGAACTCGATTGAAGCGCCAGCATCACCGACGAGCGTCGGCAGCCGGAGCGTCATGCCCGGCTCGACGCGGAACTGCTTCCCGCCGGTGCGAATGATCGCGTAAGACATAAGAATTTCTGAAACGCAGGGTGGATGTAGAGCCTAGCAACATATTCCGCAGGCACTTAGCTGTCAACTATAACTGCAGGCTGGTTGCTGGGTGCGGCTGCTGGTGGCTGGGTGACGCTGAGTGGGTGCAACCAGCTGGCACCCAGCGTCACCCAGCACCAAGCACGACCACCCAGCAACCAGCGCCGTTGTCTAGGCGACGGCGTACTGCTGCGTAACGTCTCGACCTGCGCCCTTCACCACCAGCTTGAACTCGTCGGGACGAAGTAGCGGGTCATCACGGACTTCCAGCGAGAAGCCGGCAGCTTTTTCGAGCTTCTTCATGATGTCCGGCTCCTGCTCCAGCACATACATGGCGACGTCCGGGTGCAGCCGGATCACGAGGTGATCGCGGCGGCCCTCCACCGCCATGCGCTTCACCGAACGCTCCATCCGGCGGATGATCGTTTCCGGCGTGAACACCCGACCGGTGCCGTGGCACGTCTGACACGGCTCCGTCATGCTCTGCAGATGGCTCTGCCGCACGCGTTGCCGTGTCATCTCGATCAGACCCAGGTCGCTGACCGCGAACGCCTTCGTCCGCGCCCGGTCACGTCCGAGGTGGGTTCGCAGCTCCTGAAGGACCCGGTCGCGATTCTGCTTCGACTCCATGTCGATGAAGTCGCACACGATGATGCCACCGACGTCTCGAAGGCGCAGCTGGCGAGCGACCTCGCGTGCCGCCTCGACGTTCGTTTTCAGAATCGTCTTCTCGGGATCCTTCTTGCCCGTGTAGCGCCCCGAGTTGATGTCGATCGAGACCAGCGCCTCCGTCGGCTCGATGATCAGGTAGCCGCCAGACGGCAGATCACACCGACGTTTGAACAGGTCACGGATCTCCGTTTCGATCTCAGCCTTGTCGAACAACGGGACGGGCTCTTCATGGAGCTTGATCCGGTCGACGAGCTCGGGCGCGATGCCCTTCAGGTACTCGACGATTTCGTTGTAGACCTGCTTCGAGTCGACCGTCAGTCCCTCGATCTTCGTGCTGAACAGGTCGCGGATGATGCCGCGCGTGAGGCTCGTCTCGCGGTGTACCAGTGCGGGAGAGCGGAGGAAATGGGTCTTCTTCTTGATCCGCTTCCACTGCGTGATGAGCGTGTTCAGTTCGCGGCTGAACGTCTCCTGCGTGACGTCCTCGCCGACCGTGCGGACGATGACACCACCTGAATCAGGCGGGAGCACGCTCTGCACCTGTTCGCGGAGCCGCTGCCGTTCCGCGCGCTCGCCGATCTTTCGACTGACGCCGACTCGACTCGCGAACGGCATGTACACGAGGAACCGGCCGGCCATCGATATCTGCGCGGTGACGCGTGGGCCCTTCGTGGAGATCGGTTCCTTGGAGATCTGCACCAGGATCTCCTGGCCACGCTTCAGAACATCCTGAATCGCAGGTGCTTTCGCGCGACGGCCTCGGGCCGGCGTGTCTGCCTCGTCGGCTTCTCCGCCCTCTTCTTCTTCGTCGTCGTCATCATCCCCGTCCTCGTCGAAGACGAGGTCGGACGCATGGAGAAAGGCACTCTTTTCAGTGCCGATGTCCACGAACGCCGCCTGGATGCCCGGGAGAACCGCTTCGACTTTACCGAGGTAAATGTCGCCAACCATCCGCCGGGCTTCGGGACGGTCGACGAGCAATTCGACCAGCTGGTCGTCCTCGATGATCGCGACCCGCGTTTCGCGCGGATTCGCATTGATGAGAATTTCTCGCTTCATGTGGCTCGGCCGACAATCTCCACCGAGGCGACTCCTCGGCGGTTGTACGGCCATGGGAAAGAGTGAGGGTGGACGCACCTGCACGCCGCGTGGGCGGGCAATGCGTCCCGATGTGTCGTGTCTTCAGCTGTCGGTACGTGATCGGCCACGCAACGTCCGGCAGGTGTTCGACTCGATCGCGCGTCGTGCACCGCCAGAGGCGGTGAAACGCGCTCGGTCGAAACCCGCAGTGAACGGTGTTGCGTGCGATCGCTGATCGCCGTGACGGCGCCGTACCGGGCAGAAGAGCCGCGATCCACCGACGCCCGCTCGGGGCGCCGGAACCGCGGCGGCAACGCAAGACGCGCCGCGAGTCGCACGGCGCGCCAAACGGGGGAACCAACGAGTGCACAGAGCCGCGCGATCACGCCCAGGGCGTCGATCACGACCGACCGTGCAAAAAGCTTTGGAGCGGAATGAGCGGTCACCATAGATCGCCTCTCATTCGCAGGACGAGCCATACGAGAGCGAGGATAAATCCCAGCCCCGCCCGCCATTCACCATGACGCATGTAGAGCGACGGACTGAACCGTTCGGACTCCGCGGCCATAGGGTCACGCCATGGCATTGGCCGCGGCACGAACGCAGGGACGTTCTGTTCCCAGCGGGCGTATGCGTCGGGGAACCGTGCGCTGATCTTCGAGCGCTCTTTCTCAATCGTCGGGCCGTACACAAGCGCAAAGAACGCGATGACGATCAACAACAGCGACCAGTGCGCCGCGACGGCAAAGCCGGCAGCGATCAGGAAGCTGCCGAAGTACAGCGGATTGCGGGTGTGGGCGTACGGGCCGGTCGTGGCCAACCGGTCGTTCTTGACGATGTGCCCAGCCGCCCACGCGCGAATCAACAGCCCAACGAGTGCCAAGCCACCGCCCACCGCCAGCGTGATCGGTGTGGGCCGAGGCCCGAACGCGAGATACAACGCCGCCAGAAGAAAGCCGAGCGGTAATCGCAGTCGCCTCGCGGCTTGCTCGAAGGTCAATCAGCCATCTCCCGCAGGAGACTCCGCGCGATCACGAGGCGTTGGATCTCCGACGTTCCCTCGCCGATCTCGCAGATCTTTGCATCGCGCATCATCCGCTCGACCGGGTAGTCGCGCGTGTATCCGTACCCGCCGTGCACCTGAATGGCCTTGAGCGTGGTCCGCATCGCGACCTCGGAGCAGAACAGCTTCGCCATGGCCGCCTGCTTCGTGAACGGCTTGCCATGCTGCGCAAGCCAGGCCGCGTGATACATGAGGTGCTTCCCCGCTTCGATCTCCGTGGCCATGTCCGACAGCTGGAACTGCAGGCCCTGAAATTCGAAGATGGGCTTGCCGAACTGACGGCGAACGGTCGCATACCGCATGGCCTGCTCGAACGCGCCCTCGGCCAGGCCTAACGAGAGTGCCGCGAGGCCGATGCGGCCGGCGTCGAGCGTCCGCATGAAGTTGATGAACCCCTGCCCCTCTTTGCCGAGCAGGTTCTCGACCGGTACTTCGACGTCCTCGAAGATCAGCTCGCACGTGTCCGACGCACGCCATCCGAGCTTGTCTTCCTTCTTCCCCGATCTGAATCCAGCCATGGCCGGAAGCGAGGCGTCGTGCCCGACCCCGACCGCCGCAGCCTTCTGCAGGTCGGACGTCGGCTTCGTCATGATGAACGAGGAGATGCCCTTCGTTCCTTTCTTCGGGTCGGTGACGGCCGTAACGACGAAGATCTCACCGACACCGCCGTGCGTGATGAAGCGCTTCGATCCGTTCAGGACGTAGTGGCCGTTCTTCCGCACGGCCATCGTCCGCGTGCCGCCAGCGTCGCTGCCCGCGCTTTCCTCTGTGAGACCGAACCCACCGAGCACCTTGCCCGAGGCCAGCAACGGCACGTAGCGCTCGCGCTGCGCAGGCGTTCCGAAGTGGACGATGGGCGACGTGCCCAGTGTCGTGTGGGCCGAGATGGTGATGGCGTGCGAAGCGTCGACCTTCGCCATCTCGTGGATCGCCATCATGTAGGCGATGTAGTCGAGACCCGCGCCACCGAGCTCCTCGGACCACGGCACGCCGAGGAGTCCGAGCTCGCCCATCTTCTTGATGTTTTCCCAGGGAAACTCGGCGCGCTCGTCCAGCTGCGACGCGACAGGAGCCACCTCGTCCTGGGCGAAGCCGCGAACCATCTCGCGAACCGCCAGGTGTTGCTCGCTGAAATACAGAGAATCGTCCATAGGTGCGGCCGGCCGTTACGGCTTGAATGGGTCGACGCGGTTCCGTCCCGTCATTACGCGGCTTCGGTTTCGTCTGCGCCCTTGATGGCGGCGAGGAATCGCTCGCCGTATTTGTCCAACTTCGCCTGTCCTACACCGCGCACCTCGAGCAGTGACGCTGTCGATCGCGGCTTTCGTGCAGCCAACTCGGCCAGCGTACGGTCGGAGAACACCACGTATGCCGGGACCTTCTCCTCGCGCGCGATCGAGCTTCGAAGGGACTTCAGCGTGGCAAACAGCCTCGCGTCCGCACCGTCCAGCACCAGGTCCGTTCCAGGCTCCGGATCGGCCTGCGCACTTCGCGGTCGAGCCGAACCTCGGCTGCCCGCTACCGGCGCCGCCTTCTCACGACGCGTTCGGGCTGGTGCCGGCTGCTGACGCTCCTTGCCGACGTGGACGCCAAGGCAGTTATCGCAACCGCCGCAGGTTCCCCGACCGGCTTCGTCACCGAAATATCGAAGAACAAAGGCGCGGCGGCAACCGGTCGTGTACGCGTATTTCTGCATGGCATCGAGCTTTGCGAGATCAGCACGGCGTCGCCGATCGAGCACTGCCCACTCCACGTCGAAGGACGACAAGGGTGCGCTCGGGTTCGTGAGGCGAGTGCCGCCGCCAATGCGCTCCCAGGTCAGGAACTGCCGTGACTGCAGTGAGGACAGCAGGGGAATGGCGGTACTCGCCCCGCTGAACCCGGGTGGAAGCCCGTCCAGGCTCACAACGGCGCCGTCATGGAGGCGGGCGCCGACGGCACGCCAGAGCGCGCGCAGCAATCCAAGCTCCGGGTTGTGCGGATCGGGCAGTTCGCGCTTGATGCGCTCTGGCGTAGCCAGCAGTCGAATGAGCACGGACGATCCCGACTCGGACTCGCGGCGTACGGCGTCGGCCTTCATCAGAATACGAAGCACGGAGTCGACTTCGCGGTCGCCGACCTTGCCGGGAACCAGCCTCGCAATCTCCGCGGAGCCGAGGTCGGTCATGCCCGAACCATCCACGACTCGGCGCAGCGCGTTGTAGACCGACTCCACGAGCGCGCGCTCGGGGTACGCACCCTTGATGAAGAACTCGTGCGTGAACCGGTCCGGGAACGAGTGAAGCAGCACGCACTCGGAGTGCTGCCCATCGCGGCCGGCACGACCGGCCTCCTGGTAGTACGCCTCGAGCGTGCCCGGCATCGCGTGATGCACCACGAGTCGCACGTTAGGCTTGTCGATGCCCATGCCGAACGCGTTCGTGGCGACGATCGCGCGGACGCGCTCGTTCATGAAGCTTTCCTGCACGTCGTGCCGGTGTGCGTCATCGAGTCCCGCGTGATATGCCGTCGCCGACATGCGCGCGCGCTCCAGAACTCCGGCGATCCGTTCGACGTTGCGTCGCGTCGACGCGTAGATGACGGCGACGCCCTCGTGGTCCTTCAGGGTCTGCACCAGCGCGTCGTCCTTCTCCTGCTCGTTGCGCGTGGGCAGCACGTGATAGTGCAGGTTCGTGCGATCGAAGCCCGTGACGATGATGCTCGGGATTTCGCAGTGCGAGCTGCAGCGCAATGTCCTTGCGGACCTCGGGCGTCGCCGTCGCCGTCAGCGCGATAGTGGGCGGCGCGCCGAGCCGCTCGCGCACGTCGCGCATGCGCAGATAGCTCGGCCGGAAGTCGTGGCCCCACTCGCTGATGCAGTGGGCCTCGTCCACGGCCAGTAGCGACACGCCCATGGCTCGCAGCCGCTCGGCCGTAGTGCCGACGTCGAAGCGCTCCGGCGCGACGTACAGCAGCTTGAGGTCACCACGCCCGGCGCGCGCGAGGCGATCGGAGACCTGTGAGCTCGTGAGCGTGCTGTTGATGAATGTCGCGGCGAGACCGCGTGCGTTCAGCGCGTCGACCTGATCCTTCATGAGCGAGATCAGCGGCGACACGACGACGGTGAGTCCCGGCAGCATCAGCGCGGGCACCTGGTAGCACAGCGACTTCCCACCGCCGGTAGGCAGCACGACGAGCGTGTCTCGGCCGCCGAGGACGGAGGCGATCGCGCGCTCCTGTCCGGGGCGGAATCCCGGGTAGCCGAACGACTCGCGCAACGTGGCGCGGGCCTTCTCCATCAACATCTCGGGCTCTACATCGGTGGTCACGTCGAACAATAACCAGCTGCTCTGACGTGGACCATCATCGTCGTGTTGCGACGAGGACGCGCGTCATTCCGAGCGAGCGAAGCGCAGTCGAGGAATCGCGACTCATGCGCTGGCAGAGAGCCCTCTACCGAGCAGGATCGCGATTCCTCGACTCGCTGTCGCCTTGCTCGAATGACCGGCGTCGCTCGGAATGACAACGCGCTCAAACCGCGCGAGCGAAGTGGCCGCGCGTGAACCTCGCACCGACGAGCTCGCGAACCGCGGACGCCTGTACCGTCGATCCTGACGCCAACGCGTCGAGCGCAGAGCGATAGCCCGCGACCACATCGCGGATCGGATCGCCGGGCACGTTGAACACGGTGCGGAATCCGCGAATGCCCGACTGCCAGAGCCGCGGCAGATACTCGGACGCTTCGATGGGTCTCGAGTGCAGCAGCCGATTGCGACACGCCGAATCGGTCGCGACGGCGAACGTGTAGCCCGCCGGATCCGTGAGCTCGACGATCGGGTGCTTCTGCACGCACAGGTCGCGGCACGTCGTCGGCTCGCGGTCGAACGCCGCGGACAACACGCAGTGCTCGATCGTCATGCCCTCGGGCCGGCCGTACACGAGGACGTCGAACCCACGGCCGCTCCACGGCGCAACGACGGCGGCGAGCTCGCCCGTCGTGAGCTCGATCGACATGACGATGCGCCGAGCACCGAGCCGGAATACCTCCGCCGCGGTGTGCTGGTTGAAGCAGTTCACCGCGTAGTCCGCGATCACGTCGCGACCGGCGCGCGACAACTCGGCGACGAGACCCAAGATGGCCCGAGAGAATCGGCATCTCGAGCGCGAGCCACTTCTCGAGCGAGCGCCGGTCCTCGGGCCGAACGATCGTCGGCGTGCGCAAGCGAAGCGAGACGCCGCGGGCCGAGAGCTCCTCTGCCAGCGCCCTAACGCGGGCAGCGGGAGGAGCGGGGTGACGCAGAAACGGATCGAACGTGACTTCGGTGGCGCCGGCATCCGCCGCGGCGCGGGCGTCTTCGACGCGATACACCTCCGCGCTGAGCACGAACTCCGTGTGGCTCGGCGCGGTTACCGTGATGCCGGGAACGACGGATGCATCGCGGGCGGGCCAGCCACCGGCACGTTGGCTATCGCGGCGGCGATCGTTGCTGCGCGATCTGCAGCACGCGTGGACGCAGCCCAGTCGCGACGCAGCAACAGCTCGTCCACGATCTGTTGCCGCAGGTGATTCAGCTCGCTCATCGGCAGAAACAGCCCGCTGGCGCAGTCCTGCGATGTCGAGCTCGCCGAGCGCGAACGGCGTCTCGCCGAGGCGGCCGAACTGCTCGCGAAGCCTCGATACATCGAGAGCGTGGGCGCGCGCGGGCGACAGCGGCACCTCGCCGCGCACGGTGACCTGTTCGCCGTCCGCACTCGACGACGACCTTGAGCGGTGCGCCGGCGGCGCCGAACAGCCGCACGTCCAGCCGCGCGCGCCGCGTGCGCACCGGCGCCGGCAGCTCGGCGAAGCTCGCGCGCGCGCGCTCGAGCAGCGCGGCGTGCGACGTCCGCAGCACGGTCCAGCCGGCGGGCACGGTGGTTCTGCGTCGCGATCGCCTGACGCGTTCGCCGCCGCGTGCTCACGCACGGTCCGCACGGCGGACACCGCGAAGCCTAACGTGGGCGCCTTCGTCCCCTCGGGAGCCTCGAAGCCGAGGCCATCGCCGACGTCGATGGGCGTCGTGACGTCGACGAGGAGCTCGCCGCCCTCACGTCCAACGACTTCGCCGATCACGACGCCGTGATTGTCGGGCTGCGTGCGCGTGATGTAGTCGCGGCCCGCTCGACCGCCGTACATGCCGCCGCGTGAAGCCGCGGCTGTAGATCTGGACGAGCGGCTGCACGTCCTCGGACGACGGCGGCGCCACGGATCGCCCTGCTCCAGGCGGTCGAGAAACTCGCGATAGCCATGCGTGACCGTCGCGACGTACTCGGGCTTCTTCTTCCGCCCTTCGACCTTGAGGCAGCCGATGCCGGCCTCCGCGATCTCCGCGAGGTGATCGTGAGCGCGCCGAGGTCCTTCGCCGAGATGAGGAAGCCGCGATCGAGCTCCTGCCCGGTCGCGGCGTCGGTGAGTACGTAGTCCTTGCGGCACGACTGCGCGCACGAGCCGCGATTCGCGCTGCGCTCGGAGATCATCCCCGACATGTAGCACTGGCCGGAGTACGAGATGCAGAGCGCGCCGTGCACGAACGTCTCGAGTCCGAGGTCGGGCACGGCGGCGCGGATCGCCCGGATGTCGTCGAGCGTGTTCTCGCGCGCGAGCACGACGCGGTCGACGCCGAGCTCGCGCATGACCGCGCGCGCCGCTGGCGTCGTGCACCGTCATCTGCGTCGAGCCGTGGATCTCGAAGCCCGGGATAGACCGCGCTGGATGAGCCGCACGAGCCCGATGTCCTGCACGATGGCCGCGTCGATGCCGCGATCGATCGCGTCGCCGAGGAACATCGAGCGCGTCGGCGAGCTCGTCGGGCTTGATGAGGATGTTGAGCGTGAGGTAGATGCGAACGCCCGCGCGTGCGCGAGCGGCACGCGCGCTCGAGCTCGTCGAGCGTGAGCTGCGCGCCCTCGTCGCGCGCGTTGAACCGCTCGGCGCCGAGGTACACGGCGTCCGCACCGTTCGCGACAGCGGCGCGGACGGCGTCGAGTGAGCCGGCGGGAGCGAGCAGCTCGGGGTACGGCGGGCGGGACGCATCGCCTCGAAAGATAGCGCGCCTCGCCCGAGCCGTGGCTCGGCTCGACTATTCGACCGGACGCTTCTTCACGAAGCGCAGCAGGAACGCGGCGACGACGCAGTGCAATGCCGCACCCATCGCACCACCGCGTCCTCGACTCTGCACGCCGTAGCCAAAGATCCCGACGCCGGCGAGCGCGAACGCGATCTTGAGCACCGCCAAGCGATCCATGTCACCATCCTCCTGACGGTGTGGCTCGCCGTCACGCCGATGGGAGGCCGAGCGAGCTTGCTTCGGCGTCGGGGACGTCGAGCACCATGCGAAGCATCGCGGTCGAGAACACCTTGCCCTGCGCGTCCGTCTTGAGCGACAGCGTTCCGCCGCCGTCGAGCGCGCCGTGCAGCAGGAAGTTGAGCGCGTTGAGGTTCGGCAGCTCGAAGCGCTCGACGTCGCCGGTGATGACGCCGCGGAAGTGCTGCGGCGACGCGCTCGCGCGTGAGCGTACTGCGACGAGCAACGCGATACCACTCGCGGCTCGAGCGCGATGACGCCGACGTTCGCGGTGTCGCCCTTGTCGCCCGAGCGCGCGTGCGCGATGTCCACGAGGCGGACCTTCATGCGAGCACCTCGACGCTGCGTCTGGACGACGCGTCTTGTCGACGAGCGCGGGCCAGTAGGCGACGATCTCCTCGACCTTCGGGCGGCCGCCGGCGAAGCCCGTGACGCTCGGCGGTCCGTTGAGCACGAGCGGCGCGATCTCGCGCGTGAAGCGCTCGACCGCCGCTTGCGATCCGGCCGAGCGCACGCCGATGCGAAGCTGCACTTCCGGCGCGTCGGCCGGCGTGGCCGGCGAGCGGGCCGTGCGTCGCGGACACGCCGACGAACTCGGTGAGGATCTGGTCGAAGCGAAGGCCGAGGTTGTCGAGCCGCTCGCGCAGCACGCGGTCGGCGAGCTGCGCCTTCTCGAGCGCGTCGGGCCACGAGTAGACGAGCGTGCCGACCGCCTTGAAGCCGGCGCGATAGGCGATCGACACCTTCAGCTTGTCCGTCGCCGGGCGGCCCTTGATGCCGAAGACGCGCACGCGGTTCGTCGCCGTCGGCCGCGAGCTGGATCGTCGTGAAGTCGGCGACGACGTCCGGCGTGATGTACGCGTGCGGATCGCCCATCTCGTACACGAGCTGCTCGGTGACCGACGGCACGGAGATGCGCCCGCCGGTGCCCGGATGCTTCGTGACGACGAACGTGCCGTCGGCGCGCGCCTCGACGATCGGATAGCCGACGTTCGCGAGATCGGGGATGTTGCGCCAGTCGTAGAGGCAGTTGCCGCCGGAGCACTGCGCGCCGCACTCGATGATGTGGCCGGCGATGATGCCGGCGGCGAGCCGGTCCCAGTCGTCGGCGCCCCAGCCGAACTCGTGGCGCAGCGGCGCCATCGTGAGCGCCGTGTCGGTCGAGCGACCGGTGATGACGACGTTCGCGCCGCTGCGCGAGCGCCTCGACGATCGGCGTCGAGCCGATGTACGCGTTGGCCGACAGCACGCGATCGCGCACGGTGGACGAGCGGCTCGCCGGTCTCCATGTTCGCGAGCGGGTGGCCGGCGGCGATCAGCTCGTCGAGGCGCGGCAGCAGGTCGTCGCCGGTGACGACGCCGATCCGCACCTTGCCCGCCGCGCCCGCGCTTCGTCGCGACGTCGCGCACCGCCTCGGCGCACGCGACGCGGGTTCACGCCGCCGGCGTTGGCGATGACGCGCACGCCGCGCTCGACGACGGCCGGCAGCACGCTCTCCATCGCGCCGACGAAGTCGCGCGCGTAGCCCATGCTCGGGTCGCGCTCCTTCTGCTTCTGCAGAATGGACATCGTGACTTCGGCGAGATAGTCGAGCATCAGGTAGTCGACCGGCCCGCCTTCGACCTGCCGGCGCGGCGCGTCGAGCCAGTCGCCCCAGAAGCCCTGCCCCGCGGCGACGCGAACGATGCGATTCTGTCACGGATGCTGACTCATGCGTCGGGAGTGCGGTGGAAGCACGAAGGGGCCGAGGTGCGGGCCCGGGATTGTGCAGCGCGGCGCGGAGCGCGAGCGCGAGCACGTCGCGCGTCTCCTCGGGATAGACGATCGCGTCGACGAAGCCGCGCGCCGCCGCGTAGCGCGCGTCGAGCTGGTGCTCGTAGTCGGCGCGCATCTCGTCGACGGACGCGCTGACGTCTCGGCGTCGAGCGGCTGCTTGCTCTGCTTCGCGCCGCTCGAGCGCCGGGCCGTGCACCGCCTGGACCGCGGCCTCGCCTTCCATCACGGCCATGCGTCCCGTCGGCCAGCGAGAAGATGAAATCGGGATCGAAGCCCTGGCCCGCCATCGCGTAGTAGCCGGCGCCCGACGCGTGGTTCACCGTGAGCACGATCTTCGGCACGCGCGCCGTCGCCATCGCCTCGACGAAGCGCGCGCCGGCGCGAATGATTCCTTCGTGCTCGGCCTCGGGGCCGACCATGAAGCCGGAGACGTCCTGCACGAACAGCAGCGGAATGCCCTGCCGGTCGCAGCGGTCGATGAAGAACGCGACCTTCTCCGCGCTCTCGGCGTAGACGATGCCGCCGAAGCGCGGCTTCTCGCCCGGCGCGTCCCTTGATCAGTCCGCGCTGGTTCGCGATGACGCCGACGGCGATGCCGTCGATGCGCGCGTCGCCGCAGATCATCTCGCGCGCGAGATGCTCCTGGAACTCGTCGAGCTTGCCGTCGTCGACGATGGCGCGCAGGATCTGCGTGCATGTCGTACGACATGCGGTGGTCGGCCGGCAGCAGATCGTAGAGCGCGTCTGCGGCGCCGCGGACTCGCGCGGACTGCGGACGCGGCGCCGCGACGCTGCGGCTGCGCGGCAGCTGCGCGCACGAGATCGCGCAGCTTGCGCGAGGCACGCGTCGTCGTCGTCCACCGCGTAGTGCGCGACGCCGCTGATCTCCGTGTGCGTCACGGCGCCGCCGAGCGTCTCGCCGTCGATCGTCTGGCCGGTGGCGCCCTTCACGAGATTCGGTCCGCCGAGTCCCATGAACGACGTGCCCTTCACCATCACGATGAGGTCGGAGAGCGCCGGGCAGATACGCGCCGCCGGCGATGCACGGTCCCATCACGGCGGCGAGCTGCGGCACGCGCAGGTACCGCCGCATGATCGAGTTGTAGTAGAAGATGCGGCTCGCGCCGTACTGCCCGGGGAACACGCCGCCCTGATACGGCAGGTTCACGCCGGCCGAGTCGACGAGATAGATGATCGGGATGCGGCAGCGCATCGCGATCTCCTGCGCGCGCAGGATCTTCCTGATCGTCTCCGGCCACCACGAGCCGGCCTTCACCGTCGCGTCGTTCGCGACGACGACGACCGGCGCGGCCGTGCACGATGCCGATGCCGGTGACGACGCCGGCGGCGGGCGCCTGGCCGTCGTACTGGTCGTACGCGACGAGCAGGCCGATCTCGATGAAGCGCGCGCCGGCGTCGCAGAGCCGCGCGATGCGCTCGCGCGCCGTCAGCTTTCCCTGCGTGTGCTGCTGCGCGATCTTGTCGGCGCCGCCGCCCTGGCGCAGGCGCGCCTCGAGCGCGCGGAGCTCGGCGCTCAGCTCGCGGAGCCGGCTGTGTCACGGGCGGTCACGCTTCCTGCGTCGACCGCTCGGCGAACCACGCCTTGATGTAGTCGACGAGATCGGACGTCGGCGTGCCGGGGCCGAACAGCTTGCCCGTGCCCATGCGCCTGCAGCGCGTCCATGTCCTCCCTCGGGATGATGCCGCCGCCGGTGATGAGGATGTCGTCGCGACCCTCGGCGCGCAGCAGCTCGAGCACGCGCGGAAAGAGCGTCATGTGCGCGCCGCTCAGGATCGACAGGCCGACGACGTCGACGTCCTCCTGGACGGCGGCGGTGGCGATCATCTCGGGCGTCTGGTGGAGGCCGGTGTAGATGACCTCCATGCCGGCGTCGCGCAGCGCGGCGGCGACGACCTTGGCGCCGCGGTCGTGACCGTCGAGGCCGGGCTTGGCGACCAGAACACGAATGGGACGCATAGAATCCGGAAGAGGGACGTCGGCGGCCGGCCGCAGCGACGATCGGCGACGGCGACGCTCGTCAGGGCGGAAAGCTAGCCGCCGCGGCGACGGCGCGGCAACTCGCGCTTGCGCGCGACGAGCAGCATCTCGCCCGACCGCCGGCGCAGCGGGCGGTCGTGCCAGCCGTCGTACGCCTCCTCGACGACGAGGCCGGCGTCGAGGCAGAGCTCGGCCAGATCGCGTCGCCGTGTAGAGGCGGATGCGGTGCTGCGCGCTGCCCGCGTCCGCGACGGACCTTCCCACGTCGGTGTCGATCGTGAGCACGCCGGACAGCGGATCGAAGCGACCGCTCGTGGCCGATCATCGTGCCGTCGTCGCGACTTCCACCAGTCGCGGGCGAGGAAGCGCGCCATCACGCCGTCGCGGCTGCCGCCGTGCCAGACGAGCATGCCGCCCGGCTTGAGCACGCGCGCGAACTCGGCGATCGACGCGCGCGTCGTCGCGCGGGATCGGTGAAGAAGCCGAACGACGTGAACAGGTTGACGCACGGCGTCGAAGCGTCCGGTCCAGCGCGCCGGCAGCGCGCGCATGTCGCCGCGGGTGTAGCGCAGCGTCGGCCCGGTGCCGCGCTCGCGCGCGCGCGCGAGCAGGTGCGTCGAGTAGTCGAGCCCGTCGACGTCGAAGCCCGCCTCGGCGAGCAGGTGCGCGTGGCGTCCCTGGCCGCAGGGCACGTCGAGCATGCGCGCGCCGGACGGGAGCGCGAGCAGCTCGATCAGGCGCGCGACCTCGCGGCGATCGCGCGCGAGGTCGAAGATCGGCTCGTACTCGAGCAGATAGTGGGCGTCGAAGTACGACGCCCACCACTCCGCGTGCCGTCTTGCGTCGCGCGGGGCTCAGAAGAACACCGGCTCGCGGTACGCGCCGAACACGTCTTCCAGCGCGCGCGGATCTCGTACAGCGTGCAGTACGCGCGCGCGCAGTCGAGGATGTGCGGAAACACGTTCTCGCGTGCCGCGCGCGGCCGCTGCGCAGCTCGTCGAGCCGCTGCGTCGCACGAGCGCCTGGTCGCGCTCGGCGCGCATCTTCGCCAGCCGCTCGCGCTGCTCGCGGTCGACGTCCTCGCCGATCTTGAGCAGTCGGAATCGTCGAGCTCTGGCTCGTCGGTGACGAACTCGTTCACGCCGACGATCACGCGGCGATGCTGCTCGATCTCCCACTGCTGGCGCGCCGCGGACTCGGCGATCTTGCGCTGGAACCAGCCCTGCCTCGAGCCCGCGCACCACGCCGCCGATCTCTCGATCTCGGCGAACAGCGCCTCGGCCTCGCGCTCGAGCTGGTCGGTGAGCGCCTCGACGTAGTACGAGCCGCCGAGCGGATCGATCACGTTCGGCACGCCCGTCTCGTACGCGAGCACCTGCTGCGTGCGCAGCGCGACCTGCACCGCGTCCTCCGTCGGCAGCGCGAGCGTCTCGTCCATCGAGTTGGTGTGCAGCGACTGCGTGCCGCCGAGCACCGCGGCCAGCGCCTGATAGGCGACGCGCACGACGTTGTTCATCGGCTGCTGCGCGGTGAGCGTCACGCCGGCCGTCTGCGAGTGGAAGCGCATCAGCCAGCGAGCGCGGGTTCTTCGCGCCGTAGCGCTCGCGCATGTGACGCGCCCAGATGCGGCGTGCGGCGCGCAGCTTGGCGATCTCCTCGAAGAAATCGTTGTGGATGTCCCAGAAGAACGACAGGCGCGGCGCGAAGTCGTCGACGTCGAGCCCGCGCGCGATGCCGCGCTCGACGTACGTGAAGCCGTCGGCGAGCGTGAACGCGAGCTCCTGCGCGGCGGTCGACCCGGCCTCGCGGATGTGGTAGCCGGAGATCGAAACCGTATTCCACTGCGGCGCGTGCGTCGCGCCCCACTCGAAGCAGTCGACGATGAGGCGCAGCGCGGGCTCGATCGGGAAGCACCACGCGTGCTGCGCCATGTACTCCTTCAGGATGTCGTTCTGGATCGTGCCGCGCAGCTTCGTCGCTCGACACGCCCTGCTTCTCCGCGGCGGCGATGTAGAACGCCCAGAGGATGATCGCCGGCCCGTTGATCGTCATCGACGTCGAGACCTGGTCGAGCGGGATGCCGTCGAACAGCACCTCCATGTCGGCGAGGCTCGAGATCGCGACGCCGGTCTTGCCGACCTCGCCCTCCGAGCGCGGATGGTCGGAGTCGTAGCCCATCAGCGTCGGGAAATCGAACGCGGTCGAGAGTCCCGTCTGCCCGTGCGCGAGCAGGAACTTGAAGCGCTCGTTCGTGTCGCGTCGCGCTGCCGAAGCCGGCGAACTGCCGCATCGTCCACAGCTTGCCGCGATAGCCCGTGGGATGGATGCCGCGCGTGTACGGGTACGCGCCGGGCAGCGCCGAGGCGCGCCGTGTCGTCCCGGCGACGTCGAGCGCCGTGTACAGCGGCTCGACCTCGCGCTCGCGAGTTGGTGAAGCGCGATCTCGCGCTTCTCGCCCTTCTCGTAGGCGCTGCCGCCACGCGGCGACCTCGGCGCGCAGTCGTTCGAGCTCGGCGCGTCGGTCTCGTCGCGCTCGTCGCGTCGTCCGCGTTGCGTCGAGATCTCGCATCGACGTCATGATCGTCGTCCGCGTCAGAAGGTCCGCGCTGCGCGCCAGCAGCGCGTCGGCGACCGCGAATGGCGTCGCCGTGCCCGACTTCGAGTCGCCGGCAGCCGCTCGTCGAGCCAGGCGTTCGTCGCCGCGTCGCGTCCAGAGGCGGCTGTCGCAGTCGTGTCGCTCGACCACGTCGACGACGCGCTCGCGCAGCCGCTGCGCGGCGCCGGCGCGAAGCGCGCCGCTCGCCTCAAGATAGCGGAAGTGCCGGTCGAGCGCGGTCGATCAGCTCGGCGATTCCCTCGCCCTTCGCCGCGACCGTGCGCAGCACGGGCGGCGTCCACGATCCGGTCGTCGCGCCGCCGCGGCCTCGCGCAGCCATGCCGCGCCAGGTTCATGATCTGCGTGACAGATCGACGCCGTGATGCGCCGGCACGTTGCGCATCGTCGCGCCGGTGCGCATGCCGAGCATCAGCTCGATCTCGGTGCGCAGCCGGTCGGCGCCGGGCCGATCCGCCTTGTTCACGACGAAGATGTCGGCGATCTCCATCAGGCCGGCCTTGAGCGTCTGAATCGAATCGCCCGACTCGGGCACGAGCACGACGAGCGTCGTGTCCGCCGTGCGCGCGACATCGAGCTCGCTCTGCCCGACGCCGACCGTCTCGATGAGGATGCGATCGAAGCCGAACGCATCGAGCACGTCGGCACACCTCGCGCGTCGCGGACGACGAGTCCGCCGAGCGAGCCGCGCGTCGCGAGCGAGCGGATGTACACGCCGGGATCGAGCGCGACGCTCCTCCATGCGGATGCGATCGCCGAGCAGCGCGCCGCCGGTGAACGGCGACGTCGGATCGACGCGCGACGATGCCGACCGTCAGCCCCGCGTCGCGGTACGCCGCGCGCGAGCTGCGGTCGTGATCGTGCTCTTCCCGGCGCCCGGCGGCCCGGTGATGCCGATGCGCCGCGCGCGGCCGATGTCGCGGGTGCAGCGCGCCGAGCAGCGCGTCGAAGCCCGGCGCGATGGTTCTCGACGATGCTGATCGCGCGCGCGAGCGCGGCCGGGCGGCGTGCCTCGAAGTCGGCGATGAGTTTGCTTCGGCGACGCGGAGTCGTCACGAGTCGGCGTCTGGTGCCGTTGGATGCCGGTCGCAGGTCACGCTGCGGGCGTCGGAACCGATCGGCTCGGTGGTGCCGGCTCGTCGTGCTCGTCGCGGATGTCGCCGACGAGCTCCTCGAGCAGATCCTCGAGCGTCACGAGCCCGACGAGCTGCGCCGGTCGTCGTCGCGCACGATCGCGAGGTGCTGGCTGCTCGCGCAGCATGCGGAAGAGCAGCTCGTTGCACGGCGTGCCGTCGACCGGCGCGTCGGCGACGGGCCGGAGCGCTGGCGTCGTCGCTCGCCGCGTGTCCTTGAGCACGTCGAACGCGTGGATCATCCCGATGACGTTGTCGAGCGTGTCGTCGATAGACCGGCACGCGGCTGTAGCGCGACTGCGCGATCTGCAGCGGCGAGCTCGGGACCGCGAATCGCGCTCGTCGATGGCGAAGATCTCGGCGCGCGGCGTCATCACCTCGCGCACGATCTTGTTCGCCGAACTGCACGACGCCGCTGATGATCGCCATCTCCTCGCGCTCGCCGACGCCCTCGAGCTCGCCCTCGCGCAGGAGATCCTGGATGGTCGTCGCGGTCGGCGTGCGCCGGCGCTCGGCGCGCTCGCGCGCGAACGATCGCGCGACACGCGGCGCGCGACGACGACGAACGGCGCCAGCGACGATCGCGGCCGCCCGCAGCACCGGCGAGCAGGAGCGGCAGCACGGCGGGCGGCCAGCGGCGCGCGATCGCGCGCGGCAGGAGCTGACCGATGACGAGCACGACGACGGCGAACACGGCGAGTCGCCGAGCGACGATGCGGCAGGCGCGCGCCGCCGACCGCGCCGATCAGCGCGCCGGCGACGAGCACGGTGACGGCGATGCCGGTCGCGGCGGCGAGCAGCAAGCGCTGCGGCCGCTCGAGGTAGAGCGCGGCGCTGCGGCGCCCCGCGCAAGCTGCTGCTCGACCCAGTGGCGCAGCCAGATGCGGCTCACCGAGCGCATCGCCATCGCCGCCGGCCGTGAGGCAGGCGACGATGACGAGCGCAGACGATGAGCAGGACGCTGAGAGCGTCATGACCGACGCTCCGCAGTCGCCGGCTGCAGCGCGCTCGAAGTACACGCGCTCGATGCGGCGCCGACGCACGCGCTCGACGACGATGCGGAAGCCCCGATCGTGCAACGACTCGCCGGCCTCGCGGCACGCGACCGAACAGCTCGTAGACGAGTCCGCCGACGGTCGTCACGTCGTCGCGCGCGAAAGTCCTGCGCCGAGCAGCTCGGACAGCTCGTCGATCGTCAGCGCGCCCGGTGACCCAGAAGCGCCGCCCGTCCTCCTGCTCGACCGCCGGCTCCTCGACGTCGTACTCGTCGTGGATCTCGCCGACGATCTCCTCGAGAATGTCCTCGATCGTCACGAGGCCGGCGGTGCCGCCGTACTCGTCGCTGACGATCGCGATGTGCGTGCGGCTCGCCTGGAAGTCGCGCAGCTGCACGTCGATGCGTCTTGCGAGATCGGGAATGAACGCGGCCGGCCGCACGAGCGTCGTGCCAGCCGCGCATCGGCTCGTCGTCGGCGATGACGACGGGCAGCAGGTCCTTCGCGTACAGAATGCCGGTGATGTCGTCGAGCGTGTCGTCGATACACGGGAAAGCGCGCGTGCTCGGAGCTGCGCACGCGGTCGAGCACCTCGCGACCACGGCGTCGTCGCGGTCGATGCCGACGATGTCCACGCGCGGCACCATGATCTCGTGCACCGCCGTGTCGCCGAGCGAGAACACGCCGTGCAGAATCGTCTCCTCCGCGTCGGTGACGTCCGCCTCGGCGGCGACGACCTGGCGGAACTGCTCGGTCGTCGCTTCGCGGTCTTCTTCGACCGCGCGACGGTGGGATGAGCGCCTGGAGCACGTTGTCGAGCCACGCGCCGACGAGGACGACGGGCGACAGCACGAGTTCGACGGCGCGCACCAGCGGCGCGAGGCGATCGAGGGCCCGCGCGCCCATGGCGTCGCCGACGCTCCGCGCGACACTCTCGGAGAGCAGTACGGCGACCAGCGCGACAGGAACAGCGATCGCGAGCGATGCGGCGAGCGACCGGTCCGAGAAGCGCAGCGCGGCCGCGACGGCGCACCCGGCGACGAGGTGCGACAGGATGCGCGCGAGCGCGAGCGCGCGATGCGGGCGCTCGCGTCGATCGGCGAGCGTGCGGACGTGCTGGCTGACACGCGAGTCGCCCGGGTCGACGGCGAGCAGCGCACCGTCCGCCGCGGCGAAGATGCGCGGCGAACGCCGACGCGACGATCGAGACGATGACCGCGATGAACGTGGTCATCTGGCGCGCTTGCCTGGCGTCGAGCCGTCGAGGAGCTTCGCGAGCAGCCGCTCCTGCCGGCGCCACATGGCGGAGCTCGTGCGCTCGTCGCCGTCGGGATGGTCGTGTCCGAGCACGTGCAGCGTGCCGTGCACGACGAGCCGCGCGAGCTCCTCGCCTAACGCTTCCGCCGCAGCCGCGCGGCGTTCGCGCGCGCGACGTCCGGCGCGATGTAGATGTCGCCGACGATCACCGGATCGCGCGGAGGCGCCCGGTGGGTTCGTCGAAGCGAACGAGATGACGTCGGTCGGACCCGAGTGGCCGAGGTGCGCGCGGTTGAGCGCGCGATGTGCGCGCGCGAGACGAACGCGATCGACACGAGGGCGTCGCGCACGCGCTCGGCGCGCAGCACGCCGAGCGCGAGGTCGCTGACGCGCGCGCGCGCGAGCGGCGTGCGAACGCCGTCCGCGGTGACGTCGACGATGAGACTCACGATGCGGACGTCACGACTTGGCTTGCCCGCCGGCCCCTACCGGATTGCCCGGTGCGGGGTTCGGGCGGCCGCGCTTCGGGCGCCGCGAGCCTCCGGCGTCCCGAACTCCGCCGTGATGCCGCCGCTCGACGCCGGGTAGTCGATGCGCGAGTGATACATCCCGGCGAGCACGCGCGTGAACTGCTCCTTCACCTGCTCGAGCTGCGCGCAGCGTGATGCGGCGCGTCGCGAAGCTGTCCCTGATCGAGCCGCTGCCGCACGATGCGATCGATCACCTCGCGGATCTTCTGCGGCGTCGGGTCGTTGAGCACGCGTGCGGCAGCTTCGGCGCCGTCGGCGAGCATCACGATCGCCGTCTCGATGCTCTGTGGCGACGGGCCAGGATACGCGAACTCCGCGGAGTTGGCCGGTACCCCGTCCCGCTCCTTCGCTTTCTCGAGGAAGTACGAGATCGGCCCGGTGCCGTGATGCTCGCGGATGAACGCGCGCACGCCGCGCGGCAGTTTGTGCTCCTCCGCGAGCTCGAGCCCCTCGCGCACGTGATTCCGAATGATCGCGGCGCTCGTGTTCGGCTTGAGCTTGTCGTGCGGGTTGCGCCCCTTCGCCTGATTCTCCACGAAGTACTGCGGCTTCTTCGAGCTTGCCGATGTCGTGGTAGTAGCGCGCCGACGCGCGCGAGCAATCCGTTCGCGCCGATCGCGTGGCACGCGCTCTCGGCGAGGTTCGCGATCGCGATCGTGTGCGCGTACGTGCCCGGCGCCTCGAGACTCAGCCGCTGCAGCAGCGGACGGTTGAGATCCGACCACTCGAGCAGCGTGAGGTCCGTGTCGACGCCCGCGAACTGCTCCGCACCTGGCAGGAGGAGCATCGCGATCGCGACGCGACGCGACCGCGTTGAGCGCGCCCCAGCCCGCACTGCGCGCGATCTCGCGTCATCGGCAAGTCGAGCGTGAGGCCGATGGCGAGCGCCGCGGCGAGGTACGCGCACGCGATCGCGAACACCGCCCACTGCGTCTGGTTCCGATTACGCACGATCGCGCATCGTGAACGCCGCGGCCGTGCCGCCGATGAGGTTGAGGAAGAGCGCGTTCGTCCCGCGAAACTCGCTCTGCCCGCCGATGAGCACGGCGAGGACCATCGCCGCGATCATGCCGATGCGCGGGTCGAACAGCATGCTCGCGATGACGGCGGCGAACGCGACGGGAATGAGCTCGGGATGCAGCCGCGCCGGCAGATGCGCGATCAGCGACGACGTGACGATCACGATGCAGAAAGACGATCGCGAACAGCAGGACGGCGCGGATGGACGCGTACAGCTGCGGCCGGAACAGGAAGCAGCGTCAGCCCGAAGATCGTCAGGACCAGCGTGTTGAACAGCACCGCCCCGACGATCCGGCTGACGTTGCGGCGGCTGTCGCCACGGCGCGCGAGCTCGTCCTGCAGGGCGCGCATCTTCGCGCTGCTCCTCGCGTCCCACGACCTCGTGCGCGCCGACGATCTTCTCGCCGAGCCGCAAGCGTGTACTTGACGTTAGGCACCGAGCGGCGCAGGTCCTGGCGCGCGCGCTCGGTGGCCACGCGGTCGTACACGATCGGTCGGCCGGAAGAACGCGGCGAGCAGCTTTCGGAACGCGGCGTCCGCCGTCGGGCGACCGCGGATCGGGATGCAGGAGCCGCGCGCGCATGAGCAGCGACGCGAACGTCGCGATGCTGTCCGCGTTGACGGACCTTTCGGTCCCGTCGCGCTTGCAGCGTCACCGCGCCCTGGATGGCGTCGAGCACGCCGCTAGAGGCGACGCCTGCGGCCAGCCAGCGATCGTACGCGCGGCGCACCGCGTCCGTCACCGCTTCGCCCGTGCTCGGGCACGGCGACCTACCGCAGCTTCCGACATCGTGAGTTGCACGCCGAGCTGTTGCCCGAGCTGCCTGGACAGCCGCCGCGCGTTGGCCGTCGGTGTTGCCGCTGATGCGTCGCAATCCGGAAGCGAACTGCTCGACGAGCGCCCGGGACGTGTCGAGCGCCGCGGGAACGAGACGTGAAGATCGGCTCGACCGACCGCGCAATGTCGTTCTGTTCCTTCGCGAGCTCGTCGGGCGATTTGAGGACGCGAGTAGGCGAACGGCGCGATGACGTTGTCCGGCGCGACCGACCCGACTTCCAGCACCGGCGAATCGACGGCCGGTGACGCGGGAAAGACGAGATACGTGACAGCGGCGACGCCAAGCGCGATGAGTGCGCGCGCGCCATGGAAGCGAAGCGCGCGACCTGCGCGGACTTCCATCGTCGGCGTCGCCGCCGCCTAACCACCCGACCGACGTACTCAATCGCCGCCGTCCTCGGCGTACGCCTTGATGATGTCGCGCACGAGCCGGTGACGCACGACGTCCGTCTCGTTGAAGTAGTGGAACGCGATGCCGTCGATGCCCGGTGAGGATGCGCTCGACCTGCATCAGGCCGGATTCCTCGCGCTTCGGCAAGTCGATCTGCGTCTTGTCGCCGGTGATCACCATCTTCGAATTCACGCCGAGACGCGTCAGAAACATCTTCATCTGCACGGCCGTGGCGTTCTGCGCCTCGTCGAGGATCACGAACGCGTCGCCGAGCGTGCGGCCGCGCATGAACGCGAGCGGCGCGATCTCGATGGTGCGCGTCTCGAGCGCCTTCTGCATGCGCTCGACGGGCATCATGTCGTCGAGCGCGTCGTACAGCGGACGCAGATACGGATCGACCTTCGCCTGCATGTCGCCGGGCAGGAAGCCGAGGCTCTCGCCCGCTTCGACCGCGGGACGCGCGAGCACGATGCGGCGCACGCGCTTTCGCGTCAGCGCGTCGACGGCCGCGGCGACGGCGAGATACGTCTTGCCCGTTCCGGCGGGCCCGATGCCGACGACGATGTCGTTGTCCGGCGATCTGCCCGAGGTACTCCGCCTGGCCCGGCGTCTTCGGCTGGATGACGCGTGCGGACGCCGGGCAGCGCGATGCGCGTCGTCGTCGCGCGCCGCTCGCCGGGGTCGCGCGCGCCGTCGCGTCGCTCATGCGCAGGACGTCATCCGGCGTCGAGCACCATGCCGCTGCTTGCGCCGCGTCGATCATGCGCTGCGCGATGCTCGCTGGCGCGCTCGACCGCGCTCCGCCGGGCCCGACGAGCGTCAGCGTGTCGCCGCGCAGCGCGACGTGCGTGCCCGTCTGCCGCGACAGCTCGATCAGATTGGCGTCGTTCACGCCGGCCAGCGTCAGCAGGTCGGCGCCTTCGGTGGTCAACCGGTGCGTGGTTTGTTCGTCGGTCAACGCGTTGCTCCGTCAGTCTCAGCGATGGCGATGTGCAGGTCGTCGAGGTCCTCGCTCGGCACCGGCGTCGGCGCGCCTTCGAACAGCGCGCGCGCGGCGGTCGTCTTCGGGAACGCGATGACGTCGCGCAGCGACGTCGCGCCGGCGAGCAGCATCGCGATGCGGTCGAAGCCGAACGCGATGCCGCCGTGCGGCGGCGCGCCGGCGCGCAGCCCTTCGAGCAGGAAGCCGAAGCGCGCCTGCGCCGTCGCGTCGTCGATGCCGAGCAAGCCGAGAACACGCGCGACTGCATCGGCGGGATCGCTGATGCGGATGCTGCCGCCGCCGAGCTCCGTGCCGTTGAGCACGAGGTCGTACGCGAGCGCGCGCGCCTTGCCGGGCTCGGTGGCGAGCAGCGCGACGTCGTCGGGATGCGGCGCCGTGAATGGGTGGTGGACCGGCGCCACGCGCGCCCGTCGCCGCGTCGCGCTCGAACATCGGGAAGTCGATGACCCAGACGAACGCGAGCTCGCTCCGGCGAACCAGGTTCAGCCGCTGCGCCACGTCCTGCCGCACGCGGTCGAGCGCTGGGCTCGACGACACGGCGTCCGGTCGCGGCGACGAACAGGCCGAGGTCGCCCTCGAGCGAGGCCGAGCCGGTCGGCCGTGCCTTCCGGCGAGGAACTTCGCGCCCTGGCCCTTCGAGCCGCGCCGTTGACGCGCTTGAGCGCGATGCAGCCCGCCGGCGCCGGCCGATCTTCGCCACCGCCTCGAGCTCGTCGGTCTGCTTGCGCGACAGCGACGCGCCGCCGGGGACGCGAATGCCGCGCACGCGGCCGCCGCTCTCGAGCGCCTGCTTCGCGTAACGACGAAGTCCGACGCCGCGAAAGACGTCGGTCGACGTCGCTGATCTCGAGGCCGTAGCGCAGGTCCGGGCGGTCGCTGCCGTAGCGCTCCATCGCGTCCGCGTACGTCATGCGGCGGAATGGGGCCGGCACCGTCGTGCCGCCGGCTCGCCCAGAGCGCGCAGATCAGCCCTTCGGCGACGGCCATGATGTCCTCGCGCGTGACGAACGACGCCTCGATGTCGATCTGCGTGAACTCCGGCTGACGGTCCGCGCGCAGGTCCTCGTCGCGGAAGCAGCGCGCGATCTGGAAGTAGCGATCGAAGCCGGAGACCATGAGCAGCTGCTTGTAGAGCTGCGGCGACTGCGGCAGCGCGTAGAACTCGCCCGGGTGCACGCGGCTCGGCACGAGGTAGTCGCGCGCGCCCTCCGGCGTCGGCTTCGTGAGGATCGGCGTCTCGATCTCGAAGAAGCCCTCGCCGCTGAGAAACGCGCGCGTCGCCTGCATCAGCCGGTGGCGCAGCATGATGTTGTCGCTGCAGCTCCGGGCGGCGCAGGTCGAGGTGCCGGTGGCGAAGGCGAAGCTCCTCCGCGGCGAGAGGCTCGCCGCGATTGCGCGCGACGGGAATGACCGGCGTCTCCGCCGGACCGACGATGCGCAGCGACTTCGCCGCGCACCTCGACGTCGCCGGTCGCGAGCTCGGCGTTCCGCATCTCTGGCGGCCGCGCCACGACCTCGCCCGTCGATGAGCACGACGCTCTCGGTCCCGAGCGAGCGCGCGACATCGCAGCGATTCGGCGCGACGCGTACGCCGGATCGAACGACACCTGCACGATGCCGGCGCGATCGCGAAGGTCGATGAACACGAGGCCACCGAGGTCGCGGCGGCGATGAACCCAGCCACCGAGGCGAACCTGAGTGCCGACGTGCTCGCTGCGTGAGCGAGCCGCAGAGCACATCGCGAAGAGCGGTTTTGAACGGCGAGGTGGAACTCACGAAGCGGGCTCCCGGCGACAGGGCGCCGTTTGAAATGCGAGAGCGACGGATGCTCCGTCAACCGCGGAGCTACGCGACGAGCCGAGCGCGTACCACTGCGCGCTTACCGAACGAAGCGACGCGGGCGTGGCGATGGCGCGTGCGGAGATGTCGATGGGAATGAGCGTGACCCGGTCTAGCGCCGGGCACCAGCGCTGAAGGAGCCTGCGCAATCGGACAGTCGCCCGCGCTTCCGGGCGGCGTGACGCGAGGCGTGCTCCTTGGCGCGCACCGGTTGGCGGTGCGGCGAGTCGAACGTAAGCGACAGCGTGGTAGTGGCATACGCGTCGCAAAATGTACACGCGGCACGGCCGCAGTCGGTAGGAGCCGTCTTGACCGGCAGAGTCCGCACTGGTATGCTCAAGTCAATGCGTTGCTTGAACTTCGCCGCTGTCGCGGCCTTCGTCCTGGCGGCCCCGAGCGAAGCGCAACGCGTTCCCGGCCGCGATCTCCTGTACTACCCGATCGGTACGCTGGCTGAAGCGCCGTCGCTCGCGCTCGATACCGGTGATGGCTTCCAGAACCCTGCGGCCATCTCGGCTTCCGAGCGTACCCGGATTCGCGGAACCGCCGTCGCGCTGAACACGGGCACGGATCGCGGTGTCGGCGCGCAGCTCGATCGCCATCGCCGTTTCGGTTCCGGACGACATTACCGTCGGCTTCTCAGCCGTTCATGCCGTCCATCAATGGCATCGCTCCGACCGCTGAATGACCCAGCGCCGATCGGCCGCGAAATCCCATACAACACGCTCGTGCTATCGCTCTCGGGTGCTCGGCGTTCGCTGAAGCACATCACGTCCGGCATTGCCGTTCGCTATCGCACGGGCGAAATCGGCCGTACGAGAGGGTCAGCGTTCGGGCTCGACGGTGGCGTGATCGCGGAACACCTGTTCGGCTATGATGCGCGCGTCGGTGTGTCGAGCTTCCTCTGGGGCCCGGGCGCCGGAGAGGGCGACGACGCGTCGCTCCACACGGCGTTCGATGCCAGGGTCATCGGGGCGGACTCGACGCACCAGGCGCGGGTCGGCTACTCGTACACGTTCGGCGACGGGGCCGCCGCCGGCCATTACGTTTTCATCATCAGGGCGATACTCACGGTGGATCGGTCGCGCCGGTATCGCGCGCACCGACGCGTACGGCAACACCGACACCACGTTGCGCCTCGCCCTCGGCCTGCGCTATGCGCGCTACACCGTTGGGTTGTCTCGAGAAGACAGCGCTGGCGGGTTCGACCCGACGTATCAGTTCGTGCTGAGTGGCGTATTTCGGTGACTATCAATCTCCTGAACCTCGATCCAGCAGCCGCGTTGTCGGCCGTGCGCGACTTCGCGGTTGCTCGTGGTGAGCGCGCGTTCCGCGGCGGCCAGGTCGTTCGGCACCTGTGGCATTCGCCGGTCGCGAGCTTCGACGGAGATGACCGAGCTACCGAAGTCGTTTCGTAGCGCACTCGCCGAACAGTTCGACATCCCGCGTCTCGAGATCGCGTCGCGACAGACGTCGGCGGACGGCACCGAGAAGTTCCTGTTCCGCCTGCACGACGGACAGCACATCGAGACCGTGGCGATTCCCGAAGGGCGATCGACTGACGTTCTGCGTGTCGTCGCAGGCAGGCTGCGCGCTCCGGTGCGCGTTCTGCGCGACGGGCCTGATGGGGTTCGCGCGCAACCTCGAGCCGTACGAGATCGCGGGCCAGGTGCGCGAGCTCGCGCTGCTCGACCCGCCGCTTCACGCGACGAACATCGTTTTCATGGGCATGGGCGAGCCGCTGCTGAACTGGACGGCGCGTCGACAGCGTCCTCACGATTCTCAACGACGCGCACGGCTTCGGCATCGGCGCGCGGCACATCACGGTCTCGACCGTCGGCGTGCTGCCGGGCATCGTCGCGCTCGCGGCGCGTCCGGAGCAGTTCCGGCTCGCGATCTCGATTCACGCGCCGAACGACGCGCTGCGGCACACGCTCATGCCGATCAACACGAAGTACCCGCTCGCGGACGTCATCGCGGCCGCCGAGGAGTTCGACCGGCGGGTGACGTTCGAGTACGTCATGCTCGGCGGCGTGAACGACGGCCTCGAACACGCGCAGCGAGCTCGCGGAGCTGGCGCGGCAGTGCCGGGCGTTCGTGAACCTGATTCCGCTTCACCCGGGCGGCGCGGGCAACTTCACGCCGACGACCGCCGAGGACATTCGCCGATTCGCGGCGTGGCTCCGGCGCGAGGGCGTCGAGGTCGCGGTGCGAAAGAGCCGCGGGATGGACATCGCCGCGGCCTGCGGCCAGCTACGGGCTGAACGGCTGCGGCGGCGGCCGCCACGCGGCGCCGAGCACCACGGTGACGTCCACGTAGCGTGACGTGTCCGGGCGCGCCTCGACGCGCGCCCCGCCTAACGCCTTGCCGACCAGCCTGCGCCCACTCCGCGTGATTCGTGCGGTCGAGCACGACCGTCGAGTCCTGCGTCGTGTCGCTGTTCCCGAACGTCACCACGTCGAACCCGCGGTCCCGCAGCAAACGGGTCGCGCGACGAGCGAGGCCGCGTGTCCGCGTCGCGTTGATGATCTCGACGCGCACGCGCGTGTTCGCGCGGCGCCGTGCGCCTTGGAGTGACGAGACGACCGAGCGCGTGTCGAACGAACCGGGAGCGGGCGACGCCAGGCAACGGCGGCGACGCCACCACCGGCCGCGAGCACGATGATGCGCGGCGATCAACCATCGAGCGCGTGGCTTCATCGGACGGTGTTCCAGAGATCGGCGGTTTCGGGAAACAGCATCTTCCCTTCCCGCACCGTCCATTCGATGCGCGTCCGCACCACCTGCCGGAACACGCCGTCGAAGTCGGTCGTCACGTGCGCGGCGAGAAACGCGCGGTCAGCGCGCGAGAACGGACGGCCGGGCTCGAGAAAGTCGGCCATGTAGAGCGCCTTCCCGGTGCGCGCCCAGTGTGCGCTGCCTAACGTGTGCCAGCGGATCGCCTCGAGCACGTCCGGCCGCGCCTCCCCTTCCCGCGTCGAGGCGCTCGGCCACAGCGGGCCCGTGCAGGATGTGCATTGGGCGATCGCGTGTCACCCGTCAGACGCCGGAGCTCCTCCTCCGCGGCGTCGCGAAGCGCGTCGTGAAGCACGCCGACGTCGTGCCACGCCTGCCGCTCGTCCGGCGGCAAGGCCGAGCGATGCCGGCCCACTGATCCAGCAGGCGGTGACGCGCGCAATGTGCGCGCGCCGCTTCTCCGTGACCTGCGCCCATGCCGGCAGCCCGATGCTCCGAGGCCGTGACCGTCGGCGGCGACATGATCGCCACTCATGTCCCTTCGCCGAGGATCATGTTGTCGATGAGACGCGTCGGACCGACGCGCGCCGCGACGATGGCGACGCTGTCGCTCGTCGCTTTCTCGACTGGTTGCATCTCGGTCGGATCGACGACCGCGAAGTAATCGACGCCGACCTCGGGATGCGTGGCGAGCGACTCGCGGCCGATCGCGGTCAGCCGCTCACCGTCGCGCTCGCCGGCCGCGAACGCGCGCTCGCGCCGCGCGTAGGCTCTCGACCAGCGCCAGACGCGCTCGCGCGCGCCGATGCGTCGAGATAGGTGTTGCGGCTCGACAGCGCGAGGCCGTCGTGCTCGCGCACCGTCGGCGCGACGACGACTCGATCGGGAAGTTCAGCTCGCGCACCATGCGCCGAATGAGAGTCGCCTGCTGGAAATCCTTTCGTCCGAATATCGCGACGTCCGGCGCGACGATGTTGAACAGCTTTGCCACGACCGTCAGCACGCCGCCGAAGTGGCCGGGCCGAACCTCGCCTTCCCATCGCGTCGGCAAGTCATCGGCCATCACGTGGAGTGCGGGCGGCGTCGGATACATCTCGGCGACGTCCGGCACGAACAACAGGTCGACGCCTCGACCTTCGGCCTTCGCCATGTCGCCGCTCAGGTCCCGAGGGTAGCGCGAGAAGTCCTCGTTCGGGCCGAACTGCGTCGGGTTGACGAAGAGGCTCATCACCACGCAACCCGCGCGCCGTTTCGCTTCGTCGACGAGTCGCAGATGGCCCTCGTGCAGAAACCCCATTGTCGGCACGAATCCGATGCGCTCGCCGCGCGCGCGCGCCGCCGCGACCGCCGCGCGGACGCCTGGCGATAGTGCTCGATCTGCTCCACGAGTCAGAAGCTGTGCTCGGAGTCCGGATAGCGACCGGCGCGGACGTCGTCCGCGAATCGCGTCACCGCGGAGCGCACGTCGCCGCGAAGCTCCGCATACCGTCGCAGAAACTTCGGCCGGAATCGATCGTTGAGACCGAGCAGTCGTGGAGCACGAGCACCTGGCCATCGCACTCGACACCGGCGCCGATCCCGATCGTCGGAATCTGGACGGCCGCCGTGACCGCCTTCGCGACCGCCGTGGGCACGAGCTCCAGCACGACAGAGAACGCGCCCGCGGCTTCGATCGTGACGCGCTTCCTCGACCAGCCGCTCCTGGTCTCCTGGGCCACGGCCCTGCACGCGAAACCCGCCGAGTGTGTTCACCGACTGCGGCGTGAAGCCAATGTGTCCCATCACAGGGATTCCCGCCCGCGTCATCGCGTGAACCGTCGCCGCGATCGTCGTCTCTCCACCTTCGACCTTCACCGCGTGCGCGTTCGTTTCCTTCATGATCCGGCCGGCGTTGCGCAGCGCGTCCTCGGTGCTGACCTGATAGCTCATGAACGGCATGTCGACGACGACCAGCGCGCGCGTCGCGCCGCGGCGCACGGCCGCGCCGTGGTGGATCATCTGCTCCAGCGTGACCGGCACCGTCGAATCGAGCCCGAGAATGACGTTGGCCAGTCGAGTCGCCGACGAGAATGAGATCGGCGCCTCCCTCCTCGGAGAGTCGCGCGAACAGCGCGTCGTACGCCGACGACCATAACGAGTCGCTCGCCGCGCTGCTTCTTCGCCAGCACCTCGCGCACCGTGATGCGCGGACCGTCGCGCGCCTCCGCTACTCATTGCGCGTCGCCGATCCCATCGCCTGCTCGCAGCTCGGCGAGCTCGCGCTGCCAGAACGCGCGATGCGCGAGGCCGGGATGTGGAACGATCAGGTCCGCGGTGCTCACGACGCGATCGTCGAAGAGCACGATGTCCAGATCGAGAGTTCGCGACGTCCCAGCGGTCCGAGCGATCGCGGCCCGCATCGGCCTCGATCGCTGCAGCCGCGCGAGCAGGGTGGCGGGTTCGAGCGTCGTTTCGACGGCGAGCATCTGATTCGAGATAGGCGCGGTTGCGTGAGGCCGCCGAGTGGCGCCGTCTCCTCGACCTGCGGACGCAGCGATCACGCGACACTCCGGAATGGCGGCGATGGCGTCTCGCGCGCGCGCCAGATACGCGTGACGATCGCCCAGGTTCGATCCGAGCGCGATGTACGCGATCTCGCTCACGGCGCGGAACGTAGAAAGCGCCGCCGAGCGGTGTCAATTCATCCGGACGCGTCGAGCCGCGGATCAGTTCGCCGAATGCGACGCGACGCGCGCGATTCGGCGCGTAAGATCGCTCAGGGACGCCGCGACCTCGCGGAGCTCGTGCGCAGCGCCTTCGAGCTCGCGGAGCGCTCGCGCCTGATCGGCCGCCGATCGCGTGACGTTCTCCGCCCCTTCACGATTGCGGCGCGAGATCTCCGCGATGCGCGCGACGCGCTCGCTGAGACGCCCGACCTCCGACTCCTGCACGCGCGACGTGTCCGCGATGCGCTGGCCCCACGTCAGACTGCGCGCGCGGTCGCTTCGACGATCTCGTCGAGCGCGGTGCGCGCCGATTCCGAGAGCGACTCGACGTCGCTCATCATCGTCTGGCCGCGACCGACCTGCGACGCGACCTGTCGCATCTGATCCTCGAACCCGGTCACGATGTCGCCGGCGTCCTCCGACGCGCGCGCGCTCTGCTCCGCGAGCTTTCGGACCTCGTTGGCCACGACGGCGAAGCCCTGCCCCTGCTCGCCAGCACGTGCAGCCTCGATCGCCGCGTTCAGCGCGAGCAGGTTGGTCTGGTCGGCCAGCTCCTTGATCACGGCGATGAAGTCCGTGATGCGCCGCGTGCTCTTGGAGAGACCGCCGATCTGCGTCGCGCTCTCGCCGACGAACCGCTTCGCGTTCACGAGACGCTCGATGGCCATGCCGATCGTGTCGCGATGCTCGGTCGCGATGCGCGTGGCGCGCTCGCTCGCGCTGGCCGCGTCGCCGCCGTCGCGCACGATCGTGGACGTCTTGTCGTGGAACGAGCGCGCGACGTCGAGGCTCCGGTCCGCCTGCTCGCTCTCCTCGCCGATGCCGCGCGTGATCTCCGCGGTGTTCCGGGCGACGACTTCGGCACCGCCGCGCAGTGCGCGCGCGGAGTCGTTGAGCGTGTCGAGCTGCGTCTCGACGCGAGTGAGCGCCGCGAGCAGTGGCTGTCGCAGATCCTGAATGTGCAGCGCCGTCGCGAGCTGGTTCGCGAAGCGCGCGACGAGCGTGATCTCCTTGGCGCCGTACGTGCCGCGCTTGTGATGATCGAGCTCGACGAGCCCGATCGCGCGATCGCCGAACCGCAGCGGAACGACCGCCAGACTCACGGCGGACGGATCCGATGCCCTCGGCGCGTGCGTCGCGCGCGGCGTCGGACGATCACGAGTGGACTCGCCGGTGCTCATCGCCGTGTCGCGGAGCCGGCCGCCGAACACGCCGTTCTCTCGCGGCTCGGCGAGCAGCCCTTCACCCGCCTGGTAGATGAGCCGAAGCGACCCGTTGCTCAGTCGCCAGATGCGGAAGCCGTTCCAGTCGACGAGTCGGTTCGCGAGGCGCTCGATCTGCGTGCAGCGACTCGGCGAGGTTCGCGTCCGACGACACGACCTGCTCCATCGCGTGGATCTTGTTCAGCTCCTCGGCCGCGACGGCCTCCTCGAGGATGCGCTTGAGCAGCAGCCCGGCGAAGACGAGCACGAACGCGACGACCACCCAGCCGGTCCAGCCGACGCTGGCGATCGTGACGAGCGACGACGAGCACCGCGATCGTGCCGGCGCCGAACGCAATGACCTCGTAGCGCAGGATCAGTGACCGCTCGTCGGCGAACAGCTTGTCGCGAATGAGCAGCGTGCAGTAGAGCAGCCCGCGGCTGAACAGGAAGTGCGCGGCGAGCAGCAGCGCGACGGCAGGGACCGATGTCCGTCGTGATGCGGCCGACGTCCGTCGCCGCCGTTCAGCGCCGACGAACCAGGCGTAGAACCCGAACGCCGCGAACAGCGCGAGCGCCTCGCGGCCCGCGTTGATCGCGCTCGCCGCGCGGTGCTTTCCGCAGCAGCCACCAGTCGGCGACGAAGACGCCGAGGTACAGGCCTAACGCGGTCGCGGGCGCGCCGATGATGACCGCACCGCCCGCGGCCACCATGCCGAGGAGGTTGAGCGCCGAGTACTTGGTGAGCGGGATCTGGAACGTGCGCAGCAGGAGCGACGACGCCGATCATCGCCGCGACCGCGAGCGGCCGCGCGATCCACCGCGGGTCGACGACGAGCGCCACGAGCAGCAGCACCGTGCCGAGGCTCGCGACGAGCCGCGCGTACAGCGAGAGGAAGCGATTCATCCGAGTGCCCGTCGCGAGCGTCGGACGCGTACGAGTCGATGAGCCGCGTCGCATGCTCAGATCTCGTCCAGCGCGCGACGGAGCGTGGACACGAGATCGATCGCGGCGTCCACCGACGTGCCGGCCGCCTGCACGATCGCGCTGCCGACGACGATGCCGTCGGCGAGCGCGGCCGACCGCCTGCGCCTGCTCGGCGGTCGAGATGCCGAAGCCGACGCACACCGGCAGCGTCGTCGCCTGCGCGCAGGCGCGCGATCGTCGCCGGCAGCTCCGCCGGCACGTCGGTCCTGAGCCCCGGTCACGCCGCGCCGGCTGATGAGATAGACGAAGCCGCTGCCGTGCGCCGCGATCTCGCGCATGCGCGCGAGCGGCGTCGTCGGCGCGACGAGGCGGACGAACGCCGAGCGGCCCGTTGCCGAACCACTGCCTCGCGCACGGGATCAGCGCCGACCGGCAGATCGGTGACCAGCACGCCGTGCGCGCCCGGCGGCCGCCGCGCGATCCAGCACGTCCGGTGCCGGCGGCGAGGAGCGGATTGAGATAGCGTGAACAGCACGACCGGCGTGCGCGAGCGCGCGCTCGCGCGATCAGATCGAGCGTGCCGCGCGAGCGTCATGCCCGTGCTCGAGCGCGTGCTGCGAGCTCGCCTGGATGATCGGGCCGTCGGCCATCGGATCGGAGAACGGGACGCCGAGCTCGATGACGTCCGCGCCGGCGGCCTCGATGCCGCGGAGGAGCGCGACGGATCGCGCCGGGTCGGGATGGCCGGCGGTGACGTAGCAGACGAGCGCGCGGCGCCCTGCTCGCGCAGCGCGCGCGAAGCGCTGGGTCAGCGCGTCAGACGAAGTAGTCGCCGACGTTGATGCCATAACGGTCGGGATTCTCGGTCTTGATGATCGTGCGGACGATACGCGCCGTCCGCGTTCTGCTCGGCCAGATCGACGTTGCGCCCCGGGTACGCGACGTTGCCGTGCTCGTCGCTGACGATGCGCACGATCGGTCGCGACACGGCCTCGGGGTTCGGATTCGCCGAGTGCACGATCGCCGAGCTCGAACGTATCGAGCACCACGAGCGTGCCGACCGGATAGATCCCGAGCAGGTTGATGAACGCCTTCACGACGACGGAGTCGAAGCCGCGCCGCGGGTTGTCGCGCATCTCCGGCGAGCACCGCGGCCGGCGACAGCGGCATCGGTCTGGTACGACGCGCCGCGACGTCGCGGCGTCGAAGCCGTCGGCGACCGCGACGATCTTGCTGAAGATGCTCAGCGTGCGCGGCCGGACGTTCTTCGGATAGCCCGTGAGATCGCACTTCATGTGGTGCTCGTACGCGACCGTCATCGCGCGATACGGCAGCTCCTGCTGCCCGCGCAGCTGGAAGAGCGTGAGGAGCCCCAGCCACGGATGCGCGGCGATGAAGCGCCAGTCGTTGTCGGTCAGCTGCTCGACCTTGTTGAGCACCTCGAGCGGCACGCGCGACTTGCCGATGTCGTGGAACAGCGCCGCGAGCCCGAGATCGTACAGCTGGCGCTTGCCGAAGCCCGAGTCGCCGGCCGAGCGCGACGGAGAAGATGCAGACGTTCACGCTGTGCGTGAACGTGTACTCGTCGTAGTCGCGAATCGTCGTCAGGCCGAGCAGCGACGTCTCCTCGTTGAGGATCTGGTCGACGATGCCCTGCACCACGCGCTTGATCTTCTTGAGGTTCGCGCCTCGGCCCATGCGGACCGAGTTGATGACGTCCTTCGTGGCGGCGACCGACTGGCTGTACGTGCGCTTCGCCGCTTCCTTCGCGCGCTCGCGGAAGTCGCCGTCCTCGTCGACGCCGGACGGCGGGCCGACCTCGATCAGCGTCACGCCGCCGGCCTGCGAGCCGCTCCATCACGTCGACGAAGCGATCCTCCGCCTCGCCCGACGACGGCGCCTGCAGCAGCGAGAGGAAGACGAGCCAATCGCGCGGCGTGACGCCGGGCATGCACGCGCGCGACGCCGACGCCCGCCGCGCGGAACAGCGACAGGATCTGCGTGAAGCTCGCGTAGTTGTCGAGGTCGAGTCGGAGTCGCGTCTGGTTGATGAAGATGAACTCGCTCGTGACGCGCAGCTCGAACTCGCCTTCGCGCGTGAGGATCTCCGTCGTGACGGCGGTCAGGTCGTCGAGCGCCTTCTTGACCGCCTCGTTCTCGACCGGGTACAGGCGGATCGCGCGCGTGGCGCCGTGCAGCGCGATGATGAACGACCGGCCCATCGCGGCGGATGTACGGGTCGCCAGCCGATGTCGCTCGACGAGGCGTTCGCGGTGCTGCGATCGAGCGGCGTACGGTCCGGGACCGCGGTCATGCCGTGCCTCCGCGCAGCGCGCGGTTCACGGCGTTCCGGACGAGCACCTCCTTCTCGTTGGCGGCGCGCCGCAGCGTCGCGATGGCCGCTTCGCTGCCGACTGCGGCCTAACGCCATGGCGGCGCAGGCGCGCAGCTCCGGGTCCTCCTTCTTGCCGAACAGCCCGCGCGCGTTGAGCATGCCGTCGAGCAGCTTGACGCCGCCGTCGCCGCAGAGCGTCCCGAATGCCTCGAAGAACGCCATCTTCTCCGTGAGGTCGGCGTCGCTGGCGAGCTTGCCCTTGATGGCGGCCTCGATCTTCGGCCAGCGCCGGGCGATGCGCGCGCGCCGCGATCGCGCGCGCGGTCGCGACCCGGACGTCGCGATGCGCGTCGTCGATGGTCCGCTCGAGAAACTGCAGCGCGCCGGGCGACGCGATCTCGCCTAACGCCTGCACCGCCGGCGAGGCGCATCTGCACGTCGGGATCGGTCGTCAGCTTCGCCAGCGCGGCGACCGCGGCCGTCGCGCGTGACGGCGCCGGCGCGGCGGATCGCCTCGCGCGCGACGTCGCGGTCGCTCGAGCCGATGAGCCGCACGAGCTCCGCGGTGTTCGCCATGGCGAGGCGCGCCGCCGCGTTCTCGAGCAGCACGCGAAGCCGCGGCGTCTGCGCCTTCGTGAGCCACGAGAACACCGTCGCGAGCGCGCTGACGCGCAACTGGTCGAACAGCTCGTTCAGGTCCTCCTGGTCGGGCAGCTGCGACGCCTCGTCGAGCGACTGCAGGAGCTGCGCGAGCACCTCGGGCTCGCTCGAGCCGATTCGCGAATGCGGAGCAGCTGCTCCTTCTGCTCCGGCGTGATCCCCGGCGCGCGCTCGGCACGTCTGCGCGGTCTCGCGGAGCAGGAACGCCGCGGTCTTGAACTCGCCCGACGAGAGAATGTGCAGCATCAGCGTGTCGAGCAGCGCCGGCGATCTCCTCGCGCACGCCGCGATCGCCCTGCGTCTCGTACGTGTCGAGCAGCATCGCGACGACGTTTCGTCGCATGTCGATCTCGTACTCCTTGCGCACCTCTTCGCGGAGGTACTCGACCTCGCTCTCCTCGAGGAAGTACAGCGTGGAGTCGAAGTCCTCGAGGTTGACGACGGACGACGACCGTCGAGTCGATCGGCGGCGCGGATTCCTGGAGTCGCCTGCGCGCCGGCCTCGCCACCGCGGAACCCCGCCTTGTCGATCGGCGCGGCCTGATCGGTCGAGAGATCGATGTAGCGATAGCGGAGATACGAGAACTCCTGCTCCCAGAGCATCGTCAGCAGGTCGTCCTCTTCCGGCGAGACCTTGCGCGACGCGCTGGAGGATGTCGAGCAGCGGGACGAGCTCGTCGCGCTCGAACTCCTTGAGCAGGCGCAGCTCGCGAATCCCGTCCTTGTACATCATCCACGGGATGTTGTCGGTCGCCTTCTCCGGCTCGTCGCAGCACCGCCTCGCCGTGCCACCGGAGTTCCGTCTCGGTGACGTCGAACACCAGCTCGTCCGTCACTTCCCAGATGGGCGCGAACGCCGCGCGGGCGATATCGAGCGCGCGCAGGTACGTGGGATTGTTGTGCAGATAGAGCTGGTGGGCCCGGGCCGCCTTCACGAGAACTCTTGAGCATCTCCTCGACGAGAGTGCTCGAAAACGGCGGTTCGGGCCGACCCGACTCCTGGGCGGGAGTCGGAACGGAAGAAAGCGTCACTCGGGCAACGTGCTCAGCTGACTGATTTGCGCGACGTCCTTGTCACCTCTACCACTGACGCACAAGAGCACCCGTTGGTCAGGACTCCATCGGCCGTTCTGCCCGTCGATCCACGCCACCGCATGGGCGGTTTCCAATGCGGGGATGATTCCCTCGAGACGGCTGAGGAGCGCGAAGCCCGAGAGCGCCTCGCTGATCGGTGACCGCGACGTACGTCGCGCGGCCGGAGTCCTTGAGGTACGCGTGCTCGGGTCCGACGCCCGGGATAGTCCAGCCCCGCCGAGATCGAGTGGGCGGGGTGCACCTGCCCGGACGGCGTCCTGCAGGAGATAGCTCAGCGACCCGTGCAGCACGCCCGGCGTGCCCCTCGAGAGCGACGCCGAGTGGCGCTCGGTATCGAGCCCGTCGCCGGCGGCTTCGACGCCGACCAGTTCGACGTCGGCGATCGTCCACGAACCCGGCGAAGATGCCCATCGCGTTCGAGCCGCCGCCCGACGCAGGCGACGACCGTGTCCGGCAGCCCGCCCGTCGCGCCGAGCATCTGCGCTCGCGGCCTCGCGGCCGATGACCGCCTGGAACTCACGGACCATGCGCGGATACGGCGCCGGTCCGACGACCGAGCCGATGATGTAGTGGGTGTCCTCGACGTTCGTGACCCAGTCGCGAATCGCCTCGGTGGTCGCGTCCTTGAGCGTCCGCGTGCCGCTCGTGACGGGGATCACCTTCGCGCCCATGAGCCGCATGCGGAAGACGTTGAGCTCCTGCCGCCGCATGTCCTCCTCGCCCATGTACACGACGCACTGCGAGGCCGAAGCGCGCGCACACGGTCGCCGTCGCGACGCCGTGCTGGCCGGCGCCGGTCTCGGCGATGATGCGCGTCTTGCCCATGCGCCGAGCGAGCAGCACCTGCCCGACCGTGTTGTTGATCTTGTGCGCGCCGGTGTGATTCAGGTCTTCGCGCTTGAGATAGACGCGGGCGCCGACGCGCTCCGACAGTCGCGGCGCGTCGCTCAGGATCGACGGCCGGCCCGACGTAGTCGCGCAGCATGTCGTCGAGCGACGCACGAAACGACGGATCGGCCATGGCCTCGTCGAACGCGGACGTCGAGCGCGTCGATCGCGGGGATGAGCGTCTCGGGACGTATCGTCCGCCGAACGTGCCGAATCGGTCGCGCGCCGGCTTCGCACGGCATCGGTCGTCACTCGCGTCGTACGTCGTCATGTCACTCACTCAGCGTCTCTCCTCGTCGTCGCACGGCGTCGCGGAAGGCGCGCATCCGTGCGTGGTCCTTGATTCCGGGTGCGCTCTCGACGCCGGATGATACATCGACGACGTCGGGAGCGACGATGCGTACGGCGTGTGCGACGTTCTCCGGATTCAACCCGCCCGCGAGCACGACGCGCGCGCGAACGCGTTGCGCGGTCGAGTGTTCGCGCGATCGCCGTCCCAGTCGAACGCCGTGCCCGTGCCGCCGAGCTGCGCCCGGCCACCTTCGCATCGAGCACGACGGCGTCGGCCACGGCGAGGAGCGCGCGCGGCGTCCGTCCGGCAGCTCCGCGCCGGCGATGCGGACCACGGCCCAGACCTCGCCGCCGAAGAACGGTCGCATGCGCTCCACGATCGCCCGGCGACGGGTCGCCGTGAAGCTGCACGACGTCGAGTGCCGCCTCGGCGGCGATCGTCGCGATCGGTCTCGACGGTCGCCGGACCGAACACGCCGACGGTGCTTGCCCGCTCTCGCGACGCCGGGCGAGCACCGCGGTCGCGTGCCCCGGGTCGACGCGGCGCGGACTCTCGGCGAAAATGACGCCGACGTAGACGGCGCCTAACGACGCGGCGAACTGCCGCGTCCGTCTGCGCGCGTCAGCCCGCAGAACTTGATCTCAACCGCCACGGCGTCTCCGCGTCACGCCGGTCAGTGCCGCGACGGCCGCCGTCGGGTCGGGCGAGGCCGAGATGCTCGAGCCGACGAGCACGGCGTCGGCACCGGCGCTGCGCCACGCGCTCGACGTCCAGCCGCGTGCTCACGCCGCTCTCCGCGATCGCGATCCGATCGGCGCGGGATCAGCGCGATGAGACGCGTCGTCACGGCGGGATCGATGACGAGCGTCTCGAGATCTCGGCTGTTCACGCCGATGACCGCGTCGTCGATCGCGAGCGCGTCCTCGAGCTCCGCCTCGCTCCGCACTTCGACGAGCACCTCGAGCCCCAGCTCCGATGCCCGGTCGGCCATCGTCGCGGAGGTCGTCCGGCGGAAGCGCGCGCGCGATGAGCAGCAGCGCCGACGCGCCGGCCGCGCGGGCTTCGAGCACCTGCATCGGGTGGACGTGAAAGTCCTTCTTGAGCGTCGGCAGCGTCGTGGCCGCTCGCGCGTCGCGCAAGGTCCTGACGCGATCCGCCGAATTCCGTCTGGCTCGGTGAGGATCGAGAGCGCCGCGGCCCCGCCACGCGCATACGCCGAGGCCTGTGCCGCCGCGTCGATCGACGCGTTGATCACGCCCTTGGACGGCGACCGACGCTTCACCTCGGCGATGACCGCGACGTCAGCGCGCGGAGCGCAGCCGCGAAGCCGCTGCCGGCGGGAACGTCCTGCGCCAGCGGTTCCAGCTCGCCGACCGTCTCGAGCGTCCAGGGCCGCGGCGCGGACGGCGGCGGCGGCCGAAAGCCGGCCAAGCGGACCGATCGGAGGGGTCCACGAACGATTTGCTTGCACTTCGGGCCCTTGTTCGGATATCGTACTCTTCGGCTGTTGTTCGGGAACAGCGGCCGTCGGCTCAACCTGCGGGGAACCACTATGCCGCTCACCAAACGTCAACGCGAAATCCTGAACTACCTGTCGTCGTACGCCGAGGAGCGTGGCTACGCGCCCAGCTTCGAGGAGATCGCGTCGCACTTCAACTATAACTCGCTCGCGACGGTGCACGAGCACCTGAGCAACCTCGAGCGAAAGGGCTACATCAAGCGGAGCTACAACGAGAGCCGCGCGATCGAGATCCTGCCCTCGGAGATTTTCCAGCGCGCGGTCGAGCTGCCGCTGCTCGGCATGCGTCGCCGCGGGCTATCCCGATCGAGGCGATGACGGCGAACGAGAGCGTGGCGGTGCCGGACGATTTCGTGCGGCGCACGGGCAACCACTACGTGCTGCGCGTGCGCGGAAACTCGATGATCGACGAGCAGATCCGCGACGGCGACTTCGTCGTCGTGAACGAGCGTCAGCGAGCCGACAACGGCGAGATGGTCATCGCGATGCTGCAGCGGGAATTCGGCCACGGTGAAGAAATTCTACCGCGAGCGGGATGGGCGGATTCGCCTGCAGCCGGCGAACGAGACCATGGCGCCGATCTACGTCCACGAGAACGACATCAGCATTCAGGGCGTCGTCGTCGGCGTGCTGCGGCGGTACTAGAGCTCCGCTGCCGATCAGCGGGTCGATGTAGCGCGCGCGCGCATCCGGTCGAGCGCCGCCGTCCCCGCCCCGCTCGCGAGCGCCTCGCGTCGCCGCGGCGACGCACTCGGCGAACGAGCGACTTCCCGGCGCGACGTAGAGCGCGCCGGCCGCGTTGAGCACCACCGCCGCCCTGCGCTGCCGGCGTGTCCCTTTCCCTGCCAGCACATCGATGATCGTGCGCGCGTTGTCCGCCGGACCTGCCGCCGCCAGCTCGCGACGCGCGAATCTCGGAGAACCCGTAGTCCGCCGGGTCGATCGTCCACTCCGTCACCGCGCCGTCGCGCACCTCGGCGACGTGCGTTGGGCCGATCGGCGAGATCTCGTCCATCCCGGGCTCGCCGTGCACGACGAGCGCGTGTGCCGCGCCTAGCGCCGCGAGCGCGCCGGCGAGCAGCGGCATCCTGCCCCGCTCGGCCACGCCGACGACCTGGCGGGCCGCGCCCGCGGGATTCGCCAGCGGTCCGACAATGTTCATCACGGTTGGAATCCCAAGCTCACGACGGACTGGGCCCGACGTGTCGCATGGCCGGGTGCATCGCGGGCGCGAACATGAACGTGATGCCCGGCTTCGTCGAGCGCGCGTGCCGCGACTTCCACGCGGCGCCTCGAGCGTCACCCCGAGCTGCTCCAGAACGTCCGCGCTGCCGCACTGGGTCGTGAACGACCGATTGCCATGCTTCGCGATCCGAACGCCGGCGCCGGCCGCGAGCAGCGCCGCTGCGGTCGAGATGTTGAACGTCGGCACGGCGCCGCCACCGGTACCGCACGTATCGACGAGATCGTCCGTCGTCGCCACCGGCAGACGAACCATGGCCCCGCGCAGGGCGCGGGCTGCGCCCGGTGACCTCGTCGGCTGTCTCGCCCTTCACGCGAAGGCCGATGAGCAGCGCGGCGATCTGCGCGGCGGTCGCCTCGCCGCGCATGATGATACCGAACGCCTCGGTCGCCAGCTCCGCGTCGAGCGAATCGCCGAACGCGATGCGCTTGATCGCCGCCTGGAGCGCGGTCGCGAGTGCGGATGCGGCAGGGCCGGTCACTCGGCGTACGCCTAACGCGCGCCGATCGACTCGACGAGCCGCGTCGCGAGCGACGCGTTCGTGGCGACGAGCGCGATGACGAGCGCCAGGAGCCTGCACACGCTCGAGGTCCTCGTCCACGAACACGCCGTACTGCGCGCGATTCGTCAGGTTCACGACGCCGACCAGCTCACCCTGATAGACCAGCGGAAAGCTGATGAACGAGCCGGTCGTGAAATGCTGGTCGAGCAGCAGCGGGTGCGACGTCGCCTGCCTGACGTCCTGCACGAGCAGCGGCTCGCGCGCCTGCGCGACGCGGCCGGCGACGCCCTGCCCGATCCTGATCCGTGAGCCCTCGGCGATGAACGGCGCGAGGCCGCGCGACGCAGCCAGGAAGATGTACCCGGGCTCCGGGGCGACGAGCATGAGCGAGCAGCGCTGCGCCTGCATGTCGTCGCCGACGAGTGCGAGCAGACCGTCGACGAGCTGCCTGGGGTCCGCGACGGTCGCGTCGAGCTTGAGCACGCGCTCGATGAGATAGAGCGTTCGCGTCCGCTGGCGAAGCGACTCGCTGCGTCGATGCAGCTCGACGTGCGCCTGCTCGAGCTGGCTCACGGCGGCGGTGACGTGTCCTTCGATCTCATCGGAGTGGCGCTTCGCCTTGCGCGCCTGCTCGTTCGCCTTCGCGACCTCGCGCTCGAGCGCGACGATGCGAGCGGACACCTCATCGCTCGTCGGCGCTCGGGCTTCGTCCCTTGCGCGAATGAGCTCGTGCTCGAGCTCCGCGAGCCGACGCACGTACTCGCCGTGGACGCGCTGCGTGACGTCCTCGAGCGTGCGCACCGCCTCGTCGCGCGCCTCGCGCTCGGCCAGCCGCGCGTACCCGAGCTCGAACAACGCGACGAATGGCGCGAAGCGTTCGACGGACCGCGTGCCGAACATCTTCTTCTGCTCGTACAGCGCGACGACCGCCGCGAGACAGCCGTCGACGTGGACGCCGCGCAGCGACAGAATCCCGCCGTCGGGGAACGGCGGAAAGCTGAACATGCGCGCGTACTCCGCCGATCGGTCGCCGAGGTCGACGAACTGCCCGCCGGCTGCGACCTGCATGCGGATCGGTCGCCGGCAGATGGTCGAACGTCGTCTCGACTGGCGTCTTCGTGACTCGCCCGCCGTTGCGGCGTCAGGCGCTCGCGCAGCATCTCCCGGCGCGCGTCGTAGCGAAGCAGCCCGAGGTGTGCGGTGCGGTCGACGTCGGCGAGACCTTCGCCGAGTGCGACCAGGGCAGCATCGTAGTCGGGCGCGACGCTCAGGGCGTGCGCGAGCGAGGGAAGGTTCCGCGAAGACATGAAGTGGGAGGCCGTCGGCGGGCGCGAATTCGCTTCGATCGGCGACGCGAATGTTGAGGCGTACGTCTCGCAAAGTCAATCGCTTCCGCCCTTCGGCTCGACGCCCGTCCATTTGCTTGACAGAGGGGTGGGTCGGGCTAGTTTCCGAGCGATGACAGTGCGCACCGTGCAGCTCGTGCTGCACTACGACGGCTCTGCCTTCGCGGGTTGGCAGCGTCAGCCGAACGAGCGCACCGTGCAGGGCGAGCTGGAGCGGGTGTTGACGCGCCTCACAGGCGGTCACGTCGCGGCTCTTGGTGCGGGTCGGACCGATGCCGGGCGTGCACGCACGCGGCCAGGCAGTCGGTGTTCGGGTGAGCGAACGATGGTCCGCCGCGAACTTGAGACGCGCACTGAACGCACTGTTGCCGCGCGACATTTGGGTCGCCGCGGCGCACGACATGCGGCCCGAATTCCACGCGCGCTACAGCGCCCTCGCCCGCCGATACAGCTACTACGTTGGAACTGACGAAGAGGCCCGCTCGCCGTTTCGCCGCCACATCGAGTGGCCGTACTCACGCGCGCTCGACCGCGCCCTGCTCGATCGCGCGACGCGTATCATCGTCGGCGACCATTGCTTCGTCGCGTTCGCGGTCCGCGGCACCGCGCCGGACACGCGATGACCATCGCTGCATCGTGCATTCGGCCAACTGGCGAGACCGCGCGGGCGGCCTCGTCTTCGAGATCGAGGCGAATCGCTTTCTTCACCACATGGTGCGCTTTCTCGTTGGCACGCTGCTCGAGGTCAGCTCGGGTCGTCGTGAGCAGGATGTCGTCGAATCGGCTCCTCGCCGCAGGCGCGAACGACGACGTGTCACCGCCCGCGCCGCCGCACGGCCTCTTTCTCGATCGCGTGACGTACCCTCCCGACCTGTATCTGCCAGCCGAATGAGAATCTTCATCGCGACCGCAAAGCTCGACGACATTCGGTGGGCCCACAGCCACGGACTCGTTGACGGCGTCCTCACGACGCCGTCATTGCTGACGGCACAGGTTCACCCCGCGGGCGCGAACGACCTGCTCGCCGACATCTGCCGCGTGGCGACGTTCCCCGTCGCCGTGACGGTCGGCGCGGTGAATGCGAACGACATCTACCGCGACGCGCGCGAGCTCGCGAAGCTGTCCGATTCGGTGATCGTGCAGATCCCGTTCGTCGAAGACGCGATCGACGCGATGAAGCGGCTGCGCTCCGAGGGCGTGCGCGTCGCGGCGACGCTCGTGTTCAACGCGGCGCAGGCGATGCTCGCCGCGAAGGCGGGTGCCGGCATGGTGTGCGTCCACCTCGATCAGATCGACGCGCAGGGTCAGGACGGCGTCGAACACGATCGCCGAGATCCATCAGGTGTTCGAGATGCACGGCGTGGAGTGCGACGTACTCGCCGCGCTGCCGCGCAACGCGGCGCAGTTCACCGGCTGTGCACTCGCCGGTGCTGACGCCATCGCCGTGTCGAGTGACGTGCTGCGCGCCCTGCTCTTGCATCCGCTGACAGATCGAGGGACTCGATCAGTTCCTCACCGATCTCAGCCGAACTCATCGCACGAGAGTCAAGTAATGTTCGCGAAGCACTTCACCGTCGCTGGCGCTCGCCGCCGCGTTGTCGACTGGATGTGCGAGGAGCGAGCCCGGCCGATTCAGCTCGCGCAACGATCCCGAAGTCACCGGCGACCGCGCCGCAGTCCGTTTCCGCGTCACGCCGAACCGCGATCACCGAAGCGGTCGCTCGCGTCGCACCGGCCGTCGTCACCGTTCAGACCGAGGTCGTCGAGCGAGTCCCCGTCGATCCGTTCGACTGGATCACGGGCGTCAGTCGGGTGAACGCGTCGGTGCGGGACTCGGATCGGGTTTCATTACGGACCCAAACGGAACGATCGTCACGAACGCGCACGTCGTGGCCGGCGCGACGCGAGTCTCGGTCGCCATGCGCGACGGCAAGACGTTCCCGGCCAAGGTGCTCGGCGTCGACGAGCAGAACGACCTCGCCGTGCTGAAGATCGACGCGAAGCAACCTGCCCGTCGCTCCGCTCGGCAACTCGGACGACATCATCATCGGCGAGTGGGCGATCGCGATCGGCAACCCGTACGGGTTCCTGCTTGGCAACACCGAGCCGAGCGTGACCGCCGGCGTGATCAGCGCGACCGGGCGCAACCTGATCGGCCAGGCCGAGGGCGGCGGCGCGTACGTCGACATGATCCAGACGGACGCGTCGATCAACCCGGGCAACTCGGGCGGGCCGCTGGTGAACGCCGACGGCGTCGTCATCGGCGTCAACGCATCGATCTACTCACCGAGCGGCGGCTCGGTCGGGTCTCGGGTTCGCGATCCCGATCAATCGCGCGAAGCGCGTGACCGAGGATCTCGTCGCGCACGGGCGGCTGCGACAGCCGTGGATCGGCATCAAGGTCGCAGCCGCCTAGCGGCGAACAATCCGCGCGATGCGCTGAACGCCGGTGTCATCGTCAGCGCGGTCGTGCCTGGATCGCCTGCGGCGCGTGCCGGCATTCAGCCGGGAGATCAGACTCGTGCGAGCCGGAACGCGCACGCTCAAGAACGCATTCGATTGGGAAGCGGAACGACTCGACCTCCGGGTCGGCGATCGCGTGCCGATGGTCATCCGCCGCGGTGGCCGAGAATCAGACGGTCAACGTCGAGGTCGCGGACCTGCCGGAGGTGAGCGCGCCGAAGGTCGCGGTGCTGCAGGAGCTCGAGCTCGTGACGCTCACACCGGCCATTCGCGCCGAACGCGGCATTCGGTCGCCGCAGTGGCGCAGTCGTCTACAACGTCAGCGACCGCGTCTCGAACGACATTGGGATTCAGCGGGGCGATGTCATCGTGCAGATCAACCGTATGCCGATCGCGTCCGCCGGCGACGTGCAGAAGCGCGCTCGACACGTACGCCGGCCGCTCGGCCATGCGCGTCGTCTACGAGCGCGGCGGACGCAGTCTACTACACACGACGTCGTGATTCAGTGACGACCATCGATCGATCAACGGCTCACGCAATACAGCTCCCCGCTCGCCGAGCGTTACGCGTCGCGCCGAGATGCTACGGCTCTGGTCCGCCGCGACGCGCTACGGCCTCTGGCGCCAGCTCTGGCTCGCGCTCGCCGAATCCGAGCAGGCGCTCGGCGTTCCGATTCCCGACGAGGCGATCGCGCAGATGCGGGCGCATCTCGACGACATCGACTTCGACGGCGGTCGCCGCCTACGAGCGGCGGTTCCGTCACGACGTCATGGCGCACGTCCACGCGTTCGGCGACGTGGCGCCGGCGGCGAAGCCGTTCATCCACCTCGGAGCGACCAGCGCGTTCGTCACCGACAACGCCGACCTGATCCTCATGCGCCGCGGGCTCGATCTGCTGCGCGGGCGGTTGATCACCGCGCTTGCGCGCGCTCGCGGCGTTCGCGCGCGAGTGGCGGGACGAGCCGACGCTAGGCTACACGCATCTCCAGCCGGCGCAGCTCACGACCGTCGGCAAGCGCGCGACGCTCTGGATGCAGGATCTCGTGCTCGACCTCGATGGACCTCGACTACCGCCGCGCGACGCTGCCGTTTCGCGGCGTGAAGGGGACGACCGGGACGCAGGCGAGCTTCCTCCAGCTGTTCGACGGCGACCACGAGCGGGTCCGCGAGCTCGACCGTCGCGTGACCGCGGCGATGGACTTCACGCACTCGCTCGCCGTCACCGGACAGACGTACACGCGGAAGCTCGACGCGCAGGTGCTCGGCGTCGTCGCCGGCGTCGCGGCGTCGCGCGGCGAAGTTCGGCAGCGACATCCGCATGCTGCAGGCGTTCGGCGAGATCGAGGAGCCGTTCGAGTCCGAGCAGATCGGATCGTCGGCGATGGCGTACAAGCGCAACCCGATGCGCGCCGAGCGCATCGCGTCGCTCGCGCGGTTCGTCGGGTCGCTCGAGCCTAACGCCAATCAGACGCACGGCGTGCAGTACTTCGAGCGGACGCTCGACGACAGCGCGAACCGGCGGCTGGTGATTCCCGAGTCGTTCCTCGCCGACCGACGCCATTCTGATTCTCATGGTGAACATCGCGAGCGGCCTGGAGGTGCATCCGGCGCGCATCCGCCAGCGCGTCGCGCGACGAGCTGCCGTTCATGGCGACGGAGGACCTGATCGTGCGCGCGGTGCGCGCGGGCGGCGACCGTCAGGCGGCACACGAAGTGATTCGCCGTCACAGCGTCGCGGCTGCCCGCGCCATGAAGGACGACGGACAAGCGAAACGACATGCTCGAACGCCTGGCCGGCGACCCCGAGTACGGCGTGCCGATCGGACGACCTGCGCGACGCGCTGGACCCGACGCGGTTCATCGGTCGCGCCGCCGAGCAGGTCGACGAGTTCCTCGACGAGATCGTGGATCCGCTGCTCGCGGGCACGCCCGCGGTGGACCTGCGGGACGTGGCCGAGGTGCGCGTATGACCGGCGTCGCGACGACCACGCTCCCGCTCAGCGTGCTGCGGCGCGGCAAGGTCCGCGACGTCTATGAAGTCGATGCGGATCGCCTGCTGGTGGTGGCGACCGATCGCGTGAGCGCGTTCGACGTCGTGATGCGCGAGACGGTTCCGTACAAAGGTGCGGTGCTCACGCAGCTCACGGCGTGGTGGCTTCGGCAGCTGGAAGCCGACGTGCCGCACCACATGATCTCGGCCGATGTCGACGAGATCGTGCGGGAGGTTCCGGCGCTCGACGTGCACCGCGACCTGCTGCGCGGCCGCGCGATGCTCGCGTGGCGCGCCGACGTGTTTCCCGTCGAGTGCGTGATCCGCGGCTACATCGCCGGCTCGGCGTGGAAGGAATACCGCGCGCACGGCACGCTGGCCGGTGAGGCGTTGCCGGCCGGCCTCCGGGAGAGCGACCGGCTCGAGCCGCCGATCTTCAGCCCCGCGACGAAGGCGGAGACCGGGCACGACGAAAACATCACGATCGAGCGCATGGCGCGGCGATCGTCGGTGCGGACGCGGCGCCGACGAGCTCGAGCGGCTGACCCGCACGGTCTACGCGCGCGGCCGAGTGATTGCCGAGCCGCGCGGCATCATCATCGCCGACACGAAGTTCGAGTTCGGCGTGCGCGACGGGCGCATCATCATCGTCGACGAAGTGCTCACGCCGGACAGCTCGCGCTTCTGGCCGGCGAACGAGTACGCGCCGGGCCGGTCGCAGCCGAGCTTCGACAAGCAGCCGCTGCGCGACTACCTCGACGCGCGAGCGACGTCGCCGGCCGGTGGTCGGGCAGACTATCCGCCGCCACCGCTGCCGGAGGCCGTCGTGAACGCGACGAGCACGCGGTATCTCGACGCATTCCGGCGCATCACGGGCAGCGACCTGAACATCGCTGACCTCTCATGAATTTCGCCCGCGAAGGTCTCGCGTTCATCATCGTCGCGGCGCTGATCGCCGCGGCCGCGTACGCGGCTGCCCTCACGCGCCGCTCGTGGCCGCTGTGGCTGCTCGCGTTCGTCGCTCACGCTCGTCGCGCTGTGGGTCGCGTACTTCTTCCGCGACCCCGAGCGCACCGGCGCGCGCGGCGACCAGCTGATCATCGCGCCGGCCGACGGCAAGGTCGTCATGATCACGGAAGTCGACGAGCCGACGTTCGTGCACGGTCGCGCGATGCGGGTGTCGATCTTCATGAACGTCTTCAACGTCCACGTGAACCGGTATCCGGTGTCGGGCACCGTGAAGTACGTCCACCGGAACCCGGGCAAGTTCCTCAACGCCGCCGCCGAGGAATCGAGTCTCGAGAACGAGCAGACGTCGGTCGGGCTCGAGGCGGGCGGGCGCGCATTCTCGTGCGTCAGATCGCCGGCCTCATCGCGCGGCGCATTCACACCTACAGCCGTGAGGGCGAACGCGTCGAGCAGGGCGAGCGGATGGGCATCATCCGGTTCGGATCGCGCGTCGACGTGTTCGTCCCGCCGGCGTCCAAGGTGCGCGTCAAGGTCGGCGACAGCTCACCGTCGCCGGCACAACCGTCCTCGCGGAGCTGCCAGCGAAATGAACGCGCGCGCGCTTTCGCCGGCCCGAAGTCCGGCGGGCGGTCGTGCTGCTGCCTAACGGCTTCACGCTGTTCAATCTGTTCTGCGGTATCTACGCCGTGGTGCTGGCGTCGCGTGGCCGCTTCGGCACCGCGGCGTTCTTCATCGTGCTCGGCGGCGTCGCCGACTCGCTCGACGGTCGCATCGCGCGTGCGACGGGCACCGGCAGTCGGTTCGGCGAGGAGCTCGACTCCCTCGTCGATGCCATCTCGTTCGGGCTCGCGCCCGGCGCTCATCATGTTCTTCGCCGCGCTCAAGACCGACGGCAACGACTGGATCTACGTCTTCATCTTCGCGTCGTGCGCGGTGATTCGTCTCGCGCGGTTCAACGTCGAGCAGGCTGGTCGGGCGAAGACGCACTTCCACGGGCTGCCGAGTCCCGCCGCCGGGATGACGCTCGCGACGTACTACTGGTTCAGCCAGACGTCGCTGTACAACGACACCGTCATCTTCTTCACCGACAACCGCACGCTCGCCGAGCTGCCCTGGCACACGATTCTGCGCTGGCTCATGGTGGGCCTCGCGTACCTCATGATCAGCGACGTGCCGTATCCGGCCGTGCCGACGATCGGCTACCGGTCGACGCGCCAGATCGTGGGCACGTCGCATCGTCGTCGGCAGCATTCTCGGGCTCATCTTCCTTCCCCGCGAGTTTATCTTTCCCGCATTGGTAGCCTACGTGCTGTTCGGTGCGGTGAAGTGGGCGGCTCTCGGCTTCCTCGATCATGTTCCCGACCGACGGTCGGTATTCCTCGAGGAAGAAGCCGATGTCGATCCAACGCTCGCTGACGACCTCCCCGAACACGAGCGATGCAGTGCGGCCGCGGGCTGCCGACTGGCGCATCGCTCAACGGAGAGGCAGCGGACGGTCAGGAGCCGACGAACCGACGGCGGCGTCGGCGTCGCCGGCACCGCGGCGATCGTCCCGAATCCGCCTGCCCACCAATCCCAAGCACGAGGATCGCGAACATGAGTCGATATCGCGTCGCCGTTCACATCGTTCCCCGGCGCGGCCTGCTCGACCCGCAGGGCAAGGCGGTGGCCGACGCGCTGCATTCGCTCGGATTCAACGGCGTGCGTGACGTGCGTGTCGGCCGCCATCTCGTCATCGACGCCGACGCGCCCGAAGCGCAGTCCGCGGAGCGCGTCGTCCGCGACATGTGCGCGAAGCTGCTCGCGAATCCGGTGACGGAAGACTTCGAGATCGCCAACGTGGAGCAGGCATGAAATTCGGCATCATCACCTTCCCCGGCTCGAACTCCGACGAGGACGCGTTTCTCGCCGTGACCGACGTGCTCGGCCAGGAAGGCGTGTACCTCTGGCACAAGGACCACGACCTGCGCGGTGTGGACGTCGTGATCCTGCCGGGCGGATTCAGCTACGGCGACTACCTCCGTGCCGGTGCGATCGCGCGCTTCTCGCCGATCATGCGAGAGGTGATCGCGCACGCCGATCGCGGCGGTCCGGTGATCGGCATCTGTAACGGCTTTCAGATCGCGTGCGAGGCGGGCCTGCTTCCCGGCGCGCTGCTGCGCAACGCGAGCCTGCAGTTCGTGAGCGAGCTCTGCCGCGTGCGCGTCGAGAACACCGAGACGCGCTTCACGAATCAGTACGACGCCGGCCAGATGCTGCGCCTGCCGATCGCGCACGGTGACGGCCGCTACACCGCCGACGATGCGACGCTCGACCGACTCGAGCAGAACGGACAGGTCGTGTTCCGGTACGTGAACGCGACGGGCGAAGTCGACCCATCGCGCACGATCCGAACGGGTCGATGCGCGGCATCGCCGGCATCGTCAACGAACGCGGAAACGTGCTCGGTCTGATGCCGCACCCCGAGCGCGCCGCCGAGGCAAGTCGTCGGATCCGCGGACGGTGTCGCGTTGTTCGAGTCGCTGCTCGCCCAGGTCGGTGTCTGAGCGCAGTCGACCAGACGATCTTCAACTTTTCGCGCGCCAATGGCAACGGAAGAAAGACCGAGTCGGAACGTAGCGGAACGCGTGACGGCACTTCCCCGCCCTGGCGATCCCGTCATCACCCCGGCGCTCGTCGCCGAGCACGGCCTAACGCCTGACGAGTACCAACGCCTGGTCGACATGCTCGGCCGCACGCCGACGTTCACCGAGCTCGGGATCGTCAGCGCGCTCTGGAGCGAGCACTGCTCCTACAAGCATTCGCGCCCGCTGCTGCGGACGCTTCCCACGAAGGCACCGTACGTGCTGCAGGGCCCGGGCGAGAACGCCGGCGTCATTCCGATCGGCGATGGCCTCGCCGTCGCGTTCAAGATCGAGTCGCACAACCATCCGTCCGCCGTCGAGCCGTATCAGGGCGCGGCGACCGGCGTCGGCGGCATTCTGCGCGACGTGTTCACGATGGGCGCGCGTCCGATCGCGATGCTCGACTCGCTGCGCTTCGGATCGCTCGATCACCCGCGCGTGCGCTACCTGTTCGCCGGCGTCGTGAAGGGCATCGGCGACTACGGCAACTCGCGTCGGCGTTCCGACGGTCGGCGGCGAGGTCGTCTTCGATCCGGCGTACGAGACGCAACCCGCTCGTCAACGCGATGTGCGTCGGCGTCATGAACGAGCGCGATCTCATTCGCGCGAAGGCCGAGGGCGTCGGCAATCCGATCATCGCCGTCGGCGCGCGCACGGGACGCGACGGCATCCACGGCGCGTCGTTCGCGTCCGAGGATCTCTCACACGAGAGCGACGCGAAGCGCCCGCGCGTGCAGGTCGGCGATCCGTTCACCGAGAAGCTGCTGCTCGAGGCGTCGCTCGAGCTGATCCGAGCGGCCACATCGTCGCGATTCAGGACATGGGCGCGGCCGGCCTCACGTCGTCGTCGGCGGAGATGGCGGCGCGCGGCGACGTTGGCGTCACGATCGACGTGACGAAGGTGCCGGTGCGCGAAGAGGGCATGACGCCGTACGAGATCCTGCTCAGCGAATCGCAGGAGCGCATGCTCGTCGTCGCGCATCGCGGACACGAGGCGGCAGGTCAAGGCGATCCTCGCGAAATGGGATCTCACCGCCGAGGTCATCGGCGAGGTCATCGCCGAGCCGGTGTATCGCGTGACCGAAGGCGATCGCGTCGTCGCCGAGTTCCCGGGCTCGCGTCTCGTCACTGACTGTCCCGTCTATCACCCCGAGGCGCGAGAGAGCGACGCGATCGTGGCGCTTCGCGCGTCGCGACGTCGAACGCGATCGCCGGAGCGTGCCGGAGGAGCGCGACGCCGCGTGGACGCTGCGCGAGCTGCTCTCGTCGCCGACGATCGCGAGCAAGGCGTGGGTCTACCGACAGTACGACACGACGGTTCGCACGAACACGGTGATCGGACCCGGCGGCGACGCGGCCGTCCTTCGCCTGCGCGGCACGCGGAAGGCGCTCGCGGTGAAGACCGACTGCAACGGCCGCTACGTCTACCTCGACCCGCGCGTCGGTGGCCGCATCGCGGTCGCCGAGGCGGCGCGCAACGTGGCGTGCACCGGCGCGCGGCCGATGGCGATCACGAACTGCCTCAACTTCGGCAATCCGAAGCGGCCGGAAGTGTTCTTCCAGTTCCGCGAGGCGGTCGGCGGCATGGCGGAGGCGTGTGTGGCGTTAGGCACGCCGGTGACGGGCGGCAACGTCTCGCTGTACAACGAGAGTCCGAACGGCGCGGTGTATCCCGACGCCCGTCATCGGCATGGTGGGCCTCGTCGATGACGTCGACCACGTCACGCGCGCGACGTTCCGCACGGCGGGCGACGCGATCGTCCTGCTCGGCGAGCCGACGTCGCGAGCTTGGCGCGTCGCGAGTATCTGGCGCGCGATTCACGGCGTCACCGCCGGTGCGCCACCGCGCGTGCGACCTCGAGGCCGAGCGGCGCGCTGATCGACGCGCTGCTCGAGGCGATTCAGGCCGGCGTGGTGTCATCGGCGCACGACTGCAGCGACGGCGGGCTCGCCGTCGCGCTCGCCGAGTGCGCGATGGCGAACCGCGAGCGACCGCTCAGCGCCACCGTCGATCTCGTCGTCGTGGGCCGGAGATCTCGATCGCCGCGCGCTGCTCTTCGGCGAGGCGCAGGGCACGCGTCGTCGTCTCGACGGATTCGCCGGCAGACGTCGAGCGAATTGCCGCGGCGCACGGCGTTCCGGTGCGACGCGCATCGGTGTCGTCGAGCGCGGCCGATCGGCCGTTCCGCATCCAGCTACAGCGGCGGCGAGCTCGTTGCGCCGGTCGCAGCAGATTGCGCAGCGCCTACCACGACGCGATTCCGTCCATCATGACCCGCGTGGCCGTGGCGGACGACGCCACTGGCCGACGCGATGCTCCTTCGACCGAGAGCAGCTGATTTATGTGCGGCATATTTCGGCGTTCAGGGGTCTGCCGCGGGCGGCGTCGGTCGTGCACCTCGGCCTCTACTCGCTGCAGCATCGCGGACAGGAATCGGCCGGCATCGTCGCCATCGATGACGACGGGATCGGCGCGCGTCAGCGCGCAAGATGGGCCTCGTGTCCGACGGCTTCGACGGCGACACCGTCGGATCGCTCGACGGCGTCGCTGGCCATCGGCCACACGCGCTACAGCACGGCCGGCTCGTCGACGATCGAGAACGCGCAGCCGGTGCTCGCGCGCTTCCGTGGCGGCCACATCGCGCTCGCGCACAACGGCAACCTCACCAACGCGACCGAGCTGCGCCGCGAGCTCGAGGACCAGGGATCGATCTTCACGTCGACGATGGACTCCGAGGTCCTCGTGCATCGCCTCGCGCAAGTCGACCGCCGAGACGCCCGGAGAGCAAGCTCGCCGAGGCGCTGCAGGGCGTCGAAGGCGCGTACTCGATCTGCTCGTGCTGATCGGCGAACACGCTGCTCGCCGCGCGCGATCCGCGCGGCTGGCGTCCGCTCGTGATCGGGCGAACGTCGGACGGCGCGTACGTCGTCGCGTCCGAGACGTGCGCGCTCGACATCGTCGGCGCGACGGTCGATGCGCGAAGTCGAGCCGGGTGAGATCGTCGCGGTCGACGCGCAGCGGGATGCGGTCGATCATGCCGTTCGCGCGCCGAAGGACTCGCGCAGCTGCGTGTTCGAGTACGTGTACTTCGCGCGTCCCGACAGCCGCGTGTTCGGCGGCTCGGTCGATCGCGCGCGGCGCGCGCTCGGCCGTCGACTCGCGCAGGAGTGCCCTGCCCCGAGCGCCGAGCTCGTGTTCAGCGTTCCCGACTCGTCGAACTCCGCCGCGTTCGGCTTCGCCGAGGAGTCGCGGCCTTCCGCTCGAGCTCGCGCTGATCCGCAATCACTACGTCGGCCGCACGTTCATTCAGCCGACGCAGGCCGGCCGCGACGCGAAGGTGAAGGTGAAGTACAACGCCGTGCGCGAGGTGCTCGACGGCAAGAGCGTCGTCATGGTCGACGACTCGATCGTGCGCGGCACGACGACGCGCGGCCTCGTCGCGATGGTTCGCGCGGCCGGGGCGCGAGAAGTGCACATGCGCGTGTCGCTCGTCGCCCGATCACCGGTCCGTGCTACTACGGCATCGACACGCCGAATCGCGAGGAGCTGATCGCGGCGAACATGACCACCGAGCGAGATCGCCGCGCACATTGGCGTCGATTCGCTCGGCTACCTGTCGCTCGACGGGATGCTCGGAGTCGGTGCCCGGCGGACCGGGCGGCTTCTGCCACGCCTGCTTCTCCGGCGACTATCCAACGCCGCCCCCGACGGATCCCGACAAGCTGCGATTCGGCTGCGGATGCTGATCGCTGACCGCCCTGTAGCACGTCCCACACCGGTCGCCCGATGCTCGTCTACTTCTTCGGCAACGGAAAGGCCGAAGGCACGCGCGAGATGAGCGACGTGCTCGGCGGCAAGGGCGCGAACCTCGCCGAGATGACGAATCTCGGCGTTCCGGTTCCGCCGGGGTTCACGATCGCGTGCGCGGTCTGCATCGACTACCTGCGCGACGGCACGTTCCCGCCGACGCTTCGCGACGGAGGTCGAGACGCACGTCGCGCGCCTCGAGGAGGTGACCGGCAAGGGGTTCGGCGACGCGACGAATCCGCTGCTCGTCTCGGTGCGATCCGGCGCGCCCGTGTCGATGCCGGGCATGATGGAGACGATCCTCAACCTCGGGCTGAACGATCGCACCGTCGTGGCGCTCGCGCGCCAGAGCGGCAACGCGCGCTTCGCCTACGACTCGTATCGCCGCTTCATCCAGATGTACGTCGGACGTCGTGCTCGGCGTCCCGATCCAGAACTTCGAGCATCTGCTCCGCGCGAAGCGCATGACCGAGGGCGTCGAGACCGACGCCGAGCTGAGCGAGGATGCGCTGCGGAATCTCGTCGAGGAGTACAAGGCGCTCGTTCGCAACGTCACCGGCGCAGACGTTCCCGATGGACCCGGTCGTCCAGCTCTGGGGCGCGATCGAAGCGGTGTGGAAGTCGTGGACGCTCAAGAAGGCCGTCGACTACCGCAGGTGAACGGCATCTCCGAGACGCTCGGCACCGGCGTCAACATCGTGGCCATGGTGTTCGGCAACCTCGGCGACGACTCGGGCACCGGCGTCGCGTTCACGCGCGATCCGTCGACCGGCGAGCGAAAGTTCTACGGCGAGTTCCTCGTCAACGCGCAGGGCGAGGACGTCGTCGCCGGCATTCGCACGCCGCTCGACATCGAGGAGATGGCGAATCGGCTTCCCGAGCGCGTACGCGGAGCTGCTCGAGACGAAGGACCGGCTCGAGCGGCACTTCCGCGACATGCAGGACATCGAGTTCACCGTCGAGCGCGGGAAGCTCTATCTGCTCCAGACGCGCACCGGAAAGCGCACCGCGGCCGCCGCGGTGCGCATCGCGCGCGACATGGTCGACGAAGGGCTCATCGATCGCGACACGAGGCGGTGCAAGCGCGTCGTCGCCGACCAGCTCGATCAGCTGCTGCACCCGATCATCGACCCGCAGGCGCGCGCGAAGCCGCTCTGCACCGGGCTGCCCGCGAGCCCGGGTGCCGCGAGCGGCGTCGCCGTGTTCGATCCCGACGTCGCCGAGCGGCGCGCGGCCGCGGGCGACGCGGTGATCCTCGTGCGCGACGAGACGACGCCGGAGGACTTTCACGGCATCGTCGCGGCGCGCGCGGTGCTCACCGCGCGCGGCGGCATGACGAGTCACGCCGCCGTCGTCGCGCGCGGCATGGGCAAGTGCGCCGTCGTCGGCTGCAAGGACATCGACGTCGACGCCGAGAAGCGCCGTTCAGCGTCGACGGCACGACGGTCTCCGAAGGCGACTGGATCACGCTCGACGGCGCGACCGGCCGCGTCTTCCTCGGCGATCTGCCGACGATTCCGAGCGAGATCGTGCGGTGACGAGCGGGACGCTCGCCCGCCGCACGCGCGCCGATGTATCAGTCGTTCTCGAGCGTCTTGAGCTGGGCCGACGAGGTGCGTCGCCTGCGGTGCGCGCGAACGCCGACACGCCGCAGGACGCGCGCGTCGCGCGGCAGTTCGGCGCGGAAGGCATCGGGCTGTGTCGCACCGAGCACATGTTCTTCGAGGGCGATCGCATCACGGCGATGCGCGAGATGATCGTCGCGCGCGACGAGGGCGGACGCCGCCGCGCGCTCGCGAAGCTGCTGCCGATGCAGCGCGCGGACTTCGAGGGGATCTTCGAGGCGATGGACGGCTTCCCGGTGACGATCCGGCTGCTCGATCCGCCGCTGCACGAGTTCCTGCCGCACGGCGGCGAGGAGTCGAAGCTGCTCGCGCGCACGCTTGGCATGCCGCGCGACGAGCTGAACCGCATCGTCGAGTCGCTGCGCGAGACGAATCCGATGCTCGGACATCGCGGCTGCCGACTCGGCATCACGTACCCCGAGATCACGGAGATGCAGGCGCGCGCGATCTTCGAGGCGGCGGTGCGGGCATCGCGGCGCGGCATCGACGTGCAGCCGGAGATCATGGTTCCGCTGGTGGCGACGGCGCGCGAGTTCGAGAACCAGCGCGCCATCCTCGAGGACGTCGCGCGCCAGGTGCTCGGCGGAATGGGTGAGGACGTGCCCTATCTCATCGGCACGATGATCGAGCTGCCGCGCGCGGCGCTGACCGCCGACGAGATCGCGGCGACGGCGCAGTTCTTCTCGTTCGGCACGAATGACCTGACGCAGACCACGTTCGGCCTGAGCCGCGACGACGCCGGTCGATTCCTGCCGTACTACGTCGAGAAAGGTATTCTTCCGGACGACCCGTTCCACGTGCTCGATGCGACGGGCGTGGGCAAGCTGATGCGGATGGCCGTCGAGGATGGCCGCCGCGTGCGTCCGGATCTCAAGGTGGGCATCTGCGGCGAGCATGGCGGCGAACCGCGTTCGGTGAAGCTCTGTCACGAGCTGGGACTCGACTACGTGTCCTGTTCGCCGTTCCGAGTGCCGATCGCCCGTCTGGCCGCAGCCCATGCCGCGCTTGGCGGCGACCCCGACCGGCTGCCATCAGCCATCAGCCATCAGCCATCAGCTAGAAGACGGCGCGTTCGATTGCGTGCTGTCGCGCACGCGACATGGATGTCGCAGCGCAGTCAAGCTTGCGCACCGAGATTGGCCTCGAACCCGCGAGGCCAATCATGGGAGACTTCACGAAGCTGGCAGTGTGGAAGAAGGCGCACGAGCTGACCCTCGCCGTCTACCGCGAAACGGCGCGCTGGCCGCGAGCATGAGCTGTACGGGCTGACGTCGCAAGCGCGTCGAGCAGCCGTTTCGGTTCCGGCAAACATTGCGGAAGGCTGCGGCAAGAACAGCGACGCGGAGCTGGCGAAGCACGCCCGAACCTCGCTGGGCTCCGCGAGCGAGCTGTCGTACTACCTGATCCTCGCCCACGACCTGAGCTATACCGAGGCCAGTGTGCGCGACGAGCTGCCAGAGCGCCCTGTCGGAAGTTCGTCGAATGCTCGCGTCGCTCGAGCGCGTCTCTGGCGATCGCGAGCGCGATCCGGCGACGCGCCGGCGATCGCGAGCTGCGCCGTTTGAGCTGATGGCTGATGGCTGATGGCTGATAGCTCAAACGAAACGAGCCCGCCTTTAGGCGGGCCCGTTCTCGTTTGATGGAGGCGCGGGGAATCGAACCCCGGTCCGAAACTAGATCCACCACAGCGTCTACGTGCGTAGCCCACCGGTTGAGGTCTCCAGTCGCTGGCCAGTAGGCAGCCCACTCCTGGACGAGCTCTCTATTCTTTCGCCCCGACGCGGAGAGCGCACGCGCAGGACTATCCCGAATTTGCGATACCCACGAAGCCGCCTCGGGCGGGCTTCCCCATGGGCAGGTGCTGTAAAGCCTAAGCTTTACGCAGCCATTGCCAGGTTGTTGTTGGCAGTTGTGATTTTCCCGAGTGTTTTACCAGGGACCCGAGTACCTGGGCACGCGGCCACAGCTTCACTAACCCCGTCGAAGCCAGTCGCCCCCGTAGCACCAAACCTAATCGGTCACCGCCGCCGGATCAACCTGAGCCGCTGGCTCGAAAGTGACTCGAAGTCGAACGGCTAAGTTGCTTTCTGCACTACGCCTGGAATCGCGCACCGAACCCGATTTCGCCCCTCGGCCTTCGCCTGGTAGAGCGCCCGGTCCGCCGTCGGGAACAGCGCATCATGCGCCGCCGCGCTATCCGGATACGTCGCGACACCAAACGACGCCGTCACCGTCATCTCGCGCCCGGCGTGGATGACCACGCGCGACTCGATCGCCTTGCGCAGCCGCTCCGCGAAGTCGCGCGCGCCGTCCATGCTCGTCTGCGGCAACAGCACCGCGATCTCTTCACCGCCATAGCGCGCGCACGTGTCCACGTTCCGTACGCCTTCCTGGAACGTCTGTGCGACGCTCTGGAGTACTGCGTCGCCGCCATCGTGACCGAACGTGTCGTTGACCGCTTTGAAGAAATCGATGTCGGCCACGACTAGCGACGCCGAACCGCCGAACCGATCCGTTTCCGCGAGGACTCGGGTGATCTGCTCATCGAAATGGCGGCGGTTCGCGAGCCCCGTCAGCTGGTCCGTACGGGCGCGGCGAGTGACTTCCTCGATCTCCCACATGGTCTCGAGCGAGACCGCAGCAATGGCCGCGAGCAGTCGAACGTTACGGACCTCGGCGATCAGCACGTCTCCGGGCTCGTCGCCTTCGATGACAATCGCACCAATGACACCAGCCTCGCGCTTGAGAGGAATGATCCCGAGCGACCCGATGGGCCGAGGCGTTTCCCACGCGCCGTAGATGCGCGTGTGACGCGCGATCATGCGCGCGTCCTCCCACACCTGCGGCAGACCATTCTTGCACATGGTCCCGACCTGCGAGTCCTCGCTGATCGGCCAGCCCTCGGCGATCCGATGGCCCTCGGAAACGCTCTGAACCTCGCCGTCGCTCGAGTTCGGATGCCAGCGCACGAGCGCCCCGCGTGAGGCGGACGTCACCTCCAGCGCGGTCTCGCAGATCGAGCGGCCGAGTGACTCGATCGTGCGGTTCGACTGGAACTGCTGCGCCGCGCGCAACAGTGCCTGCGTCCGGCGATTCTGCCGACCAACTTCTTCTCGCGTCTCGAGCAGTTCCGCGAGCACGGCGACCTGCGCCGTGTATCGCGGCACCCACGTCTTGAGCTCGTCTTTCGACGGCTTGAGGCCCGGCTTCCGACGAGATGCTGAGCGCGCCGAACGCGCGCTTGAGCCCGGCCACCGGTCCCATCGCGACTCGCGGTCCCGGATTGCCGTCATCGAAGTGAACGATCCGCTCCTCGGCCGACCACTTCACGAGCGGAAGCCACTCGGCGTGGTTGAACTTCGTCGGCTCGGTCTCTGTCCCCTCTCCCGAACAGGCGGCGGCAACGAGCGTGTCGCGCCCGCCCGTCCAGCGCCAGAACACCACCTCGTCGGCGCCTAACGCATCACGGACGTCACACAGATAGCGGCTGAGGACTTCGGTCTGCCGACGCTCCTCTGCTTCCTGTCGCGTGACCTCGACGCCGCGCCGCAGATCGGACGGCATCGCCTCGTGACCGCGCGGCGTGTTGGTACGTTCGCCGCCGAACACGCTCTCGGACCGCGTGGCCCGGCGACGACGTTTCGCGTTCTCCTGCGCGCGTTGGACCTGCCACGCCGGGAACAGCGCGAGCGCCGCGAAGATGACGCCGCCGCTCAGCACATTGGAGAACGCGATCGCACCGCCAACCGAGTAGTGAATCGCCGTGAGTGCGACCAGCGCCCCAGCGGCAACCGATATCGCGGCCCGAATGTTCTCGGCGCCGGCAACGACGCGGACGCCAAGCGCCAATGCGACGACGGCGGGAGACCCGGGGCCGCCTGACGCCGCGGCGAGCCACGTCACAGGCGCGAGCGCGAGCGCGAGGTACTGTTTGATGAACTCTCGTTGCGGCGGGTCGAGACGCTGGCTGATGAGCAGCCACGCGTACGTCACTGCGGCGACTGACGCAGCGGCGGCGACACCGGATGTCCACGAGGGCGCCTGTGCTCCCCATGCCAGCGCCAGCATGCCGGCCAGAGCGAGGACCCACGCGGAGATCGCGGCCACATTGACCCAGATCCGCGTTTTGACCACGAGAGGGGTTTTGGCGGGAAGCTACGAGATCGACGCGTGTGTGATCCGGGACGCTGCCACGGCAGCACCGAATCCGTTGTCAATGTTGACGACCGTTACGCCTGCGGCGCAACTGTTTAGCGCGGCCAGCAACGCCGCAACGCCACCGAAGCTCGCCCCGTAGCCGATGCTCGTCGGCACCGCGATGACAGGCGTCGCGACGAGCCCGCCGACGACCGACGGCAACGCGCCGTCCATGCCCGCGACGACGATCACGACCGCCGCCTTTGTCAGTGCTTCAGCGCCCGCGAGCACGCGGTGAATTCCCGCGACGCCGACGTCGGTGAGTCGCTCTACCGCGTTGCCTAACGCGCGCGCGGTCACCGCGGCCTCCTCGGCGACGGGGAGATCGCTTGTGCCGGCGGTCACAATCAGAATGGTCCCGCGGCCCATCGGCACGGGTTCACGCGGAGCCAGGTGTGCGCACCGCGCCAGCGCATTGACGTCGACCGAGGGAAAGCGCTGGCGGAGAGACGCGAGGGCGTCCTCGGTGGCGCGTGTGACGAGGAACCCTTCGCCTCGTGCGGCAATTCGATCGGCGATCGCCACGACCTGCTCGGTGGTCTTCCCCTGCCCGAGAATCACTTCGGGATAGCCCTGCCGGAGCGCGCGATGGTGATCGATCGTCGCGAACGGCAACGACTCGAGCGGATCCTGACTCAGTCGATCGAGCGCCGCAGTGATGTCCAGCTGACCGTCCGCGACCTGGCGCAGCAGCGCCAGCACACGGTCACGAATCACGCCTCGGCGGTCTCCAGATCCGCGGCGTCCGCGACGTCGTCGTACGACGTGTGCTCCGCACGCTCCTCGTGCCAGCGAAGGTAGTCGGCGAAGATGCCTTCGACTTCCCCGAAGCCGTTCACTGAGTGCAACCGGCGACGAAGGTCCGCCGAGTTAGGCAGCCCCTTCACATACCAGCCGAGGTGCTTGCGGAATTCGATCGCCGCGCCTTCGGGATCGGGCTCGTACGCCTGGACCATCGCGGCATGATCGAGCGCGACGGCGAAGCGCTCGGCGACGGATGGCGTGGGCGGGACGGGCGTGCCATCGATCAGCGCTCGCGTCTGCGCGAAGATCCATGGTTGCCCAAACGATCCGCGTGCGATCATGATGCCGGCGCAGCCGGTCTGCTTGTACATGCGGTGCGCGTCGGCGGCCGTCTTGATGTCGCCATTGCCGATGACGGGGATCTCCAGCGCCGCCGCAACCGCGGCGATTTCCTCCCAGCGCGCGCTGCCCGTATACATCTGCGTGCGCGTCCGTGCGTGAAGCGCGAGCGCGCGTGCGCCGGCGTCCTGACAGCGCAGGCCGATGGTGACCGGGTCGCGCATCTCCTCGCTCCAGCCACTCCGAATCTTGACCGTTACGGGCAGCGACGTGCCCTTCACGACGGCCCGAATGACGTCCTGGACGAGGCCGAGATCCTTCAGGCACCCAGAGCCGCCATTTCGCCGAACGACCTTCTTGACCGGGCAGCCGAAGTTGATGTCGATGAAGTCCGGCTGGAAAACGTCGGTAACGAGGCGTGCGGCGTCACCCATCGCGTCCGGATCGGCGCCGAAGATCTGTACACCGATCGTGCGCTCGTCAGGCCCGAACCGGAGCTTGCTGATCGTCGCCTGGTTCTCGCGACGGATGCCCTCCGCGGACAGGAATTCCGTGACGACGACGTCCGCTCCATGCTTCCGGCACAATCGGCGGAACGGCGACTCCGATACCCCCGCCATAGGGGCGAGGATGACTGGAATCTCGTGGTCGACGGGGTACGGGAAGCGCATATGGGCAAGCTAACCGGGCTCTGGAAGTCGTGCAACGTGAAGGTTTGACACGACTTGCCGAGTCGGGTAACTTCGGTCGCTTATGGGGCGCCGGGGGTGCCCCTCTTTTTCTACGACGATCGGGGAACGGATGGAACTGCGCGAGTTCTTCTCGGAAGATGCCGTAAAGCTCGAGCTCGAAGCGACGACCAAGGACGACATCCTGAAGGAAATGATCAGCCTCCTCAAACTCGACGAGAAGTCGGAGGGGATGCTGTTCAAGATGCTGAAGCGCCGCGAAAATCTCGGGTCGACCGGCATCGGGCGGAGTATCGCGATTCCCCACTGCCGCTCGCTCGTCGTGAACAAGCTCCGCGTGGCGTTCGGCAGGAAGAGCGGAGGCGTGGACTTCAAGGCGATCGATGAGAAGCCTGTGAGGTTCTTCTTCCTGATCGTCGCGCCGCCGCTCGAGGTCTCGAATCAGTATCTCCCCGTGCTCGGGAAGATCGCGCAGTTCAGCAAGGAGCCGGACGTTCCGGAGCGACTGATGGCGCTCACGAACCCGCCGGAGTTCATGAAGCTCCTCGAGGAGAAGGGAGTGTAGCGACTCGGGAATCGGGAATCGGGAACTGGGGACTGAGAAGCCCTCGAGACGCACTCTCGCTCTGAGAGACATGCATCCCGAGGGTTTTGGTTTTCCCGATTCCCCAGTTCCCAATTCCCAGTCCCTATCTCATTCCCACTCGATCGTCGCCGGCGGCTTCGAGCTGATGTCGTAGACCACGCGATTCACGCCACGCACCTCGTTGATAATGCGGCTCGAGATCCGGCCGAGCGCGTCGTGTGGGAACGGGAACCAATCCGCCGTCATGCCGTCTGTGCTGGTGACCGCGCGTAGCGCCGACGACATTCTCGTACGTGCGGTAGTCGCCCATGACGCCCACGGAGCGCACCGGCAGCAGCACGGCGAACGCCTGCCAGATGTCGTCGTACAGACCGGCCGAGCGGATCTCTTCGAGATAGATCGCGTCCGCTTTGCGCAGCACATCGAGCTTGTCCTTCGTGACATCGCTCAGCACGCGGATCGCCAACCCCGGACCCGGGAATGGGTGGCGCCCGACGATTTCCTCCGGGAGCCCGAGCTCGCGTCCGACGTTGCGCACTTCGTCCTTGAACAGCTCGCGCAGCGGCTCGATGAGCTTGAACTTCATGTCGGGCTTGAGTCCGCCGACATTGTGATGCGTCTTGATGGTGACGGACGGACCGCCGCGAGGCGACGCGCTCTCGATCACATCGGGATACAGCGTTCCCTGCACCAGATACGCGACGCCCTCACCCACCTTCTCGGCCGCGTCCTCGAAGACGTCGATGAACGTGTGGCCGATGATGGTGCGCTTCTTCTCGGGATCTTCAACACCGGCGAGCGCATCGAGGAACCGATCCTCGGCGCGAACGGTGATGAGATCGATGCCGAGATGCGCGCGGAACGTTCGTTCCACCTGGTCGCGCTCGTGCATGCGCAGGAGACCAGTGTCGACGAAGATGCACGTGAGCTGATCGCCGATCGCCTTGTGCACGAGCGCCGCGGCGACGGCGGAGTCGACGCCTCCCGAGAGTCCGCAAATGACGCGAGCGTTGCCGACCCGCTCGCGCACTCGCGCCGTCTCTTCCTCGATGAACGTGCCGGGCGTCCAGGACGCGTGTGCGCCGCAGACATCGAACACGAAGTTCGAGATGATGTCCGCACCGCGCGCCGTGTGCGCGACCTCCGGATGAAACTGAACGGCGTGCACGGGCTTCGTCTCGTGGCGCATCGCCGCGATTGCCACGCTGCCGCTGCTCGCGGTAACGCGGAAACCCGGCGGTGGCACGTCCACGTGATCGCCGTGACTCATCCAGACAGGTGTCTTCTCGCCAGGATCGAAGCCGGCGAACAACCCTGCGGCCTCGTCGACGATGAGGTCAGCGCGTCCGTACTCGCGCTTCCCTGCATCGATGACCGCGCCGCCCTGCAGGTGGGCGATGAGTTGCATCCCATAGCAGATGCCTAACACGGGCGCGACGTCCAGCAGCGCCGGTTCGGCGCTCGGCACGTCCTCGCCGTATACGGAGTTGGGCCCACCGCTGAGAATGATGCCTGTCGGCTTCCACTCGCGAATCCACTCGACCGTTCGTGTCGGCGGATGAATCTCCGAGTACACGCGCGCCTCGCGAACGCGACGCGCGATGAGCTGCGTAAACTGAGAGCCGTAATCGATGATCAGAATGCGGCTCGGACTCTTCACACCTTCCACGCGGGCTCCGTGAGGGAAATGAACTCGATGTGCTTCGTGTCGAGGTCGAGGATGGCGGCGGCGGGCGTACCAGTGAGCCAGCCGCACGCCTCGCCCGGGTTCACGATCAACGCGCCGCCTTCGAGCTCTCGCATCTCCTGCTGATGCGTGAAGCCGTTGATGATGATCTCGTGCGACTCGAGCGAACGTTCGTGGACTTCGCCCAGGTCGTGAACGAGCAGGATGCGGCGCCCGCCGACCTCGAAGCTATGCGGTGACTCGTGGAGCTCGATGCCGACACCTTTCGCGGCGTACGCCTTGAGCCCTTCGCGGTCACCATCGTTGCGCCCGAACACACCGGCGAACGGCACGTTGAGCTCGAGAAACGGCGCGAGTGAAAACGGCGAACAGTAGTCGCCCGCGTGCAGTACCATCCCGGCGCCGTGTTCGATCATGCGCTCGAGCAGCTCACGAATCGCCGGCACTCGGTCGTGCGAATCAGACATCAGCCCTATGAGCATCAGTCGACCCTCCCCCTCCATTCGGGTTCGAGAACCTCCGGCGCTACCAGGTGCTCGTAACTCTCTCGCTGCGTGACGAGCGCGAAGCGATCACCGTCGACCAGTACTTCCGCTGGGCGACCGCGCGTGTTGTAGTTCGAGGACATCGCATACCCGTACGCGCCCGCGGAATGTACCGCGATGAGATCGCTCGCCCGCAGATCTTCGAGCTCGCGGTCCAGCGCGAGGAAGTCACCGCTCTCGCACACGGGCCCGACGACATCGACGCGCGACCGACCCTCGATCGTTTCCACCGCTTCGATGCGATGGTACGCGTTGTAGTGCGACGGCCGAAGCAGGTCGGTCATGCCGGCGTCGACCACCAGCAGTTCCTTGCCGCCACTGCGCTTTCGGTACAGCACGCGACTGATGAGCACACCCGCGTTCCCGACCATGAACCGGCCTGGCTCGACGATCAACTGTAGCCCCGTCGAGCGCACTGCCGGCACCACGATCTCCGCATACTGCTCGAGGTCCGTCGGCTCCTCGGCGTCATACGTGACGGCCAGGCCCCCGCCGATGTCGAGGTACCGAAGGTCGCGTGCGCCGTCGGCGCGAAGTTGCGCGAGCAACTCCAGCACACGCTCGATGCCATGTCGGTAGGCATCGAGCCGCGATAGCTGCGACCCGACGTGCATGTCGAGCCCGTGCACGCACGACGTTAGGCAGCGACGCCGCCAGGCGCGCGACCTCACGTACCTCATCGTACGGGATTCCGAACTTGTGGCCCTTTTCGCCCGTGCGGATGTAGGAGTGTGGCGTCTCGACCGTGATCTCCGGGTTCACGCGCAAGCGCGATCCGCGCGACTATCCCTCGCTCGCGCGCCAGCCGGTCGACGATCCGTACCTCATCATCGGACTCCACGTTCAGCAGCAGCACGCCGGCGTCCAAGCCGTCGGCAATCTCCTGCTCCGTCTTCCCGACGCCACCGAAGATGATGTCGCTCGCGGGAAACCCGGCGCGCTGCGCGCGATACAACTCCCCACCGGACACGACGTCGGCGGCCGAGCCTAACGAACGAAGCAGTGACAGCAGTGCGCGATTCGAATTCGCTTTGAGGCTGTAGTGAATGCGGAACGGAACACCGCTCAGCGCCGCCGCCAGACGCGCGTATTGATCGCGCACGGCGTTGGCGCTGTAGACATACGTCGGCGTCCCGACCGCCTCGGCGATCGTGGACAGCGGCACTCCCTCACACGCGAGAGCACCGCTGTCCGCGCGGGCGAACGGCCGGGTCAGTACGCTTTCGCCCACAATGCCTCGGCTGTAGCGGATTGCCCACACTTCAAACACGTCGTCGGGGCTTCGGCCGATCGGAACTCCTCGTCCGGCAGGACGCGAATGGTTGCTTTCGTGTCTTCCTTGATCTGCGCCTCGCATGCGCCGCTGCCGCACCAGCCGGCGTAGACGAACGCGCCGTCGCCTTGCATGACTTCACGGAAGCGATCGTACGTAATTCCGCCACGAAGGCTGTTCGCCTCGCGGCGGTCACGCGCACGCGCGAGCATGTCGTTCTGAATCCGCACGAGGAGTGTCTCCACCTCCGTGCCTAACGTATCGAGCGACACGGGCTTCTTCTCCTTCGTGTCGCGTCGCACGAGCACCGCCTGCCCCTTGTCGAGATCGCGTGGACCGAGCTCGATCCGTAGCGGGATGCCGCGCAGCTCCCACTCGTAGTACTTCGCCCCGGGTTTCATCCCGTCGCGCCGGTCGACATGAACGCGAATCGGATTGTGGTACCGGCGGTCGGCGCGACCCAGATCGCGCTCGATCTGTCCCGCCGCCTCCAGCACCTTGGATCGCTCCTCGTCGCTCCGGTAGATCGGAACGATGACCAGCTCCGTGGGGGCAAGCATGGGAGGGGTCACGAGACCGGCGTCGTCGCCGTGCGTCATCACGAGGCCACCAATGAGCCGCGTCGACACTCCCCAGCTCGTATTCCAGGCGAACTCCTGCCCGCCGGTTTCCGTCTGGAACGAGAGCTCGAACGCTTTCGAGAAGTTCTGGCCAAGGTTGTGCGACGTCCCGGCCTGGAGTGCCTTGTTGTCCTGCATCATCGCCTCGCACGAATACGTGCGAAGCGCACCCGCGAAGCGCTCGGCGTCCGACTTCTGCCCGGTGATCACGGGCATGCCCATCCAACCCTCCATGAAATCACGATAGAGGCGGAGGATCTTGAGCGTCTCTTCCTGCGCTTCGTCGTGCGAGACGTGCGCGGTGTGCCCTTCCTGCCACAGAAACTCCAGCGTGCGCAGAAAGAGTCGCGTGCGCATCTCCCATCGCACGACGTTCGCCCACTGATTGATCAGAATGGGCAGGTCACGATAGCTCTGCACCCACTTCGCGTACATCGAGTAGATGATCGTCTCGGACGTGGGTCGCACGACGAGGGGTTCCTCGAGCTTCTTTCCACCGCCGTGCGTGACCACCGCGGCCTCGGGCGCGAACCCTTCGACGTGTTCGGCCTCCTTGTGCAGAAAGCTCTCCGGAATGAACAGCGGGAAGTACGCGTTCTTGTGGCCGGTCGCCTTGAACCTGTCATCCAGGGCCCGCTGCATGCGCTCCCAGATGCCGTAGCCGTTAGGCCGGATGACCATGCAGCCACGCACGGGCGAGTAGTCCGCAAGCTCCGCGCGGAGTACGAGTTCGTTGTACCACGCGCTGAAGTCGGCCGCGCGGGTCGTCAGTTTTTTATCGTCGGACATGAGAAGAGTAAGACCGTGGTAGTTGGATGGATTGCGTGATCGGTCGTCATTCCGAACGACTCCGGAATGACCGCCGGCTACCGCGGTCGATCCGAGCTACCACTGGTGTGATCGCGCACCTGCCGAATGAGCTCATCGAGGGGCAGCGCTCGCTGGTTTCCATCGACGAGCGACTTCACCTCGACCTGCCCTTGTGCCTCCAGCTCGGGCCCGACGAATACGACGCGCGCGGCCCCGGCATTGCCAGCGGCCTTGAGCTGCTTCCCCAACGCCTGGTCTCGCAACGGATACTCGGCGGACGCGCCCGCATTGCGAAGCGCGGTCGCGACGCGGACCGCGTGCAGCCGGTTCGTCGCCGTGACGGGCGCAACCCAGAAGTCGATCTTCTGCGCGCCGGCGGGCATGAGGTCTCGCGCCCGGAGCAGCTCACCGAGCACCACGTCGCCCATGCCGAAGCCCAGGGCCGGCATGTCGACGCCGCCTAACGCCTGGAGCAGATTGTCGTACCGTCCACCGCCGCAGATCGCGCGGAACTCTCCGGTCGCGTCGAACAGCTCGAACACGATGCCGGTGTAGTACGCGAGCCCGCGTACGATGCGAAGATCGAGATCCACGTAGTCCCGGACCCCGAGCTGCTCGAGCGCCGCGAAGTATTGCTCGAACCGCGTGACATGCTCGTTCACGGCGGCATCGTCGGGAAAGCGGCTACGCAGTGCGTCGAGCGAGCGCGCCTCGATCACGAGCGACGTGATGGTCGCAGGGAGGTCGCCCGCGAGCCCGGCATCGGCCAACTTCTGTTGCGACAGCGCGAGGGGCGTCCGCTCGATCTTGTCGATCACGGCGTACGTCGCGGGCAGTTGCGATTCAGTCACGCCCGCCGCAAGCAGGAGCGCGTTCAGCAGTCGTCGATCGGACACGCGCGCACGCACGGCGTCCGGGCCGAGCCCAAGCGCGCGCATGATCTCGATGGCGACCGCAATCAGCTCGGCATCCGCCGAAACATCGGGCTCGCCGAAGATGTCGACGTTGAGCTGAAAGTGCTCGCGCAGTCGGCCCTTCTGCTGGCGCTCGTACCGAAACAGCTGTGGGACCGAGAACCAGCGCACGGGTCTACGGAGCGCGTTCGCGCGCGCGGCGACCATGCGGGCAACCGTGGGCGTCATCTCGGGTCGCAGTGCGACCTGGCGACCACCCTTGTCTTCGAAGTTGTAGAGCTGACCGACGATCTCCTCGCCACTCTTCTTCGTGTAGAGATCGAGCGGCTCGAGCGGAGGTCCATCGTACTCGGCGAATGCGAACCGCTGCGCGACATCACGCCACGCGGCGAAGATGTGCGATCGCTCGGCGAACTCGGCGGGGTAGAAATCGCGAAACCCGGGCAATGCTCCTGTAGACATCCGGGAAATCTACCCGTCCACGGGATCGACGTTCAAGCGCGCCATCGCGTCTCCTACGGTGTGGAACGACCCGGTGACGATAACCGTCTTCGCCGTGGCCGCCGCCCTCGCGAGCGCATGATCGAAATCCGGCTCGGACGTCACCTGCCAGCCCTGCTCGCGCGCGAACGCCGCCGCGTCATCGCGGTTCCAGGCGCGGCTCGCTGGTGCCGTCGGGGCGTCGGTCAACACGAAGACGTCGACGACCGGAGCGAGCGCCGTCATGACGCCGCGCCAGTCCTTGTCAGCGAGCACGCAGAGCACGGCGGCACGCGGTGACGGTGGTTGAACGGCAGCCACGGTCAGGGCGAGCACCGAAGCTCCATCCGGGTTGTGCGCGACGTCGAAGATGTACGGCCCGACGCGATGGAAGCGCCCGGGGAGGCGAACTGAGGGTAGAGCGAGGCGCGCCTCGCTCAGACTCGTCGCCAGCGTTCCTCCGGCGGCGTTGAGCATGAGGAGCGCCAACGACGCATTTGACGCCTGGTGCGCTCCCGCGAGCCCGGTGCGCACCTGCCCGCGCTCGCCTCCGACCGTGAGCGTGAACGTGGTCCCGTCGCGCCCGACGGAAACGTCTTCCGGCGCAGACGCAGTGGTGACGTCGAGAATCGGCGTCGCGCCATGCTTTCGTCCGAGTTCAGCGAGAAGCGCGCGAATGGCCTCGTCTCGCTCACCGATCACGGCCGGGATACCACGCTTGAAGATCCCGGCCTTTTCCGCCGCGATCTCCTCGCGTGTCTCGCCCAGATACTCGACGTGATCGATGCCAATGGAGGTCACGCCAGCTGCGAGCGGGCGAACGACATTCGTCGAGTCGAGGCGTCCGCCGAGCCCCGTCTCGATGACCGCGACGTCGACGTGTTGCTGCGCGAACAGGTCGAATGCCATTGCCGTCGTCGCTTCGAAGAACGTCGCGCCGATACGCTCCACGGTTGGCGTCCACCGCTCGATGAAATCCACGACGTAGTCCTCATCGACGCGCCTGCCGTCGACGAGAAATCGTTCGCGAAAATCGACGAGGTGTGGGGACGTGTACTTGCCGACGCGGAGCCCCTTCGCGCGAAGCACGGTTTCGAGCGTCGCGCAGACGCTACCCTTTCCGTTCGTGCCGGCGACGTGAAGTGACGGCAAGCGCTCGTGCGGGTTGCCGAGCTCGCGAAGGAACGCGGCGGTTCGTTCGAGACCGAGCTTCGACTTTCCCGTCGTGCGTGTGAAGAGGTAGTCGAGCGCCCCGCGATAGTCGCTGCGCTGGTCGCTCAGGGCGACGCCCACCCCGTCGCGGCCGGCTTTCCGCTCATGTGCCGCAGCAGTTGCCCGACCGTCTGTTTGAGCTCGCGGCGGTGCACGACGCGATCGACCATGCCGTGATCGAGGAGAAACTCCGCCGTCTGAAATCCTTCCGGCAGGTCCTGTCCGAGCGTCTGCTTGATCACGCGTGGTCCGGCGAATCCGATGACAGCTCCAGGCTCAGCGAGGATTGCGTCGCCCAGCATGGCGTAGCTCGCGCTGACGCCGCCCGTCGTCGGATTCGTCAGGATCGAGACGTACGGAATGCGGCGCTCGGCCAACTGCGCGAGCATCGCGGACGCTTTCGCCATCTGCATGAGCGATAGCACGCCCTCCTGCATCCGCGCGCCACCAGAAGCCGAGACGAGCACGAGTGGATACTTGCGCTCCAGGGAGCGCTGGCCGAGTCGCGCGATCTTCTCGCCGACGACAGAGCCCATGGATCCACCCATGAAGCTGAAGTCCATGACGCCGACGTTGAGCGGGGCACCCGCGAGCGTTCCCGTCGCGGTCATGATGGCATCGCCCTCACCCGCGTTGGCGCGAGCTTTCTTGAGGCGCTGCTGATACTCCGGGAAGCCGAGAGGGTCGGTGGAGCGGAGATCGGCCTCGGTCTCCTCGGCGGACCCCTCATCGAGGAGAATCCCGACGTAGTCGCCCGCACGAATGCGACGGTGATAGTCGCAGTTGGGGCAGACGTTCAGATTGCGAACGAACTTCTCGCGGATGTCGGTATGCCCGCACGCCTCGCACTTCTCCCACGCGTCGGCCGGGATCTCGAGCTTCTCGGTGCGCGGGGCGCGGGACTTTTTCTCCTTTTTCCACCATGCCATCCGGGAAATCTGAGCCCGACCGTCCAATGACGGAAGGGACCCTCGCAACTACTCGCTGGGTGCTGGGTGGTCGTGCTGGTCGCTTGGTGACGCTGAGTGAATTGGGGTCAGATTCGAATTTCCTTGGACTCGACCGCGCGAGAATGGTTCAATTCGAGTCTGACCCCAATTCCGCACCCTTGCTTCGACCAGCGGCCAGCACGAGCGGGCAGCTACCAGCTTCTCGTATCAGACGGCGAGCGTGTCCGCCCTGCCCCGCCCCTCACTGGAGATCCGGAGGAGGATCCCGATCGCGAGCCAACTCGCCAGCATGAACGAGCCGCCGTAGCTGAAGAACGGCAGCGGAATGCCCGTAATCGGCATCAGGTTGAGCGTCATGCCGATATTCACGACCACGTGGACGAACCAACTGGCGCCGAGGCCGAACGCGACGAGGCTGCCGAACGAGTCGTTCGCACGGGACGCAACCCGAACGACGCGCATGAACAGGAGCAGGAATAGCGCGAGCGCGAGCGTCACGCCTATGAAACCCAGCTCCTCGCCAACGACCGAGAAGATGAAGTCCGTGTGCTGCGCCGGTAGAAACGCCAGCCGCTTCTGAGTGCCGAGTGTGTAGCCCTTGCCGAACCACCCGCCGGACCCGATGGCGACCTGCGACTGCAGCACGTGGTAGCCCGACGCTCTCGGGTCCGCCGATGGATCGAGGAACACGAGAAGTCGTCGCTGCTGATATGGCGCGAGACGCTCCCACAGCAGCGGTGCGATCACGCCCATGGCAACGTTCGCCAGGACCAGCACAACGCCCTCGACCATGTACGGCCGATAGTAGAGTACGAGCGCGATGAGTATCAGGAACCACGCGCCCCAGAGACCGGTGCTGAACGCGAGAATCAAGCTCACGGCCGGACTCGCGATGAGCGCCAGTAACTGCCATGAGACGCCCGACCAGAACAACAGGGCGAAGAAGATGCCGATGAAGACGATGCCCGTACCGAGGTCCGGCTGCGCCATGATCAGGAGCCACGGCAGCCCCACGACGGCAGCCGGCTTCCACAGATCGAGCAGCGATTTCGGCGCTTCTTTCCGCGACGCCAGGACGCGCGCCAGCATGAGCACGACCGTCAGCTTCGCGAGCTCGGACGGTTGCCCAATGCGCACGCCACCGATCGTCAGCCAGCCTTTCACGCTCGCGGCGGTGCCGGCACCGGAGCCGAATACGAGCGTCACCACGAGCAGACCAATGCCGATCCAGTAGAGCGGCACCGTCATCCAATCCACGAGGCGCACGGACGCGCGGAACAGCACGTACGCCGCGAAGAGCGACAATACGAACCACCCCAGCTGTCGCTTCCACGCACCGACGATATACGCGACCGGAAAATCCGTCTGGCCAGCCGAGTAGACGATCGCGATGCCGTACGCGGAGAGCAGGAGCGCGAGGATGACGAGCGGATAGTCGCTGACCGATTTCCGCATCAATCGCCCTCCAACTGCGCGCCCTGAATAGTCGGCCGCTTGAGGTAATGCTCGATCATCTTCGACGCCATCAGCGCCGCGACGGTGCCGTGAAACGGCACCTGCTCGAGCATCACCACGACCACGATCTTCGGGATCGTCAGCGGGCGCGTAGCCCGGTGAACCAGGCGTGGTTCAACTCGATGCCGTTGCGGAAGACACCGCTCTGCGCCGTACCGGTCTTGCCCGCGATCACGACGCCCTGGATCTGCGCGCTCGCGGCGGTGCCGCGCGACGACACGACGCCGGCCATCGCCTGTTGCAGCCCCGCCATCTGCTCGGCCGTCAGCTTGAACAGCTTCGTGCGCTCCGTCTGCCGCTTCACGATCTCCGGCCGCACCACCGAGCCATCCGTGGCGAGCGCGGTGTAGAACTTCGCCATGTTGACGACGGTCTGTGAGTTCTCGCCCTGCCCGATGGAGAGACTCAGCAGCACACCGTTGCTCCAGCCGCCGGGGCCGTAGCGCTTGTTGAAGTATTCCGCGGCGTATGGCCAGAGCGGCCGTTTTTCGTTAGGCAGGTCGATGCCGCTCTTGTCGTTCATGCGGAGCGACACGCCGCCCGCGAGCATGCGCGTGATGCCAAGTCGCAGCCCGAGCTGATAGAAGTAGACGTCGCAGGACTTCTCGATCGCCTGCCGCAGATTGACGTTGCCGTGGCCTTTCTTGTCCCAGCAACGGAAGTAGCGGTTGCCGAAGAAGTACCCGCCCGTGCAGGGCGTCGGCATGTGATCGTCCAGCCCGACGATGCCCGCCTCGAGCCCCATGATCGCCGTCGCGAGCTTGAACGTCGATCCCGGTGGGTAGAGGCCTTGAATGACCTTGTTGTAGAGCGGCCGACGTGGGTCGTCGCGAAGCTGCGAGTAGTACTCAGTCGACACGCCGCCAATGAAGCGATTCGGATCGAAGCTCGGCGCACTATGGATCGCGAGCACCTCCCCCGTCTTCGGATCCACCGCCATGACGCCGCCCTGCAACGTGTCGCCGAACAACGAGGCCGCAAAACGCTGCAGATCGAGATCGATGTTCGTATAGAGTGCGTCTGGCGACTCGGGCGCGACGTCGCCACGCCCACTGCCTGCCTCGCCGACGACGCGTCCGCGCGCGTCGACCTCGACGAAGTGTGTGCCTTCCTTCCCGCGAAGCTGCGCCTCGTACTGCCGCTCGAGTCCGGCCTTGCCGACCTCCTGGCCCGACTTGTAGCCGCGGTACGGACGCTGGTTCAGCTCGGATTCTGTGATTTCGCCAGTGTATCCGACGAAGGACGCCACTGCTTCCTTGTCGGGGTAGTATCGCTTCGGCGCGGCCTGGATGATGAGACCGGGGTAGTCGACGCGATGCTCCTCGAGAACCGAGACGACGTCGAAGCTCGCATCCGCCAGCACGGTCGTCGGCCGGTTTGGCGCCTGCTTGAAACGCCGGACCGCGGCCTCGATCTGCTCTGGCGTTAGGTTGATGACGCCCGCGAGTCCACGAAGCGCGACGCGAAGCGAGTCCGACGTCTTGGCGAGAATCGAGACGGAGTAGCCGGGCAGATTCTCCGCGATGACGGCTCCGTGCCGATCGTAGATGATCGCCCGGGGCGCGGGCAGCGGTACTTCGCGCAGGCGGTTCGTCTCCGACTGCAGCGTGTACGCGGCGTGCTCGAGGATCTGCGTGCGGAAGAACGCCGACGCGAGGAACACGAATGCTCCCGCGAGTATGACCGACGCCGTGCGTCCGCGTCGTTGAACCTCGTTAGGGTGGAAGCTCATGCGTGGAAGCTCATGCAGCTTGCGGCTCCAGCACCGGGCGTAACATCAGAAGCAGAATCACGCCGGCCACGGCGGTCAGTGCGGCCGACAGAGGGGACCATAACAACAACTGCGTCGCGAGCTCGACCCCGCGCATGCGCCGCTCAGCGGTGACGTAGACGATGTCGAACGCCCACTTGCCCACGAAGAAGAAAAATCCGTGGAGCACCACGTTATCGGCGAAGAATACGGCCTTGAGCCACGAGGCGGTCGCGCCCACCGCCGTCATGGCCAGCGCCCCAGCACCGAACGCGCTCGGCATCAACGAATCGGCGACGAGACCGGTGCAGAAACCGATGAGTGCCGCGGCACCCGGCCGCACTCGCACAGCAGAGAGTAGCACCGCGATCACGAGAAAGTCCACCGGCGTGCGCCAACCGAGCAGCGGCCTGACAGTGTAGTGCAGCACCACCAGAAGGGCGAACGCGAGCACGGCTCGCGCGCTGCGCGTCCAGTTCACGGTCGTCCTCCGGGTCGCGGCGTGGCCGGTCGCGCGGGTGCGCGCACCGCGGTATCCGGCCGCGCGACGCCCTTCGCGACAGAGTCCGCCGCGCGGCGCGCCGCGGCCGCCTCCGCGCCACGCACCGAATCAGCAGCGACGCGACGCGCAATGGAGTCCCCGGCGGCTGCGATTCTTCGAGCGGCGGAGTCAGCGCTCACAGTCGATCGCCAGACGCGATCGAGCGATTGGTCCTTTGTCTTTCCCGGTAGCAGCACGATCACGTTCGACACATCAGGCGGCCGAACCGCCGGACGAACGAGGTACGTTCGCGCCCACCCTTCCGACGTGCGTAGTTCGCCGAGCACAGAACCGATCGGGATGCCGGCTGGATACACGCCCCCGAGTCCCGACGTGACGATCGGCGTCCCCGGCTTGAGCGCAGAGCGAAACGCCACGCCGCGGAGCTCGAGGAGGTACCGTTCGGGCGGAGTTCCCTCGCCACGGCCCGACTCCGAGAGATGGGGATACACGATGCCGTAGGCACTGCGGTCGGCCGACATCGCGCTCGCGGCGAAATCGGTGTGCGTCCACAGAATCGCGATGCTCGACGCCGGGTCGACGGTCAGCACCATGCCCACGAGTCCTTCAGGCGCGACGACGGGCGTCTTCGGCTCGACGCCGGCGCGTGAGCCGACAGTCAGCGTCCGCGTGTTCTCCTCGCCGATGTCAGTGACACGCAACGCTTCGGCGGAGACGAAGCCCCACTCCAGCTGTCGCCCGAGGCCGAGCAGCGCGCGGAGCCGCTCGTTCTCGCTCTCGAGCTTCGCCAGCTGCATGTTGCGAAGCGAGATCGAGTCGAGGCGACTCGTGGTTGCTTCCCGCGAGAGGAACGCCGATCGGCCGCGCTCTGCTTGCTGCTGCAGGGAGACCAGCGGGGCCACGACGGTTCGGCGTAGCCCTCCAGCGATCGCTTCACGCAGGTTCAGGGGCAGCACCGTCGCGAGCAGAGCCATTGCACAACAGGCCACCAGGAGCGCGGTGTCCACGCGTGTGCCGGACCGCACGGCGCGAGCCACTGGATGTGCCTCAGCTACTGAGGACGGACCAGTATTTCTCTTCGTCGTCGAGAATGCGACCGGTGCCGCGCACGACACACGTCAGCGGATCCTCGTCGACGTGAATGGGCAGCCCGGTTTCCTGCGCCAGCATCAGATCGAGTCCGCGGATGAGCGCTCCGCCGCCGGTCATGACGATACCACGATCGACAATGTCGCTCGCGAGCTCCGGTGGAGTGATCTCGAGTGCGCGTCGAACAGCGTCGACGATTTGCTGGATGGGTTCCTGGACCGCCTCACGAATCTCGCTCGAATGCACGCGCACCGTCTTCGGAATTCCGGAGACGAGGTCGCGCCCCTTCACGTCCATCTCGCGCTCGTCGCCAACCGGCGCGGCGGATCCGATGTTGATCTTGATCTGCTCCGCCGTCGGCTCGCCGATGAGCAAGTTGTAGTTCTTGCGCATGAACTGCACGATCGCGGTATCGAGCTCGTCGCCGCCGGTACGAATCGACGTATCGCTCACGATACCGGACAGCGCGATGACCGCGATCTCCGTCGTGCCGCCGCCGATGTCGATGACCATGTTGCCCGTCGGCGTCTCGACCGGCAATCCGACGCCGATCGCGGCGGCCATCGGCTCCGCGACCATGAACACTTCCTTGGCGCCTGCTCCGAGCGCGGAATCGCGCACTGCGCGCTTCTCCACTTCCGTGATGCCCGATGGTACACAGACAATCACACGCGGTTTCACCTTGAACACGTGGTTCTCGATGATCAGCGTTAGGAAGTACCGGAGCATCTTCTCGGTGACGTCGAAGTCGGCGATCACGCCGTCCTTCATCGGTCGTACGGCGAGCACGCCATCGGGCGTGCGACCGAGCATGCGTTTGGCCTCGAGACCGACACCCTTGATCTTCTTCGACTCGCGATCGATCGCGACGACCGAGGGTTCGTTGAGAACGATACCTTCGCCCTTGACGTAGATCAGTGTGTTGGCGGTGCCGAGATCAACCGCAATGGCGTTCGCCGGGAAAAACGATCTTCCCGCTTTCAAAAAGGGCCAGCGCATCTAGCAGGGGCTCAGGCGTGCCATGAGGCACGGAGGGTCGTAAAAACAGCACATCGGGGCGTAAGGTAGCGGAGCGGGTATGGGCGAGCAAGGCATTGGCTTGACACAACCTAGGCAACTCCGTAACGTCGCTCGCGATGGCGCGAGTCGCTTCCCTCCAAGTTGCTGTCGTCGACGCGAACCGCTGCGATGCATGTGGCCTTTGCGTGCCGCTGTGTCCCCCAAGCGCCATACACCTGCGCCAGGGCGGACTGCTTATAGACGCGCCAGTCTGCACAGGGTGTCAAAAGTGCATCGCGCCGTGCCCTGTGTTCGCGCTCGCGATGATCGATCGCGCCTCGCTCATCGCCGAGTAACCGCCCCACTCGCTTCGTGCGCATCGAAGATTGCAATGTTCTCATCATTGGCGGCGGACCTGCGGGTCTGATCGCGGCGCGAGAAGCGGCAGCTCGCGGGCGCAGCCACTCCGTAATCGTACTCGAGCGCGACGCCGCGATCGGTGCGCCGGTCCGGTGCGGCGAAGGCGTCGGCTCCGCCGGTGTCGCTGAGTTTCTCGATCCGGCGCCCGGCGGTGTTCTCGCGCCGTGGATCTCGCGTCGCATTACACGGGTTCTCTTTCGCGCGCCGAATGGCACCGAGGTGCGAGTCGCCGAGGGCGACGTTGGCTTCATCCTCGATCGCACGCGGTTCGAACCAGCGATCGCGGTGGAGGCTCGCGCAGCCGGCGCGGACATCCGCTCGTCTGTCGAAGCCACGAGCATGGAGCGCGACGGCGCTCGATGGCGTGTGCGCGTCTCTGCGGGTGGCGAGACAGGCGAGATTCGCGCGCGCATCGTCGTCGGCGCGGACGGTGTCGAGGGGGCTGTCGGCAGATGGGCGGGCATCGACACGCGCGTCCGCGCCCGCGACATGGAAAGCTGCGCGCAGTATGTCGTCGATGATCAGCCGATCGACGCGGATGCGATCGTGCTGCATTTCGGTGACCGCGTCGCGCCGGGTGGTTACGCATGGGTATTCCCGAAGGGCACTCGATCCGCCAACGTCGGCCTCGGCATTCTTGGTCTGCGCGCCGGAGGCCGATCGGCGCTCGCGTGGCTCGACGACTACATGGCGGCGAACTTTCCTAACGCGGCAGTATCGGGCCGAACGATTGGTGGCGTCATCGTCTCCGCGACGATCCCGCGCCTAACGGCCGACGGCCTCATGCTGTGTGGAGACGCGGCGCACATGATCAATCCGCTATCCGGCGGCGGTATCGTGAACGCGATGAAGTCGGGTCGCCTGGCCGCGGAGACAGCACTTTCCGCCCTCGCCGCGGGCAACACGGGCGCCGACGCGTTGGCATCGTACCAGACGCGGTGGATGCGCCTCCTTGGCGACGACCACGTGCGCTTCTATCAGGTGAAGGAAGCGCTTGCCCGCTTCGACGACGCGTTCTACGACTCGCTCGCGCAGACGGTGAACAGGATTCCTGAACGACGACGAACGCTGCGCCGGATCTTTGGCGAGGCACTCGTCAGGCACCCGTCGCTGCTCCCGGTCGTCATGAAGTACTTCGTGTAGACACCATCATCCCGTTAGGTGGTGCCAGAGCGTCGTGCCGACGGAACAGCGGCCTGCGAGCGCTGACGCTCCGCGCTCCAACGGACCGAGCGGACCGACGGCCGGGAGTAGCGGCGACCAGCTGTGCACTGGAGCGCGTGGAATCGCGAGCAGGTCACCGCGCCACCGACCACCGACGCCGAATCCAAGCGAGTAGCCGGCCGCTACCGAGGCTGCGCGGACACGCTCGTCGACCGCCCCAAACGGATACGCGACCGCGTGAGGCGGAGCACCTAACGCTGCTGCCAGCGCCGACCGTGACCGGGAAAGCTCCTCGGCGAGCCGGCGATCATCCACCCACGACAATCGTGGATGACTCACCGTGTGGGACTCGAACGAGACACCGTGCGCGCTCCACCTCTCGATGTCGCGCCACGCCAGGTGCGCGAAACGGCGGCCGCCATACGCGACGTCCCAGCGGTTCAGTCGCCCCGCGAAATCCGTGATCACGAAACACGCGGCCGAGAACCCCGCGTCGCGCAGTACCGGGAACGCGAAGTCGCGAAGACCGCGGTAGGCATCGTCGAAGGTGACGAGGAGTTCACGACCGCTTCCGCGCCGCTCACCCCTCACCGTCGCCGCGAAATCCGCGAGCGACATCCCGCGCCACCCGGCCGCGGCCAACGCCCCGATCTGTGCCGAGAAACGGCGTGGAGACAGGCGCGTCACGCCGAGCTCGCGCCGGCGTTCGATCTTGTGGTAACAGAGAACGGGTGGGATCACGCGAGGCTGGAGCGCAAACATCGCACCGCGCCGCGATGTCACCGGCTACAGGCCGGTGCTTCCGAACCCTCCAGTGCCCCGCGGACTGTCCGCGAGCTCAGTCGCATCCACCAGCTCCGGCGTCTCATACCGCGCGAACACCACCTGCGCGATGCGGTCCCCCCGCGCGATCGTGACTGGCTGGGGTCCGCCATTCTGGAGAATCACCTTCAACTCGCCTCGGTAGTCCGAGTCGATGGTACCAGGCGCGTTAGGCATCGTCAGGCCGTGCCGAAGCGCGAGTCCCGACCGTGGGCGTACCTGCCCTTCCACCCCCGGCGGAAGCTCGATCGAAAGCCCGGTCGCGACCAGCCGACGTTCTCCGGGCGCGAGAACGAAGTCCGGCTCCGCGGATGCCAGGTCGAAACCCGCGGAGCCGGTCGTCTGCCGCGACGGAAGCGGCAGATCCAGATTGTTAGGCAGCCGGAGAACGCGAACGCGGCTCACGCGATGAACGCAGCCGGTTCGCAGTACTCCATACCGAACGCTTCGGCCACACCAGCATAGGTGACTTTGCCATCAACCACGTTCAGCCCCTTGAGCAACGCCGGGCTGTCGCGGAGCGCCTGCTTCCACCCCTTGTTCGCCAACTTCGCGGCATACGGGAACGTCGCATTCGTGAGCGCGAGCGTCGACGTACGCGGGACGCCGCCCGGCATGTTCGCGACGCCATAATGGATGATGCCGTCGACCACATACGTCGGGTTCTCGTGCGTCGTCGCGTGGATGGTCTCGATACAGCCACCCTGGTCGATGGCCACGTCGACGATGACCGAGCCCGGACGCATGCGCTTGAGGTCTTCACGCCGGATGAGCTTCGGCGCCTTCGCTCCGGGAATGAGCACGCCGCCGACCACGAGATCCGCGGTCTCGATCTGCTCGAGGATGTTGTGGCGATTCGAGTGGATCAGCTGCACGTTCGCCGGCATGACGTCCGACAGATAGCGCAGCCGCTCGAGCGAGATGTCGAGCACCACCACCTTCGCGCCCATCCCGGCCGCCATCTTTGCCGCGTTGATACCGACCACGCCGCCGCCAAGGATCACGACCTTTGCCGGCGCGACCCCGGGAACCCCGCCGAGCAGCACGCCGCGACCACCGTACAGCTTCTCGAGGTACTTCGCGCCCTCCTGCACGGCCATGCGCCCCGCGACTTCCGACATTGGCGTGAGCAGCGGCAGTTCGCGCGACGGTAGCTCGACGGTCTCGTACGCGATGCAGATCGCGCCCGAGTCCATGTGTGCGCGCGTTAGGCGCTCGTCGGCCGCGAAATGGAAGTAGGTGAAGATCACCTGCCCGCGGCGCATGTGCTTCCACTCCGGCTCGATCGGCTCCTTCACCTTCATGATCATGTCGGCTTCGCGCCAGACCGTCGCGGCATCGGGCGCAATGGTCGCACCAACGTCGGTGTACAAGGAGTCCGCGAATCCGCTACCCTCTCCACCGCCTTGCTCGATCATCACCGTGTGGCCTGCCGCGACCAGCGACTCGGCTCCTGCCGGAACGAGGGCGATACGATTCTCGTTCGTCTTGATCTCTTTGGGTACGCCAATGCGCATAGTCGTGCCGTCGTGGTGAAGTGGTGGGTCTCAGGTCAAGCCGCCGAAGCGGCGGGGCCAAGGCTGAGCACCGTGTGAAGTTCCGGTGCAAAGAATTCACGACAGATTGCGGCCACAGTGTCGCCGTCGATGCGATCGATCTCCGCCAACAGCTGGTCGAGTGGCTTGTACGGTTCGTTGTACAGCTCCACCGCCGCGGCGCGATACATCCGCGACGACACACTCTCGAGCGAGAGCGTGATCTGGCCTTTCAGCTGGCTTTTGCCCGCGGCCAGTTCTGCATTCTGGTATGCCCTGCTCCGCCACCAGGCGCAATTCCGTGCGGATCGCGTCGGCCGCCGCCTCCGCGTTTTCCGGCGCGGTACCGACGTACACACCGTGCACGCCGGCGTCGGCATGGAACGATTGGTACGTGAACACGGAGTAGGCGAGCCCGAGCTCCTCACGCACGCGCTGAAAAAGCCGCGAGCTCATGCCGCCACCGAGCAACATGCTGATGAGCGTCATCGCGTATCGACGCGGATCACCGTGCGGGATGGCGGGTGCGCCGAACACGAGATGCGTTTGCGTCGAGTCGCGATCGACGTGCAGCGTCTGTGCCGGCACCGCGTTAGGGCGCTCGGTCTCGACGAGCGGCGTGTTGCCGCGCGGGATATCCGACCACCCCGTCCGCTCCAGCGTCTCGAGCAGCGAGTCATGGTCCACGTTCCCCGAGACAGCGACGACGACGTGCTCGGGGTGGTACGCGCGTTCGTGCAGGTCGCGCAGGTCGCGGACACTCAGCGCGGACACCGTCTCTCGCGTGCCGAGGATCGAGTATCCGTACGGGTGCTTCCCCCACATTGCCTCGTTATGCAGCTCGAACACGAGGTCATCCGGTGTGTCGTCGACCATGCTGATCTCTTCGAGCACAACCTTTCGCTCGAGCGTGAGATCCTTGGCGCGGAGTACGGGCCGGAACATCAGATCGGCGATCACGTCCGCCGCCTGAGGCAGATGCTCATCGAGCACACGGGCCTGAAACGAGGTGTGCTCACGCGCCGTGTAGGCGTCGAGCGATCCTCCGAGCACCTCGAGCGCCAGCGCGATGTCGCGCGCCGAGCGATCACGCGTCCCCTTGAACACCATGTGCTCGAGCATGTGCGAGACGCCCATCCGTTCACGCTCTTCGTGGATGGAGGCCGAGCGCACCCACGCCCCAAACGACACCGACCGCACTCCCGGCATGGTCTCCGAGAGCACGGTCAGTCCATTCGGTAACGTAGAGCGCCGCAGCGCCGGGGCGAGGCGCGTATCGACGCGGGTAATCACTCGCGCGAGCGTCCCCCGCCTGATCCACCGCGGCCACCGCCACCACGGCGCGGACGACGAGGCCTCTCGCCACGCTCGGCGGACTCGCCAGACGCCTCGCCTTCCTCCGGTGCGGTCGCAGCGGCGTACGACGGCTCGCTACCTTCGCCGCCGGCAGCGCCAGCAGTCTCACGCGGCGGGCGATCGCCACGATCGCCTCGATCACGACGCGGTTCGGAGCCGTTGCCGGCACCCTCGCCCGTATCGCCTTCCGGCTTCGGCTGCAGCGCCTTCATCGACAGGCGCAGGCGGCCACGCTCATCGCGATCGATGAGCTTCACCTTCACGCGATCGCCCTTCTTGACCACATCCTCGGTGCGCTCCGTACGGCCGTGGCGCATCTCCGAGATGTGAAGCAGCGCTTCGGTGCCCGGCAGAATTTCCACGAACGCGCCGAACGCCGTCGTGCTCTTCACGAGTCCCTCGTACACGTCTCCGACGATCGGCTCCTGCGTGATCGCCTGCACCATCTGGCGCGCGCGCTCCATCGCCTCGCCGCCAACGGCCGCGATGGTGACGGTACCCGAGTCGTCGACGCTGATCTCTGCGCCAGTCTCGTCCTGGATGCCACGGATCGTCTTGCCCTTCGGGCCGATGAGATCGCCGATCTTCTCGGGGTTGATCTGCACCGTGACGATGCGCGGAGCGTACGGCGACAGGTCGGCCCGCGGGGCAGCCAGCGCCTTCTCCATCTCACCAAGGATATGGAGACGGCCTTCCTTCGCCTGATCGAGGGCCTCGCTCATGATCGAGAGCTCGAGTCCCTCGATCTTGATGTCCATCTGGATCGACGTGATGCCGTTCGTCGTGCCGGCGACCTTGAAATCCATGTCGCCGAGGTGATCCTCGGTGCCGAGAATGTCGGTGAGGATCGCGTAGCGCTCGCCTTCCTTGATCAGGCCCATCGCCACACCAGCGACGGCGGCACGCGTCGGAACGCCGGCATCGAACAGCGCGAGCGAGCCACCGCAAACGGACGCCATCGACGAGGAGCCGTTGGACTCGAGAACGTCGGACACGATGCGAATCGTGTACGGGAACTCCTCGAACGGCGGCAGAACGCCCTGTAGTGCGCGCTCGGCCAGATTCCCGTGGCCGATCTCGCGGCGGCTGGTGCCGCGCATGGGTCGGACTTCGCCCGTGGAGAACGGCGGGAAGTTGTAATGCAGCATGAACGACTTCGTCGTTTCCGCGGGGTCGTCGATCGTGTCGAGACGCTGCACGTCGTCGGCCGTGCCTAACGTGGCAACGACGAGCGCCTGCGTCTGACCGCGGGTGAACAACGCCGACCCGTGCGCACGCGGCAGCAATCCCGTATCGATCGAGATCGCGCGGACGTCGCGCGGACCACGGCCATCGACGCGGTGCTTGGTGTCGAGCACCTGCGAACGCAGGCTGTTGTACTCGACGTCGCCGAGCAGCGTGTGAATGTCCTTCGAGTTGTCCGGGAAATCCGACGAGCAGCTGCTCGGCGAGCTCCTTCTTCGCGCGCTCCACGGCTTCGATGCGCGTGTGCTTGTCCTTCTGGTTGAGCGCCTCGCTGATGCGTCCTTCTGCGAGCGCCTTCACGCGCGCGACGACGCCCTCGGGCGGTACGGCCTTGGTCCACTCCATCTTCGGCTCGCGACCGGCCTTGGCCAGAAGCTCTTCCTGCGCCGTGATGAGCTCGCGAATGCCCTTGTGGGCAACGCCGAGCGCGTCGAGCACATCGGTCTCACTCACCTCGAGCGCGCCACCCTCGACCATCACGATCGAGTCATTGGACGCCGAGACGACCAGCTCCAGATCGCTGTAGCCGAGCTGCTGGAACGTCGGGTTGAGTACCCACTTATCCTGGATACGGCCGACGCGAACGCCGCCGATCAGACCCGAGAATGGGATTCTCGAGGCGTTCAGCGCGTACGACGTCGCGATGAGCGCGAGGACGTCCGCGTCATTCTCCTGGTCGGCGGAGATGACGTAGATGAAGACCTGCACTTCGTTCTTGAATCCTTCCGGGAACAGCGGGCGGATCGATCGGTCGATGATCCGTGCCGAAAGGATTTCAGCGTCGTGCGGTCTACCCTCGCGCTTGATGAAGCCGCCGGGAATCTTGCCAGCCGCGTAGGTCTTTTCCTTATACTCGACCGTGAGCGGGAAGAACGGCAGCGGGCTCTGTTGATCACTCACCGTCACTGCGGCGAGGACCATGGTGTCTCCGAACTGGACGACGGCCGAGCCAGCGGCCTGCTTCGCCATACGGCCCGTCTCGATGCGGAGACGACGACCGGCGAAGGTCCGTTCAACGTAATGCATCATTATGTCACGCCTCAGTAAACGCAAAACGCGCGGGTCGCAAAAGTGCGCGCCCGCGCGGACGGAAACGACTCAGCAGTTAGTTGCGGAGTCCAAGTTCCTGGATGATGCGCCGATATCCGTCGACGTCGGTGCGTCGCAGATAGCTCAGGAGGCGCTTGCGCTTTCCGACCATCATGAGCAGCCCTCTACGGCTGTGATGATCCTTCGCGTGCGCATCAAAATGGTCCCGCAGATAGTTGATCCGCTCCGTCAGGAGCGCGACCTGCACACGAGTCGATCCAGTGTCGGTGTCGTGCGTCCGGTACTTCGTGACCGTCGGTGCTTTTTCAAAAGCCATGTGATATATTCCCCGCGCGTCCAGCTACGCCTGAGCGCTCAATTGGTTGGAGCACAGTATTTTACTGGACCTGCCCACCTCTGTAAAGGCTCCGCGTAGTGTCTGAACGCCACCTTGGACAAACTCTCGGAAAGTACCGGATCGAAGAGCTGATCGGCTCCGGTGGGTTTGCGTGGGTGTACAAAGCGTTCGACCCGGAGCTCGAGATTCACGTCGCGCTCAAGGTCCTCAAGCCGCAGTTCGCGGGCGACCCGACGTTCGAGGAGCGGTTCCGCCGCGAAGCAGCCACGGCCGCGAAGCTCCGCCACCCGAACATCATCAAGATCTACTCGGTTGGGCGTCATGGCGAAGCCGTCTACTTCGCCATGGACTACTACCCGTCCGGGCTGGCTGACCGGTTAGAGGTCGCAAGTTCCCTTCCCGAAGAGTTCGTCGTCCGCGTCGGCATCGACGTCGCTCAAGCGCTCGGCTACGCGCACCGCGAAGGCGTGATTCACCGGGACATCAAGGTCGATAACATCCTGTTCGACGCGCACGGCAATGCCGTCGTGGCGGACTTCGGGATCGCCCGAGCCGTGAGCGGCTACACCGGGCAGACCGGGACGAACATGGTGGTGGGGACACCGCAGTACTTCGCGCCGGAGCAGGCGCGGGCAAAGCCGCTCGACGGTCGCGCGGACATCTACTCGCTGGGCGTGACCCTCTACCGGGCGTCCACAGGCCGGCTGCCCTTCGAGGGCGACGACTGGTACGAGATTGCCCGGCAGCACGTCGAAGAGCCGCCGCCCGCGCCTCGCGGTATCAACCCCGACCTGACGCCTGCGTTCGAATCGGCAATTCTGCATTGCTTGCAGAAGCTTCCGGACGACCGGCCCGCCACCGGCGAGCTCTTCGCGCAGGAGCTCGCAACGCTGCTGCCGGCCACGCTCGAAACGTCGGCCTATCGGACGCGCTTCACCGGATCCGAGCCGACGGTCATCGTGCGGACCGACTCGCAGCCCGCGGTCGCCATGAACGGCGACGCACCGGAGCAGCGGTCGAATGCCACTCCGTGGGTCGTTGGCGCCGCTGCGCTGGCATTGATAGCCGTCGGAATGCGCTTCTTCGCACCGTCGCGTACCGTGCAGCCACCGCCGCCGCCGGTGAAGGCCGAGTCTTCAGTGGCGGCCGTACCGCCACCACGGATTGTGGTGCCGCCGGTCGTAGCCGTTGACTCCGTGCGCCGGGATTCGGCCAAGCCGCCGCCCCCGACGACAGGACGAATCACGGTGACCGCGCCGGGGGACGCGATCATTTTGTTGCAGGGTAAGGAAGTCGCGAAAGGCAACGGGTGGCGGTCGGACACGTTGAAGCCTGGCATGTACAAGGTGACGGCGAGCGTGTCATCCCCAGTCGATTGTCCTAACGCGACCGAAACGATCGACACTCGTGTCGTGGCGGGTCGCACGAAGAGTGTCACCCTGCGCCCCCGTGCCTGTGGAGCGCTCTCGTTCGATGCGAATCCGGCCGGCGCGCGGTGGACGCTCAAGTCGCTCACCCCTGGCGACAGCGTACATCGCGAGGGCGTCGTGCCGGTGAAGAACATCGTCCTGCCGATCGGCGATTACGAGCGCATCATCATGCACTCACGGTGCGCGCCCTACGCGGACACCGTCACCGTCGAGGCTCAGAACAAGACGCTGCCTCGTCGCAGCCCGATCTGCGAGCGCTAGAGCTTCCCTAGCCCGAAGCCCGCGACGAGTCCGAATGCGGCGCCCATCCACATCAGCGTGTTCTTGTACCAGCGGACGGGCGGCTCGGTACCGATCACAATGTGGTCAGTTGTTACGCGCCCTGACTGTGCGGTCACGACCGCGGTCGCTTCGCCGTTGGCGCCGACCGAGACCACCCTGAGCCGCGCAACGAGTGCGTCACGACGCCGCGGGTCGACCACGATCGCACCCTTCGTGCGCACCACCCACGTCATCTTCCCCGCGTGAAACGTGATCGTCGTGTCTCCCACCGTCGTGATGGCGAACCTAACGTCGCGGTCCTGGGCGTGAGCCCGTGACAGCGGCACGAGGAACAGAAGGCCGCCGAAACAGGCGAGGATGAGCCGCATCACCCGAAGCGCTGCAGCAGTCCCTTGATGTCGTTGAACATCACGAGTGCGAAGAGCAGCGCGATGGCCAGCAGACCAGCACGCAGGATGTACTCGCGGGTGCGCGCGCTGAACGCGCTACCCTTTGCCGTTTCCAGAACGTTCAACAGAATCTGACCTCCGTCGAGGATCGGAACAGGCAAGAGATTCAACACCGCCACGTTGATGCTCAGGAAGGCGATGAGCAAGACGAGCGTCTCGATTCCGCCGCGCGCCGCCTGCACCGACACATATCCGATCGCGATCGGACCACCAAGCTGCGACGTCGGGACATCGCCGGAAAAGAGCCCGCGCACGATCTGCACGATCCCGCCCGCGTTCTCCCAGGTCTTGTTCCACCCCCCGACTACGGCCGCGGAGAACGGCAGCGGGTCGCGCGCGACCCGCTGCCGCGGCGCCGCGCCAATGCGGCCAAGACGTTCTTTCTTGCCCGGTAATCTGATTCTCGACCTCGGCTACTTCCGGCTGAACGCTGACCGTCCGTCGGACACCATCACGCACGACATCGAGCGCGATCGTGCGACCGGCGGCTGTGCTCACGCGGGCAATGAGCCCCTGAAAATCGCGCACCGGTTCTCCATCGACCGACACGATGCTGTCGCCTTTCACCAACCCGGCGCGCTCCGCGGGTCGACCGGCGACGACCGAGTCGATAACGGCTGGATAGTACGGGCGACCGTACGCCGCCAGCGTCCCGACCTCGAGGACGATCGCGAGCACCGCGTTCATCGTGACGCCGGCAATGAGAATGAACAGGCGAGCCGCGAGCGGCTTCGACTCGAACCAGCGATGCTCCGGAATCGGCTTGGGACCGAACGGCTTCATCGCGTTAGGGTCCCAGTCGCGCGGGCTTTCGGCCCCAGCCACCATCGGCGGAACGGTATTGCCGCCGACCTCAGGAACCTGCGGCTCTTCGCTTCCACCTTCGAGGAAAGCGGTCGCCTGATCTTCGCGCGACGCCATGCGCACGTACCCGCCGAGCGGCAGGAGCGCGAGGATGTACTCCGTCTCGCCCCATCGGTGGCGCCAGAGCGCCGGCCCGAACCCGATCGAGAACCGCGGTGCGTAGACGCCCATGGCCTTCGCGGCCAGGAAGTGTCCGAGCTCGTGAACGAATACGACGAGCCCGAAAACGAGAAGCGGTGCGAGGTAGCTCAGCATGAATGCAACCTGCGAACGTGCGCCCGCGCCGCGGAATCCACGGCAAGCAGCGCCTCGCGGCTCCCGCTTGCTGTATCGCCTAGCGTCTCGAGTGCAGAGTCGATCGCGTTCGCTATGTCGTTGAAGGTGATCCGTCCACTCAGGAAAAGGGCCACGGCCTGCTCGTTGGCGGCATTGAACACCGCAGGAGCCGCACCGCCCGCGCGCCCGGCCTGCATTCCCAGGCGCAGCGCCGGAAACTGGTCGTACCGCACGGGCTCGAACGTCAACGGAGAGCACGCCACCGGGTCGAACGGTCCTACCCCGGTGTCCGGTACGCGTTCGGGATGCGTGAGCGCATACAGCACCGGCAACTCCATCGTCGGAACACTCATCTGGGCGAGCACGCTACCGTCCACGAACTCGACCATCGAGTGAACCACGCTCTGGGGGTGCACAATGACCTCGATGCGGTCGTATGGAAGATCGAACAGATAATGTGCTTCGATCACTTCGAGTGCTTTGTTCGCGAGCGTCGCGCTGTCCACCGTGATCTTCCGACCCATGCGCCATGTTGGGTGAAGCAGCGCATCCTGAACGGTAGCGCGCGCGAGCCGGTCGGCGGGCCAGTCTCGGAATGGGCCGCCAGACGCCGTGAGAATCACGCGCCGCACTTCGTCGCGCCGCCGGCCACTGAGGCACTGCAGTATCGCCGAATGCTCACTATCGACAGGGACGATCTCACCGCCGCCGCGTTTTGCGGCCGCCGCGGCGAGGTCGCCTGCCATGACCAGCGTTTCCTTGTTCGCGAGCGCGACGCGCTTGCCCGCCTCGAGCGCCGCGAGCGTTGCATCGAGGCCGGCGGCACCAACGACCGCGTTCAGGACAATGTCCGCGTCAGGCAGCGTCGCCGCTTCGACGAGACATTGCTCGCCGGTTCGCCATCCTGCCCGTGGGTTCGCTCCATCACCGACGATGCCCACGAACGGCGGGCAGAACTGCATGGCCTGCTGTTCGAGCAGCGTCGTGTTCTCGAACGCTGTCAGAGCGGCGACGTGGAACCGATCACGCTGACGCTCGAGCACGCGGAGCGCCGTCGTGCCGACCGAGCCGGTGGATCCGAGGATCGCGATCCCGCGCGTCACGGAACCGCCGGGATGAGGAGCCAACCGAACAGGAGGTACGCGACCGGCAGGACGAACAGCAGGCTATCGAGTCGGTCGAGCAGTCCGCCGTGGCCGGGAAGCAGGCGTGAGCTGTCCTTCACGTTCGCCTCGCGCTTGAGCAGCGACTCGGTGAGATCGCCCACCTGTGCCGCGACGCTGATGACGAGCCCGAATACGATCGTCGCCGGCAGCGTCATCGTGAGCGAGGCCACCGGCGCTAACGCGAAGCGTACGTAGAGCCACGCGACGATGATCGTCGCGAGCAATCCGCCTAACGCGCCGGAGCGCGTCTTCCCCGGGCTCACCGACGGCAGCAGCTTCGGCCCGCCAACAGCGCGCCCCACGAAGTACGCCCCGATGTCGGATGCCCAGGTCAGGATCAGTGGCAAGGCGACGAGCGCCGTCCCCGCTCGATCGCCGACCGCGTACGGGTACTCACGCAGCGCGTAGCCGAAGCTGAGCGAGCCTCCTGTGTACAGCACGCCCATGACCGTCGCCGACGCCGCGCCAAGCGGGCGGCGCCCGGTACCTCGCGCCCAGATGACCGCGGCGAGGATCACGAGCAACGCGACCGCGGGAACCGCGAGCGTCGGTCGATAGACGCCGACGGCAGCGGCATACGTGACGAGTGGGATAGCGCCGGCGAGTGGAATCCCAATCGGGTCGAGTGGCTCGAGTCCGCCCGCCGTCGCGATGCGATAGAACTCCCAGGCGCAGCCGGCGGACACGAGCGCGAGGAACGCCGCCAACGGAAGGCCACCCAGGTAGATCATGACGAGCGCCAGCGGCGCCGCCACCAGTGCGGTGAGGATGCGCTTGGCGAGCTCGCTCACGCGTTAGGCCGGTACTCGGCCGAACCGACGCTCGCGCAGCTGAAAATCGCGAATCGCCTCGTACAGATCGCCCCGCGTGAAGTCCGGCCAGAGTACGGGACTCATGTACAGCTCCGAGTAGGCGAGCTGCCAGAGGAGGAAGTTCGAGAGGCGCTGTTCCCCGGACGTGCGAATCAGCAGGTCCGGGTCGGGACACTCAGCCGTATAGAGCCGACTCGCGAAGGCCGTCTCGTCGATCGACGTCGCGTCGATCCGCCCGGCCGCCGCGTCCTGCGCCAGCAGCCTCGCGGCGCGGGCGAGCTCGGCGCGTGCGCCGTAAGAAATGAACAAGTTCAAAATCATCCGGTCGTTGCCCGCCGTTTGCGCGACCACGCGCTCCACGGCAGCGGAGGCGTCCGCCGTGAGTCGCTCCAGCGCGCCTAACGCACGGACCCGAACGCCTCGCTGGTGCAGCTCGTCGGCCTCGCGCGCGATGTACTCCTCGAGCAGCGACATGAGTGCCGTGATCTCGGTCGGCGGACGGTGCCAGTTCTCCTGCGAGAACGCGAACAGCGACAGTACCTCGAGCCCCACCTCGACCCCGCCTTCCACGACCTCCCGCACCGACTTCATGCCGGACCGATGCCCAAACGGCCGGGGCATGCGCCGTTCGCGCGCCCACCGGCCGTTTCCGTCCATGATGATGGCCACGTGTCGCGGCACCGCGCCGTGAACGCGGATCTGCGCGAGCAGCTCGGCGGCGTTCCTGGAGTGCACGGTGCGGGTCCGGTCAGACTTCCATGATCTCGGCTTCCTTGTGCTTCAGGAGCTCGTCGATCTTGTGCATGTAGTCGTCGTGGATCTTCTGGAGATCCTTCTCGGCGTGCTTCACGTCGTCCTCGCTCACGCCGTTCAGCTTCTTCAGCTGATCGCGCGCGGTCGTGCGCGCGTGCCTAACGGCGATCCGTCCTTCTTCAGCGAGCTTGTGAACGACCTTCGCCAGCTCCTTGCGGCGCTGCTCGTTCATCATCGGCAGCGGAACGCGGATCACGCCGCCCTGCACCGCCGGGTCGAGCCCGAGGTCGGACTCACGAATCGCCTTCTCGACCGCCTTGAGCTGGCCCTTGTCGAACGGCGTCACGAGGATGATGCGCGGCTCGGGCGCCGATACGCTCGCCACCTGGTTCAGCGTCATCTGCGTGCCGTACATGTCCACACGCACCGTATCGAGCATGGAGGGCGACGCCTTGCCGGAGCGGATCGAAGAAAATTCCCGCTTCGAGCTCTCGATCGCCTTGTCCATGTGCGCGCGACAGTCTTTCACGATCTGCGGAATTGTTGTCATCGAACGATCGTTCCCACGCGCTCGCCGCGTACCGCGCTTGCGACCGCGCCTTCATGGTGAATGTTCAGGACGATCAACGGGAGGTTGTTTTCCTTGCATAACGTCACCGCCGTCTGGTCCATCACGCCAAGCTCCGACACCATCACCTCACGATAGCTCAGCGTGTCGTAGCGTTTGGCGTCGGGGTCTTTCTTGGGGTCCGCGGTGTACACGCCGTCGACGCTCGTGGCCTTGATGATGACGTCGGCCTTGATCTGGATGGCTCGCAGCGCCGCAGCCGTGTCGGTGGAAAAGTACGGGTTCCCCGTCCCCGCGGCGAAGATCACGGTGCGCCCGACCTCGAGATGCCGGAGCGCGCGACGCCTGATATACGGCTCGGCTAACTCCTCCATCCGGATCGCGGTCATGACGCGCGTGTCGAGTCCCTTGCGCTCCAGGACGTCCTGGAGCGCAAGGGCGTTGATGACGGTCCCCAGCATGCCCATGTAGTCGGCTGTGACGCGATCCATGCCGTTCTTGGACAGCTGAGAGCCGCGAACGATGTTGCCACCGCCGATGACGAGACCAACGCTGACGCCCATGTCAGCGATCCCCTTGATCTCATCGGCGAATCGATTGACACGCTCGAAGTCGAAGACCATCGCCTTGTCGCCGGCGAGTGCTTCGCCCGAGAGCTTGAGCAGGACGCGCGAATAGGCGACGGCGGTGGCTGTCACCGTCGCTTACTCCTCGCCCATCTGGAAGCGAGCGAAGCGACGCACCGTCAGCGTCGAGCCGCTCTCCTTGCTCGCGTCCGCCACGAGCTGGCGAATCGTCTTCGAATCATCACGCACCCACGGCTGGTCGAGTAGCGTGTTCTCCGAGAAGAACTTGTTCACCTGACCGTCGACGATCTTCGCGATCATCGCGTCCGGCTTGCCGGCCGTGCGGGCCTGCTCCTCGTAGATCCGACGCTCGCGCTCGACGATGTCGCTCGGAACCTCTTCACGGTTCACGCCGAGCGGCACCTTCGGAACGCCGGCCGCGATGTGCTCGGCAACCGACTTCGCGACGTTCTGCACCGCCGGGCCAGTCCCGCCGGCAATGTCCACGATGACGGCGACGCGGCCGTTGTGGTGCACGTACGAGCCGATCACGCCATCGGTCTTGAAGCGCGCATAACGACGCACGACGACGTTCTCGCCCGTCTTGCCTGACGCTTCCTTCACGGCGTCAGCGACGGTCTTGCTCGCGTCCTTGTGCCACGGCTGCTTCATGACCTCGCCCTCGGTCGCGACCGTGACGATGCCATCGAATGCCGCGGCGCCGAACACCTGCGTAGCGACATCCTGGGCGAGCGCGCCGAATTCCTCGTTGCGCGCGACGAAGTCCGTCTCGCTGTTGATCTCGACCAGCGCGGCGGTCTTCGCGTCGTCACTCACGAGCGCGACGATGCGGCCTTCGGAGGCGGCGCGATCCGCGCGCTTCTCGGCCTTGGCGATGCCCTTCTTGCGGAGATACTCGACCGCCTTGTGGACGTCGCCGCCGGTCTCCTCGAGTGCCTTCTTGCAGTCCATCATGCCGGCGCCCGTACGCTGGCGCAGCTCCTGGACATCCTTTGCGGTAATGGTGGTCGCAGCCATGTGTCTTTCCTTCGTTTTCGTGGAAACGCCGCCGGCACGGCGCCGGCGGCGTTTGGATTGTAGACGGTCTTCGAGGCCTGTGGCAGTGGGAGCGTTCAGGCTTCCGTGTCTGCGCCCTCGTCTGCGTCCCCGGCAGCATCGCCGCCCTCGACCGCCTCACCGCCCTCGGCGCCGCCCTTGAGCCGTGCGGCGATCGCTTCTGGCTTCGCGCGGCGACGACGCGGACGGCGACGGCGCTTGCGCTCCTCTTCACTTCCACCTGCGCCGCCAGCGGCCGGCTCCATGCCGCGATCGGAGCTGTAGGTGCTCTCCTCGCCTTCCTCTTCGGTCGGGCGCGTCGGCGCCTCGCGGCGGGCTTCGGTGATCGCGTCGGAGATGGCGCGCGCGATCAGCTCGACCGACCGGATCGCGTCATCGTTGCCCGCGATGGGAACGCTGATGAGATCAGGGTCCGAGTTCGTGTCGCAGATGGCGACGATCGGAATCCCGAGCTTGTTCGCCTCGCTCACGGCGATGCGCTCCTTCTTCGCGTCGATCACGAACATGAGGCCGGGAATGCGCGTCATGCTCTTGATGCCCGAGAGGTTCTTGGCAAGCTTGTCGCGCTGCCGCGACATCAGGAGCTGCTCTTTCTTCGTGTAGTTCTCGAACTCGCCGCCGGCCTCGGAGCCTGCCTCGAGGTCCTTGAGCTTCCGGACCTGCTTCTTGACGGTCTGGAAGTTCGTGAGCAGTCCGCCGAGCCAACGCTCGACGACGTACATCGCGTCGCAGCGCTCGGCTTCGCCCTGGACGATGGCGCCGAGCTGCCGCTTGGTGCAGACGAAGAGGACGTTCTCGCCGCGCAGGACGACTTCGCGCACGAGCTTCTGCGCCAGCTCGAGCTGACGGAGCGTCTTCTGAAGGTCGATGATGTGGATCCCGTTCCGCTCGGCGAAAATGAACCGGCGCATCTTGGGATTCCAACGGCGAGTCTGGTGTCCGAAGTGGACACCGGCCTCGAGGAGCTGCTGGAGACTGGGCTGCATTTGCTGTTAGAACCTCGAATGGGTTTTGTCGTCCGCCCTCGTCATCATCACCGTCGACTGGCTGGGCCAGCACCCGAGGTGACTCGGAAGGCGTGCAGAGTGGGTCGAACGCTATCGGCTGTCAGTCGCCAACTACCAGCCGGCGGATAGCTCCGAGCTGACAGCTGATAGCACTCGAAACGCGTTAGCGCTTCGAGAACTGGAACCGCTTGCGGGCCTTCGGACGTCCCGGCTTCTTGCGCTCGACCGCACGCGCGTCGCGCGTCAGGAGACCGAGGTCACGAAGCTTGCGGCGGTGCGCCTCATCGAGCACGACGAGGGCACGGGCGACGGCCAGACGCAGCGCGCCGGCCTGACCCGTCTGTCCGCCACCGACGACGTTCGCTTTGACGTCGAAGCGCCCGAGCGTGTCAGTCGCGGTGAACGGCTGCTGAATGGCCGACACGAGCGCGGCCCGCGGGAAGTAGTCGCCTAACGTGCGACCGTTGACATCCCACTTGCCGGAGCCGGGGCGAATGTACACGCGACACACCGCTTCCTTGCGGCGGCCAACGGCGTGCGTCGTCGAACTGTCAGCCATTACTTCGTCTCGTTGGTGCGAGCGTTGAACGTCAGCACGCCGGGCTGTTGCGCGACGTGCGGGTGATTGGCCGTCGCGTACACGCGGAGCTTCCGGCGCAACTGCTGCCGGCCGAGCGCACTCTTGGGCAGCATGCCGTACACCGCCTTCTCGATCATGCGCTCCGGGTGCTTCGCCAGCATGGACGCGGCTGGCGTGAAGCGCTCGTGACCCATGTAGCCGGTGTGCGTGAAGTAGCGCTTCTGCTCCATCTTCCGCCCCGTCAGCTTCACCTTCGAAGCGTTGATGACGATGACGTTGTCGCCCGTGTCCATGTGCGGCGTGTACATCGGCTTGTGCTTGCCGCGCAGGATGCGCACGATTTCAGTGGCGAGACGACCGAGGACCATCCCATCGGCATCAACGATGAACCACCGATGTTCGATGTCCTTCGGTGTCGCGGTGTAAGTGCTCATTGAGAATACGAATCCGAACGTGAACGGCCCGCACCCTGGCGCTTGGCGCCAGTGGCGGACCGGGCTATCCTGATTTTGGCAGACACGTAAGCTAGACAAGCATTTACGTGTTGTCAACCGACGTGAAAAGTGGCTCGCTACTCGAGCTCCACCAGCGTCGCGCCCCGCTCCACGGCAACGCCGGGCTTCACCCGGACGGACTTTACGACCCCCGCGGCCGCCGAGCGGAGCTCGTTCTCCATCTTCATCGCCTCCATCACGATGAGGCCCTGGCCGGCCTGAACCACGCTCCCGACTTCGACGTTCACGCGCACGATCAGCCCCGGCATTGGCGCAATCAACGGCGCGGGCCCCGCCGGCCCCGACGTGGCCGCCGAGAGTTGCCGGATCGCGTGGGTTCGCTCGTCCAGCGCCTCGACGTCGTAACGCCAGCCGTCGAGCGAGAGCGCGTACCGTCCGCGCGATGCGCCTCGCGCCACCGCCACGCGGTGTACCTCATCGCCAATGGTAAGCAACGCGATGGGCGTACCCGGGAGGTCAGCCAGATGTGCCTCGACCTCGGTCCCGTCCACACGAACGCCATTGGCGTCGAGCTCGACCTCCACGGTCCTGCCGGCAACGTCGACGAGGTATTTCACGCGGCCTCCGGAACGAGCTCGCACACCGTCTCGACGTGCGCGGTCTGTGGGAACATGTCGAACGACAACATGGACGCGATGCGGTACCGGGACAGGCGCTGTACGTCGCGCGCGAGCGTAGCCGGGTTGCAGCTGACGTAGACGATCGCGCGCGGCGGCGTCGCCTCCTGTAACGCCGATGTGACTCGCTCATCGACGCCGGCACGCGGCGGGTTGAGGATCACGACATCGGCCGGCAGCGCGTCGCCGATAACGTCCTCGACACGCCCGACAATCGCGCGAGACCCCGGTGGGAGGTGCGCCGCAACCCACCTCGCGGCGGCGGCATCAAGCTCGATCGCGGTCACGCGCATGCCAGCGCCGGCGAGCGCGATAGCTGTCGCGCCCGCCCCCGCGTACGCGTCGATGACGACCGCTGGCGCATGCGCCCTGGCGACTCCAATCACGTAGGCGTGAAGCTGCTCCGCCCCCGCCGCATTCACCTGCGTGAACGACGCGTCGGGCGACTTCGCGTCGTGAGCCTCCGATGCGCCCACGTCGCCCGTGCGCCGGTCCACGAGCAATCGACGTCTCTGTCCGTCCGGCTCCCACCACACCGTCGACAGCGCCGGTACGCGCTTGGCCGAACGCTTCAGCCGTTGACCACTGGCTTCCGCCTTCGAGCACGAACGACGCGCCGTCCGTCGTCAGGCGAACCGCGCCGCGGAGCTGCGCGGCTCTCGGAAGAAGCGACGCCGCAGCGAAAATCTGCTTCCAGATGGCCACAACGCGATCGTCCGTGATGAGGCACTCCTCGAGCTGGAACACCGCATCGGGTCTGTCGAACGGATGGAGACCCGCGATCAAGCGATCACCGCGCCAGCGGAGCGCGAGCGTGAGCTTCGTGCGGTACGCCCAGGGCGCCGGACTCGGTCGGACGTCCACGGCATCAACGGAGCGCTTGCCGATGCGCTGCATTGCGTCGCGAACGATCGTGCTCTTGGCGCTCAGCTGCGCATCGTACCCGAGATGCTGGATCTGACATCCGCCGCAGCGATCACGCGTGTAGTGCACGCACGGCGGGTCTACGCGCTCGGGAGATGGTTCGACGATCGACAACACCGCTCCGCGTGCGAACCTCCCGCGCACGTCGAGCCGCGCATCCACAGTGTCGCCAGGTGCGGTCCTCGGTATGAAGACAGCCATGCCTTCGCTCCTCGCGACGCCGTCTCCGCCGGCTGCGATGGACTCGACGTGAACGCGAGCGGTTGTCATCGATCGCCGATGGCTTCTCTTCTTGCCGCCTGCTTCCACGCGTCGGTGGCGGCGACCGCGTGACTCGGAGACGGCGCAGCACCGTCTCCGGGCGCGCGGCCGTTCACCGGTGTGGCGACGCGGCCCGTCCGGTCGCGATGAGCGACGAGCGCCGCAGCGATGGCCGCCGCGCGCACTCCCGCGTCCGGCGGTTTCACTCCGACTATGCTCGGCAAGCGCCGTTCGAGCCACTGAATCTCGATCGCGCCGCGACGGAACTCCTCGTCTTCCATGACGCGAAGATGAAAGTCTCGCGACGTCTCGATTCCGTGAACCGTGAGCTCGAGCAGCGCGCGGTGCATCCGCGCAATCGGCATGCGCGCGGTCGGGCGCCCAGACGATGAGCTTGGCCAGCATCGGATCGTAGTGAAGCCCCACTTCGCTGCCTACCTCGACACCGCCATCCCATCGGACGCCCGGCCCCGCCGGAACGTGCAGGTACTCGATTCGGCCGGTCGACGGCAGAAACCCGTTGGCAGGGTCCTCACTCGTTATGCGGCATTCAATGGCCCAGCCGCGAGGCACGATCTCGTCCTGGCGTGAACGGCAGCCGCTCTCCGGCCGCGACGCGAAGCTGCCACTGCACGAGATCGATACCGGTCACGAGCTCGGTGACAGGATGCTCGACCTGGAGCCGCGTGTTCATCTCCAGGAAGTAGTACCGACCGTCCTGGTCGAGCAGAAACTCGCACGTGCCGGCGTTCACGTAGCCCGCCGCGACCGCGGCACGGACCGCCGTCGCGCCCATCTCGCGACGCAGCTCGGGCGAGACGGCCACGCTCGGGGCCTCCTCGATCATCTTCTGGTGCCGGCGCTGCACGCTGCACTCGCGCTCACCTAACGAGAGCATCGTCCCGTGCTGGTCGCCGAGCACCTGGATCTCGACGTGCCGCGGGCCGACGATGTACTTCTCGACGTAGACAGCATCGTCGCCGAACGCATTCTTCGCCTCCCGACGCGCCGCATCGAGTGCGCCCGCCAGCTCGGCGCGTTCCTTCACGACACGCATGCCTTTGCCGCCACCGCCCGCCGCGGCCTTGAGCAGCACCGGGTAGCCGAACTGATCCGCGATCTCTTCGGCCTCGGCCGCATCCCGCAGCGCCGTCGTCGTTCCAGGGACCACCGGGACGCCGGCGGCGATGGCCAACTGGCGTGCGGCCGTCTTGCTCCCCATTGCGGCAATTGCTTCCGGCGGAGGGCCGACGAATATCAGCCCCTCGTCCCTAACGAGTCGCGAGAACCACTCGCGCTCGGAAAGGAAGCCGTACCCGGGGTGAATCGCGTCGGCGCCAGCGCGCTTCGCCGCTTCGATGATGCGCTCGCCACGCAGATAGCTCTCGGCCGACGGCGCAGGCCCGATATGCACAGCGTCGTCGGCCTCGCGGACGTGGGGCGCACGGGCATCGGCATCACTGTACACGGCCACCGAGCGAACGCCGAGCTCGCGGCACGCCCGCATGATCCGTACGGCGATCTCGCCGCGATTCGCTATGAGAAGCGTCGAGAACATTACAGCGGGATGTTCCCGTGCTTCTTTGGCGGATTGCGGTCGCGCTTTCGCTCGAGCGTGCTCAGCGCATCGATAAGGCGCGGCCGCGTGTCGCGCGGATCGATGATATCGTCGACGTATCCGCGACTCGCCGCGACGTACGGGTTCGCGAACTTCTCGGAGTACTCGCGCACCTTGGCATCAGTCGCAGCCACGCCGTCGCCGCTCTCGGCGATCTCGCGGCGAAACAGAATCTCGACGGCGCCCTTGGGGCCCATGACCGCGATCTCGGCGGTCGGCCAGGCGACATTGAAGTCGCCGCGAATGTGCTTCGAGCTCATGACGTCATACGCACCGCCGTAAGCCTTGCGCGTGATGACGGTGAGCTTCGGCACCGTGGCCTCGCAGTACGCGTACAGCAGCTTCGCCCCGTGTCGGATGATGCCGTTGTGCTCCTGCATAACGCCGGGCAGAAACCCTGGCACGTCCTCGAACGTGACGATCGGGATGTTGAACGCATCACAGAACCGAACGAAGCGCGCTGCCTTGACCGATGCGTTGATGTCCAGCACCCCCGCGAGCACAGCCGGCTGATTCGCGACGATCCCGACGCTGTAGCCGCCCAGGTGCGCGAAGCCGCACAGAATATTTCCTGCGTACGCACCGTGCACTTCATAAAACTCGCCGTCGTCGACGATGCGCGTGATGACCTCGTGCATGTCGTACGGCTTGTTCGCGTTATCGGGCACGACGTCGATGAGCGACTCCTCGCGGCGATCGCGAGGATCCCGGCCGGTCCCGCGCGGTGGATCGTCGAGGTTGTTCGACGGCACGTAGCGGAACAGCTCACGGATGGCCTGCAGCGACGCCAGCTCCGAGTCATGCGCGAAGTGCGCGACGCCTGACGTGCCGGCGTGCGTGTCGGCGCCACCGAGCTGCTCCATGGTCACGTCTTCGTGCGTGACCGTCTTCACGACGTTCGGTCCGGTGACGAACATGTACGACGTCCCCCGGACCATGTACGTGAAGTCCGTGATCGCCGGCGAGTACACCGCGCCACCGGCACACGGGCCGAGCACGGCGGAGATCTGTGGAATCACGCCGGACGCCAACGTGTTGCGGAGGAAGATGTCGGCGTACCCACCTAACGACACGACCCCTTCCTGGATGCGGGCGCCTCCCGAGTCGTTCAGCCCGATCATCGGCGCGCCATTCCGCAGCGCGAGGTCCATCACCTTGCAGATCTTCTCCGCAAACGCCTCCGAGAGGGACCCGCCGAACACGGTGAAGTCCTGGGAGAAGACGTAGACGAGCCGGCCGTCGATCCGGCCGTAGCCGGTCACGACGCCGTCACCGTATGTCTTGATCCGATCGAGGCCGAAGTCGGTCGAGCGGTGGGTCACGAAGCGGTCGAACTCGACAAAGCTCCCCTCGTCGAGCAGCACGTCGAGTCGCTCGCGCGCCGACAGCTTCCCCTTGTCGTGCTGTGCCTTGACGCGCTCAGCGCCTCCGCCCTGCTCGGATTCGGCGCGCCGCCGTTCGAGCAGATCGAGCTTTTCTCGCATGGTCATAGAGGCGTGAAGCTAATGGGGCTATCAGCGATCAGCTATCAGCGTGAGCTCGAAAACACAGCGGGACGCTTTCGACTGTGAAAGCGTCCCGCTGGTATTCGCTGGTGCCTGCCTGGCGCTACGACTCTTCAGGCGTCGGCGGAATCTCGGTGTCGCCGATGATAGGCATGTCACCGTCGTCCGTATGCACCGTCGGCGGTGTTTCCGGACGCGGTGGCTGATCCTCGGGAATGTCCGTGACGGTGAGGACAATGCGACGGTGAATCGGATCGACCTCGAGGACGCGCATGTCGAGGTTCATCCCCTCGTATGCGATATCCGCCGGGTTCGAGACCGCGCGCATGGGTGACAGCTGGCTCACCGGAACGAAGCCCTCGATGTCGTTGCCGACATCGACGACGACGCCCTTGTCCATCAGGCGAACGACCTTGCCACGAAGCTCGGTGCCGACCGGATACGTCTCGCCGATACGGAGCCACGGATCTTCCTCGGCCTGCTTGAGGCCGAGCGAGATGCGCTTGTTGTCCGAGTCGATGTTCAGGATCACGACGTCGACCGCATCGCCCTTCTTCACCACTTCCGACGGATGCTGGACGCGCTTGGTCCAGCTCATGTCGGAGATGTGGATCAGGCCGTCGATGCCTTGCTCGATCTCGACGAACGCGCCGTAGTTCGTCAGGTTGCGAACCTTGCCGTTGATGCGCGTGCCGACCGGGTACTTGAGCGGCAGCACCATCCACGGATTCTGCTCCGTCTGCTTCATGCCGAGCGAGATCTTCTCCTTGTTCGGGTCGACCTTGAGCACGACCGCTTCGATCGTCTCGCCGATGCTGACGAGCTTCGACGGGTGACGAACGTTGCGCGTCCAGCTCATCTCGCTGATGTGCACGAGGCCTTCGATGCCCGGCTCGAGCTCGATGAACGCACCGTAGTTCGTGATCGAGACGACCTTCCCGGTGACACGCGTGCCGACCGGGTACTTCGCCGCGACGTCCTTCCACGGATACGCCTGAAGCTGCTTGAGGCCGAGCGAGATGCGCTCGCGCTCCCAGTCGATGTCGAGCACCTTGACTTCGAGCTCCTCGCCGATCTGCACCATCTCCGACGGGTGGGAGATGCGGCCCCACGACATGTCGGTGATGTGGAGCAGGCCGTCGATGCCGCCGAGATCGACGAACGCGCCGAAGTCGGTGATGTTCTTGACCACGCCCTTGCGGACCTGATCCTTCTGGAGCTCCTTCATCAGCTTCTCGCGCTTGCCAGCACGCTCGGTCTCGAGGATCACGCGGCGCGAGACGACGATGTTGCGGCGGCGCTTGTTGAGCTTGATGATCTTGAACTCGTACTTCTGGCCGAGGAGCTCGTCGATGTTCGGCACGCGACGCAGTGCGATCTGCGAGCCCGGGAGGAATGCGTCGACGCCCATGAGGTCGACGACGACACCACCCTTGATCTTCTTGACGAGCGTGCCTTCGACCGGCTGATCGTTCTCGTACGCGAGACGGATGCGCTCCCACACGCGCATGAAGTCCGCTTTCTTCTTCGAGAGAACGACTGACCCTTCCTGGTCCTCGAGGTGCTCCAGCAGCACCTCGACTTCGTCACCGGGCTTGAGGTCTGGAAGGTCCTTGAACTCCTCGAGCGGGATCGTCCCTTCGGATTTGAATCCGATGTCCAGGACGACCATGTTGTCGCGGATTTCAAGCACACGGGACTTTACAATTTCACCCTCCTCGATCGAGGCGAGGGTGCCATTGTACATGTCCATCATCTGCTCGTACTCCTCGGAGGAGTACTCGTCTTCCTCGTACAGCTCGGGACGACGGTTGGCGAGCGGCCGCAGCTGGGATTTCTGCAGGTCGCGCTTCTCGCGTGGGGTGAGCACGCTCGCGCCGGTAGAAGGGGGGGTGGTTTCGAGCTCGGTCATACCGATGAGTATTCTCCTGGACCGCGGATCTTTAGGCTCGCCGCGACGAGTCGAAGTGCAGAACGGGAAACGAAGCCGGCCCCAAAAGCCGCCCTTGTGGGACGGATCTCAGGTCCGATTCGCGCGAACCGTCAAATGTATTGTCAGCCTATATGCCCGTCAACGGGGGAAGTTTCGCTTCCACGCTGAGTTACGGCCCTCGCCAGCGCGACGATGCGGTCTACTTGCTCAGGCTGCGTCAGGTAGGTCGTATCGATCAGGACGGCGTCCTTCGCCTGAACGGTCTGGGTTGCGTCCTGCGCGTCGCGGTGGACGATGCGATCCGTCTCTTCTGCGATTTCCGCCTCGGTGGGTCGACGGCCGATCTGCTGCGTCAACCGCCGACGGGCGCGCTCCCACGGGTCGGCGATCAGGAACACCTTGAGCGTGGCGTCGGGAAAAACGGCGGTGCCCATGTCTCGGCCATCGACGACGACATCGTGCCGGCGCGCCGTGTCCCTCACGAGCGAGTTCACCCAGGCGCGAACGAGCGGCATCTGCGCTACTTGGGATACGAACCGTGTCACCTCGGGTCCGCGGATCTCGGCCTCGATGTCCTTGCCGTCGATGCACGGCGCGAACGACGTGTCGCGCGGACTGAGGCTGATGCCGGCGGCAGCGTCGAGCACGAACGCCTCCGTCCATTCGCTGGGTGACACTCCGCTGCGCACGGCCGCCGCCGTTGCGGCGCGGTACAATGCGCCCGAATCGACGTGTCGATACCGGAGCACCGATGCAACCCAGTGGGCGGTGGACGACTTGCCTGACGCGGCGGGTCCATCGATCGCGATGACGACCGGCGTGTCCGGCAATGCGTCTTTACTCATCCGTCAGTCGCGCCAGATCCGACCAGAATCCCGGATACGAGACCGAGACACAGTCGGGATCGTCCACAACGATCGCGTCGCCAGACAGCGCGCCAAGCACACCGAACGCCATCGCCAGCCGGTGATCCCCGTGCGCCCGCACCTGACCGCCTAACGACAACGTCGGCCCGCGCACGCGCAGCCCGTCGGGAAGCTCGTCCGCATCCGCGCCGACGGCGCGAAGGTTGGCGACGACCGCCGCAATCCGATCGCTTTCCTTGACCCGGAGCTCGCTCGCGCCACGGATCTCCGTTTCGCCATCGGCGCGCGTCGCCAGACACGCGAGAAGCGGCAGCTCATCGATCATCGCCGGAACGTCCTGGCCGGCCACGCGCACCGCGCGCAACCCACGCGCGGTGACCGTGATGGTGCCGACCGGCTCGCCGCACTCCTCGCGCTCTACTTCCCACTCCACGTCGGCGCCCATGTCGCGCAGCGTGCGAAAGAACCCGAGCCTCGTCGGATTCAACGCGACATCTGTCAGCGCGACGGGCGTGCCGCTCCCTACCCCTCCCGCCGCGGCGAGCGCGGCGAGGAACGCCGCCGACGATGGATCCGCCGGAACGTCGATCTGGAATGAAGGCAGCTCGGACGCCGGCGTGAGCGACGCTTCACCGCCACACGAACGGATCTCGACGCCAAGAGACGCCAGCATGCGCTCGGTATGGTCGCGGGAGCGGATGGGCTCCGTGACGGACACAGGAACGCCGCGCCACGAGCCCCGCGAAGAGAATCGCGCTCTTGACCTGCGCGCTCGCCGTCGGGCTCGGCCAGTCGATCGAACGCAATTGTCCGCCAGTCACGACCATCGGCAGATGATCCCCGTCCTCGAACGTGAAGCGCGCGCCCATGGCCTCGAGCGGGCGAGCAACACGCGCCATCGGACGTCGGCTGAGACTCGCATCGCCGATGAGGCGGCTCGCGAACTGGTGTCCGCTCAGCACGCCGGTCATGAGGCGCGCCGTCGTGCCGCTGTTTCCGCAGTCGAGCGGCTCGCTCGCGGCTTCGAGAGCACCGAGACCACGCCCGTCGACACGAACGTCGTGCCCGAGTGGCGGGATCGTCACGCCTAACGCGCGCAGAACTCCTGCCGTCGAATGCACGTCGGCCGATGGCAGTATGTTGCGAATGCGCGACCGGCCGCTCGCGAGCGCGGCACAGATGAGGGCGCGGTGCGAGATCGACTTGTCGCCCGGTACACGGATCGCGAGTGAGGCCGGATGGGAGGTCATCGCAACCACTGCTCCAACGCGGTCGCCAGGTCTGTCTTCTCGTCACGGTACTTGACGATCAGTGGGGTCTGCAACGAGAGACCTTCAGCTGCCGCCCACTGGCCACGCACTGCCCGCGCGCCCGGCACCACCACTGCTCCTTCGGGAATCTCGAGTGGTCGGCCGCCTTCAGCGCGATACACGCGCTCGCGCACGAGGTCGAACACTGGCGTGCCGCGGGTGAGCACCACTCCTGCCCCGAGGACCGCGCGCGCCCTGACGATCGTTCCTTCGTATACGCCGCAATTCCCGCCGACGATCGCGTCACTCTCGATGATGACGGGCGCGGCGTTCACCGGCTCGAGCACTCCGCCAATCTGCGCCGCGGCGCTCAGATGCACGCGTTCGCCAATCTGCGCGCACGACCCGACAAGCGCGTGCGAATCGATCATGGTTCCCGCGCCCACGTACGCGCCGACGTTGATGTAGGCCGGCGGCATGCACACGACGCCCGGCGCCACGTACGTCCCACGCCTGATGGATGTGCCGCCGGGTACGACACGCACGCTGTCCTTCAACGTCAATGCCCGCGGCGGAAACGTGTGCTTGTCGAAGAATGCCGCGGGCTGGTCTGGCCCGTGGTCGATTCCGTCCTCGGGCATCGCTACGACGCGGCCAACGCGAAATCCCAGCAGGATACCTCGCTTGACCCAGGGCACCGCATTCCACGTCCCGTCCGCGGCGCGCTCGGCCGCGCGCAACTCGCCACGCTCCAGCGCACCGAGCAGCTCGTAGACGACGGACTCGGTATCGTTAGGCAACGGGGTGCCCTGCGGCGTTGACGCGATCGCCTCGATGCGCTCGGCGAGCGCGTTGCTCGTGACCACCGTCATGGTGACAGCGCCTCCACTCCGGCCAGCGCGGCGCGCAGCGGCGCCTCGTGCTCGCTGGTGAGCGGGACGAGCGGCAATCGAAGCACGTTCTCCATCTTGCCCATCATCGACAGTGCAGCCTTCACGGGAATTGGATTGGAATCGATGAACGCAGCCTCGAACCACGGCGTGAGACGCATGGCGAGCGCGCGCGCCTCGGCGAAGTCGCCGCTCGCGCAGAAGTCCGTGAGCCGTGCCATCAGTCGCGGGGTGGCATTGCTCACGACGGAGATCACGCCATCGCCGCCAGCCGCCATCACAGCCAGCGTCAGGGCGTCGTCGCCGGACAGGACGCTGAAGTCGTCGGGTCGGTGCCGCAGGATGGTCGTGACCTGCGCCAGATTCCCCGACGCTTCCTTGATGGCGACAATGCGCGGATGCTCGGCGAGCGCGAGCGTCGTTCGCGCCTCGATGTTGCTGGCCGTGCGTCCCGGCACATTGTACAACACGATGGGCAGATCGACGGCGTCCGCGATCGCGCGGAAGTGCGCGATGATGCCGCGCTGCGGCGGCTTGTTGTACGCCGGCGAGACGTGAAGCAGATGCGTCGCTCCCGCGTCTCGCATCTCGCGTGACAGCGCGATCGCACGTGCCGTATCGTTGGACCCCGCGCCAGCCACGATGGGGACCCTTCCCTCCGCCACGTCGACCGTGATCTCGACGACTCGACGCTGCTCGGCCGTCGTGAGCGTGGCTGCCTCACCGGTCGATCCGCACGGGACGAGAAAGTGGACGCCTTCCGCGATCTGCCACTCGACGAAGCGCCGCAGCGCACCCTCGTCGACGGCGCCGCTCGCGGTGAACGGTGTGACGAGCGCGGTGCCACACCCGCGCAGCATTGTGGACATCAGACGGCCTCCGCTCCCAGATCGAGCACGTCCCGCATGGTGAACACGCCGCGACGACCGCGCACCCAACCCGCGGCCCGCAATGCGCCGTCGGCGAACACGCGACGATCACGAGCCATGTGCGTGAGTCGGATATGCTCGAATGCACCGTCGAACGACAGCTCATGCGTGCCGGGGACGTGGCCCGTGCGAACGCTCGTGATGTCAACGGCTCTGCCCAACGGCCCGCGCACGGCACGCTCGAGCGCGATCGCCGTACCGGACGGCGCGTCCTTCTTGGCCGCGTGGTGGGTCTCCACGATGTGGGGATCGAATTCCGGAGCGTGATGCATAACGCGACCTGCCGCGGCCGCCAGCGCGAGAAACAGATTCACACCGATCGAGAAGTTAGGCGCATGCACGAGCGCGCCGTTCAACCCATGTACTTCTCGGGTGACGCTCTCGAGTCGGTCGCCCCAGCCTGTCGTGCCAGTGACAACGGGATAGCCCGCGCGCACCGCTGCAAGAATGTTCGACGGCGCCGCGTCTGCTTCCGTGAACTCGATCACGACTTCGGCGTCACCCAGCCGCTCGCGAGTCAAAGCCGACCCGCCGGCGTTGTCGGCGGCGCCGATCGTCGCGGTGACGGCGAACGATCGCTCGCGCGCGAGGTCATGAATCGCGCGGCCCATCTTACCGTCACCGACGATCGCGAGACGCAGGTCGCTCATTGGGCTCGGTGGGAAGAACGCGGTGTGAAGCCGTCGCATAGCGTCGAGGACCTGATCGCCGTCGACGAGGAGCGTGAGATTGATCCCGCCCGAGCTGAGTGAAACCATGTGCACCTTGATCGTGTCGAGCGCCGCGAGCGCCCTCGCCATTGTCGCGGTACTGTCGCCGAGTCCGGCGCCGACCAACGCGACAATGCCACGGTTCCGTTCGACGGAAACATCGCCGAGCGCGGTGAGCGATCCGAGCAGCGCGTCGAGGTGAGTGGCATCGTCGATCGTCATAGAGACGGAGACCTCGGACGTCGCGACCACGTCGACCGACGTGCGATTCTCGTCGAAGATCTCGAAAATCCGCCGCAGGAATCCGTGCGCGAGCAACATCCGCGGCGTGCGGATGCGGATCAGCGACACGTCTTTCTTCCCCGCGATAGCGCTCACCGGGCCGGCGCGGCGCGTCGAACGTGATGCGCGTCCCGCACCCGTCGGGGCGACGCGAGTTGTAGATGTAAACTGGAATGCCGATGCGGACGGCCGGCGCGATCGTGCTCGGGTGCAGGACCTTGGCGCCGAACGACGCCAGCTCGGACGCTTCGTCGAAACGGATCTGCTCGATCAGCCGTGCGCCGTCGACGACGCGCGGATCGGCCGTGAGCATGCCGTCCACATCGGTCCAGATCTCGATCGCCTCGGCGCGGAGCGCGGCACCGAATAAGGCCGCACTGTAGTCGCTGCCACCGCGGCCTAACGTCGTCGTAATGCCGGCCGCTGTCGCGCCGACAAAGCCGCCGACGACGGGAGTTGTCCCGGCGGCCAGCAGCGGACGAATGATTCGCTGCGTCGCGTCGGCGATCAGCTCCGGTTGCGGCTCGGCGCGCGTGTAGTGGTCGTCGGTGATCATGACGTCACCGGCGTCGATGAGCTGCGCTGGCACGCCGCGCTCACAGAGGACGGCGACCACGAGGTGCGACGAGAGACGCTCGCCGATGGATGCGATTGCGTCGAGACTCCGCGGCGTCATGTGGCCGAGCACGGACAGCGCTTCCGCGAGGCTCGCGAGCTCATCGAACATCGCGCTCAGGTCGGCACCGATCTCGGCTCCGATACCGCTGTCTCCGAGAAGCTGCGACGTCTCCGCCAGGTGGCGCTCGCGAAGTCCCTCGACGCCGCGGAGCGCTCCGATGAGCTGACCCTTCTCTGCCTGCTCCGCTATCGCGAGCAGCGTGTTGGTGGTCCCCGCGAGCGCGGACACGACGACGAGTGGACGGCGAGCCAGCCGGCCGCGCACGATCTCGGCCGCGCGTTCGATGGCTGCCGCGTCGCCGACGGACGTGCCACCGAACTTGACGACGATCATGCCCGGCTGATCACGCCGGTGGCGACCAGCAGCTCGGCGTTGAGCACAGAGCCGCCGGCGGCGCCGCGTATCGTGTTGTGGCCTAACGCGACGAGCCTCAGATCCAACTGCGGGTCCGACCGAACGCGTCCGACGACGACCGTCATGCCGGCGCCGGTCCCGACGTCACGGCGAGGTTGGGGGCGATCGGGCGCGTCCGTCACGAGCAGCACACGTTCAGGGGCGCTCGGCAGGCCTCGCACCGTCGGATCGCCGCGCCATTCGGACAGCACACGCAGTGCGTCTTCGGGCGACGGTGACTGTTCGAACTTGACCGACATGCAGACCGTATGGCCATGCTCCACCGCGACGCGGTTCGCGTGAGCGCTGACGCGCATTGGAGCGGGCACGAGAGCGCCGCCTTCCACGCAGCCGAGCATCTTCGGCATCTCCCGCTCGATCTTCGGCTCCTCTTCTCCGATGTACGGGATGACGTTGCCGAGGATGTCGAGGGACGGCACGCCGGGGTATCCGGCGCCGGATACCGCCTGCATGGTTACGGCGAACACCTGCCTAACGCCAAACGCCTCATGGAGCGGGGCCAGCGCCACGGTGGCGACCGTTGCGGCGCAATTCGCGTTCGTCACGATGCCGCCCGACCAGCCTCGCGATTGACGCTGCGTCTCGAGGAGCGCCAGATGGCTGGCGTTCACCTCCGGGATCACCAGCGGTACGTCCGGATCCATGCGGAAGTTCTTGGCGTTGCTCAACACGAGCGCGCCGGATCGGGCGAACGCCGGCTCGAGGTCACCGGCGGCTGCCGCGTCGAGCGCCGAAAACACGATGGGCGCGGAGAGCTTGGCCGGGTCGCACGGCAATACGACACGGTCGGCGAGCGCGTCCGGTAGTTGCCCTTCCAGCCACCGCGTGGCTTCGCGATACGGCTTGCCCGCGGAGCGCTCCGACGCGGCCAACTCCGCGATCTCGAACCACGGGTGGTCGCGCAGGCAGCGGATGAACGTCTGTCCCACCGCGCCAGTGGCGCCGAGGATCGCGACGGGAATTCGGCGGGCAGGAGGCGTGCGTTCGGTCGTCATGCGGCGAGGAGCGTGCGCACCAGGCGCTCGTAAACGGTGACGCTGTCACGCAGTTCCCTGAGCTCGATGTGCTCGTTAGGCGTGTGCGCGACGTGAATGGAGCCGGGCCCGAACATCAGCGGGGTTCCCCAACGGCCAAGGAGCGGGATGTCGCTGGTGTACGCGACCGGAGCGATGTCGAAGCCCGGAACGACGTGGAAATGCTGCGCCGGGATGTACGACCCGTACGTGATCTCGGCCCGGTCACCGGCCCACTTCTCGATGAGAGATTTCACGTGTGCGACATCGCCGACGAGTCGGAACATCAGCTCGGCCTCGCACTCACCGGGAATGATGTTCGCCTCGGTGCCGCCGCGGATGGTTCCGATGTTCACGGTCGTGTCACCAAGGACGGCGTCCGTCGGCAGCGACACGGAGCGGATGGTCGGAAGCAGCTCGAGCATTGGTTCGATCGCCGACCGGCCGAGCTGCGGGTAGGCCGAGTGCGCTTCACGACCGCGCGTCTTCACGGTGACGCGGAGCGATCCTTTGGCGCCGCTCGCGAGCCGGCTTTCTGTCGGCTCACCGTTGATCAGGAATCGACTCGTTGCCGGGAGATGGTTCGCGGCCCGTGCTCCGTCGGAGCCCTTCTCCTCTCCAACGAGAAGCAGGAGATCGACGCGGTCCTCGCCGGAATCGGTGAGGTGATCGGCGGCGGCAAGCATTGCGGCCGCGATTCCCTTGGCGTCGCAGGCGCCGCGCCCGTACAGCCGGTCACCGTCCATCTTCGGCGGTACATACGGCGGAACGGTATCGAGATGCGTGGAAAGCGTGACTCCGCCTCCGCCGCGCGATGCCCAGATGTTACCACGACCGGGCGTCACCTCCTGCACGGTGACGTTCCAGCCGCGACTCACGAGGCGTCGCGACACGAATTCCACGATCTTCCCTTCGCCGCCGGTGGGCGACTGAATGGACAGCAGCTCGGCGCAGAGCGCGACGACGTCGGTCATGCGCGTAAGCTATCCAGCAGCCTCCGGCATTGGGAGGATCGGTGCGCGAGCGGACGTCCGCTCGCGCACCACCCGATCGTCACCTCGCGTCGCTCGGTGACGCGCGCGGAGCTACGCGCCCGCGCTTGCTACATCCGCGGTGTTTCGCGCGACGCGGTCGTGCGCGCGTTGGCGCCGGCCTCGACACCGCGTGCATGCTCGACGAACATCTGCGCGACGAGCCGGTTCGCGTCGCGAACGAATTGCTCGTGGTGCTGCTCGCCCATCTCTCCGATCCGCTGGAGCTGCGGGTTTGCGAGCACACGCCCCGCTTCGCGGAACGTGCCGAACGTGTCCTGCGACTGACGAGCCGTTACGATGTCGCCAACGAGCCGGAGGAAATCGCTCTCACGAGCGACGTCAGCGAGGTCGCGCGCTACGCCCAGCGCCTTGCCGAGCACGTTCTTCGCGACGCCCGTCTCGGCGCCGATTTCCTGCTGGTACTGCTCGAGCATGCGCTGATGCTCGCGCATCTGCGGGATCGCTGCCGAGCAGAGGTCGCGGTAGCGCGGGTCTTCGGCCTGCTTCTCGTGATCCTCGAGATTTTCTAGCAGCGTGCGGTGCTGCATGACCGCGTTATTGATCTGACTCTTGAGAAAGTCGATGCCTCGATCCATTGGTCGCCTCTTTGTCTGGGGCGCGCCCGAAGTGCACGACGCGCGCCAGCCGCGTACCAAAGACCAGAATGCCGCGTTAGGCTCAGCTCGTCAGCGTCACAGCCGGCTCGGCTGCGGATCACGCGTCGTCGTTGACGACCGCACGACGAAGATCGAAGAACGCGTGAGGCAGCTTGATGGAACGCGTCATCGCGATCTCTTCCACAGCGTCGAGCAGTGCTCGCTTGAGCCGACGGCCGTCGTCAGTACTGGGCATCGTTTCGAGGGTCCGTGCGAGCCCATCAGGTCGCGCGACGTACTCATCGAGCGCGTCGGAGAATCGCCGCGACGCGGAACCTTCGAGGCTCGCGAGGAGTTCATACGACACGCGCGCGGGCGTGAGTCTGTCGGCGATCGCGCGGGGGACGCGCCCGTCCTCGGCGCTGTCGGCGACGGTGGCGTCGCGTAACTCACGACAGTCGATCTCGAGCACTTCAGATAGACGGGCGCAGAGCGAGCTCGTGAGCTCGGACTTTCCCGTCATCACACGCCAGAGTTGCTGCCGCGAGGTACCGGCGCGTTGCGCGAGAACGCGTTTGCTCAGGCGTCGGTCGAGGCGGAGCATTTCGATGCGTTTACCGAGTGTTGTCAGCTCGGGGACGCCCGGCGCGGAGAGTTCTGGCTCCTCGGTCTCAGTTGACATTCGTTGCAGGCAACCATAATTTGAGATACCGAATATAGCCCGAAACACCGTTACATTCTGTAGCAGATTGTCGGTAATGGCGTGACGAAAGTCAAGCGAAGGAGGACCTCGGGCCGGGCGTCCGGCCAGCATCGGGCAAAATCGGCGGAATCCCCGTCTGCGCCGGGCAAGAAGGCTGGCAAAACGAAGGGATCCACCCGTGGCGAAAGTCAGCGACTCGCTGGCAGACGCAGCACCGCCAAGCCTCGAGGGAAGGCCAAGCCGACGCAACGAACGTCGCGTAAGCCTTCTTCAGCCAGTCGCCACACCGATACCGCACCGCGGGTCGTCCGTGTTCGCAGTCTGGACCCGCAGGCCAAGTGCGGCGCTGGGACATCGGTAGAGCGATTGTTTCGCGTCGACGAAACATTGAACGGCTCGACGGAAACGCACCTCGTGTTCTTCGATCGCCACGGACTGTACTGCACGCATGGTCGTAGCTGCCCGGCCGTCGATGATGTTCGGCGGGCAAACAGGAACCTGGACTGGACCAGAAAGGTGGGATGAGAGCATGATTGCCAGACACGACACACACACTGAAAAGGCCGACATTCTGGTCGCGCCTTGCCGAGCCACTGCCTAACGGGGTCGTCTATTGGCGGCAGGACGGCAAAGTCATCGCCCGCGACGGCAAGTATTTCGCGCGGTTCGTGGCGTATATCGAGGCGAACACCGCGCGTGAGCGCCTGGACGCCGTAGTACCGGGCGAGTGGGATCTGACGCTCGAGCTGCTCCCGCCCATTCCGGGTCTGGATGATGGCGGCGACGGCGCGGCCTGCTCGTTCAAGGCGCGTCTGCAAATTCTCGGCGTCATCCGTGAGGATGTCGGGACTGGCCGCGACTACAAAGCCGCAGCGACGGACGCGTTCAAGCGTGCCGCCGTCCGCTTCGGCATCGCGCACGAGCTCTACGCCTACGAGCAGAACTGGGTTCAGGTGGACGGTGACGGCCGCAACGCCAAGCCGCTCGAAGATCCAGGTGTCGTCTATGCGCGACGCTTCGGTCCAGCCAACGGCGCGCCGCTGCCAGAGGACAGGGCCGTGTCGTCGAACGGCGCCGTTTCGTCGAATGGAAATGAGGAAGAGGCCGCGAGCACCCCAGCGCGTGCGCGTGCCGGCGTAGCGAAGCGCGTCCGTCCGACTGCTGCGGCAACGGCTACAGAAGCGCCGGAGCCGTCCACCGAGGCAACCGTCGCCGAGCCAGTGTCGACGCCGTCGTGCCCCAAGTGCGGTGGACGCATGTGGGACAACCGCCTCTCCAAGCGGAATCCGAAGGCACCGGACTTCAAGTGCCGCGATAGGTCGTGCGACGGCGTGGTCTGGCCGCCTCGCGCGAGCGGATCTGCCGCGACAAATGAAGGCGCACCCGCGGCTGCGGAGTCGCGCTCGACGTCCGATGCGCTGGACTCTTCACCGCTCGGGATGTCGCTCGACGACCTGCCGTTCTGATTGGGATCGGTTCGATAACCAGTACGTCCGGTACGTGATGAAGGCGGGGCGCAGAAATGCGTGCCGCCTTTTTGCATCGGCTTGGTTCCGCCGTAGTTGCGCGTATTCGTAGTGTCGTGTTCGCAGTCCCACGTCTCGTCAGTGACTGGTCTGCGGGCACGAGCGGCAGCCGACGAGTAGTTTGCCCGACGTTGTACAGGACCGGTGGCGTGGACGGAGCAGAGAGCGCGCAACGACCAAACAAATTGGCCGGTAGGGACGCACCGCGGCGCGGCAAGAACTCGCGCGCTGCCGTGATTCTCGGTAACGACGCTCTGGTGGCCGCGCGACCAGCGCCCCCCGCGGAGCTGTCACGTGCCTGCGCCGCCGCCGGATTCGACATTGTCGTCCCGCCGAGTTGGGGCGACGAGCTTGTTGCACAGCGATATCTGGCCGAGCTCGAGTCCTGCCCTGACGATGTCGTGCTCGCGTGCACGTGCGCGCGCGTCGCGTCTCTCCTCGCGGTGGCGGCGACCGCCAAGCCGGTCCGGAAGATCGTCGTCGCCGCTCCGCCCGTTGCGGCCGCGCGATACCTTCGCCTCGTCTATGGCGAGTCGTTACTGATCACCTACGTCGGCGACTGCCCGAGCGCGAACGATGCGTCCATCAACGCGCGCTTCACACCAGCGGGCTTCTTTGCATCGCTGCACCGCGAAGGCATAACGCTCGATACATCGGCCGCCGCGGAGATGGATGACGCCGATGCAGAACGGTGGCGTCGTCATCGTTCCCTGCCGGGAGGATTGCCGGCGCGTCGGTTTCTGGCGCGGGCGCCGGTCGATCGACTGCTGCGCGACGTGGACGTGGCGAGCGTCGACCCTGCGCTGTGGCAACCGAGCCGATCGCGCGTGCTGCTCGACCTCGCAGCTGCAGCCGGATGCGCGTGCGGTGGGAATCGCTCGACCGTCGAGGACGCGGAACCGTCGCGCAGTGTGCGTCCCATACTCGTGCCACCACCCGGGCTCGACCTGCGCGCAGACACGGCGGCTGTTCCGGCGGGAGGCGTTATGCGCGAGGGGCGCCGTGCGCGATCAGTCGTACCTCCAGCCACGCGGGCGCACGCCGCCGCTCCACCGAGCACGGCGTCGCCGATCGCGCCGACCGCTGTGAAGACAACCAGCGCACCGCCGGAGCCGGCGTCGCGTTCGCAGGCCGTCACCGAGGCGGGGCGGACCGAGACGGTAGGGACGGACGCGACCGGCGGGCAGGAGCGTCGCACAGAACCGTCCGTCGCACCGACCGCACGTCAGGCAGCGGAGGCAGTGGGCAGTCCACCGGCCGAGATCGCGCCCTGCCGCGGTGTCCCGCGCCCCGCCGGCCCGTCCGACATTGACGTCGCCCGCTCCGCCGCGGCCCGAGACGGCGCCGAGCGTTCACTCGCAGCGAAATGTGGTTGATCGCAATCCCACCGATCGTGCTCGCACTCTCCGCCGCGTTAGGCGCGGCCGCCTACTTCGCGAGTGCCACACCCGCGGGGACGAACGCCGCAGCCGGTCGACAACGATCGACGTTAACGGGCGAGACGGCACGCGGATCCGCGGCGCCGGCGCCGCGTCAACCGCCGTTCTCCTCCAGTGCGGACAGCGCGAGAGCGAACGCGAAACCGCCGCGCGGCAGCTGACAGTCCTGCCACGACCAATAACACCACGCCGCCGCGGCGTCCGCGAGCGAACGCAGTGCCCGAGGTCGTACCGGGGTGGTTGCCACAGGGACACAAGGCGTGGACACCGGGCGATACAATCCGGCGAGGCAAACCGGACTCCTCGCCACTGCCGCCAAAGCGCGACACCGTTCCGGACGCCTAACGAATGTCGAGTGATGCCGGGACCGGGAATCGAACCCGGATGGGGTTACCCCCACAAGATTTTAAGTCTCGCGCGTCTACCGATTTCGCCACCCCGGCGCGACCACAGCAGCGACGCCGCTCCGCGACGCTCGCTGCTGAAAACGCAAAACGGGAGCGGTGTGGCCGCTCCCGCATTTGTGTCGGCGACTCAGCGCGTCGCGCTGGCGCCCGTAGTGCCTGTTCAACGCTACTCGTTCAAGCCTGTTCGTTCGAGAGCGGGAAACGGGACTCGAACCCGCGACCCCAACCTTGGCAAGGTTGTGCTCTACCAACTGAGCTATTCCCGCGTGCTGACTAGTATATCGGGGGTATCAGCGACCGACAAGCGATGCGGCGTCGATCACGGCGCGACGCCGAGTGCGTGTACCGCGTACCAGAGCGTGTGAGCGAGGAGGCCGGCAACGGACGCATCTCCCCCGTTCCCCTGTGCCTTCCCCGACTCATCGACCTGCTCCGCAGCGAAGCCGTCGTCGAGCGGCGCGCGTCGCAGCCACTGCATCACCTCTGCGCCTTCCGGCCCCAGGAGACGCGCACACTGCTGCACGAGAAAGCGATGATCGGTGCCAGTCGCGCGAACGGTTCGGCGATACGTCGACTCGTTGCGATCAACGACCTCGTACACAGGCAACCAGAATACCGAAGCGAGTGGATCGTCCTCGAGCACGGCGTTGCCGTTGAGGTCGATGGCTGACGCGTAGGTGGACTTGCCGTCGCGATCGCGTGCGAAATGACGCTTGAGCGCGGCCCGCACACCTTCCGGATCCTGCACGTCACGCGCGGTCTGCTCGTCGAGCGTGCGACGAAACACGTCGAGTGCGAGTGCCACGACGGCGTTGCCATGGAGCGTGTACGGCAGCGGCGCCGGGTTTCCGCTCGGCGCGACCTCGGTGCTGTAGAGCGGAATGTTCGCGTTGCGGCGGGCGGTGAGGTCCTCGGACGCGACGTACAACGTATCCGCGAGCACCGGTTCCTCGACGATCTGGTCGTCGTTCGTCTCACGGATGTAGCGGTCCACGGCCAACGCATACGAGGCAGCGCCCTCGAGGCAGAATCCCGGCTCGAACAGCGTCCCGTCCAGATAGCGGACTCCGCTCCCCGGCGTGTAGCCATGCACCTCACACGCGCGAAGGATCAACTCGCGCGCGAGCGCACTGTCGGCGAGCTGAATCGCCGGCAGGGTCCACGTGAGCGACTCCCACTCGCGGAACGTGACGCCGCGCCCGTGCCACGGCGTTCGGGTCCGCACCAGGTAGAAGTGCGCATCGTCGAGCGCCCGGCCGACACCGTAGAAATACGCGAGCAGGAGATTCCGATTGATGAGGCGGTCGAGCCCTTCGTGCCCGGTCGTTTGCTCGAGATCGCGCAATGCGTCGCGCGTGGCGGACAACAGCTCACGCCAGCCACGTCGCCGCATAACGCGGGCGGTCGCGTGCGCGCCATCCTGCTCGGGCCCCGCGGCGATGTAGAACGCCACATCGGCGTGCTGGCCTGCTGCGACCCGCACGGTGCGTCGGATCGTGTACTGCGCCGGCTCGCCTGGAGTGACATCGACCTGGGCGTCCCCATCAGCGGTGATCGCCAGCACCACGAGTCCCGGCAGCGCGGCGCCCTTGAGCACCACGACGTCGTCAGGCGCGTGCATTGCGCAATGTGCGTCTTCGAACGCGCGAGGCGTGCGGACGCGTAGCTGTCGGTAGCCGAGAGTCCCGTCGAGCGTGACCACGACATCCATGTCAGCGGGACCGCGATTCTCGATGGCGACCGCGTACACGGCACCTGCGGTATCCGCATCGCGTCCGTACGGCGCGAACACGGTGCCCCGGATGACCACGGAGTCAGCGCTGGCGGTGAACGTCGGCATCCACTCCATCGCGCGCTCCCAGGCGAGGCCGCTCCGAGCCAGCGGCAGCGTCGTGCCGTTCACCGTGAAGCCAAGCCGAGCCAGCGGCGGCGCGGCACCCTCGGCGAACGAGGCCCCGCCCGCAAACTCGACTGCCGCCCGCGCGCCGCGATGCAGCATACCGACAGCGTGGATCGCGCCGTCCGCCGGGTGAATGCACGGCAGCGACAGCCAGTGGTTACCGGTGCGAAGCCAGGGGACTGATGGGAGTGGCGTAGCAGACACGAGGTAGTGATGTTGAGGGGACGTTGTCACCCACGCATCATAACGGCCCCAGCGTGGGTGGGCGACCGCCGCGCGGCATTGTCGCCTTCTCTCTTCTTCATCACTGCTTCACGACGTGCGATCTCGCTCCACTCATCGCAGGATCCTGGTGTGCGCAGCGCTTTCGCTCGGTGCAAGTGTCTCGCGGGTAGGCAACGCGCAACGCGTGCTCGGCGTCGGCGCGGATGCGACGGTCCTTCCGCGCGGCGGCGTCCGCGTATCCGCGCAGGCGAGCTGGGCAAGCTACAACGAGATGTACGGCCCGGGTGGCAAACTGGAGGCGCTTGGGGCGCCGCTGTCATCCGATTCACTCGGAGCGCGCCAGTTGGAGGTGCTCGTGCCGCTACGCACGTCGCTGCGCGAGCTTGCGGCGCAGCCAACGGCCGAAGTCAGCCTCGGTCCCGCGCGGACTGACTTCGCCGCGCACATCGCGCGGACGGCGCTCGTCATCGACTTCGGACTCACGTCCAGAGTGATGCTCACGGCCACCGTGCCGTACGAGCACACGACATCCGAAGTCGTTTTCGACGTGAACCCGCGCAACATCAAGAGCAATCCCGCCAATGTCGGGCTAAATCCGGGGTTGGCGCCGACGGGAACGGCGGCAGCACAGAACCGTCGCGTCGTGGATTCGCTCGTGCGTGCCGCTCAGGAGCTCACGACGCGGCTCACGGCATGCGGGGCTGCGAGCACCGATCCCGTATGCAGTGACCGAGCGCGCGTACAGATCCTCGTCAACGAGGCGCGCACGTTCGCGGCAGGTGTCTCGACGACGTACGGAACCGGGGCCGACACCGCCCGCGGGGAGGCGTTCGTGCCACTGGCCGGAAGCACGCTGCAGACGGCGATCGCGACGCGACTCACGGCACTGAACGCGTCATTCAAGACGTACATTCCCACGCTCGCCGCTTGGGAATCGCCTTCGCCCGCACAGCTGCCGATCAGCGCCGTGCAGGCGAACGAATACATCTCGACCGTACTCGGCACCGCACCGCTGGGACTCGTAGAGCGGAGCCACCTCGGCGACATCGAGGTCGGCGCCAAGGTTCTGCTTTTCGATTCGTTCGGCGGCCTCTCGCGTGCGCGTAGCGGCGAACGTACCAAGGGATTGCGGCTCGCCGTCGGCGGATTGGCGCGACTCGGTACGGGTCAGGTCGACAAGCCGAATGAGCTGGTAGACGTCGGCACCGGGGACGGCCAGACAGACGTGGAAGGCAACGGCGCACTCGACATGGTGTTCGGCCGACGGCTGTGGGCATCCGTCGTCGCCCGCATCGGCGTTCAGCTCCAGGACGAGCTGCCGTTGCGCATTCCGGATGTCCCGCGCAATCCGTTCACGGCGGAATATCGTGAGCAGACCGTTACGCGAGACCTCGGCGACTACATGGAGCTCGAGGCGAGCCCGCGTTACGTGTACAACGAATACATCTCCCTGTCATTGCACTGGCGCTACCGGCGAAAGGCGGAGGACAAGTACACGGGAACGTTCACGGTGGACGGCCCCGAGGGCGTGCCCGTCGTGCTCGACGCGAGCATTCTCGGTGTGGGCACCGAGCAGACGGAGCAGCGAATCGGCGGTGGCGCAAGCTTCTCGACGCTGAGCGCGTTCGACCGCGGTCGCGCGCGTCTGCCGGTCGAGATCCAGATCGTGCACTGGCAGACGATGAGCGGATCGGGATACGTCCCGAAGCAGTTCAATACCCAGATTTCGCTGCGATACTACACGCGGTTGTTCGGCGCGCCCATGCGCCCGGCGCGCCCCGCTGCCGCCGCCAGCCAGTGATCGCCTAACGCTTCTTCGATCGCCGCGGCGCTCTGGAAGGGTCAGGCACCGCAGCGGTCGCGAGGAGCTCGCGAGCGTGCGCCTGACTGACCTCGCTCTCGGGATCACCGCCAAGCATCCGCGCGATCTCGATGACTCGGGCGTCGCCGTCGAGCACGCGGGTGTCGGCGGTCGTGACACCTTCGCGCGCGCCTTTCGCCACGACGATGTGGTGGTGCGCGCGGGCGGCGATCTGCGGAAGGTGAGAAATGGCGAAGACCTGATGGTGCGCGGCGACACGGCGCATGGTCTCGCCCACCTGCAGGCCGACGCGACCACCAATGCCAGCGTCGACCTCATCGAAGACGAGCGTCGGAACGTGATCGAGACGCGCCAGAATGGTCTTGAGCGCGAGCATGACACGCGAGAGCTCACCGCCTGACGCGACCCGCGCGAGTGGACGGGCGTCGTGCCCGAGGTTGAGCGCCACTCGGAACTCCACATCCTCGGCGCCCGTTGCGCCGATCTCCGGGCGCGGTGAGAGCGCCGCAGTGAACCGTCCATCGGCGATCCCGAGGTCTGGCAGGACCTGATCGACCGCGCGAGCGAGGCGATCGGCCGCCGCCACGCGAAGCGCGGTCAGCGCAGCGGCCGCTTCACTGACGCGAGCCGCAGCGGCGCGCTCGCGCTCCCCTAACTGCCGGATGTCGAACGCCGCGGAGTCGACCAGATCCAGCTCGGCTCGTGCGCGCTGCGCGGTCTCGAGCACGTCGCCGATCTCCGGGCCGTATTTCTTCGTTAGGCGAAAGATGAGGTCGCGCCGCCGCTCCACCTCGGCGAGCCGTTCTGGATCCAGCTCGATGCCTTCCTCATACGCGACGAGCTCGCGAGCGAGCTCCTCGAGCCCGTAGAAGGCCGCGTCGAACGTCTCCTGCAGGCGCGCGAGCGACGGATCGATACGCTGAATGCTCGCGAGCGAGCGCTGTACGGCGGCAAGCCGCTGGAGCACCGCGTCCTCGTCACCCTCGAGGATCCCGGTCATCCCCTGCGCGAGTGACCGGAGCTCCTCGGCATGCTCCAGCCGCCGCGCCTCGTCCTCGAGCCGCTCTTCCTCGCCGGCGACCAGGCGCGCCGCGTCGATCTCCTGCGAGACGTGCCGCAGGTAGTCCGCGCGCCGTTCGGCTTCCGACCGACGCGACTCGAGCGTCTGGATGTCGCGTCGGACCGCCGAAAGCGCCTCGTACGCGACGCGAAGCTGGTTCGCCTGCTCGGTCGCGCCGCCGAACGCATCGAGGATCTGGCGCTGCGCGTCCGTGTCGAGGAGCGTCTGCGCTTCGTGCTGGCCGTGCAGGTTCACGAGCAGGCGACCGACTTCCGCGAGCACCGCGGCCGTGACCGTGCTGCCGTTCACCCATGCGCGCGCGCGTCCGGTGGCGTTCACCTCACGACGCAGCACCACCGTGTCGTTCTCCACGTCGACGCCGCGCTCGTCGAGCACGGACGCGGCCGATGTGTGTCCCGCGATGTCGAACACGCCTTCGACGACCGCGCGGTCCGCGCCGGTGCGGATGAGATCTCCGCTCGCACGTTCACCGAGCAGGAGGCCTAACGCGCCAACGATGATCGACTTGCCCGCTCCCGTTTCACCCGACAACACGTTGAACCCCGGTGCGAGCGGCAGCGTGAGCGACTCGATGATCGCGAAATTCTTGATGCGTAACTCGGTCAGCATGCCGGCGGCGTACCGTCTCGGTCCGCGAGTCCACCCCATCCGAGCTTGCGCGTGAGCACCGAGAAGAACGTGGACCCGGGAAAGCGGACGATGAGCGCGTGGCGGTCAGCGCGGCGCACCATGAGCGTCTCGCCGATACCGAATGTCGTGCCCACCTGCCCGTCCACCGTCACCAGAAGCTCGTCGGGGCCATCATCCGTATGCACGCGGAGCTCCGTATCCGCAGCCAGGACGAGTGGTCGAATCGCGAGTGTGTGCGCAGAGATCGGCGTGAGCACGATGGACTCGAGCGTCGGCACGACCACCGGCCCACCGGCGGACAGGCTATACGCCGTCGAGCCCGTCGGCGTCGAGAACACGATGCCGTCCGCGGCGTACGTGCCCACCGGATCGCCGTTCGCGGAGACGCTCAGATGCAGCACGCGTGCGAATCCACCCTTGTGCAGCACGACGTCATTGAGCGCGAACCAGCGTTTGCGGCCGCTGCCCGCCCGGTCGATCGCTTGCGCCTCGAGCTGCATCCGCCGCTCGGCGAGGTAATCACCAGCGGCGAGGCGGCGCAGCGCGAGCTCTGTCTCGTCGCGACCGCAGCTCGTGAGAAAGCCGAGCCTTCCGAGATTGATTCCGAGAATAGGCACGGGCCGCCCGCCGAGGAGCCGAGCCCCACGAAGCAGGGTCCCATCGCCACCGAGCGTGAGCGAGCGCGTCGATCTCCGTGCTCGTCTCGAGGCGTCCCGCCCCGGGAGCGACGTCGAGCAGGTCCGGCTCGAAGATGGGCTCGAGCTCGAGCTCACCGGCGAAGCGGAATACGGTACTGAGAATCTCGGCGAGGCCGTCATAGCCGCGGTGGCCAACGACTCCGAGGCGAATCACCCGGTGAGCGCCTCGCTCTCGTGAAGGGCGCGGACGCGCGCTGCGATGCCAGCGGCATCGAGCCCGCACGACGCGAGCTGACGCGCGCGCGATGCCGCGTAGATCACGCGATCGGGAACTCCATGCGCCTCGACGCGGATATCCGGATCGAGGCGCTGAACGACGGACGCCATATATGCCCCGAAGCCGTTGATCACCGTGCCTTCTTCCACGACGAGCAGTTTGCGGTGCTCGGACATCACTGCGGCCAGCGTCAACTCGTCGTACGGCTTCAGGAACCGGCAGTTCACCACGCTGACCTCCAAGCCATCGGCCGCGAGCGTCTCCGCCGCCTCGAGTGAGGGGGCGACCATGGTTCCGACGGCGAGAATCGCGACCTCGGCTCCAGCGGCCGCACGCCTAACGACGTCCCACGTCCCGTACGGGATCGACGTGACATCGGCCATGGCGGGTGCGGGCGCCGGCAGCGGCGCACGAGGATACCTGATCGACATGGGGCCGTCCTCGTGCGCGAGCGCGGTACGGAGCAGCGCGAGCATCTCGCCGCCGTCCTTCGGCGCGGTGACGGTCATGCCGGGCACCGCCAGCATGTACGCGATGTCGTAGAGCCCCATGTGCGTCTCGCCGTCCTCGCCGACGAGTCCCGCCCGATCCATGCAGAACAGGACGGGCAGGTGCTGCAGCGCGACGTCGTGAATGATGTTGTCGAAGGCGCGTTGCAGGAACGTCGAGTAGATCGCGACGACTGGCCGAATCCCGCGCGTAGCGAGGCCGGCTGCGAACGTCACCGCATGGCCTTCCGCGATGCCGACGTCGAAGAACCGCTTCGGGTGCGCCTTCGCGACGACACCGGTGCCCGTGCCGCTCGGCATCGCGGCCGTGATGCAGGCGACGTCATCGCGCTCGGACATGAGCACGGCGAGTCCCTCGCCGAACACCTTGGTGTACTGCGGGTTTCCGGAGGCAGCGGCGAGCTGATTGCCCGTTGCCGGATCATGACCCGGCGGAAGCGCATGCCACTTCTCCGCTGCACCGGCGCCGCGTTCACCGGCGGGGAAGCCTCTCCCTTTCTGTGTCACGACGTGCACGAGCCGCGGGCCGGTCATGGTGCGCACCGCGCCTAACGTGTCGACGAGCACGTCGAGGTCGTGTCCGTCGATCGGCCCGAAGTAGCGGAAACCGAGCTCCTCGAACAGCACGCCCGGCGTGAGGAACGCCTTCACGCTCTCTTCCCACCGACGGACCATCGCGCCGGCGCTGGACAGCACGCCCGGCCCCTTTTCGCTCAGGTTGTCGGCGACCTCACCGATCTTCGATCGGAGCCGGTTGTAGAGCGGATTGCGCTGGACGGAGTTCAGGTACTTCGAGATGGCACCGACGTTCGGCGCGATCGACATCTCGTTGTCGTTGAGCACGACGATGATGTCCCGGTCCGAATGCGCCGGCGTTGTTCAGCCCCTCGTACGCGAGCCCCGACGTCAGCGCGCCGTCGCCCAGGACAGCGACGACCTTGAATTTCTCGTCGCGAATGTCGCGTCCGACGGCGACGCCGAGTGCCGCGGAGATCGCCGTAGCCGCGTGACCTGCGCCGAACACGTCATACTCGCTCTCGGCCCGCTTCAGAAAGCCGGACAGCCCGCCCTCTTGCCGCAACGTGTCGAGGCGGTCGTCGCGTCCGGTGAGAATCTTGTGCGGGTAGCCCTGGTGACCTACGTCCCAGACGATCTGGTCGACCGGCGTGTCGAAGCAGTAGTGCAGCGCGATCGTCAACTCGACGACGCCGAGTCCCGCGCCGATGTGTCCGCCCGTGCGCGAGCAGACATCGATGAGGCGTGCACGCATCTCGCCGGCCAGCGCGGCCAGCTCCTCGCGGCTCAGCTTCTTGAGATCGGCGGGCGACTTGATTCGGTCGAGAAGTATCATGTGCGGTTCGAGGTCATGAGCAGCACTCGCGCTTCCATCTCACCGGCATCTCACGAGCGGCGTGCGACGACGTACTGCGCGATCGACGCGAGGGGTGGAGTAAGGATCCGCGCATCGCGGAGTGCATCCGTCGCGTCATCCACGAGCGCCATCGCGCGTTGAGTGGCGCCCTCGATGCCGAGCAATGCTGGATAGGTGCTCTTCTGAAGGGCGGCATCACGTCCGGCAGTCTTCCCGAGCTCGTCGGTGGTGGACGTCACGTCGAGAACATCGTCCATGATCTGGAAGGCGAGTCCAATGGCAGCCCCGTATCGGTCGACGGCCGCGAGCTGCGGCGCATCGCCTCCCGCTCCGATCGCACCGACGCGAGCCGCAGCGGTGATCAGCGCCCCGGTTTTCGCGCGATGCACACGTTCCAACTCCTCCAACCGGAGCGCGACCCCCTCGGCCTCGAGGTCGAGCAACTGTCCGCCGATCATTCCACCCGCCCCAGCCGCTCGCATCAGTTCACGAACAATGTTCGCCGCGCCGACCGGCGGCAACCCGAGTGTCCGGCCGCCGCGGTAGGCACAACGCGCCGCCAGCGGAACCATCGCGAGCCCTGCGGATGCCGCAACGGAAACGCCGAAAACCCGGTGCACGGTCGGGCGCCCGCGGCGGACGTCGTCGTCGTCCATGCACGGCAAGTCGTCGTGGATGAGCGAATAGGCGTGGACCACCTCCACCGCGGAAGCCAACACGCGGCAGTCCTGAGTGCCTCCGACCGCCTCGTATGTCGCCGCGACGAGCATGGCGCGCAGACGCTTTCCGCCGCCCAGCAGACTGTACCTGATCGCGTCCGCAACGCGCGGCTCGACGCCGCCGAGGTCGGCGGTGCAGAACTCGGTGAGCGTGTCGTCGATCGCCGAACGATCGACGGTCAGGCTCAGCTCGGCAATGTCAGCCACGCAGAGTGTCGACGCGAAATACTCCGTCCGCTGCCTCAGTCAGTAGTTTGAGGCGCGTTTCCGCCTCGGCGAGAAATGCCGACGCCGCACGCAACTCCGCAATGCCCTCCTCGAACAACGCGAGCGCGGCGTCCAGCTCGAGCTCCTCGTCTTCCAGTCGCGCCGAGATGGACTCGAGGCGCTCGAGGCTCGTCTCGAAGCTCACCGGTCCTCTCCCGTTGTGCCGGCCGGGACCGAACCGTCCACGACGTTAGGCGTGACGCGTTCGATCGTGGCCGACGCGACACCATCGCGGAAGACGACATCGACCGCGCTGCCGGCTGCCAGTGTCGACGCTGATCGGACGGTTTTCCCATCGCCGCGTTCGGACGATCGCGTAGCCGCGCTCCAACGTCGCCAACGGACTCAGCGCGTTGAGCGCGACCGCCGCGGACTGCAGTTCCAGACGCCGCCGATCCACGCGCCGCGCCGCGCCGGAGACGACACGTCGCGCTGCGTCAGCCGCCCGCAGCTTCGCGCGCGAAACGTGATCGGCCGTCAGATCGGTCAGCAACTCCGCGGACGCGCGCAGTCGTTCCCGGATCTCCGCCTGTACCGGGACCGCGGCCTCGGCCGCGGCAGACGGCGTTGCTGCGCGGAGATCCGCCACGAGGTCACAGATCGAGATGTCGATCTCATGGCCGACGGCCGAGATGGTCGGAATGGGACACGCCGCCAGCGCGCGAGCGACGCGCTCGTCGTTGAACGCCCACAGATCCTCGCGCGCGCCGCCACCACGCCCGATGATGAGCACGTCCGCATCCGCCCACCGCGCGACCTGATCGAGCGCATAGCATAACGATTCAGGAGCGGTGTCACCCTGCACCGCCGCGGGCACGAGCACGATCTCGACGGACGGACATCGCCGCTGTGCAACGGCGAAGATGTCGCGCAGCGCGGCACCGTCGCGGCTGGTGATGACGGCAATGCGACGCGGGTGCTGCGGCAGACGACGCTTGCGCGCTGGATCCAGCAGACCCTCGGCGTGGAGTCGCGCGCGCGTGAGGTCGAGTGCCTTCCGCCACAGGCCGTCTCCTTCCGCCTCCATTCGCGTGACGGCGAACTGCATGTCACCGCGAGCCGCGTAGACGGTCAACTGGCCTAACGCGGCGATCTGCATCCCGTCATCGGGGCGGGCGGGGATGCGACGGTCGCGCGCCCACGCGACGCAGCGGATCTGGGCGTCGGCGTCGCGGAGGGAAAAGTACCAGTGGCCGTTGCGATGCGCCTTGAAGTCGGAGACCTCGCCTCTGACCCAGAGCGGCATGAACGCCCCCTCGAGGACGTCCTTCGCCGTGCACGTCAGCGCCATCACCGAGACCGCGGCACCAGCAGTCGTTCCGGGAACGGCCTCCTCCTCGCGCACCATGCGTTCCACGCGCGGTGGCGGCGGGGGCACGGCGCGCGACGATCGATCAGACGCGCGCGACGTGTCGCGCTTCGTCTCACGCTTGGGAGGAGCCGGCGAATCGGCTCCGAACAGCTCCAGCTCGCCTAACGAGGCGGACGGCGCGGCGCCGCGACGCCGTGCCGTCACACGCCGGCGATCTGCGCCGCCGCGCGAACGGTATTCTGCATGAGCATGGCGATCGTCATCGGACCGACGCCGCCGGGCACGGGCGTGATCAGCGACGCGACCGCGCGCGCGGACGCGAAATGCACGTCGCCGACGATGCGATAGCCTTTCGCCACCGAGCTGTCGTTCACGCGATTGATCCCGACGTCGATGACCACAGCGCCTGGCTTGATCATGTCGCCGGTGATCATCTCCGGCTTCCCGATGGCCGCCACGAGGATGTCCGCGCGACGCGTGTGCGACGCGAGATCGACGGTGCGGCTGTGACACACGGTCACGGTAGCATTGCCGCCGGGTGCGTCCTGCATGAGCAGCGCCGCCATCGGCTTCCCGACGATGTTGCTGCGCCCAACGATGACGGCATCCTTGCCGCGCGTGTCCACACCGCTGCGAACGAGCAGCTCGATGGCACCCGCGGGCGTGCATGGAACGAAGCCATCACGCTCGCCAATGCTGAGCTTCCCAACGTTCACGGGATGAAAGCCGTCGACGTCCTTCTCCGGACGGATGCGACGGATAACCTTGTCCGCGGACATGTGACGCGGGAGCGGCATCTGCACGAGAATGCCATGCACCCGTGGGTCGTCGTTCAGCGCATCGACCTGCGCGAGCAGTTGCTCTTCGGTTGCGTCGGCGGGCATGCGGATCGTCTCGCCGTGCATCCCCGCCTCTTCGCACGCCTTGCCCTTCGAGCGCACGTAGACGGCGCTCGCGGGATCGTCGCCGACGAGAACGACCGTGAGGCCGGGTACGACGCCGAGTGCCTGCAGTCGCGCGACGTCGCGCGCAACGTCGGCGCGCACGAGCCGCCCGATGGCTGCGCCGTCGATGAGCGTCGCAGAAGCTGTGTCCACCGTGTCCGTGTCAGCGTGCAAAGTCCACCGCCCGTGTCTCGCGAATGACCACGACCTTGATCTGTCCAGGATACTGGAGCTCCGCCTCTATCCGCCGCGCGATCTCCTCGGACAGCGATGACATGCGCACGTCGTCGACATCGTCCGGCGTGACCAATATGCGAATCTCTCGCCCAGCCTGAATGGCGAACACTTTCTCGACGCCGCGGTAGCTCGACGCAATGCGCTCGAGACCTTCGAGCCGCTTCACGTACGTCTCGAACGCTTCGCGACGCGCACCAGGCCGCGACCCGGAGATTGCATCAGCGGCCTGAACGAGCACCGACACTTCACTCTCGTGCGGAACGTCGTCATGGTGCGCCGCGATGCAGTTCACCACGAGCGGGTTCTCACCATACTTGGTTGCCACCTCGACGCCAAGCTGTACGTGCGTTCCTTCGTGTTCGTGCGTGAGCACCTTGCCGATGTCATGCAGGAGCGCGCCGCGCTTCGCCATCGTGACGTCGAGGCCGAGCTCCGCCGCCATGATGCCCGGCGAGAAACGCAACTTCCTTCGAGTGCGCCAGGATGTTCTGCCCGTAGCTCGTGCGCCACTTCATGCGCCCGATGAGCTTGATGATCTCCGGATGCAGACCCGTGACGCCGGTTTCATACGCGGCCTGCTCGCCGGTCTCGATGATGCCGACCTCGACTTCGCGCTTCGCCTTGTTGACGACTTCCTCGATGCGACCCGGGTGAATGCGGCCATCGGACACGAGCTTCTCGAGCGCAAGTCGCGCCACTTCGCGGCGCACCGGATCGAAGCAAGACACCACCACGGTGTCCGGCGTGTCGTCGATGATGACATCGACGCCGGTCGCGAGCTCGAACGCGCGAATGTTGCGTCCCTCGCGCCCGATGATGCGGCCCTTCATCTCATCGTTCGGAAGGCTCACCGCCGAGACCGCGATCTCGGCAGTCTGCTCGGCCGCGATACGCTGAACGGCGAGGGCGACAATCTTTCGGGCCTCTCGCTCGGCGTTGCGTTTGGCGCTCTCGCGAATCTCTCGCAGCCTGTTGGCCGCATCTGCTTCCGCCTCCGCCTCGAGCCGGTGAATCAGCTCCGCCTTCGCCTGCTCCGCCGAGATACCAGCGAGGACTTCGAGGCGGCGCCGCTCTTCGCCCATCAAGCGCTCGAGCTCCTGCTCACGTTCGGCGATCGTTTTCTCTTTCCGACCGAGCTCGCTGCCGCGTCGGCCAACATCCTTCTCGCGTCCTTCGAGGACGTCGAACTTCCGGTCGAGCACAGCCTCGCGGTCCTGGACGCGCTTCTCTTCGCGTTCCACTTCCTCGCGGCGACGTCGCGCTTCGACCTCCCAGTTTTCGCGGAGCTTGATCAGTTCTTCCTTACCCGAGATCACTGCGCTCTTCCGCAGTGATTCCGCTTCGCGCTCGGCTTCGCCGACGATGCGCGTTGCGGTCTGTTCAGCGGTTCCCTTCGCAAGTGCCTGCGCCTGGCGTTCCGCTGCGTGGCCCAGACGTTTCCCAAAAAAGAAAAAGGCTGCGGAGGCGATTATGACCAATACGCCGAGCGCAGCACTGAGTGCCGTTGAATTCATGTTTGATCTATGCTCCACCCCGGCTAGTGCCGAGGAGATAAAGGGAACCACTGCGCGCTGTGGTCTCCCGATACAGGGGCAATCCGAGCCGGCACCGGCGAAGGGCGCGGGATGGGACGGCCTAACTGCAAAGGGTACTTGGACCTACAGCTCGACTGGTCGCTTGCGAGAAGCTACCCTGCGCTGGGCCCGAGCGCAATCGCGCCCTAACGCGCGCCGGTGCGAACTGTCGCGTTCCGCGTCGGCATCAGGGGCTGACAGGGTCCTTCAGCCGGCGGTGCCGGCTCGCTTGGCTGGAGGAAGCCAGCGGCGGACCTCGGAGCTGAGCGATTGCATTGACTCGTCGAGCTCTCGCTGAGCAGCGCGCGCACGGAACAGCTCATCAGTGATCTGAAGCGCGGCGAGAATCGCGGCTCGGCTGGACTCCACGGCAGCGCCGGCATTCATGATCCCACGGATCGTCTTGTCGACGTATGCCGCCACGTCGCGCGTGTGCTCAGGGCTGGCTTCGCTGCGGATAGTCAGCTCCTGCCCCACGATCGTCACCTTCACCGAACTGCGCTTCTCGCTCATCGATCGCTCCCGGCCCGCTCGTGCTGTTGGCGAAGAAAGCGCAGCTGGGCCACGACCTGATTGGTGCGCTCGGTCGCGGCCGCCAGTCGGCGCTTCAGGTCCGCGTTCTCCTGCTCGGCGGCAGCGAGACGCTCGTGCGAGAAGAGATCGGCAGGGCCATTCATCGCCTCGAGCGCCCTGAGCCGGGTCTCGGCGGAAAGCGCTCGCCTGCGAAAACCCGCGAGCTCGTCGCCGAGGTTGCGGACGAGCTGCTCCAGTTCGTGGAACGACCCCAGGTCAGGCGCTGCGCTGTCGGACACCGAGCTCTCCTTCCAGGGCACGTAGGATTTTGTTGGTGCGGCCTTCGATCTCCTTGTCGCGTAGAGTGCGCGTTGCGTCGCGGAACGTCAATCGCCACGCGAGGCTTCGCGTCCCCGCCGGCAGACCCTGGCCACGGAACTCGTCGAACAACGACAATCGCTCCAGCAGGTCGCCTCCGTTGTTCCGGATCACCCGCTCGACCTCCGCGGCCTGCAGCGATTCCGGCACGAGCAGCGCGAGATCGATCTGAGCCGCCGGCGTCGACGGCAACGGCTTGAACTGCGCGTGCTTCAGCGGCGGGGATGTCGCAGTCTGTCCATGAATCGACTTGCCCGGAGCCGCGACGTCCGCCGATTCGACGACACCCAGGTCCAGCTCGATGCCGTAGGCTGTTGAGGCCCACACAGGTGCATCGAGCGGCACCGTTCGGACCGTCCCTCGCGCAGTGCCATTGAGCTCGATTGTCCAGAGCGCTCCGTCCGCCTGCGACGCAGCGTCCGCCGGAACGAAGACCGCGCGCGCATCGGGCACCGCCACCTCGACCAGCCTCTCGGCCAGGGCCTTGGCATCCCACTGGTCGTAGCGCGGTGGCTTCGGATCGGTGAAATGCGGCGGGCGCCGATCGCCCATGACAATTACGCCCACGCTCCTGCGCTCGAGCGGGAGTGCGGATCCTGCCCGAGGCGCGAACACGGCACCCACTTCGAACAGGCGCACGTTCCCTTCCATGTGCGACAGATTGAACTCCGCGCGGCTCGTGAGCGTCTCGAGGATGGACGTGCGGAGGTGCCCCTCGTTCTCAGCGAGCGGATTCGCGACGCGGACGTGAGTGGCGTCGTCGCCAGCCACGAACGGCAGGGGACGGACCTCGAACAGTCCCTCACCTGCGAGCATATCCTGGATGTGGGAGTCCAGATCGAAGTTCGGCGCGTCGGGAACATTGCCGACGCGAAACGGACGCAGCTGATCAGAGAGGGAGTCGTAGCCGTGCAGCCGAGCGACCTCCTCGATCACGTCGATTTCGGCCACGATATCCTGCCGCCACGTTGGCGCGCTCACGACAATCTCTTCGTTGCCAGTGAGCATCTCGGTCCCGGGGCGAACCTCGCCAGCGAATCCGATCGAGCGCAGCAACTGCACGATGCGAGCGGCAGGAATCGGTTCGCCGAGCACCTGCTTGACCCGTGCGACGCGGACAACGAGCGGCCCTGCGACGCGCGGCACCGGATAGACGTCAACCGCGGGCTCCGCCGTCCCTCCCGCGAGCGCGATGATAAGCGCGACGGCCTGCTGCAAGCGCTCAGGCGCTGACGCGGCATCGGTACCACGCTCGAAGCGATAGCTGGCTTCAGTAGAAAGTGAGAGTGCGCGGCGCATCTGTCGCACGCGCCGCGGGTTGAACGACGCGACCTCGAGAAAGATGTCGGTCGTCTCGGACGAGACTTCGGAGTCGCGGCCGCCCATCACCCCCGCCAGTGCCTGTGCGCGCTCGCCGTCAGCGATGACGCACATGTCCTCCGTCAGCGAGCGTTCGATTCCGTCGAGCGTTACGAGCTTCTCGCCAGCCTTTGCACGGCGCACGATGATCGCGGGGCCCGCAAGACGCTTCGCGTCGAACGCGTGCATCGGCTGGCCGAAGCCGAGCAGCATGAAGTTCGTGATGTCTACGACGTTGTTGATAGAGCGAACGCCCGCACCATCAAGCCGCTGCACCAGCCAATCCGGGCTTGGTCCGACGCGGACGCCGCGGACAACCGCTCCGAGATAGCGTGGGCAGCCGTCCACGTCTTCGATGGTGACGCTGACGCCGCCCGTGACGCCCGTGCGCGTGGTCGACCCGATGGGAACCGGCGGACGGGAGGCATTCGCGATCTGGGCCGCGGCGCGCTGCATCTCGAGTGGTTTGCCGAGGGCCGCGGCGACCTCGCGTGCAACGCCCAGGTGCGAGAGTAGATCGGGTCGGTTGGCGCCCACGTCGACGACGAGGCGCGCGTCGGAGACCGACGGAATCGCGTCGAGCAGCGGCGTCCCGGGTGGAACGTCGACGTTGAGCTCGAGGATGCCGTCCTGCTCCTCGCCCAAGCCGATCTCGCGCGCCGAGCACAGCATCCCGTTCGAGACCGCGCCGCGGATCTTCCGACGCTCGATCGTGAAGCCTGCGGGCATCTTCGTTCCCGTCTTCGCGAACGGGTAGAGCTTGCCGGCCTGAACGTTAGGCGCGCCGCACACGACGTCGAGCAGCTCGCCAGTGCCGGCGTCCACCTTCGTCACCGAGAGGTGATCGCTGTCGGGATGGCGTGCACACTCGACGACACGCGCGACGACGAACTGCCGGAGATCGTCGCGCAGCGACTCCACGGCGTCGACGGTAGCGGCTCGCGACGTGATCAGGTCACCGAGCGCGACCGGGCTCAGGTCGATATCGACGAAATCTTTCAGCCAGTTGTACGAAACGTTCATCGCGCGAGCTGCTCCAGGAAACGCACGTCGGAATCGTAAAGGAGACGAATGTCGGGAATGCCGTAACGCGACATCGCGATGCGGCCAGGACCCATGCCGAACGCCCAGCCGGTGTAGCGCTCGCTGTCGATGCCCGCCGACTCGAGCACAGCCGGATGCACCATGCCGCTGCCGAGGATCTCGATCCACCCGGTGCCCTTGCACGTCGGGCATCCCGAGCCACCACACACGCCGCACTGCGCGTCCATCTCGGCCGACGGCTCCGTGAACGGGAAGTAGCTCGGACGGAAGCGCGTGCGCGCGGTACCGAAGAAGCGTCGCGCGAAGTTCGTGAGCGTCGCCTTGAGATCGACGAAGCTCACGCCCTCGTCGACGGACAGCCCCTCGATCTGCGAGAACATCGGAGCGTGCGACGGGTCGAAGAAGTCGCGGCGATAGACGTTGCCGGGGGCGAGGATGCGAATGGGCGGCGCCCAGCGCTGCATCGTGCGCACCTGCACGGGCGATGTGTGCGTCCGCAGCAGCGATCCGGGTCCGAGGTACAACGTGTCGTGCGCATCCATGGCCGGGTGGTCCGGCGGGAAGTTCAGCGCGCCGAAGTTGTACCACTCGGTCTCGGCCTCGGGGCCTAACGCGACCGTGAAGCCGAGCTCGCGGAAGATCTCGCGGATCTCGCGAATGACGAGCGTGACGGGGTGTCTGCCGCCGCGCCAACGCTCGCGCGCGGGCATGGTGAGATCGGCCGCGGCCTGCGCTCCAGAGCCGGTCGCGGCAGCCTCGCGTTGCGCCATCGCATCTTCGAAGCCGCTGCGAACGCGATTCAGCGCGATGCCGGCGTCGCGCCGCGCGTCAGGCGGGACCGTCGTGATGGACTTCTGCAGCTGATCGAGACGTGCGCGCCAATCACGCAACTGGCCCTTCACGACATCGATGCGCGTCGCGGGCTCGATCTGTTGCAAGCGCTCGTCGAGCTCGCGCTCGAGCGCCTGGGCTTCGTCGAGATAATCCTGGATGGTCACGAATCGGGACTCGGGACTGGGACTGCGGGGACTGGCGGAACGCAATAACGCGAACGGCGGCAGCAGTGACGTTAGGTCACGCTGCCGCCGCTGTGCTTGTAGAGCGGTCGTTGGCGATGGAGTTCCAGTCCCCAGTCCCTATTCCCCAGTCCCCGTTGTCATCACGCTGCGCTCAGCGCCGACCGCACCTTGTCGACGAGCGTGGTAAACGCCGCCGGGTCGTGGACGGCGATGTCGGCCAGGATCTTTCGGTCGACTTCGATGCCGGCCTGCTTGAGCCCGTGCATGAACACGCTGTAGCTCATGTCGTTCTGATGGGCGGCAGCGTTGATGCGCGTGATCCAGAGCTTCCGGAAGTCGCGCTTCTTGTTGCGGCGATCGCGATAGGCATAACGCCAGCCGCGCTCGACGGTCTCCTTGGCCGGTCTCCACAGCTTGCTCCGTGCGCCGAACGCACCGCGAGCGGCCTTCATGATTTTCTTTTTGCGCTTCAAGCGCACGACGTTCGATTTGACGCGAGGCATCGGTGTTCCTCCCTAGGCGAGAAGCAGGCGCTTCAGGTTCTTGGCTTCTCCATTCGTGGCGACGGTCGTCGAGCGGCGAAGATTCCGCTTCCGCTTGGAGGTTTTCTTCGTGAGGATGTGGCTCTTGAACGCTTTGGAGCGCTTCACCTTGCCCGTCCCTGTCACCGAGAAGCGCTTTCTCGCTCCGCGGTGGCTTTTCATTTTCGGCATAACGCGCACTCGCTCATTTCGGCGTGAGAATCATGGTCATCGATTTTCCTTCCATCTTCGCATCGCTCTCGATCTTCGCGACATCCGCGAGATCGGCAGCGACTCGCTCGACCACGGCCCTCCCCAGCTCTGGGTGTGCGATCTGCCGACCGCGGAACATGAGGGTGACCTTGACCTTATTGCCCTCACCGAGAAACCGGCGGGCATGGCGCGTCTTTGTCTCGAAGTCGTGTTCCTCGATCCCAGGGCGGTACTTCACTTCCTTGAGATGGATCACGTGCTGCTTCTTCTTGGCCTGGCGAGCCATCTTGGCCTGTTCGAATTTGAACTTCCCGTAGTCCATGATGCGGACGACAGGCGGTCGCGCGGTTGGCGCTACTTCGACCAGATCCAAGCCTTGCTCTTGTGCGGCTGCCAGCGCGGCATCCAGATCCAGAATTCCCATCTGACTCCCGTCTGCCGCGATGACGCGGAGGGGGCTGATGCGGATCTGACGATTGACGCGGACGCGCTTCGTGTTGTCCTGAATAACCGTGCTCCTCGAGAGGAATGGCGGCCGTGTGCCTAACGCGAGTTCAGCGAGGTGACGGCCAAAAAAAATGCGGACCCCCGCACGGAGCCCGCTAGGCGCCAGCCTCAGGACGAGGCTGGCGCGCTTCGAGAACTCCTGCAGCACTCGCCGGTCGGCGACTAACGAGGCCAGAGGGTGAGAGCGTCTTCGCTCTGCTTACCACATTGTAAGGCCGTAACTTAGGAGTGCCTGAACGGATCGTCAAGGCGCCAGGCCAGAGGAAGGAGGCCGTAGGAAGGAGGCCAACAGCGGCCGGAGGGCGGAGGGCGGAGGGCGGAGGGCGGAGGGCGGATCAAGACTCCAAGGCGAAGCCCTTGCCGTCAACCCGCAAACGGCCGGATCCCACCTTCGCGTCGTGTTCGAAGATCACCAGCCAGCCGTCCCGGGCCGCGTGGCCGAGCATCGCCCGCTTGGTCTCCAGTGTCACCAGGGGTTCGACGTCGTACCCCATGATCCACGGCAGCGGCAAATGCGACGCCGTCGGCACCAGGTCCGCCGCGTAGAACGCCGTCTCGCCGTCGGACTCGATCAGGACCGACTGGTGAAACGGCGTATGACCGGGCGTAGGAACGACTCGGACCCCGTGCACGATCTCCCGCTCGCCGTCCACGAAATCGAAACGGTCGGCGGCGACGACCGGCGCGTAGTTGTGGGCGAAGTAGCTCCCGGCCGTTCGCTCGTTCGGGTGCGTGGCGTACACCCACTCGCCACGCTGCACGATGTAGCGGGCGTTCGGAAATGACAGCCGCGGCTCCCCGCCCTCTTCGACGTACGTGTTGCCGCCGGCGTGATCGAAATGGAGGTGCGTGTCGATCACGATCCCGATGTCCTCCGGCCTAACGCCGATCTGCGACAGCCCGTCCTCGAGCAGCGTCCGTCCGTTCGCGCCGGCGTTCTCGAGGCCGTAGATGTCGTGGAACTTCGATGTCTCCTTGTTCCCGGCGCCCGTATCGACGAGGACCAACGTCGATTCGTGCTCGATCAACACGCAGCGCATGCCGAGCTGGATGCGATTGCGCTCGTCCGGCGCAATGCGCCGTTCCCAGAGCGGCTTCGGCACGACCCCGAACATTGCTCCGCCGTCGAGCTTCTGCCCGCCCGCCTGAATCGTGTGAATGCGAAGCCGGCCGACGGCCAGCGTTTCGACGAGCGGGGCGAGTGTGGTCGTCATACGAGTGGTGCCAAGTGCGGGAAGATCAGGCCGTCGTGTCGCGATCCATCGGATGCGGCATTGCCTGGCGCCGGCGGCGACGGCCGCGCGTCGGCGTGCGAAGCAATGTCTCCAACTCGGGCCACGTATGGCAACCGCGATCTCGCGCGTCCTTCAGCATTCGGAGAAGGCAGTGAGCGGTCGCGACAGCGTCTCCGCCCGCGCGATGGCGTGCCGTATTCTCGACGCCATAGAACCGACTCACGTGATCCAGCGAACGGCGGGACAACTGGGGTAACAGTCTCCGGGCAAGCCGCACCGTGCACAGCTGACGCCCTTCCAACCGCTCGCCTGTCGCTCGCGCGATCTCGGCGGTGACGAAGCGCCAGTCGAACCCCGCGTTATGCGCGACGAAGACGTGGCCGCGGAGTGCGTCTGCCACGTCATGCACGATGTCGCGAAACGTCGGGGCATTCCGGACCATGTTCCACGTGATGTTCGTGATCGACGTGACCATGGGCGGAATGGGTCGCTGCGGGTTCACCAGCGTCTCGTACACGCGCTTGATCTCCCCGCCCTGCACGATCACTGCTGCGATCTCCGTGATCCGGTCGGCCCCGTATGGCTGACCGCCCGTTGTCTCGACATCGACCACAACGTAGGAAAGGTCCGCGAGGCGATCGGCGACGCTGCTCGCTGCGGAGTGCCGAGGAACTGACGGGACGGACGAGCGTCGGGGTCTGCCGAGCTTCGGCGGCAACGGCCCTTCCGGTAATGGCGCATTGGTCGGCGCGGGTACGGACGGCGCGTCGTAGGCGCTCCGCTGCGCCGGCCGACGCGAGCTTCCAACGACCATTGCTCTCACGCGCGAATTCTTCCCACGGAGCGAGCAGTGCCATGGCCATGTGGTCCGCCACAAACCGCGGAGGTCCCGGCAGCTGACAGACGTGGGCGATCAGGTCGACCGCGTCGGACGGACCCGCCGCGAGGAAGTCTCTCGCACGCGACACGAGGACCTGCTCTGCGGGGCGTAGTTGGAGGCCTGACGTCATGGGCGCCAATATATATGTGGCTTTTGTTCGGTATGGCTACCTATTCCCGATTTCTCCCACCGCGAATAACTTGTGAATGATTTCACAAGCCATCCCGCCGTGAGACGAATCGCCGACTCCACCGTCCGACGCCTGTCGCTCTATCTACGATTTCTCGAGGAGTCCGCTCAACGAGGAGTCGTGACGATATCGAGCGACGACTTGGCGCGACGCGGCGGAACGACATCGGCGCAGGTGCGGAAGGACCTCTCCTTCTTCGGGTCGTTCGGAAAGCGCGGACTCGGCTATTCGGTCCCCGAGCTCACCGACTCGCTGCGCGAAATCCTCGGACTGCGCCGGGAGTGGCAGGTCATCATCGTCGGCGCGGGGAAGATCGGTACCGCACTCGCCCAGTATCGCGGATTTCGCCAACGCGGCTTCCGCGTGATCGCCGTCTACGACCGCGACCCGAACAAGATTGGGACGAAGTGGGATTCGCTGACGGTTCGTGGCATGGACACGATCGAGCGGGACATCGCAGAGGAGCACCCCGATATCGCGGTGCTCACGACACCTGGCGATGAAGCGCAGGCTGTCGTCGATCGGCTGATCGGTGCCGGCATTCGCGCGCTCCTCAACTTCGCGCCGGTGCAGATACAGGTCCCCGCCGATGTCACGCTCAAGAACGTGAACATGGCGATGGAGCTGGAAGGACTCTCCTTCGCGCTCACCAACCGCGACCGCTGACCCGGTCGGCGACGTTCAACGTCGCGCTTCGCCAAGCGCACGCAGCAGCCGAGCGAAATCGTCAGGCGCAAGAGTCTCCGGACGACATTCGGGGTCGATGCCCGCGGCGTCGAGCACTCCCTCGCTTGCCTCGACATCGAGATGGGCGACCGTCCGCATAACGCGACGCATTTGCTTCCTGCGAAGTCCAAACGCGCTCTGCACGAGTGTCCGGAATGCGCGCTCGTCTGCTTCCGCAACAACCGGATCAGTCCGAGGCGTGACACGAAGGATCGCTGACTCCACTTTCGGCGGCGGCTTGAATGCGCCCGACGGCACGCGGCCGACCAACTCGGCATGCGCGAAACCCTGCACGTTGACAGAGAGCGCGCCGTACGTGCGCGATCCAGGCGGCGCGACGACTCGCTCGGCGACCTCCTGCTGAACGAGATACACCGCGCGGACCGCGCGTGGCGGCTGGAGCGCATGAAAGAGGATCGGGGTCGTGATGTAGTACGGCACGTTCCCGGCGAGCAGAAATTCCTCCCCGGCAATCTCGGCGAGATTCACCTCGAGTACATCGCGCTCGATGATCTCGACATTCCCCGCTGCGCGGTAGCGGTCGCGAAGATACGGCGCGAGATCGCGATCGAGCTCGATGGCGATGACCCGCTTCGCGCGTGCGCACAGCAGATCGGTGAGGGCGCCCCGCCCTGGGCCGATCTCCACGACTGTGTCGTCCTTGTTAGGCGCCAGCGCGTCGGCGATACGTTCGAGGGCGGCGCGGTCGACGAGAAAGTGCTGGCCGAGGCGTTTGCGCGGGTGCGGAAGGTCGACGCTCATCTTGTGGTCGACGCGCGATCACCGCCATCACGCACGCGCATCGGTCGCAGACTCAGTTACGAACGATGACGAGCGCCAGGTCGTCAGGGCGCGGCGACTCGCCGACGTGCGCGCTGAGGGCCTCGAAGACGCGGTCGAGGATCATGGCCGTAGGCTCCGTCCGATGCTGCAACACGATATCGAGCACCGGCTGCTCGCCGAGGCGCACGCCGGCGTCATTCTGTGCGTCGCTCACCCCGTCGGTGAACAGCAGCAGCAGATCCGAGCCGCGGCGCCACGGTCGTGACGCGCCATCGGGACGCCCAGTCGTCATGCCTAACGGGGGATCGAGCGCCGGCAGACGCGAGACCGTTCCATCGGCCGTGATCACGAACGCGTGCGGGTGCCCCGTGTTCGCATAGCGCAGCACACCGACGGTCGGGTCGATCACGCCGTAGAAGACGGTGATGAACATCTCGGTCGACTCCAGCTCGTCACGCAGGGACGCCAGAAGGGCGGCCAGCGTCTCGGCCGCATCGATCGTCGTCTGCGCGTGAATCGCGGACGCGCTCATCGCGAGTGCCATGATGAGCGCCGCCCGATAGCCGTGGCTCGACACGTCGCCGATCATGACGCCGGTGCGACGACCACCGAGTCTGAACAGATGGTAGAAGTCACCGCCGACGCTTTCCGCGGGGAGCACCCGTGCGGCGACCTCCGCCTCTGGCGCGACGACAGACGTTGCGGGCAGGAGCTTCATCTGGAGGTCGTGCGCCAGACTCATCTCGTACACGAGCCGCTGCTGATTGAGCGACGCGCTCACGAGACGAGCGTTCTGAATAGCGGTGCCGATCTGCGTCGCGATGGCTTCCACCAGCTTCTGATCGCCGGCGGAAAACGGCTGGCCCGACCGCCTGTCCGACAGGTTCACGACGCCCAGCGGTCGCGCTCCGTCAGGGCCGGTCCACATGATCGGCACGGACAGCATCGTACCGCGCCGGTACGATTGCTCCTGGTCGCACAGCATCTCGCCATCTTCGGCGATCATCGATTTCCGCGAGCGAAAGACATTCGCCGAAACGCTGCATTCATCGCCCAGGTCGATCGCCGGCGTGGCCGCGCCCGCGACGCCGAGTGCGGCGACGACCTGCAGTGTGCCGCCAACTTCCTCGTGCACGAGAATGGAAGCGCGACGAGCGCCGACGGTCTCCGAGATCTCGTGCAGAATGGTCGCCGCGGCTTCTTCCAACGACACCGTTCGACCGAGAATCTCGCTCGTGGTGTAGAGGAGATTGATCTCCTCGTAGCGCTCCGCGAGCTCGTTCGCGGCGTGCTCGACTTCGAGAGACGCTTGCCGGTAGTGCGTCACGACCGGCAGCAGGAACTTGAGCCAGCCGCGCGACGGCGCGACGCGATTCGCGCACGGTCCCAGCGCGAGCCACGCGCGGCGCGGTCCCGGCAGCGATTGAACGAGCATGCTGCCGCTCGGCGTGTGCACCTCCACCGCGGCGGCCGCGCCGGCGGGGATGAGCTCGACGATGGCCGGAGGATCGCCAATGGGCGAACCTACTTCCGCGGTGAGCGCGCCTCCGCCGGGCGGCTGCGTCCAGACGACGGCGCCGCACTGCGTAGCCTCGCTGAACGAGGCGAGCACCGCGCCCAGTTCTTTCACAAGCGGTTCAGAGTCAGGCGGACCACGTTGTGGGCGTTATCGCCATAGCGCTCGACGCGATCCATCAAGCGACCGCATGAGAAACAGACCCGCGTCCATCTTCGCGCTCGAGATTGCCCGGGCTCGTCGGATCGATGGTACAGGCGTCGAGGTCGAATCCAGTGCCTTCGTCGGCTACCTCGAGCACCAGCGCGGTGTCGCTCACGACGGCTCTCACGCGGACCTGCTTGTCGCGCGCGCCGCGATTGCCCCGCAGGATCGCGTTGCTGAGCGCCTCGGTAAGGGCGACGGGAACGTTCAGCGCGCACTGGCGCGCTGGCAGCGCGAGCACGCGGCATTCGCGGGTGACCTGCTCGACGATCGGTTCGATCTCGCGGACGTCGCTCGGGATCAGCCTGTCGAACGCCACACGGACGTGTGTGTCGCGGGCTCGCTCGTCGCTCTCGCCAGCAATCATTGCGTAGGGGTTATGGAATGAGGCGCAGCGCGGCCTGGACTGCTGCCGCGCTGCGCCTGCGTGCCCGTGGAGACCGCCGGGGGCGGTCGGACGTTTTCAGAAGCTTTCGAGGGCCCGTTCGCGCGTATCCGCGATCTGGAACAACGTATCGAGCTTCGTCAGTTCGAACAGGGTCTTGAGGTCGTCGTTGAGATTCGCGAGGCGAAGCTCGCCCCCCTGCTCGCGAATTTTCTTGGAGAGCGACACGAGAACGCCCAGACCCGAGCTATCGATGTAGCCGGTCTGACTGAAATCGATCAGAAACTTCTTCTCGCCCTTCTCCAACTCATCGAGAACCTTCTGCTTCAGCTCCTGCCGGTTACCGACGATGAGCTGACCTTCGACATCAACCACGCAAATCTCTCCCTGCTTCTTGATCGAGAAGCTCATGTCTCCGTTCTCCCAGAGGGCTGATGCTCCTTAGTGACGCCATGGTCTGCCTGCAGCGCAGTGATAGCGGCCACGTTGATAATGTCGTCCGGTGAGGCTCCGCGCGAAAGATCACTGCAGGGCCGGGCGAGCCCCTGAACGATGGGCCCGATGGCTGCTGCACGTGCGATTCGCTCCACCAATTTGTACGCGATGTTACCGGCGTCGAGCGATGGGAACACCAGGACGTTCGCGCGACCGGCCACAGGACTCCGCGGAGCCTTCCGATTCCCAATGGACGGAATCAGCGCGGCATCCCCTTGCAATTCTCCGTCCACCACGAGCGACGGCGCTTTCTCACGAAGCAGGGCCACGGCGTTGCGCACGAGATCGACCGACGGCCCTGCCCCGCTTCCCGTGGTCGAGAAAGATAGCATGGCCACGGAAGGCTCGTCGCCAACGATGCGCCGCCGATCCGCCGCAGCGGCGATCGCGATGTCGGCGAGTTGCTCGGCCGTCGGATACGGGACGACGGCGCAGTCGGTGAACGTGAGCACCTCCGACGCGTCGCCACGGAACGGGGATGCGACCATGTAGAACGCGCTCGAGATCGTTCGAACGCCGGGCGCGGGACCGATGAGCCACAGCGCCGCTCGGAGCACGTCGGCCGTCGTGTAGACGCAGCCGGCAACACAACCATCTGCCTCGCCGTGAGCGACCAGCGAGTCCGCGAAGTACAACGGATGCGTCGCGAGGTCCGCGGCCGTCGCCTCGGTGAGACCTTTGCGAGCCCGGGCAGCGAGCAGGTCCGACGCGGTGCGCACGCGTCGCGGGTCGCTCGTCGGGTCGACGGTCTCGACGCCGAGCGCGTGCACGGCAGCATGGGTGTCAGGTGCCGCAGGATCGAGCACGAGAACGGGCTGGACGATGCGCTCCCGCGCGAGCAGGGCGACCGCTGACCGCACCCGCAGGTCGGCACTCTCCGGGAACATGATCCGTCGCGGGCTCCGCGCCGCTTTCACACGAAGGAGATCGATGAACCGTGGAGTAGACGACTCAGGTGCGCTGATCATGTGACCGCCACTACGTCTGGAGCCTCACGCGCAGCGCCTCGGCGACGTCCGGGATGCACGAGGTCTTTCACGTCTCCGCGAAAGCGCGCGACTTCTCGCACGAGGCTCGAGCTGATGTACGTCGTGTCGAGCGACGGAACCATGAACACCGTCTCCAGTCCCGGTGCGAGGTGGCGATTCATCAGCGCCATCTGGAACTCGTACTCGAAGTCGCTCACAGCGCGCAGGCCGCGGATGATCAGGCTCGCACCGACCGTCCGCGCGAAATCAACGAGCAGGCCGTTGAACTGGCGCACGTCCACGCGCGGGTCGTCTCCGATCGGCCGAGCGGATGAACGCCACGCGCTCCTCGAGGGTGAAAAGCGGCTGCTTCGACACGTTCGTCGCGACGGCAACGACAATGCGATCGACGAACTGGAGGCTCCGCTTGATGAGGTCCTCGTGTCCGCGCGTGATCGGGTCGAAGCTGCCAGCATAGACCGCGGTGCGTACGATGGGCACGGGGACTAGGGACTGGGGATTGGGGACTCGGCACGATAGAACGTGATCGACGTCGTGCCGTACTTCCTCGTGTCACCTGCGGGCAGCTTTTCCTTCGAGCTATGCTCGATGCCGAGACGAGATCGCGAAAGGGACGGCAAGCCAGCGTTCCGCGACAGCCGTCGCGAGTCCCTGGCCGTACGGTGGATCGGCGAACGCGACGTCGAACGCGCCGGCGTCGAGCTTCGCGATGAAGCGAATGGCATCCGCGCGATGGACGCTCAACGCGTCCCCTGCACCAAGCGTCTCCGCGTTCTCCTTGATCGCGCGCACGCCGGCAACGCTGACCTCCACGCAGTCGGAGGACGCCGCCCCGCGAGACAGCGCTTCCAGGCCTAACGCGCCCGATCCAGCGAACAGATCCAGCACACGCGCGCCGACGAGGTAGGGCTGGACGATGCTCATCCACGCCTCTCGCACACGATCCGCGGTCGGACGGACGCGGTCATCGTCGGGTGGGCGTATGCGCCGGCCGCGCCACCGCCCCGCCACGATACGCATGCCTAACGGCTATCCGCCGCCGGAGCCGTCCCTGCCATCCGGATGTCGGCAATGCGCAGCTGCAACCGACTCTCGCCCTGATACGTGTCGCGCTCGACCCGGTACGCGAGGTCGACCAACATGCCCGGCGACAGCTCCGGCGCGAGGTCGCCCATGCCCCAGCCTAACGCGTCACGATCGTGTGGGGAGCCGGCGAGACGGATCTTGAGTCCATCGCTGCCCGACCACGCGGGGCGGCGTGGCGATACGCGCTCCGCGCGAGACGAACACCGGCGACGGGTTGCCGACGCCGAACGGCTCGAAGTGCCGGAGCATTCCCTCGAGGTCGTCGGTCACCTGATCGATCGAGATCTCGGCGTCGATCCTGAGCTCTGGCTGCAGGTCTTCACGACGCAGCGTCGCGCGAGCAACCTCGTTGAAGCGTTCCGCGAATGCGTCCACGCGCGACGCCTCGATCGTCACGCCGGCCGCCGCGCGGTGGCCGCCATACCGAATGAGCAAGTCGCGACACTCGGTGAGACCCGCGTGCAGGTCGAAGGGCGAGGGCGCTCGACCCGAGCCTTTCCCCTGATCGCCGTCGAGCGCAATCATGATCGTCGGCCGCCCGGTCTCCTCGACGATGCGCGACGCGACGATGCCGATGACTCCCGGGTGCCAACCCTGTTCCGCCAGCACGATGCCGAACGTGTTGTCGAGATCGAGGGCGTCGACGCGACGGCGCGCTGCTTCGAGCGTGGCGCGATCGATCTCCTGCCGCTTCCTGTTCATTTCCTCGAGCTCGCGCGCGATGCGATTCGCCTGTGGCTCCGAATCCGACATCAGCAGCTCGACGCCTTGCATGGCGTGACCGATGCGGCCGGCGGCGTTCAGATCGCGGCGCGAGGATGAAGCCGACGCGGCCGGCGGTGAGCGGTTTGCCGTCCATGCCTGACGCGCGCATGAGCGCGCGCAAGCCGACGTGCGGCGTCTCCGCCATGAGCTTGAGACCGTACTTCGCGAAGATCCGATTCTCACCGCGAAGCGGCGCGACGTCCGCGATGGTCGCGAGCGCGACCAGGTCCAGCATGTTGTAGACGAAGTTCGCATTCGCGCCGAGCTTCTCCGCGAGCGCGAGCATGAGCTTGAACGCGACGCCCACCGCGGCGAGATCCTTGTCGGGATACTCCGACCCGTGTCGTTTCGGGTTCAGCACCGCGAGACACTCGGGCAGCGGACCGCCCGGCAAGTGATGGTCGGTGACGATGACGTCGACGCCCGACTCACACAACGCCTGGATGGGCTTGAGCGCGCTCGTGCCGCAATCGCACGTCACGACGAGCTTCGCCCCTGCCTCACGAGCCGCGCGAACGCCGGCTTCGCTCAGGTCGTAGCCGTCCTCGAGGCGGCGCGGAATGAACGGGACGGGGCGCGCACCGAAATAGCGCAGCGACCTCGTGAGTAGCGTCGTGGCGCAGATGCCGTCGACGTCGTAATCGCCGTGGATGAGCACCGTTTCGGCGTCACGCGCGGCGCGGACCGAGTCGCTCGACGGCAACGGCCGCGTCAGGCAGACCGTGCGGCGAGTGCAATCGCTCCAGCCGCGGGCGAAGGAAGTGCTTCGCCGGCTCGACCGCCGAGTACCCGCGGACGAGCAAAAGCCGACAAACGAGTCGTTGGCAGATGCAGCTCCGCGGCGAGCGCCTCGACAGCGGTCGGATCAGGCTCCGGCGGAAAAACCCAACGCGGCTTGAGACGTGGGCGAATGGGGGGTGCGGTCACCCGGTCAAGCTATTGGGGACCCATACCCCCAACAAGCATCATGGCGTTGCATACAGAAGCACTCCGCACGCCTCGCAGACTTCGATCGCACCGGTGCCCGCCATTTGATTCCGACGCTGCAGCGGAATGGCGGTGTCGCAGTGCCCACACGATGGCCCGCGCAGAGGGAAGATCGCGCGCTCACCTTTGCGACCACGGATTCGATCGTACTTGGCGAGGATGGATTTTGGAACGTGGCTGGACGTCTGCGTTCGCTTGGCGCGCGCTTCCGCGAGAGAGCCTTCGATTTCCGCGCGCTCCTGCCCGAGCACCTCACGCTCGGCAGCCTGCTCCTCGTCCTGCGCCGCGAGCGCTTCGCGGTGAGCGGCGATCGCCTTGTGTCCATCGGCAATGCGACGCGCGAGCGATTGCAGCTCCGACTCTTCCTCGATGAGAATCTTTCGCGCCTGCTCGACCTGCGCCATCGCGGCGGTCGCCTCGCGCATTCGCTTCACCGAATCGAGGTGAGCGAGGTTGCGCTCCTGGCGCTGCTTGTGGTCGGAGAGCCGACCTTCGAGCTCGCGATGTTTTCGCTCGTCCGCGGCGGTGCTCGCCTCGGCGGCGGCGAGATGATCGACGATCGCTTTCCGTCGACGCTCGAGCTCGGAGAAGCGCGGCCCGAGCGCCCTCAGCTTGCCGTTCAGTTCATCGATCACATCGTCATCGGCCTGCAATGCGAGCAGCGCCTCGAGATCCTGATGCACTCATGCCCTCCCTGTGGAGTGTGCGCCGCGGTGACGCGGCGTTTGATGCGTGATCGTCGCATGTCGCGCGTCGCGCTTGGTAACGTGCATCACGTCGTCGACCTGCAGGGCTTCGGCCTGTCGCTTGTTCGCCGTCATCTCGGCGAGCAGCGCATTCTTTTCGTCGATGCCGCGCGCGGTCGCCATGAGTCGGTTGCATTTCTGCATTCCTGTCCTTCAGCTCGCGCGTCCGGACGCGTCGCGATCGTGTCACGGTACGTCTGCTCGAGATTGACAATGGACTCGGGCGGCTCGCCGAGCATCTGGTCGTACGCCGCCGCTGCGTCCTCCGACAATTCCTTGATCACGAGCTCGGGCGGAGCGTCCGCGCCGAGCGTCGCGAGCGTCTCGAAGATCTCACGATACCGCGGCGTCCTGGAAACTGTCGCTGGTCCGACATCCGCTTCAGCCGCCAGCTCGAGATACGCGGGATGCGCGAGAATCACACGGAGCAGATATCGCTCGACTGAGGGCCCGACGCGAGGTGGTCGTGCAACCGGCGGATCGCGGCGATCGCCGGCACGCCTGTCGCCCATGCGGAGGTCTGGCTGCTGCTCGTCAGGCGGTGGAGCGGACGGGGCGGCCGTTCGGGGTCGCGAATTCCGCGCGCCGCCATCGTTGGCGGCTTCTCGCGCGAGCACCGCGCGATCGACACCGGACGCCTCACTCGCACGAGCGATGTACATGTCGCGCGTGACGGGATCGGCAGTGACTCGGATGGTCGGCAGCAGACGGTCGATGGCGCGGCGTCGCCGATGCAGATCCGCGAACCAGCCCTGGCGCTCGAGGATCTGCACCTTTCGATCGAAGACATCGACGGCCGCCTCAATGTGTGACTCGAGCGCCGCTGGACCATGCGTGTCGACGAACGTGTCGGGATCCTCGCCGTCGGGCAGGGTCACCACACGAACGGAAACTCCCTGCGACAGGAGCAGGTCACCCGCACGGAACGTGGCCTTCTGCCCCGCCGTATCACTGTCGTAGAGCAGAAACACGTTCTTCGTCTGACGCGCGATCATCGACGCCTGCTCATCAGTGAGCGCGGTGCCCAACGGTGCGACGACGGTCTCGATGCCCGCGAGCACGAGACGCACGACGTCGAAGTAGCCCTCGACGAGCAACAACCGCTCGTCCCGACGAATCGCATGGCGAGCCCAGTTCAGACCGTACAGCAAACGACCCTTGGTGAACGTCGGGGAGTCCGACGAGTTCAGATACTTCGGTTCACCGGGGCCGATGAGGCGCCCGCCGAATCCAGACGGTCGTCCTGACGCGTCATAGATGGGGAACATGAGGCGCCCGCGAAAGCGGGGACGTGGCTCCTCGGCCTCCTCTCGCTGCACGAGCAAGCCGCCGCTCAGGAGACGAGCATCGTCATAGCCAAGCGTATTCAGATAGCTCCGCAGCAACCCGATCTCGCGTGGGGCAAAGCCGAGGCCGAACCGCTGCCCCGCCTCACGCGACACGTTTCGCTTCGCGAGGTACTCGCGCGCCGGCTGGCCAATGTCCTCATCCCACAGCATGCGCTGGAAATACTCGGCCGCCGCTGCGTTGAGCTCCCACACGGGCTCGCGTGGGTCGGGGCCTTCGCGACGAGTCTCGACCTCGCGGATCTCGATGCCGGACTTGTCGGCCACTGCCCGCACCGCCGAAGGCCAGTCCATCCCGAGTCGCTTCTGCAGAAAGTTGAAGACGTCGCCGCCGGCGTGGCAGACGAAGCAATAGTACATGCGCTTCTTCGTCGACACCGAGAAGTTGCGATGCGTGCCCTGATGGAACGGGCACGGTCCGCGCCAGTCCGTGCCCACACGTTTCAGGCTCACGTGCTCGCCGATGATCTGCACGATGTCGGCGTTGTCGCGAACGCGCTCGACGTCCTCGTCGGGGATCATGCGAACGACCTGGGCACGGTCAGGCGAACTCCGCGAGCGTCACGCCGGTGCCGCCTTCGTTCCACGCGCCGAGACGGAACGATTTCACCCGCGTGTCCTTCCGCAGCATTTCCGTCACGCGTGCTCGCAGCGCACCGGTTCCCTTGCCGTGGATGATGCGCAGCGACTTGAGGTCTGCACGCACAGCGGCATCGACCGCCTGCATGACCAGATCGTCAATGTCGCCAACGCGCTGGCCGCGCAGATCGATCTCGGTCGCGATGTACTCGTCAGGCACGTCACCCAACAGCGGAACGGTCTCGCGTTCGCGCGGCTGCTGCTTCCGCGAGCGACGCAGCGCCGTCAACGGCAGCGTCATCTTGATGCCGCCGACGGCCACGACCGCGTCATCATCGCGCCGCTCGAGTACGCGGCCGAGCCTGTCATCGAGCGTCGTGATCTCGACGACGTCGCCTTCGTTAGGCAGCCCGTCATCGGCCTCGACGCCGTCGTCGTCCGCGCCGGTGGCATCTCGTTCGCGCCGGTCGATCGCGGCGAGCGCATCTCCGTGCTGCGCGGCAAGTCGCTCCACACCCTGACGCGCCATCCGGGCCTGCTCGTCGAGGCCTGCAGCGCCCGCCTCGCGCAACTCACGGATCGCGCGCTCGATCTCGTTGCGTGCGTCCAGGAGATAGCGGCGAGCACCGGCGCGTGACTCCTTCTCGAGCTCACGCTCGCGCTGGCGAATGCGCTGTTCGCGCTCCGCGAGTCGGTGCGCACGCGCCTGCACGTTCTCCTCGTCGATCGCGACGTTGCGCTCGCGCTTCGCCATGTCGGCGTCGCGCACCTCGAGGTCCGCGAGCAATCGATTGACGTCACGCTCGTTCTGCGGGATCCGCTCCTCCGCGCGATCGAGCACGTCGCCGCGAAGTCCCAGGCGTCGCGCAATGCTGATGCCGTACGACCGCCCGGGGACGCCCTTGATGAGCCGGTACGTCGGCGCGAGCGCCGCCGCGTCGAACTGCAACGACGCGTTCACGACGCCTGGGACCTCGGTCGCCAGCTCCTTGAGCGCGCCGAGGTGCGTCGTCGCGATCGTCATGGACCCGCGTCGCGTCAGCTCCTCGAGGATCGCCCCGCCGAGCGCGGCGCCTTCGATCGGGTCGGTGCCGGATCCGAGCTCGTCGACGAGCACGAGCGACTGCGGCGTCGCGGCAACGAGAATCTCGCCGAGGTTCTTGAGGTGCGCACTGAACGTCGACAGGCTCGCTTCGATGGACTGCTCGTCTCCGATGTCGGCGAACACGTTGTCGAACACGGCGACGCGACTGCCGGCCGCGACCGGCGCGGGAATTCCCGACTGCACGAGCGCGGAAATGAGCGCGAGCGATTTGAGCAGCACCGTCTTGCCGCCGGTGTTCGGGCCGGAGACCAGCAGCGTACGTTCGTCGGGCCCCATCTCGAGGTCGAACGGCACGACGGCGATGCCCTGCGCAAGCAGCAACGGATGCCGACCATTCTTGATCGCGAACCCCGCGCTCGGCGTCGACAGCTCGGCGTGCGCGCACTGGTACGCGATCGCATAACGCGCGCGTCCGTACAGCGAATCGAGCATAACGAGTGCTTCGAGCGACGCGACGAGATCGTCGTGCAACGGACGGATGCGGTCGGTGGCTTCGAGCAGGATGCGATCGACTTCGCGGATCTCCTCGATCTCGAGCTCGCGAATGCGGTTCCCTTCCTCCACGGCTGCGGGTGGCTCGACGAACAGCGTCGCGCCCGAGCCCGACGTGTCGTGAACGATGCCGCCGACGGCGCCACGTCCTTCCCGACGCACAGGAATCACGTAGCGACCGTTCCGCACGGTCACGGACATGTCCGGGCACCTGCTGGTGCGACTCGAGCCGCGACATGATCCGCTCGAGCAGCCGAATCAGCTCCGCCTCGGCACCACGAAGCTCGCGGCGAAGCCGACGCAGCTGTGGCGACGCGTCGTCGCGCACGCTGCCGTCGTCCGCCAGCACGCGCTCCAACGCCGCCTCTTCCGCCTTGGCGGACACGAGGTTTGCGACGATCGGAGAGAGTACGGCGGTCGCTACGGTCGGGCGCCGTGGATCGCGCAGCGCTTCAGCCGTCCGGCGCGATGAGCGCAACAGCACGAGCGTGGAGAGCAGTTCCGGGCCTGGCAGTGCGGTTCCCTCGACGCGGAGCCGCGGCAAGGTTCGCGCGATGTCGGGAATGGCCTCGGGCGACCATGGCGCGTCGGCGGTCACGAGCGCGCGCATCGCCGTGACGCGCGCGTGCTCGCGCTCGATCTCCGCGACGTCGTCGCCGGGGCGCAAACCGCGCACGTGCTCCGCACCCGCCGCCGATGACGCGTGGCCAGCGACGACGTCCAGCGTGCGTTGAAATTCGAGTACCGCGAGTGCGTGCGCGTTCACATACACCACCATCGATATGAAACGAAAAACCCGACCGGGCGGCGGCAACCGCTCGTTCGGGCTCGATGGACCATGGGCGACGGGATCACCCTTGCCTGCTCAGCTCCTCGCGTGCGATCGCGTTGATCGTGCTGCCTTCGGCGCGTCCCTTGAACTGCGGTACGACGCGCCCCATCACGGCGCCGATATTAGCTGCGCCACCTGCAATTGCCGCGCGAACGGCGGTACGGATCTCGGCATCATCGACCTGCGCTGGAAGATACCCCTCGAGCGTCGCGAGCTCGGCGCGTTCCTTCGCGACGAGGTCTTCGCGCTTCGCCGTGAGATACAGCTCGATCGCCTCACGTCGCCGCTTGATGGATTTCCGGATGACGTCGACCACGTCTTCGTCGGTGACGTCGCGGCGCAGCTCGATCTCGCGGTTCTTCACATCCGAGATCGCCGTGCCGATCACGATCACCGCTGCCTGGTTTCTGGCTTTACGCGCCGTGCCGAGGTCTTCCTGGAGGCGCGCGAGAAGCGATGTCATCGCCGAGAAAACCTAGGGTCGCATCACCCGGGCGGCCAGTGCATCGATCGGCCGCCAAGCAAATGCAGGTGTACGTGGAAGACCGTCTGACCGGCCGCCGAGTTCGTGTTCATCACGGTGCGGTAACCACTCGCGCTCACCCCTTCGGCGCGTGCGATCTCCGCCGCCATGAGCGACAGCCGACCGATCATCTGCAGCGTCGTCGGCCTTGTCGAGCGACGCGACGTGAGCGCGCGGGATCACGAGAACGTGCACCGGCGCCTGCGGATTGATATCGCGGAACGCGATCGAGTGCTCGTCCTCGGCGACCAGCGTGACCGGGATTTCCTTGCGAACGATACGGCAGAACAGACAGTCGTCAGCCATTGGTCAATGCGTCAGTCGGTTCTGGTGAAGCCGCGAGCGTGCTCCGCACGATGGCGAGGGCGGCGACCGCGGCGGTCTCGAAGCGCAGAACGTTCGCGCCAACGCGACGCCGTGCGGAAGCCAGCATCGCGAAGGACGGCAAGCTCCCCGGGCTCGATTCCTCCTTCCGGTCCGACCGCGATCGTCACCGGGACTCCTGAACCGCATGGCGGCGATCGGCTCGCCGCTGACGTCGAGCACGAGGCGCGTACCACCCGGCGGGCAGGGCGGCGATCGCTTGCTCGAGCGCACTGTCGGCCAGCACGTCAGGCAGCCACGCCGAATGTGACTGGAGCAGCGCCGACGTCATCCGTGCACGGACTTTCTCCGCGAACGCCGTCGCCCTCGCCGCGAGGTGAGACGCTTCGCGATCGATTCCACAGGATCGGCCGCCACGTCGACGCGCCGAGCTCCGCGCATTTCTCCGCGCACCAGAGCATGCGGTCGCGATCGGCGACGGGCACGACGAGATGCACCGGGGAGGGTGCATCGAACCGAGCGACGTCGTCGACGGACACGTCCGCGTCCTTCCTGGACAGGCGAACGATGGAGCCGACGGCCTGAGCGCCTGCGCCATCCGCGAGAAACACTCGCTCGCCGACGTTGAGCCGTCGCACGCGGATGTGATGCGCCGCATCTTCGCCGAGCCGCGCGACGCCGCCTCGGACCAGCGGCTGCCGCGCCGGCGAAGAAGCCGGCTAGCGACGCGAGATCGTCGCGCTCCACCAGATGTCCTCGACGTCCTCGTCGATGATCTGCCAACCGGATGTGTCGAGCACCTCGACGAGCAATGCGCGCTCCTCGACGAGAATGCCACTGAGTATTCCGCGGCCGCCGTCGCTCAAAGCTGGCGCCATCACCGGCAGCAGACGCAGGTGGACGCTCGACAGAATGTTCGCGAAGATGACGTCGAGTGGCGCCAGTAGCGGCAACAGAAGAAGAGCATCGCCCTCGACCACGTGCACGAGATCGGCGACGTCGTTGCGCTCCACGTTCTCGTTCGCGTTGCCGATCGCGTCCGGATCGAGCTCGACCGCCGTTACCGTGCGCGCGCCGAGCTTCGCCGCGGCGATCGCGAGCACGGCGCTTCCAGCACCAAGGTCCGCGACTCGCGCGCCCGCGATCGGAATCCGCTGCATGAGTCGAGCGACCGATCGCGTCGTCGGATGATCGCCGGTGCCGAACGCCATGCCCGGGATCAACGACAATGGTGCTTCGTCGGGTCGAGATCGGCGGCGAGCCACGGCGGCGCGATGCGAAGCGCGCCCACGACCTGCGTCGAGAGCAGATGCCTTCCACGACTCCGACCAGTCGGTGTCGGCCGCTCGGCCGACCGTCACGTCAGCCCCTGGATCGGCTGTCGCGAACGGCCATGGTGACGCCGTCCATGTCGGTCTCGGGCGGAAAGTGCGTCACCAGCGCATTGCCGTCCTCGTGCACACCCTGCGCCCCGGCGGCGAACAGCGCCGCCATCGCCGCGTCGCGCTCCTGAGCGGGCACGACGCGAACCGAGAGCCAGCTCATGGAGCGTTCACTGCTGTCAGGCGACCCACGCGTTAGGCGCCGAGCGCTTCCTTCATGCGCGTCCAGAACCCCTTCTCGCGCGACTGTGGCGTCTGCTGCGTCTCGGCCAGCTTCCGCAGCAACGCCTCCTCCTCGCGCGTGACGGAGTCGGGCGTCCAGAGCTGCACGCGGACGTGCAGGTCGCCGACGCCGGACGCGTTCACGCGCGGAAGTCCGCGGCCACGAACGTTGAACACCTGTCCGCTCTGCGTACCGGGCGGAACGCGCAGCGAGACGTTCGTCGTCACGGCCGGTACTTCCACGTCCGCGCCTAACACGAGCTGCGGATACGACACCAGCACCTCGCAGTAGAGGTCCTCACCGTCGCGCTCGAAGCGAGGATCGTCCGCGACCTCGAAGACGACGAGCACGTCGCCACGCGGTCCGCCCCGCGGGCCCGCGTTGCCGAGGCCGCGCAGCGTCATGTACTGCCCGGTCGCGACGCCGGGCGGGATCTGCACCGGAATCGAGTGATCGCCGCGGACGCGTCCTTCGCCTCGACACTTCTTGCACGGCGCCGCGATGACGGTGCCTTCACCCGAACAGGTCGGGCACGGCGCCACGCTCACGAACTGGCCGAAGAACGAGCGCTGAGCGCGCCGCACCTCGCCGGATCCGTTACACGTCGTGCAGCGCTGCGGCTTCGATCCCTGCTCCGCGCCTGAACCTTCGCAGCGGTCGCACGGATCGAGCAGCTTCGCGTTGAACGTCTTCTGAACGCCGGTCGCGACTTCCTGGAGCGTCAGCTCGACGGTGAACTTGACGTCCGTGCCCGTGCGGCTGTTGCCCTGACGTCGCCCGCCGCCGCTGGCGCCGAAGAGGTCGCCGAGTCCACCGAAGCCGCCGAAATCGCGCATGAAGATGCCGAGCGCTTCGGAGAGATCCACGTGGTGGAACCCGCCACCACCAGCCGCACCGCGCAGTCCGGCTTCACCGTAGCGATCATACGCCGCGCGCTTGTTGGGATCGCGGAGGACGTCATACGCCTCCGTGATCTCCTTGAACTTCTCCTCGGCTTCACTGCGACCCATTGTTGCGGTCGGGGTGAAACTGCATCGCGAGCTTGCGATAGGACTTCTTGATTTCGTCGTCGGACGCGGTATTCGGGACGCCGAGGACGGAGTAATAGTCAGCCATAGAGCCGTGAAGCTAATTCGAAATTTTGAGCGGCTTGTTGCTGGGTGGTCGTGCTGGTGGCTGGGTGACGCTGAGTGCTACTCAAACGCAGCGGCGTCAGTCGAGCAGGTCCGACACGAGTCTCGACGCATGGGTGACCACGGCGATCACCTTCTCGTACGGCATTCGCGTCGGGCCAATCACGCCGATGACGCCCGCGAGCGAGCCAGCACGGTACTCCGAGGTCACGATCGTGAAGTTCTCGAAGCGCGGATCGCCGTGCTCGTTGCCGATCGTGATCGACACGCCTGGGCTCACGTGGCGCCGGCGGAGGATCTCCGTCGAATGCTCGTTCGATTCCGTAAGCGTCGAGCAGCCGGCGCATCTTGTCGCTCGACGCGAACTCGGGCTGCTCGGCGAGGACGGACGTTTGACCGAGCACGAGACTCTCGTCGCGCTTGAGCGGATCATCGAAGATCGACTCGCGCTCCTGCACGAAGATGTTCAGTAGCTCGTGGCCACCCACGATCGACTTGGCATCACGCAGGCGAGCCGCGAGTGACGAGCGGATCTCCGACAGTGTCAGGCCGGCAAGGCGCTCGTTCAGCACCACCGAGACCTCGGCCAGTGCGTTGTCGGCGATCTGCTCACCGACCTCGACGAAGATCGTTCGCACCGCGCCGCCGTGTAGCGACAGCACGAGCACCAGCCGCTCGCTCGACAGACGGACGAGCTCGAGCCGCTGAAGCACGATCTGATCGAGCCGTGGGCCGACCGCCATTCCCAGCTCCTGGGTCAGCACGGAGAGCGTCTGGGCGGCGCGGCGCAGAATCGTCTCGATCGTCGACCCACCGCTGGCCGTCAGGTGCTCGGCCAGCAGGTCGCGGTCGGAGCTCGCGATCGGGTGCGACACGCATGAGCGAGTCGACGTACAGGCGATAGGCGATGTCCGTGGGCACCCGACCGGCGGACGTGTGCGGATGGAAGAGGTACCCCTTCTCTTCCAGGTCGCTCATCGTGTTCCGGATCGTCGCCGGCGACACACCGATGCCGAAGCGACGCGAGATCGTGCGCGAGCCAGCGGGCTCCGCCGTCTCCACGTAGCTCTGGATGACGGCTTCGAGCACGCGGCGTTCGCGTTCTGAGAGCTCGGCGAATGTCATAAGTATAAATGTACTAACGACTTCTGAGCATCGTCAAGGACGCGGCAAGTGCGTCCAGTCGCAGCCAACCCGTTGCGGTGAGGCGAAGTCGGTCCGAATCGACAGTGCCCCAACCGGCGTCGACCCACGGTCGAACGGCTTCCCGCTCGTTCGGCAGCAAGGCGAGACCGTCGCTGGTCCGTAAGCCAAGGTACACCTCCTCGGAGGTACGGTTCTCGGGCGTGAGCGATTCAGCTCCACCGAGAGGATCCTTGCCTTCGTTCACGCAGCGGAGCCACGCCGCGTATTCGCGCTCGTTCCAGCGCCGCTCGAAGCCATTGTAGCCGTGAGCGGCCGGACCAAGACCGACGTACGACGCGCCGGTCCAGTAACTCTTGTTGTGCCGAGACGTCCGGCCGGTTTGCCGAAGTTCGAGACCTCGTAGTGCGCGTAGCCGGCGCCACGAAGCGTTTCGTCGGCGTGGAGGTACTCGCGCTCGTAGACGTCCTCGCTGCCCTCGACGGTATCGCCACGATCTCGCCAGCGCGCGATGGGGGTGTGCGATTCGACCGTCAGGCCGTAGAGCGAGATGTGCGGCGGCGCAAGCGCGATGGCCGCATCGAGATCACGCGCCCAATCGCGCTCGAGCGCTTCGGGAAGCGCGAAGATGAGATCGAGCGACCAGTTCTCCATCCCGCCATCCGCCAGCGCATTCGCGGCGACGGTGATCTGATCTGCGCCGTGCGTGCGGTGCATCCACGCGAGCGCATTCGGATGAAACGATTGCACACCGAGGGACACGCGATTCACGCCAGCGGCGCGCCATCCCGCTACCGACGCGGCGTTGACGTCGTCGGGATTGGCTTCGATCGTGATCTCGGCGCCGGATGCCGGCGGGAAGCGTTCGGACACGATGTCGATCACGCGCCTGACGCCATCGGGTCCGAGCAGCGAGGGCGTCCCACCGCCGAGGTAGATCGTGTCGACGGTGGCGTCGGAGCCGCCTAACGCCCTGAGCTCGAGCTCACGGGCGATCGCGCGTGCATACTCATCCGCCGGGACCCGATGGCGCACGGCGATGGCGAAGTCGCAGTAGGAGCAGCGACGAGCGCAGAACGGAACGTGAACGTAGACGTGGCGAGGCGGCACACGGAAATATAGTGGTCGACCGCGTCCGACATTTTGATTGGCGCCGCTCGACGCGAGACGACAAGCACCGTCGATCGGTCCGACTGCAAGCGCAAAGCAACGGCAACAGCCGTTCACCGCCGGTCAGCGCGGAGGACGCGGAAACTGCTTCGGCCAGCATCTCAGACGAAGGACGAAACGATGGCCGGATCTGAAGGCCTGATCCGATCGCGATCGGAAGCCTCGCGACGGCTTTTGGCAACCGCCGGGACACCAATTGAATGGTTCCGAGGCCGTGCCTCGAAACTGGCCGCGAGAGCATCCGTCGCGTGCTGCGAGTCAGTCCGTCAGATGGCGCATCCGTTCGTCCTTCGTCTGGATGCGTTCCGAAGCAGTCCCTTGCGTCCTTCGCGGTGAACTGGCCGTTGCCGTTATCCGCGTCCAGTTGCATCGACGCTGAACCGATGACGTTCGCCGACCGGAATCGTTAGGCACCTACTCCAGCGTCGGACTGCCCCACCGCTCCTCCCCTCGGCCTACCGACGTCGCCGCAACTCGCCGGTGGGCAACGTTTCGATGAGATCGCCCAACTCGAGCGCCGTCACCGCCGCGAGCGCACGGCGAGGCGTGAGGCCGGCCCGCTCTGTCAGGATGTCGATCGGCGTCGCGCCATCGGCGAGCGCCGTCCAGACGGCGCGCTCGTCACCCTGGAGCGTCGGTGTGATGTCGCGACGCGTTGCCGGGTCCGCGAGCTTGACCAGCGACAGCGCATCCGCCGCCGAGAGCACGGTGTGCACGCCGTCGCGAATGAGCGCGTTCGACCCTGCGCTCTGCGGCGAATCGACCTGGCCGGGAACGGCCGCCACATCTCGCCCGAGATCGGCCGCATGCTCAGCGGTGATCAGCGCTCCGCTCCCGATGCCGGCCTCGATGACGAGCGTCAGCTGCGCCAGCGCCGCAATGATCCGGTTCCGTCGTGGAAACGACGCCGGCTGGGCGTGCACTCCGCATGGGAACTCGGAAATCACAGCGCCATGCTGCGCGATTGCTCGATGTAGCGATCGGTGCCCGACGGGGTACGCGACGTCGACGCCGGTGCCTAACACGGCGACCGTGATGCCGCCGCGCGCCAGCGCGGCGCGGTGCGCGGCGGCGTCGATGCCGCGAGCCATCCCGCTCACGACAGTCGCGCCTGCGGCTGCGAGAGCGCCGCTCAGCGCCGTTGTCACTCGTTCTCCGTACGCCGTCGCGCGCCGCGTCCCTACAATCGCGACGGCCGGATCCGTCACGCGGGACAGCTCACCGAGGACGAACAGGAACGGCGGTGGATCGCCGAGGTCGAGCAGCGGCGCCGGATAGTCGGCGTCGCCGATCATCAGGAGTCGCGCGCCACAACGCTCGCCGTCGGCCGACCGCCCGGACGGCTTCGTCGCGAAGACGTGATTGCTGGCCCGCGGGAATGGTCGCGCCGAATGCCTGAGCGGCGGATCCGAAACCCTGCGTGCGCTCGCGGTATTTTCGCGGGCCGACACCTGGCGCGAGCGCGAGTGCCAGGGCGTCGATTCGAAAGTCAGGGGAGCTGAGCGCTTCCCTCACGGCGTTGGGTCGACTTCCGCATCCCCAGCAGTTGGCGCCACCAACCGGCGAGTAGCGTATCGAGGCCGGTACGTGCCGCGGCGCTGATGGCGAAGGAGCCGAACGCATTTGGGGTCTCGATGGGAGGGACGAAGTCCTCGCCTAACAAGTCCATCTTGGTGAACACCACGCAGTGAGGCTTCTGGGCCAACTCGGCGGAGTAGGCCGCTACTTCGTGTCGCAGCTCGTCGTATTCCTGTTGCCAGTCCATGGCGTCGATCGGGATGAGGAACGCCAGCACGCGCGTCCGCTCCACGTGGCGAAGGAACTGGAGGCCAAGGCCCTTCCCTTCATGGGCACCTTCGATGATGCCCGGAATGTCCGCGACGACGAACGTTCGACCATCGGTGAGCTGTACGACGCCGAGGTTGGGTGACAGCGTGGTGAAGGGGTAGTCGGCGATCTTCGGGCGCGCGGCCGAGATCACGGAGAGCAGTGTGGACTTCCCAGCGTTAGGCTTCCCCACCAGCCCGACATCCGCAATGAGCTTGAGCTCGAGCTCCAGCGCGCGCTGCTCGCCTTCCTCGCCTGGCTGCCATTCGCGCGGTGACTGATGCGTCGCGGTCGCGAAGAATGCGTTCCCCTTCCCGCCTCGCCCTCCACGAGCGACGATGATCTCGTCGCCGTGCGCGAGGATTTCGCCGAGGTGCGCGCCTCCGACTTCGCGAATGACGGTGCCAGGCGGCACTGGGAGCACGACGTCCGAGCCCGAGCGTCCAGTCTTGTTCGAGCCCATCCCGTGCTCGCCGCGTTCGGCCGTCCAGTTGTCTCGGTAGGTGTAGTCGAGCAGCGTCGCGAGGTTGTCATCCCCCCGCACGATCACGTCTCCGCCCTTGCCGCCGTCGCCGCCGTCGGGACCGCCCATGGGAACGAACTTCTCGCGGCGGAACGAGCTCGCGCCCGACCCACCCGTTCCGGCTTCGACGCGAACCACCACACGATCAATGAACACGATCAGCGAGCCCCATGCGCGATCATCTGCCTAACACTCGCGCGAACAGTTGGTGATACCGGCGTGTGTCGTCCGGACCAAGCAGGTCCGCGACGGCGTTGATCGCACCGAGCACTTCTTCGGGCGACGCCCCGGCGTGTTTGGCCCCGTGCAGGTGCGAATGCAGCTGACGATCCTGGCGTGCCATCGCGCACGCGCTCACGATGCACAGCTCTCGACGACGAAGGTCGAGTGCCTGGCGCGAGAGCACTTTGCCATACCCTTCCACGATCATCCAGGCGTCCAGCGCCGGATGCAACTGCGCGGATGTTGTGCCGCAAGCGCTCGTAGAACGGACCGTACACTATCGCGCACGTGGCCTCCCCTTCGGTACGCCAGCGTGACGCCTGGTCGAAGTCTTCTCCCTCATCGCTATCGGGGGCCGAGCGTCCGGAAATGCGCCGCCATTCGCGTGCGGCGTTGAGGGCGCGCGGGAACCCGGCGAACAGATATGACTGCAGCACGACTTCCTCCACCCACTCCGGCCGGCACGCGGCCGCAGCGTGGACGAGCGATGCACGGATCTGAATCTCACTCCCTGCGGTGATGATACCAGCCAGCCGCACGAGCGCGTGTGTTTCCGCGTCGAGCGCGGCAGGTGAAGCAACGGTACCATCGTCCGCGGGCGCGCGCGTCATCGTTTCCTTGAGCATGGGGGCGAACTATCGCAGCGGGAGCTGCGCGGCGGTCGAACGCGGACACGGCACGCGTCAGGCGCCCGCAGGGAGTAGTTCGCCCACCACTTCTCCGCGCGTGTTGCGGATGCGTGTGCGCGCATATTCGGCGAGACGTGGCGACAAGCGTTCGGGAAGCGCACCGAGGAGCTGGAGCATGTGCAGGACGGCGGGATACTGCGCCCGCGTTGCGCCGTCCTCGACTTTCAGTGCGAATCCGACCCCCTGTTCGAGGACGGCGACGCTGTGCACCCCCTCGGCACCGACCTTCGAAATGACACGGCCCGCTGTCTCTTCGACGACGAGCGAATCGAACCGATCCGTACCGCCGAACACGAACGGTCGTGTCGCGATCGCCCTCGCGATCCGCGCAGGGATCTCGTCGCCCCGGGCGGCAGCGCCAGCGAAGCGTCCGTAGGCGCGCGCCATGGCGTCGAGCGAGAGCCCGAACACGACGACGCCGCAGCCGTCGATGGCGCGAAGGATGTTGGGCTCGGGCACGCCGGTCCAGCGCGATACCTCTTCGAGTGCGGCGGCCTGCACCGGATGGCCATCGCGTTCGTAGCCTTCGAGCGTCCAGCCCGCGAAGTGCGCGCGCGCGAGCATCGCGGCGTGTTTTCCGGAGCAGTTGTTGTGCAGCCGCGTGGGGCGCTCGCCCGAGTCGCGGATAACTCGAGCGCCGCGCGGCGAGAGGGGCTCATGCGGTCCGCAGACCAGGTCGCCTTCTTCGAGCCCCAGGTCCCGCAGCATCGACTCGGCGATCGCCACGTGTTCCGGCTCGCCGCCATGAGACGCGCACGCCAGCGCCAGCTCGTCATCGCCCCACCCGACTTCGTCGAAGCCGCCGGATGACAGGAGCGGCATGACCTGGAACGGCTTGGCGCAGGAGCGCCACATGGTGACGGTGGAGGGCTCGCGCGCTCCGCCGACCGCCTTCCCATCCGCATCGACGACGGCCGCGTGCACGCGGTGCCGCGACTCGATGCCGCTGCCACGCGTGACCACGATGTCGAGATCAAATTGGCGCAATCGAGGTGGTGTCAGCGGAAACGAAGGAGGCGCCGCGAGCGTCCGCGGCGCCTCCAAGTTAACCGGTCTGACGAACTGCGTGCCGGCCCCGACTCCTCAGCAGACAGCCGCTCTGGCCACGCGCTAGAAAACGGTGATCATACCCTTCGTGTACTTCTTCGGGTTCTTCCGCACGTCGGCGAGGATCGCGTTCAGGTCCGTGATCGTCTTCGTGAGCTGCTCGTAGAGCTGCTGATCGTTGAGCATCTTCGAAGCGAGACCATTGCCGTGCGACAATTGCTTGAGCAGCGAATCCGCCCCCGACGTGATGCCGACGAGATGCGTGTACAACGAATCGTTGGCGAGCAGTTTGCCGACCGTGCCGTTCTCCGATCGCATCTGGCGGACGAGTGAGTCGACCGAGCCGATCATACCGGTCAGGTTCTGATACATCGCGGGATCGTCGAGCAATTTCGCGAAGCTCCCGTTAGGCGCCTGGAGGCGCGTGAGGAGCGTATTCGTGCGAGCGAGCGTCCCGTTCAACTCATCGTACAGCGAGCGGTTCGTGAGCAGCTGGCCCACCGTACCCTCGCCGCGCGCGAGGCCGCCCGTGATGCCGCGCAGGTCGCGCGTGAGCTGCACCATGTCGGAGACCGCGCCGCTCGCCTGCACGAGAACGGCCTCGTAGTCGAGCGCTGTCTCCACCTGCAGCGTGTCGTTCTGCGGCAGCACGGCATAACGCGGCGTGCCGGGCGAGATGTCCACGATCTTGTCGCCGAGCAGGCCTAACGTGCGGATCCTCGCGCGCGAGTCTTCGCGTACCTGCTGCTGCAGCGACTGATCGATCTCGACCGTCACGCGCAGGTTCCGGGTCGTATCCGCGTCAGGTGGCAGGAATTCGATCGCCGACACGGTACCGGCAAGCTGCCCGGCAACGGTGACGGAGCCTCCCACGCGCAGGCCGTTCACGCTCGGCAACAGCGCCACGAGTTGATAATGCTTGGCGAACAGGTTCGCCGCTTCGCCGAGTTTGAACATGGCGAGTGTGAGAACTCCGATGGCGACGATGATCATCGCGCCAACCTTGAGTTGTTCCCAGGTAATGGACGTGGCGCGCTTCATGGCTCAAAAGCCTCCGAGGAAATCGCGGATGTACCGGTCGTCGGACGCAGCCATCTCTTCCGGCGTACCGAAGAATCGGATCGAGCGATCGGCCAGGAGGGCAATGTGGGTCCCCATGCGAAAGGCCGACCGGATGTCGTGCGACACGACGATACTGGTCACGTTCAGCTCCCGCTGGAGCTTCATGATCAGTCGCGTGATGGTAGCGGTCGTTAGTGGATCGAGCCCGGACGTCGGCTCGTCGTACAGCATGATCTCGGCGTTGTTGGCCATGCCGCGCGCGATGCCCACGCGCTTCTTCATGCCACCGGACAACTCGGCGGGCAGGCGGTCCATGACCTCGTCAGGCGTGAGGTCGACGAACTCGAGTTTCTGGCGAACGCGTGCCTCGATCTCGTCGTCGTCCAGGTCGGTATGCTCGCGGAGGGGGTAAGCGACGTTTTCGAACACCGTCATGGAGTCGAACAAGGCGGCGCTCTGAAACACCATGCCCATCTTCTGACGGACCGCGAGCGCCTCGGTAAACGAGAGCCCGGCGATATCGTTCCCGCTCACGTACACGCGGCCGCTGTCAGGCTGCAACAGGCGCAGAATGAGCTTGAGCGTCGTCGATTTTCCCGTCCCGGACTCACCGACGATGACGACGGTCTCACCCGGAAACGCCGCGAACGACACGTCCTCGAGAATCGGCCGGTCGAACGAGAGATACACGCGCTCGAGCTCGATGACCGCGTCTTCGAGCGGACCGGGGTCTTCAGCGCGGGGGCGTGGTGCAGCGTCAGCGTCATCCTCCGACAGCTCGGACTGAATGGCGGTCCGCACACGCTCTTCCTGCTTCCGTCGAATGACATCGTCCGCGCGGCGCTCGTGCGCGTCCGCGATCTCGCCAGCGTCCAGCGGACGAGACGGATCCGGAGCTTCCGGCGGCGCAGCAGGGCCTGACGGTGCGCCGGGCTCGTTATCGATCACGGCGCCACCAGCACGGACAACAGGATCTGGGTCAGGAAATAGTCGAGGACGAGAATCAGAATGCTGGAGGTGACCACCGTGCGCGTCGTGCTGATGCCGACGCCTTCAGTGCCGCCCGTCGTGTTGAGACCGAAATAGCAGGCCGTGATGGAAATGATGCCCCCAAAGACGAACGGCTTCGTGAGCCCCTGCACGAAGTCGTTAGGGATGAAGCGGAGTACGAAGCCGTCTGACGCGACCTGCTCCCACACCGTGCGCCAGTAGAGACTCGTCGGCACATCGAGATAGAACTGCGCGATGAGATTGCCGCCGACGATACCGACGCAGTCGTTGATGATCGTGAGAACCGGCAACATGATCAGCGCCGCCAGGACGCGCGGAACGACGAGCTTCTTGATCGGATCGGTGCCGAGGGTGTTGAGGGCGTCGATCTGCTCGGTGACTTTCATGGAGCCGAGTTGCGCGGCGATACCGGAGCCGACGCGACCGGCCACCATGAGGCCAGCCAGCACGGGCCCGAGCTCGCGGATCATCGACGCCGAGACGAGGCGTCCCATGTACATCGAAGCGCCGAACGTCTGAAGCTGCACCGCCGACTGCAGAGCGAGCACCATCCCGGTGAAGAAGCCGGTGAGAAGGACGATTCCGAGCGATTGCACTCCGATCGCGTCCATCTGCTGCACCAGATCGCCGCCGTAGAACGGGCGGGCGAAAATGAAACGCAAAGCATTCCACGCCAGGATGAAGTAATCCTGCAGCGCTAGGACTTTCCGTTTCGCAGCGTCGTTGAGCCGGTCGAGTATCGGAGGCAAGAAGTTGAGTGCGTGGACGGGCGTCAGGCCGCGCCGCGTGTTTGCGAGCAGGAAGGCAAGGCTCGTGCCGCCTGCGGATGGGGCTGTTGACCGTGCAGCGTTCGGTCGCCTAGCTTGCCGCGCATGCCGAACGCCGTGTCTTCGTCCCGCGCGCCGCTCATCGCGCGCGATCGTCTCGATGCCCTGCTCGACGCGGCGCGCGGTCGTCGTGTCGCGGTTGTGGGCGACGCAATGCTCGACGTGTATCTGCGCGGCGACGTCGATCGCATCTCGCCCGAAGCTCCCGTCCCTGTGGTCCGTGTTCGTGAGACGAAACACGCACTCGGCGGCGCGGCCAACGTCGCGCAGAACGTCGCGGCGGCAGGCGCGTCGTGCGCATTGGTTGCCGCCGTCGGGGATGACGAGCCGGGACGCACACTGCGGCGGATGCTGCGCGACGTGCAACGCGACGCGAGCGCGCTCGTGGAGGTTCCGCGACCGACGACGCGAAAGACGCGCGTGCTCGCGCGAGCGCAGCAGGTCGTGCGCTTCGACGAAGAGGACGACGCCGACCTCGCGCCCCACGATGCCGACCGCATGTTGGAGGCGGTGGCTGCCGCGGTCGAAGTGGCGGACGCGCTGGTGCTCGAGGACTACAACAAGGGCGTGCTCGTTCCCCGTGTGATCGAGGGGGCGATTGCTATCGCACGCAGGCGGAAGATCCCGATCGTCGTCGACCCGAAGTACCGGAACTTCTTCTCGTATCGCGGGGCGACCGTGTTCAAGCCGAACCGCCGAGAGCTCGAGGCGGCGATGGGTGCGGCGGTGGATCTCGAGCATCCCGAGGCCCTGCCGGCCACGTTCGAGCGACTCGGCGTCGAGCATCTGTTGCTCACGCTCGGCGAACGCGGCATGGCGCTCATCGCGGCGGACGGGCACGTGCGGCGGATTCCGACGACGGCGCGCGATGTGTATGACGTGGTCGGCGCGGGTGACACGGTGACGGCATATCTGGCGACGTCACTCGCGGCGGGCGCGACGGCGTACGAGGCGGCGGTCGTGGCGAACTTCGCGGCGGGCGTCGAGGTCGGGAAGCTTGGCGCGGCGACGGTGACGCCCGAGGAGATCGTCGAGGCGTACGAGCTGCACTGCGCGTGACGCGAGGCCCTCGGAAGGAGGCCGTCAGGCGGGCGAACGCGTGCGGAGAACCCTGACGCTACGGCGCTCGCTTGCTGCTTCTCGCGCTTGGAGTAACTTGCCGACGTCGGGCCCTTAGCTCAGTCGGTTAGAGCAGTGGACTCATAATCCAACGGTCGCAGGTTCGAGCCCTGCAGGGCCCATTCCCTAACGCGTTGTAACCGTCCTTCTTAGTCGGCGCGCCCTCGAAAGCCTATGCGTTGCCCCCAAGTTTGTAGCTGTCGCGCAACGGCTGTCGCACGGCGGCGGCGTGTCGTTCGCGGTAACATCGCGTTGCGGTCGAATCCGCGCACCGAACGTTTGGCATCCCTATCAATTCGGCGTGGAACGGCTCGTGCTTTTTAGCACGGCGCGCGAGGCGTCTCCCCTCGTACACCGTGTGTACGGTGGCGCGGCCCGGAACCGTGAACTCCGACCGCCGAACCCCACGCGGGCGCGCTGCGTTGGTAGCCGGCGCCGCGGGTGGTGGGCGATTCCCGACAAGGGCGCGCACCAGTACCACACCCCCGCGTCGACGGCCCGCAGTCGCATCCCCTCACGTTCGCGTCAGGCGTCGTTGTACGCCGTGATCGCCCACCGAACGGCACTCCCCACGCAGGCGCGGCGCTCCAGCTCGTCGAGCGCCAGCGCCGCCTCGACCGCCGACGTGACCCCGACGACCGCGCGCTCGGCCGGCACGCCGGTGGAGCAAAGGGCCTTCGCGTAGGCGACCACCGCGGCGCGCAGCGTGTCGTGGGCCGACGCCGCCGCCGCGCCGCTGCCCACAGGGGCGACACCCGCTATCGTCGCCTTCCGCACGCGCCCGTAGTCCGCAGCTGCCTCACTCACGAGTTCGCGTGCTAGAGCACTGGGGTGCTCGCCGTCGGGGGTCGCGAAAGGCGTTCGTGAATCGGTTGGCATGAAGACCGTTGAGCAGAGCCAATGCCACGCGGCTGAGACTGTCATCGCCCGTCGCGGACTAACTGCGCCCTGACGGGTTGCGGCCGAACACCGGCAATCCCATGCTGAGATCCCTGCTGGCGAACCGCACCTTCGTGCGCGCGATGTCGAGCACCAGCGCGGCGAAATGGTCGTCGTCGAGATGGGCACAGACGGCCCGCAACCGCGCAGCGACTTCCGCGACGAGGTCCTCGACATCGGCAGCGCGAACGTCCGCGCGCGCTTGGAGGTCCACGAACTGCGGGTCGTGCGTGACCGCTTCCGCGACGGCGTGGAGGCGATCGCCTGGATCGGGGGATGGAGCGCGGTTCAGATCGGACGCATTGGCATTGGACATAGGGCCACCGGTAGCGGTTGGCCGGCCTGTCCGTGGGCTGCACCAGAGTCGGTGCATGCCGAGCGTATCGGTAAACCTAGGGACCCCAACAAACATGCAGCGCTGACCGCTCGTCCGATAGACCGCGGGGACTCCTTACGACGCGCTCGGGTCCGCCGACGCCTCGCACGCTACGGCGACGCGCGTGAGATCAACGATGTCGCACGGCTTCTGGAGGACGGCGCAGCCGAGCGCGGCTACAGGTTGAAGCCATTCCCGTGTCACGACCCCGATGCTCAGGCTCACCGGCCTTGCCTTCGGCACGCTCGCCGGTGCGCGGTTGTCGTTCGAAAAACGCGAGTCACCGCCGCAGACACGATCGCCTACCTAACGAGTGGTCGCCGTGTCGCAAATATGAGGCGCGCCGTCGTTGCGAAGGGTCGACCCTCTCGGCGGATGACCAGCGGTCGCAGCGTCCGCGCTGCGAGGTCAACGGCGCACCGGCGGTGCCAGGCGCACTGGTCGGAGGCGCGCAGCCGCCGTCCACCCGTGCACGGTCGCGGTGTGTCTCTTGAACCTGGCGCGGCTGAGCAGACGCCGGGTCGACCAGCGGACGGGGGTGGCTTGAGCCTCAACCCTCCATTAGACTTCCGCGCTCGCTCGGAGCGTTGCGTCAGGTCGTTCCGGTGGCGTTTCAGGTCGCGTAGCTCAGCTGGTTAGAGCGCTGGTCTCACATACCAGAGGTCCGGGGTTCGAGTCCCTGCGCGACCACTCCAAATCCATTGCAAAACCGGCGGCCGCCTCCAACCGAGGTGGCCGTTCGCGTTTGGGGTGGCCTACTGTCGGGGCCGCGGGCACGGAACTTGGATGTTAGTTTGGGCAATGCGCCCGTCCCAGCTGCTTCGGCCACGCTACGTGGCCGATCGCGTCCGCCTGGCCATGCACCAACGCATGCACCCCAATGCGCCCTGGCTTACTGCCGAGGCGACCAAGGTGCTGGACGCGTGGCTGCGTCCTGACCACGTTGGCATCGAGTGGGGATCTGGGCGCAGCACGCGCTGGTTTGCGCAGCGAGTGGGGCGTCTCGTGAGTGTCGAGCACGACGCAGGGTGGCACGCCATCGTCTCGGACCAGCTCGAGGACGTCGGCATCATCAACGTCGACTACCGCCTGCTGCCGGTGGAGCCGGAGCGCGTCGAGACGCCGGAGTGGATCGCGGCGATGTTCGCGTCCGAATACGTGCGGGCGGTTGACGTGTTCGGGCCCCGATCGGTCGATTTCGCACTCGTGGACGGTATGTATCGGAGCGCGTGCGCGCTCGCGGTCATTCCGAAGCTCCGTCCCGGGGCGCTGCTCATCGTGGACAACGTGAACTGGTTTCTGCCGTCATCGAGTCGCGCGCCGAGCTCGCGCGGCGCGGCAGACGAGCCGCTGTCGCCGACGTGGGTGGAGTTCCAGGACGCCGTCGCGGGGTGGCAGCGGCAGTGGACGGAGAACGGCGTCGCCGACACGGCGATCTGGGTGGCTCCGTGAGTCGTGTCATTCCGAGCGGAGCGCCGGAGGCGCGCAGTCGACGGAATCCTTGGTGTCCCGGTAGAGAGCCCTCTACCAGGCAGTCCGAGGATTCCTCGACTCACTTCGTTCGCTCGGAATGACAACGCCGCTCGGAATGACCTGCTCCTCCGACGATGGAGGCTGTCTAGCCATGGGCTGGAAACACCGCGTCGCGACGGGGCTGTTCTCGACCCAGTTCGTGGAGGCGCTCAAGAGTGAAGCCGCCGTGCAGGCCGCTCGGCTCCGCTGCCTAACGCCAGCGAATCAGCGCGCCGTTCGCCAGCTTCGGCACGCCCGCGGACTCTCGCTCAACCTCGGCGCCGGATTCCACCAGTGCGACGGCTGGACGCCCATCGACCTCATGGTGAGCCCGCCCGGCGGCATCCGCTGGGATGTGCGCTGGGGCTTGCCGCTCGACGACGCCAGTGCGCGACGCATCCACTGCGAGCACTTCTTCGAGCACCTGCGATTTCCAGACGAAGTCATGCCGGTGCTCGCGGAGTGCTTCCGCGTCCTCGAGGCCGGCGGTGAGCTCCGCATCATCGTGCCTGACGCCGCGCGTTACATCAGCGCGTACGTGCGTCACGACTCCGCATTCTTCAATGCCATGCGGCAGCTCGGCGGCGCCGCGGTGCCGTTCGACACGGACATCGAGATCGTGAACCAGGCGTTCCGCATGGGCGGGGACCACCAGTTCGCGTGGGACCTGGCCCTGATGCAGCGACGGCTCGAAGCCGTCGGCTTCGAGCACGTCGAGGAAACAGGGTATGATCCTGCACGCTTCATCGACCAGGGCGACGAGTGGCGTCGCCGCGAGTCGCTGTACGTCGCCGCCTACAAGCCGCGTGCGTCCGCGGCCCTGGCGGCGACGGCGCGCGCCGAGCCCGCCGGCGTGACCTGAGCACCTAACGTGGATGTGTGCAGCGCCTCGCGCTGCGCGAGCGCCATGTCGCCGTCCACCATCATCTGCACGAGCTGACGGAAGCTCGTGCGCGGTTGCCAGCCGAACGCGTTGCGCGCCTTGCTCGAGTCGCCGAGCAGCAGGTCCACTTCCGCGGGGCGGAAGTAGCGGGGGTCGATCTCCACGTACTGCTGCCAGTCGAGATCCAGGCAGGCCGCCGCCTCGTTCAGAAACTCGCCGACGGAGCGCGTTTCACCGGTGGCGATCACGTAGTCATCCGCCTGGTCCTGCTGCAACATCATCCACATCGCCTCGACGTAGTCGCCGGCGAAGCCCCAGTCGCGCCGCGCGTCCAGGTTCCCGAGATACAACTTGTCCTGCAACCCGAGCTTGATCCGCGTTAGGCCGCGCGTGATCTTGCGCGTGACGAACGTCTCGCCGCGACGCGGGCTCTCGTGGTTGAACAGGATGCCGCACGACGCGTGGAGTCCGTAGCTCTCGCGGTAATTCACCGTCGCGTAGTGCGCAAACACCTTCGCGCACGCGTACGGTGACCGCGGGTAGAACGGCGTGTTTTCCGTCTGCGGCGTCTCCACCACCTTGCCGTACATCTCGCTCGATGACGCCTGATAGAACCGCGGCGACATGCCGAGATTTCGCATCGCCTCGAGCAAGCGCAGCGTGCCGACCGCGGTGACTTCCACGGTGTACTCGGGTACCTCGAAGCTCACGCGCACGTGGCTCTGCGCGCCGAGGTTGTAGACCTCGTCAGGCTCCACCATCGCCAACACGCGCTGGAGCGACGACGCGTCGTTCAGATCACCGTAGTGCAGGCGAAGGCGAGCGTCCGGCTCGTGTGTATCAGCGTAGATGTGCTCGATGCGCGCGGTGCTGAACGAGCTCGTACGCCGGATGATACCGTGGACTTCGTAACCCTTCGCCAGCAGAAATTCGGCCAGGTAGGATCCGTCCTGTCCAGTGACTCCAGTGATCAGCGCTTTCGGCATTAGTGAGATAATGGGGGACTCGATCCCATCGCGTCCTGCGGACGGCCGTCGAGTAGCGACGCGGTAAATGTGAGTTCGCCTCGATAGCCACACAAGTTCGCGACGAGGGCGATGGCGCCGTCATCGCGCCGCAGTTGGCGGGTCGCTCGCTCGGGCGTGGGGAGTCGCGGTTGTAGGCAGTACGGACGAGCGGACTGGTTGGCTCACCGGGGCAGCCCGCTGTGGATCGTCACGGTCACCCCACGAGCCGCGCAAGATGGTCTCGAACGCCCTACAGCTCAGGTGGTGGTCGTATCGCTCGGCGAACGCCACGCGCCCTCGTGCCCCGAGCTCCTCACCTACGAGCGGCACGTCCGCCCACGCCCGGAGGACGTCGGCCACACGCGCGCCAGCGGCAGGGTCTCCATTCTCACTCGGATCAACGGTGACCCCACAGCGGGCAGCACGGATCGCGTCAGCCGTCTCGCACTGCTTCGGTCCCACGAACAGGATCGGCCGCGAGGATGCCATGGCACCATACAACTTGCTCGGCACCGAGATGCCGACGAATCGCTGGCGGAGCGAGATGAGATGGACGTCGGCGACCGACAGCGAGTGTCGCAGCATCTCGCGCGGGAAGTAGTCGTGATACGAGAAGTTCGTGATGCCCTCACGCTGCGCGAACGTCTCCACCTCGGCGCGCCGTGGGCCTCCACCGACGAACAGGAAATAGATTCGTGGGTCGTCGCGGAGCGCGCGCATCGCCTCGAAGATCGCGCCGAAATCGTGCACGATCCCCGCGTTGCCGGAATACATCACGACGAACCGGCCGTCGAGTCCGAGGTGCCGCGTTAGGGGATTCACGCCGCGCGCCGCGACGTCGTCCACGCGTCCGCCCCAGATGTTGACGGTGTGCGATTTCTCGGGCAGCACTCCTTTGTCCAGCACGCGCTGGCGCATGTACGCGCCGAGGTCCACGACGAAGTCGGCGCCGCGATAGGCACGCGCGTCGAGCCACGCGAGCGCCCGTGCCGCAAGCGAGTGCTCTCGCAGCATGCCGGCCGCCAACTCCGCTTCCGGATGCAGATCCATCGACCAGATGCCGTAGTGCTGGCCGCGAATTGCGCGTGCGATTCGACCCACGAGCGAGATGAGCGGCGGCGTCGTCAGGAACACGACGCCGTCATATCGTTGGCCGGACAGCAGCTTCACCAACACCGCGACGTAGAACGACGCGTAGTCGACGATCCGTCCGATGTGTGTGCGGCGCCCGAACGCGGTCGTCGAGACGCGGCGCACGCGGACGCCGTTCATGACTTCCTCTACGGGTACAGCGGCCTGCCCTGCCCCTGCGCGCGGGCGCCCCGCGAGCACATCCACGCGATAACCCTCGGCCACGAGATGCTCCGCGAGGTCCGCCAGGCACTGCCCAGTGGCGGCGACATCCGGCAAGTAGTGCTGATTGACGAACAGGAGCGACGCTCCTGCGGCTCGGTCCATCGCGGACGCCTCCCTCAGCGGGCGGTGGCCACGGGCACGTCGCGCTCCGCGGGCTGCCGGCGAACGATCGTGTTGTGCAGCACGATCGCGTCCATGCGCGTTCGCATGAAGCAGTCGAGGGCTTGCTCCGGCGTGTCGACGATCGGCTCGTTCTCGTTGAAGCTGGTGTTCAGCACGACGGGCACGCCTGTCAGCTTCTCGAATTCCTTGATCAGCGCGTAGTACGTCGGGTTCGTTCGCGCACTCACGGTCTGCAGGCGTCCGCTGCCATCGACGTGCGTCACGGCGGGAATGATCGCGCGCTTCTCGGCGCGGACCGGATACACCTGCTGCATGAACGGGTCGGGCGCGGCGTCCTCGAAGAACTCGTGCAGCGCCTCTTCGGCGATCGATGGCGCGAACGGACGGAACCGCTCGCGGAACTTGATCTTCGTGTTGATCAACTCGCGGACGTCGCTGCGTCGCGGATCGGCGAGGATGCTGCGGTTGCCGAGTGCGCGCGCTCCCCACTCCATGCGTCCCTGATACCAGCCCACGACGTTCCCTCCGGCGATAAGCGCTGCGGCAACGCGCGCGGCGTCCGCACTCGATTCGCATACCTCGACGTCGTACACCCAATCGTCGTCGCGCGACGGGATCGAAGCCACCACCCGCTCCGCCTCATGAGACGTGCCCCAGTAGCCGTGCTCCATCACGAATTCGCGTGAACACCCGAGCGTCTCGTTCCACACATAGTACGCAGCGCCGAGTGCCGTGCCGTTGTCGCCGGCGGCGGGCTGGATGTAGACGGACGTGAATGGCGTGTGTTTGCGGATCTTGCCGTTCGCGACGCTGTTCATCGCGCACCCGCCGGCCATGCATAACGCGTCGAGGCGCGTCCGCTCCCAGAGCCCGTTGAGCACGTGCATCGCGCATTCCTCGTACACCACCTGCAGCGAGTGCGCAATGTCCTCTTCGCGCTCGGTGACCGGCGCGGACGGCTCGCGAGCGGCGCCTAACAGGTCGCCGAGGCGATCGGTGTACACGCGGCCGAGCGTGGGATAGCCATCGTCCCACTCCATCTCGACGCCGTCGGACCAGTGGCGAAAGTAGTCGAGCGCGAGCTCGAACTTCCCGTCATCCGTGAGCGTCACGAGCTGGCGAACGGCATCGACGTGTTTTGGTCGCCCGTAAGGCGCGAGGCCCATGACCTTGAACTCGTCGCCGTAGCCGTGAAAGCCGATGAATTGCGTGACCGCGGTGTACATCATCCCGAGTGAATGCGGGAAGTACACTTTGTCGAACACGTCGAGATGATTGCCGATGCCCGTCGCGAACGACGTGCTCACGAAATCGCCGAATCCGTCGATGGCGCAGCAGGCCGCGGTTTCGAACGGCGAGACGAAGAACGCGCTCGCGAGATGGGCGGGGTGATGCTCGACGAAGTGCAGCTTGGGCAGGTCGTCGCGCGGGACGCCGAGCGCCGATGCCAGCGGGCCGTGGAGGTCGCGGACCTTACCCGCGTTGCGAACGCGATCGAGGACGAGGCGGAGGTCCGGTCGATGCTTGACCGTGAACAGTCCCTTTCGCAGCAGGTTGGCCTTCGGATCTCGGCTGATGGCGACGTGTCGGACGTCGCGGCCGCTGATCCCGGCCATTTCCAGGACGCTCTGAATGGCGAGTGTAGGGAATCCAGCCCAATGCTTGATCCGGCGAAAGCGCTCCTCTTCGACAGCCGCAACGAGCTGTCCATCGCGCAGGAGGGCGGCCGAGACATCGCCGTGGTACGCATTGATTCCCAGCACATACGTCGCCATGCCTACTCCTTGGATGCCACTGCCTCCTTCCGGCGAAGCCGGCGCTCGAGGATAAGGGCATCAACGAGGAACCGGAACCAGAAGCCTTGCAGCACATGGAACACGAGCCCGGCACGCCCATCCAGGAAGCCGAGCCTAACGAAATAACGGTACAGGAAGTAGATGGTCGGCCGAACGAACAGTGGCAAGCGGGCATACCAATCTCGCAACCAGCGTCGCTGCTCGATGGCGTTGTCCGTCCCCAGCCGTCCACGAATTCGCCCGCGCGCATCCGGGGGTGCATCGTGCTCCGCCGCTTCCAGCGCCGCCCACCGCAAATGCCGCGCGGTGAACGTCGCCACGTCAGGCGTCAACGTGTCGATGAGGTCGCCATGCAGCTTTTGGACCGCGCCGGACACGTAGAAATGCTGGTCATAGAGGCGGTCCTCGCACCGGCCGGCGCCCGTTCGCGTGAGCCGCAGGTGCCACGCGGGGTAATGGCCCCCATGCCGTATCCAGCGCCCCATGAACATCGTTCGGCGCGATACGAGGTACCCCGCAACCGACGATGCACTTCCGTCGCTCTTGCCGAGCACAGCCGTTATGGACGCCCGCAACTCCGGCGTTATCCGCTCGTCGGCGTCAACGTGAAGCGTCCACGGCGATGCGATCGGCAGATGATCGATCGCCCAGTTCCGCTGAGCGCCATAGTGCTCGAACGCGTGCTCCATGACGACGGCGCCAGCCTCGCGTGCGATCGCCACGGTCCTGTCGGTACTCCCGGAATCGACGACGAACAGCTGCTCCACCCAACCCGCCAGCGACGCGAGGCAATCGGGGAGGTTTCGCTCTTCGTTATAGGTCAGCACGATCGCCGACACGGGCGCACGCGCCGCGCTTCAGTCGCGCTCGGAGGCAATATCGGGATCGTTCGCGACGGTATCGCTCGCGGCACCCGGGGGCGCGCTCACGCCGGACGACCCTGACGTTTGCGCGACATCGCCAGTTCCGTGTAGAGATCCGAGAGGCGGGCACACGTGGTCTCCCAGGACAAGTCCGTCCGTGCAAGACGCCACGCGCGCTGGCCCATCTCGACGAGCGCCGCCGGGTGGTCCGCCGCCCACGCGATGGCCGCGGCGACCGCGTCATCCGTGGCGTCCGCGACGAGTCCCGCGCCGGCGTCACTAACGTTAGGCGCGAGCGCTACGCCCGGCGTGACGATTACGGGCAGTCCCGCGGCGAGCGCTTCCGCCACAGCGATCCCGAAGTTCTCGTGCGCGGATGGCAACACGAAGCAGTCGGCGTCGGAGAGCACCCGTCTCTTCTCTTCCCCATCCACGTGGCCGATGAATCGTACGCGCTCGCCCAGTCCGAGCTGAGCGGTCAGTGCGGACAGCTCGGCGCGATAGCGCGGATCGCCGTCTCCGGCGATCGTCAACTCCACGTCGCGCGCCGAGCTCCTGACGTTGGCGAGAGCGCGCAGCAACAGAGGAACGTTCTTCTTCTCGTGAAGACGCGACAGGAACAGCAGCCGCAGTGGCCGCTCGGTGGCGACGGGCCGTGCACCCATCCACAGCTTGTCGTCCACGGTCACGCCGAGCGGAATGACACGCGCGCGGTCGCCGTAGCCGAGGCGGGCGACATCGTCAGCTTCGGCATTCGACGTCACGTGAATGGCCGCTGCCATCTCGAGATGGGATCGTTCGAGCAGCGCGTAGTACGGCTTCTTTTTCCAGCGGCGGTGGCCGAGACTCCACTCGCTCAGCGTTCCGAGTGGTCGAAGAACGTATGGCACCGGCGCGTGCGCGGCAGCGCGACAACCTGGAATGGTCGCGTACGAGAATAGCGCGTGTACGTGGACGACATCGTATCCACCGGCGTTCGCCCACAACCAGCGAGTGAGCGGCCACGAGAACTTCCACGATCCGGGCACGGTGCGCGCGAAGTAGCGATAGACGACACCTTCGTCGATGACGGGAGTCTCGAGCGGCACCGGCAACGTCCTCACGCCGTCCGCGTTCGTCGTCGCGACGGTGACGTCAATGCCCCGGGAGACAAGACCACGCGCGATTGCGCGCACCGCGAGGTTCGGCCCGCCGTCGCCCGGGGCGGCGGATGGAATCACGTGCAGCGCTCTCACGTCGCCACGACCTCGGCGCGCGCGTCGACCGCCGCGACGTCTTCGATGCCGTTGGCGACCGCCCAGCGTACGAGCGAGTACAGCGACCAGGGGCGGGACCAGGTCACGCCGGCCTGGCGGTTGACGAACGCGGACCACACCATGCGCGCCGCTTCGGGCGCGATACCGAGCGCTCGCAGGCGATCGCGATCACCTAACGTGGCGTCGACCTCGGCCGCGAGCGTACCACTCATCCAGTCCGCGAACGGTAGCACGAAACCCTGCTTCGGCCGGTTCCAGACCTCGTCAGGCAGTAAGTCCCGCGTGGCGTCGACCAGCAACGGTTTGGACGTACCGCTCGCCAGCTTGAGGTTATCCGCCGCGCCGAACGCCGTGGCGGCGACTTCCGCATCGATGAATGGGACGCGAAGCTCGAGCGCATGTGCCATGCTGAACACATCCGAATCCCGGAGCAGCGTGTTCCGCATGTATCCCGTGAGCTCGTGCAACGACACCTGCTGCAGGAGACTCATCTCGCCAGGCGCGCTCTCGCCCGACAATGGCCGTGCGCCACACAACGCGAAGACCTGACGCTCGCCGAAAAGTGTGCGAGAGGCCAGGTACGCCGCATGAGCCGGTGCGCCCGATCGCAGGCCGATCGCAACCTTCGCCGCTCGCACGCCGCCCACGCGTGCCGCCACGCGTGCCGCGAGCGACCGCGCGGGCGCGGGCACGCGAGCATACCGCGCCAGCGCACGAGCGCGTCGGAAGCTCGGGTAGCCGCCGAACAGCTCGTCGCCGCCGAGGCCGGAGAGCACGACTTTGACGCCGTGAGCGCGAACGGCCGCGCTGACCACATACGTGTTGATCCCGTCGAGCGTCGGCTGGTCCATCGCGGAGAACGCAGAGGGCAGCGCGGCGAGCAGGTCGGCGCCGCCTAACGGGATCACATGATGGCGGATCCCATGGCGGTCGGCCACAAGCTTCGCCACCGCACTCTCGTCGAAGCGTCGCTCGGCGAACGAGACGGTGAACCCGTCGATGCCCGCGCCGGCATGACGCGCCGCGAGCGCCGCCACGACGGACGAATCGAGTCCCCCGGACAGAAACACGGCGACAGGCACATCGCTCACGAGGTGGCGTGTCACCGATCGCTCGAGCGCGCCGCGGACGAGCTTCGCCGCCGTCGCCCGGTCGCGCACCGGCTCTCTCCCCTCGTCCCACGCGATGGGCCCACGACGGTCGACCTCGCGGAACGACGCGTGCTCGACGTCGAACCGCATCACCGCGCCTGCCGGTACCGCCCGGACACCCGCGACGATCGTCGCGGGCTCGGGAACCGAGCCAAACGTCAGGTAGCCCGCCAGCGCCTGCTGATCGATCTGCCCGCGCACGATGCCTGACGCGACGATCGCCCGCACCTCGCTCGCGACGAGCAAGCCCGTTCCGGCGAGTGCGTAGTAGAGCGGTTTGATCCCGAACGCGTCGCGCGCCACGTAGAGCGCCTGCTCGTGCTCGTCCCACAGTACGAACGCGAACATGCCTTCGAGCAGCCGCACGAACTCCGGACCGAATCGGGCCCAGCCCTCGAGCAACACGGCTGTGTCGCCATTGCTCGAAAAGTTGATGCCCTCTCGCTCCAGCTCCGTCCGCAGCCCACGGAAGTTGTAGATCTCGCCGTTGAACGCGATCGTGTACCGCCCGTTGGCGGAGATCATCGGCTGATGCCCCGCGGACGTCAGGTCGAGAATCGACAGTCGGCGATGCGCGATGGCACCCTGCACTCCGCCATCGCGACCGATCAGGTTCTGGTGGCCATCATCGTCTGGCCCGCGGTGCGCGACCGCGCGCGACATCGACGCGATGACGCGCTCCGCATCGCGCACGCCGAGTGCCGCCGCGATCCCGCACACGTTAGCGGTCCTTCCCCGGCGTCGGGAACGCACGCGAGAGAATTCCCGCGAGGCGTGCGCGGAAGCGCGGGTACGTGAACGTGTTCTCGAATCGGCGACGCCCCGCGTCTCCCATCCGGTGTCGCATACCGTCGTCGGTGAGCAAACGAATCAGCGCACCGGTGATCGCCTCCGGATCCTGGCGCGGCACGAGCAGGCCGGTCTCGCCGTCGATGATCACATCGCTCGCGGCGTCATCGCGCGACCCCAGACACGGAATTCCCGCGCGCATCGCCTGCAGGTATACGAGCCCGAACCCTTCGCCGCGACTCGGCATCGCGAACACGGCGGCATGCCGCATGACGGCCCGCAGCGCCGCGTCAGGCAGGAAGCCGGGGAAGTTCACACTGCGCCCGAGTCCGAGCGCGGCCGCCTTTGCGCGTAGTCGAGCGACGTCGTCACCACGACCCACTATGACGAGAGACGCATCCGGAACGTCCGCGACCACTCGCGCCCACGCGAGCAGGAGCTGATCGTGCCCCTTGTAACGCTCGGTGGCGGACATGCGCCCGACGATCACGACGGCGTGAGGTCCGTAGTCCACGCGCACGTCGGCCGGCACGCGATCCGGCTGCTCCTCATCCGGCAGCAACGCAAGGAGACATGTCTCGATCGGCGGCAGGTCAGGATGCGCCGCCGTCACGCGACGAGCGGTGTGCGGCGAGATCGCAATGCGCACTCTCGCTTCGCGCAGCACGCTCCGGCGGTCGGCATCGAGTGTCGCGCTCCAGGCCTCGATGCCGTGCAGCATCACCGCGTACGGACGACGGAACTGTTTCGGCACGCGCAGCTGCGCGCGTGCGATGCCGACGTGCGTGAACAGCAGCCAGTTGACCTGCCGTAGACTCTGCAGCCGAGCGAGCCTCGCGAAAAAATGCACGCGCGTGCGCAGCGCGACGTGCTCCGTGGCGTTGGTCCCGAGCTCGACGAGCGCCGGCTCGCGCCCGCCGAGATCAGACATCGCCCGATGGATCAGCCGAGCGGCGTAGGCGATCCCGTCACCGGCCGGGGCGAGCGTCGCGGTCGCGAGTGCTCCGCGGGGCGCGATGAGTGCCTCTGCGGCGTCGGTGGCACTGGCGAGAGTCGGAGGAAGCGCGCCGGACTTGATCACGAGCCTCCAGGAACGGTGCCGAGCGCACGCGCTCCACCGCCGTGCCACGAGCGACGCCGCCGGCGCGCGGGCAACTGCGAGAGCGCGATGAGCAGCCCCCACAGCGCGACACCGTTCATGAACAGCCCGCCGAACACGAGCGAGAAGTCCGACTCGATGTTCAGCAGTGGCACGAGGAGCACCAGGCTGCAGATCGTGACCTGCAATGGCTGCCCGGGGCGATTCAGGTCGTTGTCCAGCAAGCGATACAACACACCGACGATGACCATGCCGATCAGCACTCCGATCTCACCAAAGTTCGCGTAGAACTCAACGAGGAACGGAAGATTGATCGATGTCCACGTGTCCCACGAATCGAGATAGCCGTATCGATGCCCAAAGTCCTGACCCAACGTCTTCGTTGGTTTGCTTGGCCAGATAAATCGGGGGATGGCGAATCCGACGAGTGAGAGATACGTCTCGCCGCCCCAGAACGGAACGGTGCTGCCCGTCTGACGCACGACGTCGGCGAGTAGATCGAGATTGGCGGATCGGCCTGCGACGATTCCCCAGCCGTCCTGAACGGTCGCGACGGCGCCCGCGGTCTGCACCTTGTCAACGAGCAGCTTGCCCATGAGCATGGCCTTCCCCGGCAGCGACAACTGCGTCTCCACGAACCACGACCGTGCTCGGTATTCCATGGCAACGCTTCGCATGCCAACCATCGCGCTCATGCTCAGCGCGGCGATGACCAGCCAGCGGAAGCCCAGGCGGCCTCCACCGGCCCACACCGCGAGGAACACCGTGATCGCGAGGATCACAACGTTCGAGATGAGCCCTGATCCCGCACGGAGGAGGGCGGTCAGGAGAATACCGGCGTAGAGCACCCACCGCTCTCGATGGCCAAGCCGGTGCTGCACCGCGAGGATGGTGAGCAGCGAGATGCCGAGCAGCGAGAACATCGACGTGAAGTAGAGCAGTCCGCGCAGCACCATCGGGATCGGCACGACCTGACGCACGACGTCGACGAACAGTCCTCCCCACAGCAGGAGCTTTCCCCACGACCGGAGTGTTCCAAGATCAGTGGGTTTGACGGCCCGGAACGGGCTATGGAGGCGGAGCGACGAGCCCCCATAGTAGCCAAGCAGCAACGCTACCCAGCCAGCTAGTACGTACTGCACAGGGCGGTCGTAGTCGAAGGCTGGCTCGAGACGAAACAGATAATTGACGCTACTGGCGCCCAGGACGAGGTGCAGCGGGTAGTAGAACAGGTAGACCGCGCCAATGAGCGGCAGAAACGGCACCGGCGGTCGCCGACGTTCCGGCAACCGCAGGTAGTGCCACGACGGTACCAGGCACAGCACCCAGCAGAGCGACGCAATCACGCGTGCTTCCTGCGGAACTTCCGATGGCAACCCGAGTGCGCCGACCGGAACCAACGCGATCGCTATGAGCAGCAGGCGAAGGCCGATGATCGACGACGGGTTCGGCGGCTGTGTCGGCTGAGTCGGGATGGCGGTCATCGCTTGGGTTTCCTGTGACCGCTAACCGTATCGAGCGCGTCAATCGTCGCCTTCGCCGCAACGCTAATGCCAAACTGCGACACGATCTCGCGCGAGCGGTTGCCGAGCGCACGCCGTGCGTCGCCCGTGAGCGATGCGATCGAGAAGAGGCGTTCAGCCAACGCGGAGACGTCGCCACACGGATACGTGAACCCGTTCTCGCCTTCGCGGACGAGGTCGACCGAACAGCCCGCGGCGTCACTGACGACGACCGGCAACCCGGCCGCCATGGCTTCGTTGACCACGAGCCCCCACGTCTCGCGCGAATCGGACGGAAGTACAAGTGCGTCGGCCGCAGCGTACCACGCCGGTAGCTCAGCCTGATTCACAAACCCCGCGATCCGAGTGAACTCCGCAATCCCTGCTCTACGGGCGTGCGCTTCGATCGCCGCACGCTCTTCGCCATCGCCGATGAACAGTGCCCGGGCGTCGACGCCCCTGCGTCGCACGGTCGCGACGGCGTCCACGAGATCGAAGGGACGCTTGCGCGCGATGAGCTTGGCCGAGCTCGCAAATACGACGCTCGCATCGCTCACGTCGAGTTGCCGTCGGACGCGGTCTCGCGCCAACCCGCGTGCCGGCTCCGACAGTGAGAACCAGTCGTTGTCCACGCCGTACGGCGCCCAGAAGAACTTCTCGTCAGGCACGCCGAACGCGCGATAGTAGTCGCGATTCCGAGTTCCGATGACGAGGAACGCGTCGACCCGGTCGAACGCCGCGCGATAGACGCGCTGCCGCGCCGGCAACCACATGAACCGTCGCGCCAACGCTCGCACGCCGGCGGACGGAGAGCGCTGCAACGTCGATTCACCGCGGATCATCACGGGAATGTTCAGGCGCCACGCCGCGCGCAGCATCTGTATATGCGCGCGCGTCTGCCATCCAAGCACGAGCAGCGCGTCGTGACGGCCTGCCGCGAGAATTTCGCCCGGGCTCCTGAGGCGGACGCCGTTGAACCGCGAGACATTGGGCTTCGCCGCCGCGTTAGGGAGGAACAGGTGCTCGTACCCTTCGAGCAGCGGAACATCCCAGCGAAAGGCTGTGCCGAACCCGGTGTCCATCGACACATCGACGCCGTGTCTCGATCCGAAGTACACGGTGGGCTCGACACGACCGGACGCGGCGAGTGCGCGGAACAGTGGCGCCTGATACTGAATCGGATGCGACGTGAAGATCGCGAGCCGCCTCGGGGCCGATGCGCGCACCGCGGCTCGCGTCGGTTCCACATCGGTCGCGCCCATCAAGACGCCACCGCGGTCACCAGGCCGACTCGCTCGAGGATTGTGCCGGCGCGCCGAGCGTACGTGTCGTCGCGAACGCGCTCGTAGCCAGCGCGCGCGACGATAGCACGCCCCTTCGCATCTGCGCGCCAGCGCGCGACGGCCTCACGCAGCTCGTCCTCCGTCCCGAAGCACACCACTTCCTCGCCTTCGGCAAACAGCTCCGTCAGCTCCGGAGTTCGCTGACTCAGCGTGAACGCGCCACATGCCGGCGACTCGAACGAGCGCATGTTATGGCTGTGCGCGTTCTGGCGCCGCATGACGTTGAGCGAGATCGCGCCGCTCGCCAAGGCGCGCGCGAGGTCGGCACCATACGCCGCCGGCCCGAACGTCGCGCGTGCGAGCGCTCGTGATCGCGGCACGGTCGCGGTCGTCCGCTCGCCGAACACGGCCACACGATAGTCCGTCGCCAGCGCGTCGAGGAACCTAACGCGGACGTCATCCAGATTCCCAACGAACACGACGTCGAATGCTGGCGGGCCTGACTCCGCAACAGGCGCGTGCAACTTTGGATCGCGCGCGAATGGCAGGTAGTGCACCGACTGCGTTCCCGCCTTCTCGTACGCCGGGACGAGATGGCGCGCGAACGTGAAGCACGCGTCGTACGCCGCGAGCACATCCGGACCATACGCCAGGCGATTCGAGCGCTCGTTCGAGAAGGGATCGTCGGGATAGAAGTTGACGACAGGCGCGCCGACGGACTCACGTACGGCATCTATCGTTGTCGCGCTCAGCCGATGGCCCTTGATCACGAACACGAGATCCGCGACGATCCCGCCTGCCTCACGCGTCACTTTCTCGTTGAACGCGCGAAGCAGCACGGGCTCAGCCAGGCGCCGCAACGCGCGTGACGGGAGAGCGGGCATGACGGCGCCGTACGTGCGCGCAAGGCAGAACGTGCGCACGTCGGCGCCGCACTCGGTGAAGCCGCGAGCGTACGATGCCATGAGGCCGCCGGGCGCGTCTTCGCCGAGGATCAGGACGCGCATGGCACCCCTGCTTCGTCATCGGCCGGGCCCGACGCGGCGGCTACTGTTTCTCGGCGCGATGTCCACATCGCGCGCAGCACCGGCTCGAACTGCGACTCGTAGTTCCAGTCCACCTGGAGCCTCTCCCACCCGCGTGAGGCAATCTCCTGCACGGCATCCCGGTGCTGTGCCGCCCACGCGAGCGCGCCGGCGATCGACTCGCTGTCCGTCGGATCGCACTCGAGCGCGTAGCCCGGGTCGACGAACGTCGCGCGCCAGTCCGGAAGATTGCTCACGAGCGGCGCGATACCGTGCGACAGGTACTCGAACACCTTGTTCGACGCGCCGGTCATGTGACGCATGTTCTCGTCGCTCGACGACATTGGCATGAACGCGAGCCCCACGTCACACTGCGCCCCAACCGTGGCGAGAGCCGCCTCGGTAATCGTGCCGAGCACGCGGACGCGCTCGCGGATCCCAAGGCGCTCCGCCCTCGTGACGAGATCGACGACGTGCCCGCGCGAGCCGACGGTTTCGTACCCCGCAATGTTGAGGCTCGTCCCGTCGCCGACACACGCCAGCGCCTCGATCACCGTCAGCGGCAACCGCTCGCTGTTGATCGATCCACGAAACAGCACGCAGAGCCCTTCGTTCCTGAGCACTCGGATCGGTGCATCGGTCGGGCGCAGCGGGCAATTCCACACCGTGATGACCGAGCGGCCGCCGCTCGCCTTCGACAGATGCGCCGATCGCTCGGCGTTAGGCGTGACGACGATGTCGGCCTGTCTCAGCAGCCATTGACGCGCCTCCAGGCAGCGCTTGATCGTCCAGCTCTCGTGTCCGATCGCCGGCGCGTCGTGCTCGTGGTAGACGATGCGTGCGCCGCTCAGCGCCGCGATGGCGCGCGCGATGGGCGCCGAGAGCAGGTCGGACGCGTAGATCCAGTCCGGCCTGAAGGCCGTGCCGTCGCGAGCGACCCACGCCGCATAACGAGCGTAGTGCGCCTTGAGGCGCCACCCCTCGGACGCCGCCGCCATGAGCCTGAAATTCACGCCGGGAATTGGCAGCGCGTCGAGCGCATCGAGCCCTCGCACACGCGTCCCGAGCATCATGACCTCGGCACCCGACTCCGCAAGCAGTCGCGCCCCGCGAACGAGCGGTGGATATGCGCCGGGGTTCGTGTACTGCACGTAGAGCACGCGCATCACGCCACCCCGACCGGAATACTCACGCGTTGATGCGTCCGCCGCGGAACGATCGCCTCGTACACGGAGAGCATGTCGCGCGCGACGTCATCCGTAGACCGCGGGGGCCGCACACCCGCACGCAGGCGATCCACGAAACCGCGATGGCTCGTGAGCTGTGCCAGTGCGGCTCCCCACGCCTTGATGTCCGCGTGTGGCACCAGCCACCCATTTCGATCGTGCCCCACCAGCTCCGCGATTCCACCAAGGTTGGAGCCGACTACGGGGACGCCAGCCGCGAATGACTCGAGGACCGTGAGCGGGCCGGTCTCCAGCCACTGCGACGGAACGACCGTGGCATCGTAACCAGCCAGCGTGTCCACCACGCGGTCGCTGTCGAGCGGCTCGCAGACGCGCACGCGCGGATCACCGGACGCGAGTGCGACGAGCTCCTCGCGGTATCGAACGCCTTCAACATCCTGGGCCACCCCATAGATGTCGAGCTCGAGATCGAGCTCGCGCTGCTCCGCCAGCGCGCCTAACACGACGTGCACGCCTTTCGCGGGATGAAGACGCCCAACGAATGCGAGTCGGAGCGGCCCTCCGACGGCACGTGGGTCGCGCGCAGGCAGCGGCCGATGCGGAGTTCCCTGCCTCGACACTATCAAGCGTGACGGCATGGCACCAGCGCGGATGAGTAGGCTGCGCACCCACTCGCATACCGCGACGACGGCGTCCGCTTCCCGCAGCAGTTGCCGGAACGCGTCGTGTCTCGCCGTGGTGAGCTCGCGAGCACGTAGCGCCGTCGCCCACCGCCCTGACACGCCCGTAGATCCGACGGTGGCGCCTAACGGTGCCGGTACGCGCGACAGCGCTTCGCGAACGGCGAGAGGCACTCCTCGGCTCTCCAGCAGGCACGCCGTGCATTGCTGTGCGATGAGCGAGCCGTCGCAGGGCTCGTGTCCGTCGTGCAGGAGTGTGCCGCGCACGCAGCTCGCGGTCGGGGTGTGATACGTGAACACCACGGCGACCCCCTGGCGTCGCGCCACGCGCGCGGCACGAAGCGACGCCGCGCGTGTGAAGGCGTGCAGGTGCAGGATGTCGGCTCGGACGTCATCGAGGATGCCGCCGATGGCCTCCGCGGCAACGGCGTCACCTTCGCCGTAGACGTCCCCGACGTTCGCGCTCTGGTCCACGGTGAACCGCCGCACGGGAACACCATCGTGCGCGTACCGTTCGTTGCCTGCGCGGGTGGCCGGCGCCGCGACTACGCTTTCGACGCCGCGCGACCGGAGGCCGCGCGCCAACTCGGCGACGTAGACCTCGGTGCCCCCCACGACATTGGGGTAGTATCCGAACGGGACGTGGACGATTCTCACTGGGCATCCCTCGGCTCGGCGACGTCGTTACGTCGGTCGTGCCGCACTCGGCGCCACGTGGACGCGATCGATTCCGCGCGCGGGTAGCCAACCAGGCGCGACAACCAGCGCACGCGCGCGGGCAGCTGCCTCGTGAACTCGTCACCGAACGCGAGGCCGCGGCTTGCGGCCCGTTGGAACGCGACCGGATCCTCTGGCGCGAGTTGCCGAGCGGCGAAAGCATACGCCTCGCACAGTGCGGCACGGCGTGCGGGCGTCAGTCCGCCGTGTGCCATCCAGTAGTCCTCCGCCCATTCGGCGTTCAGCGCGCACCCTCGCGCGAACGACGCGGTCGGACGCGCCGAGTATCGCGGGCCGGTGTGCTGACGGTAGAGCAAGCCCAGCTCGTCGGATTCACTCGACACGAAACGCGCACCAGCCAGCGCGAGTGCCACCATGTACCGCACGTCCTCGACGACCTCGCGGCCGGCCTCGAACCACGTCGCGTCGGTGCGCTCGGAACGCCGGACCAGGAGCGCGCCGATCTGCGTGAAGCCGCGCGTCGTGAGGAGTGATGCTGCGAGGTCGGCGCCGAGGTCTGGCGACACGCGCGCGACCGACGATGAACGGCGCGTTAGGCGCCGCACCGGGGATGAGCATGTTGAAGGGCTCCCAGGCGACGTCACTGCCCGATTCCATCAGCACCGCGACCTGGCGCGCGATCTTCGCGGGCGCCAGGAGGTCGTCCGCATCGAGAAACTGGATGAACTCGCCGCGAGCTTCGGCCATGCCCGTATTTCGCGCGCCACCCGGCCCGGTTCCACCACCTCGGCACGACGATCGCGCCGGATGCCGCTGCGATCTGCGCCGTCGTGTCCGTCGACCCGTCGTCGGCGACGATGATCTCGAGGGTACGGTAGGACTGTGAGCGAATGCTGCGCAATGTGTCCGCGATCCATTGTTCCGCGTTGAATGCCGGCACGACGACGGACACGAGTCCCGTAACGGCGTCGTGACGACGCGGTCCCGCCTGGCCGGGGCCTTGCGTCGGGGGGCGCACAGAGGACGCGTTACGGGAGCGGAGCGGACCGCAGCTTGAACCCGCCCGACGCCGTGTGGGGCGAGCGCGTGCCGCCGTTCTCCCCTTTCGCGCCACCCGCTCGGTCCTTCTCGATCGCGAGCGCCGTCCGTTCGACGGAGCGCGGGATGCCAACACCGCGGTCACCCGACACCGAACGATCACCCGCGACCGCGACGGCGGCTTCGGACGCCTCGGACCACGGCTCCCACAAGTCGAGCAGCTTCTGCTCGATGGCGGTGAGGAGATCATGAGCGATCGCGTGCATGTCGGCCAGACTCACGTCGTCGCCGCGACGATCCTGCCACAGCACCAGCGACCCGATACGCTCGCCTGTCGGCGCGAGGAACGGCAGCCGGATTTCCCAGCACGCCGCGAGTGTGACGTCCGCCCGATGCCACGCCCACACCGGCACGTCGTCGTCGAGACGACGGTACATGTCCGTCGCCGGGGCCTCGCCGATGAACGAATGTCGGAGCCGGACTTCGGCACACTCGAATTCGTCCTGCTCGAACGTCGTCTCGAGGGTTTCGAACACGCGATCGAGATCGGTCATGTCCGACACGCGCAGGCTCGCCTCACGAATGCGAACGTTACGGCCGATGTTCTTCCGCTGGTGCACCCCACGCTTCAACACACGAGCGAGCTCCTCGAACTCGTAGTAGCGCAACCGCTGCACGGCGAGTCCGGCACCGAGGCCGATCACGACCAGCACCACGGCCACGTACGCGGAATCGTTCACGAGCAGCATTCCGCCTAACCCGAGCAGCGCGCACGCGGAGTACAGCAGCAGCGCGACGCGACGAGGTGAATGCCCTAACGACAGCAGGCGGTGATGAATGTGCGCGCGATCGGCGCTGAAGATGGGTTGGCCACGCAGGAACCTCCGCGCGACGGCAAGGGTCGTATCGAGCACCGGGAGCCCGAGCGACACGATCGGGATGGCGACCGCGATCACCGTCGGCGACTTCTGCGAGCCTAACAAGCCGATGCCGGCCAGCATGAAGCCGAGGAACAGACTTCCCGAATCACCGAGAAAGATCGACGCGGGGTGAAAGTTGAAGCAGAGGAATCCGACCGTCGCGCCGGCGAGAATGATCGTGACCGTCGCAGGCCCGACGAGCCCGTTGTAGCTCGCGACGACGAACATGGTGGACAACGCGAACAGCGCCGCACCTGCCGCGAGCCCATCGAGTCCATCGATCAGATTGAAGGCGTTCGTGATGCCCACGAACCACACGACGGTGAAGAGCATCCCGATGATGCCGCCGAGGTTCACGATGCCGACGAACGGCAGCGAGAGCGTCGAGACACGCACACCGGCGATGAAGACACCACACGCGATCGCGATCTGCGCCACGAACTTCCAGCGCGCGCGCATCGGACGGACGTCATCGACGAGGCCAACGAGATGCACCGCAAGCGCGCCGCCGATGACGGTCACGAGCCCTCGCCCGTTCTCGGCGAGGACGTGCTCTCCGAAGAACGTCATCACCGCGGTCATGGCCAGCGCCACCGCCAGCACGATGGCGACGCCGCCGATGCGAGGAACCGGGTTGACGTGGACCTTCCGGTCTCCAATCGGATCGACCAACCCCGCGCGGCGCGCGAACTCGCGCACGGCGAACGTCAGAGCCGCGGACGAACAGACGGCGACGGCGAGTCCGAACAGGTAGAGCGGAATCTCAGGCTTCTGCGACAACAAGAGTCCGGGTGCTCCTGACGCGCCTGATGGCTCGCGCCCGCACAGAATTGATCGGCACGGGTGCTGGGGCAGACCTTCTCTGCCCCACTCCCGGCCTCGATGACCTTAGCCGCTTGCTGTTGGTTCTTCGAAAAAGCAAGACTGGTGCCGAGTTCCTCTGTTTCGCGTTACGGTATTAACTCAACTCGTCGAACGGGCCGTCGTGCGGGTCGGGGCAAGTCGATCAGTCAGTCGGTCGCCTGCCACGACGTTCGCCGCGCCACCATCGGGCCTCCCATTGGTCGAACTGACGCCGGCGCCCGCTCGTCGCAGTCGGCCCGCGAGCGCTTCGTCGACCCGCGCGCGCAGCACGAGCTCCGCGCCGTCGGTCGTCTGATCGACGACTTCGCCGAGCCGGTGGATCTCCGCGAGCAGGCGTCCTTCGCCGACTCCGAGCCGAATTTCCATGATCGGCCGCAGCGCACGCGTCTTTACGAGCAGCGCACGACGCAGCGGCTCGAGTCCGCCGTCGGCGAGCGTCGACACGAACACCGAGTTCGGCAGAAGATTCGTGATGCGCTCCTCGAGCGGCAACAGCATCTCGGCCGACAGCCGGTCGATCTTGTTGAAGACGTGAAGCACAGGCTTGTCGTGAACTCCGAGCTCGTCCAACACGCCGTTCACGACTTGCCGCTGCTCCTCCCACTGCGGGTGGCTCGCGTCGATTACGTGCAGGAGCACGTCGGCATCGCGAACTTCTTCGAGCGTCGCGCGGAACGACGCCACGAGATGGTGAGGCAGCTTCCGAATGAAACCGACAGTATCCGTGAGCATCACGTTGTTGTTCTCGCCGAGCTCGACCTCACGCGTCAGCGGGTCGAGCGTCGCGAACAATCGATCCTCGACGAACACATCACCTGCGCCCGACAACCCACGAAGAATCGAGGACTTGCCGGCGTTCGTGTAACCGACGAGCGAGGCGCGGAACGAGTCCCGACGGCCCTGACGCTGGATCTCGCGCGCCCGCGTAACGTCGCCGAGTCGCTCCTTGAGCAGCTTGATGCGATGGTTGATGAGCCGGCGGTCCGTCTCGAGCTGCGTTTCACCAGGGCCGCGCATGCCGATGCCGCCGCGGAATTTCTCGAGGTGGGTCCACATCCGCGTGAGGCGCGGGAGCATGTACTCCAGCTGCGCGAGCTCCACCTGCATCTTGGCTTCGCTCGACCGCGCCCGCGTCGCGAAGATGTCGAGGATCAACTCGGCGCGATCCATCACGCGCTTGCCGGTCGCGTCCTCGATGTTCTTCCCCTGCGCGGGTGTGAGCTCGTCGTCGAAGATGATGAGCGACGCTTCGGTCTCGCCGATGAGCGTCCCGAGCTCCTCGATCTTTCCCTTGCCGAGATAGGTCGCGGGATTCGGGCGATCGATCTGCTGCGTGAGCGACCCGACGACGACGGCACCGGCGGTATCCGCGAGCTGCTCGAGCTCTTCGAGATGTTCGTCAACGTGGTGCCGCGCGGCCGTGCGCTTTCGCGGTGCACCGATGAGCAGCGCACGTTCGATGGGCGGCGTGAGTGTGATCAGATCGCGAGGAATAGCAACGCTCCAAAGATTCAGTGAATGTGTAAAAGCTAACGGCCATCAGCCATGCCCCGATGGCGCTAATTGCCTGCTCCCATGCCCTGATGCGTGCTAATTGCCTCTCCGCACTCAGCGTGCGAGAACCTTCCCGTCTGATCGTACGGCCGCGTGAAGTTGCCGAGCGGCGTACCGACCGTGACGTCGCCGAGGACGCGATAGTTCACCGCCCCCGTGTTCATCAGCTGACGCCCGGCTGCGCCAACGCCGGCGTACGTGAACTGGAGCGGCAGCGTGACGATCGTCGAGTCCTTCTCCTGCACCGTGAACCGGTCCGCGAGAGCGCCGGTGCCGAACGTCACCGAGTCGACCATCAGCTTGTACGTTAGGCGCGTCCCGTCGAGCTTGAAGCTGTTCGGATTGTAGAGGCTCAGCTTCACTTCGAGCGAGCCGCCGGTGAGGCCGAGCCCGGTGATCGCGCGCATCCTGGAAGTGCACGACCGGCTCCTTGAACGTCGCCTTGCCGAGCGTCGCGCAGCCGACCGCGCCGATCATCGCAAGCGCGACGACACTGATATTTCGAATACGCATCGTTCGTTTCCTCTGAGGTATTGGGCACGGCTCAGCTGAGCCACTACGCTTATCTACCCCGACTCCTTGTCGGGTTCCCGCCCTGCTCCGCCCTCCGCTGGTTCGGCCCGATCCGCCGCCGGCGCTGACTGACTCGCGCGTGGTCGCGCGATCCCGCAGCGATTGCCACCACGCCAGTCGTTTCGCGATCTCCTTCTCGAACCCGAACGGCCCGGGCTCGTAGAACTGCGCGCCACGCAGCTCGTCCGGCAGGTACTCCTGCGGAATGTACGCCTCCGCGGAATCGTGCGCGTACTGGTACCCGCGATTGTACCCGAGCTCCTTCATCAGCGCGGTCGGCGCGTTCCGAATGTGCATGCGGCACGCCCGCCGCGGGCGATTGCCGCGCGGCTTCCAGCGCCGCACCGAGCGCCGCCTTCGAGCTGTTCGATTTCGGCGCGGTCGCGAGGTAGATGGTCATCTGCGCGAGCGGCAGATATCCCTCGGGCGCGCCTAACATGTGATATGCATCACGCGCCGCGACCGCGAGCTTCAGCGCCTCCGGATCGGCGAGCCCGACGTCCTCGGCCGCCATCGCGATCGCGCGTCGGAAGATCGTCATCGGATCCTCGCCGCCCTCGATCATTCGCGCCATCCAGTACAGCGCGCCCTGCGGATCGCTGCCACGCAGCGACTTGTGATACGCGCTGAGCAGGTTGAAGTGCTCTTCGCCGCTCTTGTCGTGACGCGCGAAGCGCAGCTGCATCGCCTCACGCGCGACGGCTGTCGTGACGTGCCCGCCGTCGCCGACGTAATCCGCCGATGCTTCGAGCACCGTCAGCGCGCGACGCGCATCGCCGTCGGCTTCCGCCGCGATGACGTCGAGCGCATCGTCGTCGACCGCTGACGTTGCGATTCGCGATGCCGCGTTCGGTGTCCGACAACGCGCGCGACATGCAGCGCGCGAAGATCGGTCGTGCTCAGCGCCTTCAGCACGAACACTCGCCTTCGCGAGAGCAACGCCCCGTTGATCTCGAAGCTCGGGTTCTCCGTCGTCGCGCCGATGAGCGTGACCGTGCCGTCCTCGACACGCGGGCAGCAGGCTGTCCTGCTGCGCCTTGTTGAGCCGGTGAATCTCGTCGATGAACAGGACCGTGCGGTTGCCGCCGTCCTCGAGTCGCTGGCGCGCTTCGGCGAGAATCTGACGAATGCGCGGCACGCCCTCGCTCACCGCGCTGAACGGCGCGAACGTGCGATTCGTGGCCGCGGCGATGAGCCGGCCGAGCGTCGTCTTTCCGGAGCCGGGCGGTCCCCAGAAGATCACCGAGCCGACCGAGCCGTTCTCGATCGCCTGCCGCAGCGACTTGCCCGGCCCGAGGATGTGCGTCTTGCCCGACGTACTCGTCGAGCGTGCGCGGTCGCAAGCGCGCCGCGAGCGGTTGCGCGGCCTCCGCGCGCGAGAAGAGCGACGACCTCTCCTCCGCCGGGTCCAGATCCGCGCGATGGGCGCGGCGTCATGGAAGCGCGACCATGTCGCGCCGCGAAGTACAGCGCGCACCCAGCGAAGAAGCTGACGGGCATGCGCCACCCGAGCTTCGACTGAAACTCCGGAACGAGGTTCGACGCCGCCACGTAGAGCGTCACGCCCGCGGCGATCGCGAGTCCCATGTCGCGGAGCCCCGTTAGGTATTCCGTCAGCAGCACGCCCGACCACGGTCGCGACGCCCAGCGCGGTCGCGGCGCCGAGCGCCGCGCGGCGCCCCGCGCCTGCCGCGAGAAACAGGCTCGAGATCGCCAGTCCTTCAGGAAGCTTGTGCAGCAGAATCGCCATGAATACGAGGAAGCCGAGTGACGGGCTCACCGCGAATCCGCTCGCGATCGCCACGCCGTCGAAGAACGTGTGAAGCAACAACCCGACCAGCGCCGACGCGCTGACCGAGGTCGTGACCTCGTGCGTCTCCTCGCCGAAGTGGAAATGTCGCGCGAACGTGTGCTGCGTGAGGTGGACGAGCAGATAGCCGGCGAGCGCGGCCAGCGCCGCGGCGCGTCCACCACGCTCGATCGATTCCGGCAGCAGTTCGCCGAGCGACACGGCGATCATGAAGCCCGCGGACAGCGCCACCATCACGTCGAGCGCTCGCATGCTCCAGCGCGCCCGCGACGTAACGGCAACGGCGCCGAGCACGTTCGCCGACGCCGCGATGAGTGCGAACAGGACTGGTCCGATGTTCACGCGCTCGTGAGTGCGAGGCGCTCCGCTGCTGCGGCCACCGCATTCACCAGATCGGGCGCCGGCGCAAACTCAGTCCGGGTGAGTCGCCAACTCCGCGTGCGCACCATGCGCCGTTCCTCGAGCCCTTTCCCCTGCAGGATGTAGAACCACTGATCGGTTCGCGCGTAGATGAACAGCTCGAGGTGCGGGTTGAGCGTGAGCTGATCCTCGCTCGTGTAGACGGCGAACTCCACGCCCCCGAACGTCGACAGCGGCGACTTCATGCGCGCGATGACCTCGCGCACGTCAGGAAGCGCGATGTTCTCTCCCTTCCACGACAATCCCGATCGCACGTCCTCGAGCGCGACGTCGACCGCGGGCGGCAGATGCTCCGTGAGCGCGTGAAAGAGATCGACGACGCGCTCCGCGTTCGCCGCCACGTGCGCCGCGTAGTACTCGTCTTCGTGAATGAACGAGAAGCCGTCGGTCCCAGCGCGGAACCGCCGCCAGACCGAGCCCTCGGGTTGTCGTCCTCGAAAGAACATGATCGCTTGGCCTAACGTTGCGCGTCGCTCGGTGCGCGCTCGCTGTCGCGCGCGAATTGCGCGGCGCGACCCATGAGCGTCTCTCGCGTGTTGCGCGCTGGATCGTCCACGACCCAGTCCAGCAGCGCGCGTAGAATCTTACCGAGCGCGGGGCCGCGCGCGATTCCCTCACGCTGCAGGTCCTCCCCATCGACCTGCAGATCCGCGAGCTCGATCGGATCGCGATACGCGATCCGCAGCGCGCGACGATACACGCTTCCCGCGCGCTCGCGCGTTGGTGCGCGCTCGCCCGCCGCCCGCATGGCGGCCCACCGGGCTTCCGCGAGGCGCAGAAACGCAGCGAGCTGCGTCCTCCCGGTCGTGGCGGCCCAGCGCCGAATGACGGCGTCGTCAGGCGGCCCGACCTGGCCGAGCATGTCCGTTACGCGAGTGAACAGCCCGACCCAGTGCTCGGCGAGCTTCGACATGTTCCGCACGTCGGCGTTCGAGAACCGCAGGTCGTGCAACGCCGACCGAACGGTAGCCGCGGGCAAATCGAGAAAGAGCGAAAGCAAACGGTGGATGCGGCGAGCATCGACTCGATCCGGCCGCCGCGTAGCGCCCGGCAACGGCACGTGGTCCGCCGCCGCAAACGCGATCTCGGGCTGGTTGGCGAGCGGCGGTACGAGCGACGCGAGCGCTCCGCTCGATCGCCACATGGCGAACGCTCGGCTCGGGCAGCGCACCTGCTCCATCGTCTTCTCGATCTCCTGCTTGACGCGTTCGCGCGAGAGACGAGACAGATGCGGCGCACTCCGCGCGATCGCCTCCCACGTCGTCGGCTCGATCGAGAAATCGAGACGCGACGCGAACCGGATCGCCCGCAGCGCGCGCAGCCGATCCTCGCGCATACGCTCGTCCGGAGCGCCGACGGCCCGCACGATCCGACGCTCGAGATCGAGCTGTCCGCCGAACGGATCACGGATCTCCCCGGTCTTGGGCGACACGGCGATCGCGTTGATCGTGAGGTCGCGGCGCGCCAGGTCGTCGTCGAGCGACGCGCCGAACTCGACCACCGCGTGGCGCCCGTCCGTGTCGACGTCACGACGGAAGGTCGTTACCTCGTGCATGACCCCGGCATCGTCCAGCACGCCAACCGTACCGAAGTCGATACCGACCGGGACCGTACGGCGGAAGACCTTCTGAACTTGCTGCGGCGTCGCCGCGGTCGCGAGATCCCAATCGAGGTGCGGATGGCCGAGCATGGCGTCCCTCACGGCGCCACCAACGCACCACGTCTCGTACCCTGCGTTGTCGAGCCGCTCGGCGATGAGTCGGACGGCGCGCGGAATGGCTAACGTAGCCACGGGATGCCCCGACGGACGTGTGCCGACCCAACAGTCAGTTTCGTCCTTCTCGGGGCAGCGTGAACCCCCAGAAACCAGGGAACATCTCGATATATTCCGCCCGTGCCGATAGACACCCAGATCATCGAGCGTTCGTTCGCGACCGAACGTTTCAAAGCCGATGTCGTCGCGTTCGCCAAGCGCACTGAAGCGCCCTCGATCACCCTGATGCGGCCAGTTCCGCGCATCAAGGTGATCCGCCTCATCAACCAGCTGCTCCACGCGCACCCCGAATGGGTCGTCGATCGCCTGCGCATTGACGGCCGGTCGGGCTGCTCGGATTTCGTTGGGACGCTTGTCGTCGAAGGCAACGGCGAGTCTCGCGTCATCGAGTTCGCCTGGGACTGCCGCTGGCGGGCCGAGCAGGAAGGGTGGGTGGACTGCTTCGGGTTCCCTGATCAGATCCGCGCCGCGGACGAGTTCGGGTGGAACTGCTTCCAGCGTTGGCAGCTGAGCTCGTCGGGTAGCGTGAGCACGGCGAATACGACCGCCGGATAACAGGCCTGGCGCGCCTAACGCGCCGTGCGACACGATCAGCCACACAGGACGCTGCCGCCGTTCACGTTCAAGATCTCGCCGGTGATGTGACGAGCGTGCTCCGAGCATAGGAACACGATCGGGCCGGCGATGTCCTTGGGCGTTGCTACACGCCCGATGGGAATGGCGGCCGCGATCGCCTCGCGGCGGTCGCCTATCGCGTCGGCCACCATCTCCGTGTCCACCCAGCCCGGTGCGACCGCGTTGACGGTGATGTCTCGTCCGCCGAGTTCCACGGCGACCGACTTCACGAGCGAGATCATCGCGCCTTTGGACGCCGCGTAGTCGGCGTGGTACGCTTCACCGCGCTGACCCGCGGTGCTCGACACGAGCACGATGCGACCGCCACGCTCCAGCATGCGGGCCGCCGCGCGCGTCGTGTAGAACATCGCGTCGACGTTTTCGCTCATCGTGCGTCGCCAGTGCTCGTCGGTCATCTCCGCCAGCGCGACGTCCTGCGGCGGCCAGATTCCGGCGTTGCCGACGAAGATGTCGAGACCGCCGAACTCACGCTCTGCGCGCTCGAAGAGCGATGCGGTCCCGGCTAGGCCCGACAGATCGGCCGCGTGCGCGAATGCTTTGACACCCCGGCTCGCGAGTCGCTGCACGATCTCCGTCGGCCTCCGGCTGACGCGACCGGTACCCGATACCGACGTCCGCACCACACTCCGCGAGCAAGAGTGCCGTCGCCGCACCAATGCCGCGCGAGCCGCCAGTCACGAGCGCACGCCTTCCACGGAGAGAGATCATGAGTCGAGCCCCGCTTCGATCACTTCGCAGATCGCGTGCTCGATGCAGAGGTGGATCTCCTGTGCGCGGTCCGTGCGGTCCGTCGGCACGATCACCGAATGATCGGCGATCGGCGCGCAGTGCCCCACCGTCGCGCGATGAGAATGCCACGACGCCCGCACCCTTGCGGCGCGCCGCCTCGGCCGCCTTGACCACGTTAGGCGAGTTGCCACTCGTCGAGTGGATGATGAGCAGATCGCGATCGGTCACGAGCGCGTCCACCTGACGCGAGAAGATCTCATCGAACCCGAAGTCGTTTCCCATCGCCGTGAGCAGTGACGTGTCCGTTGTGAGCGCAACAGCCGCCAGCGGCCGCCGGTTCTTCATGTACCGCACGACGTACTCCGTCGCCATGTGCTGCGCGTCGGCAGCGCTCCCACCGTTTCCGCAGAAGAACAGCGTCCCGCCGCGGCGCACGACGTCGCGCATCATCGTACCCGCCCGCTCCGCGTCGGGGCCGATCCGCTCCGCGGCATCGGTCGCGGTCGCCGCCAGGTCGCGAAGGCGCTGCACGATCTGCTCTCTCATCGTGATCCTCCTCGTCGAAGCGGTCCGTAGCTGTCGTATTTGTCATCGACGCCCGAACAACAGCTCGCGCAGGCGGTGGATCATTCCGCGCGCGAGTGGCAGCGGCGGAACGGGGATCGTCGGTTGGTCCGCCAACACTCGCGCGGCGTTCCCATGGGTCAACACCTGCGCATGCTCGGTCGCTCCCATCTCCTCCAACCAGACACGCGCCGCGGCGAGAGAACGCCGGTCGCCGTGATTATCGCTCGCCAGACAGTCGATCAGCCCTGCTTCGAGCAATGACTTCGCGAGCTCGGTCATCGGTCCGCGCGCCAGCAACATCGTCGCGTCCGTCTGGATCACGGCTCCAGCATCGCGCCACGCGCGCACGGTGTCGAGCGTGCACCCGTAGTAGCGCTCCGGGTGCGCAACCACCGGAACGATGCCTCCGCGCCTGATGCGATCGAGCTCGTCGGTCGTTCCCACGGGAAGGTACGCCCGGGGAAATTCCACGAGCACCGCCTTCGCACCGCCCAGCGAGAGCTCCGGTGCGCTCAGGTCACAGCCGGGACGATCGAGCATGATCTCCCAGCCGAGCCGCAACTCCGGCTTCGGGGGCGCCGCCGCCACGAGCGTCTTCAGCAGGTCGCGATGGTGCTCATACGGCGCTCGCCCCGCGTCGGATGCCGCAAGATGCGGCGTACAGACCAACACCTCGAGTCCGTGGCGCGCGAACCGCTCCAGCACCCCGACAAATGTCGCGACGTCCGCCGATCCGTCGTCGACGCCCGGCAGCAGATGCGAGTGAATGTCGATCACGCGCGGGCGGCGCTGGCGAGTGGCTGGACGGCGACCGACGGGACGCGCTCGAAGAGTGTCCCGATCACGACGTAGTCGGCGCCCGCATCGCGCGCTTCCCGCGCCGCGGTGGCGCTCGTGATGCCGCCTCCGACGAGCAGCGGTCCGTCGGTCGCCTCGCGAGCGGCCGCGATCACGTGTGCCGAGACGGGCCTCGCGGCGCCGCTGCCTGCCTCGAGATACGTCGCGTACATGCCCATGAGCTGCGCGGCCCTGACGTGTGCAGCAACTACGTCGGGCGCATCCGCCGCGAGCGGCTGCGTGCGAGTCGCCTGCTCCACCGAGCTCGTTCGGCCACCTTCCACGAGCAGATACGCGGTACTGATCGCGGCCACCTCGGGGTGCCGAACGAAGAACGGCACCGCACGCACCTGCTCGTCGATGAGGTACCGTGGATTTCTTCCTGACAGCAGCGCGAGAAACAGCACGGCGTCCACATCAGCGCTGAGCTCCGCGGCGGAAGCCGGGAACTGCACAATCGGCAAGCCGGGTGCACCCGCGCGCATCGCCGCGACATGCGCGGCCAGATTCGCGCCGCCCCCGAGGCTGTCGCCGATGAGAAACCCGCACGCGTCCGACGTCGCCGCTCGGGTCGCGAGGCCTAACGCGTCATCCGGCGTCGACCGGCCGGGATCGACGAGCACGATGAGCCCGCCGCGCCGGTCGAATGGGAGCCGAGCCGGCGTCCGCACGCTCACGCCGGATACGGCGCAGCGAGGGCCGACACGCGTGACAGCGCGCGTGCCGCGCGGTCTTCGAGGCGTTCCGGGTCATCCGCCGCAGCCTCGAACGCGTACGTGACGAGGGCGTCAATGGCGAGCAGGTCGAGCGCGCTCTCGCGCGTTAGGCACCCGTCGCGCAGCAACCCGCCCATCGCCGCTTCGGCGGCTGCGAGGAACACGTCGGCGGAGGCATCGCGGCCGGCGACCCCGGCCGTCATCGCCTCGATGCGCGCAATGAGCTGCGGCGGCGGCACGGGCGTGCGCGCGCGCAGCCAGGCGGACACTGGCTGGTGCTCCGTCACGAGCGCACGCTCACGTCCCCGTCCTCACGTTGCGCCCAACAACCCGCGCACGATGTCCGGCAATCGGCCTAACGCCTCGGGAATGCGCGCCGCGTCTGGAATGCCTGCCTGCGCCATGTGCGGCTTGCCGCCGCCGCGACCACCAGCGGCCGCTGCCAGCTCCTTGATCACGCTGTCGGCACGCACGCCACGTTCGCGCACGTCGTCCGTCACGACCGCGAGCAACGTGCTCTTGCCATCCTCGAACGTCGCGCCGAGCGCGGCGACGCCGGTCTTGAGACGCTCGCGAATCGCGTCGCCGAGCGCCTGGAGCGACTTCACGTCAGGCACGGACACGACGCTCGCCACGATGCGCATGCCGTCGACCGCCGTGGCCGACGAGACGAGCCGCTCCACCGCATCGCCCCCACCGCCGCGCATCGCTTCGTCGAGTCGTTTCTCGAGCTGACGCTTTTCCTGCAACAGCGCGTCGAGGCGGTGCGCCACCGCGTCGCTGCCGGTCCCGGCGGGAAGCGTCATCTTGAGACGCTCCGCGACCAGCGTTAGGCCGTGCTCGCGATCGGTGAGCAGCTCGAACGCACGCGGCCCAGTGAGCGCCACGATGCGCCGGACGCCAGCCGCGACGCCGGTCTCGCTCACGATCTTGAACAGACCGATCTCGCTCGTGTTGCGCACGTGCGTGCCGCCGCAGAGCTCGACCGAGAGCCCGGGGATCGTGACGACGCGGACGACGTCGCCGTACTTCTCGTCGAACAGCGCCATGGCGCCGGTTGCCACGGCTTCCTTGTACGCCTTCTGCTCCAACGTCACGGGAACGGCCGCCCAGATACCGCGGTTCACGCGCCGCTCGATCTCCGCCAACTGCTCGGGACGCAGCGGACCGTGGTGCGTGAAGTCGAAGCGCAGGCGATCGGGCTCGACGACGCGAGCCCGCCTGATGCACGCCCTCACCCGCAACCTGCGCGCAGCGCCGCGTGGAGCAAGTGCGTCGCGGTGTGATTGCGCTCGGTATCGCGACGACGATCACTCGGAACGCGCGCGAGCGCTCGGCCGAACGTGATGTCGCCAGTCGCCTTCCCGATCGCCGCCGTGCGGCCGTCGACCTTGCGCACATCGTGACGTCCACACGCCAGCCGTCACCGATGATCTCGCCGTGATCGGAGACCTGCCCGCCCGACTCCGCGTAGAACGGCGTCTCGCGCAGCAGCACCGCGACGCGATCGTCGTCGAGACGGCGCACCGCGGTCACCTGCGTGTCGATCTCCACCGTGTCGTAGCCGACGAAGTTCGTCGGCGGCAGCGCCGCCGAACTGGCGTCGGTCGCGCCTGAGCTACGCCACGCGGTCAGATCCGCGAAATCATCCGCACCGACGCCGAGCTTTCGCGACTTCCGCTCGGCCTGCGACTGACTGCGCTGCTGCGCCAGCGCCGACTCGAATCCCGCGATGTCCACCGCGTAGCCGCGCTCGCGCGCCATCAGCTCGGTGAGATCGATGGGAAAGCCGTACGTGTCGTACAGCCGGAACGCGTCCTCGCCGCTGATGGTACCGCGCAGATGCGTCGAGCCCTGCGTCGAGCCGCCCGCGGGCGCGAGCTGATCGAAGCGCGCCATGCCGCCGTCGATCGTCGCGAGAAAGCGCTCTTCTTCCGCTCTCGTCGTCTCGAGAATGTGATGGCGCCGCTGCGTGAGCTCCGGATAGACGTCGGACATGTTCTTGATCACTTCATCGACCAGGAACACCAGCGTCGGCTCTCGCCGACCGAGCAGCCACGCGTGACGCACCGCGCGGCGCAGAATGCGGCGCAGCACGTACCCGCGCCCATCGTTCGACGGGAACACGCCGTCCGCGAGCAGGAACGCCACCGCGCGCGCGTGATCCGCAAGGACGCGGAACGACGCGGGATCGATGTTCGCGCTTGTCAGCCGCCGGCTTCGCGCCGCCGAGTCCTTCGGGCGAGATGCCGGTGTACGCGAAGCCGATGATTTCTTCCGCCTTCCTGAGCAGCGGGAGAAATCCGTCCGCGTGGTAGTTGCTCGTGACGCCCTGCAACGCCGCGGCAATGCGCTCGAGACCCGCACCCGTATCGACCGACGGCTTGGGCAGCGGCACGAGCGTGCCATCCGCCTGACGGTCGAACTGCATGAACACGAGATTCCAGATCTCGAGGAACCGCCCCTCTTCCGCGCCCTCGACGAACGCGTCGGTCGAGAACTCACGTCGATCGGTCTCGGTCCACTCGCCCTTCGCATCGGCCGGGAACTTCCAGTCTCGCGTTAGGGGCGCGAGGTCGACGTAGATCTCCGAGCACGGCCCGCACGGACCGGTGTCGGCCATCTGCCAGAAGTTGTCCTTCTCGCCAAGGCCGTAGATCCGCGAATCAGGAATGCCGGTGACCTCACGCCAGAGCGCGCGCGCCTCGTCGTCCTCGTGGAAGACGGTGACGCGCAGATGCTCCTTGGGCAGCTTCAGCTCCTCGGTGACGAACTCCCACGCGAAACGAATCGCGTCGCGCTTGAAGTAGTCGCCGAACGAGAAATTCCCGAGCATCTCGAAGAACGTGTGATGCCGGGACGTGTGGCCGACCTGCTCGAGATCGTTGTGCTTTCCACCGGCGCGCACGCACTTCTGCGACGTCGTCGCCCGACGCCCGAATTCGCGGATGCTCGAGTCCGAGGAAGACGCGCTTGAACTGCACCATCCCGGCGTTCGTGAACAGCAACGTCGGATCGTCGGCGGGCACGAGCGAGGAGCTCGGGCGGATGGCATGCCCCTGCCGCTCGAAATAACGAAGGAATCGGTCGCGGATCTCGGATGATCGCATAGGGCCACAATATAGCATGCCACCGGGCGCCGATCGGACCCCTCGGCGCACGCAACGTGAACTGCGTGACAGGATTGCAGGATGGACAGGATTGGAACAGCACGACCGCGACCGACCGCGCGCCCACCCGCAGCGCCGTAAATCCTGTCAATCCTGCGAATCCTGTCTTGGTTTTGCCTTTGCCGTTGGTGACGGCAACGTGCCAGGTCTAATCGTCGACCACGTTCTCGTCAGCAATGCTCGGGTCCAACACCCGGTCCATGACGGTGCGGATGGTCTCGCTGTCGTGACCGCGGCGAGCAAGGAACGCGTACAGCCGGCGCCTGCGGCTTTGCGGGTCAGCGCTCGCCAGCGACGGCAGCCGCTTCCTCGCCACACGCTCCGCAACGGCAACCATATCCACGTTCTCGTCCGCGAGCACCTCGCTCACAGCCTCGTCTGCCACGTCACGCTCGACGCCGCGCTTGAACAGCTCCTGCTGTACGCGTCGCTTCGATGCGCCACCCGACACCTTCGATCGCGCGACCTGCCGGGCAAAGTCCGCGTCGTCCACGAGGCCGGCGTCGCGGAGCTTGGTGATCACCTGCTCGATGCACTCCGCCGACGCCCCCTTCTCGCTTCAGCCGCCGACTGAGCTCGCGCGATGATCGCGCGCGGAACGCGAGCAGGTTGAGCGCGCGATCGTACGTCGCGACGACTTCGCCCGCCTCGCGAAGCTGGGCGGCGCGCGCGTCGTCGATCACGACTCCGATCTTCGTCTTGGTCTCGGTGAGCGCATCGACATTGACGACGGCGAACTCGCGCCCATCGACCTCGACGATGTAGCGCCCGGGCTTTCGCGGATGTTCGCTGATCTGCGTGACTGTCTGCATGGCTACGTCTGCTGGTCATCCCGAGCGCGGGAGCCCGCGCAGCGGGCAGATGAGGGATCTCATGTGATTTCATCGTGGCCAGCCAGGCCACAAGAACGTTCGAGAAGATCCCTCGCGGTCTGCTCGGGATGACACCAAAGGAAAGAGCCGGAGGATTGCCCTCTGAACGCGACGGTGATCCGGGCACCGACTCATCCAAAGAACGACCCTCCGGCTCGAACTCCGGAGCGAGTGCTACTTCGCTCAGTCGTCGACCACGACGTCCGGATCGACCTGCGTATCCGCCTTCATGCCGAGAATGCCCTTCACCTTCTCCTCGACTTCAGCCATCAGCACCGGGTTGTCCTTCAGATACATCTTCGCGTTCTCTCGGCCCTGCCCAATACGCTGCGTGCCGTAGCTATACCACGCACCAGCCTTGTCGATGATCCCCGCCTCGGCAGCAATGTCGAGCACCAGGCTCGCGTGGCTGATTCCCTCGGCGTACATGATATCGAACTCGGCCTGCTTGAACGGCGGCGCCACCTTGTTCTTCACGACCTTCACGCGCACGTGCGACCCGATGACGTCCTCCTTCTCCTTCACCGGACCGATGCGGCGAATGTCGAGACGCACCGACGCATAGAACTTGAGCGCCTTACCACCGGTGGTCGTCTCGGGATTGCCGAACATCACGCCGATCTTCTCACGCAACTGGTTGATGAAGATGACGGACGTCTTGGACCGAGCGATCGAGCCAGTGAGCTTGCGCAGCGCCTGGCTCATGAGCCGCGCCTGCAAGCCCATATGCGACTCACCCATCTCGCCTTCGATTTCCGCCTTCGGCACCAGCGCGGCAACCGAGTCGATCACGACGACGTCGATAGCGCCCGAGCGCACGAGGATCTCACAGATCTCCAGCGCCTGCTCGCCCGTATCGGGCTGCGAGACGAGGAGACTCTCGACATCCACGCCGAGCTTCTTCGCATAATCGATATCGAGCGCATGCTCGGCATCGATGAACGCGGCAACACCGCCCGCCTTCTGTGCATTCGCAACGACGTGTAAGCACAACGTCGTCTTACCGCTGGACTCGGGGCCGTATATCTCAGTGACACGACCGCGAGGAATTCCACCAATACCGATCGCCGCATCGAGATTGATCGCGCCCGTCGGGATCGCATCAATGCGAACGCGCGCCGATTCGGCGCCCATCTTCATGATGGATCCCTTGCCGCAACTCTTCTCGATCTGCGCGATGGCCAGATTCAACGCCTTCTTCCGATCGTCTTGCTGCGCAGCAGTAGCCATTCATCCACCCATTGTGTTGACGTTTGACGCTCTGGCCACGGCCCAGAATCTACGCCGCGAGGGGAGCCATCCGATACCCGAAGAAAATACGAAGAGAACCACGAAAACTCAAGCGCGCGAGCGCACCATGAAGGCGTTTTCTACGTGCTTGACGCGAACCGAGTTCCCCTCCATCAGCACCCCGATCACGTCGAAGCGATAGCTGTCGTTCGGGCGCCCGTGCCGGTCGATCCAGACCGCCGCCGACCGGGCCAACTCCCGCTGCTTCCGCCAGTGCACCGCCTCGACTGGATCGCCGAACTGATATCCGCGACGCGCCTTCACCTCGACGAAGGCCACCGTCCCGTCCTTCTCCGCTACCAGATCGATGTCGCGATGGCCGTTCCGAAACCGGCGTTGCAGCACGCGCCACCCGCGCTGTCGAAGCCACCGCTCCGCCACCCGCTCCCCAACCTCGCCGAATTCCTGCCGCGCCGCGGACATGGGGCGAACCTAGGGAGCCCGGCAGCAACGAACGCCATCGATCGAACCTGAGTCGCATCACCCGAACGCAGGGAAGTCCTCGGTTCCCCGTTCCCTGTTCCCGCTATTCGATTCCCTATTGCCGATTCCCTATTCCCGCTTCTGGCTCATCCGGTACGACGCTTGCGATCCCGCGCCGACGGTGACCCACACATCGATTCGGCCGCACACGCCGCACACGCTGCGCATTCGAGCCTACCCGTGGTTGGGTAGCCCTGCGCCTGAGTGAGGTCTTCGCCTACCGCGAGCTGCTGTTCTTCCTCGTCTGGCGAGACCTCAAGGTTCGCTACAAGCAGACCGTACTCGGGGTCGCCTGGGCGGTGCTCCAGCCGCTGCTGACGATGCTCGTATTCGCGCTGTTTTTTGGGCGCCTCGCCAAGGTGCCCTCGGATGGCGTGCCGTACTCGCTGTTCGCCTACACCGCGCTCGTGCCGTGGACGTTCTTCGCGACCGGCCTGACTATGGCCTCGAATAGCCTCGTGGGCAGCGCGAACCTGATCACGAAGGTCTACTTCCCGCGCCTCACGATTCCGCTCGCGACGGTCCTCGCGGGCCTGGTCGACTTCGCACTCGCGTTTCCCGTGCTGTTCGGGCTCATGTGGTGGTACGGCGTCACGCCCACGGTTCAGGTCGTGTGGCTCCCGTTCTTCGCCGCGCTCGCGTTCATTACGGCGCTAGGCGTTGGGCTCTGGCTCTCGGCCCTGAACGTCGAGTTCCGCGACGTCCGCCACGTCGTTCCGTTCCTGACCCAGCTCTGGATGTTCGCGACTCCCATCGCATACCCGAGCAGCCTCCTACCCGAAAAATGGCGCGTAGTTTACGCGCTCAACCCGATGGTGGGCGTCGTGGAAGGGTTCCGCTGGGCGCTCCTGGGCACCGCCACGCGACCAGGACCGATGGTGCTGGTGTCGGCGCTCGCCGCCGTCGCGCTGCTCATTGGAGGCGCGTTCTTCTTCCGCCGCATGGAGCGCACGTTCGCCGATGTCGTCTGATCCGACAGACACGCGAATGACTTTGCCCCCCCACAACGATGCGGAAGGTCCCGCGATCCGTGTCTCTGGGTTGGGCAAGCAGTATCAACTCGGCTCCCGAGCGAGGTATCGCACGATCCGCGAGGCGCTGGTCGATGGGATGCGCGGCGCTGCGCAGAGTTTCGGACGCCGGGGCCCGCGGACGCCCAACGAGCGCTTCTGGGCGCTCACCGATGTCTCGTTCGACGTCGCCCACGGCGAGGTCGTAGGCATCATCGGTCGCAACGGGTCCGGCAAGAGCACGCTGCTCAAGATCCTGTCGCGCATCGTCGAGCCCACCACTGGCACCATCGACCTCGAGGGGCGAGTCGGCTCGCTCCTCGAGGTAGGAACGGGCTTCCATCCCGACCTCACCGGCCGTGAGAACGTCTTCCTGAGCGGTGCCATTCTCGGCATGCGACGCACGGAAATCGCGTCGAAGTTCGACGAGATCGTGGACTTCGCCGAGGTGGAGCGGTTCATCGATACGCAGGTGAAGCATTACTCGAGCGGCATGTACATGCGGCTGGCGTTCTCCGTCGCAGCGCACCTCGAGCCCGATATTCTCGTCGTCGACGAAGTCCTCGCCGTGGGCGACGCCGCCTTCCAGAAGAAGTGCCTCGGCAAGATGGGAACGGTCGCGCGACATGGCCGCACCGTGCTTTTCGTGAGCCACAACATGGGCGCCGTCGTCTCGTTATGCTCTCGGGCGCTACTGCTCGATGCCGGCCGTCTCCTGCTCGACTCCGATCCCATGAGCGTCGCGGCGCGCTATCAGGCGACGCTCGCGGCCGCGCCGACGGAGACGAGCGACCTGTCGAGCGCGGAGCATTTCGGGTCGGGCAAAGCGAGGTTCGTATCGCTGCGCTTCGTGCCCGAGCGTCGTGACGGAACGACGCGCGAGATGATGTGCCCCGGAAGTCGGCTCCGCATCGAGACACGAATCGTGGCGACGGCGGCGGTCGAGAGTGCCAATGTTGGCATCACGATCTACGACGCGAGCGGCTATCGCCTCGTGGACGCGAACACCGCGATGCAAGGCCGATTCGTGTCGATGCACGCAGGCGATGAAGCGCGCGTGGATTTCGCGCTGGACGACGTGCGTCTCAAGCCCGGGACCTACCTCGTCGGTCTCTGGATGGGCCGTGGCAACATCGAGGACATCGACGGCATCCTGTACGCCGCGACGCTCGAGGTGGAACCCGATCCGCAGCAGATGCAACACTCGGAGCAATTCCCGGGATCGTACCTGTGCGCGTTCCAGCATAGCGTCGTCATCTCGGCCACGGCCGCCAATGCGCCGCCGGCCACCGGCGGCGATACGCCGCTCGGGCGGGCGGCGGCCGGCGCGTCCCGTTAGGCATCGAGACACCACATGCGCATCCCGCCCGAGCTGCGTTGCCTGCCGCACAGCGAGCCGTTCGCCCTTGGCGGCGGCTTCTCTGACGGAGACGACGTCGAGCGGGCGACAGCCTTGATCTGCACCTCGGGCTGCCGCGTGCCGGTGGTGCGAGGCATTCCGCGCTTCGTATCATCGGACAATTATGCGGCGGCATTCGGCTGGCAGTGGACGCATTTCCGCCGCTCACAGCTCGACTCCCACACCGGCACCACCATCTCGCGCGACCGCCTGACGCGGTGCCTCGGCGGCTCGCTCGACGTGGTTCGCGACAGGACGGTATTGGAGGCTGGGTGTGGTGCCGGCCGGTTCACCGAGATTCTACTCGACGCGGGTGCGCGCGTCATCGCCGCGGACCTCTCCGCCGCCGTCGAAGCCAACTACGCGAACTGCGGCACCTCTTCCGGCTACTTCGTCTGTCAGGCCGACATTCGGAGCCTGCCGGTCAGGAGTCACGCGTTCGATATCGTCATCTGTCTGGGCGTAGTCCAGCATACGCCGGAGCCGGAGAACACGATGGCCGCGCTCGCGCGGTATGTGAAGCCGGGTGGGTTACTCGTGCTCGACCACTACTCGCGCGACTACCCGGTGACGGCGCCGCGCAAGGTGCTGCGCGACCTGTTGCTTCGGCTTCCGCCCGAGCAGGCGCGGCGCCTGGCGTTAGGTACGACACGGGCGCTGCTGCCGGTCCATCGCGTGCTGTGGCGCCGGCGTCGCGGATTCGGTCGCCTTCGTCGCTATCTGGGCCGCGTATCGCCCGTCGTGGACTACTACGAGGCGTACCCCGAGCTCGGCGCCGAGCTGCTCTCGGAGTGGGCGCTGCTCGACACGCACGACACACTCACCGATCGGTACAAGCACCTGCGCGGTCCGGAGGAGATCCGCCACACGCTCACGTCGCTCGGTCTCGCGAACGTCGAGGTAGAAGTCGGCGGGAACGGCGTCGAGGCTCGTGCTCGCGGAGCCGGCTGATCATGTGCGGAATCTGCGGCTTCGTCGGGACGCGCGCCGATCGTGCACTGCACGCGATGGTCGGGGCGATGCGCCATCGCGGCCCGGACGATAGCGGCACCTGGGCCGGCGAGAGCGCGTCACTCGGGATGGCGCGGCTGGCCGTTCTCGATCTCAGCGCAGCCGGCCATCAACCAATGGCCACCGACGACGCAGCCATTCGCATCGTGTACAATGGCGAGGTGTACAACTTCGCCGAGCAGCGTCGAGTGCTCGAGGCGAGCGGCGTGCGGTTTCGCTCCACGTCCGACACCGAAGTCGTGTTGCGCCTGTACGAGCGATTCGGTGACGACTTCGTTACCAGGTTGCGCGGCATGTTCGCGCTGGCGCTCTGGGATGCGCGTCGCGGACCGGGCCACGAGCGCTTCGTGCTCGCGCGCGATCACATGGGCATCAAACCGGTGCTGTACGCCGAGGCCGGCGGGCGGCTGGTGTTCGCGTCGGAGCTCAAGGCGTTGCTCGCGAGCGGGCTCGTCGCGGCACGTATCGACGCCACCGCATTGCGCACGCTGCTCACGTACGGCTCCGTGCTACAGCCGCGCACCATGATCGGCGGCGTGAAGGCGCTGCTACCCGGTCACCGACTGGTAGTCGAGCGCGGTGCCATGCGCGTGGAGCGCTACTGGGCGCTCGACACGGACCGGCGTCCGGGGCTTCGTGCCCGGCCGTATGCGGAACATGTCGAGGCGGTGGCCGAGGCGCTCGAGGAATCCGCGCGACTGCAGCTCGTGAGCGACGTGCCGCTCGGCGCGTTCCTGAGCGGGGGGGTCGACTCCTCGATCCTCGTCGCGATCATGACTAAGGCGTTAGGCACGCCGGTACGCACGTTCTCTGTCGGTTTCGCCGGCGCGGCCGACGACATCGACGAGAGCGGTGACGCCGAGCGGATGGCGCGCCACCTCGGGACGCAACATACGACGTCCGTCGTGCGTGGCGACGATGTTCGCGACCGAATCACCGCGATCGCGCGCGCGCTCGATCAACCGAGCGTGGACGGTGTGAACAGCTACTTCGTGTCGCTGGCGGCAAGACGAGACGTGACGGTAGCCGTCTCGGGTACCGGCGGCGACGAGCTGTTCGCAGGCTATCCGTGGTTCATCACGATGGCACAGGAGACGGAGCGCCTGGCGCGTGAGCCGTGGCGCGGCCTCGCGCGGTCGATGGTCGCGGCCGCGGTGCGCCATCAGGCATTCGACGGACTGCTGCGGCGGCGCGGCGGTGGCAGGATCCATCGCTGGCGGCGCGGCAGCTTCATCGGCGCGTATGGTGAGACGTATCAGATCTTCGGTCCCGTGGGCGCTGCACGGTTGTTGACGCCGGGTGTCGCTGCAGCCGCGGGTGCAGGTGCCCCGCCCCATCGCGACCTGGCGCCGCTCGACGAGCTCGCCCGCGGGTCAGCGATCGAGCGCGTCACTGCACTCGCGACGCGCGGCTACCTGACGAACCAGCTGCTACGCGACATCGACGCCGTGTCGATGGCTCACTCGCTCGAGGTGCGCGTTCCGTATCTCGATCCAGTCGTCGTAGACACGGCGCTCTCGCTGCCCGACTCGGCCAAGCTCGGTGATGTCCACGGTGCCGACCCCTACGGCCGCACCTACCGTGATTCCGGAGCGAAGCGCGTACTGATCGACGTCGGTCGACGCTGGCTGCCGCCGAACTTCGACGTCCAACCCAAGCGCGGCTTCGCCATGCCGTTCGACGCCTGGCTGCGCGGTCCGTTGCGCGATGTCATGGATGACGCGCTCGACCCACGTGCGGTGTCGTCCCGTGGGCTGCTCGATGCAGACGTCGTCTCCACGATCGCGAATCGTTTCCGGCGAGGCGACACGGGATGGTCAGAACCGTGGCTCCTCATGATGCTGGAGCTGTGGTGCCGCGAGGTGCTGGACGCGCCGGTGGGCACCGCGGGCGACGCGTGCTTACCACCTAACGCTACACCCGTCGAGCCGCTCCGCGACGTCGCGACGGCCGCGATCGCCGACGGTGCGCGATGACATCCGTGTCCGCGACAGTGCCCGGACATAACGCGAGCTCGACTCGCACCCCAGCGGGCACGAGCGCCGCCTGGCCTGCGCCCCGACGCTTCGATGACGACCCCTATCCTGGTCGCCCTCGCGTGCTATTCGTCGGACCCGCGGACAGTACGCACACGCACGCGTGGATCGATCTCCTCGCCGGCTCGGAGCTCAACGTCAGGCTGTTCGCGCTGCCCGGAGGTGTGCCACCTGACGAGTGGCCGGTTCGTACGTACGTGACCGCGACGACGTCCCGACGACTCGACGCGCAGACGCGGCGTCGCCTCTACGCGGCAGCTCGCATCGCGCGCGCGCCGAAGCGCGTGTATGCTCGGCTTGTCTCGAGTGCTCGAGCAATCGAGCAGCGCTGGCTCGCCCAGGTGATCCGCGACTGGAAGCCGGATGTCGTGCACACGCTCGGCATCGATCCCGCTGGTGAGTTCTACTACGACACCCGGCAGGATCACGGCTTGGCATCAGTCGGCCGCTGGCTCGCGCAGACGCGCGGCGGATCCGACCTCGCGCTCGCGCGCTTCGACACCGATCGTGCGTCTCGCGTGGCGACCGTCATGCGCGCCGCGGACTGTTTGGTGAGTGACAATCAGATCAACTTCGACATCGCGCGTGCGATGGGCGTCCACGCCGAGCAACTGTGTCCGATCGGCACGGTACCCGGTACCGGCGGTGTGGACATCGACGCGCTCCGCACATATTCCAGCGGTCTGCCGTCGAGTCGCTCGGTGATTCTCTGGCCCAAGGCGTACGAGTGTCCGTGGTCGAAGGCACTGCCTGTGTTCGAGGCGCTGGTGCGCAACTGGGATCGCCTGCCGCCGTGCGAGATTCACATGCTGGCGATGGAGCGCGAGACGCGCATGTGGTTCCACGCGCTGCCACCCGAGATCAAAGCGTCGTGCCGGATCGATGAGCGGATTCCCCGTCACGAGATCCTGCAGTTGATGGGCCGAGCGCGCGTGATGCTCGCGCCATCGCTGGTGGACGGGACGCCGAACTCGATGTTCGAGGCAATGGCCACCGGTGCCTTCCCCGTGCTCTCGCCGCTCGACACGATCCGCCCGCTCGTGCGCGATGAGTCGAACGTGCTGTTCGCTCGGAATCTCTACCCTGACGAGATCGGGCAGGCGCTCGTTAGGGCGATGACGGACGACGCGCTCGTCGACAGTGCGGCGGAACGCAACCTGGCGCTCGTGCACGACCTCGCGGATCGCGCCACGATCCGCCCGCGGGTCGTCAAACTGTACGAGACACTGGCCTCCCGGAGTGCTACGTGAGGGCGCTCGTCCTCGGCGGCGCGGGCATGCTCGGTCACCGCCTGTGGCGGGAGCTCGACGGTCGCATGGAAGCCTTCGTTGCCGTCCGGCGACCATACGCGGACTACGCGAGTCTCGAGTGGTTCGACGAGCGCCGCGTCATCGATCGCGTGGACGCGTCGCAAGACGCCGATATCGAGCGCGCGTTTTCCGTTGCACGTCCCGACGTCGTGCTGAATGCCGTGGGAATCGTCAAGCAGCGCCGAGAGGCCGAGGATGCCGTAGGCACCATCGCGGTGAACGCGCTGCTGCCACACCGACTCGCCGCGCGGTGCGCCAGAGCCGGTGCGCGCCTGATTCACCTCAGCACCGACTGCGTGTTTTCCGGCGCTCGCGGCAACTATGCCGAGGCCGACGTGCCTGACGCGAAGGACCTGTACGGTCGCAGCAAGCTGCTCGGCGAAGTCGATCACGACGCCTGCCTGACGGTGCGGACGTCGATGGTAGGCCGCGAGATCGGGTCGTCGCGCGGGCTGGTAGAGTGGTTCCTGTCGCGTCGCGGGCAGACCGTTCCCGGCTTCACGCGCGCGCGGTTCAGTGGCCTCACGACGCTCGAGCTTTCGCGCGTGCTCGCGGACATCGCCGAGCACCATCGCGACCTCCGCGGCGTCTGGCACGTTGCTGGCGAACCGATAGCGAAGTACGACCTGCTGACGCTCGTGAACGATGCGTTAGGCCTCGGCACCACGCTCGAAGCCGACGAGTCGTTCGTCTGCGATCGCACCCTCGACGCAACTCGCTTCATGAACGCGACGGGGTATCGCCCGCCATCGTGGGCGACCATGGTCGCCGAGCTGGCGGCAGACCCCACGCCTTACGACACCTGGAACCATCAGTGGATCTCGAACGCACGCGACCGCTCGACGGCAAGCATATCGTAGTCACCGGGGGCACCGGCTCCCTCGGCAAGGTCCTGTGTCGTCGCCTGTTAGGCGGCGAGATGGGCCGGCCGAAGCGCATCACCGTGTTCTCGCGCGACGAAGCGAAGCAGCACGACATGCGGCTGCACTACAAGAATCGCGTCGTCGCGACCGACGAGATCGTGTACCGCAACTTCAACGAGCTGCTGACGTTCGTGATCGGCGACGTGCGCGACTACCACTCCGTCGCGTCCGTGCTGCGCACCGCGGACGTGGTCGTGAATGCTGCCGCGCTCAAGCAGGTGCCGACGTGCGAGTATTTCCCGTACGAGGCCGTCCAGACGAACATCACGGGGCCGGAGAACATCATTCGGGCCATTCGCGAGAATGGACTGCAGATCGACACGGTCGTCGGCGTGAGCACCGACAAGGCCTGCAAGCCCGTCAACGTCATGGGCATGACCAAGGCGATCCAGGAGCGCGTGTTCACGTCGGCGAATCTCACGTGCCCCGACACGCGCTTCGTGTGCGTCAGGTACGGCAACGTGCTCGCGTCGCGTGGGTCGGTGATCCCGCTCTTTCACGAGCAGATCCGGAGCGGCGGTCCAGTAACCATCACGACGACGGACATGACACGCTTCCTGCTCTCGCTCGAGGAGGCGGTGGACACCGTGTTCGCCGTGATGCGCGGCGGTCGTCGCGGAGAGACGTACATTCCACGCGTCCCGTCGGCAAAGGTCGTCGACGTCGCTCGCGCGCTCGTCGGGCCGCGAGACATCGAGACAGTGGTGACGGGCATACGGCCCGGCGAAAAGGTCCATGAGATCCTCATTTCCGAAGAGGAATGCCATCGCAGCGTGGACCGCGGTCGCTTCTACGCCATTCGTCCCGTGCTGCCAGAGCTTCACGAGGGTGACGACGAGCCACTGGCGGCGCTGCCCGGTGAGTACAGCTCAGGTAACGAGGTGATGAGCTACGACGACGTCGTCGGACTTCTCACGCGACAGCAGTTGATGTTCGCCGGCAACTCGGCCGACGAGGGCGTCGAGCTGTTGCGATGAAGGTCATGACCGTGCTCGGGACGCGTCCCGAGATCATCCGCCTCTCACGGCTCATCCCGAAGCTGGATGCGTCGTGCGACCACGTGCTCGTGCACACGGGCCAGAACTTCGACCCGTCGCTCAGCGACGTGTTCTTCCGCGACCTCGACGTCCGCGCGCCTGACGTTTCGTTAGGCGTGCGCGCGGACTCGTTCGGGGAGCAGGCGGGTCAGATACTGACGGGCACCGAGCGCGCGATTCGGGAGCACCGGCCAGACCGGTTGCTGATTCTTGGCGACACGAACAGCGGCCTGGCAGCCGTTGTCGCCAAGCGGATGGGCGTACCGGTGTATCACATGGAGGCCGGCAACCGCTGCTTCGACGATCGCGTGCCCGAAGAGGTGAACCGCCGGATCATCGATCACTCGAGTGACGTGCTCCTCCCCTATACGGAGCGAAGCCGCGCGAACCTGCTGCGCGAAGGGATCGCGTCACAGCGCGTGATCGTGACCGGCAATCCGATCCTCGAGGTGCTGCGGCACTACGAGCCATGCATCGACGCGTCCGACGTTCACGCGCGTATCGGCGTCGAGCGCGGCGGCTACTTTCTCGTCACGGCACACAGAGCCGAGAATGTCGATGTGCCCGAGCGGCTACGTCAGCTGGCAGACGCGCTGCGGCGAGTGGGCGAGGAGCATGCGTTGCCGATCGTCGTGAGCATGCATCCCCGTACGAAGAGTCGTCTCGAGGCATTCGGCATGACCGGGCTGGTGGCGGGCCTGCGTGTGCTTCCCCCGTTGGGACTGTTCGACTTCGTCGCACTCGAGCGCGACGCCGCCTGCGTGCTGACCGACAGCGGCACTGTTCAGGAGGAGTGTTGCATCCTGCGCGTCGCGAACGTGACCACGCGCGATGTCACGGAGCGACCCGAAACGGTCGAGTGCGGGAGCAACATCATCGCTGGCGTTGACCCGGACCGCATCACGCGCGCGGTCCGGGCGGCGATGACGCGCGAGAGAAACTGGGTCGTGCCACCGGAGTACCTCGCGCCTGCCGTGAGTGACACGGTGGCGAACGTACTGCTCGGCGAGCGTCTCGCGTGACAGTGGCGTCGGTCGTGTCGGGTCGCGACTCATCGCGCGTAGCGAGCGTCTCCCAGGCACCACGCATTCTGATCGTGTCGCCCGTGGCGCCGGTGCCCGAAGGCGTCGGGGGCGTGTTTCTGCGGGACCTTTGCCTGCTCTACCCCGCGGACAAACTTGCCTTCGCGATCCTTCCCGGCGGCGGTACCGGTGCGTGGCCAGCGACACTGGCGCACACGCCACGCCTAACGCTCGACGCCGTCCCGGAGCGTGGCTTCAATCGATGGGGCCGTCGCGTGCAGCACTCCACGCGCGGCGTGTTCGACGCGTACGTCGATCGTCGCCACCTCCCGCGGCTCATCGAGCAGATCGCGACGTTCGCGCGCGAGGTGAGGGCGGAGTTGCTCTGGATCCCGCTCGCGAATCCGACGCTGATCAACGTCGCCGCCCGACTCGCGAAGCGCGTGGGCGTGCCATTGGTGACGACCGTGTGGGACGCGCCCGACTACTTCCTGCCGCACTACTGGGGCATCGACGGCGCCGCGCTCGAGCGCACGATGGGCCGCTTCGCTGAAGCCGTTCGGAGCTCGGTCCGCACTGCGGTGGCGTCTCCGGAGATGAAGGCGGCGTATGAGCAGTCGTACGGAACGCCGTGCACGCCAATGATTCACGGGCTCCCCGAATCGCAATGGGTTCGCCCCACCGGCATGCGGCGCCCGGACGAACCGTTCGTCATTGGGTATGCGGGGAGCTTGTACGCGCGTCGTGAGTGGGAAGCGTTGATGTCCGCGCTTGGGACGATCGGCTGGCGCATCGACGGCCGCGACGTGATTGTGCGCATGCTCGCCGCGAGTCTCGAGGTGCGCGCGACCGGACCCGCGCGCGTCGAATTCCTCGGCTGGCACTCCACGACGGACGCCGTGGCGATTCTGTCGGACTGCGACGTGTGCTACGTACCCTACTGGTTCGACGAAGCGTGTCGGCCGGGCGTCGAGCTATCGTTTCCGAACAAGGTGTCGCTCTACCTTGCCGCAGGGCGACCGATCCTGTTTCACGGACCGCGGCAATCGACGCCGGCGCGGTTTCTCGCACGCTGGCCCGTGGGGGTCGCGTGTCACTCGCTCGACGCGGCCGTCATTGTCGAGGCGTTGCGCACGACGGCCACCGACGCGGAGTTCCACGCGCGAGCCGCGGACGCGATCCCACGGGTGCTCCGCGAAGAGTTGGGCATGCACGTATTCCGCCGGCGGTTCGCCGAGTTTCTCGGCATCGACGAACAGCTGCTCGCGCCCACTCCCGCCTAACGCGGTCGCCAGATCAGCGCCGGAGCGCGCGCCGCGTGCGAAAGGTTCTCCTCGTCACCTATACGTTCCCGCCGCAGTACGACGTCAGTGCGCGTCGTGCGCTGAAGCTGTGCAAGTATCTGCCGGCGGCCGGATGGCAGCCTGTCGTTCTCACCAAGAACTGGATGACCGATATCGCGCCGGAGGATCGCCGTGCCTACACGCTCGCGTCGTATCCGCAGGCGCTCGACGAGATCCCCGGTGTGAACGTCATTCGCACTCCATACCGCACACGCGACAACGCACTGAGGCGCCTCCATCAGCGGCTGGGCGGCGTGTACGACGCGTCGATGCGCAGCAACGACGGCAGCACGCGTCACGACGCGACCGAGACTTCGTTCTCCCCGCGGAGCGTCGCGCGTCGCGCGCTGTCGCTCTTCTCGCCCGCGTTCGGTGATTTTCCGGATCCGTTTCGCGGCTGGGTGGATGCGGCTGTCGACGCGGGCGTCGGCGTCATTCGGGACGAGTCGATCGACGCAATCTGCAGCCTGTGCCCGCCGGCGAGCGCGCACGTCGTCGGGTCCGAAATCGCCCGTGTCACCGGTGTGCCTTGGGTCGCGCAGTTCGACGATCTGTACAGCTTCCACCTCGAGCGACAGCGTCGCGCAGCGTGGCGACCGTATGCGGATCGCCAGCATCGACGGTGGATGAGCCAGGCGGCAGCCGCGGGAGCCATCACACCGGCGATGCTCGGCTACGTGCAGCGAACCTATGCGGTGGACGGAGAAGTCGTGATGGTCGGCTTCGATCCGGCCGAGCAGCCGCTAGTCGAGCCGGAACGTCACGACCGCTTGCGTCTCGCGTACACGGGCTCCGTATACCCGGGTGACCAGCGACCGGAGTTGTTCTTCGAAGCGCTCGATCGGGTGGTCGCCGCGCGCGGCACTAATCCGCCGCCGATCGAGGTCACGTTCGCAGGTACCGGATGCGATCGCACCCTCGAGGCGAGCCTTAGCCGGTTCCCTGACGCGGCCCGCGCATGCGTGTTCATCGACCGTCTGCCGCCCGCGGATGCCCTGCGCCTGCAACGTGGCGCGGACGGGCTCGTGCTGTTCAACTGCACCGCACCAACCGCGGCCGAGGGCACCCTCAGCTTTCCCGCGAAGACGTTCGAGTACCTGAACGCCGGCAGGCCGATTCTTGCGTTGCCCAGCGACCCCGGTGGTTGGGGTGATGCGCTGCTCGAGCGCACGCGCGCCGGCGTCACCGCAGACTCGGTAGAAGGCATCGCGGCGGTGCTCGAAGCATGGTTGCGGACGTGGGAACGCGGCCTGCCACTCGCCTACACGGGCGACAGGAGTGAGATCGCGCGCTACAGTCAGCCCCGCCAGGCAGAGGCGCTCGCGCGTCTTCTGGACCGCGCCGTCGCTCTCTCGATCCGCTGTGATCGACCGGTAGAGTCCGGCGCCGCGTCGATACCCGACTGATCTCGGCCGGTCAGCGTGGCCCGCAAATCCTGTCGAGATCCTCGAGCCCGCTCAGAATCTCGCGTGGCTTGGACCCGTTAGGCGGTCCGAGAATACCCGCCGCGTGCAGCTGATCGATGATCCGCGCCGCGCGTCCGTAGCCAACGCCAAGCCGACGCTGCAGCAGCGACGTCGAGCCTTGCTGATGCTGGATCACGACCTCCGCCGCTTCGCGGAACAACTTGTCGCGATCCGCATCGTCGATCTCGCCATCGTCGTCGCCCAGCTTGTCGGCTGCCTCGCGAGCGCGGATCGTCTCGAGAATGTCCGGCTCTGTCGACACCGGCTCCTCCACGACGAGTCCCTGCGCGGCCAACGCCGCCCGGCGCGCGTCGCGCTTCGCCTCGTACCATCCCATGAGGCGCTCGGTGTCCTCGCTCGAGATGAACGCACCCTGCAGCCGCGACGGCTCAGACTTGCCCGGCGGGATGAACAGCATGTCACCGTTGCCTAACAACGACTCTGCTCCCATCCCGTCGAGAATCGTGCGGCTGTCGACCTGTGACGCCACGCGGAACGCAATGCGGCTCGGGAAATTCGCCTTGATGAGACCCGTGATGACGTTCACGCTCGGCCGCTGCGTCGCGAGAATGAGGTGAATGCCGATCGCGCGCGCCTTCTGCGCGAGCATGGCGAGCGGCGTCTCCACCTCGCCCTGCACCGTCATCATGAGGTCGGCGAGCTCGTCGATGATCACGACGACGTACGGCAGGATGCCACCGACGTAGTCGGGGTTGCCGAGCGCCGCAGCCTGATCCTTGGGCGCCTTCAGCTTCGCGCCCTCCGTGACCTTGCGGTTGAAGTCCTGGATGTTGCGGGCGCCATTCGCCGCCAGCAGCTCGTAGCGCTCCTGCATCTCGAGCACCGCCCACTTGAGCGTCGCCGCCGCGTCGCGGTTGTCCGTCACCACCTTGTGGCGCAGATGCGGGAGCACGTTGTACACCGACAGCTCGACCATCTTCGGGTCGACCATCAGGAAGCGCAGCGTGCGCGGCGTGTGGCGGTAGACGAGGCTCGTGATGAGCGTGTTGACGCACACCGATTTGCCCGATCCCGTGGCGCCAGCGATCAGCAGGTGCGGCATCTTCGCGAGGTCCGCGACGACCGGCTTGCCCTCGAGGTCCTTGCCTAACGCGATCGGCAGTGCCGCGCGGGCGCTCTGGAAATCCCGCGACTCGATCAGCTCACGGAACACGACCATCTCGGCCGTCGGATTCGGCACCTCGACGCCGACCGCACCACGCCCAGGGATCGGCGCGACGACGCGAATGCTCGGCGCGCGCATCGCGAGCGCGAGATCGTTGGCGAGGTTCGCGAACTGCCGCACCTTCACGCCCGGCGCCGGCTCGATCTCGTACTGCGTGACGACGGGCCCGGTCGTGCGCCCTACGAGCTCGCCTTCCACGCGGAACGTGCGGAGCGCGTCCATGAGCTTCGAGCCCATGAGGTCCAGCTCGCGCTTGCCGATCTCCACGTTGCGCGGCGGCGGCGGCGTGAGAATGTCAGTGGGCGGCAGCTCATCGCCGGCAATGTCGATCGCGACAGCGGTCGCATCGATCTCGGCCGCGATGCGCTCTGCATGCTCCGTCGCGACGTCCACCTTGGTTTTCTTTTCGCGTTTCTTCCGGTCACGGAACGGGATGTCCACGTCGCCGTCGGCCTCGTCGCGATCACGCTCACTGTCGCGCATGAGCGTCGGATCGATCGCGGGCATCTCCTCGGGCGTCGGGGCCAGCGTGGTCGCCACGTCGGCAGCCGTCCCAGCGAGCAGCTCGCCTTTTTTCCCGCGGCGCCGTTTCGCCTTTTCAGGTGCGCCAGCAACCGGCTCAGCAGCCCCGATTCCCGATTCCCGATTCCCTATTCCCGACGCCGAAGGCGCATGCCCCACTATCGCTCGAATAGGGTTCCACCGCAGCGTCGCCGCCGCCAGCGCACTTCCCGCCAACGCCAGCATCAGCCACGCACCGACCGTCCCGAACGCCTTCGCCGCGTACGTCGAGAAGAACCCGCCCCACAGCCCCGCTGCCGCATCGAGCTCGCCTGGCGGAACCGCGCGCGCCAGGCCTAACGCGACCGGCAGGATGACCACAACGCCGATCAGAAACACGAGCCACGATCGGTCCGTGTCCGACTCCATGCGGCCGAACAGCCGCAGCGCATGGACGGCGGGAATGAGCGGGACGAGCAGCGCGGCGGGGATGCCGATCAGGTCGCGCGACCAGCTGCGCAAACACGCACCCACCGGCCCGAAGATTCCGTGGGCCGACGTGCACGAGTACACCGCAGCCTCAGGCGGGACGAGAAACGCGCCGGCGAGAAAGAGTGCAAACAACAGCAGCGCGATCCCGGCGATCTCGCGCTTGAGCGACGTGTTACCCACGGGACTTACCGCTCCCGGTCTGGTCCGAGCTTGGTGATCTGGCGGTCCTGGTAGATCGGAATCACCGGATGGGCATCCACTTCACCGCACACGGCGAGATCCGCCGAGAAACCGGCTTCCGCGAGTGCGCGGCCGTGCTCCGAGTCCTCGAATAGACGATCCAGTCCGTCACCGTAACGCTTGTCGATCAATGTGCACGCCTGCGCGGCATCGTTCAAACGGACGCTGGCGAGGCGGCGGTTGACGGTCCGCGCGAATCGACCAGCACATGCGGCATCCTCGAGGGCGAACTGTCGGTCGCGGCCCGCGCACACGATCGCGACGTCCGCCGCGCCGCGCGCAGCCGCACGGATCATCGCGGCGACGGCGGAATAGTTCACGTACGACGCGACGATGACATTGCGCGCGCCCTGCACACCGACGAGGGCCACCGTGCCGTTCGTCGTCGTGAGCAACACGGTCTTCCCTTCGACCGTCTCGCGCGTGTATTCGAGCGGTGAGTTGCCGAGGTCGAACCCGGGGATCGCGCGCATCTTCCGCTCGCCCGCCAGCAGCACGTCCGACCGCTCGAATTGCTTGGCGCGATTGATGACCTCATCGGAGCTCTCGAACGGAATAACGGCTCTGGCGCCGTTTGACAGCGCAACAGCGACCGTCGTCGAGGCACGAAGCACATCGATGACGAGCACGACGCGTCCGTGAATATCCGCGGCGGTCATCTCGGTGGCCGCCGAAGATGACATCGACGCGCACTACGTCGGCTCCTTCATGAGCTGACTTTCGCGCTCGAGAAACTTCGTGTCGACATCCCCGGCGCGGAACTTCGGATGCTCCATCACGCGGCCGAGGAACGGCGCAGTGGTCGTGACCCCCTCGATGATGAAGCTGTCGAGCGCGACGCGCATGCGCGTGATGGCCTCTTCACGATCGCGCCCCTGGCAGATGAGCTTCGCCAGCAGCGAGTCGTAATACGGAGGCACGGTGTAGCCCGCGTACACGTGTGTATCGAGACGCACGCCGGGCCCGCCGGGCGGATGGAACGCCTCGATCTTGCCCGGTGACGGCTGGAAGTTCCGGCTCGGATCTTCGGCATTGATGCGACACTCGACCACATGGCCCCGGAGCACTGGCAGCTCGAGTACCGACAACGGCTCACCGGCCGCTACGCGAATCTGCTCCTTCACGAGATCGATCCCCGTCAGCATCTCGGTCACCGGATGCTCGACCTGGATGCGCGTGTTCATCTCCATGAAGAAGAACGAGCCATCCTCGTCGAGCAGCATCTCGATCGTTCCCGCTCCGACGTAGTCGATTGCCTTCGCGCCGCGGACTGCCGCATCGCCCATCCGCTGTCGCAGATCCGGCGTCACCGCGGGACTCGGCGCTTCCTCGATCAGCTTCTGGTGGCGTCGTTGCACGGAGCAGTCGCGCTCACCGAGATGAATCACGTTGCCGTGCCGATCGCCGAGGATCTGGAACTCCACGTGGCGCGGCCGCGAGAGGTACTTCTCGACATAGACGTCGCCGTTGCCGAACGCCGATAGCGCTTCGGATCGGGCGAGCTGAAACGACCGCGCGAAGTCGTCTGCGTCCTTCGCGACGCGCATGCCCTTGCCGCCGCCGCCGGCTGCCGCCTTGATGATGACGGGAAATCCGATCTCGCGCGCGAAGCCCAGCGCCTCGTCGGAGTCCTCGACGGGCCCCGGTGTGCCCAGGAATGATCGGGACGCCAACGGCGGCCATTGCCGCGCGCGCCGATGCCTTGTCGCCCATCACGCGGATCTGTTCGGCCGTCGGGCCGATGAACATGATGTTCGACGCCTGACACGTTTCTGCGAATTCCGCATTCTCCGCCAGGAAGCCGTAGCCCGGGTGGATCGCGTCGGCGCCGGTGATCTCGGCCGCCGCGATCAGTCGCGGAATCTTGAGATAGGAATCGCGCGCTGGCGGCGGGCCGATGCACACGTCGTCATCGGCGAAGCGTACATGGAGCGACTCGCGGTCAGCCTCCGAGTACACGGCCACGGTCTCGATACCGAGCTCGCGGCAGGCACGGATGACGCGGAGCGCGATCTCTCCCCGATTCGCGATCAGAATTTTCTTGAACATGCAGCGGAGCCGTCGGCCTGGTGGTAAGCGGCCGAGTGCGCCGCGAGCGGTAAACTTACGCTCGACGGCAGTCGGTTCGCAGTGATCAGGTGGATCCAGAACATGCAGCGGCGCCGGGGCGCGTTCAACTCACGGCGCCGTCCCGGTCTGGAATCCGTCCCAGCTCGTGTCGCTGGACCCGGCCACGCCTTGCACGCGCAGAGCGAACTCGCTCGGATTGCTGGCGTAGAACAGGGCGCTCTCGTACGAGATGACCCCCTTCGTGTACCACTGCATGAGCGACTGGTCGAAGCTCTGCATCCCGTACTGCGACTGTCCTTCCTTGATCAGGTCCGGAATGTTGAGCGTCGCGTTGAGATCGCGAATCTGCTCGCGCACCGCAGCAGTGTTGATCAGCACTTCGGCTGCGGGCACGCGGCCTGGTCGGTCGGCGCGCGGCACCAGTCGGAGCGAGATGACCGCGGCCAGCGCCGTCGACAGCGCGAAGCGGACTTCCGACTGCTGGTGAGGCGGGTAGAAGGACAGCACGCGGTTGATCGTCTGCGTCGCGTCCGTCGTGTGCAGCGTGGAGAACACGAGGTGGCCCGTGTCGGCGGCCTTGAGCGCCGTCTCGAGCGTATCGAGGTCTCGAATCTCACCGAGCAGAATGACGTCGGGATCCTGACGCAGCACGCGGCGCAACGCCTGCGCGAAGCTGCCGGTGTCCGTTCCGACCTCGCGCTGATTGATGTGGCAGCGGTTGTCGCGGTGCAGGAACTCGATCGGATCTTCGATCGTGATGATGTTCGCGTAGCGGCGCTCGTTGACGTGCTGGATCATCGACGCCAACGCCGTCGACTTGCCGGAACCGGTGATGCCCGTGACGAGCACGAGCCCGCGCGGACGCATCGAGATCTCCTCGACGACAGCCGGCAGGTTCAACTCACCGACCGTCTTCGCGGTGTGCGGGATGGTTCGGAGCGCGAACGCGATGGTCCCGCGCTGCTGATAGGCGTTGACGCGGAAGCGCCCGATGCCCGGGACGCCGGTCGCGAAGTCCGCCTCGCGATACTCGCTGAATTCCTTCACCTGCTTCGGCGTCATCAGCTCTTTCGCGAGGGCCGTGAGGTCCTCGGGGCGGAGCGCCGGCAACGGAAGCGGCGACAGGTCTCCGTTCACGCGAAGCGTTGGTGGACGCCCGACCTTCAGGTGAAGGTCGGAGGCGTTCAGCTGCACCATCTGCTGCAGGATCGCCTTGAAGTTGAACGCGGCACGCGGTTGTGGTGCTGCCGCTTCCTGGTCCTGCACGACCGGATTAGCCATTGGGATCTATCCTGAAGAGCACTTGCCCGTACTCGACGGGGTGCGCGTCCTGAGCCGCGACTTCCGTGACGACGCCAGAGAACTCCGACTCGATCTCGTTCATGATCTTCATCGCCTCGATGATGCAGAGGATCTGTCCCTTGGCGATCCGGGAACCCACAGCGACGTACGGCTTCGCGCCCGGTTCCGGCGCTCCGTAGTACGTGCCGACCATCGGCGATTTCACTTCCAACAGCTTCGTCTTGGGCGCCTCCGCACGCGGCGGCGCCTCGCTCTCCGACACCGAAGGCATGCCATCCGCCGGCGTCGTGCGGGACTGCGTCGGCACGGCCGCCGGAAGAAGCGCGGGCATTGGCACAGGCGTTGGGATCTGCACCGTGCCGCGCTGCTGCGGTGTCTTCGAGATACGGATCTTCATGCCCTTGTCGCTGGTGATCTCCACCGAATCGACAGAGGATCCATCCATCATCTCGATGAGCTTCTTGACGTAGCGTAAGTCGATCATATCCCTAATGGACGAGTGGCTCCCTTCCGGGTTCACGCGAGCTCCAGAAGCTCGTGGGTGAACTGCGTGAGGAGCTCGGGACCATCCGCCGCGAGGTGCACGTCATCCTCGATGCGAACGCCTCCCCAGCCCGGCCGATAGATGCCCGGCTCGATCGTTACGACCGCGCCAGACGACAACACTCCATCGGCAGTCCGTGCGAGCCGCGGAGCTTCGTGCACTTCGATCCCTAACCCGTGCCCGAGCCCGTGGCCGAACTCCTCACCGTACCCACAGCGCTCAATGTAGTCACGCGCGAGCGCATCCGCCTCTCGCCCCCGTAATCCAGCACGGACCTCGCCTGCAGCCAGCTCGTTCGCCTGCCGTACCACAGCGTAGACGGCACGCTGCTCATCGGTTGCTTTCCCAATGACTACTGTACGGGTGACATTGGCACAGTATCCGTTCGAGGCGGCGCCAAAATCCATGAGGAGAAACTCACCGTCACCGATTCGCCGCGAAGACGATCGCGCGTGCGGGAGCGCGGATCGCTCACCCGACGCGACAATCGACGGAAACGGGAACGCCTCGCTTCCTGCGTCGCGAAGACACTTCTCGAGCACGCCGGCAACCTCGAGCTCCGTCATGCCCACACGAATCGCCGGGAGCGTCTTCTCGAGTGCGCCCGTCGCCATCGCGGCAGCCTCGCGAATCTGCTCGACCTCGTCAGCGTCTTTGCGTTCGCGCAGGGCCTCCACGAGATCGGTCGTCGCGCGCCATCGCGGTCGTGGGCCGGCTTCGACCAGACGCTGAAAATCGCGATGCATGAGGTGCGCGGATTCGAAGCCGGCCACCTCCACGTACGGCGCGTGCGCGAGAAACTGCCACAGCCCCGACCACAGGCTCTGTCCTTCGACAGCGACGCGCGCGAGATCGCCGACCTCGGTGCGCACCTGGGTCTGATAGCGGAAGTCCGTGATCAGCAGGACGTCACGGGCGCTGACGAACAACAGCGCGCTCGTACCCGAAAAGCCGGTGAGGTAGCGGATGCTCGGCAGGCTCGTGACGAGCAGCCCATCGAGATGGGCGACGCTCAGCGAATCGACGAGCGCGGCGAGGCGCTGGGCGCGTCGATCAGACACGCGACGGCAGCGTCGCGGCGAGGCCGCGGAGGGCGAGCTCGTAGCCCACAGCGCCGAAGCCGACGAGAACCGCACGCGCGCCCGACGCCAACGTCGAGTGACGACGCTCGGGCTCGCGCGCGTAGATGTTCGTTAGGTGCACTTCCACGAACGGTATCTCCACGGCCGCGAACGCATCGCGAATCGCCAGGCTCGTGTGGCTGTACGCGCCGGCGTTGATGATCGCCGCGTCCGTGTTTCCGCGGAGCGCCTGGATCGCGTCGATCAGCGCGCCTTCCCCGTTATGCTGCTGGCACTCGACGTCGACGTGGAGCTCGCGCCCCACGTCGCGCAGCCGCGCCTCGATCTGCGCCAGCGTTGTGCTGCCGTAGATCGCCGGTTCGCGTGTGCCGAGCAGATTCAGGTTCGGCCCGTTGAGGACAGCGATCCTCACTTCTTCTTGAGGCCTTCGAGCCAGGCGGTGAACTGTTCGATGTCGTGCGCGTCGTTCGGCGGCCCACCGCGCCCGTGATGTGGCGCCGAGATCGGGGCCGCTGCGACGTCGCCACCGCCCGCGGGCCGCGAATCGGAGAAGAACTGGTCGAAGGAGAAGCCGCCGTCCGCCGGCGGACCGCCCTCTGGCGCACCACGGAAGACGTGATCGAGCGATAGCTCGTTGCTCGCCGCGCGCGTCGGACGACCTTGCGGCTCATCGCGCCCAAACGCCGTCGCGAATGCCTGGGCGGCCGCCTCGGTGCGTGGCGTGACTGGCGTGTCCGGGAACAGGTCCTCGAGCGAGCGGCCCGCCGCCGTCGGTTCGGCTTCCGCCGTTGGCGGAGCGAACGACTCGGCTACGTAGTCGATTTCCGGCACGACACTCGATTCCTCGGCCGGCGTGGCGTTAGGCGCGACGGAGTTCGGCATGGCGGACGGTTCCGTCGGCATTTCCATCGTGTCCGCGAAGGGGTCGAACGACGCCAACGTCTCCGCCGCCGACAGCTGAGTGACGCGCTGCGGCTCGGCCGGTTGAACGATCTCCGCGGCCGGCTCGGACGGCTGCGCGAGATCGGACATGGCCACCGCCTCGGACGTGTCAGTCTGCTCGACGTCGAACGCCTCTGGCTCGGTGGAACTCGCGTCGGCCGGCTCGTGCTCGTGCCCCGCGCTCCGTGGCGCCCGCCGGCTGGCGAGCGAAGCGAAGAACGACCGGACGGAACGCGACGAGCGGCCCGCCTGTCGCTTGAGCGCGGAGTCGACGACGTTCTCCGAGAGCGTGGCCATGCCGATGCTCGACATGGAACCGTTCTCGATCTGCTCGACGCGCTCACGCAAGCTCGCGTCCGTCGGGTTGCGCGCCAGCAACTCGCGATACACCGCGAGCGCTTCGTTCCTGAATCCCTGCTGCAGGTACAGCTCCGCCATCGTCTCCGTCACGAACGCGGCAGGTGTACTCGCCTGCTCGACCGACGCCAGCTCCGGGTTGCGGCCAACCAACGGGTCGGCATCGCTCGACAACTCGTGAGCGGACGTGAGCTCGCCGACGGCCGACGGCAGTCCGCTCGACGGCGGCACGAACTCCATGACTTCGAGCCCGAACGCTTCGTCGACAGCCCCCGCAGGCAGTTGCGACTCGGCGGTGTCGCTGTCCGCGAACAGCGCCATCGCTTCCGCGTTATGATCGCTGTCCCTGTGACTATCAGCGTCCGCGTTATGCGCGCCTTCGGCCATCTGGACGGCTTCGGCGTTATGCACGACCTCCGTTGCTTCGGCGGACGGCACTTCAAACGCGTCGAACGCTTCGTCGTCGATTGGAGCGGCGTGCACGACCGGCGTCGCTGACGCCGTGATCGTCGCAGCCTCTTCGGCGTTCGGCGCATGCACCGACGATGGCTCGTTCGCACCCGCGGGCACGCCGGGCGCCTCGTCGACGTAGAATGCTCCCTCTTCGAACGCTGCGGCTTCTGTTTCGGCAGCAGGCGATGGCGCTGCCGGCGGCGCCTCGGCAGGCGCGGTTGACCACACGTTGTCCGACTGCGCTTCGGCCGGTTCGCCCACGTCTTCGTGCGCGTCCACGCCCGACAGCTCGGTGAGGAAGAAGTCTTCGCTGGCCGCGTCTGGGGCCACCTCGAAGAGTGATTCCGCGCTCGCCGACGGATGCAGATCGAATGGATCGATGTCCGCCGTGTCGAGCATCGGCAGGTCTACCGTCGGTGCAGCGTCTGACTGCGCGTGGTCTTCTGCGCCGACTTCGAAGTTCTCCATCGACAACGGCGCGTAACGCGGATCTTCCGCCAGCGGAGTCTGCGGTACCGGTGCGACGGAGGTCGGTGTAGCAGCTTCTGGCTCGGGCGCGACGTCCGGCTCGGCGACGACTGGTCGCGGCGCATCGAGGTCGCGAACCATCTGCACGATCTCGTCGTTGCGCGGATCAACTTCGAGCACGCGCTGGTACCAGGAACGTGCCGTGTCCACATCGTTCGTTTCCCGTGCGATGTCGCCGAGGTAGCGAAGCGCGATCAGGTTCTCGGGATCGAGTCCGAGAGCAGCGAGGAAGATGTCGCGAGACTCATCGACGCTCCCGGCCTCGAACAAGGCCTGGGCGAGAACGATATGACCGCTGATGTGCGCGGGTTGCAGCGGAAGATGGGCTCGACAGAGCGAGATTGCCTGGTCCAGATCACCGGACTTGCGGTGCTCGTTCGCCAGTGGGGCGAAGTAGCGTCGCGGGTTCTCGTCGAATTTTTTCTTCAGCTCGTCGAGCCGGGCGGTGCTAGCCATTCATTGCCCTCTGGGACGCCGCGCGATCCGGGCGGCGAGACCGTTCGAAGTATATTCTTCTGACGACCCAAGTCAATCAGAAGTGACACTCTCTCTTGATTTTAGCTGCTGCCAGCGCCTACTATTCGCGTCCTGTCCTCACCCCGTTTTTCGTCGCCCGACACACCCTGTCTTTACGATCAGGAGTAACGCGCCGTGCTGCAATCAATGCGGAGCTCCGCGAAATACATCTGGATCTTCATCGTCGTCGTGTTCATTGGCGTGTTCCTGTTTACCGAGACGTCGGGACTGCTTGGACGCGCTCGTGTGACAACTGGAACCGCCGTTGCCAAGGTCAACGGTGACGAGATCCCCTATACGACTTGGATGCAGGCCGCTCAGCAACGAATTCAGCAGGAGCAGGAAGGCCGCGGCCGGTCGTTGACGCTCGATGAAGAAGAACAGATTCGCGGTGAAGTGTTCGACCAGCTCGTGCAGTCGATTTTACTTGATCAGGAATACAAGCGGCGTGGAATCCGCGTCACAGACGAGGAAATCGTCCAGGCGGCGCAGTTCAGTCCACCGCCGCAGTTCATGCAGTCGCCCGAGCTGCAGACTGACGGTCGCTTCGATCTCGAGAAGTATCAGCGGTTCCTGAAGAGCGCCGCCGCGCGCCAGCAGGGATTGTACTTCCAGCTCGAGAATTACTACCGCTCCGAAATTCCCAAGGCGAAGCTGTACGAGCAGGTCGCCAGCGAAGTCTTCGTCACGGACGATGAGCTCTGGCGCGCCTATCGCGACCAGCACGACTCGTCGAAGGTCAGCTTCGTAAGCTTCGATCCCGCGACGATCCCGGACTCCGGCATCACGGTCTCCGACGCCGACATTCGCGCGTACTACGACTCGCACAAGAAGGAGCTCTCTCGTCCGGGGCGTGCCGTCGTCTCCGTTTTGTCGGTGCCCCGTCAGATCACCGCCGCTGACTCCGCCGCCGTGCGCGCGCGCGCGCTCGCGTTGCGCGATGAGATCACGAAGGGCGCCAAGTTCGAAGACGTAGCGAAGCGCGAGTCGGCCGACACGATCTCCGGCGCGCAGGGCGGATTTCTCGGTCGCGGCGCGCGCGGTCGTTTCGTCGACACTTTCGAAAAGGCAGCGTACGCGCTGACACCGGGGCAAGTCTCCGAGCCGGTCGAGACGCAGTTTGGCCTTCACCTCATCAAAGTCGATGAGAAGAAGGCAGACACCATCGCGGTTCGACACATCCTGCTCAAGTTCCAGCAGAGCGATTCGTCAGCCAGTCGCACGGATCGGAAAGCCGATTCGCTCGCGAACATTGCCGCATTGCAGGACACGCCGCAGCGCTTCGACAGTGCCGCCAAGGTCCTCAAGCTCACGCCGCAGCACGGCATTGCCGTCGAAGGCGAGGCGCTGACGATCGCCGGCCAGTACGTCCCGAGCGTGAGCGCGTGGGCGTTCTCCGGCGTCAAACCAGGTGCAACGAGTGAGCTGTTCGACTCTGATGCCGGCTACGTTCTCGCGAAGCTCGACTCCGTCACGCCCGGCGGTTTGCCATCGCTCGAGGCTGCACGCGAGGACATCAAGCGAACGCTGACGACTGAGAAGAAGCTGGACCGCCTCGTGGCGCAGGCGAAGGAATTCGCCACCGCCGCCTCCGCATCGACGCTCGAAGCCGCGGCGACGCAGAAGAATCTGAAGGTCACGAGCAGCGACGCGTTCACTCGCGGCGGGTTTGTGCCGGGCATGGGCCGACTGAACGAAGCCATTGGCGCCGCGTTCTCGTTGCCGATCGGAGTGGTCAGCAACCCGATCCGGACGCAGGATGGCGTCGTGGTGCTGCGCGTCGACCGCCGGGTCGATGCGGACCGTGCCGAGTGGGAAAAGCAGAAGACGATCCAGCGGCAGCAACTCGTGCAGGGAATGCGGCAGCAGCGCATTCAGGCGTTCCTGCAGCAACTTCGTGCGGACGCCAAGCTGGACGACCGGCGGAAAGATCTGGCGCAGGCCGCGCGTCAGACCACCTAACGACGCGCCGCGGCGGCGGGATGGCCGCCCCACCTAACGACGAATCCCCCGGTCGCGTATCTGTTCTCAGATCGCGACCGGGGGATTTCGCTTTCTTCCGTTCGATTAGTTGAGCAGCCGCTTCGGCTCGGGGCGCGCTTCCTCTTGCTGCACGTCGCGCGCAGAGTTCTGCAGGCGGTCGGCCGCGTAGTCGCGCTCGACCCGCGCGTCTCGCTCCGGCTCACGAAGCGAGCGATCGACATCCGTGATGCTCTTCTTGAACTCGCGGATTCCCTTGCCCATCGACGACCCGATCTCCGGTAGGCGCTTCGCGCCAAACAGCAGGAGAACGACGACGAGGATGAGGAGGATCTCCATGAACCCCATGTTCCCGAAATTCATATCGTCTCCTAGAACAGCGACCGCGCAATGAGATAGGCGATGAGCACACCGACGAGGCTCAGCAACGACACGTCCAGCGCTATCGGCCCGATGGCGAACTTCAAGATAACGAGATCGATAGGCAGAGGGCCAACCGATGGCGTCACCCCGGTTGTCAGGAACTCCTTAACGGCACCTATCGGGAGGAATTTCCTGGCGAACTGGGTCATGAAGCCGCCCACGATGAACCCGATTGCCAATATTACACCGTGGAACAGCGGTCGGTGCCGCGACGAGCCGCGAGTCGGCGAGTTCCGACTCGCCATCAGGACCGCCTGTCCATGACGTAGCCGATCGCTTCCGCCAGCGAGCTCCGGTACGGGCTCTCGGGAAGCTCGCTCAGCGCCTCCTCGGCTTCCTGAGCGAAGTCCTCGCCTCGACGCCGCGCGTACTCGAGCCCACCCTCCTCGCGCACGATCTCGACGACCTCGGCGATCAAGGCGTCGTCCGGGTCTGGATTGGCGAACAGTGCGTCGACGCGACGCCGCGCACCCGGGGACATCGTACGCAGCGCAGAGATCAGCGGGAGCGTGACCTTGTGCTCGCGAAGGTCGAGTCCGGTTGGCTTGCCCGTTGTCTCCTGGGCCTCGGTATAGTCGAGCAGGTCATCAGCGACCTGGAACGCCATGCCGAGGCGCTGGCCGAATCGCGTGAGAGCAGCGCGGTGGCGTCGCGCGCCGCAGACAGCACCAACCTCGCAGGCCGCAGCGAACAGGGATGCGGTCTTCGACTCGATCAGCGTGTCGTAGTCCGACTCCGTGAACGCCAGCGCGTCCAGCGCCGAGAGCTGGCGCATCTCGCCCAGCGTCAGCGCGTTCGAAGCCGCGGTGAACACCGCCAGCGGCTCCATGTCACCAAGGCGCACCAGCTCCGAGAGCGCACGCGAGTAGAGGAAATCGCCCATGATCACGGACACCTGGTGGCTGAACAGGGCGTTGATCGTCGGACGGCCTCGTCGCATCACCGAATGGTCGACGGCGTCGTCGTGCACCAGCGTCGCGAGGTGGATCAGCTCGGCTACACCGGCGAGCGTGGTTGCGCGGGGCTCGGACGCGCCGTCAACGTGGCTTGCCAGCAGGAGCAGCGTCGGGCGCACCATCTTGCCCTTCGCGAGCAGCAGGTGCGCGTTGACGTCGGTAACGAGCGGATTGTCTGTGGCAACGATTCGCCACATCTCGTCGATGACTCCGCGCAGCCCCTCCTGGACGGGGGTCTGAATGTGCCGGAGTGTGTCGGCTAGCGGTGGTGAGCTGTTGGCTCGTGCGGTCAAGTCGCCTTTCCTTCGATCGCGCTGATCCGTTCTGCCACATCGCGGAACTCAATGTCGACTGCGAACACGCGTTGATAATAATCGAGTGCGTCGCCGTATTTGCTCAACGCCTCGGTCGCCCGCCCTAGAAGATACAGCACGCCGACGAGATGATGGTCGTCTCCCTCGCCAAGCGCTATGGCGCGGGACAGGACCGACGCAGCGACGTGATACTGCTCCTTCTCCACGAAGCACTGGCCGAGGGCCTCGTAGGCGCGTACGCGGTTGGCGGTGCCTCTCAGGGCCTTCTGGAATTCGGCAACAGCTTCATCCATGAGGCCCATTTCCTTGTAGGCGACACCGAGGTCGTAATGGCTCTCGTAGTCCTCCTCCTCGACGTTCTCGGCCACGCCCTGTTTGAACCGCTTGAGCATCTCCTGGAAGTCAGCCTGCTCGTCCCCTGTCGGCGGCTTCTCCTCGGCCACCATCCGGGTCGATTTCGGGCTTTCCCCGGAGCGCAGCCATTCGCCCAGGTCGACGAACTCGCCGTTCGAGGCGGCGCTGCGATCGAGCGGCGACGGCTTGCGCGTCGGTGGCGGCGAGGCTATCCCGCCCGCTTGCCGCGGTCCGGCGCCCGGTCCCGGCTGATACGGCATGTGGCCATCGCGCGGGTGCGGACGAGCCGGCGGGTTCGGCACACGAGCGTCGGCGGGCGTCGATCCGATGGCCGCGATGGCGCCGGAGCCACTCGGCGGCGACATCGACGCGACGGACTCCACAGCGGCCCGTGCTCGCGGATCGTCGGGCGCCAGCTCGAGAACCCGCTGGTAGACGGCGCGGGCTTTCCGTTCCTCGCCGGAGCGGAACAGCACGTCGCCCAGCTCGATGTACGCGTCGATCAGCTTGGCCCGGTGATTCGAGCGGAACGCGAGCTCGACCCGCTTCTGGTGGTGGCGAATCGAGTCCGGCGTGAGACGAATCAGCTCATCGACGATGGTGAGTGCGCGCTCGAGATCGCCGATCCGTTCCAGATCCACCGCCACCTGCTCGAGTGCCTGGACGCCCGCGCCTCGATCGCCTGCTTCGAGCAGTCGTTCTGCGTGGGCGCGCTGCACTTCCCAGCCGGCGAGGCGCTCCGGCTCGGGCTCTGCGTGTACGTCAGGCTCGATCGCGACGGCTGGCGGTGTCTGGCTCGATGCCTCGACCGCGACACGAAGAGACTGGACTTCGACGTCAGTCGGTGTCGGCGTTAGGCTCGATGCTTCCGCCGCGTCGAGAGACACCTCGGAACGAGTCAGCTCGGCGGCGGCGTCGACGAGCGATTCTTCGACGAGATCCTGCACGGAGACATCGACCGTCGTCTCGATGGTGTCTTCAACCGCCGGGACTTCGATGACGGCAATCGCCTCGATCGCGACTGGTTCCGCGAGGTCCTCCACGATCTCCGGAAGCGCCGCGTCGTCCAGCGTGTCAACCGCCTCTGTTGGCGCTGGGTGAGCAGCAAGCGACGGCTCGTCGGTCATGGCGAATTCCTCGACGAGGTCATCGCCAGCCGGCGCGGATGGTTCTACAGACCTTGCTACCGGCCAATCGACGTCGAGGTCGGCCGAACCAGCGGACGGTTGCGCCGCCAATTCGTACGTAGGAGCCTCGACACGTGCTGGCTCGGCTACCGCGTCGATTCGCAAAGCCTCGATCTGGATCGTCTCGGTGGCGTCCTCCGGCGCGTGCGGCTCGTCCGGCGTTGACAGGTCGAGATCATCCAGCCCGGCGCCTAACGTGTCGGTGGCACCGAGGGCGGCGGCGAGGCTTCCGCCCGACGTGATGTCGTCGGCCGACGGAAGGTCGTCGAGGTCGAACGAGGGGAACGAGACGTCGGGGTCCAGGCTCGCCAACGAGGCGTCGACGACCACGTCGTTGTCGGAGCGTGGTGGCGCCCTGAAGTCGAACAGGTCCTCGAGGCTCGTTTCGGACGGTGCGTCGGTGCTCGTATGCAGGTCGCCCGCGTAGTCGATGCTGAGCGGCGGACCAGACATCGTAGGTCGGCTGGTCCAGGACGAGGTCGACCGGCGCCGGGGCCGCCTGGGCGTCGATCGCGAACGTGTCGGACCGTGAGCGTCACTTCTGACGTCTCGATCACCACGGCCGCGGGCGGAATCGACACGGTGGCGTCTGGCGCCACATCGAAGTCGAGCGACACGATCGCTGGCGCTTCCTGCGGCGTCGCGACCGTCGCGATCACCACCTGCTGCTCGAGATCCGCCGCGGCCGACGGCATGTCGACGTCGCCGCCTACGTCCAGCAGCGGCAACGCCTGCGCGTCGAGCGCTTCGTCGTTAGGCGCGTCGAGGCCGGCGATGTCCAGAGCGAACGCGTCGGCAACCGCCGCGTTATGCACCGGAGACGCTGGAGCGTCGGGCTGATCCCCGAGCGTCAGTATGACGAGGTCTGGATCGCTCACCTGACGGCCGGCCGGCGGCGCGGCCGCTCGTGGTGGCGGCGTTGGTGCCTCCGCCTGGCGACCGCGGGATGCCTGCTCGAACGACGTGTCGAGGAAAATGAGATTAGGTGACTTCTGCGCGCGATAGGTGCCCGACACGCGAGGGACGGCTTCCGGATCGATCGACTTCATGCGATCGACCGTGGCGCGCGCCTCGGCGGATCGGCCCTCGCTATCGAGCTTGTCGTGCAGCTTCTGCAGCTGCTCGAGCGCCTCGTCGTGCCGGTTCTCCTTCGTCAGCTGCTCCGCCAGCATGAGCCGGATGTCATCCTGATCCGGGCATAAATCGGCGAACTCCTTGAGCGCGCGGAATGCCTCGTCGATCTGCCCCGCTTTCTGCATGCGGTCGGCGTACTCGAGGAAGTTCTTCTTCGCGTCGCTCTTGAAGCCCTTCGTCGCGCTGATCTTGCCGAGCTTGTAGTAGATCGACGCGCGCCCCGGAGACTGTCGTAGAACCTTGTTGCAGAGCGCGATCGCGTTATTGAGAAAGCCTCGCTCGGCGTAGAGATCGACCGCCTTCTCGTAGTAACTCAGCGCGTCGGCCGCGTTGCCCGTGCGGAGCATGAGGTCGCCCACGCGGTTGTACAGCGGGACGTCGACGTCGTCCAACGCGCCGTCGCTCTCCTGCAGGAACTGGATGTAGAGTGCGAGGGCCTTGTCGAACTGTTTCTTCTGTTCGAGCTCGACGGCTCGCTTCTTCAGCTTCGCGGCGTTTGCGGACATCAGCGCGTGAGAATCCGTCTGTCAGTGCCGGACTGTCCGGCGCGGCCGCGGCGGCTCAAAGTGTCCCGACGGTAGAGGGATGACAAGCACGGCCCCGAACCCAGGTCCCCACGCATCGTTGATCTCCGTACCAGTATGGAAGCTCGCGAACATCGGTCGCGTCGAAGAGCGCCAGATCTGCCGAGTACCCCGGTGCGATCTGCCCCACCTGATCGGCCAGGGACAGGGCGGCTGCGCCGTTGACTGTCGCCGCGATCATCGCTTCGGCCACCGTTAGGCGCAGCTGACTCACGCCAAGCGTCATGATGAGCGGAAAGTTCGTCGTCGGCGACGTTCCGGGATTGAAATCCGTCGCCAGCGCAACAGCCGCTCCGGCATCGACGAGCGCGCGCGCTGGTGCCTGCTTCTCCTTGCCGAGGAAAAGCATGGTTCCAGGAAGCAGCGTGGCAACTGTGTTGGACGCGGCGAGCACGCGGATTCCGGATTCCGAGATGGCGGCGAGGTGATCGGCCGATGTTGCGCCGATTTCAGCGGCGAGCTCCGCTCCTCCTGACGGACGCAACTCGTCGGCGTGAAGCTTGAGCCCCAGGCCGCCGGATCGCGCTGCAGTGAGAATCGTTCTCGCCTCGTCGATCGTGAACACTCCCGGTTCGCAGAATACATCCGCAAAACGGGCGAGCCTCCCCGACACGATGCCGGGGAGCATCGTTGAGACGAGCAAGCGAACATATTCGGAACGACCTTCCGGAAGTTCGCGGAATTCGAGCGGAATCTCATGAGCGCCGAGCCATGTTGGCACGAGCCGCATCGGGAGCCGCTCGGCGAGCCGCCGGATGACGTGAAGCGATTTGAGCTCGTCCTCCGGCGTAAGCCCATAGCCGGATTTGACTTCAACCGTCGTCACGCCGTGCGCGGCGAGGCGGCGGAGTCGTGGCACGGCAAGATCGAGGAGCTCGTCTGCGGTCCGACTACGGAGATCGCGCACGGAGGAATGAATTCCCCCACCCCGACGGGCGATCTCCATGTAATCGAGGCCCGAGGCGCGAAGCTCCTGTTCCTCGAAACGCGGTTTGCCGAAAATCGCGTGCGTGTGCGAGTCGACCAGCCCAGGAGTGAGCACGCGGCCGCCGCAGTCGACTCGCCTGGCCTCGACGTACGTTCGTTCGAGCTCCTTCGTCGGGCCCACGGCCGTGATGCGATCTGCAACAACCGCGACTGAGACGCCCGTCACAACCCCGGCGTCATCCATCTCACGTCCGCGTCGCGCACGTGGAGGGCCGCTGCACGTGACTACCTGCGACGCGTTGACGAACAACAGGGACTGGGGGCCTGGGACTGGTGACTCGCGGCGCGGCGCATCACGGTCGCCTGCTTCCACCGCGTGGTCCGTTGGTTGGTGTCCCGGGTCCCCAGTCTCGAGTCCCCAGTCCTCAGGCCTCACGCCATCACATCTCGCACACGCGACAGGCGGAGTGGTGCCTGTGCCTCGCCACGGCACGCGTAGTAACACGCGTTACAGTCGATCGGCTCGTACTGCTTGAACTCCGACCAGTGGAAGTCCACCGGGAAGTCGGGGCAGCGCTTCACGTGACCCGTGGGATCGATGTGAATCGTCCGGAGGCCCGACTGACACGGCTCCTTCATCTCGCCGCGCACGTAGCGCGGAATCTGCTCGATGTAGTAGTCGGAGTTCGTGATGATGCCGCGCTTGCGTCGCTTGAACGCGAGCAGATCGGCGACGAGCTTGTCGATGGCGTCCAGCTGCTCATCGCGCAGCAAATGCTCGGTGTTGCCGTTCTTCGCGGCGGTGTAGACGCTGAAATTCACGCCGCACTTGAGCTCCGCCGCCTTCTGCGCGATGGGCAGGATCTGATCGAGGTTGTCGTCCTTGATCACGGCGTTGAAGCGAATCGAGTCGATGCCACGATCACGCATCGCGGCGGCGTTCCTGAAGATCTTCGCCGTCAGCCCCGGAATACCGCGAGCGGTATCGTGGCGCCCGTCGAGATAGTCGAGCGAGATGTTGAACTGGTTGATTCCCGCCTGCCACAAGTCCCACGCGCGATCGGGCGTGAGCATCGCGCCGTGCGTGATCATCGTGATGTACTTGAGATTGATCGCCTTGCTCACGGCCGACACGAGCTCCTCGAGATCCTTTCGAAGCGTCGGCTCACCGCCCGTGAACGTCACCATCATCGGATTGAAGAACTTCGCCGCGTCGGCAAAGCTCTTCAGCTCGTGCTCCTTCGCTTCCGCTGGCGTCTTCCAGTAGTCGCAGAAGCCGCAGCGCGCGTTACACCGCATGGTGACCTCGAAGTGGACGAGGATCGGGCGGCGTCGGGCCGTCAACCAGGCATACTTCGCGAGGAAGAGCGGAACGTGATACGGCTTGAAGCGGGCGGAAAGCATGAGATCTCAGGAAGGGGAGCCGGGAACTGGGAACCGATTAGATTCGCCTAACGAGCGTGCGGTTGGAGAGTGCGTGTATCACGTTCTGTTACCCGGCCCAGGCTCGCCGTTCCCCCTCGGCGAGCCCTGGGCCGGTACCATTGGGAGCTGAATCCCTTCTCTCGACGCGGTCTCGATCGCGCTCGTGTAGCCAGCGTCGGCATGGCGCGCAACGCCGATGCCGGGGTCGTTCGTCAACACGCGTTCGAGTCGCACGCGCATCTCCGCCGAGCCATCAGCCACGATCACCTGGCCGGCGTGAAGCGAATTCCCGATCCCGACCCCACCGCCGTGGTGGAACGACACCCAACTCGCTCCGCTCGCGACGTTGAGCAGCGCGTTGAGAATCGGCCAGTCGGCGATCGCGTCGCTGCCATCCTGCATTGCCTCCGTCTCGCGGAATGGCGACGCCACGCTCCCGGTATCGAGGTGATCACGGCCGATCACGATCGGCGCCGAGAGCTCGCCCTTGGCTACGAGATCGTTCAGGGCCACCCCGAACTTCGCACGATCGCCCTGACCCAGCCAGCAGATACGTGCCGGCAATCCCTGAAAATGTACCTTCTCGCGGGCCATCGTGATCCATCGCCGCAAATGGGCATCGTTAGGGAACAACTCGAGCACCAATTCGTCGGTGCGATAGATGTCCGCCGGATCGCCCGAGAGCGCAACCCACCGGAACGGCCCCTTCCCCTCGCAGAACAGCGGGCGGACGTACTCCGGAACGAACCCGGGAAAGTCGAACGCGTCACGCACTCCAGCATCGAGCGCCACCGTGCGGATATTGTTGCCATAGTCGAACGTCACCGCACCTCGGCGCTGCATCTCGAGCATCGCCTGCACGTGGGTCACGATCGATGTGATGGCACGCGCGATGTACTCGTCAGGCGCGGCCTGCCGGAGCACGGCGGCGTCACCCACGGCGATGCCGCTCGGCACGTAGCCGTTGAGCGTGTCGTGAGCGCTCGTCTGGTCGGTGAGGACGTCAGGCGTCACGCCACGCCTAACGAGCTCGGGCAGGACATCGGCCGCGTTGCCCACGAGCCCGACCGACAGCGCCCGCCCGGTCGCGACGGCGTCGCGGATCCAGACGAGTGCCTCGTCCAGGTCGCGCGTCTTGCGGTCGAGGTAGCCTGTCGCGAGCCGCTTGTCGATGCGAGACTCCTCGACGTCGAGCCCCAGGAACGCGGCGCCGTTGAGCGTCGCGGCAAGCGGCTGCGCGCCGCCCATTCCGCCGAGTCCCGCGGTCAGCACGAAGCGACCGGCGAGCGACCCTCCGAAGTGACGTCGTGCAACGGCGCCGAAGGTCTCGTACGTGCCCTGCAGGATTCCCTGCGTGCCGATATAGATCCACGACCCCGCCGTCATCTGGCCATACATCGTCAGCCCGAGGCGTTCGAGCTCGCGGAATTTCTCCCACGTCGCCCACCGGCCGACGAGATTGCTGTTGGCGATGAGCACGCGTGGTGCACCAGCGTGCGTCCGAAAGACGGCGACCGGTTTCCCGCTCTGCACCAGCAGCGTCTCGTCCGATTCGAGGCGGCGGAGCGCGGTGACAATCGCGTCGAATGCTTCCCACGAGCGCGCGGCGCGGCCCGTCCCACCGTACACGACGAGATCGTCGGGCCGCTCGGCGACTTCCGGATCGAGATTGTTCATCAGCATCCGGAGCGCGGCCTCCTGCTGCCAACCTTTACACGACAGCGCGTTGCCGCGAGGCGCCGTCACGAGACGTGCGCCGCGGCCAATCGCGGTTTCCCGGGGGGCGACGCTGCGCGTGGTCATGCGGTAGCCATGGCGACTTCAGTGAAACGACCACCCGCGACGGCTTGGGCAAGGGCGGCGATATCCGGCGCCAGCACGCGATCCTCCGCCAGCGGCGACACGAGCTCGCGCACGAGGCTGACCGCGTCCTCGACGCTGCGCGCCGCACGAAGCGGACGCCGGTACTCGACACCCTGCGCAGCGCACATCAGCTCGATCGCGATGACGTGTTGCACGTTATGCACCACGCGGCGCAGCTTCCACGCGGCGCCCATGGCCATGGGGACGACGTCCTCTTTGCTTCCGTCGGTCGGAATCGTGTCCACGCTCGCCGGATGCGACAGCACCTTGCACTCGCTCGCGAGCGCGGCGGCTGTCACCTGGGCCATCATGAAGCCCGAGCACACTCCCGCGTCCTTCGTCAGGAACGGCGGCAGTCCCTGGTTCAGGTCTGGATGTACGAGGCGATCAATGCGGCGCTCGGACATCGTCGCGAGATTCGTCATGACGATCGCGAGGACATCGAGCGCCAGGGCTACGGCCTGCCCATGAAAGTTGCCGCCGCTCAGCAGCTCGCCGTTCTCGAAGACCAGTGGATTGTCCGTTGCCGCGTTGAGCTCACGCACCACGAGCGACTCCGCGAAGTCGATCGCGTCCGCGACCGGCCCATGCACCTGCGGCATGCAACGCAGGCAATACGCGTCCTGCACACGCGGATCGCCGTGCCGGTGTGATTCGCGGATCTCGCTGTCGACGAGGAGGTCGCGAAGCAGTGAGGCCGAGCGCTGCTGACCGGCCTGGCCGCGCACCTCGTGAATGCGCGTGTCGAACGCCACGGGTGTCCCGAGCAACGCTTCCAGTGACATGGCGCCTGCGACGTGCGCGGCAATCCACAGCGCTCGCGCATCGCACACAGCAAGTGCGGCGATCGCGGTGTGCGCCTGCGTGCCGTTGATGAGCGTGATCCCTTCCTTCGGACCGAGCGTCACCGGCTCCATGTCGAACGCGCGCAGCACGTCGTCGGCCTTGCCGCTGCCGGATGCGGAGTGCAGCTCACCTTCTCCGATGAGCGCAAGCCCGAGATGCGCGAGTGGCGCGAGATCACCGCTGGCGCCAACACTCCCCTGCTCCGGAATCGGCGGCCACAGGCCGGCATTGAGCATCCCGACGAGCAAATCCGGCAAGCGAGGACGCGCACCCGAGAAGCCCTTTGCGAGCACGTTCGCTCGAAGCAGCATCATGGCACGGGTTGCCTCACGCGGGAGGGTCGCGCCTACGCCGGACGCATGACTGCGCACGAGGTTGACCTGCAATTCCGCCAACCGCTCCGGCGGAATCGCGACCTCGGAAAGTTTGCCGAACCCCGTCGTCACGCCGTAAACGACTTCGCGGTTCCGGACGATACGGTCGACGTGCTCGGCGGCGCGAAGCATCCGCGCCCGCGCATCGCCTGCGAGGGACACTTTGGCGCCGCGGCGCGCGACCGCCTCGACGTCGGCCAATGTGAGCGAACGGCCGTCCAGAACGACAGTGTCATTCATGGCCGGAATGTCGGCGTGGTGACAACGGATCACAAGGGAGCTATCAGCTATGGTCGATCTGCCATCATGGGCTTGCCACCTCTACACGCCAGCGCACTGGAGGGGCTACGCTGTTTGTGCGGATGGCGGACGGCAGATGGCTGATAGCCCGTTACTGGAATGAACCGGGCGCCCTTCCATAGCTCCGCCGATCGTAGTTGAACTTCAGATCCGGCTCGGCACGCAGCGCGATGAAGAAGTTGAACGCGAAGTTCCCGTTAGGAGATTGCGTGAACGCGAAGATGGCGTCCCAGTCGTGCATCTCGCGACGGAGCGACACCGTGTGCATCCCGAACTCAGCGGCAATGAAGTCGTAGTTCGTGGTCCACTGCATGGCCCATTTCGGCGTTATGCTGAATCGCGTCGAGGCCTGAATGTTTCGCGTCGGCGGGCTCTGGTAGACCGGGCTGCCGCCTGTCGTCGGGGCGTACGGGTCCTGCACTCCAGGCGTAGTCGTGTACTTCTGAATGCACTGGTCGTACGCGAACGGATCGACGTTCTGCAGATAGGCGCACTGCTGCTGCGGGTCCACGACGATCGCACCCTCCACGGGCCGGAAACGCTGTGCACTGTACGTGAGATCGACCTGCCACCCCGAGCCCCCGCCTCTGAACTGCTCCTGCATGCGAGTCGCCGTGTTCACGCTGCCGGCGATCTTCTGTCGAGCGACCGATCGATTCTCCGACGAGTCGCGTGAGGGCGCGGCTGCAACTGGCGGCGGCTGCGGTGCGGACATGTCGTAGCCGAACAACCGCGCGACCGCGCCGACGAGACCAGACTGCCGGTTCAGCGTGATCGAACCGCGCACCGACTCGCGGAAGGGGTTGAATTCGGCCGTGTCGCTCGTGCGTGGGCTTCCCTTGAAGAGGGAGTAGTCCACGCCGAAATCGAGCCCTGGGATCAGGTCCGATCGCACCGAGTAACCGAACCGTTCCGAGACAAACCCCGAGCCGCCAGTCTCCTTGGCGCGCTGGAAGTCGTAGTCCAGCGGCGTAAACGTGAGCGACAGGAGCTTCACTCGCGTCTTCGCCTCGTCACGCACCGTGTCGCTCTTCGCGCGCATCTTCGCTTCGATGTTCGTCGCCAGCGTTAGGCTCACGATGTTCTGCGCCAATGACCCGATGTAGCCCTGACGTGTCTGGTTCGTCGCCTCGAGATAGGCATCGCTGACGTCTGATTTTCCGGCGTAGCTGTACGAGACGACGGGCTGGATCGAATGACGAAAACGTTCGACGGGGCCGAAGCCGGGGAACAATCCGAAAAACGTGGGTGACGCCGAAAGGCCGTATCGCACCCGCTTCGTCTGGCGGACGAATTCTCCGTTCGAGAATTGCGACCGGTAGAGTAACGGATGCGGGTCGACGTTTTCGAAGCTGACGGACGGCGTCACCTTCCAGGTTCCCTGTAGGAGGCTGGGCAGGTTGATGCCCGTGCTCCAATCGACCGTCGTCGCGAAATCGCGTGCGTACGTGATAGTCTGCTTCTTCGATGAGTCGCGTGGGTTGACGACGATCTTCGTGAACGGGAAGTCGTTCAGGTTGTCCGAGTAGCGGAACGAGTTCGTCCACGTGAAGCCGCCGATCTTGATCGGCGTGTCGAAGCTCGCGCTCGTCTGCCGTGTCGAGCGGTCGACCTGAACGCTGTCGACGCCGATACCGCTCGCGGCCGGTGTGTACGCGTACAGAAACGAGCCCGTCTGGTCGATGTGCAACGACTGCCGGCTGTTCAATTGCACACTCGGCGTCCACGTCACCAATTTCCCGAAATTGATCGGTTTGCTGGCGAGGTTGAAGCTCGGGAATTCCTGATCGACCTGATCGCGTCCCGGGTACTGCTTGCGTGAGCCACCGATGCCAAGCTGGAACGCGCCGACCGTCTGCTGATAGTTCAGCCGCGAATCGATCGTCGCCAGCGCATTGTACGGATTGAAGGTGTTGCGCCGCTGGATCGTCGTGCTCGACACGTAGTTCAGGTTCATCGTTAGGCGACTGCGCTGCGAGAACTGCTGGTCGTGGCTCCAGGAGTAGGTGCGATTCTTGAGACCGTCGCTCTGCTCCAGGAACGACACGTCGAGGCCGCCACTCATGAACCGGTCGAGCCAGCGGTAGTCCATACTGCCCTTCCAGCGAACCCACCCGGGATCGCTGGGCGTGGCGCCGGCGTCGCTCCGCCAATCGACCGCAACCTGCGCGTCGTAGTAGTCGCTGAGCGCGAAGTAGTAGCCGAGATCCTCGACGGTCCGGCGATAGGTCGAGGTGCCGCGCACGATGTCGCTGATGCCGAACCGCGGCGGGATGATGCCGCTGCGCCGGCCCGAGCGAAGATCCTGAAAGACGAACGGCAGCCAGAACACCGGGACGTCCCCGATGTACAGCACTGCTGGCCGCGCGACCATCACGTCCTTGGAGATGACCTTCATCTCCTTCGCGGCGAAGTGGTAGTGCGGCGTCGAGTCGGTACAGCTCGTGATCCAACCGTCTTTCGCGTAGAACGCGTTGCGCTTCGCGGCGGAGCTGTCGTTCGAAAAGGCGGTGGTCGTCCCGTGCACCACCCAGATCTGCCCACTATTGACCGACGTCGTGACGTCGAACGCCTTGCCGCGCCGCGCATTGATGTCGTAGACGATACGCCGCGCACGGATATCGTCCTGCGCGCCCGTCGGATCCTGCAGCACGACCTGTGTCGTATCCCGGCCGGCCGCCGTAACGATATCGAGCGAGTCGTTGTAGACGACGGTATCACCAATGAGCACGGCGTCCGGACGCCCCACCGCCGCTTTGCCCTCGAGCTTTATCGTGCGGTCCTTCGCGCGAAGCTCGACGCGTTGGCCCTGATATTTTGTCGCCGTATATCCCTCGCGCGACAACAGCTCCGACATCACGGAGTCGGGCTCCGCCCACTCGACCTTCACCTTCGCCGTGCTGTCCGCCCTGAGCGAATCGCCGGGCGCACGGATCGTGTCTCCCGGGGCGCGCACCGAATCGCGGCGGGTGGTCGTGTCGCGACGCACCTGCGCGCCGGCAGGCGTGGAAAGGGCGAGCGTTGCGGCAGCCAGCAGGCCCGCGGCGGCGCCTCGCCGCAGCCTAACGATTGCGCGTACTACGGGCGTCATGACCCGCGCCCAGCCCCCGATGAGGCATCTTCATCCGAGGATCCGCCCCCTTCCCACGGCTCGCTATCGAGTCGACGCGGGGATCCTGCATCCTCCGCAGCGGCAGCGGCGGCCTCCTCGGCCGCCAGCGCGGCCGCGCGCTTTCTCCGGCGACGGTAGACGATCGACGTCAGAATCACGCTCAATTCATACAACAGGTACAACGGCGCGGCGAGCAACATCGTCGTCCAGATGAGGTCGCCCGGCGACAGCAGCGCTCCGGTGACCACACACAGCACGAGTGCGTGGCGCCGGTAGCGTCGCAGAAATTCCGGAGTGACCAGGCCCAGCGTCGCCAGCAGCAGGATCACGATCGGCAGCTCGAAGCACAGGCCGAACGCGAGCGACATATTCACGGCGAAGCTGAAATACTCGCGGTACGTGATCATGGGCTCGAGCGCGTCGGTCTGCTGCGCGATGCCCATGAGCCAGCCGATGGCGAGCGGCAGCACGACGTAGAACGACAGCGCCACGCCGCAGACGAACAGCACGATGGCGCCGAAGATGACCGGCAGGACGACCCGCTTCTCGTGCTTGTACAGCGCCGGCGAGAGGAACGCCCACACCTGGTAGATGATCACCGGCAGCGCCATCACGATCCCGATGCTGAACGATGCGGTGATCAGCACCGAGAACGGGTCAGCGGGGTGTGTGTATTTGAGCTTGTTCCCGCCGAGGTACGGGAGGATCGGCCCTTCGAGGAACTTGAAGATGTCGAAGCGCTGCAGAATGAAGAAGGCAACGCCGACGCCGACGATGAGCGCTACGAGCGACCAGATGATTCGCCAGCGAAGTTCCTCGAGGTGATCGAGGAACGGCATCTCCGCATTGCTGCCTGGCGACATTTACAGCCTCGACCCCGCGACGCTAGCCGCCGCCGCCCGACCTGAGCCGCTCGCGGGCGAGCTCCGCCTCATCGGACCGTGGGTACTTGTCGATGACGCTCTGGAATGCCTGTCGTGCTTCACGATCCCGCTTTGCTTTCTGGAGAAAGAGTCCGTGCTTGTACAGCGCGGTTGCTGCACGCGGGGCGCGCGGATACGTCGAGACGACCAGGGTGAATACCGAGTCGGCCGCGGCCGTGTTCCCTTCTGCCTGGAAGGTCTCCCCAATGTAGTACTGTGCGTCGGGCGCGAGGTCGGACGTCGGATACTGCGTGAGCAGGTCCTGGAAGCCGCTTCGGGCGGTGCTGTGACTGCCACGACTCATCTGGTCGAACGACAGCTTGTACAGCGTGGCCGGACCCGGGCCGGCCGGCTTGGTAGAGTCACCGGGCGTCGGAGCGACGGAGCCCGGCGCTGGCTGCGTCGCCCGATCCTCCATCTGCGCGCGCAGGTCGTTCAGTTTGTTCTGGCTCTGGCCGGTCAGCTCCTGCACCTGGAGCAGCTGCTCCTGGATACCGCGCAGGTCGCCCTGAACGGTCGCCTGCCACTTTGCGAGCGTGGCGTTCGCGGACCGGATGGAATCGGTCACCGCGCCCAGCGTGGCGGCAACCTGGGCAATCTGCGTCGCGCGCGCGGAGTCGGCTTTGAGCATCGCTGCCCGCGTCGTTGCGAGGTCGTCCTGGAGAATCCGGACGTCGCTCCGAGTGGCGAAGCAGGCACCCGTCGCCAGCGCGAGCGCGACGGGTGCAAGCCGAGTCGTGAAACGGATCATTGCTACCTGCTGGTTGTTTGCACCGCGGTAATCTGGCCAGCGGTGATCTCGAACTCGTCGCGCCGATTGCGCGACCAGCACGATTCGTCCTCGTCGCTGCACGTGCCTCGTTCCTCACCAAAGCTGACGATCTCGATGCGGCTCGCATCGATCCCACGATCGGTAAGGTAACGCTTGGCCGCCGCGGCGCGCCGCTGTCCGAGCGCCAGGTTGTACTCGTCCGAGCCACGGCTGTCCGTGTGGCCAGCGATGCGGATCTTTACCGTCGCGTTCTGCGTGAGCACCGGGACCTTCGCATCGAGCTTGGTGCGGGTGTCATCGGTGATGTCGGACTTATCGAGGTCGAAGTAGACGGTCGCCGTCAGCGCGACTCTGGCGGTCTCGATTGCCTTATTCTTTGCGTCCGCCTCGGCTCGCCCGATCGAATCGCGGCATGCGGCGTTGCAGCCAGTCTCCGGTGGCGGCGTCGGCGTCGGCGTCGGCGCCGGCGCCGGCGCCGTGTTCACCGGAGTCGGTGCGACCTGCGGCTTTTTCTTACAGCCACCAAGGGCAACGAGGGCGATGAGCGAGAAGGTTAGGGCTCGTGAAGCGCGATGCATGATCTCTCCGAAAACGGTTACAGGAAAAGAACGAGTGGGTCTACCGCGTCAGCGGGGGCGACCATGCAGGTAGACGCACACCCCCGTTCCGCGTCAATTGTCGCCACCGACCCGACTCCGAGTCGATGACGAAGAGCTGCTTGGTTCCCGTCCGCGTAGACGAGAAAATCGAGATGACGACTGTCAGGAGCCCACGATGCATCTTCGTTGCTCCCGTCGTTCGTCAGCTGTTTCACGCTCTTGTCACGGAGCGAGATGGTGCTCAACTGAAATCGACCATCCGTCTGCTGCGCCTGATACGCGATCAATCGACCGTCGGGCGACCAATCGGGATTCGATCGATAGTTCTGATCGCCCGTATTGTAGGATGTCAGCCATTGGACGTTTGTCCCGTCGGCGTCGCTAATATAAACCTCCGGGTGGCCAAGTCGCCCCGATGTGAACGCCAATCGTCGCCCATCGGGACTGAACGTGGGACTCGTGTTGTCGGAGCCGCGGCCAACGGTGATCCGTCGAGCCGGTCCGCGGTCGAACACGGTCGTCGCGAAGAGGTCCGTCCCCGACTCCTCGCCGTGCGTGTACACAATCACACCGCCGTCGGGCGAGAACGTCGGCGTCGCGTTCAAGCCGCCGCCGACCGCGGAAATCTGCCGCGCGCTGCCTGACGCGAGATCGTAGACGAAGATCTGACAACATCCGCGCGCGCCGACCAGCGAATACGCGATGTGCGTCCCTTTCGGATGCCACGCCGGCGAAAGCACGCCAGCGTCGTCCCCGACGGGCGTCGGAAACGCACCGTCGCTATCGACGATGAACAGCTTGCTGCCGCGCACACCCTGCACGTAGGCAACGCGCGTCGCGGCAATGCCGCGCACACCAGTGATCCACGACTCGAGTTCGTCGGAGGCCATGTGCACCGACATGCGCCACTCGCGCGAGTTCGGTGCGCCCGAGAGAACGAAGTCCCTAACGCCGGCCACCTTCTGGAGCGCGACGTCGTGCACCGCGACGTGCAAACCGCTCGCGGTGGGCGTGGCCTGCACGAGCGCGAGCGCACCCAGTTTCGCGTACACCGGATAGTTGCCGTTCTTCCCCGCGGTCGGCGTGTCGGGGAATCCCGTCTCTTCGGCGGCGACGACGTTGATGCGATCGCCGTTATCGAAGTCTCGCTGCAGGATCGCACGGATCGAATCCCCGTTCGTTCCCGCGACGCGCAACACGAGCACGCCTGGCTTCGTGCCGGGATTGTAGCGGAGATCGAGACGCACGCCGGGCGGCAGCGAATCCTGCGCTGCAACGCATACGAACGGCGCGAACGTGAGCGCGACACCGAGCAGCGCCGCGCGAAGCAGTGGAGTCATCAACGAAACAACGAAGGATCGAAGGTAAACACTACGGGCAGAAAGTCGTTCACGTAACCGTCGGGCAGCCCACCAAATGCCTTCGCCGATCCCGCAGATTCGATTGCGCCCTGCGCCTCGAGATCGAATGCGTACACGCCCGACTTCGTGAGAAACCGGAACTCGCCGATACTCCCATCCCGCCTGACGATGAAGAACACCTGGGCGTGAAGGGCGCCCGGATTCCGCGGCTTGAACCTGAGCGCGATCTGCCTGACGATGTTGTTCAGGTACCCCGGATACGGAAATTCAACGCCCTCGGTCTTCGCGTTGACGACGTCGGTGCCTGCACCGCCCACTGGTCCGCCGCCCGCTTTCGTCGCGGGTACGTCCTTCGGCGTGCTCTTCGCCTCCGGCGTGGGCGTCGCGGGCGCCGCCGGCTTTCGCGGCGTTGGCTTCGGCTTCGTCGGCGTCGGCATGTCGCGCGGATTCGTTTCCGCGCGCTTCGGTGGAGCGGCGGGTGTCGGCGTCGGCGGCGTGGGTGTCGGCGCGACTTCACCGATTGCGCGCGGCCCAGCCGGCGCCGCGATGAGATTCACCTTGTACACCGGAGGCAACACCTTCGGCGCCTCTGGCCGCACGAAGATCGCCGCGGCGATGAGCGACGCATGCAGCACGACGGACATGCCGAGCGGTCCACCGAGTCGCGTGGTGCTCGGAGCGCGCTGCACTACTTCGCCCCCATCGGCTCCGCCACGAGCCCGATATCGCCCACCCCTGCCTGACGCATCACCGCAAGCACGCGCACGACCTGTCCGTAGTTCACGGCTTCATCGGCGCGGAGATACACGCCCTGACTGCTCCGTCGCCCCGCGAGCGCCTTGAAGGACGCGCGGAATGCATCGAAGCTCATACGCGATTCATCGACGAAGATCTGTCCCGCCTTGTCGACCGTCACGACCAGCCCGCCCTTCGGATCGAGTGGCTTCGCATCAGCGGTCGGCAGGCGAACGTCGACACCGCCCTGCATGATCGGCGCGGTGATCATGAAGATCACCATGAGCAGCATCATCACGTCGATGAGGCTGACCACGTTGATCTCGGCGTTGAGCGGCGATCGTTCACCGCGACGACGACGCGACATGAACCCTAGATCCTCCCTTCGCGAACCATGAGCGCGATGAGCTCAGAGCCGAAGCCCTCGAGCTCACTATCGACCCGGTTCACCCGGTTCGCGAAGATGTTGTACCCGAACACCGCGGGAATGGCCACGGCGAGCGCCGCGGCCGTCGCCATCAGTGCTTCTCCAATACCCGGCGCCACCGCCGCAATGTTCCCTGAGCCCTGTGTCGCGATCCCGGTGAAGGCCGAAATGACGCCCAGCACCGTCCCGAGCAGCCCAATGAGCGGGCTGACCGACCCGATCGTCGCGAGCCAGGGAATGAACCGCGACAGCGAGTCGCGCTCACTGTTCGTATGCGCATCGAGCACGAGACGCAGCGCCTCCACCTGCGAGCCACTCAGCCGCGCCGTGCGCTCCGACGACGCCGCGAGCGCGGGCTTCGTCTGCGTGAGGAACTGCACCGCGCGCTCGAAGACGCGCGTGAACGGGCTTGGCGTCGCGTGCTTCGCGAGCGTCGCGACCTCGTCGAGCGATTGCGCGCGATCGAAGCTGCGCATGAACCCGTCGGCCGCCTTTCGCACGCGTCGGAACTCGACCGACTTGCCGAACATCACGCCCCAGCTGAGGAGCGATAACACCGCCAGCAGTCCGAGCACGATCTGCGTCACGAGCGACGAGTTCGTGACCATCTCCCACGGGGTCGTGGGAATTGCCTTGCCGATCTGGAAGTAGCCGGGCGCGATCACGTCGTTTGACGCTCCCGCCCGAAACGCTCGGCGAAGAAGGCGAAGGTTTCCTCGAGCCCCTCGTGGAGCCCGACTGTCGGCTGCCACCCCAGCACACGCTGCGCTTTCTCGATGCTGACAGCGGAACGCTGCTGCTCACCCGGGCGCATTGGAGCATTGTTGATCGGGACGCCCGACTTGGCGCTCTTCTGCAGTGCGTTCGCGAGCTCGATCACCGACGTCTCGATGCCCGTGCCGATGTTGAATCCGCGCGCATCGAGCCGTCCGGGTGCCGGGAGATCGCGTGTCGCTGCCGCGAAGTTCGCGCGTGCGACGTCCTTCACGAACACGTAGTCGCGCGTCTGTGAGCCATCGCCGAACACGGTGAGTGGTTGTCTCGTTAGGATACGATTGCAGAAGATGGCGACGACACCCGCCTCTCCGTGCGGATCCTGACGAGGTCCGTACACATTCGCGTAGCGCAGCGCGACGGTGTCGATCCGATGCAGGCGCGCGTAGTACGCGAGGTAGAGCTCCGCGCTCAGCTTCGCGATGCCGTACGGCGATTCGGGATCCTTCGGATAGTCCTCGATGTTCGGAGGCGTCACGAAGTCGCCGTATAGCGCGCCGCCCGTGGACGAGAAAATGATTCGCGTCGCGTACCCCGACGCGCGCACCGCCTCCACCACGTTCAGCGTGCCGACGATGTTGATCGTCGCGTCGTGCATCGGGTCGGCGACGCTCTTCCGCACGTCGATTTGCGCGGCGAGGTGCGAGATGACATCGAAACGGCCGTCGCGCACGAGCTGCGCCGCCGCGGGACTCGTCAGGTCGAGCTCCGCCAACGTCGCGCGCGCGGGAACGTTCTCGCGCCGCCCGGAGGCAAAGTTGTCGAGAATCGTCACCTCGTACCCGTTCTCGAGGTACAGATCAGCGACGTGTGATCCGATGAAGCCGGCACCGCCGGTCACGAGAGCTCGTGGCACGTCAGCGTGCCTCGGTGGAATCAGGAAGGCGCAGCATCGCGGGAAACCGTCTTGAGGTGGTGGTTCGTGTCGTCGTGCAGACCAACGGCTCACGCCTGGTCACGTGTCCCACGCACGACGTGCCTTCGATCACATTCAGACGCGCGACCGCTCAATGGGCAAACCAGTAAGCGAATCAATGTGCAAGCGGCGCCGCGGCCGAAGCCGCGGCGCCGCTGCGCCATCCGTACCAATCATGAGGGCGATCGCAGAGTCACGGTCGCCCTAATGTAACCAGGCCTGGGGCCTACGGCATCTTTGCCGAGACGCGCGCAGCGGTCCCTTCGCTGATCGCGCCGTACGACTGATCGATCACGAGGGCGGTGGACGCCTGCGCGGTCACGCGGACAATCTGCGCCACCCCGATCTCGCTCTCCGGAAGCACCACGCCGTCGAGGGTCGTGCGCTGCTCGCGATAGAACGTGATCTGGTCGCCGACGCGCATGCCCGTCGCCGATCCGCCGCCAACGACGACGTACGATTGAAGCGAAGGCAGGACTGGTCCGCCGAGCGTCCACACGACTGACGTTCGAAGGCCGTTCGTCTGCGGGACGGGGCGCTGGACGCCCGTTGGCGCTGGTTCCATCACGACGAGCTCGTTGCCGATCTCGACCGCCGCATAGCGTGCAACGATGCGCGCTTCGACCGCCTGACCTGGCTGTGCGCGCTCGACGACGACAATCGCGGTGGGGATCATGACCTGACCAAGGCCTTCCAGCAACGGTCCACGACCAAGGGCGAGGTAACGGGCGCCCGCCGCGGACGACATGCCTGGCGGCACGGTGATGAAGATCCGTTCGTTCGACTGCAGCGGGCGCTCGGCTTCCGTAAGCGGAATGCCCGGAACATCGCCGGTGCCGACGATGCGACCGGCATTCGGAGGCCCGCCGGCGCGCTCGACGTAGGGCGCGGTGTAGAACTCACCAGGCCGAATGGTCGGCGCGGCTTCCCGAGACTGCATCTGCACGGCCTGCATCGATCGCGGAACGACTGAGCGCGGCCGATCGTTCGACGCGCGACGGAACACCGTCGGGCCATCCAGCGGTGCGTACATCGGCGCGGTCGACAGATCCACCGTCGGCTGCGACATAGGCTCGGTTGCGGCTTCGCGCGTTCTTCGGCTGAACGAGCGCGAGCGGCGCCGGCGACGCAGCGGTCGCGGTGTTGTCCACCGCCGCGGCGCCCGGCAATACGAGTCGCTCGCCGGGATAGATCCAGTGCGGATCGCGCACCGTCGCCGTATTCAGGTCATAGACCTGCTTCCAGCGATACGGGTTGTTGGTGTACTCGCGAGCGATGTCCCACAGCGTATCGCCCTTGCGCACGACGTGTGTGCGCGATGTCACAGTCGAATCCTGGCTGAAGGCGAAAGTGGGGGCCATCAAGGCCCCCACCATCGCGATCGCCATTCGGTTAGAACGGAAGATCGTCATCCTCGTCATTCAGCGCTCCAGGAAAGTCCTCGAAGTCATCGCCGGCCGCACCAGCCGCGCTCTTGGCGCGTTCTGGAGCGCGGCTGCGAGTGATTCCGGGGCTTCCCTCGGAGTCGCCGCCGCCGCGGCCGCCGCCCAGCATAAGCAGCTCACGCACGTTGATCTCGGTGCTGTACCGGGTCTGGCCTTCCTTGTCCGTCCACTGCCGGTACTCGATGCGTCCCTCGACGTAGATCTTGTCGCCCTTCTTGACGTACTTCTCTACAATGTCGGCGAGCTGCGATCCCTTCGTATTCCAGACGACGCAGCGGTGCCATTCGGTTTTTTCCTGCTTCTCACCCGATGGGCTGCTCCATGAACGACTCGTGGCGAGTGAAAAGGTCGCAACACGATTGCCGCCTGTAGTCGATCGAATCTCGGGATCGGCCCCGAGATTTCCGATCAAGGTCACCTTGTTCAAGCTTCGGCTCACGATTCCTCCTGGCGAGTGAAGTAGTGCTCGCCGCGGAAAGTAGGGGTTGGAGCCGACACGGCCGCAAACAAAGCGGCGCGCATCAAGCAGTTTCGTTGCGAACGCGATCGGGCGCTGCAAGATATGTCACAAAGCCCGCCGAAGAACGAGTGCGTCTTCAACCGGTTTTCGGTAATACTTGGACCGCCGCCCCGCAATCTCGAACCCGCGCGAGGCGTACAGGGCGCGCGCCGGCCCATTCGACTCCCGGACCTCCAGAAACACCACCGCGCACTGCCGCGTCTGCGCGGCCTCGAGCGCGTGATCGAGCAACCGCGCCCCAACACCGGCGCGCCGGAGCGTGTCGGAGACCGCGAGGTTCGCGATCTCCGATTCGTCCACCACGAACCACATCACGACGTACCCGACGACCTGTCCCGTGAGCGCGTCCTCCGCGACAGCGAAGTGCACGAGTGGATTCCCGAATAGCGCCCGGAACGAGTTCGCGGACCACGGATCGCTGAACGCGCGCCGTTCGATCGCCGCCACGTCGTCGACGTCGTCGCGGCGAGCACTGCGGATGGTGAGGTGGCGCGGCGGAACCGCTCGCGCCGCTTCCCGACGCGGCGTCGGTCATCCCGGGGTCAACGCACGTCCGTGCGCAGCTTCCCACTTCACCTGGGCTTCCGCCAGTCGCCCGTATGTCGGCTCCCACGCCGCCACCGATGCGGCTTCCGGCCACGGCACCAATTCCCCGAGGACCGCCGCTCCGCGTGCATGCGGCGCCACCGCCAACTCCTCGGCCGGTCCGATCAATCGTCCTGCGTGCTCGCGCGCGAACGCCGCGAGCTCTGCCCGCGCTACGATAGTCGTCTCCGAGATGGGTACGATGGACGAATCGGTCACCGAAAATGCCGCGGCGAACACGTCGCCACGCATCGCGTCGAGCACCGCCACGTAGTGTCCTGGTACGAGTGACACGCGCGCGCCGGCAACGATCAGCAGCAGCGACGACACGGGATGAAGCGTCGCCCGCGACGCGAGGGCGAGTCCCTTGGCGATCGACCCGGCAATGCGCAGACTCGTGAAGCTTCCCGGCCCAGCACCACAGACGACCCGCTCGATCGCGTTAGGCGCGACACCGGCCCGCTCGAGTGACGCCGCGACAGCCGGCATGAGTCGCTCTTCGCGCTCGCCCCGCATAGCGGTCGTCTCTTCGGCGATGACGACGCCGTCGCGAATGACGGCGACGCTGCCCGTGTAGGTCGATGCCTCGAGGGCGAGCGCGATCACGTCACCCTGCCAGGAGAACGCGACGCTCCGGATCCGACGGCGCGTACTCGAGGTCGATGGGCACGTGCTGCGGCGGAATCAGCTCACCCGCACGCTCGGGCCATTCCACGATCACGAGCGCATGGGAAGCGGCGATCTCGTCCCACCCGATGTTCACGAGCTCCGACGGCTTGTCGAGCCGGTACAGATCGAGGTGATAGACCGGCGACCTCGGCGCCTCGTAGCGATGCACGATGGCGAACGTCGGACTCGTCACCGGCTCGGTCACGCCATAGCCGGCACAGATGGCCTGCGTGAGCGTCGTCTTCCCTGCTCCGAGATCCCCCGCGAGGGCGATGACGAGCGGTGGCGTTGCGGCGCGTCCGAACGACTCACCCCACGCCACGAGCTCGGCACGCGTCATCGTGACGCGGCCGCGCGGCGCGAGCGCCGGCACGAGGTGGTGGAACGGTTGCATCCGGGTCGTCAGCTGTGCGCCCGGATGTCCGCAAACGCGCCGCGCGAGCGCGCAACGTTGCCGGCCGCCTTGGCCTTGAGCTCGAACAGCTGGTCACGGAGCCGAGCGGCTGTCTCGAAGTCGAGGTTCGCCGCGGCCTCCCGCATCTCGCGCTCGAGGCGCTCGATCGTCGTCGCCCGATCCTCTTCACCGTACGACGCGGCCGACTCGGCCACCTTCTTCGCGTTGCGCTCGCGTTCCTCTCGGCCTTCTCTCGCGTCCGCGACGCGCGTGATGAACCGCACCTGCTCGATGCTCTTCTCCACGCCACGCGGGACGACACCGGTTGCCTCGTTATGCAGCCGCTGCGTCTCGCGACGGCGGTTCGTCTCCTGGATGCAGCGCTCCATCGAGCCCGTCATACGATCGGCGTAGAAGATCGCCCGCCCCGAGACGTGTCGCGCCGCGCGGCCGACGGTCTGGATCAGCGAGCGATCACTGCGCAGGAAGCCCTCCTGATCGGCATCGAGGATCGCCACCAGCGACACCTCGGGCATGTCGAGGCCTTCGCGGAGCAGGTTGATGCCAACCAGGACGTCGAACTCGCCCAGTCGCAAACCGCGCACGATCTCCATGCGCTCGATGGCGTCGATGTCGGAGTGCATGTACCTAACGCGGACACCCATCTGCTGCAGGTAGTCGGTCAGATCCTCCGACATGCGCTTGGTGAGGGTCGTAACCAGCACGCGCTCGCCGCGCCGCTCGCGGATGCGGATCTCGTTCAGAAGGTCGTCGACCTGTCCGCGCACCGGGCGGATCTCGATCTCCGGATCCAGCAGCCCCGTCGGACGGATGATCTGCTCGACGACGACGCCCTCGGACAGCTGGAGCTCCAGCTCCGCCGGCGTCGCGCTCACCATCACGGCACGCGGCGTCAGCGCGAGAAACTCGTCGAACACGAGCGGGCGGTTATCCAGCGCGCTCGGCAGGCGGAACCCATAGTCCACGAGCGTGAGCTTTCGCGCACGGTCACCGTTGTACATACCGCGGATCTGCGGCAGCGTCACGTGCGACTCGTCGACGACGACGAGGAAGTCCTCGGGGAAATAGTCGAACAGACACGCCGGCCGTTCTCCCGCCACACGACCCGACAGGTGCCGCGAGTAGTTCTCGATGCCCGCGCACGTGCCGATCTCCATCATCATCTCGATGTCGAAGTTCGTGCGAGACTCCAGCCGTTGCGCCTCGAGCAGCTTCCCATCGCGGCGCAGCACTTCGAGCCGTTCGCCGAGCTCCTGGCGAATTGCGCCGACCGCTCGTTCGAGCGTCGGGCGAGACGTGATGAAGTGCTTCGCTGGGTAGATCGCCGCGCGCTCGAGCACCGCGATCGTCTCGCCCGTGATCGGATTGATCTTCGAGATCCGCTCGATCTCGTCGCCCCACAGCTCGACGCGAACCCCCTGCTCTTCGTAGGCGGGGAGAATCTCGACGGTGTCACCCCTAACGCGGAACGTGCCGCGCTCGAACGCGACGTCGTTTCGGTTGTATTGAATACCGACGAGGGCGCGCAGGATCTCGTTGCGCGGAATCGTCTGCCCCTTCTGCAGACTGACCATGCGCTCGCGGTATTCGATCGGGTCGCCCAAGCCGTAGATGGCGGAGACGGTGGAGACGATGACGACGTCATCGCGCTCCATGAGACTCGATGTCGCCCGCAGCCGGAGTCGATCGATGTCCTCGTTGATCGACGCATCCTTCTCGATGTACGTATCGCTCGAGGGGACGTACGCCTCGGGCTGATAGTAGTCGTAGTACGAGATGAAGTACTCGACGGCGTTGTTCGGGAAGAAGCCCTTCAACTCGCCGTACAGCTGCGCCGCGAGCGTCTTGTTGTGCGACAGCACGAGCGTCGGCCGTCCGTACTGCTTGATGACGTTCGCCATCGTCATCGTCTTGCCGGAGCCGGTGACTCCGAGCAGCGTCTGGAATCGGTCGCCGCGCTCGAGCCCCGCTGTCAGCTCGGCGATGGCCTTTGGCTGATCGCCCGCGGGCTCGAAAGGGGCTTGGAGGACGAATTCGGCGCGAGGCATGGGCGCAATATAATGCCCCGCGTCGGAGTTTGTTCGGTCCGCTTCAAGCGCCGGACGGCGCTACGGCTTCCGCAGCCAAGCGGTCAGAGCGCCACATCCGCGTGCCAAGCGCCTCATGCGTGCCGACGGGACGAAAATGGCTCCCCGAGGCCCACGATCTCGACCCGGGATTACGCGTCGTCGTCAGTGGAGATGCGCTCACGACGAGCGACTTCCGTAATGCCTTTCACACGCCGAGCGGCTTTGATGATCTTCTGCAGGTGCGCGAGGTTCTCGACCTCGACGAGGGCGGAGCCGCTCACACGACCGTCGACGGTCTTGAGCTCCATGCTGCGGATGTCGGTCCCTGCACCGGACACGGCGCCGGCGATGTCCGCGTACAGGCCGCGCCGATCCGAGCCCTCGAGCACGAGCCTAACGATGAAGCGCTCGCCCTCCTGCTGCTGCCAGTCGATCTCGAGACGTCGTTCCGGCTCGTGCGCGAGCATCAGGAGATTCGGACAGTCGCCACGATGGATGCTCACGCCGCGCCCGCGCGTCACGTAGCCGACGACAGTATCGCCGGGAACCGGTTGACAGCACTGCGCGTAGCGGACCATCAACCCATCCGCGCCCTGAATGCGAACGCCCTTCGGTGTCCCACGCATCCGTTCGACCAGACGCTCGATGGCCGTCGGCTTCGACTGATGCTCGGCCGACGTCTCCAGGTCCGGTCGCATGGCATTCAACACCTGCCCGATGTTGAGATCGCCCTGGCCGATCGACGCGATGAGGTGATTGGCGTCGTTCAGGTTGAAGGCCTTCGCAGCCGCCTCGAGCTCTGCATCCTCCGGCTTCGCCAGTCGACGACGCTTGAGCTCGCGCTCGAGAATCTCGCGTCCGAGCTTGGCGGACGTGGCGTGCTCTTCGTGCCGGAGCCACTGCCGGATCTTGTGCCGTGCGCGACCGGTGCGCACGTGAGCGAGCCAGTCCCGGCTCGGTCGTGCGTTCGCGGACCGGATGATCTCGACCGTCTCCGAGTTCTTGAGTTGGCGCGAGAGCGGCGCAATGCGGCCGTTCACCTTCGCCCCAGCACAGTGCAACCCGATTTCCGTATGCACCGCGAACGCGAAGTCGATCGGCGTCGCGCCCTTCGGAAGCTGAATGACATCGCCCGTGGGCGTGAAGACGAAGATCTCGTCCTGGAAGAGATCGAGCTTGAGGAATTCCAGGAACTCGTCAGGCGTCTTGGCGTCCAGTTGCACCTCGAGCACCTGACGGAACCACGCCAGGTGGCGATCCAGCTCATCGGACTTCTCGTTGCCGCCCTTGTACAGCCAGTGCGCCGCGATGCCGAACTCCGCGGTGCGATGCATCTCCCGCGTACGGATCTGAATCTCGAACAGCTGCCGCGACGGCCCGAACACCGTCGTGTGCAGCGACTGGTAGCCGTTCGACTTCGGCTGCGCGATGTAATCCTTGATGCGCTCCTGCAGCGGCGTCCACCCGTCGTGAATCACGCCTAACGTGTGATAGCAGTCGGGAACGCTGTTCACGAGCACCCGGATGGCGAGCAGGTCGTAGATCTCGTCGTACGGCTTGTCGCGCTTCTGCATCTTCTTGAAGATCGACCAGAGATGCTTCGGCCGTCCCGTGACGTCCACGTCCTTGATGCCCGCGCTCTTGAGCGAACGCTCGAGCGGATCGCGCATGCGCGCGATGAGGTCCTCGCGCTCGCCGCGCTTCTGCGCCACGAGCTTCGCGAGCGAGCGGTAGTCATCCGGCTCGAGATGCTTGAACGCCAGGTCCTCGAGCTCCCACCGCATCTTCGCCATACCGAAGCGGTGCGCGAGCGGCGCGTACAGGTCGCGCGTTTCCTGCGCGATGCGGCGGCGCTTCTCCGGCGGCAGCCAGTCGAGCGTGCGCATGTTGTGCAGTCGGTCGGCGAGCTTGATCAGGATGACCCGCACATCCTTCGCGATGGACAGCAGCAGCTTCCGGTAGTTCTCGACCTGTCGTTCCTGCGTCGAGTTGAGCGGCAGGTTTCCGATCTTCGTCAGCCCGTCGACGATCTGCGCGATCTCCTTCCCGAACTCCTGCTCGACGTCGGCGACCGTGATCGCGGTGTCCTCGACGACGTCGTGAATGAGGCCGCTCGCGACCGTGACGGAGTCGAGGTGCAGGTCGGCCAGGATGTGCGCGACCTCGACGCAGTGCGACACGTAGGGCTCGCCGGACGACCGCGTCTGGCCGGCATGCGCGCGTTCGCTGTACTTGTACGCGCGGAGGAGCAGCTCCTGGTCGAGCCCCTCGCGCAGGGGTGTGGCGGGGCTGGTCCAGCCCGGAATGGTGATCGGGGTGGGCGCCGTCGACGTCATGGACGCCCCACGGTCACGATCGTTAGGCACGATGGGCTACTCGTCACGCCGTCCTTCACAACAACCCTGCCTCCGCGAAGCTCGTGTACCGCCCCCGTCCGATGATGACGTGGTCGTGAACCGGAATGTCCAGCAACCGTCCCGCCGCCGCGAGCTGCTCCGTCACGACTCGGTCGTCGGCCGACGGCGTCGGGTCACCGCTTGGATGATTGTGCACCAGGATCACCGCCGCCGCGCGCTCGGCGATCGCTTCACGGAATACCTCCCGCGGGTGCACCAACGAAGAATTCAGGATCCCACGCGTTATCGTCACGTCGCGTTCCAGCCGGTGCTGCGAATCGAGCACCGCGACGTGAAATTCCTCCACCGGCAGATCCTCCAGGCGCGGCGCGAAGACCGCGAAAACGTCCCTCGGCGACCGCATGGGTGCGCCGTCCTCCCGTTCCTCGCCCGCCGCCCGGCGACCGAGTTCCAGCGCCGCATGCACCGCGATTGCGCGGGCCGATCCTATGCCGCCCAGCTTCGTGAGCGCCGCCACCGGTTGACCGGCTATTCGTCGCAGCGAGCCGCCGGCCCAGGCGAGCACCTCGTGCGCCAGCGCCAGCGCACGACCGCCCTGCGGCACCGGTCCCGAGCACGATCGCGAGCAGCTCGGCGGAGCTCAGGGCGTGCGCTCCGTGCGCCTTCAGACGTTCCCTCGGTCGCTCCCCACGCGGCAGCTCTCGAATACTAAGTCCTTTGAATGCACTCTGTCGAGCACCGGACATCACGTTCGGTGGTAGGTCTGTAGACACGATCGGACCCTGCGGTTGAAGGTCCGTCATACCTACTGCCATCGCCGGCGCGATCGGCATCGCTTTACTGCGTGGCAGTCCCGTCCCACTCGCGAAGGCAAAACGGCCCCCCCACGGTATCGATGAACCGTGGGAGGGCCGGAGCCGGACGGGAACCCGTCCTGGCGTTTCGCGGCAGGTTAGGGGCCTACGGCTTGGGCTTGGCGGCGTTGGCGCGCATCTCCTCGAGGTTCTTGTCGAAGGTCTTCTGCTGCTCGGGGGTGAGGACGGCGCGGACGGCCGCGTACTGCTGCTGGCGCACGGCCATCATCTTGGCCCGCGTGGCCGAGTCCGGCGGCGTGCCCTGCTGCATGGGCGGCATCTGGGCGCGGTAGACCTGCCCGATCGAGTCGACCGAGGCCTTCTGCGCGTCGGTGAGCGTGATGCCCTGCATCAGCATCTCCATCTGCCGGCCGCGCCCGCCCTGACCACCGCCACCACCCTGCGCAAATGCAGCAGCCGGTGCGGCGAGCGCTACCATGCCGGCGAGCGCGACGATCCGTGTGAGCTTCATGAATTACCTCTCCGAAGTTCAGTGTGACGTCTCGAGCACGCCCCGAGAACGATCAGAAACCAAGTCGGCGAGCATAAACACGGCATAAACAGTAGCCGGGCCGCAGCCATCAGTCGAAAAAGCGAAAACCCCCGGGACGTTCTCTAGCGAGAGAAGTACCCGAGGGTTCTCGATTGGGCTGATGCCTGGCGGCCGATGGCTGGTGGCTGCTACAGCGTCGCCCCGTGGCACTTCTTGAATTTCTTGCCGGATCCGCACGGACACGGGTCGTTGCGACCCACGTTGGACCAGTCACCGGTACCCGCGGCTGGAACATTCGCGGCAGGATTGAGCGACCGCGCGCGCCCCGCGCCGACGACCACCGGGTCTTGTCGCGCGACGACCTTTTTCTTCGGCGGCTCGTCGGGACCCACGTCCATCACTTCCTCCTCTCCCGCCGCCGGCGACTTTGGACCGGTGCCGTCGCCGTTGCCCGCACCATTGCCGTTGGAAGACGCCGGCTCCTCCTCGGGAATGTCTTCGAGGATACCGAGCGCGTTGTAGCGCTTCGTCGGCTTGCGCGGGGCTTCGGGGCCGCGCACCGCGCCACCGCTCCCGTCGCCGATCCCAGCCTGGGCACTGCCATCGTTAGGCTGCTGGAACACCAGCTGCGCGCGGAAGAAACGCTCGGTGAACGTGTTGAAGATGTCGTTCATGAGATCCACGAACATCGAATACGCTTCCTGCTTGTACTCGATGAGCGGATCCTTCTGACCCCACGACCGATAGTGAATCGCGCCGCGCAGCTGGTCGAGATCGTAGAGGTGATCCTTCCACTTCTCGTCGAGCACGTTCAGCATAACGAGTGACAGCAGGCGGCCCGAGAAGCCGTTGCCGTCATCGTCCTTGACCCGATCGAGCTCCTCGAGCTTCGCCGCGAATGCGCGCCGGCCGGACTCGATGCCCGCGGCGCGAGCCGCTTCGACGGTCGTTGGCGGATCGCCGCCTTCGAACTCTGGCACGGTCAGCAGGTAGTGCATGAGCATTTCCTGCTTGAGCAGCGAGAGATCCCACTGCTCTTCCGACTCCACGGTGCCGAGCCGGTCGTCGACGCGTTTCACCAGCGCCTTGTCGACCATCTTCAGCGCTTCGCCCTTGAGCTCCTCGCCGCCTTCGAGCGCGAAGGACCGCAGCGAGTAGATCACTTCGCGCTGCTGGTTCATCACGTCGTCGAAGTCCAGCAGCCGCTTTCGCGACTGGAAGTTCTGGAGCTCGACCCGCTTCTGTGCCTGCTCGATCGAGCGCGTGATGAGCGGATGCGTCAGCATCTCGCCCTCCTGCGCGCCCATCCGATCCATCAATCGCGCAATGCGGTCCGACCCGAAGAGCCGCATCAGATCATCTTCGAGCGACAGGAAGAACTGGGACGCGCCAGGATCGCCCTGACGGCCCGATCGTCCTCGAAGCTGTCGATCGATGCGTCGCGACTCGTGCCGCTCGGATCCGATGATGTGGAGTCCGCCGTCCTCCACCACGTCGACGAGATTGTTGTCCGGATCCTTGACCTGCGACGGCTTCGGCTCGGTGACGCCAGGTCCGAGTTTGATGTCGGTTCCGCGGCCGGCCATGTTCGTCGCGATCGTCACGGCTCCGGGCTGACCCGCACCCGCAACGATCTCGGCCTCGCGCTGGTGGTACTTCGCGTTCAGGACGTTATGCGGAATGCCCTGGCGCTTGAACATGCGCGACAGCGTCTCCGAAACGTCGACGCTGACCGTACCAACGAGCACCGGGTAGCCGAGCTTGTGGAGACGCTCGGTCTCCTCGAGGATCGCGTTGTACTTCTCGCGACGCGTCTTGTAGACGAGATCGTGCCGGTCGTCGCGAACCATTGGCTTGTTCGTCGGCACGACGGAGACCTCGAGTCCGTAGATCTGATGGAACTCGGACTCCTCCGTCTCCGCCGTTCCCGTCATGCCCGAGAGCTTCTCGTACATGCGGAAGTAGTTCTGGATGGTGATCGTCGCGAGTGTCTGCGTCTCGCCCTTCACCTGAACGCCTTCCTTCGCCTCGACCGCCTGGTGCAGGCCTTCCGACCAGCGACGCCCCGGCATGGTGCGTCCCGTGAACTCGTCCACGATCAGGACCTGGCCTTCCTGGATCACGTAGTTCACGTCCTTTTCGTACAGCGCGTGCGCGCGGAGCAGCTGATGCACGATGTGCAGCCGCTCGCTCTTCATCGCGTACTCGCGCTCGATCGCCTGACGCGCCTCGATCTTCGCCTGCGGGTCCATCTCCTGGTCGCGCTCGATGCGATGGATCTCGCTCGAGATGTCCGGGAGGACGAACGCGTCATGATCGTTAGGCGACATCTCATCCACGCCGCGCTCCGACAGGTGCACCGTGTGCCCCTTCTCGTCGAGCACGAACAGCAGATCTTCCTCGAGATCGCGATACTGCTGCTTCGCCGCTGGCAGCTTTCTATCCGCGAGATGCTCGAGCTCCATCTTCTGCACGAGCTGCTTCACGCCCTGCTCCTGCATGGCCTTCATGAGCCGCTTGTTCTTCGGCGCGCCCAACTGGGCCTTGTAGAACAGGAGTGCGGCGCGATCGGTATCACCCGACTCCAGCGCGCGCTCGCCTTCACCCACGAGCTGGTTCGCGAGGTCCGTCTGACGCCTAACGAGCCGCGACACACCAGGGTTGTGCATCGCGTACTCGGCGTCCGTATCGTTGCCGACCGGGCCCGAGATAATGAGCGGCGTCCGCGCCTCGTCGATGAGGACGGAATCCACCTCGTCGACGATGGCGAAGATGTGACTACGCTGCACCCGCTGGTCGAGCGAGACCACCATGTTGTCGCGCAGGTAGTCGAACCCGAATTCGTTGTTCGTGCCGTAGGTGATGTCGCACTCGTACGCCGCGCGTCGCGCGGCGGTACCCGGCTCGGTGTCGTCGATGCAACCGACGGTGAGGCCCAGGTAGCCGTACAGGTGCCCCATCCACTGCGAGTCGCGGCGGGCGAGGTACGAGTTGACCGTGACGAGGTGCGCGCCACGCCCCGGGAGCGCGTTCAGGTACAGTGGCAGCGTCGCGACGAGCGTCTTGCCTTCGCCCGTCGCCATCTCCGCGATCTTGCCGAGGTGGAGCTCGATGCCTCCCATGAGCTGCACGTCGTAGTGCACCATGTTCCACTCGAGCTCCTGGTTCGTCACCAGGACCTTGGTGCCGACCAGACGGCGCGCGGCTTCGCGCACGGTGGCGAACGCTTCCGGAAGGATCTCGTCCAGCACCTCGGCGATCGTCTCGCGCAACTTCGCCTCGACGCCGCCGCGGCCGTCCGCGCCACTCAGCTCGTTGTCGACGGTCTCGCGCTCGGTCGGATCGCTGGTGGTTTTCTTCGCCGTCTTCAGGCGCGCGACCTCTGCCTCGAGCTCGTGCGTCCGCTCGTGGATGATCGCGCGGAATTTCGCCGTCTGGTCGCGGAGCTCCTGTTCAGACACTCCCTGCAGACGCGCGTAATGCTCGTTGATCTCGTCGACGATCGGCTGAATGCGTCGCCGCTCGCGCTCGTGGCGGGTCCCGAAGACCTTGCCCAGTACGCCTTTCAGCATGGTTCCTCTATCGGTACAGCCCGTGGGCGGTGATGTACTCGCCTACGGTATCGGTGACGAATCCGTGAATCGACCGGCCCGATCGCACCCGGTCGCGGATTTCTGTTGACGATACGTCGATGCGACGCGTTGGTACGAACGTCGAGCGCTGCTGGAGCAACGACTCGACGTCACTGCGCGCCGCGTTAGGGCGCTGCTCATCCGCTCCCGCCGCCCCAGCGGCTCGGCCTTCACCCGCATCGGCACGACGCGTGAGCACGGCGAGCGTTGCAAGATCCAGAACGGTCTGCGGGTCACGCCACTGCGCGAAGCTCGCTAACACGTCCGCTCCAACGAGGAAGTAACGTTCCGCCGAGGGCAGGCGCCGGGCAAACTCCCTCAGAGTGTCGACCGTGTAAGATAACCCGTCGCGGTCGACTTCGACCGAGTCGGTTTCGAGCCGGGGGTCGTTGCCCACCGTCAGCCGAACCATGGCCAGACGGTGCGCGGCCGACGCCGTTGCCCGGCCAGCCTTGAGCGGCTGCACGGCAGCCGGAACGAACACCAGTCGATCCAGCGTCAGGTGCTCGATCGCATCAGAAGCGGCGAGCAGGTGACCGACGTGAGGCGGATCGAACGTCCCGCCGAAGATCCCGAGCCGCACGCCCGGTCAGTTGGGCTGGGCGACGGCAGTTGGGGGCGGCGGTCCGCAGACGTTTCGCACCTCGCGATCGCTCGGGTATTTCTGCTGGAGCGTCGTGCAGGCGTCCCGCGCATCGTCCTTATAGTGGATCGACCGATACACCTCGACAAGCCGCAGGTAGGCGTCCCGTGCGCGCGCCGTCTCCGGATAGTTCTTCACGACGTCCTTGAAGTACAGGATGGCGGAGTCTGGCGCCTTGCGGCGCACGTAGTGCACCCCGACGAGGTAGTCCTTGGTCGCCAGCCATTCGAGCATTTGCTGGGCGCCTTGTTGCGCCTGAGGGGCGAGCGGGGAGTCGGGATACAACTCGACAAGCGACCGGTAGGTCGCGAGCGCCGTCTGGCCATACTGCGCATCGAGCGGCGGCTTGCGCCACATCTTGGCGTATTCGCGGGCCTCCGCCAGCAAGGCGTCGTCCGCGAGCGAATCATCGGGGAACGTCTGATTCAGCCGAGAATAGCCCTGCGCGCTCAGCAGGTGCTCCTTCTTGTGGCTGTGCGCTGTTGCCAGGTACCAGTACGACACCGGCAAGAGCGGGTCACGCGCAGGAAGATCGAGCGTCAAGCGTTCGAACGCCTGGATCGCGTTGTCCCAATGACCCGCCTTGTATTCGCGCGTCGCCGCGGCGTACAAGGCCTCATTCGTGCGGAATTTGCTGAGCTTGAAAGCCGGAGCGCACGCACTCGCCGCAAGCAGCGCAACGCATACACCCCAAGCTGTACGTGGCCAACTAGACAGTTGCATAACGGGTAGGTTACCCGGAAAGGTGGATCCGGTTCGCCTCAGCGCGACGACCGCGCGACGCTACGCGCAGGCCGATGCTTTAGGGCGGCAAACCCGTAACATAACCAGGGGCACCCGCGCTACGCGCGGGCCGAGACCGCTTCCTTCGTCAGAACTGACCGAAAGTATTCGATGGTGCGCCCCACGCCCTCGCGAAGCGCGACGGTGGGCTCCCATCCCAGCATCTCGCGGGCCCGGGTGATATCGGGACGTCGCACTTTCGGATCATCTACGGGAAGCTCGCGCTGGACGATCGTGGCTTTGGTCCCCGTCAACTCGATCACGAGCTCGGCCAGTTGGCGCACCGTGAACTCATTCGGGTTACCGATGTTCGTGGGGTTGCTGTCCCCCCGCATGAACAGCCGGTAGATACCCTCGACCTCGTCCGAGACGTAGCAGAAGCTCCGCGTCTGTGAACCGTCGCCGTAAATCGTGAGCGGCTCGTTGCTGAGAGCCTGAACGATGAAATTCGATACGACACGGCCGTCGTTGGGACGCATGCGCGGCCCGTACGTGTTGAAGATCCGCACGATCCGCGTGTCCATCCCGTGGAAGCGATGGTATGCCATCGTCATCGCTTCCGCGAAGCGTTTCGCTTCGTCGTAGACGCCGCGCGGACCAATGGGGTTCACATTCCCCCAGTATTTCTCCGTCTGCGGATGCTCGAGCGGGTCGCCATAAACCTCGGACGTCGACGCGATGAAGAATCTCGCCCCTTTCGCCTTCGCGAGGCCCAGCGCGTTGTGCGTACCGAGTGCGCCGACCTTGAGCGTCGCGATCGGAAACTCGAGGTAGTCGACCGGACTGGCGGGCGAGGCGAAGTGCAGCACGCCATCCAGTTGGCCCGCGACGTACGTGTACGTCGAGATGTTGTGCTCGACGAACTCGAACCGCGTGTCGCCCATGAGGTGGGCGATGTTCGCCGGGTTCCCGGTGAGAAAGTTGTCGAGTCCCACCACCGAATGCCCATCGGCAAGGAACCGGTCGCAGAGGTGCGACCCGAGAAAGCCGGCGGCGCCGGTGATGAGCACTCTCATGCGCGTTCTCTCCCGCGTCCGAACGAGAAGTAGTCGAAGCCGAGCGTCTGCATCTTCGCGGGATCGTACAGATTGCGGCCATCGATGACGACGGGCCGTCGAAGCAGTGATTTCATGCGTGAGAAATCGGGGTGCCGGTACTCGTTCCAGTCGGTCACCACGACCAGCGCGTCTGCGCCATCGAGCGCTTCATAGTTCGACGCCGCGTAGTTGATGCGGGCGCCGACGCGGCGTTTCGCCTCGTGCATCGCCGCCGGATCATGCGCCGTGATCGTCGCGCCAGCGGCGATGACGTCGTCGATCAATGTGAGCGCCGGCGCCTCGCGCATGTCGTCGGTCTGCGGTTTGAACGCGAGCCCCCACACCGCGATGTGCGCGCCCTTGATCGCGTCGCCAAGCGCGCAGTGCAGCTTCTCGAACAGGCGATGCTTCTGACGATCGTTGGCATCTTCCACTGCCTGGAGAACGTTGAGTGGTGATCCTGCTTCTCCAGCAGTGCGCACGAGCGCCTTCACGTCCTTCGGAAAGCAGGAGCCTCCGTAGCCGGGTCCTGGGAACAGAAACGACGGGCCAATGCGCGCGTCGCTGCCAATGCCCTTTCGAACGAGATCGACATTCGCGCCGACCTTCTCGCACAGGTTCGCGATCTCGTTCATGAACGAGATGCGCGTCGCCAGCATCGCATTGGCGGCGTACTTCGTCATCTCCGCCGAAGGAATGTCCATGAAGATGATCGGCTTGCCGGTTCGGACGAACGGCGCGTACAGCTCCGCCATGACGCTGCGCGCGTGATCGCTGTCGACGCCGAGCACGACACGGTCGGGCTTCATGAAATCGTCGAGCGCCGCACCTTCTTTCAGGAACTCGGGGTTGCTGCACATGTGGAATGGGTGCCGCGCCTTTTTGCCGACGGCGCTCGCGACCTTCGCCGCTGTCCCGACTGGTACAGTCGATTTGGTGACGACGACGAGCTCGCGCGTCATGTGCTCGCCGATCATGTCAGCCACGCTGAGCACGTGGCGGAGGTCCGCGGAGCCGTCTTCGTCCGGTGGCGTGCCCACGGCGATGAACACGACTTCCGCTTTCGCGACCGCGTTGCCCACGTCGGTGGTGAAGTGAAGCCTGCCTTGCTGCTGGTTCCGTTCGACGAGCCCGTCCAGGCCCGGCTCGTAAATTGGCAAGACGTTCTGCTTCAGCCCATCGATCTTGTTCTGATCGACGTCTGCGCACGTCACGTCATTTCCGGTTTCCGCCAGGCAGGCGCCTACGACCAGGCCGACGTAGCCGGACCCGATGACAGCGATCTTCACGCGTGCTCCAGTTCGTTGAAGTTGAGTGGCCGCAATAGCTTACCTAGGCCAGTGTGCAGCCGCAACCGTCGCGCGACCGTCGATGTGTTCATCGACGGACGTTCTGGATCGATCGGGCAACGATCTCGTGGTGGTGTCGCGGGGAAACGTGATGGCCGAGGGCGTCGTGGATGACGATCGAGCCGTCAGACGGTCCCGCCCCGGACCGGCGATGTGAACTGGCGCGAGCGCTTCAGTCGCCAGTTCCGCGGCGTGGGGCCGCTTCCCGCCTCAGGTAAACTGCACGGCGTTACAGGCCCGTCCGCCCGAGCTGGGCAACTTACCGGGGGCGCAGGCAACGAGCATGTCCTTCGCCGGGTCGACGAACACCTCGATCACCGCCGGCGGCTCATACGGGCGCCGTGCGTCGGAATGTTCGACGTCGGACAAGGGGTTCTGTTCAGTCATGGTGCTAGCCTCGGCACGTCACGTTAGGCGGTACACGCTGCGAGTGGGCGAGGCGCGCGATGCTCGTGGCGCGCCGGCGGAAGCCCATGAATGGCGTGTGTGATGTCACACTGGTATTCATCCTTCAGGAACGGACTTCCGGTCGCGAGCCTCGATCGCGCCGGGCAGTTGCTGCACCCGCCGCGCAGCGAGCATCCGCTGCACGACGCGTCGGTCGGCAACGGCTGCGTAACCCACGCTCCCATGCGCGTCCAGAGCTCGTTCCACGGCGTTTCGAGAATCGGAAATGACGGCTCGCGATCGATCACGCAATGGCTGGCGTTTCCGAGTGCGTCGACAAAGAACGCTATACGCCCGGCACCGCAGGTGTACAGCTCTTCAGGGCCATCCGCGTCGCCGCGGACTGAACATTCGGGAAGCGGTCCAGCAGGCCGCGGCGCGCCGTGACTCAACGCGTACAGCTCATCGCGAAGCTCGACGACGCCGCGAGGCGCGATGCGGTAGAGAGTCGGCTGCTGCCCGCCATCGTGGCGCGCGTCGATAACCGGGTCCGCCTTGAATGGTAAAGCGCGGTCGGTACACCATTGCACGAGCGCCGCGACGTGATCCGCGGTCAATGTGCTGATCGGGCATTTCATCAGCAGGGGCACGCCCGCGGCCTGCAGTCGCGCGATCCCGCGCTCGAACCGCGCGAATGAGCCGGGAATCTGCGTCGTCGCCTCGTAGTGCTCGGCGTCCGCCCCGTAGATGCTGACCTCCACCGAGAACGGCGGCCGGTCGGTGAGGAGCTGCGCCACGGACTCGGTGACCATCGTCGCGTTCGTATAGATCGTGACGAGGAGCCCCTTGGTCAGCGCGTATTCGTAGATGGTCGGGAAGTCGCGTCGTGAGAACACCTCCCCACCCGTCAGCGTCAGCCACAGCACCCCCGCCTGCTCGATGACGTCGAGCACACGACACGCCTGGTCGGTGCCGAGGTACGGGCCCTGATATGGATCGAGGGCGACGTAGCAGAACTTGCAGCGGAGGTTACACCGAGGCGTGATCTCGAATAGGCACGACAGCGGCTGGCGCTCGCGCCGTGCTCGCGCGCCCAGTCGCTCCTCGAAGCGGCCCATCGACATCTGCATTGCGCTCATTCGGCTCCGTCGTCGGGCAGCTCGCGGATGGCACCAATGTCGCGCAGCGCGGCGAGGAACACTTCCACATCCGAATGCGCACGTCCGGCCGCGGTCACGAACTCTTGAGTCAAGTTCCGAGCCAGCTCGACACTGGACCGAGGGGAATCGAGCAACGACCAGAGGAACTCGCCTGTCTCGTTCAAGACGTACAGGCGAGCGCTCTTGAACTCGGGATCGGACGCACGTGCGGTGAGCGGTACGAGCACCGTCTCGCCCGCCACCCGTCGCGCGATGACGCCGCCGGCGCGCTGCCACCGCGCGGTGGATGCATCGTTGGCCTGCGTCATCGCGCGCCTAACGATTCGAGTCCACGGAGCTCGTCCACGAGCCAGCGAGCGGCGCGGCCTGTGGGCGGATACGACGCTTCCACAAGCGTCGCGCGGGACACGATGGCGTCGACGATCTCCAGTGCACGGCCACATCGAGCCGGCTCCCAGAGCGGCATCGACAGCGTGTTCAGGATCCGGCGGAACGCATCGCTCGGCGCCACGCGACGCATCGTCATCGTAGTGCCATGGCGAATGAAAACGACCGCATCGAGCGATGCCACACCGGGTCCGGCGATGCCCGCGGCGCCAGGCCACGGCGAGCCCCACACGCTGAGCGCATCGGCGTCGAGCCTAACGATCGCGCGATCGTCGGTGAGCAACTCCACCTCGGGCACGTTCGCGTGCAGCAGACGCGCGAGCGTCGTCTTGCCAGTGCCGGACACGCCCGGGCACAGCACCCCTGCCCCATCCGGCGTGACGAACGCGCACGAATGCGCGATCAGCCCGACTTCGCGCGCCGACAGCGCGAACGAGTAGGTCGCGAGCTCCGACTGCAAGGCGACGACAGGCTCGCGGGGAGTGGCGCCATACTTGACGACGTAGGTCGCGCCCGGCTCCTCACACGTCAGCAGGCGATCCACTTCACCGAAGACCGCGTGAAAGTGCGACGCTGGTTCTCCGCGTGCATCGAGGTGGAACGTGCACCACGGCGGCACGTCGAGCACCGCGCGCATCGCGCGCGGAGACGCATCGCCAAGCTCATGCCGAATGACGATCGGGGCGCATGTCGACGCGGTTCCTGCCCACAGAACGGCATCGCGATGTTCGATCTCGATCCCGTCCATCAACTCGTGGACGATCGGAATGCCTGCCACCGGCGCCACGGCGACCATGCGGGATTCAGCGATCACGACGCACCACCCGTGCAAGGCGCCGGCGAAGCTTGAGCGCGGAAACCGCAAGCGACCGCTGCGGTCGACGGCCCAGCTGGCGCTCGACGCCGGCCTCAGTGACATGCGTGGCCACCCCGATTACTCGCGTGAGCGGAATGGCGGCGTCGACGTAGATGGCCGCGTCACCGCGGGTCACGATCGCGTCGGGCCGAACCTCCACGGCGCGATGGAGAACCGGCTCACCGTCGGTCGTCAGGGCCAACACCACATCGCCACGCAGCACCCCGGCGGGCGGTACGCCGCCGATCCGGACGAGCGCCCCTCGCGGAATCGTCGGCAGCATACTTCCGCCCCGCGCGCGAACTCGCAGCGCGCCACCCGCGCGCGTAACGTCGGTCGCGAGCGCCACCATGTCGCTCCGCTCCATCCGAAGTGCGCGCGCGGACCCTGGTGAAACCTCCAGTTGCGACTCGACGGGCTGGGCGCTGTCGTCCGACGACGCGTAGTCGCGAGACATTCCGGCGAGCGACCGAAGTCGAGTGCGAAGTCGCGCCAGCGTGTATCGCGCAAACGCTCCGATATCGCCGCGAACACGACGAGGAATCAGAAACGCGGCCATCACGTGAACGCGGTCGGCCACGGTAGCCGCGAGCGCGAGGTGCCGCCAGATGGAGTGGATGTCGCGGCGCCGGTCGCTCGTGACGCCGAGCGCGCCTAACGTCTCCCGGTCGCCAGCGGCGAGACGGTCGACCAGGACCGCTCGGTCGCGGGCCCAGGCGAGGTAGCGAGACACGCCCGCCTCGAGCGCAGCGCCTTCGGCGCGAACGCGCTCCACCGCGGAGAGCGAGCTCCAGAGGCTCGCGAAATCCACGAACCACAGCAGTGGAGGCATCTGGTGCGTCGCGAGATGGACCGCCAGGTACGGCGCAACAAAATCACCGGCGTGCGCGCGCACCGGCACACCGGCGACATACACGGTGGTGGACCCCGGCGCCGGCGGCTCCAAGTGGAACAGATGATCGGATACGAGCGACGAGTGCAGCTCGAGATGATACGCGACGTCCGCGCGCCAGATCGACCACGCCTCGTGCCAGGGCGCCTGCCCGTCGTCGCTCCGCCAGCCGATGGACTCGAGCGCAGCGCTCGCGCGTGCCCGCTGTACCGCGGGGACATACAGGTCGATGTCCGCCGAGCAGCGGACGAACGGATCACCGTAGAGCCGTTGGCCTAACGGTAACCCCTTGAGCGCGATGCCTTCGACCCCCGCGGCTCTGAGCGCATCCATGGCAACCCGTAGCAGGTCGAGCTGCTGCTGTCCCCGGACGTGCGTCGCCACCGCCGCACGACGCCACCGATCCGTCACAACCGGACCGGCGAACCGACGAATGAACTGACCCGACCGAATCCACGCGAGCGGCGCGAGCAACTCGCGCGACGCCGCGTCGAACACCAGGGCCCAGTTGGCGTAGCAGTCCTCGAGCCGAGGCTTCCCAAGCGCGAGCCTGATCGCGAGCGAAACCGCATCGCGCACGTCGAACGAGATCGCCGCCACGTGTCCGTCCTCCACAGCGCTGCTCACGCGCCTTCGTCGCTCTCGCCGTTGTTGGACGCGCCGCGCCCGACGAGCTGGCGCAGTCGCCGCACCGCACCACCTCCGTTGCTGGCACGGCGATCGGTACCGTAATACGAGTAATAGTAGTGCCCATAGCTGCCATAGTACGCGCCGCTTCGAAGATCCACGTCGTTCAGCACGGCGCCTAACAAGCGCCCGCGGACCGAGTGGATGTGTCCGAGCGCCCGCCGCACCGCATCACGCTTCGTACGCTCCGTGCGAACTACGAGCACGACGCCATCGACCATCGTAGCGAGCACCGCGGCATCGGTCACCGCCAGGAGCGGCGGCGAGTCCAGCAGCACGACGTCAAACTGTGCTTTGGCTTCGTGCAGTATTTCCTGCATGCGCACCGAGCCGAGCAGCTCGGCCGGGTTCGGCGGGAAACGACCGCTGGCAACGAGCGACAGGTTCGGCACCGCCGTCTCGTGCACCGCGTCCTCGAGCGACGCTTCCCCGATGATGACTTCGGTGAGCCCCGGCGAACGCGGAATCGAGAACGCCTTGTCGAGCACCGCGCGCCTCAGGTCCGCGTCGATCAACAGCGTACGCTGGCCCTGCTGAGCGAACGTGATGGCGAGGTTTGCGACGGTGGTCGACTTGCCATCGGACGGTCCAGGACTCGCCACCACGATTGCCTGCGGCGACTGCTGCGCGCGCGCGAACGCCAGGTTCGTTCGCATGGAACGGTACGCCTCGGCTACCGGCGATCGCGGGTCGGCATGTGTGATCAGTCGGCCGGCCGTCGAGTCGGCCGTCCGGCGACTGCCTCGCTCCGCACGGATCGCCGGAATCAAGCCGAGCATCGGAAGATCCATCTGCTCTCGCAACTCGTCCGGCGATTTGACGGAGTCGTCGAGCCGGTCGAGCGCGAACGCCAGCGCGAACCCGAGAAGCAGGCCCACGAGCGCGGAGTACGTGATCGCGCGCTTACGGTTGGGCGAGACGGCAAACGTGGGGAGCGTGGCTTCGTCGATGGACTGCACGCGACCGGCGTCCACCGACTCGGAGATCCGCGCGAGCTGGAACTCGGACTGGAGGTTGTCGAACGTTCGCTGCATCGTCCCCATCGTCGCCGAGAGCCGCGTCTGCTCGGCTTCGAGCTTCGGATATTTCTCCGTCTGCACGCGAAGGTTCGCGATCGACTTGTCGAGCGAGCCGAGGCGCGACTGCAGCGCCAGCAGATAGAGTTGGCTCGCGCTCTGGACGTCTTCCTTCGTCCGGCTGATCAAACGCTGCACTGCCTTCACGTCCTCGTTCTTCTCCGTCCGACCGCGCGCATAGAGCGTTTCGCGCTCCTTCACGAGGCTGAACCAGCGGTCGTAAAGGTTCGCGATGTAGCGATTCTTCTCGACGGCCTCGGTGCCCACGAGACGGCGAAGCTCTTCGTCAGCCGTGTCCGCCGCCGTGAGCTTGCCCACGAGCGTGTAATAGATCTGCTGCTCGACGAGGCCCGACTGCTTCGCCTCTTCCATCCGATGGATGCTTTGGGCGAGCGCCGCCTGCTCGGAGTTCACATCGCCGATCTGCTCGCGCTCCTTGAAGTTCTTGAGTGCGTCCTGGGCCGAGTCCAGCCGCAGACGTTGATCACGCAGCGACGACGCGATGAACTGACTCCTTGCACGCGCATTCGCGCGCTGCATTTCGCTGGAAACGGCGGCATACTCGCGGGCGACGGCGTTCGTCACGTCGCGGACGAGTGCGGGCTCGGTGCCGACATACGAGATCTCGACGATGTTCGTCTGCGGCAGGACCTTCGTCGCGATCGAACCGCGCAGCTCGGCCGCGGCCGCCGCGAGCGGAAGTATCTCGAGCAGGACGCTCTGCTCGCGGACCGGCGGCCGCTCCGGCACGACGAATCTCACGCCGCCGCCGGCGACCGCTCGACCGTACGTCGCGGTGGCGTACTTGATGCCGCCGGTGCTCAGCGAGTACGTCGTCGCGCCTAACGTGAGCCTGAGGTCGCCCGGAGGTGCGGTGGAATCCACGAGTGGCGGCACCCCACCGAACAGATCGGCGCGCTCGAGGCCCGACGGTTCGACCACGCGGAGACGCAGGCCGAGCGCGTTGACGACACGCTCGGCAACCATCCGGCTCTTGATGACCTGTTGCTCCGACACCATCGGATCGATCCGATAGTCGTAGGTCGGCGCGCTCGTCTGTACGCCCGCAATAGGCGACGTCGCGTTCTCGATGCGGACGGTAGTCGCCGCGCGGTAAATGTGCGGTTCGCGCATCGTTCGCCAGATACCGAACGACACGAACAGCACGAACACGATGGGGACCGCCCACCAGCGACGGCGCACGGCGAGCAGCACGTCGCGCACCGAGAAGGCATCGCCGCCCACCGGCGCATCGTCACCGTTCGCGACCGGGGCAAGATAGGGAGCTCTCAATTGTGACGCACCAGGAAAGCCAATGTTGAGCACGACGAGAATGAAGGATGCACCCGTCAGCGCTAAGCCCGAGGTTCTCGCTCGTCAACCCTCTCTTTCGCCCGACGACGACAACGTCGTTGGAATAGAGCACCACGCGCCCGGCGGGACTCCCGTGAAGACCGCCGTCCATGTCGATCTTGAATGCGCGACCGTCGCGAATGACGCGCGTGTCCTGGAGCTTCGCGCGGTCCGTGGGTCCGCCTGCCACGGTGAGGAGTTGCAGCAGGCTGGTTCCCGGATCGACCGGGTAGACGTTCGGCGAACGCACCTCGCCTAACACCGAGACGCGGATCAGCGGCTGCACCGAGATCTCCGGGCGAGCGAATCCGCGCTCGATGAGCGCGAGCCGCAATCGATCGGTGACTTCGGTCGGATCGAGACCCGCCGCCTTGATCACGCCGAGTCCCGGAATCTGCACATAGCCGCGCGCATCGATCGGATAATCGCCCGTGAGCTCCTTGTCGCGGAAGACCGCGATCTTGAGGACGTCACCGGGACGGAGCGCACCCACGTTTCGGGGAGCCGTCCCTGTGTCCTGCGGGGCCGGCAGCGGCAGGACCGTCTGCGCGCGTGTCGGCGCCGCCGCCATCGCCAGTACCGCGAAGACACACGACGTGATGCACGCGATGCGTGCTCTCGATTGGCGAGCACGCCCTCGGGCGTACGTGTGTGGCCGACCACGCGAAGCGTCAGGGATATCGGAACGCATAGGAACCGCTGATGACTGCTCGCACATATAGGGCCGCGGCGGCAGACACGTTCGCCGCGTTCTCGATGCGCGCGAGCTGGAGTTGCACTGAGATCGGGACGCGAAGATTGAGCCGTTGCGCTTGCAGGTCCGCCAGGAGAGCGGACTGAACTTCTGGACGGGTGCTCGTGACGGCCGGGAAAGGCTTGTTTGCGTTGCCATTCGGTCCTTGGGCTGGCCGTTGGTCGATCCGCAGTCCTCCCTGACGCCAGTGCCCAATGCCGGCAGCGACTCGCACATCGCCACCGATCCACGTCTCACCCACGGCGCGGATGAGGTCCGCGCCAGGACCGAGCACTGAGCCCAGCGGTTTATCGTACTGCTGGTACACGTCGGTGTAGAAGTCCCGAAGGTAAGCGTAGCTGTCGACGCGGCGGTATTCGACCTTCGCACCCGAGTTCGTACCAACAGGGATCGGCAGGGCGCCATAGACTCGCCATGCGAGCTGATCCGCTGTAGTCTCCCGGTCCTCGGCATCGATCTGGATGTCATCCACCGTCAGCTCGGCGCCGATGTGACCGCGGCCGAGCGCAACGCGAGCGCCGCCGAAGACGACGAGGTTGTCGCGTGTATCGGAACCGACGCGGCCTGTGTCGTTCTGGGTGATGACATACGCCATGACGGGATTCGCGTACGCGAGGTCGAGCCCGCCCGTCGTACGTGACGACAATATCGTTTCGCCGATCGTGAACTCAAGACGATCGTTCGGTTTGATGGTGAGGACGTGGCCGTAGAGCCAGCGATGAAAACGGGTCTCGGGCGTGTCCGCGGCAAGGCTGTCGAGCTCCGGCGTCATTGTCACGTCGTTGACTGACGCGACAATCGCCCGCACTTCAGCGACGCGCCATCGAAGGCCGAGCTCGAGCCGGTCCACGAGCGGACCATTCGCCGACAGCGCGATCGACTCGGTGTCCTCGCCCATCCACGACGCCCAGCTCCGGCCGAACGAGACGTCCAGCCTGCCTAACGACGCGTTCGCGTAGGTCTCGCCGAAATCGACGACGCCCGACGTGTTGCGGAACGCACGCTGTCGAACGGTGGGATCATTCCGGCGCGAGGTCTGCCCATACAACTCACCGACGACAACGAGGTGCGGCGACGACGACCAGCCAAGTCGCGCGCGGCCCTCAGCGACTACCGGCGGTGTCCCCTCGTCGCTCGGCCTAACGCCGGCCCACAGCGGCTCGAACTCGCCGCGGGCGAGCGCCGTGCCACGAATCGTCGCTCGCCCGCCGAAGCGAAACGTGTCCAACGAGTCGGGCTCCGATTCGCGGACGGCCGCCGCCAGATCCGAAGCGACCTCGCCTGGCGGCGTCGGCTTGCGTGCCGCCAGAAACCGAGTCGCGAGTGACACCGCGACCGGACCACCGCATTGCGGGTTGGACGCAAACCGCGCGACCGCTCGCTGGACGTCGCGGACCATGAACGGGCGATGCGGCGAGACGCGTGCCGGCCTGCACCCGCTGCGTTCGAGCGCGGCCAACTGCGCGTACGCGGCGTCGCCGATCGGCAGCGTCGTCAGCGAGTGCGGCTGCCCCTGCGCAGCGGCGTTGCCGCCCGCCGCCAACGATAAGAGCGTCGCTATGAACGCGATCGCAAGGCGCTCAATCGTCTGCCAGCAGGCGAGCGGGAACGCACAGCTGGTCGCCGCGGAACGAAGGATCTGAATCGGACGTGTTCGCAGGGAAGGCGCACGGTGAGAGGTGGCGCGCACCATGATTCGCGGAGATCGGAGCGGTCGCCCCTCAACCCCCGCGAGTCATCACGGCGAGCCCACGGCGAGACGACGCCTCTGCCACGCCATTGGCCAACCGTCAGAAAGCAAGCGTTGGGCCACGGTCGAGACCGACGGACACGAAAAAGCGCCCGGTCGCCAGATTGGCGGCCGGGCGCTGCTAGTCCGTTGCCGGCGAAAGGACCGGTCGATCAGGTCATCGCGGTCTTCTTCCGAGACTGCGTGCCGAGCGACGCCGTCGCCGCGGGCTTGGGGTCAGCGGCGAGCGAAACGACTCGCGCCCGCCCGCGACTCGCGTGCGCAGTCGCGTTGCGCGTATCGATCACGAGGTTCGCGTCATCGACGATCTGCTGGTAGTCGATCTGCGAGTGGTCCGTGACGATAACGACCGCGTCCGCCCTGCCTAACTCCGCGGCGCTCAGATCGCACGCCGATGCGCTCTTTGTGCTCCCCTCCACCATCGTGACCTCCGTCACGAAACCGCGGGATGAACGGGTCGTGATGGACGACTTCAGCACCGCGCTCCTCGAGCAGGCGGATCACGTCGAGCGCAGGGCTCTCGCGGATGTCGTCGATGTCCTTTTTGTACGCGACGCCGACGACGATGATGCGGCTGCCGTTGACCGCCTTTCTGTCATCGTTGAGCGCAACCGAGACCTTGTCGACGACGAGCGCCGGCATCTCGCTGTTGATCTCGCTCGCCAGGTCGATGAAGCGCGTCTTGTAGTTCAGGGTGCGCATCTTCCACGCGAGGTAGTGCGGATCGAGCGGAATGCAGTGGCCGCCGATGCCGGGGCCCGGCGTGAACTTCATGAAGCCGAATGGCTTCGTCGCGGCCGCCTCGATGACTTCCCAGACGTTGACGTGCAGCTTCTCGCAGATGATCGCCATCTCGTTCACGAGGCCGATGTTCACCGACCGGAACGTGTTCTCGAGCAGCTTCACGAGCTCCGCCGCCTCGGTCGTCGACACTGGCACCACCGTGTCGATGCACGACGAGTAGAGCGCCACCGCCACCTCAGTGCACGCGGCCGTGATGCCGCCGACGACCTTGGGCGTGTTCTTCGTGTGGTACTTCGGATTGCCCGGATCGACGCGCTCGGGGCTGAACGCGAGGAAGACGTCCTTCCCCACCGTGAGCCCGCGCTCTTCGAGCTTGGGCTGCATGACTTCGCGCGTCGTACCGGGGTACGTCGTGCTCTCGAGCACGGCGAGCATCCCAGGGTGCGCATTGCGAGCGATCGCCTCGGTAGCGGCCTGAACGTACTTCATGTCCGGGTCGCGCGTCTTGCTGAGCGGCGTCGGGACCGCAATCGAGATCGCGTCGCAACGGCCTAGCGCGCTTTCGTCGGTCGTCGCCTCGAAGAGCCCGTTCTTGAGCATTGAGGCGACTTCGGCCGCGGGAACGTCCTGGATGTGCGACTGGCCACTCATGAGCAGCTTGCACACACGGTCGCTGACGTCGTAGCCGATGACGTGGAAACCCGCCTTCGCGAATTCCATTGCGAGCGGCAAGCCGACGTAGCCGAGCCCCACGACGCCGACGGTGGCGCTGCGGTCCTGAATTCGGGAAAGGAGTTCTGCTTTCATCACAGTCAATAATTGAACGATCGGATGACGCGACGCGTCAACGGCCGTAGAAGGAGCGTACGGCAGCGATGACTTCGTCGAGTTGGGATTGTTCGAGCTCTGGGAAGATCGGCAAGGATAGTACCTCTCCCGCCGCGCGCTCAGACTCCGGACAGCTCCCTTCCTTGTAGCCCAGGTACGCGAAACATGGCTGCAGGTGGAGCGGGAGGGGGTAGTAGATCGAGTTCCCGATACCCCGTTCCTTCAGGAAGGACTGAAGAGCATCTCGGCGCGCAACGCGAATCGTGTACTGGTTGAAGATCGAGACGTTGCAGGGCTCGACGTATGGCGTTTTGACGTCGGGCAGGTCCGCGAAGGCGCTATCGTAGTACGCGGCATTCGCCCGGCGCTTTGCGCTCCACCCTTCGAGGTGAGCCAGCTTCGCGTGGAGCACAGCGGCCTGTAGCGCGTCGAGGCGGCTATTGTAGCCGACTTCGTCGTGGTAGTAGGTCTTCGCCCCGCCGTGAACCCGGAGCCGCTTGAGGCGCGTGGCGAGGCCCTCGTCCTGCGTGAGCATCATCCCTGCGTCGCCATAGGCGCCGAGGTTCTTGGACGGGAAAAAGCTGAGCGTGCCGATCGTGGCGCGCTCTCCAGCCATGACCCAGCTGTCGCCGATTCGACGCTTGGCGCCGATGGACTGTGCGGCATCCTCAATGATCGGAATACCGGGCGCCGCGGCTTCGACACGCTCGATTGCCGCCATCGCGCCGAACAGGTCCACCGGGATGACCGCTTTCGTCTTCGGACCGACCGCGGCGCCAACGGCATCCGCCGAGATGTTGAACGTGTCCGGTTCGATGTCCACGAACACCGGCGTGGCGCCCACGTTATGCACCGTGCCCGCTGTCGCGAAGAACGTGAACGGGGTCGTTACGACCTCGTCGCCGCGGCCGACATCCAGCGCGCGGAGCGCCAGCAGAATCGCGTCAGTGCCGTTGGCGCACCCGATCGCGTATTTCGTCCGCGACAGCTCGGCGACTGCTTTCTCGAGCCGTTCGACCGGCTCGCCGAGGATGAAGAGCTGGTCGTCGACAACACGCATCATGGCGCGCACGACGTCGTCCTTGATGGTCGCGTGCTGCGCACGAAGATCGAGTAACGGAACGGGCATGACTGGAGGAGTCGAGAGAGAATGAGCGCGCGCCGCGTCGCTGTTTGACGGCTCGATCAGCGGCGCGCGAGAGGAATGGGAACGTCGCGGCCCGTCTTCGCGGATTCGTAGATCCCGAGAATCAGCTCGAGTGATTTGCGCCCCGCGCGTCCATCGGTTTCCGCCTTGGCCTGACCGCGCAGCACCGCAAGCACGTTCCGGTAGTAGCCCTCGTGGCCGAAGCCGTACACCGTCGGAGGATTGGTCGACGCCGCGTCCACGAGCTTGTCGTCGTCATCGTAGTCCGCGAACGTCCAGTGCTCGACGCGATTCACGGCAGTGCCACCGACTTTCACGCTGCCCTTCTCCCCGAGAATGGTGATCGATCCTTCGAGGTTTCGCGGGTAGGTGAGCATTGTGACTTCGATGACGCCGAGGGCGCCCGACCGAAATTTCAGTACGGCGATGCCCGTATCTTCAGCCTCGATCCGACGCGCGAGCGTGGCAGTCTTCGCCGTCACACTCTCGACGGGTCCAACGAGCCACTGAATCAGGTCGACGTAGTGCGACGCCTGATTCATGATGGCGCCGCCATCGAACTCCCACGTGCCGCGCCACGGCGCCTGGTCGTAGTACTCCTGGGGGCGCGTCCACCGGACGGTCGTGTTGGCCAGATAGATCCGACCGAATCGACCGCGATCAATCGCGCGCTTGAGCAGCTGAATCGACGGATTCAATCGATTCTGCTTCACGACGAACAGCTGGACGCCCGCCGCGTCGCACTCCTGGACCAGCGCATCCGCACCCTCGAGCGAGATCGCCATTGGCTTCTCGCAGATGACGTGCTTCCCGGCCCTCGCCGCAACGATGCCGTTCTTCGGATGCAGCCCGGATGGCGTGCAGAGTGCGACGGCATCGCATCGAACCGAGGCGAGCATCTCGTCGACTGACTCGAACCATGGCACGCCATAGCGGTCAGCTGCCTCGCGCGCGCGCTCCGGAATGATGTCGCAGACAGCCGCGAGCTCGAGGCCATCGATCTTCGCGATGGCATCGAAGTGATTGCGGCTGATGCGCCCACACCCTGCGAGAGCGATGCGAATGGGAGGCGTCTCAGTCATGCTCAGTCATGGTGCTTCGGCGAGCCGCGAGTTGTCGTCATCGAGCGTGTAGGCGGTGTCCGCACGCACCGCAGACGATTCGCGTTGCGGCGCTCGGTTCCGCGTTGCTCCGTGCCCTGTTCCCGCTGTCCGCAGTCCGGAATCTTCTCCCCACATCGACACATCCATCCAACCTGCCGAGCAGGCACTCCGGTCACCAACGCGTACGATTTCACGTCCTTCGTCACGACCGCACCCGCTCCGACGAACGCGTACTCGCCGAGCGTCGCACCGCAGACGATCGTCGCGTTCGCGCCGATCGTGGCCCCTCGTCGAACGAGCGTGCGCTGGTACTCGTGTTTTCGTGACACGTGACTGCGCGGATTGATGACGTTCGTGAACACCATCGACGGACCGCAGAACACGTCGTCCTCGAGTTCCACGCCTTCGTAGATCGAGACGTTGTTCTGGATCTTGACGTTGTTGCCGATGCGCGTGCCGGGCATCACGACCACGTTCTGGCCGAGACTGCAGCGCTCGCCGATCACAGCTCCGCCCATGACGTGACAGAAGTGCCAGACCTTGGTACCGTCACCAATGACGGCACCATCATCGACGTAGCTGGATTCGTGGATGAACGCGCTCATCGTCCCGGCCGTCGCGCCTAACGTGGAACCGGAACGCCGATGGGCGTCGTCCGCGCGGCGGACTCCGGCGTCTGCCCTGCCTCCCGCCAGGTGCGTAAGTCCTCGTGCCATTCCTGAAGCGACTTGATGCTCGGCGTCCGCGAGCGGAGGGAGATGATCGCCATCAACGCCGCGTTGGCCGCTGACAGTGTCGTCGTGTATGAGACACGGTTCGCGATCGCGGCCTGCCGCAGCGTGTAGTCGTCACGCAGCGCGTGTTTGCCGAGCGGCGTGTTGATCAGCAGCTGGACCTGCCCGTTCACGATCAGGTCGATGCCATGCGGCCGCCCCTCGTGCACCTTGAATACCTCCGTCGCCTGGATACCGAGCCCACGGAGGTACCGCGCCGTTCCCGGTGTCGCGTAGATCTCGAAGCCGAGCTCGTGGAACTGACGTGCGATCGGGGTGACGTTCTTCTTGTCGGAGTCATTCACCGTGATGAACACGGCGCCGTTGAGCGGCAGCGCATTGTCGGCCGCGAGCTGTGCCTTCGCGAACGCGCTTCCGAACGAGTTCGAGATCCCCATGACCTCGCCCGTCGAGCGCATCTCGGGTCCGAGAATCGGGTCGAACTCGCGGAACTTCGTGAACGGAAATACGGCCTCCTTCACGCTGACGTAGTGCGGAACGATCTCCTCGGTGAAGCCGATGTCGTCGAGCGTCTCGCCCATCATCACACGAGCAGCGACCGACGCGAGCGGGACCCCAATCGCCTTCGAGACATACGGGATGGTGCGACTCGCGCGCGGGTTCACCTCGAGGACGTACACCACGCCGTGCTTCACGGCGTACTGCACGTTGATGAGACCCACCACGCCGAGCGCCTTCGCGAGCGCGATCGTGTGCCGACGCATCGTGTCTGCATCGGTATCGGTAATCATGTACGGCGGCAACACGCACGCCGAGTCGCCCGAGTGAATGCCGGCGTCCTCGATGTGCTGCATAACGCCGCCGATCACCACGCGCTTGCCATCGCTCACCGCATCGACGTCAGCCTCGAACGCATCCTCGAGGAACGAGTCGATGAGCACCGGACGGTCTTCCGACACGCGCGCCGCGGTGGCGAAGTACTCGCGCAGTGACGCCTCATCATAGACGATCTGCATGGCGCGGCCGCCGAGCACGTAGGACGGTCGGACGAGTACCGGGTAGCCGATGCGCGTCGCGACCACGACGGCTTCATCGACACTCGTGGCCGTGCCGTTCTCCGGCTGCCTGATGTCGAGCTGGCGTGCTATCTGGTCGAATCGTCGGCGATCCTCCGCGATGTCGATCGCATCCGGCGATGTGCCGAGAATTCGTACGCCTTCGGCCTCCAGCGGCCGCGTGAGCTTGAGCGGCGTCTGCCCGCCGAGCTGCACGATGACGCCTTCCGGCTGCTCGCGCTTCACGATCTCCAGCACGTCCTCGAGCGTCAGCGGTTCGAAGTACAGCTTGTCCGAAATGTCGTAATCCGTGGAGACCGTCTCCGGGTTCGAGTTGATCATGATCGTCTCGTACCCCTGCTCACGTAGCGCCATCACGGCGCGCACGCAGCAGTAGTCGAACTCGACGCCCTGTCCGATACGATTTGGTCCGCTGCCGAGAATGATGACCGACTTGCGTCCGGTCTTCGGCGCTTCGCTCTCATCATCGTAGGAGCTGTACAGATACGGTGTCTCGGACGGGAACTCGCCGGCGCACGTATCGACCATCTTGTACGACGGGTGAATGCCGAGCGACCACCGGTGTTTCCGAACGTCGGCTTCCGTTTCGTCACGCAGCGTCGCGAGCTGTCGGTCGGAGAACCCGGCGCGCTTCATTTCGCGCATGTCGTCGGCATTCACATCGTCGAGCGTTGCATAACGACGCTCGGCGTCCCGCAACTCCTGCATCTGCCACAGGAACCACGGGTCGATCTTCGTGAGGTCGTGGAGGTCCTCCACGGACATGCCGGCTTCGAGCGCGCGCTTGATCTGAAAGATTCGCTCTGGTGTCGGCTGGCGCAGCGCGCCACGGAGCGCTTCAATCGTGTCGTCGGGCAATCGATCGTCGCTCACGCGCTCGCCGATGGTCCATCCCGGACGACCGATCTCCAGCGCGCGGAGACCTTTCTGAAACGCTTCCTTGAACGTCCGCCCGATCGCCATCGACTCGCCGACGCTCTTCATCTGCGTCGTCAGGTACGGGTTCGCCCGAGCGAACTTCTCGAACGCGAATCGCGGACACTTCACCACGACATAGTCGAGCACCGGCTCGAACGACGCCGGCGTCGTCTTCGTGATGTCGTTAGGTATCTCGTCCAGACGATAGCCCACGGCCAGCTTCGCGCCGATGCGCGCGATCGGGAACCCCGTGGCCTTGGACGCGAGCGCTGAGGAGCGTGACACCCGCGGGTTCATTTCGATCACGACCATCTCGCCGTCGCGCGGATTGATCGCGAACTGGATGTTGCACCCGCCCGCCTCGACACCGATCTCGCGAATGACGGCGACGGCGGCGTCACGCATGACCTGGTACTCTCGATCCGTGAGCGTCATCGCCGGCGCAACGGTAATGGAGTCGCCCGTGTGCACGCCCATCGGGTCGATGTTCTCGATCGAGCACACGATCACGACGTTGTCCGCGTGATCGCGCATGACCTCGAGCTCGAACTCTTTCCAACCGAGCAGGCTCCGCTCGATGAGCACCTGGCTGGTCGGGGACTCGGCGAGGCCGCGCCGCACAATCGATTCGTACTCGTCGCGGTTGTAGGCAATACCGCCACCGGACCCACCTAACGTGAACGACGGTCGGATGATCGCCGGGAACCCGACGAAGTCGCTGATGGCGATCGCGTCGTCCCACGTGTGCGCGATGCGACCCTGCGGCACCTGCAGCCCGATGCGCTCCATGGCCAGCGCAAACTCCGCGCGATCCTCGGCCACCTTGATCGCACGTTCCTTCGCGCCGATCAACTCGACACCGTGCTTCGCCAGCACGCCCCGTTCGGTCAGCTTCATCGCGACGTTCAGCGCGGTCTGACCGCCCATCGTCGGCAGCAGCGCGTCCGGCTTTTCGCGCTCGATGACGAGTTCGACGAACTCCGGCGTCACGGGCTCGATGTACGTGCGGTGGGCGATCTCCGGATCGGTCATGATGGTCGCCGGATTGGAGTTTACGAGGATCACCTCGTATCCCTCCTCCCGCAGCGCTCGCGCGGCCTGTGTTCCCGAGTAGTCGAACTCGGCGGCTTGCCCGATCACGATCGGCCCTGAGCCGATCACCAAGATCCGATGTAAGTCCGTACGACGAGGCATTCTTATCTCAGTTCGGCCTGGTATCGTGCCAGATCAGCTTCCACCATCATCTCGACCAGCCGTTCGAACGGTACGCGAGGTTCCCACCCCAGCACACGTCGCGCTTTCGACGGGTCTGCGACCAGCAGATCCACTTCGGCGGGCCGAAAGAACTTCTCGTCCTGCACCACGTGATCGCGGTAATCGAGGCCCGCCGTTCGGAACGCGACTTCGCACAGCTCGCGAACCGAGTGCGTCATACCCATCCCCACAACGTAGTCGTCTGGCGTCGGCTGTTGCAGCATCAGCCAGACCGCCTCGACGTAGTCGCCCGCAAACCCCCAATCGCGCCGCGACTCGAGGTTGCCGAGCCGCAGTTCCGACTGCAGACCGAGTTTGATGCGCGCCGCGCCGTCCGTAATCTTACGCGACACGAATTCCAGCCCGCGGCGTGGGCTCTCGTGGTTGAACAGGATTCCCGAGACCGCGTACATCCCGAAGCTTTCGCGGTAGTTCACGGTGATCCAGTGGCCATAGACTTTCGCCACGCCGTACGGGCTGCGCGGGTAGAACGGCGTCGTCTCGCGCTGCGGAGTCTCGACGACCTTTCCAAACATCTCGCTCGAGCTCGCCTGGTAGAAGCGCGCGTCGGGCGCAGCCTTCTTCGCGGCCTCGAGCATCCGCGTCACACCGAGCGCCGTGAACTCGCCCGTGAGCACCGGCTGCGTCCACGACGTTCCGACAAAGCTCTGCGCCGCGAGGTTGTAGATCTCGTCGGGCTGGCACGCGCGCACCGCATCAACGAGCGAATGCTGGTCGAGCAGGTCGGCGGACACGAACTCGAGTCGATCGATGATGTGAGCGACGCGTTCGTAGGCGGTGGTGGAGCTGCGGCGGACCACACCGACGACGCGGTAACCCTTCGCCAACAGTAGCTCGGCGAGGTACGAGCCATCCTGGCCGGTGATGCCGGTGATCAGCGCAGTTGGCAATGGCGGCGTGGAATGAATGTCACTCGACTCTGGCCCCTATTGGCAGAAAAAAGGGAGCCCCCGAAGGAGCTCCCGTTTTCTTCGGACACGTTCGGGTTCAGGCGACCCTCGCTCCGCGCGGGGCTCGCTGCACTTTGCCGGCGTGCAGGCATCGCGCGCAGACCTTCACGCGTTGAACGCGCTCACCGACGACCACGCGGACGACCTGCAGGTTCGGTTTCCACGTGCGACGCGTCTTGTTGTTCGCGTGCGAAACATTATTGCCGAAGGCGACTCCGCGATCGCAGGAGTAGCATCGGTTGCGGTTGATAGGCATGGGTCTCAGCTCTCGATCAGCTCGATGCGCGCCATCTCGGCGCCGTCACCCTTGCGGTGACCAGTCTTGAGAATGCGCGTGTAGCCACCAGGACGCTTGGCGAAGCGTGGCCCAAGTTCCTGGAACAACTTGTCTGCGGCTTCACGCTTCTGGACGTGACGTCCAGCGAGACGACGCGAATGCAGCGTACCGGTGCGCGCCTTCGTGATGAGCTTCTCCACGAACGGACGCAGCTCCTTCGCCTTCGCCTCGGTGGTCTCGATCGCGCCATACTCGATGAGTGACGTGGCGAGATTGCGCATCAACGCGAGCTTCTGCTCGCTCGTGCGACGTAGCTGCCGTCCTGCCTTGCGATGACGCATTGGTCTTACTCCTCTTCGTCGTCAGGCGCGTTGGCGGCGGCGCGGCTCGGCGGCGTTCCCCAATCGGTGATCCGCACGCCCTCGCCGTTCTCGTCCCAGCGCATCCCGAAATTCAAGCCTTCGCGCTCGAGGAGATCGGCGATCTCCTGCAGCGACTTCTTCCCGAAATTCTTGACCTGCAGGATCTGACTTTCGGTCTGGCGAACCAGGTCACCCAGCGAGCGGATATTCGAGTTCTTGAGCGAGTTGACCGACCGCACCGACAACTCGAGGTCGTCGATAGGCGTGCGGAAGAGCTCCGCCAACCGGTGCGCATCGCCGGTGGACTGCTCGCCGCCACCACCCACCGGTGCCGACGCGTGCGAGCCGAAGCCCGCGAAGTACTGGAAGTGCGTCTGCGCGAGCGCGGCGGCGTAGCTCACTGCCTCTTCCGGCGTGATGGTGCCGTTCGTCTCGACCGTCAGCATCAGGCGGTCGTAGTCGGTGCGCTGACCAACGCGCGTCTCGGCCACCGTGAAGTTCGCACGACGAACCGGATTGTAGATCGAATCGATGCGAACGAGATCGATCGGAAGTCCACGGTCGATCACGTGCTGGTCGGCTTCGATGTACCCGCGGCCCTTGTTCACGTACAGTTCGACGTTGATGTCGCGATCGTCCTGGAGCGTGAACAGGTGGTGACGCTGGTCGATGACCTTCACGCCGCTCTGGTCCTGAATGTCGGCTGCCGTAATCGGGCCGGCTTCGGACTTGGAGATGCGGAGAATCGCCTCGTCGAGGTCATCGGCGAGCGACATCGTGAGCGTCTTCAGGTTCGCGATGATCTGGTGCACGTCCTCGACCACCCCAGGGATGGTCTGGTGCTCGTGAACGACGCCGTCAATGCGGAAGCCCCAAACGGCGGAGCCGCGCAGCGACGAGAGCAGCATGCGCCGCATCGCGTTGCCGAGCGTGTGGCCGAAGCCACGCTCCAGCGGCTGGAGGCGGAACTCCGCGATGTTCGTGTTGTCGTCGCGCTTGGTAGCTTCGACCAGCTGCGGACGAACCAACCCGGTAAGATCGATGACTTGTGCCATGTATTCGCTGTTTTGAACGGTCATACCGAGACATCGCCTCGGCAACGCCTCACCCCGCCCCTAGCGCGCGGTGAGCTCGTATGGGGACTAGGGCCCCGACCAAAAACGGGAACTGGGACCTGGGAACCGGGAACGGCGCAGTGCGTCAGTTTCCCAGTTCCTCGTTCCCGGTTCCCGGCTTACTTAGAGTACAACTCGACTACGAGTTGCTCCTGTGCGGCGATCGGAATGCTGGTCCTCTGCGGACGCTCGAGCATCCGGCCACTGAACGTGTCGCGATCCACCGCGATCCACGAGAGCGGAGCGCCACGGGTCGCCTGATCCATCGCGGCCATGATCGCGACCATCTCACGCGACTTCATGCGAACGCGCACTTCCTCGCCGGGATCGACGAGATAGCTCGGCACGTCGACGGTGTGCTGGTTGATCTCGACGTGGCGGTGACGAATGAGCTGACGCGCTGATTTACGGCTCGCGGCGAAACCCATGCGATACACCACGTTGTCCAACCGGCTCTCGAGTGCTGCGAGAAGGTTGTGGCCAGTGATGCCGGGGAGCGACGCCACACGCTCGAACGTGTTACGGAACTGCCGCTCGCTCACGCCGTAGATGCGCTTGATCTTCTGCTTCTCGCGAAGCTGCTTGGAATACTCGGACGACTTGCGGCGACGCGCCGTGTTCTGGCCGTGCTGACCCGGCGCATACGGACGACGCTCGACCGGGCACTTCTCGGTGAAGCACTTCGTTCCCTTCAAGAACAGCTTCGTCCCTTCGCGGCGGCACTGACGGCAGCTGGGACCGGTGTAACGTGACATTGGTTAGACTCTCCGTCGCTTGGGAGGACGGCAGCCGTTGTGCGGGATCGGCGTCACGTCCTTGATCGACTTCACCTGCAAGCCAGCGGACGCGAGCGCCTGAATGGCCGACTCGCGTCCCGACCCGGGACCCTGAACGCGCACGTGCACGCGCCGAACGCCGAGCGACATCGCTTCTCGCGCTGCCTGCTCCGCGGCGACCGTCGCGGCGAATGGCGTCGACTTCTTGGATCCCTTGAAGCCGGCCTTGCCTGACGACCCCCAGGACACGGTGTTCCCGTGCGTGTCGGAGATCGTGATCGTCGTATTGTTGAACGTCGCGCTGATGTGGGCGACTCCCTCCGCCTCGATCACGCGCTTGGTCTTCTTCGCAGTTGCCATATGACTACTTGGTCACCTTCTTCTTGCCGGCGATTGCGCGGCGTGGACCCTTCTTCGTACGGGCATTCGTATGCGTCCGCTGACCGCGCACCGGCAGACCACGACGGTGGCGGATGCCCCGATAGGAGCCGATGTCCATCAATCGCTTGATGTTCATCGCCACCTCGGTGCGCAGAGCGCCCTCGACGCGATAATCGCGTTCGATCGCCTGCCGCAGCCGATTCACGTCGGCGTCATTGAGATCACGGACGCGCAGATCCGAGCTCACGCCCGTGGTCTGCAGAATTCTGCGTGCAATGGAACGGCCGATCCCATAGATGTACGTGAGACCGATCTCGACCTTCTTGTCACGCGGGAGGTCAACGCCAGCAATTCGAGCCATATCTAACCTTGACGCTGCTTGTGCTTGGGGTTGCGCTTGCAGATGATGCGCGTGACGCCGCTGCGCTTCACGACTCGACAGTGCTCACAGATCGGCTTAACGCTGCTGCGAACTTTCACAGGGCGCTCCAGTAAAAACAAAGATAATTTCGGCCAAGACACTCAGATTAACGGGCTTACAGCCGCTATGCAAGGGACACGGTATTCGTTGTGCAGTGTCCGTCCGACTCGAGCTCCGCCATCACCGCGTCCATCGCGCTGGCCGGGTCCGCCGCTCCAGTCACCGCCCGCCCGACCACGATGTAACGCGCGCCGGCAACGGCCGCTTCAGCCGGTGTAACAACTCGGCGCTGATCGTGAACGGCGCCGCCGCGCATGCGAATCCCGGGGATGAGCAGCGCGAGACGCTCGCCGAACCGCTCGCGCATTGCACTCGCCTCGGCGCCCGAGCACACGATCCCATGCGCCCCCGCGTGCGCCGCGACGTCAGCTAGTCGCGCCACCTCCGCCGACGCTGAGATCTCCGGCCGGCCCGTCGCCTCGCCTAATGTGCGATCATCGAACGATGTCAGCACGGTAACAACCAGGATTCCCAACTGATTCCCTGCTCCTTCAACTGCAGCGGAGACCATCTCGGTTCCCCCGACGCCATGCACCGTGAGCAGACTCGCGCCGAGTGACGCCGCCGACCGCGCTGCGCCGCGCACGGTGTTGGGGATGTCGTGCAGCTTGAGGTCGAGAAACACTCGCGCGCCGGTATCTCGCACACGTTCGACAACGCTCGGACCCGCCGCGGTAAAGAGCTCGTTGCCGATTTTGTAGAATCGACACCGCTCTCCTAGCGTCCGAACGACAGCGAGCGCGTCGTCGGCCGAGGGAACGTCCAACGCGACGATCGGAGTCGTGCTCATGTGGGCCACTCGAGAGTGCCGGTGATTTCTGTGAGAGACCGTATACCGTGCGCGGCGCACCACGCGTCGAGCTCACGCACGAGCCGCTCGGGCAATCGCGGATCCCTGAGCGCGCCAGTGCCCACCGCGACGAGCGATGCACCGGCAATGAGATACTGAAGCACGCCGTCCACGCTGCTGATGCCTCCGATCCCAATGATCGGTGCTTTGGTTGCTTTGCGGACCTTCCACGTCGCCAGCACGCCAACCGGAAGAAGCCCCGGCCCGCTGATACCGCCAGTCCCATAGCCGAGTGCAGGCCGACGACGTTCGACATTGATGGCGAGCCCGGGAATCGTGTTCACCACGCTGATCGCGTCAGCGCCAGCATCGACCGCGATACGTGCCGCGCCGCCAATATCGGCGAGCGTCGGCGCGAGTTTGACGATCAACGGCCGTTGCGTCACCGCTCGCGCGCCTGCAACGACTTCACGCAACGCCGCCGGGTCCGCACCGAACTCGACGCCCCCGGCCTTCGTGTTCGGACAACTCACGTTGAGCTCGAAGCCGTGAACGGGCGCGTCGTCGCCGAGCTCCTCGATCACGCGCGGGAACTCGTCGGGTTGAAAGCCGATGACGTTCACGATCGTGCGCGCGTTAGGCAACCGTTTCCCGAGCCACGGCAGGTGTCGCTCGCGGACCTGTACGACACCCGGGTTTGCGAGCCCCACCGCATTCATCATCCCGCCATCGAACTCCGCCACTCGCGGCGACGGCGCGCCGTGCCTCGGCTCCAGGCTCACGGCTTTCGTGATGATCCCACCGAGCCGGTCGAGTTGCACGACGTCGTCGAGCTCTTCGCCGTACGCCGCAGTTCCCGCCGCGAGAAGAATCGGATTCTGAAATCGAACGCCGCAGAAGTCGACGCCGAGTCGACCGTCACGAGCAGTGGCGACGTTCGGTCGGCTCACTGCCCCGTGGCGCTCGTACGCCGTTGATACGCAGCCAGGTATTGCATCGTGGCGTCCGCGATGGATGTCGCGATCTCCCGCTGCCGGCGAGGATCGCGGAGGTATCGTGCTTCCGTCTCGTTGGTCCCGAAACCGATCTCGACGAGCACGGCGGGCATGAACGCGGTCACCAGCACACGGAAGCCGGCTTGCTTCACGCCACGGTCCGGACCCGGATGCATCTTCGCGAGCGAACGCTGCACGGTGGCAGCGAGCTCGCTCGATTCACGAAGGTGCTGGTTCTGCTCCATGTCGTGCACGATGAAGCTCAACGGGTCATTGGCGGCGACGTTGTTTGCGATCTCGTACTTCACTACCTCGTTCTCCATCGCCTCCACTCGGCGCGCGTCTTCGGTGCGGGCCTCGGAAAGAAAATACGTCTCGAAGCCACGCGCGGCACCCGGCTGCTTCCAACGCGGGTTCGCCGCGTTGACGTGGATCGAGACAAACACATCGCCTTTCTTCGCATTCGCGATGCGCCCGCGGTCATTGAGCGCGATCAGTGTATCGGTGGACCGCGTCATGATCACGGCTGCTCCGCGCTCGGACAGCACATCGCGAAGCGCGAGCGCGACGTCGAGCGTGATGTCCTTCTCGTTCATCTGCCAGCTCGCGCCGATCGGCCCGTGCATGCCTCTGTCGGGGCCACCATGTCCGGCGTCCACGACCACAGTGAAGAAGTTCGACTTGGTCTTGCGGGATGAGGCAGGAGGACCGCTCGCCAGTTGGCGCTGCAGTACAGCGCGCCGAGCATCGAACGTGACGCCGCTCGCGATGCGTGGCAGGAAGTCGCTCACGAACGTATACGGCAGCAGCAACTTCCCCCCGCGAAGCGTCGGTTCCGCCGTAAGCGGGAGTGTCTGGTCACCGATGCGCACGAACGGAACGTTTGGCGTCACCAGAACGCGCAGGCCGGCGAGTGAAACGGTGAACTCGTCCTTGCCGCGCGCGTCGACCTGTCCGCCGAGCGCTTCGGCCAGCGCGTCCGCGGCGACAGCCGGGCCCCGGTCGACGAGGACGACGGGCACCGTAGCCGATCGTTCGCCGTTCCGGATCGTGACGCTGGAGAACGGCTGGGCTGCCGCCTGCTGGAACAGGAGCGCCAGCGTCAGAATCATCGCACGCGCGCCACGCGCGCCATGTCGCGCTCGTCTGTCTTCTTGCGGTCGTCCGCGCGCTTGTCGTGCAACTTCTTGCCCTTGCCTAACGCGATATTCACCTTCGCCACTCCTCCGCGGAAGTACAACTCGAGCGGAATCAGCGTGAGGCCCTGCCGCTCGACCGATCCAATCAACCGACGGATCTCCTTCCGGTGTAGCAACAGTTTCCGCGTTCGCGTCGGTTCGTGGTTGAACTGGTTGCCTTTTTCGTACGGCGAGATGTGCAGGTTGAGCAGAAACACTTCGCCGTCCTTCACCAAGGCATACGCGTCCGCCATCGTCGCCTTGCCGTCGCGCAACGACTTCACCTCGGTTCCGGTCAGCACGAGGCCCGCCTCCCAACTATCCAGAATGTGGTAGTCGTGGCGCGCGCGCTTGTTCCGCGCGACTATCTGGCGGTCGTCCTCTTTTTCTCTTGAGCCATCGGTCAGGTCGATACGGCAGGCGGCAGCGCGCGAGCGGCGGCCGAACGCCGCAACGTCACGAAAGAATAGGATGGCTCGTAGCCCTGGCAAAGTGGACGCGCACGTGGACGCGCGTAGCGTTGCCTTTCACTATGGGCTCCGATACGTTTCTGCTCCCTGCCGAAGTGGTGGAATTGGTAGACGCGCTGCGTTCAGGGCGCAGTGGGCGATAGCCCGTGGGGGTTCGAGTCCCCCCTTCGGCATCCCTGAGAAGTACGCGAGCGGCGTAGACGTGACGAGCGTCTGCGCCGCTCGTGCATCCGCCCCCAGCGATCTTGGGCTCAGCGACGCGGCGTAGTGGTCGGTCCCCCAGCCTGGACTGCCGACGGTGGCAGGTTCTCCGGAAGCGCCGCCGTTCCGAAAACCCGGCGGAGCGCCTCGTTGGCTTGTTCGAGATACTCCGAGACGATGCCGCCTGCTCGATCGGTGTCGGCCGCCGAGGGGTTCCGGGCGCCGGCCGCGGTGAGCAATGCACGTCCGAGTCGGGTCGAGGTCGGCTCGGGCGACGAGCGCGCCGCCATGGCCTGACCAAGCGACCGGAGCCGAGCGTTGAACTGCTGCTCTGCCGCGTGGCGCATCTCGGCCGCGATGTTCCGGTCCTTCGCCCAACTCTCCCCGATCTCGTGCGCGACGGCCGACGCCGTGCGGTCGTCGAGTGCGTCACGCGCCGCCGAGAGAAGCCCAGCGGCTCGGCGAGCGTAGCGAAGCTCCCAGCGTGCGCGGTCCGCGTCACCGCGCGTCGCGACGTCGCTCAGCCAGCTAACGTCTTCAGGGCCGGGCTCGGTGAGAAGACTGAGCACATAGGACGCGGCGCTCCGTCGCAGCTGACGCTGCTGACGCCAGACGGCGAAGAACGAAGGTGCCACCACGGGCGGCCGGTGCCGATCAGACTGTGAGGACAGGAAGCCCGACACGCTGCCGAACGGCGCGCTCATCGACCAGCAGATCAGCCAGGTGCACGCTCTGGAGCACGTCGTCGATCTTCTGCTGCAGCATCATCCACACAGGGCGGATGCTGCAGCTCTGCGATTCGGCGCAGCGCTCTTCACCGACGGGATGGGTGACGCAGTGGAGGTCGAACGTTCCGAGCTCCGATGCGGCGATGATTTCGCGTACCGAAATGTCGGCCGCCGCCCGCGCGAGCATGTATCCGCCTCGCGCGCCACGAGTGCTCTTCACCAGGTCGGCGCGGCGGAGGCGCAGGAGAATCTGCTCGACATAGTCCGCGGGCAACCGTTCACCGGAGGCAATCTCGCGTCCCGTGATCGGCCCCTCGCCTGCGCGCTTCGCCAGGTGAAGCGCGCAGATCAGCCCGTATTCCGCCCACGTGGTGATTCGCACGCCCGAAAGCTATACCGGCCGCCAGCGGACTGTCAGCCCTAAACCTGGAGCAACGAACCTCAGCCGCCGGCGCTGACGTTGTGTGCACCGCCTGGAACTCCGATCTCGGTCATCTTGCGAAGATCGAGTAAGTCGTCGACCCGTTCGTCCGGAAGCACATGCGCGCGCTTCACGAGATCACGAATCAACACGCCCTCCTTCACCGACTGCTTGCTGATCTCAGCGGCGCGCGCGTAGCCGATGTGCGGCATGAGCGCGGTCGCCAGGGCCGCCGACCGTTCTACCCAGTACGAGCACATGTCTTCGTTCGCCTTGATGCCCTGCACCGTCTTCTCCGCGAGGATACGCGCGGCGTTGGTCAGAATCCTCATCGACACCAAGACGTTATGCGCGATGACGGGCATCATGACGTTGAGCTCGAGCTGCCCGTGCTCGGCGGCGATGGCGACTGTCGTATCGCAGCCGATGACCTGGAAGCACACCTGGTTCACCATCTCGGGAATCGATGGATTGATTTTGCCAGGCATGATCGAAGAACCGGGCTGCACGGCGGGTAGCGTGATCTCGTCGATGCCAGTGCGCGGGCCCATGACCATTAGTCGGAGATCGCTCGCGATCTTGCTAAGATCGATGGCCAGCCCACGGAGCGTCGCGCTGAAGGCGGCAGCGTCACCCATGCTCTGCATGAGCTGAATGCGATCGGCCCCAACGCGAAGCTCGAGCCCCGTGATCTCTCGCAAGTACTTGTTCATCAGCGCCGGATATTCCTTCTCGACGGTGACGCCAGTGCCAACCGCGCTGCCGCCGATCCCGAGGTCGCGGAGATAGTCGGACGCTTCTCGAACGCGACGCAGCGCGCGGTCCAGCGAGCCCGCATAGGCGGTGAATTCCTGGCCGAGGCGAATCGGCATCGCGTCCTGCAGGTGTGTGCGACCGGCCTTCACGATGTGGTCGAATTCACGACCCTTCTCAGCGAACGAATCACGCAGCGTCTCGAACGATTTGATCAAATCCGGCAGTTCGGCGAGTATCGAGAGCCGGATGTTCGTCGGGATCGTGTCGTTCGTGGACTGCGCCATGTTCACATGGTCGTTCGGATGCACCGGCTTGTATTCGCCGCGCTTTCCGCCGAGGATCTCGTTCGCCCGATTCGCGAGCACCTCGTTCACGTTCATGTTGTGCGACGTTCCCGCGCCGGCCTGATACGGATCGACGACGAAGTGGGCATCGTGCTTGCGCGCCAGCACCTCGTCCGCCGCCTGCACGATCGCGTCTGCGCTCTTCGCGTCGAGTCGTCCCGTCTCGCGGTGCGTCATTGCCGCGGCCTTCTTGATCCACACCTGCGACCGCACGAACGGCCACAGCGGCTTCAGGCCGCTGATCGGAAAGTTCTGCAGCGCGCGAACGGTCTGCACTCCATACAGCGCGTCGCTCGGAACGGCGAGCGGGCCGAGTGGATCCTTTTCCATTCGCGTGTCGGTCGTCATGTGCATGTCCTCGAGGCGATGCTGAATTGACTGCGGTGGGGATTCGGCGAATGCGTTTGCGCCCGCCGGATCGAAAGTGCCACTAACGGGACGCGACCAACGACGGATCGCGCGCGTCGGAATCCGGCTGTCTTGGCGACATCGATACGAGCACCACGGCCGCGGCGGCCGAGATCATTGCGAGCCCGAGCCACCCAACGCTGATCGCGTGAAGACGGCCGAACGCGACCCGGCGAGGATCGCTCTGCGCTAGCTGTTCGACCGGGCCGGCTATTTCGCCGCGAACGCGCTCGATTCGAGGGGCAACAACGAACTGGGCAACCGCACAGGAGATCGCGGTGACGACAAACGCGGCGCGCCTAACGCGGTGGGACCGCCCGGCCTGCGGCCGATCGAGCAAGGCCGACACCAGCGCCACCACGATCCCGGCGATGAACACGGTCGGCAATACGCGTCCCACGAGCGCGCCGGCCAACGTCCGTGACGGCAACACCGCGAACGCCGCCGGCGCCACGACCGCTGCGAGCAACATGCCAGCGCCTAACCAGGCCGCGAGAAGCAGCACAACCGGAGACGCTGGCTTCACGCGCCGACAATCCGCGCCGCGCCGGTGAGAAACGGGTTCGTGCGTGCCTCGGCGCCGATCGTCGTCGCGGGCCCATGACCGGGATACACGACAGTGTCGTGTGCCAACGTGGCGATGCGATCGAGGGACGCCGCGAGATCCTTTGGGTTCGACAACGGGAGGTCGGTGCGCCCGATGGAGCCGGCAAAGAGACAGTCACCAACGAACGCGATCCCGTGTCCGTGGAAGACGACGTGCCCGGGCGCATGGCCGGGCGCGTGCATGACGCCAAAGCGCAGCCCACCGAGTTGCATGACGTCGCCGTTGCCTAACGGGTGATCCGGCGGGGGCGGCTGCTCGAACTCGAGCCCATAGAGCTGCGCCTGGCGCGTCGCCATTGCATAGAGCGGCTCATCGAACGGGTGGAGGTGGACCGGAACATTCCACCGTCTCTTGAGTCCGGCGATCGCCCCGATGTGGTCGAGGTGTGCATGGGTCAGCCAGATCGCCTCGAGCGCCGTTCCCGACCGCTCGACCGCCACGATGAGTCGATCCGGCTCGGCGCCGGGATCAACCAGCACCGATGTCGCGGTCGTCGCATCGGTCAGGAGATAACAGTTCTCCTGGAACGCACCGACGGTGTGGACGGCGACCGCCGGGCGTGCCGTCGCCACCGAAGGCTCACTCACCACCGGCTCTCACCGGCGCTTCGGCCGTTTCCAGGACTGGCGACTCGCCCAGCCCGTGGTGGGCGAGCCACCGCTCGGCTTCGAGCGCCGCCATGCAGCCTGTGCCGGCCGCCGTGATCGCCTGACGATAGTAGTCGTCCATCACGTCACCGGCGGCGAACACACCGTCCACCGTCGTCGCCGTGCGCCACGCCCTCGGCGTGCGAATGTAGCCGTGCGGCGTGAGATCGACCTGACCGCCGAGGAAGGCGGTGTTAGGCGTGTGGCCGATGGCGACGAACAGCCCACCAATGTCCGTCATGTCGGACACGTGGTGCGTGACCGTGTTCTCGACCCGAAGGCCCTCGATCACGTCGTAGCCGAGCACCTCGGTTACGCGTGTGTTCCAGACGATGCGGATCTTCGGGTGATTCAGAACGCGGTCGGCCATGATCTTGGACGCGCGCAATTCGTCGCGGCGATGGATGAGCCGCACTTCATTCGCGAACTTCGTGAGATACAGCGCCTCCTCCATCGCCGAGTCACCGCCGCCGACGACGGCGAGCACCTTATTGCGGTACGCGGGCAACGCGCCATCACAAACGGCGCACGCCGAAACGCCGCCGCCCAGCTGCGCGAGGCGCTCTTCGTTAGGCACGCCAATCCAGTTCGCCCGCGCGCCCGTCGCCACGATCACGGCCAGCGCCTCGATCTCGTCGCTGTAGTTCGGCTTGAGGCGGAACGGGTGACGGCCGAAATCGACCGATGCGATGAACTCCTGCTCGATCCGTGTTCCGAACCGGAGCGCCTGCTCGCGGAGCGTGTGCATCAAGGCGGTTCCGGTGACGCCGTCGACGAAGCCGGGGTAGTTCTCGACCTCGGTCGTGTACATGAGTTGGCCGCCGGGAATCATCTCGCGCGACGGTTCGCCCTCGTACACCAGTGGACGCAGGTTCGCGCGGGCGGCATAGATCGCGGCCGTCCACGCCGACGGGCCGGAGCCAATGATCACGAGCGTTTCAGGATTACGCGTAGCCACGAAAGTCGGGGTTCGGGTTGCCGCTGAATTTTATCATCGAGCGCCAGCCCCAGCGGGCACTACCGGCGAACGTGCCGACCACCGTCGACGACGATCGTCTCGCCCGTCACGTAGTCGGCTTCCAACAGATAAATCACCGCACCCACAACATCGTTCACGGATCCAAGCCGCTTGAGCGGCGTCGTTCGCCGCAGCCGCTCGCCCGTCTCGGCTTCCCATCCCTCGGGCAACATGATCACGCCCGGCGCGACGGCATTCACCCGGACGGAGGGCGCGAGTGTTCTCGCCAGCGCACGAGTCATCTGTACAACGACAGTCTTGGACAGGCCGTGCGGCACATATGCCGGCCACGTTTCCAGTCCAGCGAGGTCGGCGATGTTCACGATCGCGCCGCCCCGGGCGGCCATGTGGCGATGGGCGGCAATGGCGGCGAAGAACGGCGCCCGAGCGTTGATCGCGAACGTCGCGTCCCAGTCCGCGGGCGTCACCGAATCGAGCGGCGTCCGCTGCATGATCGCGGCCGAGTTCACCAGCACGTCGAGCGTACCCAACTTCGCGACGACATCGTCGACAAGCGATTCGGGCGCAGTCGGCTGACTCAGATCGGCCTGGAACAGGGTCGCGCGTCCGCCGCCGCTCTCGATATCAGCGGCGGTCTCCTTCGCGCCGTCAGCCGAGCCGTTGTAGTGAACGGCAACGTGCATCCCACGCCGGCCGAGGGCGGTCGCGATCGCGCGGCCGACGCGGCGGCCGGCACCCGTAACGAGCGCGATTCGACCGTTCAGCTCCATGGTGCGGGCGCGACCTGTGGACCGAAGAACGTCAAGCGACGGCAGCGCCCGCACGTCGAATCGCGACGCGCGCGTCCTGCTGCTCGAGCCACGACATGGGCACGCGCATCGCGCCGAGCACTCGAGGTCCTTCCGACGCACCGTGCCAGTCGGAGCCACCGCTCGGGATCAGCCCGAAGAATTCGACCAACGTGCCGATGCGCATGGCGTCTTCGTTGCTGTGCCCCGGGTGACGCACTTCGAGTCCGTCGAGGCCAAAGCCAACAAAGCGCTCGACGATCTCCCGGCGCCCCGTGGGTCCCGGATGTGCCAACACCGCCAAGCCGCCGCCCGCATGTACGAGATCGATCGCTTCCGCGACCGACAGACGATGCTTCGGCACGTACGCGGGCCGACCTGCCCCGAGGTACCGGTCGAACGCATCACGGGAGTCACGCGCCCATCCGCCTTCGATGAGGACGCGCGCCAGGTGTGGGCGACCGATGGCCGCATCGCCCGACAGCGCGAGGACGTCATCGAACGCGATCGGGATGCCGAGCTCGTTCAACTTCGCGACGATCTGCTGCGCGCGAACGTAGCGGCTCTCGCGGAACGTGCGGAGCGGATCTTCGAGTGCGGTGGGGCGCTCGATGTGGAGACCAAGTAAGTGGACTTCGCGGTCCGCATCGGTCGCGCTCAGCTCCACGCCCGGCACGACGCGGACGCCAAGTTGTTCGCCCGCTGCCGCGGCTTCGGCGACACCGGCCATGGTATCGTGATCCGTGAGCGCGATCGCCGAGAGCCCGGCCGCCTTGGCCGCAGCGACAAGCGCTGTCGGGGACTGTGAGCCGTCGGATGCCGTCGAATGCGAGTGCAGATCGACGTACGGTCCAGCGGGCCCGTCGGGCCGGGCCTGCACCGCCATCACTTCGTGTAGCCGGCTTCGGGCGACGTGAAGCTCGGCTGCGACTGACCGAACAGGCGCGTCAACTCGCCGTCGGACATTTCGGCGAGCGACTGTTCACGCGAACGTGCGCCCTGCGGCGAGTACCGCGTAACGCGCACCTCGCGGGTATCGCCAGTTCCGGCAATGAACATGATGCCGAATTCGTCGTGCTCGTACTGTGTGATGTACCCCGACGGAAACACGCGCCACTCTTTTCCGTCGGCGTTGAGAGTACGGGTTGGCATGTTCAGGAAAGCTCCACTTCGGTCAGGATCGGCACGCCGTCTCGTGATTCGCACACGATCGCTCGACCGGCAACGAGCGTGTCCGCAATCGCGCGCCTCGATGAATTCGACGAAGAGGCCGGGCTCGCCCGGATCTTCATATACCCAGAAGTTACACTCGGCCGCGCGCAATCGGTCGCGGCGCTCACGCATCCCGGCGAAATAGGCGTCGCGCTCGTGCGGCGACACTTTCGACCGTTCGATCGTGAGCGCCCTCGCCATGGTTATGCGCCTGTTTCGGCGTACGTCTCCAACGTGCGCTTCACAGTCGCGAGGAACTGATCGGCGACCGATCCGTCGATCACGCGGTGATCGAACGAGAGCGAGAAGAACGCACAGGTCCTGATGGCGATGGTGTCCTCCCCATCGGGCCCAGTGATGACCTTCGGTCGCTTCTCGATCGCGCCGAGCCCGAGGATCGCGGTCGTCGGCACGGGGATGATCGGAGTGCCCATGAGGGAGCCGAAGACGCCGGGATTCGTGATAGTGAAGGTGGCGTCCTGTACTTCCTCGGGACGGAGCTTTTTCGCGCGAGCGCGCGTCGCGAGGTCGTTCAACTGCCGCGTTAGGCCGACAAGCGACAGCTCGTCGGCGCGCTTGATGACGGGAACGATGAGTCCCCAGTCGAGCGCGACGGCGATTCCGAGGTTGTACTGCTTGCGGTAGATGACCGAGTTGCCGGCAACTGCCGCATTGAGAATCGGGAACTGCTTGAGCGCGGCCGTAACGGCGGTGAGAATGAACGGCAGGTAGGTGAGCTTCTCGCCGGACTGCTTCTCGAAGTCGGCCCGGAGTTTCGCGCGGATGCGCGCGACACGTGTGAGGTCGATTTCGAAGAACGACGTCACGTGCGCGTTCGTGCGACGCGAGAGCCTCATGTGCTCGGCCGTGAGCGCGCGGATGCGCGACATTGGCTCGACGATGTCACCGGCCCACGGCTCGGGCATCGGGCCGTGCTGCTCGACGCCCGCGGGTGCGTGCATCGACGGCGCGGCTCGCGGCGCGGCTTCGACTGCGGCGCCGGATTCGATCACCTGCATGATGTCGCGCTTGGTCACGCGGCCGGCGATGCCGCTGCCTTGGAGGCCGGCAATCTCGATGCCGTGCTCGGCGGCGATCTTTCGTACGAGCGGAGACGACTTGGTGCGGAGTCGATCTTCCATTGACTCGCCGTTGCCGGCTGAGGACCTGCCAGGTGTCTGCGGCGGTATGGCTGTGGTCGCGCTGGCGGGATGCGAGACGGCGGCCGGTTTCGCCGTAGATTCGCTTTTCGGGGGGGGCCCCCCGCTCGCTCCAGCAGCCGACACAGGCGCTGCTGCCGACGACGCCGCTGGCGCTGGAGCGGCGGCCGCAGGCGCCGCGGCTACCGCCCCTGCCTCCGTCTCGATGCGGGCAACGATCGTCTGGACCGGAACCGTCTGTCCTTCCGTCACCAGCACCTCGGCCAGCACGCCGGAGGTCGGCGACGGAATCTCCGCGTCTACCTTGTCTGTCGAGATCTCGAAGATCGGCTCGTCGCGCTTCACCGAGTCGCCAACCTTCTTCAGCCAACGGGACATTGTCCCTTCGGCGATCGACTCCCCCATCTGGGGCATCACTACATCGATACGTGCCAACGGATCAACCTCGCGATCGAGTTCCTTGCCTAACGTCACGACGACGCAGTCGCATCAAGACCAGCACCGGCAGCGAGATCGCGCCAATCACCGCGCCCACGGCCGCGTACACGTTCCAGTTACATAGCGGTAAGCCTTCGCACGACGGCGCGCGCCGAACGCCTTCCACCACCTTCCCGATCATCACCGCGATCATCCCGCCACTCCAGAACCCGATGAAGGTCGTGAAGCAGCCGACGCCAATGTTGCGCGCCGTCCTGTCCTCGACCTCCACCTGCTGCGCTCGCGGTGACTCCTCTCCCACTGGCGGAACACTCATCGTACCTCCGCCCGCACGTCAGTACGCCGCGAGACGCCGCACCGCGCGCGCGATATCGCTCGTCTGCGGGAGCACGAAATCCTCGAGCTGTGGTGCATACGGCAGCGGAATGTCGTGCGCTGTCACACGCAGCACCGGCGCGTCGAGCCATTCGAAGCACGACTCGTTGATCCGCGCCGTGATCTCGCCTGCGATCCCACCCGTGCGCGTGTCCTCGTGCAGCACGAGAACGCGATTCGTCTTCCGAACCGTCGCGAAGATTGCCTCGTCGTCGAGCGGCGCGAGCGTTCGGAGGTCGATTACCTCGACCGAGATCCCGTCTTCTTTCTCCAACAGCTCAGCCGCCTCGAGCGCTTTCCAGACCGTCGCCGCGTAGGTAATGATCGAGACGTCCTTCCCTTCGCGGGCGACTCGAGCCTTACCGATCGGCACGACGTGGTCGCCCGACGGCATCTCGGCCTTGATGCGCCGGTAGAGGTATTTGTGCTCGAAGAAGAGCACGCAGTCGTCGTCACGGATCGCAGACTTCATCAGGCCTTTCGCATCTTCCGCCGTGGCCGGGTACACCACCTTGAGACCTGGGGTGTGGATGAAGCCCGCCTCAGGGTTCTGCGAATGGAACGGCCCGCCGCGCACGTAGCCGCCACTCGGGCCGCGCACGACCATCGGACACGGCAGAAACGCGCGGTAGCGCGCCGTAGCGACGTAGTTCGTCAGCATGTCGTACGCGTTCGCGATGAAGTCGATGAACTGCATCTCGACCACCGGCCGCATTCCCATGTGCCCGGCGCCCGCCGCGGCTCCGACGATCGCGATCTCCGAGATCGGCGTGTCGATGACCCGCGACTCGCCGAATCGCTCGAGTAGTCCGTCGGTGACTTTGAACGCGCCACCGTAGGCCCCGATGTCCTCGCCCATGCAGAAGACGCTGTCGTCCCGCGCCATCTCCTCGGTGATGCCTTCGCGGAGGGCCTCGAGGTACGTGATCTCCGGCATCAGCCGCTCCCCGTGCGCGGGGCCTGCCACGTGCCCCAGCCTTCGGGCCGCTCGTTTACGTCGACGGCGCGATCGGCGCCGTCGCGGAACCACAACGGACGCTCGGACGGCGGATCGGCGTAGATGCCGACCAGCGCGTCGAGCGGAAGCGGCGGCGGGGATTGCTCAGCCTCGTCGGTTGCCGCATTGATCTCCGCCGTAACTCGCGCGTCGATCGCCGCGATCTCGGCGTCGGTTGCTCCCAGCTCCTCACGCATCACGACGAGATAGCGATCGAGCGGATCGTTCTCGGCCGCCCAACGATCGATCTCTCCGGCCGGCACGTACGATTGGTTGTCGTGTTCCGCGTGTCCCTTTCTGCGGTACGTCATGAGCTCGACCAGCGTGACACCACCACCGGCGCGTGCGTAGTCGACCGCTTGCTTCGTCACGTCATAGACGGCGAGGACGTCATTGCCATCCGCCTGCAGCCCGGGAATCCCGTAGCCGATGGCCTTGTCGACGAACTGACGCGCGGCGGTCTGCTTCTCGATCGGCGTCGAGTAGGCATAGCCGTTGTTCTCGACGATCACCACCAGAGGAAGCCGTTGCACGGCCGCGAAGTTGATACCCTCGTGAAACGCGCCGGTGGACGTCGCACCGTCACCGACGTACACGAGTCCAACGCGATCCTGCCCGCGCATGCGGAACGTGAGCGTCACGCCGGCCATCACCGGGACCATGTCGCCTAACGGCGAGATCTGTCCGATGAACCCGCGTTCGGTATCGCCGAAGTGAATGTTCAGCTCGCGTCCACGCGTCGGCGAATCACCCTTCGCCATGTACTGGCGCAGGATCTCGAGCGGCGTGGCGCCCTTGACGAGCATGGAGCCGAGGTTCCGGATCAGCGGCGACAGGATGTCCCGCCGCTCGAGCGCGTACGCGCTGCCGACCGCATCGGCCTCCTGGCCTAACGAGCGGAACAGCCCACCGACGACTTTCGTCTGTCGGTACAGCGCCACCAGCCGCTCCTCGAGGGAGCGGGTCATGCGCATCCAGTAGTAGAGGTCGAGCTTCTGAGCGCGCGTCAGCAAAGCTGACGGTCGGGAATCGGGAATCGGGAATCGGGAATCGCGTGTTCCCCGGGCAGTCGACCTGGACGCACGGCCGTTACTGGTTCGCGCAGTTCCGATTCCCGATTCCCGATTCCCGATTCCCCTCGGCTTCTTACCCGCCATCAATACGACGCCTCGAGTCGATGCGCCGGATCGGCCTGGCGATGCAGCGTCACGAAAAATCGCTTGATGTTCCGGTCGAGCCGGCTCTCGCCCATCTGGTCGGTCGACGCTTCCACAAATGTGTAGTGGCCGCCCTCGGGCTTCGCCGAAATGCTCATCGTGCCTAACGGGCCGGTGAACCCGCGCGAACGCGCGGCGCTGGCCGAGGGCTTCATCTCGAGCGATGGAAAGAACACGTCGGCGGCCTCGATCACGGCCGCCGGCGTGAGATGTGTGCGAAAATAGTGGCGCATTGAGTCGGGTTACTTGCCTGAACGTGCTTTCGCGGCGTCCTGGCCGGGTTCGGTCGCTGCCAATACTTCCTGATACCAATCGTTCGTCCGCTGGAGGCGCTGCGTCGAATCTTTGCGAAACTGAATCCCCATTGCCCAGTTGCCCGCAACGGCGAAAAAGAGCTTTGTCCGGTAAGTACCGGGCTCAGGCGCTTTCTCGAAGCCGTTGTCGGTGTTCTTCCGATCTTCGTTGGTCGCGAAGATGCGGCCTTCCCCGATGTCGATCGGCGCGCGGGTCTTCTTGTCCTGGACCACGACCGTGTACTGCACCTGCTCCAGCGCGCGCGGCGGAGACGGGTCGGACGTCACACGGATGTAGTAGTCGTCCGTCCACAGTCGCGTGGTCTGCGAATCGGTCGGCGGGCCCGCCGTGCACCCCGCGAGTCCCGCCATACCTAACGCGGCGCCCGCAAGCCATCGACGAGCCCTCATCCGCCGACTCACGACGCGTAGTACTCGAGACCGAGGTGCGTGATCTGCTCCTCGCCCATGAGGTGCCGCAAGGTGTTCTTGAGCTTCGTCTGCTGAATGAACAGATCGTGCTCCGGCTGTAGCCCGGCTGCGGCCATTGGGCTCTTGTAATAGAACGATAGCCATTCCTGGATCCCCTTCATGCCCGCCCGCTGCGCGAAGTCCGAGAACAACGCAAGATCGAGGACGATGGGCGCCGCGAGGATCGAATCCCGACACAGGAAGTTGATCTTGATCTGCATCGGATAGCCCATCCAGCCGACGATGTCGATGTTATCCCAGCCTTCCTTGTTGTCGCCGCGCGGCGGATAGTAGTTGATGCGGACGACGTGCGAGAATTTGTCGTAGAGCTCGGGATACACCTCGGGCTGCAGGATCGTGTGCAGCACCGACAGCTTCGACTCTTCCTTGGTCTTGAACGAGGCCGGGTCGTCGAGCACCTCGCCGTCGCGGTTGCCGAGAATGTTCGTCGAGTACCAGCCCGCGAGCCCGAGCATGCGCGCCTTCAGACCGGGCGCGATGACGGTCTTCATCCACGTCTGTCCGGTCTTGAAGTCCTTCCCCGAAATCGGCACGCCTCGATCCAACGCCAGCTGGATGAGCGCCGGCGTATCCACCGCCAGGTTCGGTGCCCCATTGCAGAACGGCACGCCTTCCATGATGCACGCCCAGGCATACAGCATCGACGGCGCGATCGCATCGTCGTTGCGCTCCATGGCCTTTTCGAACTGCTCGATCGTCGCGTGCGGCGGTCCCGCCTTGATGTACGTCTCCGTGGACGCGCACCAGACGCACACGACGCGATCGAGACCGTGCTTCGCCTTGAACTCACGGATATCGTGGCGGAGCTGCTCGGCCAGGTCGCGCTTCGTCTTCCCCTGCTTGACGTTCGTTCCGTTGATGCGCGTGACGTAGCGGTTCTCGAACACGGCCGGCATCGGCTTGATCGCGCGAAGGAAATCCGCGATCGGCTCGAGATGCTTGTCCTCCAGGACGCCCGCTTTCTTCGCCGCGGTGTACGCGTCGTCCGGAATGGGATCCCAGGCGCCGAAGACGATATCGTCCAGGCTCGCGAGCGGAACGAAATCGCGAATCAGTGGCGACCGCTTGTCGGTACGTTTTCCGAGTCTGATCGTCGCCATCTGCGTCAGCGAGCCGATCGGCTTCGTCAACCCGCGACGTACGCTCTCGACGCCAGCAATGAAGGTAGTGGCGACGGCTCCGAGCCCTGGAGTCAGAACCCCGAGGCGGCCCGTCGCGGGACCGACGTTGTTGCTGCGCGAACTCCCCGAACTGTTTCCCGGCACGAAGAATGTCTCCTGGTCGAGCTCAACGCGGGGCGGCTTCGCCGAGTGTGGGGCGCGGGCGGTTCTGTTCACCGGCAATCGGCGGCTGCGATTGATCCGGCGTGAAACGCGGCACCTCGCGCATTGACTCGAGCTGCTCCAGCGGGAGGGATTTGGTGGCGTGGTACACGAAGACGATGCGCTGGATCGCCGTGATCCAAGCGGTGACCGACAGCAGCAGCACGATGGCGATGAGAACCCAGCCGTTGAACACGAGCCCGAAGAAGGCCTGCGGCGCCGAGAGCAACGTTACGCGCTCTGGGCGCTGCATGATGCCGACCTTGGCATCAATGCCCAGCGACTCGGCGCGAGCTCGAGTGTACGACGTGAGAAACGTACCGATGATGCCAAGCAGGATGACCCCGACCATTGGAGTGCCGGCCCACGAGGGAATGAGGTGATGGATGTGGTTCCGGGCGAAGAAGATCGCGAGGCCGCCGAGCACGGCACCGTCGGCAACGCGGTCGAGCGTCGAATCGTAGAAGGCGCCGAACACGGTGGAACGGCCGGTCCGTCGGGCAACCGTCCCGTCGAGGACATCGAAGAGCGCCGTGAGTCCCAGGACCCACCCGGCCGTCTTGATGTGGCCGGTCGCGTAGATGACGCCGGCGGCAATGGAGCACAGCGTGCCGACGGTCGTGATGGTGTTTGGATTGACCCGCTTGCGAACGAAGAAGTCGGCGACGGGCTCAATGACCCGCAGATATCCCCGTTGAATCCATTCCCAGAGGATCTTCATGCCGCGCGGGTAGAGGGTGGGCCGTGTATGCAGAACCGGGCTACGGCCGCCCCGGCGCACGCGCCTGCGACCCATGATTGCGGCTCCCAGGCGACCCGGGGCCTGGCGTGGTCCAAGCCCCGCAAAGTTAAAGAGATTCAGGTCGTTGTCACAACCCTTACCTAGTGCTCAGGCCAGCGGCGATTCAGGGCACCCGCCATGTCGTCGTGGCGCTGAGCGCCATCGGGTCACTCGTGTACGTCTTGCTCCCGTCTGTCCGCGTGGCTTTGAGCCGAGCCTGCGTTCCGGAGGCGATGCCGGCGACGGACAGGTCCTCTGTGCTGTTTGCGGCCACCTGCTTGAGAAACAGGTCACTACCGCCATTGACGACGTACACGTTGACGGCGCTGTTGTCACTGTTGGTGAAATGCACGACCACGGCCGCGGGCCCGGCGGGCTTCGGGGCTGTCTCGACTTTTACCTGGCGGCCACCGCACGCAGCGGCCACCGCAAACAACAATCCCGCCAGCAAACCTTTCATGATTGCCTCCAAACGTTGGTGCGAAGAGTCGGCCTCAGCCGCTACGAATTTGCAAGACGTGTGCGCGCTGGGCACTTTACGGCGATCCAGTCCCGACTGCCAGATCGTCCTGCCAACTTCAGCCCTCGGTGATGACTTCGCGTAACTGGGCACTGGTAGCCGTCATGGCTGCAGCCGGCTGCACGGCGAACGCAGCGACCCTCACGAACGCCCAAGCCCCCGATCCAGGCCCGGCGGCGCGCCACCCCAAGCCAAGCGTGGCCACGATCGCGTCGCTTCGCGACTCGGTGCAGGCGCTGCTCGATCGTGCGAGAGCCGATAGTGCGTTCCCCGGCGCCTTCGCTGTTATCGGGAACCACGAAGGCGTGCTGGTCGAGTACGGCGCCGGATCGCTGGACTGGGCCGCGTCGCCTCGTCCTGACGAGAACACGCTCTGGGACATGGCGTCCCTGACCAAGGTGGTCGGGATGACGTCCGCCATGATGCAACTGACGGAAGCAGGAAAGGTCGAGCTGGACGCCCCCGTCCAGCGGTATCTCCCGGAGTTTCGAGGACCCGGCAAGGAGCGCGTCACTGTTAGGCATCTGCTGACACATTCGTCCGGGCTGCCCGGATGGCGTCCGCTGTACAAGGAAACGACGACGCCCACGGAGGCGCGCGCACTCGCGGTCGCGACCGCCCTCGACACGCTGCCTGGCGTGCGCATGGTCTACAGCGATCTCGGCGCGATCATTCTAGGGCAGGTCGTCGAGCGCGTGTCGGGCGAACAGCTCGACGAGTATCTGACCCGCCACGTATTCGGCCCGCTCGGAATGACGTCCACGCGGTATCGGCCCGGCAAGGACCTGCTGCCGCGCATTGCGCCAACGGAATTCGACCCCTGGCGCCAGCGGCAGATCCGCGGCGAGGTCCACGACGAGAATGCGTTCGCCCTTGGCGGCGTGTCGGGGCACGCTGGACTCTTCAGCACGGGCCATGACGTCGCGCGGCTGACCCGCATGTACCTGAACGGCGGAACGCTCGACGGCGTCCGCATCGTGTCGGCCGAATCCATTCGGCGCTTCACCACCGTGCAGGATTCGGCACTGTCGAACCGCGCGCTCGGGTGGGAGACGCCTAACGGCACGAACTCGGCCGGACACCTGCTCAAGCGCCCGGCCTTCGGGCACACCGGATTCACTGGAACGTCCATCTGGGTAGACCCGTCGCGTGATCTGTTCGTTATCCTCCTGACGAACCGCGTGAATCCCACGCGCCAGAACCTTCGCATCGGCGGCGTGCGCGTCGCGCTCGCTGACCTCGTCGTTCGCGTTCTGGATCAAAGCGCGCCCTCTTCACCGTCATCACCTTCCCCTCGATGAACATCACTGCGATCGATTGGGCCATTGTCGTCGGCTACTTCGCGCTCTCGACCGTCATCGGCTTCATCTTCACGAAGCGAGGGGGTGAGAGCCTCGAGGAATATTTTCTTTCCGGGCGGCAGGTGCCCTGGTGGCTCGCGGGCGCGGCCATGGTCGCGACGACGTTCGCCGCGGACACTCCGCTGGTCGTCACGGGGCTCGTCGCCACCAAGGGCGTCGCCGGCAACTGGCTGTGGTGGAACATGGTAATGAGCGGGATGCTCACCGTGTTCTTCTTCGCGCGGCTGTGGCGCCGAGCGCGCGTCATGACGGATGTCGAGTTCGCCGAGATCCGATACAGCGGCCGGCCGGCGGCGTTTCTGCGCGGGTTCCGCGCACTCTACCTCGGCATCGCCATCAACCTCATCATCATGGGTTGGGTGACGAGAGCGATGATCAAGATCCTGACGATCTCGTTAGGTATCTCGCCATTCGTGGCGGTCGGGATCTGCTTCGTCATCACGGTCGCCTATTCGTCAGCGGCCGGACTGTGGGCCGTGCTCTGGACTGACCTCATTCAGTTCGTGATCAAGATGTCGGCGGTGATCGTGCTGGCGATCTACTCCGTGAAGGCGGTGGGCGGCATGGACGCGCTGATCGCCGGGGTCACGAAGCACTTCGGCAGCGAGACCGCCGCGATTTCCGTGTTGCCCGTGCGTGTGACGCCTAACGGGCTCGAGGCGTATGCCTGGATGCCGCTGCTGGCGCTCTCGGTGTTCCTGTCCATGCAGTGGTGGGCCGCCTATTACCCCGGCGCGGAGCCAGGCGGTGGCGGCTACGTCGCCCAGCGCATCTTCTCGGCGAAGACGGAGCGCGACGGCGTCCTCGCGACGCTCTTCTTCCAGGTTGCACACTATGCCCTGCGCCCGTGGCCGTGGATCATCACCGGTCTCGCGACGGTGATTCTCTACCCCACGCTGCAGGACAAGGAAGCCGGCTACGTGCACGCGTTCGTGGATCTGCTGCCCACGCCGTGGCGGGGCTTCATGCTCGCCGGATTCGCCGCGGCGTACATGTCGACGATCGGTACGCATCTCAACTGGGGAGCGTCGTACCTCGTCAACGACTTCTACAAGCGCTTCATCCGGAAGGACGCGACGCAGAAGCACTACGTGAACGTCGGTCGCACAGCGACGGTCGCGCTATTCCTGGCGTCCATCGGTGTGACGTCGCAGCTCACGTCGGTGGAGAAAGCATGGGAGTTCCTGCTCGCCATGGGTGCAGGCACGGGTCTGGTGCTGATTCTCCGGTGGTACTGGTGGCGCATCAACGCCTGGAGCGAGATCAGCGCGATGGTCGTGTCGTTCCTCGGGTCGCTCGTGTTCATGCGCCTCATCCCGCCGCGTTTCCCGGCCGGCGACCCTAACGCGACGGCCTGGGTCATGATCAGCACCGTTGCGGTGACGACCGTTGCCTGGGTGGCCACGACGTTCCTCACCAGCCCCGAACCGGCAGCGACACTCGATTCTTTTTATCGGCGGGTGCGGCCGGGTGGTCCCGGGTGGCGCGCGGTCTCGGAACGGCTAGGCTATGGCCGCGAGTCGATACCCGGCGGTGCGCTCGCATGGACGAACTGGATCGCCGGCGTCATCGCGGTGTACGCCACGTTATTCGGCCTCGGCAAGCTCGTGTTCGGACAGTTGGGGGCCGGAATCGGACTGCTTGCGATAGCGGCTGCGGCTTTCGCCTGGATCGCGCGGTCGTTTCGCAGTGACCGCATGGCAGATGAGGCAGTCCCGGAGTCGGCGACAGCGGTTCCGGCCGATTGATCGGAGGATGGCGTTGGCAGCGTCTAACGGGTTGTCGCTCCAGCGTTAAGCTGCTTGTTGGACCGTTTTGTGCTGGCTATATTTGCGGCGTACCGGCAGCGTGAGCACTTGGCCGCGCGGCCGCGCTAACAGTGAGGAGGTTGTCAATGAGCACGATTCAGGAGCCAACCCTGGCAATCGTGGTGACACCGGTGGCTGCCACCGAGGTCCTGCGGTTCATGGACGCCGAGGGCGTGCCTGCCGAGAAGGGCGGCCTGCGCGTCAGCGTTCAGCCGGGCGGCTGTAGCGGATTCAAGTACGGCCTGCTGATCGAGGATCAGGCCGCGGACGATGATTTCGTCGTCGACATGAGCGGTTTCCGCGTGTTCGTCGATCCGTTCTCTGCCCAGTATCTGAGCGGCGTCACGATCGATTACGTCTCGTCGATGCAGGGCTCGGGTTTCACCTTCAAGAATCCGAACGCCACGGGCGGCTGCGGGTGCGGCAGCTCGTTCAACGCGTGACGAGGTAAATCCAGCGTGAGTCCGGTTGCCCATCTGGACGCCGGCGTTTCGAGCGAGGCCCGCGATCCTTCCACGAGTCGCGGGCCTTCTCGTTTAGCGCACCCGGCAGCGTCGTCCCTCGAGAAGATCCGCACGATCGTCGTCGACGACCACCAGCACATCGCTCGGCTCGTCGCCAATCGCATCGCGACGCTGATCACGGAGAAGCAGGCGGCGGGTGAGCGCACCGTGCTCGGCCTCGCGACCGGCTCGACCCCCATCGGTGTGTACCGCGAGCTGATTCGCATGCATCGCGAAGAGGGGCTGAGCTTCGAAGGAGTGGTCTCGTTCAACCTCGACGAGTACTACCCCATGCGCCCGGACAGCATCCACTCCTACAGGCGCTTCATGTGGGAGAATCTGTTCTCGCACATCGATATCGACCCCCGCAACGTCTACGTGCCACGCGGCGACGTCGCGCGCGAGGACGTCGATGATGAGTGTCGTCGCTATGAGGACTCGATCGCTCGGGCGGGTGGGATCGACTTCCAGATTCTCGGCATCGGCAAGACGGGCCACATCGGCTTCAACGAGCCCGGGTCGGGCGTCGAGAGCCGAACGCGGCTCGTGATGCTCGACGCCATCACTCGTCGCGATGCCGCCGCCGATTTCTTCGGCGAGGACTTCGTGCCACGCGAAGCGCTGACCATGGGCATCGCGACGATTCTCGAAGCCCGTGAGATCGCCATTCTCGCGACCGGCGAGCACAAGGCACCAGTCGTTAGGCGCGCGGTGGAGGGAGAGACCGACGTCGAGGTTGCCGCCACGTTCCTGCAGGGCCACGGCAACACGACGTTCTACGTCGACCGTGCGGCCGGCGCCGACCTCACGCGCATCGCGACTCCCTGGCTCCTCGACCAGGTGGACTGGACGCCCGCTCTGACGGTACGCGGAGTCGTCTGGCTGTCCACGACAGTGGGCCGCGGCATCCTCAAGCTCACGCAGCGCGATTACGCGGAACACAAGATGTCGTCGCTCGTCGCGCGCTACGGCACGCCGGGCGCCGTGAACGGCGAGGTCTTCAACACACTCGGAGCGAAGATCCGCGGCAAGAGCAAACTGCCGCGCGAGAAGCGCATCATCTGCTTCTCGCCGCATCCGGACGACGACGTCATCTCGATGGGCGGCATCCTTCGGAAGCTCGTCGAGAACGAGAATCACATTACCGTCGCCTACATGACGAGCGGCAACATCGCCGTGTTCGATCACGACGTGCGGCGCTACGTGGACTTCCTCGAGCGACTTGCCGCCGAAGGCAAGGTCGATGCGGACGCAGTCGGTGCGTTGGCGAAGAAGGTGCACGACTTCCTGCGCGACAAGCGCGCCGGCGACGTCGACATTCCGGAGATTCAGGACATCAAGCGCGTGATCCGCGAGGCGGAAGCGGTGAGCGGACTGGAGGTCATGGGCCTAACGCGGGAACATGCGAGGTTCCTCAACCTGCCGTTCTACCAGACGGGAAAGGTGGCGAAGGATCCGATCGGCCCGCCGGATGTGGCGATCGTGCGCGCGCTGCTCGAAGAGATCGACCCGGACATCATCTTCGTCGCCGGCGACCTCTCCGATCCGCACGGCACTCACCGAATGTGCAAGGAGGCCATCGACGGAGCCTTGGACGAGCTTCGTCGAGCGGGAACGGGAAACCGGGAACCCGCAGCCGACGCGGCGACAACCCAGCAGCGGCGAGCTACCGATCCAGGTCCGCGCGGCCCAGGCCCCGAGGTCTGGCTCTATCGCGGCGCGTGGCAGGAATGGCCGGTCACGGACGCGACGTACCTCGTTCCCATGTCGCAGGAGGAGTTGCGACTCAAGATCCAGGCGATCTTCAAGCATCAGTCCCAGAAAGACTCGGCACCCTTCCCCGGGCAGGATGAGCGCGAATTCTGGCAGCGCGTCGAACAGCGCAACAAGGACACGGCGGCCACGCTCGACCGGCTCGGTCTCGCGGAGTACTTCGCGATGGAGGCGTATGTCGTTGCCTGACGCCCACTCGAGCGCCTTCGCCGACCACGAGGTCGGCGCGTGACGAGCACCTTCACCTGGCTCGACGCGTTCGTCCTCATCATCTACCTCGCCGGCGTCACCGCGCTCGGGATGTATCTCGGGCGCAAACAGAAAAACGCAACGGACTATTTCGTCGCCAGCCACAGCATCCCATGGTGGGCACTGATGCTGTCGATCGTGGCGACGGAAACGAGCGCGCTCACATTCATCAGCACACCGGGACTGTCCTACGGGTCGGCGCCGGGCGCCGGGAATCTTGGATTCCTTCAGATCGTCGCTGGCTACATCCTTGGCCGCATCGTCGTCGCGACTGTCCTCCTGCCGCGGTACTTCAAGGGCAAGATGGTCACCGCCTACGCCTTGCTCGAGCAGCGGTTCGGTATTGGCGCGCGGCGTTTCACGTCGATCGTGTTCATGGTGACGCGCGCACTCGCCGATTCGGTGCGCGTGTTCGCGACCGCCATTCCGATCGCGCTCATCATCAGCCCGACCGTTAGCAACAAGGGGCTCGTGATGCCCGTCGCGATTCTCATCCTCGGCGCGCTCACCGTGTTGTACACGTACCGCGGTGGCATGAAGGCGGTCGTGTGGACCGAGCTGCTGCAGGCGAGCATCTACCTGCTTGGCGCATTGTCCGCGATCGTGCTGCTCGGCCACGCCGTGACTGGCGGCTGGTCGTCGATCGTCGATCAGGCGAGCACCGCGGGCAAACTGCGCGTGATCGACACCTACTGGGGATTCGATCGCGCCCACACCATCTGGGCGGGTCTCATCGGCGGCGCGTTCCTGGCGATGGCGTCGCACGGGACCGATCAGCTCATCGTGCAGCGGTTGCTGTCCGCGCGGAATCTCAAAGATGCGCAGAAGGCAATCATTGGCAGTGGGCTCGTCGTATTCGTGCAGTTCACGCTCTTCCTGGTCATCGGTCTGGGACTCTGGGCGTTCTATCAGGGACGCCCCTTCACGACCACCGACGAGATCTTTCCGTCGTTCATCATTGCGCGCATGCCGCCCGGACTCGTCGGGCTGATCATCGCCGCTGTCGTTGCCGCGACGATGAGCACGCACTCCGGTGCAATCAACTCGCTGGCCGCGGCAACCACGCACGACATCTACCTGCCGCTGACGAAGCGTTCCGCCGACTCACCAGAGACGTTGCGCATGAGCAAGCTCTTCGCGCTCGTCTGGGGTACCGTTCTGACGTTAGGCGCGCTACTGTTCCGCGAGAACGGCACACCGGTCGTCGTGGTCGCGCTCGGCATCGCGTCGTTCACGTACGGCGGACTGCTCGGCGGGTTTTTTCTCGGCGTATTCTGGGCGCGCGCCAACCAGCGCGACGCGATCACCGGGATGAGCGTCGGCATTGCCGCGATGAGCTTCGTGGTATTTGCTCGGCAGATCGGCACGTGGGTTCCCGCACTCGCCGAACCGCTCGCACCATTCGCGTCCATTGCCTGGCCCTGGTACGTTCTGATCGGAACCACACTCACAATGGCTACTGGAATTCTCTCGTCGTTCACGCACGCGGCTCCCGCCACTGTCGTTCAGCCCAGCGAGGCGCGTACATGAGCGCCATCGTCGTCGGCGTAGACGGAGGCGGGACGCGCACGCGTGTGCTCGTCGCGGATGACCAAGGCCGCGAGATCGTGTCCGTGGAGGGCGCCGGCAGTGCGGTGCGTCCCGGCGAGGCGGAGCGGTCGGCCAATGTGATCGCGGCACTCGTGCGCGATGCGCTGGCCGCCAGCGACATGAATCACGTCACACCGAAAGTCGTCTGCATCGGCGTGGCGGGCGTCGGTCGCGACACGGAGCGTCAGGCGCTCTGGCGCGCACTGGCGAGCCGCGACGTCGCCGAAGAGGTGGTGGTTCACGCCGACGCGACGGTCGCGCTCGACGACGCGTTCGGCGAAGGGCCTGGCGTGTTGCTGATCGCCGGCACGGGATCAGTCGCGTTCGGGCGTGGCCCGACCGGCAACTTCGCGCGCTGCGGCGGGTGGGGCCCGTTCTTCGGTGACGAAGGCAGCGGGGCGTGGATCGGACGAAAGGCGCTGAGCGTCGTGACAGCGGCGGCGGACGGCCGAGAACCCGAAACGGCGCTCACTGGCGCAGTCCTGACCGCGGCCGAAGTGAACGACGTGTCCGAGCTCGTCGCGTGGGCTGCGGCCGCGACACCGAGCACGCTGGCGACGCTCGCACCGGTGGTGATGAGCGTGGCCGATTCAGGCGACCTGCGAGCCAACGCACTGCTGACGCTCTCGGTGGAGGAGCTCATGCTCCACCTTCGCACGCTTGCCCGTCAGCTCTTCGTGGACGAGCGCGCGGCGGTTCCGGTGGCACTCGCGGGCGGGTTGATGATTCGCGGCTCCGCGCTCCGAAAGCGGTTGGAGCACCGCCTCAAGTCGGCTGTCCCGGGCGCGCAGATTCGCGCCGAGGAAGTCGTGCCGGTTCGCGGGGCGGTCCGCGGCGCGTTGCGGTTCCTGGGGGTGGCCTCAGCCTAACGCCGCGGAAGGCGGAGGGAGGAAGGCGGACGGCGAGCCGTGTCATCCCGAGGACAGCGAGGGACCTTGCGTGAAGTATCGTGGCCAGGCTGGCCACAATACCTCACGGAAGGTCCCTCGCTGTCACTCGGGATGACAAATCGCCGTCCGCCGTCCGCCCGCCGCCTTCCGCGTCCGTCAGGACAGCGCCTTGATCTCCGTCACGAGCTTCACGAGTGACGCCTTCGCATCGCCGAAGAGCATCCGCGTTCGCGGCTGGTAGAACAGCATGTTGTCGATGCCCGCGAATCCGACGCTCATGCCGCGCTTGAGCACGATCACGCTCTTCGCTTCATCGACGTTGAGGATCGGCATCCCGTAGATCGGTGACGTAGGATCCGTTCGCGCCGCTGGATTCACCACGTCGTTCGCGCCGATGATCAACGCGACGTCTGCGCGCGACAGGTCGCCGTTGATCTCGTCCATGTCATAGAGCTTGTCGTACGGGATGTTCGCTTCCGCGAGCAGCACGTTCATGTGACCAGGCATTCGCCCGGCCACTGGATGAATCGCGTAGCGAACTTCTCCGCCTCGCTTCTCGATGAGCTCCGCGAGCTCGCGCACCTGATGCTGCGCCTGCGCTACCGCCATCCCGTAGCCCGGGACGACCACGACGTTGCTCGCGTACGCGAGTTGGACCGCCGCGTCCTCCGCGGAGATGGCGGTCGCGACCAGATCACTGCCGCCGGCGGCCGCCGCGCCAGCTGGCGCCTGCGATCCGAACGCACCGAACAACACGTTCGCGAACGAGCGGTTCATCGCCTTGCTCATGAGCATCGAGAGCAGGAATCCCGACGTGCCGTCGAGAGCACCCGACACGATGAGCACGTTGTTCGAGATCGCGAAACCGGTGGCCGCCGACGCGAGTCCGGAGTACGAGTTGAGCAACGCGACCACCACGGGCATGTCCGCGCCGCCGATGGGCATCACGAGCATCACGCCGGCGAGGAACGCCAGTGCGATGAGCCCATAGAACAGCGTCAGACCGCCGACGCCGGCGACGACCGCGCCCAGCATCAACACGAGCACGCCGAGCAGGACGAAGTTCACGGCGTTCTGACCGCGATACGTCAGCGGACGCCCTGGCAAGATTTCCTGCAGCTTGCCGAACGCGACGAAGCTGCCCGCCACCGTGAGTGCGCCAAGCACCACCTCGAACGCGACAGCGATCCGCTGCCCGAACGCCATCGTGTCGGCATGATCATGAAACTCAGCGATGCCGACGAGCGTCGCCGCGAGCGCACCGAACGTGAGCGCGATCGCGATACGCTGCGGCATCGCGGTCATCGGCACGCGCGTACCCAGCGGAACGCCGATCACGGTACCGACGGTGAGGCCTAACGCGATCCAGCGGTAGTCGATGATCACCTGCTGCATCAGCGTACCGACGATCGCGATCAGCATCCCGATCGCGGCGAGCGTAACGCCACGCGAGGCCGTCTCGGCGCGACTCAGGCTCTTGAGGCCGAGTATGAAAAAGACAGAGGCGAGGAGGTAGCTCGCCTGGACGAAGAGCTCACGCATGAACGAGCGTCAGACTTTCGGAGCGTTGCTCGGAGCGTCGCTGGGACGGCGATCGCTACGCTTGAACATCGCCAGCATGCGCTTGGTGATGATGAACCCGCCGACGACGTTGATGGTCGCGGTGGTCACGGCGACCGTGCCCAGAATGGTGCTCACCATGCTGCGGCCGGCGCCCGCGGCGACCAGCGACCCGACGAGCGAGATCCCCGAGATGGCGTTCGTCGCCGACATGAGCGGCGTGTGCAGCAGTGGCGGGACGCGAGCGATGACGAGCATCCCCACGAAGCCAGCGAGCACGAACACGTACAGCTGCATGAGCGTCGTCAAGTTCACTGCGCGTTCTCCATGGTGGGGACCTGACCGACCGCTCGCGCGTCGAGCAAGGGATCGCGCGGCGTACCGAGCTCACCCTCCCAGCGCGCCATCACGGCCGTCGCCAGACAGTTGCCCACGAGATTGATCGACGTGCGCGCCATGTCCATCACGGCGTCGACGCCGAGAATCAGCGCGACACCGGACAACGGCAACCCGAACTGCGTGAGCGCCCCGGACAGGATCACGAGCGACGCGCGCGGCACCGCGGCCACGCCCTTACTCGTCACCATGAGCGTGAGCATCATGAGAATCTGCTGCGACAGCGGCATGTCGATGCCCGCCGCCTGCGCGACGAAAACCGACGCCAGCGCGAGATAGAGCGTGCTGCCGTCGAGATTGAACGAGTAGCCCGTCGGCATCACGAACGCGACAATGCGTCGCGGAACGCCGAAGTTCTCCATCGCCTGCATGGCGCGCGGGAGCGCGGCTTCCGACGATGCGGTCGAGAACGCAATGAGCCACGGCTCTCGCACTGCCTTCCAGAACTGCGCAACCGGAATGCGGAACAGCATCGCGATCGGGAGCAGCACGACGAGTACGAAGACGATGAGCGCGCCGTAGAGCGACAGCACGAGAATGCCCAGATTCTTCAGGACGCCGATACCGCTCTGCCCTACCGTGACGGCGATAGCCGCGCCGATACCGAACGGCGCGAACGCCATGACGATCGCAACGAACTTGAACATCACCTCGCTCAGGCTCTCCGCGAAGCCGAGCATGATGCGCTTGGGATTCGCTGGTGTGCGCGCGAGCGCCACGGCGAAGATGATGGACCAGAACACGACCTGAAGGACTTCGTTCTTGGCCGCGGCATCCACGAAGCTCGACGGCACGATGTGCTCGAGGACGCCACCGAACGTGACGGATCGCTGCGATGCCTCCGTGATCGTCGCGGATACAGGTTCCGCGGAGAGGCCGACGCCATCCCCAGGCCGGATGACGTTCACGGCGACGAGTCCTACGACCAGCGCGAGGGTCGTCACGACCTCGAAGTAGACGATCGAGCGGAACGCCAGCTTCCCCACCTTCTTCATGTCGTCGCCATGGCCGGCGATCCCCACCACGAGTGTGGCGAAGAGCAGCGGCGCGATCAACGACTTGATCATGTTGAGGAAGATCGTCGACAGCGGCTTGAGGCTCACTGCCAAGCCGGGAGCCAGCCATCCGAGCAGCACGCCGACGATCATCGAGATGATGATCCACTGCGTCAGCGAAATTCGACGAACCGAGTTGGCCATGGAACTGTCAGGCGAGAGGACGGCAGGAACGTGCGACGAACACCCTAACTGGACGCGCTACGCACACTACGCATGATCACGCAGAAGGGCTGCGCGACCGCCGATGCCGTAGCACCGAGTTCTTGTACCCATACGCGAAATAAAATACGAGCCCGACCGCGAGCCAGATCCCGAACCGGATCCACGTGACCGTCGGCAACTGAGCCATCAAGTACAGACACGCGGCAATGGAGATCAGCGGCGTGAACGGTACACCAGGTACCCGGAACGGCCGCACCCGGTCCGGCTCTGACCGACGAAGGAAGATCACACCCGCCGACACCAACACGAACGCGAACAGCGTTCCGATGTTCGTGAGATCGACCACTTCGGCGATGTTCGCGAACGCGGCAAACGTCGCGACGAACAGTCCGGTAAGGATCGTTCCCACGTACGGCGTCTGGTACTTCGGGTGCACCTTCGCGAACACCTTGGGAAGCAGACCGTCGCGCGCCATCGAGAAGAAGATGCGCGGCTGGCCCATCTGGAACACAAGCAGCACGCTGCCCATGGCGGCCACGGCACCGAGCGCGATGATGAACCGGGAGAATTTCAGGAGTGCCGGTGGCCCCTGCGCGAACTGCAACGCCGTGATCATCGGCTCCGGTGTTCCAAGCTGCTGCCACGGGGCGATACCCGTCATGACAATAGACAGCAGGATGTACAGCACCGTACAGATGATGAGACTCATGATGATGCCGAACGGCATGTCGCGCGCCGGATCCTTCGCTTCCTCGGCGGCTGTCGATACGGCGTCGAATCCGATGTAACTGAAGAAGATGATCGCGGCGCGCGGCGCTGATGCCCTTGAACCCGTTAGGCGCGAAGCCGCCCGTTGCAGGATTCGTGTAATTGCCCGGCTTGATCAGGAATGCGCCAACGCACAGGAAGAAGATGATGATCCCGATCTTGAGGAGCACCATCGCGTTGTTCGAGTTCGCCGATTCCTTGATGCCAATCACCAGGATGACCGTGAGCAGCGCAACGACGGCAAACGCCGGCAGATTGAAGATGACCGGAATGCTTCCGAGATGCGGCGCCGCGGACCACGCGGACGCGAGATACTGTGTTGTTGGATCGTTCGCGCCCCCGGCGAGGGCGACAAACGCGTCGTGGGCGGAGCGATAGTCCGTCGAGAGCCACGCCGGCATGCTGATTCCGAAGTGCGTCAGCAACTCACGGAAGTACGCGGCCCATCCGATGGCGACACCAATGTTGCCGACCGCGTACTCGACGATGAGATCCCATCCGATGATCCACGCGACGAACTCGCCGATCGACGTGTAGGCGTACGTGTACGCAGACCCGGCGATCGGCACCATCGCCGCGAACTCCGCGTAGCACAGCGCCGCGAAGCCGCACGCAACGGCAGTGAGCAGGAACGAGAACACGATCGCCGGACCAGCGCCGGGCCGCGCGGGATCACCGACGATAGCGGTGCCGGTTGTCGCGAAGATCCCGGCACCGATCGTCGCGCCGACACCGAGCGCGGTGAGATGCCACTTGCCGAGCGAGCGCTTGAGGCCCGTACCGGCATGCGACATCTCGCGTTCGGCATCGGCTACCGATTTGCGAGCGAAAATGGACGTCGCCATTCGCTGATCAGAGTGAGGAGTGGGACGTCATCAACGGGCGGACACCTTCGCCTGAGACTGAATGCGCATGCCGTAGAACGACCGGTGCACGAAGATCAGCGCCGCGAGGAGGAAGACCCCAGCGAGAATGTGGCCCAGCATCGGTCCGCGTTCCGCCCTGAGCGAGACCGCCAATTCCACGGCGAGCAGTCCGAACAGCGTCGTGAACTTGATGATCGGATTCAGCGCGACAGAGGACGTGTCCTTGAATGGGTCGCCGACCGTGTCACCGACCACGGTTGCGTCGTGCAGGGGCGTCCCTTTCTCCTTGAGCTCCACCTCGACGATCTTCTTGGCGTTGTCCCAGGCACCGCCGGCGTTGGCCATGAACACCGCCTGGTACAGTCCGAACACGGCGATCGAGACGAGATACCCGATGAAGAAGTAGGGTTCCACGAATGCGAACGCGAGCGTCGCGAAGAACACGACGAGGAAGATGTTGAACATGCCCTTCTGCGCGTACTGCGTGCAGATCGCGACGACCTTCTTCGAGTCCTCGACGGAGGCCTTGTTCGTATCCTGCGAGTCGGATGTTCGCCTTGATGAACTCCACCGCGCGGTACGCACCGGTGGTCACGGCCTGGATCGACGCGCCGGTGAACCAGTAGATGATCGACCCGCCGGTGATGAGACCGAGCAGGAACGGCGGGTGAAGGATCGACAGGTTCGGGAGGAACTCGGGCTTGAGTCCCTGTGTCAGACCGACGATGATCGAGAAGATCATGGTCGTGGCGCCGACGACGGCGGTACCGATGAGCACCGGCTTCGCGGTCGCCTTGAACGTGTTGCCCGCTCCGTCGTTCTCCTCGAGGAAGTGCTTCGCCTTCTCGAAGTCCACGTCGAAGCCGAATTCCTTCTTCACCTGCTCGCGCGCACCCGGGATCTGCTCGATCGTCGAGAGCTCGTAGACCGACTGTGCGTTGTCCGTCACCGGGCCGTACGAGTCGACGGCGATCGTCACCGGACCCATACCGAGGAAGCCGAACGCAACGAGTCCGAACGCGAACACCGCCGGCGCGACCATCAGTTGAGAGAGGCCGAACGTGCTGACGATGTACGCGATGGCCATGAGCGCCATGATCGTCATGCCGAGCCAGAACGCGCTGAAGTTTCCGGCGACGAGGCCGGAGAGAATGTTGAGCGACGGGCCGCCTTCACGGGACGACGTGACGACTTCGCGCGTGTGCGCGCTCTCGGTCGACGTGAAGACCTTCACGAACTCCGGGATGATCGCGCCGGCGAGCGTACCGCACGTGATCACCGTCGACAGCTTCCACCAGAGCGAGCCGTCACCTAACGTCGGGATCGTGTAGTACGACACGATGTACGTGAACACGACGGACACGATCGACGTCAGCCACACGAGCACCGTGAGCGGCGCCTCGAAGTTCATCTTGTCGGCGTTCGCGTAGCGACCCTTGGCGATCGCGGCGTTAATGAGATACGACGCGCCGCTCGCGATCACCATCATGATGCGCATGATGAAGATCCAGACGAGCAACTGTACCTGGATCGTCTCGAAGTTCGGACCCGCCGACGCGGGATTGACCGCGAGCAGGATGAACGAGATGAGCGCGACGCCCGTCACGCCGTAGGTCTCGAAGCCGTCCGCGCTCGGGCCGACCGAGTCACCGGCATTGTCGCCGACGCAGTCCGCGATGACGCCAGGGTTTCGGGCATCGTCTTCCTTGATCTTGAAGACGATCTTCATGAGGTCGGCGCCGATGTCGGCGATCTTCGTGAAGATACCACCCGCGACTCGCAGGGCGGCCGCACCTAACGATTCGCCGATCGCGAAGCCGATGAAGCACGGGCCCGCATAGTCACGCGGAATGAACAGCAGGATGATCAACATGAGCACGAGCTCGACGCTGATCAGCAGCATGCCGATGCTCATTCCGGCGCTGAGCGGAATCTCGTAGCACGGGAACGGCTTTCCGCGGAGACTGGCGAACGCCGTCCGCGAGTTCGCGAACGTGTTCACGCGAATGCCGAACCAGGCGACACCGTAGCTGCCCGCGATGCCGACGAGGCTGAACAGCAGAATTACCGCGACCTTCACCGGCGGGAATCCGCGCACCGCTGCTCCCGTCGCGTCGGTCGTCTCGGCCAACGTACCGAAGTACACCGCGACGATCGACCCGATGAACACCCAGAGCACGAGAATGAACTTCCCCTGCGTCGTGAGATACGTCTTGCACGTCTCGTAGATCAGCTCGGAGATGTCGCGCATGGACTCGTGAACCGGCAGGCGCTTGAGGCGGCTGTAGATCACGAGACCGAACAACAATCCGAGCGCGCAGACGATGAGTCCGAAGGTCAGCAGCGTGTTCCCGGGAAGGCCGAAGAACTGCACGCTTCCGAGATCGGGGATCAGCAGGTTGGCCTCACCACCCGGGCGAGACTCACCCTGGGCAGCGGGCGCAGCCTGCGCGAAGAGAGGGCGCGCAAGCGGTCCCGCCACGAGGGCGAGAAGCATGGCGAGTCCGACGGGGAGCAGATTGCGGAACAGGGTGTCCTTCCGGTTCATCGATAACGATCTCCTGGGGGGTTGCGGGACGGCGTGGGCGCGGTCGATGCACCCGAATGGCCGACCTCGAGACGAACACGCCGCCCGCACATCCGGGTGACGCGATCGGTGTGCTGGCGCGACTACGACGCTTCCACGCGGCGCCAGATGAAGTACACGGGGATACCAATGAGCACGAGCACGAGACCGGACAGCGCCTCGGTGCGCGTCTTCGGCGCGATCAACAGAATCACGGCCGTCACGGCGGCGAGCACGATGTAGAGCGCGGGCAGCACGGGATACCCGACCGCGCGATACGGCCGCTCGGCGTTCGGGCGCTGCGCCCGCAACAGGAACAGCCCGAGCGTCGTCAGGACGTAGAACACGAGCGCCGCGAAGATGACGTAGTTCAGCAGCTGATTGTACGTGCCCGTTAGGCAGAGCAGCGACACCCACACGGACTGCACGATCAGCCCCGCCGAGGGGACGGACTTCGCGTTCAGCGTTCCTACGCGCCGGAAGAACAGTCCGTCGCGCGCCATGGCCCAGTAGACACGGGCACCGGCGAGGATCAGCCCGTTGTTGCAGCCGAACGTCGAGATGAGAATCGCGCACGCCATGAGGATCGTCCCACTCGAGCCGAAGATCACCTCAGCCGCGGCCGTGCCGACACGGTCCTGCGTCGCGTGCTGCATGCCGCGCGCGATGACGGTCGCGCCATCCGCCGTTCCGGCGAGTGGCAGCGTATTCAGGTACGCCACATTCGCGAGCACGTAGAGCAGGCTCACGAGCCCTGTGCCGAGAAGCAGCGCGAGCGGCAGGTTGCGTTGCGGGTTCTTCACCTCGGCCGCAGCGAACGTGACGTTGTTCCAGGCGTCGCTCGAGAAGAGCGAACCGACGAGCGCCGCGCCGAACGTCAGCACGAGCACGGAGTCGAGCGGGATCGACCCGACGAAGCGACCGGGCGCCGAAGTTCGCCGCGATCGCGTCGGCGTTTCGGCCGATCGTGATGCCGAGCAGAATGAGCAACGCCAACGCCGCGGTCTTCACGACCGTGAGCGTCGTCTGCACCATCTTGCCTTCGCGAACGCCGCGAAGATTGATCCAGGTCAGCACCCAGATCGAGACGAGCGCAACGAGCCGTTGCGGCGAGAGTCCGAGCTCCGCGGTACCACCCGAGATCGCGAAGTCGAAGTGCGGAAACCACGCGTACCGATCCGGTCCGATCGCCGGAATCAGACACGCCAAGAAAGCGGCCGAACGCGACGGCGACGGCGGCGATGGTTCCCGTCTGGATGACCAGAAAAAGGGTCCACCCATAGAGGAAACCCATGAGAGGACCCATCGACTCGCGCAAGAACACGTACTGACCGCCAGCTCGCGGAAACATGGCCGCGAGCTCACCATAGGCGAGCGCCCCGAGCAACGTCATAACGCCGGTGACGAGCCATGCAACGAGAAGCCAGAACGGCGACGGCAGCGACCGCGCGATGTCGGCGGAAACGATGAAGATGCCGGAGCCAATCATTGAACCGGCGACGAGCATCGTCGCATCGGTCAACGTCATGGCCTTCACGAAACCAGATTGTTCTGGCTGCGCCTTGGGCGCAGTGGTCTCGGCGGCCACAGTGCTCATCAACTGACCTCAGGCGGCGCGGAATGAACGAGTCGCCGGCGAGGAGGACGAGCCGGGACGATCGGAGCGGTTTGCCGCGCAAAATGTATCCGCGCGGGCCCGCTATAGCCAGACGTAGGCGGGAGGCCAAGTTACGCCTCGACTGGCTGAACGCGTTCGAGATGTCGATAGCAGGCGATTCTTGCTATAGGGCCTGCCTCGGCTGCTATCAACACATCTACGCAGCAGCTCGTGCTAGCGTGCTACGGCGCGGCGGCAGAGATCTGCGCGGTGTCTCGAACCGGCCGGCCATCGCCGCGAACAGCGGGCCGGAAGCGGATCTCCGACAGCATCTCGCGAATACGCTTGTTGTAGCCGCCGTCCTTGGACGGATTGAACGCCAGCAGCGTCGCGTTTCCGAGCGTGTCGACATCGAAGGTAGCCACGAGCGTGTAGGGCCGAACCTTCGAGGGAACGGGAATCGGAAGGATCGTCAGCGCGATGACCGTAGGCGGGAAGATCTGCGCGTCGCCCCCGCCTGTGCCCGGACCGTTGCCGGATCCTTTCCCGGTACCGATCCCGGAACCGATGCCGCCGCCGCTTCCAGAGCCGCTGCCCGCGGTGCCATCGTTGCCAGTGCCGCCGCCCACACCAGCAACCTTGCTTGGAACCGCACTCGCCGGCCGGTGCTGGCTCTGGCTTGATCTCAGGCGCCGGCGTCACCGGTTCGGGCGGCTTCGGCTTTGGCGGCTCGACCTTCGGAACGACTGGGACGGGCTTGGGCTCGACCTTGGGCGTGACGACAGCAGGGGCCGGCGCCGGTGCCACCTGAATGAAGCGCACGCGCTCCTGCACCTTCTGATCGCCGCCAGTGCCACGCGATCCGCCTCCACCGCCGCCAGCGGGGCCCGGGCCACCCGCGCCCTCATTGCGTACCTGCATCTCGCGCGCGAGGAGGAACGGCGGCGCGAGCAGCAGCAGGAGAATGAGCGCGTGAAGCGCTATGGAAACCAGGGCACCAGTCGTCTTCCCCTCCTCGCGGATCGGGATTCCGATCGGAGGACGGTAGCGAGGCCGCCTGGGCTTCGATTCGGCGAGTGGCTCGTTCATCGGGGGGTACATCACGGGTGAAATTAATACGGCGGAAGCACCCAAAAGGGTTCTTCCGCCGTACCGAATTCTTTCGCCCGGCTGAGCCGGCTTGCCGCTTACTTCGCTCGGGGCCGACTTATCCTTTGGCGGCACACCAATGACCTTGACGCCTGCCTGCCGCGCCATGTCCATCGCGAAGATCACGTCCTGATACTTCACGGCCGGATCGCCCTTGATGAAGATCAGCTTCTCGGGGCGCGGATCGTACAGCTCCTTGAGCCGGCCCATGAGGTTGTCTTTCGTCAACGGCTCCTGCTTGTTGATCTGGTACACGCCGTTAGGCAGGACTTCGAGCACGATCTGTTGCGACACGGCGTTCGCCGGAGCGACCGCCGGGTTCGGATCCGGCAACTGAATGTCGATTGCCTTGCGCGCCATCGGCACGACCATCATGAAGATGATCAGGAGCACGAGGAGCACGTCGATCATGGGCGTGACGTTGATGTCGTTCGTCAGACCACCGCCGCCGCTGCCAGGAGACATGGCCATTAGGGCTTTCCCTCCTTCTTTGGCCGGCGCCATCAGGTTATCACCAGCCACGGTGGACATCGTCCCTGGCCGCTGATCGGAGATGAGACCGGTCACGCGAACGCCGTGCTGTGGCCGCGATGTCGAGGGCGTCGATGACCTTGACGTACTCGAGATTCTTGTCGGCCTTGACGTACAGGATCTTGTCGACCGTGCGGGCGTCGTAGATCGCCTTGAGCTTCTCGGCCAACGTCTCGTTCTTGATCGGCGACTTGTTGAGGTAGTACTGGCCGTCGGCCGCGATGCCGAGGACCTGATCCTGGTCCTCTTCAGGATGCGGCTTCAGGTTGACCCCCTGCGGCGGCTGCGCATTGAAGCCGGCGCTGATGGTCGGAATCACGATCATGAAGATGATCAGGAGGACGAGCATGACGTCGATCATCGGCGTCACGTTCGGTTCGGCTTTTACGCCGCCCCCTGATCGATGTGGACATTGCCATCGTGATACCTCCTTCGAGGGCGAAGTGATTACTGCGAGATCGGCGACTGGCCGCCGGCGGCGGTGTTGAACTCACGCGTGAAGCGCGAGCGGCCGAACTCTCCGGACACGCCCTTGATGAGGTAGTCGATCATTTCCTTCGACGAGTACGTCATCTCGGCCGTGAGGTTGTCGATCTTGGTCTGGAAGTAGTTGTACGCCCACACCGCCGGAATGGCGACGAGGAGACCGAACGCCGTCGTGATGAGCGCCTCGGCGACACCGGCCGAGATCGCGGACAGACCGCCGGAGCCCGACGCGGCCATGCCGGTGAAGGCGTTGACGATTCCCATCGTCGTGCCGAGCAGACCGACGAACGGCGCCGTTGCACCGACCGTCGCGAGCACGCCGAGACCGCGCTTGAGCTGCACGATCGTCATGAGCATTTCACGCTCGACCGCACGCTCGGCCGAGTTGATGTCGGCGACCGTGACGGAGCCGTCGAGAATGAGCGGCTTGATCTCGCTCAGGGCGCCGCCGAGCACGCGGGCGACGTGCGACTTCTTGTAGCCTTCGGCGAGCTTGATCGCTTCCGTGAGGTTGTCTTCCTCGAGGAACTGCGAGAACTCGGGCGCGAACTTGCGGGTTTCCTGCTGTGCCTTCCGGAGCCCCCACCACTTCTGGATCATGATGGTGAGCGAGTACACGGACATGATCGCGAGGACGTACACGATGCCCTTCGCGAAGTAGCCCATCGAGTGCCAGAGATCGAGCAGCGACAGATTCATAATTGTTGGTCTCCAGGTGAGCTTACTTCGAGATGCTGAACGAGAAGGGCTGCTGTACGAGCTGTTTCACCTTGCGTCCGCCGACTTCGGCGGGGATGAACTTCATCTGCGGCAGCGCGTTCTTCACCGACTGGATGAACAGGTCGTGCGACGACTTCAGGATCTTGAGCGAGTTCGGCTCGGCGCGGCCCGTCGTGTCGACGACGAACTGTGCGAGGACTTCGCCCTCGACGCCTGCCTGACGCAGCATGTCCGGATAGCGCGGCGCGTGGATCCAGGCGCCGGGACGACCGGCTTTTCGACCTGGAACTCGAAGTACGGCTGGTCGCTCTGCACGACCGCCTTGCCGCCTTCGACGCCCTTTGACGTACCACCCGCGACACCCTTACCCGAGAAGTCGTTCTCGTCAGTGACCTTCTTGCTCAGGTCGATGTCCGGAATGACGTCCGGGATCTCGACCGGAGCAGTGAGCACCTGGAACCCCTTCGGTGGGGGCGGCGCGGCCACGACGTCGGGCGGCGGTGGTGGGGGTGGCTCGTCCTTCGGCGGCGGCGGCTCGTCCTTCGGAGTCTCGACGAAGTCGATCTTCTCCTGTTTCGGCTTCTCGTTCTTGATCGCCGCGTTGGCCGTCGCGTACACGGCCAAGCCGACCAGGAGCGAGTGCATGACGATACTCGCGACCGTCCCGCCGGTCTGTTTCTGCTTCTTGGGTTTCGACTCGAGCAGGTTGTTGAACATGCATTCTCCCTAACGCTGGACGAGAGTACCCGAGGTCTCTGAGCGGGATTCTAGCCGGGAGAGTTATCGCTGGTATGGAAAAAAGATTAAGAAATGGTGAAGCCGAAATTACAATTTGCTTGTGTGCTCGGTCACATGGTCGGGCCCGTAACCAGGTGCCGAAATCGAGGCGATCAACCCGGCGTAACCCGCATGTGTGCCGATGCGCTTATGCAATAGAAGCGCCAATGTGGTTCATGTCCGGACAGAGCGCGTCAGCCCCGTCAACGGATCATTAACCTGCCACGGCGCGAAGCCGACGGACCGCATGATTATGCGTACCGCCGAGGCGGCAAAATTCAGTCGCCGACGCGTGTGGCGCGACGGCGCGTCGTGCCCGGACGCGGGCTCGTCCGGTGCCATCGCCGACGTCCGGTCGTAGTAGACATCAGCGACCGCATCGTCAGGCGCGATGGGCAGCGACACCGTGAACGTCGAGCCGCGGTGCAGGCGTGACTGGACCGTGAGCGTGCCGCCGTGTGCCTGCGCGATCCACTGGCTGATCGCCAGCCCAAGACCAAATCCGCCGCGCTCCGATAGCCTCGAGCGAGCGCGATCGGCTCGCCAGAATCGCTCGAAGATGTACGGCAAGTCGCCCGCCGCGATGCCGATCCCGGTGTCGCGCACGGAGAACAGCACTTCCCCATCCTTCCGCTTTACCGTGAGCTCCACGGTGCCGCCGCGCGATGTGTACTTGATCGCGTTCGTCACGAGGTTGAGGAACAGCTGCCGCAATCGAAGCCGATCGCCGAGGATCGTCGGCATTCTCGACCACCGGGCAGCGTGACCGTAAGGCCGGCGTCCTCGCCGAGGATGACGGCGGTCTCGAACACGTCATGCACGAGCGGCTCGAGCTGGAACGGCTGGCGATACAGGTCGAACCGTCCCTCGTCCGCGCGCGCCAGCGTCAGCAGACTGTCCACGAGATCGGCCATGCGCGTCGTTTCCTGCAAGGCCTCCTCGAGCGCGACGAGATGCTCGGTCAGACGTCGGCGCGGAGTGCATTGCACGCTCGACATCTGCTCGCAGCACCGCGAGCGGTGTCTTCAACTCGTGACTCGCGTCGGCCGTGAAACGGCGCAGCGCACTGAACGACGTCTCGAGTCGCGCGATCATCGCGTTCAACGTGGCGCCCAGACGCGACAGCTCGTCGCCCGTCATCTCCACGGGCAATCGCCGGTGGAGACTGCGGCCGTCGGTGATCGCCTCGACCTCGTTGATCATTCGACCGACCGGCTCCACCGCTCTCCCGGCGATGAGATACGCGCCGCCGACAGACGCTACGATAATGAGCGGCGCGACCACGAGAATGGTCGCAAGGAACTCACGGAACCAGCCTGCGGCGAGGTCGACGTCGCGGCCAACGACGACGCGCGTCACCACCGTTGATGCGTCGGTCTCCGGCAGGGACGACAAGCATGACGTCGTTGTTGGCAACGTCGATCGGATACGCAGAAAACCCAGGCGCGAGCGCGATCGCCTCGCGCATGAGCCGATCATAGTCGCTTCCGCCATCGGCACCGACGTCACCCCCTTGCCCGTCGCGCGCCCGCAGCGCGCGCACCGATGGCGACACGTACAACGTGCGGTCGTCCTTGTCGAGCAGGACCACGTAATCGGGCAATCCATCGAGAATCGCCGCGATGCGGGGCGTGATCTGCGAGCCGACGAGTGAATCACGCGTCACCGTGACGGGCTCGTTCGCCGTCGCCGCGAAGCGGAGCACGCGAAGCGCCTGGTCCGCCTGCACTGCAACGTCTCGTTTGAGCCTCTTTACCAGCGTTCGAACGGCGCGCCGCGTACAGCGCAACGGAAAACACCGCAATGCTGCCGAGGAGCGCACCTGTGTACGCAACGGTGAGCTTCGCGCGAATTGTCGCCATGCGTCACCCCTTTACGACGTACCCGACTCCCCGGACCGTCGTGATCAACTTCCGGTCGTGCTTGGCGTCGATCTTCTTGCGCAGATGGTTGATCACCACGTCCACGATGTTCGTGCCGGGATCGAAGTGATACCCCCAAGCATACTCGGTGATCAGGGTTCTGCTCATGACTCGGCCCTGATGACGCATGAGGTACTCGAGCACCGCGTATTCCTTGGGCGTGAGCTCGATGAGCTCACCGGCACGCGTCACCTCGCGCGTGTCGCGATTGAGCTCGAGGTCCCCAACGCGCAGCGCGGGTGACGCCATGGCGCGCGGACGCCGCGCGAGTGCCTCGACGCGGGCAAGCAGCTCCTCGAACGCGAACGGCTTCGTGACGTAGTCGTCCGCGCCGGCACGCAGCGCATTCACCTTCGCGTCCACCGCGTCCTGCGCCGTGAGCACGAGCACAGGCCGCTCGAACCCGCGTGCGCGGAGCGAGTTCAACACGTCCATTCCCGATTTTCCCGGCAGTCGCATGTCGAGGATCACGATGTCGAATGCATCCGACGTCGCGAGGCGCTCACCCTCTTCACCATCTGCGACCAGTTGTACTCCCCAACGCTGCTCCTCCAATCCCCGCCGCACGAAGTTACCGACGGTGGGATCGTCCTCGATGACCAGTACTTTCATTATCCGCCATTAGCCGCCCGTGGGCGGTGGAATCCATACTCGCGAATCTTCCGGTACAACGTCTTGGAGGATATGCCGAGAACGGACGCGGCGCGACCCTGGTGCCAATTCGTTCGGGAGAGCACGGTCTCGATGTGCCTTCGCTCGAGCTCAGCGAGCGACACGTCCTCCGCATTCTCCGACGGACGAGCAGCACCGTTGGTGTCGGTGAGTGGGAGGTCACGCGCCTGGATCACGCCGCCATTCGCGAGCAGCACGGCGCGCTCGATGACGTTCCGGAGCTCGCGCACGTTGCCCGGCCAGCGGTACTGCTGCAGGGCGCGCATCGCCTCATCGGAGAGGCGCGGCGGATGCGTGCCCGCGAAGTGCGCGAGAAAGGCGTTCGCGAGCAGTGGAATGTCGACCGCCCGTTCACGCAGCGGCGGTAGCACGATGCTGATGGTGTTCACGCGGTAAAACAGGTCGCTCCGGAAACGACCATCGGCGACGGCGGATGAGAGATCCTTGTTCGTGGCCGTCACGATGCGCGCGTTGACCTCGACTTTCTGCGTGCCGCCCACGCGGAAGAACGAGCCCTGCTCGAGAGCACGCAGCAGCTTCCCCTGCACCTTCGGCTCGAGACCCACGATCTCGTCCATGAACAACGTGCCGCCGCCGGCGAGCTCGAAGAGACCAACCTTGCGCGCCTCGGCGCCGACGAACGCGCCCTTCTCGTACCCGAACAGCTCCGTCTCGATCAACCCGTCGGCGATCGCTTCGCAGTTGATGTCGACGAGCGGGCCTGCTCCACGGCCGGACAAGCGATGCAGCGCACGAGCGATGAGCTCCTTCCCCGTCCCGGACTCGCCGGAGATGAGCACGGGCGAATCGCTCTTCGCGACGCGGCCGACGAGCTGCAGGACCGCTTCCATCGGCGCGTACTGCGTGACGATCTCAGGCACGGCATCCACGCGAGACAGGCGCTTGTGCAGCAACGCATTCTCACGCGTCAGCTGCCGCCGCTCCCACGCGCGCCTAACGAGCACGTCGATCTCCGCCATCCGGTACGGCTTCGACAGGTAGTCATAGGCGCCGAGCCGAATCGCGGTGATCGCGGTCTCGATCGTTCCGTTGCCGGTGATGATGATGACTTCGGGATGCGCGGCATCCTCGCGGATGCTGCGAAGGACCTCGAGTCCGTCGAGCTCGGGCATGACGATGTCGAGCAGCGCGACGTCGTAGGCTTCGCTGCGCAGTGCGGCGAGCGCCGCCTTGCCGTCGCGAGTCACGGTCACGTGGTAGCCGCGCCCGACGAGGAACTGCTCGAGAATGGTGCCGAGGTGCTCCTCATCCTCGGCAATGAGTACCTTGATACGCGGTCCGGTCGTCGGCGCGGTCATGAAGAGGCCTCCTCGGCCGGCAATAGAATTCGGAAGGTGCTGCCCGCACCGGGTGTCGAATCCACCTCGATGCGTCCGCCGTGTTCGGCGATGATTCCGTAACAGATCGATAGCCCGAGCCCCGTACCGCGACCGGGCGCTTTCGTCGTGAAGAACGGCTCGAAAATCTTGGACGCGTCACCGCGCGGGATCCCAATCCCCTCATCGACCACCTCAGCGACCACCGCCTCACGCGGCCCACGCCCTCGACGCGTGCGGATCGTGATCGTACCCCGCTCGTCCATCGCGTCGACGGCGTTGATCATCAGCGCCATGAACACCTGCACGAGCTGCTCGCGGTTCGCGTGCACGCGCTGCACCTGGTCGTTGAGCAGCGTCTCGACATGCATCTTCTTGAACCGCGCATGGTGCTTGACGAGAAACAGCGTGTGCTGCACCACCTCGTTGATATCGGTCGCCGCCTTCGTCACTGCCTTCGGGCGGCTGAACTCGAGCAGGCTGTCGATGATGCGTTTGCAGCGATGGACTTCGTTGTCGATGATCCTGAGGTACTCGTCGCCATCCCTGGGCGGCGTGCCGCCATCGCGCCGCACGTCATCGAGCCGCAACGAGAGACTCTCCGCGCAGGCCGCAATCGTGGCGAGCGGGTTATTGATCTCGTGCATAACGCCGGCGGCAAGCTGGCCTATCGCGGCCAGCTTCTCAGCGTGCGCGAATCTGTCCTGCGCCTCTCGCCACTCGGTGACGTCTTCACCGATCGCGATGACGTGCGTGATGCCGCTGTCAGTGAGCCGCATCGGGATCTTCGAAATGCGGAACGTTCGCGGATCTCCGCTCGCGGTCGACTCCATGTGGAGCGTCTGCATTCGCCCGGTCCGGAACACTTCATCGAACTCGCTGCGCAGACTGTCCGCCGGCTGGCGATGGAGCACCTCGAAGATGGTGCGGCCAATCGCCTCGTCGCGCGACACGCCCTGCATGCCCGTTTCCCGCTTCCGATTCCACGCCTGGATGCGGTACTGCCTGTCGACGACGTAGAGGCCGACGGGGAGCGAGTCGATGATGCGCTCGATGAACCATCGCTGTTCGTCGTTCTGACGGGTCCGTAAGGCGACTTCGACCTCGAGCTGCCGCGCTCGCTCTGCGTGAGCCAGCCACGGAACCAGCATGTCGGCGATCACCTGAAGCACGACGTGCCCCTCGGCACTCAGGGACATCGCGAGGCGAAACGAGATGGCTCCGACGCGTTCACGCTCGTCCGCGACCAGCGCGCGGACGACAACACCGCTCCGACCTGGCTCAGGGCCGGCGAGTAGCGCACTCACCTGCTCCACGGTCATACCGCGGACGCCAGACGACGCGATCGGCTCGAGCCCGCCTGGCGTGAACGACCAGAGCACGCACTCGTGGGCGCGCAACGCCTCGCGCGCAGCATCGATGACGGAGCCAAGCTGATCGGGATCGCCGTCGCACAACGCCAAGCGTGAAGCCACGGCGGCGACGCCGGCGAGACCGCGGCGACAGGGCGATGGAATCCGCAGTGGTGGCGGCGAAGGCAGGTGGAGCCAAGAATCCTCGAAGTTGGGAGGTGCTGGCTCACGGTACCGTCCCGCAGCGTGCCCTCGGACAGGATGACCGGCGACGGCGACCGGAGGTCACGCTGGGCTCGCTACGAATCGCCCGGGCACAGGCTGAACGCGGCCAATTCGGCGCGTGTTTTCGCGTCACAACCGACTACGGGAATGGAGGTTGCGACGAATACCTCACGTTGGGCGGTAACAGCACAAGGACTTACTGACAGGAGGTACAGGATGGTGTACAGAGGATCGCTCACTGGACCGGTGTTCGGTCTGCGACGAGAGATAGATCGCCTGTTCGAGGACACGTTCGGTGGTGACTCGCGCCGTTCCTCCGGTTGGGCGCCGGCCGTCGACGTTCGCGAGGACAACAAGGAGATCGTGCTCGAGGTGGAGCTTCCGGGCATCAAGCCAAGCGACGTCGAGGTGACCGCAGAAAACGGCGTGCTCACGATTCGTGGAGAGAAGCAGAGTACCTCCAGCGAGAACACCGAGGGCCGGTACCACGTAGTCGAGCGGAGCTACGGCAGCTTCACGCGCTCGTTCCAGCTACCGAGCGCCGTCGACGAGCAGCGCATTGAGGCGGAATTCCAGGACGGCCTCCTGATGGTGCATATCCCGAAAGCCGCGCTGGCGCAGCCGCGGAAAATCGAGATCCGCAACAGCGGGAATCAGCCCGCCATTCAGGGCTCAGCGACCAACGATCAGAGCAAGAGTCAGAACGCGTCGCGTGGGTCCAGCGGATCCAGAGGGTCGGCAGCTTCCGGCGAGGTGGACGCCAATGGTGGAGAGTCCGCGAACGCCGGCCGCGCGCGTGCGAACAATCGCACGGAACGCTGAGTATTCACCATCGCACGAACGCGCTCGCGACCGGAATGTCGCGAGCGCGTTCTGTGGTGTCTCCTGCCTGCCTAACGTTCCCGGGACATGGAGCGTATCGGGCTCGAACCGATGACCTCCGCAGTGCAAGTGCGGCGCTCTCCCAGCTGAGCTAACGCCCCGGATTTGTACCGCGCCCATGTGGCACCGGCCGACTCGCCGCGCCACGTGGACTGTGATTCCGTCCTGCTTTCAATGCCATCCACCGCGGTTGGCACGCCTCCAGCGATATTACTGAATCAGCAACACCGTCCGGCGGTTTCGAACCGCGGTAAATATATCCAGGGACCCATCCTCAGGGGAGCCGAATGACAGGGACAGCCCAACCCGACGCGGCGCAGACTCAGGCGGGTCATCGCATCACCGTGCGGTGTCAGTTCTGCGACACATGGAACCGCGTGCTCGCCGACCGTGCGAGCGATCGACCGAAATGCGGCAAGTGCGGCAAGCCCATGCTGATCGACCGCCCGATCGCGCTGAACGACGATACGTTCGCCCGAACGATTGCCGAGAGTGATGTGCCGGTCGTGGTGGACTTCTACGCCGACTGGTGTGGCCCCTGCAAGATCATGGCGCCGGCCGTCGATCAACTTGCGGCCGAGAACCAGGGGAAGGTGCTGGTCGCGAAGCTCGACACGGACCGCTCGCCGCGCACGTCGCAGTCCTTCGCGATTCGCAGCATCCCCACGGTCGTCGTGTTCGAGGGCGGGAAAGAAGCTCGGCGATCGTCCGGCGCCATGCCGCTCAAGGCGCTGCAGCAGTTGGTGAAGAAATAGCAACAGCTATCAGCTATCAGCTATCAGCTCAAACCAGAACCCTCGGGACGCTTCTCTGGCCAGAGAAGCATCCCGAGGGTTTTGGTTGAGCTGATAGCTGATAGCCGTTGCTTGCTCACTCGTGTGCTGGCAGCGGCTCCATCGTCTTCGGGTCGACCGGTACCTGGACCTCGTCGCGGTAGGGCGACGTCAGCATGAACACGCGCATGCGCGGGAACGCGTTCATGAACGCCAGGTAGCAGAGCCCCCACAGACCGAGGAAGCCTAACGTGACGCCCACCTCGTAGAGGCCGAACGGCGCGCTGAACGCGGCACGTGTCGCTGCCGCGGCGCCTTCGGCGGCTCCCTCGGCGCCCCCGCCCGGGCCGGCCGCGTAGATCGAGGGATAGATCTCGACGTAACGCTGCAGCCAGAGTCCGACGATGGAGCACAGCGCGAACAGCGTCATCGTCGGCGTGTACGACTTCGCCGCCTTCGACAACAGGCCGAAGAACGGCACGACGAACATGAGCATGCCGACGCTGACCGTGAACCGCACCCACGGATAGCTCATGCGCAGGAAGAAGAAGTGCGACTCTTCCGGCATGTTGCCGTACCAGATGACGAGGTACTGGCTGAACGTCAGATAGCCCCAGAACGCCGTGAACGCGAAGCACAGCTTCCCGATGTCGTGGAAGTGCCTGTCGACAATTAGTTCTTCCGCGCCCAGCGAGTTCCGCCACAGCCGGACGAGGATGGACTGGATCATGAGCGCGACCACCCAGCCGCCCATGAAGACCTGCCAGCCGTACATCGTGCTCTGGAAGTGATAGTCGAGCGACATCGACAGGTCCCACGCGAGCACCGTCCAGCCGAAGCCGAAGACCAGGCACAGCACCACGGATAGCTTGCCGAGCATCGAGTGCGTGGAGTGCAACTCGCGTCGTTCGTCGCCAAAACCGGCACGCATGCGATCGCGAATGCCCTTCGCCCACGACGTGCCCCACTCCGGCATGATGCCGACGTCGAGGCGCACCGTGCGATACACGAACCACAGGCTGAGCAACGTGATCAGCGCGAAGACCGCGAGGACACGGATCGAGAAGAACGTCGGCTCGAGCCAGAGTGCCTTTTCGTGAATCGTCGGTGGGTTCGTGATCCACGGGAAGATCGCGCGCTTACCGGCGACGATCGTGAACAGCAGGAGCACGAACGCGATGGGGAGCCACGCGACGAAGCCTTCCATGAACCGGATCGTCGGTCGCGACCAGCGCGCCGTCGTTATGCGCTGTGCGGCGGCGAACGCCACCGCGGCCGACGAGAACGTGGTGAAGAACAGCCAGTTCACATGGTACGCCTGCCACGCGCGCGGGTTGCCGGTGAACACGCCGATCAAGAAGATCGCGAAGCCGACGATCGCGAGGATCAGGCTGAGCGTGCCGAGTCGCTTCGGAATCGGCCGCGTTATGATCGCGACGACTTCCTCGCGCGACGGAATGTGTGCGTCGTGGTCGCTCATTCCCTCTCTCCCGGGCGCGGGGCACCACGTGCTGGGGCGCGGGTCGAATCGGTGGCGGCGCGATTGGTGGTATCACGCGAGGCGCTGTCACGCACGCCACCGTACTTGTCCATCTCGGCGGCCGTGTGCGGAACGGGGCGCGTGGGTCCCATTGTGGTTGCGCCGGGAAGCGAGGCGCCGGTGAAGCCCGGCACCGCGAGCGGGCCGGTCGCCACGGCACCGGAAGGCAGCGTGCCCTGAAGCCCGCGGACGTAGTTCACGACATCCCAACGATCCTTCTCTTCGATGCGGTTGTACGGCGGCATGTTGCCGCGACCGTTCCGGATCATGCCGAAGATGTAGCCGTCGCTCAGGCCACGACCGCGATCGCCAACGAGCGGGAACGGAAACACGCCGTACTTGACCGCGAGTCCGTCGCCCTTGCCGGCCATACCGTGGCAGACGGCACAGTTGATCGTGTAGTACTTCCGACCGTTCAGCAACGACGCGGAATCGGGCGGTGTCGGATTGCGCAGCGTGGACATCGAGTCGATGGTCGCCGGCATGTTCGCGTACGACACGGCGAACCCTGGCACGACGGAGCCCGTGATGGGCACCGACGTCTGTGGATTACCGCGGACGCCTGCGGAGTCCAACCGTTCCCACGGGTCGATCTTCGGCTGCCGCTTGAAGTCGGTGAACCACTCGCACGCGCCGAGTGGCGCCAGCGCGGCTACCAACACCACGGCGCGCAACGACGCCGGCCAGTGCGCGGCGGACCGCGACGCGCCTAACGCTAGCGCTCATGGCGCACCTCCACGGCCCCGTTGCGGCGGAACGTGTCTTCGACGGCACGAGCGCGGTCCGGCGCGGCCGGGACCCAGATTCCGTAGTCACCGTGCGTGAAGCGTGGGTCGAAGCCCACCGTCATCGTGATCTTCGGAACGCGTGAGTTGATGAACATGCCGGCGACGGTCGAGAGCGCGCCGATCAGCACCATCACCTCAAAGCCGATGATCGTGTACGGCACCCAGCTCGCCACGGGCTTTCCGCCCACGACGAGCGGCCAGTAGTCGGACGTCCAGATCGCGATCCAGTAGCCGAAGCAAACGCCCGCGAGCCCACCGATGAGCGTGAACTTGCGCACCGGACTCGTGGGTGGGTTCACGGCGTGTTCGATCTCGTGGCGCGGCGTCGGTGTGTAGACCGTGAAGTCATTGATCTTCTGGCTTCTCAGATCTTCGATGGCGTCCACCGTCGCGTCCAGCTCGCGAAATGCAGCAAGAACTCCCATCAGGCGAACTCCCCTGGCGTGTCGGCTTCGTACTCCTGATGTCGGCCGGACGTATCGATCGCGTCCGCGTGTGGATGCGCGCGCCTGAGCTTCGGCGGCACAATCTCCTTCACCTCGGCGATCGCGATGACTGGCAGCTGCTTGATGAACAGCAGGAACCACATGAAGAACCAGCCGAAGGATCCGGTGAGGATCGAGACGTCCACCCAGCTCGGCATGTACGCGGACCACTGCCACGGCTCGAACTCGTGCGACAACGACGGCACGATGATCACGAACCGCTCGAACCACATGCCGAGGTTGATGAAGATGCTCAGGATGAAGAGCCAGCCGGGATTTCGCCGCAGCTTCTGGGAGAACAGCGAGAGTGGGAAGATCACGTTGCACGTGAGCATGATCCACGCGGCCCACCACCATTGCCCGAACACGCGGTTCCAGAAGTACTGCTGCTCGAACGCGTTGGCCGAGTACCACGCGACCCAGAACTCGATGAGGTACGCGCAGCCCACGACCTGGCTGGTGAACAGACACAGCTTCGCGGCTGCGTCGAGGTGGTTGATCGTGACGTAGTGCTCGAGCTTGAAGAACTTCCGGATGGGGATGATGATCGTGAACACCATCCCGATGCCGGAGAAGATGGCGCCGGCAACGAAGTAGGGCGGGAAGATCGTCGCGTGCCAACCGGGCGTCAGCGCCATCGCGAAGTCGAACGACACGACGGAGTGCACCGACAGCACGAGCGGCGTCGAGAACGCGGCGAGGAACAGATACATCCGCGCGAAGTGCCGCCACTCGCTCTCCGAGTTCCGCCACCCTAACGAGAGCACGGCGAGAATCCGCTTGCGAACCGGATTCGTCTCGCGGTCACGCAGGACGGCGATGTCGGGAATGAGTCCGACGTACAGGAACGTGCTCGAGACCGTGAGGTACGTGGAGATCGCGAACACGTCCCACACGAGCGGGCTCTTGAAGTTCGGCCAGATGAGCCGCCAGTTCGGATACGGAATGAGCCAGAAGAACTTCCACGGGCGCCCGATGTGAATGATCGGGAACAACCCCGCGGTCATGACGGCGAACACCGTCATCGCTTCGGCGCATCGGTAGATCGTCGTGCGGAAGCCAGCGCGGAACAGATACAGAATGGCCGAGATCAGCGTGCCTGCGTGACCGATACCGACCCAGAATACGAACGTGATGATGTAGACGCCCCACATCACCGGCGGGTTGTAACCGGCGTTGCCGAGCCCCCAGTAGATCTGATAGACCCACGTGCCGGCACCCCACAGGAACAGCGCGATGGAGAGGCCGAGCGCGGCGAACCATCCGCCGGTGGGACGCAGCGTGCTGATGATGTCGTTGTCGACCTGCTCGTAATCGCGAACTCCCGGCAGCTGAACGTTCGCCGAGGCGACGTTAGGCCTGGGGACGAGATCGGTGGCTGGTCCTGGACGGGCTACGGTGGCCATTAGCGCGCACCTCCCGCCGGTTGTGCCGCGGCAGCGGTTGGGTGATTGACCTTCTTCAAGTAGACGACCGCCGTGAAGGTGTTCAGCTCCTCGAACACGTGGTATGCGCGTCGATCCTCGGCGAGCTTCGCCACCGTCCAGTTCTCGTCCGCCGCGTCACCGAACGTGATCGCGCGCGACGGGCACGCCTGCGCGCACGCCGTCGTGAACTCATCGGGCGCGACGTCGCGTCCCTCGAGCTTGGCGCGGTGCTCGGACTCACGGATGCGCTGCACGCAGAACGTGCACTTCTCCATGACGCCCTTGCCGCGCACCGTGACGTCGGGATTCAACTGCCAGTTGAGCGGCTCCGGGAACGCGTACTGACGACGCTCCGGTTCGCCGTACCCGTGCCAGTTGAAGTAGCGAACCTTGTAGGGACAGCCGTTCGAGCAATACCGCGTGCCGACGCAGCGATTGTAGACCTGGACGTTGAGCCCGTCCGGCGAGTGGTACGTCGCGTACACGGGGCACACCGGCTCGCATGGCGCGTTGCCGCAGTGCTGGCAGAGCATCGGCACGAAGCGCGTGTCGAAGTCCGTGGAGCCGTCTTCCCCGCCCTCGAAGTAGCGCTCGATGCGGATCCACGTCATCTCGCGGCCCTTCAGGATGTTCGCGCCGGGACGCGTATCCCAGCCGCTGCCGTCGCTCGAATGGAACGGGCGAAGCGAACGACCCTGCCACGGCGCGCCGACCGTCGGGATGTTGTTCTCGGCGTAGCACGCCGTCACGCAGGCCGAGCAGCCCGTGCATCGCGCGAGGTCGATGGTCATCGCCCAGCGGCGCCTGGCCATCCCGCTCCAATGCTCGGGGTCGTACATCCCCTTTTCCTTCGACTTGTCGCCGCCTAACACGCCCTGCGCATCGTTCGCGACCGGAGAGCGCAGTCCTGGAAGGAACGCGTGCTCTTTGTCTCCCGCGAACTGGTGTTCCTCGTGCTCCGGCCCGTTCAGCTGCGCGACGGTGATGGCCTGTCCGATGCCTCGACCGTGCTGGCGCGCCGAGCCCTCGGTCGTAACGAGCGGCGAGTTCTCGGCCGCCTTCGACACGCGCGCTTTGACGGTCGTGAGCGCGAGACCACCGGCCGCGTCGTGCGCGACCGGCAGCGCATCCAGTGCGTTGACGCCGATGTTCTTGGCGTAACGTCCGTAGCTGGTGTGCCCGCGCCCGGTTGCCATGGCAACGACGTCGGGCCTAACGCCAAGGTAGAGGTACGCCGGCGCGGTGACGGACCCCGCGGACGTATCGACCTTGAGGTGATCGCCGTTCTCAATGCCGAGCCGGCGCGCGGTCATGGGGTGAATCTCGATCCATGACTGCCACGCGATCTTCGTGACGGGATCCGCGAGCTCCTGCAGCCACGGCTTATTCCCGCCGCGACCGTCTCCCAGCACGGGCGACGGATAGACCATGAAGTAGAAGTCGCCCTGCTGTCCCTCGAGCGGCGCAGCGACCGGGGCCGCGGCGACCGTGCGTGCCGGCGCCGTGCTCTGAAGTGGCGAGCCGGGCGCCATCCCTCGCGCGAGCGCGCCGCCTAACGCCTGCGCACCGCCCGGGAAGCGGCCGGTGAGCCAGCTTCGATAGTCGGCGACCGGATAGCGGCCGGCCGTCGCTGGATCGCCCCTGGTGATGCCGATGAGCACGTCGGCCGTCGCGCGCGTGTTGAACACGCGCTCCATGGCCGGCTGCTGCAGCGAGATCGAGCCGCGCACGGATTCGGCGTCGCCCCACGACTCGAGCGAGTGATTGTCCGGCAGGACGAGATCGCACAGTTCTGTCGTCTCGTCCGGATAGCTGGAGAAGGACACCTTGAACGGCACCTTCCCGATCGCCTGCGCCGCCTGCAACGCCTTGGGCAGCGAGTGCACCGGATTCACGCCACGGAACATCACGAGCGGAACGGCGCCACTCGCCATACGCTGGACCGCGTCGCGGAGCTCGTTAGGCGACCCCGCCCGGTCGAACGCCACGAGACCCTCGGCCGGCTTGATCGTGACGCCGACGTTCCCCGCGGCCTGGTTCAGTGCGTTCACGGCGAGCGCGACGTCGAGCGCGTTCCCGGTGGTGACGCCGGAGAGCACGAGGCTCGGCTTGGTGGCCGAGAGCTCGTTCGCGAGACGCTGGAGCACTGCCTGATCGACGCCGCTCGCGGTCGCCGCGTCGGCAATCGATCCGCCGCGACCAGCGAGTGCGTTCACGATGGCGAGCTCACTTCCCGGCTTGCACGCAATCCACTCGTCGGCGTTGAGGCCGGTGAGCGAGCGGCGCGGGCCGACGTACACGAAGCGCGGGGCATCCGCGAGCTTGGCGCGCGCGTCGGCAAACGCGAGCTGCTGCGGGACGGACGCGCCCCACATGTCCAGGAAGTCGGCGCCGATCGCGACGACGAGACGAGCGGCCGAGAAGTCGAGCGCTGGCCAGGAGACGCCGCCGAACGATTGACGATTCGCCTGCAGCACCGCGTGCGGCGCTTCGCCGTCGTACGCGATGTGCGCCGGCATTCCGTATCCCGCGAGCCATTGATCGAGGAACGCGGGAAAGCTTCCGGTCTCGTGCTGGTTGACGAACACCGCGTTCGCCGCGCCGGCGCCGAGTCCGGCGATGCGGTCGCGGAGCATCTTCTGGGCGTCGTCCCAGCTGATCCGCTCGAACTTCCCGTTGCGCCGCACCATCGGCTCGCGATAGCGATCCGGATTGTAGAGCCCCTGCAGCGCGGCCTGGCCACGCGCGCATAACGCGCCGTGGTTCACCGGATGCGAGGGATTCCCCTCCAGCTTGATCACGCGGCCATCGCGAGTTTCCGCGATCAACCCGCAACCGGCAGCGCACTCGCGACAGGTCGTCGCGTAATAGGTGGAGACACCCGGGACCGTTTCGTCGGGTGAGACGAGATAAGGAATGAGCTTCTCGACTCGCTCCTGACTGCATCCGACGGCGGTCGTGGCGGCGCCCGCGGCGCCCAGGACCTTGAGGAAGTCGCGGCGCTTGACGCCCGCGGGCCCCGAGGGTTGGGTCATGTGAGAAGGTCTAGACGGAGGGACGGTGCATCGAGGCGGTCGACCGCCGCATCAATAGTGACAAGCGCTGCAGTCGTACCGTGCTTTCTTGGGCGGAGCCGCGAGGTCCTGCTGCGTTGGATACCCCTCGGTGTTCTTGACCGCGTCGGCCGGCTTGTAGCCGTTGACGTGACAGTTCACGCACCAGCCCATGTTCAGCGACGAAAACTGGTAGACCCGGCCCATGCGCTGCACCTGGCCGTGACAGCTCTGGCAGGCCACGCCGGCATTCACGTGGCGCATGTGCGGGAAGCGCACGTACTCGGGCACCTTGTGGATGCGCACCCACTCGATGGCCTTCTTCGGTTTGCCTGTCGGGTCGGCGTAGTTGTCGAGGAGTTTCTTGATCTCGGCGCTCTGACGCGCGGGCGTGCTGTCGACCTTCGGGCGATTGGGCCCGACCATGATCTGGTTATGGCAACCGAGGCACGTGCCGACGGCGGGCATTCCTGGATCCGGTGACTTGTTCGCGGCGTAGTGGCAGTACAGACAGTTCATGCCGAGCTTCTGCACGTGCGTCGGGTGCGGAAACGCGATCGGCTGTTCTGGCGCGAAGTTCTGTGAGGAGGACGCGCCGCTGTACGCGGAGAGGAGAGCGACGGCGGTTGCCAGCGCTACGAACCCCGGAACGAGCGCCCACTTTCGCCTACTGGTCATCGGGGAGACCGAGGGTGGAATTCCGATGCGAGCCGGTCTGCCTTGTGAAAATGTTCACAAGGCCGCTGCAAGTTCGCGAAGTATGACGACCCCTGGAGAGGCGCGCAAGCACCGACGCACAGGCTTTTTGCGCCACTTCGAGCCACGTAGATGATCACACGATTTTTTCGTTACTCCCACATCGATGGGTCGGCGAGCACGACGTTCGACCACTCGTCAGGCAGAAGCGCGAGACTCGCCCGCGGAGTCTGCGCCAGCCGCAAAGGCCACGCCGTGCCGTAGACGAATCGACCGGGTCCGATCGTCCGAAACAACGTCGCCAACTCGTCTTCGGGCGGACCCCAGATCCACGAGATGTCCCAGAAGACCTGCTCGCGCTCTGCCGGAGTGAGACCCCAGTGCGTTTCCTCGATGGTCCCGCGTCCGGCAGAGCAGACGACGATGCGCGTGCGCGAGTTGCCCCGCGCAATACCACGAATCGTCGCGGCGCTGAGGTCGCCGGCCTGATCCATCCAGTGGCGCTGACGCAGATCCTCGAAGCGCGCGGTCAGCACGAGCGCGATGCCGGCCTCCCCGCACGCGCCACATAACGCGCGCAGGCCCGGGTCATCGGCGCCAAGTCCCCACTGCGGCGGGTACGCGCGAACGGCAGGCACGCCGCGATCGACGACGGATGCCAGCGCGCGCTCCCAGTTCGGCCAGTCGGGTCGGATGCAGGGAACGGCACGCAGACGATCGGCGTGCGGCGCAAGCGACGCGAACAGATCGTCGTTGCCCGCGGCGGGGTCGCGGTAGAACGCAGACGGCAGATGCCCGACCCACGCGCCACTCAGCCCCTCGCGCTCGAGCACACCAACGAGAATGGCGGGGTCGGGATGCGGGAGATGGCGAAAGGGATATGGGCCGATGTAGGCGTTGAGATCGATCATTGGTCGGGAATCGGGACTGGGGAATCGGGAATCGGTGCTGATCGCTGCGTGCTGCTCGGTTCCCTGTTCCCGGTTCCCGGCTCCCGATCGAGCGAAGCGAAGATTCTCCGAGCATTCCGCCACTTCACGTCCGCCATCTCGTCGCTCGTCAGGCCGATGACCTCGAGCGCCCAGAGCTTGGCGAGGCCCGTGCACAACGTGATATCCGCGCCCCACAGGAGACGGCCGGCACCGACCGCGGCGTACGCGTTGTCGAGCATCCCGCGGTCCACACCGCTTCCCGACAGGTCGAGGTACACGTTAGGCACGTCACGCACCGCGGCGAACGTGTGCTGGTAGTCCCCTCCCCCACCAATGTGGGCGAGAATGAAGTTCGCGCCCGGATGCCGGCGCGCGAGCCGAACGAGGTCCACGCCGTCGCTCGCGTCCTGCGACGGCCAGTGGCGCCGGCGGTGCTGCCAGATGTGGTGCAGCACCGGAAGTCCTCCGGCCGCCGCCCGCTCGGCGATCGGGTCCAGCAGTGGATCATCCGCGCGCCGCGCCGCCGCCAGCTTCACGCCGATCGCGCCGGCCGCAACACAACGGTCGATCTCGGCGAGCGCATCCCGCGTGTCGTTAGGGTTGACGGCGACGTACCACCGCACCCGATCGGGGTTCGCTTTCGCAATCGCGATCATCGCGTCGTTGCCGAGCCGCGTGTCGGCCGGCGACTGAAAGTAGGTCGGCGACCAGCGGCCCCAGGAGCCGAGGATGGAGGCGATGTGGGTGGTGATGCCGATGCGGTCTCCGGCACGAAACCGTGCATCGTTGAGCGCGCTCCACTCCGCGCGGCCGCAGCCGGCGAAGAAGAAATGCGCGTGCACGTCGATGAGCGGTCCTGCCCCCGCGAGCGGTGCCGCTGACGCCATCAGCCTTCGATCTCCTCAGCCAGTTGTACGAACGCGGTGCTCGCCGCACGCTCGATGTCGATGAGCGTCTGCTCGTCGTGGGCGATCGAGGCATAGTTGTACGCGCCACGCTTGAACAGCACGTCCTGCTCGAGCGCGAGCTCGAGGAAGCGCGATTCCCGCGCCGGATCGTCGAAGCGCAGAAACCACATGGGCGCGATGCCGTCGACCGTCACGCCGTCGACGCCGCTGGCGGCGATCGCGCGCTTCACCGCACCGATCATCTCCTCGCCCGTGCGCCAGAGCGTGTCGCACACGTCGGTCTTATCGTGCCACTCGAGAACGCCGCCGACCGCCGCGAGGGCCGTCGCCTCGCCGGCAAGCGTCGAGGAGATCCAGGTGTCCGTCGCCGCCTCCATGACCGCCGCTCGGCCGACGACGGCGGAGATGGGGAAACCGTTCGCCATCGCCTTCCCGAACGTGGCGAGGTCCGGCTCGAACTTCCCGTACTCCTGATAGCCTCCGGGTCGGAGCCGGAATCCGGTTTTGATCTCGTCGAAGATCAGCACCGCTCCGGCCGCATCGCACAACCGTCGCGCGGCGGCGAGCCACTCCGCTGATGGCAATCGCTCGACGACCGGCTCGATGACAATGGCCGCGAGGCCGCTGCCCGCCTGCGCACACGCCTGCTCGATGGCGGCGATATCGTCGAACGGGACATGGGTCACGTCGGCGCGCACCTTCTCGGGGACGCCCCGCGCATCGCTCGCCCAGTCGAGCCATCCGAAATACCCGGACGCGACGATGCGGTCCTTGCCCGTGTAGGTCCGAGCAATGCGGACGGCTGCAGCCACCGCCTCCGCGCCGCTCTTGAGAAACCGCACCTGCTCGGCGCAGGGGATGATGTCGGAGAGCTTGTCGGCGATGTCGACCTCGCTCGTGTGCGACAGACCGGCGACGTGTCCGAGCGCGGCGGCGTTCAGCACGGCGCGCGTGACGGTCTCGTCGGCGTAGCCGATGGCGACGCTGCCTAACGCCATCGTGCAGTCAATGAGCGTCCGTCCGCCGGCAGTCGTGACGTGGCACCCCGATGCCCGGGAGTAGTGCGTCGGGCCGAACTCGGTCCCCTCACCGTACAGCGCGGCAACGCGCTTGCTGCCGGTCGATGCGCCGCCGGGAATGACGTCGGCGGCACGCGCGCGCCACTGAGCGTCCAGATCGACGTCCGGATCGCCTTCAGGGACGCCCTCGAACTCATCGGCCTCGGCCCCATCGTCCTCGGCCGTCGCTTCGACTTCTTCAGGCACCTCGGGCGGCTCGGGTTCCTGGGGCTCGTCCGGTTTGCCACCGCCGAAAAGTCTGGAGAGACGCATTGCTCGGGAATCGGGAATGGGGAATCGGGAATCGCGGCTGCGCGCGCTAGCTGCTGTGCGCCCGCGCCCCGTTAGGCATCCGGCGTGGACGGAGCGCCGCCGCGATCGATTGCGGCCTGCGTCTTCTTGCGCTCTCGCTCGGTCGCTCGCACGACTTCGATGGCCATCGCTCGCATCAGCTCGATCTCACGGGCGTCGGGATTGGCGCGGTACGCCAACGACCGAACACTACGCATGATGTGCTCAGGAAAGCGAGTCTTGAAGAACGCGATGATCTCGAGCGCCTGCGCGGCGTTGTCGAACAGGCGCTCGTACTGCTCTGCCGTGGCGAGCGGCGCATCGTCGCGGGGCGGCGCGATTTTGCGCGTCGCATCACCCGCGGCGACGTGCAACTCGTACAGCGCGACGAGAACGGCCTGCGCGAGATTCAGCGACGCGTGCGCCGTGGTCGGGATGTTGACGACGACGCGCGCCCGATCCAATGCCTCGTTCGGCAGCCCTTTATCCTCGCGCCCGAACAGCAGCGCCGCGGGCCCGTGATTCACCGCCGCGAGCACATCGAGGGCGGACTGGCGCGGATCGGTGACGACGCGTTTCGCGGCGCGCCGCCGTGCCGTGTACGCCGCAACGTACACGCAGTCGGCGATGGCGGAGTCCAGGTCGTCGTAGTGCTGGATGCGCTCGATGATGTCCGCCGTGTCGTGCGCGATGCCCTCCAGTCGATACGCGTCGTACTCGACCGGGCGCACGAGCCGCAGCGAGGAAACGCCCATGTTCTTCATCGCCCTGATTACAGCAGCGATGTTGACCTGGTCCTGGGGCTCGAACAGAACGACGTGCACCTGCGAAAGTATGGACTCAGGCATCGCCGATCACGAACGCGAGGTGGCGATCTCGGGGGAGACGGTCCCCACGAAGGTAGACGAACTCACCGGGCGGGCCGCCGAGCACGAGTTGGCCTCGCCTGCGCTCGCGATCGGGGGAGGTTTCGTTCACCACCACGCCGAGCAGGAACGGCACTTGGGCTACAATCCCGAGCGCTCCTGTAGGAAGAACGCAGCGCACGGAATATCCGCGGCCTGTCGGCTGCCACTGGGCAGACACGATTTGCGCGCTCGCTTCGGGCCGAGCGGAGATGCGCACACGGTTGCTCGCGAGCTCGGGCACGAGGAGCCAGGTGGTCTCACGGTCGGGCGCAACGCCGTCGTCGGCAGGAGTGGCGAGGTGCAATTGGACGCCGTCGCTGTTGGTATCAGGATTTTCGTTGTCCAGCGGATTCGAGTCGCAGACCGGCGCGAAATGTACGTCTGGCTTGGCGACATCGATGGTCAGCACGATATCACTGCGCTCGACGGCGATCGAGACGGTTGCGGTCGGCTTGCCGGCTTCGATCCACGAGTCCTCCGAACGCCGGTATTGCGCGTCCTCGAGAGTGAACACGAGTGGCTGCGACAGGGCGGCCGGACCGTGCGCGCGCTGCCGGGAAGGAATCGTGATCGGCGTGGGCCGCGCGTCCGCCGTAGTGGCACCGGCGGGTCGACCGTCACGTCCTCGCACCACGCCACCAAGGTCGATGCTACTCGTCGCGCGACCGACGGTCATGGCAATGTGCCAGCCGTCGGCATCCGCGCGGTGTTCATGCCGCGCACCATCGTGCAGTGAAACCGATACGCTGGCATCGACCCGCGCTGCATCGGCGACGACCGCTTCGAGATCCCACACGGTCGTGATCGACCCGCGCCGGCCGCGCGCACGCACGAAGTGAAAGCGCGTGGGGCCAGCGCCCGGTGCGCCGAAGGATACGGCGCGCCACCACGCGTGCGGCGCGTCGACGAACACGCGCGCGTCCGCCGTCGAGGTGCCAAGCCTGGCGTGAAGCCTAACGTCGCCATCGGACGTCGCGGTCTCGGCCGCAGTGAGAAACCCGAATCCATCCTCTGCCTCTGTGCCGCCGTCGGGTGTTGCTCGCGTCCATTCGCCGACGCCGACGAGATCGCCGTCCACGTGCATGGGGAGGTCGACCGTGGCGTCGTGGTCGCTCACCCACGTCAGCTCGTCGATGACGTAGTTGGGCATAGCGACCAGCGTCCGCTCCAGCCTAACGCCTGGCGCGACACCATCCACGAACGCGCGTACCCACCCTGCCGCACCTCGATCCTCGTACGCGTCGAGCGAGCCGTGCACTCGACGCTGCGAGCGTCCGTCCACGAGCGGCGCGTTATGCGCGAGCGTGCTCCGATACCAGTGGAGCGACGGATCGACGTACGAGCCGGTGCCGACGTCATCGAGCCAACGATCGTTGCCGCGGACGAGGATCACGTTCAATCGATCGGGATGCCCGTGCCCAGCCCCCGAGTGCCCATAGTCCAGCGCCGCGTACACGTTGCCGCCGTCACGCCGCAGGATGGCGAGACCCTGGTCGGCGAGCAGCGCAGAAGGCTGGGACGCGTGCGCGACAGGCGGTAACGTCGGCAACGCGAACAGCAGCGATCGCCAGCCGAGGTCCGCACGGGTCAGCGCGGTGCTGGGAGTGTTCCGTTCCGCTTCCGCAGTCGAGCGTGCGCGGCCGGTGTCGTGGCGCGGCGTAGCATTGTCGTACAACGTCGCCAGCGCAGCAGTGAGGCGCGTGTCCGTTGGCCGCCTGACGAGTCCCAGCTCGGCCAGCTCGGCGAAGCGCCACTGACGCAGCGACACGCGGTACTGTGAGTCCCGGCGCGACGGAAATGTGAAGTCCGGCAGCGCGCTGACGAACGGCGTGGCGAACGCCTCCTCGAACCGCATCACGAGCGCTGGATCCAGCTCGACGCCCGCCGTTTCCGTGATCATCACGCCATACCAGAGCCCGCGGTGCGCGAACAAATGGTAGTTCTCGCCCTCGTACCACGTCCCGTCGCCTAACAAGCCGTGCGTGAGGTGCGCCGTCAGCCCCAATGCGCCGTGCAGCGCAGCCTGGTCGATACCCCTGCCGAGCAGGCGTCTCGCGCCGAGCAGCGCGGCGTTGTTCCACACCTGCCGGTTGGACAGTCCCTCGTCATAGCTCGCGATGAGCGCGGAGCTCGGATCGATGATGCGGTCACGCACCCGACCACCTAACGTGGCGAGCGATGATGTGGGCGCCGAGAGCTCCAGCAGGTCCAGCGCGACGATGATCTGCAGCAGCCAGATCGATTCGAGGTATGTGCTGAAGAAGAGCCGCGTCGGCCCGAGGACGTTGTCCTTGTTCGGGTACTGGAGATAGCGCTCGGCGTAGCCATCGAGCACACGCGCGCGCAAAATCGGAGATGTCGTGCGTCTCCACGGAGCGCATACAGCGTCGACGCGTGCACCGCGCGCTCCGCCAGCCAGAGCTGATACCCCATGACCCACCAGCGATAGTGCGTATCGTCGTCGAACGTCGATCCGCATTTCGGGCAGCGGTGCACGCGTGGCGAGAAGGGGTCGAACTCGAGCAGCGTGCCGTCCGCCTCGCAGCGGCCGCCGCGGCGCGTCATGCGCGCCTTCTCTGAAGGGATGAACAGCGGTCGCGAGAGTACCGGGTCGAGGTCGTTCGCGAGTGAGTCCGCAAGCTCGGCCAACGATCCATGAATCGCCCCGCGACGCGCATCAACCCCAGCCGTGTGAAGCAGTACCGTCACGGTTTGGCGCCCGCGTCCGAGAGAGTCCACCGCGCGAGTGTCGGCATCTCGCCCCGGAGATCCATGCGCACGCCACCGAGTCGAGCGGTCACGCCCTGAACGCCGCGGGAGTGATACACCCAGGCGACCGGCGTCGCGTCGTCGAGCACACGCTGGACAGCGCGCCAGCCTTCCACCAGATCGGCGTGGCTTCTTGCCGCGGACACGCGAGCAAACGCGCTGTCGAGCGCCGGCGTGTGAAACCCGGCGTAGTCGAGCGGACCGCCGGAGAGCCTCGAGTCGAACATCGCCGCAAGATACGAGAGTGACAGGTCGCCCGGGATTCCCGTGAACAGCGCGTCGAAGCGTTTGGGGTTCGCGCGCGCTTCGGCGAGAAACGCTCCGAACTCGAGCTGACGGATCTCGACCGTAACGCCATGCGCGCGCATGTCCGCTTGCAGCAACTGCTCGACCGCGTTGTCGCCACTGCCAACGGTAAGCAGCGTGAACGCGAGCGGCTTCCCTGCCCGCATGCGACGCCCGTCCGAGGCGCGTACCCAACCGGCGGCATCGAACAACGAGTCCGCGGTCGCAACGTTCGGCGCGGGCACGGTGAGCGCGAGCGGATTGTCCGGCGACGCCGGTCCGTACGCGGGTGTCGCGTACCCGGCGAGCGCCGCGTCGATGATGCGGCGCCGATCGATGGCGGCCGAGATCGCGCGGCGGACGCGGACGTCGTCGAACGGCGGGCGCGACGGGTTGAACACGACGGCGTTCGCGAGCAGCACCGGATACGAGATCACGCGCAGCGAGGGATCGCGCGCCACGAGCGACGCCATCGTCGGCGCGATGCCCGCAACGGCGAGCTCGCCACTGACAAGGCCCGCGAACTTCGTCGTCGGCTCATCCACGACTGCGATCACCAGTCGCGGAATCGTCGGCGGGCCGCCGAGCGCTGCCGGAAAGTTCGGGACGCGCTCGAGGACCCAGCGGCGGCCGGCTTCCCGCGACAGAAATCGAAATGGGCCGTTGCCCACCGGGTTCAGGTTGTATGGCGCACGCCGCATCTCGGACCGTGGAACGTTCGCGAGCAGGTGCGCGGGGACGATCGGCAACTCGGCGAAGATTGGCGGGAAGCCCGGCGGTGGCGACGAGAAGTGGATGCGAACGGTAGAGTCGTCGACAGCTTGCGTACGCGTGATGGATGCGAGCTCGCCGTAGCGCGCGAAGCCGGTGGATCGATCGCGCGCGGCGTCCAGCGTGAACGCGACATCGCGCGCGGTTGTCGGAGCGCCGTCGTGCCAGGTGAGGCCGGAGTAGAGGTGCAGGGTCAGCTCGTCGCCCGAGGCGTTCCACTCCCAGCGCGTCGCGAGATACGGCTGCGGCACGAGCGCGGAGTCGTAGCGGGCGAGCGTGACGAGCAGCGCGAACCGCTGCATCTGTCGCGACAGCGGATGCATGGTCACCAGCGGATTCGCTGACTCGAGGTCGACGCCTGTGGCGTACACCACGGTATCGCTCGATCGCGCAGGAGCGTCGCACGCCGTGATGGCGCCGAGGAACGCGAAGAACACGAAGAGGGCGGCGCACGTTGACGCGCGTCGGTCGGGGCGCATCATCCCCGGGTGCGAACTCTCATGCATCGGCTCGCGGCGGCACTCGTGCTGGTCTGGCTCGTCGTCACGCTCACGTTCGTTCTCGTCAGGCTGGCTCCGGGCGATGCTGCGGCGATTCTCGTCCCGCCGACAGCGACGCCCGAAGACGCTGCTCGACTGCGGAACGAGTTGGCGCTCGATGCGCCGATCGCGGTGCAATATGCAAAGTGGATGGGCGCGCTGCTTCGCGGCGACCTCGGAGAGAGTTTCGCGCAGCGACGTCCTGTCGCTTCCGTGCTGCGCGAGGCCCTGCCGGTATCGCTCGGCCTCGGTCTGGCGTCGCTGGTGCTGACGTTCGTCGTCGGCGTCGCCATCGGGACTCTCCAGGCGGCGCGGCGTGGCACCGCAGTCGACCCGGCGCTGACGTTCCTGACGACGGCGATCTACGCGGCACCAAGCTTCTGGTTGGCGCTCTCGCTCATCGCAGTCTTCACCTACGGCGCCACGGTGTGGGGCTTCCCTGCCGCGCTTCGGCTACCGGCGTTCGGGATACGTGATCCCGGCGGAACCGAGACCGGATGGGCCGCGATCGCGGACATCGTCCGTCACGCGGTGCTGCCGGTCACGGTGCTCGCGGCCGTCGGTGCCGCGGGCATCGCGCGTTATGCACGGAGCACCGTGGCAGATCTCGCCGGCGCGGACTGGGTGCGCACGGCACGCGCGAAAGGACTCACACCACGGGCGGTGTACGGCCGCCACGTGCTCGCGAACGCGCTGCCGCCGCTCGTCGTACTGCTCGCGCTCTCGTTGCCGGGCGTGGTTGCCGGGTCGGTATTCGTCGAGAGCGTCTTCGCATGGCCCGGCATGGGACGCGTCATGGTCATGGCGATCTCGTCGCGCGACTATCCGGTCGTGATGGGAGCGACGGTGCTCTACGCGGGCCTGGTGATTCTTGCGAACCTCGCGGCCGATCTCGTGTTGCCGCTGATCGATCCCCGACGTGACGCGTAGCCCGCGTGCGGTAGGCGAGACGTGAGTCGGCTCGCGCGATTCTCAGCCGTCGTGCTCGTCGCGCTCATCGCGGCGGTCGTCTTCGTGCCGTGGCTCGCGGTCACGGACCCGCTCGCGATCGGCGACGTGCTGGCGACGCGGCTCGATTCCGCCCGGATACTCCGACGCGCTCGGCCGCTTCCACATCCTGGGCACCGATCGGTTCGGCCGAGACCTGTTCGTGCGGATGATGGTCGCGGGCAGAATCTCGCTGGCGGTCGGCATTGCGGGCTCGCTGCTCGCGGGCATTGTGGGCACCGCGATCGGCGCCGTGGCGGCGTGGAGCGGCGGCGTGGTGGACCGCGTCGCCATGGCGATCTCCGACGCGCTGCTCTCGATACCGAGATTGATCCTCCTTCTCCTCTGCGCGGCGCTGTGGCAGCCGGGTGCCGCGACGGTGCTGGTCGTGCTCGGCGCGACGGGCTGGATGGGCGTCGCGCGGCTGGTGCGCGGCGAAGTGCTCGGCGTGCGGGCGCAGCCGTACGTGTCGGCGGCCCAGGCGTTAGGCGCGTCGTCGCGCCGAGTGCTGTGGCGCCATGTGGTGCCAAACGCACTCGGGCCGGCGATCGTGGCGACGACGCTCGGCGTCGGCAACGCCATCCTCCTCGAGAGCGGCCTGTCGTTCCTCGGACTGGGCATCCAGCCGCCGGCGCCGAGTTGGGGGAACATGATCGCTGGAGGTCGCGACCTGATCGTCACAGCACCGTGGGTCGCGATCGCGCCGGGGATCGCGCTGATCATCACGGTGCTGGCGTGCACGCTGCTCGGAGACTCGTTGCGAGATCGACTGGCGGGCGAGAAGCCACGGGACCTCGCGGAGCGAACCTAGTCGGACCAGTCACCATTCGGATGGACCTAACGACGGCGACGGCACCTGCTGTTTACGGCAGAGGACGCCGAGGCCTGCTTCGACAACCATCTCAGACGAATGGAGCGAACGGATGCGCCGGATCGGCCGGATTGACTCCATGTCAGCCGAGGAGCGGCAGAGCCTGCCCCGAGGCGGTGCAACGACGGAGGGGCCGACCTTCGGTGATGTCATCGTTGCCGGCGATGCGCCGAGTGTGCGCGACTCGGGACGGCGGAACGCAGAGCGCTCTGAACGCGCAGAACGACGCAGAAAAGAAATATGAACACATTGCAATTGCCGTTTCTGCGTGATCTGCGCGCTCTGAGCCATCTGCGTTGCGTAGTGCAGCCAGCGTCAATGGAATCGAGGCCAGCACAACGGCCACGATGACCGTCGAGAAGATCCCTCGCTGACGCTCGCTGACGCTCGGGATGACAACCCTGTCGCTCGGGATGACAACCCTGTCGCTCGGGATCGACAACGCCGTCCGCTCGCCGGTCAGCGCACCAGCAGCGTCACCACCGCATGCGGGCCCGCGGTAAACGCGACGGACGACTCGTTCACCGGCGCGGCGCCTAACGGGGTCTCATCGAGTCGCGCGAGGCTTGCCTCACGCGGCGTGAACGGGAGACGCCAGAGGCCCGCGGTCGGCTCGTCCGTCAGGTTCACACACCGGAGCACGAGCCACTCGCCGTCCTGGCTTTCCGTCGCGGTCGAGAACGCGAGGCCGCGGCCCTCGAGCTCCAGGCCCGCGGTCGCGGGATAGTCCGCGAGCGCCGACCGCAACGTGGTGCCGACGAGCGGCAGCAGGACGTCGTCCGCGGTGCGCTCGATCAGATCGATCGTGTCCGCGTCGCGCGGGCCATGGGGGAAGACCGCGAGCTCGGCGGCGAAGGGGCCGAACATCTGCGCCTCCGGGGTCGGCACCGGCCAGCCCGCGTGGCCGGGTCGCTCCGGAAGATCGTTTCGCGATAGATCGCCCACTGCCCTCACGAGCGTCACCGCGACGTCCCCCTCCGCGTCCGCCTCGTACTCGGCCAGGCCATCGCTGTACACGGTGACACCCCGCGCCGCATCGAAGACGGACACGTAGCGATGCAGCGGCGCAGTCGGCGGCGGGGCCTCGATCGCGCGCTCGCGCTCACTCACCACAACCGGGACGCGCTCGACGGGACCAAACGCCGCGTCAGCCCACACGCGCGGGTTCGCGACCCCCGTGCGCATGCGAAGCCGCAGTCGGTGTCCAGCGGCGCCATTGATGCCGTCGACGAATAGCGACAGATACGGTGCGCCGGCATCGAGCCGAAGCCGGATGCGCATGTCGATGAAGCCCGCACTCGTGCCTTCGCGCCGAGCGCCGGCGAGGCGACGGTCGACAGCGGACGGCACGACGATGCGCCACCGCGTCTCGATCTCGGCGCGGAGCGGCCCCGTGTGGATCAGGCGCGCGCGGAGAAAGCGGTCCTCGATCCTCACCGATCCGAACGGCGAATGGGTGTACAGGTCTCCGCGATCTCCAACGTCCTCGATGGCGACGGCTCGCTTGATCGACCACGTGCCGTCGGCGGACGACAGAGAGATCGTGCCGTCGGTCTCGAGCTGAACGCGAAGGATTCCATTGTCGAGCGACTCGGACGTCGCGACCACCGACGGGTCAGCGAGCGGCAGTGTGCTCTTCCCTTCATCGAGGTGGAGCGGCGTAACCGAGTAGCCGGGCACCGCCGGTATCCAGGCGACGACCCGGCGTACCTCGACGAGATCGTTGTCGGGATAGTGCTGCGGCGACTCGATGCGCCGGTTCGTCCGCCGCGTCGCGAGCAACTGCACGGGAGCGTCGCCGTACAGGAGCCGCGGCGACACCACGTGCCTAACGCGCTCCGGTGGTGCGGAGCCAGGGCCGACCGACACGTCCGCGAGGAACGTCTCGATCTCCAGGTCGGCGATGCCTCCGCGCGCTCGCGGTGCCCGATTCCGCACGAGCATGAGCGACCGCCATTTTGGTTTCTGCGTGCGCGCGCCGACCGCGTCGTGGCCGATCACGTCGAGCACGGCATCGTCCCGAATGCCGTTGCCCTGCGCGATCGCGTCATCGAGCCGCGCGTCCATGGCGCGCGCGACGTCGTCGATGGAGCAGCCGCACAGCGTGTCGTGTGGGTGCGAGAGCAACACCGTGCGCCAGGCGGCGTCCGTCAGATGGCGTCGGGACACACCGCCGGCTCGCGCGGCGAGCGCGGCCCACGGCTCGGCATCACGCACCAGCAGGCGCTCGGCGTGCGCATTGCGCCGCTTCTGCCGAGCGCGCGTGCCGAACGTCCCCTGGAGCGTCCAGGTGTAGCCGTACGAATCGCGCAACTCGCCGCGCACCGTCGGCAACGACGCACGCGTCGATCGTTGCAGCAACTCTGCAGCGAACCTGCCGAGCGACACGCGCTCGACGGGTGTTGGGGCAGCAGCTACGGCGAGCGCGCGCACAGCATCGTCCTGTGCAGACTGCCGCGCGTGATGATCCGCGCCGTTCTGTACGAGCAGCACGCCGGTTCTCGATCGACGCGCGAGAACATCGTGCATCGTTCGCCAACGGGCAGCCGCGGCCGCCGACTCCGTCGGAAGGCTGGAGCCGAACTCGTAGCCGTCTGGGGGGAGGTGGAACAGCGTGACGGCAGATCCGTCGGCGGACTGCCACCGCACGGTGTCGGTCGACGGCCAACGTCGGCCACCGAATCCGCGCCAGGCGACGACAACGTCCATCCCGAATCCAACCGCAATGCACGGCAGCGCCGCGGCGTGCCCGAACGCGTCCGGCGAGTAGAGCACGCGCGGCGGCTCGGCTCCGAAGCGATGGAGCGTGCGCCGACCCGCGTGAAGGTTTCTGACCAGCGCCTCGCCGCTCGGAATCAGCTCGTCGGCGAGCACGTACCACGGTCCGGCCTCGAGTGCGCCGCTCTGGAGCGCCGCCGCCAGGCGCGGCACCCGATCCGGACGCAGCTCCGCGTAGTCGTCGAGGATGACCGCCTGGCCGTCGAGGAGGAACGGGGCCGACGGCGTCGCGTCGTCGAGCAGTTCGTCGACGAGTGCTACGAGTCGCTGGCGGAAGCGGCCAGCCGGGAGATACCACTCACGGTCCCAGTGCGTGTGCGCGAGGACGTGAACCACCTCGGTGCCGTCAGCAGTGCCGTCAGCGTCGTCGACGCGCTCCTCTCTCGTCATGCGCGAGGAGTCTGTGACGGGATGACGGGCCCGGCAAGGGGCACGCGCGATCGCGACCGGCAAGCGCCGGCACGCCGCGCTGCAGCGTTCCGGCCGCGTCAGGCCGGGGAGGAAGATGACAGGCGTGGCCCGCGCGCGTTCGCGCCGGGCCACACCCGCGAAGCTTCTTCGTTAGGCGATGGGTCGTCGACCCGTGATGACGCGATACAGGATCACGATCACCGCGAGGACGAGCAGGATATGAATGAGCCCACCGCCAACGTGGAATACGAATCCACCGAGCAACCACAGCACGAACAGGATTACCGCAAGTGTCCAGATCATCGTCGGCCCTCGTGGGGAGTGTTGTACAGCTCATCCAAAGCAACTGTCGTACCGCAATCGAGCGCGGCCGCTCTGTCGCCTACCGTCTCGTAATCTCGGGATTCCGTCGAGGCGACGAATCCGGCCGCTGATCGGGCGGCTCCGCGTGTGGCTGATCGAGCCCTTGATGCGCGATCTGCCGTCCGAGCAGGATGCGCGCGGCGCGCACGTCGTGGCCAACGTCGATCAGCAGGATCGCGAGATCACCTGTGCCCCAGAGCAGTCCCGCGAGGACGATGAGGCGACTCATCTCGCCCAGGAGCGTTGGAATCGCCGTACGCCCCTGCTTCATCAGGCCCGTGACCACCTCGGCGAGCAACAGCAGCACGAGGATGATCGCCATGAAGCGAAACAGCTTCGAGAGGTAGCGCAGGCCGATGTACGGCTCGATGTCGCTCGCTCGGACGTGAGTTCGCGCATCCGGGTCGTGGTGACGGCGCGCGACATTGTCTTCGCGCGCCGTGTCGACGCCGTCGCCCGGCGCAAGTTCCGCAGTGTCTGGGCTCATGGTCATTCTCCCGTTCCGATCCAGCGGGCGCGATAGCCCCGCACGTCGATGTGAATGAAAGGTCCGTGGCCGCTTTCGGCCGGGTAGACGCCTGCGCCGCCGATCAGCCCCGGATGTTCGCGCTCCACGCGATCCACCGCCGCGAGCACCACTTCCGCGTCCTTGATGTTCAGCTTTCCGTCGTGATTGAGATCATCCATCCATCCGTTGCCGTCGTTGTCGATGAGGATGTCGGACGCGTCGCCGTACATATGGCGGCTGAGCGTCGCGCGGCCGCTCGGGTCACCGCCGCTCACGTTGTACTGCGGCGTGCGAAAGCCGCTCATGACGGTCACGCCGTTCGTCGCGTAGCCGTGCTGCTCGAGGTCGAGCAGCACCAGCTCGAGCTTGTCGACGAGTCGGAGGTCGAGCACGAGGTACTTCGGCCACACGTTCTGTTGATCGTGTGTGAGGAAATCGCCGAGCGCGAAGTGGTCGGACAGCGGGGTGTCCTGGTTCTCGGCGGTGACCTCGATGAAGCCGGACGGCGTCGTGTAGCCGGAGCGGCGACGTCCACGCTCGGTTGGCCACGTGCCGATGTAATAGAGGCCAATGCGTCCGCGCCGGCGCTCGGAGAGCGGCGTTAGGGTGATCACGCTGAAGTCGGTGACCTGCTTGAGCACACTGCCGACGCGCAGCGCCGTCGTCCAGACGCCCGATTCCGCCGGCGCGAGCGGCACGCGGGTCGAGTCGGTCGCGAGCATCGAATCCGGCTTCGTGCTCGGCGCGGTGGTGCCTAACGGGGCCGAGGATGGCGCGGTGGCTCGGGTGGAGTCGCGAACGTCCCCGGCGGTCGAATACGTGATCGTGGCGCCCGCGGGGAGCGTGTCCTCGACAATCGGCTGCCCTGCCTTGCCGACGACGGCCTTGAGGCGGCCGCTCTCACCGCGGAGTGGCGTGACGAGATCGACCGTCGCGTCCGTGAGGTAGGCGATCGTGGGCGCGTCCGGGTCCGTCAGCGCCGCTCCGATCGACGCCGTGGCAGCGGTCGTGGTGTCATCGAGCGGGCCTCCTGCGGCGCGCGCGTCGGCGATCGACCACGTCCACCCGGCGGCGAATGTGAGGAGGACGGCGCCGAACAGGACGTCGAGCGCACGCTCGGTGCGCGTGCCGACGCCGGCGCGATGCCAGCGGCTGCGGGCCGGTGCGGGCAGTTGCAGTGCATGCTCGACGGCGTGGGAGAACGCCTGCCAGAGGTGCGCGATGTCGTGCTCGCCTGAGACGCCACCGCGCTGTTTCGTGCCTGTCGTCAGGCTTCCGTCGTCACGCTTCATGTGGCCGCGCCTCCGCGATTTGCGCGCTCGCCGGTATCAATCCCGCATTGGCGTTGACCCACAGCACCGAGCCGCTGAACTTCCACCGGCTCGTTCACTCTCTCCTGCGCCCACATGGACACGCTGTCAGACCTGATCCACCGCCTTGGCGATCTTCCTGCGCTCATCCAATGGGCCGGATACGTTGGACTCACCGCGATCATCTTTGTCGAAACGGGGTTGTTTTTCGGTTTTTTTCTGCCTGGCGATTCGCTGCTCGTGACGGCTGGCCTGCTGGCCTCGCAAGGATTCAGCCTCGACGTATACCTGCTCGGTCTGCTGCTCAACATCGCAGCGGTGGTCGGCGATAACACGAACTATTGGATCGGCAGGTTCATGGGTCCCAAGGTGTTCACGCGTGAGGAGTCGCTGTTCTTCCGGCGCCGTCACGTGGAGCGAGCCCATGAGTTTTACGAGAAGCACGGCGCCAAGACGATCGTGCTTGCGCGATTCATGCCGATCATCCGGACGTTCGCGCCACTCGTGGCTGGAGTCGCACGAATGTCTTACCGCACGTTCCTGACCTACAGCGTGCTCGGCGGTACTGTCTGGATCTGGAGCATGTTGTTCATCGGCTACTTCCTGGGCCGGATGGTGCCGGGGATCGACAAGCACATAGAGAAAGTCATCATCGTCGTTATCTTCCTCTCGATTCTGCCCGGCATCATCTCCTGGTTGAGCGAGCGGAAAGCAGCGCCAAGCCAGCCCGAGGCTGGTAGCTTGTAGCGATGCTTGTTGCTGGGTGACGCTGAGTGGAGCACCCAGCCGGCATCCAGCGTCACCCAGCCACCAGCACGACCACCCAGCCACCAGCTATCGCTTTCGGCACGTCCTTGTCACGGAGACCAAGCACGATGGCTCATACTTTACCGCCGCTTCCGTACGCCCCCGACGCGCTCGAGCCCAGCATCGACGCGCAGACGATGCAGATCCACCACGGCAAGCATCATCAGGCGTACGTCAACAACCTGAATGCCGCGCTCGAGAAGGCGCCCGAGCTCGCGAACAAGAGCCTCGAGGAGCTGCTGTCGAATCTCAACGCGGTGCCGGAAGCGGTGCGCGGCGCGGTGCGCAACAACGGTGGCGGACACTGGAACCACTCGTTCTTCTGGCAGATCATGGCGCCTAACGCCGGCGGCGAGCCGTCCGGTGCGCTGGCGGCGGCGATCGACCGCGCGTTCGGCGGCTTCGCGAAGCTCAAGGAGCAGTTCAACGCGGCGGGCGTTGGCCGCTTCGGCTCAGGCTGGGCGTGGCTGGTGCGCGACGGCGCCAACCTCGCCATCACGAGCTCGCCTAACCAGGACAACCCGCTGATGGACGGCAAAAAGGCGGGCGATGTGCTCCTCGGCTGCGACGTGTGGGAGCACGCGTACTACCTCAAGTATCAGAACCGTCGGCCAGACTATCTCAATGCATGGTGGAACGTCGTCAACTGGCGTGAAGTCGAACAACGCTTCGGCAGGTAAACTGCCAGCTGGTTGCTGGGTGCGTGTGCTTGTTGCTGGGTGACGCTGAAGTGCAACGCGCGAACGACGAACGGGGTCCGAGTCGAATCGACTCGGACCCCGTTGCTGTCCGTTCGCGCCCTTCGCACTTCACCAGCGTCACCCAGCAACAAGCACGAGCACCCAGCAACCAGCTGCTGCAGTTGCTAACGCGCGGCCTCGCCTTCGAGATACGTATAGCCTTCCAGTCCTGCGACGTACTCGGCGATGAACGTGTTGGCCTCTTGCCTGGAGATGTTCTTTGCCGCGCTCACCTTGCGGCGAAACGTCGCGAGCAGGTTCGACGCGCCGAACTGCACGTAGTTCAGGACCTCCGTCACCGTGTCGCCGTGCACGAGGTCCGTGATCTCGTAGCCCGAGTCCGTGATCTTGATGTGCACCGCGTTCGTGTCCCCGAACAGGTTGTGCAGGTCGCCCAGGATCTCCTGGTACGCCCCCGTGAGGAAGATGCCTAACATGTAGTCATCCTCGTCGCGGAAGTCGTGGAGCTCCATGCTCGGACGACCGTTCTTGTCGCCGACGAAGCGGTCGATCTTGCCATCCGAGTCGCACGTCACGTCCTGCAGGGTGCCGCGGCGCGTCGGCTCCTCGTCCAGCCGGTGAATCGGCATGATCGGGAACAGCTGATCGATTGCCCAGCTGTCCGGGAGCGACTGGAACAGCGAGAAGTTGCAGAAGTACCGATCGACCAGCGCGGCGTCGAGCTCCTTGATGATCTCCTCGAACTTGTCCCGGTCGCTCTCCGCATAACGCGCGATCCGGTTGATCGTGGCGAAGTAGATCGTCTCCGCCATTGCCCGCTCGCGCAGCGACAGCACACCGCTGTTGAACAGCTGCTGCGCGCGCTCCTTGTCGAACGTCGCGTCGTGATAGACCTCGAGAATCTTCCGCGAGCGCACGTTCTTCTTCGCGAGCGTCTGACAGTCCGCGAGCATCTCGTGCAGCAGCGAGTGATCGTCTTCCGTAATGTCCGGAAGCGGCGGCTCGGCCTGTGACTCGACGTCGATCACCTTGAGCAACAGCAGCGCGTGATGCGCCGTGAGCGCACGCCCCGACTCGCTGATGATGTGCGGCATCGGAAGCTCCTGATCCCGGCACATCTCGGCGATGGTGTAGATGACGTCGTTCGCGTATTCCTGCAGCGAGTAGTTGACGCTCGCGTGCGACGTCGACGCCGTGCCATCGTAGTCGACGCCGAGTCCGCCGCCGACGTCCACGTGCGTGATGTCCACGCCCGCTTTCCGGATCTCCGCGTAGTAGCGCGACACTTCCTGCAGCGCGCTCTTGATGTAGCGGATGTCGGTGACCTGACTCCCGATATGGAAGTGAATGAGCTTCAGGATGTCGATGCGGCCTAACGAGCGAAGTCGCTCGATGAGCTTCATGAGCTGCGCCGCGTTGAGCCCGAACTTCGACTTCTCGCCGCCGCTCTGCGCCCACCGGCCCGCGCCTTCGGCGACGAGCTTGATCCGCACGCCGGCGACCGGCGTCACGCCGAGGTCGTCGGCGGCCTGCAGGAGCACATCCAGCTCGCTCAGCTGCTCGAGCACGATGAAGACCTTGTGGCCGAGCTTCTGGCCCATCATGGCGAGGCGCATGAACTCCTCGTCCTTGTAGCCGTTGCAGACGATGATGTGGTCGGTCGACTCGCTCAGGGCGAGCACCGCCTGCAGCTCGGGCTTGGATCCGCATTCGAGGCCGACGCCGTGCGCCTTGCCGAACTCGACGATCTCCTCGACGACGTGGCGCTGCTGGTTGACCTTGATCGGGTAGACCGACGTGTATTCGCCCTGGTACTCGAACTCCTTGATCGCCGACTGGAATCGCTCGCTCAGCGACTCGATGCGCGACTGGAGAATGTCCGAGAAGCGGAGCAACACGGGCAACGCGACGCCCTGCTCTTCCAGATCGCGCGCGAGATCGTGCAGATCGAGCGCGCGGTTTGGTCGATCGCGGTCGGGCCGCACGACGACGTGTCCGACGTCGTTGATGTCGAAGTAGCCGGCGCCCCAGCCCTCGATGTTGTAGAGCTCGCGCGCGGAGTCGATCGACCAGGCAGGAGCGGGCTTGTCGTCGCTGGTCGTCGGAGGAATCTGTGTCGTCGCCATAGTGCGGAATTCTATATCCCGCTCACCCCTGCACCAATGCGGTCGTCATTCCGAGCGGAGCGGCAGAGCCGTGTCATTCCGAGCGAGCGAAGCGAGTCGAGGAATCGCGATCGTGCGGGTAGAGTGCCCTCTACCGGGAACCGCACGATTCCTCGACTCCGGCCTGCGGCCTCCGCTCGGAATGACAGGGATCCTCGACTGCGGCCCTTCGGGCCTTCGCTCGGAATGACAGCCTAGCCGAGCGCTTTCTTCAGGAACGTGCGGCGACCCCAGTACCAGAACACGCCCGCGAGCAGCACCAGCGCCCCCGACGACGCGAGCAGCGGCATGTGTGGCACCTCCGGCGTGATCGCGCCCCGCATTCCTTCGGCCACATACACGAGTGGGTTCACCAGCACCAGGTACTTGATCACGGGCACACGATCGAGACCGCGCCACGGGTAGTACGCACAGCCGAACATCAGCATCGGCGCGATGATGATGCTGAACATGAGACCGATCTGCTGTGGCGCGATCGCGGTGCCCATGAGCAGGCCCATCGCCGAGAACGTCAGCGCACCGAGCGCGGTGATCGCGACGAATGGCAAGACGTGCGCGAGCGTCAGGCCGGGGATCGGACCCATGATGAGCCGCGCGATCGGAAACACGACGATGGCCGAGATGATTCCCTGCACCGCGCCGGCGACGACTTTCTCGTTCGCGATCAGTGGCGTCGCGACTGGCGCGAGCAGGCGATCCTCGATCTCGCGCGTCCAGCCGAAATCCTGCACCATCGGCAGCGAGACCGCCTGCACCGCCGACAGCGCGAGGCTTACCGCAAGAATGCCGGGGAGCAGCGCCGTCGTATAGCCGCCGCGCACGAAGCCCATCTTCGGCAGCAGATAGCCGAACACGATGATGAACAGCACGGGCTGCATCAGCGTGCGGACGAGAAAGTACGGGAGCTCGCGCCGTGCGACGCGAAGATCGCGGCGAAAGAGCGCGCCGAACACGGCAGCCGATGATACTGCGCGATCGCTCGCGTCATCGGGTGCGAGAGTGGCGTCGCGAGGCGCCGTCGATGCAGTCACCGTCAATCGAGTTTCCTCCCCGTGAGCGAGATGAACAGCGTCTCGAGACTCGGTGTGGCGAGATTGATGTTCTTCACCGTTCGGCCCTGTGCTTCCGCGACACGGATGAGCGCTGGAATCAGCTCGCCGCCGCGATCGCTGTACGCGCGGAGCGCCGCCTGCCGTCCTTCAGCGCGCTGAACACCAGGAATACTTCGAGCGGCCTGCGCCGCCGCTTCCGCGTCGCCATCGAGCGTAAGCTCGACGAGCGTCCCACCCGGCGCCTGCGCCCGCAGGTGATCCGGCGTATCGCACGCGAGCAGCCGGCCCTGATCGATGATCGCGAGACGATCGCAGAGCTGATCCGCTTCCTCCATGTAGTGCGTCGTCATCACGATCGTGCGGCCCTGCGCGTGCAGGTCACGGAGGATATCCCATAACGCGAGTCGCGCCTGCGGGTCGAGCCCCACAGTCGGCTCGTCGAGAAACAACACGCGCGGCTCGTGGATGAGCGCACGCGCGATCATCAGCCGCTGCTGTTGTCCCCCGGAGAGCTCGTCCACCTTCGCGTTCTGCTTCTCGCCGATGCCTAACTTCTCGAGCAGCTCGTGCGCACGACGCGACGCGGTGCCGAGCGGAATGCCGAAGTACGCGGCGTGGAATTCGAGATTCTCGATGGCGTTGAGACTGCGATCGGGATTCGGTCGCTGGGGAACGACGCCGATGCGCTGACGAACGCGGACGTCGTCCCGGATGACGTCCGCGCCGGCGACGCTCGCCATGCCGGACGTGGCGCGTACTCGCGTCGTTAGGATTCCGATGGTCGTGGTCTTTCCCGCGCCGTTCGGTCCGAGCAGTCCGAAGAACTCGCCCTGCTCGACATCGAGGTCGAGAGCATCGAGCGCGACGATGGGCCCGCCGCGCGCACCTCCGGGGCGCACTCCCGGCGTGGGCGCGGGTGGCGGGCCAACTGAAGACCCGCGCCCGCGTCGCGCGGTGGGCGCAGGATACTCCTTTCTCAGCGCGCGCGTCTGGATTGCCGAAGTCATGGCGGCAAATGTATGGCGAGTCGAGGCCTGAGGAAGGCGGCCTCCGGTGACGAACGCCACACGCCGGTCGCGTGATGACTCGCTCGATTATCATTGGGACCATGCGTCAGGCTGCTCAACTACTTTCTGCGCGGGCTCGTGCTCGTCGCGCCGCTCGCGATCACCCTCTACGTCTGCTGGGTGATCTTCGAGCGCATCGACGGATGGCTCGGCCTTCCGGTGCCTGGGCTGGGGTTCCTCCTCACGATCGTGATCATCACGCTCGTCGGGGGACTCGGCTCCAACCTCATCACGCGCGGCCTGGTCGCCGTCGTGGACCAGGTGCTGGGGCGACTCCCGTTCGTGCGCCTGCTCTACACGTCGACGAAGGATCTGCTCAACGCGTTCGTCGGCGAGAAGCGGCGCTTCGACAAGCCGGTGCTCGTACGCATGAGCGCACACACCGACGCGCGCATGGTCGGCTTCGTGACGCAGGAATCGCTCGACCGACTTGGTCTGCCGGGATACTCATCGGTGTACTTCCCGCAGTCGTACAACTTCGCGGGAAACCTCGTCGTATTTCCGTCGACGGCGCTCGAACCGCTCAATGCCGCGAGCGCGGACGTCATGGCGTTCATCGTCTCGGGCGGCGTGACCGGCGTTCCCGCAGCGCGCGCGCCATCCATAACGCCGCGCACATAACGCGATAGCGCCGGCCGCGGCGTGTCGGCTCGCGTCAGCCGCGCTCGCGGCACGCCGCCTGCCACATGTGGCGACCATGAGCCGTCCCGCAGCGTCCGTCCCGAAGTTCCAACCGAGCGCCGCCGCGGCGACATCGGCGGCCGCGCGTGAGGCAATCGCGCCGGCGGCGCCATGGATCGAGCGACTCGCGCGCGTCGGCTATGCCGGCAAGGCGATCCTGTACTCGATCGTCGGCGTGCTCGCGCTCCAGGCGGCGCTCGGAGACGGCGGACGCACCACGGGCTCACGCGGCGCATTGGCGACACTCGTCAGGCATCGCTACGGCGCGATCATTCTCGTGGTGATCGCGGCCGGACTGTTCGGCTATGCGGCGTGGCGCATCATCGACGGGATCCTCGACCCTGAGCGACGCGGCAATTCCGCGAAGGGTATCGCGCTTCGCGCGAGCAACGTGGTGCGCGGGATCGTGCACGCGGTGCTTGGCGTGCAGGCGGTTCGACTCGCGATGGGCAGTGCGCGCGGCGGTGGCAGTGGACAAGCGGTCGAGGAGTGGACTGGCCGAGTGCTCGACGCGCCGTTCGGACCCTGGCTCGTGATGGGCGGCGGGCTCGTGGTTGCGGGTTACGGGTTGTATCAGGTGTACCGCGCGTGGGCCGCCAAGCTCAGTAAGCAGCTCGATCTATCGCGTCTGTCGCGCGAGGCGGGATCGTGGGCCATCAAGATCTGTCGCGTCGGCATCGGCGCACGTGGTGTCGTGTTCGCGGTAATCGGCGCGTACCTCGTGCGCGCGGGCATGGCGCACAACGCGAACAAGGCGGCGGACACGGGCGAGGCGTTGAGCGCGATCGGTCAGCAGCCGTTTGGGAAGTGGCTGCTCGCGGCTGTGGCGGTTGGACTGATCGCGTACGGCGCCTACGAGGTCGTGCAGGCGCGCTACCGGGTGATCAGACCAGGGTAAGGCTGTCATTCCGAGCGGGGTGTCACTGTCATTCCGAGCGGAGCCGCGGAGCGGCGGAGTCGAGGAATCGCGACTGTCGTCCGTGAAGACGGCCCACTATCGGGACGATCGCGATTCCTCATGCGCCCAGAGGGCACCTGCGGCCTGCGGCCTCGCTCGGAATGACACCCCCGCTCGGAATGACAACTGGCGTGCGCCACGGGCGCTCTGTCGATAGAATGGGGCTCGGAAGGATCGTCTGCTGACCCTCACATCTACTCCGCCCCGCATGCCCGCGATTCGCGCCGGCCTTGCCGCGCTGCTCTCATCGTCGATCGCTTTCTCCGCGCTCTCAGCCCAGGTAGCTGGACGCGCCGCGTCCGACTCGCAACCGGTGCGCAGCACCATCCTGCGGCCCGCCCGCGTCTTCGACGGCGTGACGGCAGAACCGCGCACGGGCTGGGTGGTACTCGTCACTGGCGACAAGATCGCCGCCGTTGGCCCCGCAGCCGACGTTCGCGCGCCGGCTGGCGCGACCACTGTGGATCTGCCCGGTACGACGCTGCTCCCCGGTCTCATCGAAGGCCACTCGCACCTGTTGCTGCACCCGTACAACGAGACCTCGTGGGACGACCAGGTGTTGAAGGAGCCGCTCGCGCTCCGCGTCGCCCGCGCGACGAACCACGCGCGCAACACGCTGCTCGCCGGATTCACAACGGTGCGCGACCTCGGTACCGAGGGCGCGGGCTATGCCGACGTGGGTCTCAAGCGCGCGATCGAGCAGGGCATCATTCCAGGCCCACGGATGATCGTCACGACACGGGCGATCGTGGCAACCGGAACCTACGGGCCGAAGCACCCCACGTCGGACATCGACTTCCCGCAGGGCGCGGAAGAAGCGGACGGTATCGACGGGCTCACGCGCGTCGTGCGCGATCAGATCGGCAGGGGCGCGGATTGGATCAAGGTCTACGCCGATTACCGATGGGGGCCTAACGGGGAGACGCGCCCGACGTTCACGGTCGAGGAGCTCACGCACATCGTAGAGGTCGCGCGCAGCAGCGGACGTGCCGTCGTCGCGCACGCGAGCACCGCGGAAGGAATGCGCCGCGCCGTGGTCGCTGGAGTGGAGACCATCGAGCATGGAGACAACGGCACGCCGGAAGTCTTTCGCATGATGGCCGAGAAGGGCGTGGCGCTCTGCCCGACGGTCGCGGCGGGTGACGCGATCTTGTCGTACCGCGGCTGGCGGCGAGGCGTGGACCCTGATACGCCGGGCATCACGGCGAAGAAGGCGAGCCTGAAGGCGGCCATCGCGGCGGGCGTGACGATCTGCAGTGGCAGCGACGTCGGCGTGTTCACACACGGCGACAATGCGCGCGAGCTCGAACTGCTCGTCGACTACGGGATGAAGCCCGTGGATGTGTTACGCTCCGCGACGTCGATCGACGCGAAGCTCTTTCACATGGCCGATCGCATCGGCACGGTGAAGACCGGCCTCCTGGCGGACCTCATCGCCGTCGACGGCGACCCGACGCGCGACATCTCCACGTTGCGCAAAGTGAAGTTCGTGATGAAGGGTGGCGTCGTGTATCGCAGTCCGACTACGCCGTGATCATCACGTCGCTTGCCTGACATGAAGGCCTAACGTGCGCGCCGGAGGAGTCCGCCGACCCATCACAGGCGAACGTTAGGACCGCGGGCCACCGCGGTCGACAGCCGCGCGACGACGACGTTTGCCGCCGCTCGCCGAGGTGCATAGGTTGTTCGCTCACTTCAACCCGACTTCGTGGACAACCTCTGCCACTCGCTCGTTGGTGCCGCACTGTCGGGCGCGGGATTCCGCCGTCGCACCGGGCTCGCGACCGCGACGATGATCATCGGCGCGAATCTGCCCGATGTCGACGCGATCGTCTACGTCGTGCGCGGCGGAGCAGCGGCGCTCGAGTTCCGCCGCGGGTGGACGCACGGCGTCGTCGCGATGGTGGTCCTGCCGGTGCTGCTGACGGTCATGATGATCTGGGTCGGTCAGGCGCGCGACGCGCGTCGCGCGCGAAGGCGTCGACCAGTCGGTACGCCGGTCATTCCATCACAACTCCTGGTGCTGGCGGCCATCTCCATCTGGACGCACCCGCTGTTCGATCTCCTCAATACGTACGGCGTGCGACTCCTCATGCCGTTCTCGTCGCGCTGGTTCTACGGCGACACGCTCTTCATCGTCGACCCGTCGGTCTGGGTCGTACTCGGCGTCGGCTCGTTCGTTTCGCTCCAACGCGCGCGCGCGGTTCCTGTAGGCGCCGCATCGCCGACGGTAATGGCGAGAGTGCACCGCCCCGCGCGCATTGCGGTGTTCGCGGTCGCCACGTACATCGCGATCATGGCGGGGTCGAGCTGGATCGGGCGAGTGCTCGTCGAGCGACAGGCAGTCGCCGCTGGTGGTTCGGCCGCCGACCGCGTGATGGTCGCGCCGGATGCGGTGACGCCGTTCACTCGCAGCGTCGTCCGCGATGTGGGCGGTTCCTACGAACGGGGCCGGCTTACGTGGTGGCCAGGTCCGCGATACGAAGCATTGCCGGAGCGAATTCCGAAGATCACCCCCGAGATCACAGCGGCCGCGCGAGCGACGCCTGATGGTCGTCGGTTCCTGTCGTGGTCGCGCTTTCCGTTCGCGGATCTCACCGTTGGTGATTCGACGACGGTGCGTCTGGACGATGCGCGTTATGCAGGTCCGGGCCAGCGGAGCTTCGCGAGCGTCACGGTGCCATTGGCCGCGCCGGCCGCTCCTCGAAATTGACGCCCGGGCAGGAATCGGCTGCCGTGATGTTCAGCCGCGTCCGCGTGGTGATCGCGCGCAGCGGTCGCGGGCAGCTCGCGGTGCGCATCACGGCGCTCGTGCTCACGAGCGTCATCGCACTGGTGTCGCTCGTGGCGACGCTCATCCTCGTCGCCGGGCGCGTGCAACGCCGCTGAGACGTGCCGACGCGCACTGACGCATCCGGACCGGCGTTAGGCGACGTCTACTTGTGGCGGTACGTGATGCGACCGCGCGAGAGATCGTACGGCGAGACCTCGATGGTCACGTGATCGCCGGCGAGGACACGAATGCGGTTCTGCCGCATCTTACCGCCGAGCGTCGTGAGCACGTCGTGGCCGCCATTCACCGTCACCCGGAACGTCGCGTTCGGCAGCACTTCCGCGACCTTCCCCTCCATCTCGATAGCACCTTGCTTCGACATGTGTCCTCCGCAGCGGCAGTGTTGCCATCCAGGCACCCGCTCGCCGTCCGTGATAATCGCCTCGTTCCCTTGCACTGCGGCGTGTGCGCCAATGCTTGGCGGCGCAACCGTTCCCTGGGTAGAAGCTGAACCGACGCCAGCCGCGCCGCAAGCGATGGGCTCGCGGCGCGGCGGTCCCGAGCGTCACGGCGTCGCGGCTGCGCGCGGCAGTGGCTCCGGCATGTCCGCCACGACGTACGCCATGACGGCCATTGTCGCCACGCAGAGCGCCATCTCGTGCGCGTCGAGCTTCTCGATCGTGTCGGCTTCGGTGTGGTGATACCAGAAATACTTGGTGCCGTCGACGTTGAGCCCCAGGCCGGGCACCCCGAGCGCGTTGATCGGGCGCAACGTCCGATCCGGCGCCGCCCTTCACGATCGCGCCGGCTTCGATACGATCGAGCAGCGTCGCGATCTGCTTCACGATCTCGAGCGCCGCATCCGAACCAGAGAAGCTGAAGCCCTGCGGCTTGAACACGCCGCCGTCGGACTCGATGGCCAGCATGTGCTTGTCGATGTCGGCCTTGTGCGCGTCCCGGTACCCCTGCCCACCACGTCCGCCATTCTCCTCGTTCGTCCATCCGACGACGCGGATCGTGCGACGCGGCTTGAGGCCAAGACGCTGGAGGAGCTTCACCGCCTCCCACGCGACCACGACGCCGCCACCGTCGTCCATCGCGCCGCGACCGACGTCCCACGAGTCGATGTGGCCGCCGAACACCACGACCTCGTCGGGCTTCTCGGACCCGACGATCTCGCCCATCACGTTGCGTGACGGCGCGTCAGGCAGTGTGTGCGCGGACATGAGGAGCTTCACGCGGATGCGCTCGCCGCGATCCTGCATGCGATGCAGCATCTCGCGCATCCTCGACCGTGATCGCGGCCGTGGGGATGCGCCTAACGGTCGAGTCGTAGAACATGCCGCCGGTGTGCGGCGTACGCATCGAGAACGGCGTGACGGAGCGGACGAGCGCGGCGACTGCGCCGGCCTGCGCCGCGGCGACCGCGCCACGCGCGCGATACTGGACCGTCTCTCCGTAGCTGGTGAACGGGACGTCGAAGAGCACGATCTTGCCGGCGGCCTGCGACGCCTTCGCCGTCAGCTCGCTGAAGCTGCTGACGACGAACACGTCCGCGGTGACGCCACCGGGCGGGGTCGCGATGCTTCCACCGAGTCCCAGCATGGGCATGTTCTGCACGCGTGGGCTCACGAGCTGAGCCGACTCGGCGCCACGAACCCAGACCGGCACCATCACGCGCTCGCCGCGGACGTTCTGAAGCCCGTCGGCCTTCATCTTCGCGATCACCCAATCGATCGTCTGCTCGAGCGCCGGCGTCCCGCTCAGGCGATTGCCGAATTTCTCGGTCATCTCGCCCAACCGGTTCCAGGCCGTGCTGTCCTTGAGGGCTGCGTCGATGATGCGATTGGCGTCGGCGCGATACCGGTCGGCGACGGTCTGCGCGGCGAGCGGACGTGCGAGAACGGCGGCGGTCAGGAGGACCGCCGATATGGACGAGCGAACGTGCATGGAGACCTCAGTGAGTGGCGAAACGACGCCGGCGCGGTCGTGCCATCTCGTACCCCGCGGCGGCTGGAGCCGCGATCGCGGCGCCCACCAAATATCCACCGAGGACATCCGTGAGCCAGTGGCCATCGAGGTGCAATTTCGCGAGACCACTGGCGGCGGGCAGCAGCACGGCGAGCGGTAGCATCGCGGATCTCGGAACGGCGCGCTCGCGCAGCAGCACGTACGCGGCCGTCCACGCGACAGCCGAGGTTTGCAATGCGTGTCCACTCGGGAACGCGGGCTCGGTCGGCGAATGACGCCCCGGAGGCGGTCGCCGCTGGAACATGGCGCGCTCGAGCACCCAGGCGAGGGCGGCGGCGCTGGCCGACGCTCCGGCGATCGGCAACGCGGCATAGCGTCCGCGCCGGCGCCACACGAGGGCCGTGACCAGCGCGGCGATCGGCGTCTGCCCCCACCACTTGCCGAGTGGCCCGATGCCTTTCGCGAGCATCTTCGTGGAGCGGCGGCGCCGCTCGAGGGCCTTCTTGCGCGCGCGTCCGTCGATCTGACGGGTGTTGTGCTTCTTCACGGAGCGCGAGAGCAGCGCGAATCCCGCGGCGGCACCGAGCCCCGCGCCAATGAGTGCCATTGGCAGCATCTGATGTTTCTTCATGCTATCTGGCTATGCGACAACCGTACCGGCATCCTCAGACGAACGCGGGCGAACGGATTCGCTCGGATTCAAGCGGATTGACTCCGTTGTCATCCCGAGGAGCGCTAGCGACGAGGGACGACACTTATGCCGCGCAGCAATGCCCCTCGAAATTCCGCTGGCTGTAGCTCACATGCCACCGCATCAGGAATCAATCCGCTTCGATTCGGCTGCTCCGCTCGCCCCATCAGTGTTCAGATGGTCGCCCGGCGCTGTTCGCCGTTGAGCAACCGCGTGCGCAGACCGAGCGGCACGACTCAGCGACTGCCGACGTTGTATTTCTTCAGCACGTCTCGCACGCGATCCAGCGGAATCGCGTCCACCGTGCGGCCGCGGGCGGTCACCGGCGTCGCCATGAACAGCGAGTTGTAGATCGACTCCTCCGTCGCCTCGACGACGGCCTCGAACAAGCCCGACATCGCGTCGTTCGTGAGGTCCTCGGTCTGCCGCGTCAACGGCTCAGGCGTGCCCGGGGCGGCTGGCGTTAGGCGACGACGCACCGACGCCGCCGTCGAGAATGCGATCACGAAGTCGCCCGACCCGTTCGACGCCGAGGACCCCGTGCGACCCAGTCCCATCATCGCTCGCGCCGCGAGTCGTTCGAGATTCCGGTCGGAGATCGGCGCATCCGTGGCGACCACCATCATGATCGAGCCGTCGCCGCGCTCGCGGTCCATCTCGTTCTTGAACGCGTACCGCCCGAGCTCCTTTCCGACCGGGGCGCCGAGCACTTGCAGAATCCCACCGAAGTTCGACTGCACGAGCACGCCGACCGTGTAGCCGCCGAGCGACTTCGGCACGACGCGTGACGACGTGCCGATGCCGCCCTTCCAGCCGAACGCCTGCGTCCCTGCCCCAGCACCAACGCTACCCTCGGCGACTGGGCCGCTCTTCGCGCCATCGAGCGCCGCGCGCACGTGCTCGGGCGAATCGGCCGCGAGCGAATCGCGTTCAGTCCGCCGTCATTCGTCTCGCCGACCACGGGATTGAGCGAGCCGACACGCTCCATGCCCGGCTGCGCGATCATCCATTCGACCATCGCGTCGGCCGCCTTCCACACGCACAGCGTACACGTGAGCAGGATCGGCGTCTCGAGCTCGCCGAGCTCCTTCACCTGGGTGCTGCCAACGAGCTTCCCGAACGCGTTGCCGACGTGCACGGCCGCCGGCACGCGATCGAGATACTGATTGCCCCCGTGCGCGCGGATCGCGGTGATGCCCGTGTGGACGGAGTCGCCGTCGGTCACCGTCGTCTGGCCGACGAGCACACCGGACACGTCGGTGATCGCGTTGTTCGCGCCCGGCTTGAAGATGCCGGGCGCGACACCCAGGTCGCGCGCCCGCGCCCGGCCGTTAGGCGCCTGCGCGCCCGCATCCGTACCAGCCATCACGACGGCCATTAGCGCCACGCCAACGCAAATACCTGAACCGTAAGTGCGCGATCTCAAGACGCTATCTTCTCCACTTTCTTCTGCCGCGACTTGAGATGCTCCTCCATCTTGAGACGTGGAATACCGTCCTTGAGCCACTCGGGCGCGGGCTCGCCCTTGAGATAGTAGTCGAAGTACTCACGCATGCGAATCGTGTAGTCCTTCATGTTCTTCGGCTGCGCGAGGCCGTGGTTCTCGCCGACGTACTGCAGCAGCACGACATCCTTGCCGAGCTCGCGCAGCGTGTTGAAGAACGTGATGCCCTGGTTGAAGTCGACGGCGCCGTCGTGCTCGTTATGCAGCAGGAGCAGCGGCGTCTTGATCTTGTCGGCGTGGAACGCGGGCGAGTTCCGGATGTAGGCGTCGTAGTTCTCGAGGAAGTTGCCCTTGAATCGTCCCTGGCTGCTCTCGAAGATCGGCGCGTTGCCGCTCCCCGTGTTCCAGTACACGGAGCTGTACATGCTCACCATGTCGGTGAGCGCGGCGCCGGCAATGGCGCTCTTGAAGATGTTCGTCTGCGTGACGAGGAACGCCGTCTGGTAGCCGCCCCACGAGTGGCCGTGCAGCGCCACGTTCGCCGAGTCCACGATACCCGTCTTGATCGCGGCCTTCACCGCCGGTACGACGGCCCACACGGCCGACATGCCCGGGTCGTTCACCTTGTACACGATGTCCGGCTGGAACACCGCATACCCTCGGCTCGTGTACACGCTGGCGTTGAACGCCTGCGTCTCGTTAGGCTGACTGTAGCTGTGCAGGAACTGGGAGCGCTTCTCGTAGATGTAGACGACGGTCGGGTACTTCTTGCCCGGCTCGTAGTTCGCCGGCAGGTACAGCGCGCCCTGCAGCGAGTCGCCCTTGTCCGTCACGTAGTCCACGAGCCGCGCGCCGCTCGACCACGCGTACTGGCTCTGCTGCGGGTTCGCCGTCGTCAGGCGACGCGGTGAACCGAACGTCGCGTTCGTGACCCAGTAGTCCGGGTAGTCCTTCACGGTCTGGCGCGTGAACACCCACGTGTCCGCGTCACGGGCACGCGCGAACGCGTACTTCGCGTCGTCCCACACGAGCGACGTCGCGCCTGGCTTCGCGGGATTCACGAGCGCGAGACCTTCCTTCTTCGTGCGCTCGCCGTACGTCGAGATGTAGAACGGCTTCGAGAGATCGACGCCGCGTTCCTGCGGATCGATGACGACGCGACGCTGGTAGCGAACGCCGGTCGCGCGGCCGTTCCCCGTCAGGTTCACGGCCTTGCCCGACCCGTTCACCGGAACGCGCCACACGTCCCAGTTATCGGAGAGCAGCACCGCGCTCCCGTCCCTGGACCAGCCCATCGGCGCGACGGGTGGGCGATCGACGTTATGATCGTCCTCTGTGTCGACGAACGACACGGGCGACGCCCGCTGTGATGACTCGCGATGTTCCCGCGGCCATATCGTAGACGCGGTACTGCCCGTCATCGAAATAGAGGAAGCGCGATCCGTCCGGCGACGGGAATTCACGGTTGGGCGTTTTCTTCACGGCCAGCTTGCGCTCACCCGTGCGCGTATCGATGGCGTAGACGTCGTGGTAGCGCATGCCGTCGATGTTTCCGGCGCGCTCGTAACCACGCACGTCGGACGCGATCGCCCAGCGCTCGTTAGGTGCGAGCGTGACGTCACGCATCTCGTCGGTGCCGAGGCGCACGAATTTGCGATCGGCGACGCGATACTCCGCGAGGAAGCTGAACTGCTTGTCCCGCGTCTCCTCCACCTGCTGCTGCGACTGGAGGCGCGGATCCTTCCCGTGCCAGATGACGAGCGACGGGAGCTCGTCTTCCTCTCCGACGCCACGTCCCGTCGCCTGCATGGCACCTGGAATCCCCGCCACCGGCTTAACGTCCGGACGAGGTGTCTTGCTCTCGGGCGCCGTACGACGCGGGGCAATGCCGAAGTAGATGGCCGACCGATCCCCCGCCCAGCGCGGCGCACGATCCGGGGCAATGCGAAGGCCGCTCGGAAAGCCGCCGGTGTCGGTCGGCGTGAAGACGACTGCCTTCATCGCCGGCGTGAAACCAGCGTAGCCGAGCACCGAGTACGCGGTGTCGGCGGCGGCGCTGTCGGGGCGACCGCGAAGAACGGCGAGCGCGAGGCCGCTGTCGGCCCACGTGAGGCGACGGTAGAGCGCCTTGTCGCTGTCCAGCACGCGGACGACATCGGTTTTGAGATCGCGCACCTGCACGCCGTTGCCGACCAGATCACGCCCCTCGATGGTCCAGGCGAGGCGCGTTCCGGCGTCGTCGAACGCGAACTCGCCGACGTTGCCGATACTCGTCACGGTTCCGGTACGTACGTCAACGAGCAGGAGATCCGCGCCCGCACCCGCCGGCGCACCTTCGGCCGCATAACGCTGGATCGCGAGCCAGTTCGACTGCTTCGGCGCGAACGAGAAGCGGCGCATCTTGTCGAACTCGCGCGTCTCGCCCGTCGCGAGATTCACCACGACGACGCCACTCTGCACCGGTTTCTTATCCTTGCGCAGCTTCTTCGCGTCGGCTGCGGTCGGGTACTTGAAGAAGCCGAGCCACTTGCCATCGTCGGAGATCACGACGGATGTGTTCCCGCCGCCGCCGAACCCGCCAGCCGGCGGAGGCGGCTCCCCGATCTTGAAGCGACGCTCTTCGCCTTCAGCGGTCGGCCGCACCACGACCTCGGCGTCACCTTCGTTAGGCGTCAGCTGGTACGCGAACCACTTTCCGTCGTTCGACAGCGCCGTGAACCGCACGTTCTTCCAGAACGCGAGGTCGGCCGGATCGAGTTGCTTGAGTGCTGCGGGCGACGTCGCCGTCACCGCGGGACGATTCGCATCGCTGACGGTCGCGGTCTGCGCTCCGAGCGACGCCGCCCCGGCGCCGACGAGGAGCATGGTCGCCAGCGTGCGTGCAGTTCGCGTCACGTGCTGAGACATCTCGGGATCCTTAGTCGTGGATGAGCCAATCGCGGCCGTCGACGAGTATCGTGCTCGACCCGACTCGTTGGTGGCTTGGTGACCAGCCTGAGAATGGAGCCATGCAATTGGAACGCAAGCCCCGCCGTCCGCCCTCCGTCTTCCGCCATCCGAAGGCCTCCTTCCTATGGCCTCCTTCCTACGGCCCTCCGCTACAGAGCCGCGACCTCCGCCCCGGCTTCCGCCTGCATTGACGCCAGAATGCGACCCGCCCGCTCGGCTGCCACAGCCATGCGCGCCGGCGGTACGATGAACGACACGCGGAAGAAGCCTTCGCCGCCCGCGCCGAAACCGGCGCCTGGGAGAACGATCACCCCTTCCTCCTCCATCAGCCGATCGGCGAACGGACGACTCGGCATGCCCTCGGGGAGTGCGATCCACAGATACATCGTCGCTTCCGGCGTCTCGCACGAGAAGCCGGCCGAGCGGAACGCGGCGACCGCGGCGTCACGACGTTCCTTGAAGATCGCGACGTTCGGCGGCACGAACTCCTTCCAGCTCTGGATCGCCGCGACGCCGGCCGCCTGGATGCCCATGAACGTGCCGGTGTCGATGAACGTCTTCACCTTCGCGAGCGCGGCCGAGATCTCTGGCTTCGCGACAGACCAGCCGCAGCGCCAGCCGGTCATGTTGTACGTCTTCGAGAGCGAATGAAATTCGATCGCCACGTCGCGCGCGCCATCGATCTCGAAGATGCTCGGCGGCACGTAGTCGTCGAACGCCAGCTCGGAGTACGCGTTGTCGTACACGAGCAGGATGTCGCGCTCACGACACGTGCGCACGACGCGCTCGAGGTAGTCGCGCGGGGCGACGGCGGCGGTCGGGTTGTTCGGGTAGTTGAGATAGAGCACGCGCGTCCGCGACAACACATCGCGCGGAATCTCATCGAGCTCGACGAGGAAGCGCGTGCGCGGCCTGAGCGGATACACGTACGGCGTGGCGTCGCTCAGCAACGTACCGCCGAGGTAGGCTTGATACGCCGGCTCGGGAATGATCGCGACGTCGCCGCGCCCGAGATACGCGAACGCCACGTGCGCGATGCCTTCCTTCGATCCAATGAGCGGCACGACCTCGCTGATGGGGTCGAAGCGCTGTCCGAACCGCATCGCCATCCACTCGGAAATGGCCTCACGAAACGGGACGTGCCCCAGTCCGAACCCGTACCGGCTCATCGACGGCGTGTGCGCAGCCTTCACGAGTGCCTCGACGGCCGCCGGCGGAGGCGCGAGATCCGCATCACCCGCGCCAAGGTCGATCACGTCCACGCCGCGCTGCAGGAGCTCGCGCTTCTTCGCGGGAACATGGGCGAGCGGGTAGACGGGAAACGCCTTGAAGCGGTCGGTCAGCTGGGGCACGTGCGTCCTCCGGGTCGGGTGGAGTGGGTCTGGAATTATACGCATCGGCGGCGGTCGGCGGCGCACTCGGCGGTCGCGAACGCGCCTCACACCGCACGACCAAGGTAGTTCACCGTTCGTACCCTTTGCCGACTGCGCGTCGATCCATATGTTCGACGAGCGCTGCCGCAGGGGTGGCGCGGTTCGCACCGCCTTCGCAGGAAAATCATGACTACTCGCACCCGGCTCGCGCTCGTCTCGCTGCTTACGGTCGCGTTCGTCGCCTGCAGCGGTGATTCGTCCGGACCTCCCGCGGTCGCCACGGTGAACGTCCCGGCGCCCGCTGGAAATGTCATCGTTGGGCAAACCGCGCAGCTCACGGCGACCGCGAAGGACGCGAAGGGCAACACGCTCACGAATCGCAAAGTCGCTTGGACCACGTCGAGCCAGGCTATCGCCACCGTGAGCAACGCGGGCGTAGTGACCGGCGTGTCGCCGGGCGGCGCGACGATCACCGCGACTATCGAAGGAAAAACCGGCACCGCGACGGTCACCATCGTGGCGCCTCCGGTGGCGACCGTAACGGTGACCGCTACCGCGACGACCTTGCAGGCCGGCCAGACCACACAGGCGACCGCGGTGACACGCGATGCCAGCAACACGGTGGTCACTGGCCGCACCGTCACGTGGAGCACGAGCGATCAGGCCATCGCAACCGTGTCGGGCGCCGGAGTCGTTACCGCCGTTGCTGGGGGAACCGCCACGATCACAGCGACGTCTGAAGCCAAGACCGGGACGGTCCAGGTCACGGTCATCGCGGGAAATCCGGCCGACGCTCCTCAGATCGCTACCATAACGCCAAGCACTCTGGTCGAAGGACAGCCCGCGACGATCACGGGCACGAAGTTCGGCGCGACCGCCGACGCGAATGTCGTCCGCATTGGCGGCGTGACCGCGTCAGTCACAGCGGCCACACCGACGTCGCTCCAGATCGTCGTGCCTAACCAGAACTGCAAGCCGGCGCAGAACATCAACGTGGACGTCACGGTCGGCGGCAACGGCAGCCTCCCCAAGTCGCAGCCATTCACGCCGAGTGCAACGCCGTTCACACTCGCGCAGGGGCAGCAGCGACTCATCGCGAGTCCGTCGGACTTCTGCCTGCAGTTCCCCGCGACCAGCACGGCGGAGACCTACCTGATTGGTCTCCAGTCGGTGTCCCAGAGTGCGGCCAGCCTGACCCCGGCCGTCGTGACGGGCGAGGCGCCGACGGGTGCGATCGTATCGCAAGTGAGCATCGCGACGGCGCCAGTGTTCAGCGCACCCCTCATCGATCCGCTCGCGGCGCGAAACGATCGAATGGCACAGCATCGCGCAGCGCATGCGGCGTTCCTCGCACAGGATCGGGCCGACCTCGTGGCACGATTCGCGAGCGGGCGTGCCAAGCTGGCTACGCGGAGCGCACGGGCGGCAGCCTCACGCGCGTCCGCCTCGCAAGCGCCGACGGTGCCCGCGACTGCGAAGGTCGGCGACGTGATCAACATGAAGGTGCCGACGCGTCCCAACACGTGCGTGCTCTCGACGCCGATCACCGTGACCGTGAAGGCGGTCGGTCAACACGGCATTTTCGTCGAGGACAACGCAAATCCCGCCGGCGGCTTCAGCGCCGCGGATTATCAGACGCTCAGTGCCCGCTTCGACAACGAGATCTACGCCGTTGACGTGGGCTACTTCGGCGATCCCACCGACTTCGACGAGAATACGCGCGTCGTCATCGTGATCACGAGAGAGGTCAACAAGGTCACGCCAACGATCCTCGGCCAGGTCATCTTCGCCGACCTCGCGTCGCGGGATGAGTGCCCGGCGAGCAACGAGGGCGAGTACTTCTACGGCCGCGCGCCTGACCCCAATGCCAGTGTGGGGAGCGCTTACACCGTCGCGAACGCGCTGCTCGACGCGCCGATCATCATCGCGCACGAGTTCACACACGTGATCCAGATCGGACGCCGAGGCACGTACGAGGCGGCCACGGACTTCCAGTCGCAGTGGGAGATCGAGGGCCAGGCGACGTTTGCCGAGGAGGTGAACGGGTTTCAGGCGACCGGGCGCTCTCCGGGACAGAACCTGGGATTCGCCGTGATGTGGAACGACCCGAAGCTGACGCCCATCGACTGGTTCAAGGACGGCTGGATCGACCTCCTGTACTACTATGGCGTCCAGACATTGACGACGCGCGTGCGTAACGCGCCGGAACAGTGCAGCTGGCTGGCGCAGCCGTCCTCCTCGGGCAACTCCGGCCCGTGCGTCGGCGGCCGCGACGTGTATGGTGTGCCGTACACGCTCCTGCGCTGGATCTCGGATCAGTACGGACCGACCTTCCCGGGCGGCGAGAAAGGCCTTCACCGGAAGCTCATCGACAACGCGTTCACCGGGTATGCCACGCTGTCGGACGTCACGGGAACACCAATCGACGTGCTGCTCGCCCGCTGGGCGGCGGCTCTGTACGTGGACGACCGCGTCCCGGGCATCGACCCAAAGCTCACGTTCACGAGCTGGAATCTGACCAACATCGAGGCTGGGCTTATCCCGGTAACACATCTGCTGCCGCGCGACCGCCCGTTCGGGGCGTTCAGCGACCAGATCGCGGTGCGCGGTGGTTCGACGGCGTACTTCCTCGTGTCCGGTGCTGGTCGACCGGCGACGGGTATCCGCATGCGCGACTTGAGTGACGGCACGCTCCCCAGCGTGATGCGCCTCTGGGTCGTGAGGACGCAATGACTTTGCTGTGGGCCCTGGTGGTACCGCTCGTGCTCGCGCCGTTAGGCAACGGATGCGCGCGGTCTTCCGCCAGGGCCGGCGACTCGACCACCGTTGTCGCGCTGGACTCCGCCGACGTAAAGGGACCGGCAAACGTGACGCCGCCGGCAGCGGAGCCGGTCGCATCGACGAAGGAAGCCCCTGGTTCCAATCAGCCGACCAGGAGTCCAGCTGCCGCAACGCCAGCCCCGGCTTCAGTCGCCCACCGCAACACCCTCCGAGACCGTGCTGATGGGAAAGGTGACGGCCGGTGGACTCGCGTCGGATCCGATGACATCGCTCGCGATCGACGGTGCGAAGCCAGCGATTCTGATCGGGCCACTCGAGCCCGAGTTGCGTCGGCTCAGCAGTGCGACGGTGTCGGTGGCCGGCGCGCCGGCGTCTTCGCCACCGGGGGCGTTCACCGTGACCCGCTACGAGATCATCTCGATCGACGGCGCGAAACCGCTCGTCGGCACGCTGCTCGACCGAGCCGGCGCTCAGTGGCTCGCCACGGAGCGCGACACGGTGAGGCTCACGAGCGTGTCCGCCGATCTGACCGCGCAAACGGGGAGCAAGGTCTGGATCGTCGGCCGGCGTAACGGTGCCGATCTCGTGGTCCAGACCTTTGGAGTTATCCGCGAGCGTTAGGTCCCGCCGCGTACGTCAGCCGACCTTCGCCGCACGCGGGCCTGGGTCCTTCGACTCCTCGGCGAGCGTGGCGTCGGTCGGCGCCGCGACGGCGCCATTGCCCTTCCCGTTCTCGGACGACGGCGCCGGAGCCAGTCGCCTAACGAGCGTCAGGATCGTGTAGACCGCGACCGTCTCGTTCGCCTGGTTCGTCACCTCCACGTCCCACGCGACCACACCCTGCGGCACACCACCCGGCGGCGTCTCCTTCGCCGTCTTCTGCTTACACGTCAGCTTCGCCTGGATCGTGTCGCCGATGTACACCGGCTTCGTGAACCGCAGCGACTCGAGCCCGTAGTTCGCGAGCACCGGACCCGGCGCCGGGTCGACGAACAGACCCGCCGCCGCCGAGAGCACGAAGTACCCGTGCGCCACGCGACGCTCGAAGAACGACTCACGCGCCGCGATGTCATCCATGTGCGCGTAGAAGTAGTCGCCGCTGATCCCCGCGAAGTTCACGATGTCCGCCTCGGTCACCGTGCGCCGATGCGTCACCAGCGTGTCGCCGATCTCGAGCTCCTCGAAGTGCTTGCGGAACGGGTGAATGCGATCCGTCGGACGCGCGGCGCCCGGCATCCACTCGTGCATCACCTGCGTCAGCATCGACGGCGAACCCTGCACGGCCGTCCGCTGCATGTAGTGCAGCACGCCGCGCACACCGCCCATCTCCTCGCCGCCACCCGCGCGTCCCGGACCGCCGTGAACCAAGTGCGGCATCGGTGATCCATGCCCCGTCGACTCCTTCGCGCTCGTGCGGTCCACGACCATCACTCGGCCGTGATACGGCGCGACGCCAAGCACGACTTTCCGCGCGACTGACGCGTCGGCGGTGAACAACGAGCCGACGAGACTTCCCTTGCCGAGCTTCGCCAACTCGACCGCCTCATCGACCGACGAGTACGGCATCACCGTATTCACCGGGCCGAACGCCTCGACGTCGTGCGGCTCGCGATTCGTGAACGGCTTGTCCGTCGCCAGCAGCGTGATCGGGAAGAACGCGCCGCGCTCAGGGTCCGCGCCGACGACGTTCATCGTGTCGCGCCCGCCGAACACCAGCTCGGCGCCGTGCCGGATCGTGTCCGTCGCGCTGCCGACATCGCGCACCTGCGTGCGGCTCGCGAGTGGCCCCATCTTGACGCCATCGACCGACGGGTCACCGACCTGCACCGCGCTCAGTCGCTTTCGCAGTGCGGCGATGACGTCGTCCATCATCCCGTTAGGCACGATCGTCCGCCGGATGGCCGTACACTTCTGGCCGGCCTTCGACGTCATCTCGCGCACGACTTCCTTCACGAACAGATCGAATTCGTCGGTGCCCGGAACGGCGTCTGGCCCGAGGATCGAGCAGTTGAGCGAGTCCGCTTCCTGATTGAAGCGCACCGTGTTCTCGACGATCGACCGCGTGTCCTTGAGCTTCCGTCCCGTCGCGGCCGAGCCCGTGAACGCAACTGCGTCCTGAAGCCCGAGGTGATCGAGAAGATCGCCGGCGCTGCCGCAGATGAGCTGGATCGCACCCTTCGGGAAGATTCCCGACTCGATCATCAAGCGGAAACACGCCTCGGTGAGATACGACGTGACCGTCGCCGGCTTCACGATCGCGGGCACGCCGGCGAGCAGCGTCGCCGCGAGCTTCTCGAGCATCCCCCACACGGGGAAGTTGAACGCGTTGATGTGGACGGCGACGCCCTCGAGCGGCACGCAGATGTGCCGGCCGACGAACGTCCCGCCCTTCGACAGCGACTCCATCGCGCCGTCGACGTAGAACGTCTCGTTAGGAAACTCGCGGCGGCCCTTGCTGGCGTAGACGAAGAACGTGCCAATGCCGCCGTCGATGTCGATCCACGAATCCGCTTTCGTCGCGCCAGTCGCCGCTGACAGCTGATACAAGCCGTCTTTACGCTCGCTCAGGTACTTCGCCATCTCCTTGAGCATGAGCGCGCGCTGATGGAACGTCATCTTCCTGAGCGCCGGCCCGCCGACGGTGCGCGCATACTCGGCCATTCCCGCGAAGTCGAGCCCTTCCGACGTCGCCTCGGCCACAGTCTCACCGGTAACGGCGTGCACGAGCGGCGTCGCGGCGCCGGTGCCGAGCACCCATTCGCCGCGCGCGAAATTCTGGAGTCGCTTGATGTCCTGTGTCATACCATGAAGGATCGCCGGTCGTCATCGAGGCCGGCAAGTTGTCGAGCGGCGCTCAGCTGCCCCGCGTTTCCTGCCATGTCCGGTACGTCACGCTCTGTCGCGGGCGATCGGCTGGCGCCTCGCGCAAGGGCTCGCATTCACGCCACGTCGCGCGCATGTCCGACGGCAGACGTTGGTACAGGCGCGTCCCCTCGGTCTTCCACGCGAGCATTTCGTCCGTCACGTCCTTCACCACGCGGGCCGGATTTCCAACCACGACCTTCCGGTCGGCCACCACCATGTCAGCGCGTACGAACGACATCGCACCGATGACGCACTCGGCCCCGATGCGCGCCCGGTCCATCACGACGGAGCTCATTCCCACGAGCGTGTTCCGGCCGATGTTCGCGCCGTGGATGACCGCGCCGTGGCCAATGTGCGCGCTCTCGTCGAGCGTGACCGTCGCGCCCGGGAACACGTGAATCACGCAGCACTCCTGCACGTTGCAGCCATCCGCGATGAGGATCTCGCCCCAGTCCGCGCGAATGGCCGCGCCGGGACCGACGTACACATCACGGCCGATGACGACGTTTCCGGTCACGGCGGCGAGCGGGTGCACGAACGCGGACTCATGTACGACTGGCCGGTATCCATCGAACTCGTAGATTGCCACGGATGTCGCTCCTCGGTTTCTTCGCCGCGCCTCGTTGGCGTGCGCATGGTATCGCGCAGGATATTACCGCGCCTCGAGCGCCACGCCGAGGTGGCGCATAGCGACTGAGCTTTCGCCGGAGACGCAGTCGCGCGCGCGAGGCTGTTACTCGAGAGTACGTCGTTCTGGCCCTGATCACGCTGCTCGCCGCGGCACTGCGCATCTACCGGCTCGACTCCGACCTGTGGATCGACGAGATCGGGTCGTTTCAGTACGCGACCTCGGTGACGGTCGGCGAGCTGCTGCGGACGTTCTCGAGTCCGAACCAGCACCTCATGAACTCGCTGCTCATGCGCGTCAGCGTGGCGGCGCTCGGCGAGCATGACTGGTCGATTCGCTTGCCGGCGGTCCTGTTCGGGATCGCCACCGTGCCAGCGCTGTACTGGCTCGCGCGGCCGATCATGAAGGGTTGGCAGGCGCTGGCGGTCGCGTTCCTCACGGCCGTCAGCTATCACCACATCTGGTTCTCGCAGAACGCGCGCGGGTACTCGGCCTATCTGCTGTTTTGTGTGCTCGCGACCGGAGCCCTGTGGCGACTGATCGCGACGCCACAGCGCAGGTGGGTCGCGCTGTACGCCGTGTTCGCGGTGCTTGGGCTGACGTCGCTCATCATTACCGCGTTCGTGATCATCACGCACGTGTTGCTCGCGACGGCGCTCGTGATCGTACGGCGCCGACGTGCCGAGCCGGTCGCGCCGCTCGTTCGGCGTCTGGCGCTGGCGTTCGGCGCCACGGCGGTCGCGTCGCTCGTGATCTACGGGCCCACCGCGATCGAGCTGCTGCGCGTCGTGGGAACGGCGTACACGCGACAGGGCACGGGATTCAATCCCGTTTCGCTGGACTTCCTGAAGGAGACGCTGCGCGGACTCGCCGCGGGATTCGGGTCGCTCGCGCTCGTGGGGGCGGTTCCATTCCTCGTCCTCGTGGCCATCGGGACACTGAGCCTCATGCGGCGCGGCTGGCTCATCGTGCTATCGTTCGTGCTGCCGTTAGGCATGATGGCCGTGCTCGTCGTCGTGGCGGGTTGGCTCACGTCGCCGCGCTTCTTCATTCTGGTCGTGCCGCTGGCGTTCCTCGTCGCAGTGGAGAGCCTCGACCTCGTAGCGCGGCTCCTGTCGAAGCTCGTCGCGGATGGCGTACGACGCGCGCAGATTCACGGGGCGCTCTCGGCGGCGGCTGTCCTGGTGTGCGCGATCGCGTTAGGCTTCGGCTTGCCGCGATACTACGCGGTGCCGAAGCAATCATTCCGGGCGACGATCGCGTCGTTCAACGCGCGGTCAGGCCCGGGCGATGCGCTCGTCGCGGTGTACCAGGCGGACCGCGGCTTCGATCTCTATACGCGGCGTCTTGGGCCTCGCGGGCAAGGGGCGATTCTATTCGACGCGCACGGTGGCCGGCTTCGACTCTCTCACAACGATGCTCGCGGATCGGCGCGTGATGCTGGCGACGACCCTCGAGCGCGCGTTCAAGGTGGAGTCGCCGGAATTGTGGAAGCGCGTCGAGACTGGATGGACGAAGGTCGAGACGCTGCCGGCTACGGTCGGGGATGGGGAGATTTCTCTCTGGGAACCGCGATCTGCGCGGTAGCCGTTGCTCGCATCCCAGGCATCGTCGCGCCGGGGCCGGTGAGAACTACGATTTTGCGGATGAACTGCAAAACAGCCGGATCCTGCTTTGCATCCACGCATCATCGCGCCCGGCCAATGGAACTGCGATCGCGCGGATGACGCGGAAGAAGCAGGATCGATCGCGCTCGGGACGGCGCCTCGCGCAGCGGGCCGGATTTTTGGGGACGGCCGCTCGGGAGACTCCTGCGTCCCGAGCGGCCGTTCCTATTAGTTCAGAGTCCGGCGAGAGCCAGTGTCAATGCAAAGCGGTATCCGGCCGTTTTCCGTGTCATCCGCAAAATCGCAGTTCCCACCGACCCCGGCGCCGTGATGCCTGAATGCAAAGCCGTATCCGGTAGTTTCGCAGTACAGATCCGCCCAATCGCAGTTCCCACCGACCCCGGCGCGATGATCTCAAACGCGCGTTCCAGGATTGTCGCCGTCCCCTGACCGACGCCTACGCACATCGTGCACAGCGCATAACGCCCGCCCGTGCGCTGCAGGTCGTGCGCGGCCGTGAGCAGCAGGCGCGCGCCGGACATCCCGAGCGGGTGGCCTAACGCGATCGCGCCGCCATTCGGATTGACCCTGGGATCATCATCGGCCACGCCGAGCTCCCGCAGGCAGGCCAGCGTCTGCGCAGCGAACGCCTCGTTCAGCTCCAGCAGCGACATGTCGTCGAGCGTCAGGCCGGCACGCGCGAGCGCGGCCCGCGTTGCCGGCACCGGGCCCATACCCATGATACGAGGCTCGACGCCGACGGCCACCGACGTCACCACGCGCGCGAGCGGTTTTACGCCGAGCGATTGCACCCCGGCATCCGACGCGATCAGGAGCGCACACGCACCGTCGTTTATCCCCGACGAGTTCCCAGCCGTCACGGAGCCATTTCCGTCCGTCCGAAACGCCGGGCGCAGCTTCGCCAGCACCTCCAGCGTCGTATCGGGCCTCACGAACTCGTCCTCCGCGAACTGCCGCGGCGCACCGCCCTTCTTCGCCGGCGCGAGCTCCACTGGCGTGATCTCGACTCCGAATCGCCCCGACGCGCGCGCCGTCGCCGCCTTCTGCTGCGAGCGACACGCGAACAGATCCTGATCGCCGCGCGACACGTGGAACTGCTCGGCGACGTTCTCCGCCGTCTGTCCCATCGAGTCGATGCCATACATGTCGCGCATCTTCGAATTCACGAACCGCCACCCGATGCTCGTATCGAAGATCTCCACGTCGCGCCCGAACGGCTTCGCGCTCTTGGACATCGCGTACGGCGCGCGCGTCATGCTCTCGACGCCACCCGCGATGTAGAAGTCGCCGTCGCCGTTGCGAACAGCACGCGCCGCGGACGCGACCGCCGTCATCCCCGACGCGCACAGCCGATTCACGGTCTCGCCCGGCACGGTCACCGGCAGCCCCGCCAGCAGCAGCGCCATGCGCGCGACGTTGCGATTGTCCTCGCCCGCCTGATTCGCGCAGCCGAGCACGACGTCGGCGATCCGTGCCGGATCGAGCGCCGTGTGACGCTCGAGGAGTCTGCGGATCGTCAGCGCCGCGAGGTCATCCGGTCGCGACTCCGACAGTGAGCCGCCGAAGCTGCCAATCGCCGTTCGAAGCCCGTCTACGATGTATGCGTCAGTCATGATTTCGTTTCGCCTAACGTTGTCCCTCTGTACCGCCGTCGGTCTCGTCGTCGGGAAGTGCTCGCGACTCGTGCGATACACCGTTCCCGTGAACAGGCCGACGACGTCGTCGTTCTGCTTCCTGACCGTCACCGTCAGGAACGCGAGACGCCCGCCTGCCCGTTCCTCGACAGCCGAAGCCGTCAACACGTCGCCCGGCATGATCGGCGCCGGGTACCGGATGCTGTTCTCGACGCTCACCGTGAGTCGCCCGTGTGCGTTCGACGCGAACGCCAGTGCGCTATCCGCCAACGAGAACGCGATCCCGCCGTGACACACGCCGAACCCGTTCACCATCTCGGGACGCACCGTCATGCGCAGAGTCGCCGCGTTAGGTGAGATGTGCGTCACCTCGACACCGAGCCAGCGACTGAATTCATCGTGCTCCAACATCTCCGCCACCACACGCTCGGCCACCCGCTGCCCTGCGTCGGCGGAATCGCCGGCGTTCGGAGCCGATCCGAGCGTCATGCGAGCGAACCCTTGCCATCGCGGACCCAACGTCGCAGGAGCGCGCTCGGCCGATAGCGATCCTCGCCGTACTCGGAGTGCAAACCGTCGAGTCGGTCGAGAATCACTTCGAAGCCGATCTCCTCGCCCCACGCGATGAGGCCCTTCGGGTAGTTCACCCCTTTTGTCATCGCGAGATCGATATCCGCTGGCGATGCGACGCGCATCAGCACCGCGTCCACCGCTTCGTTGACCAGCATCGCGAGCGTCCGATCGACGATCCGCTCGCCAAGCGCGCGATCCTCGCTCGGGCTCGGCGGCGTGGCACCGTCGCGGTAGTCGTAAAATCCCCGGCCACTCTTCCGCCCCAGCCAACCGGCGTCCACCAGCCGCTGCTGCGTGACTGACGGACGATACCGCGGATCGAACGACAGTCCTTCGAATACACTGCGCGTCACGACGAAGTTCACGTCGTGCCCAATGAAATCCATCAGCTCGAACGGGCCCATCCTGAAGCCGCCGATCGTCTTCATCGCCCAATCGATCGTCGCGACGTCGGCGACGCCTTCCTCGAACATCCGGATGGACTCACCGTAGAACGGCCGCGCGACGCGGTTCACGATGAAGCCCGGCGTGTCGCTCGCGAGCACAGTTGTCTTCTTCCACGAATCGACGAGCGCGCGCGTGGCTCGCGTAATGTCGGGAGACGTCGCGAGCGACGGCACGATCTCGACGAGCGGCATCACCGGCGCCGGATTGAAGAAGTGCACGCCGAGCACGCGTTCCGGTCGCTTGCATCCGCCAGCGATCGCGGCGATCGCGAGCGATGACGTGTTCGTCGCGAGCACGCAATCGTCTCTCACGACGGCCTCGAGCGACGCGAACAGCGCGCGCTTCGCGTCCAGCCGTTCGACGATCGCTTCGATCACGATGCCGCAGTCGGCGAACGCGGACAGATCGCTCACGCCCTCCACGAACGTCACGCGTTCGAGGATACTCGCGTCCGCGCCCGCAGGCAGTCGCCCCTTCTCGACATCACGAGCGAGCGCTTTCGCCATTCCTGCGCGCGCTCGGCCCACGGCGTTGCTATCGGCATCAGCGATTACGACACGATGGCCCGCAACAGCCGCGACCTGCGCGATGCCACTGCCCATCGCCCCCGCCCCGATCACGCCGACGAGGACATTGTTGTCGAGCATGGTCACCGGTTCACCTAACGCCCGACGAACACAGGCGGCCGCTTTTCGATGAACGCCTTCACACCTTCGCGGTAGTCCGCCGTCGAGCCGGCTTCCGCTTGCAGCTGCGCCTCGAGCGCGAGCTGCTCGTCGAGACCGTTCGTCGCCGATGCGTTGAGCGCGCGCTTGATGAGGCCGAGCCCACGCGTGGGCTGTGTCGCGAGCTGCTTCGCCAGCGCCGTTGCTTCGTCCATCAACGTACCGCCGTCGACCGCGCGAAGGATCAATCCCATCGCGACCGCTTCCGCCGCCGTCACCTTGGTGCCGAGCATCATGAGCGCCGTCGCGCGCGCCATTCCGATCGTCCGCGGCAGGAAGAACGTGCCGCCCGTGTCGGGCACGAGGCCGATCTTGGTGAACGACTGGATGAACGACGCCTCGGACGCCGCGAGCACGAAGTCACAGGCGAACGCGAGGTTCGCGCCGGCACCTGCAGCGACGCCATTCACCGCACACACGACCGGTTTGTCGATCTGCCGAATCGTACGGACGATCGGGTTGTAGCCACGAGCGACGATGTCGCCGAGATCGGGCGCCGGCCCCTCCTTGGGGGTCATCTCGGCGAGATCCTGGCCCGCGCAGAACGCGCGTCCGGCGCCCGTGAGCAACACAGCGCGCACGTCGCTGTCGGCAGCGGCGGCAGAGAATGCCTGACGCACCTCGATCGCCATCGGGCGGTTGAAGCTGTTCAGCACGTCGGGCCGATTGAGCGTGATCTTCGCCACGCCCTCGCCCGCTTCGTAAAGGATGAACTCGAATGACATGGAGGTCCGGACCGAAATCATGAGGGCGACGTTACTACCCCGTGCGCCGCTCGCACGGACGCGCGAAAGCTAGTCGCTCACGACCGCCACCACACACCACCGAGCCTGGTTCAGCGCCCCCCGACGATCTCCATGCGCGCGATCACGTCGCCTTCCAGGATTGCGTCCACCACGTCCATCCCGCGCACCACGTCCGCGAGCACGGTGTAATCGTGATCGAGGCGCCAGTTGTCGATGAGGTTCACGAAGATCTGCGCGTCGCCCGTGTCGCGCCCGCGAGTCGAGATCCCGACCGTGCCACGCTCGTGCGAAGGGAGCCCGAGCTCGTCGCGCATGAAGCGTTGCGCGCCGACGTATTCGTTCGCGCCGGGGCTGCCGCCCTGGATCACGAAGTTCGTCTCCACCCGATGGAACGTGAGCTTGTTGTAGTAGCCCATGCGCGCCAGCGTGACGAGGCGATTCACGCTCGCGGGTGCATCGTCGACGAGCAGCCGCATCTCGAACGACCCACCGCCAGATTCGGGCGCCATGGTGACGCGCAGGCGCGCGTTCCGCAGTCGACCCATCTCCGAGAGCGAGACCGGCATGGGTTGAAACCGACGCGGCGTGGCCGCGGCCGTCGGCACGCCCCACTTCCGAAGGAGCTGCGCGGCCCGTTCCGCGATTGCCGGATCGTAGTCGCTCAGGTACGGCTGGATGCGCGAGCGCGTGGTTGCTGCCCTCCACCATGGTCTCGATGCGCGCGAGCAACTCCATTCGCGGATCGCGCGAGTTTTCACTCTGCCGCGCCGTGAGCCGGGCGAGCGATGCGAACAGAGCGTCCGCCAGCTTCGCCGACGATCGACCGCCCTCGAGCGCCCTCGCGGCATCCAGCACGAGCTGATGATCCGTGTGCGCCAACTGCGCGGTGAAGAGCGAGTCGATCTTCTCAGTCCGCTCGATCCGTGGACGGTTGTTGGTGCCGCGCGGCGGCCGAATCAACGCCGCAAGTGCGTTGACCGCGGCGTCTCGCACGTTGTCCGTCGTGTCGCTCGCGAGCTTCGCGAGCGTGACGGTGTCTACGAGCTCACCCGCCGCGCGAGCCGCGTACATGCGAACCTGCCACACCGGATGGCTCGCGAGGCGCGACGCTGACGCGCGCGCCGAATCCGGCGCCAGCTGCGCGAGGGCGACGAGCGCGTGGGCGCCGGCGTGCCAACTTCCCCGCGTTCCTGAACGCGCTGTCGCCGTACGGGGAAGGTCTCGCACGAGCTGCGCGAGCCGAACAACAGCCGCGCCGGACGAGTCGCACGGCGTTGCCAGTGCATCGATCGCGGCGATGGCCACGTGCGCACTCGCGTCGCGGGTCGCCGTGATGAGCGGCGCACACCCGGTACTGTGCCGCCGCGCGTACGCACGAACGGCCTCGAATCGCACGCTGAACGATGGATCGCCGAGCGCGGCGGTCACGACTCGTGCACGGGACGACTCATCAACGGCCCCCGCGACCGCGAGCAGGGCCACGACCTGACGTCGAACCTGCGGATCGGCGTCGCCGAAATCGCTGAGGAAACGCGCGCCGACGCTGCGTGCCGTCGCCTCATCGACGGCCTTCGCCGTGCCGACCGCGGCGCCGAGGACTCGTCCCCGAACGGCCGCGAGCATGACGTTCGTCTCTCGCGACCATCCGCTGTCGCTCGTGGAGCCCGTAGAACCGGCGTTCGCGACGGTGGGAACGCGAGGCAGCGCCGCGATGCGCTGTACCGCCGGCGCGGTGCGTACTCCGGGAAAGCGACGGAGAAGGTCGTCGATCCCGTGCACCACGCCGAACCACGGTTCGCGGGCCAGCGCGCCGTCGCTTGGCATCCCATCCGTGATCGACGCGATCGACTCAGCCGCGGCACGAGCGACTTCCTCGCTCGGGTATGGGAGTCGCCCCAGCGAACGCGCTATGCTGCCTCGAACGACTGGATCGCTCTCGCCAGCGAGCAGACCGCGAATCAATCCCTGCGCACTCATGGCGAGGCGCATGCGCGACTCGTCGCTGGCCGGCGCATTCACGACGCTCGCGCGCGCGATCTGCGCTAACGCGTTCACCGCCTCGGCGCGAACGGCAGGCGACGGGTCGGTGAGCATCGGCTCGAGGACGCTCATGTAGTCGCTGCGCTCGAGCCGCCCGATCGCCCGCGTGGCGATGCGGCGCGTCGTGACGTCGGCGCTGCGCATTCCCTCGAACAGCGGCGCGAGGGACGCGGAGTCACTTACGCGGGAATCCTCGGCGTTCAGCATGCGCTGGAGCAGCGCGGAGTCCGGCGCGACCGCGCCAGCTGGTCCGGCGTCCGCTCTGCCAATCGTGCCGGTGTACGCTGCGGCACACGCGACGACCGCAGCGAGTGGTAGCGCGCGACGTAGGATTTGTCGACGATTCGGTTGCATTTCGTTCAGATCCATCGCAGCCGCGCCTCTCGCGCGTCAGGGGTAGGCCGGTCGCGGTTGCGAATCGCCAGCAAAGCTGCACGCCGTCTATCCGAAGCACCACTACAGGTCGGAACGACCGGCCACGACCAGCGACCAGCACGAGCGACCAGCCACCAGCTGCCGCTGGTGTTCCCGGTTCCCCGTTCCCTGTTCCCTGTTCCCGCCGTATCGGTCTCCCAGCTAATTTCCCCGCATGCCCGTTCGCTCCCCTGCCAAGGCCAAATCCGCTCGTCCCAAGGCGACCAGTCGTTCCATCGATTGGCGCGCCATCGCGTACAACTCGCTCGTCTCGCGCGCGCTCGATGACGCCGAGGAGACGACGAATCGCAACCGGGCGACCGTCCCGCGCGAGCACCTCGTGCTCTACCAGTTCTCGGCGCGCGGCCACGACGTGGCGCAGACGATTCTGGGATCGATGCTCGACCACGCGCACGATGGCGTCGGAGCGTACTACCGATCGCGCCCGCTGTTGCTCTCCATCGGCCTCTCGATCGAGGACGCGCTCGCCAGCCCGCTCGGTCGCTCCGGCGGATTCAGCGATGGCCGCGATATCGGTGTCGTCTGCAACCTGCCTAACCGCAACGGCACCGTCGTCCTGCCGATGTCCGGCGACGTAGGATCGCAGTACACGCCCGCCGCCGGCTGGGCCCAGGCCATCACGTATCATCGCGACGTGCTCGGCGACGCGTCATACCGCGGCGCGATAGCGGTTGCTCTTGGTGGCGAAGCGTCGGTGGCGACGAACGGCTTCTGGTCCGCGCTCACGATGGCGACGACGCTGAAGCTCCCGATGCTGTTTTACATCGAGGACAACGGACTCGGCATCTCGGTCAAGGGTGAGATGCAGACTCCGGGCGGCAACATCGCGCGGAACCTGGCGTCTTTTGCCAACCTGCTCATCCGCGATGGCGACGGGTGCGATCCTGACGAGTCGGCGCGGTTGTTAGGCGATGCGGTGGATCACGTCCGCTCCGGCGTCGGCCCCGCCCTGATTCACCTCACGGTCCCCCGGCTCTCCTCCCACTCGGGGCCAGACAACCAGAAGGGCTACCGCACCGAAGCCGAGATCGCCGCCGACAGCGCGCGCGATCCGCTTCCGCGTCTCCGGGAGCACCTGGTGCCGGAGTTCATGAACCAGGCGGACTGGGCTGATCTGGAGGCAGAAGTCGCGCGCGACGTGAAGCGGGGACTGGACGGCGCGCGTGCGCGTCCGGCGCCTGACCCCGCGACGATTCATCGCTTCGTATACGAGGAGCCCGTCCAGCCGGGCGACACTGTGCCGTTAGGCGGTCTCTCCGACGAGGAGCGTGACGCGCTCGGTGGAACCGACGTCCCGAGCGACAGCGGCGAGGTCGTGCGATTCGCGGAGGCGATCAAGCGCACGCTGCGCTCCGAGCTCGAGCGAAATCCGAAAGTCGCGGTGTTCGGCGAGGACGTGGGCGTGAAGGGCGGCGTGCACCTCGTGACCGAGGGCCTGCAGAAGCAGTTCGGCGCCGCTCGCGTGTTCGACACGAGCCTGTCCGAGGAAGGCATCATTGGCCGTGCCGTCGGCATGGCCATCGCCGGCCTCGTCCCCGTTGCCGAGATCCAGTTCCGCAAGTACGCGGACCCCGCACACGAGCAGCTCAACAACTGCGGCACGATGCGCTGGCGCACGGCGAACCGCTTCTGCGCGCCGATCGTCGTGCGGATGCCGGGCGGGTACGGCAAGGACGTCGGCGACCCGTGGCACTCGTTGAGCGCCGAGGTGACGTGGGCGCACGCGTTAGGCTGGCAGGTGGCGATCCCGTCGAACGCGGCGGACGCCGTCGGGCTCCTGCGAGCGGCGATGCGCAGTCGCAATCCGACGATCTTCTTCGAGCACCGATCGCTGCTCATGACGAGCGACGGCAGCGCGCGCTATCCCGGCGACGACTACGTGTTGCCGTTCGGCAGGGCCGCGCGCCTGCGCGAGGGCAAGGACATCACGGTGGTGAGCTGGGGCGCGATGGTGCACCGCTGCGCCGAAGCGGCCGCGCGCTTCGGCGACGGCGTGGTGGAGCTCTTCGATCTGCGGACCGTTGCGCCGTGGGACCGCGAGGCGGTGCTCGATTCGGTGCGGAAAACGTCGCGCTGCCTGATCGTGCACGAGGACACGATCACGGCGGGCTTCGGTGCCGAGATCGCGGCGGTGGTGGGGCGTGAGGCTTTCTGGGCTTTGGATGCTCCGGTGGACCGTCTGGCGGTCGCGGATGTGCCGATGCCCTATCACCCGTCGCTGCTCGAGGCCGTGCTCCCGGACGCGGACCGAATCGCGGATCGGATTGCGGCGCTGCTCTCCACCTGAGGCCAGCTCATCGCTCCGGGGCCGGTGGGAACTGCGATGGCGCGGAAGACGCGGAAACGGCCGGATCTGCACGATCGGGCGTTCTCGGCGACGACGCGCTGGAAGGTTGGGCGCGGTCCGAAATGCAGGAGCAGTCCGACCTCGAGACGGCTACCGCGAAGGTAATTCAGGAGTTGGTCCCGATCGCTTGGCGCCAGTGCGACTGTCGCCTTGATCTCCAGCACAACGCAGCCTTCGACCAGCATGTCGATGCGATAGCGAGCCGACCTGACTTCGCCTTTGTAGTACACGGCGATCCACACCTCGCGCTCTACGCGCAAGCCTCGCCGCCGCAGTTCCAGCGCCAGTGCGCGCGTGTACACGGACTTCGCGAAATCCATAGCCGAGCGTGTTGTACACCGTCGTAGAACGCGCCAATCACCTTCGCGGTGAGTTCTCGTCGACGCCAGCCAATGTGCGCTGGGTAGCCAGGTTGGTCGATCCGGCCGTTTCTGCGTCATCCGCGCCATCGTAGTTCTCACCGACCCCGGCGCCACCATCTAAACGCCGCAGCGTGGCGCCAATCATTCCCGTGATGCAACGCGACGCGTGCCTCATGTTATTGAACGTGTTCAAAGACTGAGTTGAACACGTTCAATTCATGTCTTGAACATGTTCAACATTGGCTCTTGACGAATGATCCGGCCGTTCCGATATTGAACATGTTCAAAACAGTCACCGCGAAGGGCGAAGACACCCGAGACCGCATCTACAACGCCGCCCTAACGCTTTTTCGGAGCCGGGGGTTCGACGCGACCACGATGCGCGATATTGCCGCCGCCGCGGAGATGTCGCTCGGCGCCGCGTATCACTACTTCCCCAGCAAGGACGCCATCGTGCTCGCGTACTACGATCGCGTCTCGAAGGAGCACACCCGGCGGGTCGCGAACGAGGCGACCAACGACAAACCGCTCGCCGCCAGGCTCGCCATCGCGCTGCACAGCAAGATCGAGATCCTCCGCGACGACCGGCCGCTCATGGGGGCCCTGCTCCGCTACGCTGGCGATCCGACGCACCCGCTTTCATTCTTTGGCGCACCGCTGCGCCAGCACCGGCTCGAAAGCATGGCGGCGTTCTCCATTGCGCTCGGCGACGAGCATCTCCCCGAAGACGTCGCACGACTCGCTCCAGTCGCGCTGTGGGCGCTTCACATGGGCCTGTTGCTATTCTTCCTTCACGACCGGTCGCCTAACGGCCGGCGCACGGTGGCGCTTTCAACCGGGGCGATTGGCCTGATCGTGGCAACGTTCAAGATTGCGCGGCTGCCGCTGCTCCGCTCGATCAGAAAGCGGATCGTCTCGCTGCTCGATGAGGCGAAGCTGCTGCCGAACCTCGCGGAGATCGAGCGTGCGCGAACCTTGTGAGGCGAGGCCGGAGCGAGGACCGCGGAGGCGCTACCTCGCTGGCAGCCGTGCCTGAACCGCGCTGACGAACGTCCTCGCGTCTTCCTCGCGGAACGACTGCAGCGCCGGTTCGTTGTCGATCTTGATATCCTCGAGCTTCATGCCTCGCGGCGCGCGTGCGATAGTCGAACTTGATGGTGCCGTCCTCGTACCGCACGTTCTCGATGTCCGCGAGCGGGACCATGATGCGCGTCGAGAGCATCGTCTGCACGCCGGACTTGACGGTGCGTTCGATCATCGCACCGAATCCCGAGCCGCTTCCCGTCGTATCCGTCTCACGTCGGACCTTGGCGATCGTTGCCGGCGAGAATCCCATCGACACGGAGTCGCGCGCGACGGACAGCAGCACGGCACCGGTGCGGTTGATGATGCCGACGCTGTCACCCGCGGGCCTGGACGCCGCCCCGGAGGTCGGTGACGGCGGTACGGCCTCCACCGATTTCGTCGCCGAGTCGGACGCACGAGAGCGCTCGCCACCGGAACACGCCGCAACGCCAGTGGCGATCGAGAGGGCCGCCACTACCCTGAGCCCGTTAGGCACTCTCGTTGGTGGGCGCATGATCGGACGCCTCCGCGTGCCCATTCAGATGGCCTTGAATTGCTCGAAGGGTTGGTGGCAGCTGTTGCAGAACAGGATCGCCTTACACGCCGTCGATCCGAATTCGCTGCGCATGATCGTGTTCACCGACTGGCAGTACGGGCACCGCACCGCCACGCGTCGACGCAGCGGCACGAGATCGTCCGACTCCAATCGATCGGGCGCGGCGATACCGTACGCTTCGAGCTTCGCCTTCGCCTCGTCCGACATCCAGTCGGTCGTCCAGGCCGGCGAGTACACCGTCCTGACGCGCGCGTTAGGCACGCCGTGGCTCGCGAGCGTCTGCACGACCTCGGTCTCCATCGCGTGCATGGCGGGGCAGCCGGAGTACGTCGGTGTCATCACGACCACCACGCCGTCGTCGGACACCTCCACATCGCGCAGCACACCCAGCTCGCGGATGCTCAGCACCGGCACCTCCGGATCCTTCACCTCGTCGAGCCAGCGAAGAATCTCGTCGCGCCGCGACTCGGCGACGCTCACCACGTTGCCCCCGGGTGCGCGCGGGCGAGGCTCTGCATGTCAGCCAGCATCCGGCCGAGGTGCTCCGTGTGGCGTCCCATCCGTCCGCCGCGCGGCGCGAATCCGTCCTTCGGGATCGTCAGCGTCGCCTCGCCGAACACCTGCTCGACCATCTGCCGCCACCGCGGACGAAGCGACTCGACGTCTACGCCGACACCTGCCGCCACGGCCTGACGGTCGATGTCGTCCGTGAGAAAGAGCTCGGTGGTGTACGGCCACAGCGCGTCGAGCGCCTGCTGTGCGCGACGGTGACTCTCAACCGTTCCGTCGCCAAGCATTCGCACCCACTCCGCGCTGTGGCGAAGATGGTACTTCGCCTCCTTGAGCGCCTTGGCCGCGATCCCAGCGAGCTGTTCGTTCGTCGCGCTCGTCAGACCGCTCGAGCACCAGCACGTCCCAGGCGTCGAACAGGAACTGACGGACGATCGTCGTGGCGAAATCGCCGTTAGGCAGCTCGACCAGCTGCACGTTGCGGAACTCGATGGCGTCGCGGAAGTACGCGAGCATGTCGTCGGTTCGCCCCTTCCCTTCGACCTCGCCAGCGAGCTTGAGCAGCATCGACGCCTGGCCAATGAAGTCGAGCGCAATGTTCGCGAGCGCGATGTCCTCCTCGAGAATCGGGCCGTGGCCACACCACTCCGAGAGTCGGTGGCCGAGGACCAGTCGATCGTCCGCGAGGCGCAGGAGGTACTCGAAGAGCGGGTTCTCGGTAACGCCGGACGTGGCGGTCGTCGGCCGCGCGCCCGCGACCCAGCTGTCAGCCGGCAGTTCGGTTACCAATTCCCGATTCCCATGTTCCCGCGTTCCCGGCCCGTCTCGCGCTCACAGTCCTCTCACCCCACGAGGCGTTTTGTAGAACTGCGGGTGCCGATACGCCTTGTCGTTTCCCGGGTCGAACAGCGGCCCCGCGTCGCTCGGCGCAGAGGCCACGATCGACGCGGTCGGCACGACCCAGAGGCTCACGACCTTCCCGCGCCGCGCGTACACGTCCCGCGCGTTCTGCATCGCGTGCTCCGCTGTCGTCGCGTGCACGCTTCCAGCGTGCTCGTGCGGCGCGCCCTGGCCTTCCTGCGTGAACACTTCCCAGAGGTCCCACTGCGTCTCGGGTGAGGCGCCGACAGACCCCGGTGAGCTCGTGGTATCGTTTGTCATTCTGTCGTTAGGTGGATGCTGGCTGGGGGCTATGCGCAGCGAAGCAGCTGGCAGCCCCCGTTCCCAGTTCCCTCTTCCCGTTCCCGCCGCTAGGCGGCGTCCGCCGCCGAACGCTTGACGGCATAGGCCTCGGCCGCCTCGCGCACCCACGCGCCCTCGTCATGCGCTTTCCGGCGAGCCGCGAGACGCTCGCGGTTGCACGGCCCATTGCCCGAGATGACCTCCTGGAATTCCTTCCAGTCGATCTCGCCGAACTCCCAATGCTCCGTCTCCTCGTTGTAGCGGAGATCCGGATCGGGAAGCGTCAGCCCGACCGCGCGGGCCTGCGGAACCGTGAGGTCCACGAAGCGCTGGCGCAGCGTGTCGTTCGTGTCGCGCTTGACCCGCCACCGGATGAGCTCCGCCGAGTTCGGCGAATTCGTGTCGCTCGGTCCGAACATCATGAGCGACGGCCACCACCAGCGGTTCACGGCGTCCTGCACCATCGCGTGCTGCTCGGGTGTACCCGCCGCGAGCGTCGCGACGCTCTCGTAGCCCTGCTTCTTGTGGAAGTTCTCTTCCTTGCAGATCCGCACCATCGCTCTCGCGTACGGCCCGAACGACGCCTTCGCGAGCATCGTCTGATTGACGATCGCCGCGCCGTCGACGAACCAGCCGATCACACCAATGTCAGCCCACGTGAGCGTCGGGTAGTTGAAGATGCTCGAGTACTTCGCTTTGCCCGTCAGCAGCTGATCGACGAGCTCTTCGCGGCCTACGCCCAGCGTCTCGGTACCGCAGTAGATGTACAGACCGTGCCCGGCCTCATCCTGCACCTTCGCGAGCAGCACCATCTTCCGGCGCAGGCTCGGGGCACGCGTGATCCAGTTGCCCTCGGGCAGCATGCCGACGATCTCGGAATGCGCGTGCTGGGACATCATGCGCACGAGCTGCTTGCGATAGCGCTCGGGCATCCAGTCCTTGGGCTCGATCGACTCGCCCTGCGCGATACGCGCCTCGAACTCGGCCACCCGCGCGGCGTCGTCCGTGGTCGGATTCGCGCGCATGTGGGCTTCCTGACTCTGATCGATCACGGTCGACTCCGGCGAAGATGAGCCCTCTCGGCGCTCCGTTCCGGACCTTCGAACCGGTGGCCTTCCGAGGGCGGTCGCTTTCGTGTATTAAACACCAATCTCATTGGATTTCAATGGCTAACGGCGTGCCGGCCGGTCGCGATCCGAGCGCGAAAACGCAATGCCACCCACGATGCAGCGAGGCGTAACGCAGGCCAATGCTCACACCTACTCCCGCGAGCTCGCAGGCCGTCGGTTCCGGCGTCGTCACGTGCTCGATCACCGATGGGATCGCGACCGTCTCCTTCTACCACCCGAAGGGTAATTCGCTCCCCGCCGTCCTACTAAATGACATTGCCGGCCGCATCACGTCTGTGAGCAAGCACCCGGCGACGCGCGTGGTCGTGATCCGGAGCGAGGGCGCGGGGTCGTTCTGCGCCGGCGCCTCATTCGACGAGCTCAAGCGCATCGACTCACCTGAGGCCGGCAAGGAATTCTTCATGGGCTTCGCGCGCGTGATCCTGGCGATGCGCCGATGCCCGAAGCCGATCATCTGTCGAGTGCAGGGCAAGGTCGTGGGCGGCGGCGTCGGCATCGTCGCTGCGTCTGACTACGTGCTCGCGGTGCCGGAGGCGCCGGCTCGCCTGAGCGAGCTCGCCGTTGGCATCGGGCCGTTCGTCGTCGGGCCGGTCATCGAGCGGAAGATCGGGCCGGGGCCTTTCTCCGCGTTCGCGCTCGACGCGGACTGGAGAGACGCCGCGTGGTGCCTCGCGCGCGGGCTCTACACGCGGATCTGCGACAACCTCCCCGCGCTGGATCAGGTGTTAGGCACGGTCTCGCACAAGCTCGCGACGTACAACCCGGACGCGATCACGCAGCTCAAGCAGGCGCTCTGGGAAGGCACGGACAACTGGGACCGGCTGCTCGAAGAACGCGCCGCGATGAGCGGCACGCTCGTCCTTTCGGACTTCACACGCAACGCGATCGCGGCGTTTGAGAAAAGAAGCTAGCAGCCATCAGCCATCTGCCATCAGCTCAAACGGCGGGATCTTCCTGGTCGAGACGGACGATGTCGCGAGGCAGTTAGCTGATGGCTGATGGCTGCTAGCTGATAGCTCCCGCCGACGAGTTAGGCGCGTACGCGCCTAACTCGTCGGCGGGTTGAACGTCTCGTGCTGCGCGTCCACCCAGCTCTGGTGGTACTTCGGATCCTCGAACGAGAGCGCCGGCTTCGCCACCTTCAGCGGCTTGAACGAGTCCATCATCACCGCGAGCTCGTTCGTGAACTTCGCGCCGATGCTCGCCTCCGCTCGGCCCGGATGCGGACCGTGCGGTAGGCCGTCCGGATGGTGCGTGACGCTCCCGTACTCGATGCCCTTCCGACTCATGAACTCGCTCGACGCGTAAAACAGCACCTCGTCCGAATCCACGTTGCTGTGGTTGTACGGCGCCGGGACCGCCTGAGGATCGAAGTCGTACGGGCGCGGGCAGAACGAGCAGATCACGAAGCCATCGCCCTGGAACGTCTGATGGACGGGCGGCGGCTGATGGATGCGACCGACGATCGGCTCGAAGTCGTGAATGTTGAAGATCCACGGATAGAAGTAGCCATCCCAACCGACGACGTCGAACGGATGGTGATCGAGGATCAGCTCGTTGAGCGCATCGTACTGCTTCACGAGGAGCCGGAAGTCGCCCTTCTCATCGTGCGTTCGTAGCTCGCTCGGGCGCCGGATATCGCGCTCACTGTACGGCGCGCCTTCGAGCAGCTGACCGAATTCGTTGCGATATCGCTTCGGCCAGCGCACGTGTCCGCGGCTCTCGAACACCAGCAACTTGGTCGGCCCCTTCGCCAGATCGAGCTTCCAGCGATGCAGGATATTACGGTGGATAACTACGTAATCTCCCGGCACATAGGGCATGTCACCGTACACGGATTCTAGGACGCCCGAGCCCTCGACGACGTACACGCACTCGTCGGCCTGCGAGTTCCGATAGAAGTGCGCGTCGATCTCATCGGGCTCGACGTACAGCATCGCGATGTCGCTGTTGAACAGCAGCGGGATGCGGTCGAGTGTCGGACTGCCGCCCTTCGCAGAGCGCGCGGTCAGGAAGTGCCGATGCCTGAGCGACGTGTCCTCGTCGGCCTCCCAGCGAATGTCCCGGATGCGCCGAGCGGATTTCACGGTGGTCGGCGGATACGAGTGATAGAGCAACGACGAGGTTCCGACGAACCCTTCGTGCCCCATCAGCTCTTCGGCGTACAAGCCGCCGTCGGGGCGACGGAAGACTGTATGCCTCTTCTTCGGGACTGGTTCCGAGCGTATGGTAGATCGGCATAACGGCAAGCTGGTGGCTGGGTGTGTGTGCTGGTGGCTGGGTGACGCTGGGTGCGGGCTGGGTGCTCTCACTCAGCGTCACCCAGCAACAAGCACGACCACCCAGCAACCAGCGCCGTCGAGAAGGGCGCTGTGCTAGAGATTACCTCTTAGTTCCTGCTCCTTCTCGATCGCCTCGAACAGCGCCTTGAAGTTCCCTTTCCCGAAGCTCTTTGCGCCCTTTCGCTGGATGATCTCGTAGAAGAGCGTCGGGCGGTCCTCCACCGGCTTCGTGAAGATCTGGAGCAGGTAGCCATCCGGATCGCGATCCACGAGAATGCCGAGCTCCTCGAGCGTCTCGAGCGGCTCGTCGATCTTCCCGACGCGCTGCTGCAGCTCCTGGTAGTACGACGTCGGCGCCTGCAGGAACTCGATGCCGCGTTCGCGGAGCGCGGTCACCGTCTCGATGATGTCGTTCGTCGCGAGCGCCAGGTGCTGAGCCCCCGGGCCGCCGTAGAAATCGAGATACTCCTCGATCTGCGACTTCTTCTTGCCTGACGCGGGCTCGTTGATCGGGAACTTGATGCGATCGTTGCCGTTCGCCATCACCTTCGACATGAGCGACGAGTACTCGGTGCTGATGTCCTCGTCGTCGAAGGTGATCAGGTTTCGGAAGCCCATCACATCGCCGTAATACTGGACCCAGCGATTCATCTGGCCGAGCTCCACGTTGCCGACGCAGTGGTCGACGTACTGGAGGCCCACGTCCTTCGGCTGATACCGCGGCGTGACCGCGCGGAAGCCCGGCAGAAACAGTCCGTTGTAGTTCCGCCGCTCGACGAGCGAATGGATCGTGTCGCCGTACGTGCCGATCGCCGCGATCACGACCTCGCCCTGGTCGTCGCGAAAGACCTTCGGTTCCTGCTTCGGAATCGCGCCACGCTCGACCGCGGTCGTGTACGCATAACGCGCGTCGTCCACCCACAGCGCGTAATCCTTCACGCCGTCGCCGTGCTTGTGCACGTGCTCCGCGACCGGCGAGTTCGGCGACAGCGCCGTCGTCAGCACGATCCGGATCTTGCCCTGTTGCATGAGGTAGCTCGCGCGATCGCGCACGCCCGTTTCGGGACCGCGATACGCCATGAGCTGAAAGCCGAAAGCAGCGCGATAGAAGTGACTCGCTTGCTTCGCGTTCCCCACGTAGAACTCGACGTAGTCGGTTCCGTTGATAGGAAACGCGTCGTGCGCGGTCTCGGCGGTAGGCAGGGTCTGAGTCGCCATGCAAACGTCCTCGAAGAAGCGGGAGTTCGGCGGTGCGTTGGCGGAAATCTAACGTCGCGTCGCCCTCGCGAGTGCCGGGCAACGGACACATCTTGGCCTGTTGGGACGTATGGGTCAGGCGCGAAACAGGCGTCCGGCGCCGAGTCCCCAGTCCCGAATCCCCAGTCCCCGCATCGTGTCTGAACTATCCGATCTCGCAGCCGCTCTTGCCGGGCAATACGACATCGAGCGCGAGATCGGTCGCGGCGGCATGGGCGTCGTCTTTCTCGGGAGAGATCGGCACCTCGACCGTCCCGTCGCGATCAAGACCCTGCCGCCCCACCTCGCCGGAAATCCCGACGTGCGCGAGCGGTTCCTGCGCGAGGCGCGCACAGCCGCGCATCTGTCGCACCCGAGCATCGTCCCGATCTATCGCGCGGACGAGATCGCCGGACGGGTGTTCTTCGCCATGGGCTACGTCGACGGCGAATCGTTGGCGCAGCGCATTCAGGCGCAGGGTCGCCCGCCATTCGCCGAGACCATCGCTCAGTTGCGAGACGTTGCGCTCGCGCTGGGCTACGCTCACGCGCGCGGCGTCATTCACCGCGACGTGAAGGCGGAGAACATTCTGATCGACCGCGCGACAGGGCGTGCAGTGGTGACGGATTTCGGGATCGCGCGGCTCGCGGAGGCGAAGCAGCTCACGGCGACAGGCCAGGTGCTCGGGACGGTCCACTACATGAGCCCCGAGCAGGTCACTGGCGAGCGCATCGACGGCCGGAGCGATGTGTACGCGTTAGGCGTCGCCGCGTTTCTCGCGCTGTCCGGTCAGTTTCCGTTCGACAGCGAGACGCCGTCGGCGATTCTCGTGGCGCACGTGACGCGCCCCGCCCCGCGACTCCGCGACGTCGCGCCCGACGTGCCGCCGGCGATCGCCGCCATCGTCGATCGTTGTCTCGCCAAGAGCGCCGACGACCGGTTCGAGAACAGCGGCGCGCTAGCGGAAGCCCTCGAGCGCGTGCGCACTGACGCTGCAGAGGCGGACCGCGCACGCAGTGAAGACGCGAGATCGCTCATCTCGGAGACACAGGCACAGTCCGTCTGGAAGCGCGCGGCGGAACTGCAGGCGCACACGAGCTCGCAGCCGGCGCTCCCGCTGCCGCAGGTTGCGCCGCGTTCAGCGCGTCCGGTCTCGGAGTCGTCCGCGTACCAGCTCGCCGACGTTCGCGCATCCGCAGTGGACGCAGGTATTCCCGAGACGTTCGTGCAACAGGCGCTGGCGGAATACGGGCTCGTGCCGTCGCCTGCGGCTCGCGGGACCGACAACGCATCGGTTGCGCCCCGCGCGCACGGAACCTCGGCGATCGTCGTGAAGGACGGACCGACGCAGCGCGTGAATCCGCTCCTCGGATCGCCCACGCGCATCGTGGTCGAGGCGACCATCGACGGCGAGATGCCCGAGCGCGACTACGATCTCGTGCTCGACATCATCAGGCGAGAGATCGGCGAAGTGGGCCAGATCGGTTCCGTGGGCCGCACCTTCTCGTGGTCGGTTTCGGGTCGAGAGCGGAACCTGCAGATCTCGGTGATGCCGCGTGGCGGCAAGACGACCATCCGTGTCGACGAGCAGCTCGGGCACGACGCGAGACGAACCTTTGCCCTCTGCATGGGCCCCGGTGGGGCTGGCCTCGGCGGCGCGGTCATGGGGTCGGTCGCCGCCTCTACACACGCGCCGTTGCTCGGACTCGCCGCGTGGCTCGGTATCGGGGCGACGGCGTACGGTACGGCGCGGCTCATCTTCCGCCGCCTGGTGTCGAATCGGCACAAGAAGCTGCACGACGTCACGACGCAAATCGCGACGTTGATCGCGGAGTCGACGAGCAGGCCGTAGGAAGGAGGCCTAGGAAGGAGGAGGGCGGAAGGCGGAGGGCGGAGGAAGGGCGGCGTCATCCCGAGCGCAGCGAGGGACCTTCTCGAACGCGCTGGTGGCCAGACCGGCCACGATGACATGCATAGAAGGTCCCTCGTCGCTGACGCTCCTCGGGATGACATGCGCTTTTCTCCGCCCTCCGCCTCGCCGTCCGCCTCCTTCCCAGGCCTCCTTCCTATGGCCTAGCGAGTTCCGGCAAATCCCTGAACAGCTCGAGCGCCTGCGGATTCGCCATCGCGTCCGTGTTCTTCACCGGGCGGCCGTGGATCACGTCGCGCACCGCGAGCTCCGTGATCTTGCCGCTGATCGTCCGCGGAATGTCCGCAACCTGAACGATCACCCGCGGCACGTGGTGCGGGCTCGCGCCCTCGCGGATCTGGCGGCGGATGCGGTCGCGCAATGCGTCGTCGAGTGACTCGTTAGGTCTGAGGCGGACGAACAGCACGACCCGCACGTCGATCGCACCATCGGTCACGATATCCTGGCCGACTACCAGACTCTCGATGACCTCGGGGAGTTGCTCCACCTGCCGGTAGATCTCCGCGGTTCCGATGCGCACGCCGCCGGGGTTGAGCGTCGCGTCACTGCGGCCTGTGATGATCAGGCCGCCGTGCTCCGTGAGCTGCGCCCAGTCGCCGTGGCGCCACACGCCCGGGTACTGCTCGAAGTACGCGCTGCGATACTTCGCGCCGTCGGGATCGTTCCAGAACGCGACGGGCATGCTCGGGAACGGTCTGGTGCAGACGAGCTCTCCCGGCTGCGCCACGAACCGGAGTGCCTGTCTCGTCGAACACGTCGACGGCCATGCCGAGCCCGCGCGCCTGCAACTCGCCGCGCCAGACCGGGCCCGCGGGGTTGCCTAACGCGAAGCACGAGATGATGTCCGTGCCGCCGCTGATGCTGCTCAGCTGGACGTCTCGCTTCACTCGCTCGTAGACGTAGTCGAAGCTCGGTGGCGCGAGTGGACTTCCCGTGGACAGAATCGCGCGCAGCGACGAGAGGTCGTGCGTGCGCGCCGGCTCCACGCCTTCCTTCTCCGTGAGCGCCAGATACTTCGCGCTCGTGCCGAACACCGTGATGCGCTCTTCCTGGGCCATGTCCCACAGACTGGCCGCGTGAGGCGCGAGCGGCGCACCGTCGTAGAGCACCACGGTCGCACCGACCGCGAGCGAGCTGACGAGCCAGTTCCACATCATCCATCCACAGGTCGTGAAGTAGAAGATGCGGTCGTCGCGCCGGAGGTCGGTGTGCAGCACCAGCTCCTTGAGGTGCTGCAGCAGCGTCCCGCCAGCGCCGTGCACCATGCACTTCGGCAGGCCGGTGGTGCCTGACGAGTACATCACGTACAAAGGATGGTCGAACGCGAAACGCTCGAACCGCGGAACTGCGGCTGGTGGCTGGGTGGTCGTGCTGGTGGCTGGGTGACGCTGGGTGCTCGGCTGTTGCGCAGAACGCGTCCCAGCTCGACGAACTCGCCGAGTGCCGGAGTGTCGCGCAGATACGGAACTACGACAACGCGCTCGATGGCTGGAATCTGCGCCACGATCTCGCGCACGCGCGTCAGGCAGTCGATCTCCTTCCCCGCGTAGCGGTAGCCATCCGCGCAGAACAGCACCTTTGGCTCGATCTGCCCGAAGCGGTCCAGTACGCCCTTCACGCCGAAATCCGGCGAGCACGAAGACCACATGGCGCCGAGCGTCGCCGTGGCAAGCATCGCGATCACGGCTTCCGGAATGTTAGGCAGGAACCCCGCGACCCGGTCGCCCGCACGAACGCCCGCATTCGCGAGAGCGGCGGCGACGGACGCGACCTCGTCACCGAGCTGCGCGTACGTCAGCACGCGACCGCGGCCGCGCTCGTTGCGGCCGATCAGCGCCGGATGATCATCGTGGTGACGCAGCAGGTTCTCGGCGAAGTTGAGTCGTGCGCCGAGGAACCATCGCGGGCCCGCGACCGCATCCGGCGGGGCCATTCGATCGAGTCCGTGAACCACGTCGGTCCATGCGCGCCCAACGGGAAGCACGTCAGCGACGACGCCGCAGAATTCCCAGACCGCCGGCCAGAACCGCTCGGGATTCGCGACGGACCAGTCGTAGAGCGATGAATAGTCGACAGCCGCGCTGCGCTCCGGTGGTTCGTACCCGGCGGCGCGCGCGGCTGCAACGAATCGTGCGAGGTTTGTAGCGGCCGCTCGCTCAGGAGCGGGCGACCAGAGCGGTTCGCGATCGAGCAATCGCGACCGGCCTAGAGCCGCCCGAGATACTCGATCTCGAAGACGACGTTCGCGTTAGGCTGCACGGGCGGGAATCCGTCGGACCCCCAGGCCAGGCCGGGCGGGATCACCAGCTGACGCACGCCACCCGGCTGCATGCCCATGACGCCTTCCTCGAAGCCGGGGATGACGCGCGGCGGCGTTGCACCGGTCAGAAACTCGAGTGGCGCACCAGTACTGCTCTCCTTGCTCGACTGCACCTTCGTGCCGTTCGTCAGCCAGAGCGTGTAGTGCACGCGAACCGAATCACCCTTCTGGGCAGCCGCGCCAGCGCCGACTGTCTTGTTCTTGTAATAGAGACCGCTCGAGGTCTTGGTCATCGACGCGATGTCGACGCCGAGCGCCGGCGCATACGTATCCTTCGTCGGGTCGATGGGAGCCGGGACGTTGGGATCGGTGCTCAGGTCGCAGGCGGCCATGAGCACAATCGCGGCAACGGCGGAGAATGAACGCATCAAGCGCATGTCGGGTCTCGGGTAGAAAGAGAGTCTCGCGTACGTAGGCAACGGGACGCGTGAGGCGCAAGTACAGCGCGGTGAAAGGCGTCTCGCCCAAGGCGACGGGTCAGTCCGCCACCAGGTCACGTGAAATGTCGCCGACGGTCGGGCACCCGCAAAGCGCCATGGCGAGATCGATTTCGGCGCGCAGAAGCTCGAGCACCCGCCGCGCGCCGTTCTCTCCACTGGCGGCGAGTCCCCACACGACAGGACGGCCCACGAGGACGGCGCGCGCGCCGAGCGCTATGGCCTTGATCACATCCGTGCCCCGCCTGACGCCGCCGTCCAGCAGCACCTCAGCGCGCCCGTTGACGGCTTCGGCCACGTCAGGCAGCGCGCGAATCGAGGCGATGGCCGTGTCCAACTGCCGGCCGCCGTGATTCGAGACGATGATGCCGGCCGCGCCATGCTCAACGGCGCGAGCGGCATCGTCGCCGCGCACGATGCCTTTGATCAGCACGGGCAAGCGTGTGATCGACCTCAGCCACTCGACGTCGCGCCACGTTATGCCGGCGTCGATGCCGGTCGCGAAATGGTTCGCGAGCCCGCTCTCGCCATGTCCGGTTGGGAGCGGCACGCTGCCTGACGACGGCACGTTCGCCAGTCGAATCCCGTCGGGCAGGTGAAAGCGGTTCCTGAGATCGCGTTCTCGGCGGCCTAACACGGGCGCGTCCACCGTGAGCACGACCGCCTGCATGCCGCACGCCTCGGCCCGTTCGACGAGCGCCTTGGTCAGGCCGCGATCGGAGTACACATACAGCTGAAACCAGAGGCGACCGCCGACGGCCCCGACGTCCTCGATGGTGCACGTGGACGCGGTGCTCAGAATCATCACCGTGCCGGCCGCGGACGCCGCTCGTGCCGTGGCGATCTCACCCTCGTCGCACGCCAGCCGCTGGAACGCCGTCGGCGCGATGAGCACCGGTAGATCGATGGGCGTCCCGAGGACGGTCGTGCTCGTTGACCGGCGACTGACGTCGACCAGCACGCGGTAGCGGAGCGCGAGCTGCTCGAACGCCGAGCGATTCTCGCGCACCGTTACTTCGTCGTTCGCGCCGCCGACGTAGTACTCGTACGCGAGCGTCGTCAGGCGCTCGCGTGCCGCCGCCTCGATCTCGGCCAGGTTGAGAAATGGAACACCGTCGCTCATCGTCGACTCCTGCTATTGGTCGCCTAACGACGATACTGCGAGTAGTCGCGCAGCGGCTCGGTGCAGGCCGGCCATGTCTGCGGGCCGGCCGGCGCGCCGCCAGGGCCAGCCGCCGGACGCGCGTTAGGTCCGAGCTCGAACACGCGCTTGTCGCGCGACAGCGTCTCCGGATCCTCGCTCGCGAGATACACCAGCATCGCCGTCAGCGTCGCGTTGTTCTTGAGGTCGTCGAGGACGATCTTGTCGAACGTGTCGCGGTTCGTGTGCCACGTGTACGTGCCGTAGTCCCAGCTCGTGGCGCCGAGTCCGAACGCCGGAGCGCCATAGCAGACGAACGACGCGTTGTCGGAACCGCCACCTGCAGGCGCACCGGGGAAGCTCAGGTTGATGTTGCGCGCCATCTCGGCCGGAATGTTCGCCATCCAGCGCGCGAGATTGCCGCTCGCCGTCGTGAAGCCGGACCCCGAGAAGTTCACGATGCGGCCGGTGCCGTTGTCCTGATTGAACAGCGCCTGCAATCCCTTCACGATCTCCGGGTGATCGGCGGCAAACGCGCGCGAGCCGTTGAGCCCCTGCTCTTCACCGCTCCAGTGACCCGACGACGATCGTGCGCTTCGGATTCGGATAGACCTTCTTCAGGATGCGAAGCGCCTCGAGCATCGTGATGGTGCCGGTGCCGTTGTCGGTCGTGCCGGAGCCCGCGTCCCACGAGTCGAAGTGAGCGGAAAGCATCACGTACTCGTCAGGCTTCTGGGATCCCTTGATCGTCGCGATCGTGTTGAACACCGGAACATCGCCGAGGAATTCGGCGTCTGCGCGGACGCGAAGGGTCGGCCCCTGGTTGTTCTCCGTCAGCCGATAGACGAGCCCGTAGTCTTCGCAGCTCAGGTCGACCGACGGCACCTTGTCGGTGCGCGAGTCGAACACCTTGTTCACGCCCCAGCCGTTCGACCAGCGCGACGCGATCACGCCGGCGACTCCCGCGTCCTGCAGCCGCTTGCCTAACGTCCCAGTCCCGAGGCCGACGCCATAGCCGGTCGCGGCGATGCGCGCGGTCCACGCGCGTGTCGCGCTATCGCGCGCCGCACGCATCCGGGCGAACGAAGCCGAGTCGCCGAACTGACGCCAGTTGTCGTCGGGGCGGCAGGTCGGCTGCGCCATGGAGACGAGCACGAACTTACCCTTCGCCTGCGGCAACCACGCGACGAGCGCGGCGCTATCGCGTACTTCGGGAAGGATGACCGTCGTGCCCGTGACGTCCTTGCCGCCGGTGCCCGCACTCCACGCGAGCAGCGTTCCCTCGAGCGTCCGAACGCGCGGCGTCATGAGGTCGACGTGCGTGGTGCCGCGTCGCCATCCCTTCCACTTGCCGTACTGCTCGTTGCGGGCGTCGACGCCCCAACTCTTGTAGGTCGCGACGAGCCAGTCGTTGCCGCGCTTGATGCCGGGCGACCCCGTTAGGCGAGGACCGATCGAGTCGCTCAACACCTGCGTGAGCTTGTACGCCTGCGAGTTGTCCATCCCTTCGGTCCAGATCTGCCGGACGACGGGATTCGCGGTGGGGTACGATTGCGCGGCGAGAACAGATCCGCCGCATGCGGCGAGGAGAACGGCAATGGACAGAGATCTCTGCATAACGTGATCACGTTGGAGTGGTGAGTCCGGCAATGTCAGTCCGGCATCTCAGACGAAAGGAACGAACGGATGCGTCGGATCTAGCGGATTGATTCCGTGAGCGAGACAGAGCGTCTCGCTGGCACACCTTCAAAAAACAAAAGAGTCACGAGCGATGTAGCCATTCCCGGGATCGGAGTCGATCCGTTGGATCAGATGAATCCGTTCGCACGTTTCGTCTGAGACGCCGTGTCATTCCGAGCGGAGGCCGCAGGCCGGAGTCGAGGAATCGTGACCGTGCCGTAGAGGGCCCTCTACCGGGACGCCGACGATTCCTCGACTCGCTGACCTCGCTCGGAATGACAATCCGCTCGGAATGACAACCCGCTCGGAATGACAGAACCGGCGACGGAGCCAAAATGCGCCCCGTCGCCGGCGTATGTCCACGGCGCAATTGCGTTACTGCACTACCTTCGGATCGACCTTCTTGTCCGCGTAGATGCCGTTGAACAGGAACTTGAACGTCCCGTGCGGCTGCCCGCGGAACGTGATCTCCGGTCCGAACAGGTACAGCTTGCCCTTCCCGACCTGCGCCTCGGCAACGCGACGCCCTTGTCGAGATACTGTCTGGCCCCACGCCCAGCCGCTGCGCAGCGTGTGCGGTGAGTCGTACCACGCCACCGGCTTCACGCCCTTCGCCGCGGCGTCCGCATCGAGCGTGAACACCGGGCTCTCGTCGAAGAACACATCGACTTCCTTCGGAAGCCCCTGCGCGACCGGCAGCGTGTTGTCGACTTCCACCTGCATGACCGAGCCGGGCACGTAGAACTTCTCGCGCGGCAGCTCGCGCTCTTCGCCCGTTCGCCGTCTTCTCGACGAGCTTGTCCATCACCGGGAGACCGAGGTGATACGCGAGGTTCGTCGAGCTGCCGATCGTGATGATCGTGCCGCCGTCCTCGAGGAACTTCTTGAGCTGCGGAATGGTCTTGTCCGGCGTGATGCGGCCCGTCCATGCCGCGGAACTCCGCGGGAAGCGTGGCCGGATCGACGTTGCGGCCGAAGCCACCGCCGCCACCGCCACCGAAGCCCTGCTGCGGACGCGGTTGAGCTCCGGGATCGCGCCGCCCTGGAACACGATCACGTCGTACTTGCTCGACAGGTTGCCCTGATCGAGCGTCTGCGGATACACGACCTGGAACGGGAACTCGAACTGCTCGAACAGCCAGCGGTTGTGGCCCGACGGCATCGAGCCGCCGTACTGATCCCAGAGCGCGATGCGCTTCGGCTGTACCTTCATCGCATCGGCGCCGGGCTTGGCCGACGTGCCGTCGAACGACAGGCCCTTCTCCTTCGCGAGCGTCTGCAGCATCTGCGGCGTGCCGGACTTCGACGCGATGTAGAACGAGCCGGCCGGATACGTCTTGCCGTTCGCCGTCATCGGCGTCTTGATCCAGAACACGTCGTTGCCCGCCTTGAGTGCGCGGTTCACCGCGACGAACGCGTCGTTCGTTGCGTGCGAGAGCAGGAAGCCCGCGGCGTTCGTCGCTGGCGACCGTTCCCGCCGGCGGCGTGCCGAGGTCCTTGATGACTTCGCAGGGGCAGTCGAAGCCATCGAGGATGCGATCGAACTGCACGCCCATCTGGAACGCGAGCGTGTAGCCGGCGTTGTCGTACGGCGGCTTCGGCGGGCCGCCCGGATACGCGAAATCGTTAGGGTGATCCTGCGGCTCGAACATGTCGAGCACGTGCGGACGGAACGGCTGCGCCCCCTTCACGACGTACGAGCCGGCCGGGTAGTTCTTGCCGGCGACCGTGAACGGCGCCGTCGCGCGGTGCACGGTGACGTTCACCTTGCGCAGCGCGGTGATGAACTTCGTCGCCGTGAGGAAGTCCGGCTGGTTCGACGGAATGATGTAGCCGCGCGGATCGCGCTTCGCGGGATCGCGCATGTACTCGGTGAAGTACTTCGTGGGAGCCGCGCCGCCGAACGGATTGATCGCGCCCGCCGCGCCGCCACCACTGCCGTCGCCGCGCGACCGCCGCTGCCGCCGGCGTTCGGACGCTCGCGCGCAATGCGCGCATCGAGCGAGTCGAGCTCCGTCGGCGTGATCGTCCACGAGTCGCGGCTGCCGCGCTCGATCGAGTTCTTCGCCATGCGCCAGACGTTGAACAGGAAGTCCTCTCGCCGCTTCGACGCGATGTCGAACACCGCGTAGTTCGCGGTCACCGAGTAGTCGATCGACTGACGGAAGTGCCACTTCTGCGGCGCGATCGGATACGGCAGGTCGGCGCGCGGCAGCTGATTGCGCGTGATGAGCGGGATCTCCATCGGCGTCGGGTTGCCGATCGTCTCCGTGAGCAGGCCGATCATGTTGTGGAAGTACACCGTCGTGCGCAGGCCGCCGTTCCACCACGTCGAGTAGCTCGAGCCCGTGCGCGATCGTGACGCCCGGCTTGTTCTCGCGCAGGAAGCGCTCGTGCATCGCCGCGCCGACCATGTCGATGCCGATCGGGATGAGCGGATCGAAGTTGTAGTTGAACGGATCGCGGAACGGCGGCGCGAACATCACCGTACCGGCCGGACCGGTCTGGTGATGGTTGTAGACGATCTGCGGGAACCACTCGAGGTACTGAATCCGCGCGATGTTCACCGACTCGGGCTGATTCAGCATGTAGAAGTCACGATTGTTGTCGTGACCGATGTACTTCTGATAGAGACGCGGGATGTTCATGTTGCGCTTGAGCGTGTCCGCGTCCTTCATGTACCAGTTCGAGACGAGCTGCATCCCGTCCGGATTCGCGTGAACGGCCAGGATGATCAGGTCGTTCAGGAAGCGCATCGTCTCCGGATCGGTGCGGCTGATCAGCTGATACGTCGTCTCGATCAGCTGGTGCGCGCCGAGGACTTCGGTGGCGTGGAGACCGCCGTCGAACCAGACGACGGCTTTGCCTTCGCGCGCCGAGCGCGCGTCGCGTCTTCCTCGGTGCCTTCGCCCATCGCGAGGCGGCGCGACGATGTCCTTGTAGCGGTCGAGCTTCTTGAAGTTCTCCGGCGACGTGATGATCGCCATGAGCTGCGGGCGACCTTCGGCCGTCTTCCCGATCTCCTGCACGACCATGCGGTCGGACTCGGCGTCGATCTTCTTCCAGTATTCCTGGAACTGATCGTAGTTCGCCAGCTTCCAGTCGTCGCCGATGTTGAACCCGAAGAATTCCTTCGGGGTTGTTACCTTGGCGCACCGACTGCGCGGACAGCGCCGGGCGCGACCAGCGTCGCAGCCAGCAGGAGTCCAGACGCCCAGCGCCCAGGTCGAAGGTTCGGGGTGACCGCGCGAAGTGCGCGTGGAACTACGGGGACGTTCACTCGCATGACCGGTCCTTGGTTCTCGGGAGTGAGGGGGGAAGGTCGGCAAAATAGCCGGCGCGCGCCGTCGCACGAGTCGGTGGGACGACTGGCGGGCGGACGCGCTAGCTTACCTACCGCTTGCGTGGCGCGCCCCCCCGTGCGATCTGCGGACGGGATTGCGCTGCCTCGTCTACGCAGTTGCGTCGCCGAGCGTTGGCTGCGATCGTCGCCGAACTGACTGTTCACTGCTGACTGTGCCTTCCATAGCCGTTCATAAGTTCGGCGGAGCCTCGCTCGCCGACGCGACCGCCGTCTCGCACGCGGTCGACATCGCTGTCGCGCAGGACACGCGATCCGTCATCGTCGTCTCCGCGCTCGCCGGTGTCACCGATGCACTGCTCGAGGGCGCGCGGCGCGCCGCGTCAGGCGAGGAACGTGTCCTCCGGGAGACGTCGGCCGAGCTTCGCGAGCGGCACCGGGCCATCGTCATGAAGCTGCTTCGCGCGACGCCGGAACGACGCTCCCTGCTCGCCGAGATCGATGAGGCCATGGCAGAGCTCGATGCGCTCGCTCATGGGCTGGCTGTCCTTAGAGAGCTCACACCTCGCACGTCCGACTACGTTGCCTCACGCGGCGAGCGGCTGAGCGCGCGCATTGTCGCCGCCGCACTCACGAAGGCCGGACGGCGCGCGCAATTCGTCGATGGGCCTGACGTGATCCGCACAAATGGACAGTTCGGCGGCGCGTCCCCCGATCTCGCGGCCACGGATCGCGCCGCGCGCGCGGCGATCCTCCCGCTGCTTCGACGCCGCATCACACCCGTCGTGCCGGGATTCATTGGCGGAACACCCGCGGGCGAGGTAGCCACACTGGGTCGCGGTGGGTCCGACCTCAGCGCCACGCTCCTCGCGAGAGCGCTCCGGGCGACCTCCGTGACGCTGTGGAAGGACGTGCCGGGCCTGCTCACCGCGGACCCGCGCATCGTCTCCGACGCGCGCGTGATTCCGCAGCTCAACGCGCGTGAGGCAGCCGAGCTCGCGTACTACGGCGCGAAGGTGCTGCATCCGCGTGCGCTCACGCCGCTCGTCAATCGATCGACGCCGCTGTTCATCCGACCGTTCGGCGATCCGTCCGCCGCGGGGACCGAGATCTCCGCGCGTCGTACGCTCACGAAGTATCCCGTGAAGGCGCTGTCCGCGGTCACCGCGCAGGCGCTCGTCACCGTATCCGGCAACGGCATGCTCGGCGTGCCCGGCATCGCGGGGCGCACGTTCGCCGCGCTTCATCGCGAGGGCGTGTCGGTCTCGCTCATCTCGCAGGCGTCGTCGGAGCATTCGATCTGCTTCACCGTTCCGGCGGCGAGCGCGGACGCGGCGCGAACGAGTCTGCGCGCGGCGTTCGCGGACGAGATCGAGCGTCGGGAGATCGACGACGTCGAGATCGAATCGAGCCTCGCGACGCTCGCGGTCGTCGGCCTCGGCATGCACGGAACACCGGGCGTTGCGGCGCGCGTGTTCTCTGCGCTCGCCGACGGCGGCATCAACATCATCGCGATCGCGCAGGGCTCGTCGGAGCTCAACATCTCCGCAGTCGTTCCCGAAGCCGACCTGTCGGCAGCGATGCGTCGCGTCCACGGCGAATTCCAGCTCAGTCGCCTTGGTGGCGGCGCGGCCGTGCGGCCGGAACACGCGGACGTCGTCCTGCTCGGCTTCGGCCAGATCGGACGCACACTCTCCGGCATGCTCGGCCGCGCACGTCAGAACGGGCCGCGTGCGCGGGTCGTCGCGGTCATCGACCGCAGCGGCTACGTGTTCGAGCCCGGCGGAATCTCGCCGCGTCGACTCGCGTCGCTCGCGAAGGAGAAGGCAGGCGGTGCGCGTCTGAGCGCGGCTGCCGGTGGCACCGTCGCGACGACGCAGGAGGCGCTCGCGTCCATCGCGCGTCACGCGCTGTCCCGTCCAATCTTCGTCGATCTCACCGCGGACGACACGACTGCCCTGCTCCGCGGCGCACTGTCCGCCGGCATGGACGTGGTACTCGCGAACAAGCGTCCACTCTCCGGGGCGCTGAGCGATGCGCGTGCGCTGCAGGCCGCCGCAGAGACGCACGACCGACGCATTCTCCACGAGACGACGGTCGGCGCGGGACTCCCGATCATCGACACGTACTACAAGCTCGTCGAGGCGCGCGATCGCGTGCATCGCATCGACGGGTGCACGTCAGGCACGCTCGGCTTTCTCCTGAGCGAGATCGGGCGAGGCCGCAAGTTCTCCGAGTCGCTGCGCCAGGCGATGGAGAAGGGCTATACCGAGCCGGACCCGCGCGACGACCTGTCCGGCATGGACGTCGCGCGAAAGGCGCTCATCCTCGGCCGACTCGTCGGGTTCGAGGGCGAGCTCGAAGACATCGAGCTCGAGTCGCTCGTGCCGCCGCCCGCACGAAAGCTTCCGCTCCGCGACTTCCTCGCGCGGCTGGAGGATTTCGACGAGTCCTGGGAGAAACGCGCGCGTGAGGCACGGGACGCTGGGCGAGTGCTGCGATATGTTGCGTCTGTCACGCGACGACGCGTCGAGGTCGGTCTTCAGGCCGTCGAGTCGACGAGCCCGTTCGCGGCGCTCAATGGGACGGACAATCAGGTCGCCTTCACGACGATGCGCTATCAGACGAATCCGCTCGTGATCACTGGGCCGGGTGCGGGACCGGCGGTGACGGCAGCCGGCGTGTTGAACGACATTCTCGCGCTGGCCGCCTCGTGAGCCAGACGCCGGGCGCTTTCCCGAAGCGCGTGCTCGCCTACGCCCCGGGCGGCATAGGCAACCTCGGGCCCGGGCTCGACGTGCTAGGCTGCGCCGTCACCGGCGTTGGCGATAGCGTGACGGCCGAGTGGTGCGACGAGGAAGGCGTCGTGGTGCGCAATGCCGGACACCCCGAGTTGCCTACGGATCCGGCGCTGCACTCGTCGGCGATCGCGGCGTCCGCGGTGCTGCGTCAGGCGTTAGGCGGTGGCCGATGCCCGCCGGCGCCCGGTATCGCGCTGACGGTGAAGAAGGACCTGCCGCTCTCCGCGGGCCAGGGCGGTAGCGCGGCATCGGCGGTGGCTGGCGCGGTCGCCGTGAACGTGCTGTGCGGCTCGCCGCTCGCGACGGACGCCCTGCTCGAAGCGTGTCTGCTCGCCGAAGCGACTGTCGCTGGCCGGCACCTCGACAACCTCGCGCCGTCGCTGCTCGGCGGCATCTGCCTCATCAGGTCGATCGATCCGATCGACGTCGTGCAGCTGCCGGTACCGCCGTCATTGTTCATCGTGCTCGCGCACCCGTCGCAGCGACTTCGCACGGCGGACGCGCGCTCCGTGCTGCCGGCGATGGTCGAACGAAGCATCGCGCTGCATCAGGCGGCGCAGGTCGGTGCGATCGTCGCGGCGCTCGCGTCAGGCGACCTCGCGCTCCTCGGGCGCGCGATCGACGACCGCATCGCCGAGCCGGCGCGGGCGCCGCTCATTCCGGGGTTCCGCGAGGCGAAGGCGGCGGCGCTCGCCGCCGGGGCGTTAGGCGCGTCGATCTCCGGCGCCGGCCCGACGACGTTCGCGCTCGTTGGCGACCTCGCGTGCGCGCAGGCAGTGGCGGTGGCGATGGAGGCGGCGTTCGCGGCACAGGCCATCACGTCGAGTGTGCGCGTGTGTGAAGTGGATCGGGTCGGTGCGCGAGTGGAGATCGAGTCATGACGGGCCTTACGGATGTTGCGGCGCAGGCCGCGAGCTATCAGCGCTGTGCCGTGTGCGGCCATCAGTTTCCGGATACGGACGCGTCGCCCACGTGCGCGTCGTGCGGCGGCCTGCTCGAGGTCGTGCACGCGCCGCCCAGCGTCCGCGGAGTTCAACTCCGCGGCGTGTTCTCGGCTCGACGGATAAACGGCACGGACGGCGGTTCGGGCGTATGGCGGTATCGCGAGATGGTCCTGCCTGGCGCCGGCGATCACATCGTCTCGCACCCCGAGGGCAACACGCCGCTCCTGTCGCGAGCGCGTGTGGCGGCGTGGGCTGGTGTCGATGGGTTGCAGCTCAAGCACGAGGGGCACAACCCGACCGGCTCCTTCAAGGATCGCGGCATGACTGTGGGCGTGACGCAAGCGCGACGCATTGGCGCGCGCGCGGTCGCGTGTGCGTCCACCGGCAACACGTCGGCATCGCTCGCTTCGTACGCCGCGCAGGCCGGGATTCCGGCGCTCGTGTTCGTGCCGGCCGGGCAGGTCGCGTTAGGTAAGCTGGCGCAGTCGCTCGCGTACGGCGCGCGGACGTTGATGGTGAAAGGCGACTTCGACGCCTGCCTGTCACTCGTGCAGCAGGCGAGCACGCGTCTCGGGATCTATCTGCTCAACTCGATCAACCCATTCCGCGTCGAGGGGCAGAAGACGATCGTCCTCGAGACGCTCGAGCAACTGGGCTGGGACGCGCCGGACTGGCTGGTCCTCCCCGCGGGTAACCTCGGCAACACGGCAGCGTTTGGAAAAGCGCTGCGTGAAGCGCACGAGCTGGGCCTGATCACGCGCGTCCCGCGCATCGCCGCGATTCAGGCGGAGGGCGCGTCGCCGTTCGCGCAGTCGTTCCGCGACGCGTTCGCCACGCGCCACAAGGTGAAAGCGGAGACGGTCGCGACCGCGATCCGCATTGGTGACCCGGCGTCGTTCGACCGCGGCGTGAATGCGATTCGGTTCACAGACGGTGTGGTAACGTCGGTGACCGACGCCGAGATTCTCGACGCGAAGGCAGTCGTGGACGCCGCTGGCGTGGGCTGTGAGCCGGCAAGCGCGGCGAGCGTCGCGGGCGTACGGCGACTCGTTAGGGAGGGCACGATCCGCTCGTCGGATCGCGTGGTCGCGGTGCTGACGGGGCACATCCTGAAGGACCCGGGTGCCCTGCTCCGCTATCACCAGGAGCTGTCGCCGCCGCCGGAGTTCGCGAATCCGCCGGTCGAGATCGACGCGACGATCGAAGCCGTCGAGCGGGTGATCGAGCGGTTCTAAGACGTCTCGCTGGAGCAGCGGTGCCGACGCCTAACGGCGCAGAGCGCGGACCGCGCAGGGCACGTCGGACTGCGAGGCCGATCGAACTGCGCGTGGCACCGACGGAGCAAGCACGAACGACGAGGCGAGCCGTTCCGCTCATGTACTCGTGGCCAGACCGGCTGCAATGCCGTCGCAGCGGTCCGTCGCTGCCGCTCGGTGCCATGCGCCGACAACCTGCCGCTCGACCGCCTACCGCTCGCGGCGTAGGAGGCGGAATCGTCGGGACGTGCCCGCGCTTGTACACGAGGATCGTCCGCCGGAACGTCATCACCACCGTCCCGTCCTGCTTGAAGCCCGTCGTCTCGATCTCGACGATGCCCATCGTCGGTCGCGACTTCGACTCGCGCGTCGTGCAGCACCCTCGACTGCGCGTACACCGTGTCACCCTCGAACAGTGGCGACGGCATCCGCACCTCATCCCAGCCGAGGTTCACCGCGTTGCGCGAGACGTCCGCGACCGAGAGGCCGGTCACGAGCGCGATCGTGAAGCACGAGTTCACGAGCGGTCGCCCGAACTCCGTCTGCGACGAGTAGTGTGCGTCGAAGTGAATCGGATTCGTGTTCACCGTCATGAGCGCGAACCACGCGTTGTCCGTCGCCGTCACCGTGCGGCCCAGCGGGTGGCGCATGACGAGCCCGACCTCGAAGTCCTCGTAGCATCGGCCGGCGCTTCCGGCGGTCTCCGTCATCATTGGCCTCCTGAGTCTGATCACGGCGTGATCCAGCCTGATCAGCGTCGGTCACGAGCAAGCTCCGCGATCACCTCCGCCGTATGAGCGCCTAACGCTGGCACGTCACCCATCCGCGGCGAGGCGCCGCCAAGATTGTGTGGCGGCAGCAGCGCCGGAATCGATCCTCCCGGCGCGCCGACGGTCGTCCAACGCGATCGCGCGCCGCGAGTTGCGCGTGCGCCATCACCGCCGGCACATCGTTCACGTGCCCCCGTGGGTATATCGGCGGCCTGCGAGCAAGCGCATTGACCTGCGCGCGCGGGAATGCGGCGCAGACGATTCTCGATCATCGACTCCAGCTCCACGCGATGCTTGCAGTCGACTCCGCGTTCGTCGCGAAGCGCACGTCGTCGGCGAGCGCCGCGTTATGCATCGACGTCGGCACAGAACCGCCGCCACTCGCGCTGCGTCTGCACCGCGAACAGCACCGCGCCGTCAGCGCACTCGTACGCGCCGTACGGCACGATCATGTTGTGGCGCACGCCGACACGTGCCGGGACCTGACCCGTCCCGTGCCAGACGTACAGCGCCGGCGTCATCCACTCCGTCAGACACTCGAGCATCGAGATGTCGATGCGCGCGCCCTTGCCCGTGCGTCCCGCGTCGCAACAGCGCGGCGAGCACGGACGAATACGCGTACAGCCCCGACGCAGATGTCGGCGATCGAGATGCCGACCTTCGCCGGCGCATCCGCGCTCCCGGTGAGCGACACGACGCCCGACTCCGCCTGCACGAGCATGTCGTACGCCTTCTTGTCGCGCTGCGGGCCGTCCGGTCCGTACCCGGAGATCCCGCACCACACGAGCCGCGAGTTTCGCTCGGCAAGCGCGTCGTACCCGAAGCCCGAGTCGCTCCACCGCGCCCGGCGCGAGGTTGTGAACGAACACATCGGCGCGCGCGAGCAGCTGCGCGCACACGTCGTGATCGCTCGGCTCGCTTGAGATCGAGCACGACGCTTCGCTTCCCGCGATTGAGCCACGCGAAGTACGCAGACGTTCCGTTCAACGCGCCGTCGTACGCGCGCGCCGAATCGCCGCCGTCGGGCCGCTCGACCTTGATGACGTCGGCGCCCATGTCCGCGAGTTGCCGCGAGGCGAACGGCGCGGCGACGGCCTGCTCGAGCGCGACGACGCGGATGCCCGCCAGCGGCAGCGCGTCGTTCGCCTCGAGGCCCGCGCTCGAGTCGCGCTCAGAACGACCTCGGCATGCCTAACACATGCTCGCCGAGGTACGAAAGGATCAGATTCGTCGAGATCGGCGCGACCTGATAGAGTCGCGTCTCGCGAAACTTGCGCTCGACGTCGTACTCCGCCGCGAAGCCGAAGCCGCCGTGCGTCTGCAGACACACGTTCGCCGCCTCCCACGACGCGTCGGCCGCGAGCATCTTCGCCATGTTCGCCTCGGCGCCGCACGGCTGGCCGTCGTCGAACAGACGCGCCGCCTCGTACCGCATGAGATCAGCCGCGCGGACGTGCGCGTACGCGCGTCGCGATCGGAAACTGGATGCCCTGGTTCTGGCCGATCGGTCGGTCGAACACCACGCGCGACGACGCATACGTCCGCGCGCGATCGACGAACCAGTAGCCGTCGCCAATGCACTCGGCGGCGATGAGAATGCGCTCGGCGTTCATGCCGTCGAGGATGTAGCGAAACCCCTTCCCCTCCTCGCCGATGAGATTCTCCGCCGGGATCTCGAAGCTCGTCGAAGAACACCTCGTTCGTCTCGTGGTTCACCATGTTGCGGATCGGGCCGCACGGTCAGCCCCTTCTGCCCTGCCGCCTCGAGATCGACGAGAAAGACCGACAGCCCCTCCGATTTCTTCTTCACGTCGGCAGCGGCGTCGTGCGCGCGAGGAGCAGCATGAGATCGGAGTGCTGGACGCGCGAGATCCACACCTTCTGCCCGTTCACGACGTAGCGATCGCCCTCGCGACGCGCGAACGTGCTGATGCGCGTCGTGTCGGTGCCCGTCGTCGGCTCGGTGACCGCGAACGACTGCAGGCGCAGCTCACCGGACGCGATGCGCGGCAGATACCGCTGCTTCTGCGCTGTCCGATCCGTGCCGCAGCAGCGTGCCCATGATGTACATCTGCGCGTGGCACGCGCCGGAGTTCGCGCCGGACCGGTTGATCTCCTCGAGAATCACCGACGCTTCGGTGACGCCGAGTCCGCCGCCCCCGAACTCCGTGGGGATGAGCGCCGAGAGCCAGCCGGCCTCGGTGAGCGCACGGACGAACGCTTCCGGATACGTCGCGTCCGCCTCCATGCGCTGCCAGTAGTCGCTGCCGAAGCCTCGGCACAGCTCGCGAACGGACTCCCGATACTCGTGGTACTCGCCGTGCGCGCGGGATTGATGTCGGCTCATTCGTTAGGCCGACGGCTGGTCGTGAACAGCTCCGCGAACAGCGTCGCGGACGTCCGGCAGCTATCGTGGAGCGACCGGACGGTCGCCAGCGCACGCTGCGCGAACGCATCGCCCAGCCGCGGCGCGACGAGCTCGACGAACTTCTCCTCGAGCGTGTCGGTGGACACGGGATTCTCGGGATTGCCGCGCGGATAGTCGCTGGCGCCACGCAGCGTCGTGCCGTCGTTCGAGCGTGACCGCAACGCGCGTCGGCCACGTCGCGGGGTACTTCGCGGTCAGATCATCGCGCGACGCTCACGTGAATGCGCGGAAGCAGCGCGGCGATCGCCGGTTCGACGACGCCATCGTCGCCGAAGCGCTCGGAGCAGAACTGCTCGAGGTTCACGCGCTCCCTCCGCGAGCGCCGCAGCGACGCAGTACGCGATGCTGAACTTCGCCCGATACGGCGTGCTCGGGTTCGGATCGCTCACGATCTCGTAGCCCGGCCCGTACGTCTCGACGTCCACGCGGCGACGATCGCGTCGAGCGCGTCACGCGCCGACCACCGGCGCTCGGCGCGGATATCGAGCGCGACATCGATGGCGGTGTGCGTGTGCCCGCAGCACGAGTGCAGCTTGTAGCAGTTCTCCGTGATCTTCCACCGATCGCCCGAGCGCGTCCGTAATTCGCGTCGCGTCAGCACGCGGACGCGGTCGCGCGGAAGAATCCGCGCTCGCCTTCGAGAATCCGTGCTGCGCCGGTGAAGCCTGCGCGCGCGAGATCGGCGGCGAGAATCGCCGTTGAACGCCGCCTTGCCGGGATGGAGATGCTTGCTCATCGCGCCGTCGGCGTTGAACTCCCACAGCCCCGCCGCCTGCGTGCCGGCGCTGCCGAGCGCGTCGAGCATCTGCGCGGCGCGTGAGCCCGAGCAGCGAGCCGGCCGCCGCGGCCGCGCCGAACGTCGCCACGGTGCCCGTCGGATGCCAGTAGCGGTAATGACTCGGATTGACCGCTTCGCCGATGCGCAAGCGCGGCGTCGTAGCCGACCGCGACCGCCAGCGAGAACGCGCGCCCGCTCGCTCGCTCGCGTTCGGCGACCGCTAACGCGGCGGGGATGACCGGCGCGGCGGCGTGGAGCGTCGAGCCCTTTGTGGACGTCGTCGAGCTCGAGGATGTGCGACGCCACGCCGTTCGCGAACGCGGCAGCGGCGGCCGATGCGCGTCCGGCGCCGAACATGGTCGCGTCGTCCGAACGCGCCGAGACTGCGCGCGACGCCCTGGGCGAAACGTGCGGGTGGCTCGAGCGATCCGGCCAGCGCCGACCCGAACCAGTCGAGCGTGGCGCGATAGCGTCTCGTGGAGGACGTCCGGCGGAAGGTCGTCGTAGCGACGCCGTCGGCGAGAAACTCCGGCGAGTTGACGCGTCACGGCTCCCGCGGGTGCGGCCGTGGTGACGGTCATGGCCTTTCCATCCTGACTTCGCGGACGAGCCGTGCATCGAGGTCGCCGGCATTCGGGAATTGCTGCATGCAGGCCAAGTTCGCGTACTGGCCTGCGCGCGAGCAAGGGCACCGGTGGCACGCGGCTGCTTCCGGCCATTCCCCCATTCCGACGGTGACGGGCGTGGACAGATGACAACGATTGCAACGGCCAATCACCGCAGAGGACGCGGAGACTGCTTCACCAGCCATCCAGAACAGAGGATGCCGACGGAAACGACCGGAAACATCGGATCGGGCGGATGGGCAATCGCAGGACACGCGGTGGCGCAACGAGCCGTGACGGAAAGGGAACGGGCGCGCCGCTCAACGGTCTGTCCGGGTCGAGATGGGATCAGGCCCTTTCAGTCGTTTCCGGCCGTTTCCGTCCACACTCTCGATGCTGGATGTCGTGTCGAAGCGGTCCGTCCGGATGGTTGATGAAGCAGTCGTCCCGCGTCCAGCGGCGTGAAAAAGCCGTTGCAGTTGCTGTTCTCTGCGCGCCCAGCTGTTTCCAAGTCGACTGCAATCGGCACACTAACTATATTGTCGCGCTACCCAGCGGAGCTCGGATGACCATACGGCTGTTCGCAGTCATCGCATTAGTCGGCGTTGGCATCCTCGAGCCGTATCCGAGCGTGACTGCATCGCGCCACGCCGCTAGCGTTACGGAGAGCGCCGTTCTGCTCGTGCGAGTCGTGGAAGCCACGAGCGGGCAACCGTTGCCTAACGCAGAGATCATCGACCTCGACGCGTCCTCGCACCGGTTCACGAACTGCGACGGCGAAGCGCGTATCGCTGGCCCGATCGCGGCCGGCTACGGCTCCGTGTGCGTCAGCTCGGCTTCCAGTTCGAGGATCGCGAGCTCATGCGTCCTGCCGACGCCACCGAGGCGCTGTCGACACTGCGACGTTCACGCTCTCGCGCGTCGCCTGTACGCTCTCCCGACGTGGCCACTCGCGCGCGCCGCAAGTGCGCCGCGGACGGCGACGCCGCGACCAGAGCACTGGCGGCCGTCGCGCTGGGGCAGCTTCGCAATGAGCGCCGAGCGTTACGAGTCGTTCCGCAAGGCGTATCCGTTTCGTATCAAACAGAAGCGGCGAACGATCCACTTCAATCGCAATGGCAGTGCTCGCGACGTACGCGAAGGCACCGAGGACGAGACGTCGACGCGGGTGGGGCGAACGATACCGGCCCGGCGGCGTCATCGATCGCCGCCGAATGGGTTCTCGGTGCCGCTGCTATTCCTTTCGGCGCTTGCCGACTCGGTGTTCTGGGAGCACCACTGCTTCGCGGTGCGGGGCGTCGAGACACTGCTCGACGGGCGCGTGTTACGCCTCGACTTCGAGCCAGCCCTGAGTGTCTCGACCGTCGACTGGATGGGAACGGCGTTCGTCGACTCGGCCACGAGCGTGCTGCGAGCGCGTCGCAGTTCCAACTGGTCGGACTGCAATCGACGCCGACGTGGCTCGCCGGCTCGAGGGCTACACGACGTTTCGCTCGCCGTCACCGTTCATCGTCGTTCCCGATTCGACGGTCGGCGATGTGGTGGCGTCGGGCGTCAGCGCGATACGAGCGGGCATGGAACGGGCCCGATACGGTCCAGCTGCTCGCGCTGCTCACCGTCACGTATGGTAAGCGAAAGCCGCCGCCGAGTGATGACCGGCGGCGGCGTTAGGCGCTCGAGTACGACGATGGCGCTGTGAAGCGGCCGCCCTACTTCACCTCGAAGTCCTTCGTTCCGGCAGACTTGCTGTCGAGGAACACTTCGACCTTGTATTTCCCCTTCGGAAGGCCGGACGCCTTCGAGATGTGGAACTCCGTGTACGCATCGCCCGAGGGTGCGATCGCCTGACTCGACTCCTGCACCACCTGGCCGTCCTCGAACGTCCAGCGCGCCATCACAGTCGCGGCCGACGCGCTGCCCGTCGTATGCACGGAGGTGTACACCGTGTCGGCGGGCTTGAAGTCGTCCGTCTTGTCGGTCACCCGCGCGTTCGACACGGCCTTCCCGACATCGACGTCGGCGACCGCGACGGTCGTCGCAGCAGGCGTCGTGGCCGCCGCTCCAGGCGTCACATCACCGTCGGCCGTTTTCTGCTCCTTCGAGCAGGCAGTGAGGGCGGCGAGGGCCAGTGCGGTCGCCGCCATGACGCGCGTCGAGCGCGCGTGAAATTGCAGGTGCATAGGGTGCTCTCCTCGGTCAGGCGCCAGGAATCTTGAACGTCTGTCCCGGATAGATGAGGTCCGGGTTCTTGATCGTGTCCTTGTTCGCTTCGTAGATCCGATGCCACTTGGACGCGTCGCCGTATTCGTGCTTCGCGATCTTGGAGAGCGTATCGCCGGCAACCACGGTGTACGTGCGCTCCCGGTCGGTGACGTTAGGCGCGGCGGTGCTTGACGACGACACATTCGGAACGTCGGCGCGCGGCGCGGTCGACGAGCCGCCAGCGACCACGTCCGAGAAGTCCGCCTTGGGCTTGTCCTTGTCGTGGTCCTTGTCTTTGTCGAAAAGATTGTCGAGCAGACCCATCGTGTACCTCACGGGAATGGCTGTGCGCAGACCGTTCGCACGAACCGTACCCATCGGCGCTCCGCACGGGCTCGACAGTGACTATTCCACGCGCACCGTCGCAGTACCGGATTTCCCCTCGGACGTCGCAATCACCGTGGTGGACCCGCGACGGACACCCCGCACGACGCCCGCCTGATCGATGGTCGCGATGCGCGTGTCGCCGACGGACCATGTGACTGCCCGGCCCGTGAGCGTGTTGTCGTCGGCATCCGTAACGCGGGCTGTAAAAGTAGTCGTCTTGTCCACACCGACAGCGACGTTGGACGGCGAGACGATCACCTTCGACACGGGCACGAGCGCCACGTTGACGGTGGCGTGTCCGGCGAACCCCTCGATCACCGCGGTGATGATGGCCGAACCGGGGATGAGCGCCGTGACGCGCCCGGTCTGCGAGACCGCGGCGACCGTGGCGTTGTTGGTCGTCCACACGACCGTGCGCCCGGAGAGCGGAGCGCCGCGGCTGTCGTATGGCGTCGCGACCAGCGTCGTCATGCCGGCAACAACGAGGTTGACGACATCCGGAGCGATCTTCACGGACGCGACTCTCGCCGGCGCGGCGACCACCGTCACGCTGGCGATGCCGGACTTCCCTTCCGCGCTTGCGGCAATGTCGACGCGACCCGCAGCCACGCCCGTGACGACGCCCTTGTCCGACACGGTCGCGATGGCCGGATTCGCGCTCGCCCAGAAGATCCGATGGTCGCGGAGCACGACACCGCCAACGCCGGTCACTTCGGCGTCGAGTGCGCCCGTGCCCCCGACGCCGACATCCAACGTCGGCGGCGTGACGACCACGGCTTCGACGGGAGATGGCTCGTCAGTGTCGGTGACGCCGCATGCGCTGGCAACCAGCACGGCGTAGACAAGCGGCATCCCGCGCCTGATCAAGCGCATGAGAGGACTCCGGGCTTACGACGCTCTCCCGAAAAGCAGAAAGCGTTCCACGCCCGCGTCCGCCACCCGGAGGCGCACGGCGAGCGAGACAGTTCGTCTACTCGCCATCCGGATTGTGGCCTCGTACTAGCGGAGCGACGGTGAGCTGTTGATAGCAGGCGATTCCGGCCTCATTGCCAGCATGGGCAAACGCACGGCGCCTCACACCCGTCACAGGAGGCTTCGCCTTTGCCAATTCTGGCAATACGGTCTGCATCGCCGGCTAGCAACGGCCAACTCACAATCCACTAGTCGGCCGTTCCGTCGAGCGCGCTGACAATGCCCGACCGCAGCGCCGGATGAGAACGCCACAGGTACGTCCCCATCACCCCCGCCGCGAGGAGATTGCCAGCCAGGATCTGATACCACGCGAGATTCCCCAGCGTAGTCTCCTGCAGCAATGCGACCAGGCCGTAGAACCCGAGCTCGATCGCGACGAACAAGATCATCGACCCTGCGAGCACCGACGCCGTTCGCTCGCCGGCATGCACGAGGATGACCGCGATGATGCCCACTAGCGTGAACGCCGCATAGTGGAAGATCGTGTAGGCGATGATGTTCACCGCCTGGGACTCCGGCGACCGCCCAAATACGCTCAGCAACCCTTCGCCCAGAACGCTCGGCGTGTATAGCGCGTGGCCGGCTATGAGGTCCACGACGAAGAACCAGACGGCGACCGCTGTAGCGCCGAGGAACCCGGAGATCGCACCTTCGCGAACAATGCTGTGCGTGTCTGTGCGCATTGACCTCTCCCGTTGGTCAGTCAATCAGAAGTACGCGTACTGAGTACACATCGTTCCCGTGCGTGAGGCGACGCCCCCGCCGGGCGCGAGGGCGAGTACTACGCTGCAACTCACCCTCGCGCTTTCTATCGAGTGTTACCGCCGCGACCGCGCGGCTTCCGTCGACACCGGGCGAGTCTGCTGATGCGCCTCGACGAACCAGAGCCATTTTTCGACCCCGCGCGACACCTCGGTGAGGATGTCCATGCTATCGGGGTCCTCGAACTCCTCGAGCTGGTCGATCGCCTCACGCGCCCTTCCGCTGAACTGCGCCAGCACATCAGACAGCGCGGCGACGTGCTCCTCGCCGGTCGAGAGCACCAAGGGATACTCGGACAGCGATGAACGCTGGCCGGCAAAGCGCACCGTTCCCTCAGCGATGCCACCAAGCTGCACGACCCGCTCTGCAATGAGATCGACGTATTCGCCGATGTCTTCGTAGATCTCGTCGAACAGCTTGTGCAGCCCGATGAAGTTCGGCCCCTTCACGTTCCAGTGCGCCTGCTTCGTCTGCGACTGCAGATCGACGGCGTCCGCGAGCCGGCGATTCAGTAAATCGACTGAGCGCGCGCGCGTTTCCGCGGGCAGCGGATTCTTCGTCTCGTAGAGCAGCGTGCCTTCGGCCGCCTGCTGCGCCATCTGAGCCACGCCGCGAGTATCGCCATTCCCCTGGCTCGTCTGGCTGGTCTGACGGCCACCATTTCCCTTCGTCTTCGGACTCATACGCTCTCCCCTTTGGTCTCGTTCTAAACCATACCGAACCAGTTCGCAGGGGCAATAACCCGGCCGCGGTATTGCGCTGACCCAAGTTGACGATGCGTTCGCAACGGCTTCACGGCGCGGTGGCATTGGTGAGCGGCGGCGATGTGGATGCCGTAATGAACGCCGCATCGACGCGACCCACGGAGGCGAACAGGTCATCGCGCCGTCGTCGCTCGTACGCGGCATGCCACTCGTAGCCGCGCGGCGTGAACGTCGCGCCCGAGTGCCAGATGGAGACGAGGTCGCGGTCCGCCTCGTACGCGAACGTCGCGCGGTACACGACATCCGCGAGCTCCGGGATCGATCCTCGACGAAGTACCGGCGACCGATACGTTCGCCACGCGACACCGTCGGCGCTCGTGGCGATGTAGAGCGCGTCCGTCGTGCACGACCCGGCAACCTTGCCGTTGAACATTGCCCAGTATTCCCCAAGCGACGCGATCCATTGCACTTCGATATGCCAGGGGAACACACCCGGCTGCGAGAGCGTGACGGTCGTTGGCGATGACCACGACGTGCCGTCGACGGAGCGGCGCAGCTCCACGGTCGTGCTCGGGCTCGAGCACCCGGCCGAACCCGAGTTCACGCTCCACATGAGCCAGTCGGTCGGCGTTCGCCGCACCACCGTCGGCGACACCACCTGGTGATTCGGCGCACGCACCACCTCGCGTGATGGCCCCCACCGCACGCCATCGATCGATGACGTGACGAGGATTTCATTCTCGGTGTCCACGTGCCGGTAGTAGAGCCAGAACTCGCGGCGATCGGAGAGCCAGACGATGTCCGGGTCCGACAGGTAGCCACCGTTCGGCTTGACCACGGGATTCGTTAGGCCCGACGGTACACGCCACGTGTCGCGGCCGCCGGTGAAAATCGACGGGTTCTCGAAGTTCGCATTGCCCCACGGATACGGCGTGATCGCGAGTCTCGGCGTATCGTCGAGCGCCTCGAAGGGCGGCAGAACGACGTCGGGATGCACGACCTGCCCGGACCCGTCAGCGGTGACGAGCGCGATGCTGTGCAGCGGAACGCGCTCCGGAAGCGCGCTCGCGTCCACGAACGCCACGAAGACGACGGCGTCGAGGCCATCGACGGTCGCCGTCGCGCGCTGGGCGCCAGTCTCGGTCCCGAGGCGCCAGATGGCTTTCGCGTCGCCGTTCGCGTCCGTGGTGGAGACGCCGGGAGTGACCTCACCGGCGCTCGCTTCCCATCGCACTTCAGCGCGGCGCACGGCACGCCCGTCGGCGTCGACGAGCCGCGCGACGAGAGGTTGCTCGAGGGCAGCGCCAGGCGGTGCACTCTGCCCGTCGCCGCTGACGCGCTCGAGCGCGGCGGGCGGTCCGGCCGATGCGGTTGGCGCGTCGGCGCCGCATGCGGCGAGCCCGAGACACGCGACGATCACGGCGGCGCGTGCGGTCGCTACGTATGAAAGCGAAAAGGCGGCAGCGCCGCCTGCGTTAGGCACCACGGGTCCGCGCTCCTCGCGTCAGGCACCCGTGATACCCTGCGTGTCACCTTGCCGTCACTACCGCGCACGACAGGCATCGGCGGTCTCGAGCCCCACGCCTAGCACCGTCGCGGGACGCAGCACCGAGCCCGCGACTCGCGCGCCCGTGTCGTCGAACTTGTCCCACTGACTCGTCGCGACGTAGAACAGCGAATCGCCCACCACCACACCCAGCGTCGGCTCGTCCGCCAACGCCGGATTCCTATCGATCACATCGACTCGGCGCACACCGCGGCCGTCCGCATCGAGACAGAACCGCGCGACACGGGCTGGCGTGACACCATTCTGAATCCCGATCAGAACACCGCGATGCAAGTACAACCCATCCACGCCGAGCATCGTCACACGTCGCGGCGCACGAAGCAGTACCGCAGAACGCGAGCGCAGATCGATGCGCAGAAGCCCGTGCGAATAGTCCGCCGCGTACATCGCACGCTCCGTCCGGCGTGATCGCCATCCCCTGGAGCGAGCGAAACAGCGGATGCGTCATGAACCGCACCAGTGAGTCGCCGCCAACAGGAAGCCTGAAGATCCATGGCGCCTGGCTGTCCGACACGTACACGTCGCCGTTCGGCGCGACGACGAGGTCGCCGAATGTGTGGGCCGTCGACGAGTCACGCGGCGCCCACGCGCTTCGACGCAATCGTCCGGTGTCCAGGTCGTAGGCGTACACACCAACGTGTCCACTGTCACTGGCGGTGAACCCCCGCATCCGCGGCAGTGACGTCGTCGCCACCCAGAGCGTGCGATGCGCGTCATCCACCGCCATACCGAACACGCCGCCAATGCCATCGGACGCGGCTTGCACGAAATCACGCGTGTTTCCGTCTCTCTCGACAACCACGACGCGCCGCTGGCGGATGCTCCCCACGAACCACCGACCCGTGCGGGCATCGAACGTCACGCCTTCCGGGTGCAGCATCGAATCCGGCACCGTGAGCCTAACGCGACTCCTGGCCACGGCTGCCGTCGCGGCGGTGTGTCGCTTGGCCGCGGCGTCGAACGCCGGTGCACCGGTGAAGGCGCGAAACATCGAATCGCCGGCGACCGCGTTGCCGAGTCCAAGATCGGCCAGCCGCTCGAGCCATCGCGTCGCATCCGCCGTGTCGTGCGCCACCGCCGCGAGCGCGAGCGCGTTCTCGAGGTAAACTCCCTGCGTTGGCCATGCGTCCGCCGCGCGTTTCATCTCGAGCCGCGCCGTGGGAATGTCATTCTTCCGATAGGCGGCCACGGCGCGGCCGTACGCCGACCGGGCCATCGCCGCGGAGTCGGCCTGCGGCGCGAGCACAGAACCGTGTATCGTGCGACCCTGCGCCTGTAATCGCGATGGTGCCCACATGAGCACTGCCGACAACCCAACGGCGATTGCGGCGCGGAGCATCGGTGGCAGCGACGGCGCTATGGGCACGGTGCGGAAACGGGGTAACGGGGATCATGAACGACGCTCCCGAAACAACCGTTGTTTTCGCCCGTTGCGACCAGCCCAATGTGATGAGTCGCGAAACGGAGGCGTTACCGGATACCGCTACCGCACTCGTCAGGCAGATGCGTCGCAGCCTGCCTGCATGAGCGGTCGCCGATCCTCAGGCGGTGAGCTCATCGCCACCACTCGTTAAATTGTTCGCATTCGGCCGCTCTGCTCCGTTGGCGATCCAGCCGCGCATCGTCCGGGACGCCGAGGCGGCGGCGGATGCCGGTAAGGTCGTTGTGGCCAGCCGATCGAGATCCGCAACCACCTCTTCGCTCTCGAGGCCGGCCGCGCGCGCCGTCTCCACCGTGGACCTCACCTCGGATTCCAGCTCCGCCAGCACCGCAGCGTTCGCCCGGCCGATGGCGGCGAAGAACACGAGTACTGACCGCACTCGCGCCAGACACTCGGAGTACGGTGTCGATAGAGTCAAATACGCCCCGGTTGGAATACGTGGCACGATACCAGCGCCAGAGCCAATGCACCGACATCCTATGTCACATCGAGATACACCACGTAACCTGGACGCATGGAACCCTCACCATTGTCCCGCACCATCCCGTCGTCGGGCGAAACGATTCCGGTTCTCGGACTAGGCACCTGGCAGACGTTCGACGTCGGTCGCGGCGCCGCCGATCGCGAAACGCTAGAGACGTGCCTCTCGGAATTCGCCACAATCCCGGGTGGTATGATCGACACATCTCCCATGTACGGGCGGTCCGAAGAAGTGATCGGCGATCTCATGGCGAAGCTCGGCGTCCGCGACCGTCTCTTCGTCGCCACGAAAGTGTGGACGTCAGGCAAGAAGCGCGGCGCCGACCAGATGGAGCAGTCGATGAAAAAGCTGCACGTCCAACAAGTCGACCTCATGCAGGTGCACAACCTGGTCGACGTGCAGACTCACCTCGAAACCATCCGCGCCTGGCGAGAAGCGGGACGCGTCCGCTACGTCGGCGTGACGCACTATACCGCGGGGCACCATGACGACGTGGCTCGCGTTCTCGAGGCGGAACCCGTCGACTTCGTGCAGATCAACTACTCGGTCGCCGAACGCGAGGCGGACCGCACGATCCTGCCGCTCGCGGCCGAGCGGGGCATTGCGGTCATCGTAAACCGACCGTTCGGTGGCGGGAACGTGTTAGGCAGGCTGAGCGGCAAACCCCTACCTGGCCTGGCGGCCGACATCGGCTGCTCCACGTGGGCGCAGCTGCTGCTGAAGTTCGTGATCTCGCACCCGGCGGTCACGTGCGTCATACCGGCAACATCGAAGGTCGACCACCTGCGCGACAACATGCGCGCAGCGTACGAGCCGATGCCTGACGCGGCAATGCGAGACGAGATCGTCGCCGCCGCCCGCGCCGCTCGGTAACCGAGCAGCACGAGCGGCACTACTGTCACCGTCGCAATTCAGCGCCGATCGCCAGGACCGCTGCCACGAGCGCGTCGAAGTCCGCGCGCGTGCTGCGGTGATTACAGATCGCGACGCGAATCGCGAAGCGCCCGTCGAGCACCGTCGATGATGGCACCGCGATGCCGCGTTCCTGGAGACGCATCAGGATTTCGCGGGTGACGGTGTCGCCATCTTCGGCGGAGCGCTGGCCGCCAACGTAGCGGAAGCAGACGATGTTGAGCGGGACCGGTGCGGCGAGCTCCAACTCCGGCGCACGCTCGATGAGACCCGCGAGATACTTCGCCTGCGCGACGTTCTGCTCGATCTGCTCACCGTATCGGTCAGCGCCGTGCTCCTTGAAGCTCATCCACACCTTGAGCGCGCGAAACCGGCGCGACAGATCGGCGCCGAGTCCACCGTACGAGACGCCACCACCCACCACACCACGATCGAGCTTCGCGAGATACGCCGCCGGCGGCGAGAACGAGTCGCGCAGATGCCGCTCGTCTCGCACGAGCGTGCAGCCGACGTCGTACGGAACGTAGAACCACTTGTGAAAATCGAACGCGATGGAGTCCGCAAGCTCAATCCCGCGCAGGAGATGGCGCAGTTGCAATGAGACAATGAGTGAAGCGCCGAACGCGCCGTCGACGTGGAGCCACAGCTTCTCTCGCCTGGCGATCGCGGCGAGCGCCTCGAGATCATCGATCGCGCCAGTGTTCACGGTGCCCGCCGTCGCGATGATGCAGATCGGCCGGCGACCAGCCGCACGATCTTCCGCGATCGCCCGCTCGAGCGCGGCCGGCACGATGCGATAGTCGTCGTCCGTCGCCACGCGATGAACGTTTCGTCGTCCCAGTCCGATCATTCCGACGGCTTTATCGACGGAGTTGTGCACCTCATCCGACGCGTACACGACGCACGGCGCTCCCGCGTTCCCGTCCTGGAGAAACCCGGGCACCATCGCGTCGCGCGCCGCGGTGAGCGCCGTGAGATTCGCCGTCGATCCGCTCGACACCAGCAACCCGCCAGCCGTCTCGGGCATCGCGAACAGCGTCGTGAACCAGCTAATGACCTGCCGCTCGAGGTGCGTCGCGGATTGGTCACCGAACGCCGCGTGCGCGTTCGTGCCCGAGGCCAACAGATCGGCGAGCATGCCGAGCGGCGTTCCCGTTCCTGTCACCCAGCCCCAGAAACGCGGGTGCGCGTTGCCGATGAGATGGGGAAGCACGTTCTGCTGATACTCCTCGTAGATGCGTTCCGGCGCCGTCGCTGAGTGGGGGAGCGCGGCGCGGTAGCTCTCGCGCGCGCGTTCCGTCGGCGGCTGCCAGACGGGCCCATCGCCTATCGTCGTGAGGTACGCGAACATGTCGTCGATCATGCGATGACCGAGCGCGCGCATGGTGTCCCAGTTCTCGGGATCGAGCGAGCGCTCGCGCGGAACGACATCCGACTCGGAAGGCGCGGTCGCGTCGGTCGGGGTATGTGCGGCAGGGGTGAACATGGAAGTCATCGGGTCCTCGGGACGGCGATTCAGAGGAGAAGCGAGTAATGCACGCAACGTAGACAATGCTCCGATTGCTTGCAAATTGTATGGTTTTCTGTTCTTCTTGTATGGATCGCGAGTTGTATGCATCCAGCCCAGCCGCACATGACGTGGACCCCTCGGCTCCCCGCCGACACACAACCGCTCTACGCCGCCATCGCGGACGCGATCGCCGACGACGCGGAATCCGGTCGGCTCGCCGCCGGCACTCGACTGCCCACGCATCGCGCGCTCGCCGCGACCCTCGGCGTGGATGTCACGACGGTCTCGCGCGCGTACAGCGGAAGCGCGCCGTCGCGGGCTCGTCGTCGGTCATGTGGGCCGTGGTACGTACGTCCGCGGAGCACGCCCATCGCCCGCGACGCGCACCGCCGCTCCGCTCGTCGATCTCACGGTGAACCTGCCGCCTGAACCGAGCGATACGTGCGACGCCGCGATGCGACGCTCGCTGGCGGACATCGGGCGCTCCCCTACCCTCGCGGCCCTGCTGGCGTACGCGCCCGTGGGCGGCAGCGTCGAACATCGCGAGGCTGGGGTCGCGTGGTGCGCGTCGCATGGCATCACGGCATCGGTCGATCGCCTTGCCGTCTGTGGTGGGGCGCAACAGGCGCTGACCTCCGTCCTGTCTGCCCACTGTGAGCCGGGCGATGTGGTGCTCACCGAGGCACACACATATCCGGGCTTCCTGGCGGCTGCTCGCTTGCTCCGTCTACGCACCGTCGGCGTGGGACTCGATCGCGACGGGCTCGTGCCTGAAGAGCTCGCGCACGCTTGCCGAGTGCATCGCCCGAAGCTGCTGCTCGCGACGCCGACGCTGCAGAATCCGACGACGTCGGTGATGTCCGTCGGACGCCGACGTCGCGTCGCCGCCATCCTGCGCGAGCGCGGCGTGGGGCTCGTCGAAGACGGCACGTACGCCCCGCTCGTGCCGGACGCGCCGCGCCCGCTCGCCTCGCTGCTGCCGGAGCTTTCGTACTACGTCAGCAGCTTCTCGAAGTCCGTCACACCAGCGCTGCGTACTGCGTACGTGGTCGCACCCACGCCCGCCCTCGCGGTGAAGCTCTCGCCGCACCTGCAGGCGACGGGCTGGCTCGCCGCCCCGCTCATGACGGAGATCGCGTCACGCTGGATCACGAATGGCGACGCCACGAAGATCGTCGCCGAGCGCCGCACGGAGTCGCAGGCGCGACAAACAATCCTTCACGCGCAGCTCGGATTGCCGCGGAGCGCGGGGTCACCCTACGCCCTGCACCACTGGCTCGAGCTCCCGCGTCAGTGGGACCGCGCGTCGGACTTCGTGGAAGCCCTGCGCCGCCGTGGCGTGCTCGTCGCAAGTGGTGACGCGTTCGCGGTGGACCCGACGCACCCATCGCGTGCGGTGCGTGTGAGCCTGGGCTCGGCCACGAGCCACGCTGCGCTCACCACCGCGCTCGAGACCATTGCGTCGCTACTCCAGGAGCAGCCGGAGCTGGTGCGTCCAGCCCGATGAGATCCAGCGCTCGCCAGGCGGTCATCCGCAAGATCAGAGCAATCCGTTCGCCCCTTCGTCTGAGATGCGGGAACGGTTAACGATCCCCCGCATAGAACCGCGCGATGTCCCGCTGAAGCTTGAACCGGGCGTCGCGGTCCTCGTACATCATGTGTCCGCCCTCGTAGCAGCGGAACGTGATCCGCCGGGCGTCAGTCGCGGGGAGCCGGCTCAGCACGTAGTCGTTCGCCCGCGCAACTGTTCAGCGAATCGTAGATGCCCGTCGCGACAAACGCACGAAGCGACGTGTCGATGGCCATCGCGCGGCGGAGCCACGGTGGAGTTCCGCCGGGCGGCCCGTCGGTGTTGCGAACGACGAGAGGCACGGTAGGATCACCCTGGTCGTACTGCCACCGCGCGCCGACGCTCTCGGGGTTGGGCGACGACGAATAGCCGACCTCGAGCCCCTGGTAGACGAGGTCCGTGGTGAAGCCGAGCTCGCGGCGAAGGTAGCGGTTGATCAGTGCGCGGCGCTTTGCCTCCACCGCACGTTCGGTCGCAGGTGCGGCCTCCAATCTGTCGGGTATCGAACCTGCCTAACGTCCCCTGCCCGCGATCGCGGAGCAGGTGATCGAGCAGGAACTGTCGGTCGACGACGAGCGACTTCCTGTCGATGAGACGCGCGTCCAACCCGGTGAATCGCGACAGCTGCGCGATGATTGCCGCCCGCTCCGTCTCGCTCAATGAGTCACGACGCGCGAGTGCCGGCGCATAGACCTCTTTCGCCCAGCGTTCGCTTTCCGCCAGGGCGCGTGCGCGATCGCCTTGCAGGTCGGCGGGCAACGCGCGGTGATAGAATGCCGACGCCGTTCGTGTTGGAATGAACAACGCCGCGCGCTCATCGTCCGAGGCGAGTGGCCCGAGGGGAATACCGCCGGATATGAGCACGAGCCCCGCGACGCGCTGGCCGCCCTTCTCCATCGCCTCGGCGGCGCCGGCGGCGCGCCAGACGCCGTAGCTCTCACCGGCGAGATACACGGGCGCGTCCCACGCGTCGAAGCGCGTCCGATACGCGCGGATGAACTCCACCGTCGCGGCGATGTCGCCCAGCACTCCGTAGAAGTCCTGCGCGATCTCGGGCCGCGCGGCACGACTGAAGCCTGTGCCGATGGGATCGACGAACACCAGGTCCGTCTGATCGAGCCATGTCGCCTGATTGTCCTCGAACGCTGGCGGCCTGCTCGGCGTCACGCCATCGCCGGCGTCCAGCCGTCGCGGGCCTAACGCGTCGAGGTGCAGGAGCAGCGAGTTCGAACCAGGCCCGCCATTCCAGGCGAACGTCAGCGGTCGCGGCGGCCGGCCGTTCGGACGGTCGACACTGTACGACACGAAGAAGATGTAGCCGCGCGCCTCACCGGTCTCGTTGTGCCGGATGGGAATCATGCCTGCGCGCGCCGTGTACGCGATTGACTTCCCGGCGAGCGCGATGCGGTGATGCGTCGTGACGATCGGCGTTGCGACACCTGGAACGGTGTCGGCCTGAGCGCTGACTTTGCCTGTCGCCAGCAACACAGCTGCGCCGATCAGCAACACGACGCATTGCCCAGCCCGCAGGAGTCGTCGCTGTCGCACCATCAGCGCGGACGCGCCGACGACGCTACCGCATCACGGATGAACTGCACGACATCGCGCTTGAGCTCGAGGTGCGCGCGCGGATCCGTGTACATCGCGTGACCGCCCGGATAGCTGCGAGCGACAACGTTTCGCGCGAGCGACGCGTCGAGGTGGCTCGCCCTCCACACGTTACCGAAGTAATCACAGACGAGATCGTAGATGCCGCAGCCGATCAACACGCGGAGCGACGGGTTCGCTCGCATCGCGCTCTCGAGCGGCTGCTGCGGCGGCTGTGTAGCTGGCGCGGTGTCCGCCGGAGCCCACCGCCATTTCGTAGACATCCAGTCACCGCGAAACGTCGTAGGCGGCGGATACCCGCCGCCGAATGGACCCTGGTACTTCAGATCGTTCCGGTACCCGAGCTCATCGCGCAGATAACGCAGCACAGTGACGTCGTCGAGCAGGTTGAGCAGGCTCGGATCTTTGGTCGGATCGTACGGCGCGTCGGTCGTGTCGAGCGGACCAAGCCTCCGCGTGTCGTAGAGCCCAACGAACTTCCCTTCTCCCCGCAGCAATTGCGTCGCGAACTGCATGTCTTCGACGGCGAGTGTGCGCTGATCGATCAGCGATGCGGCGAGACCGGTAAATCGAGAGAGCGCTCGCGTGACTGAATCCCGCTCCGCTGGACTGAGGCTGTCGCGCCGTGCGAGCGCGCGCGCGTAGTCCGTCGCGGCCCACGACTCGACCTGCTTGACGGTAGCGGCCATGTCGCGCTGCAATTCCGGTGCGAGCCTCCGATGCGTAAACGCCGCAACCGTCTGACTCGGCAGGCCTAACGCGATGCGCGTCACATTCGACGCCGAGCCGAGCGGCAGCGCGAGTCCCATCAGAATGACGCCGCGCACCTCGGTGCCGCGACTCTCGAGTGCGTCCGCGACGCCCGCCGCCCGGGTGACGCCGAAGCTCTCGCCAGCGAGAAACAGCGGCGCATCGAACGCGTCGTAGCGCGTGCGGTACACGCGAATGAACTCCGCGACCGATTCGGCATCACCGCGGTTCTGATAGAACTCTCCCGCATAGTCGGCGCGCGTGGGCCGACTATATCCGGTGCCGATCGGGTCGACGAACACGAGGTCTGTCTCGTCGAGCCACGTGCCCGGATTCGGCTCGACGACCCAGCGCGTCCCATCGCTGGCGCTGGCCCCGCGCGGTGGCGCGATGCGCTTCGGTCCGAAACCAATGAGGTGGACGAGCGCCGAGTTGGATCCGGGGCCGCCGTTCCACACGAACGTCAATGGGCGTGGCGCCGTACCCGCGACGCGGTCGAGCGTGTACGAGACGAAGAACATCTGCCCATGCACGTCGCCTGCTTCGTTGTCGCGGATCGGTATGCGACCGGCGCGCGCCGTGTATTGGAGCGTTCGCCCGTCGAGCGTCACCGCGTGTCGGGTGGTGGCGATGGGCTCGTCCTGCGACGAGGTCGATAGCGGCGATGGTAGCGGTGGCTGTCCGTGCGCAGCACGCAGCGGCGCCGCGACCGACACGAACGCGACGAGCAAGTGCCAGGGGGCAACCAGCATCAGTTCCTCATCGCCGCCGCATCGTGAACACGGACACCCTGTCATCTGGGGCGAGTCCGAGGCGAACGCGGAATACCTTGTCTCCGTACGCCACGTCGTAGACCGAGATGCGATCGTCACCGAGCACCGTTCGGTCGAGCAGCGTCACCCGGTTCGGCGTGCCGACGCCGCTCAGCATCTCCTGATAGGCCTTGGCCGCACGCCGGGAAGAATCCGGCGCGGACGTACGCGAAGTCGTTAGGCGAGAGTTTCCCGTCGCGCGTAGCCGCCAGCACCGTCTCCAGCCGCGCCCGCAACGCCGGCTCGCGATCCTCGATGGGCACGAGCGGCTTCGCACGGAGCGCCGGATCGAGAATGCCGGCGACGCCATCCACGATCGCCACTGGCTGCGAGCCGCCAAGGTTGGCGAGCGCGACGATCGTCATGTCGTCGCCCAGGTAGCGCGAGATGTACGTCTGGAATCCCTGCCACGCGCCGCCGTGGTGAATGCGAAGCTGCCCTGCGACCGTGTCGATGCTCCACCCGAAGCCGTACGGGTAGTGCTTCCCGCTCGTGAGCGTCACGGGCGTGTTGACCGTCGCCCAGCTCGCCGGCTTGAGGATCTTCCCTGCGCGCAGGCCACGATCCCACGCGATGTAGTCCTGCAGCGAGAGGTAGAGCGAGCCGTCCGCCGTGGTGTTCAACATCGGCGCGACCCACTCCTGGTTCTTGAGCGCACCCTTTACGAGCTGGTAGCCCGCGGCACGGTTCGGGATGATGTCTTCTTCGCTGATGATCCGGGCTGTACGCATCTGCAGTGGCCCGAACACGCGGTCGCGAAGCACGTCGCCGTAGAACTGCCCCGACGCTTTGTGAATGATGATGCCGAGCAACACGTACCCGGTGTTGCTGTAGTTCCAGCGCGAGCCCGGCGGGAACTCGGGTTTCAGTCCGAACGCCATCTTCGCCAGCTCGTCTTCCGTGTAGTCGCGACGGTAGTCCATCGCGTCCGTCGTGTAATCAGGAATGCCGGACGTGTGCGTCAGCAGGTGCCTAACGGTGATGCCAGCCCAGCTCGCGGGGGCGTCCGGGAAATATTTCGTGATCGGGTCCTCGAGTCCGATCTTCCCGTCTTCGACGAGCAACATGACGGCAGTCGATGTGAACTGCTTACCGACCGACCCCGACTCGAATACCGTCTCCGGCGTGACCGCGACGTGATGCTCGACATTCGCCTCGCCGTAGCCCTTCGCCATCATCACCGTCCCCTTCGAGACGATCGCGACGGCGACGCCCGGGATCTTCTGGCGACTCATCTCAGCCTTGACGACGGAGTCGATCCGGCTCAGTACGGCGGCCTGACCGGTAACCTGGCCGGAAGCCGAAATCGAGAGGGTGACACAGAAGGTTGCGGCAGTCGCTGCGGTACGTAGTGTCATGAGCTTGGAATTCGTGGACCGACGGCAATCGACAACCCTTGTTCGACGGCCTGTGTCAGAGGGATATGATCTTCGACAACCTGAAGCACGATCTCAAGTACGCCATCCGCGGCCTTCGTCTGAAGCCCGCTTTCGCGATCGCGGTCATCGCGACGCTCGGCCTCGGGATCGGTGCGAACGCCGCGATGTTCGGCATCGTGGACCAGCTGCTCTTCCGGCCCCCGGCCCTGATGAAGGACCCGTCCACGGCGCATCGGGTCTACACGTTCCAGACGTATCGGGGCAAGGAGAACGTGTCGGGAGGCGGCCAGTATGCGCGGTACGCCGATTTCGTGCGCTGGACGCACGCGTTTTCGGACGTTGCCGGCTACACGCAACGTGACGTCGCGGTCGGTGTCGGCGACGCCGCCCGTGAGATGAGCATCGGGATCGTCAGCGCGAACTTCTTCGGCTTCTTCGACGCGCCGCCGGCACTCGGCCGCTATTTCCTCGAGAGCGAGGATCGTCCGCCCGCCGGGAACGCCGGTCGCAGTGCTCAGCAACACGATGTGGCAGATGCAGTACGGCGGCCGCCGTGACGCGCTCGGCGCGCAGATCCAGATCGGCCCCACGATCTACACCATCATCGGGGTCGCGCCCCCGAGGTTCGTTGGCCTGTGGGCGGACAAGCCACCAGCGGCGTTCATCCCGCTCACGAGCTACGCGGCAACGGCTGCCGGTTTCCTCAGGGCGAAGACGAACTGGTGGACGACGTACAGTTGGGGTTGGATGTCGACGATGGTGCGCCTGAAGCCGGGTGTCTCGATCGCCGCGGCGAACGCCGACCTCACGAACGCGTACCTCAAGAGCCTCGACGCACAACGCGTCGAGCAGAAGAGAACGTCGCCAAACGAGGTCATGCGCCCGCGCGCGATCATCGGATCCATCCTGGCCGAGCGCGGCCCTAACGCGTCGAATGTCGCGAAGGTCGCGACGTGGGTTGGCGGCGTGTCAGTGATCGTCCTTCTCATCGCGTGCGCCAACGTCGCCAACCTCCTGCTCGCCCGTGCACTGCGCCGCAGGCGTGAAATCGCGCTCCGCCTCGCACTCGGCGTGAGCCGCGGCCGCCTGCTGTCGCAGCTGCTCACGGAGAGCATGCTGCTCGCCGTGTTAGGCGGCGGCCTGGGCCTGCTCGTCGCTCACTGGGGTGGCACCGCGTTGCGCGCCACGCTGCTGGAGAAGAGCGAGGCGGCGTCCGGACTCCACGACGCCCGCACGGTCCTGTTCACCGCCACGGCCGCGATCGTCGTCGGGCTGCTGACCGGGCTCGCGCCCATTCTGCAAGCCGGTCGCGCGGATCTCACGGGCGATCTCAAGGCCGGCGCTCGCGAAGGAACCTACCATCGCTCCAAGGCACGCATAGGCCTGCTCGTGCTGCAGGCGACGCTATCGGTAATCCTGCTCGTTGGCGCCGGACTGTTCGTCCGCAGCCTCCGAAACGTGCAGAACATTCGACTCGGCTATGACGTCGATCCGGTACTGTTCGTCGAACTCAACATGCGGGGTGTGAAACTCGACAGCGCAGGTACGGTGTCGCTGCGCCAACGCCTCCTTGAAACAGCGAAAGGCATCACTGGTGTTCAGAACGCGAGCCTTCAGGCGACGATTCCGTTCTGGAGTATGTGGAGCAATTCGCTCTTCGTCGAAGGCATCGACACAGTCAGTCGGCTCGGGCAGTTCGATTTGAATGCCGTGTCGCCCGAGTACTTCGCGACCCTCGGCACCCGCATCATAGCCGGCCGAGGGATCGGCATCGAAGACGCGGTGAACGCGCCGCGAGCCGCGGTCGTGAGCGAGGCGATGGGGAAAGTCCTGTGGCCAGGCAAGAACCCGATTGGCCAGTGTATGAAGGTCGGCGGCGACACGGTGCCGTGCACCTACGTGGTCGGCATCGCCGAGAACATCAAGGAACAGGGTCTCGCGGCGGACTCGGGGTACTACTACTACATGTCGGCGGCGCAGTTCAGCCCGACGAACGGCGGGCTGGTCGTACGCACCCGCGGCGACGCCGTGAAGCTGAAAGAAGCCATCAGGCGTCGCCTGCAGAAGGAAATGCCTGGAGCGTCGTACATCACACTCACGCCGTTCAGAGAGGTCGTTGGCTCACAGACGCGCTCGTGGCACCTCGGGGCAACGATGTTCGTCGCGTTCGGCGCGCTGGCGCTCGTGCTCGCGGCCATCGGGCTGTACAGCGTCATTTCGTACAACGTGGCGCAGCGGACGCACGAGTTGGGCGTTCGACGTGCGTTAGGCGCGCAGGCCACCGACGTTATCCGCCTGGTGGTGACCGATGGGCTGCGTCTCGCGATCATCGGCGTCGCGATCGGCGTGGGGATCGCGCTCTGGGCCGGCAAATGGGTCAAGCCGCTGCTCTTCAACGTGTCACCGACAGACCCGTTCGTCTTCGTGCTCGTGGGCGTCACGTTGATCGTTGTCGCGCTCGCGGCGAGCTGGATCCCGGCGATGCGCGCGTCACGCGTGGACGCGAACGTCGCACTGCGGACCGATTAGTTCGGATACCGTGTCATTCCGAGCGAGCGAAGCCGGGTGCCCGCCAGCGGCGGGCGCGTGAGGAATCGTGAGCGTACCTGTAGAGAAGGTCATCGACCGGTACGGCCACGATTCCTCGACTCCGGCCCTTCGGGCCTTCGCTCGGAATGACAGCGTTATGCGGCTTGCAGCACGACCTTCTCGCAGTTCTCCAGCTTCTTGTTGAAGATGTCGTAACCACGCGGCTGCATCGTCGAGCGGCATGTGATGCGTGATGATGAACGTCGGGTCGAGCTCGCCGCGCTGAATACGGTCCAGCAGTGGCTGCATGTAGCGGTGCACGTGGCACTGACCCGTCTTGATCGTGAGCGACCGGTTCATCACCGCGTTCATCGGAAACTTGTCGATCAAGCCCGTGTAGACGCCGATCACCGACACCGTTCCGCCGTTGGCGCACGAGTTGATGGCCTCACGAAGCGCGATTGGCCGATCGGTCTGCATGCGCATCATCTGCTTGGCGCGGTCGTGCACGTACTGCACACCGTGCGTGTGGCCTTCGGCGCCGACGGCGTCGATGCAGTGGTCCGGGCCGCGCCCTGCCGTCAGGTCCTTGAGCACGTCGGGTACGCTGTCCACTTCTTCGTAGTTGATCGTCACCGCGCCCGCGCGTTCCCGCGCCATCTGCAGCCGGTACGGGAAGCGGTCGATGCCGATGACCTTCTCGGCACCTAACAAGTACGCGCTGGCGATCGCGAACTGGCCGACCGGACCACAGCCCCAGACCGCGACCGTGTCACCCGGCTTGATACCGCACATCTCGGCCCCCATGTAGCCCGTCGGAAGAATGTCCGACAGGAAGAGCACCTGATCATCCGTCAGATCCTCCGGGACCTTGAACGGCCCAACGTCGGCGAACGGCACGCGGGCATACTCGGCCTGTCCGCCGGCGAATCCGCCGGTCAGGTGCGAGTACCCGAAGATCCCCGATGGAGAATGGCCGAGCATCTTTTCGGCGATCCAGGCGTTGGGGTTCGAGTTCTCGCATAACGAGTATGCCTGAGCGGCACACGCGCCGCACGCGCCGCACGCGATCGGGAACGGCACCACCACACGATCGCCCTTGCGAACCTTCTTCACATCGCGCCCGACTTCGACGACCTCGCCCATGAATTCGTGGCCCATGATGTCACCCGGCTCCATCATGGGCAGGAACCCGTTGTAGAGATGCAGGTCCGACCCGCAGATCGCGGTGGACGTGATCTTCACGATGCAGTCCCGTTGATTGAGAATTTTCGGATCCGGGACCTCCTTTACGACCATCTTTTGCGGTCCCATCCAGCATGTCGCTTTCATCGCGTATCCCTCGAATGCGGTCACCTTGAAGTCAGCGCCGGCCGCCTGATGCGGCCGGCGCGCGATCACAGCTCCACGGGCTTGTCGTCGGGCTTGGCCGGGTGCATGCCACGCTGCTTGGTGGCGTCGGACAGTACGATCTCTCCGGTCTCCATCACCTGCTTGAAGTGCCGGAGATCGTCCTGCACCTGCTGTCCCGGCTCCTCACGCCACAGCATCGCCACCTTCGACCCGAGCTTTCCGAACGGCGGGTCGTACTCCAGGGTGACGCGAACTTCGGTGCCGCGGTTCCCGGGGGCTGGATTGAAGCGCACCTCGCCCGCGTTGTAGACACCCGCGCCCGGCAGCGAACGCCACGCGATGAGCTCGTTAGGCCTGTCCTCGGTGGTCTCCGCGTCCCATTCCACGCTCTTGCCCGCTGGCGCCTTCGCGACCCAGTGCGAGCGATTGTTGTCCATGACAGTCACCGACTCGAGATGCCGCATGAACTGCGGCAGGTTCTCGAAGTTGCGCCAGAACGAGTAGACCTCCTCGACGGGCCGATTCACCGTGATGCTGCGCTTGGTCCGGATGATTCCCTTGTCCACACCAGCGTTCGCGATCGTGTCCGGCTGCTTCGACAGTTGCTTGGCGCACATCACGTCGAGTGCGGTCACGGCGAGCACATTCGCCGTCGCGAACAACGTACGGCCACGATCGTTGTCGGGATTGCTCAGCGTCTTGCCGAGGAATGCGAGGTCGAGGGCATCGCCGGCGACGCGTGACCACACCGCCTTCTCCGGCTGCTGGTTCGACAGGATGGCGAGCCCGTTGCCGATCTCACGCAAGCCCATGAGCCGCATCGTCGAGCGAGTGCGGTCGTCCGGATGCTTGACGCCAATGACGCGTGACATGGCCGTCGGCGCCAGGAGTTCCGCGAGGCCGAGCCCGATACTGAAGAATCCAAGGAAATCGGCGAGACTCTCTCCGCCCGTGCCGCGATCTTCATCGGCGAGCTGCTGATACCGTTCTGTCGCGTCGCCGCGCGGCCGCACTTGCGGCGCCAGCGCGCTGCCCATGCGACGTCCACCATTGCCAGGCGCGGCGACGTTGCTCTCGAAGGCCGTTCCCATGCTGCCTCTCCTTGTCCGACGGATGACGCCGACCGTGCCCGTCGTCACGGGTCCGTTCCACGGTCGATTGCGAAAGGACAGGTTGACCGGGCAGGCTGCGTGCCGCCGTCGTGAAACGCGAGCGATACCACCGCGCGCGAGTTCGTCGCTCAGGGAAGCGGCGGGATTACCTGAGGAGGCAACGGCGAATCCTTCGGAACTCCAGGGAGCCCATCTGGACGTGTCAGGCTCGGCGGCTCAATGGCTTCCGCCATGCTCGCATGCCCGTGCTCCCGCAGCCAACCAGCGAGCCGGGCGCGGGGCGAGTTGGGGCTGTCAGGCGCGGACCACGCGACGCCGGCCGCAAGCGCGAGCGTCGACACCGCGAACATGATCGCGCGACTGGATGTCATACGGTGATTCCGTCGAGAGGATGGCGCCGAGTTTGGCGGCGTTAGGCGTCACGCAACGCGGTGACGCGGCAGCGCCTGATCCATATTCTAGCAGCCTGATCGACCCAACCGATAGACGAATCAAACCGTGACGCCGGCAGTCACACGACCACGGCGTCCATCGTGCCCACCGCTTGGTAGACACGAGGGACGCCGTGTGCATGTCGCTACGCTGTGCCTGCTTGCTAGCGCTCTGGGCCGGGCTCCAATTCCGCGCCGCCACTCCCTGCTGAGCCGAATTTTGGCGCCGCGATGTTGCCCGATTTCGTGAACGGTGGCTCCGATGGCGTGGAGACGTCCACGTCGTCCTCGAGATCCCGTTCCCGGCGGGTGTCGTCCGGCACCGCTTCGTGCGGTGCGTCTGGCCTCTTTCGGTCCATGATGACCTTCCGTATCGGTGAGGCCGATTCCACGCGCAGGCACCGTGCCGAAGCGAACGCTGAGTTCGCCGGCCTAAGCTTCGATGCGCTGATCGCGAACCTCGATCATCCGTGGACACGCCATCTTCTGCCTAACGCCAGGCGTCGGGCCTGCTACAGGCCGCGCATCGGGCAGCTCAGCTCTGTCGCGTAGCCGCGGCTGCCTCGAGTTGCTTTGGAATCGCGGCATTGGCCGGAGTTGGCAGACGCAACGTGCTGCGGGAATTGCATGCGAAGGCACCGGGACCTGCCAGCCTACCCGCGACCGGCTGCTGCCGTCGGCTCACATGATTGAGGGAGATGCACCCGATGCCCGAGACGCAACTCGCCAGAAAGCTCTCGAACGAAGACCGCATGATCCTCGCAGAGACCTTCGCCGCTCGCGCGGAAGAACACCTCGCCACGCAGGGGCAACCCGACTTTGCGGCGGCGATTGGCGACGCGACGAGCCTGTGCGATGCGCTGGGCATCGCGGTCAAGCCGACGCCGAATGCCTTCGCGGGCGAGCGGGAGCGCATTATCCTCGCTTCTGGCTACGCGGTACGCATCACGGAGGCGCTGGCCGGGCATTGCACGCGCGACCTACCGCGCTTCGTCGAGGGGCTCTGCCACAACCTCGGCATCGACATCGACCCCGCCGAGCATGGAGCGCATACACGGGACGTCGTCGAGCACGTCGAGCTCACGCTTCGGGGGTAGCGCGCGGCCAATCCGAGCCTAACGCGCATCGAGACTCGATCACCGCCTCGGTGCTGGCGGACTCCAGGGCTGTCTCGCGTGACTGCAGCAGCCGCTCGAGCGCGCGACGCTCTCTCGAGCATGGGCGTCTCGCGGACACATCGCGCATGGCGGCCAGCTCCGCCGCGGTCGTGGAATCGGTGATCGAGTCGGTGAGCTGGAAGTACACGCGGGCGTCCATGGCACTCTGGGGATCTGAGACGCCGCGATCGACGCCTGCGGATAGCTCCTGCTGGTGATTCCTGCGTCGCTACTGCCCTCCCCGCGGCTCTCGCCGTGTTCCGCCGTCGCATCGACCATCGGTGCTACGCCGGGACTCGCAGAAGTCTGCCGCCCCGCGCGGGCTTGCATGCCGCTCCCAAATTTCCGCATCGCGTGAAGACGGTGATGGGCGATGTCGCGAGAGGTGCTACCCATTTCCGGAGGCCGCGCGCGGCGGTGCCTGGTCAGGCGCCCAGCGGCCGCGTGAATCCAGACGCGGCGGCAATCGGGGTGCGCGATCGTCGATGAGCTGCACCAGCGTCTGGCGGGTTTTGCCCGCGTAGTGCGCCAGTGCCAGAGCCCGGAACCGCTCGAGCTCTCCCGTCGAACGCGCGGTCCAGATCGCATCGAGGAGAAAGCAGTAGGCGGGTTGTTCCGATGGCAAGCGCATGGGCTGCGTCTCTACGAGAGCGCGTCTGCCCTGCACGCGCCGCACCACTGCCGATATGGGAGATCCCGTTCGCCGGCTTCGCCGGCACTCCGGAGGTCGACTGGCCCGCGCTCTCGCGAACATGGGTAGTGTCAATCATATTTGTTTCCCCAACCAAACGCGACCACCGAGTGAACGTCAATCCACGAGCGGTATCACCGCTGAGCACGGATGCGGGTCGTCAGGCCCGTCTCAACGAGCTCGTAAGCGACATTTCAGCCCGCCTTCGCTCGGCGTGTGTCAGCCTCTCGGATGCCGAGTTCAGCGCCCTGGTGCGCCGGATCGCCGAAACGACACTAAAGTACGAAGTGCGGGAGGAGGGTGGGCACGGCTGACCTCGCATCGGCTGCGGCGGCGTCAGCCACGTCCTCCTCGACCCAGCGGGCAAGGCGCCGTCGAACGCTGCGGTGTCCCCGCGTGCCGGACTGTACAGCGTGTCTCAGCCGCAGGTCGCGCCGCCGTGCAGCCGTCGTTAGGCCTGTGTCGTACGATCATCCGTGTTGATCGCGATTCCAGTCCGCAGTCGCTCGAGCGCGTACTGCATCAGCCCTTCGACATCGACCGGGTCGCGCAGTTGGCGATCGATGCCGAGCATGGCCACGCCGTGCACGAGCGCCCAGACGTAGCTGGCCATGAGCAGCGTTTCGTCGGCACGCACGAGCGCGTCGCGCTGCAACGCCGCGAGCGCGTCGACGAGCGCTCGGAAGGCACCCTCCCCTTCGGCGACGAGATCAGGGTCCTGCGGCTGTGGGTCGACGAAGCCGCCGAACATCACGCGATAGTGAGACGAGTTCGTGACCGCGAAACGGACGTAGGCGACACCCATGGAACGGAACGCCGCGTCCCCACGGCCTCCTGACTCCCACGCCGAGACGAGCTCTTGCCGTAACGTGCGGAACCCTTCGGTCGCGACGGCCGTGAGCAACGCGCGCTTGTCGGCGAAGTGTCGGTAGAGCGCCGTCCGCGACACGCCGACACGAGCCCCGATTTCACGCAGGGTCACTGCATCGACCCCGTCTTCACGAATGGTCGCCAGCGCTTCATCGATGAGCGCTCGGCGCAGGTTGCCGTGATGATACGGACGGCGCGGCTTGCGGGCCGCGCGCTTCAGTGGAGTCATGGGATGTAAGATAGGCCCGCGGTGTTGACAGCGGCAACATCTCGCGCTTATCTATGTTGACATAGGCAACATTGAGAGAGTCGCCATGCATTCGACCCGAGACACCACACCGCCGACCGCCTGGACTCGAGCCACCGCGCTTCTCCGCGCGCTGTGGCGCAACAGCCCGCCGCTCACCGTCGTTGGAATCCTGATGCTCGTCGTGGCCGTCCCTTCACTGATCGGCGTTTTCGTCGACCCACGCATCATCACCGGCGCCCCCGCCTGGCTCAAACCGTTCAAGTTCGCCATCTCCACCGCCCTTTACAGCCTGACGCTCGCGTGGATGTTCACGTGGCTTTCCGACTGGCCAAGGGTCCGCCGCGTCGCAGGGTGGACGACCGCGGTCGTGTTCGTGCTCGAGGTGGCGATCATCGACACGCAAGCGTGGCGCGGCACCACCAGCCACTTCAACGCGTCGACACCGCTCGATCGCGCGCTGTTCTTCACGATGGGCGCCGCGATCATGGTGCAGACGTTCGTCAGTATGGCCGTCGCCGTCGCGCTGTGGCGGCAGCGGTTCGCCGACCGCACACTCGGATGGGCACTGAGACTCGGCATGACGATGACGATCGCCGGCGCGCTGACCGGCCCGCTCATGACTCGTCCGACGGCGGAGCAGCTCGCGGATGCCCGCGCTCGCGGGCACATAACGACCGTGGGCGCACATACGGTCGGCGCGCCGGACGGCGGGCCGGGTCTCCCGGTCACCGGGTGGAGCCGCGAGCACGGTGACGTGCGCGTTCCACACTTCATTGGCCTGCACGCGATCCAGGCGCTGGCGCTCGTCGCGGTCGGCCTGCGGCGCTTACGCCGCCCGGACACCGTTCGCGTTAGGGTGGTGCTGGCTGCGGCGGCGAGCTACGTCTCGCTGTTTCTCTTGCTGCTGTGGCAGGCGCTCCGAGGGCAAAGCGTCGTAGCTCCCGATACGATGGCGCTCGCGTCGATCGCGATCTGGGCCGTGATCACCATGCTCGCCGTCGGGTGGATCGCTCTTGGCGCGCGCGCGGCGTCGCCCGACGGGTTGGATCGGATGACAGCATGACCGCCGAACAGCTCTTTTCGATTCTGAATTCGATGGCCGTCGCGGCGTGGCTGCCGCTCGTGTTTCTCCCGCGCGTGCGTTGGAGCACTACGGTGGTGCCGATGGTAATGCCGGTACTGCTCGCGATCACCTACCTGGCGCTGTTGATCGCGACGCTGCCGTGGAGCGAGGGTGGGTTCTCGTCACTCGCCGGCGTTAGGGCGCTGTTCGATAATCCATGGGCGCTGCTCGCCGGGTGGACGCACTACCTGGCGTTCGACCTGTTCATCGGCGGGTGGGAGGTGCGCGACGCACAGCGGCGTGGCATCCCGCACCTGCTGGTCATCCCTGCGCTGGTTCTGACGTTCCTCTTCGGACCCGTCGGCCTGTTGCTCTACCTGGCGATCCGATCGTTCGCAGCGCGTCGCGACACCAACGCACAACCGAAGCGATCCTTGATCTAATCAGAGCGGAGCGGTGTCATTCCGAGCGGAGCGCCGAAGGCGCGCAGTCGAGGAATCGGTTGTCATTCCGAGCGAACGAAGTGAGTCGAGGAATCGAGACTCTCCGGGTAGAGAGCCCGCTGACGGGACGATCGCGATTCCTCGACTCCGCCGCTGCGCGGCTCCGCTCGGAATGACAGCTGCTATCAGAATCTCCGACGCGCTCCACTAACAGGACGCACCAGCCGCCAGTTTTCTTGGCTCGAACGTGACCGGGATCACTTCGTTGGGACGCCAACCCATGCGACCTTGCGCCACCCAGCGTAGACGACCCCTACCGCGCAGGCTCACCATGATAGACGCGCGAGAACCGCGACGCGAGCAGCTGCGGACCGAGCTCACGGCCCGCCTGGAACGACTCCGTGGGCGTATGACGGACGCCGCCTTTGGTGAGCTGATGGCCGCCGTCGATCGCACCGCCGAAAGCCTGGCGGAGCTCGACGCTGGGCCGGGGGTCGTCGCTCCATCGGACCGAGCGACGTAGGCGCACTCGCGGACGGCCCCGCCGCGTCGACCGCCGTACCGGTGGTCGAGGGCGTCGTTAGGCTCCGCCGGTCAGTTGCCGAGCACGTGGCGGATCCACGGCTCGCAGTGGACCCACCCGGTGCCGCGCTGCTCGTGCCGAACGCCGAAGCCCGTTTCGTTCGCTCCGGCCACCTCGGGCACGCACACGGACCGAAGCGAGAGCGACACCACCGCCGTCAGCATCAGACCGGCCGTGATGAGCAGCCACCCCCGCCCGATGCCTTGACTCCTGGCTTCGAACGCCGGATGGGACTGGGTGGTGTGATGCCGGATACTGGACATGCGACTCCAGAGCTGCGTGCGGCGTGGTCCACTCGCTCCCACGACGGCGCGTGCCACCGAAACGTCACCGCCCACTACCGCGCGTGGTCGATGGGCTGTGTGAAGACTCCGCCTCGGCGTAGCATGTCGTACCCTCTCACGGGACGTCCACCGCCGCGTTCAACGCCCTCTCATGGCACCCGTCCCGCCAATCGGGCCCTCTCGCTACCCACGGAGTGCTGGTACGCGCGGGCGGCCCATTGGGTCATGGCCTGCCCCACCGCCACGGCGGCACAGCGATCGTGCGGCAAGCATTCGACCGCGACGCGTCCGAGGTCCGCGCAGAGCGCAGCGAAGGGCACCCGCCGCGACCAGGCAGCGCGCGCCGCGTCTTCTGTATGGCGTTCCAGATCCGGAGAAACGAGGAGCACGCGCGGCGCGGCGGCGTGGGTGCCGACGACGCCGCGGACAGCGGTGAGGAGCGGGAGAGCGTCGTGCATGCGCGGTCTGAAGTAGGTCGGTGCTGCTGCGGTCTAACGATAGGTACGTGCCGGGGCCCGCATCAACGGACCCACGTCACCCACAAGGCGCGTGGTGTCACATTACACGGTGCCCACGCCGCGCAAGAACCGCTCGGCGCTCGCGCCATCGCCCTACGTCGCTCCCGCCGCGCACGGTTTGACGCTCGGCTTCCGAGCTTCGTTGTGAATGCCGCAGATCCGGGCATGAGTGCCGGTGCCTAACGGCGCCCTGTGGATCCGGAGGAGTCTCGCGCATGCGCCTGCGACATCCCGCCTTCGATCATCGCACGCTCCAACCGCTCGAATGCTGATCCTCGCTGCGCCGCTTTACCGCGCGGAGCCCTGGGGGCTGCCCGGGATGCTCTTCCCCGCCCGCCCTCGCACCTGCCGAGAGGGTCGAGGTACAGACAAGACCCGGGAGACTGCTGCGTACGCGTCTGGGCAGCCGCCTCGCCGCCTAACGCGCAGTCTGTATCCCCGGACCATCCCCTCACCGTTCCGATACTCTGGCGCCCATTCAAGGTGACGACGCCCCGTGCTGACCCAATCAGCACCGGGGCGTCTGATTCCTCGCGTTCCTACGGCCCGGTCAACTGCCCTCGGGCCGCCCCACCGGGACACGCCGTCGTGTGGAAGTTCACGTAATACGCGGCCGGGTTGCTACGAATCGCGTCTGCGAGATCAGGAGTCAGCGTGAGCTGGCCCTGAGCCCGAATGTTCAGGCTGTGGTCGGCTCCAGAGTACAGCGGAACCACAATCGGCCCGGCGACTCCCGGCTGTCCCAGGTGGATGTGGCCGGCAGTGAAATTCTCCTGCTGCGGGTTCGCGATCTCGACGAGGAATTCGATCGTCGTCGGCCCGACGAACCGGATCGTTGCGGTTCCGCTTGCGCGACCCGACGTGCACGCGGGCGCTTCGTTCTCTGGTGACAGGCGAGCCGTAAGCACAGGGTCCTCTCCATGAGGCGACGGCGAGCCGAGGCGCCAGACCTTTCCAGTCGTGCCCACCGCCGCTCCGGTCTCCCGGGTTTCCACGTACACCTCACCGGCGAGGTCCTGACCGAAGCCCAGCACGAAGCGGCGCAGCCGCTGTCCGTCGAACAACAGTTCCTGCATCGGCCAGAGGCCGCCCGAGGTCGGCGTCGCGGCGAAGACTCGCCCGTCGAACGCGGTGAACGACGCGGTGGCGCCGCCGAAGATGTAGCGCCCGGCGAGCTCCGGGAGCCTGGTCCCGCGGTAGACGTTGCCACCGACGACAGTAAAGGAAAGGCCGGGGAAATCCTGGTTCTTGGAGTTCGCGAACTGGATCACCGGATCGCGCAGCGGCTCGCCCGTCGTGGGATCGACGTCCGGGCAACTCTCGAGCGGGTGAAACGCGGCCCGTGCGTTGAAGCACGACGTGCCTTCCTTGACGTTCCAGCCGTAGTTCCCGCGCCTAACGACAACACTGACCTCCTCCCACAGCTCCTGTCCGGCGTCCTGGCAGAGGAGCGTGTGGGGCGGCCGCGGGTCGAACGCGCAGCGGTACGGGTTGCGGAAGCCGTAGGCCCAGATCTCGTCCAGCCCTGGCCCGTCCACGAAGGGGTTGTCGCTCGGAATGCCGTACGGGACTCCCGTGGTCCACATCGATGCGCAGGATGTTGCCCAGCAGGTTCTGGGTAATGTCCTGACCGTTGCCGCCCGGGTTCGCCGCGTACCAGTCGTCGACGTGACCGAGTTGGACGTCATCGCGCCCGCCGCCGTCGCCGATCGAGATGTAGAGGAACCCGTCGGCCGGCCCGAACGCAATGGTGCCGCCGTTGTGGTTCGCCTGCGGCTTGTCGATCTGCAGGAAGATCCGCTCGGAGCCCGGATCCGCCCGATTCGGATCGCTCGACACGCGGTATTCGGCGAACGTCGCCGTGGTATTGAATCCGGTGGGGGCGCCGGGACGAAGGGGCGCGCTGTAGTAGACGAAGAAGCGCCCATTCGTCGCGTACTGTGGATGGAAGGCGAGCCCGAGGAGCCCACGTTCGTCAGCGGCCGTCTGACTCAGGGGAACGATCTTGCTTCGGATATCGAGGAACGGCTGTGGCAGGAGCGTCCCCTCACGCGTCACGATGCGAATCAGCCCGATCTGGTCGATGATGAACAGCCGGCCGGTTCCGTCGTTCACCGGGACGACCAGCACCGGTGACGTTAGGCCTTCGGCCACGAGCTGGATGCCGACGGACGTCGGCGGGCCCAGCGGACTGGGTTGCGGGTTGTTGATCCCCGCGGCGGCCCCACCGGGTTTGGTGGCGAGGCGATTGGGCCTAACGGGATCATCCGTGCAGGCCACCGCGATGGCGAGCACGGGCGCGAGCGCGACGCAACGGATGGCCGCCGAACGTGTACACGCGAGCATTGGTCCCTCCTCGAGTGGGCGTTGGGTTCCACCCGCATACCGCGCGCCGAGACAATCACGCCGGCGCGACAATCGTCGCCGACGCATCAGCGTCAACGCCTCGGCATCGACGCCTAACGCGTGAACGACAATCCTAACGATTCGCAACATGGTGCTGGCTCGCAACTCGCTGGCGGTAAACAGCACGCGAGGACCGGCGAGATGCCGACGGTTGGCGGCGGACGGCACCGAGCAGAACGGTATCGGACCCGCAGCGAGGCCATCGCTACGCCCGTGCACATCCGTCACACACCTGTCACTTTAGACGGCGTGTCTGGTCCGGATCGCGAATGCCCACTGCCGATCGCGCCGAACGAACCGCGGGTTATCGCGACAACTTTGGCAGTGGCGCCAGACCGACCTGGTCAACGGGACGCGAGTGTAGACTCGCCGTCAGCCGACACCCAACGCTCGCCTGGAGGACAGGAATCGTGGCCCGCTTGAACGTTGGATTGATTGGTCTGGGCCGGCTCGGGCGCGTGTACGCGCGGGACCTCGCCGGTCGGATTCCCGAGACGCGTCTCGTCGCGGTCGCCGATACTGCCGGTAGCCTGGCCGCGGAGGTTGCGGCCGAGCTGGACGTGGCGCGCGCCTACACCGATCCCATGGCGCTCATCGACGATGCGGCCGTGGACGCCGTGGTCATCGCGACGCCGACCCGGCTTCATCGCGAGCACGTGATCGCCGCCGCCGAACGTAAGAAGCCGACGTTCTGCGAGAAGCCGCCCGCGCTCTCGCTGGACGAAGTGGCGGCGATGAAGACCGCGATCGAGCGCTCGGGGGTGTTCTTCCAGATGGGCTTCATGCGGCGGTTCGACGCAGGCTACGCGGCTGCGAAGCAGCAGATCGACGCTGGGCGCATCGGCACGCCGCTCGTGTTCAAGGCGACATCGCGCGACCCGTTCCGCCCCAGCCTCGAGTACGCCAACCCCGCGAGCAGCGGCGGCATGCTGATCGACATGGGCATCCACGACTTCGATCTCGCCCGGTGGTTCATGGGCGACGTCGGGACCGTGTCCGCCATCGGCGCGACGATCGCCTACCCCGAGCTCGCGACGGTCGGCGACATCGACAACGCCATCGTCAGCCTAACGTTCACGAGCGGCAAGCTCGGCGTCGTCGACCTCACGCGCAGCGGCATCTACGGCTACGACATCTCCACCGAGATCCTGGGCCTCGAGGGCACCATTCGCATCGGGTACCTGCGCGAGACGCCGATCCTGGTCATGACGAAGGACGGCGGCGTGTCGCACGACACGGTGCCGTACTTCATGGAGCGCTTCCGCGACGCGTACACGCACCAGCTGCAGGACTTCGCACGCAACGTGCAGCACGCCAAGGCGCCCCCGATCACCATCGACGACGGGCTGGAAGCGTTGCGCGTCGGTGTCGCCGCGACACGCGCGCGCGAGGCGGGAACGAGCGTCACCGTCGCGGAAGTCGTGTAGAGGTGTGCAGTCCATTCCTGCCAACCGCACGGGTGCTCCGGAACGTCACGACGAATGACTCGTGTGGCGCGGGTCGCGCCTTTGCGCCTGGGCCTGATCGCCACGGACGAGCACGTCGCCTCGTGGCTCACGGTACCACGTGGCGTCACTATTGGCGTCGCCGTACCTTGATCGCTCACTTCACCCGGATGGGTCATGGATCGACCCGATGGAATCCGCGCCCGACCAGTGTCCGACGACCGCGGCGACTATGATGTGTGGTTTCCGGAGTTCCCCGACCCGGTGCCGGTCGCGGCGGCGGCCATTGACGATCGCCTCGCCGTCGAAAACCGGGGGCGCGCGGAGGAGGCGATGCCAGGCGACGAGCGCGACCGGCGTGCCGAGGTGGCGATTGAGATCGCGATCGAGCTGCGTGACGCGGGCCCCTAGGCGATCGGAGGCGTCGGCGCCGAACCATCAACTCGGAGAGACCTGACATGAAATGCCTGCTGCGCATGGCGTGGCTCGTGTACGCGGCGTTATTGCTGCCGGTAGTCGGCGCGGCGCAATCGACGCGCATGGATCTCGACGCCTTCGGTCGGATCGTTCGCCTCGCCGACCCGCAATTATCGCCTGACGGCCGGTCCATTGCCGTGGTGGTGTCGCGCGCGAACTTCGATGAGAATCGCTACGACCCCGAGCTGACGCTGGTCGACGTGACGACAGGCGGGCGGCACGCGCTGACGAAGGACTTGCGCGGTGTCGGAAGTCCGCGCTGGTCGCCGTCGGGTGATCGCATTGCGTTTCTCGCGACGGCGGGCACCCCGCCCCGCCCGCAGATTCACGTATCGCAGGCGGGCGGAGGCGACGTGCGTCGCGTGAGCAACGCACCCGAAGGCGTGCAACAGTTCGCGTGGTCGCCGGACGGCCGCAGCTTCGCCTACGCCACGCGCGACGAGGCCGAAAAGAAGGATGGCTCGGAGCGGTTCAACGCATCGTTCGAGATCACGAACGACGATTACCTGATCCAGGCGGCGCCCCGCCCGACCCACATCTGGCTCGTGCCGACTGACGGTGGCGAGGCCCGACGCCTAACGTCGGGGTCATGGAGTCTCCCCACCAGCTTTCCGCCAGGCCCTCCCGCATCGCCACTCTCGTGGTCGCGCGACGGGCGATTCATTGCGTTCACACGCGTCGAGTCGCCGCACTCTGGTGACTTCGACCGCGCTCGCGTGCACATCGTCGACGTCGCAAGCGGGGTCGCTCGCGCGCTTACCGGGAAGGAGAAGTTCGAGAGTCAGCCTGTGATTTCACCGGACGGGTCGCGTATCGCCTTCTCGCGCCCGCGCGATGGCGACTCCAACAACATCACCGAGATCTTCGTCGCGCCGTTCGCCGGGGGAACGGGAACGAGCCTAACGTCGGCGCTGGATCGCCAGATGGCGCGCGCGCTCTGGATGCCGGACGGCCAGTCGCTCATCGTCGGCGCCAATGATGGCACGAGAGTGTCACTCTGGCTTCAGCCACTGAGCGGCACCGCGCGACGGCTGGACCTCGGAAGCGTCAGCCCGGCGTCGTCGTTCTGGGTGGACGTCGATGTCGGCGACGACGGCGCGCTGGCGTTCGTCGGCAGCACACCAACGGTGCCGGCGGAGCTGTACTACATGTCCTCCGCGCGCGCCGCGCCGCGCCGGCTCACCGACCTCAACGCGCCGACCGCGGCGCTGGAGCTGGGGCGCACGGAGGTGATCGAGTGGCAGTCTGACGGTTTTCGCCACAATGGCACGCTCACGTATCCCCCCGGCTTCGAGCAGGGACGCAAGTATCCACTCGTCCTCGTGATCCACGGTGGGCCGCGCGCCGCGTCGCTCGAGACGTTCGCCGCGCAGGCGCAGCTCTTTGCGGCGCGCGGCTGGCTGGTCTTCCAGCCGAACTACCGCGGCAGCGATCAGCTGGGCCAGAAGTACCAGCGCGCCATCACGAACGACGCCGGCGCCGGTCCCGGCCGCGATGTGATGGCCGGGCTCGAGGTGCTCAAGAAGCGCGGGTTCGTCGATGATTCACGCGTGGCGGTCTCCGGCTGGTCCTACGGCGGCTACATGACGTCGTGGCTGCTGGGGCATTACCCGGGTTGGCGTGCCGCCGTCGCTGGCGCCCCGGTCACCGACTGGATGGACCAGTACAATCTGGGCGACGCGAACGTGCGCCGTGCGTCCGGGTTCGGCGGCTCGCCGTGGACGAGTGCGGAGCGGTTGAAGGCGTACGTCGAGCAATCGCCCATCACGTACGCGGCGAAGATTCGCACACCGACGCTCATCATGACCAACACGGGCGACTACCGCGTTCCGCCGACGCAGGCGTTCAAGCTCTATCACGCACTCAAGGACAACGGCGTGGAGACGCGCTTCGTCGGGTACCCACAGCCCGGACATAACGCGGTGGATCCCGTGAGCCAGCGCGACGTGCAGCGACGGTGGATGGAATGGATCGACCAGTATTTCCGGGGAACGTCAGCCACCTCGAGCCGGAACTGAAGACGAAAGCAGCGCGCGAGCTCGGTCGTTAGGTGCACGTCGTCGGTGCGGTACTCCGGTACGACCACCCCCAACCGGCCCCTTCAGTAGAATTCGCATCCGGTGCCGGCGCCAGCGGTGGTCCGTGCACATGTTAGGCGGCCTATAACTGCCGATCTGAACTACGTCATGGGACTTTGACGCAATTGCCGCGTACGGCAAACCGGCAATGTTGCGCGTATCCCTAAGGAGGATATGATGCGACACGTCGTTCTCGGAGTCTCGGGCATTCTGATCGCCGCCGCCCTCGTACCTGGGCGGTCGGACGCACAAGTCGCGTTCGGTATTATGGGTGGTACTACCGTTCCGGCAAGCGCCCTCGCGGACGTGGCCGCGACTGGGTGGAATGCTGGCGGCTTCGCCAGTTTCGGGCGCGGGGACGCGGCGTTCAAGTTCCGCGTCGAAGGGCTCTATCACGATTTCGGCAAGGAGGACGTGGCGAGTACGGGCGGCGCGGCAGCGGTCAACCTGGTGACCAGGCCCTCAGTCTTCGCCGGGACCACGAACCTCTACTTCGGCATCTTCGAGAAATCATCGATTCGCCCATACGCCATCGGCGGCATCGGCGGGTACTACTTCGAGAACAACGCGGAATGCAAGGAGTCATCGGCCCTCTGCAACAACAGCTCGCTGAATGATGAGGGCTTGTGGAAGTTCGGCGTCAATGGCGGTTTCGGTTTGCATGTCGGTAAGGGCTCCTCCTTCTTCATCGAGGCGCGATACCATGCGGTGTTCGGGGCGACGTCCGACGCCGAATGTCTGGTGTCGAGCGAGGAGTGCAGCGACCGGGGGACGGCCACGTTCATCCCCGTCTCGATCGGCTTCACGTTTCGCCGCTGACCGTGAGTTCCGGGCTTACCCAGCTGCTGGCTCGAACTGACACCGAGTCCCGGAAGTAGTTAGGCGATAGAAACCCGCTGACGTTAGGTGGACGTGACCGCCTCGTCCGGTGAAGTCGATGCGGTGCAAGAGGGGCGGGCACGGGAGCGCGGCGACGTATTCGTCCGTCGCCTTCCGCGCCCCTCCCACGAGCCGTAGTCGTCGATGATCAGCGCGCCGCCCGGCTCCGGGGCGATCGCCTAACGTTCCGGTCAGATCATCGCCGCCGTTTGACCAGACCGTCCGGACCACGCTCCTTGAAGTCGGCCCGATGCTCGCGGCTGCCGAGGACACCGTGCAGGTTGCCGGAGTTGTCGCTCGGCCCATTGTCGCGTCCACGCCGCGTCTCGATGAAGAGCCGTTTATGCTCGCTGTTCTTCTCGCCCTCGTCGTGCTGCTGCCGATCCTCCACCAGCCGGCGCCTCCCCTCGAACGCGGCCTTCGATCGGGCGCTCTCGATGTAGGACTCGGCTGGCGGCTTCGGCGGCGCGGAGTGCAGCTGCCTGATGATGTGCCGCGCGGTCTTGGGGCCGTGGTCTCCTACGGCGTGGGGCGTGTTTCGGATGCGACGCTTACCCATGGGCCTCCAGCGGATGCGTGTCAGCGTTGATGCGATCGTCGCCGGACCGTCCGGGCTCCAAGCGACAATGCCAAGCTGTCACCCGACCTGCGGGACGCGATATCGGACGAATGGGAAGCATCGGTCAACGACTGAGCGGGCCACGAGCAGCCAGAGCCGTGCGTCACCCGAAACCTTGGTCCACTGTTCTGGCCGCCGACGCCCCGGTAACTCAAGGGTAGAGCACGTACGCCGCAAGTCCGAAGCACTGCGTAGCGGCCGTCGAGGCTGAATGCCTTCCTGACGGCAACGCCGCTTTCCACCTAACGCACCACTCCCACTCTCGAGAGGCCGTCCCATGTCAGGTAACTCGACCGCAAGCCGACTGGAAGCAGCCCGCCGCGATGGCGATCCCGAAAGAGGGATTCTTCAAGCTCGAGCAGGGCCGATACGGTCCCATCTTCCCGAAGACGCCCGCCAACTACGGCTTCACCATCATCGCGAAGATCAAGCCCGGGACAGAGGCCGCCATTCGAGAGTACGGGAAGAAGATCGAGGACACGATCGCCGGGCTCCCCGATGGCCTCGCCGTGCTCAGGCTGCATTACCTGCGCTGGGTGCTCTTCGACATCGGGGCCGATACGTACTTCATGTATCAGGGGATCTTCGACACCGACTTCGACAAGTACACCGAGGATGCCGTGGCGCTCTTCACGAAGTACGGCATCAATACGATCTTCGAGAACCTCGAGGGATTTCCCGCAGACTGGAAGTCGAACACGCCCGCGTTCATCAAGTTCGTGCGCGAGCACCAGCGGCCGAGCTTTCTGGAGTACGCCGAGTACCCGTATGTGAGCGCGGACGAAATCAAGAAGGCGCTGCGGCTCAAGGACTCGTTCTCGACCATGCTCGACCAGATGCAGTAGCGAGTGCGCATGGCCGACATGCTCGAGTTGGACGACATCCAGCACATCCTGCTGACGCGAACGCCAGCGCTGACGGGCGAATACGTCTTCGTTTCGTTCCGAGACGCGACGGCCGGTCGCGCATGGCTGAATGGTCTCGTCGACAAGGTGCGATCGGCGGCCGAGGTGCAGTCATCGCTCGCTTCCAGCAAGCGATGGGTGACGCTCGCCTTCACCTGGAATGGATTGCGCGCGCTCGGACTCGACGAGGCGTCGCTCTGCAGCTTTCCCGAGGAGTTCAAGCAGGGCATGGCGGCGCGCGCGGAGATGCTGGGCGATACCGGATCCAATCATCCCGACCATTGGGTGGGAGGCCTGGCGAGCCCGGACCTGCACGCGATCGCCATCCTCTTCGCCCGCGACGGCGCGGAACGCGCGCGCAGCCTGGCCGAGCACGCGAACCTTCTCGCGCAGTGTGATGGCGTCGAGGTGCTGTCATCGCTGGAGCTGGAGGCGACTCCGCCGTTCGACTACGCCCACGATCACTTCGGATACCGCGACAGGCTTTCGCAGCCCGTCATGGAGGGCAGTGGCGAGCAGCCGACGCCTGGATCGGGGGCTCCGCTCAAGCCGGGCGAGTTCATTCTTGGGTATCCCGACGAGGATGGTCCTCAGCAGAACCTGCCGCAGCCCGAGGTGCTTGCACGCAACGGCAGCTTCATGGCGTATCGACGGCTGCAGGAGCACGTCGGCGCGTTTCGCGACTTCCTGCGCGAGCACGGGCAAACTCCCGAGGAGCAGGAGCTCGTGGCGGCCAAGCTCATGGGCCGCTGGCGCAGCGGCGCACCGCTGGTGCTCGCGCCTAACGCGGACGATGCGGCGCTTGGCGCGGATATGCAGCGCAACAACGACTTCAACTACAAGGAGATGGATCCGCACGGGTACGCCGTGCCACTTGGCTCGCACTGCCGGCGGATGAATCCGCGGGACACGGCGGCCAACATGAATCGGCGACGAATGATTCGGCGCGGCGCCACGTACGGTCCGCCGCTTCCGGAGTCTGCGTCGGAAGACGGCGTGGAACGCGGGATCGCGGCGTTCGTGATCTGTGCGAGCCTGATTCGCCAGTTCGAGTTCGCGCAGAACGTGTGGATCAACGACAAGAACTTCCACGAGCTCGGCAACGAGCGCGATCCGATCATCGGCACGCAGGACGGCACACTCGAATTCAAGATCCCGAAGCGACCGATAAAGAAGCGGATCACCGGGATCCCGGCGTTCACGACCGTCAGGGGTGGAGCGTACTTCTTCCTGCCCGGGCTCAAGGCGCTCCGCTACCTGGCCGGCCAGCGCGACGTCCCGACTTCGTCGTGACGGCTCGATGCCCCGCGCGAGGCGACATGCATCGTTCGAGCGCTCATGTGACTCGACGAGCGAGCCGTTCGCTGCGGATCGCGGCGCTCGTGTTCGCGGTGTGCGACTCGGCGTCGGCACAGAACAGAGGCGTGTACCCGCTCGGCATGAGCGCCACGAACTCCGGCGCCACTCCGGCGGCGGGTTTGACGTACACGAATCTCTTCATCCTCTATGCGCGCGATGAATCGCGAGGCGCAGACGGTGAGGTTGCTCGCCACCGGCGGCAACTCCGTTCTCATGGACATGAACACGTTCGCCTGGGCCAGCCGGAACGCCGATCCTCGGAGGCGCTCGCTACGCCGCCTCCGCGACGCTGCCCTTCGCGAACAACTCGCTCTCATCCGACGCGACCGGTGCCGTGAGCGGTGGTGGAGGATTCGCCGACTCCTACTATCAGCCTCTCATTCTCGGCTGGGAGAAGACTCGCGTCGGGCTCAAGGCGATCTACGGCTTTCTGGCCCCCACCGGCAGATTCGCGGCCGGGGCATCCGACAACGTCGGCTCCGGATACTGGACCAACGTGGTCGCGTCCGGACAGAGCGTCTACCTAACGAGCGACAAGCGAACCGCAATCTCCGCGTTCGAGATGTACGAGGTCCATGGAACGCAGGAAGGCACCGACGTTAGGCCGGGAGACACGTTCAACCTGGACTACTCCGTCACGCACACCGTCGGCGCTGACGAAGGAAGTCGACCTGCAGATCGGCGTGGTGGGCTACGAGCAGCGACAGACCTCGGACAAGAGCGGTCCGGCGATCACGCCGGAGCAATCGTCCGCGCGCTACGACATCAATGCGATCGGGTTCGCAGCCAACATCAACCTGCCCGTCGCGCAAGTCGAGTCTCGGGCTCAAGTACTTCGACGAGTTCGCCAACAAATCGACCTTTCAGGGTTACGCGCTGCAGATCTCCGGCTCACTCACGTTCTGACGGCCCGATTTGTCGGGCGGAGTTGCGCGAACAAGAGGGAGAGCACCATGAGCATTACACAGCCGCCACGAACGTACAACCAGAATCACGTGCCTCGCCGGTATACGCCGGGAAAGCGTCGCGTGAGCATCTACTGGACCTGGAGCTATCCGTGGGAAGCCAATCGCGATACGACCGAGCTTGGACAACCGCTTCTCGACGATCACGGAGGTGCGGCGTGTAGCGTGGCCGGCGTACGAGACGCCAGAGTGGGACGCGATGAACTTCCTGCAGGGGATCGCCGGAACGCTCGAGCTGTTCCATCGATCCACGCTCGATTTCCAGAAGGTGGTCTGCGATGTCACCGGCCATCCGGTCGCCGTATTTCAGCGCATCGATCAGGCCGGGTACAAGCTGCCGATCGATAAGCGGATTCTGGACGACACCGACACGCTCCTCGTGTTCGGATTGGACCACCTGCTTGCGGAACAGGAGGCACTCGCCCGACGAGATTGCGGCCATCAGAGAGTGGCTGAAGCGAGAGGACACCTGCCTGCTTGATCGGTCCGCATCACGACGTGGGCTTCACCTCCGATCTGAAGCAGCGTCAGATGGAGTACCGCCACCACGGCGACGAGCTCGTGCCACGCCAGCAACGCTTCGGCCAGTACACGCGATCGTTGATGAAGGCGCTCGACGTGCCGGTGCTGAATCAATTCGGTCTTCGACCGGCCGTCGTGAAGGGCACGAATCAAATCACGCCGCTCACCGTCAACAAAGACCTCGACAAGCTCGGACTGCTCGATGGCGTCACCACGTTCAACTTTCACCTGCACCTGCCGCACTATGCGGTGACGTCCGCGGATCCGACGCGTCGATCCACGTCCTGACGCGGCAGCCGGTGGATCGTGAGCGCCCGCATCCGTTCACTGATGCGGGCAACACCGAGTTCAACTCCTGTCTCTGGATGCCGCCGAAGGACGAGCGCGCCGGACACATTGTGATGGTCGACTCGACGATTTTCACGACGCTGTTCGGCGGAACGGACAGCCTGGTGAACTTCTGGCGAAACCTGGCGAGGATGTAGCGCGCGCAGTCGTCACCGACGGTCCGAACTCACCGCGTCGATTTCTGGAGAGTTCTCTTGGAAGCCTTGGCCAAAGCCGTTCCCATTGCCCTGCTCACCTTCGTGGTGTCGAGCATGCTCGCGGTAGGCTTGAGCCTCACCGTGCGCGAGATCGTCACACCGTTGCGCAACGGCAAGCTGCTCACGCTGGCCGTGCTGGCGAACTTCGTCTTGATGCCGCTCGCCGCGATCCTGATTGCGCGAGTGCTTCAGCTCGCGCAGCCACTTGGCGTGGCTCTGCATCATCCTCGGCGCGGCCGCCGGCGCGCCGTTCCTTCCGAAGCTCGCAAGCGTCGCAGAGGGCAATCTCGCCTTTTCCGTTGGCTTGATGGTGCTTCTCATGGTGCTCACGGTCGGCTACATGCCTCGTCGTGATGCCGCTGCTGCTCCAGGGCGTCTCGGTCGACCCGATGCAGATCGCTCGATCGCTCGTGCTGCTCATGCTGCTCCCCCTGTTCTTCGGACTCGTAGTTCGGGCTCGCGCGGCCGCCGTCGCAGGCCGAGCGGCACCGGTGCTCAATCGCGTCTCGTCGGCGAGCCTAACGATGATGATGGTGCTGATCGTGGTAACGAACGCCCGAAACATTGTGAGCCTGTTCGGAACTCGAGGCATCCTGGCGAGCGTCGTGTTTCTGCTGGTGGGCCTCGCGGTCGGATGGCTGCTTGGCGGGTCGATCCCGCGACGCGAAGAGCGTGCTGGCCCTCGGCACGGCGCAACGGAACATTGCCGCGGCGCTCGTGGTCGGCGGTCAGAACTTCGACGATCCCAAAGTGGTCGTCATGATCGCGGTGGTCGCCATTGTTGGAATGCTGGTCCTCATGCCGCTGGCGCGCCAGTTCGGCAAGTCGACGCGCAGCCGGCCGTGGCAGGCTTCCAGACTCTCTAAAGCCTCACGAGAGTAGCCGGGTGATGACGTCGTGCGCCGAGTAGCCGCGACGCTAGGACAGGAACCGTGAGATGCGCACGAGATCGTCGCCGCTCGCGACGAGCGGCCTACTCGCTCGACCTGAACCCCATCGAGCCGACGTGGGCGAAGCGCGACTCGAGAAACGCGATCGGCCGCGCAACCCAAGGAGTTACGCGGCCGATCGTTAGGCAGGGGCGGCGCGGCGTCGGAACCGCTGACCTCAGGCGCGACCGTCGGCCGACCTCGGGTCAGACACAGTCGAGGGCGACACAGCCCCAGATGATGATGTCGACCACCGCCCACGCGATGATAATGGGCAGTATCTGCGCCCCGGTGCCGCCGCTGCCGCCCTTGGGCCCACCCAGCTGCCGGTAGGCGTCGTCCAGGGTCTGCGCGGCGGCCCTGCCCTGCTCCGACTGCATGAGCGACAGCAGGATCTGCTGCTGCTGGTTCGCCGCCGCCGTCAGATCGGCGCCCGGTGCCGCGCTCGCGCGGTAGCGCTTGATGTGATCTTCGATGACGGCGACCTCCGCGGGATGCTCGTCGATGACCCGAGACACGACCCGGAGGAATTCGCGGTAGTCGGTGCGCCCGGACCTGGTCTGCGCCTGGGCCTGTGGCTGAGTCTGAGATCCGCTACGCTGCTTCTCGTCTCGTTCCATGATGACTCCTCAGCTCGGGTGAGCGCCGCTGCGACGCGGCCTGTGACATGGACCCGGCCCGCGTTGCAACGCTGATGCCACGCGCCCCGCGCACGCCGCAGTTGTCGGCTGGGAGCCTAACGATTGGACCGGACGGCTGCGTGGTCGCGCCACCACGCGCGCCAGCTCCTCGCCTCGACGATCCGGAGAAGGCCGCTGATCTCAGGCCGCTCGAGGCTGGCGAGGTCCGCCGTACCGTGGCGCGGTATGCGAGCTGGTCGGCTCCGACGTTGACCTCGGCATTCGCGGAAGGCGCCTAACGGTAGGATCCGCACGCGCGGCGAGATCGACGCGGTCGTGCGGTGGTATACGATAGATCGCGTTACCATTCTTCGTTGCGCTCTTCATAGGCGTCGATGGCGCTGGAATGCTCGAGCGTCGCCGCCGCCGAGCCCCACGAGACGTAGGACAAGATATACAGCCACTTCTCCGGCCATGGGTGGTCGAACGCGCCGAACACGGCGGCGAACGTCCCGAATGCCAGCACGGCGCTCGTGATATGCCGTGCCAGCGGCCAGCCGAGCACGAGGGCGACCGTCACGGCAACCGCTGCGACGGACAGCCCAACGCTCAGGGCGGACAGCCCGGTCGCGAGCGTGTTGACGATGAGCGGCGCCCAGACTGCGACGGCAATGAACAGCAGCTGGCGGCGCCCCTCCGCCTCTTCGGCCGTCAACCCGAGCGACTCACCGCCCCTCACCCGTACCGCGTCGCGTTGTTCTGGTGCCTGAGAAGCGCCGCGCTCGGGTTGGCGTCGGCTGCCGCGTAGGGTGGCAATGGAGCTCTCTGATTTTCACCCCGCCCCCGCTTCCCGCTGATACCTGCGATGCTATCGCCGGTCGACCCCGCACGCCAGTCAGCGCTGGCGATAACCGGATGCCGTTGCTGAGGGGGACCAGCGAATCGCGACCCAATTTCGGGTCGAGATCTATGGTTTGGCTCGCAGGTCGGCCGTGATCGCTTTGCCGGGCGCTGCACCGTCGACGACCTGACCGTCCCGTACAACCGGCGTTCCCCTAACGAGCACGTGCTTCATGCCGACGCTTGGGCTAAGCGGGGCACGGTACGTCGCCTTGTCTGCCACTGTTGCCGGATCGAAAACCACGATGTCGGCATCTGCTCCTTCCTGAAGACGGCCCTTACGATGTGCCGAGGCGGTCACCGTTTCCAGTCGCAGCGCCGGCAGCAGGGACATTTCGCGAATCGCGTTCATCAGCGACAGCGACTTTTCCTCTCGGACATAACGAGCAAGTACTCGCGAGTACGTCCCGGCCTGACGAGGGTGGCTCGACAGGCCGTCGCTGGCGATCATTGTGAGCGGCGATGTGGCTGCCATGGCGACGATCGAGTCCGGATTCATGTGGATGAGGACGTACACCGCCTTGCCCGATGCGTGCAGCGCATCGAACCTCGTCTGCGTCAAACGCTCGCCTGTTTCGGGAAGCTCGATGGCATCATAGCCAATCGACCGCCGCTCTCTCCAACCGGGATTGAACAGCGCCGACGCGATGCTCGTCATCCCCGCGCCATACGGATACGCCTCGGTGGTGATGTCGAGCCCTCGTGCGCGAGCCCCTTCGATCATTGTCAGGCAGTCGCGCACGAATCGGATGCAGCTGGAGTTGATGTGGACGATGTGAACCGGCGCGCCGGAGACCGCGCTCGCCGCGATCATTTCGCCGACGGACTCAACACTGGACCCGGGCTCGAGCGCGCCGACGCTCCGGATGTGAACAAACACCGGACGATGCCACTTCGCGGCCTCCTGGAAGATCCGGATGATCTCGAGCCGCGTTGCGCCAGGCGTGTATTCCAGCCCCATCCCCACGCCTAACGCGCCGGCGGTGAGGCCCCTGTCGAGGAACGCGAGCTGACGCGCAATCTGTTCGTCGCTGGCAACGTTGTTTGTCGCTGGCCCCGATGGCGGATCGTCGATCGATCCCGCTTCTCCCATCACGCTTGTCGCAAGCGTGTCCCCAAAGGCGAGCACGCGCGCCGCTTCCTGGCTCACAGTGGCGCCATAGTTGATCAGCGCTTTTCCCTCACGCACCGCCACGAATTTTGCAAAGTCAGGCACGCCGCTCTCCATCTCGAGCGCAGACGTGACACCGTCCAGCGCCTTCAACCGATACGCGGCCGGACTCTGGTCGTGCTGATGCAAGTCGATGAATCCGGGGCTGACGACCAGTCCCGTCGCATTGATCACCGTTGTGCCCTTGAGGGGCTGCGCCGAAACCCGGGCGATGCGATCTCCAACGATCCCGACGCTTCTGACCGCGTCGAGCCTTGTCTCCGGATCGATCACGACTCGGCCGCCGTTGATGACGAGGTCGTATTGTTGCGACTGTGGAGCACACGCCGCGCCGACCGCACAGACGAGGAGCACACCAAGACACAGCCGGTTCGTGCCGAGCTGTGAGGCGTTTCGGTCAAATCCCAGCATCATTGATGACTCGCGAAGTGGTTGCCTAACCGTTCTCATTGTGTGCAATACCCGCTACTGCTTCTTCAACGCGTTCGTCCAATAACGCCGGGATGCGGAATCCTTCTTGGCGCGACTGCCTAACGCGCTTTCCTAAAGCGTTGGGTCATTGCAACCCGGTCAGCACGTCGGACGGTCCTCGCGGCCCGGAAAGCAAGGAAGGGTTGAGTCCCACCAGCTTACCGTCGGTTGATCAGGAACTGCTGAATCTTCCCGTCCGGCGAACGATACATAGCCGTCCGCGCGAGCGTCTTTCCGACCCTGTACTCGACGATCGCCACCTCCATGCCGCCGCGCTCTACCGGCTGCCTAACGACGACATTGGTGACCTTGCCGTGGGCGGCCATCGAGGCGCGATCCCTGGCGAGGTGCTCGTCGGTCAGCAACGCATTGAAGTCATCGCCGAGCGTCGATCGATCGACCTTGCCCTGCTCGACCGACGCGAGGAACGCCTTCGCGGCCTCGAGCGCGGTTGGCCCGGCGATCTTGGGCACGTCGACGTGCGGGGTGAGCTTGGCGATCAGCGCGGAGATGATCTCTCCAGTCGCGGCAAAGTCCGCGTTCGCGAGCGTGACGATGCCTGACCGCGTCGCGGGAATAACGATGTTCTGCGTCACGATGCCGGCGAGCCCACCGCCATGCGAGAGGATCACCGCATCCCCCGTCTTCTGAACCCCGAGCCCGCAACCGTAGGTGGTCAGCCGCCCGTCGGTGAGCACACGCGGCGTGGTGAGCTTGGCGTACGAGACAGGACTGAGCACCTTGCCATTGATGAGCGCGAGATCCCAGGCAAGCAAGTCGGTCGGCGTTGACCAGATCGCACCTGCGGCACCGATCCATCCCTGCGCTTCGGGTGCAACGGGCGTCGGATCGGCGAGTGCGTACGAGGCGTAGCCTTTCGCGGTATTGGAATCGTTGGGGATTCGATCGAACGCGGTACGCGTCATGCCGATCGGCGTGAAGATCCGCTCCTTCATGAATTCACCGACCGATTTCCCCGATGCCGCCTCGATCGCTCTGCCGAGGATGAGGAAGTTCGTGTTGCTGTAGGACCGATCGCGATCCCGGCTCGAAGTCGAGGGGGCGAGTCGCATAACGCGCGATGACGGTGTCGGTCGGTTCCGGCTTCGCCATTTCTCGCACCACGAAGTCGAGCGGGTAATAGTCCCGATAGCCCGAGACGTGCTGCCCGAGGTCCAGGAGCGTAACGTCGTTCGCTCGGGTCGCCGACGGGAAGTATTTCGCGACGCGATCGCTCATAGACAGCTTGCGCTCCTGCTCGAGCAGCAGGGCCGAGCTGCACGTGAACTGCTTCGTGACGGAGCCGATGCCGAACATGGTCGTTGGCGTCACCGGCAGCTTCGGTTCGAGCGATCGAAACCCGTAGCCTTTGGCGAGGACGACTTTCCCGTCCTGCATCACGCCCACGGATACTCCGACGAGTCGCTTCTCCGCGACGACGCGCTGGATGAGGGAGTCGACCTCGTTGACGTCGATCGCCGGAACTGGAACAGTTGGCACGGCCGAGGGCGTGGAGGCAGCCGTCTCTTTCGCGGGGGCGTTGGTGCACGCCGCAAGCGACGTGAGGGCGAGAGCGATGTAGTTGCGCATTGGAGTAACGTGGCCCGGCTCGCGCGAACCCGCAAATGAGGAGGACCTCGAGCCGCGCAAGGGTGCGATCCTTGGGCGGCGTCGAATGGTGAGCGCGCAGCTGGCGCCGCACACGTGGCGGAAGCGCAGTAGCCAATGCGGAAGCAGATGAGCGAAGCGCCGCGACATGTGCGCCATTGGTCACGCAAAATCAAACGCCCCGCCGGATGCCGGAGCGTTCTCCACGTCCATTGTTTCAATATTTCACAAGCTGCGGAGGGTGGATTCCGACCACCGACGTCCTGATTAACAGGCACGGACCCACCTTATCAAAAACCATCATCCCATCGGCTTTCATAGGGAGACCGGGCGTGACGGCGCGTGCTGCCGATACAGCTCCGCCCGTAGCCGGGCCTCGAGTCAGCCCTCACTCAGCGGGTGATCGAACCAGTTGAAGAACATGCGGGCCACGGTAGCATGATTCGCGCAGGCGTTCCTCGTCATTTGGCCAGAAAAGCGCGTGAGCGCCTGCGCGACGGCGACCGGCTCCTTGAAAAACGGCATGTCCCCGCCTAGCAAGGCAACCACCGTGCCGGGCCCATCAATTGCAGTCGTCGCCACTCCTCCCACCCCGTCGACACCGAGCGCCATGGCCCGCACGCGCACACCCCGACGCGTCACCTACCGCGACTCCCAGCACCGGGTGTGGTACGTCTCGGAGGTCGCGCAAACCAAGGTCGTCTCGCCGGCGATCGACGGGCCGAACCCTCGCCCTCGTCATCCGCGTTCGCAGCGCGACGGCGAGGAGCGCGTCGCGCGATGGGTCGGCGGCGACGACTGGCGTAAGCGCAGCGCGCTGCATTGCCTGTTCGCCGAGGCCGAACCGACGGCGTCGGGACCTGGTGCGGCGCCGAAACCCCAAGGTCTAGAATCCCGCGCCCGTCGCGGGTCCGACGCCTAACGATGCCCTCACCCGCGAGGCCGAGGAGCGTCCGCCCGCGGCGTGGGATTATGCCCCACAGAAGGCCTTACTCGTCGCCGAGCCGCCCACCGGCGACCGGTGGGTGCACGAGATCAAGCTCGACGGCCTCCGCATGGGCGTCTTCATCGCGGGCCGCGGAAAGACGCGAGACGCGCGGATCATCTCCCGCAATGGGACCGACTACACGGCCGACTTCCCCGAGATCGTCGAGGCGGCGACGGAGCTGCCCGCGAAAACTGCGGCGCTGGACGGCGAGGTGGTCGTGCTCGACGAGCGCGGACGCTCGAGTTTCCAGCTGCTGCCAGCAACTCGGCGCGAACCGGCGCGGCCTGGCCTACTTCGCGTTCGACCTTCTCGCGCTCGACGGCGAGGACCTGACGCCGATGCCGCTAGAGGAGCGAAAGCGCCGCTTGGAGAAGCTCGTCGGCCGGCGTGCGGGCACCAGCCGCTACACGCCCCATTCGACGCGCCGGCGCGACGGTGCTCGCCCACGCGTGCCGGCTCGGCGCGGAGGGGATCGTCAGCAAGTGCCGGACGGCGCCCTACCGGGCGGGCTTCGCTCTCTGACTGGCAGAAGACCAAGTGCGTTAGGCGCCAGGAGTTCGTCGTCGGCGGCTTCACCGAGCCCGAACGCTCGCGCGTCGGCGTCGGCTCGATCCTAGTCGCACTTACTACGATGGCGGGCGCGTTGCGGTTCGCCGGGAAGTCGGCACCGGCCGCGGATGGAACGACGCATTCGGCCGCAGACTCCGCGAGCTCCTCAACGCCTCGAGGTCGACCCACGCCATTTGATCCCGCCCCACCTCGCCTCTGGGCCGACCGCCCACTGGGTCGCAGCCGCGACTCGTGGCGGACGTGCAGTCCGCCGAGTGGACCGGCGACGGGCAAATCCGGCACCCATCGTTACAGGGCTTCCGCACGGACAAGCGACCGACAGATGTCCGGCGCGAGCTCCCCGAATGACGAGTACGCGCAAGGTGCGCCAATGGCTTTATTGCCGCGACGGGACGAGCTAGGTCTCGGTCAGGCGCCATCGCTCCCCGCCGCGAGGGACCGTCGACGACGTTCCCCGACCGCTGCTCCCGACGCCTAACGATAACAAGTCGCCGGCGCCGCCCGTCGTCGCGTGCTGGCGCGGGCTCGTGGAGCGGATGGACCGCAAGCACCTCGACGCGTTCACGCGCGACATTGTGCCGCTTCGACGCGAAAGACCTGGAGCCATTGAAGGAGCGATCCTCCGGCGGCGCCGACTCCTCGCGAAGTAGCTCTGGCCGTAGCCGCCCGCTCGAGGGAACTCTCCGCCGCTGCCGCACCCCCGCCGCTCGCCTAACGAGCGTAACCGAATCGGCTCGCCACGGCGGATGGGGACGCACCGCCGCGGTACTGTGTCGGCGAGTCGGTTCACCGAATACCTCGTTCTCGAGTTCACGTGCCGAAACCCGCAAGCAGATCTACCAGGACCGCCAGACGGACGAACTCCGGGCCGAAGCAGCGAAGGTCCGGCGTGCGCTGCGCCTCGTTGAGCAGACCGGTGCAGGTTGCCGAAGGCGCAGCCACCACGACGGCGAAGCGACAACCGATACGAAAGTAGCGCCAATACCATTGTTCAGTATCGAAGCGCTTCCAGATCTCCCATCTCTCTTTTGTATTCCGACGATGTGCGCAATGCGCGACAGAAGTGGTTTCCAGCAAGAGAAGCAATGTGCAGCCGTTCGCCGAACGGCGAACAAGGAGGTGGCATGTTTAAGGAGGCATCATTGAGCGCTGCGCCGGCATGGGGTTCCATTCTTGGAGTCGGCCCGGAGCTATCGCGCACAGTAGGCGCGGGGCCCATTGCTTGCCCTGGCCGCGGTCGTCGAGCGCCCCCATTGTCGCCTGAAGATCCCTCTCGACGCTGTGGGCTCGCCGGAGCACCGCAGTAGATCGCCGGAGCCAACCAATGAACGCAAGCTTACGCGTGAGACTGCTCGCATTAGGTCTTGCTACGCTCATCGTCGCCTGTGAGTCACCCAGGGTAGTATCGCCACCTAACGTCGCGACAACGGAGCGCCACGACAACAGCCACGGTGCGCGGCCATTGATCGTGCTGGTTCATGGCGCATTCGCTGACGGCATCCGTCGTGGCAGCGCCTGATTCCACTGCTCCAGAACGACGGCTATTCGGTTGCCGTCGTGCAGAACAACCTCGCGTCGTTTGCGGACGACGTGGCGCGGACAAAGCGCATCATTGACGCGCAACCGGGGCCCGTCATTGTGGTCGGCCATTCCTACGGTGGAGCGGTGATCACAGACGCCGCGGCGGGCATGGCCAGGGTGTCGGCGCTGATCTACCTCGCCGCGTTCGCTCCAGATGCAGGCGAACCGATTGGAGCATTTCTCGGCCAATTCAGCTCGCCGTTGGGCGCCGCGCTTCGTCCGGACGCGGCGGGGTTTCTCTACATTGATCGAGCGTTGTTCCGCGATGTATTCGCCGCCGACGTATCCACCGCCGCGACCCGCGTGATGGCGGCGACTCAGCAGCCTTGGAATGCGGCGGCGTTGGGTGCGGCTCCCGCAACAGCGGCGTGGCGACGATTCCTCCTGGTACGTAGTCTCCAAGAGGGATCAGGCAATCAATCCGGATCTCGAGCGATTCTACGCCGCGCGCATGCGCGCTCATACGACGGAGATCGAGTCGAGCCACGTCTCCTTCATTGCACACCCGAATGTGATCGCGCGTCTCATTGAGGACGTCGCGACAACAGTATCCGCTAGGGGGTCATGATGCCGAGCACACTGCACAAGTCTCTGGCCGCTCTTGCGGTCGCCGTCGCGGCCACGCTCGCCGCGAGCCCGTTGTCGGCCCCATTCCGGGAGATGCTAAGACTGACGCGGCAAGACCACGAATAGTCCTCGTCCACGGCGCCTTCGCGGACGGATCTTCGTGGCAGCACCTGATTCCGCTCCTCGAGCGCCGTGGCTACGACGTCATTGCAGTTCAGAATCCGATGACATTGTTCGCTGAAGACGTCGCCACAACCAAGCGCGCGATCGATGCGAGGAGGGCCCGGTCCGTCGTCGTCGGCCATTCGTATGGTGGCGCCGTGATGACGGCCGCCACAGCGGGCAATCCGAACGTCAAGGCGCTCGTGTACATTGCTCGGTGTTCGCTCCCGATGCGGGAGAGCCGATCGGCGCGTTCCTGGCACAGCAAACACCGCTCGGCGCAGCGTTACGGCCCGATGCCGACGGATTCCTCTCCATCGACATTACGCAATTTCACGACGTGTTCTGCAAGGACCTGAACGCAGACGACGCGAGTGTGATGGCACTGACGCAAAAGCCCCTGATCGGTACCGCCTTCTCGTCGACGCTGACATTGCCGGCATGGAGAACGATTCCGTCGTGGTACATTGTCGCGACGCAAGATCAGGCGATCAGCCCAGCCTTGGAGTGCCTCGAATGTGAAGCGAATGGGAGCAACAACGATCGAGATCGCGGCGAGCCATGTGTCGTTCATTCCGCACGCCAAAGCCGTGGCCGAGGTGATCGAAGCTGCCGCCGACGGCTTCGTTCGAAGTGAACGTGACGTGTCAGCCGGAGTTGTCTCACCGCGACGGACACATTGCGCGTGAGTCGCCTCAGCACTCACCGCATGACCACATGCATTCGCTGGAGGAAGGACAATGAAAGCTGCGATGAACGTGTCGCCTCGTTGGCACGCCGCGTTGCACATACTCGCCATCACGTCCGTCATGTGTTGTGTCGCTGCCGGACGCACTTCTGCCCAGGGGAACCAATCCATGTCAAACCAGGGAAACCAATCCATGTCGAAGCTTCCGAACATCGTGCTTGTTCACGGCGCGTGGGCCGACGGGTCGAGTTGGAACGCCGTGATCCAGCGACTGCAGAAAGCAGGATACGAGGCGTCGGCAGTGCAACTGACGCTGAGCTCATTCGATGAAGACCTCGAGAGAACGCGTGCGCTGTTGGCGGCACAAAGTGGCCCCACCCTTCTCGTCGCGCACTCGTTCGGTGGCGCCATCATCACGCAACTCGGCGCTGATGCTCCGAACGTGATCGGGTTGGTATGAGTCTGCCTTCGCACCCGACGAAGGCGAGACGATGAAAGCCATTCTCAGTCAACCGCCGCAACCGGCGGGCGCAGCGGCGATTCATCCCGATGCGCGTGGATTTCTCTGGCTCGAGCCGGACGGGTACGTGAAGTTCTTTGCGCCCGACGTGCCGCCCGCCGAAGCGCGCGTAATGGCGGCGGTGCAGAAACCCATTGCCGCCAGCGTGTTGCTCGGCGAAACGCCCTTCGGTCCGCCCGCCTGGAAGAGCTTTCCTACATGGTACCTGGTCACGACCAGCGACCAGATGCTCCCGC
>CAWHHI010000015.1:0-54768 GCA_963829055.1 uncultured Gemmatimonadaceae bacterium | reverse complement strand
ACCCACGAGTCGTCTCGGCGAGACTCGAGACCGCCTTCCGCGCGCGCGTCGTGAGCAGTTGCATCGCGCCCTTTCCGTCCGGATGCTCCGAGGCGAGCCGCGCGTTCTCCTTCATCTCGCGCCACATGAGACCACCCGGTCGCGCCAGCGTCACCTCGAGCGATCGGTCCTTCGCCTCGACGAGGTTGTCGCGCAGCTTCTTGAGCCATTCGCCGACGCCGGCGCGGTCATCCACATCCGTGTGATAGTCCCGGAGCATGTTGCCTAACGTCTCCACACCACCGGACTCCCACATGATGTGGATCGGATAGATCTCGTTCGCGAGCATCACCTCGCGGAACGCGATGATGCGATCGGCCACGGAGCGCTCGTCGTTCAGGCCGCCGTGCAGGTAGAGCATGATGCGCCGGCGACGCCACGCCTTCGTCGCTTCCGGTATCGTGACGGCGAACAGGTGCTCGATGTCGTCGGGCGTCGTCCAGTAGTCGCCGGTGTCGGACAGCTCGCCGTTGTTACCGACATCCACCGCGAACGGACGAATCGCGTCGAGCGGCACCGCCTGATGCGCGCGCGGTAAGCCGGCCGCGGAGTCGGCGAACGTCTTTCCCTGCTCCCAGAGATCGATCTTGAGCGGCACGCCAATCTGCATCACCCAGACGTCGGTGGCGTGCATGAGAAAGTCTTCGTACGGCAGGAGCGCGAACCCTTTCTCGCCCCACGTCGGTCCCCACGAGTTCTGGATGACAAAGCCCACGTCGGTGTAGCCGACGATCGCGATCGCATGACCATCCGTCGCGCGGCCGCGACGCTGGATGATCGGCAGGCTCTCGATCGTATTGGAGCCAGTCACCGGTGCGCGCGGCGCCTTCGCGTCTCCGCCCGGATCGTCCCACCCGGAATGCACCATGAGCGTGCAGTAGATCGCGCCCGCCTCGGCGATGGCGGCGTGCATGTCACGCACCTGATCGTGCTGCACACGGTAGAACGCGCCGCCTGGCGTGGCGCGCGCCTCGTCGCTGATGGTGAACCCTTTCTTCAGCGTCTTCCGGAGACAGCTGACGCCCTTGTCCTTCTTCGTCCACGATTTCTCGAGACACACGCCGTGGCGCACCCAGCCCTTCATGGCGCCTCGCGCCGACGATCCCTCGTATCCCTCGCCCGGCCACTCGTCGTATTTTCGCGCGAGCTCGTAGAGCATGTACGGACTCACCTTGCGATCCACGGTCTGATGCGCGAGCAGGTAGTTCACCACCGCCGCCAGCGCGAACCCGGTGCACGCACCCTCGTTACCCTGATCGAGAATGGCCGGCACGTGATCGCAGTTCACGAGCGACGTCGGCAGCGGCGTTAGGCGTGGCTGGAAGAACCAGTCGCGTGTGTCCACCCGATCTGGCACCGCGTCGAGCTTGCGTCCGATATTCTCGGCCGCCGTGGTCGCCGGTTCCGGCTCTCGCCGCCGCCAGGCACTTGGACGAGTCGTCTTTGGGGTGTCGTCGTCGGCGTCGTCCGTTGTCGTGCCGGGCATTGCCGGATCCTCCAAAGCGACGGTGGACCCCGGCTTGCTGGCCAAGGCGCGCGATCGGGGTGAGGCGGCGGCTTTCATCGCAGCCGGTCGTGCGCCCCGCGCCGGAGTCCGCCCGTCGCCCGGTGATGATGGGGTCTCGGCCGTCCCGATCCACAGCTGGCCTGCCCACCCTTCCGCCTCTTCGCCGCCGCACGAGAACAGCACGCGGACGTTCGTTTTCGCCCGTGATCGCGAGCCCAGCACCGGAAGCTCGTGGAGCTTCTTGGTCGACGAGCTCGTAACCGTTCCCTGGGCGATGACCCTTCCGGTGGTCGCGCCAACGACGCGCACGGTCATCGCGCCCGGTTTGCACGAATCCTCGAAACAGCGGATGCGCAGTTTGATGACCCCGACGGGCGCGGAGCGGATCGCGGTGTGGCTCTCGTCGGGCCAAACGCCCGGAATGTCGAACGGCATGAGTCTCCCCCAGGAAGCAAGAAGCAATGTGAAGCGTGCAAAGCGCGGTCAGCTTATCACCGCCGGGCGTACGGCACCACGGGGGCAGCCGGAGTCCGGGCTACGGGCCGAGCATAGCCGCCCGCGTGCCGGTGTCATAGTTTGGGGGGCCCATAGTCGGTGTGCGCCGTGCGGCCGCCGCCACGATAACGCAGGTGCACCGAGGACACGCGATGACCGACGCACAGCTACCCATCGGGACGGACCGCGCAGTTGGCATCATCCCGCGCCCGGAGCCGGCTCTCCCACCAGCAGTCGCCTCGTCAGGCACCACGGCCGACGTGCGGCGCCTGATCGAGAGCTTCGGGATCTCGCACGTGGGCAACGTGCGGAAGGTGAACGAAGACCACTTCGTGACCGCGGCCCTCCAGCGCGCCGTGCAGATCCGGCAGACGAACCTCGACGACACGCACGTCTTCGACCGCCTGTCCGGACCTCGCGCGTACCTGTACGTGGTGGCCGACGGCGTGGGCGGGAGTGCGGGCGGACGCGTCGCGAGCGCCATCGCCGTCGCGACGATCGTCGAATACCTCGGCGAGGTGGTTGGTGCGTACAACGGCTACGGCGCCGATCAAGGAAAGGACTTCCCGGAACACCTGCGCACGGCGGCGCATCGCGCGCACGATCACCTCGTCGAGACGTTCCGGCTGCAGACGCGAGGCGGACCTGCGACCACGCTCACGCTGGCGATGGTCGTCTGGCCGTTCGCCTACATCGTTCATGTCGGGGATAGCCGCGTCTACCATCTTCGTGGGGACACGATGCGTCCGCTCACCCGTGATCAGACGGTTGGCGAGGTGCTCGTCTCCGAGCATGGGATGCCCAAGGAGAAGGCCGTGCAGGCCGGGCTGTACAACGTGCTGGCGAGCGCGATCGGCGCGCGGGACATGACGCCGGCCGTCGATTTCATCCGCCTCGAGCGCGGAGACACGCTGCTCCTGTGCACCGATGGTCTAACGAAGCACGTGTCCGACGCCAGCATCCGCGAGGTGCTCACCGGCACGCCTAACGTGGAGGCAGGATGTCGATCGCTCATCGACATGGCGCTCGCGGCCGGTGGATCGGATAACGTGACAGCCGTCGTCGCGAGGGTGCTCGCCGCATGACGAGTGGGGAGGCCAGCGCGCAGGATGGTAGTCAGGGCCGCATAGAACTTCAGGCGAACGACCCGACGCATCGCACGTCAACGCGCATTCCGGCGACCGCCAGCCACGCGGTCGCCGTGCTCCTCCCCGAAGAACGTCCCCAGCCCGTGCGGTATCTGGTAGCCGTTGGCGCTACCGCACTCGCGCTCGCGGCCACACTACCCGCAGCCTCGCTGCTGCAGCGGGTCATTTTTGTCCTGTTCTGGCCCGCGGTCATCGGTAGCGCCTGGTTTGGTGGGTTGGGTCCGGCGATTCTCGCGTCTGCCCTCTCGGTACTCGCTGTCGACTACTACCTCATCGGCCCGCCAGGTAAGATCGCGCTGGCCACTCCCGAAGATCTCGTTCCACTCGCGGCGTTTCTATTCGCGTCCACCGCCGTCTCGATGCTCACGACGGCGGCGCGAACCGCTCGTCGCTCCGCGGCTATGGCAGCGGCTCAGAACGCGGAGCTTGCCCACGAGCTCGAGTCGCAGGCGATGGAGCTGGAACAGCAGCTCGAGGAATCGCAGGCACTCTCAGAGGAGCTCGAGCAGTCCACCGAGGAGCTTGCTGATCGGACTGCCGCGGCTGAAGCGGCCGAGCTGTTCACGAAGGGCATCCTCGACAGCATCGCGCATCCGTTCGTCGTGCATGACGCCAAGTGGCGCTTCCTCTTCATCAACGACGCTGCCGCCGCGGTCTTCCGACAGTCGCCGCGCGCTTCGAATCAACCACCCATTGGGCGCGTGCTGTGGGAGGTGTATCCGGACATCATCGGCACGGCGTTCGAGCGCGAGATGCGTCGCGCGGCGGCCGACCGGATCCCGGTGACGTTCGAGGCGTTCTATCCGGGACGCGGCGAGTGGCTGACGCTATCGTGTTTTCCGCTCGCCGATGGCGGTCTCGCGACACAATGGGTGGACGTCACCGCCCGCAAGCGAGCCGAGGAGACCGAGCATTACCTCGGCCGCGCGAGCGAGGTGCTGGGGTCGTCGCTGGACTATGAGACGACGCTCGAGCAGCTCGCGCAGATCGTCGTGCCGCAGCTCGCCGACTGGTGCTCCGTGCACATCGTCGAGGACGGAGACGCCCCTCGGCAGCTGGCGGTGGCACACGTCGATCCGACGAAGGTCACGTGGGCGCGGGAGCTCAACCGACGATACCCGCCACGACCCGACGCGACGACCGGCGTGCCTAACGTGTTGCGCACGCGTCGACCCGAGCTCGTCAGCGAGATCACCGACGAGATGCTCGTTGCCGGCGCGGTGGACGACGAGCATCTGCGCATAACGCGGACGCTCGGCCTCCGGTCGGCCATGATCGTGCCGCTCGTCGTTGGCGACACAGCCGTCGGTGCGCTCACACTCGTGTCCGCGGAATCGGGTCGTCGATACTCCGAGCGTGACCTGCCACTCGCGATCGAGCTTGCGCGGCGGGCGGCGGTGGCCGTCGAACATGCTCGGCTTCATCGCCAGGCCGTTGCCGCGCGCGCGCGCGCCGAGCGCTCGGCGCGCGTGGCCGATCGGCTCTACGCACTCACGGCGCGGCTGACTGGTGCCGCGACGGCGATGGCTGTCGCCGAAACAATACTCGCCGAGGCAGCCGAAGCGTTCGGTGCGGAACGGGGTACGGTGTCGCTCATCGAGGAGGACGGCGACACGACGCGCTTCGTGGCCGCGTTCGGCTACGACGCGGACGTGCTCCAGGCGTGGCGGTCGTATTCGCTCCGCACGACCGTCGCCGCCACGCGAGACGCCGTCGCGACCGCCCGCGGAGTGTTCATCGAATCGCTCGACGATGCGCGCACCCGCTATCCGGCGGCAGCGCCGTACTTCGAACAGGCGGGCACGCAGACCGCCGTCGTGCTGCCGATCGCGACCGACAGCCAGGTGCGAGCGTTGATCACGCTGTCGTGGAGGGACGTACGCGATCTCCCGGACGACGAGCGCGAGTTCATGGAGCTCTTCGCCGCGCAGTGCGGTCAGGCGCTTGCCCGCGCGCTCGCGTTCGAAGCGGAACAGATCGCGCGCGAGCGCACGGAACGCCTGCAGGCGATCATGGCCGCGCTCGGCGAGGCAAACTCCGAGCAGGAGATCGCACGGGTCGTGGTGTCGAACCTGCGCGAGATCGTTCACACGCCGCGCGTTGCCATCTACCGTGTCGAGGACGGGAGCGACGGACGGCCCGAGCTCGTCATGATGGATGAGCGCGGTGTGGAGACGTGGAGTCGCCGGCGGTTCGATCGTATCGCCATCGATAGTGAGACGCCGCTCGCCGAGGTCGTGCGTTCGCAGGAGCCGGTGTTCCTCCCCGACAGAGCCGCGTTCGAGCAGCGATTTCCCGCGTGGCCTGCCGATGGGCGCACGGTCACGCAGGAAGCGTGGGCGGCGCTGCCGCTGATCGCGTCCACTGGCAAGCCGCTGGGTGCTGTGGCGTTAGGCTTCGACGAGCGGCGTGTGTTCAGCGACGACGTGCGGGGTTACATCGCGTCGATCGGCGATCAGGCGACGCAGGCGTTCGAGCGCGTACGGTTACTGGAAGCGGAGCACAGCGCACGGCAGGCGGCGGAGGAGGCGAATCGCGCCAAGACGCAGTTCCTCGCGACGATGAGCCACGAGCTCCGGACGCCGCTCAACGCGATCTCGGGATACGCCGAGTTGATGAGCCTTGGGCTCCGCGGTCCGACGACGTCCGAGCAGCAGGAGGACCTCGGTCGCATCATGCGCAGTCAGCGTCACCTGCTGAGCGTCATCAACGACATCCTGAATTTCGCGCGGCTCGAGGCGGGGCACGTCGAGTATCGGGTGACGAACGTTCCGGTGACGGAGCTGCTCGGGGATCTCGAGTCGCTCATCCGCCCACAGCTCGCGGCCAAGCAACTCGAGTTCGTGTGCGAGCCCGTGTTCGGCAGCATCGTCGCGCGCGCGGATGCCGAGAAGGTTCGGCAGGTGCTGCTGAACCTTCTGGCGAACGCGGTGAAGTTCACGCCGCCGGGTGGTCGCGTCCACGTCGTGTGCGAGCACGATGAGGCTCGAGTCTACATTCGCGTGGGTGATACGGGCATCGGCATCCCGGTCGATCGCCGGGGAGCGATCTTCGAGCCGTTCGTGCAGTTGCATCGTACGCTCGCGCAGCCGGCGGAGGGGACAGGGCTCGGATTGGCGATCAGCCGAGACCTGGCGCGCGGCATGGGTGGCGAGCTGACGGTGGAGAGCGAGCCTGGAACGGGATCGACGTTCACGCTCGCGCTCGAACGCGTGAGCTGAGCCGGTCCGTGTCATCCCGAGGAGCGCTAGCGACGAGGGATCTTCTGTGGTGTCATCGTAGCCAGTACCGCCGGGGCTCAGAGTCGAGCACGCGACGTCGAACTGCGGAACACAGAGCGCGCAGGGCCGCTGCGCGGCCGTCGCAGAACACGCAGAAAACTGCAGCCGCTCGGGACAGACTCGGGGCGCCAAGACTTTTGAAAAGGGGTAACAGCCTCGGGACAGGATTTGCCTGCCCGAGGTCGTGTGCGTCATTCCGAGCGACAGCGAGGGATCTTCTCGAACGTGATCGTGGCCAGAATTGCTACGATGACGTTACAGAAGCTTCCTCGTCATGCACCCGCCTGCGGCGGGTTCCCGCGCTCCTCGGAATGACAGCATTGCAGTTTTCTGCGTCGCGCGCGAAGCGCGCCTGCGCGCTCTGTGTTCCGCAGTTCGGCTTCGAAGATAGATCCGACCCTGGGGTGTCAGCGCGCCCCCACATCACGGTTTCTTCCGCAACGTGTCCAGCGACCGTTTAGACTGACCATCGTTAGGGTTGAGCGTCAGCGCACGCTCGAGGCTCGCGATCGCGGCCACGGTGTCGCCTAACGCCAGCTGTGCCGCTGATGCCTGGCGGAGCGCGAATCCGGAAGTCGGAGACATCTCCGTGTTGAGCACGTGGATGCGGACGGCGTCCGCCAGCTTGCCGCGCTCGCCGATCGATGACGCGACGTCCGCGAGGGGGACCTCGCCAAAATCGTACGCCGCGGCACCGTAGTAGCGCGCGCGAAGCGCACGGTACGCGTTGACGAGCGAATCCGTTCCTCCGGCGTCGTAGGCACCGAGCAGGACTTGCTGCAGTGGGCGGGGCTGCGCTATGCCGCGGTGACAGGTCGCGCACGTCACGGAAATCGGCGGCGTGCGTCGCATCGCGAGCTTCGCGAGATGATCGTCGTTGATCGCGGCGACCATACGCAGCATCGCGCGGGCCTTCTCCTTGGTCGCCTTCTCATCCTTCGCGAACTCGTACTGATCGAGTGACCCGCCTTCGGGGCCGACGTGGCAGTAGCCGCACCGCACACCGAGCGCGCGAGTGAAACCGGCCATCGTGTTGACGAGCGAATCCATGGAGATGCTCGTCGGCAGCACCTTGAGGTTCGTCGCGCGTTCCGGTGGGAACTGGGCGTGCGCCGCGTCCGCCGCGAGTGCGGTGGCCAACATCACGGCTGTGACGACGATCGATCGTTGCATGAGGGCCCGGACTGGAGCGTTCACATCGTAGCGGCAAATTGAACGTGAGGCACCGCGCGAACGTGAGGCACCGCGCGCGATCCCGGTAGAGTTCTGTGACGAACCGATCTTCATTACGCGCGGCACCAGTGGCGTCCCGAGCCTCGGCATTGTCATCCCGAGCGGCAGCGAGGGACCTTCTCTGACGTGATCGTGGCCGGACCAGCGACGATGAAATCACAGCCGATTCCTGACGCACCTCGATTCGCTGCCGAGCCGACAGGACAACAGCAAACGGCACGGCAACGGCAAGAGACAGGATGGCCAGGATTGGCAGGATTGAAGAGACGTCTCGAGGGATGGTCGCGATCCGCCCGCCCGGAGTCCTGCCAATCCTGCAATCCTGTCCTGCTTGTTGTTGTGCTCATCCCGAGCGTCAGCGAGGACCTTGTGTGAAGTACTCGTGGGCAGGCCGGCTACGATGACATCACAGAAGGTCCCTCCCTTCGTCGCTGCGCTCCTCAGGGCAGGCTCTGGGCGCTCCTCGGGATGACAATTCCTCCGCTCGAGATGACACTCACGTGCTCCGCCAGCGGGCCGGTCGTCTTCCGGAGCAGGATCTCCGAATGGCCGCGAACCATGTAGTCCGTAGCTCGCCCACGACCTGGTACCCCAGCCGCTCGTAGAGACGCCGAGCGCCTGGGTTGAACGACGACACGCAGATGAACACGTTAGGCGTCTCGCGGAGGATCCGCCGCTCGGCGAACGCGATGAGGGCCGTGCCGAGGCCGCGACCTCGCCAGGCGTCGCGGACGGCGAGGGACTGGATGTAGCCGACGAAGGCACCACCCATGACCAGGATCGCGAATCCCGCGACGCCTGACGCGACGCCCTCAGGCGCGTCGAGCGCGACGTACACCTCGCGAGCGGGGTCGCGCAGGATCTCCAGCGACTGCTGGAAGGATCTACCGAACGTCAGCCATGGTTCGGTGGTCGACATGATCTCGGCGCAGACGCGAGCTTCGTCGTCGGTGGCGAGAGGGCGGATGACGAACGCGGACGCAGCCGAGGTGGGCGACGGCGGGACAGTCATGTCGGGAACATACCGGCGGCTCTCGTTTCAGATAGATTGCACCGCTCTCCGCCCGTCGACGTCTGCCCCGTTCGTGCCCATGGAAATCCGCCGCGCCATCGAGCGGGACGCCCCAGCGATCCGCGCGCTGATCGACCTCTACGTCGCTGACGGAACACTCCTTCCGCGGTCGGAGGACTTCATCGCCTCGCATGCCGACCACTTCGTCGTCGCGATCCGCCGCGGGCGCGTGGTCGGCTGTGCGCACCTCGACGAGTATGCGCCGAGTCTCGCCGAGTTGCGTTCGCTGGCGGTGGCACCGGATGCGCAGGGGATGGGTGTCGGGCGCTCGCTGGTCGCGGCGGTCGAAGACCTCGCGCGTCGTCGTGGTTACCGGACGGTGTTCGCCGTCAGCAACGACGAGGAGTTCTTCGGCAAGTACGGCTTCCTCCCGCGCCACATCCCTGAGCTCGACCGTGAGCGGAGCGAGGTCAGTAAGTACAAAGGGGTGTACGCGAAGGACGTCAATCGGGACTCGGCCCTGGGGACTGGGGACTAGGAACAGGTCCCTCGCGCCAGGTGCTTCATCGCCGGTTCAGCGACCGTCGATGCACGATGGTGAGGAGCCACGCAGCGAACCGGGCGGGCTGACGGCAGGTGGCGAGCTGTTCGTAGGCGTGCACGAAGGCCTCCTGCGCAATGTCGTCGGCCTCGGCGGGGTCGCCGAGGATGGCGAGCGCCCGCGCGAGTGCGGCGCGCCGGTACCGGCGCACCAGGTCCGCAAACGCGTTCTGTTCCCCCGCCAACGTGCGGTGAACGAGGTCTTCGTCGCTCTGCTCGGTCGCCACGCCAGTAAAGGGACACCGGCCGGGGACGAAACGTGAGGGGCGGGCGTTGTCGGTCATCCCGAGCGTCAGCGAAGACGCGAACGGATGCGCCGGATCGGCCGGATGACTCCGAGTAACGACAGTTCGGCGTACCGCACCACATTAGCGGCTCGTCAGGAGCCTCCGCCTGTTCACGGAATCAATCAGTTCGATTCCCGCATCCGCTCGCCTTCGTCTGAGATGCTTGCCGAGGCTGCCGGCGCACTCCACGTCCCGCGGTGATTTCACGTTGGCCCGAGAGCGTCGCCGCGTTAGGCGAGCGCCCCGAGCAGTCGATCGACGTCGCCCATGTCGTTGTAGACCGACGGCGACAGGCGGATGAAGTTCTGGCCGACGCGCACGTTGACGTTCGCCTTCCTCAGCTTCTCGACCACGGGCGCGCGGTCCTTGAACGTGAACGTGATGAGCGCCGAGCGTGTGCCTGCCGGCGTCACGGGAGTGAAGCCGAGTCGCGGCATCTCTTCACGCAGTCGCGCGAGCATCGGCTGACGCCACGCCTCGATGTTCGCGACGCCGAGTTGCTCGATGTACGGCAGCGACTGGCTCAGTGCCGAGATGGGGCCCCACGCGTTGCTGCCGACCTCGAAGTACGAGCTCGCATCGGTGCCGAGCTCCCACGTGAATGGCGTCGGGGCCGGCGGGTCGTACGGGAGGAAGTGCGTCACGATGTCGCGCGACGAGTGGTAGCCGCGCTGCGAGCGATGGATGACGCGATCGAGCAACTCCTCCTTCGCGTACAGGAATCCCAGACCGAAGTCGGCCATCAACCACTTGAAGCTCGCGCAGGCGGCGAAGTCGACGCCGGTCGCTTTCACGTCGATCGGTGACGCGCCCGCGGCCTGGATGATGTCGGCGTAGACGTACGCGCCGTTCGCGTGCGCGAGATCGCACACGGCTTTGAGATCGTGCTGGAACCCGTTGTACATCGCGACGAGCGAGATCTCGACGAGCTTCGTCTTGCGGTCGATGACCTTCTCCATGTCGCGGAGGTCGATGCGCGAGCCGTTGTCGCGCGGCATGACGATGCGCAGATCGAGCCCGCGATCGCGCTTCAGCAGCTGCAGGTTGAGGATGGATCCGTCGAAGTGCAGCGCGTCGGTCACGACGTTGATGCCGTTGCGCGCCTGCTCCGCGATCTCGAGCCCGTTCACGACGAGGTTCTCGCCGGTGCTCGTGTTCGGGACGTAGCTGATCTCCGACGGCTTCGCGTTGATGAGTCGCGCGAACGCGGCTTTGACGCCGGCGCTCACCGTACCCGCGGTCACGTCATCGGTCTGGAACGACGCGCGCGCGTCCGCATACCGGCGCATGGCGGCCGCCGCGGCGACGGGCATGGGATGCGTGTACGCACCGTTGATGTACGTGAGGCCGGCGGGGATGGCGAAGTCGGCCTTCCGCGGGAAATCCGGCGGACGAATAGCGGGCGCGTGTGGCATGATGCTCCCCGATGGCAACTGCGCGGTGAGGGCGCGGGCGGCGGCGGTACCTACGGCGGCCGCTGCACCAGCCAGAAGATCGCGACGAGTGATGGTCATCTCTGGGCCTTGGGAAGGAGGCCTTAGGAAGGAGGCAGGGCGGTAGGAAAAGCCGTGTCATCCCGAGCGTCAGCGAGGGACCTTCTTGACGGTCATCGTGGCTGGACTGGCTACGATGACATCACAGAAGGTCCCTCGTCACTGCGTTCCTCGGGATGACAACGATGACAACGTGCTCGTCCTGAGCGCGCCGGCATGCGCCCACTCGGAATCCGTAATGCGCAGCGGCTCGCCGTCTGCCTCCGTTGCCTCTACCGGACGACCCGCCGCTCGCCACGCCGCCGTCCCGCCGGCGACCGAAGACACGTGATCGAACCCCTGCTGCAGGAGGAACTGCGCCGAACGGAGCGAGCGCATCCCCGTCTGACAGATCGTCAGGATCGGGACGATCGCGCGGTATCTCCTCGAGCCGCGTCGCAAGCTCCGCCTGCGGGATGTTCACCGCGCGTTGCACGTGACCACGCGCGAACTCCTCCGGCTCGCGCACGTCGAGCAGCACCGCGTTAGGCGCGGCGTCGACCGCATCGATGCCGACTTCCTCCACCTCGGGCGATGAGGTCAGCATCGCCCACGGCATGTCGGCGACGCCGCGGTTCGTCGCCTCGATCGCCGTCATGTTCAGCGGACGGGCCGGGATGCCGTTGTTGAGCGTGGCCACGAACGGGTCGCGGTCCATGTGCAGCAGCGGACTGTACAGCCGCTCGAAGCCGATCGTCGTGCTCGGGCGGCCGCACATGCCCTTTCCGCACGGGCCCTCGAAGTGTCCCGGAAAGACCGCGACCCAGTCCGGCAGACGGAGCAGCTTGGACATGCTCTCGAATTGCGCGGACGCGTCACCGCCGCCGAAGTCGGGGCGGCCGACGTCGCCGACGAGCAGAGAATCGCCAGTCAGCACCATCGACGGCTCGGGGCTGCGCTGTGGATTCACGACGAGAACGGAGATGAGCTCCGGCCGGTGCCCGGGCGTGTGCAGGATGCGCAGCCTGAGCTGACCGAGCGGAAGCTCTTCGCCGTTGGCGAGCGGCCGGAACGGATACGTCACTCTGGCTGACTCGTGCAGACACAGCTCGGCGCCATAGTCGGCGACGAGCCGCCGTGCGCCGGACACGTGGTCGGCATGGACGTGCGTGTCGATCACGTAGCGCAGCGTGAAGCCGCGCTCTCGCAGCAGCGGCTCGTACTGCGCGGTGTCGATGGACGGATCGACGATCGCGGCCTCGTGCGACTGCCGCGAGGCGATCAGGTATGAGGCGCAGCCGCAGCGCTCATCCAGGATTTGCTTGAAATACATGACGGACCGATTGAAGGGCGATGGGTCGTTCAGCCACCGCGGGTGCCTGACTCACAATCTATCCCCGGGCGGTGTCTGCTGGTGAGGCGTAGGCTCGTGCGCGCCGCGTACGCCCTACTTCCCTGTCACCCGCGGTCACTCGCCCAAGCCCATGCGACACTACGTCTTCGTTCCCTTCGCCGCCACACTGCTGGGCGGCGCGTCGTCACCCACCTCGGTCGAACGGCCCGCCCTGCTCTCCCCCGCGATCACCGCGTCCGCCGACACGCTCGGCGACCGGCTCCGCCGCGAGCTCGGGCCATGGCTCGACGCGCGTGCGCGTGCCGGCGCGTTCTCCGGCGTCGTGCTGGTAGCCAGGGACGGCCAGCCCGTCTACTCCGCCGCGTACGGGATGGCCGATCGTGCGCGGGCGGTGCCTAACGCTCCCGACCTGCCTAACAAATCGATTCGCGAGACCCCTCGGGCGACCGTGACAGCTGTTAGCGCCCAGCGTGCACGAGTGTGAGCGGGGCGTCGGTCGCAACGTCGTTGCTTCGATCCGTCGAAAGGCGCGGTCAGGAATTCCGTCCGGTTAGCGCTCGCTATCCGTTCGGCTGGCCCGACCGCGCCTTCGATCCTATTGGTGGGTCTCGAAGCAGTCTCAGAAGTTGATGCCGGTGTTGAACGCGAATCGGCCCGACTGCCCGATCGACCGATCACCATTCCGATAACTCGCCCCAACCGAGAAGCGGCTGATGGAGGCCGTAGCGCCCATCGTCACGTACGAGTCGAAGCCGCGCTGACGTGCGCCGTTCTTGACGTTGTCGCTCTCGAACTGGTAGTACGCGAGCGTCGGAGCGGCGAATGGGGTGACCGTCATCTGACCGACGTGCACGTCGTACCCAATGCCGAGGCTCACGGGAACCGAGCCGAATGCGTCTGCGTCGTTCTTGCTCTCGCCCGGATAGTCGACCGCCTGCGCTTCGAAGCCGGCACCAGCGCACAACGAGAGAGCCGTCCCCGCGGGCTGCACGCTCGTCGACAACATGCCCGACACGTGTATGGCGGACGTGTCGCCCTGCATCCCGCCGCCACCGCCGCCGATGCTGGCGATCACGCCGACACCGTTGCCGGCGTCGAAGCTGTGGGCATACCGACCGCCGTACACCGGCGTCTGGCGACCATGGCCCGTCCATGCCTCGCGCTGTTCGGCGCCGAGGTAGTTCTTGCCCGGCATGGGGAGGCCAAGGCAGCTCTGGGCGTACGCGGTGGTCGCGGTCGCCAACGTAGCGGCAACCGTGAGGGACGATAGCACGAAAGTGCGGAGGGAGCGGAGCTTAGGCATGGAAGTCGTCCTCTAGGAGAGCGTGAACGCCGACGTGCGGCGTGAATAGAGTTGGATCTATGAGTGCTCGTGGGCGCCGCGCGCTTCCGGCGACGTGCGCCTCACGTGGGAGCAATGGTATCAGCGCCCAAGCAGCGCGAACATCAGGCGATGAGTCGGATCCGTATCCACCGTTCGGTGGATAGCACGCTCCTCCGATCGACCGGCGGCCTGGAAGGTGGGGTCTCGCTATTCTGTCTCGAGCGTCGCGGCGGTAACGTGACTGCTCTCGAATGCGGGAGCGGGTCATGAGGCAGTCGTGGCGGCAGACGCCGTCCGGACATATCGGCACCGTGCTCGGGCCGACCGATCACGTGTGGCGCCGGTGGGTGGAGAACCCGTACGCGTTCTACTACACGCCGCTCGGCATCGCGACCGTGTTGCTGGTCGTCCTGCCCGGACACGGGTGGCGCGAGCAGGTGGCCGGCGTCGTCACCGCTCTTGCAACCGCGTTCTGGTTCCACCGGTGGATCGTTCACGTCAGAGCGGACGTCGGTCGTCACGCCCTGGCGCATCGATTGGTCCTCGCGCTCGTGGGCGTGGCGCTGACCTCGGCGCTCGCCGTGATTCACGACGCGTATCTGGTCGTGCTGTTGATGCTCGTTATGCACTTCTTCGTCGCGCTGCCAGTCGGGTGGTCGGTGCTGCTGACGATTCTGATCGCGTTTCCAACGGGACGGCTGTACGACACGCATGGTGCGATTCCCGACGCCGCGGCCGAGATCACGTCTGTACTGTTCCTGAGAGTTCCTGTCATGGTCATGTTCGGCATCGTCGTGCGCACTGCCGCGGCACAGAACGAGGAGCGGCGACGGCTTCTCGATACGCTTGCCGCCGCGGAGCGGCGGGCGGGCATTCTCGAGGAGCGCCAGCGACTCGCGGGCGAAATTCACGACACGCTCGCGCAGGGGTTCGCGGCCATCGTCGTGCATCTCGAACAGGCCGACGTCGCGTCCGGGAGCTCGATGAATGCAGCACGGCCGCATCTCGACTTCGCGCGGTCGATCGCGCGCGAGAATCTCGAGGAGGCGCGGAGAATGTTGACCGCACTTCGCCCGGAGGTTCTCGATCAGGAGGGCGGGCTGAGCGCCGCGCTCGCCCGCGTGACCACCGAGTGGGCTCGCCGCACCGGAGTCCCGTGCGTGTTGCATGTGACGGGTGACGTGTTGCTGCTGCATTCCGAGGCGGAGGTGATGTTGCTGCGCGCGACGCAGGAACTGCTCGCGAACGTTCGGAAGCACACCAAGGCGACGCACGTCACGGTGACGTTGTCGTACATCTCGGATGTCGTGGTGCTCGACGTGCGGGATGATGGCGCTGGCTTCGCGCCTAACGCCGCTCACGACGAGCCATCGAGTGACGAAAGCCCCGGAGAGGCTGCGCGTGGCGGTTTTGGCCTTCGTGGCTTGCGCGAGCGCGCGGAGCAGTTCGGCGGCAAGGTGGACATCGAGAGTGCGCCAGGCGATGGTACTACCGTGAGCGTCACTATCCCGGCGTTCCGAACGGAGACGTATCCGGTTCCAGTGTTGCCGTCAGGAGCACCGTTAGGTGGTACGACACCGCCACGGACGGCGTCACCCGCGTGACACCTATTCGCATCGTCATCGCCGACGACCACCCGATCGTCCGCTCGGGCCTCCTCGGCCTCCTGGCATCGCAGCCCGACTTCGAGGTGGTAGGCGAAGCGGCGAATGGCCGAGAAGCTGTCGACGTCGTGCTGCGCACGCGGCCGGACGTCGTGCTCACGGACCTGCGCATGCCCGAGCTGGATGGCGTCGGCGCGATCCGCGAGATGTGCGCGCAGGTCCCGACGGTGCGCATCCTCGTGCTCACGACGTACGACACGGACGCCGACATTCTGCGTGCCGTCGAGGCGGGGGCGACCGGTTACCTGCTCAAGGAGACGCCGCGCGAGGAGCTGTTCGCGGCGATTCGCGCGACGGCGGCAGGCAAGTCGGTGTTGTCGCCGAGTGTGGCGTCGCGGCTCGTGGGGCGGACGCGTGATCCGGGCGAGCGGTCGTTGAGTGCGCGCGAGATCGAGGTGCTGATGCTGGTGGCGAGGGGCACGAGCAACAAGCTCATCGCGCGTGATCTCGAGATCGGCGAGACGACGGTGAAGACGCACCTGCTGCACATCTTCTCGAAGCTCGGGGTCGATGATCGAACGGCGGCGGTGACCACCGCGGTCGAGCGCGGGATCATCAGGCTGTAGACCGCGTGAACTGACGTGGCATCGCGATTGATCCGGCGAGTAACACGTCGTGAGTGGTCAGTCGTCGGTGATCAGTTCTCAGTCCCGCCTGGCGAATGGCTCCGGTGCGAAGGCACCCAGCGCCGATCTGATCCTGCGGGCACGAGGCCGTTGCAGGTTTCGGATTACGCCAGCAGGCGTTTGCTCCCACGGGCTGACGCGCGCCGTATTACGCTGCGCCACATTCGTGACGGTGAATGGCGCATGATAACGCGGCGCGTTAATATCCAGATGATTCGTTCGTTCGCTGACCGTAGCACGGCACGTCTTTTTGGTCGCGAGCCTGTCCGGCGCTTTCCCGTGCTGCTCCAGCGAATGATGCTTCGCAAGCTCGTCGCGATCGATGCGGCCGATTCGCTCGCTGATCTGCGCGTACCGCCCGGTAACCGTTTGGAAAAGCTGACCGCCGAGCGCGCGGGGCAATACAGTATCCGTATCAACGACCAATGGCGCGTCTGCTTCACCTGGCGTGACGGCGACGCGTACGATGTCGAACTGGTCGACTACCATTGAGAGGATCCCGATGGCCGCGCGTAAGCTCGCTCCGATTCACCCCGGTGAAATTCTTCTCGCCGACTTCCTCGAGCCGCTTGGTCTATCGCAATACCGGGTGGCGCGCGACATCAGTGTTCCTCCGCGTCGCATCAACGAGATCGTGCACGGCACGCGATCGATATCGGCCGACACTGCGTTGAGACTCGCACGCTACTTCGGCACAAGCGAACACTTCTGGCTCAACCTTCAGGCCCGGTTCGACCTCGAGACGGAACGCGACCGACTGGGGAAGCGGCTGGAGAAAGAGGTGATCGTCTTTCGCGCCGCGAGTTGAATCGCCTCTGCCCCTGCAGATCACGTTCTGAACTTCGAGGAAGGAGGAAGGAGGCCTTAGGAAAGGGGAGCGAGCACTATGTCATCCCGAGCGCCAGCGAGGGATCTTCTCGACCGTCATTGTGGCTCGGCCAGCCACGAGAACCGTACAAAAGATCCCTCGCTGACGCTCGGGATGACACGCTTTTTCTCCGCCCTCCGCCCTCCGCCTCCGCCCTCCTCCTTCCTAAGGCCCCCTTCCTCCTTCCTCAAATTCAGTCGTCCACACCCGGAACCGGACGCGTCGTCGCGCCAGCCCAGAAGTAGTTCCGATTCTCGTCGCGGTACCAGTGCGGATTCCCGTTCACGCTCATGCCGTTGCTCGTCCACCCCACGAACTCGAGTAGTTCGTTAGGTGGCGCCGCCCGCAGGACAGGCGCCGCCGTCGTCGGCGCGCCGCGACGCACGTTGAGGCCCGTCCGCGTCCGCACCTGACCCGGCTGCGCGATGAAGTTGAACCGGTCCGGTGACAGCGCCGCCTCACGCGCCAGCGTGATCAGCCGGTCGAGATCCACGATGTCATTGGGGCACGTCTTCCTTCCATAGATCTCGCGGTGCCCCACGATGTGCTCGCGATCGATCGGGATCGACCACCGGTTGCAGACGTCGGCAATGAGCTTCGAGCTCGAGGCATACATCGCGTCCGGCCAGTCGCTCGCGCCCTGCCCCTCGTGCTCGATGCCGATCGTGTAGAGGTTCGGGTTCACCTTCGCCTTGAGCTTCCCCCACTTCGGCTTCCACACGCGTCCCGCATGGAACGCCGTGTCCGCCTCGCCGACGTACTGATGGATCTCGCCGCTTCGCCCGATGCCGTAGTGCGCTGACACCTCGGACTCCGGCGCGCGAAACCAGCTGTCCGCCGCACCGAGCGTTCCTTCGATGATGTGGATGACGACAGCTTCCGGACGGAAGCCGCCACGACCCTTGTGTCGGTGGGGGCTACCCACCCACGTGACCGAGCTGCTCACGACGCTCCTCCTTCTTATAGATGCAGAGCTGACTGAACCGCACTGCAGAATCTACGAATACGAAGGCGGATGGCGAATACGGACACGGCTCAGGACTCGAATTCGGATATGGCGCGCGCGAATCGCGGCGTTGACTGCGCGCGCAGCGCTCGTTAGCCACGACGTCGGACACGCCGCGAAACCCAAGCGACAGCGCGAGTTGCACGTACTCACGCCAGCAGCCGCACGCGATAGGCTGATTGTCACCTGGCCGAATTGACGCACAGGTGACTCGGGCTCGTTGTATTCCGCTCGCCGAACCGAGCTGACCGCGCACTCCTGCGCGACGCTGGCTCCGGCTGACCGATACAACACTGAGGATTCCGCCCATGTCCACCACGTACTCGATGCCCTTCGCCCGCCGGAGTGCGCTCCGGCTCTCCTGCCTGGCTGTCGCGAGCATGGCGAGCGTCGCCTTCCTCGCGGCCTGCGACGACAATCAGCCCACCGCGCCGAAGCCGCCGTCCGCTCCCGTCACCGCCGCACCAATCGTGATCCCTATCAAGACCGGCTCCATCGTCATGAAGGTGTTCGACGAGAAGCAGGCCCTGATCACGACGTCGTCTGCGACATACCAGATCATCAGGTCGAACGGCGGCATCACGTCGACGTGGACGCTCAAGGACGGGCTCGTGAACGACAGCGAACCGGAGATGGGGGTCTCCCTGATGAAGGGATTCGTCCCGGGCACGTACCAGGTCTGCGAGACCGAGGCGCCCGTCGACTACGCGCTCGCCAAGCCCGCGTGCGGTGTCGTAACGGTCTACGCCGGAGCGACCGTCGGGTTGTACCTCGTCAACCCGCATCTTCCGAAGATCACGTTCAAGGTCGTGGACTTCATTGGGAATCTGGTTCCGAACATGACGTTCACGATCAAGGATTCCGCGAACGTGTACTCATCGCTGGTGGTCGACAACGGCCCGCTCGACTCCGACCCGGTCGGGGGCCAGGTCGCACTGACGCTGCCGTTCGAAAGCAAGTACACGCTGTGCGAGACGACGTTGCCCCCGGGATACGCCTTTCCGCTTGCGCAGATCAAGTTCTGCTTCGACTACACGGTAAAGAACGGCGGAGTCGAAGCAGGCCGGGCCCTTCACGCTGTATCCGATCGCGAGTGCCTTGTGGCAGGTGACGGACGGAACGATCAGCCCCACGTTCTTCTACAACCTGATCGGACCGTCGTCGTTCAAGGTGATCGCGGCGAACCAGACGTGGACCGATGTGACGGACAACGGTGTGAACGACATCGATCCGAAGCTGGGCGCGCTCTCCGTGAAGCTTCCGGCCGCGGGCACCTATCAGATCTGCGAGACCGTACCACCGGTCAACCACTGGAACGCGACGCCAGCGTGCAAGACCGTGAACGTAGTGACGGCCGCGCCGAAGTGGGCGGAGTTCTTCATCAACCCGGAGAAGCAGGTGATTAGCCGCTAGGCGGACGTCATTCCGAGCGAGCAGTCGTGCCGACGAAGTGGGCGCAGTCGAGGAATCGAGACCGTACGCGTAGAGGGCTCTCTATCCGGACGATCGCGATTCCTCGACTTCGCCGCTCGGAATGACACTCCGCTCGGAATGACTGCCTCGGCGCTTATTCGCTTGCACGGGTTTGAGCGCCGAGCGTAGTGTGAAAGCATGAGCGGTAACCGTGATGCGCGACGGTTGATGAGCGTCGAGGAGTATCTCCAGTTCGAGGAGAGCTCCCCGCTGAGGCACGAGTACGTGGCGGGCGAGGTGTACGCGATGGCCGGCGTCACGCTCCGGCACAACCGCATTTCGCTCAACATCGCGACTCGGCTCAACTCAGCCGCCGGAGACGGGCCCTGCAGGGTGTGCTTCACTGAGGTTCGGCTTCGGGCTTCGGACACCACCTACTACTACCCTGACGTCATGGTCGTCTGCGGCGCGGTCCAGGAGTTGGACATCATCGTCCGCGAGCCATGCGTCGTCGTCGAGGTGACATCGCCCAGCACCGCGAGAATCGATCGGGGCGAAAAGTTGGCCGCATATCGAGACGTTCCATCGCTTCTCGCCTACCTCATCGTCGACCATCGTCGGCGTCGCGTCGAGCGTCACTGGCGGGACGATCTCGCGTCCCCCTGGAAGCGCGAGGACATCATGGGCGACGGAGCGGTCGCAGTGCCGTGTCTCGAGGCCGAGCTGACGCTCGACGAGATCTATCGCGGCGTCGACCTGGCGACTATCGCGGAGCCGGACGCTGAGGAGTACGAGGTGGCGTGACCACACCCGCGAGCGCCTGCTCGAGCCTCGCCTCCACACTCTTCGCCTCGGCGTTCCCAGCATCGAACTCGAGCCCGCGCTTCACCTCGTCCAGCGCACGTCGCAACTCACCGGTCCGGGCGTACGCATCCGCGAGATAGAAGTGCGCCTTCGCCAGCGACGGATCGAGCGCGGCCGCACGTTCATACTCGGGAATCGCGCTCGCGGCGTCGCCCTTCTTCAAGTGCACGTTGCCGAGATCGAACCATGCCAGCGGCTCGTTAGGGTCGAGCGCCACCGCCCGCCGATACGCCGCCTCGGCGCCCTGAGCGTCACCAGCTGACTCGAGCGCGATCCCCATGTTCACGAGCACGAGCGGCTGGCTCGCGTCCAGCGCCAGGCTCCGCTGATAGCTCGCCACCGCCCCCTGGACGTCTCCCGCCTGCGCCTGCGCCAACCCCAGGTTCTGATACAGACGCGGCGCACTCGGCGTGACTTCGATCGCCTTTCGATAGGTCGTCACCGCGGCGGACGCGTCACCGCTGCCTAACGCCCTGTCCGCGAGATATCCGAGCACGAGCGCCCACCGCGCGCGGACGGCCGAGTCGTCCGCACCAAGACCTCGCAGACGCTCGGCCAGAAAGCGGCGTGTGTCCGCGTCTTCACCACGGGCGAAGTGAAGCGCCGCGAGCGCGCGTGGCACTGCACATCGATGTCGGAGCTGCGAGCGAGTGCTCGAAGCCGATCTTCAATTCCTGGTTCGAGGTCCGACGCATTCGGCCGTGAGCCACTTCTCGACGAACCGGGCGAGACCCGCCGCCACCGCCGACGCGTGACCCGACGTCGTATCCAGCAGCAACCCCGCCGCCTCGGCTCTCGTCTTCGCTGTTGCTGCACGCGTGAGTCCGGCCACCGCTGCTTCATGCGGAGCCGGCGCGCCGTACCACGCGCGCACCTGCGCATCGAGCGCACTCTCCTCGCGATCAGCATGGCACGTCTTGCACGCGCTCACCACTCCCTCGGCCGCATCGAACGCGGGGCGTGGGATGGGAATCGAGTGGTCGGCGCGTGCATAACGAATCGCGTGACCGATCTCGGGCTGCTGCAGGTACGGCATGTGGCAGCTCGTGCAGCGACTCCCCGCACTGGCCGGTGCGTGCTTCGTGTGCAGCGTCGGATTCTCAGCCTTGCTCGCGTGGCACGCCGTGCACTGCCGGTCGTCGAAGCGACCCGCGAGCGGAGTGCCGAACGCGTCGCGATAGTGCTGCGAGTGCGGATCGTGGCAGCTCGTGCACGTCATCCCGCCTTTGAGATAGCACGCGCTGTAGAGATGGCCTTCCTGATAGGCGAACGTCCGCGTACGTCCGTCGGGGTACAGTGCCGTGTCGCCGAGCTGAGCGAGACGCGTGCTGTAGAAGGAGGCGAGCGAGGCGCCTGGCTGATAGTGCGGCGCGAGCTGGGACTTGAGCGCGTGGCACTGCAGGCAGACCGTGACCGACTGATCCTTGGTCAGGTTCACGAGCGACGTCAGGCCAATGTCTGCGCCTAACGTTCGACAGCCGTTCGTGGCGCGGACATGAGAGCGATGTGCTGCTTCGCCGGCCCGTGGCACGACTCGCAGTTGATGCCGAGAGAGCCGATGTTGGTCTCCCACCGCTTGCGGGTCGTATCGAGACGGATGTCGATCTGGCTGCCGTGACATCCCTGACAGTTGGCGAAGCGGGGCTCGTCGCCGAGTATGCGTTGAGGGGGCCAATCTCCACAGTCGGCGAGGGAGATGTCGGCCGTCACGCGCATCCATCCCTTCCCCGCTCGCGTCCCCGTGTTGCAGAACCACGTCGCGCCGTGGCGACTCCAGTCGAATGGGAGAAAGCGAACGGTGCCGTCGGGGAAGCGCGACACGAATCCCTGCGTTCCTCCGCCCTCCATGTGCCCGCCACCGACGACGGCGTCGACCGCGAACACGCGGTCAGGGCGTCCATTCTGCCTAACGGTGAACGTGTACCGTCGCCCCGATGCGGCCGGGATCACGACGGCGTCGCGAAACCGGATAGGCGTTCCATCGAACGGCGCGATGACCGCGACGTCACCCGGCGTCCCACCCGCCTTGCCATGGGTAGAACCACGCCACGCCGCGTACTGCGCGGCGTGGCATGATTGACACTGCTCCGCCCCCGCGAACTCTGATGGTGATGGAGCATGCGGTGGCGTGGTGTCGCGAGGAACTGGTAACTCGACGCGACGCCCACCGGGCCGGAAGCCGTTAGGCGTGCGTGTGAGTCGTAGCACGACGACCAGCAGAGCCGCCAGCGCTATGACCACTGCCGCGACCGCTCGTGCTCGGGGTCGCAGGAATCGTCTGCGCGGCGCTCCTCCGGATGCGTCGGAACCGCGGCCACCCACTCGACGCGCGTCTGACGCCGCGGGCGTCGGCCGACTTCGCTTCTTCTTGCTCACGTTAGGGGTCCGCGCGCAGTCATGATGGTCCCTTGCCATCAGTGGACCACGCAGGTCCCGCGCACTTGCATAACGTGCGGATGTGACGCACCAGCGCGCGGATCTGCGGCGGCGAGAGCGTCGTCCCGTACGCCGGCATGCGCGGGCTGCGGTTCATGATCGCGCCGCCGCCAGCGATGGTGTCATAGAGCGAGTCGTCGGGTCTGGCGGACATCGCCTCGGATGAGGCGTGGCGCGCCGGTGGGACAGGGAGCGATCGCGCGTTAGGCCCGTCACCCTTGCCCTCCGCGCCGTGACATCCCGAGCAGAAGCGTGTGTACAGGGCGGCGCCGTTGGAATCGGCTGGCGACGACGAGACGGGACGCAGCGCCGCCTCACGCGAGGAGCCAGCTACGTCTGCGACACGACCGGCCCCTGCACCGTCGCTCGGAGCGTTCCCACCGAGATATCGGATGACGAGCGCGCGCCACTCGCTCGGCATGGGTGTGTGGGGCATGATCGTCCCCGCGACAGTGCCTTGTGGATCACTCACCATGCGCGCGATGTACTCCGGCGTGCGACGCTGGCGCACCGTCGCGAGGTCAGGCGCCAGCGTCCCGCCGTCGCGACCGAGGGCGTGACAACCCAGGCACGGAAGCTGGTCGCGAAGGAGCGTTTCGGCCTTGGCGCGCGCGAATGCGGTGAGCGCCGGAGTCGCGGCCGGCGTCGCGTCCCCTTGAGCGGAAAGCGCGTGAGCTGCGACGACGAGAAACGCCGAGGCGATCAACCCGGTCCGGTGCCAACGACTCGCCATCGCGGGCACTGGACCCCGGGCAGTGCACCGCCTCAGGTCCAGGGCTCATCCGCGGTAGGGCCGTAGATGCTCGGCACTTTCGCGTCGGCCATGCGCAGGTAGATCGACATCTGTCCGCGGTGGTGGATCTGATCGTGGACGAGGAACCAGGCGAACGCGAGACGCGGGACGTCGATCAGCTGCCTTGGGCCCCCGAAGAACTTGATCGGCTCGGCCAGTTGCTCGTCGGTGTAGGAGTTGAACACGTCGCGGAATTCGGCATGCGCGGTCTCGATCGCAGAGAGGACGTCCTCCCACTTCTCCGGCGTTGTCGGGAACCCCGTGCCACCGCCGCCAGCTGCGAATTCGTTCGCCAATCCCTTTTTCCCGAGGCGTCGCTCGAGGGCGAAGATGAACGCGAGGTCGCGCGCCGTCTTGCTCTTCGGATGCGGCCGGAGCTCGGATTTCTCGGGCGGGAAGGCGCGGAGCACCTTCATGGTGATCGCGTGCTCGCGCTCGTAGGCGTCGAGGAACTGCTCGCGTGCGTTAGGCATCCCGCTGGTGGGAGACGGCGGGTTCGGGGTAGCAGCAGCGCTCATCGGACTCTCGGTTGATTCGGTGGGAGCCGAAGATGGGCCGAAGAACTCCCCCGAATCAAGGGACGCCGCGTGTCATTCCTGTGATTCGCTCGAATTAGCTCCCTCGAGCAGCGCCACCGCCACGGCCGAGCGTGTGTGGACGTTGAGCTTGCGGAATACGGCCTCAGTGTGGTGGCGGATGGTGTGCGGGCTCAGGCCAAGGGTGCGCGCGATCTGCGTGCGCTGTAGCCCTTTGGCGAGGAGCAGCGCGACGTCCGCCTCACGCGTCGTTAGGTCGTGCTGTCGGGCGAGGTTCCGGCGCGTCGGGAGACGTGTCGGCGCGCAGTGGATCACGACCGGCACGACGTCCGATCCAGATGACTCATTGGCACGGCGGCGCGTTGCTACGATCTCGACGTCCGCTTCCGGGAAACGAAGCCGGCGGACCACCGTGGATGGGCTCAGCCTGTCTCCCGTAGGGCGTGTGCGCTCGCTCGCGACCACTGCGCGAGCGGTGCCGCGAATGGCATCCAGTAACAGCTGACCGGCGCTGGTTGCATTGACGATGCGAGTAAGTTCCGGGCCCGAGTCGACGAGGTGCTTCCCGTTACGATCGAAGATCGCCATGGCATCCAGTAGCGCGCTGGCGGCTCGTCGTGGGTCGTCGTGTTGCATGCCAGCGCGCGCCAGCATCCCACAACCCAGTCGGAACGACGGGAGAAGGAGTCGAGCGATCGCCCGCGTGTCGTCGCGGAAGCGCCACCGACCATTGCATGAGCTCATGACGACGAGGTGGCTTTCCGCATTGTCGCTCACGTTTGCCATTCCATAGACGTGCAGCATTCGACTTGGCGCTATGACCTCGTGGTAGATCGGAAGATCTTCCAGCCGCACGTTCCCTAGTGCGGTGCGGACGTCGGCCATGGAATAGACGTCGATATGGTCGGCGCGGCGGTGTTCGAGTGAAGCATCCCAGATGGGATCGCTGCTGCGCAACACGGGCGTCGTGTCCGTGTGTCCGAGGAACTGAGAGAGTCGTTCCCTGATCTGCGAGTCCAGGTCTACGCTCCACACTCCGGGCGCGTCAAATCCGGAGCCATAGAGAATCGCAGCCTCGCCGCCGACGAAATCCCGGAGTCGCTGCGCTGCATCGAGCGCCCATGAGCACGGGCTGTCGAACGTGAGTGGAGCCGTCAGGACATTGGCGATCGCGCCGATCGCGTCGAAATCTCGCGAGCGAAGATAGAGTCCCATGGCGAGGTACCTCCGCCGGTGCACGCAACCTAACGCTGGTTCAATGGGATCTGGTAGAGCTACGGCGTTCGATGGACCGAAGTTCTGCTTCCAACATGGGGTCCTGTTCTCATACCGCAAGCGGCCCCGTCCGTCGTCGCGCGATAGCCAGTCGGGGTTGGCAAGATGGGACAGACGTCCGATGCGCCGGGTGTGATCCTCGCCCATAGTCGCTGCGCCTTTGCGCCCAGAGTGACGGCGGTGCTGCCCGCACACTAGTGGTCGCCGAGCGATTGCTCGCCCTGCTGTCGGAGGCGTTAATGTTCACCCCGTCGCACGCCCGGCACGCCGCGTACCTCAGCGCTTTCACATCCTTGGCGGCACTCGGCTGCTGCACGTCATCGTCCAGGCGAGCCAGTGGCACGGACCCGCTCACGAGTGCGAACAACCTCCCGCTCGTCGAGATGCAACCGGTGATGTGGCGGATGGACACCGCTGCCGACGTCGTTCGCACACTAAGGCCGTGGATGCTCGCTCCGCGTGAAGTGAGTGCCGTGCACGACCTCGGACCCACAGGCGTCGAGGACGCGCACGCCACTCATGTGTACGTCGACGGCGTTCTGCTCGGTGGAATCGAGGTGCTCGACAGGATTCCTGCGCGGTCAGTAGTGAACGTGCGGCGCTTCACTTCCGGCGAGGCTGCGACCCTGTATGGCGGCCGGCATAACAGCGGCGTCATTGCCGTGACGACCTCGGCGAAGCATTCGGCACGATGAACAGCGGTATGGGCGACTGGGCACTTGCCTGGGCGAGGTCGATAGTGGCTGCTACTCGAACTGCTTCCTGAAGGAGTCGAGCTGATTTCGGAGGTCAATGACTTCCTTCCGCAGCTCATCCACAGATGCTTCGAGCGCTCCGATCCGGTCGACGCCCGGCCGCTGCTCGCGCCGGCACATTGTCGGGGGTGTCCGGGGTGTCGAACGACACTTCGCCGGACAGCAGGTGCGCGTAGCGCGCCTCCTTCTGTCCCGGCCGACGCGGGAGCCGAACCGCGAGCGCGGACGGCTCGCGGGCGATCAGCTGGTTGAGCGATGTCTCCACGTCATCGAGGCTCTCGAAGGTCGCGAGACGACTGCTGCGCGTGCGAAGCTCCGCGAGCGTCTGCGGGCCGCGAAGCATCAACACGCACAGGACTGCCTCCTGGCGCGCGATGAGCCCCATCGCCTCGCCCACGAGGTGGCGGTACTTCGTCACGCGTGACCCGCTCTGCTGGATGGCGCGCACGAGCGCCCGCACGCGGAGCGTCTCGACGGCGCGAGCGACCGTGTGCTCGTCATACTGCACGACGGGCTCGCGGTTCGAGGACTGGTTGCACGCGTTCGTCAGCGCGTTGAGCGACAGCGGATAGTGATCCGGTGTCGTCATCTCCTTCTCGATGAGGGAGCCGAGGACGCGGGCCTCGACGTCGGTCAGCGGATTGTCCACGAGCGACACTGGTGGAGGGAGGGTCAGAGGATCAGCGCGCTACCGATGCGGCTCGGCCGCGTCGACGGCCGACGCTCGAAATAATAGGGCTTCGCCAGCGACGAATCGATGGCCGTTGTCCCACCGGGATCGGTATCGTGCCGGTCGCCCGTGCAGCTGGCCTCATCATCCATGTCGGTTGCCTTCGTACATACGATATATGTACATTACTCCACCGGGGCGCCTGCGTTTCGAATGGGATTCGGCGAAGGCGATTCGAAACGTGTTGAAGCACGGTGTGGCGTTCGCCGAAGCTCGAAGCGTCTTCAGTGACGACCATGCGATTCTGCTCGATGACCCGGACGCGGCCCATGACGAAGAACGCCTCGTCTTGCTCGGACTGAGCAGTGCACTTCGCCTACTCGTGGTCGTCCACTGCTACCGAGACGCCGATCGCACGATTCGCCTGATCTCTGCCCGGAAAGCCACTCGATCTGAACGCGCCCAGTACGACGCGCGACCTCGCTCATGAAACGCGAATACGACTTTTCGAAGGGTCGGGCTAACCCGTACGCCGCGAAGCTGAAGCGCTCGGTTACGATTCGACTCGACGACGCGACCATCGAGTACTTCAAGGCAATGTCGGTAGAGTCAGAGATTCCGTACCAGACTCTGATTAATCTCTACCTGCGCGAATGCGCAGCCAGCGGACGGCGGCTAACGATGGAGTGGCGGTCGCGCCGCAAGAAGGGTGTTGGCTGACTCGCGCGGAAGGTCGTCCGTGTGATCCGATCAGCGTGGTCGTGCCGAGTCAGTCGTGCGCACTGCGCGGAACCCGTAGGCCACCCCTCTCGGTCCCCCGCCCCACGAGCCGTAGTTCCGCCACTCCACAGGGCTGTACGGATTGAGCTCGGGCGCGGTAGCCGATGCGCGTGGTTGCTCGCGGGCTCGCTCGTAGTAATCCTCGTTCGTCGGCATCCCGTAGTCCCGGATATTCCCGTCGCCGTGCGTCCCGCGAAACGCGCGTCCGCGCGGATGGCCGATCGTGACCGCGCGCTCCCACACCGAGCCGGCGAGGTCCATGACCCACCAGTAGGACGCGCCTAACGCCTCGCGCGTGCTGTCGGTGAGACGTGACTCGTCCGCAGCGCCCGTCTGCGCCTCGTTGCTGCCGACGGCCGAGAACGTCCGGAGCGGACTGAACGCGTTGAACTCGATCCGCGTAGTCGGGATTCACGTCGGCGAAATCGTTGTCACTGACGCGGAAACCCGTACCGTCGGTCGAGAAGACGGTTCCGCGCGCGCGTTCGGCAACGGGCTGATTGAAGAAGTCACCAGCGGGGCCTGTACCCTGGGCCTCCCTTGAAATCGTGTCAAGCGGCGAACGAACGGCGAAGCGGTGACGAATTGATGTGGCTACACGCTCGTATTCATTCCGGTTTGACTGGCGTTTGATAGCCCGATGCCATCCTCACACTGCACACCCTTCTTGTTTCGACGGTGTTCGCGGGATGGCTCGATTCCGCGGTAGGTCGCGCCTAACGAAGCGTAGCCCGTAGTAACCCAATTGAGGAGATAGCAAAATGCCTTCATATACTTCGCGAGTCGGCCGCCGGCCAATCGCACTCATCCGTGCCGCGCTCTCGGCTCTGGCTGCTTGCTGGAGCCAGGCGACGCGGTGCTCGCTCATTGCTCTCAGTGTGTCCGGCCCTTGGGCGGTACCGCCCGACGCTCCGATGAGCTCGGCCAGACGCAGAGTCACGAGAGCCGAATTCAAGACGGTTCGCGCGAACTCGGCCTACGAGCTGGTGTTCCGGCTGCGACCCGAGTTCTTACGGACCGTTCCCGGGATCGCCGGCGCTGTCAGTCACCCCACCGTCTACATTGATAGGACGGATGCTGGTCCGCTGCCGCTGCTCTCGGATATACCCGCTATCATCGTCACCGAGATCCGGTACATCACGCCAGCCGAAGCCGTCAAGCAGTATGGGCCGGTGCACTCCGGCGGCATCATTGCCGTCCGCACGCGCCGTTAGGCAGTCTTCGGCGAACAGGATCATGACGGCGCGGGCGGACCGGAGCGAGAAGTCGCTACGAAGAAAGCGACGGCAGTACGATGCGTGACTCGCTGAACGTCCGTGCATGACCTGATTTCCGGCTGGGTTGCGTTTACACAACGCACACCTACACCAATCACGGAAACGGGTCATGCACTCATATGCGTCGCGAGTCGGCCGCTGGTCGCTCGCACTCACGTTCGTTGTGCTCGTCGTGGCGGGGGCCGGCTGCGCCCGGCCAACTCAGTTCTCCAGCAGCCTTGGCGGCTCGTCCGAGTCATCGCTCGCGCGCGCCAGGCCCGCCTGAGGCCGAGCAGCCACACCATCACCGCGGCGGAGCTCGGGTCGTTTCCCACGAACTCGGTCTACGAGATCGTCTCGCGGCTGCGGCCGGAGTTCCTGCGCCGCGACCATGACGCGGTGGAGGGTTCAGCCGACCCGACGGTGTACATCGACGGCCTCGTAGCCGGCCCGGTGTCGACGCTGCTATCCATTCCGGCCGACGCCGTCGCGGAGATTCACTACATCACCGCCGTCGACGCCTTCCTGCTGCACGGTTCGACGCAACGCGGCGGGATCATCTTCGTGCGCATGCGTCGGCGTTAGGCGCTGGCTATACTGGCTCGACGACCGACTACGCAGGCGTGCGCGCGACGAGCCCCGCGAGACGCCGGGTGAGCTCGTCGCGCACGTCCGCTGGCTCGAGCACCTCGGCGTCCGGTCCGTACTGCAGCACATGCCTGACGCCCCACTGGATGTCGGCGAGCGGGTGTTCCATCGTCAACGACCCGTCCGGCTCCAGCTCCCTCCCTTCCCGCTCGGCGATCCACCGCGCGATGCGGGGCGAGTAGCGCACGCGCATCCACCGCGGCTGTCCGGCGCGCAACACCTTGCGGTCGCTCAGGTGCTCGTCCACCGAGAACGTCGCCGGAATCTCGTACGACTCCGCCCGCTCCTCGATTCGCTCGATGCGGTCCAGTCGAAACGATCGAATACCGACGCTCGACTCGCAGTGTCCGAGGACATACCAGCTGCCTGACGCGACGACCAACGCGTATGGCTGCACCGTACGATCCGTCGCCGCTTCCTTCGAGCCACCACGGTACGTAATCGCGATCTTCCTTCGCGCTGCCATAGCGCGCTGCACCGTCGCGAGCGTCGTCGCGTCGCCCGGGTCCGGCAAGCGACGCCTCGCGTTGACCCGCCGCGACTGCGTCCGACGGAATGTGCACCATCGCCGCACGCAGCCGCTCGAGCGCGCCGTTCACCGCCTTCCGCTCGTCAGGCGGACGCTCCGCCCTCAGCATTGCGAGGCCGAGCTCCAGCGCGCCGAGCTCCGAGGCCGTCAGTCGCATGGGACGCCGGAATGGGGTGCTCGTGAGCGACACGCGGTCACCCGTGAAGTAGATCTGCACGCCCGGCACGAACCCGCCCGGGTCGTCATCGCGCGTGACCAGGGTCTCGAGATCGCGCACGAGCGTCTCACGGTCGGCACCAACGGCGCGAGCCAGGTCAGCGACGCGATGCTCGTCGCCATCCGCGAGATGCGGGATGAGCAGCAGGATGCGCCGGAGGCGCGCGGCGGCTGTCTCACTCATCGTTAGGGACTCTCGCGTACCGGCCAAGCGTCTCCGACGCCGCAGTCTCGTACGCCGCGCGAACTTCGGCTGGCTCGATGGGACGAGCATCACCGCCGAACGAGAGCAGCCACCGCGCGAATGCATCAGGGCGACGAACGTCGAACTGACGACGATGCTCGTTACCTTCGACCGGACGTCCGAGCCTGAGCGCGGCCTGTGTCGCACCCGTCGTCGCGGTGAACTCGACGATCGCGGCAGTCGCCTCGCCATCGCCAATCTCCCACGGCTCGCGCGCCTGCGCGTGATCGCGCAACGAGAAGTCGTCCGGTATCTCGTAGTCGGCGGACTGCGACTTCTTCGAATTCACCTCGACGCTCGAGATGCGATTCAGGCGAAAGTTGCGCAGCGCATCGCGACCCGAGTCACGACCCGCCAGGTACCAGTGCGAGCTCACGAAGAACAGGCCATACGGCTCGACGGTGCGGCGCGACTGCTCGCCGCGCTCCATCGCGAAGTAGTCGAAGCTGACGACCTTCCGCCGCGCCAGTGCGTCGCTCAAGCGATCGAAGACCGGGGGATCTGCCTGACGCTTTGGCGGAACGATCAGCGCCTGGAACTTGCGCGAGAATGACGCCGACGCCGCTTCCTTCGGCGCCTCGGTCCGCATGAACTTGATCAGACGCTTCTCGGCCATTATCGGCGACGCGACGTCCGCGAGAACGGCGCCTAACGGGAGGTCGAGCGCGAGCTTCCGGATGGCGGCTTCTGCCTCGCGAGCGAGGGTAGGATCGCCGAGTGAGCGGACGCGTACCGCGGCCTGGATGATCGCGTCGAGCTCGTCCGGCTCGAAGGCGAGTGTCTGGAGCGCGCGATAGCCGTCGTGGTCCACCTTCCGCGGCCCATGCGCCGCACGTTCGTGACCGGACACCACGAGGTACGGCAGGTAGAACGCCTTGCGATCGAGTCGGTAGCCGAGCGTGTCGCCTTCGCCGTCTTTCACCGTGTCGATCGGCACGCCGAAGCGGCGGAGCTCGTCCTTGTCGCGCTCGAACGTCCGCATGACGCTGTCGCGCTGCGCGTTCGCGACGTCGTAGCCCGGAACGTCCTTGGCCAGCTCGTCGAACGGTGCATGACGCTGGCGGATGAGCAGCGCCGCCAGGAGATCGACCCAGCGCTGCAGCTTCTGCTCGCTCGTGGTGAGACTGCGATCCGGGGGAGGATCGTCGTCATCATCGAAAAGAGGGTCGTTCGGAGTCACAGTATTGTGCGGTTGGTGGAGCGTGTCATTCCGAGCGCAGGCCCGAAGGGCCGGAGTCGAGGAATCGCGACTGTCAGGATAGAGTGACCCCTCTACCAGTATGATCGCGATTCCTCGACTCCGCGCCTGGCGGCGCTTCGCTCGGAATGACTAATCCTTCCGCCGAGACAACTTCGCCTCGTACGCGCGCTTGCTACGGTGCGCGTTGTACGCACGCTGCGCCAGATACTTCGCGTCCTCCTCCGTCACGTCCGACAGGGCGAACTGCTTCGCGACATCTTCGAGGTCGACCGCCTGCTCTCGCAGCTCCATAGCGAACTCCGGCCCAAGCTGCTGCGGAGCTATGGCCATCTTCATTGACATGGCACGAAGCATCGAGGCCGCGCCGCCGAAGTCGCCCTCGTCCCGCATGCGAAGCGCGTCCTCGCGAGCTTTCGCTGCATCGAGCAGCAGCATCTCGCGCCGCACTTCCGGCTCCGCGTGTCCCGCCGCCGAGAGACGCGTGACGATCGGGAAGACGATCTCCTGCCGTTCGACGCCGCCGCCCTCCGTCAGGACGTGGGCCGTGAGCGTGATCTGCGCGATCGCAATGTCGCGCTCGTCGCTCCCAGCGTCGGGAAGTCCCGGCACGAAGAACTCGACGAGCACCGATTTCGGCTCGCGGGCGTAGACATCCCCGAGCTCGAGCCGTGCACCGCCCGTGCCTAACGTGGTCGTGGGGTACTGATGCCGAATCGCGGTGAGCGTCACGGCATCCGACGGCCGGATCTCCACCGCCACCGTCTGCGCACACAGCGTGAGCAGTCCCTCCAGCTCCTCGGCGAACACGTCGGCGGCCTGATCGGGCCGCTCGATGTAGTACGTGTTCGCGCCGCCCGCGTCGGCCATGCCGCGCAGGAGCTTCTCGTCGTAGTCGGCGCCGAAGCCGATGGTGGTAGTCGTGATCCCCGCGCCGCACGCGGTCCGGCACAGGCCGAGGAGCTGGTCGGGCGCGGTGATGCCGGCGTTCGCGAGTCCGTCGGTGAGGAGGACGACGCGATTGACGCCTCCTTCACGTTTCGCTCGAGCGACCAGCTCTCGGCCGCGCAGCCAGCCGCCGCTCAGGTTCGTGCTGCCGCCGGGGTGGATTGCCTGGACCTGCTGCGGCAGCGACGCCTGGGTGTCACCCGTGGCCGGCTCCGCGACCGTGATCACTTCGTCGTCGTAGGCGACGACGCTGACGGTGTCGTTAGGGTGGAGCCGGCGGATGAGCATCGCGGCCGCATCGCGCGCAGCGGCCAGCTTCTCACCGGCCATGGAGCCGGAGCGGTCGAGGACGACGGAGAGGTTGAGGGGGATGCGATTGTCGCGCGTGGGTGCCTGGCCTTCCAGCTTGAGCATCGCGCGCACGATGAAGCCCTGCTGCGCGACGGCGAGCTCGTAGTCGACGAGAACCTTGTGTTGCATGGAGCGCCTCCGATCGGGACGCTCACATGGTAACAGAGGGGTCTGACAGTGCGCGTCGCCGGTACTAGTGGAGCACGTCGGAGCGCCGATAGCACGTGTCATTCCGAGCGAGCCGCAGGCGAGTCGAGGAATCCGTGCGTCCGCAGTAGAGGGGCCTCTCTGGCGCGGACAGCGAGGATTCCTCATGCGCCCTGAGGGCACCCGCGCCGCTTCGCGGCTCCGCTCGGAATGACGACACACTGCGATTCAGTCCGCTAGTCCCGCGGCGGCGAGCATTGGCCCGGCCGACACCAGCCGCTTGCCAACCAAATCCACCTTCAGATTCAGTCCTTCGAGCGAGCGCGCGCCGAGCAAGACCAGGTCGCCGGGCTCGCCGAACACGACCTCGTCATTCGTAAACGTCCCGCCCGCGTGAACGATCGCGAAACCAACCCATCGCTCGAGAACCGTTCCGTCGGCCTGCTGAAAGCGGATCGCCTTGCGGCGAGTAATGCCAAGCGACTCGAGGACGGCCGCTGGCGCCCACGACAGCTCGGCCCCGGTGTCGACCAGGACATCGCGAAGCAGTCGCCGGTCCCCTTCTCGCAGCAGAGACTCGATTTCCACGTCGGTGCGCAGAATGCCCATGTCGTCGGCCATGGTACCTCCGGGTGTCGCCACGATTACTACCAACTCGTCGCGGGCCGAGTCAGGCAAACCCCGCACCCAGCCCGAAGGGCGGAGGACGAAGCGTAAACTCGCCGCGCTACGAGGGTTGGATACCGCTTGACGCCCTCGGCGCCTTGTCGAACGCACGCCGTGTCTTCTCGAGATCGAACTCGCCCGTCCAGTCCCACGTACCCCTCGCCCACTCGAGCAGCCCTTCCGGATCCTTCCCGGTTCGAAGCGCCTTCTGGATGAGCGTGTAGCGGTGCGCGCCGCCCGAATCGTCCGGCGGAAACGCGTGCTCGCCGCCTAACAAGCGGCGCGTGAAGCGATCCGGCAGCGTCACGATGTCGTTGAGCTGCACATCGTGCGTCCAGTCGTCGCCGAAGTCGTAGACGTAGAGGCACGTCGTGCGCCCCTCCACACCGAAGTACCTGGCGACGTGTGTCTGCTCGGCGCTCGGGACCGGGCCGTTCATGTCGTCGTCGCCGTCCTCGAGCCGCAGGCCCGCGATCACGTCGTGCTGATAGTCGCCGGCAGCGCGGAAGAGGTACAGGTGCGAGTTGGTCCAGCCGCACGCGTCCTGGATGGCCGAGTGGAGAGCGGCGAAGCGGGAGGTGGATCGAATGAGGAAGCGTCGCCACGGGCGTGGGATGACGTCCTGGAGGGAGACGGTGAAGTCGAAGTACTGAGGCATTGGGCACCGTCACGGATCACGTGAGGCCGAATGGGCGACGCTGTGTGACGCCACGCTGGAACGATGGCCTGTAGGCCAGCTCGATGGCAAATGAAGGCGCGCCAACGCCATGCTGGCGGATCGCTTCCAATCGGAAATTGGCGTGTATAACGGTATCCGTTATAGTTCGATGAGACGTGCCGGCCTGACTCCGGCAGCGCCATGATCCGTTCGTTCCGCGACCGCGGTCGGCGGACGCGAGGCAAGGTACCAAGTCGCGCGGCGCGTCTGCCCGGACCGCTCTGGGCGTCGCCCACCCAAGCTCGACGTGATCCGCAGTTCGCGAGTCGTTGCGCCCGCCGGCACTTGGTGGGAGAGTTGCGGGGTGACAGGACCGGAAGCGCACGCTCAACGATCAGTACCGAGTCTGCACGTCGCGCGGAAGGACCCGCGCGGTCGAGATCACGGACTTCCTGCGTGCAGGTCATGAGAGGCGTCGAGCGAGCTCGTCGTCCGAATCACCAGCCCGACCGCTCATCCCGGCGCAATGCCGCGAGGAGTTGCGCTCGAGCACGCGACCTACGACGTGGAGCTCAAGGGACACCGGGTCGGCAGAGGGTCATTCGACGTCATTGGCGCGGACTCGGTCGACGGGCGCAACACCATGCACGCCTCGCTCAAGGTGACCGGCGGGCTGCTGTTCGCGAAGGTCGACGACCAGTTCGATTCCTGGTTCGACCACATCGCTTCACCTCGCGCCGGTTCGTGCAGAATCAACGCGAGGTCGGGCACACGCGGAGGCGGCACTACGAGATCGCCCCCGAGCAGGGAACGTTCGTGGAGAAGCACAGTGGTCGCGTCGACTCGCTCTCGACCGACGAGCCGCTCGACGACGTGTCGTTCCTGTTCTACGTCCGCACGCTGCCGCTCCGCGTCGGCGACGTGGATACGATCCCGCGCTACTTCAAGTCGGGCCGTGACGTGATCATCCGCGTCATCGGCAAGCGGACGATCACGGTGCCGGCCGGCACGTTCGAGACGATCGTCGTCCAGCCGACGATCACCAACGCGAGCGGCCTGTTCGGGCAGGGCGGCAACGCCGAGGTGTACTTCACCGACGACTCCGCGCGCACGCTCGTCATGCTCAAGAGCCACGTGCCGGTCCTTGGCTCGCTTTCCTTGATGCTGCGCGACAACGGGTCCAAGTAGACCGGTTCGTGGTCGCGGTGTCCGCATCGTGAATTCCGCTGCGTGATGGAGGGTACGCCCGACGCGGGGTGAGGGCGAGGCCACCATGAAGTATCCGCTTCACGGGCCGGCAATCGAACCCGTGGTGGTGAATTCATGGAGAAGAATCATGCAGCAGATGAACGGACTTCGAGCCGCGTTGTTAGGCGCGGCCATCATCCTCGCCGGCTGTAGTGACGCTGGCGACGTCGTGACCGAGCCCGGCCGCGTGAGCAGCACGAAGAGCAGCGCGATCGAGCTTGCGCCACAATCGGATCCGAATACGGTCAAGCAGCGGCACGACGTGCAGATCGTGAGCGCGACCGGCGACATTGCCCCCGCGGTCAACGAGTATCGCTCGCTACTCGGCCCCGTTCTCAATCCGAACGTCGCGGGAGAACAGCCGGGCGACCGTCGTGAGATCAACTGGGACGCCCCCATCGTGGGGGCGACGGTGACGAACAACGATGCCTTCCCCGGCGATTTCTTCAACACCGTTTCTCCCCGTGGCGTGTTGCTCACGACCGAGGGGCAGCTATTCCGGATCAGCGACATTGGGTTCATTGACGTGAACCCGAGTTATGCCCAGGAGTTCAGGGCCTTCAGCCCGCGCAAACTCTTCACGGCGAGGAACAGCACCGTGACCGACGTGAGGTTCGTCGTCGCCGGGTCTGATACGCCGGCGCTGGTGACGGGCTTCGGCGCGGTGTTCGCGGATGTCGGCCTGGCGGATTCGACCACCACCATCCAGTACTTCGACGCCGCCGGAACCGAGCTGCTCAAGCTGACGGCGCCGCGGCGCAGTGACGACAGGGGTCTCTCGTTCATCGGCGCGAAGTTCGACGCGGGAGTCGTGGCGCGCGTTCGGATCACCGCAGGCGACACTCCGATCGGCGTCGACAACTTCGACAACGTGAAGGGCGCGGGAGTGAAGCGCGACATTGTCGTGATGGACGACTTCATCTACGGCGAGCCACGGCCGATCAACTGACCGATCGGCGCTTTCCAACCTTGGCATCGCGGTATGGGCGGCCCACCATGGATGGTGGGCCGCCCGCCTAACGACTGATCCCGGTCAGCGGCCGGTGACGCGATTCCACGCGTCTCGCACTGCATCCTTCACGTTCTCCCACGTGCCCTGCCCGCGATGCTCGTACCGGTCCCAGCTCGTCCGCAGATCGCTCTCGACGTCGTTCCAGTTGCGTCCGCGATACCGCGTGGCGGACTCGTACCCGTACCGATACCCCGGCTGGTAGAAGTCGAACCCGCGGTCGGCGTTCACGTAGGGCCGCGTGCTGAAGTTGCTGCGCCAGTACTGCTCTTCCGTGCCCCAGTCGCCGGTAACGCTGTGGTCGGTGATGCCGCTGAGATTGTCGCGATTTGCCATCATACCTCCTTGCCTGTGTCTCGTCACGCGAGTCGCACGAGCCTGCAGATGACGTGCCCTCAGACAGCCGGGTTCGATCGCCGAGCTCGGCGCTTTGTCGCCTGCGGCGATTTGGGTGGCCGAGCGTCGGACGTGCCTAACGCTCCGTCGGATGATCAGGAGTGGGCAATAACGTGCAGTACGCGAATGGCATGGCCTGGCGCCGAAAACGCCGACGTGGGCTAATCGGCGCATTAGAGTGGCAGCGGCAAGGCTTGTGCACCACCACGGACGATGAAACGTCCACCACGTCCGGCATTGCCGCAGGGTGCGCCTCCGGCATGGCGGACGTGCTTTGCCGGGAAATCCCGGAAACCCCTCACTCAGGAGGGCTCGATGTACGAGGCACCCAAGCTCGAGCGTTTGGGAACGTTGCGCGAGTTGACGCTCGGTGGCGGCGATTTCACCCCCGGCGATGGCGCGAACCCGTTTCACCGGTACGCTCCGTAAGGTTCTGGCCGCGGGGAGGCGAAAGCCTCCCCGTCGGCTTGGTTCACCCGCATTGCCGCGGGGCGAGTGATCGAGCGCCAGGGCATTGGAGATGACTCTCCTCCGCGACATTGTTATCACACTCGACCAGATCCCTCGACTCCGCCGCTGCGCGGCTCCGCTCGGGATGACAACTCAGACCACCCTCACTTTGCCGAGCTCCACCAGCCTGCCCGTACACCCAACACCAACGAGACTGTCTCTCAGCGCAACGACCTGCTCGCGAGTAATCCGGTCAGCGTGAGCCGCAGGATTTCGGTAGGCGGCAAGGTTCTCGAGAATCGGCGGCAGCGAGATCGCGACCCACTCGCGCGGATCCAGCCGTCGCTTGAGCAAGTCGTTGAGCGGCTTGTTGTCCGCGATCGCTCGCGCGAGCTGGCCTAACGACAACGGCGGCGCGGTCATGATATCGATCGACTTCCCACCGACATTGACGACCTGCACATTGCGCTTGGCACCGACCATGGCCCGCCGGAGCAGGCTGTTCACCTGCACCTCGAACGCCTTCGCGTAATCGATCACGACGCTGCTGAAGTCGAACGCGGCGTCGTGCCGATGGTCACGAAACATCTTCTCGGCGGACGCGATGAACGACCTCGCCGCCGGATCCAACGCATTCCACGCCGTCGCGCCGAACAGGTTCTCGCGGAGCTCGCGCTCCATTGCACCAACGCCACTGCGTTCGGCGTCGAACTCGCACCAGAAACGGCCGTCGGTGAGCGCGGCGCGCACGGCGCGATCGAACCAGCGTGCGCCGTCGGCACGCGTGACGATGAGCGGGAGATCCACCATCCCGCCGTAGATCGACACGGGCCGGTCGTTGTAGCGCGTGTTGCGAAGCTGCTTGAGCTCCTCGACGACGCCCGGTGTATCGTTCGCGACGAGGCGTCTCATGTCCCAGAGCTGAAACCAGCAGTCGAAGCTGAACTCGCCTCTGGCCGTAGAACGCCGGCACGTGCCCTTCGTCGTCTCGCTGATCGTCCGTGGAGATCTCCGCGACGTGCGCGACGTAGAGCGAACGGTAGTCCGTGAGGTAGAGGTGAACCTCACGGTCGGCGGCGACCGTTTCTCCGTCCTCACCGAGCTCGGCGTCGATCGCGAGGATGTCGTCGAGGTGAGGCATCGGCTGCTGACGATTCGACGAGCGGATCTTGCCCCACCAGACGTACACATCTTCCTCGTCACACTTCTTGTCCCGGAACCGCGCCGCATTCGCGAGGAGGACGGACAGATGCTGGTCCATCGCGTCGGCTTCGTACGACGGATTCCAGACGGAGACGAGGTGCCGCTGTAGCACACTCACTCTTTGAAGGCCTTCCCGACCTCGCAATAGCCGCGCTTCCGGTAGCCGCAGCTCCGGCATTTCTCGCCAGGCTGTGTGTCCCACGCACCGCGGGCGATTCTACCTAACGTGTCGCTTGCCTGCTCCTCGACGGCATCGAGCTTCTCGGCGTCCAGCGGTGTAGTCACCGCCTGCGCCTTGTTGAGGAAGTACAGTGTTCCCTCGGTCGGCTCGACGAGACCAGCACGACGCGCCGCCAATGCGTACAGCTCGATCTGCGGACGGTACAGCTCCGTCAGCGTCGCCAGGCGACCAGGCGCGGCGAGGTCATTCGACTTGTAGTCCACCACGACGCCTCGACCCTCGGCGTCGCGGAAGACGAGATCGATCACGCCCTGCACCGTCGACCCACCGATCTCGAGATAGAACGGATACTCGCGCTCGAGCCGAGTGGCCGAGCGTGCCCGCTCGAGAAGCGGATCGCCGAGGACGTTGCCCAGCATGCCCGCGATCCGCGATCGCTCGTTAGGCTCGATGTCTGTGAGCTCACCAACGAGTCTCTCGGTCTCCGCACTCGGTATCGCCGTCAGATCAGCGCGCTCGAGCAGCTCGTGAACGAGCGTCCCCCGATCCAGCGCGCTCATTCGTTTCGCGGCAGTCATTGCCGCCTTACCTCGCCCACGCGGATGCTCATCGATCTGCAGCACGAGGTCGAAGTAGTAGACCATCGGGCAGCGGAGGAAATACACGAGCTGCGTGACCGTCGTCATCGCCAGCGCTCGCTGCGTTGCCCAAGGAGTGGCCTGATCGCCCAACACTCGCGCGACCGCTGCGGGCACCTCGGATGGCGACGCGTTCTGCCCACTCGACCGGGAGCCCGTCACGCACCGCCTGCCTCGCGGCGGCGAGCCGCTCGTCTCGCAGGCCAGCGGCGGCAGCGCGCAGCGTCTCGACCCGCTCGGGTGACACGAAGTCGACGAGCAGCTCGGCCGCACCGAGCCTGACAATGGTTGCCTCGGTACCCGGCGCGGTGATGCCTAGCTCTATGGCGAGCCAGTCCATCGGCGCGGCGAGGCCATTCTTGTTGATCGGCGTTTTCGGATACGAGTAGCGGCCACTCAGGATCAGCCGTTCGCGTGCGCGCGTCATTCCGACGTAGAGCTGTCGGCGCGCCTCCGCCTCCTCGCGTGCCCTCGCGGCCTCGATGAGCGGCGCGTTTCCCGCCGACCGCACTTGCTCGCCGTGCTCATCCTTGTATTGAAGGATCAGCGCGCCCTCCGCCGCCAGGTAGCGGGACGTCGTGTCGAGGCGGGCGAAGTCACTATCGAGACCGGCGAGCATCACGACTGGCCACTCCAGCCCCTTCGCGCCGTGAATCGTCGAGATCGTGACGACATCGTCACCCGTGGTCGCGATCGGTGCATCCGTCTCAGCCGCCAGGTATTTCTCCGCCAACTCGGCCCTGTGTACGAACGCCGCGAGCGAGGGACCATCGAGCGTCGCGGTCACGCGCGCGAACTCGATCAGCTTGTCGATGTTCGCGACCTGTGCGCGTCCGCGCGGAAGGCAGAGCAGCGCGGCGCGATAGGCCGTGACCTCGCAGATCATTTCAATCAGCCCGACCGGCGGCACGACCGCCGCATACTGACGCAGCGTGCGAAGCGATGCGAGTGTATCGGGCGCCGCTGTTGCGTCGTTAGGTGTGACGCGGGGTAGCGCGTCCCACAACGACCCCTCACCCGCGGCGACGCGAAGCCGCACAAGATCGCGGTCGCCCCAGCCGAAGAGTGGCGACCGCAGCGTGGCGAGCAGGTTCACGTCGTCCAGCGGGTTGTGGATGACGCGCATCGCGGCGAGCAGGTCCTGCACTTCGCGCCCGAGGAAGAACTCGCGCCCGCCATCCTTCACGAACGGAATCCCGAGCTCGGCGAGCGCACGTTCGTACGCGGGGAACGGCAGGCGCGAGTTGCTTAGTATGGCGATGTCGCCGTACTGCACGCGTCGGTAGGTCTCCGTGATGCGATCGTAGACCGCGAAACCCCGATCGCCATCGACAGCGGAGCGGATCCACGACGGCGAGGGCGACACCTTCGCGCTCGCGGACGTCGTCGGCCGAGTCTTTCGCCTCATCGTCGGTCTCGCTCTTGCGCTTCTCCATGACCCAGAGCTCGACACGTGGATCGCTGCCGCGCGGCTCGTAGGGGAACTGCGGCAACAGCGCCTCGAACTCGATGGAGCCGTCGTTCCATAACCGTTCGCCAACAGCGTTGACGACGTCGATGACACCTGCGCGAGAGCGATAGTTGTCGACGAGAGAGAGTGTAGACGCGGTGGGGAGAGAAGAATCGTCGCTGCGCCCGGAATGACAGAGTCGCTGGAAGATCTCGACGTTCGCGCCCCGGAATCCGTAGATCGACTGCTTCACATCGCCCACGGCGAACAGACTCTGTCGGCCGTCCTGCAACCGCTGGACGATGCGCATCTGCACATCATTCGTGTCCTGCGCTTCGTCGAGCAGGATGTGCGTGAAGCGCTTTCCGTACGCCGACCGTACAGCGTCGTCGTCGAGCAGCTCCAACGCGCGGCGCTGCATGTCCTCGAAGTCGAGGTAGCCGTGCTGACGCTTGAACTCCTCGTACTTGCGGCGAGTCTCCATCGCCGTTTCGTAGATCTTCGCCTTGAGTGGAGCGAACACCTCCCGCTCCTGACGCTCGAGCTCCGCGAAATCGACTTCGATGCTGTCCTTGAAAAACTTCTTCAACGGATCCAGCACGGCCTTCAACAGCTCACGATCTACCGCGCCGGCCGTAAATGCCGCGCACTGGCCAAACCGCTCAGCGAGGCGGGCGTCAATCGCCTCGGTATGGGCCAGCTCCCGGATGATGCCACACATCGCGTCGTGCTGTTGTCGTCGCGTCGGTCCGTTCACTTCCGCGCGTACGATCATCGCTTCGGCGTCGAGGAGCCATGCTCGTGCGCGCTGCCACTGACCGCTCCAGTGCTCCGCGACACGGCGCATCGCACCCGCGATGTGTTCCTCGACGGTGAAGCTCTCTTCGGTCACGCCCAGCCTTCCGAACTCCGCGGGGAGAAACGCGGCTTCCTCGATGATCTCGACCAGCGCCGGCCGTTCGAAGCCGAATCGCTTGCTCAACAACTCCACGTGCCCGGCGAACCAGTCGTCCGCGTAGAGCTCTTCCAGTCGCTCATCGAGGAAAACGCTCCGCGTCAGCTCGTCCATGACGCGGAACGACGGGTCGAGGCGAGCCGCGAGCGGATTCTCGCGCAGGATTCGCGCGCAGAAGCCGTGGATCGTCGAGATGTACGCCGCCTCTGCCTGACGACGATTCGCCACGTCCTTCCGCTCCTCGAAGCGGCGGACGATGCGCTCCTTCATCTCCGCCGCCGCCTTCTCGGTAAACGTGATCGCGAGGATCTCGAGCGGCGACACGCCGTCGTGGTGGACGAGGTCGATGAACCGTTCGACGAGGACCGTCGTCTTGCCCGACCCGGCGCCGGCGGAGAGCGCGACGAGTGGTGCGCGGGCGCGGATGGCAGCGTCCTGTTCAGCGGAGAACGCGTGGCGGTCACTGGAACGTCGATCCAGCGTCGGCGCGAGGGCCTGCGGCACCGTGATGGGTGTAGTCATGATGCCGGCGCCCAGCGATCGTACCGGCAGACCGGAGTGAGCTCTACAGAAACCGCACTTGTTGTCGCGCGGCGCCGGCGTCACGTCCAGCCTGACGAGACGGTCCACCAGCGCGCGTGACGAGTCCGTGTGTCTCGTCGACGAATCCCTGCCAGTCCGGCGCCGCGAGGCGCTTCACGTCGCTCCGGTCCATGCCGGCAAAGCGATCGGCGAAGTCCGCTCGTATGGCTCCACGCCTAACGCCGTCGCCGAAGCCCAGGTACAGCGCACCGATCGGCGTGATGTTCCAGAACTCCTGAAGGACGAGCAGGTACAGCCGAAGCTGCAGGTCCTCGCCCCTCATCATGGCGTTTGCGTAGTACTCGGAATTCTTGCCACTCTTGTAATCGATGATGACCGCGTACTGCCTATCGTCGACGGTGACGACGTCCACGCGATCCATCGACCCGCGGAACTGTACCGTCACCAGGCCCGTCGACGTCTTGAGCTGAAGGGGAAATGTCTCGACGCGCGACGCCGCATCACGGGGACCATGCGCAGCGTTCGGCTCTTCGCCGAATGCCAGCTCGGCGAACGTCGGACGCCCGACGCCAGGCGTCTCCGCGTCGCGTAGCTCCTCGCGGAGGAACTCGTTCAGACGCTCGAGATCCGCAGCCATCGTTCGCGCCGTCTTCGTGGTGCCGCGCTGCGCTGGCGACCACTGCTCGACCCGGCCGCGTACCCATTCGTCGATCTCCGTCAGCGCTGCCTCACCTCGCGTTCCAGCCATCGAGCGCCGTCGCCCAGTGCATGATGGCGTCATGTATGAGGCTGCCTTTCGTCAGGCGCGTTGTACTCCGGCGCGGCGATGGAGCTCGGGTCCAGTACCTTATCGACGAAGTGCTCGTACGTGCAGTGCGAGATCGTCTTGAGCTGTGAGGCGCTCAGTCGCAGCGTGAGATGCGGCGCATCCACGGGCAGCACGCCCGCAAGATCCGGCGTCTGGCTCACGCGACGCCCGTGCCTAACGGGCGAGACATCCTGCTCGCGACGCGCCAACGCATCGAGCGCGCGGAACGCCGCCCCGCGACGCCCAGTCACGTCGGTCGTGCGCGGGAGGTACTGCCACACGTCGTGCGAGACCGCGGTCAGCAGTCCGCTCGCGCTCACCGCATCGCTCACATTGGCAATCGCCGTGGTCGCGCCGGAGTGTTCGACGCCGATCGGATGTTGTTCTCCGACCGCGGCCTGCAGGTCATCGACAAAGAACGACCTGACTCCCGGCCTCCCCTCGGCATCAGTCGCCGCGTACGACAGGTAGAGGGACTCGGTGGCAGAGGAGATCGCGCGGATGAAGCATTCGCGCTCGCGGTCGACCGCGTCCACGGTTGTCGGCAGCTGCCAGCCGAACGAAGCCGAGAGCGCAGTCCGGAGCTCGTCGTCGAGGAAAGGATCCTGGCGTGGTTGGCGCGGGAAGATCTTCTCGAGAAGGCCGAGCACGATCGTGACGCGCGCCGGGGCTTCGCAGCCCGGGCCCGTGCCACGGAACTGCACCGCGTGCGCCGGCGCGCGTTCAGGCGTCACCGTGTCCGAGTGCATGACGCGAGTGAGCATCGCGAGCCACGCTGCAGCGTATTCCAGCCCGGACTTGCCTGCCGAGACGCGATCGATCTCGAGCATCGTGGGCACGGTGGTATCGAGCACCGAGTTCTTGTCGGTGACGATCGCTTCCCAGGCCAGGCTGTCCTCGCGTACCGCGAGCGCGGTCATCGACGACAGGGCGTCCACGCCATCGGCGCGCTGCGGCGAGTACGAGCTACGAGCCGAGCGCCGGCGCTCGAAGTATGCGTTGTTCAGGAGGTGAAGCTCCTTCGCGAGCTGCCGGACCACTCGCGCCGCCTGTGCTGGGGACGACACCGACTCGAAGCCGCTACGCGCCGTGGCGACCGCGCGCTTGAGACGATTCACGCGGTTCGCAGCGTGCTCGCCTAACGTCTTCGTGGCCAGCTCGGTCCATCCGTCCAACCCGAGAAACCCTGCGTTCACGACCTGCTGATGAAGACGGTCGGCGCTGCCGCGTGCGAAGGCCCACGTGCGGCGCACGGGCGACGGCGAGTGACGTCTCGCGAGTCATGCGTTCGGGAACGATCGCCAGCTCGAGGAGCTGGAGCAGCACACTCCCGATCCCCGTCTCGGCGAGCGTTCGTGGAAGCGCGACGGCGACAGGGATTCTGGCGGCGCCGAAGACCTCGCGGACGAGCTCACGATAGCGCCCCCCAGCGCCGTGGGCGACGAGCGCGATGTGTTCCGGGGCGACGCCTGCATCCAGGTGTCGCCTAACGACGCGCGCCGCGGTGCGAACCTCGCCGAGGTCGCCGTTGGACTCGAGCCGGGTCATGCGGATCGCGGGCACGGTGCCATTCGACGACGCGACAGCAGAAGTCGTGTCCGACGCAGCGAAGAGTCGGCGGAGCAATGCGGTCCGATTGTCGTCGATCGGTGCACAACGCGTCTCAGTCCAGGACGCGAGCTCGCGAAGACTTCGCAGGGAACGCGAGGACGGCGCATCCGCGAGCTGCCCAACGTATCCATGCGACGCGATCACGTGCGCCGGCGCACGTGCGACGAGCGAGCGGACGACCGCGCACTCCATTGCAGTCAGCAGCGACAGGTCCTCGAGGACGAGGACGTCGAGCCCATTGAGAACACCGGCGTTCACCTGGAGCAACTCGACAGCCTCGGCGAGCATGCCGGCTTCCGTTCGGCCATAGTGGGGCCGCTTGACCGCGAGACCGCCCCATGCCTGCGCCAGCATGCGTGCTCCGTCGCCCACATTGGCAGACTGGTCGAGGAAACCCCTAAACGCCGAAGGGGTGGCGCCGTTTCGCTCGAGGAGGTCGATCGTGGATGCCGCTTTCGCAGCGAGGCCGCTAACGGGCGTGGCGCCGCGAAATCGGCTGCCGGACGCAGAGCGGATCTCGCGCTCGACGAGCAGCTCATCGACGACGCCGCTCACGCGGGCGGGCTCCTTGGCGTGAGCCCGGCGCGCGAGCTCGGCCGCGAGGCCGCGGAGGGTAATGACGTGGAACCCGAAGATCGCGTCGCGGCGGGCCAGCAGGTCAGAGATTGCCCGGCGCTTGGCCGCCGCGGACGCGACTATATAAAGGATGTCGCGGGCGTTGGCGTCAGCCCGGGCGCACAGGGCGTCGAGGGCACGTGCGCGGTGGTCGGCGTGGAACGGGCCGGTGAAGAGAAGGCGGTGCTGCGAATCGGGCATTCATGGCTCAGCGGGGAGGTGTCGCGAACCGGCCGACACACTAACACGAGGACCTGACAATCGCACGCTCCAGAATCAGCCTACGGCCTCCGCGGCTTCTTCGTTGTTCGACGTGGTCGCGTCGCACCCATGTCGAACCGCTGGCGTGGTACTCGGCGCCCGACGGCTATTGTCTCTTGTAGATGTACGCGAATCCGTCCTCAGCCACAGTGAGTGTGTTTCCACTTATCGAGCCGGTACCGCTCGAGCCATCGCCGTCGAACGTGAACGTCACCGCGGTTCCGCTCAGCGTATACGAACCGGCGTCCGAGATCGATTGCGTCGACGCTTGACCATTCTGTGTCACGCGTATCTGGGTCATTCGCGTGAAGGTTCCGCTCTGAACGGCGGTAAGTACGTCGCTCGTCAACTCGACCTTGTCGCTACCGATCTGCGCTGCGACGAAAGGGAGGGCGGTGCCATTGACCGTTTGGAGCCTCCACGTACCTGCAACTGAGGCAGACGTCGGCTGAGTTGGCGCGTCGCTTCCACATGCAGCGGTGACCACAAGTAACAGACAGGCGATGAATCGCATTGCATTCCTCCAATAAGATGGACAGCCGATGTAGACGTCACACGCGACACGATTACCAGGTACCGAGCGTCACAGCTTCATGCCTAACGCATTGCATTCCGCGTTCTTTGCCGATTGGCCGATGCGCATCGCTCTCCACTTCGTCGACGTCCTCCCTGGCACTCTCGCAGACGGTGTTCGCCAAGGCACTGAATGTGAGCGCCGAGACCGTGCGCTCCTGGGAGCAGGAGAAGCGTGTGCCGGAAGGCGCTGCGTTGCGCCTTCTGCAGGTGGCCGACCGGCATCCCGAAGTCATCCTCGAGAACGTCGAGCGACGGCCGGCCTGATGCGCCGGGGGTTCTACTCCGTGAGCCGTTAGGCGCCTACCGCACCGCTCAACGGCGCGCCAACCACGGCTCGAGCTCGCGCGTGTGATTTGCCGTTTTCCACGGACGACATTGGGTAGCGACCCAAGAACGAGGCCAGTCCTCGCGCAACCGGCTCCGGACGCTGCATCTGCAGCAAGTGACCCACGCCGTCGACGGCGAAGCTCCTCGACCTGCGGGAACCACGATCGAAGCAGGCCAGCGATTTCCACCCACAACGTCTCGGTTTCGGTCCCGAGCACCGAAAGCACCGGCTGCGTGATCACCGCCGCCTCGTCGCGCCCGAACTCCCACGCACCGACCGCTGGCAGTTCGACGCCGAAGAAGGTGTCTGCGTCGCTGATCGCCTGCGCGATGCCACCCGGAACGTTCTCTTGGATCACGCCGCGGCACGTCTCTCGATCGAGGCCGCTCACGAGACTCAGGAAGCCGACGACCGCTCCCTCGTGATCGCCGCTCTGGTAAGCCTCCACGGAAGGCGCCGCTCTTTCCAACAACGCCTGCGCACTCGGCACGCTGAACAACGACGGCTCCAGGAGCGCCAGCGTGTGAACGAGGTCGGGACGCTCGAAGGCCAGCTGCAAGGCGATCGAGCCACCGCTCGAGTGTCCCGCGACGTGCGCGCGCGAGACGCCGAGGTGGTCGAGTAGCGCGGCGGCGTCCGCCGCGTGATCCGCGATGCGCACGGGCGGAGCGGTAGTGCGTGCTTCCACCCCAGCCGCGCTTGTGGTACCGAATGAGGCGATAGCGATCGACGAGCGCCGGTGCCGACAGGAACGGCACGAACGCTCCCGCGACGACGGGACTGATCAGCAATACCGGTTCGCCCGATCCCTTCACCTCATACTCCAGCTCGACGCCATTCACCTTTGCGCGTTCCATGGCTCGTCCCCCAAGTTGTCTTCGACACTCGAGACTGCGGCGAGGCACCGTCGCCTCGGCTCCGCGTTGGGGCGTGTCAGCTCCCTCCCATCAGGCGTGAGGAGGACCGTTACCGTGGTAACGTCTGCTGTTACAGCCGCTGGAGACCAGGGCGCGCGAGGCCGCATCGCGGGGCGACTGGCAACAGGCCCACGAGCTGTTCGCGGAAGCGGATGCGGGTCATGGGGGTCAGTCCCTGGACCGCGCGGATCTTCCACTGCTCGCCGACGTCGCGTATGCGGCGGGTCATCTCGATGTGTCGCTCGAGGTGTGGGAGCGCGCGCACGCGCAGGCCGTGCGCGCGGGCGATCGCCTAGCGGCCGCGGGTGCGGCGGCGCGCGTCGCCATGCACCTGCTGTTCGACACGGCGCTCATGGCACCCGTCCGCGGTTGGATCAAACGCGCGGAGCGTCTCCTCGAGGGTCACGACGAGACGCCGGTGCACGCGTGGGTGGCGGTCGCCCGCAACTATGAACGGCTGCTCTCGGGTGACTTCCCCGCAGCTCGCCAGTGGGCCCGACGCGCGATCGAGCTGGGCACGAAGTACGATCCCGCCGCGGCCGCGATCGGCCGAATCGCGGAGGCGCGCAGCCTCATCCTGGATGGCGACGTCCAACAGGGCCTCGAGCTGCTCGATGAAGCGGCCGTCGTCACGGTCTCCGGCGAGCTCGATCCCTTCCTCACCGGAGTCGTGTACTGCGAGCTCGTATGTGCGCTGCAGGCGGTCGCGCAGTACGACCTGGCCGAGGAGTGGACGCAGGCCATGGAGCGATGGCGGCAGGGGCGATCGGTGGGAAGCATTCACGGACGCTGCCGCGTTCACCGCGCCGAGATCCTCCGCCTGCGCGGGTCCAGCGACGAGGCGGAGCGCGAAGCGCTCCTGGCCTGCGACGAGCTGCGCCCCTACCTGCGACGGGAATTCGGATGGCCGCTGACGGAGCTCGGCCGCATCCGGCTGCGGAAGGGCGACGTCGAAGGGCGCCGAGCAGGCGTTCCTCGAGGCTCACCACGCCGGGTGGGATCCGCAGCCGGGCCTCGCGTTGGTCTTTCTGGCGAGAGGCGATGTCGCGCTGGCCGCGGCGTCCATCCGGGATGCGCTCGAGCACCCGCTCAGCACTCCCATCGAAGGAGCTTCCGCCGAACACGGAGCTTCGCCGAGCGCCGCTCCTCGAGGCGCAGGTGGAGATCGCGCTGGCGGCTGGTGATCTCGAGCGAGCGCGGTGGGCGGCGGACGAGCTGAGCACGATCGCCACCCTGTTCGGCAGCAAGGCCCTCACCGCGGGCGCATTGACCGCGCGTGGCAACGTTAGGCTGGCCGAGGGGGATGTCGTGGGGGCTCGGCGCGACTTCGAGGAGGCAGTGCATCTCTGGAACGAGGTCGGCGCTCCGTACGAGACGGCGGTCGCGCGTATGGGGCTCGCGCAAGCACACCGTGACGAAGGCGACGAGGAGCGTGCGCTGCTCGAGTTTCGCGCCGCGCGATCAGGCTTCGAGCGCGTAGGGGCCGTGCATCACGCAGACCGCGCGACGCACGCCTGCGGCCGCACGTTGTCATCCCGAGCGTCAGCGCCTGCCCTGAGGAGCGCAAGCGACGAAGGGAGGGATCTAGCGCGCGACACCCGTAGCGTCACTTCGCAGCTCGGCGAATTCCGCTGTGAGGGCGACTACTGGTGCGTGACGTTCGAGGGGCAGACAGTGCGCCTGCGGGATTCGAAGGGACTGCGGTACATCGGTCGACTCCTCGCCGATCCCGGGCGTGCGTTTCACGTGCTCGACCTGGTGGCCGCCGAGCGCGGACAGACCGCGGACCTGACGCAGGCGACCGAGTCCGGGGCTACGTCAGCGGCGTTAGGCGACGCCGGTGAGATGCTGGACGCGCGAGCGAAGGAGGCGTACCGGCGGCGACTCGCCGAGATCGAGGAGGATATCGAAGAGGCGCGGGCGTTCGCGGACAGTGAGCGTCAGGCGCAGGCGGAGACTGAACGGGACTTCCTGATCCGTGAGCTGTCGCGCGCGGTCGGACTCGGCGGTCGCGATCGGCGCGCAGGCTCGGCGTCGGAACGCGCGAGAGTGAGTGTGACCCGGGCGGTGCGGGCCGCGATGGTCGACTTCGCGAACACCACTCGACGTTAGGCGATCATCTCGACCGGAGCATCCGCACCGGCGTCTTTTGTGCCTACGTGCCCGGCGCGCACGCACGGGTGGATTGAACGCTGTAACGGCGCGTGAGTTAAGCGTCGCGCGGCAGGATGGGTAGCATCTCACAAGTACAGTGGCGTGTTTTTGGCCGAGGCGCGTACGGTGACGTGGTGAGTCATGGCCGTCGCTGAGGCTCAGGGCATCGCGAAGATGGCAGCGAGCCCCAGCCGTAAGCGATGAGCTATTAGCTGTGAGCCGTGAGCTACGCCTGCTGCCGCTCGTCTGCTACGTGTCGTCCTCGAGCAGCCGCTTCCGGTAGGCGTACGTCATGCGCCGAATCTCCACCGCCTCGCTCGACAACTGCCGCCATCGGCGAGGGATGAGCGCGCGCCGATCGCGCGCGCTCAGGAGATGGTATTCGGTCTCCGACGCCGATTTGATGCTCATGTCCAGGAAGCGAGCAAATTCCCGCACGCTCGCCGCTCCACACCCCTCGACGATGTTGGCGGCCACGGAGTCGGCAGCCCGCGTGAGCTGCGACCGAAGCCCGGCGAGTTCGTTTCCGCGCAGTCCGCGGGCCACCTCATGGATCGCGATCGCCAGCGCATGCGCGCGGCGCCAAATCTCGAGACGATGGTAGTCACGCACCGTGCACGATCGCACCGTCCCTCGCGTTTATGACCACCGTGCGAACGCGCGACGGAGCGAATCCTCGCGGCGGTGTGTGTCCGCTCACGGCTCCGAGCTTCAGGCTCGTCGCTTACCGCTGGGGCTCGCTGTGACCTTCGCGCCGGCCCCGGCCCCCTCGGCGCTTCTTCGCTTGCACTGTTTCGAGCGCCGAGCGTAGAGTGGATGTATGACCGAGCCCGATGCGCGGCGGTCCATGACCGTCGATGAGTACTTCCTTTTCGAGGAGAGCTCGCCTCTCAGGCACGAGTACGTCGCGGGTGAGGTGTACGCGATGTCCGGCGGCACAGTCCGGCACAGCCGTATCTCGCTGAACATCGCGACTCGCCTTTTCTCCGCCGCCGGTGACGGGCCGTGTCAGGCGGTTATCGAGGTTCGGCTCCGGGCCGCCGACGACGCCTACTACTACCCCGACGCCATGGTCGTCTGCGGCGCGATCAGCCAGGAGGACATCGTCATCCGCGAGCCGTGCGTGGTGATCGAGGTGACGTCACCGAGCACGGCGAGGATCGACCGTGGCGAAAAGCTCGCTGCCTACCGAGAGATCCCGTCGCTACGCGCGTATCTCATCGTCGACCATCGTCGGCGTCGCGTCGAGCGGCACTGGCGTGAGGATGCCTCGGCGGCATGGATGCGCGAGGAGATCGTCGGCGACGGGAGCGTGGCCGTCCCGTGCCTCGATGCAGAGCTGACGCTCGATGCGATCTATCACCGCGTAGAGTTGACCGCCATCGCGGAGCCGGAGGCGGTGGAGTACGACGCATAGCACGCCGGTAGACCCGAATCACTTCCGAGGCAGGCGCAACGAGTCTTTCAATTCGCGCGGGACTGCCGAATTGAGCTTCCACCACACCGTGATCGGCTTGTCGCCGTCCCACCGCTGGAACTCGAGCGGCCCAGCGTACAGGAACGGCTGCGTGCGACCGCCCACCTTGGCCATCGGTCCTGACGAAGAGATGGATCTTCGTCGCCTCCGCTCGGTGATTCTGAATCTTCCGCCCCATCTGAACTATCGCGCGCGGTTCGATTCTGACTCTGCCACCGGAACTCCGTCGGTGAGAGGAAGGCGTCCTCGTACCGGTGCTCCTCCTGCATGTCCGTCTTGTCGAGCGTGACGAAGAGCAAGATCAGCCCGGGCCTCTCGACCACACCTGACTGAGCCTCGCGACCCTTGAACTCGAAGCCAAAGAGCTTCGGCACTTCGTCGCGCTTGTACCGCGTCCCAGAGCTGAGGCCCCGTCGTGCTGCTCGTTCGATGCGGGCGACAGGACGTAGCCTTCGTCGCTCCGCTCGAACACGACCTGGAACGTCGTCCCCGGTTGACCAGCGTTAGGCCCGAACCACTTCCGCATCAGCTCCGGCAGCACGTTCGTGTCGGATGCGCCACGCGTCATGACGTTCACGGCGATCTTCACGAAGTTCGCCTGATACGTCTCGCCGTCCGCGGTGACTTCCACCCAGCCCTCAGGGATGCCGGGATTCCGGTCGCGCGATGGGAGGAAGAGGATCGGCTTTCCGCCGGCGTGCGACACCTTGCACACAATGCGCGGCGCACCACCCGCCGCCCCCGCACGCCGCAGATAGCGCGCAAGCCGCCACTCGGCCAACTCACGCACGAGCGCCGCGCCTGACTCGCGGAGGTTTGGCGGCAGCGAGATAGCCGAGGAGAATCGCCCGCCCTCGTAGCGGAAATGGCTCTGGCCACCCGTTCCACGCCCGCCCGTCCACGCGTCGATCGGGTTCTCCTCGAGCAGAGCCCGGAGTGCAGCGTCATCATCGAGCGCTTCCCCAAACTCCGTACGAAGCGGCGCGCTCCGACGCGCGATGATGCGCACGCGTTCCATGAGCTTCTCGATCGAGACCGATCCGGGAAACGCATCCTCCGCGATCATGGCCCAAGAGCACGACCATCTTGAAGCTCCTGGTCATGGGCGTGGTCTCGAGCGCCGAGAGCAGCGGACGGAGTCGCACCTCGACGTCGTCGGCTTCGGCCAGGTCGCCCATCGCGCGCACGAACTGGAACCACGAGCCGTAGCCCGAACGAGCCGAGCCCGGATCGTAGCCGTCGTGAAACGCTTCGGTGGCGAACGGACGGAATCCAGTACGCGCGCGGAACTCCTCGTAGTACGTGCGAAGGAGATCGCCCCTCGGCGCCGCCTCGAGGAGACCGCGCAGAATGTTCTTCGCCTCGAGGTCGTACGTGACCGAACAGTTAGGCGGCAGGAGCTCGGCCCCACGCCCGACCTCGATGAGGTTCAGCGCGCGCGTGATGTCGACGTCGCCGCCCTCGAGCTGGAACAGCGTCCGCGGCTTGAGCAGGAACGAGCGGTGATTCCCGATGTAGTCGATGACCTTGAGCCGCTTCTCCGGGCGATACCGCAGCCCGCGCCCGAACTGCTGCAGCCAGAGGATCTGCGACTCCGTCGGACGGAGCATGAGGATCGTGTCGACGTCCGGCAGGTCGACACCCTCGTTGAACATGTCCACGGCGAACAGCACGTCGATCTCGCCGCGCTGCAGTCGCTCGAGTGAATGCGTGCGCGGATCGCTCGACTGCCCCGAGTGCACCGCCGCCACGTTCAGACCCGGCGTTTCGAGCGAACGTCTTCATGAAGTCCGCATGCCGCTGCGACACGCAGAACGCGAGCGCCCGCTTCCCTCCCCGACGCCGCAGCTGATCCAGCGCATTCTCGGCCCGCGACGTCGTGGCGAGCGCGTTGGTCAGCTCCTCCTCGTCGAACCGATTGCTCCGCCACGGGATGTTCTCGTAGTCGACCTCGTCAGGCACGCCGTAGTAGTCGAACGGAGACAGGAGTCCGCGCTTGATCCCGTCCGCGAGATCGCAACGGTAGACCAGGTTCTCACCGCATAACGCGAGCAGGCTCGCGCCGTCCGTGCGCTCGGGCGTCGCCGTAAGTCCGAGGAGAAACCGCGGCGTGAAGTGATCGATGAGCCGCCGGTACGTCGACGCCGCCGCGTGGTGGAACTCGTCGACGACGATGTAGTCGAACTCGTCGGGCGCGAAGCGGCGCAGGTGACGCGCGCGACCGAGCGTCTGGATCGACGCGAAGACGACGTCTGCGTCAGGCGACCGTTCAGTACCCGTGTACTTGCCGAGTACCGCGTGTGGGCGAATGGCGCGGTAGGTGCGCATCGCCTGGTCGAGGATCTCCTCGCGGTGCGCGACGAAGAGCACGCGCTTCGCATTCGCGTTCGACGTATCGAACGCGCTGAGCCACGTCTTGCCGAGTCCCGTCGCGAGCACCACGAGGCCGGCCGCGTTCCCGTTCGCGCGCGTCACCGTCAACGCGTTCAGCGCCTCGACCTGCACCGCATTCGGCAGCGGGATCGGCGGTGGCGGGTCGATCACGACGCCAGTGCGCTGCGGGAGCGGCGGCGTGCGTCGTCGGCGATAGGTCTCGATCCAGTCCGCCGTCAGCGGGCGAGTGCGCGGGTCCGTGAACAGCGCGTCGAACGCGTCGCACACGTCTCGAAAGCCATGCCCGTCGCGCGACGTGACGACGCGGTAATTCCACTCGACGCCCGCCTGGAGCGCGCTGCGGCTCAGATTCGAGCTGCCGACGAACGCCGTCCCATACCCACCCGCTCGGCGCAGGATGTAGCTCTTCGGGTGGAAGCTGGTGCCGCCGCTCTCGAAGATGCGCAGCTCGGCACCCTCCCCGAGGTCCAGGAGGCGAAGCAGTGCGTCGGGCTCCGTGACGTCGAGGTAGTCGCCGGTGAGGAACCTAACGCGACCGCCTCGGGTGATCACGTCGCGCAGGTACTCCTGGAGCTCGCGCACGCCGCTGACCATGGTGAACGCAACGGCGATGTCTACCTGATCGGCGTGATCGAGGTGCGCGACGAGGTGCGGGAGGAGCGGGTCGTCGGCACCGCGGATGATCGCGCGGTCGTGAGGCGCCCCTTCTATGGTAGGCGTGAGGAGGTAGTTGCCCGAGTGCGCGAGGACGTGGCGGACGCCGCCGCGAGGGTCGGGGACGTCGCCGGCGTAGCGCGGGATGACGTGGAGGTGGAGGTGATCCACGGTCTGCCCTGCCGCGGCGCCAACATTGAGTCCGAGGTTGTAGCCGTCGGGCGAGTGTTGACGTTCGATGACGTCGCGGACTGCGTCGACGGCGTCGAGCATCGCGGCGCGCTCGGCGGGCGTCGCGTCGAACCACGAGGCGACGTGGCGTCGCGCGACGATCAGCGCGTGGCCTGGAGTGACCGGATAGCGATCCCACAACGCGCGGACGAGCGGCGCCGAGTGGAACCACTCGGCACCGTTGCCGTCGCAGAACGGGACAGCTCGCGCTCAGGCATTCACTCGCGTCGCGATCAGCTCGCCGGCCAGCCCGTTGTCGACACACGTCCGACAGCGCCACGCACGCATAACGCGGCGAGCGAATCGGCGTGTGTGGCAGACCGGGCACGTGTGGACGATCGGGCGGTCACGCGACAGGCCGAGCAACAGC
>CAWHHI010000014.1:0-48654 GCA_963829055.1 uncultured Gemmatimonadaceae bacterium | reverse complement strand
CCGCTCAGGGCACAACATCAGGCTTCTTCGGCTCGATCGTACGATCCACAGCCCGTTGTTGTCGTCGTTGACGTACGCGAGGTTGTCTTTCGGATTGACGACGACGCCCCACGTCATCGCCGAATTCTTCACGTGGCCATCCATGTCGGCCGTGTTGAGGTGGCCGATCTCGCGCCCCTGCGCGCGCAGATCGCCGCGCAGCTCACCAGAGATGTCGAACACGCGGAAGCCCGCGTTGTACGCGCCCATGTAGAGCGTGTCGCCGAGCGACCCAGACGTTGTGCACGCCGCCGTACTCCGGCTCGTACCACGCGACGGACTTCGGATGTCGCGATGTCGGAGACGTCGAGCACCTGCAGACGTCCGTACGCGCGACCGGCCGCGGCGTCCTTCGTGCCCTTCGACGCCGCTCGCCGGAAATACTTCGTCGGCGATGAACACGTAGTTCTTGTGGCGCCACGCCGTGTGCGTGCCGCGAATGAAGCCCGGGCCGCCGTCGACCTCGACCTGTTTGTATAGCGCGTTCAGATCGTACTTGAACTGCGACACCATCGTGGGGTTGGACGGCGAACCGCCCTTCATGCCGTTGCCGATGTCGAGCACGACGATGCCCGTCGTTCCAGTAGCTCGCGTAGAGCAGCCCGTCCGTGATGTCGATGTCGTGCAGCGAGCGGCCGGCGTCGGGACGGCCTTCCGTCTTCCAGCGCGCGACTTCCTTCGGATGATACGGATCGTTGACGTCGAGGATGTGCAGCGCGCCGGTGCCGTCGTTCGTGAGATAGAGGAACGTGCCGAACTTGTCCTGCTTGTTCACGAAGATCGAATGCACGCCACCCGTCACGCCCTCGGTGAACTCGGCGATCACTTTCGGATGCGCCGGGTCGTCGAGCGAGCAGATGACGATGCCGTTCTTGCGATCGCTCGCGCCTTCGCGCGTGAAGACGAGGAACTTGCCGTCGGGGAACGTCATCACGTCGTTCACGCGGCGCGTGTTCGAGATGACCGAATCGGTGACGATCGGGTTCGTCGGATCGCTGATGTCGATCGCGTACAGCACGTCGCCGCCGCCGCCGGAGCCGAGGTAGGCGTGCTTGCCGTCCTGGTGGACCCACACTTCTTCGGTGCTGAAGCGCGAGCGCGGCAGTCGTCCGACGACCGTCGCCGGGCGACGTACGTCGCGATGCGTAGGTTCACGGCCGACTGCGCGACGCGTTGCCGAACGACGCAATCACCGTGTATTCGCCGCGCTTCGTAGCCGACGAACGCGCCGTCGCTCGATCGTCCCGTGGCCGGGCGAGAAGCTCCACGTCGGCGTGAGGCCGTCGATCTTCCGGCCCTGCGCGTCTTTCGCGGTGACCGCGAAGCGCAGCACGTCGCCGGTGCGCGCAGCGACGGCGCGGGAGCGATCTCGAGCGACGCGATCGTGTTCGCGACGACCGTCACGCGCGAGCGTGCCTGATGCCTGACCGGTCGTCGCCGGTGATGGTCGCCTTTCCCGGCGCGAGTGCGGTGAGCCGTCCGTCGCTGCCGACGCGCGCAACGTTAGGCGCGGAGCTCTTCCACGCGAGCTTGTCGGGGCGCTGATCGCCGGTGGCGGAGAACGCGGTGCCGCTGAGCACGACCTGCTGGCCGACGACGAGCTTCGGCGGCGCGGCGTCGATCGATGACCTTGGCGGCGGGTCCGGGCAGCATCTTCACCTCGACCACTTCGGTCACGGGCCGCGTGCCCGGTACCAGGGCGACGACGGTGACGGGGATCGTGCCGGTCGAGCCGGAGCGAACGAGGCCGGTGGTGTCCACCCGCCCCTCGAACCGCGCGCCGCCCGACCCAATGTAGCGGAAGCGCACGTTGTCGACGGGCTTCCCGCTCGCGTCGAGCGCCTGTGCGGTGAGCCGCAGCGTGTCACTGCGCGATCATCACCGGCTTGGCCGGCGTGACGACCAGCTTCGCGATGGGCGAGGGCGGAAGCTGGGCGGCCGCCTGCTGCTGGGCGGGTGTCTGCGCCTGGAGTGCGGCGACGACGAGAACGGTGAAGACGCTCATGGTGGGCTGGGGCAGGGCGGGAAGGCTCGTGAGACAGGGTCAACTCTGGCGGGGACGTGAGGGGCCGCAAGTCAGGGCCCTGTCATTCCGAGCCGTTTGTCATTCCGAGCGAGCGGAGCCGGGAGCCCACGGAACGTCGAGGCAGATGAGGAATCCTTGGCTTCATGGTAGAGGGCTCTCTGCTCCGTACGATCGCGATTCCTCAACTGCGGCACTCGCGACGCTTCGCGGCTCCGCTCGGAATGACACCCGTTGTCATCCCGAGCGAAGCGAGGGATCTTCTCGAACTCGGCTCATGGCAATTCTGGCCAGTAACACGTCGTGCGTCGATCAGTCGTCGGTCATCAGTTTTCAGTCCCGCCTGGCGAACGGCTACGAACCGCCATCGCTGCGGTGCTACTGACGACTCGACTGAATGACTGATGACCGACGGCTCACGCACTGATTACTCACGACAGGCACGAACGTCCGCGATGCCGGCCCTGGCTAGCCCTTCCGCATAACGAGTGACGCCCGATGATCCGCCGGTTCACCTACGCCGCGTCCTGCCGTGGTAACCGCGATGCGCCGCCGCGGCATCGCCCTCCGCTCCGCCACCCCGGCGCGCCCGAGCTTCCTCATCACGAACGCGAACGTCATCGACGGCACCGGCTCTCCAGGCCGACGAGCGTCCGTCCGCGTCGAGGGCGACCGCATCGCCGCCGTCGGTGACCTGACCCCGCGCAGCCGGCGAGCGTACCATCGACGCCCACGGCCTCATCCTCGCCCCCGGCTTCATCGACACGCACTCCCACGCCGACGACGACCTCTTCGAGCACCCCGACGCGCTCGCCGTCGTCTCGCAGGGCATCACTACCATTATAGGCGGCCAGGACGGCGGCTCGACCGCTCCCGCTCGCCGACTACTTCGCGCGCCTCGAGAAGATCGCCGGCCGCCGTCAACGTCGGCATGTACGTCGGCCACGGCAGCATCCGCGACTCCGTGATGGGCGAGGACTTCAAGCGCGTCGCCACGCCGGCCGAAGTCGCGCGCATGAGCGCGATGCTGGCGAGCGAGATGCGCGCCGGCGCGATCGGCCTCTCGTCAGGCCTCGAGTACGACCCCGGCATCTACTCCGATCCGCGCCGAGGTCATCGCGCTCGCCAAGGTCGTCGCGTCCATTCGGCGGCCGCTACATCAGCCACATCCGGAGCGAGGACTTCGCGTTCTGGCAGGCGATCGACGAGATCATCACCATCGGCCGCGAGGCGAAGCTCCCCGTGCAGATCTCGCACGCGAAGCTCGCCATGCGCGCGCTGTGGGGTCACGCCGACAGTCTCGTTAGGATCCTCGACGCGGCGCGCGCGAGCGGCGTCGACATCACCGCCGACATCTACCCGTACCTCTACTGGCACTCGACGCTCACCGTCCTCTTCCCGAAGCGCGACTTCGAGAATCGCACGTCCGCCGAGTTCGCGCTCACCGAGACGTCCACGCCGGGCGGCCTGCTGCTCGGTCGCTACGAGCCGAACCCCGCCTACGCCGGCAAGACGGTCGCCGAGATCGCGAAGCTGCGCGGCACGGACTCGATCACGACGCTCATCGACCTCATTCGCGAATCCGAGGCGATGCGCGAGAAGACGGGCCGATTCGACGCAGAGCGTCATCGGCACGAGCATGGTGGAGCCGGACGTCGAGCGCATCCTGCGCTGGCCGCACACGAACCTGAGCACCGACGGCTCGCTCGACGGCCCGCACCCGCGCGGCTTCGGCGCCTTCCCGCGCTTCCTCGGCGTCTACGTCCGCGAGCGCAAGGTGATGTCGCTCGAGGAGGCCGTGCACCGCATGACGTCGCTCGCGGCGGAGCACATGGGGATCAAGCGATCGCGGGCGCCTAACGCCGGGCATGTTCGCCGACCTCGTGCTGTTCGATCCCGCGACGGTGATCGACCGCGCGACGCCGCAGCAGCCGCACCTCACGTCAGTCGGGATCGAGCGCGTGTGGGTGAACGGCGGCGAAGTGTACGCGGACGGCAAGACCACGGGCGCGAGACCCGGCATGATCATCAAGCGCGCGCCGCACTGACCGCGTCATTCCGAGCGGAGCTGTGTCATTCCGAGCGGAGGCCGTCAGGCCGGAGTCGAGGAATCGCTGATCGTACTGGTAGAGGGCCCGTCTGTCGGGACGATCGTCGATTCCTCGACTGCGCCGCTTCGCGGCTGCGCTCGGAATGACAAGCACCGGCACCGTGCGTCGTCGTCACCGGCGTGTCGACCGGCATCGGGCTCGCCATCGCGCGCGTCCTCGTTGGCCACGGCGTCCACGTGTTCGGTAGCGTTAGGCGTGGCGCCGACGGCGACCGAGTCCGCGCCGAGTTGGGTGACCGGTTCACGCCACTCGTGTTCGACGTCACCGATGTCGACGCCATTCGCGCTTCCGTGCCTGCCGTTGCCGAGGCGCTGGAGGGCGGCACGCTGTTCGGGCTCGTGAACAACGCCGGCATAGCGGTCGGCGGCCCGCTCATCCACCAGCCGCTCGACGAAGTCCGGCGCACTCTCGAGGTGAATGTCGTCGGCGCGCTTGCGGCCACGCAGGCGTTCGCCCCGCTGCTCGGCGCCGACCGATCCCGCACGGGGAAGCCCGGAAGAATCATCCAGATCAGCTCCGTCGCCGGCCGACTGAGCGCCCCGTTCCTCGGCGCCTACGCGGCGTCCAAGCGGGCACTCGAAGGAATGTCCGAGAGCCTGCGCCGAGAGTTGATGCTGTACGGCATCGACGTGGTGATCATCAACCCGGGCTCGGTCGCAACACCCATCTGGGACAAGGCCGAGTCGCAGGATGGGTCGCGGTATGCGGGCACGGAATACGAGCCGCTGCTGACGCGATTCCTGACCGCGGCTCTGACGAGTGGCCGCGCCGGCCTCCCCGCGGACGCAGTCGGTGAGGCCGTATGGACCGCGCTGACTACGCCATCGCCTCGAACGTCCTACCCAGTCGTGCGCCGCCGCCTGCTGAACTGGACGATCCCGCTGGCGCTCCCCGCGCGCATCCTCGATCGGCTGATCGCGAAGCGCTTGGGAGTGATCAAACCGTAGAGCGGCACTGGGGACTGGGGAACTGCGGCTGGTGGCTGGGTGGTCGTGCTTGTTGCTGGGTGACGCTGAGTGCCGCGGTGCGAGCAGCGCGTGGGTCGATTGGGTGCTAATAGCAGCAGCGGGCAGCGTGCGGCCGCAGCATGCAGCCGTCGGCTAGGTAGCGTGCAGCTTGCTGCCGCTCCCCTTGCGTCGCGATGGGAGTGATGCTAAGCTCTTAGCACCACCTCTCGACGAGACCCATGGACGACCTCGACGTCAGCCTCATGCGAGGCACCCTCGACCTCCTCATCCTCAAGGCCCTGAGCTGGGGACCCCGACACGGCTACGCCGTCGTCGAATGGATCGAGCAAGCCACCGACGCCGCCTTCCTCATCGGCGAAGGCACGCTCTACCCCGCACTCCACCGCCTCGAACGCCGCGGACTCATCACCGCCGAGTGGGGCGTGTCCGACAACAACCGCCAGGCCAAGTACTACAGCCTCGCCAAAGCCGGCCGAGCGCGCCTGCAGGCCGGCAGCTCGTCCTGGCACCGCTTCGTCGAAGTCGCCGGACGTGCCCTCCGCGCCACCGCACCCGTGCCGACGTGAGGCGCCCATGACCGACTCCGACCGCACGCCACCCGCAAGCCGCGTCTCTTCCGCCTCGAGCTCGGGCCACACCGCGTCGAACGCGACGTCGACGCCGAGCTCGCGTTCCACCTCGACATGCGCGTCCGCCGCCTCGTCGAGCGCGGACATGGACCCCGCCACCGCTCGCGCGCAGGCACTCCGAGCAGTTCGGCGACTGGGACACCGTCCGACGCGAGATGCTCGACATCGACCATCAGCAGGAGAAGGCCGTGAACCGCGCCAACTACTTCACCGAGCTGCGCCAGGACACGCTCTACGCCATGCGCTCCCTCCGCCACAACCTCGGCTTCGCGCTCGTGATCGTGCTGTCGCTCGCGATCGGCATCGGCGCGAACACCGCGATCTTCACGCTCATCGACGCGTTGCTGCTCCGGCCCCTGCCCGTGCCTAACGGCGACCAGCTCGTCGTGATCGGTGACTCCCGCCGCACCAACAGTAGTTCAGACGGCTCGTTGCGTGTCGACCTCTTCTCGTACCGTGAGTACCTCGAGCTTCGGAAGGAGACGCGCTTCTTCACCGGTCTGCTGGCCACGGGTCGCGCCGGTCGGCTCGACGTCACGATAGACGACTCGTCACGCGCGGGGCGGAGCGGTGCATCGGGCGCGGAGCATCCGCGCGGCCGGCTCGTCAGCGGGAACTACTTCGCCGTCCTCGGCGTCCCTGCCTTCCTCGGCCGACCGCTGACTGTGGACGACGATCGCGTGGCCAACGGCTCACCGGTTGCGGTGCTCAGCTTCGCGTACTGGCAGCGCCGCTTCGCCGGGGACCGTAGCGTCGTCGGGCGTACCATCGCGGTGAACCGTATCCCGTTCACCATCGTGGGTGTCGCCCCTCCGGGATTCACCGGTGAGGTCGTCGGCCGCATGACCGACCTCTGGATGCCGCTGACGATGCAGCCGGCACTCAACAGCCGCGACTGGCTCACGTCACCGACGCAGAGCTGGCTGCTCTTCATCGGCCGCCGGCGGCCTAACGTGACGCTCGAGCAAGTGCAGTCAGCCTACCCGACGCTCGTGCGTCAGACCCTGCTCGCCACGGCACCGGACGGTGATCATGTCCGAAATGTTCGGGACGGCACCGTCAACGTCGAATCCGGGTCGCGTGGCATCTCGGGCCTGCGTGCGGTCTACGCCGAGCCGCTGAGCACACTCATGGCGGCGGTGTCGCTGGTGTTGCTCGTCGTCTGCGCCAACGCCGCGAACCTGTTGTTGGCTCGCGGCGCGGCCCGCTCCCGCGAGCTTGGCGTTCGCATGGCGCTTGGCGCCGGTCGCGTCAGGCTGGTCCGCCAGCTCCTGACGGAGACTCTTCTCATCGCGGCGTTCGGTGGCGGCGTTGGGCTGCTGCTCGCCAAGTGGGGCAGTACGGTGCTGCTCCGCATTGCCGACGGTGGCCCTGGTGCCGTGCCGCTGGATACGCGTCTGGATGTTCGCGTGCTCGCGTTCACGGTCGTCGTGACCGGGCTTACCGCGCTGCTCTTTGGGCTCATCCCGGCGCTCCGGGCAACCCGCGTCGAGCTGGCGGCCACGCTGCGCGCAAACAGCCGCGGGCTTACCGGCGGCTTGTTAGGCGCACCGGGGCGACTCGGGCTGGGGAAGCTACTGGTCGTCTTCCAGGTCGCGCTCTCGCTCACCCTGCTTGTGGGGACGAGCATGCTGGTGCGAAGCACCCGGGCCCTCGCGAACGTCGATCCGGGCCTCGCGCGCGATCGTCTGCTCATCGTGACGGTCGACGCGGCGCCCACAGGGCTCGAGGGCGAACGCCTCGCGCAGCTGTCGCGCGAGTTGCTCGAGCGCGTGCGACGCATTCCGGGCGTCGCCGCCGCGAGCTTCTCCGAAAACGGGATCTTCAGCGGCACCGAGTCGTTCACCTCACTGTACGTCGAAGGGTTCACGGCACGAACCGAGGCGGATACCACCGCGAACTACGATCGGGTCGGGCCGGGATACTTCAAGGCCATTGGCGCGAAGCTCATCGAGGGACGCGACATCGCCGAGACCGACAACGAGCGCGCGCCGTACGTCGCGGTGATGAACGAGACCATGGCGTCCGCCTACTTCCAGAAGGGTCAGGCGTTAGGTCACCGGGTCCGCGTGGACAGCGCGACGTACCAGATCGTCGGCGTCGTCGCCGACACGAAGGATCACGAGCTGCGCCAGTCACCGGCGCGGAGATTGTATCTGCCCATCTACCAGGGCGGCGGCCTGCCGACGCAGTTCACGTTCGAGCTGCAGGCGACCGGTGATCCGGCGAAACTCGTGACGTCCGCGCGCCGGGAGCTGTCGGCCGTCGATGCGAGTCTGGTCGTGCTCGACAACGATCCGCTCACGTCGCTCATGCGACTGTCGATCAGCCAGGACCTGCTCGTCGCAACAGTCGCGAGCTTCTTCGGCACGCTGGCGCTGGCGCTCGCCGCGTTAGGCCTGTACGGCGTGATGATGTACGCGACGCTGAGGCGCACCAGCGAGTTCGGCCTCCGCATGGCCCTCGGCGCCGAGCCGCGTACCGTCCGCCGGATGGTGCTCGGCGAAGCGATGGCGCTCGTCGTCGGCGGAGCGATCGTCGGCCTTCCACTGGCGATCGCGGCGACGCGACTACTGCGCAACCAGCTGTTCGGCGTGGGCTCGGTGGACATTCCGTCGATCGTCGTTGCGCTCGCGGTGCTGGCACTGAGCGCGGCGGTCGCGGGCTACCTGCCGGCGGCGCGAGCAGCGCGCGTCGGTCCGCTGGAGGCGCTGCGAGCAGACTGACGGAGGCGTCATTCCGAGCGGGTTGTCATTCCGAGCGGAGCCGCGAAGCCGCAGTCGAGGAATCGCGATCGTCCCGATAGAGGGCCCTCTACTGCGACGGTCTCGATTCCTCGACTCGCTGACGCTCGCTCGGAATGACAACTCGGTCGGAATGACGACCTGCAACGCCTCGCACTGTCCCAGCGCGGGGACGCGAGTTTGTCCGACTCGGCGGACGAGATTCCGTGGCCGACGGCCATGTCGTGTCGTCTTCTTCGTGCGGCGACCGAAGCGGAAAACGAATCACGGCCATGAGTTGCGATACGATCGCCGCTCCGACGCACGCGATGAAATCGCGTGTGCCGCAGTCGGCACGGCGGCTGCCTTAGTCACAGGTGCGATCGGTTCGTTAGCAACGCCGGCGACTGAGCTGGTGTGACATCGATCGTCATCGCGACTACGTCGCCTACAAGGAGTGGCAATGTCTGCCCGTCGCTTTACTCGCACGCTCATCACCCTTCCTCTGTCCGTCGCCGCGCTCGCGGCCTCGGCGTCCTCACTGCTCGCGCAGGGGCGACCGCTCTTCGATTGGAGTGGCCGAGTGGACCGCGAAGTCCGCATCACGATGCACGGTCGCGATGCGCGCACTCAGACTGCCGGCCGAATTCCGCTCGAGCGATCGCGACTCGACGTCGCGGGTGCGCTCCCGCAGCAGGACGGCCGCGTGACCGTGCGTGTGCAGGATGGTCGCGGTGACGTGGACGTGGTGCAGCAGCCCTCCGCTCGCAACGACTACACGATGATCATGCGCATCGCCGACCGCAGCAGCGGCGTCGACAACTATCGCGTGACCGCGTACTGGACGCCTGACGAGTATCGCGGCGGCAATAGCAACGGCAATGGCACGTGGGATGGTCGCAACGAGAGCGGATACCCGACTCGCCCGAGCCGTGGTGGCGATGATCGTGACGATCGCAATGATCGCAACAATCGCGGGAACGGTGGCTACGGCAACAACGGTGGTTGGGGGCATGGCAACGGCAACGGCGGGCATGGCCGCGGCTCGAACGATGTCAGCGCCCTTCGTTGGACGGGTACGGTCGACGACGCGCTCGAGATCCGGATCCAGGGCAGTCACGTCGACTATCGCACGCTGAGCGGCAAATCGGTGAAGAACGTTCGCGCCGACCTGGCACGCGGCGGCCTGCCACGCAACGAAGTGCAGGTGTTCGTCACGGACCTGAACGGACGCGGGACGGTGAACGTGGTGCAACAGCCGTCTTCGTACAACAACTACACCGCGGTGATTCGCGTGTACGATCCACGCCCGGGTTACGGCGACTACAGCTTCGACCTGAACTGGCGGGACAGCTACTCGAATCGGCGCTGATTCGTTCTGATGGAAGGAGGAGCGGGCACCAGTCGCAACGACTGGTGCCCGCTCGTGTCATCCCGAGCGGTGTTTGTCATCCCGAGCGCAGCGAGGGACCTTGTGTGATGTCATCGTAGCCGACCTGGCCACGAGTACTTCACAGAAGGTCCCTCGTCGCTGGCGCTCCTCGGGATGACAGGGGCCCTCGGGAACAACGGTGTTCCTGCCGTGACACTCCACCCGGTCGGGTCAAGCCGCTCGAGATCAGCGAGACGTTGATCGTGAACCGATCCCGGCCCGCCTAACGCCCGCCACAGCTCGTCCGCCTTCTCGGGGATTACTGGCCCCAGCAGCACCGCCGACCGTGCCAGCAGCCTGACCGCGGCGGCGAGCGTCCGGTCGAACGCCGGCCGATCCACCGGGTCGCGCGCCAGTGTCCACGGTGCGACGCGGCTCAGATACTCATTCCCCGCGTAGAGCGCGTCCCACACCGCGGTCAGTGCGTCGTGCGGCCGGAACGCCTCGAATGCCGTGGCGTAACGTGCATGCGCCTGTGCGACTCGTGCTTCCAGCTCCGCCTCTGCCGCGCCGATCACGCCGTCGATCCCAGGGGCGACCGGTCGAGCCGGGACGCGGCCGCGCGGCGTGTCTGGTCACCAGCGCCGTCACCCGACTCGTTAGGTTGCCGAGCGTGTTGGCGAGGTCCGCGGTGTAGCGGGCGTCGAATCGATCCCAGCTGAAGTCGCCATCACCGTCGAATGGAATCTCGCGCAGCAGGAAGTAGCGGAGCGCGTCGGCGCCGTGGCGAGCGATCGCGGCGCTCGAGATCGATCCACACGCCCGCCGTCTTGCTGAGCCGAGCGCCGTCTGCGGTCACGAATCCGTGAGCCCAGACGCGTTCGGGGAGCGGCAGCCCTGCCGCATGAAGTACCGCAGGCCATAGCACACAGTGAAAGCGCGTGATGTCCTTACCGACGACGTGCACCTGCGCCGGCCACCGGATCTCACCGCTCTCGCCGGGATACCCGGTCGCCGTCAGATAGCTCGGCAGCGCGTCGAACCACACGTAGATCGCCTGGTGACGTCCGCGCGCGTCGGGCAGCGGAAAGGGAATCCCCCAGTCGAACGAGGCCCGTGTGATCGATACGTCCTCGAGCCCGCGCTCGACGAACGCCAGGATCTCGTTGTAGCGAGCGGGCGGCTGGATGAAGTCGGGATGGTCACGCAGAAACGCGAGCAGAAAATGCTGGTGCGCACTGAGGCGGAAAAACCAGTTCGACTCGGCGACCCGTTCGATGGCGAGTGAAGGGTGAATGGGACAGCGTCCCGCATCGAGCTCGCGGTCCGTGCGGAATGCTTCACAGCCGACGCAGTACCACCCTTCGTACGCTCGCTCGTAGAAGGCCGATCGGATGCCGGTCGATGATCCGCTCGATGAGCGCGTACACGCCGGCGGCGTGGTGTGGCGTGGTGGTGCGTACGAATGTGTCGTAGGCGATGCCTAACGCGTCCCACGTGTCGCGAAACAGGGTGCTGATGCGATCCGCCTGCGCGATCGGCGTGAGGCCGGCGGCGTCGGCGGCGCGCGCGACTTTGAGCCCGTGGTCATCGGTGCCGACGAGGAGGCGAACGGTATCCCCGCGCAGGCGCCGGTATCGCGCGATGGCGTCAGCGCCGATCTTCTCGAAGGCGTGGCCGAGGTGCGGTTCGCCGTTCGCGTACTCGATGGCGGTCGTGATGTAGAAGTCGGACATGGGCGTGCTCCCGGTTTTGACGCGCGCGCTGGCGCGCGCGTCGTGCGAATGCGTGACCGGCGCGCGGCCTGAGGGCCTGCGACCGGACTGGCGAGAGGCGGGACGCACGAACGGCCCGAGCCGCGTGGGCCCGGGCCGTTACCCGAGATCAGGCGGTTCGAGGCGCGGCGTCAGGCGCGGCGCATTCGATCCGCTGAGACGGCGGTCGGGAGGATGCAGGCGACGCAGCGGCGGCTCACATACGCACGCACGAGCTCTCCGTTTACCAGACGGCGGCAAACGGTCGAGACAGGTGAGGTGCGGGGAGTCGTCAGGCGGTGCGTCACGATCGGAGTGGTTGGAGGTCCAGCGTTGGCGGGCCCTGTCGAACAGATAGCGCCTACGAGCCGATTCTGTCAAGCGCCTAACGCTCTGTCATCCCGAGGAGCGACGGAGCCTGCCGCTGAGGATGCGCAGCGGCGAACGGAGGACCTCGTGTGATGGCATCGTCGCCGGTCGCCTACGGGAACAGCATGACAGGATGGCCAGGCCGCTTGGCGGGACGACGGCAACTGCAACCGCAGCTACGAACTACATGACAGGATCGGCAGGATGCGACAGGATCGACACCGAGGCTCCGCGTCGCGTCCAAGGCCGCCTCCCGCAACGAGCCCAGGATGCAGAGGAATCTGCGTCCGCTCGCGTTGCACGCGCAGCTCGCCTGCGAATTCTGCGTCCCTGTTGGACGTTACGCGCCTCGGCGACACGCTCCCCGACGACCGACGACGGTCATCCCGTCAAGCTCCTGTCACATGCCGTGCGTCAACTCCGCGTCATGCTGACTTGGCTCGTGCAGACGCTCATCATGCCGACACCGCCTCGAATGCCACCGTCTCCCGATACGCGCGCGTCGTCGACATGGCGATCAACAACACCGCCAGCCCGATGTAGCCGATCGCCCAATGGTACGGCAGCACCGTCGTCGTTAGGTGCCACGGCAGGTACACGCCGCCGGACGGCAGCACCGAATGAATGAACCCGAACAGCGACAGGATACCGCACACCACGAGCACCGCACTCGCGCGGCCGATGCGACGATCGATGAGGAACGCCGCCGCCGAGCCCCACAGCAGCGCCGTCAGGATGAATCCGTTCGCGAGCATGATCATCACGCCGCACGTGCGGATGAACGCCGGGATTCAGAATCCCCGACGTGCGCGCCGTCGAGCTCCGGGTCGAGCGCCGCCGTCATCAGCGCGCCGTTCTGGATCTGCGACAGGAAGATCGCGACGAGCTGCGCGACCGACGGCATCACGGCGATCGTCGATCGCCGCCGCATGGCGCCTCGGTGGCGCGAGGATAGCTCTGCCCCGTGATCTCGAGCCCGATGAACACGAGAATCGGCGCGAGCACCGGCTTGCGGCAGCACGTCGGCGACGAACGCGACGTAGCCGAAAATTCCGCCGAGCCCGACGACGAGTCCCGTCGCGAGCGTGTAGGCCGCGCGGCCGCCCATCGCCTTGTACGCCGGATGTCCGATGTACGGCGTCGTCTGGCTCACGCCGCCGAACAACGCCGGCGACGAGCGTCGCCAGCGCCTCGACGAGCAGGATGTCGCGCGTGTTGTACTCGTCGCCCGCGACGCGCGCGCTCTCGGTGACGTCGATGCCGCCGATGACGGTGAGGATCGCGAACGGCAGCGCGAGCGGAATGTACTCGCGCACACGATCGGCAGACCCTGAAGGAATCCGAGCGTCGGTATCGGGAAGCGCGACCGGAAAGTTCGCCACTGGCATCGGTGATCGGATGCACGAGCAGGCCGGCCGCGCCGAGCGTGTAGTAGATCGCCGCGCCGACCGCCACGCTCGCGAGAACCTCGGGCGCGCGGAACGGAAGCCGGATGCGCGCGACGAGCGCATAGAGAATGATGCCGAACGCCACCATGCCGGCGATCGGCTCGCTGAACACCTCGCCAAGCTGCAGCGTGCCGAGTAGCGCGATACCGACGCCGCCGATCGATCCGAGCAGGCCGGCCTGCGGCACGATACGGCGGATGCGGTCGCCGACGAACGTCATCCCGAGCTTGAAGACACCGATCAGCACCATCGCCGCCATCCCGACCTGCCAGGCGAGCGTCGCCGCATCGGCGACAGGCATGCGCGCCTTCGCGGCCACGAACGCCGGTCCGAGCACGGCGAACGCCATCCCGATCGTCGACGGTGAGTCGAGGCCGAGCGGCATGGCCGTGACGTCGGATCGACCGGTGCGCTTGGCCAGTCGGAACGCCAGCCACGTGTAGGCGAGGTCGCCGATCATCACGCCGAGTGCGGTCCCCGGGAACATCCGTCCGGTAGACGATGTCCGCCGGAAACCCGAACGCTCCCACGAGAATCCCGGCGAGGATCGCCAGGTTGACGACGTTGTCGAGGATGAGGCCGAAGAACGCGTTGACGTCGCCGGCCGCGGCCCACCGGTAGGCGCCTAACGAAGAAGGGGGCGTGGCGGGCGTCGTCGCCGTCGATGGGGAAGAATGCACGCGAAGAGAACCCTCCGGCTGGCGGCTCAGAGCGACGGAACGCGAATCGCCGGGCGCCACTGGCGACCGCTCTCGCCCGGGCACGACGTGGCGCCAAGGTAGAGGCCGCACCCCGCTGGCGGAAGAACGGGCCGCCGCGCAGAATGATCCCGAACGTTTCCACGAGGTTCGTCGGTGCTCCACCACGGAGAAGTGCGCTCGCGCGCTCGTTCGTCGCAGCATCACGCGCAGCGAAGCGCGCTGGTGTCATCGCAGCGTTAGTGCCTGCGCTCGTGCTGTCGGGATGCACGCACCCGTCGGGTGCGCCCCCGGGAACAGCGGTCGGCCGTTCGGCCGTTGCCGAGACAGGCATCTCCGACGGCTCGTCGGTTCCAGCTCGGCTCAGCGACTCGACATTCTGGCGCATGGTCACCGAGTTCTCCGAGCCCGGCGGCTATCTTCCGCTCCGACAACTTCGTCTCGAACGAGACGTCGTTTCAGTACGTCATCCCCGAGCTGCTTCGCACGACACGCCCGGGCGGCGTCTACCTCGGCGTCGCACCCGATCAGAACTTCACGTACCTGATTGCGCTCAAGCCGCGCATCGCGTTCATCGTCGACATCCGCCGACAGAATCTGATCCATCACCTGATGTACAAGGCGATGATCGAGATGTCGCAGGACCGCGCGGACTTCATCTCGCTGCTCTTCTCGCGCCCGAGGCCAGCCGGTGTCGCGTCTGGCGTGACGCCGGAGGCGCTGTTCAACGCGTTCGCGAACGTTCCGGCCGACACGGTCGTGTATCGCGAAGAATCTCGCGGCGATCACGGATTGGCTCACGAAGCGCCACGGATTCACGCTGTCGGCGGCCGACCTGCAGTCGCTCGACTACGTGTACCGGGCGTTCGTGACCGCGGGCCCCGACATCACGTACGGCTTCCCGAACGGCGGCGGCCGTGGTTTCGGTCGTTGGCCGTCGTACGTGCAGCTCATGCTCGAGACCGACGGCGTGGGGAACAACCGCAGCTACCTCGCGACGGAGGCGAACTTCGGTGCGCTCAAGGACACTGGAGACGAACAACCTGCTTGTCCCGCTCGTCGGCAACTTCTCGGGCGACAAGACGCTGCGCACGGTTGGCCGCTATCTGAAGGAGCGCCGCCTAACGATCACGGCGTTCTACACGTCCAACGTCGAGCAATACCTGTTTCAGCAGGGCGACGACTGGCAGCGGTTCTACGCGAACGTGGCGACGCTGCCCCTGGACTCGACGAGCACGTTCATTCGCTCGCTGTCGAACGGCGGCGGATTCCGCACGGGCAGTCCCGAACTCCCGCTCGGTACAGCTGCTCTCGTCCGTTCAGGAAACGCTCAAGGCGGTGCAGGACGGTCGTGTTCAGACCTACTACGATATGATCCAGCTCGCGAAGTAGCTGCACGTGGCAACGTGCGCTTCACGCAGCGCCTAACGTGTGACGCGCAGCGCGAATCGATGTGATCGAGCAACGGAAATCTCGATCGAGATAGCGCGATTCCCCTCGGCAACAGCCGATCCTGCTTGCCCGCGCGCATGCCTCCACCTGACGACTCGCCGTATCCGCCGTACAACGATCGACGACGTCCATCCCCGTCACCACTCGGCCGATCGGCGCAAAGCCCTGCGCGTCGAGCCGACTGTTGTCGACGAGACTGATGAACAGCTGCGTCGTTCGCGTGTTCGGCCCCGTCATCGCGTACGCGATCGTCCCGCGCACGTTGCTCGCTCGCACCGAATCGTCGTCCATCGCGCGCTCCCGCCACACCCGTGTGATCGCCGGATCGCCGGGGATCGCCGAACTGCGCGATGAACGCCGGTACCACGCGGAAGAACCGCGAGTCGTCGAAGTAGCCGCGCCTGAACGAGGCGATAGAAGCGATCGGCCCCGCGCGGCGCCAACGCACGCTCGACATCGATCGTGAATGTCCCGCGTGTCGTCTCCACCGACACCGTGTACCGCTGCCGGCGCTGGCTCGCGCCAGTACGTGCCCTCTGGCGCCAGCAGCAACGCCCGCGTGTCGGCCGGCGACGATCCCTCGGCCTCGGGATGCGCACCTCGGCACGCGAGCCCGATCGTCACGAGCGCGATCATCAGGAGGGACATCGTTAGGCGTGCCGGGGTCAGGCGTCTCATCGTGGAGCCGGCGCTCCCATCACACCGTCCATCGATGCCGACGCCGTTCGTACGCCCGGCCCACGCGCAACACACGCCGCTCAGCCCACGGCGCACCGACGATCTGCAGGCCGATCGGTAGTCCCTCCGTCGTCACGCCACACGGGACTGACAACGCCGGCAGTCCGGTGAAGTTGAACGGCGCGGTCAGCCGCGTGAGGACCGGGCGCTGTCGCGACGGCATCGAGGCCGGCGATGCGCGGTGCCGCAATTGGAGTCGTTGGTAAGCACCACCGCATCGAGCTCGCCGCCGTGCTCCACGAACCATGAAGAGAAGGTCCGCCGCAGAATCGTCTGCCGCCGCCGCGCATCGGCGTAGTCCGCGGCGCCGTATGCTGCACCACGCCGTAGGCGCGTGAGCACGTCGCTGCCGAAGTCGTTAGGTGCCTGTTCCATCCGCTCGCGATGAAACGCGGCGGCATCCGCCGTGGTCATGAGCCCATTGAGACGAGCGGCGTCAGGCAGATCGGGCGCCGCGATCTCATCGACCCACGCCCCCGCCGCCTCGAGCGCGCTGACGGCCGCGCGCACCGACGCGCTGACCTCCGCATCCATATCGCCCAGCCATTCGTCGGCGACGACGCCGATCCGCCAGCCGGCGATGCCGTCATCGATACCGGCGAGATACGTGTCCGTCGGCATGTCGGCCGAGCCCGGGTCCGCGGCATCGCGCCCGGCAATGACGTCCAGCAGCAGCGCCACATCCGCCACTCGGCGCGCCATGGGACCGACGTGGTCGAGACTCCAGCTCAGCGGAACGACGCCTCGAGTGCTCACGCGGCCGTATGTCGGCTTGAGACCGACGACACCGCACAGCGCTGCCGGGATTCGGATCGACCCGCCGGTGTCGCTGCCTAACGCACCGAAGCACATGCCCGCCGCGAGCGCCGCCGCCGAGCCGCCGGATGACCCGCCTGTGATCCGGTCGAGCGCCCATGGGTTGTGACACGCGCCGTAATGCGGGTTGTCGTTCGTGACGCCAAGCGCCCATTCGTGCATGTTGAGCTTGCCGAGGACGACGGCGCCAGCGTCACGAAGCTTCTGCACCACCGCGGCGTCCTGATCCGGCACTCGCTCGCCCAAGAACTTCGAACCGGCGGTCGTGCGCACTCCCGCGGTGTCGAACAGGTCCTTGAGGGCGATCGGCACACCCGCCAGTGGCCGCTCGTACATCGCCTCGGGCGAGCTCCCGCTTCACGCTCCCCGGCGTCGTACACCGCGTCGTCCGCCGTCACGGTAATGAACGCGTTGACCTTGGCGTCCAGTGCCGCGATCCGTTCCAGGCAAGCGGCGGTCAGCTCGATCGGCGACACGTCACCGTCGGCAACGTGGCGCGCCGCATCGATGAGATCGAGGGAGTTGAGTTCGCCGGGCAGTCTCATGGCCGGAGAACGTAGACCCGCGGCTCGCTCGGCGGAATCGGCTACCTGTACTTGGAGGTCATCGGGGAATCTCAGGCCCGTCTTCAGGCGCGGGACGGAGCGCGGAGGACCGCTTCGTCAACCATCCAGAACCGAGGGTGTGAACGGAAACGGCCGGAAACATCGGATCGGGCGGATCGGTCCGATGCCGGGAGAGTCGGTGCCGCAACGAGCCGTGACGGAAAGGGGAACGGCCTCGCGCGACCAATGCGTCGCGAGGCCGTTCCCCTTGTCAATGACGGCCCTGCGCCACGATCTGTCCGGGTCGCGATGGCATCAGGCCGTTTCAGTCGTTTCCGGCCTCTTCTCAAAACACCTTCGTTCTGGATGGTTGCCCGAAGCGGTCCTTCGCGTCCTCGGCGGTGACAAGCAGTTGACCAGCGAGCTAGCCATCAGCTACCACAAACAGACCAACGGCTCGTCCACAGCTCGTCGAGAACTAGCGATAGAGATCCGGGAACTGCTTCTTGAGGTTGGCGACTTTCGGCCGGTCGTTGTAGACGATGTACGGATAGGTCGGGTTCTTCTCCGCGAAGTTCTGATGGTACTCCTCCGCCGGATAGAACTGCTCGAGCTTCACGACCTGCGTGACGATCGGCTTCGAGAAGACCTTCGCCTTGGTCAGCTGATCAATGTACGCGCGCGCGACTCTGGCCTGTTCCTCATCTGGCGAAGAAAATTGCAGACCTATACTGTGGGCCAACATCCGGGCCCTGACGATTCAGCTGCGTCGGGTCGTGCGCGACCGAGAAGAACACCTGAAGCAGCTTCTCGAGCGAGACCTTGGCCGGATCGTACGTCACCTTGACCGACTCCGCATGCCCGGTCGTTCCGGTGCTCACGGTCTCGTACTCGGCCGTCGCCTTCGTTCCGCCGGCGTAGCCCGAAACCGCGTCCGTGACACCCTTGATGTGCTCGAACACCGCCTCGATACCCCAGAAGCATCCACCGGCCACGACGAGGGTCTGGAGACCGGGCGCGGCTGGTCCGCTGCCGATCGTGATAGCGGGCGGGACCACTACTCGTGATGGGTTGATGGCCGAGCGAAGAGGGCAACAGGAGCAGCAACGGCAAGCGCGATGGCGCTTCGAACGGCGACACGGTGCATGGACCAGCTCCGAAGAGTGCGAGAATTGAAGTTGGCGTTCTGAAGCTGAACGCCGGCACCTTATGAGTTCCCGAGCCCGACGGAAAGGTTCCGAAACGGCTCGTCGCACGGAACCTGCTAGAGCTGCCGCGACTGGCGCCGATCCGCTCAGCGGTAATTCGACGCCGCGGACCTGTCCGTCCAGCATTGGCTGCTCGCCACTGACCGCTGCCACCACAGCGCTGGCGGCTGCCGACTGCCGTGTCACCGAGGAGACCACCGTGAGCGCTGTAACCGACTCCGTCACTGCCACGCATTCTCAAGACGTACGAGGCCGAACTGCTCGAGGAGTGGATGCGCGAGCAGATGCGTACGTTCTCGCGCACGATCGAAGATCAACGAAGGCGAGCTGCGCGCTCAGGCGACTGAGTTCCTGAGCGCTGCTGCAGCAGGCCACGCAAAGCGGCAACACCTCGCGACATCATGGCCCGACGTACGGCCGCGTCCGCGACATGCTCGGGTGACCTCTCACGGTCTCGCGGCATGCCAGGGATTCTCGCCGTCGCGAGACGGCCATGTTCGTCTTCTCGCTGAAGCGGCCGCTGTTCGCCCGGATCCGAAAGGAGCTCGCGGGCGACGCCGAATCAGCTCGCGAGCACCACGTGGGCGGCCACCGAGCTGCTCGACAAGCTCGGGCTCTACACGACCGAGATCTATCAGAAGAGCCGCGAGACAAGTGATCCTCGGCAGCAGGAAGAACTGCTCGAGCTGTCGACGCCGGTCGTGAAGCTGTGGGACGGCATCCTCGCGCTGCCGATGATCGGAACGCTCGACAGCGCACGCACGCAGGTCGTCATGGAGTCGCTGCTCCAGCGCATCGTCGAGACGGGCGCCGAGATCGCGATCATCGACATCACCGGCGTGCCGACGGTCGATACGCTCACGGCGCAGCACCTCCTCAAGACGGTCACCGCGGCGCGCCTCATGGGCGCCGACTGCATCATCAGCGGCATCCGTCCGCAGATCGCGCAGACCATCGTGCATCTCGGTGTCGACCTCGCGAGCGTCACGACGAAGGCCACGCTCGCCGATGCGTTCCGCCGCGCGCTGGAAATGACGGGACAGCGCGACAAGGTCGGTCGCGCGCGCGCCTGATCGGAGACGCGACGTGGATCGCATTCCGATTCTCAAGCTGCGCGATCTGCTCCTGGTGACGATTCAGGTGGACATGCACGACCGCCTCGCCATGCAACTGCAGGAAGAGCTGACGACGCGCATCAGCGAGACCGGCGCGCGAGGCGTGCTCATCGACATCTCGTCGCTCGACATCGTCGACTCGTTCATCGGTCGCATGATCGCGAACATCGCGGCGATGGCGCGCGTGCTCGACGCGGAAACCGTCGTGGTGGGCATGCAGCCGGCCGTCGCGATCACGCTGGTCGAGCTCGGGCTCACGCTCCCCGGTGTCCGCACCGCGCTGAACGTCGATCGAGGGAATGGCGCTGCTGGAACGGGCATCGGACGAAGCGGCGGCAGGACTGGAGACGGGATGCCGACAGTTCGGAGTGAATCGCTGGAGCTTCGCTCCGCATCCGACGTCGTATCCGTGCGCCAGATCGTCCGCACCTGGGCGATCGAGGCAGGGTTCTCGCTGGTCGAGCAGACGAAGATGGTGACCGCCGCGAGCGAGCTCGCGCGCAACACGATCGACTACGGCGGAGGCGGCATCGCGCGCCTCGAGCTCCTCGTCCGAGGGCACGCGCCGTGGACTTCGTGTTGCCTTCGAGGATCAGGGCCCTGGCATTGCGGATATTGAGCAAGCGCTCACCGATCACTTCACCACCGGCAACGGGCTGGGCCTCGGGCTCGGCGGAGCGCACCGGCTCGTGAACGAGTTCGACATCAGCTCGCGGCCGGGCGAGGGAACTCGCGTGGTGATCACGCGCTGGAAGTAGCGCATGCGACCGGAGCACGAATCGGGTTTCGCCATAGCGATCGACGACTCGAGCCAGATCGGAGAGACGCGTCGCACCGCGATGGCGATCGCGACGGCCTCAGGGTTGACGGAAACCGAGGCAGGGAAGCTCGCGATCATCGCGACCGAGGCGGCAACCAACATCTCGAAGCACGCGACTCGCGGCGAGGTCATCCTGCGGTCCATTGTCGGTGACGGCGTTCGCGCGGTCGACCTCATCGCGATCGACTCCGGTCCGGGCATCGCTGACCTCGACCGTGCGCTGGGCGACGGATACTCGACGGCCGGTACCGCGGGCCATGGCTTGGGGGCGATGGCTCGCCTGGCAAGTGACTTCGACATCTTCACGGTGCCCGGTGGTGGGACCGTCCTCGTGCGCTCGGATCGAGAATGAAGCGGGGACGTCGAATCAGCGGCCGCCGTTCGACGTTGGCGTCGTTCGCGTCGCCAAACGTGGAGAGTCCGAGTGCGGCGACGACTGGGGAATCGTGATGGAAGACAGCCGAGTTTCTCTCGCGGTCGTGGATGGCCTCGGTCATGGCGAAGCGGCGGCGAAGGCGTCGCGTCGCGCAGTCGTGATCGCCGCGGAGCATCCGATCCGAGCATCCGGCGGCGGTCGTCACGGCAATGCACGCTGGATTGCGCGCGACACGCGGCGCGGCGGTCGCGGTCGCGGAACTGACATTGTCGGACGGCGCCGTCCGATATGCGGGTCTCGGAAACATCTCGGCCGCGATTACCGGGACCGCTGATGCGCAGAGCCTCGTTTCGCACAACGGGATCGCGGGGCACGAGATGCGGAAGATGCAGGAGTTCCGGTACGACTGGCCGACTGACTCGCTACTCGTCATGCACTCGGACGGCGTGAGCGCGCGGTGGGATCTCGCACGCTATCCCGGCCTCGTATCGCGACATCCGAGTGTTGTGGCCGGCGTGCTGTATCGCGACTTTTCGCGCGGGCGCGATGACGCGCTGGTCGTCGTCGTCCGTGCAGCGGCGTGATCCCGCTGCATGAATGAGGAATGATGCGTATGGCGACGAACACGCTGTTGACGGTTGAGCTGAAGCGCGAAGATGACGTCGTGCTCGCGCGGCAGCGGGCGCGCCAGCTGGCTGCGGAGTTCAAGCTCGACGCGCAGGATCAGATTCGCTTCGCCACCGCCGTGTCGGAGATCGCGCGCAACGCGCATCAGTATGCGGGCGGCGGCAAGGTCGAGTTCCGCATCGACCACGGACCGCCTGCGGTGCTCGCTGGCGCGCATCGCGGACCAGGGGCCCGGGATCGCGCGCCTCAGCGATGTGCTCGACGGGCGGTACGTCTCGTCGACGGGGCTGGGGCTGGGCGTGTTGGGCGCGCAGCGTCTCAGCGACACGTTCTCGCTCGAGTCCGCGCCTAACGCCGGGACCGAGGTCGATGCTCGGCAAGCGGCTGCCCGCGGCGGTGCACGTGACGCCGGCAATGATCAACGCGGTCATGGGTGCGATGGCGGCGATCACCGCGCCCGACCCCACGGCCGAATTGCAGCAGCAGAATCAGGAGCTGCTGCGCGTGCTCGAGCAGCTTCGCGCGAAGCACGCCGAGAGCGACCGACTCGCGCTGGAGCTGGCGGAGACGAACCGCGGCGTGCTGGCGCTGTACGCCGAGCTCGATGAGCGCGCGATGTATCTCGAGCGCGTCAACGAGCTCAAGACGCGATTTCTCTCGGATCTCAATCACGAGATTCGCACACCGCTCAACGCGGTGCGCAACGTCGCGCGGCTGCTGCTCGACGGCTACGAGGGGCCGCTCACCGATCGGCACCGTCGCGCGATCGAGATGATGCGTCATTCGACGGACACGCTGTCGGATCTCGTGAACGACTGGCTCGATCTGGCGAAGATCGAAGCCGGGCGGACCGAGGTTCACACCGACACGTTCACCGTCGATGGCCTGTGGGGTGCGTTGCGTGGCGTCTTTCGTCCGATCGAAACGGACGAAGCGGTGTCGCTCATGTTCGACCCGCCGCCTCCGCTGCCGCTGCTGCACACCGACGAATCCAAGGTCGCGCAGATCCTCCGGAACTTCATCTCGAACGCGCTCAAGTTCACCGAGCGCGGTGAGGTGCGAGTGTCGGCTCGCGAGGGCGAGCACGACACGATTGCCTTCTTCGTAGCCGACACCGGCATCGGCATCGCGCCCGAGAACATCGACCGCGTCTTCGAGGAATTCGCGCAGGTCGAGAACCCGATGCAGCGACGCGTGAAGGGTACGGGGCTCGGGCTCCCGCTCTCGCGGCGGCTCGCTCGGCTGCTCGGCGGCGAGATCACTGTTCAGAGCGAGGTTGGTCGCGGTTCGGTCTTCTCGCTCGTGCTCCCGATCGTGTACGGCGAAGCCGGCAGCGAGCCGGCAGCGGCTTCACCTAACGAGGCGGTCGGTCCCGCCGCGGCAGAGGTATCTCATGTCTGACCGCGCGCGCATCAAGGTGCTGGTCGTCGACGACACGCTGGCGAACCGGTGGGTGCTCACGCGAGTGCTCGATGAAGGCGGGTACGAGATCATCGAGGGTGAGACGGCTGCCGACGCGATGCGGCTGGCGGCCGAACGTCCCGACCTCATCGTGCTCGATGTGCGCCTGCCCGACGGGAGCGGGTTCGAGCTCGCGCGGTCGTTCAAGGCCGACGAGCGCGTCGCCAACATTCCGCTGCTTCTCATCTCGGCCAGCTTCACGTCGGCGAGCGAGCGTGCGCGCGGCCTCGACGCCGGCGCGGATGGCTATCTCACGCATCCGGTGGAGCCACCCGTGCTGCTCGCCACGGTGCGTGCGCTGTTGCGCAGTCGCGAAGCGGAGCTGGCACTGCGCGAGAGTGAGGCGCGCTTCCGCGCGATGGCCGATTCGGCTCCGGTGATGATCTGGGTCGGCGACGTGAGCGGCAACGCCGACCTGGTTCAGTCGCTCGTGGCTCGACTTCACGGGCCAGTCCCTGCCGCAACAGGTCGGGCGTGGCTGGTCGCCGTTCGTGCATCCCGATGATCTCGCTCGTATCGAGTCGGTGTACGCCGACGCATGCGAGGGAGCGGACGCCGTTCCGTGTCGAGCTGCGTATTCGCCGTCACGACGGCATCTACCGATGGATTCTCAATTCCGGCGCGCCTCGCATCACCGAGACGGGCGAGTTCGCCGGCTACATCGGGTCGTGCATCGACATCACCGACCACAAGGACGTCGAGATCGAGCGAGAGGCGTTGCTGGCGCGCGAGCGCGCGGCGCGGAGCGAGGCCGACCTCGCGCGCGCTCGCTGCCGAGCACGCGAACAATGTGAAAGCGCAATTTCTCGCGGCCATGTCGCACGAGCTTCGCACGCCGCTGAACGCCATTGGCGGCTACGTCGATCTTCTGTAGTTAGGCATCAGCGGCCCGGTCACCGAGGCGCAACGCGACGACCTGGAGCGCATCCGCCGGAATCAGCGTCACCTGCTCGGACTCATCAACAACGTCCTGAACTTCGCCAAGATCGAAGCCGGCCACGTCGAGTATCACGTCGAGGAGACGTCGACTGCACGACATCCTCGAGGGGATGTATGCGCTCGTCGCGCCGCAGGTACAATCGCGAGGGCTGACGTACGAGTACCTCCCGTGTGACCCATCGATCATGGTACGCATCGACGCCGAGAAGGTGCAGCAGATCCTGCTCAACCTGCTGTCGAACGCGATCAAGTTCACGGATGCCGGCGGTCACGTTAGGCTCGAGTGCCTGACGCTCGAGGCGGTCGCGGCGGTGCGCGTGATCGACACGGGGCTCGGGATTCCTTCCGGCAAGCTCGAGGACATCTTCGAGCCGTTCGTCCAGGTGGATCAGAACTTCACGCGTGAAGGCCAGGGGACGGGGCTGGGCCTGTCGATCAGTCGGGATCTCGCGCGCGCGATGGGCGGCGACATCACGGTGGAAAGCAACCTCGGTCATGGCGCGACGTTCACGCTCACGCTGCCGCGCGTCGCGCGCGAGCGTCACGAGGTCGAAGCCGCGGTGGGTGCGGCGTCGGGATCTCCGCACTAGGAGGCCTTAGGAAGGAGGCCGTAGGAAGGATGGAGCGCAAGACTGCCGTACGAGGAGCGTCAGAGCCGCGCTGGAGCAGCGCAGACGACCAGAAGAGAAAGTCCTTGCTGTGATGGCATTGTCCGGTCTCAGCGCGCTCTGAGCGCTCAGCGTCCCTCGCTGACGCTCGGGATGACACTGTGGGACGTCGAGGCGCGGTGATGAACGGTTCGTCACAGGTTGATTGACGCTCCTCGTACCGATGGCCAAGCTTCGGCGCCTCCGGAATCCAAACCGACACACCCCGTGGAGTCTGTCATGACGCTTGCTCTGTCCCGCCGCGCCGTTCTCGTTGCCGCGCTGCTCGTCCCCGGCGCCAACCGCCTAACGGCTCAAGCCGCCGCGCCGCGCACCGGCGCCGACGTGCTGGAAGCCATGCGGTCCGCATACGCCGGCAAGTGGTACCACACCCTCACGTTCAAACAGACGACCACCCTCCGCGCACCGGACGGCACCGAGCGCAAGGAGACGTGGTACGAGACGCTGAGCCACACCGCGGCCGGCACCAAGCTCCGCATCGACCGTGGTGACCTCTCCGCCGGCAACGGCATGATCTACACGCCCGACTCGTTGTTCCTGGTCCGAGGCGGGCAGCCGCAGCCGCCGCGCGGGAAGGGCAACGAGTTCCTTCCGCTCATCGAGGGCGTCTACGTCCAGCCGGTGGCGAAGACGGTGAAGGAGCTGTCGCAGATGAACGTCGACATGAACCGCGTCCGGACCGCGACGTGGGAGGGAACGCCGGTCTGGGTCGTCGGCGCGTCGTCCGCGGCGGACACGACCTCGCCGCAGTTCTGGGTCAGCACCGACCGCAAGCTGCTCGTCCGGATGATGCTCGCCACGGGCGACGGGCCGCCGTACGACGTGCGCCTCGGCAAGTACGTCAAGGCAGGTGGCGGCTGGCTCGCGACGAAAATCGAGATGTTCCAGGGAGGCACGCTCCGGCAGGCGGAGGAGTACTCGGACTGGAAGGTGGACGTGCCGGTCGATCCCGCGATGTTCGACGTGTCGAAATGGACGACCGCGCCGCACTGGGCAAAGTCGGCGAAGTAGTCGCCGGGAAATCGTCTGACTCGTTAGGTGCGGTAGCACGAGATGCGGGCGGCCCCGCGGGGCCGCCCGCATCGTTTATGACACCTGCGACTACGGCTCGTTCTGCCGCTGGTCATCGGGACTCGCTCCCTGTCCTTGTCCCGGTGCCGGCCGCCGGCGATCTGCGCCTGGCGTCGGTCCACCGCGGAAGCCGGCGTGTCCCGGGCTGCCAGCACCACCGCCTCTGAACTCGCGTCCTCTTCCACTACGCGGGCCGCGAGCGCCACGCATCCCGTCACGTTGCCCGCGCCCCACGGCCGCGATTCGCTCCCACGCCTGCGCCTGCTGGTCAGGTGTCAGGACGGCGATGGCGTCCCGTCGGTCGGCCTGTGCCTGCTGGCGCATCCGATCCATTGCCGGACGCATTTGCTCGAAGCGCTGTCGCGACTGCTCCCGCGACCGCTCTCGCGTCGCCGAATCGGGACGGGTGCCCGGGGTTCGCGCCGGTCGCATCGAGTCCATCTGCGCTCGCAGGGATCGGCGACGCTCGGTCGAGCGGCGCGCGATGGCCGCGAGGCGAGTGACCTGCGCGTCGGTCAGCCGGAATTCGCCTGTATGTCCAAGAAGGAACTGCGCCGGATCGTCCACCGGACCCGCGCCGCCACGACCCATAGCGCCTGGTCCGGGCATCGGCCCGCGCTCGGGGCCGCCGGGCTGTTGCGCTCCGAGGCCAGCCACCGTGGCGCAAACCATCATCGTCGAAAGGATGAGCCGTTTCATTGTCCTGCTGAACCTCCACAGAGGGCTCGTGAGCGAACCCATGTTCAAGGTGCTTGGAAGAAAGCCATCGATCTCATGAGGTGAGACGTATCGGAATTGTCGCCGTTAACACGGTCCAGTTGACGGTCAATGCCTGTCGATTGCCGCTTGCGCCCGCGCATGTTACGCTCTCCCGCCTGCCGTGTCGCCGCCGGTGCCGTAATGCCCATGTCGGAGTCTCCCAAATGATCTGCTTTCCGTCAGTTGCCCGTCGGTTCGTGCGCCTCGCCGTCCCGGCGTTGGTCGTCGCCGCGCCCTCGCTCTCCGCGCAGAGCATGGTCGCCCAGGCGAAGCCCACGATCGAGCAATACCTGAGTCCCGCGTCGCCGCTCGAGGTGACGTCGGCGCGCCGTGCGGATCGCGTCGCATGGATGACGTACGACCGCGGGATGCGGAACGTGTACACCGCCTCCGCGCCCGACTTCCGCCCGGTCCGCCTAACGAAATTCCTCGATGACGATGGCCGAGACCTGACCGACGTCAGCCTGTCGGACGACGGATCGATCGCCGTGTTCGTGCGCGGATCCGCCCCGAACAGACAGGGCTGGATCGCGAATCCGTCGCATGACCCGTCTGGCGCCGAGCGCGCCATCTGGGCCGTTCGGACGAGTGGCGGCGCGCCGTGGCGCGTGGCCGAGGGCGGGGCGCCGGAGCTGTCGCCCGACGGGCGATTCGTCCTGTACGTGAAAGACAATCAGATCTACCGCGGTCGCGTGACGCCAGGTGCGGCCCCCGACTCGATGGATCGCGGACAGAAGGCGTTCATCACGGCGTGGGGACGGCAGAGCAATCCGCGCTGGTCGCCGGACGGGTCGAAGATCGCGTTCGTGAGCGATCGCGTGAATCACTCGTTCATCGCCGTCTACGACATGAAGACGCGGTCGATGACCTATCTGGCGCCGGGCGTGGACTTCGACGGCGCGCCGGTGTGGTCGCCGGACGGAAAGCGTATCGCGTTCACGCGGCGGCCAGGATTGCCATTCGGGCAACAAGCCCAGGCGGGCGAGGGTGGTATCGGCAATCCACCGGGCCCCGCGGGAGCGGGCGCCGCGCAGCGAAGCGTGTGTCCAGCAGGCACCGGGAACCCGTTCGGTCCGGGCGGTGGTGGCGGCGGTGGCCGCGCACGCCCCGACTCCGCTCCAGCACGCCCGCTCATCCCTGGCCTGTGTCGGTCCACGTTCGCGGGTGGTCACACGATCTCCGTGATGGTCGCGGACGTCGGCACACGTAACGCGCGCGAGCTGTGGCACAACGCACCTAACGACTCGACGTTCGCCTTCATTCAGCGAATGTTGTGGGCCGGCGACCACCTCCTGCTGCCGGTCTCACCGCTCAACGATGAGTTCGAGCGCTACTTCTCGCTCGACGTGAACGCGACCTCGGCGAAGCCGGTGATGCTCACCACGACGAACGGGCTCATCGAGGATGCGACATCGGCGTCGGTGTCGGCGGACGGTAAGACGCTGTACTACACCACGAACGCGGAAGACATCGAGCGGCGCCACATCTGGGCTGTCCCGACCGCGGGTGGAACGCCGCCGCGACGGATTTCCACCGGCGACGGGATCGAGGTGTACCCGCAGCCGCTCGCGTCAGGCAAGCAGGTCGCGGTGTTGTACTTCGACGCCAGTACGCCGGCATCGATCGGTCTCGTCCCGGTGGACGGCGGCAAGGCGCGCGTGATCTTCCCGACGCTCGCGAAGGATTTTCCGAAGGCCGAGCACGTGAAGCCGGAGATCGTGGTGGTGAAGTCGCCGGATGGGCTGGAGATTCACAACCAGCTCTTCCTGCCGAAGGATCTCAAGGCGGGCGAGCGCCGGCCCGCGCTCATCTTCGTGCACGGCGGCCCGCCTCGGCAGATGATGCCCGGGTACCACTACATGCAGTTCTATCACTGGGCCTACGCGGTGAACCAGTGGCTGGCGAATCAGGGCTACGTCGTGCTGTCGGTGAACTACCGCAGCGGCATCGGCTACGGCCGCTCGTTCCGGCAGGCGGCGAACACGAATGCGCGCGGCAACTCCGAGTATCAGGACGTGCTCGCGGCGGGCAAATACCTGCAGACGCGCCCTGACGTGGACCCGGCGCGTGTGGGCATCTGGGGTCTTTCGTACGGCGGACTGCTCACGTCGCAGGCACTCGCGCGCAACTCGGACATCTTCGTGGCCGGCGCGGACCTCGCGGGCGTTCACCTCTACGGCAGCTCGCTCGACACAGCCTCGCTCTCGTACAAGTCGTCCGCCATCTCGGCTATCGATGGCTGGAAGTCCCCGGTATTTCTGGTGCACGGCGACGACGACCGGAACGTGGACTTCGCGCAGACGGTGGGCCTCGTGCAACTGCTGCGCGCGCGCGGCGTGTACTACGAGCTCGAGGTGATCCCGGACGACCTCCACGAGTCGATGCTGCACCGCAACTGGGTGGGCACGTTCAATCACATGGGTGATTTCCTGCATCGGTTCGTCTGGAAAAAAGAAGTGGCCTCGGCCAATGGCGGGAATAGGGAATAGGGAACGAACTGCGCTTGTAGCTGGTGGCTCGTGCTGGTCGCTGGTGACGCGAGTGGCCAGCCGAACAACCCCGGGATCAGAGTCGAATCGACTCTGACCCCGTTGGGTTCTCGCCTTTTCGACCAGCGTCACCCAGCACGAGCACGACCACCCAGCTACCAGCTTCTCGCCGCTTGCGGGGACATTTGTTCCTTTTATCCTTGTCACCCCGAACAAGTGCCGAACAAAACGCCGCAGGAGGCTGTGTGGGCTCGCCCGGTTCCAGCGATTCCGAGATTGGCCGGCCGTCGCCCGCAATCGAGGGAGTAGGAAGAGCGACTGAGCTGGCTCCGGTACCTGGCTGGGTGGGAATCGTGCGCGTCGCGGCCGCGGCGGCCGCGGCTTCGGAGCCGCCAGGCTCATTTCTCTGCCGAGCGAAGTGGGGGCGGCTTTCCTGGTACGACGTCCGCGGACCTCGCCCGTTCGTGGAGTTGCTCTGGGCGCTCGAGGAGCTGTCAGCGACGCTCTGCGAGGTGTGCGGCGCGCCGGCCGCGGTCCGCGATACGTGGGAGCGCGGTGTCCACACGTTATGCCCGCGCCATGCCGTCGCGATTGCGGCGGCCGGGCCAAGCGCGCACGAAGTCTACGATCGCGGCTGGGCGTCGCTCGCTGCTCGGAAGTGGTAGGAACGAATTGGAACGCGTAGGAACAGGAGGCGTCATGGAACGACACGAATTGCAACAATGGCTGTGCGGCCTGGACGTACCGTCTCTATCGCCGGCGGCCGTGGCGAGAGCGCTGGGGCTGCCGACGGATCTCCTCGTGGACACGACGTTCGTTCGCGTCGCGTCCCGCGTGTCGTCGATGCGATTCGTGCTCTCGGTGCTGCGAGACGCGTTCGCGGATGACGGCGATATTGGTGAGTGGCTCGAGACTCCGCGCGATGAGCTCGACGGATGCTCACCCACGAACGCGTTACTCGCCGGTCGGTGCGACCTCGTCGAGTCGCTCGCGGTGCAGGCCTGGAACGACGCGGTCTGCTTGCAGGCAGTCGGCTGACCGTCACCGGCGTGCGCCGATCGACCTCCTCTACTTCGGGCGCTTGCGGTCGCGGTCCTCTTTCTCCTGTTTCTCCTCCCGCTCATCGTCCGCGAGGTCGCGAGACATCGGGAAGAACAAGGACTGCCTAACGCCCGGAAACGGCGTGCCCCACCCACGCGCCTCGTGCCACAGGATGCGGTTGAGCGCGTCGGACGGAGCAGCGTCCGGGACGTCGAAACGCATGCGCGACGACGCGAGCGCCGCGCGGCGACGGTCCGCCGAGTGCGCGCCACGGATATCGCCGACGCGCTGGTTCGTCTCGTAGAGTGAGACCGTGGGCTCGAGGGCCGCATACGGCGTGAGATCGGGACGCGCGCCCGCTGCGATGAAGCTCGCTCGCATGTCGGTCGCGACGAGGTCGAACATGCTCATCGCCGGAAGCCCGAGCATGAGCTCAATCGTTTTCACCATGCTCGGCTGGCTGTAGAACGTGCTGTCCACGACGCCACGCCGCGCGTAAGGCGAGATCGCGAGCGCGACTGTCCGGTGACCGTCGATGTGATCGACACCGTTCTGCGCGTCGTCCTCGACCACGAGGATGGCCATCGTCGGCCAGAATCGCGAGTGCGTGAGACCCTCGACGATCTTACCTAACGCGAGGTCGTTGTCGGCGACGCACGCCCGCGGCGTACACCACCCTGGGGTCGTCCCCACGGTGTGATTGCTCGGGAGAATCGACATCACGAGATCCGGCATCGCCCCGGCGCGGTCCCAATCCCGCAGATGCGCGAGCATGTCCTCGGCCTTCACGACATCGGGGACTTCCTGTGTCCACCCGGGGTACTCACGGATCAGTGCCTTGTCGAGCGACGGAATTTCTGAGCGCGTCTGATACCGCTTCTGCAGCTCGGCGCGGAAGAACGTAGGCCGGTCGGCGCGCGGCTCGCGCCACTGTGCGAGCAGCTCGCGGCGCACGGCCGAAAGCGAGTCGGACGCGGCCGGGGCGTACTCGCCGAATACCGCGACGCGTTTTCCTTTCGCCTGCGCGCTCTCCCATAGAAATCCGCCTGATGAGTAGGCGAGTGGATCGACGCCCTCCGATGGATAGCGAGCGCCCGTAATACAGAGGCCACAGCGGATACTCGGTCTCGTTCGCCTGCGTGAGCCATTGATGCCCGTCCGCCGAATTGCCGCCTGACGCGAAGAAATGGTCGAGCGTGACGTAGCGCTCCGCGAGCGCATGCGTGTTCGGCGTGACGTCGCGCCCGTAGATCGTGAGACTCGAGTCGCCGTTCCCGCGACCCAGGTCGCCGAGTATCTGGTCATACGTGCGATTCTCGCGGATGATGAAGACGACGTGCTGAATGGGTGTCGGCTCACCCGGGCGTTCGGGCACCGGCTGCGCGACGGCCGAGCGGCGAGGCGCGAGTGACGCCTGGTTCCCGCCCGACGCGCCGACGGGCGTTAGGCGGTTGTTCTCGGCCACCGCGGTCGAGTAGGCCGCGAGCGCCTGTTCGGTGGGCACGGGAACCACGCTGACGGATCCTCGCACCGCGTGCACGTAGCGCCCGCGACGCCCGGGCGATCCATCGGACTCACCGTCGCCGGAGCCGACGCCGAGCAGCGCGCCGATCGCCAGCGCCTTGCCGTCGCTGGACACGTCGAGGCTCGACGGGTACCACGCCGTGGGAATCATGCCTAACAAGCGCCAGCCGGATGCAGCGCCGGGCGTCGTCACGTCGTACACGGCGACCGCGTTCGCGCCGCCGAGTGCGACGTAGAGCGTGCGACCGTCGGGCGCGAGTGCGAGCGCCGTGGGCGCGAGCCCGGTCTTCCGCTCACGGAATGGCGCGATCGCGAGCGTCGCGACGACGGTGTTCGATCGTGTGTCGATGACGGTCACGGCGTCGGCGTTGCCGCCTGCGACGTACAGGCGTGCGCGCGTCTCGTCCCACGCGAGTGCCGTCGCGTGGCGTCCGACCGTGATGGTATGTGTCACGCGGCCGGCGACGACATCGACGCGCGACACCGTTCCCGCGCCAGCAATTCCACGCGCGTCCGTGCGCACGCGTTCCGCGTTGGGATCACAGCACTGTTTCGCGGCGCGCTCACCCGGCGCGGGCTGCGAGCCGCCAACATTCGACACGTACGCGATGTTCCCGTCGCTCGAGAGGACGGCGGCAAATGGTGCGACACCCAGGGGGACGCGACGGATCGGCGCGCCCGTTTCGGCGTCGAGTACCGCGAGCGCGTCGTTTGCGCCGAGTGGTACAACGGCGACGCGTCGCCCGTTGCTCCCGGCACGTGCGGACACCGCAGGTGCACCGGCCATGAAATCACCCAGCGCGCCTGACGAGTTGGTGGCCCTGACGCTGTCGCCGGTCGCGTCTCCCGCGAAGAACTGCAGTTGAGCCACCTCGTTCGCGCGGGCGGGCGGACGTGAACCTGGAAGTCGAGACTGCGGTGCGCCAGCGCCGAGCCGGCCGACCGACGTCACGAGCGCTCGGCCGTTCGCGGGATCGATGGCCAGTCCCTGCGCGCCCGATCGTCCGTCGAATCGGCCATGCGCGATCACGCGGTTGTCTGACCACGCGAGGTGGAACGCGGATCCCGGAACTACGACCCACAGCGTGGACGGGGAGGAGAACCGCACGCCGGTCACGCGCCCGTCGAAGACGCTCTGCACTCCGGCCGGTGTGACCCGCTGGTCGGTCGCGATGGTGCCGGGGTCCGGCACGCCACGTCGCGGTGTCTGTGCCTCGGTGCGCGTCGCGAGCGAGGACATCCCCAGCGAGGACGTCGCGAGGAGGGCACCCAGAAGGAAACAGCGGTGACTGATCGTTGCTGCAGGCATAGTCCACGGATTGGCAGAGGCCCATCGGTCGCGCCAGATCAATCTGCGGACAAAAGTCGTTCTTGACGATATCACGCGCGTGTCTCATTGTTCCTTTCGAACGTCGAAAGGAGAGCGTGTGGGCGACAAGGCCAGGGGCGACGTACTTCAGGGCACACTCGACATGCTCGTGCTCAAATCCCTGCAGCTGGGACCGATGCATGGATGGGGAATCACCGAGCGGCTCGACGTCGGGTCGGAGCGCGTCCTCCAGGTGGGGCAGGGGTCGCTCTATCCCGCGCTCTACCGGCTCGAGCGTCAGGGCTTCATCGCATCCGAGTGGGGCACGACCGAGAACAATCGTCAGGCGCGGTTCTACAAGCTCACCACCGCCGGACGGAAGCGGCTCGCAGAGGAGCGCGCGTCGTGGGTGCGGCTCTCTCGCGCCGTCGAGCTCGTGCTGCAGATGGGGGAGGGTTGATCATGCGTCGTCGCGTGCGCGATTTCGCGCTGAGAATTTCGGGGCTGTTCCGGCGTGGTGGAATGGAGCAGCGGCTCGACAGCGAGATGCGCTTTCACCTCGACATGCTGACCGAGAAGAACATTCGGGCGGGTGTCGAGGCAGACGAAGCGCGCCGTCTGGCGCTTGCCGCCTTCGGCGGTGCCGAGCGCTTCAAGGATGACGCGCGCGACGAATATCGGAGCCAACTCGTCGACGAGCTCGTTCAGGACGTGCGGTACGCGCTCCGGGTGATGCGGCGGAACCCGGGATTCGCGATCGCGGCTGCGCTCACGTTCGCGTTAGGGATCGGCGCGTCGACGGCGATGTTCAGCGTCGTTCACGGCGTGTTGCTCCGTCCGCTGCCGTATGCCGATCCGGGACGCCTCGTCGTGCTGTGGGAGCGCAACGTCGCGCGCGGGAGCGACCACAATGTCGTGGGGGTCTCGACGTTCGAGGCGTGGCGTGAGCGCGCGCGATCGTTCGACGGCATGGCGGGGCTGGTGCCGCTCCCCGCGACGATCGCTGGAGCGCCGACCCCCGAACGCGTGATGGGGGCCGAGGTGTCGCCGGGGTACTTCCGACTGCTCGGCGTACCGCCCGCGTTAGGTCGCGAGTTCTCGGCCGAAGAAGAACGGTCGGGCGGGGCGGACGTGCTCGTGCTCAGCGACGGATTCTGGCGCAGTCACTTCGCCGCGCGATCGCACCGTGCTCGGTCGCACGCTGTCGATCGATGGGCGTCCGCACACGATCGTCGGCGTCATGCCCGCGCGTTTCGATCCCCCGCAGTTCGCGTGGCTCGGCGAGCAGGCGTTCTGGAGGCCGTTCGGCGGAACCGACAACAACCGATCGTGGGGCCGGTTCCTGCTCGTGATCGCGCGCGTGAAGCCCACGGTTTCGATCGAGGCGGCGCGTCACGAGTTGGAGGGCATCGCCGCGCAACGGGCGGCTCGAGGTGAAAGAGAGCGAGGGCTGGTCTTCGTCGCTGATCGGTCTTACCGAGCAGATCACGGGCGACGTACGGTTGCCGCTTGCTCGTGCTGTTGGGCGCCGTCGGTCTGCTGCTGCTCATGGCGATCACGAACGTCGCGAACCTGACGCTCGGACTGGTCCGTCGTCGCGAGCACGAGCTCGCGGTGCGTCGAGCGATCGGTGCCACGTCGACGCGGTTGCTGCGTCAGCTGGTCACGCAGAGTGCGGTCGTGGGCGCTGATTGGATGCGCAATTGGCATGGTCGCCGCGATCGCCGGCGTGCGAGGACTCATGTCCTTGCTCCCGCCGGAGATGCCGCGCACGAGCTCCATTCGGGTCGATGGGACGGTGCTGCTGTTCAGCGCGGCGGTTTCGTTGATCGCCTCGCTGGGTGTTGGGGCGATCGCGGCGGCGCGCGGAGGTCGCGGCGCCGCGCAGACGCTGCGTGAGAGTGGCGGGCGAGCGGCAGCGCGATTGCGTGGCGGCTCACTGGTCACCCTGGAGATCGCGCTGGGTCTCGTGCTGACGGTGCTCGCGGGGCTCACGATGCGCACGTTCTCCGCATTGCGCACGGTGGAGCTCGGGTTCGATGCGGACCGCGTCGTCATAACGCGGGTCGGGGTCTCTGGGCCGCGCTATCGGACGCCCGAGTCTCAGATTCAGTTCTTCGATCAGCTCCTGACACGCGTTCGCGCATTGCCGGGCGTGCAGTCGGCGAGTGTCGTGAGCACGCGGCCGTTCGGCGGCATGGGCCCGGCAACCACGCTCGGTGACGCGAGCGCGCCGGTCGCCAGCGATTCGCTCGTTGCCGACATGCGGTTCGCGGACGCGACGTTGTTCCGAACACTGCGTATCCCGTTGCTCGCCGGATCGACGTTCGACACGCGCGACGTGCCGGGCGCTCCACCGCGCATCGTCATCAATCAGACGATGGCACGCACGCTCTGGCCGAACGGGAGTGCGTTAGGCAAGCGGGCGCGGATTCCGATGTTCGGCGGCATCACCGCCGAAGTGATCGGCGTCGTCGGTGACGTTCATCTCATGGACGCGCGCACGCCACCGCGGGCGACGGTGTATCTCGCCGGCTCGCGCTTCCCGAGCACCACGTGGGATGTCGTCGTCCGGGGCAACGTCGATCCGGAGACGCTGACGCGATCGCTGCGCCAGCGTCGTGACGGCGCTGGACCCGGCGGTGCCGACGTACTGGGTCAGCACGCTCGAGAGCCTGGTGTCGGGAACGCTCGCGCGCGACCGGTTCACCGCCGTGTTGTTAGGCACGTTCGCGGTGGTGTCGCTGCTGTTGGCGGCCGTCGGGATCTACGGCGTATTCGCCGGCGACGTGGCGCAGCGACGAAAGGAGATCGGCATTCGCGTCGCCCTCGGCGCACCGACGAGCGGCGTCATCACTCTGGTCATGCGCAGAGCGATGACCCGCGCCATGCTGGGTATCACGTTAGGCACGGTCGGCGCGCTGCTCGCGGCACGCGGCATGGCATCGCTGCTGTTCGGGGTGGCGAGCACCGATCCGCTCTCGTTCATCACAGTGGCGGTGTTGCTGTTGGTGGTGGCGGTCGCGGCGACGCTCGTTCCGGCGCTCCGCGCGGCGCGGGTGTCGCCGCTGGTTGCAATCCGCGTGGATCGGTAGATTGTCATTCCGAGCGGAGCGTCATTCCGAGAGAGCGCAGCGAGTCGAGGAATCGAGACGTCTGCCGGTAGAGGGCCCTCTACTCGGAACACCAGGGATTCCTCGACTGCGCTCTCGCTCGCTCGGAATGACAACCCGCTCGGAATGACCAGTGCGCTCCTACTTCACGCGCGCGTAGGTCAGCGGCTCGCCCTCGGGCGGTGTGATCCGCAACCGGATCTTGCCACCGTCATGCTCGAATCCAATCCGGATCGCTCCAAACGCGAACGTCGAGTCGTTCAGCGCGGCGAATGCGTCCGGCAGAAAGCCAGCTCGATTGCTGAACATCAGGCGGCCATTCTCGACGGTTGCCGTGCGGCCGCCCTCGTACTCACCGACGTACTTCGCGAGCGTCGCAGCCGGAACCGCGCGTGGCGTCGCCTGCGCTTCGATGGTCTCGCGCGTCAGGTCCAGTATGCGACGTAGCCGCGGATCCTGAGTGTTCGCGGCGATCGTCTTCAGCGCGAGTGCGTGTGCGACGTCGAGTGCGCGCGCGGGCTCCACCGGCACGTCGGGAGTCACGCCAACGCGCTCCCACTCGGCGCCCGTCTTCGGGTCCATCACGCGCGTGAACGAGATCGACGCGTTGAATCCTTCGCCGATGTCGAGATTCGCGTTGTTGTGCCCTGCGCCCGCCGTCGTTCCGCCGACGATGGTCGCGCGATGCATGTTCTTGAGCACGAACGTGAAGTCCTCGCCAGCTGACGCCGTCGCGCCGCTCGTGAGGACATACAGCGGCACGGTTGGACGACGCGGGGTTGGTACGGTGGCGTACGTGTACCGCGTGAACGTCTGATTGCCTGAACGATTCTTCACCGTGAGCGACGGCACGGTGTCGCCGGTGGTGAAGCTGCTGATGATCAGGTTCACCGAGAACGGACTGCCACCACCGTTGCGGCGGAGGTCGAAGATGATCGCGTCCGTGCCCTGCAGATACTCGAGCGCTGACTTGATCGCGCCGACGACTTCCGGTGCTCCGGCGAAGCCACGGATGTCGAAGTAGCCGACGTTGCCGGGGAGAATATCGAGGCGGCCGAGGCTGTAGTTGGTGCGCCGGGCGGCGTCGGCGCCCGGGCCAGTGCGCGGCGGTCCGGTCGGCACCGTCGGCGGCGGCCCGCCGATCCCCATCTGAAGGCCTTCCGGTCCCGGACGCGCGCCTGGGCTTGTTGGGGCGTACGAGACGTTCAGATGGCGATCGCCGTTCACGCTGCGAAGATCCACGGTGAGCGCTTCCGCGAAGCGTGCCGGGCTCGTGATCGTGTCGTATGCGCCGGCGCTGAGCCGCGCGCGCATCCGGTCGGCGATCATGGCTCCGGTATCGGCATCCACGTAGTGACGCCGCAGCCGCGCGGCGAGTGTGTCGACGACCGCGCGGCGTGTCACGTCAGTCAGACGTTGTGTCGTGCCTGCTGCGTTCGAGGCGGGAGCCTGCGCACGCACCACGGATGGGTATCGGAGGAAGACCGCCGCTGCGATAGCGGCCAGTGAGATGCACGTGATGTACGAAGGGAGGCGACGCATGAGAGTAGCCGGGTAATGGAGGACGAGCGCGACTTGACACATCAGGTCCGACACCGCGGTTCGCCCGAACGGTTGCCGCGCAACACCAATAACGTATACGTTTTTCGTATACCTTTTCGCTACTCCCTTCTCATACGTGACTGCCGCTCCGAGCCAGCCCGTCGCGCGTCTCCGCCCGGCGGACGCCTATAGCCACGTCCGGCGCCTGCTCGTCGGCGGGGATATTCCGCCCGGGGCTCGAGTGACCGAGGCGGATCTGTCGGCCCGCTTGCGCGTGAGTCGCACGCCGGTGCGCGAGGCCATGCGCCGGTTGCTCGCTGAAGGGCTCCTCGTCGCGGACGGCGGCGGTGCTCGCCCGCGGATGGCCGCGGCACCAGTGGGACCGGCGGACGTGGTAGAGCTCTATCAGGCCGCCGGTGCGCTGGAGGGCATCGTGGCGCGCGGCGTCACGGATCTCTCGTCTGTGGAGCGCCAGCGCCTGGCCGACGAGATGCGCCGCCGCGACACGGCGTTCCGAGTCGCGACGCGTCAGCGACCACTCGACTACGATGCGTTGTTCGAGCGGCACGATGCGTTTCATCGCGCGCTTCACGATGCCTGCGCCGGCGGGACGATTCGCGCGCTCTTCGAGGCGATGCGGCCGCGCCTCGATCGCTACGAGTGGTTGTACGCGCCGCTCATCGGCCCGGACTTCAGCGCGACCTACGCCGAGCATGCCGCGATCGTTGCCGCCGTTCGCGCGGGTGGTGCGGCCGCGGCGGAGCGAGCCGTGCGGGCCAACTGGTTCAACGGCGGCGAGCGGCTGGCACTCGTGTTGTCGCGCGGAGAATCGGCGGCTCGCTCGCCGCTCGTTAGGCGCCTGCCGTCACGCCGCTGAACGTGGGGCGTCGCGCCGCTGGTCGGCGCCGCGGATCGCGTCGCACGCTGCATGTCCGGCCGTTCGTCCCACACAGCGTCCGGATACCGGGCTCCTTGGGCGTCTTACCACCGCGGACTACTGCGGCGGCAGCTCCGGGTGAACATTGCCGCGACGCAATGCCTCTCCACCTCTCCGAGGATTCCCTTCCATGCGCTACGCGATCACGACCGGTGCCGGCCGACATTCATTCCGAGTCGGTGTCTTCGCTATTGGCTGTCTGCTCGCGAGCACGGCGCGTGTCGTGGCCGCGCAAGCCGTCCCGAATCGCGAGGCCGCGCTCGAGATCCGAAAGCAGTTCCTCACGGATCTCGACACGCTGCAGAGCAAGTTCCTCGCGCTCGCCGAGGCGATTCCGGCGGAGAAGTACACGTGGCGTCCGGCGCCCGGGGTGCGGTCTGTCGGTGAGGCGTTCATGCACGTCGCCAGCGAGTTCTACGTTTACGCGCCAATGGCGTACGGTGCCGCGCGATCGCCTGTCATCCCGCGTGGTCAGGAGGCATTCAAGACCTTCGAGTCGAAGTCCACGAAGGCCGATGTGATGAAGCACCTGAAGGAAGGGTTCGCGTACACGAAGCAGTCGATCGGCGCGGTGGACCCCGCGGCGATCACGGGGACGCAGAAGCTGTTCGGCGGCGATCACACGATCATCGAAACGTCGTTCTCGATGACGGATGACCTGCATGAGCATCTCGGGCAGCTCATCGCCTACGCGCGGATGAACGGCGTGACGCCGCCGTGGAGCAAGTAGGCACGGAGGGTTGGACTGTCGGCCCGGGACGAGTCGCGATACGTTGGCCTGCAGTCGGTTCTGTTGCCCACGTCTGCCAGCCCAACCATGCGCTTCCCACGTCTCGCGGCCATCGCCGCCATCGTCTCGCTACCACTCGCCCTCGGCGCACAGGCGCGGGGCGCCGCGGTTTTCACGCCTGGGTCGCTCAACGCGAACCAGCAGCTCGCGCACGACATCTATAAAGAGCTCATCGAGATCAACACCGGCGTGACGACGGGGAATGTCACGACGGCAGCAGTCGCGATGGCCAAGCGGTTCCGCGATGCCGGGATTCCGGAGGCCGACATCTTCGTCGGCGGTCCGCGTCCCGAAAAGCACAACGTCGTGGCGCGCATCCGCGGCAAAGCAGGCGCGGCGCGGAAGCCGCTGCTGCTGCTCGCGCACATCGACGTCGTCGAAGCGCTCAAGGCTGACTGGTCCCCGGACCTCGACCCGTTCGTCTTCACCGAGCGCGACGGCTACTACTACGGCCGCGGTACGGCGGACGATAAGGCCATGGCGTCGATCTTCGTCGCGAACGCCACGCGCATGATGCGCGAGAAGTACGTGCCCGACCGCGACATCATCATCGCGCTCACGGCCGACGAGGAGAGCGGTCCGGCGAATGGCGTCGACTGGCTCCTCAAGAATCACCCCGAGCTGATCGACGGCGCGCTCGTGATCAACGAAGGTGGCGGCGGGACGTTGCGCAACGGAAAGCCGCTGTTCAACTCCGTACAAGCCACGGAGAAGGTGACGACGAACATCACGCTTCGCGCGACCAATCGTGGTGGGCATTCGTCCGTGCCACGCGCGGACAACGCGATCACGGCGCTGGCGGATGCGCTGGCGAAGGTTGGACGTCACAACTTTCCGGTTCGCATGAACGAGGTGACGAAGGCCTTCTTCGCGAAGACGGCCGACGTGGAAGAGCCGGCGTTAGGCCGCGCGATGAAGGCGCTCGTGGCGAACCCGGCGGACCCAGCGGCCATCGCCGCGGTCTCCGCCGACCCGCGCTACAACGCGATGCTTCGGACGACGTGCGTCGCGACGATGTTGAACGGCGGACACGCGACGAACGCGCTGCCGCAGTTGGCCGAGGCGAACGTCAATTGTCGGCTGTTCCCGACGGATACGGCGGAGGTGGTGCGCGCGGAGTTCGAGAAGCTGATCAACGACACGACGGTGCAGGTGCTCGTGCGTTCGCAGCGTCCGCCGTCGCCGCCGAGTGCGATGCTGCCGGAGCTGATGGAGCCGGTCACGCAGATCACGCGCGACATGTGGGGCAACATTCCGGTGATTCCGGTGATGTCGACGGGCGCGACGGACTCGCGGTTCTTCCGTGCGCAGGGTGTACCGGCGTTCGGTGTGTCGGGCTTGTTCTCCGATCCGACGGTCGACGCGCGCGCGCACGGGCGCGATGAGCGCATGCGGATTCAGTCGTACTACGAGGGGCAGGAGTTCCTGTACCGCCTGACGAAGGCGCTGACGACCACGTCGAGGACTGCGCAGTAGCGGTTGCGCGACTCCGAACTACGGAACACAGACCGCGCAGGCGCGGTTCGCGCGCGACGCAGACGGACGCAGAACATTGCAACACTGTCATCCCGAGGAGCAGCAGCGACGAGAGACCTGCTGTGATGGCATCGTAGCGAATTCTGGCCGCGATCACTTTCGAGAAGATCCCTGCGCTGTCGCTCGGGATGCACATGGCCTCGGGGACGCGCGATCCGTCTCGAGGCCGTCCGCCCTTCAAGAGCTCTCGCGCCCTCGGGATGACAGGGCTCAGCAGGAGCAGCGCTGCACCGAAGACGCCTGCGCTGTCGCCGAGCGTCGGGCGCAGAAGCTCGGTGCGCAGCGTCGGGGTTGAACAGGTGGCGGCGGATCGCCTCGCGCGTGCGGTCGTCGTACAGGTCCGATCGATGTTCCCGACACCGCCGCCGATCACGATCGCGTCCGGGATCGAGGATGTTGATCACCGCGGCGATCGCCTCGCCGAACTTCTCCGTCAGGCGGCCTAACGTCTCAGCTGGCGTCCGCATCGCCCGCGCCGGCGCGGCGGGCGATGTCCGGCAGCGTCCGCGCGTGGCCGGTTCGCGCGTCGATAGAATCGCTCGAGCGCCGGGCCCGAGATCACCGTCTCGACGCACCCAGACGCTCCCGCAGTAGCACGGTAGCGGTCTCGCCGCAGATCGGATTGTGGCCCCACTCGCCGGCGATCCCGTGGCGGCCGTGGAGCACTCGGCCGTCCACGACGATCCCGCTTCCGACGCCCGTGCCGATGATCAGTCCGAGCACCACCGCGCGGCCGCGGGCGGCGCCGAGCGTCGCTTCGGCGAGCGCGAAGCAATTGGCGTCGTTCGCGAGCCGCGCCTCGACGCCTAACGCCGACGACAGGTCCGCCGCGAGCGGCCGCCCGTTCAGGCAGACCGTGTTCGAGTTCTTGAGCATGCCCGCTGTCGGGCTCGATCGCGCCGGGTGTCCCGACGCCGATCACCGGCGGACGCCGAGGCCAGAGTCCCGCTCGAGTCGCTCGACGACCGCGACCACCCGCCGGATGATGTGGCTCGTAGCCCCGTGCACTCTCGGTCGGGATCCGCGCGCGCCACTCGGCTCGGTCTGCACGCCCGGGATCGACAATGGCCCCTTCGATCTTCGTGCCTCCGAGGTCGATTCCCCAGAGAGCCGGCCTAGTGACACGTTTCACGTGCGTAGAGGTAGCTGGCGGGTCGCGCTGACCGCAATTTATGAGGAACTTCGATCTGGTGCGGTCGCGCGGCGATTAGCCAGCTCACCATGTACCCACCGAATATCTTCTCCATACCCGCCATGCGACTCCGTAAGCTCATCGTCGCGCCGATTGCCATCGCCGTCGCCTGCCTCGCGTCTACCTCAACGTCACGCGGAACCCCGAGCGTGCCGATCTCGACGCCGGTGCGCGCCAGGGCGTGCCGGGCACGTTCGTGACGTTAGGCGACGGCATCACGCACTACGACGTCGCCGGGCCCGACAGCGGCCAGCGAGTCATGCTCGTTCACGGCTTCTCGGTCCCGTCGTACATCTGGGACTCGACCGTCACGGCGCTCGCGGGTGCCGGGTTTCGCGTCGCTCGATACGACGAGTACGGGCGCGGCTACTCCGATCGTCCCGACGTCGCCTACACGGCCGACCTGTACGACCGTCAGCTCGTTCAGCTCCTCGACTCACTCGGGTGGCGCGATCGGGTGGATGTCATGGGGCTTTCCATGGGTGGATCCGTGACGGGAACCTTCGTGGGCCACACCCGGAGCGCGTTCGCTCGCTGACGCTGATCGATCCAGTCGCCGGGGAGAGCCGAGGTGCGCCACTGCCATGTTCCGTCTTCCTGTCGTCGGGCCCCGTGCTGTGGCAGGCCCTCGCAGTGCCGAAGATGGCTCCGGGTCAGCTCATCGGACTTCGTGGAGCCGGCGAGGTGGCCGGACTGGGCAGGCCCGCTATCGCGTGCAGACGCAGTATCGAGGATTCGGCCGCGCGCTTCTGTCCACGCTCCGGGAGAGATGGCGGGACCCGCTGGATTCCGTCTACGCACGCGTCGGCGCGATGGGCGTGCCGACGCTGCTCATCTGGGGCATGCAGGACAGCACGGTGACCATCGACCACGCGAGACGGTGTGCGCAAGGCGATCCCGCAGGCGCAGTACCATCCGATCGAGCGCGCCGGCGCATCTGCCGCTCATGGAGCGCACCGACGTCGTGAACCCGCTGCTCATCGGGTTCCTGCGATCGGCGGTCCCGCGGGATGCGCCGTCCGAAGCACGCCGCGTTCATCGGTGCAGCGTTAGGCGACCGCGGCGTCGGCAGATCATCGCCACGGCCCGCGGCAGGAAGACCGAGAAGCGGCTGCCACTTCCGGGCGTGCTGCTGGCGCGGATGACGCCGCCGGTCTGCTCGACGATCCCGTGTGCGGTCGAGAGGCCGAGCCCGGTGCCGACGCCGGCGGGCTTCGTGGTCACGAACGGCTCGAAGAGGTACGGCAGCACGGCAGGGTCGATCCCCGTCCCCGTATCCTCGACGTGATCTCCACGTAGTTCCCTGGCGCAGGATTGCCGGCTGCCTCGCGACCCAGCACGAGGTTCTCGGTACCAACCCGTATCGTGCCACCGTTCGGCATCGCGTCGCGCGCATTCAGGCCGAGGTTCATGAGGACGCGCTCGATCTGTCCGGGGTCGGCGAAAACGGCCAGGTATTTGGTGCGAGATCCGTTTCAATCGCGATGGTCGTCCCCGACGACGCGCCGCAGCGTCGCGACGAAACCCAGCACGTGCCGTTGATGTCCATCAGCTGCGGCCGCAACAGCTGCTTGCGACTGAACGCGAGCAGCTGCTGCGTCAGCTCGCCGGCGCGTCGCGACGCGCTCTGAATCGACTCGACGTCTCGCGTGCAGACGGGTTGGACTCCGGAATATCGCGGGCGAGAAACGACGCACAGCTCTGGATGACCGTGAGCAGGTTGTTGAAGTCGTGCGCGACGCCCCCGGCGACTCGTCCTACCGCCTCCATCTTCTGCGACTGCTGGAGCCGCCACTCGAGCTCTCGCTGCCAGGTGAGATCTTTCGCGATGCCGTAGACGCCGACGACCTTGCCGTCGACGATAATGGGGAGCTTCGTGATGGAGATCTCGACGCGGCGACCGCTCTTGTGGAGGATGGCCTCGTCGTAGCTCGTCGCCTTCCGACGGATGGCCGTGAGGAAGTGCTGGTGGGCGCGCTCGCGATGTTCGGGCACGACGAGGGAGCGAACGGAGTTGCCATCAGCTCATCGATCGTACGTCCGGTCAGCTCCTCGCAGGCAGCGTTCGCGCTCGTGAAGCGACCTTCGACGTTCATCGAATACACCGCGTCGGGGTTGTGGTCGAACAGTGATCGGTAGCGCTGCTCGCTCTCGTGCAGCCGATCGTCGGCGATGCGTCGCTCGGTGACATCCTGGAAGAAGATCGCGAGCCCGCCAGCGTACGGGAAAATCCGATTGTCGAACCAGCGATCGTACGGCGGGTAGTACGCTTCGATCTGATGCGGTTGCCCGTCGGCCATGGCGCGCTCGTACTCCTGCTGGAACGCCTGCCCGACGCCTTCCGGGAACTCGGCCCAGATGTTCTTGCCGATCAACGATTGACGGGTCGCGGCCGAACATATGTCCGGCGTGCGCGTTGACGTACGTGTATCTCCATTGAGAGTCGAGGGCGACGAAGCCGTCGCTCGTGGCCTCGAGCACGCGCGAGAGCGTGTCGCACAGCTGCTCGCTCTGGCGGCGACGCCGGATCAGCTCTGTGACGAGTGACCGAATGCCCGAGTACAGCGCGGTGGAGTGTGCATCAGCGCTGGACCGCGCATCGGCCAAAGCGCCCCTCGAGCCGTGTGACGCGTTCCTGGAACGTTCGTGTCGTTCGCTTTCTCTTCCACGACCACCACCTGTGCTCGCGGCGAGGGCCGCGATTCGCGGGACGCACCATGCGTCCAACACCGGCCCTCGATGTGCGGATAATGCCGAACCGGATCGGTCGAGCGACAGGAACCGGACCTGTGACCCGTCTCCCGCCATTTCAACCCATGGGGTAGCTTGTCGAGCAGCCCGGTGTCCTTCCGGCTGCGTAACCACTTCACCGGTTCACCTTCGATTCACATGCGCCTTTCTCGTGCCGCTTTGCTGATCGTCGTGGCGCCTTTCGCCTCGTCGTTGTCGGGGCAGGCCGCCACGCAAGCGCCTCGTCAACTCACCGCCGAGGACTACGGGCGGGCCGAGCGGTATCTTGGCGCCTCGGCCCTGTCGTTGGTGAGCGGCCTCAGCGGTCCACCGCGCTGGCTCGACGACGGTCGATTCTGGTACCGGTCCACGATCGCGAACGGCGGCGCGTTCTACGTCGTCGATCCCGCGCGAAAGCACGCGCGCGGAGGTGTTCGATCGCACTCGACTGGCTGCGGCACTCGCGGCGGCGTCAGGTGGACGGGTGGATGGCAATCGACTGCCGTTCCAGTCGTTCGACCTGTGCAAGGACAACCGGTCGATCACGGTGAGCCTGCAGAACCGCAGCTGGAAATGCGATCTGCAGCAGTACACGTGCGCCGGCGGCGACTCGACGCCCGCGAGCGGACGCGCGCCGCAGAACTCGAGCGTGTCGCCTGACGGGAAGACTGGCGGCGTTCATCAAGGACAACAATCTCTGGGCGCGCGATCTCGCGACTGGACGCGAGACGCAGCTCACGACCGACGGCATCAAGGATTTCGGCTACGCGACCGACAATGCCGGTTGGGCGCACAGCGACCGGCCGGTGCTCACGTGGTCACCGGACTCGAAGCAGATCGCGACGTTCCAGCACGACGGTCGTGGCGTGCGCGACATGTATCTCGTGTCCACGAACGTCGGTGGCCCGAAGCTCGATGCGTGGAAGTACCCGATGCCGGGCGACAGCGTGATCTTCCGCATCAGCCGCGTCATCATCCACCTGCTGCCTAACGGCGGCGCGCACGTGCTCCGGCTCGACATGCCGCCTGACGCGCACCGGTCCACCGTGTCGGATCATGTGAACTGCGGCGGCGAGATCTGTGACGTGCAGTGGTATCCTGATGGCTCACACCTGGCGTTCATCTCGAGCTCGCGCGATCACAAGACGGCGTGGTTCCGCGTGGCCGATGCGAGCACCGGCGCGGTGAAGACGCTGTTCGAGGAACATGCCGCGACGCAGGTGGGCGATGCATCGTTGCCCGAGAATCTGTGGCGCGTGCTGCCGGCGTCGAACGAGTTGATCTGGTGGTCGGAGCGCGACGACTGGATTCACCTCTACCTGTACGACCTGACGACGGGCAAGCTCAAGAACCGCATAACGACCGGCGACGGGAACGTCGAGGACGTCGTGCGCGTGGACGAGAAGGCGCGCATCGATCTACTTCATGGGGCAGGGCAAGGAGCCAGGGCGCGATCCGTACTATCAGCACTTCTACAGCATCGGCTTCGACGGCAAGGGACAGACGCTGCTGACGCCGGAGAACGCGAACCACAGCGTCTCGATGTCGGCGGACGGGAAGTACGTCGTGGATTCGTACTCGACGCCCGAGACGCCGCCCGTGACGGTGCTCCGCGACGGAGCGGGCAAGATCTCGCAGACGCTCGAGAAGGCGGACATCTCGCGCCTGGTCGCGACTGGCTGGCGGCCGCCGACGTCGGTGAAGATGAAGGGCCGTGACGGCAAGACCGACATCTACGGATCTGATGTTCACGCCGTCGAAGATGGACTCGTCGAAGAAGTACCCGATCATCGACTACATCTACCCCGGTCCGCAGAGCGGCAGCGTCGGCCCTCGCAGCTTCTCCCCCGCGCGCGGCGATCACCAGGCGCTGGCGGAGCTCGGCTTCGTCGTCGTGGCGATCGACGGCATGGGAACGCCGGGCCGCTCGAAGACGTTCGCGGACACGTACTACGGCCACATGGGCGACAACACGATTCCCGACCAGGTCGCCGGCATCAAGGAGCTCGCCAAGCGGTATGCGTTCATCGACGGCGAGAAGGTCGGGATCTGGGGCCACTCCGGCGGCGGGTTCGCGACGGCGTCCGCGATGTTCAAGTTCACGGACTTCTTCGACGTCGGCATCGCGGAGTCGGGCAATCACGACAACCGCAACTACGAGGACGACTGGGGCGAGCGCTATCAGGGTCTCGCTCGCGAAGAACGGCGCGACCGACAACTATGCGGCCGAGTCGAACGAGACGTACGCGAAGAACCTGAAGGGCAAGCTGATGCTCGTGCACGGGCAGATGGACGACAACGTGCCGGCGGAGAACACGCAGCTCGTGGTCGACGCGCTCGTGAAGGCGGGGAAGGATTTCGATCTGATCATGTTGCCGCACGCGCGTCACGGCTACGGCGTGGACAACAACTACGTCATGCGGCGGCGCTGGGATTATTTCGTGAAGAACCTGCAGGGCGCGGAGCCGCCGAAGGAATATCAGATCGGCAAGCCTCAGATCGTTCCATAGATCGGTGTCAACTGCAGCTGGTAGCTGGGTGGTCGTGCTGGTCGCTGGGTGATCCTGGGTGCTGAGGCCCGACCGGTGTCATTCCCGAGCAGCGCCAGCGACGAGGGACCTTCTGGACGTCATCGTAGCCGCGTTGCCACGAATACCTTCACCAAGATCCCTCGCTGACGCTCGGGATGACATAGGCACCCAGCATCACCCAGCCCCAGCACCCACACCCAGCAACCAGCTAGCCGCACTCGTTAGGCTCAGATCGGAGTCAGGTACTTCAGCGAGCAGTATCCCTCCTCGCCCTTCGCCGAGCGAACGAGCGCCCACTCTTCGTTGTACTTGCTGAGCAGCGTCACTTCCGAGTTGTGCGCGGCCTTGCCGACGATCGGCTGATCTGTGCCCGGTCCTTTGCGAATGTTCAGATTGGAGCTTTCGGTGGTCACCTTGAGACGCGTCGACGGAGCGGCGGGAGAGACGTTGAGATTGAGAACGAGATCTCCACTGCGATAGTCCGGATCGATCTTGTCGTAGATGCTCCACAGCTTGTCCTTCGCTTCGCCCGTCGGCACCATGCCGTCGATGTACAGCACATTGTCCTGCGCGCGCACCGCGAGATTGGACGCCCCGCTTGCGTTGGCCGCGGTGATGAGCTCCGCGTATTTGTCCTCGAGAGTCGGCATGATGATTTGCTCGGCGTGAATGGAGGACGGATTACTTCTTCACCGTGGCTTTGTTCTCGATCTTCTTCGGATGCAGTGCCGATACGGCCTGCATGGCTTTCGGCAGGTCAGTTTTCTTGATGTCACCGGTGAGCGTGACAACGCCGTCCTTCACGTCCGCCGTGAGCGTCGGGAAGTCCTTCAGCGCAGCCGCAACGTTCGTCTTGAGAGAATCGTCCGCCGAGATGACGACCGGAGGCGGCGCGACCGTCGCGTTGTCGACGACCGACTTGACGCCCTTCACTCCCTTCACCGCCGTTTCCGCCGTTGTCTTCGCCGCCTCGTCGGCGACCTGTCCGGAAATCGTTGCGACGCCGCTCGCCACATCAACCGTAGCGCCCTGCACTCCGGCGATCGCTTTGTCAGCTTCGGCCTTGATGTCCGCGTCGTTCGGCCCGCAGGCCGTGAGGGCGAGCGCGAGGGGAAGGGCGAGAGCCCTGGAGAGTGCGCGCGTCTGTGGTGTGAGCATCATGGGGTACCCTGCCCGTGTTTGGCATGATCG
>CAWHHI010000013.1:0-90477 GCA_963829055.1 uncultured Gemmatimonadaceae bacterium | reverse complement strand
CGGCAGGGTTGAATCGACGGCGAAGCAATCGTCCCCTTAGAAACAGCTCGTACGCCGCCAGGTTTACGGTCGACGGACGAACCAGCGGACCGCGTGAGGCGCCGAGCCTGATCTCCAGTGCGCGCACCACCGCCTGCGCGATCTCCTCCTGAACGGCGAAGACGTCCGTGAGCGTCCGGTCGTACGCCTCCGACCATACCACGGTCCCGTCGGCGTCGACGAGCTGCACGCGAACCTTGAGCCGATCCCCCGCGCGCCGCACGCTGCCTTCGAGTACGTTCGCGACGTGCAGCGTGTCCGCGATGGCGCGCACGCTCAGACCCTTGCCCTTGAGCGCGAACACCGACGTGCGGCCCGACACGGTCAGCTCCGCCACCTTGCTCAGCGCGCCGATCAACTCGTCGGTCAGGCCGTCGCTGAAATGCTCGTTGTCCGGATCGCCGCTGGTGTTCACCATCGGGAGCACGGCGACCGACGGCCGGCCGGAGTCGCTCGTCTCACGCGCGGCAGCGGACACATCGTCGAGCTCGCGGAGTACGTCGTCGGCGTGCTGTGGCCGATCCGCCGGCCGCTTCTCGAGGCACCGCATGACGAGCGCGGCGAGTGCCGCGGGGATTCGCTGGCCGACGGCTCGCCATCGGTTCCGGCGCTTCGACGATGTGTGCGGCCATCGATCGCCTGCGGCGGATCGTCCGGCGAACGGTGTGCGTCCGGTCAGCAACTCGTAGGCGACGACGCCGAAGGCGTAGATATCCGCGCGATGATCGGTCGCCGGATCGCCGGCGACCTGCTCGGGAGCCATGTAGGCGCGGCGTGCCTAACGCCAATCCGATCTCGGTCAAGGCCGGCGGACAGTGTCCGTCGGCCCGGACGGATTCCCATGACGATCCACGGCGCTCGCGGCGTCGTGAATCGCCTTGGCGACGCCGAAGTCCGTGACGACCGCGTGCTGCTCGGTCACGAGAATGTTCTCGGGCTTGATGTCGCGATGGACGACGCCTTTCCGGTGCGCGTAGGCCAGCGCCGACGCGACCTCACGGAGGAGATGCACGGCCTCGGTGATCGGGAGCTCGCCGGAGCGCGTCAGGCGCGCGCGGAGCGACTCGCCTTCGATCAACGGCATCGTGAAGTACGGCAGCCCGCCCGCCTCGCCGGCCGAGAGCAGCGGCACGATGTGCGGATGCTGCAGCCGCGCCGCGAGCGAGATCTCCCGCTTGAACCGATCGATCGAGACGCCAGAGGACATCTCCGGCGGCAGCACCTTCACGACGACCGATCGCCTGAGCGCCGTGTCGACGGCCACGAACACGCGGGACATGCCGCCGCCCCCGAGCTCGCGCTCGAGTGTGTACGCGTTGCCCAGTGTCGTTTGCAGCTGGTCCCGAAGCTCGGAGCTCATGGGGTAAGAGTATCTACCTCGGACGTCGGTGTCCGCTAGCGTTGTCCCGGTGGCACCATAGCTTAGCCAACCCGGCTCTTGGTATATGAGACAGACGTGAGCATCGACATTCCTGACCTCCGCGGACGACTCCAGTCGGCGCTCGGCACCGGCTATTCGCTGGACCGGGAGCTGGGCGGCGGTGGCATGTCCCGAGTCTTTCTCGCGCGGGACGTTCGGCTGGGCCGAGAAGTCGTCGTGAAGGTGCTCTCGCCTGAGCTGGCTGAGGGCGTCTCGATGGAACGGTTCGAGCGCGAACTGCGCATCGCCGCGCGTCTGCAGCACCCCAACATCGTTCCCCTCCTCGCCGCCGGCGACAGCGACGGGCTGCCCTACTACACCATGCCGTTCGTCCGCGGTGAGTCGCTCCGCGCTCGGCTCAACGCCGGAACGTTGGCGCCGCGAACTGCCATTCGGCTTCTCGGCGACGTCGCACATGCGCTTGCGTACGCGCATGCGGAGGGTGTGGTCCATCGCGACATCAAGCCGGAGAACGTGCTGCTCGCCGATGGCATCGCGGTCGTGACTGATTTCGGTATCAGCAAGGCGCTCGACATGGCACGGTTGCGCCAGCCGGGCGATGCCCTGACGCAGCTGGGTATGGCGTTAGGCACGCCGGCCTACATGGCGCCGGAGCAGGCGGCCGGCGATCCGGACGCCGATCTCCGCGCGGACCTGTACGCATGGGGCGTGGTTGCCTATGAATGCCTGGCGGGCGCGCATCCATTTGCGGGCAAGCGCACGAGTCACGCGTACATCACCGCCCACATGATCGAGCGACCGGCACCCGTCGGCGAACGAAGCCCATCGCTGTCTACCGTCTGTCGCGACAATCGTGATGCAATGCCTGGAGAAGGACCGCGAGGCCCGCCCGACTTCGGCACGTGCACTCGTGGACGCTCTGGAGTCGTCGCTCTCGGTGTCCGAACCGACTTCGCCCGCCGGAGCACTGTCGGGCGACGAGAGACCGCGCGTATCGATGGACGAGAGCCCGTCGATCGCGGTGTTGCCGTTCGCGAATCTGAGCGCCGACCCCGAAAACGAATACTTCTCCGACGGCATCGCCGAAGAGATCCGGAATCTCCTCGCCCAGGACCGCTCGCTCCGTGTGGCGGCACGCTCGTCGAGCTTCGCGTTCAAGGGCAAGCCGACGGACCCGCGCGTCATCGCCGAACAGCTCAGTGTCCGCACGCTGCTGGAAGGGAGTGTACGCCGGGCCGGCAACCGCGTGCGCATCGCGGCACAACTCGTCAACGCATCCGACGGCTTCCAGCTCTGGAGTGAGCGCTTCGATCGGGAGCTGACGGACATCTTCGCCGTGCAGGATGAAATCGCGAGCGCCATCGCGGACATGCTGCGGAGCACCTTGCACGAAGGTTCGCTCGGCGCCTAACGTCACGTGGCGGTCGCGAACGCTCGGACCGCACGACGCACGCGGCCGGCCGCGAACGTGGAGGCGTACGACGCGTACCTCAAGGGACGATACCTGAACCACCGTCGCGGCGAGGGGCATCGCGAGGCGATCATCCATTTTCAGCAGGCGCTGGCACTGGACCCGGATTTCGCGCCGGCACTCGTAGGGCTCGCGGACGCGAACCTCTGGCTCGCGATTTCCATGGTGGTTCCTCCGGCCGAAGCGTTCACGCGCACGCGTCGCTACGCGCAGGACGCCCTGGCACTCGATCCAAGCCTGGCCGAGGCCCACTGCATGCTCGGCGAGATCGCGTTCTATCACGAGTGGGATCCTGACGCCACGGAGCGCCACATCCAACACGCGCTCGCACTAGAGCCGAGGAGCGCCGAGGCGCTTCAATTGTCGGCTCGCCTGAACGCGTTACGTGGAAGGCGTCAGCAGGCGGTCGCGGATTGCAATGCGGCGATCGAGGCTGACCCCGTCTCTCTCGGTACACAGTGGTACGCTGTGGTCGTTGCGTTCACTGGTCGGCGACTATCACCAGGCAATCGCCGCGGCGGAACGCGTGATTGCTCAGGAGCCACGATATCCGGACGCGTTTCGCTGGCGAGGCAAGTCGCGCTGCGCGGTCGGCGACGTCGAGGGCGGACTGGCAGACTTGAAGCACGCGGCTGCGCTCGGCAGCACGCTTCCATTTCTTGCGGCCGAGGTCGCAGTCGCAGAATGCCTAACGGGGAACCACGACGAGGCGCGACGCATCCGCGACGAGCTCATTCGAGCGAAGCGAGCACGGCTGGCTCCCTCCGAGCGCCATCGCGGTCGTGGAGCAGGCGCTCGGCAACTACGACGCAGCATTCCGGTGGCTCGAACGCGCCTACGAGACTCGAGACTTCCTCTGTGTCGTGCTGCCGGTCGAAGCGATTTTCCGCGTCGTGGCCCCGGGCCATGATCGCGCCATTGTCGATGACCCACGGTGGCGCGAGCTCGTGCGAGCGCGTGGGCATGTTCGTGCAGCCGGACCCTACGTAAGGTCGAGGAGCAGGTCCGCGAGCGCAGCCGGTTGTGTCACCATTGCGTCATGGCCACCTGACAATGCGAGTGAGTCATGGTCGATGATCGACGTTAGGCAGTGATCGCGTGCGTGCGGACGAAATCCGCGATGAGCCGGGCGACGCCGCCGGGGTCCTCGAGCGGCATGAGGTGACTAGCGCCCGCCAGCACGGCGACCTCGGCCTGCGGCACCATCGCCGCGAGTCGCGAGACTGACTCGGGTAGCACGGCGGCGACGTCCGCGGTCGTCCCGCCGTCCACGAGAAGCATCGGCGCGCGGATCCTGCTCGCCTCGGTGACGCCGAACTGCCATTCACCAACGGCGGCCACTTCATCCGGGAAGAACGCGGACTCGCGCACGGCCTGCTCATATCCATCGATGCCAAGCGCCTGTTCCATGACGGACCGATGATGCGAGCCGCACACGGCAGTCATGAAGCGATCGAACGCGACTGCCGTGTCACCACCGGCATACGCTTCCATGACAGGGCCGAGCACCCCACCGACCGTCGGAGCATTGATCGGTCCCAGGAGCTCGCCGCCCGGTGCGGGATCGAGGAGCACGAGGCTGTGCACGAGCGCCGGTCGGTCGAGCGCGAGTTGCAGCCCAACGAGTGCGCCACTCGAATGACCACACACGTGCGCCCTCGAGAGCCCGAGCGCATCGAGCAGCAAGCCACAGTGTCGCGCATGGTCGGCGATCGACAGATGACGAGACGGGACGCTGCCATTCACGTACCCGGCGCGGCGGAGACGGATGACGCGGAATCCGTTCAGCTCCGCGGTGGCCGCCACCGGCGCGAACCAGTCGCTGAACGCCCCGGCATGCACGAGCAGGATTGGCTCGCCAGCGCCCGCGTCTTCATACTCGATCTGCTCGCCGTCCACGCGAAGTGCCTGCGTCGTGCCGGTGCGTGCCATGGCCGCCTCTCTTGATTCGGTACAGTTGCACTCAAATCAATACAGCGCTACAGTACGCAAATGAGTCAGCCTGTCAATCCCCAACGCCGACAGTACCGCTCCGCAGTGCGCTCGGAGCAGGCCCTCTCGACGCGGCAACGGGCCCTCGATGCGGCCAGAGCGTTGTTCATCGACCGGGGCTATGCCAGCACGACGATCGCGGCGGTCGCCAATGCGGCGGGCATTTCGCAGGAGACGATCTACGCCACGTTCGGCGGTAAGCGCGGCCTGCTCGAAGGCGTGATCGACGCCGCCATCCCCCTGAAGCCGGAGCAGGACGCCGCGCTCGAGGCGATTGGACGTCTCCCGTCGGCCCGCGCCCGACTCCGGGCGTTCGTGACGTTCTGCTGCGGCGTGCTCGCGCAGACGAGCCCCGTGCACAAGGTCATCCGCGGCGCCGCCGACAGCGAGGCGTTCGCGATCGAACTGCGCGCTCGGCTCCTGAGTGAGCGTCTCGCGAATCAGAAGCGACACTTCGCGCAGCACGTCTGTCTCGAGCTTCCGGCCGGACTCACACCGCGCCAGGCCGCCGAGCGGTTCTGCGCCCTGACGAGTCCCGAGCTGTACCACCTGACGATCGAGGAGCTCGGGTGGAGCCGACGCCGACACGAGGAGTGGATCGCGGAGCTCGCCGAACGCGACCTGCTGGACGAGACGACCTAACGAGCCCCGTAACGAGCGCCGCCCAAAACCGTCAGGATAGGTCGCATCGTCTCGAACGACGGCGGCAACAGCGAGAACTGATCCGGGTCCGAGAACACCGCCGTGAAGTCCGCCGGTGTGAGCGCCCGAGCGAGGCGGGCCGAGTACGTCTCGCGCAGCAGCCGAACGTAGTGCTCGACGTCGTAGTCGCGCGGATCATGCGACTCGGCGTCGGGGTCATCGAGATCCACGATGCCGGCCCCGCCTCCCTGCGTGCGATACACGCGCACGCGATCACCAACGCTCCACGTCGTTCGGCCGCTCAGGAGCATCGCCTCGTACGGCAGCTCTCGACGACGCTCGCGGCTTTCGAGATAGCGCGCCGGCGGCTTCGTCGAGACGCACGCGCGACGACACCTCGCGCGTGGACAGCTCGCGCTGGCGCAGCGCGCTCACCGTCGCGACGTACACCGCGTGTACACCCGCGACGTCGCCGACGAGCAGTTTCGCGATCGCCCGACGCAGGAACGTCTCGCCGAACGGTTCCGCACGACTCGACCGGAACGCCACGCCTCGAAGCACGAGCGTGCCGTCGTAGCCGAGCAGGGCGTAGTTCTTCGGCTCGTGCGAGAGCATTGCTGCATAACGCCCCTCGAGCTCCAGATGCACGAGCGACGGCAGCAACTCGGCTACCTCGGCGACGATGCGGCGCTCATCATCCTCGGTCCACGACTCCGGTACAGCGAAGTACACGCCATCCGTGTCGGCCTCGATCAACGTCACGCCGCGCTCCGCCAACGCTCGGCAGATCAGCTCGAGCGTCTCGCGGCCGCGTCGCGTCACCTCGTTCGCCGCGTGCACGTCGGCGAAGCGCGTCAGGTCGCCGCCCGCCGCGAGATACCCGTACGCGGAGTTGACGACGATCTTCATCGCCGCCGAGAGCGCCTCGTGCGTGTGGCGCTCGGCCGAGCCAGCGGGTGCCGCGCGCGCGTCCGCCTTCGCCTGCAGGCGGCGCTGCACCAGGCCGTCGACGAGCGCGAGCAACGCACCCAGCTCATCGCGCGCCGGGCCGATGCGAAACGACCGCATGAGCGACGGGTACAGACTGGCCACGTCCACCTTGACGACGCGCTGCGCGACGCCTGACGCGAACAGGTGAAGCGCTGCGCCACTGTGCGGCGTGCCGTCGCTCGGCTCGTGCTTCGGCAGTGCCGTGTCGGACCGCAGGTACGCGCGCACGAGCATCGGGTCGATGACGCCCGTGGCGGCGCCCGCGTCGGACAGTCGCTCGTAGCGGCGCGGCGCCATCTGCGCGAGCGCGAAGGCAGCGCCGCCGAGCATGCGCGACAGATGCGCGACTTCAATGACGTCGTCCGTTGCATAACGCCTGACGCGATCCGGATCCGTGCGATACGTCGCGTAGATCTGACTGCCCTTGATGTACTCGCGATCGGGCGACGCGAAGCCGAGGTGACGCGCGACGGCCTTGAGGCCGTGGCCCGGCAGCGATCGCGTGGAGAAGTCGTACGCGATCACCGCATCCATCGTATCGATCAGCTCGCGGCCCGGGACGATGAATCGGACGCGTCGCCGGCTTCCGTCGCTGCCGGCGACACCGCGGCGCGCCGCACGCTGACGCAACCCCGGGGGTCCGGTGCGGCCTAACGTGAGTGGGACGCCGACTCGCCGCGCGCGGTGATCGAGGAAGGGGAGATCGAACCCGTGCAGGTTGTGGTTCTCGATCACATCCGGATCGGCAGCCTCGATGCGCGCCATGAGTTGCCGAATGAGCTCGGCTTCCCCGGCATCGCCGCGCTGGGGAGCCTCGAGCACCTCGGTCGACCCGTCCGGATAGCGCACCGAGACCATGAACATCCGGCTGTGCTCCGGATTGAGGCCCGTGGTCTCGAGGTCGAACTGCAGGCGCCGCAGATCATCGAACGTCAGCCCGCGGAAGTACGTGCGACCCGTAGCGACGAGATACTGCTCCTCGGCTGGAAGGGCGAGCACGCTGTCGTCTTCCAGATCGCGGATGTGGCCGACGCGCTTCCCCAGCCGACGGCTCGCGCCGTCGAGCACGGCACTCGTTAGGGTGCGCGTGTCGTTGGCGCGAACGAGATACCGCAACTCTCCCGGTCCGTGCAGCTCGCGAAACGTGACGCGTGCGTCCGCCGCGGCGGGCCCGTCTTCCGCATCCTCGCGCACGAGCGCGGAGCCGAGATGCGTCAGGTCATCCAGACGATCGAGGAGCAGCCACGGTCGAAAGCGCTCGACTTCGCGCACGAGCGCGCCGGTCTCCGGAATGCGACGCCAGACGATCGCGTGCCCGGTGTTCTCCGCCCACACGGACACGATGCCGGGCGTGAGATCCCACCCCCAGAGCCAGTCTTCCTCGATCGAGCGTGGTCGAACTTCGGTGGTCACGAGCGGCGGACAACTGTTGCGCGGAGCAACCGGGTTATGCCGGGAGTCGCTCGAACACGCCAGCGTCGCGGTTCTTGCGCACGTCATCCCACGGGAAGCTGCGGCCGTTCATCGCGATGTACACGCCAGGTGGGAGCGACTGCACGAACGAGAGCGCGCTGCCGAGGTTGAAGAGTCCGTCCGAGCTGCCGAACGCGTACGGCACCATGGCGCCCGTGAGCACGACGGTCTTGCCGTCCATCCCATCGGCAATCGCGCGCGCGGTTTCGACCATCGTGTCGGTGCCGTGGGTGATGACGATCTGGTCCTCCTCGCAATCGCGGCATGCCTGGACGATGCGCGCGCGCTGCTCGCCGGTCATCTCGAGGCTGTCCACCATCATGAGCGTCTCGACATCGACGTCCAACCCGCATCGTCCGCGCCGCAGCATCTCGTCGACGTGGGTGTTTCGAAAGTAGAGCTTGCCGGTGAGCTCGTCGTATTCCTTGTCGAACGTGCCGCCGGTGACGAAGACGCGAACGGTCATGTGTCGGAAGAGGGTAAGGTCACTCGAACGTCTGCGCGAAGGACAGCCGGTTGCCCTCGAGGTCCAGCACCTTGAACTCGCGCAGACCCCAGGGCTGACTCACCGGCTCGCCCTGCACGTTCGCGCCCTTCGCGACGAGCTCCGCGTGGAGTGCATCGGCGTCGGTCACGTAGAAGCTGCACGATCCGATCCCGGTGTGCCGCGCGGTTCGCTCGATCAGCAGGAGGCGCATGCCGTCGCGATCCATGACGCCCAGGTCGCCCTGCTGGTAGTTGACCTCGAAGCCTAACACGTCGCGGTAATGCGCGACTCCGGCGGCCACGTCGTCGAGCGGAAGCTCAGGCATGACTTTGCGGAGCAGCCGCTGCGCGGTGGGCTTGTTCGGTCCACCGAAGCCATTTCCGAACCACAGCGTGTTGCCGTCCGGATCGCGGACCTCGATCATCCGCATCTTGATCCAGTTGACGTCTTCCGGCACGGTCGGATTGGCGCCGCGAGCGCCGAGGGTGTCGTAGGTCGCCGCGACGTCGTCGATCTCGAAGAACAGGATGCTTCGGCCCGGGTCGGTGGCGGGATCACGCCTGCCTAACGTGATGCGCGCCGGGCCGAGGGTCATCTCGATCCCGCCGCTCGGGCCGGGACGAACGTCGAAGCCGAGCACGTCGCGGTAGAATGCGATGCTCCGGGCGGGGTCGCTGACGTAGAGGCTCCGGCTGACTGGAGCGGTGATCGCAAGGGTGCTCATTTCGTGATGGGCGTGTTCGCGGGTGTGTTCAGACGTGCGAGAAATCTACCGAACGGCTCGGCTCGGCGATGTCATTCCGAGCGGTGTTGTCATTCCGAGCGAGCGGAGCGAGTCGAGGAATCCTCGTCGTCCCGGTAGAGAGCCCTCTACCTGACAGGCGGCTCGATTCCTCGACTGCGGCCTTCGGCCTCCGCTCGGAATGACAAGCTGCCCGGAATGACACGCTCGCTCGCCGCTTGACTCGGCCTGGTGGCCGAGCGTACGCTCGGCGAGGCGTCGCGCGAAATGCAGTGATGCGAAGCTCGGCCGATCGATGATATCAAAACGGCACGCATGCATACCCTCGGGTCATGCGCCCGCCACCGAAAAGTCCGAGGAGGATTGCCACATGCATATGGTCAGTCCCATTCGCCGATGGACGATCGAAGATCTGTACAGCCTCCCGGATGACGGCAACAAGTACGAGATCATCCGGGGTCAGTTGTTCGTGACGCCCCCGCCCACCGACGCGCACGAGACGATCGCCGCTCGGTTGCATCGCCTGCTCGATCCGTACGTCGCGGCGAACGGGCTTGGTCTCATCTATCGCCCCCGTGCGGTCGTCCGTATCGCTGACGATACGGAGGTCGAGCCGGATCTGATGGTTCGCCAACCGCAGGATGTCCCGCAGGCCAGTTGGGCCGGTGCGCCGCTCCCGATTCTGGTGGTGGAGATCGCATCGGACAGCACGCGTCGTCGAGACCGGATGTACAAGCGCAGTCTGTACGTCGACGAAGGCATAGAGCAGTACTGGATGGTCGATGGTGAGGATCGAACGGTCCGCATCGTTCGACCGGGCGTCGAGGACGTCACCGTGCGTGAATCGCTTCACTGGCATCCGGCGGGCGTCGCGGCGCCGCTCGTGATCTCGTTGGCCGATATCTTCGGGCCTGCGCTCCCCGCGCAACGCGCGACCTGACGAGTGTCATTCCGAGCGGAGCGCCCGCGACGCCGTGTCATTCCGAGCGGAGGCCGAAGGCCGCAGTCGAGGAATCGCTGATCATCCCGGTAGAGGGGCCCCTCTACCGGGACAATCGGGATTCCTCGACTCGCTTCGCTCGCTCGGAATGACAAGGCTGCTCGGAATGACACGAGTGACTCGCGGGCTCGGAGCGAAGTTGGTTGTTGTAGCGACCAACCGGCCACGAGATGAGCTCCGACCAACGATCCGCCGCACGCACTCCCACGTTCCATGACGTCGCCGACGCGGCTGCGCGAGAAGCTCGCGCGGCCTGGCGCGCCATACGCAACGCCAAGGGCTTCGCCTTCGCGGTCATCGCGACGCTCGCGCTTGGAATCGGTGCGGCGGCGACGATCTTCAGCGTCGTCGACCACGTACTCATCCGGCCGCTCGCCTACCCCAACGCCGACCGGATCGTCTCGCTGTACGAGCGCGCGAAAGCCGGCAACACCCGGCTCGTGTCGAATCCCACGCTTCGGGACTGGGCACAGGCCGGCGTGGGATTCACGGGGCTCGCGTGGATTCGTGGCGACGGTGCGATGCTCCAGCGCCCGGACGGGCCGCAGCGCATCACGACCGGCTTCGTGTCGCCCGGGTTCTTCTCCATCCTGGGTCAGCGCGCCGCGTTAGGCCGAACGTTCGCCAGCGAGGAGGAGGCGCCGGGAGGACAGGATGTCGTCGTGCTGTCCCACGACGTCTGGCAGCGAACGTTCGGCGGCGACGCGACCATCATCGGCCGAGTCCTTCGCATCGACAGCGCCAGCGTCGTCGTGGTTGGCGTGATGCCGCCGGGCTTCTCGTACCCGACGTGGGCCGACACCTGGCGTCCACTCAACGCACTCGTCGGACGGGATCCGGTCATCGAGCGCCGCGACTTCCACGTGGACAGCCGGGCTGTCGGACGGCTGGCGCCGGGCGTCGATGCCGCGCAGGCCGAACGGTTGCTGTCCGTCGTGCAGCAGCGCATCGCGAGCGACAGTCCCACGGCCGATGAGCGCGACTGGACGGGCGTTCGGGTAACGCCGCTGCAGGAGGAGCTCGTCGGCGACGTGCGCAGCGCCCTCCTCACACTGCTCGGCGCGGTCGCGTTGATCCTGCTCGTGGCGTGCGTGAACATCGCGAACCTCGCCGCGGTGCGAGGCTCATCCCGCGGCAGGGAAGTCGCGATCCGCCTGGCGCTGGGCGCAAACCCGGCGCAGGTCGCGCGACAGCTCGCCATGGAGAGCGGCATGCTCGCGGTGGTCGGAGGCGCCGCCGGCGTCGTGCTCGCATGGCGAGCCGTATCATGGCTACGCGCGAATGCTCCGTTCGATCTCCCTCGCGCGCAGGAGATCACGCTCGACGCGCGAGCGGTGGCGGTCGCCGCGATCCTCACGCTCGTCACGACGCTGCTCTTCGGTGTGGTCCCGGCGCTTCGCGCGGCGATGGCCGGCGGTACGTTCGGCGTGCTGTTGAGTGGACGGTCCGGTGCGGGAGGCACGCGGCGCGAAGCGCGTGGACGGGCGGTGCTCACGAGCGCGCAGTTCGCGCTCGCGCTCGTGCTCCTCGTCGGCGCGGGCCTGCTGGCGCAGAGCTACCGACGGCTGCTCACGGCCCGGATCGGGTTCGACCCCCATGGCGTCGTCGCGGCCGCTGCCGCGCCGCCTAACGATCGATACCGTGATCCGGCGCCTGCGCTCGCGCTCTACCAGCGCGTCATCGACCGGCTGCGCAGTGAGCCCGGGGTCGAGGAAGTGGCCGTGGTCAACTTCCTGCCGTCCGGCCGCGCCGGCGTCCCGACCCGCATCGAGATCCCCGGGCGGCCAGTGAACAGCGAGGACCTCGCCATCGTACATCACGGCGTCCGAGGGATATCTGCGCACCATGCGCATCCCGCTGGTCAACGGCCGCTGGTTCTCGGCTGACGAGATGCGCTCGCCCGGAGACGGCGTGGTCGTGAGCGAATCGGTGGCGAAGCGTTACTGGCCCGGCGAGAGCGCGCTCGGGAAGCCGCTCACGATTTTCCGCTCATCGCAGGCACGGGCCGACTTCGGGCGGCCCGTGCCGTCGGTCGTGGTCGGGGTCGTCGGAGACGTTAGGCAGTACGGGCGCGAGAACGACCCCGCTCCGGCGGTGTACGTGCCGCTCGCGGCCGAAACGTGGCCATGGGTGTCGTTCGCCGTGCGCCTGCGCGACGCGAGAGCAGTACCGACGGCGGCGCTCCGGCGAGCGGTGCTGGACGTGGAGCCGAGCATGATGCCGGTCGGCCCGGGACCGGCGGTGACGTTCACGTCGGTCGAGCGCTCGTTGTCGGCCTCACTGGCTCCTCGGCGTTATGTGTTAGGCCTGATCGGGGCGTTCAGCCTGTGCGCGCTCGTTCTGGCGGCGGTGGGACTCTATGGCGTCGCGAGCTACGCGGTGACGCGACGGTCGCACGAGTTCGGGATTCGCATCGCGTTAGGGGCGAGCGGGCGGCAGATCGTGCGGTCGGTGCTCGTCTGGGGCATCACGCTGGCGGTCGTTGGCTGTGCCGTGGGACTGGGCGGGGCACTGGCACTGGTCCGGCTCATTCAGCAGTTGCTGTACAACACGGAGCCGACGGACATCGTGGTGCTCAGTGGCGTGCCGCTGCTTCTCATCGCCATTGGGGTTGTGGCTGTATACATCCCGGCGCGGAGAGCGGCGACGAGTTGATCCGATCGTCGCGTTGCGCAGCGAATAAGCTGGCTTGGTCATGGCATCCGGCAGGGCATGGCCAGTACCAAGTCGTCAGCAACTACTCAGGGTGAGGTTTCAGGCATCAGGTCCGCGTCGACACGGAGTTGGTGCGCAATGGCAGAACGACGGCAGAGACCGTGACCGCCGTGCTCACCCTGATGCCTGAAACCTCCTCCTAAGAACTGAAGTGCTCAGTACTGGCCAAGACGCCGAGATGATACCGGTCGCGACCTAACGTGAGCGACTAGCTCGTCGGCCCGCCGCGAGCCTTCGGCTCACCGAGCTTCGCCGTTTTCCGTACGTACTCGGCGATCTCGCCATGGGTCGCGAACCAGACCTTGCCTCCCGCCTTGGCCTGGATGTGCGCGATGAGCTGCTCGAGCGCCACGATGCGCGAGCGATGCCCCGAGATGTGCGGGTGCATCGTGAGCAGGAACATCGTGCCTTCTTCGTACGCCTTGTCGAATTCGTCCATCCAGACCTGCGCGACCTCGCGCGGCGGGCTGTAGCGCTCGCCCCGCGGGTCGAAGAGCGGCGCGTCGTCCATGATCCACTCCACCGGCAGCTCGACCATCCCCGTCGGCGCTCCGTTCTGCAGCAGCTCGTACGGACTCTCGTCCGCCATGAGCGAGCTCTCGTAGCGGAAGCCCAGGTCGCGCAGGATCGACAGCGTATTGGGGCTGAAGTTCCAGCTCGGCGCGCGGTACCCCGTGGGCTTCGTGCCCGTGAGCCGCGTCAGGTCCGCCAACGCCTTCGTGAGCAAGGCCCTCTCCGCGGAATCGGGAAGGCTCGTGTTCATCTCGTGGATCCACCCGTGCACGCCGAACTCGTGGCGCCCGCTCTTCTTGATCACGCCGGCCATCTCCGGGGCGATCTGGAGGCTCACGGACGGAATGAAGAACGTGGCCGGAATGCGATTCTTGTCGAGCAGCTGGACGACGCGCCGCAGGCCCTGCCGCGACCCGTACTGACCCATTGACAGCGACCCGGCGTTCGGCTCACCGAAGCGGAGGGCGATGGTCTCGTTGTCGACGTCGAACGACAGCGCGACGGCCACTTTCGCGCCGTTCGGCCAGGCGGCGGGTTGGAGCGAGCGGCCCGCGCGCACCGTGTTCACGACGGTCATCGCGCTGTCCAGCGTCCACTGCCAGCCGGGTTTCGCGGTGGTCACCGGAACGGGCTGCGACTGCGCGGCCAGGAGTGATGGGACGAGCGCGAGGGTCAGAATGAGCGTCTTCATGGAGATCGCTGGGCGGGGAGGCGGATAATCGTTCGCGCGATGGGACGAAGCGAGCGTCGCCTCCACGATGCAGCGCGCCGGCCGTCCCCGCCAGTCGATCGCGCCACGTTAGGCTCGGGCTCTCGTGTAGCGCGAAGCCCTGTGGTTACTTACGATAGACGCCGGGCTCACCCAGAACTCCATTCCACCCAGCATGCGCTACCTGAATCGCTTCGCGCTCATCGCAGCCGTCACGCTCGCTGCTCAGCCAGCCACAGCCGCAGCGCAGACGTTCCGCTCCGCGGACTCCGTCATCCGGAAGATGTGGACGGCCGGCATCGAGCAGTCGAAGACCGAGGCCATGGCCCAGGTCCTCATCGACTCCATCGGGCCCCGACTCTCCGGGACTCCGGGCTTCGCCGCCGCCGTCGACTGGATCGAGAACCAGTACAAGGCGTTCGGCATTACCGCGAAGCGCGAGCAGTACGGTACGTGGCGCGGGTGGAAGCAGGGGACCGTCCACATGGAGATGACCGCGCCCCGGGTGCAGAACCTGGAGGTCGAGCTGCTCGCGTGGAGTCCGCCCACGCCGAAGAACGGACCCGTCGAAGGCGAGGTGGTCGTCATCCCCGAGCTCGCCGACTCTGCCGCAGTCAAACAGTGGCTGGGTACCGTGCGCGGGAAATTCGTGCTGGTGTCGGCGCCCCAGATCATGTGTCGCGCGCCGCAGGAGCTCGAGCGGTTCGCGCGGGCGGCGACAGTGACGAAGATCAACGCCCAGCGCGTCGAGGCGCTACGGATTGCAGCGGCTCGCCTCCGCCCCTTCGCGCCGGCGAACACACCGGTCCAGGCGCTCGATCGAGTGGTGCAGATGCGCCTCGACTCGGCGGGCGTGATCGGGATCGGGACGCTGACGTGGTCGGGTGGCTGGGGCGTGGACAAGATCTTTGGCGCGAACGCCGAGCGTGCGCCGACGGTGGACATCTCGTGCGAGGACTACGGGCTGCTACACAGGCTCGCGACGAACAAGTGGGGCCCGCGCGTTCGCCTCACGGCCGAATCGCAGGCGACGCCGGCCGAGGTGCCGATGTTCGACGTCGTCGCCCGGATCGAGGGCAAGGAGCTGCCTAACGAATACGTGCTCCTGTCGGCCCACCTCGACAGTTGGCATGGGGCGACCGGCGCGACCGACAACGGCACCGGCACGCTGACCATGCTCGAGGCGATGCGGATCCTGAAGGAGACGTACCCGAACCCGCGCCGCACGATCATCGCCGGGCACTGGGGTGGTGAGGAGCAGGGGACCATCGGCTCGCTGGCGTTCGCCGAGGATCATCCGGAGGTGATCAGCGGGTTGCAGGTGGCGTTCAACCAGGACAACGGCACGTGGCGGGTGGAGATCCTCGAGGGGCAGGGCTTCCTCAAGGCGAGCGCGAACCTGGCGAAGTGGGTCGCGCAACTGCCGGCGGAGATGACGGATAGCGTGCGGCTGCAGCTGCCGGGTCCGCAGGCGAACTCAGGCAGTGATCACACGTCGTTCCTGTGTCGTCCGGCGCCGGCGTTCCGCCTACAGTCGAGCTACTCGGAGTATCGCCAGTATACGTGGCACACGAACCGGGACACGTACGACAAGATCGTGTTCGACGATCTCAAGAACAACGCGACGATGGCGGCGATGCTGGCGTACGCGGCGTCGGAGGATCCGGAGCGCACGTCGCGCGATCTTTCCACGCTTCCGGCGCTGCCTAACGGCAATCCGCGGGCGTGGCCGACTTGCGGGAAAGCGCGCCGGAGTTACTCTGAGACACCGGCCCCGCGTCGCGCGAGGTGACTATGTCATTCCGAGTCATTCCGAGCGTAGCGGCGAAGGCGCGCGGGTGCCACCGCGGGTGGGCGGGAGCCTACGGAATGTGGGCAGATGACGAAGCGCGACCTTCCCGATAGAGGGACTGGCCCGTCGACCAATATGCGTGCGATTCGTCGACTCGCCGGTGCTCGCTCGGAATGGCAACGTCGGCAACCTTTAGGAGGTACGACGGTAGTACTGGACCTGCCACGCGTACCGAGTGATCGACGGCGCAGCGCCGAGTCGCAGCGCCGAGTCATGGATGGGCTGGGAAAACTGGTATCGCCGCTGGCGCCGCTGAAGGTGTCAAAGATGTAGGTTGCTGCCCCGCCGGACAGACCGCCGAACGTGGCAGAGCAGTCGAGCGCCCTCAACGAGGTGGTCCGAATGCGCTCCGTACGTTGCGATGACTGTGGCACCAAGGCGCTGATGGCCGCGTCCCAATGTCCGAAGTGCGGGCATCCGTTCGCCGTGCGCGACGGATTCGGCGATCTGTTGCCGCTATCGCATTGCTCGGCATGTGACTCGGACTACCCGGCGAGCATCGGCTCGTGCAAGTGGTGCGGCACGATGCCCGAGCGCGCACCCATCGGCGCGCGCATGTGGAAGGGCGTCGGCATCGTCGCGTTCGTCGGGATGGCGTGGGGCGCGTGGATGGTCCACGACGACAAGCCCGCGACGGCCGCGAAAGCCTCGAGGTTGCAGGACCTCCTCAAGCCTGAATCGACTGCGCTGTCGCCCGACTCGGCGCGTGCGCTGCAGACGCTCGCGAGCGCGAACGGCGTCGACACGAGTGGCAGGGCCGCGAACGCGATCGACACCAACGCCATTGGTACAGCCGATACGATGGTTCGGGACATCCCGATGAGTATCGTAGCGGCGGACAGCACCGTGTTGCCGATGCTCGCTGGGGTTGCCACGCAGGATTCGATCGTGTCTGTGCAGTCGGCGGGCACCATCGCAGAGCCCGAGCCCACCGCCGCCGACTCGGCGCCAGAGGTGGTGGCGGTCGCTCGCGCGCCTGTACGGGCAGCGCCAACGACTACGCGTGACGTCGTTCGCGCTCCCGCTCCCAGTCCCGCTGCCGCTCGTGCGTCGACGCGCCCGGCTCCCAAGCCGCCCGCTCGCGCGACGGCGCGTGCTGACGTTCGCGCCCCGGCCAAGGCCGCACCGAAAGTGGCGGCAGCGCCGAAGGCGTCGGCGCGATCGAGCAAGCCAGGGCGTTGGACGACGACTGTCGCGCGAAGCTGGGTGGTCGTGCGCGCAGACCCCAATCGCCGCTCCCGGATCATCGCGTCGATCGGCCCCAACACCCGTGTGCAACTCGGTGAATCGCGGGGCGAATGGCGGCGGGTCAAGGCGAAGGGACTGCAGGGCTGGGTGGAGCACCGCTCCTTCGTGGCCCGCGCGCCAGTGACAAAGAAGGCCCGCCTGGCCGCGCGGTAGAGCTGCCCATTAGACGGGACTTGGGACTTGGAGTCAGACTCGAGTCAGACTCGAGTCTGACTCCGAATTGGGGCGTTCCACCGCAGGCTCGGTGCGTTTGAACGCTGGGGTCAGACTCGAGTCTGACCCAACCGCGGGGGCACTCCCGGCACGCTTGCGAGGTATCCGCACGGGAACCAAGATCGGTCACCTACGACCGGACCCGTGAACGTCATGCGCACCCGCCGAGCCGTCGCTGTCTGCATCACCGCGCTGTCGCCCATGGTCGTTCGCGCGCAAACCCCCGCGCCGGTTCCCGCGCGGAGCGCAGCCGTCCCGACGCCAAGCCAGCACCTCGGCTTCACCGTCGGCGCTGATCGCACGCTCGCCGACTGGGGACAGATCACCGGCTACTTCCAGCGGCTCGCGACGGTCTCCCGTGCCGTCCACATTGACACCCTCGGGCCCACGACCAACGGGCAGCCGTTCATCGTCGCAGCGGTCTCGACGCCGGCGAACATCGCGCGTCTGTCCGAGTTTCGCGCAGCCCAGGCCAAGCTCGCGGACCCGCGCCGCCTAACGCCCGACGAGGAACGCCGGCTCGTCGCGGCGCAACCGAGCGTCATCTTCATCTCCAACAACATCCACGGATCGGAGATCGGCGGATCGCAGATGGCCATGGAGCTGGCCTATCGCCTCGTGACGAACGACACGCTCCAGCGCTACCTCGCGAAGGAGATCGTGCTCATCGCGCCGTCGATGAACCCCGACGGTCAGCGCATGATCACCGAGTGGTACCGCAAGAACCTCGGTACGAAGTGGGAGGGCGGACCTATCCCGTGGCTCTACCATCCGTACGTCGGGCACGACAACAATCGCGACTGGTTCATGGTGACGCAGAAGGAAACGCGTCTCGTGACGGACTATCTGTACGGCGCGTGGTTCCCCGAGATCTTCTACGACGTCCATCAGATGGGCGCCGAGGGCGCGCGCATCTTCGTGCCGCCGCTCGTCGATCCCGTGAACCCGAACCTCGACCCGATGATCGTGCGCGGCATCGCGCACGTCGGCGCGGAGATGGCGTTCGCGCTCGAGGAGCGCGGGAAGAGCGGCGTGGCGAACAGTGTGATCTACGACCTCTGGTGGCACGGCGGCGCGCGCTCCACGCCCACTCGGCACAACATGGTCGGTGTCATCACGGAGGCGGCGAGCGTTCGCATCGCGACGCCGATCGTGCAGGACACGTCGCAGTTGCGCGGTCACGCCCGTGGTCTGCCCAAGTACGAGCGACGGATCAACTTCCCGAACCCGTGGCCGGGCGGTGAATGGCATCTGCGCGACATCATCGAGTACGAGCTCATTGCGGCCGAGTCGCTCGTTAGGCTCGCGTCCGAGCAGCGGGAGGACTACGTGCGGAGCTTCGTCGCGATGGGACGTCGCGCCATCGAGGCGGGGTCGAAGCCGCCGTATGCGTTCGTCATTCCCGCGGGGCAGGCCGACGCCGGCGCCGTCGAGCGCCTGGTGGACGTGCTTCGCGTCGGACGCGTGGAAGTCGGTCAGGCAAAGACGTCATTCTCGGCCGGTGGTACCACGTACGGCGCCGGGTCGTACGTCGTGCGGATGAATCAGCCATACCGGGCCCACGCGAAGGACCTGCTGGAGGTGCAGCGGTTCCCGCGCATGGAGCAGTACCCGGGCGGTCCGCCGGAGCGGCCGTACGACGTCGCCGGCTGGACGTTGCCGCTCCAGATGGGCGTGACCGCGGTGCAGATCGATCAGCCGCTCTCGGTGGAGACGACGCCCGTGACCGATGCGACGCCGCGCACGCGCTGTACCCCTCGCGCCGGATCGACGCTCACGGACGCCGCCGTCGCTCGCGACACGCGGCAGTACGCGTGCCTAACGCGCCAGCCACGCGTGGGCCTGTACAAGTCGTGGACGGCGAGCATGGACGAGGGTTGGACCCGGTGGGTGATGGACGACTTCAAGTTCCCGTACATCTCGTTCGGCGATTCGGTGGCGCGCGCCGGCGGTCTACGAAAGAAATTCGATGTCATCGTCATCCCCGACCTGTCGCTCCGCGAAGTGCGCGACGGGATGACGGATGCCCAGGTGCCGCCCCAGTACGCTGGTGGCATCGGCGCGGAGGGGCTCGCGGCGCTCAAGCAGTTCGCCGAGGACGGCGGTCATCTCGTGCTGATCGACGGCGCGACCGAGCTCGCGCCTGCCGCGCTCGGCGTCGATGTGAAGCTCGTGCGCGCTGGAGGTGGCGGGGGCAATCGCAATGCCGCGGCCGACGCGGAACAGATCTACGCGCCGGGCTCGATTCTGCGCGTGGTGGTCGACGGTACGCATCCGGTGGGCCGAGGGATGAGTGATTCGTCCGCCATCTACTTCGTGAACTCGACGTCGCTCGAACTGCCGGCTGGCTCGCAGGCGCGCGTCATCGCCCGATATCCGGATCGCCCCGAGTCGATCCTGCTGAGTGGATTCCTGCAGGGGCCGGCGAAGCTCGCGGGAAAGGCGGCGGCAGCGGATATCGCGTTAGGCAAGGGCCGGGTGACGATGTTCGGCTTCCGCCCGCTCTATCGTGGGCAATCGTACGGGACGTTCAAGATGTTCTTCAACGCTTTGCTCGAGCCGGTCTCACCGTCCGTGGTGCAATGACGCCCGTCGCGCCGTCTGGCATGAACGAACCCGACGAGTTTGTGCGCATGCTCGAGGGGCGCGAGTGCCGCGGCATGGTCGCGCAGGAATTCTGGCATCACGGCGTGCCGTCGGACCTCGTGAACGTGGTGTTCCTCGAGGTGAAAGGCGGAACGTGGGTGCGGTTCTTCTTCGATGCTGGCGTGTTCTTCTGGCGGACGGGCGCGCCCGAGCAGGTGACGGGTGGCGAACCTGCATTCGAGTATCGCCTGACGGACTTGACCGAGCGATTCAACGTCATGGGGCGCCGCATCTCGCGTGTCTACTTCACGCAGCCCGATCCTGGCTGCGCGCGGCTCGTGATCGTGCTGGATCGTGGGCGGCTGATCCTCGATAACGCGGACGATCGCTCGCGGATCGTGTTCGTCGACTGAATGGGCGAGGCCGGAGGAAGGAGGCCTTAGGAAGGCGGAGGGCGGATGGCGGACGGCGGAGGCGGAGAAACAGCGGTGTCATCCCGAGCGTCAGCGAGGGATCTTCTGTACGGTTCATCGTAGCTGGCCGAGCTACAATGACGGTCGAGAAGATCCCTCGCTGCCGCTCGGGATGACAAAGCTGACGCTCGGGATGACACGGCTGACGCTCGGGATGACACGGGATGACATGGCGTTGGCCGTTCGCTCCGCCGCGATTAGACTCGACCACGAGCGATCGTCGCGCCACATCTCGAGAGGTTCTCGCATGCATCCACGTACCCAGGAAGTTCTCAGTGTGCTCGATAGCTACCGGTCCGCGCTCGAACACGCAGTCGCGCAGGTTCCGGCGTCACTCCAACGCACTCGGCCAGGCTCCGAACAGTGGTCGGTGTCCGAGGTCCTCGAGCATCTCTCGTTGGTCGAAGGCCGTATCGCACCGATGCTCGTGACGAAGCTCGCGGCAGCGCGCGCCGAGGGGCTCGGGCCGGAGACCGAGACAAGTCCGGTCACGCCGACGCTCGACGTGACACGGTTGCTCGACAGGTCGAACGCACTGACGGCGAGCGAGGCATCGCGGCCGACTGCGGGACTGAGCACGGAGGCCGCGTGGAAGGCGCTGGCGGAGCATCGCCGCGTGCTGCGCGATGCGATCGTCGCCGCCGATGGTCTCGCGCTCAGCAGCGTCCAACTTCCGCACCCACGACTCGGCGATCTGAATATCTACCAGTGGCTGCTCTTTCTCGCTGGACACGAAGGCCGCCACACGGCGCAGATTCGCGAGGCGGCCGCGGCGGTGCAGCGAGCCTGACGTCCGGGTAGACGCGTTAGGTGCGGCGCGCACTCGATTGTAACGGCAAGCAAGCTCGGGCGTTTGCGCCGTTAGGCTCCCGACATTGCCCGATACCACCTTCCGGCGTACCATAGCGCGTCCGTTCCTCCTTGCTTCGCCGAGGCGGCGGCATTTCGTGCGCCGCCTGGCGCTCGGCTGGTTACAGCCGATGGGCGACTCTTGCCAGGACATGCATTCATGGGACTCGAAATCCGTAACAAGGCGGTCATCAAGCCGCCAATGGTACGACCGCACGGCATTCCTCCGCGCGGCATCGACATGGACACGCGAAGCCGGCTGTTCGAGGGCCGCTTCGGTCGAATCTTCCGCGCGCTCGCCCCCGCCGACTTCGGCAGCAACGACACCGAAGCGGAGCAACTGCTCGAGACGCTCGCGGCGGCGATGATCCACGAGCCGGACTGCCCGAAAGACGGCGCGGATGACGAAGAGAGCGGCATTCCATCAGCGTACACGTACCTGGGCCAGTTCATCGACCACGATATCACGTTCGACCCGAGCAGCAGCTTGATGCGGCAGAACGACCCCGACGCGCTCATCGACTTCCGCACGCCTCGGCTCGATCTGGACTCCGTCTACGGGCGAGGGCCGGACGATCAGCCGTACCTCTACGGCGACGACAAGCAGCTGCTGCTCGGCAAGCCGCTCAGCGGCGAAGCGTTAGGCAGGCCGATCCAGAAGGCGCAGGACCTCGCGCGCGCCTCGAATCAGCGCGCGATGATCGGCGACCCGCGGAACGACGAGAACGTGATCGTGTCGCAGTTCCAGGGGCTCGTGCTGCGCTTCCACAACAACTTCCGGAAGGACAACCCATCGCTGACGTTCGAGCAGGTGCAGCAGCAGGTGCGCTTCCACTATCAGTGGGTCGTCACGCACGACTTTCTGCGGCGCGTCGTCTCGGGGCGTGTGCTGGAAGACATCCTGCCGCATCTGTTCGAGTCGAGGAAGGGCAACGTCATCGACAGGCCACCGCGCCTGCGATACTACAAGCCGGTGCACTCGGCGTTCATGCCGCTCGAGTTCGCGGCCGCCGCGTATCGCTTCGGCCACTCCATGGTGCGGCCCGGGTATCGCCTGAACGACCGCGTCGCGTCGATCCCGATCTTCTCGCTCTCGCGGCTTCCCGAGGGCTGCGTCGCGCCGGTCGATGATCTTCGCGGATTCCGTGAGATGAATCCACAGTGGGCCATCGATTGGGCGCGGTTCATCGATATCGAGAAGCGGCCCGCTGGTTTGGAAGACGACGCCGCGGACGCGCAGGCGAAGCGCACGCAATTGGCCTACAAGATCGATCCGTCGCTCGTCGATCCGCTCTCGAACCTGCCGGCGAACGTGACGGGCTCGAATCCTGGCGCGTTCAAGTCGCTCGCGGCGCGAAACCTCGTTCGCGGCTGGCGCATGCGCCTGCCGTCGGGTCAGTCGATCGCGCGCGTGATGGGGGTCGAGCCATTGCATAACGAGGAGATTCTCATCGGCAGCTCATCGGATGACGCCGCCGACCTGCCCTCGATTGCCAAGGACTTCCCGCGGTTCAGGGACAACTGCCCGCTCTGGGCGTATGTGCTCGCGGAAGCTGCGCACGGCTTCCGGACGAAGCCGGAATCCGAGACCGTGCACACGTCCGACGGCGACAAGAAGATCGATACGCCCAAGCTCGGCGACGTCGGCGGGACGATCGTGGCCGAGACGTTCGCCGGGATGATGCTCGATGATCGGAACTCGTTCTGGAACCTGTGGCCGAAGTGGGAGCCGAACAAGGCGTTAGGCGGACGCGACTTCGACCTGCGTCGGTTCGTCAAGTACGCGCTCGGATAGCCGCGCTCACGGGGCAGGCCGCTCTGGCGAGGTGGCCTGCCTGCGAGCCAATGGCTTGCGCATTCGGGGATCCGACGCGAGCGTTACGAGGCCAAGCTGTTTCTTCCTGAGCGCATGGCCCGTGCTCATTCGCCAAGCGCTGTGCTACCGCCTCGAGGGCTCTGCATGAACGTCCACTCCCGACTGCTTGGTCCCGCCGCGTTCGTCTTGAGCCTCGCCGGGATGGCGGGAGGTGCCCATCGCGTCAACACAATGTCTGCCGCCCCGCTCGGCGCCTGCGGTCTTATTACGCAGCAGGAAGCCGCAAAGGCGCTCGGTGCGGCCGTGCCGGCTGGGACCGAGAAGGCAATGACGCTTCCGCTTCAGGGACGTTCGGTCAAGGCCGAATGTGCTTCTACGGATCGGAAGTAAGCGTGACCCGTTACGCGTTAGGGAGCACAGCGGAGGCGTACTTCACGCAGTACCGGCAATCGCTCGCCGGCAAATCCGGCTACCAGGATGTGAAAGGCCTTGGCGACGAAGCATTCGCCGCCAAGGGCCAGCTCACGGTTCGGAAGGGCGAGACGCAGCTCATCGTGGACGTCGGGCAGGCGCGCGGCGGTGGCGCGAAGGAGCTCGACGCCGAGAAAGCGCTCGCGGTCCTCGCGCTCGGTCGGCTCTGACCACACGCCGGGCGCTGCGCGCTCTACTTGGTGATGCCGATCATGTGCATGGTGGGCGCGGTGATCTCCCACTGGAGATCGCGGCGCGTCCTCGTCGATCCAGCGACCGCGAAGCACTCGCTCTGGCCGACGACGAGCCTCAGGGCCTCTCTATCCGGACAGCAAGGATTCCTCGACTGCGTGCCTCCGGCGTTTCGCTCGGAATGACACAGCGTTACGGGGTGCTACAGTGCGGCAGCCCCTCGTCCAGCACGCCTCGATACATCTCGGCCACGTCGTAGGAACCGCGCGTCAGGCGCTCGGTGTCACCCTCATAGGTGTCCCGTACTCTCCCGAGATCGACACGCGGAGTGGCGCAGATTGACGGCGGTCGCCAGCGGTGGTGGAAGGAGACTCGCGGTAACGCATCGCCCCTTCTGACCAAAGAACAGGATAGGCGGATAGAGCTCGACCATCATCTCGTGCGTCGCCCGTGCCTCGAACCTGATCGGAACGCTGCTGCCGTCGTTCGTCCACCGCGCCGCGCTGAGCCCCAGCCGCCTGTCGGACTTCGGTGACGGCTCTCGTTCATCGAGCGACGGCAGAACCCCATAGTACCCACGCTTTGGAGCCGTCACCGTATACGAAAGACGTACGCCGATCGGCCTGCCGCTGTCCGAGAGTATCGGTTCGTCGCGAACGTTGCCGATCAGCGTAGCGGCAACGTCTCGTTTGTACGCGCGGCTCTCGGCCTCGCTGAGCACCGACACGATAGCCGGTGTCAGGGCCAGAAGCGCGAGGCCCACACCGCCGAGGTGCCATGGGCTGCCGAGACGCCGAGCAGCCCACGAGGTGATCGATGCCGCGGCCACGAAATACACGGCCGCGGCGATGGGTAGGCCGGCTGGGCCATGCACACTGATCGCGACCATGCCGAGCGCCGCGACGGCCTCCAGCATGATGAACAGGACGACGAAGATCTTCGTCGCTGTGCGCATTCGCGTCAGGTGCCGCTCACGCCTAACGCATCCCCGCGCCGGCGCCCTTGAGCACGCGTCCCGGCGTCGCACCCGTGTGCTTGCCGTCGCGCACGACCTGCACGCCGTTCACGAACACCTGCTCGACGCCGCGACTGATCTGATGCGGCTTCTCCGGCGTCGCGAGGTCGATGATCGTGCTGTCGTCGAACACGACGACGTCCGCGTACATGCCCTCGCGCAGCAGCCCGCGATCGCGCAGGGCAAGTCGCGCCGCGACCGCACCGCTCATCTTGCGCACCGCTTCCTCGAGCGTGAACAGGTGCTGCTCGCGCACGTAGCGTCCGAGGATGCGCGGATAGGTGCCGTACGAGCGCGGGTGCACGACGTTCTTCGTGCTGTCCGGATCGCACGCCGCCGGCGTCTGTGCCGATGATCACCCACGGATACTTGATCTGCATCCGCACGTTGTCCTCGGACATCGTGAAGTTGATCTTCGACAGGTCGCGGCCCTCGCTGACGATCAGATCGACGACGGCTTCGGGCCACGGCTTTCCCATGTCCGTCGCGATCTCGCTCAAGCGCTTGCCCTCGTACTTCGCGTGCTCCGGCTTCCGGAAGTCGGCGACCATGTAGGCCGACGGTCCCTCGATCTGGCAGAGCGGCGCGCCGTTCGGGTCGGCCATCTCGCGCAGGATGCGCGTGCGCGTCTCCGGATTCTTGAGGTTGTCCATCAGCTTCCCGTTCTCGGCCGCCCAATCCGGGAAGCACTCGCCGAGGTTGTTGCCGGAGAACGGATACGGGTACATCGTCGCACCGACGTCGAGTCCCGCGGCGCGCGCGCGGAGTCGATCTTCGCGACCATCGCCGGCGCCTTGCCCCAGTTCTTCCGGTTCGACGCCTTGAGGTGGTAGATGTCCACGCGCACGCCGCCCTCGCGCCGATGCGAAACGCCTCGTCGATCGCCTCGAACAGCGAGTCGTCCTCGGACCGCATGTGCGTGATGTAGCCGCCGTGGTACGGCGCCATCGCTTTCGCCATCTCGATCGAGCTCTGGCGTCGCCGCATACGAGCCCGGCGGGTAGATCAGCGCGGACGAGATGCCGAACGCACCGTCGCGCATGGACCGCCTGACGACGGACCGCATGGTGTCGAGCTGTGCGGCGTTAGGCGCGCCCGGCGCCTGACCCATCGCGTACGCGCGAACGGTCGTTGCGCCGAGGTACGAGCCGACGTTCACGGATTTCTTGTGTCGGGCGAACGCGTCGAGCCACTGCGCCGAATCCGCGGTCGCCGTGGAACGACCGCTGGAGCGCGGCTCGCTCGGGCTCCATGCCGCCGATATCGGAGAGCGAGTCCATCGCGGCGTTCGACGGCGCGGGCGTGGTCGCTTCGCCGAGGATCTCGCTGGTGACGCCCTGGGTGACCTTGCTGACGACGCGTCCATCGCGCCACAGGAGCTCTTCCCACGAGTGCGCCTGGATATCGATGAACCCGGGCGACGACGATGTGTCCGCGCGCGTCGACGCGTTGCTTGGCCGAGGCGGTGCGGAGCGCGCCGCGGGGAGTGACAGCGATGATGCGTTCGCCGCGAATGCCGACGTCGCCGTACGTCCAGGGATTTCCGGTCCCGTCGACGATGCGCCCGTTCTCGATCACGACGTCGTAGTCGCCGTGGTCCACCGTCGGCGAGCCGGTTTGCGATGGATGCGCGCAGGCGGTGAGCGCGAGCGCGGCGATGAGCGTCGTGCTGGCGCGACGACGCGAGACGAGTGGTGCGATCGAGAGCAGGGCATTGAAATCGTGGGAGGAGATCGGATCTGCGGGTCAGCGTGCGGGAATCATGCGCGCCAGCGCCTGGTCTGCGCAATCGCGCAGGCGAGCCGCTCGAGGCGGCAATCGCGTCGCTCGAGCTCTGCGCGGCCACATACGTTGCGGGCCTCGCCTCACCCGGTCACTGGACGACGCGATAGCATGCATTCCCGACAGCAACTCGCCGCCGACCTTCGCGCACTCGGCCTCACGCGCGGCGACGTGGTGATGGTCCACGCATCGTTGCGCGCCATTGGCGAGGTGGCGGGCGGACCGGATGAGGTTCATCTCGCCATCAAGGATGTCGTGAGCGAGGACGGTGCGCTCATCATGTATGCGAGCTGTCCCGCGTACGTCGACGAGATCGGCCGCGGGGAGCTGACGCCGGAGCAGGAGGCGGAGCTCGAGGAGAAGCTGCCGCCGTTCGACCCGTACACGGCGCGCTCGAGTCGCGACAACGGTGCGTTGGTGGAGCTGCTGCGCACGTACCCGGGGTCGCGCGTGAACCCACACGTGGTGCGGTTCGTCGTCTGGGGCACGCATGCCGACTATCTGATGTCACATCAGCCGTGGAACTACGCATTCGGCCGCGGCTCGTTGCTCGAGCGCTTCGTCGCGCTCGACGGCAAGATCCTGATGCTCGGCTCCGATCACGACACGGTGACGTTCCTCCATTACGCGGAGCACATCGGGGACTTTCCGGGCAAGCGCGTGGCGCGGTTCAAGGTGCCATGGCTCGAGAACGGCGAGCGCGTGTGGCGGGAGGTGGAGGAGTTCGACACAGCGAGTGCCGGCGTGCACGCGAACTGGTCGGAGCGATTCTTCGCGGACGTTGTCGATGCGTATCTGCGGGCCACCGGCAATGATGGTGGGCTCGTCGGGAATGCCTCGAGCTACCTGTTGAGTGCTCGGGGATTGCTCGACTTCGCGCTGCCGGTGATGACGGCCGTCGCGCTGGATCCGGGTGCCTTAGCGGCCGTCGCTGGTGTCCGAAGTCATGCCTAACGCTTCCAGCCGGCAATATCGCGCGGTCCAACAGCGACGCAGAATTCGCAGGCGGCCGCTCCGCGGCCGCAGCGCAGAGGGACGCAGAAAACTGCAATGCTGTCATCCCGAGGAGCGGCAGCGACGAGGGACCTTCTGTGAAGTACTCGTGGCGAGAAGTGCCACGATGACGTTCGAGAAGGTCCCTCGCTGGCGCTCGGGATGACACACGGCCTCGGGCGTGGCCAATGCGTCCCGAGGCAGTCCCCCTTTCTTCACGGCCTTGGCGGAACGGAGCTTGTCCCGTTAGGGGTGTTGCAGTTTTCTGCGTCCTTCTGCGTTGCGCGCTCCCAGCGCGCCTGCGAATTCTGCGTCGCTGTTGGAATTGCGCGTTCGACTCAGTCCACGGCGCCGGACGGGCGACAGGACCTTCACAGCAGATCCCTCGCTGACGCTCGGGATGACACTACGGTTTCGCCCGCAGCTCCTCGTACATCGTTCGCAGCAGCGTTCCGTCGTCGCCGCCGATCTCCCACGCCATCACGCCGCCAAGCCCGTGCGTGCGCACGTAAGCCGCCTTCTCGGCCACCGACTCCGCGTCGTCGTACGTGATCCACGTACCCGTCGTCGCGTTGTAGAGGAACGGCACGCGCGCCTCTGGGTGCATAACGCGGCGGAAGCCGAGTGACTCCGGGTCGCGCCGAACGATCGCCTTGTAGTCCGTGCCGGTCTTCCACTCGTTCGGCACCGGCCCCGTCACTGGCTGGAACAACCCGTCGTTCGCCGCGCCGATGCCGCCGTATACACGGCCGTAGAATGGAACGCCGACCACGAGCTTCGACGGGCTCACGCCGCCGGCAATGTAGCGACGCATGGTCGAGTCGACTGTGTAGCCAGGTGTGGGATCGCCTGTGGCCGTGTAGAGCGGCGCGTTGAAGTGCGCGATCTTCGAGCCGGAGTGGAAGTCGTACGTCATGACGTTGAACCAGTCGACCGCCGCGGCGACGGGCCCGAGCTCGAGTTGCGTGAACACGCCGGGGCCGGCAATGGTTGCGATGGTCAACAGGTACTGACGGCCGTCTCGCTTGCCCTGCGCGTCCAACTCCTGCCGCAACGCCTGAAGCAGCAGCGTACAGTTCTGCCGGTCCTCCGGGCGCGTAACGTTGGTCGCGAGGCCGCCGCGAACGGGATACTCCCAGTCGATGTCGATGCCGTCGAACAGGCCCGGCGATCGACGGATGATCACATCGACAGCCGACTGCGCGAACTTCTGGCGCGATTCCGGAGTGAGTGCGACGTCGGAGAACCGCCCGGAGCCCGACCAGCCGCCGGCCGCGACGAGCAGCTTGAGGCGCGGATAGCGGTCCTTGAGACGCCGGAGCTCGGCGAAGTTGCCGCCGTCTTTCGCCGGTGGCGCGGCGGTGGAGTCGCACTGTCCGATGTCGAGGCACGGGTCGCCTAACGCCAGGCGCCCGTCCTCGGTCACGCGCGCGAACGCGTAGATGATGTGCGTCAGCTCGTTCCCGGGCAGATCGGCGATCTTCGTCCCCTTGGAGCGAACGCCCCACGACGCCAGGTACCCGACGATGCGCGGTGGCGCGACCTCGGGCACGGCGGCGGGGCGGGGCGCATGGCTGCACGCGGCGAGAAGCGCGGTCACGCCGAGCGCAGCCGCGAAACGGCGCAGCGCTGTCATTCCGACGAGCGCACGCGAGTCGAGGAATCGCGATCATCTCGGTAGAGAGGCCCCTCTATCGGGACGATCACGATTCCTCGACTGCGGCCTGCGGCCTCCCTCGGAATTCGACCTTCGCTCGGAATGACATCCGATCACAATGCAGCACCCCACCCGTTCGCGTCAACGAGCCGAGCAATTCCGGTTGCCTCAACGCGGGTTCCGACATAACGTGAGCGCAGCGCCAGGGGCGCATCCAGTCCGCGGAAAGGGCCATGCCCACCCGTCAGTCCAAATCCGAAGGTACGAACCTTCTTTCTGCCTGACGCGTGCGGACTCCAGGCGATCTCGTGAAAGGAGATTCGTATGGAACCCCGTGGCACCGACGCGATCCCGCTTCCCGCCGCGTCCGAACATTGAGCAGTACCGCAACCGCGCGAAGAGTCTCGCCAAGGCGTGCACGTCAGGCGAAGCCGCGGTACGTACCTGGGCCAGGCAGTGGCTCGAGGCACTCGCGGCCCTCCACGACGGCGACGAATCGAGTGCCGACGCCGCCGTCCATGTGAGGCACCTCCGCTGGTCGCAGGTCGAACGCGAAGTCGAAGACATCATACGCGACGCGCGGGCCAGCCGCTTGTTGACGGACGACGGTGCCGGAGCGTCCTGTACGCTCAGCGACGCGCAACTCTTTCTCGCGCGATTGCACGACTTTGCGAGCTGGCCGAAGTTCGCGCAGCACGTCGAGGCGCTCGCAGCCGCGAGCTCGCCGGACTCCGAGTTCGAAGCGGCCGCCGACGCGGTCGTCACCGGCGACCTCACCGCGCTGACCTCGATGCTGCGCGCAAATCCAGCGCTGGTCCGCGCACGGTCTGCACGAGACCATCGCGCGACGCTACTCCACTACACCGCCGCGAACGGGCACGAAGGCTATCGACAGAAAACGCCGACGAACGCCGTGGAGATTGCGCGTGCGCTGCTCGATGCGGGAGCAGAAGCCGACGCCCTCGCGCACATGTACGGTGGCGACGCCACGACGATGGACATGCTCGTCTCGAGCGTGCACCCGAAGCTCGCCGGTGTGCAGGTCGCGCTCGTCGACGTGCTCGTGGACCATGGCGCCGCGGTCAACGGCGTGGAAGACAACGGCTCGCCGGTGATGACGGCGATCGCGTTCCACTACCCGGACGCAGCGGAAGCACTCGTCCGACGCGGTGCGCGCGTCGACAACATCATCTCGGCCGCCGCGTTAGGTCGGCTCGATATCGTCGCGTCGCTGGTCGGTGACGACGGCCACCTGAAGCCGGACGCGCCGTTGACCACGGTTCGTTGGCCGAGGCTGCCCCGGGATCCGCAGGTGCATCTGGAGTACGCGATGACGAAGGCTGCCACGTTCGGCCGCGCCGACGTCGTCAAGCTCATGCTCGAGAAGGGCGTCAACCCGGCGTCGAGGGATGTGGACGCGACCGCGCTCCACTTTGCGGCCGCCCACGGACACATGGATATTGTCAATCTCCTGTTGGCGCGCGGCGCACAATTGGAGACGCTGAACAGTTACGGAGGCACCGTGCTGACAGGCACCTTGTGGTATGCCTACAACGGACCCGTGGACGGCGTCGACTACCCCGCGGTCATCAGGGCATTGATCGACGCAGGCGCACGAACCGACGTCTACCCGAAGACCAGAGAGCACATCGATGCGCTGCTCGCCCGAGGCTGAATGATCGTCCACCTGATCGATGGGACCTATGAACTGTTCCGCCACTTCTACGGACTCCGTCGCGCGAAACAGGCGGTCGACCCGCCGTTAGGCGCGGCGCTGGGCGTGCTGCGCACGGTCGTCCAGATGCTCGAGGGGGGCGCGACCCACATTGGCGTGGCCACCGATCACGTGATCGAGTCGTTCCGTAACGCACTCTACGACGGCTACAAGACGGGCGAGGGGATCGAGCCCGCACTGCACGCGCAGTTCCATCCACTCGAGGAGATGCTCGCATCCATGGGCGTCGCTGTCTGGCCCATGGTCGAGCTCGAGGCGGACGACGGCCTCGCGTCCGCCGCGCACCTCGCGGCGCTCGACCCGCGCGTCGAGAAGGTGAGCATCTCGGACGCCAGACAAGGATCTCGCGCAGTGCGTCGTCGGCGACCGCGTCGTGCAGGTGGACCGACGCAGCGGCCAGGTGCGCAACGCGGACGTCATCAAGACCAAGTACGGCGTCGCCCCGGAGCACATCCCGGATTATCTCGCGCTCGTCGGCGACACGGCGGACGGCTATCCTGGCATCGCTGGCATCGGGACGAAGACGGCGGCGAGCCTCGTCAATCGCTACGGGACCATCGAGGCGTTTCCGCCTGACGTACTCGGACCGAATCGCGAGATCGCGCTGCTCTTCAAGACGCTCGCGACCCTGCGGACGGACGCGCCACTGTTCACCGACGTCGAGCGAGCTCCGCTGGACCGGTGCGACCCCATCGTTTCCCGCGGTCGCGGAGAAATTAGGTGAACCACGCTTGCTGGCCCGTGTAGACGATCTCGCGAAACAGCTCGGTTCACAGAGTGTCGCGGAGAAGAGTCAATGATGAGCGTCCTGCAGAACGCACGCCTCGGCGTCCGGAGCCTTCGTCGGACCCCCGGCTTCTCGGCCACCGCGATTCTCACACTCGCGTTAGGGATCGGCCTGTCGACGGCCGTGTTCACAGTGGCCGAAGCGTTTCTGCTGCGCCCGCTGCCGATCCGGGACCAGGATCGTGTAGTGGTGCTGTGGGGCGCCACGCGGGATGGCCGCTTCGACAACTTTCCGCTCCTGCTCGACGATGCCCATGCGTTCGCGGCGCGCACGCAATCGCTGGAGCGCATCGAGTTCTTCGCCTACGGTGGCGCGCAGCTCGTGCCCATCCGTGACGGTGGCAACGTGTATCGTCTCCACCGGTCACTTGTCACCGGAGGCTACTTCGACCTACTCGGCGTGAAGCCGGTGCTCGGCCGAGCGCTCCGACCCGAGGACGATGTCAAAGGCGCGGCGCCGGTGGCGGTGCTGAGCTATGGCGCGTGGCAGCGGTACTTCGGCGGCGATCCGGGCGTCCTTGGACGGCGGCTCGTGCTGCACTGGACGGGCGCGGCACAGTCGATCGTCGGCGTGATGCCCGAAGGCATGGACTACCCGACGGGGGTCGACTTCTGGGCGCCGGTCATTCCGAACTCGCCTTCGCTCGATAGTCAGCGCGTCTACGCGGAGCTCAATGTCATTGGGCGGCTCAGGCCTAACGCGTCAGCCGTTGCCGCGCGCGCCGAGCTGACGAGCTACTTCGCGCGTCCCGGTGCGCCGCGCTGGCACCGCGATGTCGTCGGGGTCGTTCACTCGCTGACGAACGCCATCGTCGGCGACGTGAAGCCGGCGGTGATCGCGTTCGCGGCAGCCGCTGGATTGTTGTTGCTGATCACGTGCATCAACGTCGCCAACCTGCTGCTCGTCCGCGGGCTCGCCCGCACGAGGGAAATCGCGGTGCGGTCGGCGCTCGGGGCAGGGCGGGCACGGATCGTCGGCCAACTCGTCACCGAGAGCGCGCTGCTCGGGGTCGTTGGCGCGGCCGTGGGCGTCGTATTCGCGATTGGAGCCGTGCGCGCGTTCGTCCACTTTGCGCCCGTTGGCACGCCGCGGATCGGCGAGATTCACCTCAACGCCACCGTCGTCGGTGGGGCCATCGTGATCGCGGGTGTCGTGACGCTGTTGTTCGCGTTGGCGCCGGCGCTCGTGACGTCGCGCGTCGAGTTGCAGGACGTGCTGCGCTCGGGCTCGCGTCAGGCAACCGCGAGCCGGCGGTTCCGTCTCGGGACCGAGGCGCTCGTCGTTGGACAGGTCGCGCTCGCGCTGCTCGTGCTGTCCGCCGCGGGTATCATCACGCGCAGCTTCTTGAAGCTCGAGCGCGTCGAGCTCGCGATGAACCCAGCGAATCTCCTGATTGCCGAGCTGGCAACTCCCGGCGAGGTCTTCTCGGACAACCCTGCGGCAGCTCGCCCTGGTCAACGTGCTGGTTCCGCGTCTCGCCGCCGTTCCGGGCGTGCGCGCGGTGACCCCGGTGCTCACGCCCCCGTTCGTTGCCGTCGGCGGAGTGTTCGGGCAGATCGCGGCCGAGGGGCAGACAGCTGACGAGGCGGCGAAGAATCCCACGTTGATCTTCGAGCCGGTGACGCCCGACTATTTCTCGACGTTCGGCATTCGGGTCTTGCGCGGGCGGAGCTTCACGGACGCGGATCGCGAGGGTGCGCCGCGCGTCGCGCTCATCAGCGAGTCGGCGGCGCGATACTACTGGCCTAACGCGGATCCGATCGGCAAGCGTCTCAAGTCCGGTGAGGGCGACAGCCTGATCACGATCGTGGGCGTCGTCCCGGAGACGCGCTACCGGGATCTTCGGGACCCGCGCAGGACGCTCTACTTCCCGCTTCGCCAAACGGCGTATCCCGTTGCGCCAACGACGCTCGTGATTCGCGCGGCCGGCCGTCCGGCCGATCTCATCCCGGCGATTCGCCGAGCCGTACGCGAGGTCGATCCGCGCGTAGCGGTGGCGAGTGCCGCGCCGTTCGAGACGCTGCTCGAGGGGCCGCGCGCGCTGCCGCGCCTCAACGCGATCCTGCTGGCGGTGTTCGCGATTGCGGCGGTCGCGCTGGCCGCGGTTGGGTTACTTGGCGTGATGACGACGATGGTGCGTCAGCGCACGCGGGAGCTCGGGATCCGCATGGCGCTCGGCGCGACGTCGCAGAACCTGCAAGGCATGGTCATGCGTCGCGGCCTCGTCATCGCGGCCTCTGGGGCCGTCGCTCGGATTGGTCGGTGCGGCACTCGGCAACCGACTCCTCGTAGCGATGCTCTACGAGGTCAGCCCAACCGACGGCCTAACGCTGGCCGTCGTGGCTGTGCTGCTGCTCGGGATCGCGGCGATCGCGACCATCATCCCGGCACGATCGACTACGCGGATCGATCCAGTGATTGCGCTGCGAGCTGACGGCTGATCCAGAACGGCGCAAACGCGTCAGGATCTCTGGCGGCGGCATGGCCAGTACCAAGTGCGTCAGCGACTGCTCAGCAGCGAGGTATCAGGCATCAGGTCCCGTATCCGCCGGCTTGGGTCGCGCTTGGGCGCGGACTGCCGACTGGGCTCGGAGACTGATGCCTGACACCTCCTACTGAAGGCTGGCGTGCTGAGTCACTGGCCAAGCTCTGAAGCGATGCTTGGCATTCCGGTCCAACAAGACCAACGCCAGTCGAGCTCTATTGCCGCTCGTAAAACGGTGGCGGGTCGATCCCGAGGGTTCGAAGGTATACGTACCCCTGCCCGCGATGATGAATCTCGTTGTCGATGACGTAGAGCAGTAGATCCGACACGCGGCCTTCATACTGACCGAACGCCTTGATCGTCTCGTGAAAGCGCTCGGGCGGAATCTGCTTCCACAGCGCGTTGATCTGCTCCGTCGCCTCGTCCCACTGCTTCAGCAGCTCGGCGCGCGCACGTGGCGAGCGGTCCATCGACGAATCCCACTTGTTCGTCACCGTCCCACGCACCATCGGCGCGCCCATCGTGAGCATCTCGAGCGCGAGCTCGCCGAACGTGCGCATTCCGCCGAGCGAATACGTGAACAGCTTGTCATCGGGGAACGCTTCGATCATGCGCCGCGTCAGGCGGCGGTGGCCCTGCCAGTGGTCGAGCAACGCGTCCGCGGTGACCGCGGTGGCGGCGGGGTTGTAGGCGTTAGGCAACTGGGAATCTCCGGTGAGGGTTGAGTCGCCCGCGAAAACCGGGAAATTTGGTGGACGGAAATGTAGTGCCAATTGACTCGCCGGACGGTCCCCTTGCAGACCACCTGCATCTTCTGCCAGAACCTGCCCGGCTCGCACGACCACATCACGCATTTCGGTGGGAGGTGGTCGAGGACTGTCGCGAGGGTTGATGCCATGCGCACCGCACGGCATCCGGCGGCGGCACTCCCAGTACCAAGCGTGCCAGTCACGTCAGTAGGAGTCATCAGGTCTCAGTCCCCGTAGACGCCGGCTTCGCGCGGAATGACAACCGACTGACAGACTCCGACTCTCGCCATCGTTCGGCAGCGCCGAGTGCCGGTTCAGCCTGTCATTACTTTTGCCAGGTCGGTCTTCGCTGCGCGGCGCGCCGGGATCATGCTCGCGCCGACCGCCACCACCGCGGTCACCACCACCACCGTCACGAACGTCACCGGATCCGTCGCCGTCACGCCCTGCAGCATCGACGTCATCGTGCGCGTGAGCACGAGCGCCGCCGCGACGCCAACGACGAGGCCCGCGCCCGCCTGACGCACGCCGCTGCCGAGGCTCAGTATCAGCAGATTCCTCGGCGTCGCGCCCAGCGCGGCGCGAATGCCGAACTCCTGGGTGCGTGACGCAACGACCTGCGACACGATCCCGAAGATCCCGATCGCCGACAGCACGAGCGCGAGCACCCCGAACAGGCCGAGGAGCTGCATCGCGAAGCGAGGTGCAGCGATCGCGTTGCTCCACGACCTCGTTCATCGAGCGCACGTCCGAGATCGGAAGTCGCGGGTCGAGCTCCTTCACGACGGACCGCACCGGGTTGATGAGCTGCTTCGGGTCGACGTTGCCTCTGACGACGAGCGTCATGGTGCGACTGGTGTTGCCCGGATTCGTCGCGAACTGCGGCTGCGGCGCGTAGAACTGGGCTTTCACCTCGCGCGTCAGGCCGTTGTGCTTCACGTTGTCCACGACGCCCACGACCGTGTACTTCGGCCCGGTCGCGTTGCCGCCGCCAATGCGCGACCTGCGCGCCGAGTGGCGGACGGCCCTGGAGATACAGCTCCACGAATCGGCGGTTGATGATCATCGCGAGTGGCGCGTCCATGCGGTCGCGCTCGTCGAAGAAGCGACCCTGCACGAGGTGGATGCCCATCGCCTCGAAGTAGCCGGGTGTCACGACCTGCCAGTCGGCCGGCGTCCCCTGGTTAGGCGGCGGCGTGTAGCCCTCGACCTGCAACCCCCAATCGCCCAGCCTCCGTCGCGAGCGGCAGAATCCGCACGAGGCCCACCGCCTTCACGCCCGGCAACGCCGCGACGCGCCGTCGCAGCTCGTCGTGGAATGCGCCGACGCGCAACGAATCCGGATACCACGCGGCCGGCGTCGACAGACGCATCGTCAACACGCCTTCGGGACGAATGCCCGCGTCGATCGCGAACAGGTTCGACACGCTGCGGATCATCAGCCCAGCGCCCATCACGAGCACCACCGCGAGCGCGACCTCGGCCGCCACGAGCGTCTGACGCCAACGGAGTCGGCCGGGTCCGGCGGTGGCCGAGCGTCCGCCTTCTCTCAGCTCGGTCTGCGGCGTGACGGACGTCGCCTGCAGCGCCGGCAGGAGCCCGGCGATCAGCGCCGCGATGACCGCGATACCTAACGCGAATCCCAGCACGACCGGATCGAGTCGCGTCTCGGCGACGCGCGGCAACGACGCCGGCGCCGTGTTCCGGAGGAGCCAGACGCCGCCGGCCGCCAACAGCACGCCTAGCGTTCCACCCAGCCCGGCAAGGACGACCGTCTCGGTGAGCAGTTGCCGCGAGATCCGCCGGCTGCCGGCTCCGAGCGCGACCCGCAGCGCCATTTCGCGTCGTCGCTGCTCGCCGCGCACGAGCAGCAGCCCCGCGACGTTGGCACAGGCGATGAGCAGCACGAACCCGACCGCCGCGAACACCACGAGCAGCACCGGCTTGAGCCGCCCGGCAACCTGTTCCTCGACGCCGACGGCGAACGCGCGGAATTCCTGCTCCTTCGGATAGTCACCCTCCGCGACGAGGCGTGCGACGCGATCGGCGAGCTGCTTGTTCGCCTGCTCGATGGTCGCGCCGGCCCGCAGTCGCGCGAGGCCGTAGTAGCCGTGACTCGAACCGCCCTTGGCGAAGGCCGGTCCGGGCACGGCCCCGTTGTTCGCGGCGTCCGTGCCTAACGGGATCCAGACCTGCGTCGCCCCGTCGGCGCCGAAGTCGAGCGGAAGCCTGAACCCCGCCGGCATCACGCCCACGACGAGCGCTCGCCTGCCCGTTGATCTGAATGGATCGGCCGACCACTGACGGATCCGCCCCGAACCGTCGCTGCCAGACGTCGTTCCCGATGATCACGACGTTAGGCCCGTTCGGAATATCCTCCTCGGCCGTGAATCCGCGACCTAACGCCGGCGTCACGCCGAGAATCGGGAGGATGTCGCGGTCGATGAACCCGGCGCGCAGTCGGTCGGACTCGCCGTTCTCCGTGAGGTTCACGGCGCCGTCGCTGAAGATCCCGACGTTCGCGAATGCCGGAATGTCGGACTTCCACCCCTCGTACTCGTCGTAGGAGAGCCACGTCTGGTCGAACCCCTTCCAGGCGCTCCAGAGCACGGCGATGCCTTCGGGACGACTATACGGTAGTGGCGTGAGAAGCACGGCCTTCACGACACCGAAGAGCGCGGTGCTCGCGCCGATTCCGAGCGCGAGCGTGAGCGACGCGACGGTGGTGAAGCCGGGTCGACGGCTCAGCGTGCGCAGTCCGAAGCGCGCATCCTGCGCCAGTTCTTCGAGCCACGACGTTCCGCGCTCGTCGCGCACGGCGTCCTTGTGACGCTCGACGCCGCCGAACGCGCGCTTCGCTGCCTGACGCGCCTCGTCTTCCGACATGCCGTGTTCGCTCATCAGTCGACGAGCCTCCATGTCCAGGTGAAATTGCATCTCATCGTCCATGCGACGCTCTTCGCGCGTCCGCGTCGCGTGAGTGCGTCGAACGCCGTCAGGATCTCATGGTACCAGGCCACGCGTCTACGCTCCCTGCGTCGCGAACCGCAGCACGCGATTCACCGCCCGCGACGACTGCTCCCACTCGGCCATCTGCACCGCGAGCTGGCGCTGGCCTTCCCGGGTGATCTCGTAGTAGCGCGCCTTGCGGTTGTTCTCGCTGTCGGCGTAGTAGGCGCGGATCCAGCCGCGGCGCAGCATCCGCTGGAGCGCCGGGTAGAGCGACCCCTGGTTGACGTCGAAGACGTCGCCGGAGATCTGGCGGAGCCGGATGGAGATGCCCCAGCCGTGCATGGGCTGGAGCGTGAGGGCTTTGAGGGTGAGCATCTCCAGGGTGCCCTGGAGTACCTCGGAGCGTGACGGCGTGTCGGCGTCGGTCATGCTCCTTTAGACGGGCTAAAGGTCGAGATGGTTTGCAGGAGTTGTCATCCCGAGCGTCAGCAGCTGTCACCCGAGCGTCCAGCTGTCATCCGAGCGCAGCGAGGATCTTCGTGATGCTCGTAGCCTATTCCCGGGCGGCCCGAAGTCGCCGCACGCCGCTCCGGACTACGGAACGCAGAAGGCTCAGATCGCTCAGATCACGCAGAAACGGCAATTCCGATTGTTCAATTTTCTTTTTCTGGGTCTTCTGAGCGTTCAGAGCGCTCTGCGTTCCGTAGTGCCGGAGTCGCAGAAAGCCAGCCGGAAACAGGCTACGATGAGATCAAAGAAGGTCCCTCGTCGCTGCCGCTCCTCGGGATGACAGTACAAGTCGGCCTCGGCTGTATGCGCCTGTCCACCTCGGCGGACCGCGATGACGCGCGGTCCATCGAGGTGATCCGTGCTGCCCTGGACGCCGGCGCGACGCTGCTCGACACCTCGGACGCGTACTGTCATGACGACACCGAGACCGGCCACAACGAGCGGTTGATCGCCGAGGCGCTTCGCGGGTGGTCTGGGGATCGGACGAGAATCGAGGTTGCGACCAAGGGCGGTCTGCGCCGACCCGGCGGCCAGTGGGTCGCGGACGGAAAGGCCAAGTCTCTTCGCGCCGCGTGCGAGGCGAGCCGGCGGGCGCTCGAGGTGGATGCGATCGACCTCTACCAGCTCCATGCCGTCGACCCACGCACCTCGCTCGAGACGAGCGTGCGGGCGCTGGCCGCGCTTCAGGCGGAAGGGAAGATCCGTCGCATTGGCCTCTGCAACGTGACCGTCGGTCAGATCGAGGCGGCGCGGCGGATCGCCGAGATCGCGTCGGTACAGGTGAGCCTGTCCCCGCTCGACGACGAGAACCTCCGCAACGGCGTAGCGGAGTACTGCCGGGATCACGGCATTCGTCTCATCGCGTATCGGCCGTTAGGCGGAGAACGCGTGAATCGGCTCGCACGCGACGCGGTGCTGGCCGAGGTTGCGTCCCGCCACGACGCCACGCCGGCGGAAGTGGCGCTCGCGTGGCTCATGGACCTGAGCCCACTCGTCACGCCGATTCCTGGGGCGACGCGCGTCGAAACCGCCCAGTCGATCGCGAGGGTATTGCGCGTTAGGCTCTCGGACGACGACCGCCGGCAGCTGGATGATCGTTTTTCGGGGCGTCTCCTTCGCGTGCCGCGCTCAGAGCGGCGACCGCCTGACGACGCGGCGGGCGAGGTCGTGCTGGTCATGGGTATGCCTGGAGCAGGCAAGAGCACGACGGCACGAGCGCTCGAGGCATCCGGCTACGGGCGTCTCAATCGAGACGAGCGCGGCGGCTCGCTGTCGGATCTCGTGCGTGAGCTCGACGCCGGACTCGCGGGTGGTCGCAGACGCTGGGTCCTCGACAACACGTACCCGTCGCGCAAGTCACGCAACGAGGTCATTGAAGCTGCCTGGCTGTACGGCGTTCCGGTTCGCTGTGTCTGGGTGGCCACGACCGTTGCCGATGCGCAGATCAACGCCATCACGCGACTCGTCGACGTCCATGGTTCGTTGCCGAGCCCGGAGGAGATCCGCGAGCGTGGAAAGACCGACCCTCGGTACTTCGGGCCCGAGGCTCAGTTCCGCTACGAACGGACCGTCGAGCCGCCCGTGGCGGATGAAGGCTTCACGCGCGTCGAGGAGATCGGATTCGCGCGCCAGCCGACGACTCATGCGACGAAGCGCGCGATCGTGCTCGACTACGATGACCTGATCGGCGACGCCGGCGCCGCCGACCGCCAGCGCATACTCCCGCAGTCCCTGGCGGATGGCTGGGTGTTGTTCGCGCACGCATGGCGTCCGGACATCGCGCGAGGCAAGGCGACACTCGACAGCGTACGTGATCACTTCGAGCGCACGCGCAGGGCGCTCGAAGTCGACATCACGATCGCGTGTTGCCCGCACGATGCGGGTCCGCCGATCTGCTGGTGTCGCAAGCCGCTGCCGGGATTGCTGCTGGAGTTCGCGCTCCGCGAGCAGGTCGCACTCGCTGAGAGCGTCGTCGTCGGCCGCTCAGCTGCCGACCGCACGATGGCGCAGCGACTCGGCATACCGTACCGCGAGCTGGCGGACTTCTTCGCCTAGGTCGAGCCGCGCGACAGCGTCATCGTAGCTGTACCTCGATGTGAAGGAGGCATCACGCGCTCACAGCACGTTAGGCGCTACCATCTGTGTGGCTCAGCTTGAAGCTCGTGGTGAGCACGGTCAGATTGCGTGCTCTTGATCCGAAGCAATCGAGACACCCTGAAGTTGGAGGAGCACATGAACCGAGCACGACTGATTGCCGTCGCAGGAGCCGCCGCACTGTTCACGGCAGCCTGTGAGCGGACCGAGCCGACGTCACCATCGGCCAACATTCCGACCGTGTCGTTCGCCAAGACCGGCGCGAGCTGCGCGATCGACATCGGCACGACTGTGAGTCCGCTTCCCGCGCTCCACGGCCTGGAAGAGTGGATCAACGAATCACTCGACGCCGCCGGGTCGAGTGTGAATTGCGGTCAGACGAGATCGCTCGACGCGAAGATGGAAACCATTGCGAAATCGCTCGACCAGACACCTCGGAACTTCGACGCGGCCTGCGGCCTCTCCGGCGCACTCCTCAGCGAGCTGAACGTGCTCATCTCGAGCGGGCAGCTTCCCGCCTTGACGTTCCCGCCTCCGGTCCCCGGCGCTCCGACGGACGTGCTCGGGCTCGCAACGCTCGTCAACAGCCAGTGGTGCGCGGCCGCTCAGGGAGACCTGGTCGGTCCCAACAGCTAGGCGGTACGCAGCGAGCCGCGTCTCACAGGGAGAACGCGGCCCGCTGCAAGTGCTGTCGTCGTTGTTGTCGCTGTTGCTTTGCCAATGCCCGACAGCTGAAGGTGTTTCTTCCTACTGCCTTCTGATCGCGACCGCCGGATCGATCCTCGCCGCGCGCAGCGCCGGCAGCCAGCACGCCGCGATACCGACCACGACCATCATCGCCGCCACACCCACGAGCGTGAGCGGATCGTTAGGCGTCACACCGAACAGCAGGCCGCGCATGAGTCGCGTGCCGATGAGCGCGCCGACGACGCCGAGCAACAGGCCATACACCAGAAGGATCCCGCCCTCCGCCAGTACCATCCGCTGGACGCGCGCGCTGTCGGCGCCGAGGCTCATGCGGATACCGATCTCGTTCGTGCGTGCGCTGACCGAGAATGCGAGCACGCCGGCAATGCCGACCGCCGCGATGATCACCGCCAGCATGCCGAACGACGACACCAGCACCGCGTTCAGCCGCCTCGGCGCGACGCTCTGATCCTTGATCTGCGGGATCGTGAGCACGTTCTCGATCGGGTCGTTAGGTACGATGCTCCGGACGAGACGCGTTGCCGCCGGGATGAGCGAGGCCGGGTCACGCTGCGCGCGGATCACGAGGCCGCCGCCGAACAGCTGCTCCTGCTCGAGCGGCTGAAAGACGATGCCACGCGGCTCGGCGTCGAGCCCACCGTCCTTCGTGTTGCCGACGACACCGACGACCGTGCGCCACTCATCGCTCACGCCGATGAACCGCAGTACATCGCCCGTCCAGGCCACACGCTGACCGATCGGATCGCGGTCGGGGAAGAGCTGATCCGCGAGCGTCTTGTTCAGGATCACGACCATCCCCGACTCCTTCCGATCCGTCTCGGAGAACTCACGCCCTTTGACGAGCGGAACGCCCGCCGCACGGAAGAATGCGGGACCCACCGTGCGGAACTCCGCGCGCGGCATCGCTTCGCCTGATGCGAGCGGACGCCCTTCGGCCTTCACCTCGAGCTGCACGTCCGCGGAACGCAGCGGCATCGTCGACCCGACTCCGACCTCGCTCACGCCAGGAATGGCCGCGACCTCGCGACGCATGCGGTCGAACAGTGCCTTCGCGTCCGCGTCCTTCCGCGAGCCGTAGTCGAACGGCACTTCCATCGTGAGGATCTGCTCGGTGTTGAGTCCGGTCTTCACCTCGGAGAGCTGCAGCATCGTGCGTGTGAGGAGTCCCGCACCCGTCAACAGGATGACCGATACGGCGATCTGCGCGACGACGAGTCCGCGCTGAAGCCGCTGCCGTTTCACGCCCGCGCTCATGCGGTTCACGCCGGCCGCGACCCACGCCGCGAGTGAACCTTCCTTCGCGAGCTTCGGAGCGTAGGAGAGGAGGACCGCAACGACGACCGCCAACAACGCGGTGAATCCGAGGACGACGCCGTCGAGCTTGATCTCGTTGGCACGTGTCGAATAGCGCGCCGCGAGCGAGGTGAGGAGCTTGACGCCGCCGACGGCCAGGACCAGGCCTAACGTGGCGCCCATGAAGGCCAGCACCAGGTTCTCGACCAGCAGCAGGCCACGCAGCCGACCTGCTCCGGCGCCGAGCGCCGCGCGGACCACGAGCTCGTGCTCGCGGCGCACCGAGCGCATGAGCGTCAGGTTCGCGACGTTCGCGCACGAGATGATCATCACGAACGCGGCCGCGCCCATGAGGAGCCACAGCGTGAGGCGCGCCTTCTCACCGAGGACCTCGTGGAAGGGAATCACGGTCACGCGATATTCGGAGCCCGGGTCGTACGACTCGACGAATTCCTTCTGCACGCGAGCGCGCACGGTGGCGACTTCGGACTTGACCTGTTCGATCGTCGCGCCCGGCGCGAGTCGCCCGATGACCTGTGTCATGCGATGCGTACGACCCTGCACCATGAGTGCGCTCGTGTGGTGCTCGCTCATGACGAGGTTGAGCAGCGCGTCCATCGGGCGCGGGAAGTTCGGCGCCGACTGCACGACGCCCACGACCATCACGGACTTGCCGCCGAAGCGGACCGGCTTGCCGATGATCGACCGGTCGCCGCCGAACGCCTTCATCCAGTAGTCCTCCGTGAGCACCATGACCGGCGGCACGTTCACGCCATCGTCGCCCTCGTTCAGCAGGCGGCCGGCGATCGCCGACAGTCCCATGACCTTGAAATAGTTGCCGCTCACGAGCGCGACGTTCATCCGCACGGCGTCCTGGCCCTTGTCGAGCGTGTAGATGATCGAGGAGTACTCCGCGATGGCGCCCAGGCTCTTCGCACCGGTCCGAAGGTCGTTGATCTCGGGGACGGAGAAGTTGATGTCCTCGCCGCCGGGCCCCTTGATGGACTGGCGCAGGTAGACCAGTCGGTCCCCGTCCTTGTTGGGCAGTGGCTTGAGCAGAACGCCGCGGACGACGCTGAAAATCGCGGTGTTGGCGCCAATGCCGAGCCCGAGGGTGAGGACCACGGCCAGGGTGAAGCCGGGGGCGCGGGCCAGGGTGCGGAAGGCGTAGCGGATGTTGGAGATGAGCATTGGTGGGGTCCGTCGGTGTCCTGGTCTACCTGACTGCTCTCACCTGTACGTCGAAGCAACGGATGCGAAATCGACAGCGCGACTGCTTCTCTTTCAACAAAGTTGCGATTTCCAGTAGCGTGTCATCCCGAGCGTCAGCGAGGGACCTTGTGTAATGTCCTCGTGGCCGGCCTAGCCACAATTGCCTCACAATAGGTCCCTCGTCGCGATTGCTCCTCGGGATGACCCTGGAATCTCTACCGCCCGATGACGATCTCCGCCCGCGTGTACACGAACCGGCCATTATAGCCGAACGGTGACGCGCCCGCCCACGGGAAGATCCCGTAGCCGTTGTCGAGCGTGTTCTTGTCCGGGAACGTGTCGAACAGGTTACGCGCGCCCAGCGACCAGCGCACGCCGCTGAACCGGTGGCCGACCTCGACGTCCACCAGCGTCTTCCCGCCGAACTCCTGGTCGCACGTGTCGCAGAGCCCGGGGGCCGAGTGGAACTTGCCGTAGTACGATGTCCGGATCAGCGCGTTGTTCTGGCCGCGCGAGTAGTCCGCCGTCAACGTGCCTCGCCAGTCCGGGCGCTCCTTCTCGATCTGGATCATCGCGAACTTGTCCACGAGCTCCGCGCCTGTTCCCTCGAGCTCCGGCGGCAACGGACGCTGGTCGGCGATGCGCGTTCGTCGTGAAGTTCATGCCCGTCGAGAGCGTCAGGGCGCTCGTCGAGCCGATGATCGTACGATAGTACGCGGTGAGGTCGACGCCCTTCGTGCGCGTGTCGATGATGTTCGTGAAGTACTGCGCGGACGTGAGAAAGAGTCCCTTCGACGCGAGGATCGCCTCCACGCTGTCGCCGCCAATGGAGCTCGTGAGCAGGATGCGATCGTTCAGGTCGATGAGGTAGCCGTCGACCGTGAGGTTGAACTGGTCCGTGGGGCTCCACGCGAATCCCGCACTGTAGTTGATCGACGTCTCCGCCTTGAGCGGCTTGGCGCCTAACGTCACTGCGACGTCGCTCTGCACCGGGAAGATGCCGACCTCGAACGGAGCCTGTTTGCCGGTGACCGGATCGAGCCGGAAGTTCGTGATCCGGCTCCCGTAGAAGCTCTGGGCCAGTGAGGGCGCGCGGAATCCGGTGCTGAACGCGCCGCGCAGCACGAGCTGCGTCGCGGGCTGGAAACGGAGCGCGAGCTTCGTGCTCACCTTCGACCCGAAGTCGCTGTAGTCCTCGAAGCGCGCCGCCGCGTTCACGAGCAGCTGCTTCGTGAGATCGGTCTCGAGATCGACGTAGGCGCCGGTGTTGGTGCGGGATTCGTCGGCGGCCGTGGTGGGCAGGAACCCGCTGAACACCTGCGAGCCCGGCGGGGCCGGGTCGCCGTACTGGTTCACATGGCCGCCCTGAATCCACGAGCCTGTCTCGCCCGGCACCAGCGTGAACGTCTCGTCGCGGAACGCTGCGCCCACCGCGACGTTGAGCGCGTTAGGCAGGCCGATCTGAATCGGTTTCGCCAGCGTCACGTTCAACCCCAACTCTCCGGCGCGAAGCCCGCCGGCGAAGAAGTGCGTGCTGTTGGGAATGCCCGGGTCGTCGGCGTTGCCGAGGATGCCGTCGAGCCCCGGCGCGCACGGCACGTCCAGACATGGGCCGAGCGATGCGTTCAGCGTGTTGCGCAGCTGATAGTCGAACAAGTTGTGCCCGTACGAGACCGAACCGTCGTAGTTCCATCCACCCGCCACTCCGCGTACGCCGCCGGCCGCAGACCAATCCACGACCGTCGGCTTGAACTCCGGCAGGAAGCCCTGCGGGTAGATCGTTGGCCAGTTCCGGTCGGAGAGCCCCTGGCGATAGAAGCCGTTGCCGGTGCCAATGCGGTGCGTGTAGCCGCCGAACCCGTACAGCTCACTCGTGCCGGCGGCGTTGATCGGCAAGCGCAGGTTGGCGAACGAGAGCAGCGTCATTCGCGAGCCCGTCACCCAGATGGTGGTTCGGCTGGCCGACGGCGTTGTTCTTCTTGATGATGTTGCCGTTGGCGTCGACCTCGTCGGCGTCGCCCTCCACGATCTGGTCGGCGGCCTCGGGCCACGCGCGATTCGTCGGCTGGCGATTCCGTACTCCGCGAACAGGCCTAACGAGCCGCGTCCGAGCTTGAGTCCCCAGCCCCCGTTGACGTTGAACGTCTCGCCATCGTCGGGAAAGTCATTGAGCATGTAGCGACCGAAGTCGGCGTTCACGAACGGCGAGAACTCGCCCTCCTTGATGACGAGGTTGAGCACGCCGGCGATCGCCTCGGAGCCGTACTGCGCGGACGCGCCGTCGCGCAGCACTTCCATGCGCCCGATGGCGCTGGCCGGCATCGCGTTGAGATCGACGCCCGGTCGCGCCAGCGGGCTCGCCGAACGCGAACGTGTGCACCAGCGCGCTGCGGTGACGACGGACGCCGTTCACGAGCACGAGCGTATGATCCGGCGAGAGCCCGCGCATCGTGAACGGCCGCACGATATCGTCGGCGTCGGTGACGCTCTGACGCGGGAAGTTCACGGACGGCGAGACGTTCTGAAGAATCGACGACAGCTCTGACGTCCCCTGCTGCGAGATCACCTCCGCCGGAATGATGTCGACGGGTACCGCGATCTCGTCGGCCGCCTTGTGCGACGCGCGCGAGCCGACGACAACGTCGACCGCCGCGAGCTGCACGGTGGAGCGAATGAGCGTGATGTCCTGCGTGACGGTCTCGTTCTGCCTTGACGGTCACCTCGATCGTCACCGGCGTGTAGCCGATGATCTGCGCGCGGATGGTTCGCGCACCGGCCGGGACGCCGAGGAGAGCGTAGTTGCCGGCGGAAGTCGCCTGAGCGCGAACGGCCGTGCGATCGACCGCGAGCAGCGCGCCCGCAATGGGCGCGCCGGTCGAATCGACGACGCTACCGCGGATCGTGCCGACCTGCGCGTGCACGGCAGTGGTCGCGGTCGCGACGGTGAGGACGGAAAGCTGCGAGGCGTGCCGGGTACCAAATCCGCATACGACCTCCGCGAAAGAGCCAAGGGCAATCGGTCCTTGATACTCCACCGCGATCGAGGTCGTAGGAAGGGGCGGCGGCCGGAAGGCCGCGGGAACGGCGAACGGGAACGGTGGTTACGGCGACATCGCGTAGCGTCCTGGCCAGTACTGAGCACTTCAGTTCTTAGGAGGAGGTTTCAGGCATCAGGGTGACACCACCCAGTCGTCAGCGAGCAGCCCTGCGACTCCCAAGCCGGCGGATACGGGACCTGATGCCTGATACCTCGTACTGAGTAGTACGCTGACAAGCTTGGTACTGGCCAAGCCTTGCCAGATGCTCTGAATGCAGTTGAGCAGCGAGCGGCTCTCAGCTAGGAGCGACCGCTTGCCGCCCTGCGATTCGGCCCGAGAAGCAGACAGCCGCCGAGGAACGTCCCCTCGAGCGCACGGTAGCCGTGCATGCCGCCGCCGCCGAAGCCCGCCACCTCGCCTGCCGCGTACAGGCCCGCGAGTGGCTCGCCGCTATGCCGTCAGCACGCGCGCGGAGAGATCCGTCTCCAGACCGCCGAGCGATTTTCGCGTGAGCACGTGCAGCCTAACGGCAATGAGCGGCCCGGCGTCGGGATCGAGAATGCGATGCGGCGACCGCCGTGCGAATGAGCCGGTCGCCGAGGTAGCGGCGCGCGCTGCGGATCGCCATGACCTGCGCGTCCTTCGTGTACTCGTTCGTCATCTCGCGATCGCGCGCGACGATCACGCGCTCGACCTCGTGCCGCATCGAGCAGCGGCTCGCCGACGAGCGCATTCATCCGTCGGACGAGGCTCGGGGAGCGTTCGCTCGACGATGAAGTCCGCGCCATGCTGCTTGAACGCCTCGACCGGCGCCGGCGCGTTCCCGCCGCGCGCGCGGCCAATCACCTGTCGCCAACTGCGACTCGTCAGGTCAGGATTCTGCTCGGAGCCCGACAGCGCGAATTCCTTCGCGATGATCCGCTGTGTGAGCACGAACCACGAATGGTCGTGGCCCGTGCGCCTCAGATGAGCGAGCGTGCCGAGTGTGTCGAAGCCCGGGAAGAGCGGGCCGGGGAGGCGATTGCCGCGCGCGTCGAGCCAGACCGACGATGGCCCGGGCAGAATGCGAATCCCGTGGCGGCTCCAGATCGGATTCCAGTTCTCGACTCCCTCCACGTAGTGCCACATCCGGTCGGCGTTGATCACGTGGCCTCCCGCACGCTCGGCGATGCCCAAGCATGCGACCGTCCACGTGCTCGGGCACTCCCGAGAGCATGTGCTTCGGGCGGATCGCCGAGTCGTGCGGGCCAATTGCGACGCACGAGGTCGTGGTTGCCGCCGATGCCGCCCGACGTGACGATCACCGCGTCCGACTTCATCTCGAAGGCTCGCCGACGGCCACGCGGGAGCTGCCCTCGCCGCGCTCCGCGGTGCTCGACTCGAGGACTTCTCCGCGCACGCCGGTCACCGTGCCACCGGAAAGTGTCAGCTCGCTGACGCGATGACGAAAGCGGAACGCAACGAGGCCACGGGCCTCGGCGTTCCTAACGCGGCGCACGAACGGCTCGAGGACTCCGGGTCCTGTACCCCACGTGACGTGAAAGCGCGGGACCGAATTGCCGTGATCCGTCGCGAGATATCCGCCGCGCTCCGCCCAGCCGACGACAGGGAAGAAGCGAATGCCTTGCGCGCGAAGCCACGCACGCTTCTCGCCCGCGCCCAGTCGACATACGCCTCGGCCCATCGACGCGGCCACGTGTCTTCGTCGCGGTCGAACCCCGCGGAGCCCATCCAGTCCTGCAGCGCGAGCTCGTACGAGTCGCGAATGCGGAGGCGGCGCTGCTCCGGCGAGTTCACGAGAAAGAGTCCGCCGAGCGACCAGAACGCCTGCCCGCCGAGCGACTGCTCGGGTTCCTGCTCGACGATGATGACGCGGCGGCCGGCGTCCGCGACTCTCCGCGGCGGCGACGAGTCCCGCGAGTCCCGCTCCGACGACGATGACATCCGCTTCGGCCCGCGCCTCAGCCGTCACGCTCGCGTTGGCGAAGGGGGAATGTGAACATCACGGTTGGTTCGTCTCCGACGACGCCACCCGCGGCCGTATACATGCGCACGGCCGGCGCGTTGTTGGGACTCGTCAGGACCCACGCTTCATCGCATCCGAGCGACTCGCCATGCTCGAGCAGAGCGCGCGAGGAGACGCCGTCCGATGCCTTGGCCCTGGTGCGTCGCCGACACGCCGACTTCGTTGATCCAGAGCTCGGGCGCCTTGTCGGGGTGGACGTAGTGCACGCCGGACGCCATGCCGACGACGAGGTCATCGTCGAGGGCGACCGCGAGATGATGGCGCGGGTCCGCGAAGAACTCGGCGCGCCAGCGCGGATCGATCCCGTGGTCGAACACGTCGGGCGCGACGCTGTCGAGGACGTGGGACTTCGTCGCTGCCCGAGTACGCGTATCGAAGTGCTGTCATTCCGAGCGGAGCGCCGAAGGCGCGGAGTCGAGGAATCCTCGTTCCGCGCGGTAGAGGGCACTCGTAGCCGGCGAGAGCAACGGATGCCTCACGCCGAAGCAGTCCCCGCTGCGCTCGCTCGGGATGACAACCTGCTCGGAATGACACTACTTCACCCGACGCAGCTCGACTTCGGACACGATGAATCCAAAGCCCGGCCAGCCGCCCGACTTCACCGATCGCTCGAAGTTCGCGCGCGCCTTCGCCGTGTCGCCGTGCACGAGGTACCAGTTGCCGAGACCATACGCGAGCGTCGCGATCTGCACGTCCGCCGTATCCGCCGGTGTGAACACCGCGTCGGGGCCGATCTCGCCGCGATACAGCTTGAGCCGTCGCGCGTACGCGTTGTCGACCGCGAGCGAATCGGGGCGACGCGCGAGCATCGCCTTCGCCTCTGCTTTGCGCCCCGCGCGCATGAGCGACATCCACAACCAGTCGGTCGACCCGGCGAGCTCGCCGGCGTCCGGCGCGCGCGGCTGCGCGCGCGTGAACGCGGCCGCCGCGCCGGCGAAATCGCCGCGAATGTAGCGGACGATCCCCAGGTGATACAGGATGCCGTAGTTCGTGCTGTCGAGTTTGTAGCCGTGCGTGAGATCGGCCTGTCGCCTGGTCGAACTCGCGCACCGAGAGATGCCGATGCCCGCGCCACCGGTAGAGCATCGCGTTGTCAGGCGCGATGGCCAGCCCGCTCGTGAACGTCTGGATCGCCTCGCGGAACTGCCGCGCGCCCGACTGCGCGACACCGAGATCGATGAAGCGCTGCACGTTCTTCGGATCGGCCGTGAGCGCCGCCTGGGCACGCGCGATCGGTCCGGTGTCGACCTGCGACCGATACTCGACGCCCGCGGGCGACCGGTACTGCACGGATTGGCCTAACGCCGGCGCCGCACAGGCCGCGACGAGGGAACACACGGTGACGACGACCCTACGTGTCCTGAACATTCCGACGCTCCTTCCCACGGTCCGAGTACGTCGCGACAGGATGGCTGCTCGCTGCTCGCTCTTGCCGGGCACAATGTACAGGCCAGTCGGGCTCCTGTTGAGATGTAGCCAATGGACAGGAAACGTCAGGGGAACCGCAAACAACAAAGACAACAACAAAGACAACAACAAAGACGACGACGGATTGGCAGGATTGACAGGAATGCAGGAGCTGCCGAGCCATCGACGATGCGATCGGCAGCATCCTGCATTCCTGCCAATCCTGCCTAATCCTGTCGAGTTGCAGTTCCCGCAGTTCCCGCAGTTCCCGCAGTTCGTCGTTCAATCCTGTCAGCCTGTATCAGCGCACGGTGCTCGCGTACTGACGCGCGCGCACCACACCACGAAGATGCCGAGCAGCCCCGCCCCGATGCCGCCGGCGATGGCCCCGCCGATCGTCGCGTCATCGCCGGCGTACGCCAGCGCCGCCGTCGACGCGACGTACGTCACGACGACCGCCCACCCGGCCGACAGCCACACCGCGGCCGGCCGCCGCGCGACCAGCGCGGCCGCGGCCGCGAGACCGAGGACGCCGTAGACCAGCACGCCGACCGTCACCGACTTGCTGAAGCGGCGTCTGCGCGTCCGACAGCTCCGTCACGCCGTTGTAGACGCCGAGCCCGCCGGTGTTGACCAGCAGCAGTATCGAGACGTATCCACGCCGCCTTCCGCGCCATTGCCTCCTCGGCGTGGACGTTAGGTCGGCGGCCACGGCATCATCGCGAGGCGTGTCGCTCGCGCCGGCAGCCGCCTTCGCGCTCTCCGCGCAACCGCGCGCCCGCTCCAGCAGCAGCTCCCGCTCGCGTGCATTTCGCGTGAGCGACGCCGCCCGTTCCAGCTCGACGCGCGCCTCCTCGAATCGACCCAGCTTCCGCAGGAAATCGCCGCGCACGCTCGGCAGCAGGTGATACTTCGCCAGCGACGGCTCCGACGTCAGCGTGTCGACGAGCGCGAGGCCGGCCGCCGGACCGAACGCCATCGACAGCGCCACCGCGCGATTCAACTCCACGATCGGCGACGGCGTCACCTGCGCCAGCGCCTGATACAGCGACGCGATGCGCGGCCAGTCCGTCTCGGCCGGCCGTTCGTGCGCGCGCGTGACACGCGGCGATCGCCGCCTGCAGCGCGAACGGCCCGAGCGCACCGCCGAACGACTCGGCGCGCTCGAGTGCGGCGAGCCCGCGCTGGATGAGCACGCGGTCCCACTTCGCGCGATTCTGGTCGAGCAGTACGATCGGCTCGCCCGTCGGGCCCGACGCGCGCGCGCAGCCGCGACGCCTGGATCTCCATCAGCGCCACGAGGCCGTGCACCTCCGGCTCGTTCGGCGCGAGCTCGGCCACGATGCGGCCGAGCCGCAGCGCGTCCTGACAGAGCTCCGGGCGCACCCAGTCGTCGCCCGACGTGGCGGAATAGCCCTCGTTGAAGATCAGATAGATGACCTCGAGGACCGACGAGACGCGCGCGGCGAGCTCGGCGCCGCGTGGCACCTCGAACGGCACCTTGCTTGTCCGAGAGCGTCCGCTTCGCGCGCACGATGCGCTGCGCGATCGTCGACTCCGGGACGAGGAACGCGCGCGCGATCTCGTCCGTCGTCAGTCCGCCGAGCAGGCGCAGCGTGAGCGCGACGCGCGCTTCGGTCGAGAGCACGGGGTGGCACGCGATGAAGACGAGGCGCAGCAGGTCGTCGCCGACCTCATCGTCGAGCGCCTCGGCGAGCTCCGGCTCGGGGCTCTCCTGCTTCGACTCGAGCTCGTGGCCGATCTCCGCGTGCTTGCGATCGAGCATCGGGCCTCGTCGTAACACGTCGATCGCTCGGCGCTTGGCAATGGCCATGAGCCAGGCGCCCGGGTTATCCGGGCACGCCCGACGTAGGCCACTGCTCGAGTGCCGCGACCAGCGCGTCCTGCGCGAGATCCTCGGCCAGCCCGACGTCGTGCACGATACGGGTGAGTCCGGCAATCAGCTTCGCCGACTCGATGCGCCAGACCGCGTCGATGGTGCGGTGGGTGTCGGAAGCCGTCACGGCTCCCAATCACACCACGCGCAGCGTCCGGTGCAAGTCCCGCGTCGTGAGGGCCGCCGACTGGTGCTGGAATTCGAATGCTGGTGGCAGGCGATTCTGGCCTCATTGCCAGAAGCATGGCGCTTCGCCATCGCGTTCCTTGCCAATTCTGCAAACGGCCTGCTCGCCTGCCAACGCGACCTGCTAGCCGCGGGCGGCGACCTCAGCCCGAAGACGCTCCTCCTGCTCGCGCAGCTCCGGCGTGAACTCCGCCCCGAAGTCCTCGGCCTCGAAGACCTGGCGGATCTCGATCTCTGACTCCGCTCCGGTCGGGTTCGGGCATGCGCTTCACCCACTCGATCGCCTCTTCCTTCGACTTCACCTGAATGAGCCAGAATCCGGCGACGAGCTCCTTCGTCTCGGGGAACGGGCCATCGACGACCGTGCGCTTGGACCCGGAGAACCTGACGCGCGCGCCCTTGGAGCTCGGGTGAAGTCCCTCGCCGGCGAGCATGACGCCCGCCCTGACGAGCTCTTCGTTGTACTTCCCCATCTCGGTGAGCAATTGCTGGCTGGGCATGACGCCGGCTTCGGACTCGGCGTCGGCTTTGATCATCACCATGAATCGCATTGTCGGATCCTCATCGCGGGTTTGGGGCTTGCTCGGCGGCTCGCACACCGAGCCGCTTCTATGATTACGTCGAACGACCGGATCGGATATCGACAACCGCGTGAAATTTCCGCGGTCCGCCGCACTCTCAGGGTCGGAGGTCGGTCGGGACGCCAGGCTCGAGCCAGCGAACACGCAATGCCAACCCAGCCTCGGCGAACGCGCGCTCGATGAGCGGGCGGCCTTCGGAAAAGTGCTCCCATCCCTCGTAGTGAAGCGGCACGATGGCGGCGTCGGGAAACGCACGGGCGGCCGTTGGGCCCTCGCCCGCGGCGAACGTCAGAATGCGCCGGACCGACTTCGCGTACGCGAGCCGCGCCCATGAACAGCACGGCCACGCGCACGCGAAATCGTCGCGCGACATCCGCCACCCCGTCGTACCACACCGTGTCACCCGAGATGTAGATCGCGTCATCTGGACGATCGGCGAGCCTGACCACGAAACCGGTGACCGGCCCGCGGTCTCCGTCAGGCGGCCCGTGTCGGGCTGGCGTGCCCGTCACGAGCAGCGTCCGTTCGTTAGGCGTCGGGATCTCGATCGTCTGCCATGGCATTACCCCGACCGCCGGTGACCCGAGGCGCTCAGCTCCGACGGGCGTCGTGATCACGCGCTGCGCGTGCGCGAGGACGGTGCGGCCCGCACGATCGAGATTGTCGAAGTGATGGTCGTGGCTCAGCAGCACCACGTCCACGCGCCCGAGGTTCTCGGCCGGAATCGCGGGGCTCTGTGTCTTGCGAAGCGTGTAGACCGGCGTCGTGTACTCGGAGCCGGCGGGGTCGAACGTCGGGTCGGTGAGCAGACGGAGCCCGTCGACCTCGAGGAGGATCGTCGGGCCGCCGATGTACGTCGCCCGCGCAACTGTCTCTCGCGCAACTGCGTCATGGGTCTTCATGACTTCATTCTACGTCGAACGCACGCGACAACGGACAGCGCTGACGGGCGTCGTCAGTCGAGCCGTCTTCGATGGGTGTCCAGCTCGTAAAGCACGATGGACGTCGCGACCGCCGCGTTCAGCGACGTCGCCGTCCCTCGCATATGGATGCGCACGATGTCGTCGCACATCTCGCGGTAGGCATGACTGAGCCCGTTCGTCTCGTTGCCGACGAGCAGGACGACCTCCGTTCCCCAGTGAAAATCCCGGAGCTCGGATGACGCCCGCGCACTCGTCCCGACAACCGTGAGTCCGCTGTACGATCCGCGAAGCTCGCCAACCCACTCGGCCACCTCTCGATGCGACTCGAGCGCGATGCACGGGACGGAGAAGAAGGAGCCGACACTCGCGCGGATCGTGGCCGGCTCGTAGAGGTCGACGCCGTGGCCCGTCACGATCACGCCGGCCACGCCGAACGCGTCGCACGAGCGGATCAGCGTTCCGAGATTGCCGGGGCTGCCGGGACGATCGACGACCACGACGGCCATCCCTGGGCCCGTGGGAATTCGTTCGACGGAGTCGGGACGCATGGCGACGACCGCCAGCAGCTCGGACGAGTCTTCCTTCTCGCTGATCGTGTCGAACAGGGCAGGGGCAACAGCCAGGTGCGACTCTGCCGTTGACGTCGCGAGAATGTCGGTCGCCCAGCGCGACAGCTGACGGTCACGCGGGTAGGCGAAGGAGCGGACCGTCCAGCCAGCGGCCAGTGCGCCATTGATCGCTCTCACGCCCTCGACCACGAACTCGCCATAGCGATGCCGCTTGTTCCGGTTTCGACGCAGCACGTCGATGCGCTGGAACGCGGTGTTGGCGGTGGAGACTTCGAGGTGACGGGGCGGCATCGCCGCCTAACCTAACGGCTGGCGGGTCAGAGCGTACGGTCAGCCGCCCGACGCCAATACGTCGCGTGGTTGATTGGCCAGTCGGCGAGCATGGTACCGGCCTGTACCTTGGCCGCGAGCTCGGCTTCGATGATGCCTAACGTGCGGGCCGGTTGGCTTGTCGTCGAGTGTACGGCAACCTCATACGTCACGTGGCGTATGGAGGCGGCCCGGTGCGTGGCTGACGTTGGTGGCTCGAGCGGAGGGTTGTCATTCCGAGCGGAGCCGCGAAAGCGGCGGAGTCGAGGGAATCTGTTGTCATTCCGAGCGAGGCCGCAGGCCGCAGTCGAGGAATCGCGATCGTACCGCGTAGAGGGCTCTCTATCGTGCAGGATCTCGATTCCTCGACTGCGCTCGCGCTCGCTCGGAATGACATCACCCGCTCGGAATGACTAGGAGAGTGTCAGCTCGACGCCCTCTCGGGCCAGCGTCTGCCAGCGCGCGAGTTGCGCCGGGCCACTGTAACGGAACGTGAGCGCCGTCTGCGACGCGCCACCCGCGGGATCCGAGAGGCGACCCTCGACACCCGCGACGATCGCGTCCAATCCCTCCGGCTGCGTGACGTGTTGTCCGATACTCACAGCACCGGCAGTCACCATTCCGCGCAGCACGAACAGCGCGCGCGATTGCAGCACGAACGCTCCATGGATACGAAAATTGGCTGTCGTACGTTCTTCGTCTCGGCATATTCGGATTGCACCTAACGCCTGTAGCGTGAGACCGCGTCCGCGCGCCGACGGACGGCGGCGGTTGGTGAGCGGGACGCACGGGCGTTATCGTCCCGTCTGGCCGATTGGGCGGCCTACGGTCCGCGTAAAGGGTACAGCCCACCCGGCGCTGTCGACAGTCAGCATACCCTGACTTCCAGCCCGAGAGTCGCGGACGCCGGGCATGGCGTGGAACGACACGTTCTATGCCGAAGCTGACGTTCGCACCGTCAGACCGGTAATACGTAGCGGCACCTAACGGCGACACCGCATGTCCGGATAGTTCGCGCCGGGACGTTTCTGAAGGCAATGGCTCGCCGGCGTGCGGTCGACTGAAGATGGGTCGATAGCACGTCGCGTCGAGCTCCGAATGCGGACCTTCAGGAGGATCGATGCGGTTTTCATATGTCGTACTGTGCGCGAGTGTAGGTCTGGCTGGGTGTGGCTATGACAACGATGGTCCGGCGTACCCGAACACGGTCGTCGCTTCTGTCGGACTCACGCTGTCGCCCGATGCCGTCATGACGTCCGCCGGCGATACGCGAACAGTGACCGCGGTGGTGAAGGATGCCAACCAGTCGGTCGTGCCCTCGCCGTCGCTGACGTGGACGTCCGATGACCCCGCCGTCGCAACCGTCGTGGGAACGGGCAGCACCGCGACGATCACCGCCGTCGAGGACGGCGTCGCGACGATCACCGCGAGCGCCGGGTCCGTCCAGGGGACGGCCACCGTCCTGGTGCGTCGCGCGCTCGCGTCCGTCGTCGTCACGAGCCCTGTCCCCGTTGTCACGCTCGGCTCCACCGCGCAGCTCGTGACGACGGGCCTCGATGCCCGTGGCAATCCGTTGAATGGCCTAACGGGTTTCACGTTCACGTCGAGCAATCCGGGAAGCGTGATCGTCTCGAACACGGGCGTCGTTACGGCGATCTTCGCGTTCCCTGCATTGCCATCGGCGATCATCACCGCGACGCTGACGAAGGATGGCGTGACAGCGAGTGACACCGCCGCCATCAGCACCCGGTCGCCGGCGAACTTCGACCACGCCGCGCTCATGCTGAGCGATCTCGTGAAGCCGAATCCGGTTCCGACGGCCGGTGCAGGCGTCGCGTTCTTCTTCCGTACCGGTGACAGGATCAACTACACGATCACGTGGTCGGCCCTTTCAGGCCCGGCGGTCGAGGCGCATTTGCACGGCCCGGGCGACACGACGGACGTCGCTGGCACGTTGGTGGATCTTCCCATCGGTGCACAGGCCACGAGCTTCGGTGCGCTGAACGGATCGTTTGGCGCGGCGGACATTCGCCCGCAGGGTGGTCGGCCGGCGATCTCGCTCGACTCACTCGTCAAGCTGCTCGCGCCGGGCAAGGTGTACATCGACCTGCATACGTCGGCGTTTCCGGCGGGCGAGATTCGCGGGCAGGTCGAGGGGCCTTTCCGGTAGAGGAGCCACGGAGGCTTGAGGAAGGCGGAAGGCGGATGGCGGAGGCGGATGGCGGAAGGCGGAGGGCGGAGGGCGGAGGGCGGAGGAAACGACGGTATCATCCCGAGCGCCAGCGTTTGTCATCCCGAGCGACAGCGAGGGATCTTCTCGAACGTCATGGTGGCCAGTCTGACTACGATGACATCACAGAAGACTCCCTCGTCGCTGGCGCTCCTCGGGATGACAACCTGCTGGCGCTCCCCGGGATGACAAAGGAGTCAATCCGTCAGATCAGACGAATCCGTTTTCATCTTTCGTCTGAGAGTGTTGTCGAAGCAGTCCCTCGCCCGTCGAACGAACCCATTGCGCCCAACCGAGCGCTCACATATACTGAACCACATGGTTCAGTATCAGCGAAACCTGGACGCCACGTTCGCCGCCGTCGCCGACTCGACCCGACGCGGGATCCTCGAACGACTCGGGCGTCGAGAGGCCTCGATCACCGAGCTCGCGCAAACGTTCGAGATGACGCTCACCGGAATGAAGAAGCATGTACGGCTCCTCGAGGATGCCGGCCTCGTTAGGACGGAGAAGATCGGGCGCGTGCGCATGTGCCGGCTGGGACCACGCCGATTGGCGGACGAAGCCGCCTGGATCGGAAAGTACCAGAAGATGCTCGACGCCCGCCTCGACAGCCTCGGGGAATTTCTCGAGCGCACCAAAGGAGATGACAGATGACCACCACATCCGCACGGTCCAAGATCACCAAGCCGTCCGATCGCCAGATCCGCGTCGAGCGCGTGTTCGATGCCTCCGTCGACCGAGTCTGGCGTGCGTTCACCGACCCCAAGCTCGTTGCCGAGTGGTGGGGGCGCGGCAACACGCTCGTCATCGAGCGGATGGAGGTCGAGCGCGGCGGCCACTGGCGGTACGTCGAGCACGCGCCCGATGGCACACACGGCTTCGAGGGCCGCTATCGCGAAGTCACGCCGCAGGAACGCATCGTCCGCACGTTCGAGTGGGACGGCATGCCGGGGTACGTGATCGTCGAATCCACGGAGCTCGAGGACATTGGCAACGGACGGACGAGAGTGGTCACCACCTCGCTATTCCACACCACGGAAGAGCGCGACGGAATGCTCAACTCCGGAATGGAGGGCGGCCTCAATCAGAGCTACGAGGCGCTCGATCGGTTGCTCGCGAAGACGCGCTGACGGAGGTCCGAGGAAGGAGGAAGGAGGAAGGAGGAGGAGGAGGCGGACGGCGGAGAAACGGCGTGTCATCCCGAGCGACAGCGAGGGATCTTCTCGACGGTCATCGTAGCTGGCGCTCCAGTTACACGTTAGGCTTTACGGCCGTATCGGCTTTCGCACCCACCTTGCGCTGCTCGGCCGCGAGCCGAGCGGCCTTGGTGGTGAGGTAGTTCCGCTCCGGGATGCTCGTCGTGCGCTCCGCCGCGGCGCGGTAGTGTGCCGATCGCGCGCTCGGGATCGCCGGCCATCTCGTAGAGATGGCCGCGCACCGCGTCGAGACGATAGTGTCCCGCGATGCGCGCGTCGGCATCGAGCTGGCTGCAAGTAGCTCGAGCCCCACCGCCGGACCGTGCACCATCGCCGCCGCGATCGCGCGGTTGAGCGTCACCATCGGATTGTCCGACATGCGCTCGAGCAGCCCGTACAGCGCGAGGATCTGCGGCCAGTCCGTGTCCTCGGCGCGCGCGGCCTCGTCGTGCACGCGCCGCGATCGCCGCCTGCAGCTGATACGGGCCGATCGCGCCCCGCGACAACGCGCGCGAGACGAGCGCGACTCCCTCGGCGATCAGCTCGCTGATCCCAGAGCGAGCGATCCTGCTCGTCGAGCGGAATCAGCTCGCCGTTCGGGCCCGTGCGCGCCGCGCGCCGCGCGTCGGTGAGCAGCATGAGCGCGAGCAGTCCGGTGACCTCGCCGTCGTTCGGCAGCAATCGCGTGCAGCAGTGCGCGTCAGCCGGATCGCCTCGTTCGACGAGATCGGTGCGCTGCAGATCCGGTCCGACGCTGCTCGTGTACCCCTCGCTGAAGATCAGATACAGCACGTGCAGCACCGCGCTCAGTCGCTCGGCGCGCTCGGCGTCGTTAGGCAGCCGGAACGCGACCTTCGACGTCTTGATGCTCTGCTTCGCGCGGCTGATGCGCTGCGCCATCGTCGCTTCGGGGACGAGGAACGCGTTCGCGATCTCCGCCGTCGTCAGGCCGCCGACGGCGCGCAGCGTGAGCGCGATCGCCGACGGCGGCGTCAGCGCCGGATGACAGCACATGAAGAGCAGCATGAGCGTGTCGTCCTCCTCGGCGCCGATCTCGCCGAAGACCGTGGCACGACGGTCTCGATCGCCGACGATTCGGTCGCCACGACGTCCTCGCGACGGCGGCGCGCGATCTCGCTGCGCACGTGATCCGTCAGACGCCGAATGGCGACCTGATAGAGCCAGCCGCGTGGATTGTCGGGAATGCCGTCGTGCGGCCACTGCGCCGCCGCCGCGATCAGCGCTTCCTGCACGGCATCTTCCGCCGCAGCGAAGTCACCGTGGCGACGGGCGACGGCGCCGAGCACCTGCGGCGCGAGGTCGCGCAGCAGGTGCCCGATGGTGAGCGTCGTCGGAGTCCGCTCGTGTCGCGCGTCGTCACATGTCGGCGGCGGTGCGCTCATCACCTGACGCACTTCGATCGGCATGATCGAGCGGCGCGCCACCGGGTCCGGGCGCCGACGACGCTTTCGCGGCGATCTCGTACGCGCGCTCCGGCGTGTCGACGTCGACGATCCAGTAGCCGGCGAGGAATTCCTTCGATTCGGGGAAGGCCCGTCGGTGACCGGCGGACCGCCGTTCTTGCCGGCGCGCACGAGCTTCGCCTCGCCCGGCGCGGCGAGCCCCTCGGCGCCCACGAGCTCGCCGGCATTCGTCGAGCTCCTTGTTGAGCGGTGCATGAACGCCGATGTGGGCCTTGAGGTCGTCGGGCGACCAGCTGTTGATCTGGTAGTCGCCGGTTGCCGCGCGGCGCGTTCATCATCAGCATGTACCTCATGGTTCGTTCTCCTCTCGGGTTGCGCGCCGTAGTGGCGCTTTCGTAGAGAAGTCGGAGCCGGCCGCGCGTTCTCTACATCGCTCTGGATCAGCTTGGAAAGTCGCCCGGAAACCTAGGGGACCGGTTCCCCGGAGCAGAAGATCCGAGCTCGCGGAAAAATTCGATGTCCGAAAATTCGATGTCCAAAAATTCGAATGTCCGATGATGACTCGCTCGCACGTCGAATAGCCGAGCAGGACGATGGCGGCGCACGGCCGAGTGGGGCCGCCGGAACCCGATACATCAGATACCTACGAGGAGCACGACCATGAGTGAGTTCGTCTACCTGTTTCGGGTCAGCGGTGCGGAGCAGCGCGAGGTCATGGGGACGCCCGAGCAGGCCGCGCAGAGCATGAAGGTATGGCTGGACTGGATTCGCGGACTGGAAGCGAATGGCCACCTGAAGAATCCCGGCCAGCCGCTCGACGCAAAGGGCACAGTCATTCGTGGACCGCGCAGGACGGTCACAGACGGGCCGTATGTGGAAGTGAAGGACATGGTCGCTGGCTTCATCGTGGTCGAGGCGAAGGACATGGCCGAGGCGGTCGAGCTCGCGGGCGGTTGCCCGATGCTCTATGGCGAAGGCTCCGTCGAAGTGCGGCCCGTTGGCCAGAGGCCCGCGTAGTCGGATGGACCTGCACGATCAGCTGTTCCGTCGCGAGTCGGGCCGCCTGGTTGCCGCGGTCACGCGCATCTTCGGCGTGCACAACCTGCCACTCGCGGAAGACGTCGTGCAGGACGCGTTCTCCCGCGCGCTCGAGGTGTGGAACGAGCGCGGTGTCCCGGAGAATCCGACAGCGTGGCTGATGGCGACGGCGAAGAATCGTGCGCTCGACGTCGTGAGGCGCGAGCGCACGGCTCGCACGTTCGCGCCGGAGCTCGGGCGACTGCTCGAGAGCGAATGGACGATCGTTCCACTCGTGGACGAGGCGTTCGCCGCGCACACGATTCGCGACGAACAGCTGCGGATGATGTTCTCGTGCTGTCATCCGCGACTGTCGGAGGATACGCAGGTCGCACTCATCCTCAACATCCTGTGCGGCTTCAGCGCGAACGAGATCGCGAGCGCATTCCTGACGGGCCGAGCGGCGATCGAGAAGCGTGTATCGCGCGGGAAGCAGGTGCTCGCGGGCTCCACGCGGTTGTTCGACCTCGCGGACAGCGAATTCGAATCGCGCCTTTCGGCGGTGCGACAAGCGCTGTACCTGCTATTCAACGAGGGCTATCACGGCGCATCGTCGAAGTCCGTGGTTCGCGCGGAGCTGTGCGCGGAAGCAATGCGGCTGGCGGACCTGCTGCGCGAGCATCCGCCAGCGGCGACGCCGACCACGAACGCACTCGCGGCGTTGATGCGCCTGCACGCGGCGCGACTACCGGCGCGTCTCGATTCGGGCGGGGACCTGAGTCCGCTCCTCGACCAGGATCGTTCGGCGTGGGACGCCCGACTGATTGCCGATGGTCTCTCGCTGCTGGAGCAGTCGGCCACGGGCCTAACGCTGACGCCGTATCACGTCGAGGCGGCCATCGCAGCCGTCCATGCGAGTGCACGACGCGTCGAAGACACGGACTGGGCGGCGATCGTGTCGCTGTACGACAGGCTCATGGACCTCGCGCCGTCACCGGTGGTGGCGCTCAATCGCGCGATCGCGATCGCCGAGCGCGATGGGGCAGAGCAGGGGCTCGACGCGCTGTATGCGATCGACGACCGCGATCGGCTGGCGAGCTACCCGTTCTATCCAGCGGCGGTGGGGGAGATGCAATTGCGTCGCGGCAACAGAGACGCGGCGCGCGCGAGCTTCCAGGCGGCCCTCGGCCTCGCACGAAACGCGACGGAGCGTCGGTTCCTCGAGAAACGCCTCCTGAGTTGCGAGGCCAGGCTCATGGACCCTCGACTGCTGATCTCATCGAGGCGTCCAACAGCGACGCAGAATCGACGCAGGCGGCCCGCTCCGCGGCCGCAACGCAGAAGGACGCAGAAAACGGCCGCTGGGACACGGCGGTTCGCGCCAGGCCTTTGAGAGATCGTGGAACGACCCCGGGACGCGTTGGCCCGCCCGAGGCCGTTCCCCTGTCTTCACGGTCGTCGACGAGATGGACTCTGCCCGAACGAATGGTGCCGTTTTCTGCGTCCTTCTGCGTTGCGCGCACACGCGCCTGCGAATTCTGCGTCGCTGTTGGAATTGCGCCCGATCCGCGATCACCTGCGACGTACCGATCGCGGTGACAATTCTTGGATTTGCTGTCCAGCAGCAAGCAGCTGCCAAAACCAACCAAACGGACAACCGACCATGCGAAAACTGACCGTATTCAACCAGATATCACTCGACGGCCGCTTCACGGACGCCAAGGGCGACATGAGCTGGGCGCACCGGCCTAACGATGACACCGAGTGGAACGAGTTCGTCGCCGGGAACGCCAGCTCTGGCGGCACGTTGGTGTTCGGCCGGGTCACGTATCAGATGATGGCGAGCTACTGGCCGACACCCGCCGCGCTGCAGAATACCCCGGACCTCGCCCGGCACATGAACGAGCTGCAGAAGATCGTGTTCTCGCGCACGCTGAAGGAGGCGTCGTGGCAGAATACCACGCTGCTCAAGGGCGATCTCGCTTCCGAAGTACGAGCCCTCAAGAACGCGCCAGGGAGCGACATGACGATCCTCGGCAGCGGCAGCATCGTGGCTCAGCTCGCGCAGGCAGGGCTGATCGACGAGTTCTTCGTCGTCGTGAATCCGATCGCGGTTGGAGGCGGGCGGACGATGTTCGACGGCGTGAACGGGCCGCTGACGCTCAGACGCACGAGTGTCCGCTCGTTTGCGAACGGCAACGTCGTCCTCGCCTACGCGCCGACAGCGTGACCGGGACGGGAGCGTCCGTGTGCGTCAAGTGAGGTGGAAGAAAAGCCCGAGCGCTGCAGCCGTTTCGACGGGCATTTCTTCCGCCGCGGAGCCCCACCCGGAAATCGCGTCGTCGACGATGGCGTCAGGCGATGCGCCGGCTGGTCGGCGACCGTTAGGCTCTGTCCTGCGCCACGGCGCGCGACCGCTGCTCGCCGCGGCGCTCGAGACCGCGGTCCAGCAGCATCGCAGCGAGCACTCCCGCCGTGTATGCCGCGAAGTCACGGGGGTCGAATCCGCTCCCGAGCACGAGGTGTCCTATGGTCGTGCCACGGAGCGCGTCGAGCGACGGCGTGTGGTAGCGCTGGCTCACCTCGACCGCGAAGCAGATGCCGAGCGCGATGACTGCCGCGCACCGCCAGCGCACGCCCGGCGCGACGATCGAGACGAGCCAGAACATCATCGCCGCCCACAGCGCGTCTCCCGCTACGTCGCGCGCGGTTTGCCCGAGCGGGGCTCCGTGCCAGTGAACGATGAGGCCAATTCCGATGGTGACGGCCGCGATCACGCCTCGCGCGCCCGTCTCGCGAGCCCTCGACGTCACCGCTTCGCACACATGTTGGCTCGGTGCCGTCTCATGCCGCCGCGACGCCCATCGAGGCCAGCCTCATCTCGTTCCGGCGGAGCGAGGTGTCTACCCCAACGGCGGCCACCGTCAGAAGAAGCAGGACGACCGCCGCCACGATCGTGGGTGGCTCCGGGTTGACCACACTGAACGCGAGGTTGAACCCGAGGAACGCCACGTTGCACGCGTGGGCGACATAGCCGAGGGTGCGCGAACGACGCGGTGACTGCCACGTGGCGACGTTCAGGCACGCGATGAACACGAACGTGAACCCGTGCTGGGCGAACGCCATGACGTCGACGCGCTTGCCTGGAAAGACGGTGAACGCGACGACGAACGTCAGTACGCCGTGAAGTACCGCGAGCGTCGCCGCTACTCTCAGCATGTTTCGCCACATGTCTCTATCTCCGCGTCCGAAGGACGTGATGCCTAACGCCGCAGGCGGTCGACGATCGCCGCCACGTGCAACTCCGTTGTATCGAGCACCGGGACGTCGGCAATGACCGGCGACCGAAGCAGGAGCGGCAGCTCCGTGCCGCCGAGAATGACGCCGTCGATGCGCTCCTCCTCTCGGAGACGCGCAATCAGCGAGGTGAACTCGAGCCGAGTGTCGTCGCGGAACTCGCCCTTCAGTAGCTGGCCTACGTACCGATCGTGAACCCACAGCTGATCCGTCTCGCTCGGTTGGACGACGACCATGCCCAGGCGCTCGAACACCTCGGGGTAAAAAGGGCCCTGCATCGTGAACTTCGTGCCGAGGAGCGCCAGTCGACGCAGCCCGCGACCGCGAGCGGCCTCCGCGCACACCTCCACGATGCTCACGAGCGGCACCGGTGACCGCGCCGCGACGTCGTCGAACACGAGGTGCGGCGTGTTGGCGGTCATCGCGGCGAACGTTACGCCGGCACCCGCGAGCCGATGCAGCGACTCCATGAGGTATTCGATCAGCGCCGCACGGTCGGTGGCGACGAGGCGCAGCAGTCGCTGCACATCGAGGCTGTCGATGACGATCGACGGAGCGGTAGAGGGGTCAGCGTGCTGCCACACCTCGAGAATGCGACGATAGTAGTCGATCGTCGACTGTGGCCCGAGTCCGCCAACGATGCCTACGCTTGCCGTCTTGCTCACTGTCCGTGCTCCGCCGCCCAAGCATCCGGGCATTCGTACGTTCGAGATGTTCGGTCGCACGAACAATGCGTTCCCGTAGAGATCGATGCCACCCGTACTCGAACGAACCGCCGCACCGCGAGCCGGTTCTCGCCAGCGATCTGGCCGCACGGCCGCGGCCGTCGCCATGGTGCTGCTGTTGTCGAGCTGCGCGCTGCTCCGCGGCCGCGATCCGGAGCACGAGATCGCGGTCGATCTCCCGACCTCACAGACCGAGGCGGTTCGGCGGACGATCGCGGCGTTCCGCGATCAGGGGTACGAGGTCCGCGAATCGCTCACGTCAGGCACGAACCCGGAAACAGAATCCTTCCGTCAGCGCAACGAGGCGGACGTGGTGTTCCGCGCGGCGATCACGGGATCCGGCCGAACGTCGCGCGTCGTGTTCTCCGGCACGTACCGCAAGCGCCAGCTCGGCGGCTTGATGCACGGCGACGAGCACGCGGTGCGAAATACGGATGACCCGTTGGAGCGTGAGCTCTGGGCGCGACTCAGCAACCTCGCGCTGATGCTGCGACAGACGAGAGAACGCTAGGACTGTCATTCCGAGCGGAGCCGCGAAGCGGCGAGTCGAGGAATCGCGCTCATACAGGTAGAGGGGCCCTCTATCGGGACGATCGCGATTCCTCGACTACGCGCCTGCGGCCTCCGCTCGGAATGACAATCAGAAGTACAGGTGCCCCTCGCGCGGGTACCGGGCGTGCCGCGCGATGCTCGAGTGATCTACCGACGCGAACGCCTGCGCCGCGCCCAGCGCCGCGAGTACCGCATCGATCGCGTCGCCGCCCGGGTCGCGCATCATCACGCGTCGGTCACGATCGCTCACGCGTACCAGCCCCGCGACTCCCGCGACGATCGCGCGCCGAGTCAGCAGTCGCTTCCGCGTGAGCGGCCCGCCCGCCGGCTGCTTGTAATTCTGATGCGGCAACCCGAGCCGCTTGAGCGTCGACGCCGGGCACGCTTCGACGAGCACGCGAGCCGCCGACTCCAGCCGGTCATACTGAAACGGCAGCACCGCCGTCGCGCGGTCGCGCCGCAACGGACGCAGCACCGCGTGCATCCCGTGCATCGTCTGGTAGATGATCCGGTAGTGATACGGGTCGAACGGCGCGCGCGCGTCGACATCCGTCTGCCGCCGGATGTGCATCTTCTGACCCAGGGCGAGCGCGCGACGAACACACTCGAGGCCGAGTCCGTAGTCGTTGGCCCGGTACTCACGCACGAGCGCGAGTTGGCGCGGCCAGCCCGAGCGGGCCGGGAAGAGCTCTACCGGTAAGCCGAACGGAAAGTCGAGCGCCCACAGCGCGTCCGTCGACTCGGCCACCAGCCTCACGAGATGCGCGAGCGCGCCACCCCGCTCGGCGGTTCCGGCGAGTCGGTCCAGCCGGTCGAGCGTGCCTAACGCGAACGCCGGCGGCGCGCTCGAAGTCCCGGCATCGCCCACCGGATCGAGCCGCGCGATCCACGTCGTGCGGCCGGCGAGTCGTGCGCCACTGAAGTCCACACCAAACACGACCCTGAACGCCCGCCTGGGCGTTGCTTCCACCGAAACTGCAGATACTGCCACGTCCCATCTCTCGGATTCGCCCCGATGAGAAAAGTAGCCGCGGGACTGACGTGGATACGTTAGGCCGCTCGGCGCCGCGTCAGCTTAGGCGAGCTCGTGCATTGCACCTTTGCAATGGCCTCCGCTCGGAATGCCCGGTGTGGACTAGCCAGTCGGAGTGAATTCGTATAGCCAACTGCTACCTTCTGCGCTTATGCACTGCACGGCCCAGCCCGCGTTCTGCGCCGCAGTCTGTAGCTCGGGCTCCGTCGGCATCCACAGCTCCCACCAATCACCGAGGTCTCCGCGATACCGGAGGCGAGCGCGGGTCAGACCCGCCGGCCGGCCCGCCGCTCGATTGCGTGCGTGGTACTGGAGATGATCGGGATCCTCTGTCGCGAGCGCATCGCGCGTCACCGCGAGGAGGCGCCCGGTCGGCGTCGTTAGGTGCCGCAGCGTCGCGAGTCGCTCCGGCAGCGATCCCGGGCCACGGCCGATGCCGAGCGTGTTGCCCATGCAAATGATCGCGTCGAACGGGCGGAGGTCCGATGGCAGACCGTCCATGTCGGCAACGCGGGCGTCCTTGCAGCCTCGTTCCTGGCACACCGTGATCGCGCCTTCCGAGGCGTCGACCGCCGTCACCGAGAGCCCGCGCTCCTCGAGGTATCGCGTGTAGCTGCCGACGCCGCATCCGAGGTCGAGCACGCGACCGGTGAGCGTCTCGAGCGCGGCCTGCTCGCCCGCGCTTCGCGGCGCAACGAAGTAGTCGGCCGCGGACGGAATCGTGTGCGTCTTGCCGTCGTCGCGAATCAGCTCGTGTGGGTGCGGATCGCCTCGCCAGTGGTCGAGGTAGATCCGGCCCCACAGGTCGAGCGTCACGCCTGCGTCACGCCTGATGGACCGTCGTACCGCCGACGACCGTGCGGACGATCTGAATGTCCTTGATCTTGTCCTGGCTCACCGTGTGCGGATCGTCCGCGAGCACGACGAAGTCCGCCAGCTTGCCCGGCGTGATCGACCCCTTGAGCGACTCCTCGCGCGAGGCGTACGCGCCGTTGATCGTGTTGACCCGGATCGCCTCGTCGACGCTGATGCGCTGATTGGCGCCCCACGTCGTGCCGTCCCACCCGGTGCGCGTCACCATGCCCTGAATGCCCATGAGCGGCGCGAACGGCCCGGGGCTGAAGTCCGAGCCGGCCGCCGCGTGGATGCCCGCGTCGAGCAGCGTCCGGAACGCCATGCTGCGCTTCATCAGCTCCTCGCCGTAGAACGGGAACTTGTCCGTGTTGTAGTACGCGTACGTCGTGAACATCGCCGGCACGGCGCCGAACGCCTTCATGCGGCGGACGAGGTCGTCGTTGATCAGCGTGCAGTGCGTGATCTTGGGGCGCGCGTCGGCGCGCGGCGCAGCCTTCTGCGCGCGCTCGAACGCCGTGAGATACATGTCGATCGCGACGTCGCCGTTCGCGTGGCAGTTCACCTGAATGCCGGCGCGATGCACGCGTCTCGACCCACGCGTTGAGCTCGTCCTGCGTCTCCGTGATGTTGCCCTTGTACGGCGGCTGCACGCCCGGGTACGGGATGCTCAACGCCATCGTCCGCTCGGAGAACGAGCCGTCGACGGTGTGCTCCGACGTCGCGCCGAACTTGATCCACTCGTCGCCGAAGCCCGATCATGATGCCGCTCGCGATCATCGAGTCGAGCACGCGCCCGCTCGCTTCGTAGCTCACGCGATGGTGGAGATCGCCGCGCGCGCGGACTTCCTGCATCGCGGTCAGATCGCCGCCCTCGTGGTGCACGCTCGTCAGGCCGTAGCGCGCGAACTGCTTCGAGATGTGCGCGATCCCGTCGCGTTCGCGCTGCGCGCGCTGCTCGGGCGTGAACGTCGGCCGCTGCCCGACGCCGTTGAAGACGCTGCGCGCGCGATCGGTCACGCGGCCGTTCAGCTCGCCGTTCGCGTCGCGATCGAACGTGCCGCCCGGCGGATTCGGCGTGTCCTTCGTGACCTTCGCCAGCTCGAACGCCTTGCTGTTGTAGAACGACGTGTGCCCGCCGCGATGACTGCACGACGACGGGATGCTCCGTCGACACCTGATCGAGGTCGCGGACGTTGAGCAGCCGCTTGTCCTTGAGCTTCGTGTCGTCGTGGAAGTATCCCTCGACCCACGTGCCGGGCGGCGTCTGCCGCGCCTTCGCGCGCAGCTTCTCGATGATGCTCGCGATGGTGACGAACTCGACCTCGAACGGATTGCCGACGAGCACCTCGTAGAGCAGCGTGGTCCCGCCCGCGTGATTGTGGCAGTCGATGAAGCCCGGCACGATCGTCATCTGCTTCGCGTCGAACGTCTGCGTGCGCTTGCCAGCGAGTCCCTTGATGGCGGCGGTGCTTCCGACGGCGATGAACCGTCCGCCGCTCGTCGCGAACGCCTCCGCGCGCGGCGCCGCGGGATCCATCGTGTAGACCTTCGCGTTGAACACGATGAGGTCGGGATCCGTACTCGGCGCGCCCTGCGCAGTACCGGTCATGGCCGCAGCAGCGATCGCTGGAGCGGTGCGCGGATCAGCGAGCCAAGCCGGTGTGAGCATTCCTGCAGCGCCAGCGGCCGTCAGACCCATGAACTCTCTACGCGTGCGGCGATCGGTCATGACTCATTCACCTCATCCTGTTCGTTGAGCAACGCTGTCCCGTCCAACGGCTCGCCTGCATCCCGTGCCGCATACCACTGCGCGTAGGGCGAGTTCTTCACGAGGTGACGATTGTAGTCCGGAGCCCCGTCGGTCCACCAGACCGGCCCGCGTTCTCCGAGTGTGACTTTCGCCGCCTGGACCGCCGCGCGGGCTGCGCGAAGTTGCACCGGATCGTCCGCTCGGCGCGCTGCCGCGACCGCGCGTCGGGCGGCCATGAGCTCTCGCGTGAGGCGCGCTCGGTCGGTCTCGTTCAGGGCCGGATTGCTGGCGCGCCACAGGCGCCCGCGGACGACGAGATACCGCTGGTCGGGCGTCAGCAGCGGCGGCATGTCGCGGCGTCCGCAGCGCCGTTCGTTAGGCATCGTCGGCACTGCACATCGAGAGGCGGAGTAGCCGCCCATCGTCAAGCAATGTGCAAGTCGCTGCCGAATTGGATCAGCCCGAGCTTTCGGGCGACGGCTCTCGACCTCTCGTTCTGCCACGACGTGCTGTAGAGCGGTTCTCGCTCGAGATCCCGCACCGCGCGCGCCCACGCCGCAACGACCAGAGCCGCGTACCCGTCGGCCTCGATACGCCGGGACCGTCTCCACGCCCGCTTCGTCCGCCTCGAGTGTGCGTCGGACGCTGCCGCACACGCTCACCGCATTTCCATCGACGGTGAGCGCGAACAGCGGATAGCTCGCCGCCACATCGGGAAACCACGGCGCCAGAAGCGTCTCGAGAACGTGTGCGTTACGATCCGTGACGAGCATGACATCGATACTCGGAGGCAACTCCCGCGGAAAACAGAACGCGGGTCCGGTCGAGACATTCTCGACAGGTGCCGAGCGCGCGAGAATCGCTTCGTAACGGTGTTGGATCGATCGGCGAATCGGGCTCCTCGTGCCGAGCGCGTCTTCCTTCGATGCCGCTTCCAGTTCCTCCCTGACGCTCTGGTCGACGTCGTATCGGACCCGCGTCATGACGCCGTCTGACGTTCTGCCGAGGAAGAACCGCGGAGCAAGCGCGCCATTCGGTTCGTTCACGCGAACCATGCGCTGCTCGGCGTCGTGCACGAACAGCGCTTCGACGTGCAGCCGCATCAACTCGCTGTGGCGAGCCACTGAGTGTCAGCGATCCATGACCGGGCAGGTACGCGCGCCACGGGCCAACCGCCTCGCGGTACTGCTTCGCCATGACGCGAGCAGCCTGGGCCACGTGCCCGAGGTCATGCGCGACCCACGTGGCCAGTAGTTGCCGCAGCGTGACCGGCCCGAATGCCGGGTGTTCGCCCTCCAGCGCGAGCTGCGCATCGGTCAGCTTCCATCGCCAGAGCGTCGCAACGTTCTCGGCACGCACGCGCTCGAATTCGTCGAGGAGCTCGGCGAGCGATTTGCCCTTGCTGTCGCGGAACTGCGCGAAGCGATCGTACGGCGTGAAGCGACGGTTCGGACCCTGCGCCAGGATGATCTCCGCGCGCGTGATCCAGTCCGTGCGCTCGGCGTGGATCAGGTGCCCCATGATGACATAGGGGCTCCACGTATCCGGCCCCTCGGTGGCGTCGGTCCACATGGGTGGCAGCCCAGCCAGCATCGCCCGGAAGGTGGCCGGTGTGCGTTCCAGGATCGCAATTCCGGCGTTCAAGTCGAAGTCCATGGGATACCTATTCCGAAGCGAGAGACTCGGACGCAATTTCCGCATGCCCCGAACGTCGCGGCTGGTCTACGCGCCGTTCAGCGAGCACACGCTGTCCGTCACCCACGAGAAAAACCAATGATCTCCCTGACTGTCAACGGGGCGCGCCGAACATTCGACGGCGATCCCGCGATGCCGCTGCTCTGGTACCTCCGCGACGACCTCGAGCTCACCGGCACGAAGTACGGTTGCGGCGTCGGGTCCTGCGGCGCGTGCACGGTTCACGTCGAAGGCCGCGCGGTTCGCGCCTGCCAGACGAAGATGTCGGATCTGGAAGGGCGGGGCGTCACGACCATCGAAGGGCTCCACCCCAAGGGCGAGCACCGGCTCCAGGTCGCGTGGCGCGAGATCGATGTCCCGCAGTGCGGCTACTGCCAGTCAGGGCAGATCATGAAGGCCGCCGAGTTGCTCGGGAGCACGCCGAAGCCGACGGATCAGCAGATCGACAACGCCATGAACGGGAACATCTGCCGGTGCGGTACCTACCCCCGCATCCGCTCGGCCATCAAGGCGGCGGCGGAGAAATCGTCATGACACAGCCCGACATGGAACGTCGCCGCTTCGTGCAGATGCTCGGCGTGGGTGGTCTCGTGATCGCCGCCGGCCCGTTAGGCATCCGCCGTCTCGATGACGTCGAGTCGCTCGCGGCGTCGCTGGCCGACCCGTTCTCGCCGCACGCGTACGTCACGCTGCACGAGGATGGCACCGTCACGATCATCTGTCACCGGTCCGAGATGGGGCAGGGCATCCGCACGACGATGCCGCTCATCATCGCCGACGAGATGGAAGCGGACTGGTCGCGCTGTCGCGTGGCGCAGGCCGTCGGCGATGAGACGAAGTACGGTTCGCAGAACACCGATGGGTCGACGAGCATTCGTCTCTTCCTGGCCAAGTATCGCGAGGCCGGAGCGACCGTTCGCGCGCTGCTCGAGAATGCGGCGGCGAAAGAGTGGGGAGTAGACGTGAAGACGGTGCGTGCGCGACAGCATCAGGTCGTGCACGACCGCACTCGGCGGACACTCGGCTTCGGCGCGCTGGTCGCGACCGCGCGGACGTTGCCCATGCCCGACAAGTCTCGAGTGCGAGTCAAGCGTCCGGTCAGTCGCCGCTGGCAGGGCAAGAAGATGCCGTCGATCGATCTCGTGCCGATGACCACGGGCACGGCGACCTACGGCGCGGACGTCCGCCTTCCCGGCATGAAGACCGCGGTGATCGCGCATCCTCCCGTGTGGGGTGGGAAGGTCAAGTCGTTCGACGCCAAGGCAGCGCTCGCGATCCCGGGTGTGGAGAAGGTGATCCACATTCCCGAGCCGCCCATTCCCGCCGGCTACAACACGGTAGGCGGCATCGCGGTCGTCGCGAAGAATACCTGGGCGGCGATCAAGGGGCGCGAGGCGCTCGAGATCGTCTGGGAGGACGGTCCGAACGCGGGTTACGACTCCGTCGCCTACAAGGCGACGCTCGAGGAGTCGGTGCGCAAGCCCGGGAAGCCTGGGCGCACGATCGGCGACGCCGAGCGCGCGCTGGCCGCGGCGCCCAAGCGGCTCGAGCGCGAGTACTACATGCCGCATCTGTCGCATGCACAGATGGAGCCCGTCGCCGCCATCGCGCGCTTCGCGGACGGGAAGCTCGAAACGTGGGCGCCGACGCAGTCGCCGCAGGACGCGCGGAAGGTGATCGCCGACTACCTCAAGATCGACATCGCGAACGTCACGGTGAACGTGACGTTGTTAGGCGGCGCGTTCGGGCGAAAGTCCAAGCCGGACTTCGTCGCCGAGGCCGCGTGGCTCTCGAAGGAAGTGGGAGCCCCCGTGCGGGTGCAGTGGACCCGGGAAGACGACCTGCGCAACAGCTACTACCACACGGTGGCGGCGCACCGACTCGAAGCCGGGATTGGACGCGAACGGAACCGTGACGGCGTGGCGTCATCGCGTCGCGCACCCAGCGATCGACGCGACGTTCGCGCCTAACGTCGAAGGCTCGGGCCCCGACGAGCTGACGAATGGCGCCAGCGACATCCCATTCGCGATTCCCAACGTGAGCGTCGAGATCTGCCCGGCCAAGGCGTACACGCGCATTGGCTGGTATCGCTCCGTGAACGCCATTCACCACGGGTTCGCCATCGGCTCGTTCGTGGACGAGCTGGCCGTCGAAGCGGGGAAGGACCCGGCGCGCTTCCTCCTCGCGTTGCTCGGCCCCAACCGCACCGTCGACCTCTCGAAGGACGGACTCGTCGCGCCGGCCAGCAACTATGGCGGCACGTGGGACGACTATCCGCTCGACATTGCGCGCGCGCGGCACGTCGTCGAGCTCGCGATGCAGAAGTCAGGATGGGGCACGCCGCTGCCTAACGGTCGCGGCCGCGGCATCGCGATGCACCGGAGCTTTCTGAGCTATGTGGCGATGGTCGTCGAGGTCGACGTTGCCGCTGATGGTACGGTCACGGTTCCAAAGGCAACCGTAGCCGTCGACGCTGGATTCGTCGCGAACCCCGACCGTGCGCGCTCGCAGATGGAAGGCGCGGTGATCATGGGCATGAGCAACACGCTCTACTCCGAGATCAGCTTCAAGGACGGGCGCGTCGTGCAGGCGAACTATCCGACGTATCAGGTGACGCGGATGCGCGCGGCGCCGCACGTCGTCGACGTGCATCTGGTGGAGAGCGAGGCGCTGCCGGGCGGCATCGGTGAGCCGGGTGTTCCGCCATCCGGAGCGGCGTTATGCAACGCGATCTACGCGGCGACGAAGGTACGAATCCGACAGCTCCCAGTCGGGAAACAGCTCGCGGGCGCGGTTGGCAGGACGACGGATTCCGGAAGCGCCCACGGCTAGTACGATACGTCAGCGGTCATGCTGGCAGCCGTGTCATTCCGAGCGAGCGGCAGCGAGTCGAGGAATCGCGACCGTGCGGGTAGAGAGGTCCCTCTGCCGGGACGATCGGGATTCCTCGACTTCGCTCGGAATGACACCGATTCCTCGACTCCGCCGCTTCGCGGCTCCGCTCGGAATGACGACCCGCTCGGAATGACAACCGCCTTCGAACTCCCGTAACTACGCCTTGGGCGCTACAGCTGCAATGGCCCGGCGGTTCAGGCCCGCCGCTGCGATGCGCTGACGCGTCACCGCGAACGACGACGCACGCTGCCGCGGCAAGCATCGAGTCGAGCAGCACCGCCGGCGCCCACGCAGCTGCCTCGCCCGAGGCAACCGCTACGGCCACACCCGCCAACGCCGCGACGACAATGCGACTCGTCAGGCGGATCCGCGTCGCGAGTACGGCCGACACGAACGCGCCGACGATGCAGGGGATTAGCTCGAACATCTCATCCTCCAGCGTCCGATGATGGTGCCGCGCCCGCAGACTGCGCACCCGCCGCGTCCGAGGTACCGGCGGCCGAAAGCCCGACCACGTTACCCATTGCCTGCAATGTCTGCGCGCCGGAATCACCGGTTGGCGCTGGGCCGGCGTCGATTCCTCCACCCGCGCGCGCACCGGGTGACTTGGCGATGCCGTCCGTCGTGCTCTGCCCGGACGACGAGGAGCGCAGCACAATCTCCGGCTGGTTCGTGCCGCCGCCCTCCACTTCAATGATGATGCGCATGGCTCTCCTCAGTTGAGTACGACGAATCGCCCTTCGAAGTCCACGCTCTGATTCGTCAGGTTCGTCACGTTGATCCAGTATGTCACGCCGGTGGGGCTCGCGCGCTCGACGGACACGTTCCAGTCGAGCTCCGGCGCGCCCGACTTCGGAGTGATCGGCATGACGTGCCAGACCACATGCCAGGCGGGATTGCCAGTTGAACGTGAACCAGCGGTTCGACGCGTTAGGTCCCAGCGTTCCCGTGAATTGCACTCCGGTAAACATCGCTCCCCCTTAGTATCTGCTGAGAATGGCGTACCGGCCCTCGAACGCGACTGGCACCGGCGTTAGGTTGCGGACCTGGATCCAGTACGTGGCGAACTCCGCCGTCGCCCGCTCGACGCGGACGTCGAACGTCAGTTCCGGCGCCCCGGGTTGCGGGGTCGTGGGCATCACAGTCCACAGCATGTGCCACGTCGCCGGCCAGTTGAACGTGAACCAGTTCTGCGTGGCATTGGCCGGGATGGTGCCGGTCCACTGGGTACCCACGACCGGCGTGGTCATCCACCCGTCGACCGGGATCTCCCAGACGCCGCGGTTTCGCATGCCGGCGCGCAACACACGCGCGTGCGGGTGGAACACCGAGGTCCCCAACGAACGAGTTCGGAAGCCCGTTCGTGTACGTGGCCCATGTCGCCCCGGCATCCAGCGATTGGAAGACGCCGAGATCGGCCGCAACCCGAATGCGGTTGAGGTTCAATGCGTCGACCTCCACGCTATTGAGTGGAAGGGCCGGAAGGCCGGCCGACGTGTCGGTCCACGTGGTCCCGCCGTTGTCGGATCGCCACACCCGCGCGCCGCCTAACGATGTAGACGTCGCCCAGATCCGGTTGGGATTGGAGGCGTGGCAACTGATGTCACTGATCCACGCTCCCGCCCGCGGCGTCGTGAGTGCCGCCGCCGCTGACCATGCCGCGCCCGACCACGTCAGTCGGAAGATGCGGCCGTTCGTACACCCCACGAGTACCTGGTCGGGTGTCGGCATCTCCATCGCGCTCCCCGTACATCCGGCCGGCAGGGCGATTTCGGTCCACGCCGTGCCGCTGTTGCGCGAGATGAAGACGCTCTGCCCGGCCTGTGCGACCGACGCGCCTTGTGTCTCCAGCGGAGGATAGAAGAGCGCATTGTAGTTTGCGGGAACGTTCGGCCCGATCCACCCCCACGACCCGAAATTCCCCTTCGTGGTGCTGCGCTCCATTCCCATGCCGAAGAAGGAATGGAACACGGTCGTGGGCACGACCGTCCCGACGCTGCAATCGCCGCCGTCACCGTCGGCCGCGTGTTCCCACACCGCGGAGCCAGTGTAGCGGATGGAGCCGTTGTCCTGCGTGCCGGCCAGTAGATAGCGCGATGAGCCGATGTCGTGATCGAGGTACTCGATCTCCGTGATCGCCAGTCCGCGGTTGAGCGACGTCCAGTTCGTCCCGCGATTGGGTGACTGGAACAAGCCGCCGTCGCATCCGACATAGATCGTGTCCGGCGTGACGGGATCGAACGCGATGGCATGCTGGTCGGGGTGAATCGAGTCGCCTGTCGCCCCCTTGTTGCTGATGTTCACCCAGGTCCACGTCGTGCCGGACAGCTCGCCGCGATAGACTTCAATGCCCGCGACGTAGATCCGATTGCCGTTGTTAGGCGCGACGCCAAGAAACCAGTCGTACCATGCCTGCCCGGTCGAGAGTCCGGCGGGTGGCGTCACGGCCGTCCACGCGCCGCCAGCGGTGGCACGACGCCAGAGGAAACCCGCTGTGCCGCTCGCGCCGAACGCGTAGGCGACGGCGGGCGTCGATGGCGCGTGCGAGACCGCGAGGCGGTCGAAGCCCCCTGGCGGCGCGCCGGGAAGCGTGACGGCCGCCCACGTCGTTCCGCCATTCGTCGAGCGAAAAACGCCATCGGGGCAGGCGGCGAGAACCTCGCCGGTCGCCATCGACAGGTCCCACGTGCGCGCGTTGCGGCGGGCGGTCCACGTGACGCCGCCGTTTGCCGACTCGTATAGCCCGTTCGTGGTGCCGGCCAGCAGGTGCATTCGATTGGCGCGGTCCACCACCAGGTCGTAGAACCCCTGCCCGACGAAAGGAGCACCCGCGATGACCGTCCACGTCGTGCCGCCGTCGGTCGACCGCATCACGCCCGCCCCGAGCCGCGCCCACCAATTCCCTTCGCCTGTTCCGCAATAGACGGTTGCGGGTGCGGTCGGATCGAACGCGATCGCGCCCGTCGTCAGCGTCGGCGCGAAGTCGGATCGCGGCGACCAGGACGCACCGCGATCACGCGTTTCCCAGATCCCGCCTGCCGCGGAGCCCACGAGGATGTGATTGGCATTGCGTGGGTCAATGGCGATCGCCGCGATACGACCCGACACGTCGACTCGGCTCGAGCCATACGTCTGGCCGTTCGCCATGTACTCCGGGCCTAACGAGCGCCACCCTGGTCCGAGTGCCGGGTTGAATGGGGCAGGAGGGGGCGCTGCCGTTTCAGCCGGTTCCGCCGCTGCTGTTGCCCGTTTCCGCCGTGTCCGTGGTACTTCGCTCGGCGCATCTTCGTCGGCCGCGGGATGCAGCGCTTCGGCCGTTGCTGCATAGAGAGCGCCGATATTGGGCGCCGCTCCGCCGCGAGCTCGAGTCGCGCGCTTTCGTCCGCGCCCGCGAGCCACGGGTGCGACGACCTCCTCCGCCGCCTCGCCGAGGCCTCGTGCCGCGAGGAACAGTTCGAGTCGTGCCAGCGCCTTCCCACCCTCGGGCTTGGGCCGAGTTCGTGTTCGTCCGGTTTCTCGTGGTACCTCCTCCAACGGTCCTTTCATGTCCCCTCCGCATCCGGGGTATGCTCAGCCTTCTCCGTCTTTTCGCTCGCTTTTTGTTTTTTTCTTCTTGTTGGTGCGCGTGGGTTTTTCCGCGTCCTGGGCGCGCTCTTCGCGGCGTTCACGCTCTTCGCGCTCCGCTGGAGGGAGACGCGCGTCCTCGAACTGGCGCAGGCGCTCCGCGGCCCGGCCGCCCGGCGGATCAGGTGACTTGTCGCCCGGTCGCTTCATGTGGTCACACTCCTCTGTGAGAGTCTGGTGAGTGGTCGCCGTCGGTGCGCACCGCGGGCTGTGACGCATCGCGTCGACGCGAAGACGTACAGATGCGCTGCGGTAATCGCTCCGCCTTTCGCAACCCATCTCGCGCAATCGTCCCATACGTTTCGGCGAAGTGGAGGCGCCTGGATTACCGAGTCAGCGCGGGCCGAAGAAGGTTCGTAGCGTCGTCGAGAACATCGATCTGACCGAGAGCGTCCGCAAGAGGATGACGGCAGGAACGCCGGTTAGTCGGCGTACATCTGATGAGCCTGCTTGATAGTTAGCGCCTGACGATGGCGGTGCGGCGTCGAAGCGAGCTGGCCATAGCGCCACTAACGAATGCACCACGCGTTAGGCTATCGAGCGGGACGGAGGCGCAGTCGAGGAGCCGTGTCATTCCGAGCGGAGCCGCGGAGCGGCGGAGTCGAGGAATCCTCGGCCTGCGGAGTAGAGGGCTCTCTACCGTGACGCCAAGGATTCCTCGACTCGCCTCCCCTCGCTCGCTCGGAATGACGACCGCGCTCGGAATGACATCCTAGCGTGGCGGAAGCGTAATCATGGCGATATCGGAGTTCTCGCGCACCCGCTCGAACACGATCCGCTTCCCGTCCGGCGATATGTCGAATCGGTGAAGCGACTCGCCGCGCCTGAGTGTCGTCAGTCGGCGCCGCTGGCCCGTCGATACGTCGAGCAGCCAGAAATCCTGACTCCGGAAGCCGCCGAGCTTCAGCACGATCGCGTCTCCGCCTGGAAGAAATCGGTAGCTGTCGCCCACGCGATCGACCGAGATCGCCGGCAGCGGATACGGCTGTCCCTCGGGGGTCACCGCCTTGACCGGCACGCTCCGGGCACGTGGGACGCCCGAGTAGAGAATGAGCTTGCCGTTAGGCGACCACACCGGATTGGACGATACCGAGTCCACCAGCCTGACGGGTGGTCCGCCGTCGATTGGAATCTTGAACAGGCGGCTGCCTCCGCCATCGGCCGCGGCAATCGCGATCCATCTGCCGTCCGGCGACCACGAGGCCGGGCTCTTCACGTCGAGCGACTCGGCGACCGCACGCGCGCCGGTTCCCTGAGCGGACGCGCAGTACAGGGTCGAGCGACCCCGCCGTCGCACGGGGAAGCAGACCTGACTCCCGTTAGGCGACACCGCCACTGCACCGGCCACGGCGCCCTCGGGTGCCTTCCATAGCTGGGTCGTGTCGGTGCTCGACAGACGCCACACCGCGTCCGCACCGCCACGCGACGCCAGGTAGAACAGTGCGCCGTCGGGACCGAACCGGGGCGCGGCCGCGCGCGCCGTGGGCAGCGGCACGCGGCTCGCCGACGCCTCTCCCGCAATCCCATTCGCGATCGGCACGGTCCACAGGTCGACCGTCGGGTTCGACACCGTCGCCACCAGCCGCCTGGACTGCCCGCGAGCCGCGGCGGCAGCCGCAATCGAGATGTAGTGCTCGACCGTCATGTTGACGCGCTCAGGTACGCGGCTCGTTCACGTCCATGGAGTACAGCCACGGGCCGGTGCCATCGTCCGCCGTCGCCGTGTAGAGCAGCGTCCGGTCGTCGAGCAATACGGGGTACGACACACGCGAGTGGTGCATCGTCATGCGCTCGGCGGATCCACCACCGGATGGGACGCGCCAGACGTCCATGTCGTTAGGCGGCGCACCACGGCTGAAATACAGATACCGCCCGTCCGGCGACCAGCTCAGGTGATGACAGTGAACGCCGGCTTCTCCCACGAAGATCCGCCGCGCGTTCCCACCGTTCGCGTCCGCGACGTAGATCGGATCCCCCGGCGTGGTCTCGTGATACGCGATCCGCGACCCGTCCGGCGACCACACGGCCATCACCGCCGTTCGCAGAAATGGCTCGAGCGGCCCGCCGCCGGTCGGGGCCAGCGACACGCTTGCAGGCGATGAGATATCGGCCACGCGGATCCAGACGTGTGCGCCGTCACCGGAGAACCCGACGTTCCGCACGTCTTCGTTGAACAACTGCGGGAGCCGGCCGCCGGTGAGGTTGAGGAATTGCCCGCTACCCACACGCGTCACGAACGCGTCGAACACACTGTCCCGATCGGCCAGGAACGCGACTGATTGACCATCGGCCGAGATCGCGGCGTCAACCTCGGAGCCGGGGAAGTCCGTGAGTCGTTCGACACGCGCGTTCGCCCACCGGTTTCGCCACGTGTCGTTAGGTGCGATCGTCCGCTGCCGCGCAATGAGCACGACGGCGGTAACTCCCACGAGGCCTGCGATCGCCGCAGACCACCGCGCGCGTCGCGATAGCGAACGTGGTAGCGTGGGGTGACGCCGGGCGATGGCCAGATCCTCGAGCCGCTCGACGATCTCCTCGGCGTGCTGCCAACGATCGGACGCGTGCTTCTCGAGGCACTTCATCACCAACTCGGCGAGAGGCGCAGGCACGTCTGAGCGGTGAAGCGTCACCGGCACGGGCGTCGCCGTCAGGTGTCCCGCAAGGACATCCTCGCGGGTGTTGCCGACGAACGGTGGTCGCCCCGCGAGGAGCTCGTACCCCAGCACCCCGACCGAGTAGATGTCCGCGCGGTGATCGATATTCGGATCGCCCGCAATCTGTTCCGGCGCCATGTAGGCGGGCGTGCCTAACACCGAGCTCATTGTCGTAGTGGCGTTCGCAGCGATGACGCTGATGGAGTTCCCGGCGTCCGGAAGCGATTCGTCCTCCGCGATGAGCGCCTTGGCGACGCCGAAGTCGGTGACCATCGCGTGGCGGCCCGACAGCAGGACGTTGTCGGGCTTGATGTCGCGATGGACGATTCCGTGCTGGTGCGCGTGCGCCAGCGCATCGCACACGTCGCGCAGGATGATCACCGCGTCGTCCAGCGGGAGCGCGCCGTCCCGTGACAGCCGCTGCCGCAGCGAGGGCCCCGTCTCGTACGGCATGACGTAGTACAGCGCGCCGTCGACGTTCCCCGAATCGAACAGCGGCACGATGTGCGGGTGATGCAGGCTGGCGACGACCCTGATCTCGTGCAGGAACCGATCGCTGCCGGACGCCGACGCCAGCGCCGGATGGATGACCTTCACGGCGACATCGCGCGCGTGCTTGATGTCGCGGGCGAGATAGACGGTCGCCATCCCGCCACGACCCAGCTCGCGCGTTAGGTGATAGCGCTCCGCCAGCGCTTCCGGGAATCGCGCACTCTGGGTCTCGAGCAGCTCGGCGAAGCGTTCGGCGGCCGGTCGATCGAGCAGCGGTGGCTCACGCTCGCAATCCTCGAGAAGGCGCTCGAGCTCCGCCCGAACCGCTGGGTCGCCGGCACTCCATTCGGCGACGAGCTCGCGGCGTCGCTCCGGGCCAGCGTCGAGCAGGGCGTCGATGCGCGCTGAGAGTTGCGACCAGTACTCGGGCGGTTGGGCACCGGACACGGGACGCAAACTCCAGGCGGACGGCTACGAATCGAGCACGCGCTGCAGCATCACGCGCGCCTTCACCCAATCGCGGCGCACCGTGCGGACCGTGACGCCGAGCGTGTTGGCGATTTCCTCTTCCGACAGACCGCCGAAGAACCGGCACTCCACCACTTTCGCGAGACGCGGCTCCACCTCGGCGAGACGGTCCAGCGCGTCGTTGAGCTGCAGGAGCGCATCAGCCTGGTCGTCGACGGCGATGTCGACCTCATCCAGCGTTATGCGGTGACGCTCGCCGCCACGCTTGAGCGTCGCGCGCGCCTTCGCGAAGTCGACCAGCACGTGGCGCATCGCCAGTGATGCGACCGCGAAGAAGTGCGATCGGTCGCGCCACCTCGACTGCGACTGGTCGGCGAGCTTGAGGTAGGCCTCGTGAACCAGTGCGGTGGTCGAGAGCGTGCTGTGTCCGCCGCCCACCGCGAGGCGCCGATGCGCGATCGCGCGGAGCTCATGGTAGGCGAACTCGATGAGCTCGTCCAGCGGCGCCTGCTCGTCGCTCGGCAGCTCACTACACGCACCGTGTCCCATCTCGGCGCGACCCCTCGTTAGTCAGAGTGGTACGGTCAACTGGCCGCATGACCGGCTCCAACATACGAACCCGCCAGCGTGCGAGACAGTGTCGTCTCGCGCGTGGCTCGGGATGTCATCACCCGATTCCGGAGGCTCCCATGTCACCGCTGTCACCGTTGTCACTGCTTCGCTTCCACCCGGCTGGCGGTCTCGTGCTCACCGCTCTTCTGGCGGGCTGCAACGCGGACGCGAAGACCATGGCTCCCCAGGCGAAAGACCCGAGCACGGTCACGCCCGCATTCACTGCGGCCTCCGGCTCGGTATCGACGCTGCTCGGTCGCGCGACCTTCGGTGACCCGTCGGATCACAACTTCAAAGTGAAGCGCGCGACGCACCACTGGAACTTCGAGATCAAGGCCAATCCGGCGTTCGACATCGCCGTCCAGACGATCAGTTTTCCGGTCGGCAGTCACAGCGGCTGGCACAGCCATCCGGGGCCCGTCTTCATCCAGGTTGCTGTGGGCACGATGACGTTCTACGACTCGGACGACCCGGCGTGCACGCCCATCGTCGTGTCCGCCCCGAACGGGTTTCTCGATGTGGGAGATCACGCACACATCGCGCGCAATGAATCGGGAGCGCCAGCGCAGAACGTCGTGACCTACTTCGCGCCACCGGGCGAGGCGCTGAGAATCGATGAGCCTCGCCCGGGGAACTGTCCGTTCTGAGCCGACCGTGAGAGATGCAGCGCGTCAGCGGTGAATGGTCTCAGCGCTGCGAAGATGCCCGCCCCGTGGACCGGATCTGCGTCATCAACTCCTGCACCGCACGCTCCAGCTGCGCGTCGCGACCGGTGTAGCTCTCGCCCATCGGTCGGTCGACCCTGATGTCGACCTTACGCGACGCGCGCTCGAGCGCCGCGTTGTCGAGCTGCGCGTTTCGCATGAACGGCAGCCGCACGACCGTCCCGTCGACCATCGTCCCGCCGCCCGTGTACACATCCCACATCGCCGTTGGCTCGCCGACGACGGTGCCGAGCTTCATCGTGCGGTAGCCTTCGGTGAAATTCTCGCCGTCGGAGAGCGTGGCCTGGTTGGTAATGAGAATCGTCGGCTTTTCGAGCGAGCGCTGACCAAGGACCGGCCGTCCGGGAGCCGACGGTACGCCGCGACGCACCATGTCCACATACGGCTTCCGCGACAACACGTCGAGCGCATGGCCGTTCATGAAGCCGCCGTTGTTGTTGCGCACGTCGAAGACGACCGCGTCCTTCTCGTGCATCTCGGCGTCGAGATCGAGGTTGAGCTGTGTCAGCGCGTTGTTGCCCATGTCGAGCATGTGCACGTAGCCGAGTCGGCCGTTACTGAGCTTCGCGACGAGTGCGCGCCGCTCTTCGAACCACGCGCGATACAGCATCTGCTTCTCGAACGCGGCGCTGCGTGGCCGGATCGCGACCTCCCGGGCGTTGGCGCCGTTCGGGTCGGCCGAGACGCGCAGCGCGACGCGTTTGCCGACCTTGAAGCCGCAGGATCGAGTCGAGCGACACGTTAGGCGCGATCGGCGTCCCGTCTATGGCGAGCACGTAGTCGCCGACGCGCACGCCCTCGCTCAACGCCGCCGCGGCGTTAGGTATCACGGTCGTCACGCGCAACTGTCCGCGCTGCTCGTAGATGCCGCGGTCGAACTCGAGGCCAAGGCGTCCGGTCGCTGCCGTTGGCGCACCGGCCGGCGGCGGCGCGGAGATTCCCATGTGCGATCCGTTCATCTCGCCGATCATCAGACTCAGCACGCGCCGCATCTCGTCAGGCGTCTTGGAGCCGGCGATGTACGGCGCGTACGCGGTGTGAACCGCGCCCCAGTCGGTGCCGTGGAACTCCGGGTCGTAGAAATTGTCGTTCAGGAATTCCCACGCCTGGTGAAACACGTCCCACTTCTCGCGCGCGAAGTCGACGTCCACCTCCGCGCGGACCGCAACCTGCCTGACGGCCCTGTTCTCGAGCGTGACATTGACGATCCGCCCCTGCTCGAGGAACCAGACGCTCTTTCCGTCGGGCGCGAACTGGATGGAGTTCTTGTTCCCCGGCGTGGTCGTGATCTGTCGGGTCACCGCGGGGTCCGTCGCGAACTCGTCGAACGCATACGCGAACAGGTTCGTCTGCCCCGCGACGTTCGACGTGACGACGACCTGCTTTCCGTCGGCGCTCAGCGCCTGGACGCCGACATCGACGCCGACCGGAACCATGCTGAGTCGCGTCCTGATGCCGTCGAACACGATCCGCACGGCGTCCGCGCGATCGGCGCGCTTCGTGGTTGACGAATCGGGCTTCGTCGAGTCGGTGGCCGGACGTGCCGGCGTGGGCGCTGGCGGCGTCGTGCGACCCGGCGTCTCGTCACGGAACATCGCCGTGAACTGGTCCTCGCGGAACTTCGGCGAGAACGGCAGCAGATCGACGCGCGCGAGCGAGCCTGGTTCCGTGCGCATTCCCGTGTCGAGCAGCAGGAACTCGCCATCCTTGCTCCACGACAGGCTCGTCGCGCGCGTGTTCGCGAGCCAGCTCACCTGACGCGCGTCGCCGCCCGTGGTCGGCACGACGTACGCGTTCATGAACAGCTTCGTCCCGCCCGAGAGATACGCGACCCAGCGGCTATCTGGCGACCACGCGATCGGACGATCGAGGAAGAATGGCGGTCGTCCGAACACGCCTTTCGCGAGTACGCGCACCTGCTTCGTGTCGAGCGATACCACGCAGAGCTCACGCGCGTCGCGGAGGAACGCCACCTGCTTTCCGTCGGGTGAGAACTGCGGTGACACGCTGTGCACACGACCGGTCGTGAGCGGCGTTTCCTTGTTCGTCGCGAAATCGTAGAGATAGAGGTTCCACGCGCCGTCGCGGTTGGCCGTGTACGCGAGCCGACGGCTGTCCGGCGCCCACGTCACCTGTCCCTCGGCGGCCGATGTCGTCGTTAGGCGGGTCGCGTCGCCGCCGTCGGCGGACGGGGCCGCGAACACTTCGCCGCGAGCGATGAACGCGAGCTTCTTCCCGTCGGGCGAGACGGCGAGGTCACTGAAGCCCGTGGTGAGTGTGAGATGCTCGGTGCCTCCGGCGACCGCCGAGCCGCGCACGGTGATCGGCACCTGTTGCGTGCGCCGGCTCGCAATGTCGTACGTCCAGATGCCGAAATCCCGCTCGAACGCGATGGTGCTTCCGTTCGCGGTCATCGTCGGCCACATCACGCGCCCGCTGCCGAACTCGGTGAGCGCTCGCGCCTCGCCCTGGGCCGGCTTTACCCAGAGATTTTGCGGGCCGGATCGGTCGGAGACGAAGTAGAGCGAGCCTGCGTCCCCGCTCCCGCTGCCCCACATAGGCCACTGCTGCTTCGCGCCGCGCTGCGTGAGCTGCTCGTATTTCGGTGCTGCTGACCCGTTGCCACGGACGACCCAGAGCTCGCTCTCGTCGAGATGCGAGCGGCCCTTACGCCACCATTGCGAGAGCCCGAAGCCACGCCCCACAATGGCGACGGCGTCGCCGTTAGGCGCGGGCGCCGCCATGAACTCGGCCGCGTACCGGTCGGCGGCGACGGGCATCGGCGTGCCGCCTTCGCTGCGGACGCGGTAGACGTCGCTCATGCCGGCGATGTCGTGCGCAGCGCTCGAGTAGTAGACCCACCTGCCATCGCGCGACCAGCTGTCGAGCTGCTCCGCGCCGTCGTCGAAGGTGAGACGGCGAAGCGATCCGTCGGCGAGCGTCAGGATCCAGATGTCCGGGCTTCCGGCGCGGTTCGAGATGAACGCGAGCCGAGTTCCGTCTGGCGAGTAGATGGGACGTGACTCGTTCGCCGGGTTGGCCACGAGCAGTCGCGCCTCGCCGCCGCGTGCCGGCACCACCCAGATGTCGCCGCCATGTACGAACGCGATCTCGCTGCCGTCAGGCGCGATTCCCGGTTCAGCGAACGCGAGCTTGGGCTCCGCGGTCGGGCGAAGCGGTGACTGGGCGACGGCGTCGGACGACGCGGCGAGGATACAGACGGCAGTAACGATCGCGACGATCAGCGAAGCGGAATGGCGCATGGCTGGGGCTGCGTGGCAGGAAAAGCGGGTGAGACGAAGTCGAACGTCCACCTCGAACAGTGTCGCCAATCTTCGCGTCAGCGTCGGAGCGCGTCAACGCGAGCAACGTGAGACGGCTTCCCGCTGAAGGGAATACCGGCGTCAGCCGGGTGCCTGAATCGACAATCGATGCCGGAACACATTCCGAGGATCCCACTGCGCCTTGATTCGCTGCAGTCGCGGGTAGTTGTCTCGGTAATACAGCGTGTGCCAGGGCACGCCCGACGTATTCAGTGCCGGGTCCGCGAGGTCAGTGTCCGGATGATTGATGAACGCGCCATCGTATGCCTCGCCCGGGACTGGCACGCCGCCGGTCTCCGCGAACAGGTCGCGATAGAACGCCCGCACCCAGGCCAGATTCTTCGCCTCTTCACGCGGATCCAGCCACCCGACATTGCAGGCGATATCGAGAATGGCACCGCGCTGCGCGGAGGCCGTCGCGTCGGGCGCCACCGTATTGATCCGGCCGCCATACGTCGCGAGACCCAGCATGCCACCCATGACGTCATGATCGGTGCGCGTCATGTAGTCGTACGCGACGGCGATCTGGCGGTCGGTGAAGCGTCTCCTGAGCAACGCGTCCTTGACCTTTGCGCTCACCCCGCCTGGCGGACCGGCGAACAGATCGGGAAGCGGGTTCAGGGCGAACTCGAGCCATGACATCCGCGTGATCTCCTTACCCGTCGGCGCTCCGATGCCAGCGCCTAACGCCGCAAGGTGGTCGTCCACCTGGCGCTCCGCGTCGGCTCCCGCCGTGCTCACACCGCGGACGATGATCTTCCCGAACTGCTTCCGATGAATCTGCAGCAGCGTCCAGAGCGACGCGTTCGGTGAATCCGCGTCGCTGTTCCGCTCGCACCACGTTCCGTGGTTCCTGAGGAGTCGGAGAAACGTCGGCTCGTCGATGTCGCTCCAGCTCCATTCCGCCTTGAACGTCGTGATCGACTCGGGCGCGCGTGGCAGGAGCTGAGCGGGGTCGCCGCCGGATGCGTTAGGCGAGCGGAACCAGTAGCGGGTGACGACGCCGAAATTTCCACCGCCACCGCCGGTGTGCGCCCACCAGAGCTCGCGGTTCGGGTCCGACGCGTCGCGCGTTGCGACGACGCTGTTCGCCCGTCCGCTGGCATCGACGGTGACCACCTCGACGGCGTACAGGTAATCCGCCGCGAGACCGAGCTGACGACACAGAAAGCCGAAGGCACCACCCACGACATGCCCACCCATGCCGATCGCCGGATACTCGCCGAGGGGGATCACCACGCCCCACCGGTCGTACAGCACGCGGAACGCGTCGCCCACTGTGGCGCCGGCCTCGACGGCGATCGCACCGCGTCGGGCATCGTAGTAAATGCGCTTCATGGGCGAGACATTGATGATCACGCGCACGTCCGGGTCCGCGACGAACCCCTCGAGGCAGTGCCCGCCGCTGGTGACGACGAGACGTCGCCCTTCCTTCACCGCGTCTTCGACGGCCGACACGACCTGTTCGGTCGAGCTCACGAGTCGCACGTAGTCCGGCGTCGCGCTGAACCGCTTGTTGAACCGCTTGTCGACCACGGCGCGATACCGCGGGTCGTCGGGGCCGATCTTGTCGGGTGCGCGCTGCGTGTCGTCGATGCCCTGCCGTGTCGCCATCATCTCCTCTCGATTTCTCTCGATGCGAGCCGTCGCGGGCGCTGAATCGCGTCCGACACGCAAGCTAAACTCGAGCCGAGCGAGAGGAGAAGGAGGGCGTCCAGGTCACTGGGCGTTAGGCGCCCGAAGCCCGGACGTGCCGCGCTTCAGCTGACGCGAAACCGCTCCATGTATACCGCGAGTCCCGCGAGCGCCTGCACCGCGCCGATGACGAGCAGCGTGATGTCACGGCGCCCTTTCCAGAAGCGCCATCCCAGGCCGGCGATGATGACGCCCGTCACGACGGCGATGAGGAAAAAACCCAGAATGTGATGGCTGTACGCGATCCGACTTCCACCGATGGCGCGCGCCGCGAGGAGATGGCCGAGCAGGCCAGCGACGAGGAGCAACGCGCTGAGCCACACTCGGCCTCGGTACATCGTGCGCGCGAGTCATCCCGTGCGCTGTGTCCATGTTTGCCTCGTCTCGGTAACCGACACGTGCGCCGTGGGCTCACGGACACCCTTGATGAGCAGCCAGAAACCGAGCGGGATTTCGAACGCGGCCATCGGTATCCACATGAGCTGCGTGACCGTGCCACGGAGCCCTCCCACCAGTTGCAGGGGAAGGCCCAAGACGAGCAGGACGGAAGCGGCGACGCCGAGCCAGGCCAGGGAGGCGGGGACGATGCGACCGCGAAGAAGGAGCCACGAGAAGAGCGCGCTACCCACAGCGAAGAATGTCGCCCCAATGAGCGGCAGCCATCCTTTCACGTTCAGCAGGAATGCGGCAAGCGGATACGATGCCGCAGCGTTAGGCGCATCCGCTGCCGCAGCTGTGGCGAGCGACAGCAATCCGAGCGTCGCGAGTATGGAAATCACCGGAATCGCGCCCTCGATGGCGCGACAGGCGAGGGCCAGGAGCGCGAGCTCCTGGTCGTCATCCCGCGTGATCACGTACAGCGCTACCGCGAGCGTCAGTGCTGTGAGGCAGATGACCAGTGTGAGCACGACGTTGATGCGCAGCTGTACCGTGTGCGTCGCGATGCTCGCCAGCCTCGCGGCAGTCCCCTCACCGCTCGTGGCGCCCCTGGCCACGATCATTCGAGCGATCCCGACCGCGATATAGAAGAGGAGCGTGAAGCCGGCGATTCGCGCGCTCGTTGTACGGGTCATTCGTTCCCGTGGCTGCGCGGATCATGTGCTCGGGAGCAACCCGGGAATCCGCAGCAACGGCGAGCCCCTGCGGAATGTCATGGCCGTGGCGCCGTGCGGTGACGTGAACGAGGCCCCGGACGGACCGCCGGATCCCGATGCGCCACAGCCAGTAGACCATCGTTACCAGCACTGCCACCACCGGAAGGATGAGGAGCCCGCGGATACGCAGCGGCTTCGGGAGGAACTTCGGCAGCTGAACGGAAAACGACAGCGCCGCTATGAAAAGAGCGATCGACATGCGCCACAGATGGCGTGCAATCCGCGACGCCCCCTGGCGCGCGCCCGACCGTAGCACGCGGAGATCGCCGGCAACGCCGACGAACCCGAACGTGGCGAACAGGATGAATGGAAACGCCGGCATCCCGTTCCTCTTGCCCCCGTTGGCGATGGCTTCGGTGGCGAACGCCAGCATGATCACGACCCACTACCAACGCGACGAGCATTGCGCCGATGTCCAACCAGCGCCAACCCCGCGACACCGCACCAGGGGGTCGCACTGTTGTCAGCGCCGTGATCACCAGGTACGACGTGATCATTCCTGCGGGGACGTTGATGTCCGGCGCCTTGTCGCGCTACGACGGCGATCGTCATTCCGAAAACGGCCATGAAGAGCATTGCATACACGAACACCATTCCACTCTTGCGGTGGAGCGCCGCCCCCTTCGCCGAGTAGAGCGCGACATAGCCGGCAATCAGGCCCAGAGTACCGGCGAGGATGTGCACCACATACGTCATTCCCATGGGAATCAGCCTCCTACGTGCGCATGGTGATCGCCGGATCGATCCGCGCCGCACGCAGCGCCGGAATCCAGCACGCGACGATCCCGATCACCGCCATCAGCAGGGCAACGCCCGTGAACGTGGTCGGGTCGTGTGGCGCGACGCCGAAGAGCAGCCCGCGCATCGCGCCCGAGGCCACGAACGCGCCGACGACACCTAACGCGAGCCCGATCACCAGCAGGACGCCACCTTCCCGCAGGATCATCCGCTGCACACGACCGCGGTCGGCGCCGAGGCTCATGCGAATGCCGATCTCGTTCGTGCGCGCGCTCACCGAGAAGGCGAGCACACCGGCGATCCCCACCGCGGCGATGATCACCGCCAGGATACCGAACGACGAGATGAGCACCGCGTTCAGACGGCGCGGCGCCACGCCCTGGTCCTTGATCTGCGCGATGGTCAGCACCTGCTCGATGGGTGCCGTGGGCGCGATGCGCTGCACGATGCGCGTCGCCGCGCTCGCCAGTCCCGCCACGTTGCTGTCCGCGCGGATGACCAGCACGCCACTGAGCGACAACATCTGCGTCATCGGCATGAACACCACGGGTCTCGGCGCAGCATCCGGCCCACCGTCCTGCGTATTGCCGACGACACCGACGATCGTACGCCAGTCGCCGCTGATCGGGCTCAGTTTGAGGAGCTCGCCCGTCCACGCGATCCGCTTCCCGATCGGGTTCTCGCCAGGAAAGATCCGATCGGCGAGCGTCTTGTTGACGATCACGACCAACCCCGAGCGAGGTGCATCGGTGCTGGAGAACTCGCGTCCCTCGAGCAGCGGAATCCCCGCCGCGCGGAAGTACTCCGGGTTGGCCGTTCGACCTTCGGGACGCAGCACCGCCTCACCAACCGCGAGCGGCTTGCCCTCCGCCTTCACTTCGAAGTTCATCGATGCGCGTCGGAGCGGAATCGTGGAACCGACTCCGACTTCGTTGACGCCGGGCAGGGCGCGGATCTCGCGCCGCATGCGCTCGTACTTCGCCTTGGCCACAGCGTCGGATTCCAGAATGCTTCGGTACCAACCGGCCTGATCGCCGTTGCTCGGGCCGCCGCTCAGCGTGAGGAGCGGCACCTCCACCGCCAGCACTTCCTCAGCCTTGAGGCCAGTGTCCACCTCCGACAGCTGAATCATCGTGCGCGTGAGCAGTCCCGCGCCCGCCAGCAGCACCACGGACACCGCGATCTGCGCCACGACCAGTCCGCGCTGGAGACGCTGCTTCCTCACGCCACCCGTTAGGCGGTGTACGCCGGCGGAAATGAGCGCCGCGATGCTCCCTTCGCGTGGCAGCGACGCCACGAACGACAGCAGCAGCGCGATCACCACCGACAGCGACAGCGTGAAGCCGAAGACCGTGGCATTGAGACGGATCTCGTTCGCGCGAGGGGAATAGCGGGCGGCGAGCGACACCAGCAGCCTGACGCCGCCCAGAGCGATCAGCACACCGAATGCGGCCCCGGTGAGCGTCAGTATCAGATTCTCGACGAGCAGCAGTCGGCGGAGCCGCGCCACGCCGGCGCCGAGCGCCGTGCGCACGACGAGCTCGTGTCCTCGACGCAC
>CAWHHI010000012.1:0-568695 GCA_963829055.1 uncultured Gemmatimonadaceae bacterium | reverse complement strand
GCCTCGTAAGCTCCGGTCTGCTTCCTTGGACAGATGGTGTCCTCTACAGTGGATAACGAAGCGCGTTGAGCGCGTGAATCGCGGGCCAACCGAGGGTACGCATGCTGCCCTTACAGGGGCCGATCGCCGCGGCCATCGCGGCGCAGCTCAACGAGGAGGAACGACCATGCATAGATCCGTGAAGATGCTCGTAGTGCCTGCGCTGGTGCTCGCGGCTGCCTGTGGCCAGAAAGACACGCCCATGGACGACGCGCTCAAGAACGACCTGTCGCTGGCCACGTCGATGCAGCCGTATGCCCCGCAGCAGTTCGTTTCGCCGATGGAGCAGGGCTATGCCGGGCTACGGGTACGGCCAGTACGCCCAGCAGCCAGCCGGCTACTACCCCAGCGCGCCGCAGCCTGTCGCGCAGCGGCGGATCTACCGCGCCCCGGCAAGCAGGTCGAGCGGCACGTATTCGACGGGCACAGCAGCCGGGACCGGTACCCGCGTTGTGAAGAACACGAAGCGTGACGCGATCATCGGCGGCGTCGCCGGTGCAGCGATCGGGGCCGTGACGACGCGCGACAAGCTCAAGGGTGCCGTCATTGGCGGCGTGGCCGGCAGCGTGCTCGGCGCTGTCATCGGCAACAACGTCGACCTCAAGAAGATTCCGTTCTAAGCACCTTAGTACCGCGGTACCGCAGGACCGGGAACACGTCAGCAGAGCAACGAAGCACGTGAGTTCGCGAACGATCAAACGCGGCGCCCGAAGGTCGGGCGCCGCGTTGTTCATTCGGCGTTATGGCTGACTCGGGCATACTTCTAGCCTTCCCCGACCATCGTGACTGACATGACTGATGCGACCGACGACACGTGGAGCGAGCTCGAGGGCGTTTCTGACGACCGGCGCGAGCACAGTCCGTCGCGCCGAGTCGGGACGACGCGGGCGCGTCTCTCGCTCGCCGCGCAACATGCCAATCAACGATCGCGCATCGAAGTCATTGCTGACCGCCTGACGCGCGTTGCGGCGTCGACGCCGTTCCTCCTGTTCCATGTTGTCTGGTTCGCCATCTGGACGCTCGCGAACACCGGGTTTCGGGGCATGCGCGCGTTCGACCCGTTTCCGTTCGGACTCCTGACGATGATCGTGTCGCTCGAAGCGATCGTGCTCTCGATCTTCGTGCTGATGGCGCAGTCACGCGAGTCCGCCGTGGCGGAGCTCCGTGAAGAGGTCAGCCTGCAGGTCATCCTCCGCATGGAGGAGGAAGTCACGAAGACGCTCCAGCTCGTGGCCGGACTGTACGCGCGGCTCGGCTACCAGGTCGGCGAGGACGGCGAGCTTCGCGAGATGCTCGGCCCGCTCGATCCCGATCGCATCGAGCGCGACCTGATCGCGCAGATCGAGCAGGCGAGACGGCCGAAGGCCGCAATGCGGCGCGCGCGAAAGGAAAACCCTCGGGGCGCCGCTTCAGAAGAAACGGACCCCGAGGGCGTTCGCTCGGGCGACTGAGTGCCGGTGTCTATCGGCCGTTAGGCACGACCGCCGACGAGCTGTCTGAGGACGTACGGCAGAATCCCGCCGTGTTTGTAGTAGCTGAGCTCCTCGGGCGTGTCGATCCGGGCGAGGGCCGTGAACGTCTTCGCTTCGCCGCCGGCGGCGCGTGCTGTGACCGTCAACGTCGCGCGCGGACGCAGCGAGTCATCGAGTCCGGTGATGTCGAACGTCTCGAATCCCGTCAGGCCTAACGTCTGACGCGTGTCGCCGCCCGTGAGCTCGAGCGGAAGCACGCCCATGCCCACGAGATTCGAGCGGTGAATGCGCTCGAACGATTCCGCGATCACCGCGCGCACACCGAGCAACGCCGTTCCCTTGGCGGCCCAATCGCGAGACGATCCGGTCCCGTACTCCTTGCCGGCGATGATGACGAGCGGCGTCCCCTGTTGCTGCAGCTCCATCGACACATCGAAGATCGGCCGCGGCTCCGCGCCCGGTTCCGTGGCGGTCCACCAGCCTTCCTTTCCGCCCGCGAGCTCGTTCCGCAGACGGATGTTGGCGAACGTGCCGCGCATCATCACTTCGTGGTTGCCGCGGCGCGCGCCGTACGAGTTGAAGTCCTTGGTCGGCACACCCTGCGCGATGAGCCATTTCCCGGCGGGGCTCGCCGCCGCAATGTTGCCGGCCGGTGAGATGTGGTCGGTGGTGATGGAGTCGCCGAACATGCCTAACGCCCGCGCGCCGGTGATGGGCCGGACACCCGGCGGCTGCATCGTCATGCCCTCGAAGTAGGGCGGGTTCTTCACGTATGTCGAGTCGTCGCTCCACGCGTACAGAGCGCCCGTCGGCACGTCGATCGCGCGCCACTCCTCGTCACCCTCGAACACGTTCGCGTACTGACGCACGAACTGCTCCGACTTGACGGACCGCATGATCTCGGCGTCCACATCGGCCGGCGCCGGCCAGATGTCACGAAGGAACACCGGGCCGTCGGTGCCCACGCCTAACGGCTCGGTGTTGAAGTCGATGTCCATGCGTCCGGCGAGCGCGAACGCGACGACGAGCGGCGGGGACATGAGATAGTTGAAGCGCGTGAGCGGGTTGACGCGGCCCTCGAAGTTCCGATTGCCCGACAGCACGGCCGCGACCACCAGCTTGTTATCCTCGACAGCCTGCGCGACCGGTTCGGGCAGCGGTCCCGAGTTCCCGATGCATGTCGTGCAGCCATAGCCTACGATGTGGAAGCCGAGCTTCTCGAGCGGCTGCATGACACCGGCGGCTTCGTAGTAGTCTCGCACCACTTTCGAGCCAGGTGCACAGCTCGTCTTCACCCACGGCTTCGTTTCCAGCCCCTTCGCCACGGCGTTGCGCGCGAGCAATCCCGCGCCGAGCATCACCGAGGGATTGGACGTGTTCGTGCAGCTCGTGATCGCCGCGATCACGACAGAGCCGTGTCGCAGCGTGAAGCGTCGCGCCGTTCATTTCCACGGGCACACCGGCGTCGTCCGGAGTCACTTGCTCTGGTGCGAGTGCCACCACCGAGGGCGCGAGCTCCGGCGCCGCCGAGACCGCGGTCGCACGCTTCACCGTTGCCTTACCACCGCCAGCCGCAAGGCGCTCGAGATCGGCCTTGAGCGCGTCGCGGAACATCGGCTTCGTCTCGCGAAGCGGGACGCGATCCTGTGGCCGCTTCGGTCCCGCGATGCTCGGCTCCACCGTCGTGAGATCGAGCTCGATCGTGTCGGTGAAGATCGGGTCCGGCATGTCATCGGTCCGGAATAACCCCTGTTCCCTGCAATACGCCTCGACCAGCTTGCGCGTGGTCGCCGCCGCGTCCCGTTAGGCGCAGGTACTCGAGCGTCTGCGCGTCGACGGGGAAGAAGCCCATCGTCGCGCCGTACTCGGGCGCCATGTTGCCGATCGTCGCGCGATCCGCGAGCGGGAGCGTGGACAGCCCGCTGCCGTAGAACTCGACGAACTTGCCGACGACCTTCTTCTTGCGAAGCATCTCGGTGACGGTCAGCACGAGATCCGTGGCCGTTGCACCCGGCGGCAGCTTCCCGTGGACCTTGAAGCCGATGACCTCGGGAATGAGCATCGAGACCGGCTGGCCGAGCATGGCTGCTTCCGCTTCGATGCCACCGACGCCCCAGCCCAACACGCCGAGTCCGTTGATCATCGTTGTGTGCGAGTCGGTGCCGACGAGCGAGTCGGGGTAGGCGACCGTCGCGCCGTCCTGCTCTCGCGTGAACACCACGCGTCCGAGGTACTCGAGGTTGACTTGATGGCAGATGCCGGTGCCGGGCGGCACGACGCGGAAGTTATCGAGCGCGTTCTGACCCCATCGGAGAAACACGTAGCGCTCGCGATTGCGCTCGAATTCCTTCTCGGTGTTCAGCAGGAACGCAGCCTCGCTGCCATACTCGTCCACCTGGACGGAGTGGTCGATCACGAGATCGACGGGTTGGAGCGGGTTGATGCGTTTCGGATCGCCGCCGAGCTTGACCATCGCGTCGCGCATCGCGGCGAGGTCCACCACGCAGGGGACGCCGGTGAAATCCTGCAGCAGCACCCGGCTCGTGCGGAACGCGATTTCCTTCTCGACCTTCGCCTTCACATCCCACCGCGCGAGCGCCTCGACATCGGCTCGCTTGACGAACGCGTCGTCCTCGTTTCGGAGCAGGTTCTCGAGCAGGATCTTCAGGCTGAACGGCAGTCGATCCACGGTGCTGCCCTGGAGCGATGCGACGCTGCCGAGGCGGTAGATGGTGAACTGCCGCCCCGCGACATCGAGCGTCGCGCGGCTGCCGAAGGTGTTCGGATGTGTCATGGGATCGTCTCTCGCTGTGCGCCCGGTCGTCTAGGATCGCGGGCGCGAGGGATCACGGAGCCACTGCCGCAGGCAACTCGGCCGCGACAGGCTACCCCAATCTACAATGTCGATGTGGTGTCGGGAGCGGGCGCGGACACCGTGTTTGCTATCCGAACGCTGAGCTTCGACGAACTGGCATCAGCGGAGCGCGCCGCCGGGCGCGAATGCCCTGGCTTCGGTCTCATACCACGAATTGCGGCGCGGCGCACCTCGAATGCGTGCTTCACCCTCGTCCACAGCGCGCAGTGGCATGAGGACGTCAAGGACGAAGAAGCGCGAGACGAATCGACCGCTCGTACCCAGGCGGCCGAGCGCCGCGTCGCTCGCCGGGATCGCGTCGAGCAGCGCGTCGCGCGTCTGCTGTGCGAGATGAAGGCTTTCGTGCGCGAGGGTGCGACGCAGATCGTAGTCCGTGCCCGCGCTCGACGAATAGACGATGACGCCGGCGTTATGCTGCGCGAATGATCCTTCGCAGGGCGGGGGACAGCTCTCGGATGGCAATCGCCAGCGCGGGGACCGCAGAACAGGCGCGCCTGTCGCCACCGTGGCGCGCCAGTCGACGGTCGGATGCCCGCCGGCGGTGAGCAGCGTGGCGAGGCGCGTCGCTGTCATCACGGACACGCGCGCGGTGATGGGTGTCGACGTGCCCGGCCGCACGCGCACGTACAACGGGTAGATCGGTAGTGTGATGTCGGACAGCATCGGCGCCCCGCTGGCGGCGTTACGCGCCACGCTTGCCCCCACCGCCGTGAGCTGAAGTCCGGCGAAGCGGACTGGCGGTGATTCGGTGCCGATGAGCTCCATGCCGGCGCTCATCAACGAGCCGCCGAACACTCCGGTCACGAGAGCCGAGCGTAGCGGCCGGCCTGAGACGACCGCGCGTGCGATCGACGCGGTCGTCCCGATGGCGACGTTCAGCGCGAGGTACCGAACATGAGCAGCTTGGTCGCGCTCGAGCCCCTGCGCCGATGCCGGCCGCACTGCCACGATCGTGAGAACGAGGCTGAGCGCATGGGCCAAGTGGCGCGGGAATCGCAGCATTGCCCAAGGACCGCTGCGCCCGCTTCTGCGTCACGACGCACGTGCCCTACCGACGGCGAGCGGTGCCCGACTGCCTAACGGCGTGAGCAGGGTCACCGTCGCGCAGCCGTCTGCGACACAGGCCCTGGCGGCCGACTCGCGTGCCGCGCCTCCGCGCGGCTAGCTTTGCACCCCATGCAGACGCCTCCCGACGTCGTCGAGATCACGCTCGATCTCATGCGGATCGAGTCCACGAGTGGCCATGAGGGCGAGGTCATCACGTTCGTCGAGCAGCTGCTCGCCGGCCGCGGCTGGACCACGCAGCGCATTCCGGTCTCACCCGGGCGAGACGACATCCTCGCGACGGCGAGCGATGCTCCGCTCGTCACGCTGTCGACCCATCTCGATACGGTGCCGCCCTACATCGCGCCGGGTCGGACCGCCGACCGCATCACGGGCCGAGGCGCCTGCGACGCGAAGGGCATCGCGGCGGCGATGATCTGCGCGGCCGAGCGGTTGCGAGACGCGAAGCTGCCAGTGGCGCTGTTGTTCGTGGTGGGCGAAGAAACGTGTCACGACGGCGCGCACGCCGCGAACGATGCGTACAAGCGCGGGCTCGTGCCCGCGACGAGCCGTGCGCTCATCAACGGCGAACCAACCGAGAGCACGCTCGCGCTTGGAACCAAGGGCGCCGTTCGCATGACCGTCCGCACCGCGGGACGCGCCGCGCACTCGGCCTACCCGCATCTCGGTCAGTCGGCGACGCTGGGCCTCGTACGGCTGCTCGCGGAGATTGAGAGCGTCGACCTGCCAATCGATCCGGTGCTCGGGAACACGACGATCAACATCGGCATGCTGTCGGGCGGTGTGGCCGACAACGTTGTCGCCCCCGCAGCCGAGGCGCGACTGATGGCGCGCCTGGTCGGGCCAGTGGAGGATGTGGTGACGGCGGTGCGTCGATGGATCGGCGATCGTGCGGCGGTCGACGTGGGCGTGAGCATTCCGTCGGTGCGCCTCGGGACCATTCCGGGCATCGAGACGTCGGTCGTCGCGTTCGCGACGGACATTCCGGCGCTGCCGGCGTGGGGCACGCCGTACCTGTTCGGCCCCGGCTCGATCCACGTCGCACACACGGACGACGAGTTCATCGACATCGCCGAGCTGCATAACGCCGTCGACACGTACGAGCGGATCGGCAGAGAGCTGATCGAGCGGGCCATGAGCGCGCCGTCAGCGGTGATGGCTGATGGCTGATGGCTCTACGCTACTTCTTTCTGCGGGATGGGCTGCTCGTCGACTGCAGTCGTTAGGCGCGTCGCACTGATCGCGTCCGTCGGACAGTGACGCACGAAGTCGCCGTCCGCCGAACACCAGTCGACGATCTCCGATTTCGGGTACGCCTTGCCGCGGGCATCCATCGCCATCGCCTCCGGCGCGATCGCGGCGCAGAAGCCGCAGCCCGTGCACAGGTCGCGATCGACCGCGAGCCGATACGGTGCACGAGGGAAAACGCCGCCCTTTGCGGCCAGGCACTCCGGCAGCTCCTTGAGCGCCTCGCGCGCCGCCCGGTATCCCTCTGCGATGACGTCGGGCGTGTGCGAGAAGCTGAGCCATCCGACGTGACCGAGGCGCGGCCGGATGAGAAACATCGGCGGGCCACTCCACTCGCGCAGCGGCGCCAACTGCAGCGCGTGCATCATCGTGGTGGCAGCGCGCATGTAGGTCGCGGCGAAGCCCTGGGCCGCGGAGTCGGAGTTGTGCGAGAGGTCGCTCGACCCAACGTCCACGGCGATGACCGCGTCGGCGTGTCGCGCCGCGATGCCGACGGGCAGGTTGTCGATCGTGCCGCCATCGATGCACAGCCGACCATCCACCCGCCCCGGCGGGAAGAAGCCTGGCAGCGCGCATGACGCGTACACCGCATCGTCGACGCGCACGTCACGAAGTCCCGGCAACCCCCAGACGACCTGCGTGCCTCGCTCGACATCAACGGTGTTGACGAGGAGTGGAGTCGACAATTCATCGAACGTTCCCGTCGGAATGGCGTTCGAGCACAACGCGCGCAACGGTTCCTCGAGATAGATGGACGGAGACCGCATGCGCTCGAGCAGCATGCCGACGTGGTTGATCCGGAACAGGTCGCGTCGACGAAGCGAGAGTGCGCGCCGCTCCATCTCATCGAGCGACATGCCGCCGACGAACGCGGCCGCGATCAATGCGCCGATGCTGGTGCCGGCGAAGCACGTGGGTCTCACGCCGGCCTCCTCGAGCGCACGCAACACTCCGATGTGCGCGAATCCCTTCATGCCGCCGCCCCCGAGAACGAGGGCGATGCGCCGATGCTGCTCCAAAGGCTTGTCTCCGCTACGCGTCGCGTCGTGCCTGATGCCGTGGGTCACAGGCCGCATTGCATTGTACCCCAAATGCTCGCGGTGATTCCTTGCAGAAAGACCGGCATGTCGCGTCCGCCGTCACCGCTACCGTGACCAAACGCAAAGAAAAAGCCGGGCGACCAGGTCGCCCGGCTATACACCACAGTCACGCGGTGCCGAGCATCACGTCAGGAAGAGATACAGGCCGTACAGACCGATCTCCAGCGCCCCCGAGCATCACGAGCGTTCCCGGGTCGCCGCCGATGACCGCGCCGACCACGAGTGCGGCGCCACCGACGATCATGAGCGCGACCGAGTTCTTGTTGGACTTGTTCTGAATGACCGGCGGCGCGCCACGCGATGTGCTGATCGCGTGCGACGCGACGCGCGCACTCGCGACGCTGGGCCCACGAGCGACGACCGCGGTCGAAGCGCTTGATGCGTCCGCCGCCGGCTGCGCGGCCACCGCGGTCACGGAGTCGAGTGAAGTTGGCACTATGCCGATGGCGGTAAGCGCAGGCAACGCGTCGCGTGCGTCAGCCTGCGTCGCCGATTGCGCGGCGAGTGGGGCTGCACCCGACACGAGCGCGGCAAACACCGCCGCAGCACAGAACCGCACATGATGCACGTTCATCGACTTGCCTCCAGGGCGTAGAAGTAGGTGGTATCGCTGCACGAGGGAAGAATTGGGCCACGAGCTATCCGGCTGATAAACCGCGTGGCACGTCCCTAGTGGGGACTCCCGATGGCATGATAGGTTTCTCGCCGCCGCTACACGAGACGCGGACCTCGGCGCGTCCGGCGGCAGCCCCTTCAGACATCGTGATGCTTCGAACGCGTTTACCGTTCCCAGCCGAGTGCCCCTCGGGCTGGCACACGCTCGCGCAATGACGGCTCCCGCTCCTGCGTCCGAGCGATCGCTCGTCCGCGCCATCGGCACCTGGGCCCTCGCTGCCGGCGTCATCAACGTCACAGTGGGCGGCGGCATCTTCCGCCTCCCCGCCGACGTCGCAGGCGCGCTCGGCGCTGCCGCACCGCTCGCGTACGTCGTCTGCGCGATCGCGATGGGTCTCATCGTGCTCTGCTTTGCCGAGGCCGGCAGTCGAGTCTCGCTGACCGGTGGGCCCTACGCCTACGTCGAGTTGGCGTTCGGGCCGTATGTAGGCTTTCTCACCGGCGTGCTGATCTGGTTGCTCGGAACGACCGCCGTCGCGGCGGTGAGCACGGTGTACGCGACGAACGCCGCAAAGCTGTTCCCGGTGTTCGAGCAGCCGACAATGCGCGCGCTCCTGCTCATCGCGACGTTCGCGACCGTCGCCACCGTCAACATTCTGGGCGTGAAGCAGGGCAGTCGGCTCAACGGCATCGCCACGGTCGCGAAGCTCCTGCCGCTCATACTGCTCGTCGTCTGCGGCGTGTTCTTCGTCGACCGATCGAATCTGGCAATCGCGACGGCCCCTGCGATAGGCGATGTCACCCGCGCGTCGATCGTGCTCATCTTCGCGTTCAGTGGTGTCGAGAGCGCGCTCGTGCCGAGTGGGGAGGTGAAGGATCCGGCGCGCACGGTCCCGCGCGCGATATTCGTCGCGATGCTGACCATCACGTTCCTCTACATCGCGATCCAGCTGGTGGCGCAGGGCGTGCTCGGATCGGCGCTCGCGACATCGACCACGCCGCTCGCCGATGCGGCGGGCGCGGTGCTCGGACCGTGGGGACGCATTCTCCTGCTCAGCGCTGTCGTCATCTCGACGTTCGGCTATCTGAGCGGAATGACGCTGGCGATTCCCCGCGCCCTGTACGCGTTCGGCCGAGACGGATTCCTTCCGGCCGCGATCGCGTCGGTGCATCCGCGATTCCGCACGCCGCACATCTCCATCGCGGTGCAGACGGCGATCGCCTGCACGCTTGCCATCACGAGCGCGTTCGGTCCACTCGCGATCATCGCCAACGTGGCCGCGTTGCTCGTCTACCTCGGCTGCTCGTTGGCGGCGTGGCAGCTTCGCCGCCGCGATGTGCGCGCTGGCGGCATTCCATTTCGTGTACCCGGAGCGGGTGTGGTGCCGCTGCTCTCGTGCGCCATGATCATTGGACTGCTGTCGTCCATCACGCTCCCGGAATGGCGCGTGCTCGTCATCGTGCTCGTCATCGCGTCGGCGGTATTTGTCGTCACGCGGCGACGTCGCGCCGCGATCGCCAGCCCCGTCTCCTGATCACCGAGGATCACCGAGCGATATCCGTGACCGATCCACTGCTCGCCTTTCGGTCCGAGTTTCCCATCCTCGAGCGAACGACCTACCTCGTGTCGCATTCGCTCGGTGCGATGCCGCGCACCGTTGCGGACCGGCTCGCCGAGTATGTCGACACGTGGGCGGAGCTCGGCGTGCGTGCGTGGGCCAATGGGTGGTGGGAGATGCCGATCGATGTGGCGGGCGAGATCGCGCCGCTCCTCGGTGCCTCACGCGGTGAAGTCGCGATGGTGCCGAACGTCTCGCTCGGACAGGCCGCGGTCATCTCGGCGCTCGACTATTCCGCGCCGCGCGATCGCATTGTGATGACGGACCTCGACTTTCCTTCGGTGCGCTACGTGTATGATCAGCTCGCGCCGAGGCTCGGTGCGAAGGTCATCGTCGTACCATCGGACGACGGCGTGTCGATCGACGAGGATCGATTGCTCGCGGCCGTCGATGAGCGTACGGCGCTCGTGGCGATCTCGCACGTGCTCTTTCGGTCGGCGTACATCATGGACGTCGATCGCATCTGTCGTCACGCGCACGACGTCGGCGCGCTCGTGTCGCTCGATGCGTTCCACTCCGTCGGGGTCATTCCCGTCGACGTGAAACAGAGCGGCGTGGATTTCCTCACGGGTGGCGTGCTGAAGTGGCTATGCGGTGGTCCTGGCGGCTGTTTTCTGTACGCGTCGCCTGACGCGAGCGCGCGGTACGCGCCGGCGCTCACGGGCTGGCAGGCGCATCGTCGCCCGTTCGGCTTCGAAGGCGAGATGGACTACGCCGATGGCGTGGCGCGTTGGCTGTCGGGCACGCCCGTGATCCCGGCGTTGTACGCGGCGACCGAGGGCCCGAAGCTGGTGCGACGCGCAGGCATCGACGCTATTCGCGCCAAGAGCATGCGACAGACGACGCGACTCATCGAGCTGGCCGACGAGCGCGGCTACCCGGTCAATGCGCCGCGGGACGCGGCACGGCGTGGCGGTACAGTCGCGTTCGATGTGCCTCACGCGTACGAGGTCGCGCAGTTCTTGCTCTCTCGCGATATCATTGTGGACTATCGACCGAACGCGGGCATTCGCATTGCGCCGCACTTCTACACGAGCGATGCCGAGCTCGAACGCGCCGTTGCCGCCGTCGATGAAGCGCTGGCGACGAATGCCTGGCAGCAGTTCGGCGAGCGAAGATCGGTCGTGACGTGAAGCTCGATTGGACCTGCGTTTTGACCGCCGTTTCGGCCTCGACTCCCTGATCACCCGAACACCATTCCCGATGCCGCCAAAAGCCGAGAAGGTCCGCAAGCAGTACTCGAACAAGGAGTACCCGCGCGTCGTTCTGCGTTTCGAGGACGGCCACGAGATTCACCTCGACAAGGGGCAGACGAAGTCGTTCGACTGCTATGTCGGTGAGCGCATCAAGATTCTCGTCGTCTACGATCCGACGGCGAAGGAATGGGAGAAAATCGACACGCTACGCGCGGAGCAGTTCGAAGACGCGACCGGATGAGCGGTCGATGATCGGGCATCGACTGGCTACGGGCTCGGCGTCACGACGCCTAACGAGATGGCCGGGCTGTTCGAGCTTCTCGCGCGCGGACGCGCCGTGAGTCCAGCCGCCGACTCGTCGATGCTCGCGATCCTCGAGCACAACGAAGACATGCAGATGCTCCAGGAGAACGTCGACCAACGCTGGGTGATCGATACCGAGCCGCAGGTCACGATGGCACGAATGGGAGAAGCAATCGTCAAGGCATGGGGGCCAGCGCCGGCTCCCAGATCGACGCCCTGACCCGCTGCCCTGGAGAACGACCCGTGGTCGATGACGATCGCTCACGCTCCGGATCCCACGTGCACCCGCCGCCAGCCGCGGTTCCTGCGGGCGCGCAACCGCAGACCGCCTGCTTCATCATCGGTGCTCTGCAGATCGAGCTTACCGCCGCGCCCGGCGCCGCGAGGCTCGTCGTCGCGGCGGACGGCAGCCGGGACATCTACGTCGTCGACCCCAATGCGCTGGCGGCCTGGGCCGGCGGCACGGCCCGGTTGCTGTCGCTCGCGCGTGCCAGTGACGCTACGCAACGAGCGGAGTATCGTGCGCCGTTCCTGATAGACCGCGAGGGACGCGAGTCGATCGCCATCGAAGGGCTCGTCACGGAGCAGGCCGTCAGCTACCGTTTGCTGGTCAGTGGCGCCCGGTCCAAGGTCGCCGGACTCATGACCAGGGCGGACGTGGTGCGGCAGGTGTGTGAGGCGGCTGTGGGCGCCGCGGCTTTGGCGAGTAAAGGCCGGGTCTGACCACGGGCACGCGTCGTGCGCCTAGGGGTAGGAAGGGTATCCGGGAGGCACCGTGAGGACATGGCTTGGACGCGGGACGTTTGCCGCGATTGTGGTTTTTGGAGCAGCGACGGCTGAAGCGCAGATCACGACCGTCATCGAGACGCCGAAGCGCACGACCGTGGCTGCGCAGCAGGCGGCTGCACGCCGCGAGGAAGTCGCGCAGGACAGCATCGCGCGCATCACAATGACCGGCATGAAGGAGTGGGTGGACTCCGCGGCGGCATCGCTCGCCATCCGTCCGGACACTGGTACGGTGCCGGCGAGCGATACTGCAGCCGCGACCCGTCGGTCGACGCAACCCGCGCACGCAGCGGAGCGATTCTGCGACAGCGACGTCGGGCCGTTCGCCGGTCACGGCGACAGAGTTCCGCGATGGGGCGCGTGCGCCTGACACGGGCACACCTGTTCCGACTCTCGCTTTCCTCGGCGCCCTCATGGTGCTCGCAGGCGCGCTGCTGCGGCGTCGGCCCACACCGGCGGCGGCTCGACGCTCACGTCGATGATCGAAGGCGGGCGAGCGCGACTTCGCTCGCGACGAGCAGCCAGCACACTGCTCATCGCGGGTGGGGCGCTGGTGCTTGTTGGTTCGGCGGCGTCGATCGCGCGTGCCGCGATCGCCCGTGATGCGGCACGGTCCCGCTGGGAGGAAATGGAAGCAGGAAGAGCCGTGACGGCCGCGCGCGCGCGAGTCGACGGCGCGGGCGGCTGGTCTACCGCACGCGGCACACCCGTCGCGCGAATCGTCATCCCGCGCCTCCGGCTCGACGAAGTCGTCGTAGAGGGCGTGAGCGACGACGACCTGCGTGCTGGCCCAGGTCACATGACCGGCAGCGCTCTACCCGGAGACTCCGGCAACGCCGTGATCTCGGCTCATCGAGACCGCCATTTCTATCCGCTTGGGCGGATCGTCGTCGGCGACACGATCATCACGGAGAGCGACCGGGGAACTGTAACGTGGACCGTCGCGAAGCTCCGGGTGGTCGACGCTGAGGCGGCGGCTCTGCACACGAGCACGACGCCGCTGCTGACGCTCACGACGTGCTGGCCTATTCGATATTTCGGTCCGGCGCCCGAGCGGTTGATCGTCGAAGCCACACGGATAGATGCCTCGAAGTAGCGGCGCCTGCGATGTGACTTGACGTAGGAGCACGCAGGGGAGATAACGACTCGGTCGTCGCGTTTGGTGCTGGTTGCGTCACTCGGGTTTTCCGGTCTCCTCGAATCCCACATCCCGTGCAGGCAGTCCGCTTCTCGCCTGTGGTGGCCGAAGCCATCGCGCAGAGCCGACCGATCGTCGCGCTCGAAAGCTCCGTCTTCGCGCAGGGGCTGCCCATTCCCGCCAACGCAGAAGCCGCTCGTCGAATGACGGCGGCTGTCGAGCGCGCCGGCGCGGTCCCCGCGATTTCGGCGGTCGCCGCAGGCGTCGCCACGTTCGGGCTCAGTGATGAGGTGATGGCCCGCTTCCTCGCGCGCGACGGCGTCATGAAAGTGAGTGCTCGCGACATCCCGGTCGCGATGCTCAACGGTCGAGACGGCGCGACGACCGTTGCTGGGACGCTGTCGTTGATGGCGCTGTCTCCCATCCGCGTGTTCGCCACGGGCGGAATTGGCGGCGTGCACCGCGAGGCACAGTTCGACGAGTCCGCCGATCTCGCCGAGCTCGCGCGCACTCCGGTCATCGTCGTGTGCGCGGGCGCGAAGTCGATCCTCGATCTGTCCGCGACTTCCGAGCGGCTCGAATCGCTCGGGGTGCTCGTCGTCGGGTACAGGACGAAGGAGATGCCGGGATTCTTCTTCGCCGACACGGCGATTCCGCTCGGCACAACGGTCACCGAGCCGGAAGAAATCGCGCGGCTGTTCGCGGTGCACCGATCACTCGGTCGATCACAGGCGATCGTGGTCATGCAGCCACCGCCACCGGAGCACGCGGTGCGCAAAGCGACGATCGAACGCGCACTGGACACGGCGCTGGAGGATGCGAAGAACCACGGCGTGCGAGGTGGAGCGGTCACGCCTTATCTACTGACGGCAGTCGAGCGAGCAACCGAGGGGCGCACGCTGGCCGCGAACATTGCGCTTCTCGAGGCGAATGCCACCCTTGCGGGCGAGATCGCTGTCGCATGCGCGCGACTCGAAGCGGATTCGCCGCCACGACTCCCGCCGAGCGCCGAGGTTATGCACGGACAAAAAGGCTGAATCTGCAGTGTGCCCGACCGGTCGCTCCGCGCGTCAACAGGCGTGATGCAGCCGTGTTGGCCGCGTACCTTTCGGACGTTGCGGGTTGCCTGACGCAGCGGTGCGAGTTCTGCAAACTCGTTGCTGCTGGACAGGTCCGATTCGTCTGTTGCGGGGCTGTACATTTCCACCGTGACGAAGCGTGTTTTCGCTCGCGCCGGAGCGCTATACCAGGTGTTGAACTCCGGGCCGTGCGAGTAGTACAATAGGCATACACTCATGAGCTGGAGGTTAACCGAGATATGCCGACCCCATTTCTGAGTTCCGAAGAGTATGATGAGCGCGCCCATCAGCTGTACAACGAGGGGCAATACGACGAAGCGCTCGACGTACTTCGGGAGGGACTCGCGCTCTATCCCAACGCGGTAGAGCTGCACATCGGGGTTGGGTACGCTCGACTTGCCCGCGACGAGTTCGCGTGGGCGCGGCGCAGCTTCGAGGAGGCCCTCATCCTCGACCCCGAGCACGAAGATGCGCTCGCCGGGCTCGGTGAGACGCTGCTGAAATTCGGTCGCGCCGAAGCCGCCGTGAAGAGTTTCCGGCGCGTGCTCGAGCTCGGTTATCAGGACGACGTCGATCTGATGCTGCAGGTCGGCCGCGCGCTGTTCCGTGAAGGCATGATCGAAGAAGCGAAGGAGTTCTTCGACATTGCCGTCGAACAGGCGCCCGAATCCGCGGAGGCCGTCGCGCTGGTAGGCTATGCGCAGCATCGTCTCGGCGACGACAACGCCGCGATCTCGACGCTCCGACGCGCGCTGCAGCTCGACAACGATCACGCCGAAGCACGCATCTACCTCGGCAACATCCTGTACGATCGCGGCGACTACGAGGCGGCGCTGTACCACCTCGATCGCACGTCGCCATCGGATCACTGGGACGAACTGGGGATCTGGCGGCTCGTCGAGCTCAAGAAAACGATCTACCGCCTCAAGGACGACGATCCCGAGCTCAAGCCGTGGGAAGATCGGCTGAACGAGCTCGCAGGCGAACCGGACGACATTGATGAGATGCTTGCCGAGATCGAGCAGGCGGCCGCCGATCAGGCTGCGGAAGAGGCGAAGGGGCAGCTGGAGTTGTTCGGCGGTCTGCTGACCAGCCTCGCCGACCAGAAGATCGAGCCAGCACCTCGCGCCGAGCCGTCGCACGAAGTCCTGACGCGCGAAGGCAAGCCGTTTCGCGGGAGCTGGGATGACATCGTGCGCCTGATGCGCGACTCGAACACGGCGTTCGTCGGCCGCTCGATGCAGGAGTTCATGGCGACCGAAGCACGGCGCGGCTACTCCCTCACCGGAGTCACGATCCCGACACGCGATGCGGAGAGCTTCATCCGCGGCAGCGCTGACGCGGGACTGTTGCGCATTGTCAAGTAAACCGCCCCGTAAGCCCGCAAGCCGCCCCAGACGTGACAACATCGCAACAGAGAGCCGCCCTCGCCGCGCTCGACCAGGCGAGGCCGGCAATCGGCCGCCTCGACCTCGCGCGCGACCCTGAAGACCTCGCGGCCGATATCATCGAGGGGTGGCAGGCCGCGGAGACGTCGATGCGCGCGCTCATCGGGTCGGCCTCGCTGTCCAGCCAACCGCTCATCCGGGAAGTCCGCCAGCGCGAGTTGCTGACGCTCGACCAGGCGCACGCGCTCGTCGAGTTCAGTGCGGCGCACGAGCGAGCGCAGCGCACCGACTATCGACCGTCCGCCGCCGACATTGGTGCAGCGCGGACTGGCTTCCAGCAACTCGAGGCGGCGCTGCGTCAGGAACGTGCTGCCCCGACGGCGTCCGCTGCCGCAGCAGCATTGGCGACGCCGGCGCCAGTAGCCGTCGCGCCCGACGCGCCTGCATTTCCGGGCGCCGGACGACGTCGCGGATTTCCACTGATCGCGCTCATCGGCCTGCTCGTGTTGTTAGGCGCCATCGGGTGGGGCATCTACTACTTCACGACGGCGCGATCGGGCGGTGCCCTGCAGCAGGGCATTGCGGCCTATTCGGCGAACAACAAGACGGCCGCGAGAAACGCGTTCGCGCAGGCGGTGAAGGACGATCCCAAGGACGCGACACCGCATGTCTATCTCGCGCGCATGGCGCGTGAGGAAGGCGACGCGACAAACGCCGTGCGCGAGCTGCAGACCGCCATTCAGCTCGACCCGCAGAACGAGATCGCACAGCGGGAGATGGGCAACCATCTGCTCGCGCAGGCGACGGCGCAGATCAACGGCGGCAACCTGCCCGGTGCGCTGCAATCACTCAATCTCGCGCGCAGCTTCTACGTGCGCGCGGTGCAGCTCAGCCCAAGCGACAAGCAAGCGCAGGGCTACCTTGGCTGTGTGCTCATGCGCCTCGGTCGCGTACAGGAGGCGAACAACTTCATGCAGCGCGCGGGCCCTGGTGCCTGGACGAGCTGCACTCCGCTTCCGACGCTCGCCCCGCAGGCGCCCGGCGCGCAAGCGCCGGTGCGGTGATCGAGCTCAGTCACGTCTCGAAGACGTACGCGCCGACGTTCGGACGCCCGTCACGCGCAGTCGATGACGTTTCGCTGCGGGTCGGGGCCGGAGAGATCGTCGGCCTCGCCGGGCCGGAGGGCGCCGGGAAGAGCACGCTACTCGCGCTCATCCTGGGTCACGAGCGGCCCACCAGCGGCACGGTGCGCGTCGATGGTATCGAGCCGCGGCGGTTCGTCGAGCGCGAGGGCATTGGATATCTGCCGCAGCCGTTCGCGCTTCCGGGCGGTTGGCGCGTAACCGACGCGCTCGCGCGGCTCGCGGTCCTCGCGGGCGTACACGCGACGCAGACTCGTCGCGCGTGTCGACGCGGTCGTCAAAGACCTCGGTCTCGAGGATGCGCGACGTCGCCGCCTGCGATCGCTGAGTCGTGACGCGCGCGTGCGCTTCGGCGTCGCCCAGGCAATTCTCGCCGACCGTCGCGTCATCGTGCTCGACGAGCCACTCGATGGGCTGAGTGACGACTCCCTCGACCGTCTTCGAGATCTGTTCATCACGCTGCGAGCGTTCGACCGAGCCATTCTGATCGCGTCGCGGGACGCGGCCGAGCTGCATCGCATCGCCGACCGTGTCACGCCCATCGATCGCGGCCGCGTGCGGCGTATCGGTGCCGCTCGTCCGACGACGCCGGTAGCCATCGAGGCTGTCTTTCATCTCGCCGTGCACCACGGGGCCGAGCACGTGCTGGCCGTCTTTCCGACGGCGATCGCACTCGGCAAGGGCGTGTTCGCCGTGCGCGTGAGTGGACTCGCGGTGCTCAACCTCGGTTTGCGGGAGCTGCTCGAGCGCGGCGCGCTCATCGCGTCGCTCGCGCCGGCGAACGCGCGGGTCGAGCCTAACGCGTTGTCGCCGATGGCCGAGGCGGCGTCGTGAGAGCGCGCGTGTCGGCGTACGCCGGAGCGCAGCTCAGGGACTACCTCGTCGGTCGGGTGCCGCTGACGGCGGCTGCGACAGGACTCGCCGCGTGGGCGTACGTGTACACGCATGGGCTGACGTGGTCTGCGTTCGATGCGACCGGCGGCATCGACGCCCGGGTTCAGCTGCAACAGGCGTTCGACTTCGTGCTCGCGTCGTTCGCGTTCCTCGCCGCGGCGTTCGCTGCGCATGGACTGGTGGCAAAGCATCGGCGACGAGGCTACGACCGCGTGATCTTCTCGCGTCCGCTCAGCCCGATGCGCTACTACGCGCAAGGCTTCTTCATAGCCGGGCTCGGTGCGGTCGCGCTCGGGAGCATGGCGGCCGCGTTCTATGCGGTCGCGGTGTATCCGGTGTCCGTCATTGGCGTGGCGGGGTACGTCGCGCTTGGCTGGCTGAGCATCGGTGGACTCGCGTTCCTGCTGTCCACGCTCACGGTGTTTCACGCGCCGCTGCTGCTGGCGATCATTGCGGGCGATCTGGCGTTCGACCGCTACGTTTCGGGTCTCCGCGCGTCAGGCGGCGGAAGCCTGGCGCTCGACGTCGCCCAATACGTACTGCCGCCTGGGCACGTCGTCGCGTCATTGAGCGGATCGTTCGCACGCGGTGCGTCCATTGATCCACGCGCATTGGCGTGGCCAGTCGCGTTCGGCGCCATTTGTATCGTCGCTGCACTCCTGCTGCTTCGCCGGAGACCTTTCGGAACATGACCTCCCTCGCGTCCCGCCCCGTGTCCGTCGATCCCGCATTGGTCGAGCGGTTGGTGCTGCCTAACGGGCTCACGGTGCTGATGCGGCGGGACGACACGGCACCCGTTGTCGCCGTCGTCACGCACGTGAAGGCGGGATACTTCGACGAGACCGATGACGTCGTCGGCATCGCGCACGTGCTCGAGCACATGTTCTTCAAGGGCACGCCGACGCGCGGCGTCGGCGAGATCGCGAAGCAGACGAAAGCGAGCGGCGGGTACCTGAACGCGAGCACGATCTACGATCACACCGTCTACTACACGGTGCTGCCGTCCTCGGGGCTCGTCGCCGGTCTCGAGATCCAGGCTGACGCGTACGCGAACTCCGTGATCGATGCAGGCGAGCTCGCACGTGAGCTCGAGGTGATCATCCAGGAGGCGAAGCGCAAGTCGGACAACCCGGGCGCGGTCACTACCGAGACGCTGTTCGAGCTGCTGCATGATCGCCACCGAATGCGTCGCTGGCGCATTGGCCGTGAGGCAGGGCTTCGACGCCTGACGAGAGACGATCTCGTTCGCTTCTACCGGAACTTCTATCGGCCGTCGTCGACGATCCTGTCGATCGTCGGGGATATCGATGTTGCCGAGACGACGCGGCACGTCGAGCGACTGTACGGCGGGCTCGAAAATGCGCCCGTCCAACGCAATCCCGGACCCGACGAGAACAGCGCCGACCACTTCCGATACCGCGAGCTCGCCGGCGACATTGCGCAAGCCGAGTTGGTATTCGGGTGGCGCACCCAGCCTACGATGCACGAGGACACGCCATTGCTCGATCTCGCCGCGGGCGTGCTCGGGTCGGGCCGCGCGTCGCGACTCTATCGTGCTGTTCGCGAACGGCAGCTTGCGGCGTCAGTGAGCGCGTACAACTACACGCCCACCGACCTTGGCGTGTTCGTCGTTCACGCCGACATGCCGGCGGCGTCCGCGGTTCCGGCCGCGGGTGCGATCTGGGACCAGGTCCGAGCGCTCCGCGAGGATGGCGTGCTGCCTCAGGAGCTGGTGCGGGCGCAGCGCATGTTCGAGTCGCGGTGGCTGCGGCATCTCGAGAGCGTGGAAGGGCAGGCAACGCACCTCGCGGAATGGGAAGCGTTAGGCGACTGGCGGTTGGGCGACCAGTACTTCGAGCGCACGACGACCGCGTCAGCGCCGGACGTCACGGCTGTCGTGCAGCGATATCTGACGCCGGATCGCGCTGGGTGGGTGATGTACCGTCCGACGGCCGCCGCTCCCATCGCTGACGATCCTGACGCCGCGCTCGCGCTGCTCACGTCAGCCCCGGCGTCGCCGCTGCCGGTCGCACCCGACGTGAGTGACACGTCCGCGCTGGCGTCTCCTCCAAGGCTGGCCCTCGAACGTGAACAGGCTGGCGTGCGCGTCTATCGTACGCCAAGCGGTATTCCCGTGCTGGTCAAGCGACGCCCGGGAGCACCGATCGTCCACATGGGCGTCTACGCGATCGGCGGCGCGGCCGTGGAGCCGCCATCGCTCGGTGGGCTGACCACGCTCCTCACGCGAACAGCCCTCAAGGGAACCGAGCGTCGCTCCGCGACCGCGATCGCCGAAGAGTCCGAGCTGCTCGGCGCGGTGATGGGGACGAGCGCGACGACGGACGGCGTTGGCTGGACGATCTCCGTTCCAGCACCCCGAGTCGGGCCGGCGATCGACCTCCTCGCCGACATCGTGCAGCATCCGACGTACGCCGAGGAGGCCCTCGAGACAGAGCGTGCCGTGGCGCTCGCGAACGTCGCGCAGCAACGGGACGACATGTACCGGTATCCGGTTCGGCTCGCCATGCAGGCTGCGTACGGGACGCATCCGTACGCGCGGTCCGTGCTCGGGACGGAGGATACGTTAGGCGCGATCGACGCGCGCGCAGTCCGCGCCTGGCATCGTGACCGCGTGCTCCGCGCACCCACGGTGATCGCGATCGTCGCCGATCTCGATCCCGATGAGATTGCCGCTCAGGTGGCGGCCGCATTCTCGGAGCTTGCGTCGACGGAGCCGGAGCCAGTCACGCCGCCGCAGTGGCCTGTGGCCGCCGCGTCGCTCGCGGAATCGCGCGACAAGGCGCAGACAGCACTGGTGGTCGCGTTCGAAGGCCCTGCTCGGCTCGGCGAGGATCGATTCGCGACCGGACTGATCGCGACGATCGCGAGCGGCCTTGGCGGCCGCTTCTTCGATGAGCTACGCGACCGTCAGTCGCTGGCGTATACCGTTCAGGCGTACGCCAGCGAGCGGCGTCTCGCCGGAACGTTCATCTCGTACATCGCGACATCGCCGGATCGCGAAGAGGTCGCGCGGCGAGGGTTGCTGAACGAATTCGCGAAGCTCCGCGACACCGAAGTGACCGCGGAGGAGCTCGAGCGCGCCAAGACGTACACGATCGGTACCCGCGCGATCCGTCAGGAAAGCGGCGCCGCGGTACTCGCAGACATTATCGACGCGTGGCTGTACGGGTCGGGGCTCGGCGAGTTGGTCGATCAGGACGCGCGGGTGCGCGCGGTCACCGCGGCCGACGTCCGTGACGTGGCTCGTAAGTACCTCGTGGAGGAGCGTCACGTCGAAGGCATCGTGCGGGGGACGCCGAAAACCGTCTGACGCCTCGAGTGATGGCTGTCATTCCGAGCGGAGGCCGCAGGCGCGCAGTCGAGGAATCCTTGGCTTGCCGGGTAGAGAGCCGCTCTACGCGGACGCCAAGGATTCCTCATCTGCTCCACGTTCTCGTGGGCTCCCGGCTCCGCCTCGCTCGGAATGACGGGTGCTACGCTGGCGGCCTAACGATCTTGCCCAGGAACAGGACCGTTCCCGAGAGTCGTTCGCGGATCGCGAACACAAATGGCCGATCGATGCGAACCACCTGCGGCCCGCAGGTACAGGTCACCCGGATCTCGACGGACGTCACCGCCGCGGCCTCCGTGCCTTCCTCGTGCACGTCCACGAACGACTTCTGCTTCACGCGGCTGATGTAGAGCCGGTCGCCGGCCGCGCTGGACATGCGCGAGAAGTCGGCCCGCCCGCCCTGGAACGCCTGACGCATGCCTAACGCCTGCAGTGGGTCGTTGAGGAGCGCTTCCCACCGCAGCGAGAACTTCGGCATCTGCAGTTCGACGGACCGCGGCGACGTGCTGCCTACCATGGCCTGCCATGAGTCCGCGGTGAGTGATGACACCAGCTGGCTGACGGACGTGCCCTGCTTCGGCAGCAGGATCGTCATGGAGTATGCGCCGCCACCGTACGGAAGGTCGACGACCTGGGCGTCCGCCGTCTCCGCGACGCGCACGGTGTCGGTGCGGCGCATCATCGCGATCGGCGCGGTCGTGCCGCCGATGGTCGTGAACTGATCGGCCCGCGTGAGGCTCTTGTCGAAGCGGGTCGTCCACGAGCCGTTGAAGTAGATCGCGTTGATGAGGTACATGACGACGTCATCAGCGATCGGCCCGTCGACGATCTTGGCGATCTTCCCGTTGGTGCTCTGGTCGACCCACGCGTTGATCGCCGGCACCGCGGAAGGCGCGGCGAAGTCGAGTCCCGACACCTTCGCATCGAAGAACTGGCGTGACTCGTCGAGGAACGTCTGCTCGAACGGAAAGCCTGCACGGTACCAGATGGAGTTCGCGATGCGGAAGTCGACCGTTCCGTCGAGACCGCGCAGCAGGTCGATCAGCGAACGATACGACGCGTTGATCTCCGCCACCGGCCGCGTGCCGAACGCCAGCGCGGTCCGCATCTCATCGAACGTCTGCCCGGCAGCGCCGTTCATCGTCATCCCGAGCGCCATGGACGCGCTGAGCGGGGACATGAAAATGTTCGAGTCCGCCCGCGTGCGGTCGAGCTCTCTGAGAAGACCGAAGCCGAATGCGTTGCTGCTCGCGATGATGGCCTGTTCGCCCGTCGTGAGCGTTCGCGGAAGTGCGGTGATGGGTTTGGCACGGCCCGAGGGCGCGTTAGGATCGCTGCAGGCGGCGACGACGACAGCAGCGAGAGCGAGCAAACCTCTCGAGCGCATGAGCTCTCCGGGAGTTGATATGTCGGCCTAACCCACGCGCGTTGCGGTGCGTCACACGAGTGACACTCGGGCTACTGCGGTGCCGTCTCCGCCATTGCGGCGACCGCCCGCTCGAGCGTCGCCAGCGCTGGCCGGATGCGCCCGCCTGGCGCACGCAAACCCGTGACGACGTCGTAGTCGCCGGCACTCTCCACGACGATGCCCTTGATGAGCGCGTGACTCGTGGCCCACGACAGCGTACCCCATAACGCGCGTGCCTGGCTCGACTCACCGTGCGTCACCGGGAATCCTCCGGCCGAGAACACCCAGTGGTTCTTCGTCGAGCGTCGCATCCAGCGGTCGGCGACGTGAAGCCGGGCACTGAGCGAGCCGCCCCCATCGTACGACGGATAGAAGGAGAAGCCGACGACGTCGATCGGTGATGAAGCCGCGCTCGCCCAGGCATACAGTGAGCTATCCGCTCCGACGAACGCGGACGCCGCAACGCCGACGCGGACGCGATTGCTGACGCGGTGCGCGTCGAGAGCGGCGAGCCGTAGATACTCCTGCCACCATGCGAGCGGGACGCGTCCCATTGCGCGCGCGCCTTCGGTGTAGGGATCGCGTGCGGGCAGGATGATGTCGGGCCGCAGTCGACGGACGATCCGATCGACCGCCGCGAGTCTCGCGCGCATGTGTGCAGCGGGAGATCGTCGGAACATTTCCTCGGCGTTGCTGTCGTAGCCGACGGAGACAATCAGCAACACGCTGTCGCGTCGCTGTTCCTCGACAGCGTGGGCCAGGGAATCCAGCGCGGCGAGGCGCGCGCCCGCGGGATCGATCACCACAGCGATGGCGCCAACGCGAACCGAGTCGACGAGCGCGAGATCGTTCCGGAGCGCGAGCGGCGGTGGCGCATCGTCGAGATACGGAAAGACGCGGAGCCCGATCGTGAAGTCGCCGCGCGGTCGCTCCTGCAGCCGGTCCTGCGCGTACATCCCGTAACTGCGCACGGCGACCACCGCGCTCGGCAACTCAGCGACGAACACCACCGCATACGCCATGGCGATCACGGCGAGCGTGCCTCGAACGGTCGCGCTGATACGCCATCGCGCCGGATAGGCCGGAGCCAGCAGCGGCAGCGGAACGGCGAACGGCGAGAAGAGGGCTGCACGACCGAGCATCAAGCCTAACGCGCTCGATTGCGCCGCGACGACCGCGAGTGACGCCGCGGACGGATCGCTGCCGCTGTACGCCTGGTAGCGCACGAATGCAGCGACGGCAACGATGACGTCGTAGGCCGCGATCGGAATACCGATGAACGGCGTCACGAGTCGTTTGCCGACGGCGTACAGCGCCTGCACCGCGAAGACGCCGAGCGTGAATGGCCAGACCCACGCGATGACATGAATCGCCCGGCCGTTCAGAATCGATGCCGATGTGACGACGACGAGCGCGGCGGGTGCGATGAGCAGCCCGGCGAGCGCCGTCACGCCACGAAAGAAGCGTGGTGCGCGACGCAGCTGCCCGATCTGTCCGGCGAGAAACACGTCCCACAGCATCACGAGAAGCGATGCCGCGTAGAACGCGTACGGCAGCACGTCTCTCAGGCGCACGGCACGGTCCTTCGTGGCGACTCGCGCGTCACCCGCGCGCTCGCTTCTCGCATCGCACCTCGCGCGCCGTCACACGGCGCGTGAAGACATCCAGCGCTTTCTGCGAGTCATGGTCGGAGCGCGTCAGGATGTCGAGCAGCATGAGCTGTCGCGCGGGGAACGTGTGCGCCGACATGTGGCAATCATCGAGCAGCAGCACGGCACTCACCGCGTCGCCCGGATGCTTGCGCGCGATGGGAGCTCCGACGGCCGTGAATCCGGCGGCGCCAGCGCTCGCGATCAACAGCCCGCTGATCAACGCCGAGTCGCCGAGTTGCGAGGGCAGAGCACCGATGAAATCGGCGCTGAGGTGACTGAACATCGGCGGCACGCGGGTTCGAGCCTCCAGGGCGACGAATGCCGCTCGAGCAGCGGCACGGGTCAGGATACCCGCGCTCACAGACGAACACAAGGAACGGCGTCACACGCTGGCCGCGCGCCGACGCGCGCCGTTACTTTGGGGACATGAACCGCGAGCGCCTGGTGACGCTACCGAACGCCGTATCGATGTCGCGCCTCGTGCTCGCGGCGGTATTCGTCGCTGCGCGCGACCCGATCGCGCGGTTCACGCTCGTCGCAGTCGCGTCGGGAACCGACTTCCTCGATGGCTGGCTGGCCCGCCGCCAGCATGCGACGAGTCGATCCGGGGCGCTGATCGACCCGATCGCCGATCGCGTGTTCGTGTTCACGGCGATGTGCGCGTTTCTGGTCGAAGGCGCGATCTCCACCGCGGCGTTCTTCACGCTGTTGTCACGCGACATCGCGACGCTGATCGGCTATTTCGTCGCGCGATCGGTGCCGTGGCTGCGCGCGGTCGAGTTTCGCGCGCGCTGGCTGGGCAAGCTCGTGACGGCGCTCCAATTGCTCACGCTCGTCGCCGTCCTCATCGCGACCCCCGCGGTGCCGATGCTCGTCATTGTGGTCGGTGCGGCGTCGGCCGCGTCGATTGCGGACTACACGCTCACGCTCTGGCGCGAGCGCACGACGTGAGGCGCATCGCCACTCCGGGCTGGCCGCTGGTACTTCGGATCGCAACCATCGCCATCATTTCCGGCGCCGCGCGAGACGTTCACGCGCAGCGGAACGGCAGGTCCCGGAAGTGCGCGAGTGCAACCGGAAGCGCGCGCAGATTTCGTGGGCGCGCGCGCGCCCGCCGCGCATGTCGGTGTCGGGTTCAGCGTACCAGCGAGCACGTACGTGCGGCTGGGACTCGTCGCCGCCGCGGGTCAGGCGTGGTCGAACGGAAACGCGATGGCTGCGGGGCGTGTCGACGGACTCGTGCGATTCGTGGTGGATCCGCTCCGGGAATTCCGCTGGGCACCATATGGCAGCGGCGGCCTGGGCGCGATCTACGACGGCGACGAACACTGGCGCGGCGTGCTGATCGGCGCGTTAGGCATCGAGGGTCCGGCGGTCGGGCGGATGATGCCGGCGTTCGAGGTAGGGTTCGGTGGCGGCGCGCGCTTCGGGGTCGTCGTCCGCCGCGCGATGCCCGGTCGCCGCTGAGCGTCGTTAGGGCGCACAGGTCCGGACTCGCCTCGCCTGCCTCGAGGCACTACGGGTCACGGCTCGCGCCACCGCGAGCGATAACAAGAACGCCCCGAGAGCGGGGCGTTTCTATCGCAACTGAGGTCTACGCCGCCGAAGCGGCATCGACTTCCGGAGTCTTCGCTTTTGGAGGTGCCGCGAACCGTTCACCGAGCGTGCGGAGATCCTTGAGCTCGCCATCGGACAGCTCATGGTACCGCTCGCCGAGGTACCGCATGGTTTCGTCGAACCACTCGACCTGGTGTTCCGGGTCAGCGCCGATAACACCGCAACGCATCACGTGCTGGAACATCTCGTCGCGGGCCTGCTCGAACACTGTTGGCTCCGCAACCTCTCTGCGACGACGTGCCTTCTGTTTGGCCATGAATTCCTTGAGTAGGGGTAACACAAATCTAACGCAAACCGACGACGCATCGAAAGCCGTTTGTTTGGCTGCACACGTTCGCGTGACGTCAACATTTACGCCGTTTCACCCCCAGTCGTTCCACTATCCGTCGGCGAATGCTCAGCAAAGGGTTCGGCGAGCGATCCTCCGAGCGATTCCGGGGCGTCGCCACCTCGGCTGACATGGGGCGATACGAACGACGCAATAAGGTCCGCGAGTTCGTCCGGCGCTTCCTCCGGGACTAATCGCGCAGCGTCCGGAAAGTTCACGACACGACACCCGGGGAGCTCGGTCGCGAGCTTCTCGGCCACGGTCGGCTCGACCCATACGTCCTTCTCGCCTCGGACGATGAGCGAGTGCGCGCGAACCTGGCTGAGGTCGATGTCGTCGGTGTCGTCCGTACGGATTGCGCGGGCGAGCGCCAACAAGTGCGTCACGCCCTCCTGGCCGATGAACGGCGCCAGATACCGGCCAACCAGTGCCGGCGGCATGTGCTCAGGCGTTGCGACGCTTTCCGTGAGGATCGGCGTCAGGAGCGGCGATGCGCCGAACAGTCCGCGCGAGACGCGAAGGGCGAATCGGGCGGTGTTGCGCTGCATTGCGCGGACGTCGCCCGCCGGGAGATCCTCCAGGGGGACCGGATTGATCAGCACCAGCCGAGCGACTCTCTCCGGCCTGAGCGCGGCCAGCCGGAGCGCTATGGCAGCACCGATGTCCACCCCGACGACGGCCGCACGCGCGACGCGGAGCGCCGTGAGAGCCCGCTCGAGATAGTCCGCCTGAGCCGCGAGGCCGAAGTCGGCATCGAAGGGACGGTCGGACTCCCCGTAGCCGAGCAGGTCGACCGCGTAGGCCGTGTGCTGCGTGACGGCGAGCGCGGGCGCCACGTTCCGCCACAGGAAGCTGCAGGTGCCGAAGCCGTGAATCAGCACCACCGGCGCTCCGCCGTGTCCGTAGCGCTCGACGTGCATGGCGCCAGGTCCGACGGGAATGCGGAGGAGATCGGCGTCGATGGGAGAAAACCCGGGGTCGAGTGTCGTCGAGCGAAACGGCGTGCCGAATCGCGGGGTAAGCTAGTCGTACCGGGGCCGATGGGGCCAGCACCTCGACGCTCCGCGAGCCCGCGCGCCACAGCGCCGACGATTGACACTTCCAGCACCCGGGCGCGCGACGCACGGCGTTGCCGCTCCTCTGGCGGCTCCCTAGTTTTCGCAACCCAACTGATCCACCACTCCACGCGATCTGGCAGCATGGCGGACGAGACGTACGGCGAGGAGCGGGCGCGAAAGCTCGAGGCGCTGCTTCGCAATCTGGCGGCACGCATTGTCGAGATGGATGCGCGCGGAGAATTGTTGCAGCAGGCCGGGGAGCTCATGCGCCTTATTGGCGACGTGAGAAGCGAGCTATTTCACTACGAAGTTCGTGCGACTTACGACACCCCCGAGGTCGCGGAGAATCGTCGGATCGTCGCTGAGGCGGCGGACAACCAGGACAACACATGGCAAAAGACAGACTGGAAGCCGGACGAGGACGACGAGCCGAAGTGGTGAGGAAATCAAAGGCCAAATCGAAGACGCCGTTCTACGCAGCAATCGCGGTCATCGCCGTCGCAGGCATTGGCGCACTGGCGTACGTCGCCAGCCGGCCGAAGAACGTCGCGACGACCGTGGACGCGCCCGCCATTGCAGCGGGCGAGGCGCAAGGTTACCTGCTCGGCAAGGTGGACGCGCCGGTCCAGGTGATCGAGTTCGCGGACTTCGAGTGTCCCGCGTGCGGCCAGTTCGCGACGCTCGCCGAGCCGGATATCAGAAAGCGCTTGATCGAGCCGGGCACGATCAGCTACCGCTTCTACGACTACCCGCTGCCCATGCACAAGAACACGTGGGCGGCATCCAACGCCGCGGCGTGCGCCGATGAGCAGGGCAAGTTCTGGGAGATGCACGACCAGCTCTTCAACGCCCAGGACCAGTGGAACGGCCAGGCGACGAGCCGTCCGAAGTCCAAGTTCCTGGAGTACGCGAAGGCGCTTGGAATGGACGCCAACAAGTGGGAGGCGTGCTTCGACGCGAAGAAGTACGAACCGCGCATCAAGGCCAACGAGCAGATGGCGACCAAACGTGGCGCCAGCCAGACGCCCACGTTCGTCATCGGAAACAAGATGGTGGGCGGGGCAATCAGCTACGACCACTTCAAGGCGCTGGTGGACTCGGCCCTCGCGCTCGCGAAGAGCGATTCGACAAAACCGGCATCGGGTGGCGACACCGGGCGCTCGGTCTCTGTTCCCGCGAAGGGCCCGGGCGGTCAGATGACGAAGCGGATGATCGTCGGCACGCTCGCGCTCATTGGCGTGTTCGTGTCGACCTATCTCACGCTGTACAAGCTTGGCTATATCGGAACGCTGCAGTGCGCGGTCGGCTCGTGTGAGACAGTCAACACGAGCCGATGGGCCACGTTCCTTGGCATGCCGGTCGCCGCGTGGGGGCTGGGCTTCTACGTGGTGTCGCTCGCGCTTGCGTTCACGAGCATTCAGGAGCGCTACGCAGATTCGCGAAAGATGGCGGTCGCGCTCGCGGTGCTCACGGGGTGGGGAACCTTGTTCTCGGGCTGGCTCACCTACCTCGAGTTGTTTGTCATACACGCGATCTGTATGTGGTGTGTGATAAGCGCTTGCATAGTTCTCGTGATGTTTCTTGTGAGCATCGCCGAGCTACGGGATTTTCGACCCGAGGCAGCCTAGAACCGGCCCCGAGCCGCTGGGCTGCACGCTGCCTTGCCGACGGCTGCATGCTGCGGCCGCACGCTGCCCGCTGGTGCTATTAGCGCCAGGTACACCACGCGCCTGCTCGTCGCTGCTATTAGTGGTCGGCACACCACGCGCTGCGCGCAGCGAGCAGCGGGACGGATCGCGAAGGGTCAGCTAGGCTCTGCGGATTCGCGAGCGGCTGTCGGACGCGTCGTCCAGGCGGAGCTTCGGGCGTGAGTCGTCTTCACCCGGATCGCCATCGCGCGCTCGTCGGCGAAATGGAACGAGGTCCTGGCCAAGGACAACGAGCGTGCGCGTCGCAACCGTACTCGCGAGCGGCTCGGGGATGCCCATCACGCGGATATACGTGTCGATCGCGCGATCGAACGCGAGGTCTTCGGCGAGCGTGTCGACGAACATCAGCGCGTTGTCCACGTGCGCGCGGATGACCGATTCCTCGGCGCGCGCCTGTGCCAACCGAATGCGGCGTTCGGCCGTCGGGTCGAGCTTGCGCGGAAACAACGATTCTGGGAACAGCCGTCCGAGCATACGGGCTCAAGCCTCGGCGAGAAACGGTCGGGCGTCACGCGTGACGCCCCGTAGACGCCTCACTCAACAATACGCCACTATCGGTTCAATCTCAAACAGATTTGAGCTAAGGCCCTTCGTTGGCCTCGCACGCGTCATTCCTCCTCTTCGATCCCCTCGCGCGCGATAGGCGACTGCCCCGACTGCCATTCCCCCGCGAGGTTTGCGACGACATTCGGATCGGCGAGCGTGGTCGTGTCGCCGAGCATGCGATTTTCCGCAATGTCGCGAAGCAGGCGACGCATGATCTTCCCGGAGCGTGTCTTCGGCAGATCGGCGGAAAAAAGAATATCATCTGGCCGCGCGAGCGCGCCGATCTTGTCGGCGACGAACTGCCGGAGCTCGTCACGCAGCTCGGACGTCGGGTTCTGGCCTTCGCGCAACGTGACGAACGCGGCGATCGCCTGGCCCTTGATCGCGTGCGTCTTTCCGACCACGGCGGCTTCGGCGACCGCAGGATGCTCGACCAGCGCCGACTCCACCTCCATCGTTCCGATGCGATGCCCGGCGACGTTCAACACGTCGTCCACGCGGCCGAGGATCCAGAAGTAGCCATCCGCGTCGCGCTTGGCGCCGTCGCCTGGGAAGTAGAGGTCTGGGCGCCCGGGCCATTTCGAGAAGTAGGTCTGCACATACCGGGCGTCGTCTTCCCAGATGGTGCGCAGCATCGACGGCCACGGCCGTGTGATGGCGAGCAGTCCGCCGCCCACCGGAATCGGATTCGCTTGCGCGTCGAGCAGCTCGGCGGAGAATCCGGGCAGCGCGGTCGTCGCGCTGCCGGGCTTCGTGGCGGTGACACCCGGAAGCGGGGAGATGGCAATGGCTCCGGTCTCCGTCTGCCACCACGTGTCCACGATGGGGCAACGTCGTCCGCCTATGTGCTCGTGATACCACATCCAGGCTTCGGGATTGATCGGCTCCCCGACGCTGCCTAACAAGCGCAGCCGGCTGAGATCATGGCGGGCGGGGTACTGGTTGCCCCACTTCATGAATGCGCGAATGGCGGTCGGTGCGGTATACAGGATGGTCACGCCGTGGCGCGCGCAGATCTCCCAGAATCGGTCCTTGTCCGGCCAATCGGGCGCGCCTTCGTACATCACGCACGTCGCGCCATTGGCGAGCGGGCCGTACACGACATACGAGTGACCGGTCACCCAGCCTACGTCGGCGGTACACCAGAACACGTCGTCGTCGCGGAGGTCGAAAACGAGCTTCGCCGTCGCTGTGACGCCGGTGAGGTAGCCGCCAGTGGTGTGGACGATGCCCTTCGGCTTGCCCGTCGTGCCGGACGTGTAGAGGATGTACAGCACGTCCTCGGCGTCCATCGCTTCGGGCTCGCAGAACGCTGGTGCGTCGGCCATGAGTCGGTGCCACCAGTGATCGCGCCCTTCCTGCATGTGGGCGAACGCCTCGTCGCCTCCCGCGCCCGGGCGGCGCATGACGACGATCACGTGCTCCACGGTCGGTGCTCCTTCGAGCGCCTTATCGGTGTTGCGCTTGAGCGGGACGATCTGCCCGCGCCGATAGCCGCCGTCCGCCGTGATGACGACCTTCGCCTTCGCGTCGTTCATGCGGTCGCGCAGCGACTCGGAGGAGAAGCCGCCGAACACCACGGAGTGGATGGCGCCGATGCGCGCACAGGCGAGCATCGCGATCACGACTTCGGGGATGAGCGGCATGTAGATGCCGACGCGATCCCCGCGCCTAACGCCAAGTCGTTTGAGCACGTTCGCGAACTTGTTGACCTCGACGTAGAGGTCCCAGTACGTGAGCGTGCGCCGATCGCCGGGCTCGCCCTCGAAGATCAGCGCAGCCTTGTTGCGGCGCGCGGTCCGAATGTGACGATCGAGACAGTTGACGGACGCATTGAGCTTTCCGCCCACGAACCACTTCGCGTGAGGCGGCGTCCATTCGAGCACCGTGTCCCATGGTCGCGACCACTCGAGGGCGCCCGCCATGTGAGCCCAGAAGCGTTCCGGGTCACGCTCAGCCTCGCGATACAGCTCCGTTGACGATACGTGCGCGTCGCGCCGGAACGCTTCGGGCGGCTCGAACTTGCGATGCTCATGAAGAAGGACGTCAATGTCTTCGGACATGGCCTTGGGAGACGGATCTTGGGAATGCGCTGGTGGCTGGCTGCTCGCGCTGGTCGCTGGTAATTGATAGCTGATAGCTTAACGGCCGGTAGTCGAGCAAGAAGACATCCGGATCGGACACTCGGTCGAGGTGCCCGTCGAGGAATCGGACACCGTCGCGTTGTTCGGATGCTGCGGCACAGTGCGGTGCCGCAACAGGGTGCTTGGTCGGAGCGCAAAATGTTAAGTGCTTCAACGTCAACGTCGTGACGGTTCATGCCCACGCTGGCATGGTAGTCGCTTCTGACCGATGGCAAATCGAAGGGCAAGCGTCACTCGACAAGAGCACACCCGCCGCGAGGCGGGGCCGCAAAGCCAGGAGTCTCGCCCCACACAACGTGGTGAGATCGTCCGGCTGCCGAAGGTGTCCGCCGGGAAGCTCGGCATCTGACTCCTCCTGGTCCGCGGTGTGTGCTCGTCGCCGATCGGAGGGTTCTGTTTATGTGCGCCGCAATTGACAACACAACGGGGAACGTATTGGTCGCCCCTGAAAGGCTCGTCGCGTCCACACGGGCCGATTTTCGCACGGCAGCATTGGCGCACCTCGAGCGCCTGCAGCCTGCGGACGGGGCACTCGCCATCGACATGGGGCAGACGGTGGAGCTCGATGCGAGCGGGCTGGGCATCCTCGTACTGCTCCAGAAACGCGCGAAGGAGCGTGGGTTGTCGACTTCCTTGCGTCGTGCACCCGAGCGGGTCCGCAATTTGCTCAAACTCACAATGCTCGATTTTCTCTTCGAGTTGATCGACTGAGTGGTTCGAGAGGCGTGCATGTCGTGGCCCCCTTCGATGTGCACGCACCTCGATCCCTCACGTACGGCGGCCGCGGCAACGCGGTCGCCGTTTCGTATCCTACCCACCGCCTACCTCCTGCGGCTAACGTTCGGTCGTGCCTCACGCCGCCACGCCGACCGAACCCTCACACACGGCCTCGCTAGCGCAGGCTCGTACGTCGGGGAATATGCCTCCGACGATCGAGGCCAGCGGGCTCACCAGAAGCTTCGGACGTCGCGTCGCGGTGCGAGCGCTGACGTTTGCTGTGCATCGAGGCGAATGCCTGGCGCTCTTCGGGCCTAACGGTGCCGGCAAGACCACGCTGCTACGCGTCCTCGCTGGCCTCCTGCGTCCCACGAGCGGAAACGCACGCATCGATGGCGTCGCGTTACCCGGGGGCGCCGCCGCGCGATCCGTCGTGGGGTTGATCTCGCATCAGAGCATGTTGTACTCGGCGCTCACCGCGCTCGAGAACGTCGAGTTCACGGCGCGCATGTATGGCGTCCTCGCACCGCGCGACGCGGCGCTTCGTGCGCTCCAGCGCATGCGGCTGCAGGATCGGGCCGACTCGCCGGTCCGCTCGCTCAGCCGAGGAATGCAGCAACGAGTGTCGATCGCGCGAGCCATCGTGCACGATCCTCGGGTGGTGCTGCTCGATGAGCCGTACACGGGCCTCGACGAAGGCGGCGCGTCGGCACTGAGCGACGCGCTTCGATCGCTCAAGGCCAGTGGGGCTTCGCTCGTGCTGGTGACACATCACCTCGGCGAAGGACTCGCGCTCGCGTCTCACACCGCGATCATGCGCGACGGCCGATTCCTCACCCACGAACCGCGCGGCGATGTGGAGCTCGAGACGTATCGCGAGGCATATCGCGAGGCAGTGACGCGATGAGCGCTCGCATTCCCCCGGGCACGTTCGCGGCCGCCGCGCTCATCGCGCGAAAAGATCTCGCGATCGAGTTCCGCACGCGTAGCGCGTTCCTCGCCGCACTCGTGTTTGCTCTCCTCGCGATCGTGATTTTCTATTTCGCGTGGGATGCGACGGCGGTGAGCGCGATCGATCTCGCGCCTGGTGTTCTGTGGGTCATCTTCACGTTCTCAGGCCTGTTGGGTCTACACCGATCGTTCGGTGTCGAAGAGGCTGATCGGGCGATCGACGCGCTTCTCGCATCACCGATCGAGCGCGAAGCCGTGTTCCTCGGCAAGGCGTTCGCGAACCTCGTGTTCGTGCTCGGTGTACAGGCGCTGGCGATTCCCGCTGTCGCGCTGTTCTACAACCTTCCGCTGACGCGCGTCCTCGGACCGCTCATCGCGATCGCGGTGCTCGCGGCCATTGGCCTCGTCAGCATAGGGACGCTGTTCAGCGCGATGACCGCGAACACTCGACTGTCGGAGCTATTGTTGCCCGTGCTCGCGTTGCCGTTCTTCGTTCCGGTTGTTCTCCCCGCCGCGCAATCGACCGCGCGTTTGCTCGCAGGGCGACCAGTGTCGGAAGCGATGAGTTGGTTGAGAATCCTGATCGCGTTCGACATCGTGTTCGTCGTCGCGTGCGCGCTCGCGTTTCCGTTCACGCTCGAAGACTGAATCCCGCCTACCGCCATCCAATGACTGGATCACCGCCGGCAAGAGAGCGCCGCGGCTCTGACTGGTTGCTCCCCGTCGCCATCCTCGCGCTCATTGCCACGTTCGTGCGTGCGATCTACTTCACGCCCCCGGAGGCGAAGCAGGGCGCGGCGCAGAAGATCTTCTACGTACACGTACCGTCCGCGTTCATCGGGTTGTACGTCGCATTCGGCATCGTCGCTGTCGCGGGAGGTCTGTACCTGTGGCTTCGCGACGAACGCCTCGATCGCATCGCCGCGTCGGCCGCTGAAGTCGGGGTAGTGTTCATGACCGTCGTGCTCGTCACCGGCCCGATGTGGGGGAAGCCGATCTGGGGAACATGGTGGACGTGGGATGCGCGTCTGACGCTGACGCTGTTCATCTGGTTCGTGTTCGTCGGGTATCTCATTCTTCGAGGCGCTATCGAGGATCCGGCGGTGCGCGCGCGCTACTCGGCGGTGCTGGGCGTTCTCGGTGCGTTGCTGGTGCCGTTCATTCACCTGAGCGTCTATCTGTTTCGCACGCTGCACCCGATGCCGATCATTCTCAAACCGGGTACGCCTTCGTTGCCGGGGAACATGCTGACGACGTTCCTCATGTCGCTGGTATCGTTGTTACTGTTGTTCGTGGCACTGGTCCGCGCCCGCTACCGACTTGCTGAAACGCTGGACGCACTCGAGGACGAGGACATGGCGGAGTCTCCGGTTGCGTCGCTTCGCGCCGAGTCGGTGCGCTGATGCCCGACAATGCGGTCTACTACCACGCCGCGTACATCGCGGCAGCGGTCATCTACGGCGGCTACATCGTCTCGCTCGTGATCCGCACCCGGCGTGCGCGCGACCGCGAGCGTCGTCGTGAAAATGGTGGGCACTCGGGGGTTGCGCGGTGATCTTATGCTGAGATTGTGTTGCAGGGTGCGGCGGCGTCGCCACACGTGAACCGCGCGAATACGCCGTAAAGGCAATTGAAGGGGGCCCGACTGGGCGCGATCTTTGCCTCGATTGTAGGCACGAGCGGCAATCGCCGCTGACGTCTTCGTTCGCCGACAGCCCAAATACGCCATGGACGCAAGCATCTATTTCCGACTGACGGACCGCATTGACGGTGCTGGCTCCCGGGAGGAGTTGGCCGCCATCGAGGCAGAGATCGAGCGTACGCAGCCACACGTTATGGAACGCCGGGCGCTCGAGCGCCGGCTGAACCGGCGCGAGCTCGCGCTGTCCGGCGTGGCCGTCTAGCAGGAGGTAGTTGCTTTTCACCGCGGATCACGCGGTGCTCGAAAACCTCTGGATGAATGCGATCGGGCGCGGCGCCAACGTTGGCGCCGCGCCCGATCGCATTCTTGCGCTGCAGCCGACGTTGTGCGTCGAGTAGAATTATCGCCGCGCAGTAGACCTTACCGTCCTCCTCCCGACCGACGACCATGATTCATCCGTGGCGCGACCTTCCACCGGGTCGACACCCGCCTGAAGAAGTCACCGCGGTGATCGAAATTCCGCGTGGTAGCCGGAACAAGTACGAGCTCGATAAAGAACACGGGATGTTCAAGCTCGATCGAGTGCTGTACTCGGCCGTGCACTACCCGGGCGACTACGGCTTCATCCCGCGCACGCTGCACGAGGATGGAGACCCGCTCGACATCCTCGTGCGCATCGGTGAGCCGACGTTCCCCGGATGTCTGATTGACGTGCGGCCGATCGGCGTGCTGAAGATGCTCGATCGCGGAGAGCCGGACGACAAGATCCTCGCCGTGCCGAGCCACGACCCGCAGCATAACGAGTACTTCGACATCGCAGACCTCCCCTCGCATTACCTCAAGGAGGTCGAGCACTTCTTCCTGATCTACAAGGATCTGGAAGGAAAGCGCATGGAGATCGCGGGCTGGGAGAAGAGCGATTCTGCCATGCGCGTCATCTCGACATTGATGGAGCGCTACGCCGCCGAGTACCTGCGCGTCGGTCCGTAGACACGGCGAGCATTGGACGCTGTGCGTCCGATGCTCAATGTTTTCTGCGTCCCTTCGGCGGCGGCAGCGGTGTTGCCGTTATCGGTTCCTCGGGGCGCACGGCACCATGCAACGGCAGCTCGGGCGAGCGCCGCAGGAAGAGCGCGTCGTAGATCGCTGCGGCGAGCATCGCGCCGACGAACGGGCCAGTCCAGTACACGACCTGTCCCTCGAACACGCCGGTGGCAACCGCCGGTCCTAACGAGCGGGCAGGATTCATGGACGCGCCGGTGAGCGGCCCGATGGCGAGAATGTCGGCCGCCACCGTCAGGCCGATCGCGAAGCCACCGACTTTCGGCGCGCTCGGGTCGACCGCCGTGCCGAAGACGACGAACGTGAGGAAGAACGTCGCGATGAGCTCGAGGAAAAATCCCTGAGCGGCGGTGACATCGAGCGAGATCGATTGGCCGCCGCCGCGCGCCGCCGCGAACAACTCGGCGGGAACGGTCGCTTTCAGTGCGTACGCGGCGGCGATGGCACCGAGCACCTGGGCACAGATGTAGATCGCCGCCATCATGGGCTCGATGCGGCGAGTGACGAGAAAACCGATCGTGACGGCCGGGTTGAGGTGGCCGGAGATCCGCATCGTCGCCGTCACCATCACGGCCAGAATCAATCCATGCGCGGTGGCCGCCAGAATCAGCGGCGTCGCGGAGTTCGTATGGCGCGCCATCATCGATGGCGCCGCTCCCGACGAACACCAGTGCGAAGATCCCGATGAACTCGGCGGTGAAATGCCGAATGGCATCTCTCATGACACGGCTCCAGGACGGTTGGTTGGCGCGGCGAAGCTAGGTATTCCGCTCGGCCGCCGCCACCCCTCCAGCGCGCTAGTTGTCGCTGCGCATCACGAGTGCGGCGTTGATCCCGCCGAAGCCGAACGAGTTGCTCAAAATGACGTCCAGGTCGGCGGCACGACCCGTAGCCGGCACGTAGTCGAGATCACACGCGGCGTCCGGCGTCTGGAGATTCACGGTGGGCGGGATCCAGCGGTTGCGCAGGGCGAGCGAGCAGATCGCGGCCTCGATCGCGCCCGACGCGCCGAGCGCGTGGCCGTAGTAGCCCTTCGTGCTGCTCACTGGCATCCGATACGCGTGCTCGCCGAACACACGCTTGATGGCGAGGGTTTCGGTCGCGTCGTTGAGCGGTGTCGAGCTGCCGTGCGCGTTCACGTAGGCAACGTCAGTGGGCGCAATGTCGGCGTCGGTGAGCGCGAGCGAGATGGAGCGAGCCGCCTGCGACCCGTCGGGGAGCGGGGCCGTCATGTGATGCGCGTCGTTCGTGGTGCCATAGCCGAGTATCTCGGCGTAGATCGGTGCGCCGCGCGCGATCGCGCGCGTCCGCTCCTCGAGGATCAACACGGCTGACCCTTCGCCCATCACGAACCCATCGCGATCGCGGTCGAACGGCCGCGACGCGGACGTCGGATCATCGTTGCGCGTCGACATTGCTCTGATGAGCGCGAACGCGCCGAAACACAGCGGCGCGAGCGGTGCTTCGGCGCCGCCGCTGATCATCACGTCTGCATAGCCATCGCGGATCTGACGAAACCCTTCGCCGATCGCGATGGTGCCTGACGCGCAGCTCATCGCGTTCGTCGAGTTGGGACCACGAACGCCGAACTCGATCGCGATGTTGCAGCTCGAAGCGCCGCCGAACACGGTGAGCGCGAGATTCGGCTCTACGCCGCGAAGTCCCTGCGTGAGAAAGAGCGCGAGCTGTTCCTCCGCGTAGCCCACGCCACCGAGCGCCGTGCCCATCATCGAGCCGATGCGATCGCGATCTTCGACGGCCAGATCCAGGTGCGCGTCCTCCAGCGCCTGCCGCGCGGCGACGACCGAGAACTGCCCGAACCGATCGAGGCGCTTGGCGCGCTTCGCTTCCAGATGGTCCGTCGCGACGAAGTCATCGACTTCGGCGGCGTTGTGGCTTCGAAAGATCGACGGATCGAAGCGGGTCAGAGATCGCACCGCCGAGCGCTCGGCGCGCACGCCGTCCCACATGGTCGGAGCGGTGATGCCGATTGGGGTGATGGCGCCTATTCCCGTGACGACGACTCGACGACGACGCATAGCTGAGAGAGACCGAACAGTGGGCGTTCAGCGTCGAGGGGGACGAGTGGGACTACCCTGACGCTCCGCAACGCGAGCCAGGCCGGCGAGCGTGCGCGACGCGATTCCGTGAATGAATACAGGCCCGATCACTGTCGTGGCTGAAAAATTCCCGATCAGTGGCCAGGCCGGCCCATCCCACACGTGCAAGATGCGAACGAGCGTCCCGCCGTCCGCCGGCGTGAAGCTCCATTCGACTTCCATGCCACTGGTAATACCCTCGATATGGCGGAATCGGATCGCCGGCGTGGCGTGATCGACTTCCATCTCCGACAACCACCACGTGGGCCAGGCGAGCGGCCCGAAGGGCCGGTCGGCCGACATCTCGACGAGTCCGCCACCGTCGGTCGCCGCTTCGCGGACGCGCACGTACCGGTAGTGCGACAGGTGCGCCGGCCATTCCTCGACCCGCCGGGCGACGTCGAACATCGCGCGCACATCGGCCCGTACGAGCTGCCGGTCGATTGTTTCCATTCGGCGGCCGGTCGGCATGGGGCCGAGCTGGTAGGGTGGCCGCATCGATGGCCGACTCACGTTGCGACGGCCGTTCCGGGCCGCCACGTCGCCGTCACGCGCCAGCCGATGCGGCGCCTAACGACCGGCGTTCGTCCGATGGACGACGTCACGAGGCGGCGCAGCTCATCGTTCGTGTAGCCGCGCATGATGGAGACGATGCCGTCATGCCGGCTCACGGGATGAAAGCCGAGCGGGAAGGACGCGAGCCAGAGTCCTGCCGCAGCGAGCCAGCTTCGCCGCAGGTCGGCGATGATGACACGCACGCGCGCAACGCGGTCGAGCTCCCGGAGGACGCTCGCTGCGCTCGCATCGTCGAAGTGATGCAGCGTCTGCGAGCACATCACGATGTCCACGGACTTGTCGGCGAACGGAAGCGCGGTCGCGTCTCCGCGCACCGCGTTGCCGGCGCGCGCGCGACTGGCGAGGGCGAGCGTCTCCGCCATGTCGATCGTGATGAGCGAGAGGTCGATGTCACGAGTACGCGCGAGCGCGCGGGCGCGAGCCGCGATGTCGCCGACGCCACTGCCGACGTCGAGCAGCGTCGCACTGCCGTTCAATTCGGGCAGCAGGTCTTCGATTTCGAGGAGCACGGCGCGCGTGCCGCCGAACAGCGCATTCGCGAGCGCGACGTCCGCCAGCGATCGGCGAACGAGCTTGGGATCGACGTTCGGTGCGTCGAGGTACTCGAAGCTGCGCCGGCGCGGCGGCGTGATGAGTGTGGTCACGCTGGTTCAGCGATCGATCTGAGCGTAGCCGCCGCGATAGTACAGGAGGGGCTGCTCGGCGTGAGCGGTCGCCGCCTCCACTTCGCCGATGACGATGGTGTGATCGCCAGCGCGATGCTGCGCGACGCGCCGACACTCGATATGCGCGAGCGCGTCGTCGAGCAACGCCGCTCCCGATACGCCCGGCGCGTATCCCAGACCGTCGAAGCGGTGGTGCTCGTCGAGCCTCGAGAAGCGGCGCGAGATCGCTTCCTGCTCGGCCGACAGAATGTTCACGGCGAAATGCGACGCGCCGAGTATCGCGTTATGCATGGACGCCGCGAGGTCGATGCAGACGAGGACGAGCGGCGGAGCGAGGCTCACCGAGCAGAACGCACTGACGGTCATGCCGCAGTGTCCGCCTTCGCCATCTCGCGTGGTGACGACGGTGATGCCTGACGCGAACCGACCGAGCACGCTGCGGAATGTGTCAGGATCGATCGCCACGACTAATCGGTGTTGGTGAGAGCTGGCGTGGCGGTGGTCGCGCGCAGGAGCCACGGCGCGACCAGCCGCAACAGATATCCGGGGCGAAGCACTTCGCGCGCCGGAACGAAGTCTCCGGTGACGCCGACCATCGTGTGGGCCATGGCCGGGCGTAGCGCGAGAGAGTGGGCGGCGATGTTCATGAGGGGAGGGAAGCTAACCGCGGCGCCGATGAGGCGCTCCACCGCCCACTTCCCGCTGAACTCGTGAACACGCTCGCGATCGTACGCTTTGAGAGCCGCGTCGGCGTCGATGGCGGACGTCGCCGAGAGCGCACGCGCGACGTGCGGCGCGAGGAGCTCGGCGCCTCGGAGCGCGGCGTAGATCCCTTCGCCGGTAAACGGATCGAAGAAATCGGCCGCGTCGCCGACGAGTGCCGCGCCCGGTGCCCACGCGCGCCGGGATGCGGACGCGAACGGTCCCGTCGCGAGCACGGGCGAGACACGCATGGCTCTGGCGAAGCGCGGCGCGATGTGCGGTCGGCGGCGGATCCAGTCGTCCATGAACGAGGCCGGGTCGCCAGCGGCACGGCGCGCGCGCGACGTCGGGACAACGACGGCAACGTTCGATACGCCGCCTCCCACGTCAGCCAACCCGACGTAGCCATCATGCTCGACGTGCATCTCACCGCTATCGCCGATGCCGTCGACGCCTACGAAGTGTGTGACGAGCGCGAGGCGGCGCTGCGCGCGTCGCGTCGCAGCGAGCCCGAGCCGGCGACTCACGATCGAGCGGAGTCCGTCGGCGCCGATGACGATCGCGGCCAGCACGGTGGATTGCGAGTCACCGCGGTCCACGACGTCAACGCCGATGACGCGACCGCTCTGGTCGCGCGCGAGGGAAGTGACGCGCGCCCCCTCGACGACGTGCGCGCCTGCCTCGCGCGCGCGTGCGAGGAGAAGGGTGTCGAGAACCGTGCGACGAAGCGCGAGCCCGCGATCGCGAAAGCCGCGATAGCCGTCGACGTCGGCGAAGCGACCGTGGAAGGTCGTGCCGTCGGGAGCGCGAACACGCATGCCCGCGAGATGCGCGGCCCCCGCGCTCTCGACGCGCGAGAGCAGCCCCATGTCGTTGAGGATGCGCGATGCCTGCGGGCTCATGTACTCCGAGCACGGCTTATCGCGCGGAAACCGCGCGCGATCCAGGATCATCACGTCGACGCCGGCGCGCGCCAGAAAATACGCGCTGGCGGCGCCGGCCGGCCCCCCGCCGACGATCACGACCTGCGCGCGGCGACTACGCACTGCACTCACGGGGCTCACGGCGCGACCCGCACGTACCCTTGGGAGGCCAAGTACAGCGTGTCCTGGTTGATGCGATAGGAGAACTCGAAGGTTCCCGAGCTCGGCGGGAGGTAGGTGATGCGAATCGACTGTGTGAGCGCTTCCCATCGCGCGTCGACGGTCTGCGCGTCCGCGAGGCCGGCGGTGTAGTTGCGAGTGACCGAGAGCCGGCTGGCGGTGCCGTTCGCGTTGAAGCGCCACGTGGTCTCGCTCGAGCTCGCGGAGCCGTCCTCGGCGAGGAAGTAGAGAATGCGTCGCCAGGTGCCTACGAGGCCGGCCGCAATCGAAGTCCCGCCCGTGCCCGCGGTGCCGCCCATGGTCCCGAGCGGCGCGCCCAATCGCCCGCTATCGCAAGCGGCAAGCGCTACCAGCACGACAACGGTCCAGCACCGACGCATCACCCGACCACCTCCCGCGCGGCTGTCGCCCTATCGCGCGACGAGCACGGCAACGATCCCGCCCACCATCGTACATACCACGTTCACGAAGTCGTTCCGAGCTCCCGGCACTCCACCGACGATGCGGGTTTGCTCCCCGCAGCTGTGAACGCGCCGTTCGGTGGACTGGGAGCAACGGTCGCACCACCGTCGCTCCTGCACCGTGGCCCCTACGATCGAATCGGCGAGCGACCCGGCGACACCGCCGGCCACGATAGCCGCTGGATTGCCAATAGCTCCGAGCGAAGAGCTCACGAGTGCAATGAACCCCGCGCCGACAACCGAAGCCGCGAGCCCGGGAAAGGTGATCCCACCCGACGTTCCCGGCGGTAGCACCTTCAGGGAAACTATCGACCGGGGAGGACGGGCGGCTAGCGTGCCGATCTCTGTTGCCCACGTATCAGACGTCGCGGCGGCCAGCGCGCCGAACGCCACCACGGCCCAGTCCCACCCGGGTGCGCGCCCGCTTGCCGCGAATAGCGCAGCGACGGCGAACACGCCTCCGTTCGCGAGCACCTGCCAGGTGTCCCGCTCGTCACCCTTTTCGACGATTCCCGCTATGCGCGCCTCGCGCGCAGCTCGGCGGAATCGGGAGAGGGCGCTCGACGTGACGAAGAAGACGATGAGAACCGCCGCCCAAGTCCAGCCAGCGATGGCCGCCGCCGTCCCGACGGCGACCGCAGTGATCGCGCCGCCCATCGAGAGCGATCGGGCACGATGTCCGCCAAGGGCGATTGCGCTCGCCAGGATGAATCCAGCGAGCGCGCGGGTCATCATTCGTTGGGCCCTGTGCGAATCGCGCCCGGCGCAAGCCGCTTGAACGCCGTTCTGCGCGCCGTTACTTTCGCTTCCACGTTTCTAGTGATCCATGTCACCGACGGTCGACTCGCTTCTCCCGCTCAGTTTTCTGGAAGCCGTCCGCAACGTCGACACGCCTGACGACGACCCCGACACTGAACTCGTCGCCGAGTTGCGCAACAAGCGGCTCGGATTGAGCGACACCGTCTACGCGCAGATCCGCCGTTATTCCGACGCGGTGAAACGTAGTCAGCGGACCGTTCGCGACGAAGCAGTGGCGTTGGCTCGTCTGATCGGGCGTCGTCCCGACGCTGAGGCGGTCTTTCGTGCAGCCGGTCGCTACCTCGCGAACGAGGCGTATCAGAGCATCTCGCCAATGACTCGGCGCATCATACTCACGCTGCCGTCGTTCATCGCACGGCCCATAGCGCTGCGCCACGCGAGCCGTATCGTCACTCGCTATTTCAACGGCAGCGTCTCGCGCGTCGGCTCGTCGGTCGTACTCGACGTTCCGGCATCCGTCACGATCGATTCGGCGCCCAAGTCCATCGGGTGCGCGTATTACGAGGCGGGACTCGCGGAGCTGCTGCGATTGCTCATCAACGGCGGTGGCGCCGTCGAACACGTCCGCTGCATCGCGCGCGGTGAAGGTTCCTGTAGTTGGCGCGCCGAGTGGCGCCCGCTCTCCTGATCCCCTCCGAATGCTCGACGATCGCATGCTTCCGCGCGTTCAACGCGCCCTGGCCGACGCTGGTCTCGACGGCTGGCTGATCTACGACTTTCACGGGCTGAATCCCGTCGCGCCGGCAATGCTCGGTCTCACCGGTGGGCTCATGACGCGCCGCATCTTCGCGCTCATTCCCGCGACCGGCGTTCCGACGGCGATCACGCATGCGATAGAGCAGGGGCCGTGGGAGCATTGGCCGTCGGCCTGGAACAAGAAGGTCTACAGCTCGTGGCGGTCGCTCGAGGAGCAACTCGCGGCACTCGTGGGCGGCAAGCGCGTCGCGATGGAGTACTCGCCGGGCGACGCGGTGCCGTATCTCGATCGCGTGCCCGCGGGCGTGCTCGAGATGGTGCGAGCCACCGGAGCCACCGTCGTGACGTCAGCCGAGCTGGTGACGACGTTCTACGCGACGTGGACGGCGGACGAGCTCGTGGTGCATCGGCGTACCGCCGAGCGCGTCGCCGAGATCGCGCGGCAGGCGATGCGCCACGCGGGCGCCGAAGCGCGCGCGGGCCGTCCGATGACCGAGTACTCGCTACAGCAGCACATCGTATCCGAGTTCACGAAGGCGGGGCTCGAGACGGATCACCCGCCGATCGTCGCCATCGGGCCTAACGCGGCGAATCCGCACTACTCGCCGAGCGCGACCAAGCCGGTCAACATCGGCGTCGGCGATCTGCTGCTCGTGGATCTGTTCGCGCACGAGCCGGGAGGCATCTGGGCGGATCAGACGTGGATGGCGTCGATCGGCGAGCCGTCACCGCGCGCCGTGCAGGTGTGGACCGCGGTGCGCGATGCACGCGACGCGGCGATCGCGCTGCTTCGTGAGCGCGTGAATGGTCGCGCGACGATACGCGGCGGTGAAGCAGACGATGCGGCGCGGAACGTCATCAAGACCGCGGGCTTTGGCGATCGCTTCGTGCATTGCACGGGGCACTCGATCGACTCGCGCGACCTGCATGGGTCGGGGCCGCACCTCGACAATCTCGAGACGCGGGAGGAGCGGTTGCTCGTGCCGGGCGTCGCGTTCTCGATCGAGCCTGGCGTCTACATTCCGGGCGAGATCGGGATCCGCTCCGAGGTCAACGCGTACGTCGGCGACGGTGAGTTGGTCGTCACGCCGGTCGAGTACCAACGCGACATGATGATCGTGTGACGCCAGCTATCAGCTAACAGCTAACAGCTATCAGCTAACTGCTAACTGCCAAACCCCGAGCGAGCGGTCCCCAGTTCACAGTCGTCACTCCGCCGAGAGCTCGGGCTCTTTTCCGCGGCGCTGCTCGTCGTCGGCGGGATCATTGGGAGCGGCATCTTCTTCACGCCGGCGGAGACGGCACGGGCGCTGCCGAGTGCGGGGCTCGTGTTCCTGGTGTGGGCGGTGGGCGGCGTGGTCGCGCTCGCGGGAGCGCTGACGTACGCGGAGCTCGGTGCCATGATGCCTGACGCCGGTGGCGCGTACGTCTACATCCGCGAAGGGTTCGGCGGTCTGCCGGCGTTTCTGTATGGGTGGATGGCGCTGCTGAGCATCGGGACCGGTGCCCTCGCCGCGGTCGCGTTAGGCTTCGCGGGCTACGCCGGGCGGTTCATGGACCTGGCCCCGTTTGGCGGGCCCCTCGGCGTGGCGGCGGCGACGATCGCTGTTCTCACGGCGACGAACTATTTCGGCATCAAGCCCGGGGCTTTCCTGCAGAACGTCTTCGCGGTGGCGAAGATCGCGGCACTCGCCGCACTGATCGTGGGCGGCTTCGCGTTATGGACGAAGCTCGGCGCTCCGCTGCCGGTGCCGAACGCGCCGCCGCCGCGCGCGTCGCTCGCGTCAGGGTTGGCGACGGCGTTCGTCGCGGTGCTGTTCACGATCGGCGGCTGGCAGCAGATGAACATGGTGGCGGGCGAGATCAAGGATCCGGCGCGGACGATCCCGCGCGCGCTGGCGCTCGGGATCGGCATCGTGATCGCGTGTTATCTCGGCGCGAACGCCGTGTACCTGCACGCGTTAGGTCGGGATGGTCTCGCGGCGAGCAGCGCGGTCGCAGCGGACACGGCGACGCGGCTCGTCGGGCCGACCGGGGCGACCTTCATCACGGTCGCGGCGATGCTCTCGATTCTCGGATTCGTGAATGTCGTGATCCTGGCGACGCCACGGATCTTTTTCGCGATGGCGCGCGATGGCGTGTTCCTGCAGGCCGCGGCTCGCGTGCATCCGCGATTCGGGTCGCCGCACATCTCGGTGATCATCATGGGCGTGTGGGCGATCGCACTGCTCCTGATCACGGGCGGCGAGATCGGCGCGTTGTTGAGCGGCGTGGTGTTCGCGGACTGGATCTTCTTCGGGTTGGGAGCGGCGAGTGTTTTCGCGTTACGGCGATCGAGGCCGGATGCTCCGCGTCCGTATCGCGCGTGGGGCTACCCGATCGTCCCCGGCTTTTTCGTGGTCGCGGCGATCATCGGGATCGTCAGCGCCTACGTGTCATCGCTCCGAACGTCGTTGTTAGGCACGGCGATCCTGGTCGTCGGAGTGGTGGTGTACTACTGGACGAAGCGTCGCGCGCTGGCTCGCGGTATCATGGCGTAGAGTTCTTCGCGGCGGGGCTCGGTGGGAACTGCGATTGGGCGGATGAACTGCAAAACAGCCGGATTCCGACTTTGCATCCACGCTCCATCGCGCCGCGGTCGGTGGGAACTGCGATTTTGCGGATGACGCGGAAGAAGCCGGATACCGCGCCGTGGGGGTCGGCTCCGCTCGCAACGAGCCGTGAATTTTTGGGAACGGCCGCTCGGGACGCAGGAGCCTCCCGAGCGGCCGTTCCCATTTGCTAAGAGTCCGGCGAGAGCCAGCGTAAGTGCAAAGCCTTATCCGGCCGTTTTCCGTGTCATCCGCGAAATCGTAGTTCCCACCGGCCCGGCGCGATGATGCCTCAATGCAAAGGCGTATTCGGCAACGGCGCGATGCGGCGGCGACGCGAGAGCGAGGAGGAGCGCGAGTGGCGCGAGCATGCGACGTCGAAGAACCGCGGAAGTGGAAGACAGTCGAAAGGGCCACGAGCGGTTAGGTTGCACCTCGAAAATCCGCTCGCCCTTCGACGTCAGGACGATCCCGCGCGCGAGTCAGCAACCCGCCCGCGTGGCGTGGCGTTTGCCCGAGCGGCACGTCAGCGAGTGTGCCGTGACACGGCGTTCTCGCGTCCTACGCGGGATGGTCGATCTCCTTCTCCATGATTCGAATCGAACGTTGATAGCTGCGAACGAACGGCGACTCGCGCGGCGAGTCCCACAACGCGAAATCCGAATTCCAGGGCCGCGTATCGTCGCGGTGGGCGTGTTGGTGCTGTCACTCGCCGGTTGCGGTCGCGACAACGGTGAGAAGCAACGCGCAGGCACAGCCGCGACGAGTGAAGCGCTCGCCGCGACGCCCGGCTTCGCGCGTCAGTCCGCGCCGTACACGGCGCGCACGCTCGACTCCATCGGGCGCGCGACGGGCACCGTCGAGATCGAAGGCGCGCCGCCCGCCGATTCAGTCGTACAGCCGACCTCTGATCAGGCCGTCTGCGGCGTGTCCATCACACATCGGAGTCTCGAACGTCGCGGCAACCGCGCGGTTGGCGTGGTCGTCTGGATCGACGGCATCCGAAGCGGCAAGCCGTTGCCTCTCGAGCGTCGGTTCGAGATCGCGAACGAGCACTGCCTCATCGCGCCCGAGTTGCAGGCCGCGATCGCCGGAGGGACGCTCAACGTGCAGAACCTCGATGCCGTCGAGCATCGCACGCGCATAACGCGGCGTGCGACCGGCGAGCTGCTGGCGACCATTCGTGAGACGGACGAGGGACAGGTGGTTCCCAACGAACACGTGCTCACGAAGGCCGGAGTGCTCGAGCTGACCTGCGCCGCGCATCCCTGGACGCACGCGTGGATCGCGGTGTTCGATCATCCGTACTTCGCGCTCACGGGAACCGACGGCTCGTTCGTGATCGACTCGGTGCCACCCGGTCGCTACAAGGTCCATGCGTGGCACCCACGACTCGGCGCGATGGAAGAGAGCTTGACGATCGAGGCGGGTAAGGCCGCCACGCTCACCCTGCGCGCACGCGCGGAGCCCTAGTACGCAGGGCTCGCGAAGACAACTGCGTCAGACGTGCTGGTCGATCACCATCGCAACGAACAGCAGCGCGAGATACAGCAGCGAGAACTTGTAGACCTTCCACGCGATCTTATTCCACTGCGGCGCCGAGCGAACGCGGAGGACGCCGACGAGCAGTGTGACGCCCAGCGCGAGCGCGGACGCGAAGTAGAACCAGCCGAACGCCCCGAACGCTACCGGCAGCAGCGTGAGCGGAATGAGGATCAGCGTGTACCACAACATCTGATCCTTCGTCTCCTGCTCGCCCCACACGAGTGGCGCCATCGGCACACCAGCGTTGCCGTAGTCGCGCTGCTTGAGCAGCGCCAGCGCCCAGAAATGTGGCGGCGTCCAGTAGAACACGATCAGGAACAGATAGATCGCCGCGAGATCCACGCGATTCGTCATGGCCGCCCAGCCAACGAGCGGCGGAAATGCGCCGGCTGCGCCGCCGATCACGATGTTGTGCGGCGTGGAGCGCTTGAGCCAGCGCGTGTAGATGAACACGTAGAAGTAGAAGCCGGCGAGTGCGAGCGCGGCCGTGAGCACGTTCACGAAATGCGCGAGCATGTACGTCGCCGCGCACGAGAGCGCGACGCCGAACGCGAGCACGGCGGGCGGTGCCATGCGCCCGCTCGGAATGGGACGCAGGCGTGTACGCGCCATGCGGTCGTCGATGTCGCGGTCGAGGTACATGTTCACCGCGTTCGCGCCGCCCGCCATGAGGTAGCCGCCGATCGCGACGAGCAGCACCAGCCCGATGGAAGGCGTGCCCGCGACGAACATCGGGGCGATCGTCGTGACGAGCAGGAGCGAGATGATGCGCGGCTTGGTCAGCGAGATCAGGTCGCGGACGAGGCTCGCCTCACGAGCGCGTTCGATCGTCGTGTGTGTCACGTCGCGACCTCTGCCGCACGCAGCGTCGGTCGCGGCGATGTCTTCGTAGCCGGGACACCGACGCCGAGTGCGCCGCGACGGCTCAGCAGCGCGAGCACCACGACGGCAACCCACACGAGTGTGCCGGCCGCCTGGTGCAACGAGCGGAGTAGCGGCGGCAACTGCATTTCCACGAGCATCGCGGCGACGATCAGTTGCGCGAGCACGGCACCGAACGCGACCGCAGCGGCGCGAATGATCAACCGTGCTTCGCCGCGACGACGAACCGCGATCGCGAGGCCGAGCAGGTGGAAGAACAGCAGGAACGCGAGAATGCGATGCGTGAACTGAATGTGCTGGGTCCCGTCAGGCAGCAACGAGCCGCGACAGAGTGGGAAGCCAATGCACGATGAGTTCGCGCCCGGCACGTGCGCGGTAAACGCGCCGAGGACGAGAACGGCGAACGCGAGGCCGAGCGCCGCTCGTGCGCCACGCCACGTCTTCTGCGATGCGGAGCCCACGCTCGCGCTGGACGCGCCGAGCCCGCCGGCGCGCATCACGGCGGAAACGAGCACGGCGAGTAACGTCATCGCGATGGCGAGATGCGTGACGATGACGAACTTGTTCCCGAGCTCGAGCTTCACGGTCACGGCGCCGAACAGCGCCGCCGCCACTACCAGCGACGTCGCCAACCCCGCGGCTCGCAACACGCCACCTCGGCCACTCACCCCGGGCGTGGCGCGTCGCAGCAAGGCGGTGACGAGCAGGGCGATGATCGCGACCGAGAGCGTCGCCGCGATGTAGCGATGCGTGACCTCGATGACGAGATCGGTTCGGGCGAGCGGCGGGAACCAATGTCCCTGGCACTTGGGCCAGTGGTCGCCACAGCCCATGCCGGATCCGGTGATGCGCACGATCGCGCCGAACACGACCTGTCCGATGCCGAGGAGCAACGAAAGAACCGAAAGACGCCGCAAGGCGGTCATGATGTTATCAGGCTCCGATCGTCACGCCGCTGCGGCTGACGTCGGCGGTGGGTTCCGGCGCATCGACTGCGCGCCAGGTCAGATAGAGAACGAGCGCGAGGCCGACCGCAGGCAGGATCGCCCACGCGATGTCCGCTGGACGGCTGGCATGCGCGGTTCGCGACGCGCCCATGGTGTCTTTGACCTCGGCCGCGCGGGCTCGCCCGAACAACAACGAGCGAAGGATGGCGAGCTCGGCGACAACGCAGCACGCGCTGGCAACCCAGAACAATGCGGAACGAATGGTCATTCAGGCGAACCGGTGCACCGCTGGCCGAGCATCCGACCGCGTGAGATAGAGGTGAGTAGCACGCAGAAAGGTGTACGCCGGCGGCGCTCGATTCAACCTTTCCACCAACGTATCGCGACATTGACTCCGATCTGACAGCCGCTGCCTGGACCAACGCAGCGCATGGCTCGCGCCGCAAGGTTTCCTGCTGTACCATAGGCGCATGTCACCCTCTCCAGCGGCAAGCGAAGGACCATCCGACGGACTGCCGAGACGGCTCGGACTGTGGAGCGCCGTCTCGATCGTCGTCGGTATCACCATCGGCTCAGGAATCTTCCGGTCACCGGCAGGCATCGCGAACAGGTTGCCGGGGCCCGGTGCCATGCTCGCGGTGTGGGTCGTCGGCGGAATGCTCGCGATGTGCGGTGCGCTCTCGCTCGCTGAAGTCGCGAGCGCCCTGCCGAAAACCGGCGGCATCTACGTCTTTCTGCGCGAAGGCTGGGGAAGGCTCCCCGCGTTCCTGTTCGGCTGGGCAGAGCTCGTGATCATTCGCGCTGCCGCCATTGGTGCCATCGCCATCACGTTCGCCGAGTATTTCCTCAGAGTCCTCGGTTACGACCCGCTCGTTGCGCCGTACGACTCGTATGCGCGCTACACCGCGGCGGCCGCGATCGTACTGACGTCGATATTCAACATCGTGGGGATTCGCTGGAGCGCGATGGTGACGGCGGCAACCACCCTCGCGAAGTACGGTGGCCTGCTGTTCGTGATTCTGCTCGCGTTCTCGATCGAGCTGCCGAAGACGGGCGGCCACTTCACACCGTTCTTCCCTCCGGGAAGCTTCTCGCTTGCGCCATTCGGGCTCGCGCTCGTCTCGGTGCTCTGGGCATTCGACGGGTGGGCGGATCTCACGTTCGCCGGTGGCGAGGTCAAGGACGGTGAGCGCAATCTGCCGCGCGCCATCATTCTCGGCTCGCTGGCGGTGTTGTTCATCTACCTGTTGGCGAATCTCGCGTATCTCTCGGTCCTCCCGATCGAGCAGATCCGGACGTCGAAGCTCGTCGCGGCGGATGTGGGTCAGCGCGTGATGGGTCCGATCGGCGTTGCGTTCGTCGCGATCACCGTGATGCTCTCCACGTTCGGCTCGCTCAACTCCACGATGCTGGCGAACCCGCGCGTGTTCTTCGCGATGGCCGAGGATGGATTGTTCTTCAAGCCGATGGCGGCGGTGCATCCGCGATTCAGGACGCCGGTCAACGCGATCGCGCTCGCGGCGGTGCTCGGCGTGACGTTCGTGCTGCTGCGAAAGTTCGAGGACCTCGCCGACGCGTTCGTGACGGCGATCCTGCCGTTCTACGTGTTAGGCGTCGCGGCGATCTTCGTGCTCCGCCGACGCCCGGGATACTCACCGGCATTCCGGACGCCCGGGTATCCACTGGTTCCGATCCTGTTCATTCTCGCGACGCTGTACCTGCTGGTGAACGCGGTCATCGACCCCGGCACGCGCTGGCCGACGATCGCGGTGTTCGCCGTGATCGCGGTGGGCATTCCGGTCTATTACGCGACCGTCGGCAGAAGGCTCGCACCTCCAGACGGCTCTCGGAGCGCGGCGGGCGAAACGGCGTGAAGCCCCGTGCCTTCGTCGTAGCTGTTGCCGCGCTCTGCGTCGCGCTCACCCCGCTCATGGCGGCTCGAGCACAGGGAGTGACAACGGGTGCGGTGAGCGGGCGGGTAGTCGATGACGCTGGTGCTCCGGTCGCGGGAGCGTCGATCGCGGTCGTCAATACGGCCACCGGCGCCGCATCGCGCGCGACCACCGCCCGGGATGGACGCTACCTCGTGCAGGGACTCGAGGTCGGCGGTCCGTATTCCGTGACGGCGCGTCATCCGGGCTTCGCGCCGCAGATGCGCGACGGCCAGATGCTCACCCTGAGCCAGAACCTAACGCTGGACTTCATCCTCCAGCGTCAGACGTTCATCCTCAGCACGGTCACCGTCACGACCGAGACTGACCCGATCATGTCGTCGGACCGCACCGGGGCCGCGACCATCGTTTCCGACTCGGTTCTGCGTCGGCTCCCGTCACTCAACCGGACGTTCACGGATTTCGCCGTCCTCACGCCCGAAGTGTCTGACGCGGGGCCGGGCATTTCCGGCGCCGGCGTCAACAATCGCCTCAACAACATTCAGATCGACGGTGCGAGCGAGAACGATCTGTTCGGGCTTGGCGAGACGGGACAGCCGGGCGGCCAGGCGCGTGGCAAGTCGATCGGCCTCGAGGCTGTCCGCGAGTATCAGGTTCTCCTCGCACCGTTCGATGTACGGCAGGGGAATTTCGCGGGACTTCTCCTGAACGCTGTGACGCGCGGCGGCACGAACGACCTGCACGGGACCGCGTTCCTCTCGACGCGTAGCGAAGGGCTCGCGCGAAACGTCGACTACGTGCGCGACCAGGAATACCGGCAGTCGCAATTCGGATTCTCGCTCGGTGGCCCGATCATTCGCGACCGCGTGCACTTCTTCATCGCGCCGGAGTTCCAGGAGCGCTATGAGCCCGCGACCGGCCCGTATCTCGGCCAGACCGGGGAGCCGTTTCCGGTCACGACCAGCGACATCGACCGCTTCAGCAGCCTGCTCAGCGGGTATGGTATCAATGCCGGTTCCGCGGGGCCGGTGCGCAACGCGAATCCGCTGCAGAACATCTTCGCGCGCGTGGACATTTCGCCGAGCGTGAACAACCGGCTCGTGCTGCGCTACAACTACGGCCGGGCGGAGGACGAGGTGCTGGCGCGCGATCCGACGCTCATTCGATTCACGTCCAACGCGCACGAATTCAACTCGGTCAAGGGGAGCGCCGTCGCGCAACTCTTCACGAGCTTCGAGGGTGGGGCGGGCAACGAGCTGATCGTCGGCTACAGTCGCATTCGCGATCGCCGCGACGCCGCGGTGCTCGCGCCGCAGGTGCAGGTCGATGCGCCCACCCTGACGGGCGGGACTGCGCGGCTACGCGCCGGCGCAGAGAATTCCTCGCAGGGAACGGAAGTGGATCAGGACGTCGTGGAGCTCACGGACAACCTGACGTTCCCGTTAGGCAGGCACCGCATCACCGCCGGCACGAAGAACGAGTTCTACCGGATCCGCAATCTCTTCGCGCAGAACTCGTACGGCGTGTGGGAGTTCGGGAGCCTCGACTCGCTCGCGCGTGGCGACGCCAGCCGCTATCAGGCGGGCGTCAGTCTCGGCGGGCCGCTCGACGCGCGGTTCGACGCGGCGCAGTTCGGACTGTACGCGCAGGATCGCTGGCAGGCGACGGACCGGTTCGTCGTCACAGCGGGCCTCCGCGTCGACGTGCCGTATCTGTTCGACAAGCCGGCGGCGAATCCGTCGGTGCTCGCGGATTATGGCCGGAACACGGAAGAGGTCCCGTCAGGCAACCTGCAGTTCTCGCCGCGCATCGGCTTCAACTGGGACCGTCTCGGCGACCGTCGCGAGCAGATCCGCGGCGGGGTGGGCGTCTTCGTTGGACGGCCCGCCTTCGTGTGGTTAGGCAACGCGTTCCAGAACGCGGGGACGGGCCTCGCGCAGCTGACGTGTGTCTCGGCCGGCTCGGTCCCTCGGTTCACCACCGAGAATGCGGCCGCGCCGCCCTCCACGTGCGCGAACGGCACGACGGCGGCCACGAGCGGAGACATCGCGCTCCTCAGCAGCGACCTGCGATTTCCTCAGTATGCGCGTGCGTCGCTCGCCTACGACCGTCGCATCGGCGACGCGTGGGTGGCGTCGGTCGAGGGGATGTATACGCGCTCGATGTCGACGTTCTTCTACACGAACCTCGCGTTGGCGGGGCAGCAGGGCCTCGACCGGAACGGGCGCGTGGTGTACGGCACGATCGCGACGACCGGCGTCTCCGAGCCGGTCCTCGTCGCCGAACGGCGGAACGTCATCGACGTGCAGAACGCGAGCAAGGACTACTCGTACAGTGTCACGGCCTCGCTCAACCGACGCTTCACGAACTGGTTCGAGGCGCACGCGTCGTACACGTACGAGCAGGCGCGCGACATCCAGAGCCTAACGTCGAGCACCGCGACGTCGAACTGGCGGTTCGGTCGCGCGCTCGCCGGCGACCAGTATTCGCAGAATCTCGATCGCTCGCGCTTCGAGCTGCCGCATCGCGTGGTGGCGTTCGGCACGTTCTCGTTCACCACGCGCACCGACGTGTCGGTGATCTATCTCGGACGGTCGGGGTCGAACTACGACTTCGTATACGCCGGCAGCGGCGGTCTCGGCGACCTGAACGCCGACGGCGCACAGGGCAACGATCTGATCTACATCCCGGCCGATGTCGCCAGGGACGCCGAGATCCGGTTCAGCGGGGTCTCTCCAGTTGCGGGCGCGGACAACTCCCCGGCAGCGCAGGAACAACGGATTGCCGAGCAGCGCTCGGCGCTCGAGCGGTTCATCACGAGCACGGATTGCCTCACGCGGCAGCGTGGCCGGATCATGACACGAAACAGCTGCCGGTCGCCGTGGACGAACACCGTGAATTTGTCGTTCCGCCAATCGTTGCCGGCGATACTCGGCCAATCGTTCGCCGTGCAGCTCGACGTCTTCAACTTCCTCAACCTGCTGAATCCGGACTGGGGTCAGCAGCCGCTCCCGCCCGCGGGTGGCGGCTCGGTTCCGCTGTTGAGCCACGTTGGTCAGACGAACGGCGCGTTGGTCGGCTCGAACGGATCGCAGGGGATCTTCACCTTCGATCCGGCGACGGAGAAGTATGACCGCCGGCACGTCGGCTCGGCGTACCAAATGCAGCTTGGAGTGCGCTACGGCTTCTGATCATCCCGTGCAGCGTCTCGGCCCGGTCACGAGTGCGCTCGATCACATTTTTACCTTGACCACGCGGGTTGTGGACACCTAGCTTGCCCGCGTTCGTTACAAAGGGCGGACGTGCCCTACGACGGGCCCGCCGCGCCGCTACTACAGGCCGAAACGCCGCAGACGAATCCGCCTATCCCCGAAGCGATGGGTCAGGCGTGGCCCTCCCTCAGTACGCGTCATCTCCCGACGTCAGCAACTGGCGGTTGCTCCGCGGGATCGGAATCAAACTCTTCTCCATCACACATGCGTATTCATCGTTTGATCTCGGTGCTCGCCGCAGCTGCGATGCTGCCGGCCGGCGCGTTGATGTCTCGTGCCGGTGCGCAGGGAATCACGACCGGAGCCGTGACCGGGTTCGTCACCGACAGTGGCGGGCGCCCTCTGGACGCCGTGCAGATCCGAGTGCGGAACAAGGCGACCGGATTCGTGACGGGCGCGTTGAGTCGCGAGGACGGTCGCTACTTCATCCAGGGTCTCGAGGTCGGTGGGCCGTACGAGGTCGTTGCGCGGCGCATTGGTTTCCAGCAGGACCTCCGCGACAACCAGTACATCGCCCTCAGTCAGGCCCTGCGCCTCGACTTCAAACTCGGACAGACCGCGACCACACTCTCCGGCGTGACCGTTGTCGCCTCGACGGCGGCGGACTTCTCGCCCACGAACACGGGCACGAAGGCCATCGTCTCGGACACGGCCATTCAGCGTCTCCCGACGCTCACCCGCAACCTCACGGACTTCATCCGGCTGACGCCGCAGGTGTCCGCGTCGGGACCAGGCTACTCCGGCGGTGGCATGTCGAACCGCATGAACAACGTGCAGATCGATGGCGCGAGCGAGCGTGACGTGTTCGGTCTCGGTTCCACCGGTGCGCCGGGCGCCGAGGTGAATGCGAAGAACGTGTCGATCGAAGCGGTGAAGGAGTTTCAGGTGCTGCTCGCACCGTTCGATGTTCGGCAGGGCAACTTCGGCGGTCTGCTGCTCAACGCCGTCACCAAGAGCGGGACGAACACCCTGCAGGGCTCGGCCTACTGGTTCTATCGCAACGAGAAGTTCGGCGCCGATACGAACATTCTCCGTGCGACGCCGTTCGAGCGAACACAGTATGGGTTCTCGCTCGGCGGCCCGATCATCAAGGACAGGCTGCACTTCTTCATCGCGCCGGAATTTCAGAAGGAGCAGTCGCCGGTCACAGGTCCGTACGCTGGTCAGCCTGCCGGATCGCCCCAGGCGTTTCCGGTCAACGACGCGGATCGCCAGCGCTTCGAGACGATCATGGCGGGACTTGGCGCGACGAGCCTCGGGACGGCCGGCTACACCAACATCGACAACCCGCTGTCGAACGCGTTCGCGCGGCTCGACTATCGCGTAAACGACGTGAACCGTCTCGTGTTCCGCTTCAACTACGCGAAGGGCGAGCGGCTACGTCAGCAGAACAACCGCAGCCCGACGACGGCGGTGTACTCGAGCAACTTCCACGACTTCACGAACACGAAGCTCGCGCCGGTGCTCCAGCTGTTCTCGAACTTCAAGAATGGCGCGTCGAACGAATTGTTCCTCGGCTACAACAAGTGGTACAACCGACGCGATCCCCAGAGCACCTTCCCGCAGGTCACGATCAACAGCGGCGGCGTCGTCGGGCCTAACGGGAACGCCACGATCATCTCCGGGGCCGATCAGTTCTCGCAGGGCAATCAGCTCGATACGGAGACGATGGAGCTGACGGAGAACTACACGTTCGCCCCGAAGGGCAACCACACGATCACCGTCGGGTCGCGCAACGAGTACGTCTGGCTTCGGAACCTGTTCACGCAGAGCTCGTTAGGCGTGTGGAGCTTCCGTAACCTCGACAGTCTCGCTGCCGGCAATCCAAATACCTTCCGCAAGGCGATCGTGCTTTCGGACGACGGCAACGTCTACTTCTCGGCGCTGCAGAACGCGGTGTACGCGCAGGATCAGTGGCAGGTCTCGCCGCGCTTCGCCGTCACGGCCGGGATGCGCTTCGACTTCAGCACGTTCCTCAAGGACGTCGCGTACAACGCCCCGATCGACTCCGCGTATGGCCGTCGCACGGATGACATTCCGGGGACGTCGCTGCAGTTCTCCCCGCGTCTCGGCTTCAACTGGGACATCACGGGCAATCAGGCGAATCAGCTCCGCGGTGGCGCCGGGCTCTTCGTCGGCACGCCGCCGTACGTGTGGCTCGAGAACGCATACGTGAACTCGGGCAACATCATCACGTTCCTCAACTGCAACACGGCGACGACGCCAGCACCGGCGTTCCAGGTCGATCCGACCAACATCAACACGTGCCGGAACGGGTCGGGCGCGAAGCCCATTGGCGACGTGAACTTCCTGGCGAAGGATCTGAAGTTCCCGCAGCCGCTGCGCGTGTCGCTCGCGTACGACCGCCGTCTGCCGTGGAACCTCGTGGGTACGCTCGAGGGCCTCTATTCGCGCACGCTGAACCAGCTGTTCACGGTGAGCGAGAACGTCACCGCGCCGCAGGGCACGGGGCAGGGCGGGCGCACGCTCTACATCACGACCGTCGCCGCCGCGAACGGAAACCGGACGCTGATCCTCCCGCCGGCTGTCGCGGCGAATGGTGGTACGGCGCGGTTCACCACGGCGATCGATCTTCGGAATCAGAGCAAGGATTTCGCGTACAACCTCACCGCCCAGTTGCGGAAGCGGTATTCGGACAACTGGGAGGGGATGCTGGCGTATACGTACTCACGCGCTCGCGACGTCCAGAGCTTCACGTCGAGCACGGCGATCTCGAACTGGCAGTTCGGTCGTACGCTCTCCGGGCCGCAGGCAGATGCGTTCACCGGCATCAGTCTCTTCGATCAGCCGCACAAGATTCTCGCGAGCGGCACGTACACGCTCAACTGGCTGAAGAAGCTCGCGACGGACTTCTCTGTCTTCTACCAGGGCGCGTCGGGCCCGCCGCACGATTACATCTACGGCGGCAGCGGTGGTGCCGGTGACCTGAACGGTGATGGCGTACAGGGCAACGATCTGATCTACATTCCGAGGAACGTCGGCGATCAGAACGAGATCCGTTTCCGGGACATCACGCGCACGACGGGTGGTGTGACGACGGTTCTGAGCTCGGCGGCGCAGCAGGCATCGCTCTTCGACGCATTCATCAACAGCTCCGAGTGTCTCAAGGATCACCGCGGCGAGATCCTGCAGCGCAACTCCTGCCGTCAGCCGTTCGTGAGTCAGGTCGACCTGGCAATCCGCCAGAATCTGCCCTTGATCGCCGACCAGCGGCTTTCCATTCAGCTCGACATCTTCAACTTCGGCAATCTGCTGAACAAGCAGTGGGGTCGCGCATTCGTCACCCCGACGACGACGAACAGCAACGTCCCGCTCGTGACGCACGTCGGCTACGTCGGCACGGGTGGCGTGGTCACAGGCAACGTGAACGCGAACTCGGCGATTCCGGTGGTGCAGTTCACGCCGCCGGCTGGCGGTGAGTATGCCCCGGGCGCGACGGTCAGCAACTTCTGGCGCACGCAGGTGTCAATGCGGTACAGCTTCTAACGGAGCGGTGGACGTGGGGCACCGTTAGGCGCTACTCGCCTGATGTTGGAACCCCTCGCGGCGCGCTCGATTCGAGCGCGCCGCGAGGGGTCTCGGTGCTATGGTCCACTGCGGCGCACTGCCAATTCACCGCCGGAGGACTACTTCAGCCGGCCCCTCAGACGAAGGGGGCGAACGGATCTGCCGGATCTACGGATCTGACTCCGAATGGCCGAACAGCCCGTTGCGCCAGCATCCGTCCCGCCACTGCGGAATCAATCAGCTCGATCCGAGGTATCCGTTCGCCGTTCGACTTCGATCGGCGGTCGACCAGTCCGTCGACGTCCGCCGCAGTGAAAGCCGTTCGGTTGGCGACTAGAAGATCTCGAGATTGATGTACCGCCTCGGGTGCTTCTTGAAGTCCAGCGTCAGCGAGTCGAGGCGAGTCGTCAGGCGGCGGAGGTCGTGGTAGAGGCCCGGATCGTTCAGCAGCTTGCCTAACGTTCCATCACCCGTGTTCGCCTTCGCGAGCACCGGTTGAGCTGCTGCGCCGTACCGCGCAACGAGTCCGTGAACGCCGCGAGATTGTGCGACGTCAGCTGCAGATTGCGCAGCGTCGAATCGAGCTGCGTCGAATCGAGCGCGGCCGCGGTGTTCCGAAAGCGCGTCAGCGTGAGCGAGAGCTGTCGCGACTGCTCGGTGGCGATCACGCTCAGGGAGCGCGCGAGGTCGTTGGTCGATGCGAGCGTCTTCCGGAGGTCCGCGATGCCGCCGCCCGCGACGAGCTCGACCTGTACCGCTTTCGCGACGTCATCGAGCCGCTGCGATATCGTATCGGCGCGCGCCGTCAGCTCGGGAAGCCCTGCCTTTGGCAGTGCTGGCGGAACGCTGTCACCCTTGTTGAAGGAAGATCGGGCTCGGCTCCGCCGGCGTCAGCGCGATCTCCTGATCGCCGAAGATGCCGACCGGTACCACCGCGGCGACCGAATTCCGCGGCACCGAGTACACCTTCTCGATGCTCATCGTGACGAGAATCGTGCCCTTGGGGTCGAGCTCGACGTCCGACACCACGCCCACCTGCACGCCGGCCAGCCGCACGGGCTGTCCCTGCTTCACACCGGCGCCCCACTTGAAGCGGGAGTAGAGTGGGTAGCCTCTCGAGAAGCCGCCGCGCACGAGCCAGATCGTGCCGAGCACGCCGATGACAACGCCGACCGTGAGCAGGATGCCGACGAGAACTTCGTCTCGTCGTTTCATAGTGGATTGGTTGGAACTACGTCATTCCGGGACCATTGCCTGACGAATCCTAGCAGGTGTCGTTCCGGAATCGTCAGGCCGAAACCGTGTCGGGCGGTTTTAGCGGGTCGGGCGCGACGCCCCATGTCGCGAGCGCTGTGCTCGGAATGACAAGACCGCGCTCGGAATGACACTGGCGACGTATCGAAACGACACGTTCGTTAGGCGGCGATGAACTGGGCAAATACCGCCGCGACGATCGCGTCGAGCACCAGGATCGACGTCGACGCGATGACGACCGCCTTCGCCGTCGACCGCCCCACACCCTCGGCGCCCGCACCCGTCACGTAGCCCTCGTACGAGCAGACGATGGCGATCGCGCCACCGAAGCACACCGCCTTGATCACGCTGTAGACGACCTGGAACGGCGCGAAGCTGAGACGCAAGCCGGTCACGTAGTCGTTCGTCGTCGCGGTCGTGGCGATGATGAGCGTCAGCCACGCGCTGCACGATCGCCGTCGCGTTCGCAATGATCGTGAGGACGGGCAGCATGAGCAGCGCCGCCAACAAGCGCGGCACCACGAGGTACGCGATCGGATCGTAGGCGAGCGTCTCGAGCGCATCGATCTGCTCGGTGACGCGCATCGTGCCGATCTCCGCGGTCATGCGCGCGCCGACGCGGCCCGTGAGCACGAGTGCCGTGAGCAGCGGCCCGAGCTCGAGCACGATGCTGCCGCGCACGAGGAGACCGAGCACGGAAAGCTGGACACCCGCGAAGAGTTGATAGAACGCCTGGAACGCGGTCACCGCGCCGAGGAACCCGGCCACGATCATAACGAGCGGCACCGAGTCGACGCCGATGTTCCGCATTTGCCCGAGCGTCTCGCGGCCCCACGTGGCGGGCTCGGAGAACGCGCGGAAGATGTCGCGGATGAAGTAGCCGCGCTGGCCGATGCCGGCGAAGATGCCGCGCCCCGCCCTGGGTGACCTTCCGGAAGAACTTGATCCCCGTCCGCTGCATGACGGGGAACGCTTCGGTTGGGCGGTGCTCGTAATGCGCGCCGAATGTCATCGGGAATCGGGAATGGGGAATCGGGAATCGGCTAGCGCAGACCGCGCGGCTGCGCGGTGTCTCGCGCGTGTAGCCACGTGCGGTTTTCGATTCCCGATTCCCGATTCCCCATTCCCGATGATCACGTTCTCACCCTCGCCAGCATCACCAGTGCCGATCATCGCGAACACCGCGTTCGGCATCCACGCCGCGACCTCCGGCGGGATGAGACCCTTTCCGCCGACCGCCTTCGTGAGCTGGATCAGCATCAGGAAGATGACCGTCGTCGCGAGGCTGATGCCGATGCCGTACGCGGCACCGCCGCGCTGCGTGCTCGTGGCAAGGGGCGCGCCGAACAGCGCGATGATGATGCAGGTGATGGGAATCGCGATCTTGAGCGCGCGCTCCACGCGCAGCTCGTTCGCGTCGCCCCCCGACCGCTCGAGCGACGCAATGTAGCGACTCAGCGCGCGATACCCCATCTCCTGCGGGGCCTTCGGCGTCGCGATCAGCTCCGGTCGGTGCCTCACGCATTGCACTGATCGTGGAGCGAGTCGAACGCGAACGTGACGTCCGCGAGCGTATCGGAGGGAATCACATGGATCGCGCCCTTCGTCAGCGCCCAGCCACGCTTCGCGTTCCAGTCGCCCTGATCGGCAGTGAGCACGTACGTCGGATAGTCGAGCCCCTTGCCCTTTGCGCTCGATCTCGATGCCCCTCGAGCTTGCCCTTCTCGGCGTTCAGGGAGCTGATCTTGTACACGCGCCCGCGCTCGGCCGCGAACGCGAAGTTGTAGCGATCGCTTCCCGGCCGGAACTTCTTCTCCTCGAGCAGATCGGCGCGCTTGGAGTTCGTGATCGGCACGAGCTCGCCGAGCGCGAGGGCCAGCGCCGGCCGCGAAGATCGCGCCGAGGTAGATCGGCAGCGTCAGGCGGTAGAAGCTGATGCCTGACGCCTTCGCCGCGGTGATCTCGGAGTGCCGCGTTAGGGCGCCGATCGAGAAGACGGTCGCGAACAGCACCGCGGCCGGCATCACGAGGAACATCGAATCGGGGATGAAATACAGGTAGCTCAGCGCGATCTGATCGACCGCGGCAACTGGCGGTTGAGATACTTGTCGAGGTTGTCCGTGAGATCGATGATGATGATCAGCAGTGGGAATCCCAACGCCGTCATCATGAAGATCTTCCAGAACTCCGAGAAGACGTATCGGTCGAGTGGTCGAATGAGTCCGTCGTCGCATCAGGCAGTCCGGTGGCGGCGTTCGGCGGGGAAGCCAATCCGGCGCCCGAGCTTCGCGAGGTTGGCACGTATGCGCGTCGATCAGCTCCGACAGGTCTCCGCCGCGCGACGTCGCGCCCTCGCGTCCCATGCGCGCCAGGAGCAACGAGCCCGACGATCGTGAGAATCACGTTGGCGGCCCACATGGCCCAGAACGGAGTGAGGAACGCGCGGTCCGCGAGCGATTCGCCCGCGATGAGGCCGACGTAGTAGATCGCGAAGACGCCGAGGCTCACGCCGATCACGAGACCGACGCCGCCGCGCGGGAACCGCAGCGCGATCGGCGCGCCGATGAGCACGAACACGATGCACGCCGCCGAGAGCGCGAACTTCTTCTGAATCTCGACGTCGTAGCGGTTCATCGTCGTCCGGTTCTCGAGCATGCGGCCGCGAGCCGTCTCGATCGCCGCAGTCGACGTCGAGCACGGCGGCGGCTGACGTCGGCTCCCGCGGTACGACAGGGATGAACGCCTGGCACGACAGCGCGGTGGAACCGGCAGTCGCGCGGGCACCGGCGCGCGGCTGGCGCGATCGGCGGCGCCCGGTACGACCGCGACCCCGGCGGCTGGCACCGTTAGGCGCGCCCACGTGGCGGACTTCGAACGGGCGCGCGTCGGTGACGGCTCCGGTGCTGGCCCCGCCCATGAGTATGCGCGCTGTGGCGCCGAGTCGTGCTGCTTGCGCCGTATCCTGCGCTGGCTGTTGTGCGCGGAGGCTCGGCCGCACTCGCCGACTTCACGAGCGGCGGCAGCTTCGCCTTCTCGAACTTCGCGCATGAGGCTGCAGTACGCGCCGCCAATGCGTGCGTGACAGCTGCGGCTTGAAGCCGCGCGGGAGCGAGCGTGTGCCCGGCCTGCGAGCTCGCCTCGTCTCGATGCCGGCGGACGGCGGCATCGACGACGTCGGCTCGAGCGCAACGGCGGGCGTGCCCGTCGTCAGCTCGCGTACGGCAGACACCAGCGCGTGCTCCAGCGAGTAGCTGCGCCACCTGCGAAGTCCAGCTCGTGCGACGCGAACTCCTTCTGCATCTCGCAGACGGACATCTCGCGGTCGCCCTTGTACGTGTTCGTCGCTGTCCGAGCGCGTCAGCGAGTTCACGACGTTCCGCGACGCGAACGCGGTCGATGTCGTAGAACAGGCGCTGCAGCTGCGTCGGATCGTTCTTCGGCACTTCCTGCATGTTGCCGCTGTAGCAGCGTCAGCAGGAGATCGTCGCCGACCAGCTCCATCTTGCCGCTGTCCGCATAGATCGTCCGGCGCCGGACGGGTCGGAGAAGTCGTAGATCGTGACGACCTGGAGCCAGCTCGTGGACTGATCGATGTAGTCGGCCTTGAGCGAACAGCTTGCCCGGCGACACCTCGTTGAGCACCTGCGACTTGAGCGCGAACGTCGGCTTCTTGCGGGCAATGTCCTGCTGGAGCGTGCTGAGCCGATGGTTCGCGCGCGGCAGCACCTGATCGTTGAAGAAGAGCATGAACACGGCCATGACCGTGGCGCCGCAACGAGCACCGGGCACGAGCACGCGCGTCATGCCGACGCCGCTCGCCTTGAGCGCCGTGATCTCGTTCTCGGCCGCCAGGCGGCTGAACGCGTACAGCGTCGACACGAGCACCGCCATCGGCAGCGTCATGGCGACGGTGAACGGGACCGAGAGCAGGAAGAACTCGCCGATGACGCACCAGCCGAGGCCCTTGCCCACGAGGTCACCGAATCGCTTGGCGATGTAGTTGAGCAGCAGCAGCGACGTGAGCGCCGTCAGGGCGAACACGAGCGGCCCGACGTGCTCTTGCAGCACATACTTGTTGATTATCTTCACGCGACGATCAGCTCGCTCGGGCCGTCAGGGTAGCTGGCGAAGGTTACGTCGGACACTCACGGGAACCTGGCTCAGCCCCTGTCGTAGAAGGGCGTAGGGCAGCCAGAATATTCCACCCGCCCAGAGGGTGAATTCAAGGTCCGCGTGAGGCTTCGTGTGCCGCGTCCCGACCTCCCTCCAATCTCGCACGCCTTAGCTGCTACCCTCCTCTCGTCATTTGGTGCGCGTCCTCTCGGTTGGTCTGGTCGCCGTCCTCGCGTGCCTGCCGTCGGTCGCGTGGGCGAGTGGGGACGGAGACGCGCCGATGGTGTCAGCGCGGTCCAGGACACGGTCCGTCGAGACACCACTGGACGGAGCGCTCCGCGGGACACGATCCGCCAGCCCGGCGACACGATCCGCCGGCCGCGCGACCCGGGACACAGCGCGCGCCAAGACTGACAGCGCTGGAAACCTGGCCGGGTCGCTGCCGCCAGGCTTCGAGAAGCTGGACCTGCGGCTGAACTCCCGGCTCGAGGTCAAGGGCGAGCAGGTCAAGAACGACCGGTGTGGCTCCACGCAACTGTTCGCGACCGCGTTCAGCTGCCAGGGCAGCTTCCAACCGACGTTCGACTTTCAGTTCAACCTGCTCACGCGGGGTACGGTCGCCGACCGTGTCCACGTGGACGTCGACTACGACACCCAGCGCGAGTTCGACGCCTCGAACAACATCTCCATCCGCTACGAGGGGAAGGGCAACGAGTTCCTTCAGCGCCTCGAGGTCGGGAACGTCTCGTTCGCGCCGCCGACCTCGCGCTTCCTCACGTCCGGCATTCCGAGCGGCAACTACGGCGTCCAGGCCGCCGGCCGCATTGGCCCGATGACGTTCTCGGCCATCGCCGCGCAGCAGAAGGGCAACGTCGTGCAGGACGTCGATTTTCATCGTCGGCGACCGGACGGTCCAGCAACGGACGCGAGACATCGAGGACTATCAGATCGAGCCGAGGCGGTTCTTCTTCACCGTCGACCCGCTGCTGTTCGGGGCGGCGTACCCCAACGTCGACATCCTCAACCGTCGCCAGCTCTCCGCGCTCGCCGGCGGCCCTGCCCGATTCCGTGCGGCCGTCGAAGGTGTTCGTGTACCGCCTGCTGCTTGGCGGACAGCCGCGCAATCCGAACGGCCCGCAGTTCCGGATCATTGGCGACCCGACATCGCAGCGTGGCCAGGTGTACGAGCTGCTCCGGGAGCGCGTCGACTATTACATCGATCCGTCGCTCCTGTGGTTCGCGCTCGTCACGCCGCTGAGTCAGAACAGCGAGCGGCTCGTGGTCGCCTACAACGTGCGCATCAATGGGCAGCGACACGACGATCGTGAGCACGGGCGGGACGCCCGACCTCGAGTTCGTGTCGGGGCGAGATCAGTTCGCGAACCTGCTGTGGGATCCGAAGGTCACGCCGGACGATCCTGCCTTCCGCCGAGAGATCCGCTCCGTCTATCGCATCGGCGGTACGCGACGTGCGGCGCGAGACCGTTCAGCTTCGCATCCTCACCGGCGGGAGCGCCGAACAGGAGAAGCCGGCTGCCGGTGGCGCGGACACGTACATCCAGCAGTTCCGCATCGCGGAGGCGACGAACAACGCACGCTTCGATGCGGACAACCGACTGTGGCCGAGACCTAACGATCCGAACCGGATCGTGGCGCAGGGAGGTGGCGTCGAGGACGTCATCCGCGACTTCTTCCTTGTCTTCCCGTCGCTGCAGCCATTCGCGCGCGCGGGACTCGCCGGTCCGCTGGAGAATCCGGCGAACGACACGATCTACCGGACGCCGGATGAATACCTCTACTCCACGCGGCACCCGCAGTCGTTCTACCGGCTGCGCGTGACGCTACGAGTCACAGGTCGGCGACGAGGTCGGAACGCTGGCGCTGAACGCGGTGCAGCTGCGTCAGGGATCCGAGCGTATCCTGATCGACGGCCGCCAGCTCGTGCGCGGCGTGGACTACCAGATCGACTACGAGCTGGGTCGCGTGACGTTCGCGCGTCCCGACACGCTGTTTCCGTTCGCGCGGCGCGTGCGCGTGCAGCTACGAGGAGAATCCGCTGTTCACGACGACTCCGACGTCGATCTTCGGCATCACGACGCAGTTCGCTGGCGAACACGGAGCGCTCAACTTCACGGCAATCTCGCAGTCGCAGCGAACGACGTTCACATCGGCCGCCGCTCGGCTACGAGCCGGCGTCGTCATTCGTCGCCGGAGTCAACGGCGCGTTCCTGTTCGATGCCGACGCCGCTCGGGCGTTTCATCGGCCGGTCGATGCCCTTCCGCGACAGCCTCGTCGGCCCGTCGACAGATCGAGCTGCAGGGCGAGTTCGCGGTGAGCCGGCCGCGGCCGAACTCGAAGGGGCAGGCGTACATCGAGTCGTTCGAGGGAGAAGGGGGGCTCACGGTGTCGCTGGCTGACAACGCGTGGTACTACAGCAGTCAGCCGACGTTAGGCGCGCGCTTGCCGGGGCGCGTCGGCGCACGCGCGCTCGATCTCGCGCGGGCGACGACGCTGGCGTGGCAGACGAACGGCACCGATCGCAGCGGCAACGACGTGCGGTTCACGATCGAGCAGATCGACCCGCAGACGAACATCGTGGGCGCCGGGGTCTCGGCGCCGGAAACACTGTTGTGGCTCACGCTCTACCCGCTGGCGATTGGCGGACAGCGCGATCCGACCACGAACACCTATCGCTGGAAGGTCGTCGAACACGTTGCCGGGCCCGCGGTGGCGATCGATCCGCACCTCGTTAGGCCCGTCGGGCGCGGATCTCACTGGCGTAGAGACGATCGAGTTCTGGGCGCTGGTGGATACGAACGCGGTACGGCGGTCATCGAACCCCATTCTGGTGTTGGACCTGGGTGACGTGTCGGAGAATTCGGTGGCATTCGCACCCGAGACGTCTTACCGTCGGGAACAGGGCAGGGAGGAACGGTCGACAGCACGTACACGGGAAAAAAGCTGCAAAGCTACAACCGGCTCGATTCCGAGCGCGACCCGTTCTCGCGCGCCTTCAACGTCGACGTCAACGACACCGGCCTCCCGGGCGACGTGGTCGACACGCTCGTCGTCGTCGAGCAGTGGCGTCGCCGCGTGCGGACACGGGCGTGCGCATCTGCACCCGCGGCGACATCCGCGTTCGAGCGTTAGGCGATGCCCGCGTGAACTGTACCGTTGCCAACAGCCGCCTCGACGAGGAGGATCTCGACGCCGACAACTCGATGCGCACCGACGAGCGACTCCTTCGGTACATCGTCGATCTCACGGACTCGACCAGCTACGACCGCGTGGGCGAGTGCGGCGCGCGGGTCGGACGATCCGAACGGCGCGCGGCCGCTCACGACCCCGCTGTGCTGGGTCCACGTGCGCCTGCCGTTCGCCGCCGCGGGCGATTCCATCAACGGTGGCCCGCTTGTGCGCCGGGTCCAGGCGCTGCGCATCACGACCATCTCGTCGAATTCGGCGCAGCGATGACGCGTTCATCACGACCGCGATCGCGCGGCTTCGCTTCGTCGGCGCGCCGTGGCTCAAGCGCAGCAGCCGGCCGCTCGCCGGAATCGCCGGGGAGCGCGAACAGAGCCCGCCGGGCTACGTCAGTGGCGGGCGTGATCGGCACGGAGAGTCAGGACTCGACGCGCGGCCTGGTCTACGAGCCGCCGCCCGGCGTGGTCGACGAGCCGGACAATCTTCAGACGCAGTTCGACTCCGCGCGCGTGCAGATCAACGAGCGCTCGCTGCGCCTCCAGGCTGGCGGTCTCGCGAAGTACGACCGCGCCGAAGCGTTCTTCAGGTTTCCCGAAGGACAGAAGAGCTTCATGTCGCTACAAGGAGCTTCGCGTGTGGGCGCGCGGCCGCGGCAACGGCTGGGGTCAGAACGGCGAGCTGCAGTTCTTCATCAAGATCGGTCGCGACCCGAACAACTTCTACCTCTACCGCACGCCCGCCAGCGCGGGCGCGACACGCGCGGCGTGGGAGCCGGAGGTCCGCGTGCGCTTCGAGAAGTTCTTCGCGTTGCGCGCGAAGCTCGAAGGCGCGTACCTGAACGGCTCGCGCCGATTCACTCTCGTGCTCGGGCGCCGACTCCGCGCTCATCGTGCGATCGGGGCTGCCGGTCGGTTCGGCCGTGAACCGGTTCGCCGCGTGTGACGGCGGCTACATGGTGTACACGACGGATCCAGCCGTCGCGCCGCCGAACCTCGGCAGCGTGCAGGAGCTCGCGGTCGGCATCGTGCGCGTCGACTCCGCGACCGGGCCCACGCCGCTCACGCCGAGCGACACGATGGAGGTGTGGGTCGATGACATCCGGCTCGACGGACGTCGTGAACACGAGTGGGTTCGCCGGGCAGATCGGCCTGTCGATGGCGTTAGGCGACCTCGCGACGGTCCGGATCGCGACGACGCGCCGGGACCCGTACTTCCGTCAGCTCGGGCGAGGCACCGTCGTTCCAGACGAACAACGACCTGGAGCTCGCCACGACCGTCCGGCTCGACCAGTTCCTGCCGCCACGTCTCGGGTCTGGCGCTCCCACTCACGATCTCCTACGCGAACGCCGCTGTCGACCCGACGTTCCTCGCGCAGTCGGACGTGGCCGGCGACGAGATCGAGGGGCTTCGATCGCCGCGGACATCGTCCACGAGCTACGCGCTGTCCGTCAGACGGGTACAGCCGCTCGCCGGCGCCTGGTACGCGCCGATCGTCAACCACCTCGGCGTCACCGGCACCTATCTACGCGTTAGGCAACCGGTCCGAGTTCCAGGACGGGCTCACGACACCGGTTCACGCTTTCCGGCGACTACTTCGTGACGCTGCCGGTCGTGGGCTCGGGCCCGGGTGGCGGCGACGGTGGCGCGCGTGGTCTTCGCGCACTCATGCCGCCGTGGCTGTCCACCGGCGGTCAGGCACCGGGCGCGTTCAACCTGCGACCCACGTCGTTCCGCCTCACGAGCGGCCTGGCGCGCGACTCCGAGCGGCGCGAGTCGTTCCTCAAGCCCGCGGACGCCGTGGACGATACCGGGCCGGGTGGCGACGGGGGAGAGCGATCTGTGGCGGAACGCATCGGTCGCTGGAGCTACAGCCGCTGCCGCACCTCACAGCGCGCGCGGACGTCGTCATCCTCCGCGACCTCCGCGACTACGACCCGATGACGCCTAACGGGGCTGCCGCGGCCGACCGACCGCGGAGTCGTTCCTCGGGATGGACGCCGGCATCGAGCGCGAGCGGCAGCTCTGCGAGCTCAGTCACGTATGCGCCCGAGATCGCCGGGCTGGCTGCGTCCTCGCGTGGACCTCGCGTCGAGCTTCTCGTTGCTGCGCGATCCGAATGCTCCGCTGCTGTTCGCGTGATTCGCTGCCATCGACGCCTGCGTTCCGCCGAACCGCCGCGTCTCGCCGTGCGGCTCGGAAACACACGAACCATCACCGTCGGCGCGGGGATCGATGTCGCGAAAGCCGGGACCAAGTACGCCGGACCGGCATCGCTGGCCGGGCGCATCGCGCAATACCTCCAACCGATCGACGTGTCCATCGACGCAGGGGATCCTGAGCTCCTACGACGCCGCGTCCGACGCGCCCGGTATCGGGTATCAACTCGGCATCGGTTCGATCACCGGATTCCGCGCGCTCAGCGGCGACGTCGCGAACAGTGCCGGGGCCAGCGCGCAGCTGTCGCTCTCGAGTGGGCTCAACCTGCCGCTCGACCTCGCGATCACGAATCGCACGCAGCGGACGACGACGCGCAACTGGGCGCGACGGCTCGAGGCGGAGCAGACCAACATCGACGGTGACCAGATCGTGTTCCCCGACCTGAACGTGCGCTGGAGTCCGCGCGGTCCGTTGCTTCGGCGGCCTGGTGAAGGCGGCCGGGATCAATGGCCGTCTGCTGCGTACGCGCCAGTCGCTGGTGGTGCCCGCGGTGATTACCGGCGCCGAACGCCGAGGAGCGTGCCACGCGCGTGCAGACGTACCCGATCAATGGATCGATGACCTGGGCACCGGGCGAGCTGACGACCACGGCGGGCTACTCGTACCGCACGCAGGTGGATTCACTGCCGGGGAGCGTGACGAACGGCAACTCGAAGGAGACGAGCGCGGAGATCGGCCGCACGTTCGCGCTGCCGGTCGGATTGGGGGCTCAAGAGCGGGTTGCGCGCGAGGCTCGGCTTCCAGCAGGCCCGCACCAAGAGCTACGTTCAGAATCTGTTCGCCGCATCGCAGCGCAGTCGACTCACCGACAACGGCCGTCAGGCCTTCACGCTGAACGCCGACACCGACGTCGCCGAGAACGCGACGTTCAGCATCCAGGGCTCTCGCATCGTGAACTTCGATCGTAACTTGAACCGACGACTCATACAGACCGTGATCACGGCCGTCGTCCAGATGCAGTTCTTCGCCGGAGACCTGAGGTGAGAATGTTCTTCCTCGCCTGTGCGCTGCTGTTGTTAGGCGCCTGCGACCGCACCACGTCCACCGAAGGCACGCCGTTCGACGGCGAGGTCGCGCGCGGGTACGTGAAAACGCAGCTCGACTTCGGCGCGCGCGTCCCCGGCACCGAGGCCGCGCGCAAGGCCGGCGACTGGATCGTCGCGCAGATGCGCGAGCGCGCGGACACCGTCATCGAGCAGAAGTGGAATCACGTGACGGCCAAGGGCGACACGCTGCCGCTCCGGAACATCTTCGCGCGGTTTCGCCCGCAGGCGACGACGCGCATTCTCTACGTCACGCACTGGGATTCGCGTCCGGTTTCGGATCAGGCGGAAGACCCGGCGAAGCGATCGTTGCCCGTGCCCGGCGCGAACGACGGCGCGTCCGGCGTGGCGTTGTTCATCGCGCTCGGCGACGTGCTGAAGAAAACGCCGCCGACGGTTGGCGTGGACCTGCTGTTCGTCGACGGCGAAGACTACGGCACGTTCGGCCCGCCGGACGTCGACGTGCTGATCGGCTCGACGTATTTCGCGGCGCAATCTGCCCGCGGGCTATCAGCCGATTGTTCGGCGTGTTGTTCGACATGATCGGTGACGCGGACCTGCTGATTCCGCAGGAGTCGAACTCCGTGGACCGGGCGCCGGAAGTCGTGTCGCGCGTCTGGGACACGGCGGCGAAGCTCGGCTACCAGAAATACTTCCCGCCGCGTACCGGCTACGCGGTGACGGACGATCACATTCCGCTGCTCGACAAGGGGCTGCGCGTGATCGACGTCATCGACCTCGACTACCTGGGCCCGCCGGGCTCGGGAAAGCCGAACTACCACCACACGCCTGATGACACGCTCGACAAGGTGTCGGCGCAGTCGTTGAAGATCGTCGGTGATGTGGCGGTCGCGCTCATCACAGGCGCGCAAGACTAGTTAGGCCGCGGAAGGAGGACGGCGGACGGCGGACGGCGGGAGAAAACGTCGTCATCCCGAGCGCAGCGAGGGACCTTCGTGAAGTACTCGTGGCCAGTCCGGCTACGATGACATCACAAGATCCCTCGCTGACGCTCGGGATGACATGGGAGGCGTTAGGCGGCTGCCGCGCTCAGCGCGCGCTGGACCGCCGTCGCGAGCGCCTCCGTCGTGTACGGCTTGATCAGCAGCTCATGCACGCGCAACGACTCCGCCGTCGCGCCGTCGAGGCGGTCGAGATACCCCGTCGACAGGATCACCGGCACGTTCGCCCGCACGCGACGCATCTCCACCGCGAGCTGCGCGCCCGTTAGGCCCGGCATCGTCAGGTCGCTGATCACGAGATCGAACGCCGTCGGGTTCGGCGCGAAACACCGCCAGCGCGTCCGTCGCCGAGCGGAGCGCCACGACCTGGTAGCCGAGGCGTTCGAGCATCCGGCGAGTCACGTCGGAGAGCGAGGGCTCGTCGTCCACGAACAGCACTCGCTCGCCCGGCGCCGCGCGGGATCTCACGTCGCCTCCGCCGGGCGTCGCTCGCCGGCGTCGCCCGCGAGCAGAGGGAAGTACAGCGGAACGTCGTACCCTCGCCCGGCGTGCTCTCCACGAGCACCACGCCATCATGATTCTTCACGATGCCGTGCACCACCGCGAGGCCGAGTCCCGTGCCGACGCCCGGGTCCTTCGTCGTGAAGAACGGCTCGAACGCGCGTTCGAGCGTCGGCCGATCCATGCCGTGTCCGGTGTCCGTCACCGTGATGCAGACGTACCGCCCCGGCAGCAGATCTCCGCGCATGGATTCCCCGTCGACGTCGACCAGCGTCTGCGAGAGCGCGATCACCCCGTGCTGCTCGCCCGATGGCGTGCGCGGCATTCGTCCCCAGGTTCGTCAGCACCTGATGCAACTGCGTCGGCTCGCCGAAGATCTGCGCGTTCGTGAATCGGCTTCGCGAGCGTAGGTCGATCGTCGACAGGGATCGTCGCGCGGAGCAGCCGCACGACGTCATCGATGACGTCTGCGACGCGCACCGGCCGCCGCTCGGGCTGCTGCTTGCGACTGAACGTGAGGATCTGCGGCACGAGATCGCGCGCGCGACGCGTCGCGCGTTGCACCTCGGCGATGTCCTGGCGGCCGGTATGGTTCGGCGGAAGCTCGATCTGCGCCATCTCGGCGTTGCCGACGATGGCGGTCAGAATGTTGTTGAAGTCGTGCGCGATGCCGCCAGCGAGTGTGCCCATGGCATCCATTTTCTGCGCGTGGAACAGCTCCGCCTCGAGCGTTGCGCCGCGTCGTCTCGGCGCGCCGACGCTCCGACATGTCGCGGACGAACACGCACGACACGTCGCTGCCCGCGTACGCGAGGATACGCGATCGACAGCTCGAGTGGATGTCGGCTGCCGTCATCGCGTCAACGCGATCGAACTCGACGCTCGTGGCCGTCCCAGCGCCGTCCGATCTCCAGCAGCGACTGCCCAGTGCGTCCGCCAGTCCCGGCGCGTCCAGGTCATCGAGCCGGCGCCCGAGCAACTCGTTGCGTGCGGCCGAGCGAGGAGGCTGCACGCCGTCTCGTTCGCGAAGACGATCTGACTGTGACGGCGTTCAGCATCAGCACACCTAACGGCGCGTTCGTCATCACGAAGTCGTGCAGCCGGAGCGAGTGCCTCCGCCTGCTTGCGGGCCGAGATGTCGCGCGATGATCGAAGGACGTGCGTGCACCGGCCGGCGCGATCGAAGACCGGGATGACCGTGACTTCCGAGACCTGATCGGCCCGACCCCAGTCGATGTTCTCGTACGAGAGCGGCGCCTTCGTCATCGATGACGCGGCGGAAGAACTCGATGTTCCTCGCGTATGCGGTCGGCGGGAAGCTCGAGCACGTCGGTGATGAACTCCTCCATCGGCGATGCCGCGAGCGGACGATCGGCCATTTCGGGCCGGTGGCGACGCAACATCGCGTGCAACGCCCGTTCGCCGTGATCAGTCGGTACTGGTCCGGGCCGTCGACGCGCGAACAGCAGCAGCGTATCCGAGTTGCTGTCGAAGACGAGCGAAAGCTGACGCTCGCTCTCGGTCAGCCGATCGAGTCGCGTCACGGCGCTCAGCGGCGGACGCCGCCACGATGCAGCGCCGTCGTCGCAGCGGTCGGCCAGATAGGCCTGCAGCAGCGTGCCGACGTCGGTGTCGGGATGCGTCGAATGACCCGATGTGCATCGCCGCGGCGACGCTCGCCGCCACAGAGACGGACGCGACCGCGGTCATCGTCGTTCTGAGACCGAGCCTCAACGCGCCCCAGACGATGAACGGAAAGCTGATGAAGATGAGCGGCCTGTCTTCACCACCGATCAACGGCACACCGCCGAGGGCGACGAACGATGACACCGCGAGCCCGAAGACGAACGCCATCGTTTCCCGCGGGCGCCGGCCGCGCGTGCGCGGACGCGCCTGCGGCATCCACACGAGGACCGCCGGCGCGAACACGATCGCGCCGATCGCGTCGCCGAGGAACCATTCGAGCCACTCGGCGCCGAACGATCCAGGGCGATCGCGCGAGCCGTAGGCGCGAACGCCCCGGCGCCGACGAGCGCGCCGATCGCTGGCGCGATGACGCCGCCGGTCACGACGAGCGCGACAGGCATCACGCGTGCGGCGAAGGTCTGGGCGGAAGCGACGCGACGCCGCTGAGCACCAGTGCCGCCGATCACCGGCTTCCAGCGTCGTCGATGCGACGATCGCCGCCGTGAGCAACGCGCCGTTGCCGCGGGGTGCCGAACACGATCAGCGTCCCGAGCGTGATCGCCCGGCCAGAGGCGCACGCCACCGATGCATAACGCGGCGATGGCGAGGCCAGCCGCGGGCCATAGTGGCGGCGTGTCGTGCAACGTCGCGCCGAGCCAGAGCCGACGGCGGCGGTAACGGCATACGCCGCGGCGAGGGCGAGCGTACGCACCCCGTCGCGGACGGAATTGTGCGGTCATATGACCTTCATGGCGCTGTGCTCGGGAGGTCGCGGCCATGTCCTCAGGCCGTCTGGCGTGTGGCCCGAGGCCGAACGACCGCTTCACGGCCGCCTGGCCAGCGAAGCCTCTCCCGCACCCGGGGGCGCGGTGGGTAATGCGATCAGGAAGCGCTCACAACTGTCGCGAGCGCCGCAGGAACTTAATGGGTTCATGCGGGAAAAGGGAACGGCGCGCACGATTTCGATGCAGTCCGGAGGTCGACGCCGCGACATCTTGGCGCCATGCCAACTCCCGCCGAACGCAAAGCGCTGCTGTTCCTCGCCGGCGTCATTGTCCTCGGCGCGAGCGTGCGTGTCGTGCGTGCCGCGCGCGACGATGGATCGTCGGACGCCAGCAACTCGCCAGGCGCTCGCGCGACAGCTCGCCGCGGTCGATTCGGCGCGCGGACAAAGACGCGACGTCAGAAGGGCGGCGCGATCGAACCAGGAGCGTTCGTCGGCCGCGTGGCCATCCGCGACCCGTGCGGACTCCGTCAGCGCGGTCGACTCCACCGAATCGGATCTCGCGGACGGCACGTCGTAGCCGCTCGATTCGCGCTGTCTTCGAGTCGAATGCCGTGGCGAGACACATCGGCGCAGCCGTGCGCTCGTGGATCTCGACGTCGCGACCGAGAGCGAGATCGAATCGCTCCCACGGATCGGCGCCGTGCTCGCGCGTCGCATTGTCGAAGACCGATCCGCCAACGGGCCGTTCGGTTCGCTCGACGGGATTCGAGCGCGTTCGCGGCGTCGGTCCATGCGCTCGTCGCGCTGCTTCGCGGGCGGGTGACGTTTTCGGGCACGGCGCGTCCTAGCAATGCGGTTGTCGATCCGCGACTTAGGAGCCTGTTCACCGCCGTCGAAGTCGTGCCGTCGCGAGCGCACGCCGTAGCATGCGCATCGCGCAACGCGCGCATGCGGACACGCGGGTGCATGCCGACACTGAACACTACCGCGTCACCACGCTCACTCATCTTCGCGAACCGCCTAACGTGGCAGCTCCGGTAGCGACTCCAGGATCGAATCGGCGAAGTGCTCGTCCGCGAAGGGCTCATCTCGCAAGGAGCAGCTCTCGCGCGCCCTCCAGGAGCAGACGCAGAGCGGCATGCGGCTCGGCTACTGCCTCGTGAAGCTCGGCTTCATCGACGAGAACGAGCTCACGAAGCTCATCGCGCGGCAGCACCGCATGCCGGCGGTCGACCTCACGCGGTTCGAGGTCGATCCGCGGATCATCAAGCTCGATCCCGAACGACCTCGCGACGAAGCACCTGATCCTGCCGCTCAAGCGCGACGGTCGCACGCTCACCGTCGCGATGGCCGATCCGAGCAACATCGCGGTCATCGATGACCTGAAGTTCATCACGCGCTACGACATCTTCCCGGTGCTCGCCGGGGAGTTCACGCTCCGCAACTTCGTCGAGAAGCACTACGAAGGGTCGGACGTCCAGATGGCCGCGCTGCTCGAGGACATTGCCGCCGATGCGCTCGGCGACATTGAGGTGCTCGAGGACGCGGACGACGACGTCTCGGCGGCGGCGATGGCGGCCGCGGTCGATGACGCGCCGGTCGTCAAGCTGATCAACGCGATCATGACCGACGCCGTGAAGCGCGGCGCGTCGGACATCCACTTCGAGTGCTTCGAGCACGAGCTGCGCGTTCGCTACCGCATCGACGGCGCGCTCAGCGAAGTCATGAAGCCGCCCGATCAAGCTCAAGGCGGCGCTCATCTCGCGCTTCAAGATCATGGCGTCGCTCAACATCGCCGAGCGTCGCGTGCCGCAGGACGGGCGCATCAAGCTGAAGTACGGCAACAAGGTCATCGACTACCGCGTCTCGACGCTGCCGACGCTGTTCGGCGAAAAGGTCGTGCTCCGAATTCTCGACAAGGGCAACCTGACGCTCGACCTCGAGAAGTTCGGCATCGAGCCGCGCGCCGAGCGCGAGCTGATGGAGGCGGTGCAGAATCCGTACGGCATGGTGCTCGTCACCGGCCCGACGGGTTCCGGAAAGACGACGACGCTGTATTCGGCGCTGTCGAAGATCAACAACATCGACGTCAACATCATGACGGCCGAAGATCCCGTCGAGTACAACCTCTTCGGGATCAACCAGGTGCAGGTGCGCACCGACATCGGGATGACGTTCGCGGCGGCGCTGAAGGCGTTCCTGCGTCAGGACCCGAACATCATCATGGTCGGTGAGATTCGAGACCTGGAGACGGGCGGCATCGCGATCAAGGCCGCGCTCACGGGTCACCTCGTGCTCTCGACGCTGCACACGAACTCGGCGCCGGAGACGGTGACGCGTCTGCTCGACATGGGTCTCGAGCCGTTCAACGTGGCGTCGGCGCTCAACCTGGTGCTCGCGCAGCGACTCGTTAGGCGCATCTGCTCGCAGTGCCGGGTGAAGTACACGCCGGACGACAGCGAGCTCGTCGGGCGCGAAGGTGACGCGCGACACGACGCTCGGCGATCTCCGGTTCACGCAGGAAGCGCTGGACAATGCGCGCGTCGCGGGCAACGCCCGACGCAGCGCCGCACCTCGAAGGGCTGTCGCTCGAGACGACGATCGGCCAGCTGCCGTACTTCAAGGGAAAGGGCTGCGACGCGTGCGGCGGCACGGGGCTCAAGGGCCGTCAGGGTCTGTACGAAGTCATGATCATGACGCCGAAGCTGCGGCGCCTGATCCTGCAGAACGTCGGCGCCGCGGAGATCCGCGACGGCGCCATCGAGGAAGGCATGCTGACGCTGCGCATGGACGGCTGGCTCAAGGTGCTGAAGGGCATCACGACACTCGAGCAGGTGATTCGCGAGACCGGAGCGCAGTAGCAGCTAAGTCATCGGTCGTCAGCCATCAGCTCGAACGTCGCGAGCTGTCAGCCGTGAGCTGCCGCAGTAGCTGACGGCTGCGACTGACGACTGACGGCTGCAGCGCCGCGTGACCTAACGCACACCGGATTCGCTGCACGTTACGCGACGGCGCGCCTCGGTCCGTCTCGTTGGTAGCTGAGTGCCGCCTCTATAGGCAGCGCGTCGTGGGTCGCAATCGCGCAGAGGAAGCGGATTCGGTGAGTCGTTCGGCTCACACGTCGGTCCTCACACCTGCACACGCCACATCGCACCGGTTCCATGACCGCTCCCAGCAACCGCCGACCAGCGTCAACCTTCGCGCGCTGCTCGAGGAGATGATCGAGCGCGACGCGTCCGACCTGCACATCACCGCCGGCGAGCGCGCGAAGCTCCGCGTCGACGGCGACATCACGAACGCCGAGCTCGAGTACGTGCTCACGCCGAAGGACACGCTGCAGCTCGCGTACTCGGTGCTCACCGAGAATCAGAAGAAGCGGTTCGAGATGGAGGACGAGCTCGACTTCTCGTTCGGCATCCAGAACCTCGCGCGCTTCCGCGGCAACTGCTTCAAGCAGCGCGGCTGCGTGTCGATGGTCATTCGACAGATCCCGTTCAACATCCGCTCGTTCACCGATCTCGGACTTCCGGCCGTGATCGCGAAGATGGCGGAGAAGCCGCGCGGTCTCGTGCTGGTCACGGGGCCCACGGGCTCCGGCAAGTCGACGACGCTCGCGGCGATGATCGACAAGATCAACCGCGAGCGCAAAGGCCACATCATCACGGTCGAAGATCCGATCGAGTTCATTCACCGGCATCAGGGCTGCATCGTCAACCAGCGCGAGGTCGGCACGGACACGAAGTCGTTCGCCAACGCGCTCAAGTACGCGCTGCGTGAAGACCCCGACACGATCCTGATCGGTGAAATGCGCGACCTGGAAACGATCCAGGCCGCGCTGACGATCGCCGAAACCGGTCACCTCGCGTTCGCGACGCTGCACACGAACTCGGCGGCGGAGGCGATCAACCGCATCATCGACGTCTTCCCGAGCCACCAGCAGTCGCAGGTGCGCGCGCAGCTCGCGTTCGTGCTCGAGGGGATCATCACGCAGACGCTGCTGCCGAAGGCGAAGGGTCGCGGCCGCGCGATGGCGGCGGAGATCCTCGTCGTGACGCCGGCGATTCGCGCGCTCATTCGCGACGACAAGATCCACCAGATCTACTCGCTCATGCAGTCGGGCAAGAAGTACGGCATGCAGACGCTGAACGACGCGCTCTACCAGCTCTACATGAGCCGGGAGGTGACGGACGAGGAGTGTCTTCGCGTGTCGGGCGACCCGAACGAGTTCCTGCGCATGATCGGCCGCATGCCGCTCGACGATGGCAGTAGCAGCAACGGCAACGGCGAGCAGCCGTTGACGGGCGGGTTGAACAAGGAGAAGGCGGGAGCAGGACGGAAGTAGGGACATCGGGAATCGGGAATGGGGAATCGGGACTCGGAACGGCGTTCGCGGCCTCGATTCCCGATTCCCGATTCCCGATTCCCGAAAACAAGATCCCTAACGGAGAACAGACGATGCCTACATACACGTACACCGCGCGGGCGGTAAACGGCGAGCTCAAGACCGCGACGATCGACGCGCCGTCGCGCGAAGAGGTCGTCGCGCAGCTCAGGCGCCAGCGCATGAGCGTCGTCAAGGTCGACGAGGAGGCGAAGAAGGCGAAGACGCCGCGGCTCCATCAAGATGCGGGACATCGTCATCTTCACGCGTCAGTTCTCGACCATGATCAACGCCGGTCTGCCGCTCGTGCAGGCGCTCGACATTCTGGCGAAGCAGACCGAGAACAAGGTGCTGTCGGAGGTGACGCGCGCGGTCGTGTTCGACGTCGAGTCCGGCCACACGGTCGCCGACGCGCTCGCCAAGCATCCGAACGCGTTCAGCGACCTGTACGTGAACATGGTCGCGGCCGGTGAGGCGGGTGGTATTCTCGACACGATTCTCATGCGCCTCGCGACGTTCATGGAAAAGAACGACGCGCTCGTCCGAAAGGTGAAGGGCGCGATGATCTACCCGGGCGTCATCATGAGCGTCGCGGTGATCGCGATCTGCGTGCTGCTCATCTTCGTCATTCCGGTGTTCGAGACCATGTTCGGCTCGGTCGGCCTCGCGCTGCCGCTGCCGACGCGCATCGTGATCGGGCTCTCGCGCTTCCTCAAGGGCTACTGGTACGCTGATCGGCGGCGGCGATCGCCGGCGCGTTCTTCCTGCTCAAGCGGTACTACGCGACGCCGAACGGGCAAGCTGCACGATCGACAAGGCTGCTGCTGAAGGTGCCGGTGCTGGGCGACGTGCTCCGCAAGTCGGCGGTGTCGCGCTTCACGCGCACGTTAGGCACGCTGATCTCGTCCGGCGTCAGCATCCTCGACGGCCTCGAGATCACGGCGAAGACGGCCGGCAACCGCGTCATTCAGGACGCGATCATGGCAGTCGCGCGCGTCGATCGCCGGCGGTGACACGATCGCCGCGCCGCTGCAGAAGTCGGCGGTGTTCCCGCCGATGGTCATCTCGATGATCGCGGTCGGCGAGCAGACGGGTGGTCTGGACGAGATGCTCTCGAAGATCGCGGACTTCTACGACGAGGAAGTCGACGCGGCCGTGAGCGGCCTCCTCTCGCCTCCTCGAGCCGATCATGATCGTGTTCCTCGGCGTGGTGGTCGGCGGCATGGTCGTCGCCATGTACCTGCCGATCTTCGACATGATCAACGCCGTGCAGTAAGCGACGGCGCTGAATCGGCAGGTTTCACGGTTGCGCCTAACGCCCTACCATCTCAGACGGTGGGCAAATGACGAACGGGGCCCAGCGGAATCCCGCTGGGCCCCGTTCGCCCATTCTTGCCGTAGTAGCGCGCCGGACCGAACAGACGTCGGTCGACGTGCCGTGCTACGGCGAGAGGATTGTCCAGTACGCGCCGACCGTGACGCTGTTCGGGACGCCCGTCGGGGCAGAGCCGACGATGAAACCATTCGGCGAAATGTCGTACGCCGCACCCGCGTCGCTGGAGTTACCGAGCCCCCCAAGCAGCGTGTAGCTCGTGTACGGCGGCCGCCACACGACAGCGCCGGACCGGGAGCCTGGACACGCATGGCCGACCATGTTCCCTAGCTTGTCGATGCCCCTCACCTGGTCGCAGCCGCCCGGCAGGTCGAACGGACCACTCCACGTTCGGTGTCCTGTGCCAGCGTCGACCGTCGCCGTCCAGTAGGCGGCAACGCCGTTGTGCTGGCCCGCGACGATGGTCCCGTCAGCGTTGATCTCCCGCGTGCCCGCCGGGGAACCAGGCAGCACGGTGGGCGTGCCTAACGAGTCCCAGAAGATCGCCGCACCCCCCGCGCCTACTGCCTGACCTCGCGCGTTCACTCCGTAGGCCTGAAACGAGACGCCCTGGTACGCGGCGGGGAGCTGTAAGACGGTCTGGACTCCACGCGCTGCCGTTCCAGCGCCAGAGCACCGGCTGATCGAGGACCTTGTTCCTCGCCGCTGGAGTCGTCTGCGAGCCGCTGACGATGATCGCGCTGCCGGTCAGAGGGTCGGAGCCGATGGCCTGCGCCGTGCCGCCGGTCGCGGTCGGCGCGAGAGGCAGCCGGACAGGCGCGGACCAGGTGATGCCGTCCGCACCGAGTGTCCACAGCGCCGGGAATGCCCCTGTGCCCTGCGTCTCGCCCGCGACAGTCGTGCCGGCCATGTCGATCGCGTTCACGTAGGCAGGACCCAAATCTCGCATGGGCCCGTTAGGCGCGATCCACACGAAGCCGTGCCGCGACTGCCCGACGTAGCTGATGCCTGCCACGCGTGCGCCGCTCGCTACGTCGTTCGCCGCGAAGGCCTGCGTGGTCCCGCCGAGTGTTCCGATGCTCGTCGCCGTGGTGATCTCGAACAGCTCGCTGCCGATCCCCTTGGTGCGGTCGGCGTTCGTCACTGCGACGTCATACTCCGCGAGCTGCGCGTCCGACGCGATGTCGATCGTGGCGTCGATCTGCGTCGCGCTCACGACCGTCGCATTCCGGACGACGACGTGAGGGTCAGCGACGCCGTTGCGCTGCCACTCGATCGTGGCGCCCGTGGCGAACCCGCTCCCGGTGATCGTGACCTGCTCGCCGGTCTGGCCCTGGTGGCCGTACGACGGGTTGGTCGCGCTTACGCTGACCCCCGCGGCGCGCTGCGTCATGGCCGCGGGCACCCTGCCGGGTGAGGTGACGGCGGGATCGGTGCAGCTCGTCGTGCCCAGGGCACCGAGCACGAGCGACGCGATCATCGCAGTGCGGGCGAGAAAATGGCGGGATGAGGGTCGCACGGGTCGGCTCCTTGGCAGCGTTAGGCGTCTCTTAGGATCTGCTAGTTCGGTGACACGGATGCCGACCGGACGAATTGCGAATCTGCTCCGAAGCCGCCGCCTCCACTCAGCGTGAAGCCGGCCCAGTAGTAGGGGCTCGCGTACCGTGGGTCGTGCAGGAGATCGCGTTGGGCCGCCGCGAGCGCCTCCGCGACCGACACGCGCGAGAGGCGCGCGTAGAAGCGCTCGGCCAGCATCGACGCGCCCACGTCATCGATGCGCCAGAGCGTCGCGATCACGTATGACGCGCCCGCGGCCAGGAAGGCCTGAGCCAGTGTCGGCTCACCGCTCCCGCGCACGGGATCAAGGCTCCACTTCCAGTCGATCCCCGTTTCGCACCCCGACACGAACACCAGCGGACTGCGGACGGTGAGGGAAAGCAGCTCGTGCGCTTCGAGGCGACCGTCATCGTTCGCGGTGCCGGCCGGCGAGATCGCGAGCTCGATGTGGGAGAACATCGGATTTCGACTGTCGAGCACACCATGCGTCGCCACGTGCACGATGCTGGCCGCTGGCGAGTGCGGACCGGAGTGCTGTCTCGTTGGCCTCGCGGCCCGATCCAGAGTCGTGGGTGGTTCGCAGCGTTCCGAAGCGTGGCGATCTCGCGGGCGCTCGCCGGGAGTTGCCGGTCGAACGGCGCGAAGCCATCGGCGCCCTCGACTCCGCTGAGGTGTGCGCCACGCTCCCGGAGCGCTGGGAGCGCGGCGGCGGACGGGAGGAGTGTGAGCGCGACATCTTCGATCAGGAACCGGCGCGACGCGGCGTCCTGAAGCGCGGCAAATGGGACCTGTCCGAGGACTCCGTGCGGCACCACGATCAGGCGCGACACGCCGCGCAGCAGCCCGCGTGCGCGAAGTGGCGCGACGAGTGCGCTGTCCAGAGCCCACGACGCCGCGAGGCCAGAACTCCAGTCCGGACGTGGTGTTCCCCAGAGATCACGAAGGAGACGCACCCGTTCGACGAGTGCGGCTCCGCTGGCCCGCAAGCCCTCGACGTGCTCAACCCGCACGCCGGCTCGGTCGACGGCGAAGATGAGCAAACCCTGGCGCGTGAGCAGGTACTCGACGAGAAGCTCGCCGGGCGCTAGCGCCTCACGCACGCGCGCGACCGAGAGCGAGGTCGCGCCGAGCACCGCGACGGGGCGAGGTGCGCGCTCCGCAGCGCGGCTCATGAGTGCCTCGTACTCGTCACGTGCCGCAGCGAGCTGCGTGACCACGTCGGCACTGGCCCGGTCCGTTGTCCTCGCGGCGGGTCCGCGCTCCGGCCGACTGGAGGAGCCGCCTCGTCGAACGCGCTCTACGAGCGCGTCGATGCGCCGCAGCAGCTCGGCGCGTTGTTGGAGTGACGGCGCAATCGCTGATGACGCAGCAGCGTCATCGCGCAAGGCGCCAAGATGCGTCAGCAGCTCCCGTCCTCGCGCGGCGTCCGCGACGACGAAGGCTTCGTCCGTGCGCCGCAACCGTAAGAGCACCAGCGCGAGGTCCGCGTACACGTCCGCGCGATCGGCGACGAACGCCGAGCGCAGCATGTCCGACGGCAGGCTGCCGCGCGTCGCTTCGAGCGCCGCCACGCCCGCCGACCAGATGCCGCAGCAGAGTCGAGCTGGCCGAGTCGCGCCCACGCGCGTGCGGCCAGCGCGCTCGCATGCTGCCCGATGCCGGCGTCGAGCGCGAGGCTTGTCGAGTCGATGTCTCGCAGCGCGCCGAGGGTGCCAGGCGCATCGCCTAACGCGTCGGCGAAGCGCGCGGCCGCGAGCGCTACCGTCGCGCGCGCGCCGCGCACGTCACTCCTCGCAGCCATCTCGCGGGCCTCACCGAGCCTCGCAACGACGGCGTCGCGGTTGCCCGCATGCGCTTCCACTTCGGCGAGCAGTACGAGATCGTCCACCTCATCGAGCGGCTCTCCGGACGCGCGATGCAGTCGGAGCGCCTCAGTGGCTGCGGCACGCGCGTGGCCGGAGTTGCCGAGTGCGAGCTCGGTCGCAGCCGTGCCGCGCAAGATGCTCGCGAGGTTCGACGCGGCCCCGGTCGCGCGGGTGATGATCTCTGCCTGCCGGAAGAAGCGCGCCGCCCGACGCTGGTCGCCGAGGTCGGCGTGCAGGTCGGCGAGCAAGCGAAGCGACTCGCTCTCCTCCGCCCGCGCGTGATCACGCCGGTCGAGCGCGAGCGCCGAGTCGAGCGCGGCGAAAGCGCGATCGTACTCGCCAGTGAGCTCGAACGCGGTCGCGAGCTGGCGCCACACGTTACGCTCGCCGGCCGCGAACCCCGTTCGGGCGTAGAGCTTGTACGCGGTATCGAGTTTGGCGATCGCCGGTCGCGGGTTGCCCTCCCAGACGTCGATCATCGCCTCGTTGGCAAGACCGTTCGCCTCCGTCGCGGCGTCGCCCAGCTGGCGACCCGCCGCGCGCAAGGCGCGGTGGCCGACGCGAGCGCCGCGCAGATCGCCGAGATCTCCCGCCGTGAGAGCAATGTTGCCCGCGACCTTGGCCATGCCCTCGGCGTCGTTGGCGGCGCGGGCGCTCGCGAGTGCCTCGGTGAAACGGGTGGCTGCCTCCTCGTAGCGGTTCTGATCCCGCTCGATCAACCCAAGCGCGTTGAGCGTGCGCCATCGCAAGCGAGCATCCTGTGGGCGTAGCTCGAGCGACAGCGCCTGGTCCTCGAGCGCGCGCGCGCTGTCGAGGTTCCCGAGGTGCCAGAGCGCGAGGCCGAGCCAGGTCAGCGTTCGCGCCTGGCCGGCCGAGTCGGCGGCTTGACGCGTTAGGCGCAGCCCGACGGTCCAGAGTCCTGCCGCGCTGTCGTACGCTCCCGCGTCATAATGTGCCTTACCCGCAGACCAGACAGAGTCGGCGGCCGTGCGCGACGTGAGGCGCTCGCCACGGCCGCACCCTTCGACAGTCACCGCAAGCAGGAGCGCGAGCACGTGCCCGCGCGACAGTGTCACGGCGCGACCATGAACTGCCGCGCGGCTGACGCGGCCACGATGCCGTCAGCGATTGCGTCGACGTGCCAGAAGTACGTGCGACCCGGCTCGAGCGAGACTGCCGCAGGGAGGGCAACGCTCGTATCGGAGGTCTCTCGTGACCACACCGGCTCGCCACTCTGCGTGGCCAGCGTGAACCGGTACGTGTCAGTTGTCGCGCGGTACCAGCTGAACACAGCGCCCCGAGCGGGGATCGTGGCCCCATCCGCTGGCGCGGCCGCCGCCACCACGGTTTCACCTGCTCGCGCTGAGGTGTGCGGAGCGCGAACAGCGGCGATCCGCTCATCACGACTGTCAGGTTGTCGCGCGACGACGCTGAGGACGAGTCCCGCCGCGAGGACGCCTGAACCGATTGCCACAGCCACTCGGCGCCAACCAGCACGCGATCGCGCGGAAGCCGTGGCGGCGGAGTGCGCACGCACCTCGACCACGGGCGCGTCGGCTTCGTACGAGTCGGCTACGTTGATGATCGCCGTCGCCTCGTGGCGGCACTCCGCGCATTGTTCGAGATGCTCCTCGGCCGCTCGACGCGCGTCGGCGTCCAGCGCATGATCGACGTAACCAGCCAACTCGCTCGCGGTCAGAATGCCCTTTGTCCACGGCTCGCTTCGAAGAGAGAAGGGCAGAGTGGCGCACGACGATCTCCCGGTGGCGGCGTTCATGGGAGATGTCACGGATACGGGCAACCGACTTGCGCCATCGCGCATGAACTCACGGTCGCGAGCTCTCGATTCCGGCTGCCGTCAGCTCGGCCCTGAGCATCTCGAGGAGTCGGTCGATTCTGCGATACACGTGAAACGGCGAGGGGACATTGACCAGACGCGCGATTTCCGGCGCGGAGCGGCCGTCCTCGAAGCGCAGCCGCAGGAGCAAGCGGTCCGAGGTCTCGAGCCGTTGAAGCGCCGCCTGCAACACGCCGGACAACTCGGCCCGCCTGATCGCCTCGTCGGGAGCACCGTCATCTCCCGCAGAGATCTCACTGACCTCCACCTCCGCTGCGATGAGGTCGACGAGATGACGGCGCTCGCGCCACCGATTGTCGGTTGGCGGCGGGCCTTGGGGTCGGCCGTAGCGGTGCCGATGTTCGTCGACACACAATCGACGTGCGACCGCGACGAGCCAGGTTGTGAACTTCCCCCTGCCGTCGGTCGTGAACTGGCGCAGCCGGCGACAGTCGTCGGCGCGGAGCGCGTCGAGCACGAACGTATAGCGGTCCATGACTGCGTCGCGCTCGCCCCCGAGGCTCCTTGCGGTGTGCAGGATCAGCGCGCTGAACTGGGCCAGGAATGAGGCCCAGCAGCGGTCTCGCTCGCCTGGATCGCATGCGGAGAGGAGGCGTTGGAGCGGCTCGGGAGGCGCTATCCCCATTGAGTACCTGGTGTCGGCGAGCCCAACTGCTCGGCGAGACGCTACCGCGGCCGAGAATGGCTGTCAACCAACCGCGGCCGGCTGTTGGAGCGTGCGTCACCATTCGTGCCGAACGATGTTGCACCAATACGGCTGTGAGGCCGCGTTAGGCACAACTCTTGTCCTCGATAGACCCGGCGTCCACGATCGATGTGGTTGCTGCACGCCTACGACTCGATGGGAGAACCGAGGCCGTCCGCGAACACAAAGCGAGATGACGCGCGAAAACGCGGGCGAGGAATCTCACTCGCCCGCGCTTGTTCGTTTCCCATACCTACCATTCGAAACCATGCAGCGGTCGGTGCTGCCGCGGTCAGCGGCGGCGTGATCCTCCTACGAGGTCGACGAAGCGGGCATGTGCACGCGTATTGGCGTTCGTGTCGACGAGCACGTGGTCGAAGTCGCCGACTGCGGTGGATGCCAGCGACACCGTGATGTAGTCGCCCGCGTGCCACTCATCGGTCGACGTTCGATCCGGCAGATACACCTCCCAGAGCGTTCCGTCCGCGAGACGAACGAAACTTCCGTCGTCCGGCGTGGAGACGAGCCGGGCGGCTGGTGGGACCGTGATCAGCGGCGTCCAGATCTGGTCGCGGTAGCGGCGGCCGCGCTGCTGGATGGCTTCGTCGTCGGGTTCAGTCGCTGACGCGTCGTCAGCCGACGAGGCGAAGACCGTACGGCCGGTCGCCTGCTGCGGTTGCGGCGGCGCACTGCCGCGGATCTCCGCCGAGTACCGCGTGAGCCATGCATCGAGCGCGAACCGCTGTTCCGGCGTTAGGCGCTCCACGCCGGTGCGTTGTCGGTCGGCGGCCGACATGACGTCGCTCGCGCGAACGGGTGCGAACACCAGCTTGTCCTGCGGCGTGTCCTGCGCTCTTCCCGGCTGCGAGAGCAGCGCGGAGGCGGCGCAGGCGATGGCTGTCACACCGCACACCAGGGACACACGATGACGACGAGAACGAGTAAGCATCCGATCCTCCTGTGTTCGGAAGGACCCTCGACAGGGTGCTCGCGCGCCGCACGCGAGACAATGACCAGAAAGGCGCATTGTCGAGGCGGCGATCCGGGATTCAGCGTCGACGGTATGGCATGGCGCGCTGCGGCGTCCGGCGTCACGCACTGCGTCCAGCATGGAGCGCGCGTAACGACTGTGAGACGGAATCGGGAATCGGGAATCAACGGCAAGCTTGTAGCTGTCGCTCGTGCTGGTCGCTGGTCGACAAGCAACAACCCAGAGACGCTCACTCGAGCCTCCGGGCTGGTCGATTCCCGATTCCCATTCCCGATTCCCGAATTGACGGGCTCGGTGCTCGGTCGCTTCGGCACGCATCCGGCGTTCCTCTCGTTAGCCCTCAAACGAGCCGATGCAGCCCGAGACTGACTTCCCCACCGACCTCCGCGCACTCGAAGACGACTACGAGCTCATCCGCGAGCTCGGGCAAGGCGGCATGGCCGCCGTCTACCTCGCGCGGCGTCGCGTCACCGGAACCCTCGTCGCGATCAAGGCGATCCGCGCACGGTATCTCGATGACCCGGACGCGTTGCACCGGTTTGCGCGCGAGGCTCGCACCGTCGCCGGCCTCGACCATCCCAACATTGTCCGCACCGAGGCCATCGAAGAGATCGGCGACCGCGCGGTCGCGATCATCATGGAATACCTGGAGGGCGGAACGGCTCGCGACCGCCTTCGCGAGTATGGCGCCTTCAGCGCCGAGGACGCCGAGAGCGTGCTGCGGGACGTCGCGAACGCGTTAGGCTACGCGCACCGCCGCGGGATCGTGCATCGCGACGTCAAGCCCGAGAACGTGTTCCTCGACAAACGAACCGGCCGAGCACTGCTCGCGGACTTCGGGATTGCTCGGCGCATCGAGGGTGACGAGCAGATCACCATGCTCGGCGCATCGCTGGGCACGCCACAGTACATGTCGCCGGAGCAGATCGACGGCGCGAGCGTCGATGGCCGCAGCGACATCTACAGCCTTGGCGTGCTCGGGTGGGAACTGCTGACGGGCGAGCGGCCGTGGGCGGGCGAGAGCCTGTACGGCGTCATTTACAGGCAGAAGCACGAGGACCTCCCGCGCATCACGTCGCTCAGGCCGCGCGTGCCCGCGAATCTGCTCTTCGCCATCGAGGGTGCGCTGGTGAAGAACAGGGAAGGGCGCTGGCAGGACATCGACCAGTTCCTCGAGCACCTCACGTACAATCCGCCGCCGGTGCTGGCGCGGAGTCGGCGGGAGGGCGAGCCGGCGCCGGCGGATGCGCCGACGGTCAAATTCCGCCGAATAGCGACGCCGCCGTCGGCCACGCCGATGAGTGCCGACATTCCGCGACCTGATGATGTGGACTTTGCCGATCCCGACCCGGACGGGTGGATCCGACGACTCCGGGAATCGTCGAGCGTGCCGACGCCAGCGTATCCCGTGCGCGATGGCGTCGCGCGGCGGCGGGTCACACGGAGCCTTGCGCTCCTGGTACCGCTCGCGATCGCCGGAGTCTCGTGGTACCTGTGGTTCGGCGGCCGCTCCGGCGCCCCGTCCGCCACCGTCGATGCGCCGGGTCTCGGTGCGCCGGGTAAGCCGGTGACATCCAGTGCCGGAACCGTCGCACTCGATACGAATCGCTCGAGTGACGCGAATGACTCGACTGCGACGACAGCCGGCACGCGTGTCACGCCACCTGTCGTCCGACCCGACTCCGTGGCCAGCGACATGCCGAGCCCACGATGTGGTATCGCGACGATGCAGGACCAGCGCGCCTGCCTGCGCGCGCAACTGGCACTCGCGGACGCCCCGCTCCAGCGCGTCTATAACTCGCTGATCGCGGAGATGCGACGAACGGCGGGCGTCGCGCCCGGCGATCCGGATCCGCACGAAGTGAGTCAAATGCGGATCGCTCAGCGCAACTGGATCGCGATGCGCGAGCGCAAGTGCATGCGAGATCAGGCGGCGAGCGACGTCGGCCTCTGGGCGCCGCCGCTATTCGAGTGTTTCACGACGATGTCCGCCGCGCGGCGCAGCGAGCTGGCGGCCGCGCTCGCCGTGGCGAGGCGTGGGCTGCGTTAGGCGGGAACAGGGCCTGGCACCCAATGTGAAATGATCGGATCCGCTCAGTCGGGAGTGGACCGTGGCTGGAAAGGCTCGGCGGACCGCGTCAGCGGCGCAGCTCGAAATGTCGGACAACGCGCTTCGCGTGAAGGCGTGGATGGTGCACCAGATGCTCTGCGAGGAGTATCGCTGCCCGATCCGGTACTTCCACGACATGGACCCAGTCAGCGAGCTGGTCTCGTCGCTCCTGTCCCACCGGACGCGCAACGCTGATTCCGGGCGCGCCTTCAAGACGCTCCGTGCGCGCTTCGACTCCTGGGAGGCGGTGCGCGACGCTCAGACGTCCGACGTCGAGCAGGCGATCGCGGCCGTCACGTGGCCAGAGCAGAAGGCGCCGCGGATCCAGCACGTCCTTCGCGAGATCACACGGCGTCACGGGGAGCTGTCCCTGGACTTCCTCGCCGATCTCACCGTTGCGGAGGCCCGGCAGTGGCTCGAGGAGCTACCGGGCGTTGGGCCGAAGACGAGCGCCGCGACGCTGCTGTTCAGCCGTCTCCGGATGCCCGCGCTCCCGGTCGACAGCCATCACCATCGAGTGGCACAGCGGCTGGGCCTCATCCCCGAGACACTCGGCGTAGGGCCGTCGCACGCGGTACTCGAGGCCCAGTTACCAGCGGGCCTAACGCCGCAGCAGGTATACGACAATCACGAAGTGCTGATGCTCCACGGGCAGCATTGCTGCTACTACCGTGGGCCGGCCTGCGGGCGCTGTGTGGTGTACGCGTTATGTCCCACTGGTCAGCGGCTTCATCCAGAGCTCGCAATCGACGGCGATCCGACGGCCCACCCGCGGTCGGCGTAGCCGCGGCAACCACCGCGGACCGGAGCGCTATTCTCCTCGCTCACGTCGAGCTTCTACCACCACCGCCGCCGTGTTCCTGAGCCTCTCTCGACGGTGTTTGTTCCACCCGAGTCTGAGATCGGAGATCCCCTGAAGGGCCACGAGCAGCAGGAGCGGCAACACCGCCGACCGTTGGCGGCGCCGCGTCTGGGGAAGCGATCGCCAGTAGATGGCGCATCCCAGCAGACATACCAACGTCTGAACGACGAAGTCAGCCGCCGGGTACTGGATGATGCGAAGGCCGACATCCGGACCGCCTGACCACAACGGCTTGTAGCCCGTGACGACGTCGGCCAGAGGATGCGAGAGGTACACCAGCAGCACGATCACGGCGGCAGCTACCGACCGTTTCCATATCCACACCAGCGCGGCTACGGCGAGGGCAGGCGCGAGGACGAACGGGTAGGCGTGAGAGTACACGTCCGTGAACGTGCGCGGCGTGAGCGGATGCACGAGCAGCTCGACCCAGTCGCAAGCCTGGGCCGCGAGCACGAGCACCCACAGCGGCAGGTCGCGCCGCACACCGCGCACGCCAAGCGCGATGGCGACGTGGCCGGTGTACATCTACTCGGGCCTGCGCAGCCACGCGTCGACGGCAACGATACCGATCGCGGCCGCGGCGAGTGCGATCAGGTGCAGCACGGCAACGATCACCTGGAACCTCGAGTCGCGGCAGTCACGCGGCGGATCGACCGAGGATGTCCCAGAGGCGAGCCCATGCCTCCAGTCCTTCGTGCAGCCGGTGCACGCGAAAGAACTCGTTAGGTGCGTGATAGTCCTCGTCCGCGGTCGAGAACGAGAAGAACACGGTGTCGCGGCCCATATGCCGCTGGAACAGCTCCGAGATCGGCACCGTGCCTCCCATGCGAACGACCAGCGGCCGCACGCCATACACGTCCCGCAACGCCTCGGCGGCGGCCTTGAGGGCGAAGTTGTCGGCGTCGACGTGGGCCGGGCGTGCACCGTGATCGCCTGGGGCAATCGACAGGCGCGTTCCCGGAGGCACGTGGGCCACGAGGTGACGCCGAACCAGCTCTACGATCTCCTCCGGATCCTGATCTACCACCAGACGGCACGTGATCTTCGCGTGGGCTTCGCTCGGAATCACGGTCTTGCTGCCGGGACCCTCGTACCCGCCCCACATGCCGTTGACCTCGAGCGTGGGGCGCGTCCAGAGACGTTCCAGCGTCGTGTACCCGGGCTCGCCGAATACCGACGGAGCTCCGATCTGCGCGAGGTACGTAGCCTCGTCAAACGGCAGCGCGGCGATGTCAGCGCGCTCCGCCGGCGTCAGCTCGCGCACGCGATCATAGAACCCGGCGACGGCGACGCGTCCGTCCGCGTCGTGCAACGACGCGATCAGTCGCGCCATGGCGTGCAGTGGATTCGCGACCGCGCCGCCGTGGCGTCCGGAGTGCAGATCCTTCGATGCCGCCGTCAGCGTCAGCTCGAGACCAGCGAGTCCCCGGCTAGCCACCGTGAGTGATGGCTCGTCGATGCGCCACATGGCGCCGTCCGCCGAGAGGACCACGTCGCACGCGAGCAGCTCGGCATTTTCCCGGATGAACGAGTCGAGACTCGGGCTGCCGACCTCCTCCTCGCCCTCGAACAGGCACTTCACGTTCACCGGCAGGCCACCCGTCGCATTGAAAAAAGCTTCGGCCACCAGGATCGGGATCAGCATCGGACCCTTGTCGTCCGATACGCCGCGCGCGTAGAGACGTCCATCGCGCTCTGTCGGTGTCCACGGCGGAGTCACCCACTTCTCGAGTGGATCGGGCGGCTGCACGTCGTAGTGCCCATACACGAGCACCGTCGGCCTGCCTAACGCGCCGAGCCACTCGGCGTAGACGACCGGGTTGCCGGCCGTGTGGAGCGTCCGCACCGTGAACGGGCCGGCGTCTGCCAGCCGGCCTGCGACCCACATTGCCGCCGCGCTCACGTCGTTCGCGTGCGCCGGGTCCGTGCTGACGCTGGGAATCGCGGCGAACTCGATCAGTTCCGATAACGCGCGATCATGGTTCGCGCGAAGGTCGCCGAGCACCTGGTCGAGAGCCATTACTTGCCGCCGTCGATGGAGATCACCTGGCCGGTGATCCAGTTGGCCTGATCCGACGCGAAGAACAGCACGCCGAACGCGATGTCGTCGGCGGTGCCGAGTCGCTTGAGCGCGATGCGATTGACGAGATCACGTTGGCCCTGCTCGCCATACGACTCCCACTGGCGTTCGGTCGCGGCGTTGGAGCGCACGAAACCGGGCGCGACGTTGTTCACCGTAATTCCCCAGGGTCCGAGCTCGTGCGCGAGCTGCCGCGTTAGGCCGATCTGGGCCGCTTTCGCGGACGCGTACGCCTGGATGCCGGTGAGGCTGATCCCCAGGCCCGCGCCGCTCGAGATGTTGACGATGCGACCACTTCGTGCAGCCTTCATGCCCGGCGCAACCGCCTGCGAGAAGTAGAACGCGCCGCTGACGTTGACGTCGAAGATGCTCTGCCATTGCTCGGGTGTGATCTCCTCCAGTGGGCGACCGACCTGGCCCAGCACACCGCCCGCGTTGTTCACGAGAATGTCCACTCGGCCTGTCGCGGCCGACGCGTCGGCAACGAAGCGGTCGACGGCGCTCTTGTCGCGGACGTCCACCGTTCGCACGCTGCACGTGCCGCCGGCCTCGACGCAGAGCCGCATCGTCTCGCGAAGCTCATCGTCGATGAGGTCGCAGCCCCAGACGTGCGCCCCATTTCGCGCGAACGCGACGCTGATGGCGCGCCCGAAGCCATGCGCGGCGCCGGTGACGATGGCGGTCTTGCCGGTGAAATCGAGGTTCATCGGTGGGCGTCGGACGAGAGGGTAGCGGCGAGCGCGTCGAGCGTCTCGAGCGACTGTGGGCGGACGCCACGCTCGACGTCGTGGATCAGCTCGACGAGTCGTGCCGTGATCGGTGTGGCAACGCCGGCCTCGCGGCCTAACGTCACGACGATACCGAGCTGCGCGTCGACCTCGGTCGGTCGCTTCCGCACCGCGAGGTCGCGCCAGATGCCGCTGTGCGTCTTGGCGGAGCGGCGGTTGTGGGCGACGAGGTTGTCGAGTGAGCGGGCTGCGGCGTCGGGCGGAGCGTCGGGCAGGTACGCGGCTGGGTCGAAGCCGTCGAAGGCTTCCGGTTTCACACCGCGCGCCGCCGCGACGGCAAGGATCTCTCGTGCCAGCGCGACGTACAGGTCGCGGTACGTGAGGTTCGCGAGCGCGTCGGCGATCGACTCGTTGGTGAGCGCGGTGGCAAACAGCATCGCGCCGTACGCCTCCTTGCCCCACAGGTACCCCCAGACGTTAGGCGTGGCGATCGCGCGCTCGTCGAGGTCGCGCCACGCATCGCGGATCGCGAGGGCGCGCGGAGTGATTCGTCCCGTCGATCTCTCCGACCACCACCGCGCCGCGTCCGCCGTAGTGAATGACGCCCGGCTCCAGATAGTCGGCGCCGAAGTTGACGAACGCGCCGACCGTGCGCTCGGCTCCGACAATGTCGGCAATGGCGAGCTCGTTGAGGCCGTTCTGCGCCGAGATCACGCAGCCGGCAGAGGTCAGGTGCGGGAGCAGCGCGCGCGTAGCAGCCTCGGTGTGGTGCGCCTTCGTCGCGAGAATAATGTTGTCCCACTCGCCGCGAAGCGTCTGTGGCGTGAACGCAGGCGCGCGCACGGTGAAATCCGCGATCGGCCCCGTGATGTGAAGTCCCGCGCGGTCGATCGCCGCCACGTGTTCGTCCACGGTGTCGACGAAGGTCACGTCGTGACCGGTGCGCGCGAGATAGGCGCCGAGCGTTCCGCCGATCGCGCCGGCGCCCCAGATGAGACAGCGCATTTTCGTTTCAGGCATAAGTGGTCATTCCGAGCGAGCGAAGCGAGTCGAGGAATCGAGGCGGTATCGTGTAGAGGGCTCTCGTTCGGGACAGGCGCGATTCCTCGACTCCGCGGGCGCTTCGCGCTCGCTCCGCTCGGAATGACAACTCCGCTCGGAATGACATACTCATCCAACCGGCTCGCCCCATGAACCCGTGAGCAACGCGCGCGTCTCCTCGACCGCCACCTGCCACAGGGCCAGCGTGTCCTCGTCGGGCCGCTGATAGACGCCACCGTAGTTGCCATCACCGAGATACTTGCGTAATCCGACCGGGTCGATCGCACGCACCGTCGCGAGGTCGACCATCGGCCGCTGCGTCGTGGGCATCGCGACGTTAGGCAGACGCGTCCACGGGAAGTTCTCCATCCACGACCCGTGGGACGCGACCGGATCGATGGCCTGCACCTTGGCCCACGTCAGCGGCGCATTCCACCAGTTGTGGAAGATCACTCGGCACTCCGGGTGATCAGCCGTCCACTCCGGCACGTACTGCTGCACCGCGCTGTTGCCTCCGTGACCGTTGACGATCAGGATCCGCCGGAACCCGCTGTGCGCCATGCCGTCCAGGATGTCGCGCACGACGTGCAGGTGCGTCTCCACTCGCAGCGAGATCGAGCCGGGGAACTCGCGGAAGTACGGCGTCACGCCGTACGGCACGACGGGGAACACAGGAATGCCAAGCGGCTCGGCGGCCTCGGCGGCGACGCGCTCGGGGAGAATGCAATCGACGGTCAGCCGCAGGTGGCTGTGCTGCTCGGTGCTGCCGAGCGGCAGCACGGCGCGGTCGTCACGTCGCAGGTATTCCTCGACCTGCATCCAGTTCATGTCGCTGATGCGCACGTCGATTCCGGTTGGGGTGGCAAACCAGGCGGCAACATACGCCGTCCCTGTGCCAGTTGGGAGGACAAAAGTAGAGGGGCCGGTGACTTGGCATGGAGGGGTGGTGTCCGAGCACTGCAATGCCTTCGTCCAGCGTATTGAATCGCTCGCCTCCATGCCGGCACCTTGCACGGGTCTCGTTCGAGGGGGTCACGACCGCATGAGAGGCTTCGCCCATTGTGTCATCGCCACCCTGGCGCTCACTGGCCAGCTTGGCGCCCAGGCGCCCGATTCGGTCGACGCGTTCGTACGCGACTTCCTCCAGCGCCATCGCGTCCCGGGAGCCGCAATCTCGGTCGTCCATCATAACCAGGTCGTGAAAGCGGCGGGGTATGGCGTGGCGAACCTGGAGCTCAACGTCGCCGCGACCGAGCACAGCGTGTTCGAGATCGGGTCGATGAGCAAGCAGGTCGCTGCCGAGGCCGTGATGCTGCTCGTCGAGGAGGGGAAGCTAGGTCTCGAGGACCCGCTCTCGAAGTATCTGACCGGCCTTCCGCAGGAATGGGGTGGCATCCGGCTGCGTCACTTGCTGACGCATACGTCGGGGCTGCCAGACTGGGAAGCGGATACCGCGTTCTCCTACCGCCGCGAGTACACGACTGCCGAGTTCATCGCGTTCGTGGCACGTCACCCGCTCGATTTCGCACCGGGAACCCGATTCTCGTACACGAACAGCGCCTTCCCGTTGTTAGGCAAGGTGATCGAGAAGGTCACCGGCCTTCCGTACGAGCGCTTCGTCATAGAACGTATTTTCACGCCCGCCGGCATGCGGGAGACGCGCTTGAGACGCCCGAGTGACGTCGTGCCTAACCATGCATCGGGATACGTCGACCGTGACGGTGTACTCGAGAACGGCGAGCCGCTGCGTCCGGCGATCCTCGCACCGAACGGCGGAGTTCTGAGCACCGCCGCCGACATGGCGCGGTGGAACATCGCGCTGACGAATGGCTCGATCGTCAAGCCGGAGACGATGAAGTTGATGACGACGCCAGTTCGATTCAACGATGGGTCAACGTTCAGCGGCGGAATCGCGTGGTTCCTCGACGAGTTCAGAGGCCATCACATGGTGCTGCATAACGGGAGCACCGTCGCCGGATTCTCGTCGGTGATCTACCGATACCCGGACGATGACCTGAGCGTCGTCGTGCTGTTCAACATCGACCGCTGGAACGCCGTCAACGTGCTGGCGACGAACGTCGCAAGCTTCTACGTGCCCGGATTGGCGATGCGGTCGCTCGTCGAGCGTCCAGACCCTGACCCGGCGCTGTCCCAACGACTCCTGGGTATGCTTGCCGCTGTGGCCGACAACCGTGACTCGGAGATGCTCGCTCCGAACCTGCGCAACCCCGGTGGGCCCGTCCGCACCACGGCCGCGCGCGGGTTCAAGGCGTCGTCGGCGCGGATTGCGTTCCTCGAAGTGGAGGACAACGGAAGCAAGGGGATCGAGCGCTTCGGCTCGAAGGTCCGCTGGGTGTATCGATACAAGGTCGAGGGTGATGGCCGCACCGTCTACTACACGATCGAGCTCACGCCGGATGGTAAAGTGACCCGCTTCGTGCCGGAGCAGCTGTAGTCGACGAGACAGGGTAGCGCTCTCCGCGTGGCGCGCGCATCGTCGGTCTTCCCGAACGTGCGCCGTTTTCACCAGCCGAGTCACCCACGACATGCGCTCTCACCGCTTCGCGTCCGCGCGCCGCGTACGAGCTCTCGCCGCGATCGCTACCGTTGCCACTGCAGTCGCGTGTACCACCGAAAAGCGCTCGCCCGCCGGCGCGCCCGTGCTCACCGGCGACTGGGACGCCTACCTCGCGAGCGGCTCGACCACGCGACCCGGGTTCGAGGGGTGGCGGCGCATGGGATTCGCGCATTTCGCAGAGCGGTGATTCAGGCGTCACTGGCTCGATCCGCCGCCGTACCGGCGACACGCTGCTCGACGTCACGCATGTGGTCACGCAGGGCGATTCACTCACGCTGAGTGGCGAGCGGTAGCCAATCGATCGCGGCGGCGTGGCATGGCGACACGCTCACCGGAGTCATGCTCGCGAACGGGAAGCCGTCGGGTCGGCGCATTCGGCTCGTGCGACGAAGCGACTCCGTTCGTGGCCGAGCAGACGTACGACGCTGTGGCCTGGCGCCGTGTCCGACTCGCAGTACGCCGTCACCGAAGACACGCTCGTCTTCATGACGACGCGCGACGGCGCGAAGCTCGCGAGCTACGTCGCGCGTCCGGTGGGGCAGGGACCGTTCGGCGTCGTTATGCAGCGAACGCCGTACACGCGCATTCTCCATCCGGCGGGCCGCTACTGGGCGTCGCGCGGCTACATCTTCGTCGCGCAGCACGTGCGTGGCCGAGACGTCTCCGACGGAAAGGATTTCGGCGACTACGACACCGACGTGCGCGATGGCTACGACGCCGTCGAGTGGGCAGCGAAGCTCCCGGGCGCGAACGGGCGCGTGGGGTTGATCGGCCACTCGGACGAGGGGCGGCTCGCGTGGTACGCGGCCGTGAGCGCACCGCCGCATCTCGCGGCCATCGCGCCGTCGGCGGCGACCGGCGATCCGTGGCGCATCGTTCCGTACGAGGACATGGTGTTCTCGCCGATCAACGTCGCGTGGGCGTGTCTCATGCGCGCGCGAACGCTGCAGGACATCAGCGACCTCGACATCGGCGCCGCGCTCAAGCACCTGCCGCTCAGCGATCTGCCACAGCAACTCGGCTGCGGCGACGTGCCGCTGTGGGATCGATGGATCGCGCATCCCACGCTCGACGCGTATTGGCGCGCGCACGCGGTGACGACGAACATCGCGAAGGTCCGCGCGCCGGTGCTGCAGATCTCCGGCTGGTACGACGATTCGCGCGGGCCGATCGACTACACGAACGCACTGAACAAGGTGCCCGGGCATCCGTTCGTTCGGCTCGTCATGGGTCCGGGCGCGCACAAGGGCGTCGACTACGTCGCCGGCGAGTTCGGTCCGGAGTCGCGCGTCGACACGCGACGACTCCAGCTCCGCTGGTTCGATCACTATCTGCTGGGCAAGGACAACGGCGTCGACAGTGAGCCGCCGGTGGACATCTTCGTGTTCGGTGACAACGCGTGGCGGAAGGAACCGGCGTGGCCGCTCGCACGCGCGGTTCCGACGAAGTGGTACGTGTCGTCGGGCGGCAAGGCGAACACGAGTGCGGGCGACGGTGTGCTCGACACCATTCCGCCGAACGGCGCGCGCCGGCGGACACGTTCACGTACGATCCCGCGAATCCGACGCCCTACCTCATCGATTCGCGCGAGCTCGAGACGTCGCTCAACGAGGACTTCACGTCACTCAACGCGTCGCGTCGTGACGCGCTCGTCTTCACGTCGAAGCCGCTTGACGAAGCCGATCGAAGTGACGGGTCAGATGTCGGCGACGCTGTGGGCGGCGACCGACGCGAAAGACACGGACTGGAACGTCATGCTGCTCGACGTCTTCCCGGATGGTCACGCCGAGCGAGTCCAGGATGGCGTGGCGCGCGCGCGCTTCCGGCAGGGATTCGACAAGGAGGTGCCGCTCACGCCGGGCAGCGTCGAGCGGTACGACATCGACCTCTGGTTCACGTCGCGCGTGTTCGAGCCGGGCCACCGACTCCGCGTGAGTGTGTCGTCGGCACTGTTTCCGAAGTACGATCGGAATCTGAACACCGGCGGCAACAACGAGCGCGACAGCACGTTCGTGGTCGCGCATCAACGGCTCGTGCATGACGCGGCGCATCCGTCGCACGTCGTGCTTCCGGTCATCCCGCGTTAGGGCCGAACGGGCTGAGCGGGCCCACAGATTGCCTTGCGTCATCACCGGTCTCGTTCGGTGAGCGCCGTTGGCCGGTGACAGAGCAAGCGGTAGGGCAGGCGAAGGCGCGCGGTCGCCCATCGGGCCGCGCGTTCGTCGGCATCAGCGGATACGACTACAAACCCTGGCGCGGCCGGTTCTATCCCGAAGATCTGCCCGCTCGACGCTGGCTCGAGTTCGCGAGCCGCCGCTTCAACAGCATCGAGTTGAACGGCACGTTCTACAGCCTGAAATCGCCGGCGGTGTTCGAGCGGTGGGTCGCCGAAGTTCCCAACGGTGAGTTCGTGTTCGCGGTCAAGGGTGGCCGCTTCATCACGCACAATCTCAAGCTGAAGAATGCCGAAGCTTCACTCGGGAATTTCTTCGCGAGCGGGGTGCTCGCGCTCGGGCAAAAGACCGGGCCCTTTCTCTGGCAACTCCCCGCGACCTACCGCTTCGAGGCCGAGCGACTGGACGCGTTCATGCGGCAACTGCCGCGCACTAGCCGTGGAAGCCGAGGCCGTCGCGCGCCAGCATGACCATCGGCTCCGTCGCGGGGCGCTCGTGGACGCGTCAGCGAACGTCGCCTTCCGCCACGCGTTCGAGGTGCGGCATCCCACGTACTTCAACGACGAGTTCTACAGCCTGCTGCGCGCGCACCGCTGCGCGTTCGTGATCGCCGATACGGCCGGCAAGTTCCCCTATGCCGAGGAAGTCACGGCGGATTTCGTGTATGTGCGGCTGCACGGATCGCAGGAGCTGTACGCGAGCGGCTACACCGACGCCGAGCTCAATGCGTGGGCGGCGAAGATCGACGCGTGGCGCAGTGGGCCCAAGGGCGCCCGAGATGTGTATGTCTACTTCGACAACGACGCGAAGGTACACGCGCCGTTCGACGCAGCACGGCTCGCGGAGCGTGTCGGTCTGCCGCTTGCCCCTTGAAGACGGTCGAGGCCGCGTCTCCACGGTTCGGCATACATCCGGCATATAGCGACGGCATTCACCGCCGAGCCGATGCCGCCCGAAACTGACTTTCCCACTGACCTTCAAACACTCGAGCGCGACTACGAGCTGATCCGCGAGATCGGGCAGGGCGGGATGGCGGCGGTCTATCTCGCGCGGCAGGCGGGACTCCAACCGCCTCGTGGCCATCAAGGCCGTCCGCGCGCGCTACCTGGACGACCCGGACGCCCTCCAGCGGTTCGCGCGCGAGGCACGCGTCGTCGCCGACCTCGACCATCCGAACATCGTACGTACCGAAGCGATCGAGCAGATCGACGACCGCGCGCTGGCGATCATCATGGAATACGTCGCCGGCGGGACAGTGCGAGATCGTCTGCGCGAGTATGGCGCCTTCGACGCGGAGCGGGCAGAGACCGTCCTGCGAGACGTCGCGAACGCGCTCGCCTACGCGCATCGGCGCGGCATCGTCCACCGCGACGTGAAACCGGAAAACGTCTTCCTCGACGAGCGTACCGGACGCGCACTGCTCTCCGACTTCGGCATCGCTCGGAAGATCGACGGCGACCCCGCCATCACGCAGCTCGGCGCCGCACTCGGCACGCCGCAGTACATGTCGCCCGAGCAGATCGACGGCGGCCACGTCGACGGTCGGAGCGACATCTACAGCCTCGGTGTGCTTGGTTGGGAGCTGCTGACGGGCCGCCGACCGTGGGCGGGAGAGAATCTTTACGGCGTCATCTACAAGCAGAAGCACGAGGAGCTGCCGCGCATCACGGAGCTCAGGCCACGCGTTCCCGCAAATCTGCTGTTCGCCATCGAGGGCGCGCTGGTGAAGAACAAGGCGCAGCGATGGCAGAGCATCGAGGAGTTCCTCGGTCGCCTAACGTACAACCCGCCACCAGTCCTGACGGCGGCGTACCCGCCGGGTCCGCGCTCGACCGAAGACGAGCCGACGGTGAAGTTCCGTCCGATCCCGTCGCCTGGTTCAGTGCCGCTCGACGATGCGCTCCCGGCCAGCTCGCCGGCGGTGGCAGCCGAGCCGGCGCGCGACCGCGACGGTATTGCGGACGCAGAGCAGTCACAGGCGACGCCGCGGTGGCCAGTTCCGACGCGCACCCGGAACACTGCCCCGCCCGCCGCCGCGGCCGCGCCACGCTCTGCGCGTCGCCTTCTCACCCGTCGGCCAATCCTCCGCGGACTGGCGCTGCTCGTCCCGCTGCTCATCGGCGCCGGATCCTTGTACATCGTGCTCGGCGGGCGTGGGCGGGACGCGTCGCCTACCGAGCCTAACGGCGGCCTCACATCGAGCGCCGGCACAGTTGCGCTCGACTCCGCGCGCACGGCCGACTCGGCGGCCAACTCGAAACGAGTAACACCGCCGCCTGCGCGCGCGGCCGATACGACAGTCGCGGCCCAGCCGGTGCCGAGCCCACGACCCGCGCTTCCCGACAGCGCGTCCAGGCAGCCGGCTTCTCCACGACGTGAGCCGTCGTCCGCTACGACTCGGACGCAAGCAAAAGCCGACGACCCGTTCAGGCCACCAACGGTCGCGCGACCATCGAGCGCGGCTGAGTCAGCAAGCACGCGCCCCGCACGCACGCCCACCGCAGGCACACCCACCCCACCGCGAGCAGCACTACCGCGCCGAGTCAGCGTTGCGCCACCCCGACGATGGCGGACCAGCGCGCGTGCCTGCTCGCGCACATCGCGGTGAACGATGCCGCGCTGCAGCGTGTGTACGACTCGCTGATCGTCGAGCTGCGTCGCATCGCGGGAACGCAGCGTGGCGCGCCGGATCCACCGGGTGTCACGCAGCTGCGCGTCGAGCAGCGGACGTGGATCGTGCAGCGCGACCGTGAGTGCACGAGGAGTCCCGCGCCCGGGACTGTGCCACTGTGGGCCGAGCCCCTGTCGGAGTGCTTCGCGCAGATGTCGAAGGCCCGCACGGACGAGCTCGGGGAAGCGCTCGCGCGAGCGCGCCGCCAGTAGCGTTAGGCGCCGCGCTCGTTGCCGCGCCGCATATTCTCCGCGATGTGCATCGCGAGATGGCTTGCGAGCTCGGCGCGGAGGTGCGGGTCACCCGGATGCCTGCGACCGCCACCGCCATTCGTTGAGTCACGTTAGGGTGACGCTCGCTCACCGACGACCTTGGGTACCGTGTAGACTTTGCGGAGCGCCTCGAGGTACTCCTCGTGGAGCGCCTTGAGCCCGTCGAACTCGCGTTTGACGAGCGCGCGGTAGTCGGCACGTGTCGCGAAATCGTACAGCAGCGACGCCATCGCCTGCGCGTCGATGACGAAGCCGCGCGTGCCCGACGTCCGTCAGCGCGTCGGCTTCCATCTCGTACGTGTGGTTCGGCGCGTTCGAGGTCTTCGCGCTGAACCCGATGCCCGGAATGTTGCTCGAGACGCTGCCGGTCTCCTCGTAGCCCTGCGGCTTGCCCGGCTCCGGCAGCACGCCGGTCGCGCCGTACTTCTTCATGTAGGCGAAGCCGACCTCGTCGAGCGACGCGACGCCGATGCCGTCGCGGTTGCGCCCGTAGTGATCGATCTTCACCTGCGTTCCGGTCGCGAGCGCGGCCGCCGCGCGCCGCGTTGTTCACCATCTCGGTTTCCTGCGCGAGATAGACCTCGTCCGGGTAGCGAATGTAGAAGTCGGCCGCCGTGCGGTCGGGAACGACGTTAGGCGCCGCGCCGCCTTCCGTGATGACGCCCTGAATGCGCGCCTCCGGGCGGATGTTGCTCCGAATCGGCGTCGATGTTGTTGAAGAGGTGGATCACCGCCTCGAGTGCGTTGCGGCCGTTCCACGCCGTGAGCTGATGCGCGGGCGCGCCGAAGAACGTGTACTTCACGCCGTCGATGTTCATGCAGCACGTGCCGAATCCGGCCGCCGGGCGACTGGTCGCGCTCGACGGCGTGACTGCGCACGAGCACGTCCATGCCCTTGAACGCACCCGCCTCGTACATGACGGTCTTCGCGTTCGGCGGCATCATCTCCTCGCCCGGCGCGCCGAACACCGTCGACGCTGCCTGGCGTCTTCGTCCGCGTCAGGAACTCGGCGACCGCGACCGCCGCCGCGATCCCGATCGGTCCCTGCGTCGAGTGCTGGTCGCCGTGGAACGCGCCCTTCGTGCCGCGGAGCGCGTCGTACTCGAGGATCACGCCGAGCTTCGGGCCCGGCGTCGACTTGTTGTAGCGGGCGACGAACGCGGTCTTGAGCTCGCCGACGCCCATGGTGACGTCGAAGTCGTGCTTCTTGAGATAGTCGATGAGCAGCTGCACCGATCGCGTCTCCTCGAAGCCGATCTCCGGGATGCTTCGTGATGTCGTCGCCTAACGCGAGCAGCTCCGTGTCCATGAGCTCCTTGGCGCGCGCGGCGACGGCGTCGCGCGCCGGGTTCGGCGCCGGTGAGCTTGCGCGACGAGCGCGTCGAGGTTCAGCGAGCGCTCGAGGGTCCATCTGCTTCTGCACGACGACGCGCGCGGCGTCGCGCTCCGTCGGCGTCTCCTGCGCGGGCATGCGACACCGGTGCCATGGCGACGACGAGCGCCGCAACCAGGGTGACATCGCGAATCAGGCATCGGGAAGGCGAGGAGGGTGGTGATGAGATTCAACGGACGTCCGAGGTCGTAGGCGGCCAGCGCGTTCTCGACGCATCACCATCCGCGCGAGCTGCCTCGGCGCGCGGGCGATTGATCTCGCCGTCGCGCATCATGCCGGTGAGCGCGATGGCGAGCGCTCGGCGCGCGGTCGTCGAACCGACCCACGCGACCTGCTCCCACCCTTGCTCGGGCCCGCCGTCGAACGCGTCGCTGCCGAACAGCACCTTGTCGGGCCACTCGCCGAGCCACTGGCGGAGCGCGCCGGCGAGCTGCGTCGGCGAGAGGAGGATGTCCATCATCGAGATGTCGGCGTACACGTTCGGCTTCGACAAGCAGCCCCTGCGTCTCGCCGATGAGCGGCCAGCCGCCGTGGACGATGACGAACTTCGTCGCGCGGAGTGTCGAGTCGTTGAACAGCGGCTCGAGCAGGTGCGGTGCCGCACCGCGCGGACGCGTAGTAGCCGCCGAACGTCTCGAGCGTGTGAATCTGGATCGTCAGGTCGCAGGCGCCCCGGCGTCGCTGGCGATCACGCGCATCAGGTAGTCCTCGAGCGTCTTGTACTCGGCGCGCGTCGGCGACGCCGCCGGCGACGTATCGCGCGTACGATCGCGCGTGCGGCTGCGGGGTCGGGATCGTCGAAGTCGAGGGGGCGCAGATACGCGGCCTCGAACTTGATGCCCACGGCGCCGCCGGAGCGCCATCGCTCGAGCGTCGGCCTAACGACGGTGCGCGTGTAGGCGTCGAGCGTCGGCGGAAGCTTGGCGATGCCGAAGCTCGCGGAGGTAGCGCCTGAGCAGCGCAGCCTCCTTCGGATACAGCGAGCGCGTGTCGGGTGTCCGAGCGGCCTCGCCGCGCGTGTCCAGCGGGTACATGAGCGGGTCGGCGAACGGCACCCAGCGGAAGCGCGGGCTCGCGAGCCCGGCGCCCATGGCGATGCGATTCGCCAGCATCACGTCGATGCCGGCGGCGTCGAGCGCCCACGTCGGGAAAGTGCTCGCCGTGCTGCGCGACGCGTCGCTTCGCGCCGCGCTGCGGAGTGCCGGCGCGATAGACGCTGTCGTTCGCCGCGGTCGGCGCGTGAAACAGCGCGTCCTGCGCGCTTCGCCAGATGGGGTCGTCGAGCGAGAGGCGATGCGGGACACGGCGAACGGCGGAATCCCGTCGAGCGGCAGCGCGTCGAACTCGGTGTCCGCGGGCGCGCCGGCGGCACGGGCGCATTGGATGCGCGTGGACGTCGATCGGCGCGAATGCGAGTTGATGTAGGCGAGCAGCGCCGAGTCGACCGGCGTCTGTGCGCGCGCGCTCGGCGCCGCGATCGTCCGAACACGACCGCGACAATCAAGGCAGAGCGGCATCAACCGCGGACGCCGTCTCTCGACCACGCATCGCCTCGCTGGATGACGTCGACCGATACGCTACGCGCGAAATCGGCCGAAGGCAAGCGCTGGCATGCTGCATGCGGCCGCCGGCATGCTTGCAGCGGCTGGCGTGATGCCGACGCGTTGCTCGCTACCGCTTCTAGCAGCGGCTGTGCCATTAGCCCAATGAGTCGTCTGCGGCTCCGCGCGTGCTACGAAGCAGTCAGCCCGGCACTGCGAAGTCGATATTGCGTACCCTAGGAGTCCGAGGTATATACATAGGAGTCCTAGGTGACGCGGATCACCGCCGCCGAGCCGCCGACGCCGCATCCCATGCCCGACTCGACGACCGATTTCCTGAAGGGCACGCTCGACCTCATGGTGCTCAAGACGCTCTCCTGGGCGCCCGCCCACGGCTACGGCATCGCGCGCTGGATCGAGCAGTGCACCGACGACGTCCTCCAGGTCGAGGAAGGCTCGCTCTATCCGGCGCTCCACAAGCTCGAGGAGCGCGGCCTCATCGTGGCCGAGTGGGGGATCACCGAGCACAATCGGCGCGCGAAGTTCTATCGCCTAACGACCGCCGGCAAGAAGCAGCTCGCCGCGTCGCGCGACTACTGGGCGCGGTTCGCCGGCGCCGTGTTCAAGGTGCTCGAGACCGCCCCCGCGCCCGCGCTGACTCGCGAGACCGCTCATGAACGATCCGCAGCAAGCGCCCGCCCCCGAACGCCCACGCGCCGCCACGTGGCGGCGCTACCTGCGCTTCTGGGGTCCGCGCGCGGAGGCCGACGTCGACGACGAGCTCGCGTTTCACATCGACATGCGCGCACGCGACTACATGGAGCGCGGCATGTCCGACGACCGACGCACGTCGTGCCGCGACGCGCCGACTCGGCGACCTCGCACAGCGCGCGCGCCGAATGCATCGCCATCACCTCCCGGAGGGAACGTCGCATGACTCGCGCGCAGCTCGTCGACGCGTTCGTCCACGACGTCCAGTTCGCCTGGCGCACGTTAGGCAGGCAGAAGGGCTGGACCGCCGTCGCGGTGATCACGCTGGCGCTCGGCATTGGGGCCAACACCGCCGTGTTCAGCGTCGTCAACACGCTGCTGCTCCACCCGCTGCCGTACCCGAACGCGGATCGCATCGCGTTCGTGTATCTCGAGCCGACGCGCGGCAACAACACCGGCATGAGCGTGATGGTCATGCCGCGGACATGCAGGTCGTGCGCGCCTGGAAGGAGAACGCCCGATCGTTCGAGGCGTTCGAGGCGTACACGGCGACGGACCGTTCGCTGCGAACGACGGACGGCACACCCGCCAGCGTCAACGTGCGTCGGTCCTGCCGTCGTTCAGTGAGTTCACCGGGACGAAACCGATCATCGGCCGCGTGTTCACGTCGCGCGACATCGCCGACGGCGGGCGCGTCGCGCTGTTGAGCGAGCCGTTCTGGCGTGGGCGCTACGGGAGCGACCGCCGCGATCATCGGCAAGTCGATCGCGCTCGACAATCAGCCGTACACGGTCATCGGTGTCATGCCGGTCGGGTACCGGCTGCCGCAGGCTCGAGGAGAACGGTGAGCGACGTCTGGCTGCCGCTCGACCTGCGCAACGACAGCATTGCCGTGCCGACTCGGTCGGGCGGCTGCGGCCGAACGTGACGCATGGCCGCGGCGACGCGTGAGCTCGACTCGATCTACGCCCGAGCGTCCGCGAAGCAGGCCGAAGGCGCGCGAGCGAGCGACTTCACGGTCAAGCTCACGGCGCCGAGCGAGCTGGTGAGCTTCCGTCAGTCGCTGCTGCTGCTGTCGGTTGCCGTCGCGCTCGTGCTGCTCATCGCCTGCGGCAACGTCGCGCATCTGCTGCTCGCGAAGACGGCCGCGCGCCAGCGCGAGCTCGCGATTCGCGCGGCGATGGGCGCGAGTCGGCGTTCGACATCGTCAGGCAGCTGCTCACCGAGAGTCTGCTGCTCGCCGTCGCCGGTTGTCTTGGTGGACTTCTGGTCGGGCTGGGTCGGACTGCAGCGCGCTGCGTCGCGATGCGCCCGGAGTCGCTCGCCGAGCTGGCGCGAGGCGCGAATGGACGGGACGACGCTGCTCGTGACGGCGGGGCTCGCCGCCGCTGACCGGACTCATCGTCGGAGCTGCTCGGCACCCTGCAGTCCGCGCGATTCTCCGCGAACGATGCGCTCAAGGCAGGCGCCATCGTCCGTGTCGCAGTCGCGGCGGCAGCGACGGCTGTCGCTCGGTGCTCGTCGTGAGCGAGATGGCGGTGTCCACGGTCCTGCTCGTGGGCGCGACGCTGCTCATTCGCAGCATCGTCCACCTGCAGACGCATCGATCCCGGCTTCGATCCGTCGCGGCTGTACGCGGTTCAGCTCACGCTGCCGGCAGGCAGTATCCGACGACCGAGGCGCGGCAGGCGTTCCTCGTCGGACATCGCCGAACGGATGCGTCACGTGCCCGGCGTCGAGGCCGCTGACGATCGCCGACGGCGCGCCGCCGTCGCGGAGCTTCCTCATCGGTGCGCTGCAGATCGAGGGCGACCCGCTGCCGCCGGCGGGCACGACGTCGTTCATCGACTACAACCGGCGTCGAGCCTGACTACTTCCGCTTCATGGGGATTCGGCTCGTCGAAGGCTCGACGATCACCGACACGTCGAAGGCGGCACGGACAGGCGCTCGTCAACGACGGCTTCGCGAAGAAGTACTGGCCGCGGGAAGTCGGCGCTAGGTCACCGGATTCGCGTCGTCTACAACGGCCAGGGCGACTGGACGACGATCGTCGGCGTCGTCGCGGATGCGCTCACGGCCGGCCTCATGGGCGACGCGAGTCGGCCGATGTTGTACCTGCCGGCGACGGACTCCTACGAGCCGGCGCTCATGGTTCGCGTCGCGCCGGGCGCCGATCCGATTCCGTCGCTCCGCGCGCTCGTTCGCGCAGGCGGACGCGCGCACTGCCGTCGCCGAACGTCACCAACATCGAGAACGTCATGGCAGCGGTCGATCGCGCGGCCGCGCTTCACGATGACGCTGCTCGTGGCGTTCACGGTGCTCGCGCTCGTGCTGGCCGCGGTCGGGCTCTATGGCGTGATGGCGTACGCGGTCGCGCAGCAGACGCGCGAGATCGGCATCCGGATCGCGCTCGGCGCCACGCGCTCGACGATCGCGATAGTCCGTGCTCCGGCGCGGCGTGGTGATGGCGGCGGTCGGCGCGCTCGTCGGGCGTGCTGGGCGCGCGCTGGGCGTCGAAGCTGCTCGAGAACATGCTGTACGGCGTCGGCCGCACGGACCCGCTGTCATTCGCGATCGGCGTGGCGGTGCTGCTCCTGACGGCGGTCGCGGCGTGTCTGGTGCCCGATGCGCCGCGCGGTGTGCGGTCGACCCGCTGATCTCGATCCGCGCGGACTAGCGCGCGTCGTCTCCGAGGAGCGATCGCCGAGGCTCATGACGAGTGACTTCGATGCGTCGAGACGGCCATGCATCACGAGATCGCTCGTGGATGACCGCTTCTCCGCCTCGCGTCGTCCGCCGTCATTGGTTCTACGGTCTTCCTCAGCCGCGACGAGCCTCACGGCCGTGCCCCACGGATCGCGCGCGAGGACCTGCCGTCCGGCGAACGTTCGACCCGCCCGCCGCTCGACGCTCGCCGCCGCCGCGCGACACTCGCCGCGTCAGGCAGCACGAGCTCCCACTCGACGCAGGCTCGCGTCATCCTCGCCCGCGCGGCGGTGCGCCGCCGCCCACGTGTTCGTGCCGAGATGATGATGGTAGCCGCCCGCCGAGAGGAACAACGCGCCCGGGTAGCTCCAGACGACCTTGTCGAAGCCGAGCGCCTCGTGGTAGAACGCGGCGGCCTCCTCGAGATCGCCGACGTGCAGATGCACGTGGCCGATCGTCGTCCCGTTAGGCATGCCCGTCCAGCGCTCTGTCCCGCCGGCCGCCACGAGGTCCTGCACGTCGAGCGGAAGCGTCGCCATCTGCGAGCTCGCGGCCGTCGTACGTCCACTCCGCGCGCGGACGGTCGGCGTACACCTCGATGCCCGAGTCCGTCGGGATCCGTGAGGTAGAGCGCCTCGCTCACGAGATGATCGGACATGCCGGCGTACGCGCCGATCTCCGACAGGTGGCGTAACGAAGCGTCCGAGCGACGCGCGATCGGGAAGGAGAATCGCGAAGTGAAAGAGTCCGAGCTGGCCGCGCTCGCGGATGCGGGTTGCGCGCCGGGCCGTTCGCGCAGCTCGAGGATCGGCGATTCGCCGTCGACTGGTGCCGAGCCGCGACCCCGTCGGTCGCGGCGCACGTACGCGAAATCCGAGGACGCGCTCGTAGTACGCGAGCGAGCGCGCGAGGTCCGCGACCTGCAGGCGAACGACGCCTATGTGCGTCGCGGGTGGGAGCCGAAATCCCGGCGGCGCGATGCCGCGATCCTCGGCATTTTCCGACGTGCACCGGACGCGTGGTTCGGATCCGCATCAGACATGACGCGATTCCTCAGGTTGCATTGCGTCGCTCGATCGATGGCATGATCGATCGAGAAGGGTCCCGCGCCGAGCGCGGCCAGCGCGAGCGCCGCTCGCGCAGAGCATCATCGGAAACTCGATTCCCATCGGCACGAAGAAGCCGTGCGTGGATGTGAAACATAAGCGATCGCGCCGAACATGTCGGACGCGATCGCGAATGCCGGCGAGACGAGTGAGCAGGCCGAGCATGAGCGCCGACTCCAGCGAGTGGCTCGACGATCGCGAGCATCGGCCCGAACAGTGCCGCGCCGGGTATCCCCATCTGCCCGAGCATGCCGCCGGTCGCCGCTCGGGCCCATCACGAACAGCTTCTGGCCGCCATGAACGATGAACACGAGCCCGAGCGCGAGACGCAGAACGAGCAGGCCCACGCCCGAGCTGACGTTGCGACGGCGTCGTCGAGAAGATGTTCATGGCCGAGCTCCCGAGCGGTCCGATGGTGGACGATGGTACGCACTGGTGGACACTGCGGTACCAGCCATGGCTGGGTATGGGCTGCTCGTCGCCTGAAGTGTATGTTGGAGCAGTAGTCGTCGCAAAAGTGCTGACGCCCCGCTGACTAGTGGAGCGTCGGTGAGATGTTGATAGCAGGTGATTCCGGCCCATCTGCCGCTCAGTCCACTAGCCTACTCACCTTCCTGGAAGCGACACATGACCCTTGCGCCGCCAACCCGGTCCGACCGACCGCCGCGCTCACCACACTTCCGGAGTGGAACGCGTTCGAAGGCGCACGCGGACGAGATGCGCTCGGTCCATCTGCGGTCGCTGTTCGACGCCGACGCCGCGCGCGGCGAGCGCTATGTGTCCGAGGCGGCGGGCTTGTACATCGATTACTCGAAGCATCGCATAACGGACGAGACGCTCGAGCGATTGTTCGCGCTCGCGCGAGCGACGCGGCTTCCGGAGCGCATCGAGGCGATGTTCCGCGGCGATCGCATCAACGTCACCGAGAACCGCCCCGTCCTGCACGTCGCGCTGCGCGCGCCGCGCTCGGCCTCGATCATGGTCGACGGACGCAACGTCGTCGACGATGTGCACGCGGTGCTCGATCGCATGGCCGCCTTCGCGAATCGCGTGCGGAGCGGCGCGTGGACCGGACACACGGGCAAGCGCATCCGCTCGATCGTGAACATTGGCATTGGCGGCTCGGACCTCGGTCCGGCCATGGCGTACGAGGCGCTGCGCTTCTACAGCGGATCGCTCGCTCACCTGCCGCTTCGTGTCCAACGTGGACGGTGCGGATTTCGTCGAGAAGACGCACGACCTCGATCCGGCGGAGACGCTGTTCATCGTCGCGTCGAAGACGTTCACGACGCTCGAGACGATGACGAACGCGCGCTCGGCCCGCGCGTGGCTGCTGACGGCGTTAGGCGACGAGCAGGCGGTCGCGAAGCACTTCGTGGCGGTGTCCACCAACGCGTCCGAGGTGCAGAAGTTCGGCATCGACACCGCGAACATGTTCGACTTCTGGGACTGGGTCGGCGGCCGGTACTCCATGGAATCGGCGATCGGCCTGTCGACGATGATCGCGATCGGTCCCGACCGGTTCCGCGAGATGCTCGCGGGATCGCACGCGATGGACGAGCACTTCCGCACGGCGCCGCTCGAGCGAGAACCTGCCCGCGCTACTCGGACTCCTGGGTCTCTGGTACGGCGACTTCTTCGATGCGCAGACCGTCGGCGTGATGCCGTACAGTCAGTACCTCGCGCGATTCCCGGCATACCTGCAGCAGCTCACGATGGAGAGCAACGGCAAGCACGTGACGCTCGACGGCGCGCGCGTCGACTACGAGACCGGCGCCGTCTTCTGGGGTGAGCCGGGCACGAACGGGCAGCACTCGTTCTATCAGCTCATCCATCAGGGCACGAAGCTCATCCCCTGCGACTTCATTGGCTTCGCGCAGCCGCTCGAGCCGCTCGGTGACCATCACGATCTGTTGATGGCCAACATGTTCGCGCAGACGGAGGCGCTGGCGTTCGGCAAGACGGCGGACGTGGTGAAGCGCGAAGGCGTGCCGGATGCGCTCGTGCCGCACAAGGAGTTCGACGGGAACCGCCCCACCACGACGATCCTGGCCGAGCGCCTAACGCCGGCCGTGCTCGGCGCGCTGATCGCGCTCTACGAGCACGCGGTGTTCACGCAGGGCGTGATCTGGAACCTCGACTCGTTCGATCAGTGGGGCGTCGAGCTGGGGAAGGTGCTCGCGGCGAAGATCGTCCCGGAGCTGACGGCCCAGGACGCCGCCGCCGCTCGCGCACGACAGCTCGACGAATGCGCTGATCCGGCGCTATCGCCGTCAGCAGCGCGGCGCCCGTAGCGACCTGAGACCTACCGATGCGCTCATCGTCTGCCGCGGCCAGCGCGATATGGTGCGGCGCGTGGTGGTCGCCGAACGTCAGCAGGCCGATGAAGCCCAAGCCGCGGATCTTCGCAATCGGTCGCCGTGTTGCCGGCGTCCGACGCCGTCACCGTTAGGCGGGCGCCCGACGGAATGTCGTCGACCGTCGCGTGGTACGTGCCCAACTTCTCCAGCTCGCCGCGCATGTGCGTGCAGCATGGCGCGAATGGACTGCGCGACGCGGCCGTCGCCCGTGACGTCCATGCGTGCGCCGCCGGCGACCGGAGACTGCGTCGCGCGCGCCCCGAGCGTCACGTCGTTCATGACGAGCAGATGCTGGCGAAGCGCCTCGATGTTGACCTTCGACCAGTCCGTGGTCGAATCGGCCTCCAGTGCCGCAACGACCGCGGCGACCGTGGCGTACGCGTCCTGGCCAGCGGGCATCGGCGCTGATGTCTTGCTCATGGCGGCGTGAGCGCTGTGGTCCATTCCGCCCATGGTCTGCCCGTGCAAGCGCGGCCGCCGCGAACGAGATCATGAGAAGTGCCGCTGGCGTGCCGCTGAAGTTGAGGAGTCGCATTGAAGTAGATGTCCAGAAGTGATGGGGCGCACGACGCCGCTGAACGCTGTCTACGCGTGCTCAGGGCAACGATAACGAGTCGGGCGCGGCTGACGTGAAACTTCTGTCACTCCTCGAACGCCTGCTGGCGACGCGTCGATCGCGGTGTACCATCGACGCATGATCTCACGCGACCGACTCGACGCCATTCCGTTCTTTGCCGCATTCCCGCGTGCGGCTGTCCAGACGTTGGCCGACCGTGCTGTCGAGCGACGTTTTGCGACGCGGCGAGACGCTCTTTCGCGCGGGCGAATCTGCCTCGGGGCTGATGGTCGTGCTCGAAGGCAAGGTCCGCGTGATCCGGCGCGCGGGCGGGCGCGCGCAGGTGGTCCATGTCGAGGGCGTTGGCGGCACGCTCGGCGAGGTTCCGATGTTCGGGGGCGGCGACTACCCGGCGACCGCGGTAGCGGCGGAGCCGACGGTGTGTGCGGTCATCGCGCGTGAAGCACTGGCCGCGGCGATCCGCTCGAGTCCCGACGCGGCGTTCGTGCTGCTCGAGCGCCTCGCGCGGCGGGTTCGCGAGGTCGTCGAGCGGCTCGACCGCAGCGCGCTCCACTCGGTGTCCGCTCGACTTGCCGAATACCTGACGACGCGCGCGGACGCGCGCGGCCGCGCCGTGATCGCGCTCGGCATGACGCAACAGCAGCTCGCCGAGGAGCTGGGGACGGTGCGCGAGGTGATCGTACGCGAGCTGCACGCGCTGCGAACGGCGGGCCTGGTTCGCTCGCTTGGTGGTGGGCGTATCGAGATCGTGGACGCTGGCGGCGCTGCGGGCCCGGGCGGGCGAGGGAGCCATGACAGCCGTTCAAACGTGAAGCCCCACGTCGAGCGCGATCTCCGCCGTTCGATGTTGCCGATGGCGCCGGGCCGAGAAAGAACTTGTCGAGTCGGTTGCCCTCGCGGTTGTGATGATAGCGCACCGTCGCCCAGCCAGTCACCGTGCCTAACGCTGCGCCCATCAGCACGTCGCTCGCCCAGTGCTTGTCCTCGTACATGCGCGCGAGGCCGGGCAATGTCGCCAGCGAGTAGCTGAGCGGGCCGACTATCCACGCCGCCCCGTGGGAGTGGCGTGCCGTCTCCGTCGTCAGCGCGGATGCGGTGGCGAACGCGGACGCGGCGTGAATGGACGGGTACGCGCGGTACTTCAACTCCCGAAATCCCATGCCCGGCTTGTAGTCATAGGCATCGGAATCCGCCGTGACGAACGGCCGCGAGCGGCCGAGGATGCCGCGGGCGATCGTCGCGGTCGCGCTGGCGATGAAGATCGACTCCGTCGTGTGCCACGCGATGTCCGTTGTCGTGCGCGGCGCGTGCACGAGCTTCGCCACGCCGTACGTGATCAGCCCGACGGCGAACAGACTCTTCTCGTTGAACTTTCCAGCGACGCTGGCGATGTCCTGGTAGTGATCGTTGTTCTGGTACGGATCGCTCTGCAGTCGCCTGGCGATCCGAGAGTCGCTGCCCATGAGCGCGATCGAGCCCGCGATGCCGGCGCCGAGCGTCGCCGCGTCGAGCCACGTGATGACCGGTGGGTGATGCGAGGCACGCAGGGAGTCCGACCCCTGCGCCGGCAGCATGGATGGGAGCACAACCGTTGCTCCCCACAGCACCGCGACGAATCGCCGCGCGTGGAATCCTTGGGGACATTGCATAGCCAGCCCTAACGCAGTGACCGTGCCGGACTGAGCGGCTGACACCCGCGAGCGGCTGTGCTTCTGAAGCGTGCGCGTGCCTGCGCACGCTCGTAGATTCGGGTGCCCCTCGACGACTTCTTGTTGTGACGCGTCGGCGGGTCAGGACCGGATGGACAGGTGTGCCCATGTGGATTCGGGTGATGTGCGCCGTCGCGCTGGCCAGCGTGATGCGCGATGCACGACTCGCCTCACCGCCGCGCGATTCGTACGTGTTCGGCGGGCGAATCATCGCCGCTGACAGCGGCGCGCTCGATGGCGTCCACGTCGTCGCGATCGACGCGCGCGGGCCGCTACGAAGCCGCTGATCGACTCGTCAGGCATCTTCGTTGGATCGTTCCCGTCGCCACCGTCGAGGCCGCGTCACGCTGCGCGTCTTCAGCGATTCGACGCGCGCCGCGCTACCACACGAGCGTGGTCACGCTCGGTCCCAGGTGCGCCGAACGAACCAGCGCGCATCGTGCTCGTGCCGACGCACTGGCGCATTCGCGGCGGCCCGTTCGACGGTCGTGACGTGCCGATCGATCCGGTCACGCGCAACGACGCGGTACGGCGACGGTCCCGGCTACTGGCGGCTGACGCGACGCGGCCGGCTCGCTGGTCGCGCCGGTGAGCTGGGTCGCGGACAGCTTTCCGATCCGAGTCGCGTTCCGCCACGAGCGCGGCGACCCGATTCATCTCGGCGAGCGACTCCGCTCGGCTTCTGGGAGATGGCGACGGAACCTCGAGCGGCTGCTCGGCCGCACGCTCTTCCGTCCGGCCTCGTTCGAGGAAGTCGATGCCGGGCGCGGACGGCATTCTTCGTGACGGTGAACCAGCGGAATGTCCGCGGCCGGGAAGACGTTCATCACGTACGACGCAGAGCGGTCGCATCTACGAGGCGCTCGTGACGGTGAGTCAGAACGAGTATCTGGGCGAGTCGCGCGTCGCGACGCACGAGCTGCTGCACGCGATCGGCTTCGGCCACACGGGCGCGTGGTCCTCGATCATGGGGCCGAACGCGGCTGGCGTCGACTCGCCGACGGTCGAGGACGTCGCCTACGCGCAGCTCTACTACGCGATCGCGCGAGCTCCAGCGGAACGGGAAGCGCGGTTCGGGATCCCCGAGTCCGGCAAGTTAGCGCGTCAGTCTGCACGGAGCGATGAGCGCGTCGGCTGGCGCCGAGCGATCTCGTCGATGATCTGATCCGCGAGCTCGGCACGTTCGGATCGAGCATGGGCTTGCGCCGCCTGCAGCAACGCGAGCGCGTTGGCGACGCTCCGCGCCGCCCAGCCTCGTCGCCGTCGGCGCGCGCGCGCAGCGCGTCCATGATGGAGCAACGAGCCGACCGTGAACGCGCGCCGGGTGTCCAGGACCGGGCTGCCGAGCAGCATCAGCAGCGTCGCCGGGTCGAGGGCGTTCGCCATAGCGAGGTCGAGGCCGACGTTCCGCATCTCCTCGCGGATCTGGCGTCGGCCTGCCGCGGTGGCACCGCCGACGATCAGCTCCCGTAGTCGGGAGAGGATTCGGCCGAGGGCCTCGATCTGGCGGAGCAGGTAGTCGCGCTTTTCCATGGTCTGCATGCTGCGCGGCGTACGCCGCAGTACGCGCAACGGTCCAGGCATGCGCGCCGCGCCTTCGGCCGCAACCCTTCCACCCACTCGGCCGTCCTTTCAGCTTTACACCATGGCGATACCTCAACTTCGCCCACCTGCCGAGCCCGATCAGCCTGCTGCCAGTGAACCGACGGGCGGCGCGATCGTCGCGTCCCGGACCCGCCGGTGCCGCGCCTCGGCGCCGCGGGTGCCGATCCACAAGGAAGACCCGAACAAGCAGATCCAGCTCGACCGCATGAAGCGGCGGGCGACCGGACTGCTCGTCGGCGCCTCCGTGCTGTTCGTCGTCTCGCTCGTGCTCGAGCGACAGTTCCCGTGGCTCGGGTTCGTTCGGGCGACGGCCGAGGCGGCGATGGTTGGCGGCCTCGCCGACTGGTTCGCCATCACCGCGCTGTTCCGCCACCCGCTGGGCATTCCGATTCCGCATACGGCGATCATCCCGAGCCGCAAGGACCGCATCGGCCGCAGCCTTGGCGGGTTCGTGCAGAACAACTTCCTGTCGCGCGAGGTGATCGCGGCGCGATTGCACGGGCTGCGCATCGCGGAGCGCATCGCGAAATGGATCAGCGATCCCGCCAACAGCCGGCGCATCGCGCACCACGTCGCGATCGGGGCTCGCCGGCACGGCGCAGGTGCTGCGCGACGAAGATGTGCAGGCGATGATCGATCGCGCGCTGGTCACGCGTGTCCGGAAGACGCAGGTCGCACCCGTGCTAGGCAACGTCCTGTCGCTGCTGACGGCGGACAACCGCCATCAGGAGCTGCTCGACGAAGCGCTGCGCCTGATCTCGGACGGCGTGTCGCGCAACGAGGAGCTGATCCGGCAGCGCATCCGCGAGGAGAGTCCGTGGTGGCTCCCGGAGGCCGTGGACGATCGGATTCACGACAAGGTCGTCGTCGGCGATCGAGAACACGCTGCATCAGGTGGCGGCCGATCCGGCGCACCCGCTGCGCGAGCGATTCGATCACGCGCTCACGGAGTTCATCGAGAAGCTGCGCACGTCACCCGAGGTCATCGCGCGCGCGGAGGAGATCAAGGAGGACATGCTCGCCAATCCGGCCGTGCGGCAGTTCTCCGCGACCATCTGGGGCGACGCCAAGCACGCGCTCGCGCGTTATGCAGAGCGCAAGGAGACCGACCCGCCGGGCGCGGTCGAGCAGGGCCTCATGAAGCTCGGCGAGCGCGGTGCTGAAGCGACGCCGAGCTCATGGCGAAGATCGACCAGTGGATCCTGGACGCGGTGCTCTACGCGGTGGAGCAGTTCCGCGGCGAGGTCGGCGCAGCTCATCTCCTACACGGTCGGGCAGTGGGACGCCGAGGAGACGTCGAAGAAGATCGAACTGCAGATCGGAAAGGACCTGCAGTATCGTCCGCATCAACGGGACGCTCGTCGGCGGACTCGTGGGGCTACTGCTCTACACGATCTCGAAGTTCTTCTAGAGCTGCTGCGGCGTTAGGCTGGCATGCAGTCGGTCTAGCAGTAACATGTCGTCAGTGCTCAGTCGTCAGTCATCAGTTTTCAGTCTCGCCTGGCGAACGGCTGCGAGCCGCCATCGCTGCTACTGACGACTCGGACTGATGACTGATGACCGACGACTCACGCACTGATCACTCGCGACAGGCACGCCGTCCGCGATGCCAGCCCGTGTCCGTATCACTCGGCTCGCATTGCGCTGAGGGGATCGACCTTTGCCGCTCGACGCGCCGGGATGTAGCACGCCAGCAGTCCCGCCGCCGTGAGCACGCGCAACGACCGCCGCGAAGGTCACCGGATCCCGCGGCTGCACCTCGAACAGCGCCAGCGCAATGCCCTGCGACACCAGCGCGCCGAGGCCGAGGCCTAACGTCATGCCGATCGCGAGCTGGATGATCCCCTGGCGGAACACCAGGCGCAGCACGTGCGACGTGCGCGCGCCGAGCGCGATGCGGATGCCGACCTCGCGCGCGCGACGGCTGACCGAGAACGCCATCACCGCGTACAGCCCGATAGCCGGCCAGCAGCAGCGCCGCGACATCCGAAGACCATGAACAGGCCGCCGAACACGCGGATGTGCCAGACGTTCCGCTCGCACCGCCTCGCTCATCGGACGACACGAAGTAGATCGGGATGTCGGCATTGAGCGAGGCCACCGCGGCGCGCACCTGCGGCGTGAGCGCCATTGCGTTAGGCGCGCGAACGGCGATGCTCACGAACCGTTCGATCGGACTCTGGGGCAGTGGAACGCAGAATGCCGGCATCGCGCGGATTGCCGGGTCGCCGGTGAAGATGTCCGGAATGACGCCCACGATGGTGCGCCACGGGTCCGTCGAATTCGCGCCGCCAAGTCGGATCCGCCGGCCGAGCGGGTTGTCGGACGCGAAGTGCTTCCGCACGAACGACTGGTTGACGATCACGACCGGGACTGATTCCGCCTTGTCGTCCGTCGAGAACGACGCGTCCCTGCACCGCAGCGACCTCGAACGTCCTGAAGAAGCTCGATCCGACACGGTGAGCGATCTGCGTGAGCGGATAATCGCGATCTGGTCGCGTACGCCTTGCCCTCGATCGCGACGAGGCTGCCGCCCGCAGCACTGTGCCCGGCACCTGCGAGCTGAGCGACGACGCCCTGGACGCCCGGCAATCGCGGCGAGCTGGGGCGCGAGCTGCGTCGAAGAAGCGGGTCTGGGCCGCCGTGTCGGTGTACGTATCGGGAAACCCGACGCGCGCCGTGAAGATGTTCTTCGTCGTGACGCCGGGGTCGAGCGTCGCGGAGCTTCGATGACGCTCTTCACCATGAGCCCCGACGCGACGAGCAGCCCGCACGACAGCGCGATCTCGAACACGACGAGCGCGCGACTCAGGCGTCCGATGCGGAAGCTCGATGCGCCGCGCGACTCGTCCTTCAGGATCTCGTTGATGTCCGCGCGCGACGACTGATACGCGGGAATCGCTCCGGAGAACAGGCTCGCGACGACCGCAGTCGCCGCGACGAACAGCAGCACCGGCGGGTGCAGCCGGATGTCGAGCCAGAACGGTGGATTCGTGTCGGCGATGGCGCGGTTGAACAGCATCACGCCGACCTGCGCGACGCACCGTCGCCGAAGCACGGCGCCGGCGCCGGCGAGCACCAGCGCTTCGCTCAGGAACTGCCTAACGACCGCCAGCCGCGATGCGCCGAGCGCCGTGCGAATGCCGACTTCCTTGGTCCGATGCGCGGCGCGGTCGAGCAGCAGATTCGCGACGTTCGCGCACGCGATGAGCAGCACGAAGAACACGGCGCCGAGCATCGTCCAGAGCAGTCGACGCGCCTGCGGGCCGATCTGCGTCTCGATGATCGGCCGCGCCGACGCGCGTGATGCCTTCGTTCGTCGTCTTGTACTCGGCCGCGATCCGGCGCGCGATGGCGTTGACGTCGGCGTTCGCGGCGTCGAGCGACACGCCCGGCTTGAGTCGCGCGACGACCTCGAGCGCCGAGCCCCTTGCCGCGCTCGAGCTTCGTGGCGTCCAGCTGCATCGGCATCCAGATCGCCTGCTGATCCGGAAACTGAAATTCCGGCGGCATCACGCCAACGACCGTGTACGGGACTGCCCGTTCGCGCGAATGGACTTGCCGATGATCTGCGGGTCGCCCGCATAACGATCCTGCCACATCGAGTGGCTCAGCATGGCGACGTTGCCCGAGCCCGGGCGTTTCCTCGCTCGCGCGGAACGTACGGCCGAGCAGCGGTCGGACCTGAAGCACGTCGAACAACTCGGCGGTCACCCACGCGCCGTCGTAGCGCTCGGCCTTCTCGGCCCCGCTGACGTTGACGGTGCCGCTGTGATAGCGCGGCGATGCCCGTGAAGCTCCGCTGCTGCGCGCGGTAGTCGAGGTAATCGTGAATCGGTGTCAGCATGCGCTCGATTGCCGCGCGACAGGTTCTGTCGCTGCCACGGCGACGAGTCGTCGGGATCGGGGAAGGGCATGCCCTTGAGCAGCGCGCCGTACACGATGCTGAACATCGTCGTCGTGAGTCCGATGCCGAGCGTGAGGGCGAGGACCGCGACCGCCGTCAGCGCGCGGCTCTTCACGCAGCGAACGGGCGCCGTATCGGATGTCTCTGAGAACCGCCTGCATGGGGGTCGGGGTTGAGGTCTCCCGACGTACGGCTGGCCTCGGTGAACGCGGTTTCACCGGGCCGGCGGACTGCACTGGCTTACTGCGCCGGCTTTGCCGATTGCAGGTAGTCGACCGCGAGGTTCGCGAGCGCGCGAATGCCCGGCACCAACGCGGCCTCATCCACGAAGAATCGCGGCGAATGGTTAGGCGCCGCCTTCGACGCATCCTGCCCCTTCGGCGTGATCCCGAGGAAGAAGAACATGCCCGGCACCTTCTGCTCGTACAGCGCGAAGTCCTCGGCCGTCGTCGTCTGCTTCGCAATCGCCACCTTGTCCGCGCCGGCCACGCGCTTGAGCGTGCCAGCCATGCGTTCGGTCAGCGCGACGTCGTTCATCGTCACGCGGCGTGTACGGAAACACCGTCGCGGTGGCCGTCGCTCCTGCGCTTGCCGCGATCGATTCCGCGATTCGCTTCACTCGCTCGTGGATATCCGATCGCATGCCCTCGTCGAACGTGCGGATCGTGCCCTCGAGCACCGTGCTATCCGGCACAATGTTGTAGCGCACGCCGCCGTTGATTCGCCCGACGGTCACGACCGCCGGCGACTGCGACGAGATTCACCTGCCGACTCGTTATGGTCTGGAGCCCGAGCACGATCTGCGACGCGACGACCACCGGGTCGACGCCGTTCCAGGGCAGTGCACCGTGTGTCTGCCGGCCGTGCACGACGATCTCGAATCGGTCCGAGCTCGCCATGAGCGCACCCGGTCGATAGTGCATCGTCCCGACCTCGTACGGGAACACGTGCAGGCCGAACACCGCGTCGACCTTCGGATTGTCGAGCGCGCCCTCCTTGATCATCAGCGCCGCGCCGCCCTCTTCACCCGGCGGTGCACCTTCCTCGGAGGGCTGGAAGAGAAACTTCACGGTCCCCGGAACCTGATCACGCATACCGGCGAGCAGCTCCGCCGACGCTCATCAGAATCGCGACGTGCGCGTCGTGACCGCACGCGTGCATCACGCCGACGTCCTGGCCGTTGTACGTGGACCGCACGGTCGACTTGAACGGCACATCGACCTCCTCGGCCACCGGCAGCGCGTCCATGTCCGCGCGGAGCGCGACGACGGGGCCCGGTTTCCCGCCGCGAAGCGATGCCGACGACTCCGGTCTTGGCGACGCGTGCGGACCTCGATCCCGAGTGAGCGCGAGATGATCCGCGACGAGCTTCGACGTCCGCACCTCGCGATTCGACAGCTCGGGGTGCTGGTGGATATCACGTCGCCACGCGATCGGCTTTCGCTTCGAGCTGCGGCGCACGGCGGTCGATCTCGCGCGTGAGCGCCGACGCAGACGCCTTGTGCGGCGAGCGCAGTTGGGGCGAGCAACGATTGCGGCGACGAGTGGGCCGAGCGACAATCGCATCAGTCGTCGGGTAGTTGGGCGTTGGATTGACAGCGGACACAGAATTGCCCGGACGTATTGGCGCGCATCTTTCACAGTGTCGCAGCACGGCTGTGGCTAACGACTCCGAAGCGCACTCGGAAATTGAGGGGAAGAACACCGTGAGCGGAACCCGAGCACGAACCATTCTCGTTGCCGACGACGCGAGCGACGGTCGCGAGGCCATCGGGTTCTGGCTTCGGCCAGGCGGGATTCGACGTGCTGGACGCGTCGAACGCGGCGGAGCTGGAAGCGCAGCTCGCGCATCGTCCCGACGTCGTCGTGCTCGACACTGAGCTACCCGGCCGTACGGCGTTCGAGTTCGCGAATCGGCTGAAGGCCGACCCCGCGACCGCAACCGATTCCGATCATTCACGTCGCGCCGGGCTTCACGACCGGCGAATGGCGTGCGCAGGGCCTCGAGGCCGGCGCCGACGCGTTCCTCACGCACCCGGTGGAGCCGCAGGAGCTGATCGCGACCGTTCGCGCGCTGCTGCGCGTGCGCGCGGCCGAGGAGAAGGTGCGGAATTGCGGCCGAGCAATGGGCAGTCGACGTTCGACGCGATCACCGATGCCGTCTGCATCATCGACGAGAGCGGTGAGCTCCAACGGTGCAACGATGCAGCGGACGTGTTGCTCGGCCAGCTGAGCGGAGGGCATGCGCATCGCAGGTTCCACGACCTGCTCCCGCCATCCAGCGACGCCCCGGCGGGCAGCATCGCCGACGTCGTCGCCACGGGACAGCCGCTGCTGTACGACGTCGCGTCATCGACGATCGCTGGTTCTCGGTTCGCTCTACCCGATGCCGCCGCGCGATCAGGTCGCGCCGACGGTCGTCGCGGTCATCGCGGACACACCGAACGCCGCGTCGCCGAGCGAGGAGCGCGCGAAGTTGTTGGCGAACACGCGAGCGCGCGCGGAAGGAGGCGGAGATCTCCCGCCTCGAGGCCGAGGCGGCGCGTGCCGAAGCGGAGAAGGCGAGTCGCGCGAAGTCGGAGTTCCTGGCGGTGATGAGTCACGAGCTCCGCACGCCGCTCAACGCGATCGACGGCTACGCGGAGCTGATCGAGCTCGAGGTGCGCGGACCGGTCACGCGCGGCGCAGCGCGAGGACATTCGACGCATTCGCCGCAGCCAGAAGCATCTGCTGTCGCTCATCAACGACGTGCTGAACTTCGTTAGGCTCGATGCGGGCACGGTACGCTACGAGATCCGCGAGTTCGAGCTGGCGGAAGCGATCCGCGGCGTGGAGGACGTCACCGACACCGCAGCTTCGCGCGCGCGAGCTCCGCTTCGTACGCCGCAACTGCGATGGCGACCTGCGTGTTCGCGCGGACCGTGAGAAGGTGGAGCAGATCCTCGTGAACCTGATGACGAACGCGATCAAGTTCACGGAGCCTAACGGGGAGATCACGCTCGAGTGCGACGAGGACCGGCGGCCAGGTCACGGTCCGTGTGCGCGACACGGGCCGCGGCATCCCGGCCGATAAGCTGTCGGACGATCTTCGAGCCGTTCGTTCAGGTCGCGCGCTCGGCCGGCGCACCGAGCGAAGGCGTGGGACTTGGCCTCGCGATCAGCCGCGATCTCTCGCGCGCGATGGGCGGCGATCTCGTCGCCGAGAGCGTCGATCGGGAAGGGAAGCACGTTCACGCTGACGCTGCCGGCGGCGTGATCGAGTTCCTGGCATTGTCGCGACGTCCTGGCCAGTGACTCAGCACGCCAGCATTGAGTACGAGGTGTCAGGCATCAGTCTCCGAGCCCAGTCGGCAGTCCGGCGCAACGCCAAGCGCGACGCCAAGCGCGCGACCCAAGCCGGCGGATACGGGACCTGATGCCTGACACCTGCTGCTGAGCAGTCGCTGACGCACTTGGTACTGGCCATGCCACCGCCGGATGCCAGCACCCCCGGGTTCACGCGCCGCAGTCGACCCGGCTACTTGCCCGCTCTTCTCCCAACGAGGATCGCTGGCATGACGAGCATGGCGCCTAACGTGCCAAAGATCGTTCCTCCAGCCGTGGCCAACGCGATCGCTCCGAACAGATTCGTGAGCCCGTTGCCGACCGCGAGCGGCACCAGACCGTCGACGGCGGGCCGAAATACCTGAGCGGCCCCCGTGTCAGCCGTTAAGCGACTGCGCCGCCTGACCTTACACGCTTCGCGTCACGCCGTTCTCGCGACGCAGGCGGCTGCGCCGAGCAGAGCCACGTCCGGGGCCAGCACGACGTGCACCGGAATCTTCCGCATCGCATCGCAAACCGGCCCTTCGCCGCGAAGCGCTCGCAGGAACGGTCCGTTCTCGAGGCGGGAAGGATCTTCGGCGCGATCCCTCCGCCGAGGAACACGCCGCCCACAGCGAGCGCCGTGAGCGCGATAGTTGCCGGCCGCGGCGCCGTAGATGCGACACGAACCGCGTTAGGGTCTCGTCGCAGATGGCATCCTCGTGGGCGAGCGCCGCCTCGCGATACACCGGCGCGGGATCGCCGTCGCCGATGCGGGCCGTGAGCCACGCCGGCTCGGGCTGTTGCGCCAGTGCTCCGCAGGAAGCGATAGAGGTTCACCAGACCCGGGCCCGAGAGACGCGCTCGTAGCTCACGTGTCCGAACTTCTTCCGCAGCCATGCGCAACATGGCGTCTTCCACATCGTCCTGCGGCGCGAAGTCGGCGTGACCGCCTTCGGACGGCGCGACCTTGTAGCGATGCCCGTTCCACGACATCATCGCAACGCCGAGTCCCGTGCCCGCCGACACAAGCGCGAGCGCGCGATGCTCCGTCCGGCGGTTTCCCCGCCTGGAGCGTCAGCAGCGACGCTCGGCTCGGTGATGGCGACGACGCCGTACGCCGCCGCCTCGAGATCGTTGAGTAGTCGCACGTGCGGAATCGAGAGCTCGCGCGCGAGGCCCGCCTCGCTTACGTGCCACGGCAGGTTGGTGGCGCGCACCTGCCCGCCGACGACCGCGCCGGCGACACCGAAGCAAGCGGCCGTCGGTGTCGGGGTTGTCCGCTGGTGTCGAGAAAGCGGACGACGATCTCTTCGAGCGTCGGACGTGGATTTACTCTCGTACAGCGCCGACTGCGCGAGACGAAGCGCCGCCGCTCGTTTCCTCGTAGAGGCGCGAGCCGGGTCTTCGTGCCGCCGATGTCGCCAGCGAGAAGCACGGAGTCGGGAATCGGGAAGGAGTGGAAGGCTAGCGTCACGGCGGCGTCAGTGTCGCGCGCAGGAACGACCCGCACGGCCGTGCCGTAGCACAGCACTTCCGACACGCCGGACATGATCTCCGTGGCGTCGTACCGTAGCGCCATCGAGGGCATTCGCGCCGAGGTCGCGCGCGTGCTCGATCGCGAGCGCGAACGCATCATGACGCGTTCGCTCGCAGAGCTCGGTGAGCAGCGAGACCTCACCGCCGCGCAGCTGCTGGAGCGCGGCGCCAAGGGTGCCGAAGACCGAGCGTGATCGGACGGTGATGCCACGAACCACGCCGAACGTGCGGACGGTCCGGTAGCCGTCGAGGAAGTTCGCGGTCGTCGTCATGAACTCGGGCGTGGGCAGAGGCCATGTGAGACTCCGTGCGAAAGCGTGACGGTCGGCGTGACCGTCAGGCGTGGTCACGACGAGCAGCTGCCGGCGCGGCCATCGTCGAGCGAAGAGATCGACTTCGCTTCCCGCCGTCGAGCGATCGACAGGCAGCAGCTCGCTCTCGACGAAGTAATGCACGTGTGGCGCGTCGTCGCCTCGGCAGGTACACGGCATCGTGCCGAGCGCGGCCTCGCCTTCGCGTGTCGTCGACCGCGACCACGAACTCGCTCACCTAACGATTCGAGCCGCGTCGCGGCGATCTTCGTGATCTCGAGCTTGCCGTCGCCCGGCGTCTTGCGCGACACGGTGCGGCGCTCGATGGGCCTGGCACGCGCCGGTACCCGATGCTCACTTGAGCTTCCGCTTGAGCTTCAACACCTCGCGGTCGGCCTTCGGGTAGCGCAGTCCCAGTCCTTCGAGCGTGTCGACCACGGTCTGCGCGATGTAAGTAGTTGCGCGCCTTCTTGTCGTCGGCGGGAACCACGTACCATGGCGCCCACGGCGTGCTGCACTGCCGCAGCGCGTCGCGATACGCCTTGGTGTACTCGTCCCAGAGGTCGCGGTCGTCGAGATCGCCCGCGCGGAACTTCCAGTTCTTCTTCGGGATCGGACAATCGGTCGCGCAGGCGGCTTCGCCTGCTCGTCGCGCGAGATGTGCAGAAAGAACTTGAGGATCTTCACGCGGTTGTCATCGAGCATGCTGCTCGAACTCGTTGATCTGATCGTACCGCTTGGACCAGACCGGCTTTCGGCACGAGGTCCTTCACGCGCACGACGAGCACGTCCTCGTAGTGCGAGCGGTTGAAGATCCCGACCATTCCCTTGGCGGGAACCGCCTGATGCACGCGCCAGAGGTAGTCGTGACTCGAGCTCGAGCGGCGTCGGCGTCTTGAACGACGTCACCTGACAGCCGAGTGGGTTGCAGGCGCCGAACACCTTGCGGACGGTGCCGTCCTTCCCGCCGGCATCGCGCGCCTGGAGCACGACGAGCAGCGCGTATCGCCCGTCGGCGTACAGCGTCGCCTGCAGCTCGCCGAGCCGCTTGAGCAGCTCGGCTTGTCTGCTCGCTTCAGCTCGTCGTCGTCGGGCAGCCCGGCGGGCCGCGCGGCGGAGCGATCGTCGAGCGAGAGCGGCGTCCGCCGCGAGACCGGGGTGAGTTGCATGGCCCGAGAAGCTACGGGCGGCGGGCGGCCGCCACTAGGGAACTCGGCCCGCGCGGATGCGCCACCGAGCCTGCTCGCATGCGTGCCGGCCGTCGCACCAACGCCAACGCTCGCGGTCCACGTCAGCGTTTTTCTGGACAGGTGCGTAGTCGGGCAAATACGCGCGCGCTCGCACGGCGACGCGATCGGTTTCATCGGCGAGCTCGGTCGCTCCGACGTGTCGCCTCTGGCTCGAGGACGGAAACAGATGCCTGTGTACCTACCGATCAAGCCGAAGGAGCGGCTCTACCAGGAGATCGTCGACCAGATCCAGCAGCAGATTCTGTCTCGGGTGCCCTCAAACCGGGCGACCAGATTCCTGCCGAGCGAGATCTCGCTGAACGATTTGGTGTGAGCCGCACCGCGGTGCGCGAAGCGATCAAGTCGCTCACCGAAAAGGGTCTGATCGAGGTGTTCGTCGGCCGCGGCACGTTCGTGACGAACCTCTCGACCGACCGAGTGGTCGAGTCGATCACGCTGCTGCTTCGCAACGAGCAGCACAACGTCGCGAGCCTGCAGGAGGCTCGTGAGCTGCTCGAGATCCCGACGGCACGCCTCGCCGCAGCGCGCAGGAGCGACGCGCATGTCGCGCGCCTCCGCGCTATCGAGTCGGAGCTCGAGGAGGAACAACTCGCTCTCGCCACGACTCGTCGACGGCGACACGGAGTTCCACGTCGAAGTGGCGCGGGCGACGGGCAATCCTGTGCTCGTCCTGCTCAGTCAGACCATCGTCGCGCTGCTCCGCACCGAGCGGCTTGTATCGCGACGACTTCGACAGCATCGCTCGCGAGCGGCGTTCGCCGATCATCGCGAGATCGTGGACGCCATCGAGGACTGCGACGGCGAACGCGCCGAGCAGGCGATGACGGAGCACCTCGCGCGCGTCTCGGTCCCGCTGCCACGACGCGAGGTCGTGACGCGCGCTGCCAGCTGATCCAACGCGCAATGGTCACATTCAGATTGCATCGAGGCGCCGCGTGACCGCGGCGTCTTCGTTGTTTCGGCGCCTCGCGATCGCTCGTCGCGCGCGCCGCGATGCTCGGCGCCGCGCGACCAGTGCGGGCAGCCGTCATCGACGCGAGCCGCCGCCAGCGGTCGCGCAGCTGTTCGCGCTCGTCCGACCGGAATACTCGGGCGATCGCGCGCTCACGACGGTGGCGTTCGTCGAGCAGCGGTGGCGGTGGCCGGGCAATCGTGGCTTCGAGGAGAGCATCGACCACGTGGTCGAGCAGCTCCGCGCAGCGGGCTACGTCGAGGAGAAGGCCGCGACAGCCGACGGACCGCCTGACGTTCCGCATCGAGTCAGCGCGCAATGTCGGGGCCGGCGTGGGATCCGCTCGATGCGTCGCTCACGATCGTCGGCGCGAGCACGCCGGTGCTGCGCTTCGCGACGAACCGCAACATGCTCGCGGTGAACTCGTCGTCGACGCCGGCTGGTGGCGTGGAAGCGGAAGTCGTCTCGGTCGGCAAGGGCGACGGCGGCGCGTTCGATCGCGTTCCGCTCGCCGGCAAGATCGTGTTCGGGGACATGTCGGTCGGCAAGCCTGTCGAGCGAGGCCCGCAAGCGTGGCGCGATCGGCGTGCTCGCGTACGCCATGCCCGCGTACACGAAGCCCGAGACGCATCGCACGTCGATCCAGTTCTCGTCGATCTCAGGCGGACACCGCCGCGAAGGCGTGGGGACTGCTGCTGTCGTACGACGCGCGCGAGGCGCTGCAGCGCGCGCTCGCCGCGGGTCCGGTGCGCGTCCGCGTGATGACGCAGTCGCGGTTCTCCACGTCCGTCGAGCGCACGGTCATCGCCGACGTTCGCGGGAGCGGCGAAGCCTAACGAGCGATTCGTCTTCAGCGCGCACGTGCAGGAGCCCGGCGCGAACGACAACGCGTCCGGCGTCGGCGCGCAGGTCGGAGATGGCGCGCGTCGCCGCGTCGCTCGTCCAGGCCGGCACGGTCGACCCGCGTCGCTCGATCACGTTCATCTGGGGCAACGAGATCGCGCAGACGCGTCGCTATCTCGCGGACGCGTGCGCGCGCGGCGACGGTGCAGCTGGGGCGTGAGCCTCGACATGGTGGGCGAGGACACCGAGAAGACCGGCGGCACGTTCCTCATCGAGAAGATGCCCGACCCGTCCGCCGTGTGGACGCGCGGCGACGACCACCACACCGAATGGGGCGGCAGCCCGCTGCGCGTGGACCAGCTGACGCCGCACTTCTTCAACGACTTCGTCCTGCGTCGCTGCCTCGACCAGGCGGCGGTGACGGGCTGGGTCGTGCGCACGAACCCGTTCGAGGGCGGGAGCGACCACGTGCCGTTCCTCGACGCGAAGAAGCCCGGACTCCTGTTCTGGCACTTCACCGACGTCTACTATCACACGGACAACGACCGGCTGCCTAACGTGTCGCCGCGCGAGCTCGACGAACGTCGGCGTGTCGGCGCTCGTGTCCGCGCTCACGCTCGGCGTCGGCCGACGGTGCGACCGCGCGCGCGCTCGTCGCCGAAGTCGAACGTGCCGCGATCGCCCGGCTCGACGTCGAGACCGCGCTGTCGCGCGCGGCGCATCGCCAGCGGTGGCGATCGCGGCAAGGAACGGCTGATCCTCGAGACCGTGGACCGACTGGTACCGCCGCGCGATTCGGCACGATGTCGGAGATCGAGGTCGGCGGATCGTCCGCCGAGACCGAGCGAGCGATCGTCGGCGGCCCAGTCGGCCGTGCAACGCGCCGGCGTCCGAACGGGTGGCGAAGCTACGATAGGCTCGACTACATTGCTCGGACTTCACCCGTCCTTCACGGAACCCATGGCACTGACCGACCAAGCGCCGACGCATCGAAGGAAGCTTCTCGCAGGGCTGGCCGATCGCGTTGTTCATCACCGCCCTGGCTGTCGGCTCGTTCGTCACGGCCGGTTTGATTCACAAGAAGACGTTCCGCGCGCCGACCGACGTGACGGCCGAGTACCAGGAAGGAGAAGTCGAAGGCGCGGACTCTGCCTCGCAGCGGAAGGCACACTGACGAGACGCGGCAGAACCGTCCGGGAAATCTGGCTCGAAGGCGGCTCCGCGCTTGCGCGGGGCCGCTGCGTGTTTCTAGCGTGGCGGGGTCGATGATGCGCACGACGGACCACCAGGCACCCACGCGGTGAGTCAACTGACCGAGCCCCCGTTCTCAGCCCCGTCCACCGGGTGGACCGAGGAGATGGAGGCCGCCGCTCGGCGTCCGCGCCGCCCGGCGCCGCCGCCGCTGCCGCGTTGGCGAGTGGCGCTCCGCGTGTCGGCGTGGAGCATTGGTCGTCACGCTGGTCTCGCGGGCATCGTCGGCAGCACTGCTGTTCATCCACCGCGGGCGACGCGGAAGGCTCGGCCCGGATCGCGAACCGCGAGCTCGAGCTCATGCTCGAGCGCGGCGAGGCGATCGACTGGCGCGCGCCGGTGATCGCGCGGCACTGGTGGCACTACTTCCGCGTGACGCACGGCGTCCTGGCGGCGACGAATCGCCGGCTGCTCTACGTCGGCGTTCCGCCCGAGGAGATCCTGCCGCGCGAGCCGGAGCCGCAGCTGCTCGAGGAGTCGTCGTTCCCGTACGACCGGCCGATCGACGATCTGGCGAGGCCGCGTGTTCCTCGGGACGCTGAGCGGCGTCGTCATTCGCGCGCCCGGTCCAGATGCGTACGTTCGGCGTCGCGGCGAGCGAACGGCTCGCGTCTCGACAGCGTGCTCTCGCTCATGACGGCGCCGGCAGCAGGCGATTCGCGATAGCCGATGAAGACGAACGGCAGCGGGCGCTCGCGACGGCCGTTCCGGCGCGTCAGCCGATCTACCACGTCGTGCAGCGCGGCGAGGCGCTCGAGCTGATCGGCGCGACAGTACAACGTGGCGTCGGAGCAGATTCTCGAGTGGAACTCGCTGCCGTCGCCCAAGATCGAGGTCGGCCAGCGACTGCTCGTCAAAACGCGCACGTGACGGTCGGGCCTAACGAGCGCCGCGAGCCACGCGCACCGCGCGAGCATCACCTCACCGTGCAGCGCACGGCGCGGTACTACGCCCTCGGCGGGCCTTCGCCGGACGCGCCTGACGACATTACCGAGCTGTGGATCGTGTGCCATGGGTACGGGCAGCTGGCGGCGCCGTTCCTCGAGTCGTTCGTCCGTGTCGCCACCCCGTCGCGACGCATTATCGCGCCCGAGGCGCTCTCGCGATTCTATCTCGACGCGCCGTCGGGGTCGGCGTGAATACAGCAGCGCCGGAGTGGGCGCGACGTGGATGACGCGCGAGGACCGACGCGCGGAGATCGCCGATCAGATCGCGTACCTCGACGCGCTGCACGACCACGTCCGGCCACCCGCGAGCGCGAGCCGCGTTAGGCTTCGCGTGTTCGGCTTCTCGCAGGGCGTCGCGACCGTGGGCCGCTGGGTCGTGCGTGGACGGCGCGTGCGCGCCGACGAAGTGATCCTGTGGGCCGGCGCATTTCCGCCCGACGTCGATCTGTCACATCGTTGGCGGACCGGCTCGCGGGCTGCTCCGGTGGTGCTTCGTCGTCGGCACGCGTGACGAGCTCGCGTCGTGGGCCGGTGCCGACGTCGCAGCTCGGCCGATTCAGCGCGGCGGGAATCGCACGCACGGCTGTCTCGTTCGACGGCGGGCACCGGCTCGACACCGCGACCCTACCGCATCGTTAGCCGTCAGTCGATAGCTGCCGGCTACCGATCTACCGGCTGCCGACGCTCGAACGCGCTCGATCTCGCGGCGATCGCGCTTCGTCGGGCGACCCGCTCTCCCAGTCGTCCGCGGGCATGCTTCGAATCTGCGTCGCGAGCGCCTCGCGCCTGGCTCTTGCTCTCGGCCGTCTCCTCGTACAGCGTCGCCGCGACGCTCGCCGGCCCACGTCGGTCCGACATGCCGCGAACGTGACGACGTGCTCGAACGGTGTCTGCCGCACGCGTACCGCGTCGCCGACCTGCACCATCTTCGCGCGCTTCGCGCGCGTGTCGTTCACGTCGACCTTGCCACCGTCGATGGCCTCCGCCGCGAGCGCGCGCGTCTTGAAGAACCGTGCGGCCCAGAGCCACTTGTCGAGCCGGACGCGCTCGTGAGTTTCGTCTTCGTCGCTGCTGCATGCTGCCGAATCTAGCTTGCGGGTCCTACAGGACTACGCGCCACCCGACTCGCACCCCACTCGAGGAGTCGCTCCTTCCGCGGACGCCGCCGGAACGCTTCGAGCGTCACTTCCTTCGAACGCGTGAGGTCATCGAGAAACATGTCGCGCACCGTCGCGCCGAAACGCATCGTCGAGCACGAGCAGGTTCGACTCGTCGTTGAACGCGAGCGACCGGTTGTCGAAGTTCATCGTCCCGATCGGATGCCCAGCAGCCGTCCACGACGAATGCCTTCGCGTGGATCATCGCGGGCTGATACCAGAAGATTCGCACGCCGCCCTCGAGCAGTCGCTCGTACTGCGCACGACCTGCGTACCACGTGCTCTTCACGTCGTTGAGCTTTCCGGGCGTGAGCACGCGGACATCGACGCCGCGACGCGGCGGCTTCGCGCAGCAGACGAACGAAATCATCGTCAGGCACGAAGTACGAGTTCGTGATGTAGAGCGTGTGTCGAGCCGCGGCGATCGACAGCGCGAGCAAGCGCTCCGCGGCCGTGCTGCCGATCGTCGGCGCCGTGTGCAGCAGCGTCGCGCGCATCGCGCCCGTTGCCATCGTCGGAGGCGTCGGGAAACATGGTCGGGGCCCGTGAGCAACTCACCGGTCGCCTCGGCCCAGCCCGTCGCGAACGTCGCCTGAAGCTGCTGCACCGCCGGCCCGGTGAAGCGCACGTTCGTATCGCGCCACTGGTCCGCGTGGCGTCCGTCGCCGAGCCACTTGTCGTCCATGCCGAAGCCGCCGGTGTAGCCGATGCGTCCATCGACGACGACGACCCGGATGTGCGAGCGCGCGTACGCCTTCTCGAGCGCGTACCAGTTGCACGGGCCGGAACTTCGCGACCTCGACGCCAGCAGCCGCGAGCGACTCGGAGGTAGTCCTTCGGTGAGCGTCGCCGACCCGAAGGCATCGAGCAGGAAGAGCACGCGAACGCCGGCCTTCGCGCGCTCGCGCATGACCTCGGCGAATCGATCGGCGACCTTGCCCGGCTGGCAGTAGTACATCTGCAGCGTGATCGTCTCGTCGCGCGGACGCGAGATCCGCGAACAATCGGTCGTACGTGCCGTCGCCGTTGAGACACAGCTCGGCGTGATTCCCTGACGTGAACGTCGTGCCGGTCAGCAGCTCGATCGAAGCACTCGAACAGCTCATCGTCGGTCTGCGGCAGCTCGCGATTTCCTTCCGCGTCGCTGACGTCTCGCCACCGGCGTGCCGCGCGTGAGGTAGCGAAGGCCGATGAGCGCCAGCGCGAGCAGGAGCAGCAGCGGCGATGGCGCCGAGCGTCCAGAGAACGACGAGCACGTGCAGGTCTCCGTGGAGCGAAAGCGGGCGATGTCGCGGCACCGGGCGCCGCATCTGCATCGCTCCCGGTGCCGTCTTTCGCTCCCGCGCACTCTTGCAATTGTGGCGCCGTGCCGTGCCGCTTCGGACGACCGCGTTACCTCTGGGCGCTCACGCCCTGTCATGTTCGCGCCTGCGAGTGCCGCGTCGATGTCTCGCGCGGTCACCTGCGCGGCAAGATCCCAGCCATCGCGATCGTCGGTCGGCACGCGCACGCGCGCGACGTCGCCCTGCGGACGAAATGTCCACGAGCGCGGTCACGCCCTGGGCCTGGCCGCCGGTGTTGATCACGAGCATCCACGTCCCATCGGTCGGCCACTGTTTCCGCAGGGCGTAGGTGCCGCGTCGCGAGGTCGTATCGAACGCCAGCGGAATGCTGCGCCGCGCGCCGGAGACGATGCCTTCGGCGGTGCCGGTCACGCCCGACGCGACGATGCCTCGCGGTGGTGAAACGTGTGGACGACGAGAAAGGCGCCGCGCGACGTCGGATCAACGGGTTGGGTGGTGTCTCGATCGAGATCCACGGCGGCCCGAATGAGGGGGCGGCGGCGACGAGCGCGAACGAGGCGGCGGCGACGAAGGCACGAGTGCGCGAAGGGTGAAGCGGTCATGCAGATCTCTCCTCAGAGTCGGTCGAACGTGCGGTGACTGTGGGATGCCGCCGGCCGCGGGTTACGTTTACGCGCACTGTGCCGTCACCCTCTGTCATGTCTCCGCCTCTGGTCGTGCTGGCCGGCGTGTGTTCCATCTGTAGCGGGGAGGGTGCGCCACTCGTGACACGAATTGCGGCGCAATTGCGCGCGCGACTGGCGGCGCTCGGGATCCGCGAGCGCCTGGTGCTGCTGGTGCTGGCGATGCTGCTGCCGTGGATCGCGCTCTTCGCGACCACGTACGCGAGTTATCGAGCGCGATCACGACCGTGACACGCGCGCCAGGCTCACGGGACCTGGCCGCTCAGGTCGGCGCGCGCGTCGACGACCAGCTCGGGACCATCGAGGGGCTGCTGGTCGCGATCGCCGCAGGCGGCGTCCACGGACACCGGCGTCGATCGCAAGGAACGACGCGATGCTGCGCCGGCTGCGGTCGGAGCTTCCGTCCTACGTTCACGAACCTCGCGCTCTGGGGCAACGACGGCCACAACATTGGCTCGTCCGACCGGACCCGGCGAGGGCGCGCAAGATGGAAGTCGCCGCGCACCGGTTCTTCCGCGAGGCGCTCGCGGCGACTCACCTGACGGTCGGTCGCCCGATCGAGAGTCGCGAGAGCGGCGGCTGGAGCCTAACGATGGCGCGGCGCATCCGACATGACGGTGGCGCATCGCCGGCGTCGCGTCCGTATCCGCGCGACTCGACAGCCTCGCGCGATTCCTCGCGGTCGGCGACGCCGGACGATCCGGCAGCATCATCACGCTCCTCGACGATGACGGGACCGTGCTCGCCCGAGTCGGCGGCACGCCGATTCCGGTCGGCACGCGACTCGTCGACGCCGGACGGCTGTCCAACGCATGCGACGAGGCCGACTCCGGGTTCGTCGATTCGGCCGATGCGCAGCCTCGGCGACGAGTACGCGTACCAACGCGTCACGGCGGCGCCGTGGCTCGTCGTCGTCGGCCGAGTCGAGCCGACGATTCTCCGCTCGCCAATGAGCCCGAGTGGCGATTCCTCGCGCTGTTCGGCGCGCTGGGCCTCGGCGGCGCGCTGTTCCTCGCGGCGCTCGTGGCGCCGCGGATTGCCGATCCGCTGCGCAAGCTGACCGCCGACGCCGCGCGGTTCGGGTCCGGCGACCTCGGGGCGCGCACCGACGTGCGCGCGCCCGGCGAGGTCGGAACGCTCGCGGCGTCGTTCAACCACATGGCGGCGACGCTCGCAGACGCGAACCGTTGCACTCGCGGCGAGCGAAGAGCGTCACCGACTCGCCGCGCGCGCGACGAACGACGTCATCTGGGATTGGGACATTCGCACGAGCGCCGTCGCAGTGGAGCGAAGGCGCGAGCCTCGCGTTCCGCGCGCCGACGGACGAGCTCTCGGCCGCGAGCATCGAGTGGTGGTCGGATCGCATCCACCCGGACGATCGCGACGCGACGCTCGCGCAGCCTCACCGACGCGCTCGACTCCGACACGCAGATCTGGACCGCCGAGTATCGCTTCCGCTGCGGCGACGGCACGTACGCCGAGATGCTCGACCGCGGCTACGTGCTTCGGGACGCGAACGGCGCGCCGCGCCGCATGATCGGCTCGATGCTCAACCTCACCGAGCGTCGGGCCGCCGAGCGCGAACGAGATCGGTTCTTCTCGCTCTCCGCCGACATGTTCTGCATCGCGTCGTTCACGCGGGCAGTTCATTCGCGTGAACCCGGCGTTCTGCGCGGTGCTCGGCTACGAGCCGGACGAGCTGCTGGCGATGCCGGTGCTCGAGCTCGATTCATCCGGACGACCGCGCCGGTCGCCATCGATGGCGCTGCGGCTCGCTCGCGTCAGGCGACGCCTCGCAGCGATACGAGAACCGCCTCCGCTGCAAGGACGGCAGCTACAAGTGGCTCGGCTGGACGATCCAGTCGTCGGGCAAGGAGCAGGGCCACGTGTACGCCGTCGCGCGCGACATCACCGAGCAGAAGCGCGCGGAAGAGCGGCTGCGCGCGTCGGAGGAGTGGTACCGGCTCCTGTTCGACGCGAACCCGTTGCCGATGTGGGTCTACGACATCGAGACGCTCGCGTTCGTCGCGGTGAACGATGCGGCCGTGAAGCACTATGGCTACTCGCGCGCCGAATTCCTCGGCATGCGGATCACCGACATCCGCCCGGCTGAGGAAGTCCCGAAGCTGCTCGCCGCGGCGCGCGCGCCGGATTCGCCGGAGTTCGACGGTGGCGTATGGCAGCATCGCACGAAGGACGGCCGCATCATCTCGGTCGAGGTCGTGACGCACGCGCTGTCGGTGCTCGACCGGCCGGCACGCCTAACGCTGGCGCACGACGTCACGGAGCGCCACCGCGCCGAGCGTGAGCTGCGCGAGACGAACGACACGCTGCAGACGCTCATCCAGGCGTCGCCGCTCGCCATCGTCACGACGGACATCAACGGCACGGTGAGCGAATGGAACGTCGCCGCCGAGCGCATGTTCGGATGGTTCGCCGGCGACGTGCTCGGGCGCCCGATCCCGATCCTTCCGGTCGAGCAGCTCGAGGACGACATGCGACGACTCTCGGCGACGGGCGAGCACTCGTTCACCGGCTACGAGACGCGCTGCGCGCGGAAGGACGGCACGCTCGTGGATGTCTACGTCTCGACGGCAGTGCTGCGTGGCATTGGCGGCGTGCTCGGGACCGTGTGGGTCATGGCCGACGTCACCGAGCGGAAGATGATGGAGGAGCAGCTGCGTCAGGCGCAGAAGATGGACGCCGTCGGCCAGCTCGCCGGCGGCGTCGCGCACGACTTCAACAACCTGCTCACGGTCATCACGAGCTACGGTCAGTTCCTGCTCAACGCGCTTCCCGAGCAGGATCCGCGGCGGTCGGACGCGCATCAGATCACGCAGGCGGCGGCGCGTGCGGCGTCGCTGACGCGACAGCTGCTCGCGTTCTCGCGTCGTCAGGTGCTGCAGCCGCAGGTGCTCGATCTGAACGACGTCATCGGCGACATGGAGCGCCTGCTCCGCCGCGTGATCAGCGAGGACATCGCGCTCGTGACGCAGTTCGAGAACAGCATTGGCGCCGTGCGCGCCGATCGTGGCCAGATCGAGCAGGTCGTGATGAACCTCGTCGTGAACGCGCGCGACGCGATGCCGAACGGCGGTGTGCTCGCGATCTCGACGCGCGTCGTGCAGCTCGACGCCGCGTACGCGCGTCGCCACGCCGGCGTGAACCCGGGCAGGCACGTCGTGTTCTCCGTGCGCGACACCGGCGTCGGCATGGATGCGCAGACGCAGCAGCGCATCTTCGAGCCGTTCTTCACGACCAAGGCCAAGGGGAAGGGCACCGGCCTCGGCCTGTCGACGGTGTACGGCATCGTGCGTCAGAGCGGCGGGCACATCGACGTGCGAAGCGCGCCGGGCCGCGGGACGACGTTCGACATCATCCTGCCGCAGGTGTCGGCGACGGTCCCGCGCGAAGGCGAGCACGCCGATCGGCACACGCGCTGCCGCGCGGGCACGGAGACGGTGCTCGTGGTCGAGGACGAGGACGCGGTCCGACTGATCGTCAGGCGCGTGCTCGAGGCGCAGGGCTACGCGATTCGTCGAGGCCCGCGACGGCAACGAGGCGCTCCGGGTCTGCGCCCAGCGCGGCGACGCGATCGACCTCGTGCTGAGCGACGTGATCATGCCGGGCATGGGTGGCCGCGAGCTGTCGCGCGCGCTCGGCGGCAGCTCGTCCGGGGCTGCCGATCCTGTTCATGTCCGGGCTACAACGACGACGGCGAGCTGGCCGGCGTCGGGCGGCGACCTCGGCCGCAGGCGTTCTCGGCGAAGCCACTTCACCGTCCGAGACGCTCGCCACGACGCAGGTGCGCGAGGCGCTGGACGCGACCAGGCCATCGCGCAGATCCGGCGGCCGGTGGGCACGATCGCGCGGACTGCGAACCACCGATCGGCTTTGCATCGGCTCATCGCGTGCGATCGCCAGGGGACGTATCCGGGGTTCGGCCGATCGTCGACATCCGGAGCTCGCTGTCTGCCGACCGAGCCGCTGCGATCCATGCCAGATGCCGATGCTCATGCTGCTCGACATCCATTCGGACGCATGCCCGGTGCGCCGACGTTCCGCGGAGCAATTTGAGCGCGGTTCCGGCCGCGTGCCACTTCTCGGAGGTTATGCCGACTCACCCGGCAGGGGTCCAATCCCCTGACTCTGCGCTCGTTGCGCTGGCCGCTAGCGGTGACGAGCGTGCCCTCGGCGACCTGTACGATCGGTACGGGGGCATGGCATTCTCGCTCGCCTGCGCCATCGTCGGCGAGCACGCCGACGCCGAGGAGGTCGTTGCCGACGCGTTCGCCCAGATATGGCGCTCGGCATCCGGCTTCGACCCTGCGCGAGGCAGCGTCGCCGCGTGGGTCGCGACGATCGTGCGAACGCGCGCACTCGACCTCGTCCGGTCGCGGAAACGACGAGCGCGCGTGCTCGAGGAAGCGGCGGTCGTGACCGACGAAGGCGAGACGCTCGTGCTCGCGCCGACGGTCGAGTCAGCGGACCGCGGCGCGGAGCTGTCGGAGACGAGCGCGATCGTGCGGCGGTCGCTCGCGGAGCTGCCGGCTGCCGCAACGGCGGGTCATCGAGCTCGCGTACTTCGGTGGGCTCTCGCAGAGCGAGATCGCGGCGCAGCTGTCCGAGCCGCTCGGGACCGTGAAGACGCGAATGCGCGCCGGCGATGGAGAAACTGCGGCAGGCGCTGCGTCCCGTGCTCGAGGCCGGCGCATGACGTCCCACGTCCTGGCTCGAGCACGCGGCCCCGTACGCGCTCGGCGCGCTCGACGAAAACGAGCGCGTGTCGTTCGAGGCGCACCTCGCGTCGTGCGACGTCTGTGCCGCGGAGGTCCGTGAGCTGCAGCGACGTCGCCGGGCTGATCGGCCAGGGCATCAAGCAGGTCGCTCCTCCGCCCGGCGCTGCGCGATCGCATTCTCGCCGACGCGCGGGCCGTGCGTCCGATCTCGAGCGTCGCGCAGTCCGCGACTCGCGACGCCACTGCGCCGGCTCCCGAACCGCCCGGCGCGACCGCGCGCTGGCGAGTCGCGTGCATCGGCGAGCCTCGGCGCGCACGATCGCTGCCCTGGCTTGCTGCCGCCGCGGCCATCGTCATCGCCGTCGTACTCGGCCAGCGCTATCGCGGTGAGCGCGACGCGCGCGCTGGCCGCCGAGCAGGCACTGGCGAGCGCGCGACTCACGATGGATTCGACGGGTGCGACGCTCGCGCGTCGCGACTCGCTCATCGCCATCGCTCGTGTGCGCCCGACGTGCAGGCCGTGAATGTCAGCGGTACGGGCCCGCAGTCCGTCGGCGCGGTATTTCCTCGACCGACGTGGCAGGCCGGATCGTCATCGCCGCGAGCTCGCTGCCGCCGGCGGCGCGCGGGCCGCACGTACCAGCTGTGGGGAATCGAGACCGGCCGTCCGCCGGTGAGCCTCGGCACGTTCAACACCGACTCGAGCGGCCGCGCGCTCGCGTCGTTGGCGCTGCCGGCCGGGACTTCGCATTGCGGTCACCGCTGTGACGGACGAGCCGACCGGCGGCTCGCCGCAGCCGACGACGACGCCGTTCCTGGCGGCGACCTGGAAGAGCGAGTAGACGATCAGCGTGCGTCGGCAAGTCGCGCACGCGCCATGCTCGCTCGCGTCGCGGTTGCCGCGTCGCTCTGCGCTGTCGGCTTCACTCGGTGCGCAGTCCAACGTCGCGCGGCCGGCGCTCGACTGGATGACGGTACGCACGCGGTACTTCGAGGTGCACTACCCGTCGTCGATGACGGAGTGGACGCGGGAGCTCACGACGCGGCTCGATGGCGTCGCACGATGCCGTATCGGCGATGGTGGGATATTCGCCGCGCCGGCGCATCACGCTGATCATCGAGGATCCGATCAATCAATCGAACGGATTCGCGAACGCGCCGCTCGCGGATCCGCTCATCGTGCTCTGGCCGACGCCACCCGACCCGTCCGGGATGCTCGGGACGTATCGCGACTGGCCGGAGTTGCTCGCCGTCCACGAGTACGCGCACATCGCGCACCTCGAGCGGCCGACGCGCAATCCCAAGCGAGCGGCGCTTCTGGCAGATTGCTGCCGCTGCGCCTCGGGCCGGTCCCGCTGCGGACGCCACGCTGGGCCGTGGAAGGGTACGCGACGTACGTCGAAGGCCGCCTAACGGGAAGCGGACGACCGCACGGTGCGGCTCGCGCCGCCTACCTGCGACAGTGGGCGCTCGAAGGAAAGCTCCCGACGTACGCGCAGCTCTCGTCAGGCGGCGACTTCGCGGCCGGTGCGATGGCGTACCTCGTCGGCTCGGCGTACCTCGAGTGGCTCGTCGCGCAGCGCGGAGACTCGAGTCTCGTCGCCGTCTGGCGCCGACTGAGTGCGCGGCAGCCACGGTCGTTCGCGCAGGCGTTCGCCGGCGTGTACGGCGCGCCGCCTGACGAGTTGTACGGTCGCTTCACGGTCGACCTCACCCGCCGCGCGCTCGCGGTGCGAGACACGCTCGCGGCGGCCGGACTGGACACCGGTGTCCTGGTGCAGCGACGACGCTGGTCGACCGGCTAGCCGGCCGTGTCGGCTGACGGGAGGTCGCATGGCGATCGAACTGCCGAGAGTCGCACGCTGCCTGGTCCGGTGGTCGTGTGGCGCACCGTAGAACGCGTCGATACGACGCGCGAGCGACGAGCGCGCGAGCGGCTGCTGGCGCTCGATCCACAGGACGTGCCTGCGATTCCGGGGGAGCCGCGGCCGAAAACGCCGCTCGCGGTACTCCGTCCCGCCGCCGGGCGCGCGTTCCAGTCGCCGCGCTTCTTCGCCGACTCGCTGCGGCTGCTCGTGTCGCACGATGAGCCGTTAGGCGATGGCGCCTACCGCTCCGACCTGTACGAATGGAACTATCGCCGGGGTGCGCTGCGCCGCATCACGAAGGGCGCATCGGTGCGCGATGCCGATCCGCTGGCGGACGGCCGGACCGCCGTCGGCGTCCGATGCGAGAACGGTCTGTGCGATCTCGTGCGTGTGGACCTCGTGACTGGCGCGGTCGTCGTCATTCGGCGCGCGACGCCGTCGACGCCGTTCTATCGCCCGCGTGTCGCGCCGGATGGGCAGTCCGTTCTGGTCTCGGTGCAGCGCGAGGGCAGGTGGCGGCTCGCCATGGTGCCGCTCGAGCCCACCGCTGCGGACGGCGATGCCACGCTCACCTTCGTCGATCCGGACGACGGCGCGAACCGCTACGACGCGGACTTCGTGCCGGGTGGTCGGACGCTCGTCTGCGTGTCCGATGCCGGCGGCGTGCCTAACGTCGAGACGATCGACCTTGACAGCCGGACGTCCACGACGCGTGACGCGCGTCGCCAGCGCGGTGATGGCTCCGGCGCCGAATCCCGCCGACAGCTCGGTCTTCTTTCTCACTCTGCACGCCCGCGGGTTGGACCTGCGTCGCATCACGCTCGGAGACCGACGTGAGAGCCGGACCGTTGCGCTCCCGACGTCGCTCGCGCCGGCTGTGCCCACTCCAGTCGAACGCGTCGACACGTTCCCGCGCGCGACTCCAGGCTCGCCACGCGCGTACGGAGCCGGTCCGCACCAGCACCGCGTGCTGCCGGGTGGCAGCTATTCGCCCGAGGGCGGCTACGCGTCGTTGATGTTGCTCGGTCTGGACCCAGTGGGACGATTCGCGTATGCGCTCAACGGCGCGTACGGCGAGCGCTCGACGTGGCGCGGTGCGTCGCTCACGGCGTCGTGGCGGGGCACGCCTGCCATCGTCCCCGGATCGATGAGCATCGACGGCACGCTGTTTCACGCCGAGCAGCGTCCCTCGGCCCAACGAGCGTTTCGCGACGAGGGGGCACCGTTTGGCTCGCTGCTCGACGCGACGTACAGCGGCGCGACGATCAGCACGTCGACGACGCGCGACTACGGGCGCGCGGCACTCCGACTGCGCATCGGCGCGAACCTCGGGACGCTGGACCAGCCGGATGTCGACGGTGCGGTACGCGGGCTCGCGTTCGGCGAAGCGCGCGGCGCGATGCGCATGCGACGCGGCGGCTATCGCACCGACCTGTCGTTAGGCGTGCACGCGTCGCGCGGCGCGACGGACGGCCTCGGCTGGGCACGCGCGATCGGCTCACTCACCGCCGACGTGGCGACTCCGTTCGGCGGCGGTCGTATCGATGCGATCGTTGCCGGCAGTGACGGCGGCGGCGGCGCGTTCGAGCGGTTCGCGATCGGCGGCTCGACGACACCGCTGGTCGATGCCCCCGTTCTGTCGCAGCGCATCGTGATGCCGGCGCTGCCCGTCGGCTTCGCGCTCGGTACGCACGCGATGACGTTCCGTGCGTCTACCGCGTTCGGCCCGCTGCGTCCGTTCTACTGGATCGGCACGACGCGGGAGAACATGACCGGGTGGGCGCGGGTGGCGGGCGTCGACGCGGACTACGCGGTGCCGGCCTTTCCGGCGTTCGCCATTCCGGCGATCGCGATCCGCGCGGGCGCGGCGTATTCGTGGGATGACCCGTTCCGTCATCGCGTCGGGGTGTACGCGGGGGTCAGGTACAATCCGTGAGACCGACGAGGCCAGGTCTTAGGAAGGAGGCCTGAGGAGGAAGGAGCAGCGTGTCATCCCGAGCGCAGCGAAGCGCAGCGAGGGATCTTCTCGATCGTTCTTGTGGCGGTACACGAGCCACGAGATCTGTCACAGAAGGTCCCTTCGCTCGCTGCGCGCTCCTCGGGATGACATGCCTTTCTCCGCCGTCCGCCGTCCGCCCTCCGCCCTCCGTCCTGCGGCCTCCTTCCTATGGCCTCCTTCCCAAGGCCCCGTCGCGGCGCCGATTGCCCGCCGAAGCCGATCGAAATGCCAAGGCGATACTCCCACCCCCGATTCGCGATCGCGCTCGCCTGCGAGCCGTCGCTCGACGCACCCGTCCAACTCACCGGGATGCGTCGTCGCGCTTCGGTATCGATCGATAGCAGACCCGCGATGGTTCTCGTTACACCAGCGCCGTAGCTCGTCACGATGGATTGGCCACCCGTGCCGTCACTGCGCCGAACACCTTCTACTCCGATCCCGGAGAAGACCGTCGGAAGAAAGCCGCCGAGCAACGGACCGATGACGGGCAACCTCGCTGGCGACAGCACGGCGTCCGCGTCCATACCCCAGGCGCGCTCCGTGTCGGTCGTCGTCGTGGAACCGGCGAGCGATCGCACGTCGTACGCACCTCCGAATCGCAGGCCGGCCATTCCACCGAGCGAGCCCCCATACATCGTGACCGCCGCGCCGACGAGCGTCGGCGTTCCATCGAGCGAGGCGTTGCGAGCAGCGAACGGCGAGAGCAGGTAGCGCGATTGTGCGTTCGCCGTCGCCGCGGCCACGGTCAGCGCGACGAACATCGTGAGCATGGCGGTTCCGACGCGAGATTGGCGCACCGCCCGTCGCGCGTGCGCTGTCTCCCACCGGAGCAGGACCGTAGTGGACTTCGAATGCATGAGCACCTCTCGCTGCGGCAGGAGTCGCTGAAGCATCCCCGGGGCCGCAGCCGACTCACACGCCCAAGTCATTGTTCGGCAAAAGACTACCGGTGATCGAGAGATGCTACGAGACGCCCTGGTGTGCACACGGCGAGACACTTGCCGTGACCGGAAGAGGACGATCGCGCGCAGCGGCAATTCCGGATTGGCGAGACTCACAATCGTGGCCGATTTCTCGTGGCCGATTTCTCGTGGCCGATTTCTGGCGGTAGAAGCGCTCATGGCACCCTGCAACGTCATTGTCATCGGAGCATCAGCGGGAGGCGTGTCTTCACTCACCGCGCTCGTCAGCATGTTGCCGCAGGAGTTGCCTGCCGCCATGGCGGTTGCGCTCCACGTTCCGGAAGAATCGACGAGCAGCCTGCCTCAGATCCTCACGCGAGGAGGTGCCCTCAGGGCGACGCACGCGGTGGACGGAGAGCCGCTCCTGCACGGCCGCATCTACGTCGCACCGCCGGGTCATCACCTTCTCGTGAAGCGCCACAACATGCGCGTCGTGAAAGGCCCTAACGAGAACGGCCACCGTCCCGCCGTCGATCCGCTCTTCCGCACCGCGGCGCGCGCGCACGGGCGGCGCGTGCTGGGGGTGGTGCTCTCTGGTTCCCTCGACGACGGCACGGCTGGTCTGCTGGCGATCAAGGAACACGGGGGCAGGGCGCTGGTGCAGGATCCGAACGACGCCATGTTCGCCGGGATGCCGCAGAGCGCGATCGAAAACGTCCTCGTGGACTTCGTGGGCGATGTGCCGGCCGTCGCGAATGAGTTGGTGCGGTTGGTGGACGTCCTGGCATCCAGTGCAGACGAACCGGAGCCGCGGAGCGATGGGGCGGATGAGCTCGACGCGGTCGAGATTGAGGCGGGAAATCTTCACCCCGAACAATGGACCGCGGTCCCATCGCCATTCAGCTGTCCGGAGTGCCACGGCGTATTATTCGAACGACCGGACGGGACGCTCGAACGTTTTCGGTGTCGCACGGGACACGCATACAGCGCCGAATCGCTCGTGGCCGCGCAATCGAAAGGCGCTCGACGAGGCGCTGTGGATCGCGCTTCGCGCGCTCGAGGAGAACGCGGCGCTGCTGCACCGGTTGGCCAAGCGCGCTCACGACCGGCAGCACGTTCGGTCGAGCGAGCGGTTTCAAAAGCAGGCGCGCGCCATGGAAGCTCGCGCGCGGATTGTTCGTGACGCGCTGCGGAGCGGTGGCGACCCGGTTGTGGCGTAGGGGCGCGGGGCGCTCGGACCGCGGCACCGCACAGGGGCTTGTCGAATCGCGCCACGCGGTCTCAATTCGTCGTATCGACGTCGACGACGTCATGGGCACACCAGCGTTCCAGGAAGCTGCCCTTTCCCAGCTACCGCAACCGCATTGACGACAGAGAGTACGAGCGACTTCGACGAGCTTCTCGATCTGCTCAAGCGCACGCGCGGCTTCGACTTCACCGGCTACAAGCGGGCGAGCCTAACGAGGCGCATCGACAAGCGGATGCAGGCCGTCGGCGTGATGAACTACGGCGAGTTCGCGCGCTTCCTCGAGGAGAATCCGGCCGAGTACGATCACCTCTTCAACACGGTGCTGATCAACGTGACCGCGTTTTTCCGCGACGAGGTGCCATGGACGGCGCTGGGGACCGACATCGTGCCCCGCATCCTCGAGGCCAAGCAGGAGGGTGAACCAATTCGCGTCTGGAGCGCCGGGTGTGCATCGGGCGAGGAGGCGTACACGCTCGCCATGGTCCTCGCCGAGGCGCTCGGCTACGACGCGTTTCGCTCGCGTGTGAAGATCTATGCGACCGACGTCGACGAGCACGCGCTCACCGTCGGACGCCACGCGACGTATGACGCCAAGCAGACGGAGGGGATAGCGCCTGAGTTGCTCGAGAAGTACTTCGAACGCGTGGATGGCCGGCGCTGTTTCCGGAAGGACCTGCGCCGCCACGTGATCTTCGGTCGCAACGATCTCGTACAGGATGCGCCGATCTCGCGTATCGACGTGCTCGTGTGCCGCAACACGCTCATGTACTTCAACGCGGCAACGCAAGCGAAGATTCTCGCGCGGTTTCACTTCGCGCTCAGCGACACCGGCTACCTGTTGCTCGGTCGTGCGGAAACGCTGCTGTCGCACAGTGAATTCTTCGCACCGGTCGATCTCAAGCGGCGCATTTTCATGAAGGTTCCCAAGCCGAACCGTCGGAACCGCGTCCTGGCGGCGGTTGCCGCGCAAGGCCCGGCCTCGGAGCCGGTACCATCGGAGGTTCGCTTGCGAGAGACATCATGGGACGCGAGTCCCCTGGCGCAGATCATTGTCGACGCGAAAGGGCAGCTCGTCGGCGCGAACGACCATGCGCGATCGCTGTTCAATCTCGGCAGCGTCGACTTCGGACGACCGTTTCAGGATCTCGAGCTCTCGTACCGGCCGACGGACCTGCGATCGATGATCGACCAGGCGTCTGTGAGCCGGAAACCGCTCGTCGTTCGCAACGTCGAGTGGCCGTTCCGTGGCGGCGAGACGCGGTGGCTCGACGTCCAGGCGACGCCGATCACCGGCGGTGCGCACATGCTCGGTGTCGCCATCAGCTTCGATGACGTCACCGCCTTCCGGCAGCTTCACCGCGAACTGGAGACGTCGAACGCCGAGCTCGAGCGTGCGTACGAGGAGTTGCAGTCCACGAACGAAGAGCTCGAGACCACGAACGAAGAACTGCAGTCGACCGTCGAGGAGCTCGAGACCACGAACGAGGAGCTCCAGTCGACGAACGAAGAGCTCGAGACAATGAACGAGGAGCTGCAGTCGACGAACGAGGAGCTGACGACCATCAACGACGAGCTGCGCCACCGCAGCGACGAATTGAATGACGTGAACGACTTCATGGAAGCGATCCTGGCGAGCCTGCGCGGTGGTGTCGCGGTGCTCGATAGCGACCTGCGCGTCGAAGTCTGGAACGAGAGGGCGTTCGACCTGTGGGGCATGCGGGACAGCGAGGTTCGCGGCGTACATTTCATGATGCTCGACATTGGCCTGCCCGTGCAGTCGCTCGCGAAGGCGATCCGATCGTGTCTGACGGGAGAGTCCGACGGCGAAGTGACGGTGCTCGATGCGATCAACCGCCGCGGAAAACCGATGGTATGCGAGGTGACGTGCAGCCCGCTGCGCCGGTCGGGCAGCGCCGAGGTCCGCGGCGTGATTGTCGTGATGGAGGAAGCGGGCGCACGATCGATGGCGGTGGGTGCGTCGCCGCAGCCCGTGACCGACGGGTGACCGACGGGTGACCGCAGTGATCCGGAACGCCGGATTGGTCGCGTTAGGCACGATCGGACGAGCGGACGCGACGGCTGGTGTGAGCGAGGGCTAGATGGCGATTGACCGATTCCAGGCGAACGACCGACACCCCGATGTCGAGGTGCCGCACGGCATGCGGGGGCCGGAGCAGCAGGCGCGGCCGCCGAGCGACGCACAGCGCGACGCGCTCGATGCGCGGGAAGCGCGCGAGCAGACGAGCGGACGCGACGGCAGGCGGATGATCTGCCGCTGCCACCGCCATCGACTGCGTCGACGTCCGCCGCACTCGCGGCGTCGCTCGCCGACCTGACGCAGCAATTGGCCAACGCGCAGGCGCAACTGCGCCGGCATGCTGTCGAGCTGGAGCACGCGCGGCACCTGCTCGACGCCGAGCGCGAGCGCTTTCGCGAGCTGTTCGAGGTGGCGTCCGAAGGGCACATCATCACCGACGTGAATGGCGTGATCCGCGAGGCCAATCGCACGGCGGGCGCGTTGCTGAACCTTCCCGTTGACTACCTCGTCGGCAAGCCACTCGCGGTGTTCGTCGTGCCGGCCGATCGCCGAGCATTCCGTGTCCGCGTGTATCGCGCACGCGTGGAGCGGTGCGGAAGAAGCGTGGACCGTCGCGCTCACGCCGCGGGACGGAGAGCCGATGCGCGCACTCGTCGCCGCGAGTCCGCTGCTCGACGCTCGCGGTAACGTCACCGGGCTCCGCTGGCTCATTCGCGACGTGTCCAACCGTCGTGCCGGCGTCGTGTGGGAGCGCACTCCCGCCGCGATTCTGCGTTCCGCGATCGACGCGCTCTCGACGCACGTCGCGGTCGTCCTGGCCGATGGCACGATCGTCACCGTGAACCGAGCATGGCGAGACGCGGAATCGCCAGCGGGGCTGTTCGACGCGGCAGGTGCCGGCTCCAACTATCTCGACCTGTGCGCGCGAGCGATCGCCGATGGACACACGGGCGCCGCCGTGGCGCAGTCGGCGGTGCTGCGCGTTCTGCAAGGCGAAGAGTCGACGGTGGACGCGCTCTATTCCGATGCCGTTGGCACCGACACCGAGTACGAGAGCAGCGCGACCGACTCGTGGTACGCACTGCGTGCGACGCGGTGCGAGGGGCCCGAGCCACCGATGGCCGTCGTGACGCACGAAGATGTCACGAGCGAGCATCGCGCCCACGCGCGCGAACGGGCGCTGTTCACCGAACGCACCGCGCGCTCTGCTGCGGAAGCAGCGAGTCGCGCGAAGAGCGAGTTCCTCGCGACGCTGAGCCACGAGCTGCGGACACCGCTCAATGCGATCGGCGGCTACGCGCAGCTGCTCGAAATGGGTGTGCGCGGCCCGGTCACGGCGGAGCAAGCGGAGGACCTTCGCCGCATCCTCCGCGCCGAACGGCACCTGCTCGGTCTCATCAACGAGCTGCTCAACTCTGCCCGAATCGAGCGAGGCGACGTCGCCGCGCTGGTATCACCGCTGTCGGTACGAGACGCGGTCACGGATATGGTCGAACTCATTGCGCCGCAGGCCACGGCGCGGTCGATCGCAACCACGGTGGAGTGTGCTGACGGCGAACTGATCGCGATGGGCGACGCCGACAAGCTGCGGCAGGTGCTGCTGAATCTCCTGACGAACGCCGTGAAGTTCACGCCCGCGGGCGGAACGGTGCAGGTGAAGTGTTTCGCCGACGAGGGTCGCATCGTGATCGCGGTGCACGACACGGGCATTGGCATCCCGCACTCGAAGCAGGCGATTGTGTTCGATCCGTTCGTGCAGGTGCATCGAGGCAGCGGTTCGACGTCGGAAGGCGTCGGGCTCGGACTCGCGATCAGTCGCGGGCTCGCGCACGCGATGGGCGGCGACCTCACGCTGGAGAGCGAACCGGGGGTTGGCTCGACCTTCGAACTTTCTCTCTCTCGCGCAACGCCGGACGCATCGCTATCGTAGCATCCTGCGTCGCGCTCGCGCTGGCTGTACCGGCGCGTGGCGCCGGCACTTTGTACCGGCGCGTGGCGCCGGCACTTTGTACCGGCGCGTGGCGCCGGGTCCTCGTGAATCGAGCAGCCTGTGATCCCGCAACGGGTACGACCGGGAGCGGCCGATGCACGGACGCCGACCGGCGGTGCCTCGCCAGCGTTCGATGTCGTGGTGATAGGTACGTCAGCCGGTGGTCTGTCCGCGGTGGCCGCGCTGCTCGATGGCTTGCCGAGCGCGTTTCCGGTGCCGGTGGTGCTCGTGCTGCATCTGAGTCCGGATCGTCCGAGCCTGCTCGTGGATGTGCTCGCGCGGCGCACGCGGCTGCGCGTCCAGTGGGCAGTGGACGGAGGCCGGCTCGAGGCTGGCACGGTGCACGTCGCTCCGCCGAATCACCACGTGGTCTTCAAAGCCGACGGTACCCTCCTGCTCGTGCAATCGCCGCGGATCCACTACTCCCGCCCGTCCGTGGACATGTTGTTCGCATCGGCGGCGCAGGCGTTTGGATCGCGCACGCTGGCGATCATTCTCACGGGGACCGGGAACGACGGCTCGGACGGGGTTCCGGTCGTTCATCGGCATGGCGGGGTCGTCATCGCACAGGACGAGGCGAGCTCGCAGTTCTTCAGCATGCCGCGCGAGGCAATCGAGTCCGGGGCGGTCTCGTTCGTGCTTCCGCTCTCGGCGATCGCCCCCGAGATCTGCCGCCTGGTCGCGTTAGGCGTTGCTGGCGGAGGCGTCGGCGGCACGCCCGTCGCCAACTAGCGCAGGGCCGTCATTCCGAGCGAGCGGAGCCGGGAGCCCACCGAACGTGGGCGATGAGGAATCCTTGCTCTCCCCGTAGAGGGCTCTCTACCGGGACGTCAACGATTCCTCGACTCCGCGCCTCCGGCCTCCGCTCGGAATGACGACCGCTGCCGCGATCAGATCTCCTGGGTCACGACCCGACGCAGCGTCTGCGCATCGATGTTTCCGCCACTGATCACGACGGCGACGCGCTGGCCCGCGAGTCGCTCGCGCAGCGCCAGCAGCCCCGCCATTCCCGTCGCGCCAGCGCCTTCGACGAGCGAGTGCGTGGTGCGCAGCAGAAGCCGGATCGCGCTCGCGATCTCGGCCTCGGTCACCGTGATGAAGTCGGCGAGTCCCTCGCGGAGGGCAGGGAACGTCAGCTCGTACGTGCTGCGCGTCGCCAGCCCGTCGGCGATGGTCACCGCGCGGTCGGTCGTCTGCGGCACGCCCGCGTGCCACGAGTCGTGCGTCGCGGGCGCACCGGCCGCCTGCACCCCGTACACACGGACGTTCGGGCGGAGCGCGCGCATCACCGCCATCGCGCCGACGGCCTGCGATCCTCCGCCCACTGATATCACGATGGCGTCGAGCGTCGGATCCTGCTCCGCCATTTCCAGTGACATGGTGCCCGCGCCAGCGATGATGCGGGCGTCGTTCGTCGAATGGGCGAGCCGTGCACCTTCGTCGCGCACGATACGCTCGGCGACGGCCAGCGACTCGTCGTAGTCGCGCCCTTCCTCGATGAGACGCGCGCCGAGCGCGCGCATGCCGGCGTTCTTCTCCGGGTTGTTGCCTAACGGGACACAGATCGTGACCGGGACGTCGAACGTCCTGCCGGCGTACGCCAGTCCGAGCCCGTGGTTACCGCGCGTGGCCGCGACGATGCCGTACCGGCGCTCATCCTGGCTCAGCGCCGTCATGAACGAGAACGCGTTACGGACCTTGAACGATCCCGTTGGATTGAAGTTCTCGTGCTTCACCATCACCCGAATCCCGACCCCCACCTCGGCGTCGAGCACGCCGTAGCTCCGCAGCGGAGACGGTGGCACGTACGGCGCGATGCGCTCGCGGGCGCTGGCGATCGCGTCGAGGTCGACTGGCCACATCGCAGGCTCTCTCACGCGTTCTCGAGTCTCAGGCATCGTCGGCGGCCTCCACATCGACATGCACGTCGCCCTCCTCGTTGTACGATACCATCACGCGCCACGGACGGCAGCACACCTGACAGTCCTCAATGTACTCCTGCGAGGCGCCGCTGCCGGGGTCGAGTGCGATCTCGTTTTCCTCGCCGCAGTAGGGACACACCACGGTGGCTTCCGTTTCAGCTGTGCCGTCACCGAGCGGGAAATCCTCTTCGGGATCGTAGTCTGGGTCGTCGCCGTTCTGGCTCATCACGCGAGATGTAATCGCCTCGCGCCATCTCCGCACGGAGTCGCTCGGCGGCGTCATCAACCCGAGAAGATCGGTCAGTCTGCCCGTCCACGTTCGGGCAAGCGACGGGTGTACGAGCGGGTTGGCGGATTACTTGCAGTCGGTTACCCGGATTTTCAGTGCAGATGAGGGCGAATGGAGAAGACGGTATTCACCGATAGCGACGGTGTGGTTTGGATCGTTAGGGAAGATGGCGCCGAAGAGGCGCGGTCGATCGCGGCGGTCGTTCCGCCGGGAACGACCTGGTTGCGATTCGAGAGTGATCTCGAGGTTAGGCGGCTGTGGCACTACCCGGACGACTGGCGCGGGCTCAGCCCGATGCAACTCGAGTCGCTACTCGATCGCGCGAGCACGGTGGTTGCACGGTTCAGGTCGGCACAGCATCGTGTTGCAAATGTCGGTGACTCGCTCGACTCAGCGGAGAAATCGGCTGAGCGCCGGGCCACGCCTTCGCGGGCGGACGTCGCGCCCGCGGACCCGCGTTCCCTCAACGGCAACGAACAAGCGTAAGGGATCGCCAGTTGATCGGCCTTGGTCGGGGTGGCCGGTCGAGCGTGGAGGGTCAGCGATTGGGTGCCTGGCGCCGGTGAGTCCGCTCACCGACGCGAGGGCACTCGCCACGATAGCGTTCGTAGCCAGGCACCGATCCCACGCGAGGACCCCGCCCATGCGCCGTCGACTCCGTACGACCGTCTCCGCTCTGCTGCTTGTTGCCACGTCGGTCGCCTGCGATGGGCGCGCGAGTGGTGTGCTGGTCACTGGCCCCGTGGACGGTGTCAGCGTACGGCTGCTGAATGCGCTCACGACTTCGCCGTCCCTGTCGTTCGTTGTCGACGCACAGGTGGCATCATCGGCGGTCGGCTTCGGTTCGGCGTCACCCTACGTCCCGGTGACGCTGGGGTCGCACCGTCTGCAGGCACAGGCCACCAACACCGGCACGACGCTCGTCGACTTCACGCGAGACCTCAACAGCCAGGGCGCGTTCAGCCTGATTCCGGCGCCCGGCCTCGGGCAGTTCGGCGCGCTGTTCATTGCCGACAACCCGACGGCACCCGCGGGCCAGGCGACGCTCCGCATCGTCCATGTCGCCGCCGCTCCGGGACCGGTCTCGGTGTACGTGACCGCGCCGACAACGGATCTCTCGTCCGCGACGCCTGTCATCCCGCTCCTCGTCTTCGCGGCCTCCTCTGACTACGCCGCGGTGATGCCGGGAACCTACCGCGTTCGCGTCACGCGGCTTGGTGCGTCCGGTACTGTGATCGTCGATTCCGGTAATCTCACGCTCGCCAGCGGCTCGGTGCGCACGTTGCTGCTGACGGACGCGCCCGGCGGCGGTCTACCGACCGCACTGTCGATCATCGCCGACGCGAACTAGCGCCAGCGATCGCGACACGGCTTCACGAGCGGGGGCGGTCAGGTGCGACTGGCGTTGGCGGCAACTCTCCTCATTGGCGCGGCACTGCTGTGGCTGGCGTCGCGCCGAGAGCGCTCTCGCATTCCTGCCTGGGTGTCTCCGCTCGCGATCGCGATCGGAGCGCTCGGTCTCAGCGTCGCCGCCGCTTCGCGACCAGGCGTCGGCTGGAGCATATCGTCGATCTGCTTCAGCATCATCGCGATCGTCCTGATCCTGATCGTCCTGCGGGACATGCTCAGGCGGTAGGCCGATTTCGGTCGCTGGATGCTGGAACACAAGCAGCAATCACCACCGAAGATCCCGAGCCCTGCTTCGACAAGCATCCAGAACCCAGCGTGCTGGCCGAAACGGCCGGAAACAGCGGATCGGGCGGATCGGTCGCATGACGGCACAGGCGACGACGCAATGAGCCGCCATTGAAAGGGGGACGGCTCGGCGACGCATGGTCTCACGAAGCCGTTCCCTTTTCGATGAGCGCCGCTCCACGATCTGTCCGGGTCGCGATCGGATCGGGCCGTTTCAGGTGTTTCCGGGTGTTTCCGTTCACACTCTCGATTCTGGATGTGTGTCGAAGCAGTTCTGCTCTAACGGAAACTCCCAGTTAACCGCGACCACTCGCTTGCGCCCGCCCAGCACCGGGCAGACATTCGCCGTCGCTCACGATACCTCCCTTCATTGACCGACACACACCGACCACATGCGTGCAGCTCGTTCGCTCGGGGCCGTCGCGACGCTCATCATCGCGACGCTGATCATCGCGGGGTGCAAGTCCGCGACCCCGTCACCCACGCCTGCTCCGGCGCGCGTGCCGGAGACCGCCGCTCCCCAGGGTGGCGGGTCGCCTAACGCTCCGGCGGGCAGCGGCGGGGGATCGGGGCAGGCCGCACCGATCGCGACCAGCATTGCCTCGCGGACAACGGGTATGGAGCGCCGCGACGGTCTCATCCCGATCTATCTCGACGATCGTCAGGGGCGACTCTTTCTCGAGATCCCGCGCGACTCGTTGCGCGTGCTCGCGTTCTTCCTGCAATCCACCGGGCTCGGCTCCAATCCGATCGGCATCGACCGCGGCGCCAACGGGCCCGACCAGGTTGCCCGCTTCGACCGCAACGGCGACCACGTCCTGGTGGTCTTCGAGAACTGGAGCTATCGCGGTACGTCGCAGAGCGACGCCGGCCTGGCGAAGACCGTGGCCGAGTCGTTTCCAGCGAGCACCGTTGCGGCGCTGCCGCTGCTCGCCGTCGAGGGCGGTCGCCTGCTGGTCGACGCGACCGACTTCGTGTACCGCGATTGGCTCGACATCAGTGGGACGCTCGCGGGGAGCAACGAGGGCAACTACTCCTTCGCGCGCGACCGCTCGAGCATCGACCGGGCCCACACGAAAGCATTTCCCGAGAACACGGAGATCGACGTCGCGCTGACGTTCGCGGCGCAGGGCAGGCCCGGCGGCACCGTCTCATCCATCGTGCCTGACGGCCGCGCGTTTACGCTGCGACAACACATCTCGTTCGTGCAGTTGCCTGACGCGGGCTACCGGCCGCGCGTGCTCGATCCGCGCGTCGGATTCTTCGGTATCACATTCAAGGATTACTCACAGCCGATCCAGGGCTCGCTCGAGCAGCGCTGGATCTCGCGCCACCGACTCGAGCGCACGAACCCTAACGATCCGAACAGCGGGTTCCGGAAGCCCATCATCTATTACATCGACCCGGGCATTCCTGAACCGTTGCGGACCGCGACGGTGCAGGGGGCTCGGTTCTGGGAGGAGGCGTTCAACCAGGCCGGACTTCGCGGAGGGTTCCGCGTGGAGATGCTACCTGCCGACGCCGACCCGATGGACGCTCGCTATAACGCGGTGATGTGGGTGAACCGCAACGAACGCGGCTGGTCGTTCGGTGGCTCGCAGGGCGATCCACGCACCGGGCAGATCATCAAGGGTGTCGCCCACATGGACTCGCATCGCAATCGCACCGACTACAACATCTACGCGGCCCTGGTGGGCGCTGCGCCGGCGGCCGCGGACACCGCGTTCATTCTCGCGCGCATCCGTCAGGTGACGGCCCACGAGATCGGCCACACGATCGGCATGGCGCACAACTACATCGCCAGCACGTACGAGCGCGGGTCAGTCATGGACTATCCGGCACCGCGCGTTAGGCTCAACGCCGCCGGTCAGATCGACCTGAGCGCCGCCTATGACCGCGGCCCGGGCCCCTATGACGTGTGGGCAGTGCACTGGGCGTACGGAACGTTCCCGGCGGCAAGCGAGCGAGACTCGCTCGACGCCATCGTGCGCGAGGGGCTGCGCAAAGGCTATCTGTTTCTCTCCGACAACGACGCACGTCCCGACTTCGCCTCGGACCCGCGCACGAATCTCTGGGACGACGCCGCGACCGAGCTGGAATTCCTTCGGCATCAGACGGACGTACGCCGCGTGGCGATGAGCCGATTCGGACTCGCGAATCTTCGACCCGGCGAGCCGGTGGCGCTGCTGCAGGAGCGTTTTGCGCCGCTCTACTTCTTCCACCGCTTCGCGATCAACTCCACGACGAAGGCGGTTGGAGGGCTCGAGTACAGCAACGCGCTCGCGGGCGATGGCCAGCAGGCATCGCGCCCAGTCAGTGCCGCGCGGCAACGACAGGCGCTTGCCGCGCTCGTCGCGGGACTACAGCCAGCGGAGCTCGCGATCCCCGACACCGTCCTGACGCTGCTCGCGCCGCGGCCATTCTCGTACAGCGGGTCCGTCGAGCTGTTCGGAACGCGCACTCGACCGGCATTCGATGAGCTCGGCGCCGCCCGCACGCTCGCGCAGATGATCGTCGACGGCGTCCTCCAACGCGAACGGGCTGCCCGTCTCGTGCAGCAGGGGGCGTACGGCGAGCGCAGCCTAACGCTGGCGCAGACGATCGACGCGCTCATCGATGGAACATGGGGTCGTGCCGCTCCCGCCTCGCCGAAGATGGCGGCGCTGTCGCGCGTCGCACAGCGCGCTGTCGCCGACCGGTTGCTCTCGCTCGCCGCCGACAGCGGTGCGGCGCCGGAGGTCCGGGCGATGGCGGAGCTGAAGATCACGGAGCTGCTGCCGCGAGCGCGCAGCCAGTCACGCGCGGGCACGGTCGAGCAGCGCGCGCACTTCGCGAGCCTTGCCGGCGACTTCGTACGCTGGATCGAGCGTCGCGAGCTTCCGACGCCGAGCCCGGCACTTCGTCCGCCGCCGGGTGATCCGTTCGGTGAGGACATTCCGTGGTGAGTTGAGCGGAACGACCGGCCGGTGACGCCCGCAGTGCCCGATGGGTTCAGCAGTTTGCCTTCGGGCACTTTTTGCGCGATCGAGCGGTATCATCGCCCAGGGACGGCCGACGTCGATCGTGAAACGTTCAATGCGCGGGGACGTATTGCTTCGAAACCAGAAGCCGCGTCTCCTGCGGCGACTCTACCTAACGGGTCTCATGTTTCGCGCACCTCGCATTTTCAGCGCGCTCGTACTCACGAGTGCAATCGCATCGACGCTCTCGGCACAGGGTACGCCGGCCCGCCGCACCGACGCGACGCTTCCGCGTGCCTACGGCGACATCAATTTCGCCGTCGCGCAGCCCATTGGCGCTTTCAATGATTTCATCGGTCAGGGGTACGGCGTCACCGGCGGATTCGTCTGGAATCTCGATCGCGATCGGGTGTTCGGCATTCGCGCCGAAGGCGGGTTCCTGCAGTACGGCAGTGAGAACACGACCATCTGTCCGTTCAGCTGCCGCGTCGACGTGAATGTGAACACGAGCAACGACATCGCGTTCGCTGGCATCGGCCCGCAGATCACTGTTCCCGCCGGGCCGCTGCGTCCATACATCAACGCTACGGCGGGGATGAGCTACTTCTTCACGCATTCATCGCTGAGCGGGAACAACGACGCCGAGAATCTGTTCGATACGACGAATCACGACGATGTCGTGTTCGCGCTCACAGGCGGTGGCGGCTTCATGATCCCATTGTTCCTGGGTCGCACGCCGGTGCTCCTCGATCTCGGTGCTACGTTCCACCGGAACGGCGAAGCGACGTACCTCCGCGAGGGAAGCATCAGGGACAGGCCGGACGGGAGCATCGTCATCAATCCGATCCGGAGCGAAGCGAACTTCGTCACCTATCGCTTCGGCGTGTCGATCGGGATTCCGACGCACTGAGAGAGCCACACTGGACCGGCGTCGTGCGTTAGGCGCCGGAGTACGGCCGACGTCTGTTGACGGGCTGTTTGCTTCATGCAGGATTGGTGAGCCCCCTTTCCAATCGGGCATGTCGCAGACAGCCCGTCATGCGTCCGTGAGCCACGCCGACGCTCAGTCGCCTTGCCAGCGCCGCTGGCGCTTCTTGTCGCTCGTTCGTTTCTTCGAATCCAGCCGCGCCTGCTTCGCCGCGCGACTCGGCTTCGTTGGCCGACGCTTCTTCGGGACGACGAGCGCGGCGCGCACGAGATCGGCCAGCCGTTCTTCGGCGCTCTCGCGATTCTGACGCTGGCTCCGCCGATCGCTCGCCACGACACGAACGGTTTGTTCGCTGTCCAGCCGCGACGAGAGCTTCTGCAACACGCGCGCGCGCTGCTCTTCCGACAGCGCGCGCGTCGTGCCGACGTTCCACAGCAGCTCGATGCGCGTGGACGACGTGTTCACGTGCTGCCCGCCCGCACCGCCAGCGCGGGACGCGCGCGTCGCGAGCTCGTCACGAGGAATGACGACACTGTCGTTGACGCGAAGGCCCTCGGTGGATTCGTCGATCATTGGTCGGCGCTATCTGCCGGACAGGAAACTACGAAACGGCTTTGACAGGATGGCCAGGATTGGCAGGATTGGCAGGATGACTGTCTCGGCGTCGGGGAGCGTGTCGCCGGGGCCTAACGAATGTGGGAACACATCTCGGAGCGAGTGGCGTCCTGAGCGGCCGTTCCTCTCACACTGGGCTCGTTGCGGGAGGGACGTTGGGCGCGACACGGAGCCTCTGTTCAATCCTGTCCATCCTGCCAATCCTGTCATGTAGTTGCCGTTGCCGTTGCCGTCATCCTGCCCATTCTGCCCATCCTGTCAAAGCCGTTGCAGTCCACACTGTCCCTTCATGGATGCAGAGCAGCGGCCGCCGTTGCGGGCGTATCGGTCTTCGTCGCGTTGTCGCGGTGTACGCGGAGTCCCGCCACCCGGCGACCATCCATCGCAATGACTTCCAACTCGCCGCCGGGGAAGGGCACCCGGTCGCCGATCTTCGGCACGCGGCCCACGCGGCCGAACGCGTAGCCGCCTAACGTCGACCAGTCGCCTTCCGGAATTCGGAGCCCGTAGTCCGACCGCACGTCCACGAGCGACAGCGAGCCGGCCAGCTCGAGCACGCCGTCCGTCATCACTGCCGTACGCGAGGCGAAGTCGTACTCGTCTGCAATGTCTCCGACGACTTCCTCGATGAGGTCTTCCATCGTCACGATGCCGGCGGTGCCGCCGTATTCGTCCAGCACCACGGCCATCTGCGCCCGCGTCTTCCGCAGGTCGTCGAGCACGCGTTCGGCCGCCCGACTCGACGGCACGTACAGCGCCTGCCGCACGAAGGTCTCGAGCGAGAACGGCTCCTGTCCGTCATAAAGCCAGAGGTCCTTCGCCAGGAACACGCCGGCGACGTCGTCGAGCGTATCGCGATACACCGGATACCGCGAGTAGCGCTCGCGTCGCACGAATTCCCACACCTCGGCCGCGGTGGATTCGATGTCGAGCGCCGCGACTTCGGTGCGTGGTCGCATGACGTCGTACGCCTTCTTCTCGTGGAAGTCGAACACCCCGGCCAACATCGCCGAATCGGCCTCGTCGAGCGTGCCGTGCGCGCGCGCCTGCATCACGAGAAGTCGTAGCTCTTCCGGTGAGTGCACATGCTGCGCTTCCGACTGCGGCGCGATGCCGAGCCGTCGCATGAGCCAGTTCGCGGTGCCATTCAGCAGCGTGATCGCCGGCGACATGACGCGGGCGAATACCATGAGCGGGATCGCCAGCGCCCGGCTCACGCCTTCGGGCTTCACCAGGGCCATCGACTTCGGCGCCAACTCGCCGAGCACGATGTGAAGGAACGTGATGATGACGAAGGCCGTGACCACTCCGGCCGCGGTGTGCACGGCGGCCGCCGGCGGGTGGACGCCGAACAGGGCGAGAAACCGATCGACCAGACCCGCGAGCGCGGGTTCGCCGATCCACCCCAACCCGAGCGATGCGAGCGTGATCCCCAGCTGCGTGGCCGAGATGTACCGATCCAGGTCTTTGAGCGCGGTCTGCGCCGCCTTCGCGAGCCGGTCTCCTTCACCCGCCATCTGATCGATCTTGCTCCGCCGCGACCCGACGAGCGCGAACTCCGCCGCAACGAAGAACGCGTTGGCGAGAACGAGCAGAATGACCACCACCAGGCGCCACATGTACGCGCCAAAGCTCAGATGCTCAGCCAGTTGCACTCGGAAACAACCTCCAAACCAGATCGTCCAGATCGTAGCAGAATGCCATAGATCCCCCGAAGTCTACTTCAGCGCAATTTGCAACATCCCCTGCCGGTGATCCCGATCACCCGCGCCGACGATTCCCGTCGTCCGCCGATTCTGGACCCGCACAGGATTCTGCGCTGGGTCTATCTCGGCCGACTGGCCATGTCCGCCGCGATCTTCATCGCGGCCGTCGTCGCGTGGAAGAATGCCGATGCCGGGCTCACGCTCGTGGCGTCGCTGCTCATCATCGGCGCCCTCGCGTTCACCGCCGGGTCAGCGCTGTACAGCATCGTCTATCGGTCTCCGCTTCGTCCCGGATTCCTCTATATCCAGTCGCTGTTCGACCTCGTGGTCGTGACGGCGATCGTTCACGTGACGGGCGGCGGCACGTCGCAGTTCGCCGCCCTCTATATCCTGGTGATCGCGGCGGCGTCGCTGCTCCTTCCGTTCTCGGGCGGACTGCTGGTCGCGGCGCTCGGATGCGTCCTGTACTTCGCGGACGTACTCCTCGCGCCGGGCACACAGATCGACCTGGGTGTCTGGTTGCAGCTGGGTGTCTTCTCCGCAGTCGCGCTGGGCAGCGGATACATCGCCGCTCGGCTGCGCCAGGCGGGCGCCGGTACCGAGCAACTCGCGGCCGAACTGGTGAAGGTGCGTCTACAGGCCGCCGACATCCTTCGGAACATACGCAGCGGGATCGTCACGGTCGACGCCACCGGCGGGCTCGTCTATGCGAACCCCGCAGCGTCCCAACTCCTCGGGTTGCAGCTCGATGAGCATGTCGGCTCGCCGGTCATCGAGACGATCGCGAACACCGCGCCGGAATTGGCACGCGCGCTCGAACGTGCAGCGCAGGACGGGACACGCACGACTCGGGCCGAGGGCACGGTGACGGTGCACGATCGTCGCTTTCCGATCGGGCTGAATACGACCAACTCCGCGGGCGACAATGGCGCAGCCGAGGCTACGGCGACCGCGATCTTTCAGGATATTTCCGACCAGAAGCGCCTCGACTCCCTCCACGCGCGGGCCGAGCGGCTCGAGGCGGTGGCCGAGCTGAGCGCATCGCTCGCGCACGAGATCAAGAACCCGCTGGCGTCCATCCGGAGCGCGATCGAGCAACTCGCTCGGTCGCCTCGCACGACGGTTGACGAGCGCACGCTGGCGGAGTTGGTCGTTCGGGAGTCCGATCGCCTGTCGCGGTTGCTGTCGGAATTTCTGGACTTTGCCCGTGTCCGCGTAGCCCGCGTCGAGCCCGTCGACCTCTCGGCCGTGGCGCGCGGCGCTGCGAGCCTCGCGTCGGCACACCCAGATCGACCAAGTAACGTAGAGGTCGTCTGCGGTATGGCGGAGGGAATGATCGTGGATGGCGACGAGGACCTACTGCATCGCGCCGTGTTCAATCTCGCGCTCAACGCCGTACAGGCATCGCCGGACGGTGGCCGCGTGCGCGTCGAGCTCGCACCGCTTTCGATGGATGAGGTGCCCGCAGGAGTGTCGTTCGACCTCGGCGGCGTCGCGCTGCGCGTTTCCGACGACGGGCCCGGCATCCCGCTCGAGATCCGCGATCGATTGTTCGATCCCTTTTTTACCACGAAGCCCGGCGGCAGTGGTCTCGGGCTCAGCATCGTGCACCGCGCCATCGAAGCCCACTCGGGCTTCGTGTTCGTGGACAGCGATGATCGTGGAACCCGCGTGACCGTACTGTTGCCGTCTCATCAGTCCGACAATGGAGAACTCGTGTGAGCGAGCGTTCGAACGGCGCACCTAACGTCCTGATCATCGACGATGAGGCCGGGATCCTGGACTCACTGCGCATCCTCCTGAAGAACGAAGGGTTCGTGCCTCACGTCGCTCTCGGCGGAAAGGCCGGACTCGATCAGATCGAGTCGCTGTCGCCGGACATCGTGCTGAGCGACGTTCGCATGCCGACCGTGAGTGGCTTGCAGGTGTTGTCCGCGGCGCGACAGCGTGACCCGAACACGCCCGTCATCCTGATGACGGCGCAGGCGACTCTGCAGTCGGCGATGCAGGCCGTGAACGAAGGTGCGTTCTACTACATTCAGAAGCCGTTTCGGAACGACGAGCTGGTCGCGATCCTTCGACGCGCTGCCGAGCATCGGCATTTGCGTGTCGAGAACTCGTCGCTCAAGCAGGAGATCCGTCGGCGCGACAAGCACGTGGGCTCGCGGCCGATCGGCAACAGCCGCAACTGGCTCGACGTGTTGCGACTCGCCGAAACGGTCGCGCCTACGGAATCGACCGTACTCATTCAGGGTGAATCCGGTACGGGTAAGGAAGTGATCTCCCGCTACATTCACGACCTGTCGAATCGGACCGAGGGGCCGTTCCTCTCGATCAACTGCGGCGCGCTTCCCGAGAGTCTGCTCGAGAGCGAGTTGTTCGGCCACGTGAAGGGTTCGTTCACTGGAGCCGTGAAGGACAAGAGCGGTCTGTTTACGGCGGCCGCGAAGGGCACGTTCTTTCTCGACGAGATCGGCGAAACGACGCCCGCGACGCAGGTGAAGTTGCTGCGCGTGCTGCAGCATCGCGAAGTGATTCCTGTCGGCGCGACGGAGTCGCAGCCCATCGACACTCGGCTCGTCGCGGCCACGAATCGTGATCTCGAGGAGGATATTCGCCGTGGCATCTTCCGGCGCGATCTCTACTACCGGCTCAACGTCATCGCGATCTACCTGCCGCCGCTTCGCGAGCGCCGCGACGACATTCCGTTGCTGGCCGGATCGTTCCTCGATCGGTCGGGCATGCAGCGCGGCGAAACCCCGAAACGGCTCAGCGCGAACGCTCAGGATGCGCTGATGAACTACTCGTGGCCAGGCAACGTTCGAGAGCTGGAGAACGCGCTCGAGCGGGCCGTGATTCTCACGCCGGGCGAGGTCATCGAGATCGACGGTCTCCCCGACCGCATCATGGCGCCGGACCCGGTCAAACTGGTGGAAGAGCGTCCGGTTCGGAATCCGACGCTCGAGACGATCGAGCGCGCGTACATCATGTGGGTGCTGCAGAGCGAGGCGGGCAACAAGACCCGCGCGGCCGAGACGTTAGGCATCGACCCGTCGACGTTGCATCGCAAGCTGTCGCGGTTCGGGGCCGAGGCGTGACAGCGGGCGCCGTGCCGCAGGGCCGTTCGCGCGGGGCCGCGACGCCGGCGTTTGTCGATCTCACCGGCCGCCTGCGCGTGAAGCGCGTCGCGATGGTGGGTGCGATGGCCGCGGCGATGCTCGTCTACGCGAACGCGCTCGCGAACGGATTCGTCCTGGACGACGGCGGCGTCATCGTGCGCAACCCGCTCGTGACATCGCCCGCGAGCGCATGGAGAGCGTTCGCACTCCCGTACTGGCCCGAGGCCATTGGTGGCGGCCAGTACCGACCACTAGGGATTCTGTCGTTCGCGTTCGACTGGGTCGTGTCCGGCGGCGATGCGCGATGGTTTCACGCCGTCAACGTGCTCTGGCACGCGCTGGCGACACTCATGGTGTGGTTGCTCGCCGCCGAGCTGCTCGCGCCGGTCGCGGCCGGCATCGCCGCGCTCCTGTTCGCGGTGCATCCCGTTCACGTCGAGGCGATCTCCAACGTCGTGGGCCGGCTCGAGCCGATGGGTACGGTGTTCGCTATCGCTGCGCTGCTCGCGCACCGACGCTCGAGCTGGATGGCTGTTCCGTTCTTCGCGCTCGGGCTCCTCAGCAAGGAGAGCGCAATCGTCTTTCTCGCGTTGGCCGCGGCGAATGATTTCGTGCTCGAGCGCGACTGGCGCGCGTCGCTGCGATTGCGTCGGCGGATGTACGCGGCATACGGTGCCGTGACGGCCGCTTACGCCGTCGTGCTGCTCGCCGTTTTCCACGCCCGCGAGATCACTGCGCCGGCGCGGGTGTTCGCCGGAACGACATTCGGGTCTCGGCTCGAGCTCGTCGCCCGAGTGATCCCGCATTACGCTCGCCTGCTCATCGCGCCCGCTGACCTGTCGGCCAGCTACGCGCCTAACGTCATCTCACCGTCGCCAGGGCTGTCGGCCATGACGCTGTTGGGCGTCGTGATCGCCGTGCTGCTCGGGGTCGCGGTCGTGGTGCTACTGCGCCGTGCACGATGGGCTGTATTGGCCTTCGCGATCCTGTGGGTCCCTATCGCGCTGGCCCCGGTGTCGAACGTGATCTTCGCTTCAGGCGTCCTCCTCGCCGAGCGAACGCTCTACCTCGCCAGCGTGGGGATTTGCCTGGCTGCCGGCGCCGTGGCAGAGCGCTATCTCTTCACGCGATCCGCGATGGTCGCGGCCGCTACGGCATCGGTGGTAGTGGCATTCGGCGTTCGCACATGGACGCGGACGCCCGTATGGCACGACGATCGGACGTATCTGCTGGCGCTGCTCACCGATCATCCCGAATCGTACGAGGCGCATCTCGCTGCCGGTCGCGTGCTTCGTGGCGCGAATGCACTCGATGAGGCCGAACGAGAGCTCGTGATCGCACGGCGGCTGTTCCCGCGCGATTCCGTCGTGTACCGAGAGGCGGCAAACGTCGCCGAGCGTCAACAGCGAGCGGCCGCAGCTATCGCGCTGCTGGACTCTGCTCGCATCGCGCGCACTCTCCCGCTCCCGCGGAAATGAGCATCTCTCTACGCACCCCCGAGGGCGTTGGCGCAGTGCCCGAAGACTTCGGCAGCACCGCGTACCCGGACCCCGGTATCCGCGCGACGTTCGGCGATTCACGAGCGATCGGTGTCCTGGTCGCGGCTGTGGCGCTTGCCATCGCCTTCGTTGCGATTCCAAATTGGCCTGTCGGCGTGTTCCAGGACGACGGGATCTACGTCGTGCTCGGCAAGGCGCTCGCGAGCGGGGAAGGATATCGCTACCTGAACTTGCCCGGCGCACCGTACGCGACACACTATCCGCCCGGCTATCCACTATTCCTCGCGCTGCTCTGGAAGCTCTCGCCGCAATTCCCGCAGAACGTCGCCGTGTTCACGTTCGCGAACGCAGGGTTCCTCGCGCTCGCGGCGTTCGCGGCGTTCCGCTTCGGCCGAGACCGCCTCGGGCTGTCGGCGTTAGGCTCGGCTACTGTGGGTGTGGCGGGCACCGTGTCGATGCCGGCGCTCATCTTCGGCGTCTTCGTGCTCTCGGAGCCCATGTTCATGGCGCTCCTGATGCTGCTCTTGGTCTACGCCGAGCGTGTGGCCGATCAGGCCGACTGGCGCAGCGCGCTGTTTGTGGGGCTGGCCGGCGGCGCGCTCGCGATGGTGCGCACGGCTGGAATGTTCGTGATCCCGGCGTTCGCGCTCGTGCTCGTCATGCGACGGAAGTTCGTGCCCGCAGTGTTGGCGCTTGCTGCGTGCGCGCTGTTCATCGTTCCGTGGCACATCTGGGTTGCGGCGCACGGCTCCGAGATTCCACCCGTGCTCATGGGGAAGTACGGACCATACGACGCGTGGATGTCCAACGCGGTGCGAGAACACGGCCTGACGTTCGTGTGGCAGGTCGTAGCGCGCAACGCGCGCGCGCTCTACGGCATGATGTGGACAATGTTCACAGGCAGTGAGGCGTCACCGAGTCCGCTACGCATGCCGGCCGCGGTCGTTGCGCACGGCGCTCATCGCGATCGGTGCGTGGCGTCTCGCGCGTCGTGCGCCGGTGACGATCTGGTTCGTCGCCGCCTACATGGCGCTCGTCGTCGTGTGGCCGTTCGAGCCGACGCGCTTCGTGTGGGCGCTGCTGCCGCTGTTCGCCGCGATGCTCGCGCTCGGTGTCGGGTTCGTCATCGAGCAACGGCCTGGGAGCGTGCCACGGCGAGTTGGCCGGTACGTCGCGCTGGGGGCGTGCATCCTGGTCGTGGCGGGCTTCGCGTGGTACAACGTGAACGGTGTGCGGCAGCACTGGCGCGACTCCGTACCTCGCGTGACCGCGGCTCGCGCGACTCCAGTAGTGGAATGGATTCGCGCATCGACACGCCCCACCGATATCATCGCAATGGAAGACGACCCGCTCGTCTTTCTCTACACCGGCCGCCGGGCGGTCCCGGTGGGGACGTTCACGCCCGAGGAATACCTGAAGGAGCAGACGTACGCTTTCGCGACGGAAACGCTGCGCACGATCGTCGCGCGCTACCAGCCCACGTACGTCATCGGCACGACGTCGTACGCGGTGATCTCGGCGCGCGCGCTGTCGATGCGGACACCGCCCGAGCTACGTGTTCACGCGCTGCTGCCGACGGCGGCCATCTTCGCGCCGGTGGTCGCGATGACGGCTATTGGCGAGCTCGATCGAGCAGCGCCGCTCGCGCACGCGACGCATGGCTCACGCGGTCTTTCGGCTGATCGTGTCGCACCGTTCGTGGTTGGCGCTATCGCGCTCGCGGTCGCGCTTCTGACGGTCACGCCGTGGCCGGTCGGAGTCTTTCAGGATGACGCGATCTATGTGACGCTCGCCAAGGCACTCGCGACTGGTGAAGGGTTCCGCATGATCAACATGCCGGGATCGCCGCACGCGACGCACTTTCCCCCCGGATACCCGCTGCTGCTCGCCGGGCTGTGGAAGCTCTTTCCATCCTTTCCCGACAATATCGTCGTTTTCAAGTTCGTGAACGCGCTGTTCCTGGCGGTCACGGCTGTCGGGACGTATCGCTTCTCGCGGACGCGGCTCGCGCTCGGATCGCTGGGCGCATGTATCGCCGCCATGGTGGGCACGATCTCGGTCGTCGTGCTGGTGATCACAGGCGTGGTGCTCTCGGAACCACTGTACATGGCGCTCGTGCTGCCAACGCTACTGGTGGCGGAGCGCGCGGCCGACGATGGCGAGGTCAGGTCGGCCGCGGGCGCGGGTGCGCTCATCGGCGTCCTGGCGCTCGTGCGCACCGTCGGTGTTTTCATGCTACCGGCCGCGCTGCTCGTCCTGCTCCTGCGGCGTCGCTGGCGGTCTGCGCTCGTGCTGGGTGTGGTGGCGATGGTGTTCATCGTGCCGTGGCAGCTGTGGGTATCCAGCGTATCAGGGCGAGATGCCCGCACCATTCGTTGGGAAATACGGTGCGTACGGGCCGTGGCTGTCCGAAGGCTACCGAGCGGGCGGCCTCGCGTTCGCGAAGGCGGTGATCGCGAAGAATGCCAACGAGCTGTTCGGGTTCCTCGGATACGTCACGCTGCCGGTGCCGCCGGTCGCGCCACGGCTCGTCTCGTTAGGTGTGGTGCTCGCCATGCTCGGTGTGGCGGCGGCAACGCTGTGGCGTCGCATTCCGGTCACGTTGGTGTTCCTCGGCGGCTACGCCGTAGTGATTCTCGCGTGGCCGTTCGAACCGACACGGTTCGCGCTTGTCTGGTGGCCGGTGTTGGCGGGACTGTTCGTCGCTGGCGTCCGTACGACCTGGGCCTGGCGCCCAGATGCGTCAGGCACGCGTGCGCTGCGTCTGGCGGCAATGGCCGGAGTCGCGATCGTCACGGCTGGTTACGCCGCGCACAACACGCGCGGCGTGCGCGATAAATGGTGGGTCAACATCCAGAGCGATGCCGGAACACAGGCGAAGCCGATCGCCGAATGGGTCGCTCGCTCGACGCGCCCGGACGACGTGGTTGCCACCGACCACGATCTCATCGTGTATCTCTACGCCGGAAGACGCGCGGTTCCGACCGCCAAATTCACGGCGCTCGGCCACATCACGCCGCTGACACCCGCACAGAACGCCGCCGTGCTCGAGGATATGATCGAGCGCATCCACCCGCGGTGGTTCATTGCGTCGACGGAGCAGGGCATCGCGTCGGCGACCTTGCTGATCGAGGCCCACCCACCCAAGCTGCGGTATGCGGGCAGCATCAGCGTGGCCCGCGTTTACGAACCTGTCCCGAAATGACCTCGACCCGAAGACTGACCCCGACCGAACCGGTCGTGCGTGCGCCGGAAACCGCCGTCCCAGGATCCACGCCGCGCATGCGCGGCCGCACGCCCATCGATCGCGACTCGCTCGTACTGTCCGTGCTCATCCCGGTCTACAACGAGCGCAACACGATCGAGCTCATTCTCAACCAGGTGCACGCGGTGCCGGTTCGGAAAGAGATCATCTGCGTCAACGACTTCTCGACGGACGGCACGAAGGAGATTCTCGATCGCCTGTACGCTGACGGCCGGATTCATCGCCTCATCCACCAGCCGCGCAACATGGGGAAGGGCGCCGCGATCCGCACAGCCTTGGCGGCGAGCACCGGGAACGTCGTGATCGTGCAGGACGCAGATCTCGAGTACGATCCCGCCGACTGGCCGGCGCTGCTCGAGCCGATCATCTCGGGACTCGCCGACGCGGTGTTCGGCTCACGCTTTCTGAGCGGACCGCATCGCGTGCTGTACTTCTGGCACTCGGTCGGGAACAAGATGCTCACGTTGTTGAGCAACATGTTCACGAACCTCAACCTCACCGACATGGAGACGTGCTACAAGGCGATCCGTGGTGAGGTCGCGCGGGAGCTCGTCCTGACGTCTGATCGCTTCGGCTTCGAGCCCGAGGTGACGGCGAGACTCGCACAGGCGAAAACTCGCATTTACGAGGTGCCGATCTCGTACTCCGGGCGCACCTACGCCGAGGGGAAGAAGATCGGATGGAAGGATGGTGTTGCGGCGTTCTGGCACATCGTGCGATACAACGTGTTCGCTCCGTGATGCGCATCGCGTTATGCATGCAGTGGTTACCGCGGTTTTCGGAATGCGTCTTTCCCTCGAGGCGCGCGGCGTAGTACTGGCGAATTGGCCACGCTCGCGCTGAGGCGGTCTGGCCGGAAAGGGGAGACGGTGATTGCCGTGGCAGACTGCAAGAGAGAGCGCAAAACACTCCCCGTTTTTAGCGTTGCGACGTACCGCACTATTCGCCCAAGTCGTTGCCGGTAAACGCTGAACGTGCGTCCAGAGCCGTTGGTCCGCGCGTTGCCTTACCCTCGACCGTGAATCGTGCACTGCAACGTCAGACGCACGTTGAGACCCCCTCAGGCATTCGGAGAGTAACACGCATGCGCAACACCACTCGCAAGGGCTTCACCCTGATCGAACTTCTGATCGTCGTCGTGATCATCGGTATTCTCGCCGCGATCGCGATCCCGAAGTTCGCGAACACGAAGGAGAAGGCGTACCTCGCGTCGATGAAGTCCGACCTCCGCAACATGGCGACGGTGCAGGAAGGCTACTTCTCCGACTTCCAGGTCTACACGACCGGCAGCGGGAAGAACCAAGCCGGCACCACCGCGTCGCTGGCCGGGTTCGTCCCGTCGGCGGGCGTGGCAGTGGCCGCGGTGGCGACGGGCGGCTCGGGCTGGAGCGCCACGGCGGCGCACAGCGCGACGACCCGCACCTGCTCGATCTTCATCGGCGTCGCCGCGGTCGGTCCCGCGACCGTCGAAGCTGAACCGAAGTGTAACTAAGCTCTTGCTGTACTGGCGGGGGGCCGCCTAACGGCGACCCCCGCCGATCTCGCCCCGCTGCGGCGGCGCACCTCGTACGACCTCGCTACCTAAGGAAGACACCGTCTATGCGTACTAATCGAAAGGGCTTCACCCTGATCGAGCTCCTGATCGTCGTCGTGATCATCGGTATTCTCGCCGCGATCGCGATCCCGAAGTTCGCGAACACGAAGGAGAAGGCGTACCTGGCGTCGATGAAGTCCGACCTCCGCAACATGGCGACGGTGCAGGAAGGCTACTTCTCCGACTTCCAGGTCTACACGACCGGCAGCGGCTCCAATCAGGCCGGGACCACGACGTCGCTGGCCGGGTTCGTCCCGTCGGCGGGCGTGGCAGTGGCCGCGGTGGCGACGGGCGGCTCGGGCTGGAGCGCCACGGCGGCGCACAGCGCGACGACCCGCACCTGCTCGATCTTCATCGGCGTCGCCGCGGTCGGTCCCGCGACCGTCGAGGCGGAGCCGAAGTGTAACTAACGCGCCTGAGCGGTTTCCCAGCGGTGCAGGAGAAGGGCGGTGGCCTCTGGCCACCGCCCTTCTTGCATCCCGTAGGTCGCCTACTGGGACCGCGGCAGCTCGCGCATAACGAGGCGCGACGCGGAGGAAAACGATGACAACGGAGCGCGAACGATGCCGACACCCGAGGCATGCCGCCCATCTTGGTCGGCATGCGCCCAGCGTTCACCATCATCGAGCTCCTCGTCGCCATCGTCGTCCTGACCGTCGGCGTGCTCGCGCTCGCCGCGACGGCCGGTCTGGTCGCGTCACAGGTCGGAGAGGGCGGGCAGCTCACGAGCACCGCCCACCTCGCCCGCTCCATTCTCGATTCGCTCACCGCGACGCCCTGCGCGAGCCTAACGAGCAGCTCGGTCGCGCGTGATCGCACGACGCTGCGGTGGACCGTCGCGCGCGACTCGGCCGCGGCACGCGTCGACCTGAGCGTCGGCTCGGCGCTCCGACGGGGAGCTCGGCGAGACGCCTATCGCGCGCTCGTGCCATGCGAGTGACACGCGCGGGGTTCTCCACGATCGAGCTCCTCATCGTGATGGTGCTGGGCGGCATCGTCGCCGCGGCCATCGGCGGCGTGCTGCGGCGCCAGCAGCGCTTCTTCACGAACGCGGCGTCTCTCGTCGAGCAGCGCGTCTCCCTCCGAGATGCAACGGGCATCCTGCCCGGTGAGCTGCGCGCGCTCTCGCCAACCGCCGGTGACGTGCTCGCCTTCTCGGACTCCGCGCTCGAGGTCCGCGCGACCATCGGCGCCGCGGTAGCGTGTGATACCGTGGCCGGCGGCGGAGCGATCGACCTCGTGCCGGCCCAGGCCGCGAGCGCGCAACGTCTCACGGCGTTCGCCACCACCCCGCAATCCGGCGACATCGCGCTCGTGTATGACTCGGACGCGTCGGCCGACTCACCGCGCGATTCATCAACCACTGGGTGGACGCGACTGGACGTCGCGAGCGCGGCGACTCGCATGGACGTGTGCGCCACGTCACCGCTGATCGACCCTACGGGCTCGACTCCGGCAGCGCGCCTCCAGCTGCGATTTACGGCCGGCACGCGCATTCCGCCGTCGGTTGGTCCCGGTGCGTTCGTGCGCGTATTGCGCCGCGTCCGCTACCGCTTCTACCGCGCCAGCACGAACGACTGGTTCCTCGGCTACTCGGAATGGGATGGTACCGCTTTCGGAGTGGTGCAGCCCGTCAGCGGGCCGTATTCCGCCTATTCTCGCCGTGGGGGAAGCGGGCTTTCGCTACGCTATTTCGATGACTCGGGCGGCCTGGTTTCGTCGGCCGCCGATGCCGCGCGCATCGCGCGTATCGAGATCGTCGTGCGTGGTACGCCTGGCGCTGGCATGTCAGGAAGCTCGCGTGCGTACACCGACTCGCAGACCGTCACCGTGCGCGTGAGAAACCGATGAGCTCAACTCGCATGGCGCACGCAGACCGTGGCGGCTTCGCGCTCCCGGCGGCAATCATGGCGCTCGTGCTGCTGTCGGCGCTCGTCGCCGGCGCACTGTTCGTCTCGACTGAGGAGCTGCGGGCCGGCCGAACCGACCTCGCTGACCAGCGCGCCATGGCCACGGCGGAATGGGCTCTCGAGCGCGCGATCGCAGCCTGGGATCCTCGGCGCAATACCTCGCTGGCCATCGGTGCGTCCGAGTTCGTGGGCGACACCGCGGACGATGGCGTTGCGACGATGGGTGATCGGGTCGTTGTCACCGCCACACGCGTGCAACGCAGCGGATTTCTGATCACCGCGTACGGCGCTTACGCCAGCGATGGCCGTGGCATTCCGACTCGTCACACCATTGCCGCATCGCTAAGCCTCGTTAACGCGAGGATTCCACTCCGTGCGACGCTGACCGCCGGCGGAGTGGTGACCGTCGACGGTGGAGTCATAGAGGGCATCGACACCACGACGGCCGCGCCAGGCGGTCTCTGCAACGAAGGCGCTGCGTCGAGTGTGGCGGGCGTTGCGGTGCCTGACACGACGCTCGTGTGCGGTGCACAATGCTCTGGTGTTCCCCCGGCCGGTGTGACCGGTACCCCGCCAGTCGTCTTAGCAACGGGCCTAACGAATGATTCCACCGGGGCGTCCGGTGGCATTGACGCAGCTGCGGCGCTTGCCGATCGCGCGTCGATCGATTTGCCCGGCGGGACACTAGCGCCTCGCCCGTCAGTTCGTGCAAGCCAGTGTGATCGCGCGGATCCGCTCAACTGGGGCGACCCGGGGCGCGCGGGCGCGTGCGCCGACTATTACGCGCTCGTGCACGTCCGAGGTTCGCTCGTCCTGGCCGCTGGCTCGGTAGGGCAGGGAATTCTGCTCGTTGATGGCAGTCTTCGCGTCGAAGCCGGTGCGCGTTTCGTCGGCGTGGTCATCGTTGGCGATGACATCGTCGTCGCCGGCACCGGCGCAGAGATCGTCGGCATTGCGTTCGCGCAGGATGGCGATCGAGCCGGTGGCTCGCGTATCGCGGACGGTGGCACGATTCGCTTCGCGAGCTGTGCGGTGAGCCGTGCCGTGCTTGGAACGTCGCGGCTCACGCGCACACCCGAGCGTTGGTGGGTAGAGTTGCGCTGACGCGTCATGTCGCGCGCCGTCACGACGTGCTTGCATAACGACGGCGCTGTGATGCCGGGTGTCGAGTCGGACGGTGCGTGGTGCCGTGCGTCACATCGCCGCGCGACGGTACCGCGTGAGGCGCGTGCGTCGTCGTGAGAGGTATGGGTGTACTTCTCCCGGGAAAACCCTTCACGCGTGGTTATTCCCACGCTGTTAGCGTGACTCTCAACACACAACGATGCACGTCCGAACGTGTGGCGTCACACGCTGTTACCAGCGGCAACGCGCAATCGTGTTGTTGGCAGATTCGACCGGGCCTGTGGTCAAAATGCCTCTTGTCATCGGTTGCCGTGGTGTAGCTCGCCCGGGCGACTGTGTCACGTTAGGCTGGTCCGGCGATGCGCGGAGCGGAACGATCGGTCAGTCCGCGGCGCATGCAGGGCGATGGCAACGACAGCACGGCGCCTTCGTCGGCGTCGCACGATCCACCTCGACTCGGCACCCTCGCTATGGCGCTCTTCGGACGCAAGAAGACAACGATCGGCCTCGACATTGGCTCCGGCCTCATCAAGGTCGCGGTCATCGATCACTCGCGCGGTGAGCCCGAGCTGACCAAGGTGGCCATCATGCCGCTGCTCGCCGACGCGATCGTCGAGGGCGAAGTCATGGACCCGGGCATCGTGACCGAGGCCGTGCGGAACGCCATCGAGGCGGCCGGCATCAAGTCGAAAGAGATCGTGACCGCCGTCGGCGGCCGCGACGTGATCATCAAGAAGATCCAGATCGAGCGCGTGCGCGAGAGCCAGGCCCGCGAGCTGATGCGCTGGGAGGCCGAGCAGCACGTTCCGTTCGACATGGAGTCGGTGGAGCTGGACTTCCAGATCCTCGATCCCGATGGCGACGGCATGGAGATGAGCGTCCTCCTCGTGGCCGCCAAGCGCGACCTCATCGAGTCGAAGATGCACCTCCTGACGGATGCCGGCCTAACGCCGACCGTCGTCGACGTCGATGCGTTCGCGCTGCATAACGCGTTCGAGCTCAACCACCCCGACGCGATGAACGGCGTCGTCGGCCTGATCAACATCGGACACGAAGTCACGAACATCAACATTCTCGACGATGGCGTACCGATCCTCACCCGTGACATCACGGTGGGCACGCGCCGCTTCCGCGAGGATCTGCAGCGTGAGCGTGGACTGGGCGCCGAAGAGGCCGAGCTGTTGCTCCAGGGCTACGACCGGTCGCCGCACCTGGACGCGGTGATCGAGAGCCGCGGCGAAGAGATCGCTGTTGGCATCGAGCGCGCCGCCGCGTTCCTCGCGTCCTCTTCACGGTCGGGCAATCAGATGCGTGCGGTCTATACGTGCGGTGGCGGCGCCCGCGTGCCCGGACTCACCGAGGCGCTCGCCAACCGCTTGCGTGTGCGCGTCGAGCAGGCCAACCCGCTCGCGAACCTCAAGGTGCGCGAAGGCGCGCTGGATTCGCTCGTGACCGACGAAGTGGCACCGCTGCTCATGCTCCCGATCGGGCTCGCGCTTCGTCAGGCCGCCTAGTCCTTCACCGCGACCGAACTCCGATGATCGAGATCAATCTTCTGCCGGGTAGCGGTAAGAAAAACCGCTCCACCGGCTTCAGCCTCACCGCCATCGCTGGTAAGGCGGGGGCGCGCGTCAAGGACCCATTCATGATCGCGGCAGCGGTGAGCATCATCGCCGCCGTCGGCGCCATCGGCGCCCTGCATCTGTCGCAGGCCGGTCGCGCCGAGGAGCTCACCGAGCGAGAGCGTCGCTCGGTGCAGGACTCGACCCGCTACGTCGCCGTGCTCCGCGAGCGCAATCGCGCCGAGTCGCAACGGGACTCGGTTCGTCGCCAGCTCGAGATCATCAAGAGCATCGACAACGACCGCTTCGTGTGGGCGCACATCATGGACGAGGTGAGCCGCTCGCTGCCGCCGTACACGTGGCTCAAGACCATCGCGCAGAGCGCGATGGTCGCGGCCGCGACGCCCACACCTGCACCGGCTCCGGCGAAGGACGGCAAGGGCAAGCCCGTTCCGCCTCCGCCGCCTGCTCCGGCGACGCTGAAGTTCCAGATCTCCGGCAACACGGTCGATATCCAGGCGCTCACGCGCTTCATGAAGCTGCTCGAGTCCTCGCCGTTCGTGAAGAACGTCACGATCGCGAAGGCCGAACTGGTGACCCTCGAAGGCAAGGAAGTGCAGGAGTTCCTCCTCGAGGCCGAGTACGAGCGTCCTGACGCGTCGGCGATTGCGACCGTCCCCGTTACCCTGTCGTCCAAGTAAGAGGCTACCATGGCCCTGCTCCCGAAGAATCAGCGCGACCAGGTGATGGTGCTTCTCGTCATCGTCGCCGTCGCCCTGATCGGACTGTACTACGCATACGTCTTCTCGCCGAAGGCCGACGTCCTCGCCAGCCTGCAGGCGCACGTTGATTCGCTCGATGTGAACAACCAGCGGGCAAAGGCGGAGCTCGCGAAAGGCAACGTCGACCAGCTGCGCGCCGAAGCGGTGAAGCTGCAAGAGAATCTCGAAGTGATGCGCCAGCTCGTGCCGACGAGCAACGAAGTGCCGGCGCTGCTCGAGCAGGTCTCGACGGCCGCGCGTCGCGTCGGCCTCGACCTCGCCACCGTGAAGCCGCAGCCGGTGGTCGAAGGAGAGCAGTTCGACACCTATCGATATCAGGTCGCCGTCATTGGCGATTACCACGCGCTCGGCGAGTTCCTCGCCAACGTCGGCTCGCTGACGCGCATCGTCGCGCCGGTGAACCTGGCGCTGTCGCCGCTCGGCAGTGGTGCCGCGGCCGATCAGCGCAAGAAAGCCCTCAAGAACAACAACTCGGTCCTCGACTCTCGGTTTGAGCTGCAGACCTACGTCGCGAAGACCGCCGCCCCGCGTCCCGCTCCGGCGGGTGGGAGTAAGTCATGATGCGTCGCCTCGTTCTGGCCGGTGCGCTCGCGATCGTCTCGACCACCGCGGTCGCGACGACCCAGGCGCAGTCGCTGCCTAACATTTCGCGGATCAAACAGACCACCAACTCGGCGGTCGCGAAGACCAACACGCACACGCTGGCGATGACGAACGTCGACAGCGCGAATGCCGCGGCGTCTGCCGCGAGCGCGAACGTGCGCGGGGGCTCCTCCTCGAGCGCTGCCAAGCGCGTGGTCGAGAGTCCCGCGGACACGTCGCGCTCGCGCGGGGTGCGGGCGACGCGCGGCAGGCGCGGCAACGCGCGCCAGCGCACCGATGGACACCGCAGGCAGGGTCGTGCTGCGTCGCGAAGTCTACGCCTACGAGCAGAGCGGTCGTCGCGACCCCTTCGTCTCGCTCATGACCATCGGCGAGCTTCGCCCGATGATCAGCGACCTGACGATCAGCGGGATTCTGATCGATCCCGCCGGTCGTAACTCGGTGGCGATCCTTCGCGATGTCACGAGCCACGAACAATACCGCATCAAAGTTGGGCAACAAATCGGCCGCATGCGCGTCGCCCGCATCTCGCAGAAAGCGGTGACGTTCACGATCGAGGAATTCGGTTTCAGCCGTCAGCAGGAGCTGGCGATGGATGATTCAAATCAAGCGAGGACGAAATGAGTCGAGTCTGTACGCTGGTCGCACTGACGGCCGCCGCCCTGCTCGGGAGCGCCGGCCGCGCGAGCGCCGCGCACGTCACGGCCCCCGCACCCGCCCGCGCTCGTGAGGGCGTCAACGCCGTCACTGGCGTGAGCATCGTGCCGTCCTCGGGACGTGCTGAAGTGGTCGTGGGCATTAGTGGTCCCGTCGACGTCTCTGATTTCGTGCTGACGGGTCCCGATCGCGTCGTGATCGACCTGACCGGCGCGCGTCTGGGCCTGCCCCTGCAGATGTACGACAAGATATCCCGCGCGGGTATCACCAACGTTAGGCTCGCCCAGTACAAGCCGGACGTCGTCCGCCTCGTGCTGGAGCTCGACGCCAGCCGTGAGTATGAAGTGACGCGCCATGACAACGAGATTCGCATCGCCGTCGTCGGCGCCGAGAAGTTCGTCGCCTGGCACGCCGGCGATCGGGTCGCCGCCGCGTCGGCGGGCAGCGTGGCCGCCGAGACGCGCAACGACGGTGCGCGCACGACCGCGGCTGCCGCGGCGCGCGAGAAGCTGACGTTCAATCCGCAGCGCTCACAGCAGCCGCGTATCACCGTCACCTATCAGAACTCCGACATCCGCGACGTGATCGCGGCGTTCGCGTCGTTCTCGCAGCGCACAATCGTGATCGGCCGCGACGTTCAGGGCACGGTTACCGCCGAGATCAAGGATCAGCCGTGGGATGTCGCCTTGCAGGCGATCCTGCAGGCGCAGGGTCTCGCCGCGTCGGAAGAGAACACCGGGATCATCTCGGTGGATAGCTACGCGAACATTCTCGCCAAGGAAGCGAACGAGCCGCTGACTACGCAGCTCGTCGCGGTCAATTACGCGAGCGCGTCGTCGCTCGTGCAGACGATCGCCTCGCTTCTCTCGAAGGATTGCTCCAAGGCCGGTCTCACAACCGCGGCGTCGGGTGCGGGTGGCGGTAACCAGCAGAACGTTGTCGGTGCTGCGACGTGCATCGTCCGCGGCGGCGTCGTCGCCGACACATCGACGAACACGCTCCTCGTCACCGAGGTTGCGTCGCGGATGCCGGACCTGATGAGCTACATCAAGAACCTCGATGTCCGCACGCCACAGGTGGCGCTGCGCGCCAAGATCATCTCGGTCAACCGCACGTCGATCGAGAATCTCGGTATCAGCTACGACCTCGCCAGCCCGGCTGCCTACTTCAACACGCTCGCGCCGCACTCGTACCCGGGCCAGCCGGCGTCCACCCTCGAGTCCCAGGTGCAGCTCGGTGGTGAGGCGCTCGCCGGCATCGCGAACGCGAGCCGCAAGTACCGCGTCGGATCCGCGCTCAGTCTCCTGTTCTCTACAGCCATTGGCAATTACAGCCTAACGTCGTTCCTCGACGCGCTGCACGAGGAAAACCTCGCTGACCTCCAGGCCGAACCGAGCATCGTCACGCTCGACAATCGCATGGCGGAGATTCTCGTCGGTCAGGAAACGCCGATCCGCGTGATCGACGCGGGAAGCGCCGGCCAGGTCGGCGTTACCGCCCGCGCCAACGTGCAGTTCAAGGAAAGCGGCATCATTCTCCGCGTCACCCCGCACATCACGAGCAACCGCCAGATCCGCATGACCGTCCACGCCGAGCAATCGCGGCTGAACGTCGTCGGTGGTGACCTCGGGTTCTTCTTCGACAAGAGCCGCGCCGACAACCAGCTCCTCGTCGCCGACGGCGAGACCGCGGTCATCGGCGGTCTCACGCAGACCCAGGTCGTTCGCAACCGCTCCGGCATTCCGATCCTCAGCCAGCTGCCGCTCATCGGCAAGCTGTTCTCGCAGACGGACAGCCGCGAAGAGAAGCGCGACCTGCTCGTGCTGATCACCCCGCACATCATCGACGAAGGGGAGGCTGTTCGGCCCCCCGGCGGCGCCCGCTGATCGAATCCGGAATCTTCCCTCGATATCTCCTCTGATGAATCACTTCGTTCGTCGCGCGGCACCCGGTGCGCTGTCTGCTGGCGTGCTGGCCGCCGCGCTCGCGGGCTGCGACAGTACCAATCTCACCTCATCGTCGGGCGATCTCATCGTCCCGACGGTGACTCTCTCGGTGGAAGGCGTGAAGAACGCGCCACCGAAAGTCGACTCGGTGAACATTCGCTTGCCGCTCAGCGTGACGGTGAACGCGACCGACAACGCCGCGATCCAGGCGATCGTGACGAGTGTCGTCGTTGACGGCACGGTCCTCAAGGCCGATAGCGTCGCGACGACCGCCGGCTTGAATACAGTCTCGCGCAGTTCCAAGTTGCAGCTCTCGGGCGTTCCCTCGGGGCGAGCGATGATCATTCGCGCGACCGTCATCGATGCCGGCGGCAACAAGGGAACCGCCGAGGTCACCGCTGTCGCGTTCGATCCGACGATTCCAGGCGTCCTCCTCCTGAATCCCGACGCGGCCGTCATTGCTGGCGGCACCTACACGCTCAGCGTGCAGGGTATCGACACGCTCGGCATCACCAAACTCGGGTACCGGTCGAGTGGGCCGTCCGCGCTGACGCGTTCGGATAGTTCGCTCTTCTCGGTGCCCTACCCAAAGAACGACACGGTCACCTTCTCGTTCACCGTGCCGTCGTCCGTCGCTGTTGGCGCGACGTTCACCGTCACACCGTTTGCCGAAAACCGGAACGGGCTGCAAGGCACGGGTGACGCCATGACCGTCCGCGTCGGGGCGCCCGGCGCCGACACGCAGACCCCGCTCGTCTATCAGACCGTCCCGCCCCGCATGGAGGCCGGCGACTCACTGGATCTCACCGGCCGCGACCCGGACGGGCTGATCAAGGCGCTGGGGTACATCGTGAAGGACTCGACCGGCTTGCAGGTCGGCTCGTTCGAGATTCCGATCGCCACGCCGGCGCAGCAGGTCGTGCGACGCATCGAATGGAACGTCCCGGCAACCCTGCGCGGACGCGGGCTGTTCGTGATCGGGTACGCCGTCGATCAGGCGAACCACAAGGGCTTTGCCGTCGCGAGCGGAGCGAACATTCCGACCTCGAGCGACGCCATCGCGAAACGCGATCCTACGGTCTTCGCGTTCGGCCATACCACGAGCCTGCCCGTCGGCAGCCTCGGTGCGGACATCGCCGTCGACACCGTGCGGTCTCGCGTCTACGTCTCGAACATCAACAAGAACGAGCTCGAGGCGTTCGACTACGGCGCCACGGTGTCCAAGCTGGCCGCGGTGTCCGTCGGCGCGCAGCCATGGGGCATGGCGATCGACAACAGCGGTTCCATGCTGCTCGTCGCGAACTCCGGCGGCACGAACATCAGCCGCGTGGACCTAGCGAGCCGCAGCGAGTCTGGCCGCATCAAGACCGCGAACGCGTATATCTTCGACGTCAGCTGGTCGAAGGACCAGACGAGCGGCGGCTACAAGTACAGCGTGTCCGCGCCGATCGACTACTCCGACCGCCCGCAGTATCATCGCGCAGTCGGCAAGCGGTGCGCTCTACTACTCGACGCGTCCCACGCAGGAAGCTTCTCCGGGCACGCTCCGCCGCATCGACAACTTCCTCGATCCGCGCGCTGAGCCGCGTCAGATCTGGCAGTATGGTACGATCGCTCGCGGTCGCTGGGTCATCCTCAACGCCGACGACGTCGACGTGCTCGCCGGCCAGAATGGCGTGCCGGATTCGATCATCGTCTGCGATCACGCGGTAGGTGCGGATCCGAGCACCAGCCAGTGCGTCCAGGACGCGACGATCCCCGGGGCCATTGCGGCGCTGCGCGCGCTCGGCGCGAACGCCGATGACGTGAAGGACCTGAGCGTCGGCTCGCTCGCGCTGCCCGATACCAACTTCGTCGCTGTTGGCGGCGATCGTCGGCGTGTCGCGTTCGGCGAAGCGAACACCGGTGGCGGCGCGGGTCGGGTCGTCGTCGTGTTCGACCCGAGCGGAACTCCCGCGTACAGCGAGCAGTACTCGCCGCCGATCGAAGTGAAGGATTTGACCAACAACGCGTCGGACCGGGTGTTCGGTCTCGCGATCAACAACAACAGTACGAACATCGTGGTGCACGGCGTCGAGACGTTCTTCTCCGATTCGGCGCTGCGCCTGCAGGGCAAGTACGCTACGTTCGCCGCGGGTGCTGGCGTGGCGTTCCACCCCGGAAACGTGGACGAGCAGACCGCCGATCTCTCCGCGCGCGTCGCGTTCGTCGCCTCGGGTGACTTCTCGATCCAGATCGTCGACAGCTACAGCTACCGACTGCGTGGTCGCATTCCGATTCGCAGCAATCTCTATGGACCGCTCCGCGCGGTATACCCGACGACGGCCGAGAAAGCAGCCGATGCCTCACTGGTCGTGAAGCTGTTCGGGTTGACGCCGGAAGGATTGGTTATGATTGATGTGCACGCGAGCGATATCAAATAGCGACGCACAGCTCCGCTGATCCGCATTGACTCGCGAGCCCGGCCTTGGTCGGGCTCGCGCATTTAAGGTGATACCATCGTCATGTTGCGCTTCACCACCGCTGGAGAATCACACGGGCCGGCGCTCGTCAGCGTACTCGAAGGAATGCCGGCCGGGCTTCCGCTTCTGGCCGAGCATGTCGACGTCGAGCTCTCGAGACGCCAACAGGGGTACGGGCGCGGCCGGCGGATGCAGATCGAATCCGATGTGGTGCAGTTTCTTTCAGGCGTTAGGGCGGGCCAGACGATCGGTTCGCCGATCGCGATGTCCATAGCGAATCGCGATTGGAAGAATTGGCAGGACGTGATGGATGCGGCGCCGCGCGATGGAGATCCTGATCCGCGCCGCCGCGCCGTGACGCGCGTGCGTCCGGGACACGCGGACCTCACGGGTCTACTCAAGTACGACCGCGATGATGCACGCGACATCCTCGAGCGTGCGTCCGCACGCGAGACGACCGCGCGCGTCGCGGCGGGGGCGATCTGCAAGCGGCTGCTTGTCCGAGCTCGACGTGCAGATCGGAAGTCACCTCGTGCACCTGGGCGGCATCGACGCGAGCGTGCCGGATCCGCTGCCGGATGACATCAACGGCGCGGCCGATGCGTCGCCGCTCAGGACGCTTGACCGTGCCGCTGAGGCGGTGATGATTACGCATATCGATGCGATCAAGCGGGAAGGCAACACGCTCGGTGGCATCTGTGAAGTCGTGTGTCGCGGGTTACCGGTGGGGCTCGGGTCTCACGTGTCGTGGGATCGAAAGCTGGACGGCCGGCTCGCTGCCGCGCTCATGTCCATTCCGGCCGTCAAGGGAGTAGAAGTCGGCATTGGGTTCGAGGCAGCACGACGCACTGGAGCCGACGTGCACGACGAGATGGAGCCGGCGCCGGGCCGAACGCTGGCAGGCAATGTTCGTCGCAGGACGAATCGAGCCGGAGGGCTCGAAGGCGGCATGACAACGGGGGAGCCACTGGTGTTGCGGGTGGCCATGAAGCCTATCAGCACGCTCATGCGCCCGTTGGCGACCGTGGACGTAGCGACAGGGGAGAGCGCGTCGGCAACGGCGGAGCGCAGCGACGTGACCGCCGTCCCAGCCATGGGCGTCATTGCGGAAGCGATGACGGCGTTCGTATTGGCGCAGGCGGCTCTCGAAAAGTTCGGCGGCGATTCGCTCGCGGAAACGAGGCGCAACTATGACAGCTATCTTTCGCACGTCGCAGAACGTCTCCGACGTTGAAGTCGGGAAGCCACACCTCATCCTCGTCGGGCTGCCCGGCGCGGGAAAGAGCGTCGTCGGCGAAGCACTGGCCGAGCGGCTGAACCGGTCGTTTCTCGATTTCGATCGCGAGATCGAGCGCCGCGAAGGGTCTACGATCTCCGAGATCTTCGCGGTCCGCGGCGAACCGTACTTCCGCCAGCTCGAGCAGGAGCTGACGCTGGAGCTCCGGCAGTGCGGGAACATGGTCGTCGCGCCGGGTGGTGGTTGGGTCACCAACAAGGGCGTGGTCGAGATCATTCGACCGCCGGCGATCCTGCTCTATCTCAAGGTCAAGCCGGAAACCGCGCTCGCCCGTTTGGGCTCCCAGCGCTCGGCCCGGCCGCTACTTTCCAGGCCTGATCCGCTCGCTGAGCTCAAGCGTTTTCTCGTGGACCGCGAAAAGCTCTATGCCCAGGCGGATCACGTCGTAAGCGCGGAACTGCTTGACGTGAAAAGAGTTGTAGATAAACTCGTCGAGCTTGCCTCTACTATAAAGGCCGGATAGGTTTGGCCATGGATGATCGGTTGGCAGACCTCCTGTCGGTGTTGCGCGAGCGGTTCGCCGCAGACGCGAACGTCGAGGAGGTCGAAGCGTTTTTGTCGTACGAAGGGTACGATAGGCGCCAGATTGGTGAGATTCTGTCGCTGCTGTTCTCAGAGATTCCTATTCGCGCGACCGGCGCTCAGTCGGTCGTTCACAACCACATGACCTTTCGCGTGATGGGCCCGCACGAGCGTGGTCGGTTCGCCCCTGATGCCTGGGGCCACTTGCTGACGCTCACCGGTTCCGGGGCGCTGACCACCGCCGAGCTCGAGCACGTGATCGAGCGGGCGCTCATGCAGATCGATGGTCGTATTGCGCTCGACGACCTGCGGGCGCTTATGGAGGGTTCAGGGTACGACCCGTCCGGCCCGTCGTCCGATCACGCTACCGTTCACTGACAGAATGGCCCGAAAGAAGGAACCGTCGTCCGAATCGACCGAAGAACCAGTCGCACCCGTCGGGTAGCGGGGCGCGGGAGCGCCGCGCGCCCGGCGGCCAAGACGCCTCGTCGCCGTCCAGCGGCGAAGAAGAAGGCCGCGACGAAAGCGCGCGGCCGCAAGGTCGCCGCGACCGTTCCGGGCGAGGACGATGCGACACCGGCACCCGCCGGTTCGACGTCGCTCGTGATCGTCGAATCGCCCGCGAAAGCCAAGACCATCGGCAAGTACCTTGGTCGTGGCTACCGCGTGAAGGCGACCGTCGGGCATCTGCGGGACTTGCCTGAGAAGAAGCTCGGTATCGACATCGCGAACGGCTTCGAGCCCGAGTACGTCACCATCTCGGGAAAGGAGAAAACGCTCGCGGATCTCAAGTCTGCCGCGCACGATTCCAAGGAAGTCTTCCTCGCGACCGACCCTGACCGGGAAGGCGAAGCGATCGCCTGGCACGTGTCGGAACAGATCAAGCGGCGCGGCGGGGCCCCCGTGCGGCGCGTGATGTTCCATGAGATCACGAAGGACGCCGTGCAGCGCGCTATCGCGAATGCCGGCCAGATCGACGACAAGAAGGTCGAAGCCCAGCAGGCGCGACGCGTGCTCGATCGACTCGTCGGCTACAAGGCGAGCCCAATCCTCTGGAAGACGGTCAAGAAGGGCATCTCCGCGGGCCGCGTGCAAACGGTCGCGCTCAGGCTGATCGTCGAGCGCGAGCGAGAGATTCGCGCGTTCAAGGCGGTCGAGTATTGGACCATCGAGGCACAGCTCGAGGCGAACGCGCAGCGCTTCACGGCGAAGCTCCATCACGTCGACGGCAAGAAGCCGGAGATTGGTAACGGGCCCGACGCGCAGGCCATGGTCGGTGAAGTCGAGCGCGTAGCCGCGGCTGTCGCTCGACGTGATCAGCGTTCGCCGAACGGGGAAGTGATCGGGGCATTCCCGGTCACCGAGGTAAAGCGCCGCGAGCGTCGCAAGAACTCGTCGCCGCCATTCACGACCAGCACGCTGCAGCAGGAAGCCGCGAAGAAGCTCAGCTTCGGGTCGAAGCGCACGATGCGTCTCGCGCAGGACCTCTACGAGGGCATCGACATCGGCCCCGCCGAGGGCGCGGTCGGGCTCATCACGTACATGCGCACGGACTCGACGCGTGTGGCCGAGAGTGCCGCGCTCCAGGCGCGTGACCACCTGCGCACCCTGTTCGGCGCGGATTATCTCGCCGCGTCGCCAATGCTCTATGGCGGCGGCAAGAACAACGCGCAGAACGCGCAGGACGCGCACGAAGGGATTCGACCGACCGACCCGTCACGCCGGCCGGATCTCGTTAGGCGCTATCTCAAGGACGACCAGTTCAAGCTCTACCAGCTCATCTGGCAGCGCTTCATGGCGTCGCAGATGGCGCCGGCGGTGTTCGACACGACCACGGTCGACTACGACCTCGCCCAGGCGGACGTCGGCATCCAGACGTCCCACACGTATCTATTCCGCTCGACGGGAAGCGTGATCAAGTTCCCCGGCTTCCTCGCGCTCTATCGCGAGACGCACGAGGAAGGCGACCACCGCGCCCTGGAAGACGAGCAGGCGCTGCCCGTGCTGGAAAAGGGACAGCTGTGTCCCGGTGCGTGAGATCACGCCCTCACAGCACTTCACCGAGCCGCCCCCACGCTTCTCGGAAGCGAGCCTCGTGAAAGAGCTCGAGCGACTCGGGATCGGCCGCCCTTCTACCTATGCCCAGATTATTTCCACTCTGGTAGATCGCCACTACACGCAGCTCGAACAGCGGCGGTTCTTCCCGACGTCGTTAGGCGAGAGTGTCGAACGCGTGATGGTGAAGCAATTCCCCGACATCTTCAACGTCGGCTTCACCTCGGGGATGGAAGGCGAGCTCGACAAGATCGAGGAAGGCGCCATGCCGTGGCGGCGCGTCCTCAGCGAGTTCTATGGCCCGTTCGAGAAGTCCCTCAATTCTGTGCAGGTCGAGAGCCTCATCGCCGAGGCGCATGACCTGTCGGCGCTGGCGACGGAGAAATGCCCGGACTGCGGCGGCCGACTCATGGCCAAAGGCGGGTTCTTCGGACCGTTCGTCGCCTGTGAGAACCACCCCAAGACGTGTAAGTTCACCCGACCCCTCAAGGGTGACCGCAAGCCAGCCGAGCCAACGTCGTACATATGTCACGAGTGCGGCGCGCCAATGCTCAAACGTGACGGCCGGTCCGGCTTTTTCCTCGGTTGCAGTCGCTTTCCGAAGTGTCGTGGGACACGGTCGATGCCCACGGGCGTGATCTGTCCGAAAGACGGCGGCGAGATCGCCGAGCGTCGCTCCAAGAAACGTGGCAAGGCGTTCTACGGCTGCTCCAACTATCCGAACTGCGACTTCGTGTGTTGGGACAAGCCGGTACCCGAGAAGTGCCCGGAATGCGGATACCTCGGCGCCGAGATGAAGTCGAACAAGACTCGGGGCGAGTTCCGAAAGTGCGTCAAGTGTGGCAATGAATGGGACGTCGTTAGCCCGGAGCCCGAGGAAGCCGTAGCCGTCTGACCCGTTCGGTCGTCTATCTGGTGACCGAGTGACGACGGGACCCTTCACACGACAATGAATCTTATCGCCGCCATTGAATCGCGGCTGGGCACCGGCTGGTCCATCGCGGGCGAGCTCGGGACTGGCGCGACGTCGCGTGTATACCTCGCGACGCGTGAGCGCGACGGTGAGCGCGTGGTCGTGAAAGTCATGAAGACCGGCGCGGCGGCGGTGGAACGGTCGAAGTTCTTCCTGCTCGAGATGCAGATCCTGCAGAAGATGTCGCACCCCAACATCGTGCCCATCCGCGATGCGGGTGAGGCGCAGGGCACGCTGTTCTTCGCCATGCCGTTCCTCGAAGGCGAGACGATACGCCAGCGTCTCGCGCGCGACGGCGCGTTTTCCACGAGCGATGCCGCGCGTATCGCCCGCGACATCGCACTGGCACTCGGTCACGTGCACTCGCACGGCGTCGTGCACCGCGACGTGAAGCCGGACAACATCCTGCTCACGCCTAACGCGGCTGTCCTGCTCGATTTCGGGCATGCGCGCGCACCGGCGCTGACGTCCGCCGCCGACTCCCGCGACCCGAAGAAATACATTGTCGGCACGGCGAACTACATCAGCCCCGAACAGGTCGCCGGCCGGCGGGTGGCCGACTCCCGGTCGGATCTCTATTCGCTGGGATGCGTGCTGCTGGAGATGCTCACGGGCCAGTTGCCGTTCGCGGCCTCCTCGCCGCGGGAGTCGATGCAGCGGCGAATCGATGAGCCCCCGCCGGATATTCGGACGCTCAGACGCGACGTGCCGGACGAGCTTGCGACCGTGCTCCGGCGATCGCTCGTGGCGGATCCTGCCGAGCGCTACATGACGGCGGGCCAGATGGCCGATGCGCTCTGCGTAGCGCTGGAGTTGCGTCCGACCGTCGTAGACAGACGAATCGCCTGTGAAACGGCACTGTAGTTGACGATTCGACTGTAAATCACTAGGTTTGGCCGTATGATCGACCAAACCTCACTCGCCATTCTCGAGACGCTTCAGGCGGACGCCCGGATCTCGAACGCGGAGCTCGGGCGTCGCGTCGGACTCGCCCCGTCCGCCGTGTTCGAGCGTATCCGCAAGCTCGAAGAGCGGGGGGCGGTCAGGGGCTACAACGCGAACATCGACCCCGCCGCCGTTGACCTCGGCCTGCTGGCGTTCGTGCTGGTTCGCTCGGAGGAACGGCGAGGTGCGCCGCTCACCGAAGCTGCGCTCGTCGCCATGCCGGAGGTCCAGGAAGTTCACCACATCGCCGGTGAAGACTGCTTCATGTTGAAGGTGCGTGTGCGCGACACGACGGCCCTCAACCAGTTGCTCTCCGAACGCATTGGCGCGCTCGATGGGATCGGATCGACGAAGACCACCATCGTCCTGCGGACCGCCAAAGAGACATCGACGATTCCCATTGCTGGCGCCGATGTCGGGCGGTCTCGTGAGGCTGGAGATGACAACCGTTGATCGGCCGACCGAACCCGCCGCCGCACCGTCGCGCCTGATGCTCGGCGCCGCGTTTGCGGCGATCTATCTCATCTGGGGCTCGACGTACCTCGCGATCAAGTACGCGATCGAAACGGTGCCGCCGTTCCTCATGACGGGGACGCGCTTCCTGATTGCCGGCGTGCTGCTGTACGCCTGGTCCGGCTGGAGAGCGAAAGGGACGCCGAGTGAGGATCCGGCGCTTCGTGTGAGTAGCCGCGTTCGCGCGTGGCGCGATGCGTTCCTGGTCGGAGCCATGCTGATCGTCGGCGGGACTGCGCTCGTCAGTTGGGCGGAGCTCTCCGTTCCCTCCGGCATCACGTCGCTCGTGCTGGCGACGACACCGCTCTGGATGGTGTTGCTCGAAGCCCTGAGTGCCCGGCAGGCGCCAGCGCCCCGCGTCATTGCTGGCGTCGCGGTTGGCATCGGCGGCCTGGCCATTCTGATTGGACCGTCACTCGCCGCGCCTGGTTCGGGTGTCGACTTGTTAGGCGTCGGCGCGCTGGCGCTCGCGGCGCTCACGTGGTCTGGCGGTGCGCTGTACTCGCGTCGCGCGGCGCTCCCGGCGGCGCCAGCTCGGGCGACCGGAATGCAGATGATCGCGGGAGCCGTGCTATCCCTCGGAATTGGCTTCGTGCTCGGGGAACATCATCGCGTGTCGCTGGCGGCCATTACGCCGAGCTCGGTCGTGGCCATCGCGTATCTCGTGGTTGCCGGTGCGCTCGTTGGGTTCAGCGCGTACCTGTGGCTCATGCGCGTCTCCGTGCCGTCGCGCGTCGCGACGCATGCGTACGTGAATCCGGTTGTGGCAGTATTGCTCGGCTGGGCGATTCTCGGTGAGGCGTTTACGATGCGCACCGGCGTGGCCATGGGCGTGATCGTGATCGCGGTGGTGCTCATCGTCACTGGTGCGCGCACGACTGCGCCGTCACGCAGTGGTGTCCCCGCGACTTCGCCCGGCGCGCGCGCTCGCCGCGGCCTCGCGTCGCAGCGCGCGGCGTAGCGCGTCAGACGGCGCCGCCGTCGCGGTGCCCACTCCGCGACGACGTGCTATCATTCCCGCATGGCGAGTCTGCTGAGCGGAGAACGGGGCGAGAAGCAAACGATTCATATCGCGGGTGGCGGTCTCGCAGGCAGCGAGGCCGCGTGGCAACTCGCTGAGCGTGGGCACGCGGTCGTGCTGCACGAGATGCGTCCCCTTCGTGTGACGCCAGCTCACCGCTCTCCGCTTCTGGCGGAGCTGGTGTGCTCCAACACGTTCAAGAGCACGGAGACATCCAACGCGCACGGCTTGCTCAAGGCCGAGATGCGTGCACTCGGGTCGATCATTCTCCGAGCGGCGGATGAGGCGCGCGTCCCGGGCGGGTCAGCGCTCGCGGTAGACCGCGATGTGTTCGCCGGGACAATCGACCGTTGGGTGCGAGCACATCCGCGCATCGACGTCGTTCACGACGAAGTCGTCGACCTGCCGTCGCCGGGCATCGTGGCCACTGGTCCACTCACGTCCGACGCGCTGTCGGCCACCATCCAGGCGCGGCTCGGCGTCGAGTCGCTGGCCTTCTACGATGCCATCGCGCCGATCGTCGCCGGCGAGTCCATCGACCCAGCGATCGTGTTTCGCGCGTCGCGTTATGGGAAGGAAACGATGACCGGCGCCGACACCGCGTCCGACGGCGGGCCCGACCTCGCGGGCGAGGGTGCGTACGTGAACTGCCCGTTCACGCGCGAGCAGTACGAGGCGTTCCTCGACGCACTCATCTCGGCCGATCAGTACGAGGGCCAGGCGTTCGACCCCATCCCGTACTTCGAGGGATGCATGCCGGTCGAGGAGATGGCGCGGCGCGGCCGCGAGACGCTGCGGTTCGGTCCGATGAAGCCGGTCGGACTGCGCGACCCGCGTACCGGTCGCGATGCCTACGCGATAGCGCAGCTCCGCATGGAAGACCGCGGTGGCCGCATGTGGAACCTCGTCGGCTTTCAGACCCGACTGCGCACGCGGGAACAGCAGCGCGTGTTCCGCATGATCCCCGGCCTCGGCGAGGCGGAATTCCTGCGCTGGGGATCCGTACATCGCAATTCGTACGTGAACGCGGCAGCCGCCCTAACGCGACACCTTTCGCTGCGCGACGACCCGATGACGCTGTTCGCCGGCCAGCTCACCGGCGTCGAAGGCTACACCGAGAGCTCCGCGACTGGACTGCTCGCCGGGATCAACCTCGCCCGGTTGCTTGCCGGCGAGGAGCCTGTGATTCCCCCGCCGACGACGATGCTTGGCGCGCTGTACCGGTATCTGAACGAGGCGGACCCGCGGCACTTCCAGCCGATGAACGCGAACTTCGGCCTGCTCGATGACCTCGAGCCACCCATTCGCGACAAGCGGCGGAAGCGCGAGATGCTCGCTGAGCGTGCGTTGCGATCGTTGGACGTGTGGAGCGTCGCGAATGGCCTCTCGCTGGTGGCGATCGGTTGAAGTCGCGCCGGCAACCGTCGTCGCACAGGACCGAAGCGGTCGAGGCTCCGCCGACGCCCGTTGTCGCCTCTCCGGAGGTCGCTGAATACCTGGACCATCTCCGCAACGAACGCGATGTGTCGCCGAACACCATCGTGGCCTACACGCGTGATCTGTCGGAGCTCGTCTTTTTTCTGTCGACGTACTACGGCGATGGCGAGTGGTCGTGGCAGGGCGTGGATCGCCTCGCCATCCGGGGTTTCCTCGGGCACCTAACGCGGCGCGGTCTGTCGAAGCGATCGACCGCGCGTGCGCTGTCCGCGGTCCGCGGGTTTTACCGCTTTCTCCACCGCAACGAGGTCGTGGACGCGAATCCCGCGCGTGCCGTGGGTTCGCCGAAAATCGACCGTTATCTGCCCAGCTACCTCGATCGTGCGCAGATCGATCTCGTCTTCCAGACGGCGGAGGTCCGCGCCTGGGAGGGTCGATTCAACGACGTCCGCAATCTCGCGATCCTCGAGCTGTTCTACTCGACCGGAATGCGGTTGTCCGAATTGCGTGGTGTGAGCCGCGGCGATCTCGATCTCGTCTCGCAGCAGGTGAAGGTGACGGGGAAGGGGCGAAAGCAGCGCATCATTCCGGTTGGCGATCACGCGTCACTCGCGCTCCGCAACTACGAAGCGAAGCGCGATGAACTGGCGAGCAATCTCGGAGCGAAGGTCGATCGCGCCGCGTTTTTTCTCAGCGTCAACGGCAGGCGTCTCAGCACGCGCGCCATCCAGCTCATCGTGACGAAATTCCTCGCGCAGATCGATGAGAGCGCGGGCTTGAGCACGCACTCGCTTCGCCACACATTCGCCACGCATCTGCTCGATGCCGGCGCGGATCTGCGGGCGGTTCAGGAGTTGCTCGGCCATGCCTCTATTTCCACCACGCAGATATACACGCACACCAGCGTCGAACGGCTGAAGCAGGTCTACCGAAAAGCCCATCCTCGCGCGTGATTCCCGGGCTCGCCTCCTTTTTGCAAGGTTAGGTGGCATGCGGTTCGAACAGATTCCGGTCTTCATTGGTGTCATCGTCGCCATCCTCGGCCTGGGGGTGGTGCTCGACGCCCAGCTTCCCGAAGCGCTCGCGCAGTCGCGAGAACGTCGGCGTCGGGAACGCACGGAGCGGCACCGCGGCGGCGAAACCCTTGTCGGTCTGGGGATTCTGGGGATGGCAGCGGCGTTGATTGGTCGTGACCAGTGGCGATTCGGCACGGTCGCGGTGTTGGCGGGCGCGGCACTGCTCGCCGCTGGTGCGTGGCTCAACCGGCGCTACCTCCGTGAGACGTTCCTCTTCCGCGGCGCCGCTCGCCGCGGCGAAAAGCGATCCGAGCCGCGAACCGGGCAGACCAACGGCGTGAATACCGGAAACCCTGTACGGCCGACGGTCGTCCCGGGACTCGCCGACAGCCCGCCGCCGCGAGAGCGGAGCGCCGCTGCGCGGTGACCGCGAGGCTCCGATTCTGACGGCGGCTGAGGGCGTCGCGAATTCCGGAAAGTCCGGCAGCGACGACACGCCGCCCGAAGGTCAGCCGCGCTTGCGTATTCGCTGATCGCCGGGGCGGAGACGCGTTCGCGCGCTGGGCCACTGCGTCGGCCCAGCCGCTATGTTTTCCAGCATGCACAGCACGCTCCCTCGTATTCGCGCGACGACCATTCTCGCTGTCCGCCGCGATGGTAAAGTCGCGCTAGGCGGCGACGGCCAGGTGACCGTCGGCGACACTGTCATGAAGTCCAACGCGCAGAAGGTCCGCGCGCTTCGCAATGGTCAGCTGCTCGCCGGTTTCGCCGGTAGCGCGGCCGACGCGTTCACGCTGTTCGAGAAGTTCGAGGAGAAGCTCGAGCGATATCCAAACAACCTGTCCCGCGCCGCCGTCGAGCTCGCGAAGGACTGGCGCAGCGATCGCGTGCTTCGTCGGCTCGAAGCGTTGCTCATCGTCGTCGACCGCAATAACGGCTTCGTGATCTCCGGCACCGGCGACATCATCGAGCCGGACGACGGCATTCTCGCGATCGGCTCCGGCGGCTCGTACGCACTCGCCGCGGCGCGCGCCCTCGTCTCGTCCACGACCATGACGCCAGCCGAGATCGTGCGGCGCGGTCTGGAGATCGCGGGCGAGATCTGCGTGTACACCAATACCAACATCACGGTGCTCGAGGCGCAGGGTTAGCAGCGCCTCGGGACTGACCGCCTTTTTCGCATTTCGCCACTCCCGATGCCCAGCACTCGCACGCAGCAGGTGGTCGCCCGCCTCGCTGATCTCACACCACGTCAGATCGTCGCCGAGCTCGATCGATACATCGTCGGTCAGGGCGACGCGAAGAAGGCGGTTGCCATCGCGCTTCGCAATCGATGGCGCCGACAGCGCGCGCCCGATGCCATTCGCGACGAGATCTCGCCTAACAACATCATCCTGATCGGCCCCACGGGTGTCGGTAAGACGGAGATCGCGCGCCGTCTCGCCAAGCTCGCCGGTGCCCCGTTCGTGAAGGTCGAAGCGTCGAAGTTCACCGAGGTCGGATACGTCGGCCGCGACGTCGAGGCGATGGTACGTGATCTCGTCGAGAGCGCCATCGACATGGTGCGCAACGAGCGCGAAGGCGACGTCGAGGATCTCGCGAACGAGAAGGTCGACGAGCGACTGCTCGACCTGCTGCTGCCCGTTCCTTCCGAGGCGAAAGCGTCATCGGCGACGCCGTCGCCGGTCGGGGCGAGCGCGGCTGCAACGTCGAACGCGTCGTCCTCGTCGGTTCCGGGCGTGTTCGTCGTCGGCGCGGACGGCTCCGTACAGCACGAGACCGATCGTGATGCGGTGATGGATCGCTACAAGCGCACCCGTGAAAAGCTCAAGCAGCTGCTCATCGACGGACAGCTCGAGACGCGCGAGGTCGAGGTCGAGGTGACGCAGCAGGGGCCGATGTTCGACATGATGGTCCCGCAGGGCGCGCCCGAGGGGATGGAGAACTTCACCGAGATGCTTCAGGACATGCTTCCCAAGCGGAAGAAGAAGCGTACGGTGAAGGTGGCCGAAGCCCGCCGCATTCTGCTCGAGCAGGAGTTCGACAAGCTCATCGATCTCGAGGACGTCAACGCCGATGCGCTGGAGCGCGTGGAGAAGTTAGGCATCATCTTCCTCGACGAGATCGACAAGATCGCCGGCGCGCGTGGTGAAGGCGGCGCGGGCCCGGACGTGTCGCGCGAAGGCGTGCAGCGCGATCTGCTGCCGATCGTCGAAGGCTCGAACGTGCAGACCAAGTACGGCATGGTGAAGACGGATCACGTGCTCTTCATCGCCGCTGGCGCGTTCCACGTATCGAAGCCGAGCGATCTCATTCCCGAGTTGCAGGGTCGCTTCCCGATTCGCGTCGAGCTCAAGCCGCTGACGGAAGAGGACTTCGTTCGCATCATGACCGAGCCGGAGAACGCGCTGACGAAGCAGTACGCCGCGCTCGTCGAGGCGGAGGGGGCGAAGCTGACGTTCACGCCCGATGGCGTCGCCGAGATCGCGCGCATCGCCACGGTGGTGAATGGCCGCATGGAGAACATTGGGGCGCGGCGGCTGCACACCGTCATGACGACGCTGCTCGAGGACGTGATGTACGAGCTTCCCGATCGCGGCACGGCGCCGATCAACGTGGATCGGACGGTCGTGAACGATCGGTTGCGGCCGGTGATGGAAGACGAGGATCTTCGCAGGTATATTCTGTAGCTCGGGGAATCGGGAATCGGGAATGGGGAATCGACGGTGCGCGCTTCGCGCACCGCGAGTGCTCCGTATCCCGTAGTTTCGATTCCCGATTCCCAATTCCCTATTCCCGAGAATGCCTCGTCATTTTCTGGCGATCCCGGATTTCACGCGCGCCGAGCTCGACCAGCTGTTCGAGCTCGCCGAGTCGATGCGCACCGGCGCGTACACGAAGAAGCCGCTCGCCGGGAAATCGCTGGCCATGATCTTCCTCAAGTCGTCGACGCGAACTCGCGTGTCGTTCGAGGCGGGGACGTTTCAACTCGGTGGGCACGCGCTCTTCCTGTCGTCGCGCGACGTGCAGATTGGCCGCGGAGAACCGGTGCCCGATACCGCGCGCGTGCTCTCGCGTTATGTGGACGGGATCATGATCCGCACGTTCGCGCACAGCGACGTCGAGCAGCTCGCGCAGTACTCGCGCGTGCCGGTGATCAATGGCCTCACCGATTTGCTCCATCCCTGCCAGGTGCTCGCCGACGTGCTCACGATTCGCCAGCGCCTCGGCTCCTACGAAGGGAAGAAGGTCGCGTGGATCGGCGACGGCAACAACATGGCCAACTCCTGGATCAATGCCGCATACCGGCTCGGCTTCGAGCTGTCGCTGGCGTGCCCGGAAGGCTACGATCCGAATCCGGAGATTCTCGAGCGCGGGCGACGCGAGGGGAACGTCACGCTCGTGCGAGACCCTAACGAGGCCGCCGCGGGCGCGCACGTCGTCAACACCGACGTGTGGGCATCAATGGGCCAGGAAGAGGAGCAGAAGGAACGGGAGAAAGCGTTCGCCGGATACACGGTCGATGCGCGTCTCATGAAGCGCGCGGCAAACGACGCGATCTTCCTGCACTGTCTTCCCGCGCACCGCGGAGAAGAGGTCACTGCCGACGTGATCGATGGACCACAGAGCTACGTGTGGGACGAGGCCGAGAATCGACTCCACATTCAGAAGGCGATCATGGCCGCGTTGATCGGCGGCGAGGCCCTGAGCTAGCGAGCACGCAGCAGTCCACCCAGCACGACCACCCAGCACCCAGCCGCACGTAATGATTTCTTCCGGCTCGATTCCACCCGATTTCACCTTGCTCACGGACGAGGGAGAGCCACTGACGCTCTCCGATCAGGTGGGCAAGCGCATCGTGCTCTACTTCTATCCCAAGGCCGATACCCCTGGGTGAACCACCGAGGCGTCCGAGTTTCGTGACGCGTTCCCTCGGTTCGAGGGACTGGATGCGGTGATCCTTGGCGTGAGCCCCGACACGGTGCTCGCGCAGGCCAAGTTCAAGAAGAAGTTCTCGCTGCCGTTCACGTTGCTCGCGGACTCGGAGCATGCGGTGGCCGAGCAGTACGGCGTCTGGAAGGAGAAGAAGAATTACGGCAAGACGTACATGGGCGTCGAGCGGACCACCTTTCTCATCGGTCGCGACGGTCGTGTCACGCACGTCTTCGAGAAGGTCAACGCCACGGGCCATGCGGCGCAGGTCGCCGAGGCGCTGGAAGCAAGCTGACGAACCGCCCCGTTCTACGCGAGAACGGGGCGGTTTTTTCGGATATGAGCGTTAGGCAGGCGGAAGGTCGGCGCGCTCGCCCGAGAGCCCGAACAGCTCGCGCGTGACGTCCGCGTACGGGTTCACGTGCCCGTGCGTGGCTTCAGCGCGTAGCCGGCGCGTCGGCTCGTCCAGTAGCTTGTTCACGAGCGACACGGACAGCCACTCGAGCTGCGTGCGGACCACGGGGTCGGCGTTAGGCACCGCGGCCAGCGCGCGTGCCAGTTCTCGTTGGCGGATCTCTTCCGCTCGAGCGCGCAACGCGGCAACGACGCCGCTCAGCGAGCTGCCCTCGGTGCGCGCCTGGAGGGCTCGAAGCTCTTCTTCGACTACGGTCTCGACAAGCGGCGCTTCACGACGACGCCCGGCGATGGCCACGTCGATACGCTCGCGCAGCTCCGCGGGACCGACCACGCGTACGCCCGCGAGCTCGGCCACCGCAGGATCCAACGCGTCACCCGCGGCGAGGTCGATGAACGCGAGCGGACGCGCCTTCCGACCACGCATGGCCCGACGGACCATCGCCGCGTCCACCAGGAGTGGCGGCGACGACGCACACGTGAACACCAGATCACTCTCGGCGATTGCGCGCGCTACCGCGTCAGGCGCCACCACGGTTGCGCCCAGCTCGGCGAGTCCGGGAGCGTCGGCCGGTGCTGACGCGGCGATCGTCATATCCCAGAAGCCGCGTGTCCGCAGCGCTTTCGCCGTGTGCACGGCGATTTTCCCCGCGCCGAGAAAGAGCGCGCGTCGTCCTCGCAGCTCGTCCGCGAGCTCCTCCGCCAACTCGGCGGCGATGGAGCTGACGGTGGCCGGTGCCGTCGCGATCGCGGTTTCGGCGCGCGCGCGACGCCCCGTGCGAACGGCTGCCTCGAACACTGGCGTCAGCACCGGGCCGACCGCGCCGACCCGCAAGCCGAGTGCGAGTGCTCCGGACACTTGCCCGAGCACTTCTGCCTCACCGAGGACCATCGACTCGAGGCCCGCGGCGACGCGAAAGAGATGGCGCGTCGCGTCGGGCCCGACGAGGCGGCGGAGGTGCGAATCCGACACGTCGCCCGCGCTCGCGCGCTCCGTGAGAACGCGAGCGAGTGCGTCGAGCGCGGCGCTCTGTCGCGTGGCATGGTCGGTGGGCACGGCATAGAGCTCGACGCGATGACACGTGGACAGCACCACGAGCTCGCGAAACGGCAGTGTGGGCTGGACGTCGTCAAGCGTTATGCGCGCGAGCGTCGCAACCGCGTCGTCGGCGGTGAAGCCGATGCGTTCGATGATGGCGAGAGGTGCCGTTGCGTGACTCATTCCCACGAACAGCACGGTCATTGTCTCGTCCTCTGTAGGCGATTGGCGACGCGTGGGCGCAGGCACGACGCAATGCGAGACGGCACGGCGACAGCGTCGATACGTTCCGCCGCCCGGGCCTCGAGGTCAAGAGCCCGAAGCCGAAGATCTCCCGACATGTCGACCTTGCTGCGGCACGTCTTCTGCCCTTGGCCTCGGCCTACGCTTTAACACCGATACAACGAATGAGGTGACTGACGATGGCGGACAAGGCGACGGACAGAAATCGAGATGACGCAGTGTCGACCGAGAAGAAGCTCGACGATCTGTACGAGCTGATCGACGGCATCGAGATCGCCATGTTCACCACCAGGCGTGCCGATGGGCATCTCGTATCGCGGCCGATGCAGACCCAGGAGCGCACGAGCGGCGTCGACCTCTGGTTCATGACGAATGTCGAGGCGCACAAGCTCGATGATCTCATGAACGATCCCCACGTGAACCTCGCCTACTACAAGGACCGGTCACGCGAGTGGGTGTCCGTGTCCGGACTCGCGACGGTCTCTAGCGATCCGGAGCTCGTACGCGAGCTGTACAAGCCCGACTGGAAGGCGTGGCTCGGCGACGAGGGTGGCGACCGCGACGGTTCCCCGCGCGACCCGCGTATCGCACTCATCCTCGTGGAAGCCGAGTCGGTGGTCTACATGAAGGTGACCAAGCCCAGACCCATCGTGCTGTTCGAAGTCGCGAAAGCCATTGTCACCGGGTCGCCGCCGAACGTCGGCAGCATTCGCACGGTGAACGAGCGCGAGATCCAGCGCGGAGTCGATAGCGAGGCGCGCTGACCACGATCCGCGCGTTCACGCCGCGGGGCGCCTAACGACCAGGAGCGCCCCGCAGCGCGTCGCCCGGTGGAAGCATCCGCACGCCCGGTACGCCCGACAGAATCTCGCGCAGGATCGGCCCGTGTGCCGCGCCGATGAGCACCAGCACCCGATCAGTCGGCGCGTCGATGAGACGCAGTACGTTCGACGCGATCCTGAAATTCCGCTCGTACCATCGCGCCGTCATGTTCGCCCCGACGTAGGCCGTGTCCGCTCCGACTCGTAAGGCGGCGAGGTAGATCGCGTGCGCGGAGTCGGCACGCGGTGAGTTGAGCGTCGCCACGATCTCACCCACGGTCGCGTGCTTCATCATGCTGTCCACCTCGGCAAGCAGTCGCGTGCTCAACGACTGCACCGCCGCGGGCAGGTCCGCCTGGCCGTGCGTGAGCGCCCACACCATGACGCTGGCGACGTTCACGTCGAGGTTGTAGTCGACGCCGTAGATGCGCGGCAAGCCTGCTGCCTTCGCGATGCGAAATCCGAGTTGCTGCATCTCCGTGTGATCGAGCGCGTACGTCCCCTGGACGTAGCGTCGGTACAGCATGTTGGACGTCGAGTCTCGCCCGTACGGGATCTCGAGCGCGACCTTCGTCGGGCGAAACGCGGCGATGCGATCCGCGAGCTGCTCGATCTCGCGCTGTCGCTTCGGGGCGAGTACGTCGTCGGCGGTGATGTTCACCGCGTCGAGACCGGGGTTGCTCATGTGGTAACTTCCGATCACGAGCACCTGGGCGCCGGCGGTCTTGCCGCCGAGCACGCCGAACTGCGCGCTGCATATCGAGGAACTGACTGCCAGCATGAGTAGCCACACGAGCGGCGTCACAAACGCGATGCGGCCTTTCGCCGTCGGCTGCCAGTCCGGCATATTCCTGCCTTCCATGTTGTCGACCTCCGTACTTCGCGTACCTGCAGGAGCATCACGATCATGACCACCACCGACAGCGGCGCGGCGCTCAAGCGTACGCCCCTCCACGATATCCACGTCGGCCTCGGCGCCAAGATGGTGCCGTTTGCCGGCTACGAGATGCCGGTTCAGTACCCCAGCGGCATCACCACGGAACACAAGGCGGTGAGGGACCGTGCCGGGTTGTTCGACGTCAGTCACATGGGTGAATTCATCATTCGTGGTGCCGACGCGATCAAGTTCGTCTCGCACGTCACGACGAATGATGTCGCCGGCCTTGCCATCGGGCAGGCGCACTATTCGTCGATCCTGAACGAGCGCGGCACGTTCGAGGACGACTGTCTGGTGTATCGCTTCGACGATCACCTCATGATGGTGGTGAACGCGTCGAACGTCGTGAAGGACCTCGCACATATCAGTCAGCACCTCGATCGGTTCGAGGCGCGCATCGAGGATGTGAGCGAGGAGATCGCGCTGCTCGCGCTGCAGGGCCCACAGGCGGCGCGGATTCTCCAACCGTTGACGAACGTCGACCTCTCGACGATCAAGTACTATCACTTCGCTGTCGGCACCGTCGCAGGAATACCGGACATCATCGTCTCGCGAACGGGCTACACCGGCGAGGACGGCTTCGAGCTGTACTTCGACAACACGCGCGCCGCGCACATCTGGAATGCGCTCACCGCCGGCGGCGAGGTCACACCCGCGGGGCTCGGCTGCCGTGACTCGCTGCGACTCGAGATGGGCATGGCGCTCTACGGCAACGATATCGACGACACCGTGACGCCGCTCGAAGCGAATCTCGGGTGGATCGTGAAGCTGCCGAAGGGGGACTTCGTTGGCCGCGACGCACTCGTCAGGCAGAAAGAGCAGGGAATTCCGCGCAAGCTCGTGGGATTCACGACGTCGGAGCGGGCGTTCCCTCGCCATGGCTACCCCGTCCTGGTCAACGGTGAGCCTAGTGGCGTCGTCTGCAGCGGCACGTTGAGTCCGTCGCTCAACGTCCCGATCGGCACCTGTTACGTGCCGACTGCGCATGCGAAGCCCGGCAGTGAAATCGGCATCGACATTCGCGGCAAGCTCGTCAAAGCGGAGGTCGCGAAGACTCCGTTCTACAAGAACGCGAGTCATCTTTAGCCGAGAAGCGGCCCAGCAGGAGGGAGTCGGTGGTGCGCGTCGCCGTATTGACCATCTCGGACGCGGGCGCACGCGGTGAGCGCGCGGACGGTTCGGGAGATGCCATCGTGTCCTGGGCCGAAGGCCGCGGCTACGCGATCGAGCGGCGCGCGCTCGTGCCTGACGATTCGGTGGCGATCGTTAGGCAGCTGCTCGCCTGGTGCGATGGCGACGGCGCCGACCTCGTATTGACCACGGGCGGCACGGGACTATCTGCCCGCGACAACACGCCCGAGGCGACTCGCGCGGTGCTCGAGCGCGAGGCGGACGGGATCGCCGAGCGCATCCGTGTGACCTGCATCGACGCATTCCCGCGCGCGGCACTGTCACGTGGAGTCGCGGGATCGCGACACCGCACGCTCATCGTGAACCTGCCCGGGTCGCCGGGCGGCGTGCGCGACGCGCTCGCGGCCCTCGTGCCCATCGTCGATCACGCGGTCGCGATCGTCCGGGGTGAACGAACCGACCATTGAATCACTGCCAACTGGTCACCGCTAGCAGATCAACGCGCCGCGACGACCGGGGACGAGCACCAGCAACCAGCCAGCCGTTCTGTGAAAGTCCTGATTAGTCTGACCGACGTCGAACCTGCGGTTCGCCTCAACGCCCAACTCGAGGCATCCGGTGTGGAGACCGCGGTGGTATCTCCACTCGACGACGTCCGCGGCGCCATCCGACGTGAGCAGCCCGACGTCATTGTCATGACTGGAGCGCTCGTCGATCCGCAGAACGTCGCGCTCGTTCGGGAGATGCTGTGGGAAGGTGTGGCCGTCGTTGGGCTGGCGGACGTCCGCGATCCCGAGATCGATGAACGGCTGCGCGCGATCGGTTTCGTGGAGGTGTATCCGAAGCCGATCGTGGTCGACGAGGTGGTCGACGCGATTCGGCGACTGCTCGATCGGCGGCGGCTGTCGCGCCTAACGGGACTGATCGGACAGTCGGAAGCCATCCGCGAAGTGCTCGTGAAGGTCGAGCAGATCGCGCCGGTATCCAGCACGGTGCTCATCGAGGGCGAGAGCGGAACGGGCAAGGAGCTGGTTGCGCGAGCGATTCATCGGCTCAGTCCACGACGGTCGAAGCCGTTCATCGCCGTGAACGTCGGGGCGCTGCCGGACACGCTACTCGAGAGTGAGCTGTTCGGACACGAGAAGGGCTCGTTCACCGGCGCCGACCGAGCGACGCATCGGTCGCTTCGAGCTTGCGAATACCGGCACGATCTTTCTCGACGAGATCGGCGACGTGCCGCTCGCGACGCAGGTGAAGCTGTTGCGCGTGCTCGAGGAGCGCGAGATCACGCGCGTCGGTGGCACGCAGACCATTCCCGTCGATGTGCGTGTCGATCGCGGCGACGAACAATCCGCTGCGCGACGGGATCGAGGAGGGGAGGTTTCGCGCTGACCTCTACTACCGGTTGAACGTGCTGAGCATCTATCTCCCGCCGCTGCGCGAACGGCGTGAGGACATTCCGATACTCGTCAGGCAGTTCATCACCGAGCTGTCGCGTCAGCACGATCGCCCGTTCAAGGGCATCTCTCCGGAGGCGCTCGACAAGCTCGTACAGTATGCGTGGCCGGGAAACGTGCGCGAGCTGCGCAATCTGGTGGAGAGCATGGTGGTGCTCGCGCCCGGACGCGAGATCGGCCCGGCCGACATCCCGCGTCAGATTCGTGAGGGCGGGACGGCACGATTTCTTCCCGTCCATGTCGGGCCGATCGTTCGCGAGCGCTCCGGCGTCGAGGGGCGGGAGTTGGAGTTCATCGTGCGGAGTCTCGTCGAGCTCAAGCTCCAGGTCGAGGAGCTCCGCCGGCAACTCGGTGAAGAGCGCATGGCGCGCGAGCAGCTGACGCGCGCGGCGAGTAGTGTCCTCGGACCACCGATCGAAGTGATCGACCGCACGATGCCCGGCCCGGCGCAAACCCCGGCACTCGGTCCTGGGCGCGGCCCGGTATGGCCGGCGGACGTGTCGTCCGGCGCTCCGTTTGGCGCCATCGGGCATCGAACCGCGGGACCAGCCGCCCCCTCCGAGCGTTGTGACGATTCGGCCGGGGATGACGATGGCGGAGATCGAGCGCGCGGCCATCGAGTCGGCGTTGCGAGAGACGCGCGGCAATCGTCGTAAGGCGGCGGAGTTGTTAGGGATAGGAGAGCGGACGCTGTACCGGAAGCTTAGAGAATACCAATTGGTTGTGGACACTTCCGCGCTTGATTAACAGCCTCATCGGGCTCATAATAGTCCGGCCAAAATCCCCCCGGTTGACCTACCGGAGACTGTCGGCGGAACATGTCACACACGCCGTTGTACTGGGCCGCATCGCGGCCTGCCTCGCCCCCTCCCCGAATGACTGTGCCGCAGCCGCTCCCGCATTCTTCTTCGCTCATAGCTGGCAGCGTTCTTCCCATCAGGCGTGCGGAGGAGTTGCTGGCGACGCTGCCGGGAGTGATCGCGGCGCGGATCATCGCGAGTGACAACGGCGCGGTGGATGAGATCCACGTGCTCACGACGTCGGAAGTCACACCGAAGCAGACGGTTCGCAATATCGAGAGCGCGTTGATCGCGCATCTCGGCATGCGTGTCGACCATCGCAAGATCTCGGTGGCGACAACGTTGGAATCGCAACCATCGAAGGAAGCGTTGCGCGAGGCCGCGAAGGAGCGTGAGGCGAAGGCGGCGGCGGATGCCGCCGCTGCTGCGCCCGTGACGCCGACGCTGCCGGTGAAGGTGGAGCGCGCGAATGGGCGGCTGCTCTACTTCGAGGACGTCGAAGTGCGCCGGTCGCGCGCGAAGGGGATCGCCTGTCGCGTGACGCTCAAGAAGGGCGACGAGTCCTTTGTGGGCGAGGCCGAGGGAATGGAGAACGAGCGATCGCGCATCGAGCTCGCGGCGCGGGCGGCGTTACAGGCGCTGGCGCTGGCGGAGCCGAGTGATCGCGCGTTGGCGCTGGATGGCGTGCGACTGATCGAGGCGTTCGATCGCGAGTTCGTGTTCGTCGGTGTGACGGCGCGGCTGGCGCGGACGAGTGCCTTGTTGACGGGAAGCTGCGAGATCCGGGAAAGCGCCGAGACGGCGAGTGTGTTGGCCGTGTTGGATGCGACGAACCGCTGGATCGCGCATACGCGATAGCATACGTACTAGCGAACAGGTCGTGCCGTGTCTGCGCCGGTGCGACTGAGATCAAACTTCAGGAATAGGAGTCGAGAGGCGATCCTCAGATAAGTAAGTCGACAACCGAGACGGCCCCCGTTCCCGCAAGGAGCGGAGTCGAGTTGAGCGGGCAAATCCAGTAAGCACTACGAGCGGAGCCAACCTGAGTCGCATACGTCGCCCAAAAAGCGCGTATGACGTTACTGAATGGGAGGTGACGCGTTTTATGATCTCTTGGATCCTTGCCCTGGCCCAGATGATCAGTTGGATCTAGGGGAGGAGCGGGGCCCTCGGTGTCTACTCGCAACATGTATTCGCGACCACCAGGGCGACTTTCTGTAGCGCGACATAGCCTCAGCCTGACGCAGGGCCGCCCTCCACGACTCCACCCTGACGAGCCGCGCCCAGCTGACGAATGCCTGTGAGCCGACCAAGCAATGACCTAACGAGACTCTCGCCGCGCCCTTGGCAGGGCGTGTTTGAGACGCGGCGGCGTCCTCGTGCGAATTCGGGCAACGAAATGCAGCGGGCGTTGCCGTTCGTCGCGATCGTTTGCGCTAGTCGCCGGATCGCTGCCGCCTTAGTAGTCTGTACAGACGCATCGGCGGCGTTACGCGTGCGCAGTTTCTACGCGGCGCTATTATGCTGTCTGCTCTCGGTGTCGGCGCCGAAATGCTGAGCTATGAGCACGTCGAAGGGCGCGCACCGGATCGATCTCACTGATCCCGTTCGCTGCGGCTGCGCTTTGTGCGCCCGACTTGGGCGGCTGTTGCCGCAATCGGCGTGGGCAGCGCATCGGTTCAAATCCTCTGCAAGCGACACTGGGTCAAGGGCGCTATTCAACGTCGCCCAAATGGTACTTGGGTCTGTCGCTCGCGATACTTGTGTACAGAGCTGCAGGTGGCTCGTCTTTCCTTGCTCCAAGCGGTCGTCGTTCCTCGTCGTCGCGCGTTCGCAGCTGGTGCTCGGTCGGGCCTGCTTGGTCGCTGACGCGTCATCCTGGTAAACACGGCGACCGTCAGCGGCGTGGTCGCGATCGTTCAGCAACGCAGCGTGGTCGATATCTGGAAGGCGACCACGCTGCCGACTGCTCCATTCATTGCGCTCACCGCGTTTCTGACCTTCTACCTAGCGTGGCTCTACAGCGGCCTCGGTCCAGGCGGTGCGGCGGCGCTGGTCATCCCGTTGCTGGGCGTTCGGCAGCTGTATCGAACGACCGTTGAGCTAACGAAGGTCACCGAAGAACTGCTCGATCTGATGGTCGCGGCAATCGAAGCGCGCGATCCGTACACGTCCGGCCACTCCCAACGCGTCTCACGAGCATCGAAGATCATCGCGAGCGCCATTGGGCTGCGGCCGGCTGAGGTCGAGCGAGTAGGCGTTGCGGCGCTGCTTCACGATGTTGGAAAAATTGACGAAGCGTTTGCTCCAATTCTGGCGAAAGAGGGTCGCCTAACGCCAGAAGAGTGGGACATGATGAAGCGTCACCCGATTCGGAGTGCCGAGCTCGTTGGTCTGCTCTCGAGTCTCGAAGGACGTCGTTCCGGCGGTGCGTACATCACCACGAGAACTGGGACGGCACCGGATATCCGGACGGAATTAAGGGCGAGTCGATTCCCGCTGGCATCGCGGATCATCATGTTCGCCGACACGCTGGATGCGATGACGACCGACCGGCCTTACCGGAAGGCGCTGGCGTCGATGAGGCGAAAGCTGAGTTCGTGCGATTCCGAGGACGGCAGTTCGACCCGGCGATTTGCGACCGCATTGTCGACGACGCGAAGCCTGGGCTGAAATCTATCGATCGTACGCCGAACGGCGTCGCCCAAGAATGCGAACTGGCGACCAAGGTGATCTAGCGCGCACTGCGCTCAAGCGTGGTAGCGGATCTAGTGCTCTGGACCTGCGTAACGTCGAGTGGACCGCGAGCTACGTGATCGTCGGAATTGGCGCATAGTAGATGTCGTAGATGCGCTTCGCGTCATCCCACTTCGCCGAGTGCAGAAGTCCGGCCATGATAGCGGCGCCGTCTCAAAGTCGTGGACTCCGCACTCGCGAGTGCTGAAGTGCAGCCGCTGCAGGCGCTGCAACGAGCTGGCTCGAGACGCGTGTGCTCCCGTCGTTCGCACTCTGAGCAATACATCCAGTGCCAGCACGGATTCGCTCGGCGCGCGTCCGAGGTATCGACTGTTCTCAAGCTGCCACGCGATCGATCAAGAAGTTGCCTCGGCCCGCTGACATCGCCGTGCATTAACGCTAATCGAGCCAGAAGTAGTCGAGTCGAAGCATCTTAGCGGTGATCGGTCGGCGTCTTCCGCTAGCGATCGCCATGCATATCGGAGCCCATTCCAGCTGCGAGACGCACGTCCTCGCAGTCAGCGCGAGGTCCTCCAAGATAGTAGGCGGCATTCCACATTTCGGCGCTAAGCTCTAGACCGCGACGCTCGATCATAGGCCTCGTCGAAGGCGCTGCAATTGCCGCTTTCATGTTGTTAGCGAACTTAAGAGGGATACTCGACCAGCGAAGCGCGCTGCAGTAAGTCCAGCCGAAGTGCCGCTACGCTTCGCTCGGTCTCGACAACGCGCGTTGCCGTCCGAGACGGCTTCGTCGAGATCGCCGAACGCAGAGTGATAGACAGTCGAGCCCTAGCTCTTGTTCGAGTCTCTCGCGGGCGTCGTGGCGATCGACTGTTTCCACGCATTCCCGCGATTTGGTCAGCTGCGTCCGCGCGCGTTGGTGGTTGTCAGCCACGATCAGGCTAAGACGGCCATTTGCAGTCGATGGAGCGTTGGCGCTCGTCTCATCGACTACGCGCCGAAGCGCGGGCGGAGCACGCGACCGTCGTAGTCGCGCCACCATCGAGCTTCGAACAGCGCGATCTCATCTTCCGCGTATGCTCTGCCGAGTGTCGACTGCGGTTCGAAGTAGTCGTCCGACGCTTTTCCAGTGCGTCAATTACGCCGTCCCAGTCGTACAGTAGTCGGCAGAGCCCGGCTGAGTCGACAGAGCCGCTCGGCGTGCTGTTCTGCGCGTCCTGCAGTACCGCTCTGCTCGCTGCACAGGTCTGCTGCAGCCTTCGGCAGGCCCAAGCGAAAGCAACCGGTCGACAATGAGTCCGGTCAGCTCGAGTGCTCGCGTCGGTTCGTCAGCCGCATCCCAGTGCCGTGCGCAGTCCCACGCGATAGACGGCACCGGTGACGACCGCAGCTCCTGGTCCAGCACCACCGCGCACCGGCGATGCATGTAGCTCCCGAGCGTCCCACCCAGCCCGCGCATCACCGCATCCGCGATCAGATCATGCCGACACCCCACCCGACCATCACGCGACGCGATAAGGCCCGCCAGCTCCAATTCTGACAGCGCGCTCGCCGTCGCATGGGGTGGCAGGGCCAACATCGTCTCCAGGCGCGCCAGCGTCGAATTCTGCGCCAGCACGGCACACGCCTGCACCACGAGCCTCGCGTTTGCCGACAACGCGTCCAGCTTCCGCTCCAACGCGCTCTGCAGGGACTCCGGCAGAGATTCGCCCGGATCGTCACCCCCGCAGTGTGCTGACAGTTCGACCAGGAAGAAGGGGTTCCCGTTCGCCAGGTCCACCGCCCAGTCGATCAGCTTCTTGCGCTCCGCCGCGACGTGCGGCGGAAGATCCCGCGCCACCACCAGCCTCGACGCCGCCGCATCGAGCCGAGGCACGCGAACGAGGCGCACATCGGCGCGTGCCTCCAGGAACGCCGCCGTCGGCCCCACCGGACGCATCGCTGTCAGCACCGCCAACCGATGTCCACCGCACCGGGTCGCATCGAGCAGAATCTCGAGCGTTGGCCGATCCAACGCGTGCGCATCGTCGAGCGACAGCAGAATGCCGCACTCGGTCAGAATCGCCTCGATGAGGTCGAGGACCGACCGCCTCAAGGTCGCGAAGCGGAACGCCGAGTCGGTCGTGTCCGCCGGAATCGAGGTCTCGGCGTGAACGCCACGCGCGAGCTCCGTGAGGCGTCCGTACGAATCGGGGTTGCACCCGACTGCTCCCGGAAGCGCGAGCAACTGCGGGAGAAGATCCAGCAGCCCCGCGAGCGGGCGGTCCTCGCCGTTCGCGCCCGGGCGATACTCGAGGCAGCGGAAGCCATGCAGCGCGGCAATGCGCGCGCCCTCCGCGAGCAGGCGGGTTTTTCCGATACCCGCCTCGCCCGAGAGCGCCAGGACGGTTCGTACGTGGGCACCGGTGGAGATCCACGCGCTCAGATCGCTCACGATCTCCGCGCGACCGACGAGCTCCGCCTGACGCGACGCGTCGTACGGCGATCGCCGCGCCGCCTCGAGAATCCGCTTCCGCAAGCGCCAGAGCGGCGCGCAGCGACTCGTCATGATCCGTTCGGCGCTCTGCCCGATACTGATCGAGCACGCCCAGCGCTTCGGCCCTGTTGCCACGCACGGCGAGGGCTTCCGCCAGCGCGAACGTCGCGTCGCCATTCAGCGGATCGAGGTCCAGGCATGCCCGCGCGAGCACGACGATGGCGGCGTGGTCCCCGCGGAGTCGCGCGTCCGCCACGACCTCCAGCAGATAGCGACGCAGTGACCCACGCACACGATCACGCTCGGACTCCACCCAGCGGGCGAACGGCTCCGAGAACGTCGGCGTATAGTGCGGAAGGAAGTCGAGCGGCGACGTTTCCGCGACCGATCGCGTCAGCGCCTGGCGACTCCTCGCACCGAGGACGTAGTCGACCTCGACGTCCGCTTCGCGCACGATTGACGAACGAGTCGAGCGTCCCGAGCGGAGCGCCGAGCTTCTTGAGTTGATAGAGCGCCTGCCGCAGGCGATGTCGCGCGTTTCTTGGCGCGCTATCGGGCCAGAGTAGATCCAGCAGCTCAGCGCGGGGAACGGCGCGTCCCGCGCTCATGCTGAGGAACAGCAGAAGCGCGAAGAGGACGTCCGATTCCGGCGTGATCTGATGGTCGCCGACCTCGACGACGCATTGCCCTAACGCCCGCAAGCGAATCATGCGGACTGCTGGCTCCGTGTACGGATCTGAGAAAGTCGTCACGGCTCCAATTAAACGCAACGCGTCAGTCAGGCGTCATTTTGCCCTCGCACGACTGTCGCAGCCGGTGTCGAAACGCGCGTCGAAGTTGGCGCCTATCGGGGCGCCGGGCCATATCCGACGCCGTCGGGCGACGCACCCACACCGATCTTTCGCACGACCTTTCGCCCAACGAGATCCACAATCCCCACCGATGGGTCCTCGGCCAGCGTCACGAAGGCGGTCTTCCCGTCAGGCGCGATCGAGACCCCACGGGGCGACGCGAGCCCCTCGAGCTTCCACAGCACCTTCCGCGTGGCCACGTCCGCGACGTGGATCGCGTTCCCCTGGGGATCACAGATGATCGCGGTGCGCCCGTCGGCGGAGATCGCAAGCCGGTAGGGCAGGGAGAAGCCGGTCAACGTCTCGACGATGGCTCCGCTCTTCGTGTCGATCACACTCACGGTGCCATTCGTATTGCTGCCCGCCCAGACGGTGCTGCCATCCGGCGCGACCGCGATGCCCTCGACGCGCGGCGCGATCGGAATCACGCGCACGAGCGCCTTCTTCACGAGGTCCATCTCCGACACCGCGCCGGTACCGACGTCCGACGTGAACGCACGCGATGCGTCGCGGGTAATGCCCACCATATGCGACCCGGCCGCGCCCGTGGAGATGGTCCCCTCCACGGTGCCGCTCTCGATGTTGACGAGGACGATGCGCTGCGTGGCCTCCGAGGTAACGACGACTCTCGACTCGTCGCCAGGCAGGAACATCGCGCCATGCGGGCGCGTGTACTCGCCGAGCGAGATCTTGCGCTTCACGGTACCGGCCTTGATGTCGATGATCGCCAGCTCGTTGCCGGGCGTCTGCGTCCCGTAGATGGTCACGACGCCCACGCGCCCGCTCGGCGCGATGACGGCTTCGTGCGGCCCCACGCCGACGTCGATGAAGCGCATGCTGTCGGTCGCGAGATCGATCAGCGACGCGTTCGCCGATTGTTGGTTCGCGACGAGAACGTAGCCGCTTCGAGCGGACGTCTGCGCGGCCGCTACCGAAACCGTGCGAGCCGATGAAGGCAGTCGCGACGGCGAGAACGAGGAGTGCGCGGGCCGCCGTGCGGCGCAGCGCAGGAGTCGAGTTCGGCATTGTCGTTGGTCGAGGAGACGCGCTCCGGCGCCCTCGCCGGTGCGACATCGCAACTTCACCGGTCGATGACGGGGCCGTCTAGTACCAGGACAGCGTCCGCCGAGCGGACCACCTCGCGCCGGCGCGGCGCGCGGCGCCAGCGCAGTCGTGTCACGTTAGGCGGCGGTGCACGTCGCCCGACATCACGTGCGCTCGCGAAACTCCTCGATCCGGGTCGACACGCCAGCCGGCACGAGCAGGTCGTCGGCGATACCGGCGATCTCCTCCGCCTCGCGCCACGCTCGTTCGAGGTCGCCGAGCTCGCCCTCCATCGCCCGCCGTTCGGCCTCCTCGTGCAGCGCCATCTCGAACGCGAGTCGCTGCACTCGCGATAGGCCGAGCAGGCCGGCGTCGGGCATGTCGTGCATGATCGTGAGGCGTCGCGCCGGCTTCGGGGGCGGTCGCGTGTACACGCGGGCGCTTCGAGCGAGCGCCTCCAGGAACCCTTCGGAGCCGCGCGTCTCTTCGATGGCCGTCACCGCCTCGGCGACCGTCTGCTTGGTGCCGCCGTAGCGGTTCACCTTGGGCATCAGCGTCGCGACGACACGCATTGCCTCGGGCCCGTCGAACACCCACCTGCCGCCGTCGTGGCGCAGGTCGACCGAGAGCGGCGCCGAACTGCCGCGGTCCAGCGTCGTCTCCGACAGATGGCCGAGTCGAACGCGAAGGATCTGCTGGTCCTCGGTGCGGATGCGGGCAACCACACTCCGTGGATTGCCCTTGATTGCCGATTGCACGAGCCGTGCGAGAAGCCACCCGACGCCGCCCACCGACGCGCCCACGGCGACGCCTCCTGCGACGATGGCCCCGATCGCGGCGACACCCGCGCCCGCGACGATCACCTGTCGGCGCCGGCGTCTGCCGAACTGATCGCCATACCGCCACGCGGCGAACTCGGGGCGTAGCGGTTCGCCGATGCGCACGAGCTCCGTTCCGTCTCGAAGGCGCGCGAGCCCGATCTGATCCGTCGCGGCACGCAGTCGCGTCCCGCGGTAGAGACGTTCGGCGTCCTCGATCGCTTCCCACCGCTCCTCGAGCGGCGTCAGGTTCCATCGTTCGCACGACGGACACACCACCCAGAGGCGCCCTTTCGCCGCATCGAACGCGAGTCGACGACCGATGGGGAAATGCTCGATGGACTCGTTATGCCCGAGCGAGCGGTTGCAGAAGAGACACGTGGCGTACATCGGCCAGGGGACCTCGCACAACTGATCGGATTGCTACCACCGTCTTTGGTGGTACGTCCAAAGTTAGTCCCCGGGGAAATTCGTCGTGGCTCACCGCGTCCAGCCGTGCCCAGAATGCCCACCCACCAGAGTACTCGGGTACGGCAACGACCAGCTCGTTGCGTCTGCGCTGGAGCGGCACCTACACCGCATCACCGCCGGGCGACATGATGCCCAGATCGTCACGCAGCCCCCGGGCGTTCATGCCGAAATAGAGCCCGTCAGGTAGATCGCGATCCATGACGCTATCGGCGTCGACCCACCGCGCGGAGTCGACGGGCACGGTGGCGACCGGCGCTACGCGATGGCGTCGAACCGGATGCTGTCACGGCCGACCCACGCCTTTCGGTGGGGACGGTGACCGTCTGTGCCAGCGTTAGGCGCGCTGCGCCTGCCGCCAGGACGAACACGAGCGCGACTGACGCGTCCCGGACGCGCAGAGGCCGACCGCACGACAATGAATCGCAGCCGGCTCCGGGCGGCCGCCGTGGTGGCGGTCGCCCGAAACGGGCATGCTCGTGTTACCGTTGTCCCGCGGGGACCTTCCGAGCGGCGACGAACGAGCGGACGGCGACGCTCGTGGCGTCGATCGCGTTCAGGATGTCGGCGTCGGTCATCGGCGCCGATGTGAACGCGGCGAAGACGTCGAGCATTCCGGGAGCGGTGAGCGCCTGCTGTGCGGCGCCGAGTGCTGACGGCGAGAGCGACAGGTCCTCGGCGAGATCGGCGAGCACGCGGAGCACGCGCGCATACGCCTGGTGAGACAGCGTCACCTGCGCATGATTCGTGACGCGGCCGTTCGCAGGCGCGCTCACCCGCGCGCTCACCGGCGCGCTCACGGCCGGTGTGGACCTCGGCCGACCCACCGGTCTCTTGGCTACCGGCGGGGCAGGAGCCTCGGCGCGTTGTGCCCCTCGTGTTTTCACCTTCGCTGGGCGGCCGCGCTTGGCTGGAGCCTTCTTCGCCGCTGGGGCAGCGGCGCTTTCGGTGGCGTCGCCTGCTCCCGATTCCGCGCTAAGCCCTGCTTCGATTGCCTTCGCGCGCCGCTGCAGCGTCTCGGCCGTGGTGCCGTACGCCTTCGCGGCCTTCGCCAGGTTCTCGTCGCTCGGCTGGTCGGTGCGGTTCTCGTTCTCCCACGCGTACAGGGTCACGAAGTGCACACCGATCTTATCGGCGGCTGTGGCCTTGCTGAGCTCTGCCTTCGTCCGCGCATCGCGTAGCGCGCGACTCATGGCGACGATGGCCGGCGCGACATTCCTGCTGACCACGCGTGGGCCTCGTGAGCCGCCGCGGCCTTTGCCTCGTGTCTTGGACTTCATAGCGGCCACCACCCTTTGGCTCTTCGTAACCCTTCCCGCTCGTGAGGCTCTATCGGGTCTCGCGCGGCTCGGCATAGGCTGGTCGGTGTGGGTATGGGACCGTGTTCCGCGCAGGTCGAATCTGTGCGCGACTGTTGTGTTCCCGCGGGGCGCGGGCTGACACCAACTGATCTGCTACCAAGGTAACACTATGCGCACTAATCGTAACGCCGTGAGCAGACCGGTCAATGGCCACGCGTTAAACGGACAGCAAGCTTTGGTGTTCTTGACGGGCGCGGTGCAGGCCCATACCCTCCTGCTCCGCGGAGCACTGCCGTCCGCTCCGATTCGGCCTTACAAATCTCGATTCGACGTCGGCCAACTGGCCGGGAGTAGTGTTGCGTGATTGTCGCCGCGCTCGTTCTCGATCCCAGAGACCGCCTCGTGCTGCGCCGTGGTCTTCACGGTGTGGCCGAGGTGCACTTCTGCGAACGCATTGAAGGGCTGCGGGCACTCGTTCGCCGCTTTTGTGTCCACCTGGTCATTACCGAGCCGACGGACAAGATCGGGCGGCAGACCGCGGCCACGGTGGCGGAAATCCGGCAAGGATTCCCGTCGCTCCCGGTCATCGCCCATTGCGCGCTGACGGCTGCGGACACGCATTCGCTCATTGCCCTCGTGCGTGCCGGTGCCGACGACGTCATCGTTCGAGACTTCGATGACGTGGGGACCGTCGCCAGCCAGATCATTGCGCGAGCCGCGGTGAGCCGCGTCGGGGAGCAGGCGTTCGCCGAATTGAGCCCGTTCGTGTCCGCCTCCGTGCGGCCGATTCTTGCCTACTGCCTCAACAATCCCATCGGCAGCGACGGCGTGGAAGGCATCGCGCATGCGTTAGGCATCGCCCGGCGCACGCTCGTCAGCCGGCTCGGCAGCGCCGGTCTCCCGGGGGCAGCGGCGCTGATCACGTGGTCGCGCCTGCTTGTGGCGGCGCACCTGCTGGAGGACCCGGCCCGCTCGGTGGACCAGGTCGCGGACGCAGCTGGGTTTCGCTCCGGCGCGTCGCTGCGCGTCACCTGTAAGCGCTACACAGGACTGCGTCCGCTCGACCTTCGCTCGCGAGGCGGCCATCGCTACGTACTCGATCTGATCCGCGCCGAGATTGGCGCCGATCGGCGGGCTATCGGCTGACTCCCGGGCCGGCGTCTCGGATGGGCGCCGAGGCGTTTCGGTGCTCGACAGGCGTTAGGCCGATCGCGGCACGCGTGGTGACCGGGTGGGCATCGACCGCTCGTCGGAGATTCCAGCAGCCTCGGTCGCGGCCGACTGGATGGCCGCGACAAAGCATTGCACATGCAGAGCGCTGACTCCGGTCGCGAGCGTCACGAGGTGCCATCGCCGACGCAAGCCGTGCTGGCCTACGCGTAGCGCGCGTACCCGACCTGCTCGCACGGCGGCGTCGGCGATCGGGCGTGGAACGATTGCGACTGCTTCACCGGCTTCGGCGAGCCCGATGATCGCCTCCGTGAGCGTCACGGGCGTTAGGCGCATCGGCTCGAGACCGGCAGCCGCGAGCCGATCCGTGAGCCATCGCTGCTCCGCCGGCCGCGCGGTGTGAACCGCGAGCTGCTCGACGCGGAGGTCACCGCTCGAGAGGAGAGGGCGATCGGCGAGCCGGTGGGCACTCGCGACCAACGCGACGAGCTCCTCGTCGAACAACGGCACGAGATCGAGTCGTGGGTCCGGCTCTGGATCAGCACTGACCGCGAGCTCGAAGCGGCCTTCGAACAGGGCGTCGACGCCGTGAGCGAGGGTCTCCGGAACGAGCTCCGCCCTGATGTGCGGCAGCCGGCGACGGACGCTCGCGACGGCGGCCGGCAGCCACGTGAGCGCAAGCGGCGAGTCCGTGCCGATGCGCAGCCGACCGGCCAAGCGTGGCGTCGACCGCAGCATCGAGGCTTCCGCGGTCGCCAGCCGAGCGAGCACGTCGCGCGCGACCCCGATCATCTCGGCGCCGGCATCCGTAGGCACCATGCCTTTCGGTGTGCGGTGGAAGAACGGTACTCCGAGCCGCTGCTCGAGCTCGATCAGTTGATGGCTGATTGCCGACTGCGTCAGGTAAACCTGCTTCGTGGCGGCCGATACGGTCCCGTGATCGGCGATCGCCGCGAGAATACGAAGGTGGCGGACCTCGAGGATCATCGCGCACTCCTGGGGATCAAGGTGGAGCATGCTTTCGTCTCGAGCGCATCATCGGCTTCGGCGACACGGAGCGCTTGTCAGATCCGTGCCGGCGCTTGGATGATCGCAGCCATGCCCGCGCGACATGCGGAGCCATGAGCGCGGCTCATTTGAAAGTTGATGAGATTGCGTTGGCGGCTCTTGTTCCCGCTCCCCACCTTGGCCATGTCGATTCTCCGTGGGACGGGACTGATGATCGAAGCACGGCCTGGATATGCGACGTCACATGACACGACTGCGGACGTGGCGGGTCGACGCATTGCCGTCGCGGAGGTTGCCGGCTACCAGGTTCTCGACGCGGAATACACGAACGGCATGTCACTGCCCACCCACACACACGCGCGCCCGGCATTCTCGTTCGTCGCACGCGGGAGCTTTCTCGAGACGACCCGCCGCGGAGTGGCCGTCTGCGGCGCCGGCATGCTGCACATCCGGCCGTCCGAAGAGCCGCATGCCAATCAATTCGATCCGGCTGGCACACGGCTCACGATCGTCGATATTCCGCTGGAGCAAACGCTCGGCGATCGACGCATCAGGCGGTTGTTAGGCAGGGCGGCCATTGTCGGGGATGGCACCGTGCGTACGCTCGCCGGCCAGCTACAGTGGGAGCTTCATCATCGCGATCAGGCGAGCGACCTTGCCATCGAGGGGCTGGTGCTGGCCATGCTCGCGCAACTCGTCCGCTCGACCTCTACCTGCCACGCACCCGGAGACCGCGAACGGGCTGTTGCCCGACTCGCGCGCGCGCGCGAATTCATCGACGCGCATTTTACCCGCGCGTTTCAACTCGCGGAGCTGGCGGCGGTCGCGGGTTTCCATCCGTCGTCGTTCGCGCGGGCGTTCAAGCGGCGCTACGGGGTTACGCCGTGGCAGTACCAACGCCGTCGGCAGATCGAGTGGGTGAAGGCCGAGCTCATTCGAGGTGACCGGTCGATTGCGGCCATCGCGCACGAGGCGGGCTTTGCGGACCACAGCCATTTGACGCGCGCATTCCATGCGGCCGAGGGCACGCCGCCCTCGGCCGTGCGACGATCGATGCCTAACGATTGACGTGTCTGTGGTGTGACCGCGGGCAGCGGATGAAAAAGCTCCGGAGGGCGCATGCGCCCTCCGGAGCCTGACTTCTTGCGGACGCGTTTCCTAACGCTTCTCGTTGAGCGGCAGCAGCTTCTCGACGCTCACGCCTTCCGCTTCGCCCTGGAAGTTCATGACGACGCGGTGTCGCAGCACGGACAGCGCAATGGCTCGCACGTCGTCGATGTCCGGTACGGGGCGTCCGTCCATCGCGGCACGCGCCTTGGCGCCTAACACCAGATACTGCGACGCACGGGGCCCGGCGCCGAAGCTCACGTATTTCCGCACTTCGGGGCCGGCGTCGGACTCCTGCGGCCGCGTGGCACGGGCGAGGTGCACCGCGTACTTCACGATCGTCGGCGGAGCAGGGATGCGGCGCACGAGTTTCTGAAGCTCGATGACCTGCGACCCATGCAGCACCGGGACGATCTCGTTCTCCGTGGCGCCAGTAGTCGCGACGACGATGCGCTCCTCGTCATCCTTCGACGGGTAGCCCATGCGGAGCTCGAACATGAACCGGTCGAGCTGTGCCTCGGGAAGCGGATACGTCGCTTCCTGCTCGATCGGGTTCTGCGTCGCGAGGACGAAGAACGGCTCGGGCAGCGCGTGGGTCGAGCCAGCCGCGGTGACCGTGTGCTCCTGCATCGCCTGGAGCAGCGCGGCCTGCGTCTTTGGCGGGGCGCGGTTGATCTCGTCGGCGAGCACGATGTTCGCGAACACCGGGCCTTTGATGTACTTGAAGACCCGGCGACCGGTGGCGTGGTCTTCCTCGAGCAGCTCGGTGCCGGTGATGTCCGCCGGCATGAGGTCCGGCGTGAACTGCACGCGGTTGAAGCTCAGGTCGAGCGCCTGCGACAGCGTCTGAATGAGCAGCGTCTTCGCCACCCCCGGCACACCGACCAGCAGCACGTGGCCGCCGGCGAGAATGGCCGCCACCAGATTGTCGATGACATCGACCTGGCCGATGATCCGTCGCGCGATCTGGTCGGTGAGCCGCTTCCGTGCCTGCGTGAGCTGTTGCAGCAGCTCGAGGTCACGCTCGTCGGTGCGGTGTTGCTCGCGTAGCTGTGTCCCCACCCCTGTCCTCGTGTCGGTGAGTGAACGCCCCAGGACTCTAGAAAGTGCCAAGCGGAAGCTAACGCGCGACCATGCAAAAGGGTTGGGGTGGTTCGCGATGGTTGGCCGGACTGGTGTGGGTCCGTCGCCGATTGGCCACGACCAGCGTTGCCCGAACGCGTGCACGGAATGAGACTGCGCCATGCCCCCGACGCCTGCTGTACCCTCGGCACCCGCCCACCACGCACGCGTGCGACGCCAGGGGGCCATCCTCGCTCGCGGTGTGGCTCGTGCCCGCCGCATTCATGGTCCTGCAGATGTACGCGACCGCGGTCATCAACGGCACGCCCGTGCCCCCGCCGCGAGCGCTCGTGCCGGCGTTGGCGGAATGGCTGATCTGGGTGCCGCTGACGCCCGTGATCATGCGCCTGGCGCGTCGCTACCCAATCGCCTGGCCGCCGGCCGCGAAGTCGCTTGTGGTGCACGCGCTTGGCATTGGTGCCGCTGCGTGTCTGCGCGGCACCGTCTACGCAGGCGCGACGTACCTCGTAGTGGGAGGACCAGTGCGCATCCCGTTCGGCAGCTATCTGTGGCGCGTGTCGCTCGCGTGGCTGCCCATCGGGGCCCTCGTGTGGGGTGCCATCATCGCGGCCGGCGCGGCGCTGGACTACGCGCGGCGTCTCAAGGAACGAGAGGTCCGTGATGCGGAGCTGCGCGAGCAGCTCGCGCGCGCCGAGCTGGCGACACTGCGGGCACGCCTTCACCCGCACTTCCTGTTCAACGCACTTCACTCGATAGGCGCGCTGGTGCGTGGGGGCGACAATGCGGCGGCGGTTCGCGTCGTGGCCGAGTTGAGTGAGCTGCTGCGCGAGGCGATCTCCCGTGACGCGCCGGACATGGTGCGTCTTCGCGACGAGCTCGCGTTCGTGCGCCGCTATCTCGACATCGAGGCGGTCCGCTTCGCCGATCGGCTGCGCGTCGAGTGGGATCTGCAGCCTGGCGTAGGCGATGCGGTGGTGCCGTCGCTCGTCGTCCAGCCGCTGGTGGAAAATGCGATGCGACACGCTGTGGCTGCGTCGTGGAATGCGGGACGGCTGCGTATTTCCGCGCGACGCGATGGACGTGCGCTCGCCATCGACGTGAGTGACGACGGTCCTGGCATGACGGCGGATGGCGCGGCCGCCGCTCGCGGCTCGGTGGCATCGGCTGGCGTCGGCCTCGGGCTGGCCGATACGCGTGCCCGCCTGACGCGGCTCTACGGCGCCGATTGTTCCCTCACGCTTGGCGCCGGCACGCTCGGCGGCGCCACGGCGTCACTCCGTGTGCCGTTTCAGTCGTCGTACGCGGAGGTCCAGTGATCCGCGCGCTCATTGCCGATGATGAGCCGCTCGCGCGGAGCGTGGTTCGGGGGTTGCTCGCGGGCTATGCGGACGTGGAGGTCGTGGGCGAGAGTCGCAATGGTGTCGAGACGTTAGGCGCGATCCGACAGCTCGCGCCCGACCTCGTGTTTCTCGACGTGCAGATGCCGGAGCTCGACGGATTCGCCGTGCTCGCATCGCTCGCCAGAGAGGCGCTTCCCGCGGTCGTGTTCGTGACTGCACACGGTCAGTGGGTCGTTTCTCGTCAGGCAGTCGCTGTCGTCGCTCGAGGGGCAGCTCGATCCAGCGCGGTTCGTGCGCGTGCACCGCGGCGCGATCGTGAACATCGACCGCGTGCGCGAGCTCACGCGTGGTGAGCGCGGACAGCTCGATCTTCGCCTCGAGGACGGCAGTCGGATCAGCGTGAGCGAGCGTCGTCGCGACACGGTGCTCGTGCGCTTTGGCGGGGCTGCCGCAAAGCGCTGACGCGATCGTGGTCGAGTAAGCGGCGTGGCGCTCGCTGACGCGTCGCGGCGCTTACTGCACGGAAGCCGCGTTCGCTGCATGAGCAGGGCAGGGCGGAAGCAGTCGGGCCATAGTGGGCGCTCGTCACCTGTCACCCGTCCTCCGTCCCGCCTTCATGCTACGCTCCGCGACCACTGCCGTCCTCGCCGCCGGCTTCGCCTTCTCCCTTTCCTCCGCGGTTGTCACTCGCAGGCCCAATCCGGCGCCGCGCCGAGCACAGACAGCGCGCGACGTCGTACTCGCGAGCGCCGAAGCGATAGGCGGCATCGATCGCCTCCGCGCACTTCGCGGCGTGCGGGTCGAAGAAGTCGGCTCCGAATATCTGGTGTCGACGATCACGCGGGGCGATGCACCACCGCGTGTCATCTCGGAGACCGTGACGACACTGAGGTCGGGCAACGACAGCGTGCTGCGTCGCACGCTCGTGCAGGCCGTGCCCATGCGCGCCGGTCGGTTCACCACGACGACGATCGTGAACCGAGGAGTACCGGCCGCGATTCGCGGAACGGCGTTGGTGATGGGCGCGAACGTCGACCTCACTACCGCCAGCGAGGAGCTCGCGCTTTCTCCCGAGCGCGTATTGCTCACCGCGCTCGACGCGCGGGATCTGCGCCTCGGGCGTGACACAGTACTGGGTGGCATCACGCATCGCGTCGTGTCGTTAGGTCTCGATGGCGCGCCGGTGCGCCTGTTCATCGATGCGGAGAGTGCGTTCCCGACGCGCGTCGAGCTGGTGCGAGCGTACCCGAGCTACGTCTTCTGGGCCATGTGGGGCGACGTGCGCTTCGTGACGACGTGGTCGGCATGGGCGCTCGAACGCCGCGGTGTCTGGTACCCGCGCCAGCGATCGACGACGCTCAACGGCGAGCCGTTCCGCGAGCTTGTCGTTACCGCGCTCGACCTCGACAGCGACGTCCCCGCGGACTCGGTCGCAATCCCGGACAGCGTGCGCCTGGCGTTCGCGACCCGTCTTGGTGCTGAGCGCGCAGCCACCGGGCGCGGGCCTAACGTGAAGTTGACTCCGGTCGATCTCGCGGACGGCGTGGTGCTCTACCAGGGCGGCTATCAGTCCGCGGCGGTCCGTCAGCGCGATGGCATCGTGATCATCGAGGCGCCGGAATCGAACGCGAAGAGCAGGGCTGTGCTGGCCGACGTTGCGACGCGCTGGCCGGGTATGCGCGTGAAGGCGGTGATCAACACGTCGCCCATGTGGATGCATGCAGGCGGTCTCCGCGAATACGCCGCGCGCGGGATTCCCATCTACGTGACGGATGTCGGAACGCCGGTCGTGCAGGCGCTGCTCGCGGCGCCACATGCCCAAGCGCCGGACTCACTCGCGAAGGCGCACACACAGCCGACCGTTCGTTCGGTCTCACGGGCGCTCACGCTCGGTACAGGCGATGAGCGCCTCGAGCTTCGCCCAGCGCGCGGGCAGCACTCGGCCGCGATGATGCTCGTGTGGCTACCGGCGCGACGGCTGCTCTATGCGAGCGATGTCGTGATACCGGATGCGTTCGAGCCGGTGTTCTCTGGCGCCTATCGCGCCGAGCTCGCGCGTCTGGTGAAGCGTGAGGGGCTCGATGTCGAGCGCGTGTTCAGTGAGCATCTGCCGGCAACTCCCTGGGCAGATCTCGCGCGGTAGCCGCGGTGGTGCCGCTGCCTACCGCAGGCTGACTGTCTTGCTCGGCAGAGAGAACTCGGCGCGCTGCTCGGAGGGGTAGTTCTGGCTGAGCAGGGAGGCTACTACGGTGTAGCTGCCGGCGTGCTCGGGCCGCCATGTCTCGGTGAACGTGATCGTGTCGCTGGCGGCGAGCACCTTGTTCTGCATCGCTTGGGTGAACATCCGACCCTGGCTCCAGCGCCAAACCTCGCGACCCTGGCCGTCCAGGACGGCGACATCGTGCGTCTTGCCGCTGGGGAAGCGAAGTTCTACGCGCTTGTTGGAGCTATTGGTGACGTGGAAGCTGAACTTCACGTCCTCGCCGAGCTTGACGTCGAGGGACGACGCGATCGTGTCCCGGACGACATGACGGCGCACGGGTTCGTACGAATGCGACGGCGAAGGCGACGCATAGGCGAACGCCAGGGCAGAAGCTACCAGGAGCGGAAGAACGTACCGAAGACGCATTTACAGACGGTCGGGGCGACGGGCGGCGGGCTCGGCCTCACGTACTTGTTGCGGCCAAACCTATCAACAGCGTGACGCACGGTCAAGGCAGTAGGTAACACTTAAGTCGTGATGATTCGTGCATTTGGTGAAACGGCCTCAAGCGTTATGTGCGTAGCTCGATGGCGGCTCGGGGCGAGCTTGCGAAAAATTTCACAAAGTCCTAAATTCCCGCGCGGAATGAGTGGGGATCCAGAAACACCCTCGTCCGAACGTGGGCGGGCGGATAGAAACCGGCAACAGTTGCCGGCCGCCTCGCCGCCAGCGCTGCCTTCCGATCCGGAACGGCGCGAGCGAAGCGACGCCGCGCGATATGCTGGAGTCGGGCTTCAGTTCGCGATCACGATCCTCGTCAGTCTCTGGCTTGGCAGCTGGCTCGATCGGAAGTTTGGATCGAGCGCGTTCGTGTACCTCGCCGTGTTTCTCGGCGCAGGCGCCGCCTTCTACAGCATGTATCGGCAGCTCATGGGAAATCTGGAGCGCGACGAGGAAGCGAAGCGAGCGCGGAAGCGCGCCGCGGCTGAGTCGTCCCCAGCTGAGCGCCGCGACCCGCGTGAACCGCTCGATCCCGGAGGTTCCGCGTGAGACCCGTCGCCCTGTTCGCCGCCGCGACCCTCGTGCTGATTGCCCTGGCCGGGTGGGCGTTCACGTTCGTGTATGAATCGCCCGACGCCGCGCGGGCTGTGTGGACGAGCGCGGCCGTGGCGTTTGTCGTTCAAGTGCTAACGTTCGCGGTGATCAAGCTGTCCGCCAAGACGAACGTCATCGCGGGATATGGCATCGGTGCGATCATGCGCTTTGCCGTGCTCGGCGTGTACGCGCTCGTGTTCGTGAAGGCACTCGGACTTCCATCAGGCGCCGCGCTCATCAGCCTGGCCGCCTTCTTCTTCATTTCGACGCTGATCGAACCGCTGCTCCTCCAGAGCTGATTTCATGAGATCGTTCGACCGACTCCTCGCCTCGTCGCTTCGGCGCGCTTCCGGACTCCGCTTCCTGCTGGTCGCTGCGATCATGGCGCTCGGTGGTAGTGTGCTCGCGACCTCACGGTTGACGGCGCAGGAGCCGACTGCCGAAGCCGTCGACATCATCACGCCGCACATCACGGATTCCTACGAGCTGGAGTTCCCGTGGGTGAACTCGCATTGGTCGAAGGAGGTCTGCCTCGGTCGTCACACGGCGAACGGCGAATGCGGACCGCTGTGGGATCCGGTGCAGATTGGCCGGTTCGAGGTCAACTTCTCGCCGACCAAGCACGTCGTGATGCTGCTGCTCGCGGCCACCATCGCGACGCTGGTCCTCGTGGGCTCAGCGCAAGCGCACGTGCGCCACACGCAGCAGACAGGCCACCCCAAAGGGTTCGCTGCTGGAATCGAGTCGATGGTGTTATATCTGCGGAACGAGGTTGTCCTGCCTAACGTTGGCCATCATGGCAACGCGTTCGTGCCATTCGGCCTGACGCTCTTCTTCTTCATTCTCACGGCGAACCTGCTCGGACTCATCCCGTACCTGTCCACCGCGACCGGGAATATCTCTGTTACGGCGACGCTCGCGATCATCACGTTCATCGTCGTCGAGATCGCGGGCATGAAGGCGCAAGGCGTCGGCTATCTGAATACGGTGTTCTACTGGAACAAGGAACTGCCGCTGGCTGATGCGCATTCCGATGTTCGTGATCATGACGCCAGTGGAAATACTGAGCAAGTTCACGAAGCCCTTCGCGCTCGCGATCCGATTGTTCGCGAATATGACGGCTGGACACATCGTCGTGCTCGCGCTCATCGGACTCATCTTCGTCTTCAACAGCTGGCTTGTCGCCACCGCGCCGTTCGTCATGGCGGTCCTCATCATGATGCTCGAGCTCTTCGTGGCGTTACTGCAGGCCTACATCTTCACGCTCCTGTCGAGTGTGTTCATCGGGCTTATTCGAGAGGGCGGCCACTGAGTTTGTCATTCCGAGCGAACGATGCCTCGAGCGCCCACCCGGCGGTGGGCACCCGGCTCCGCTCGCTCGGAATGACCGCACTGTTCGACCCTCGTGAGCCAGGCGCTCCAGCGCGAGGGTGGTATCCAGCCGAGCGGCTGGAGAAGCTCGTTGAGGCCCGGGCCTCGAGGACGAGCAGCGCCTAACGGCGCGGGGCTGAATGCAGTTCGAATTTCAACGGTTCGGAGAATTTCATGACCATGTACTCCTTGCTCCAGGTTGCCGCGGAAGCGACGAGCAACAGCCGCGGACTGGGCTTCATCGGCGCTGGTCTGGGCGCTGGTCTCGCCGTCATCGGCGCGGGCCTCGGTATCGGTCGCATTGGCGGCCAGGCGGTTGAAGGCATGGCGCGTCAGCCGGAAGCGGCTGGCCGCATTCAGACAGCGGCGCTGATTCTCGCGGCGCTCATCGAAGGCGTCGCGCTGTTCGCGGCTGTCATCGCGTTCCAGATCGCTGGCAAGCTCTAACGGTTTGATGCAGGCGTCTCCCCGGAGAGGCGCCTGCATGCTTTTTCGTCACATGCATGGGCCGACGAGCCCGAGTCTTCATACACGGTCACCAATGCGCTCTCTACTGACTGCAACCGCCGGTTCGCTCGCCGCCGCTACCCCGCTCATCGCGCAGGAATCGGCGGGACATGAGCCGGTGAACCTGCTCGCGCCCAACACGGGGCTGATGTTCTGGACGCTCATCATCTTCGTCGTTCTGTTCTTTGTACTTCGGCGCTTTGCGTTTCGGCCGTTGACGGCCGCAGTCGAAGCGCGCGAGCGCGCGCTCGAAGAAGCGATCCAGGGCGCGAAGCGGGACCGCGAGGAGGCCGCACGTCAGTTGGCCGAGCAGATCAAGGCACTCGAGGCCGCACGCGCCGAGGCGCAGCGCGTGATCGCCGAGGGGCGCACGACGGGTGAGAAGCTCCGCAGCGACATGCTCGAGCAGACGAAGCACCAGCAGCAGGAATTGCTGGAGCGCGCTCGCGTCGAGATCAACAACGAGCGTCTGCGCGCCATTGCTGATCTGCGCCGCGAGGCCGTGGATCTCGCGCTCGCCGGCGCCTCACGAGTCATCGAGCGAAACCTCGACGATCAGACGAACCGCAAGCTCGTCGAGAGCTTCCTCTCCACCGTGCCGACGTCGGCGCGAGGCCACGGCTGATGCGCGACGCAACGATCGCGCGCAACTATGCCGAGGCGCTGCTCATGCTGGCGCGGAAGGCGGACGACCTGCCGGCCTGGGGTCGGCTGATCGACGACGTCGCGAATGCGATGGAGCGCGACGATCGCCTTCGCCGGTTTCTCGAGGCCCCGCAGGTCTCGGCCGACGAGAAGAACGCCGTGCTGTCCAAGGCGTACGAGGATCGTGCGCCGCGCCTGTTCCTGCGGTTCCTGCAGCGCCTGGTGATGAATCGGCGCCAGATGCTCATCCCCGACATCGCGAACGAGTATCGCGATTTGGTGGATGAGGTGGAGGGGCGGATCCACGCGCAGGTGACGCTCGCCAGGGACGTCGATGACGAGCAGCGGGCCGAGATCGCCCGCCAGCTGAGTCACACGTTAGGCAAGACGGTCGTCCCGCAGGTGCGCATCAACCCGAACATTCTGGGCGGTATCATCGTCCGGGTTGGCGATCGCGTGATGGACGGCTCCGTGCGCCGCCGGCTCGGCATTCTGCGGTCGCGCATGCTGGCGAGGAGCGGCCGCTAGGCGGCGCGGAAGGCGGAGGGAGGAAGGCGGACGGCGGTAGTCGCATCGAACTTACGGCTTCCGCTTGCCGGTAGCTTCCACCTTATCGTCCTCACCACGTTCTTCGACTGAAACAGCCTTGCCTGCCGTGACGGTGAATTCGAACGTCATCTCGGGCTTGTAGACCTCGTAGATCCGGCCGTTCTCGTCATACACGCCCGGCGCGAACCAGTTCGGCGCAATGCGGATCAGCGCGAACTTCCGGAAGTACGGGTCGTTAGGCTCCCAGCGGCCCTTGAGTGTGCTGTCCTCGTACGTCACGATCAGTACGCTCCGCTTCCCGCTGTCCGGCGCAATCAGAGACGTGTAGTCGTAGCGCCCGAGGAACGGCGCCGCGTCTGCTGCGTCCATCGTCGTCCGGAACGACGGCTCGACCGCCACGTCCATTGCGATCGCGGTGGTGCCCCAGTTCATCGCCAGTGTCCCGCCAGTCGCCGTCACGGCCGGCACCGACCACGTCAGCACCTCAGCGAACGGGCCCGTCGTCGGGCGAACCGGGAATCGGATCTGGTCGCCGGTCGAGTCGGGTGGGTCCTCGTGATATCGACGCACGCGCGGATCGAGAATCATGGTCCAGTCGGCGTTCTGCTTCACGATGAGCCAGACGGAATACTTGCCCTTCGGCACCGGCCGGCCGTTGAGCGTGAAGTGTTTGTTCGTCTCGAGGGTCGTTGCCCAGTTCGCGCCTGGCGTCCACACCTCGTTCCATCGCACCACGCGTCCGCCGAAGAGGGGCTCCCGGCCGCGCGTGCGTGGGCGAGAGTATTCCATCGTCAGCTTGGTGCCGTCAATGATCTGCGACATCGTGCCGATCTCGCTGGCGCGGATCTGAGCGAGAGCGGACGACGGAAGAGCGAGCGCGATGGTCGCAACGGTGCGTAGACGCATGCTGAGCGGGACTGGGTTCACGGCAGAGGTCGACACGCGTTAAGAAACCGCGCTGCACGCAGCGGAAGAGGCCGCCGCTGTTGACGGACGCCGCTCTGGACGGGCTCAGTCCGCCCGGAGCGCCTCGATGGGATCGGCACGAACCGCCCGGGCCGCCGGGCCTAACGACGCGACGAGCGCGACCACTGCGAAGATGACGGCAGACCCTCCAAGCGCGATCGGATCGCGCGCGCCGACGTCCACGAGTAGCGCCCGCAACGCGCCGCCGGTCCACACACTCGCCAGCAGTCCGACGCCGACGCCAACACCCGCGAGGCGAGCGCCGTCCATGAGCACGCCGCCAACGAGCGTCCTGGGCGCCGCCCCGAGCGCGACGCGGATCCCGAGCTCGCGACGTCGGCGAGAGACGGTGTCGGCGAGCACACCATAGACGCCGATGGCACCGAGCGTCACCGCGATGATCGCGAAGACGCTCGCGAGCACGGTGTAGAAGCGCGTCGGCCCGACGGCGATGGCCACGCGATCCGACAGCGACTGGATGTCATACACAGGCACATCCGGGTCTGCCGCGCGCGTCACGCTCTTGATCGCCCCGAGTGGCGCGACACCACCACTACCTCGCACCAGCACGCTCATGTCGGCGGATGGCGCCTGGGCGAAGGGCAGGTAGGTGGCCGGCTGCTCATCGCCATCGACGCCGTTCTGCTTCACTGTCGCGACCACACCGATGATCTGACGGGGAATCGAATCATCGATGGCGAGCATAACGCGACGCGTGAGTGGGTCACCGGCGCCGAGGTAGCGGCGCACGAACAGCTCGTCGACGATGGCGACCGGAGGGGCGCTGGCGTCGTCCCGATCGCTGAACAACGCGGCCGGCCTTGAGTGACATGCCGAGCGTCTTGAAGTAGTTAGGCGTTGCGGGAATGAAGAGCGCGACCGGGAGGTTGGACGGGTCCGGCTCAGGTCGCCCGACGACCGAGAGCAGGAACAGATTCGTGAAATTTCCGCCTGGCATCCCACCGGAGATCGTCGCAGCCTCGACGCCGCGCTCGGACTGAAGCCGCTCGAGCAGCGTCGTCGCGTACCGCACCTGATCGACTTCACGCGGGTACGCGCGTCGCGGAAGCGTGAGCTGCGCGGTCGCGATCTGCGCGGTGTCGAATCCGAGCGGTCGATTCGCGAGCGAGACGAAGCTTCGGAACAGCAGCGTCGCGCCGGAGAGCAGTACCATCGCGAACGCGATCTGCGTGACGACCAGCGTGCGCTGCACGAGGCGCGCGCGCCGGCTCATCGACGCGCCTCGGCCTTCCTCCCGGAGCGCGTTGGACAGGTCCATCCGAGAGCCCTGCAGCGCGGGAAGCAGTCCGAAGACGACCGCCGTGCCGAGCGAGGCGAGCAGGCCGAACGCGAGCGCGCGTCCGTCGACCGCGATCTCGTCGACCCTCGGCAGATTCGTCGGTGCGAGCGTGCGAAGCAGCTTCACTCCGAGCGCGGCGATTCCAACGCCGACGGCGCCGCCTAACAACGCGATAACGGCGTTCTCTGTCAGCATCTGTGCGGCAATGCGGCGGCGTCCAGCGCCGAGCGCGCCACGGACCGCGATCTCTCGCGCGCGTGCGTAGCCGCGGGCGAGCGTCAGGTTCGCGACGTTCGCGCAGGCAATGAGCAGGACGAACACGACGGCGGCCATCAACGCCATCAACGCTGGGCGCAGCTTGCCGACGATCTGGTCGAGCAGCGGCACGATCGTGACCGTCCAATCCTTGTTCGAGCCGGGGTAGTCGGTAGCGAGCCGCGTGCTGATGGCGCTCATTTCTCGGCGCACCGCGTCGAGCGATCGCCCGGGTGCAACGCGGGCGATAACCGAGAGCATGTGCGCGTTCCGATCCGCGATGATCTGCGGCGGTAGCGTGAGGGGCGTCCACAACTGCGTCGACGTACGCACGCTCGGCGAGAGCACGCCAATGACCGTGAACGGTGATCCGTCGAGCGTGATGGGCTTTCCGATGAGTGTCGAGTCCGCGCCGAAGCGGCGCAGCCAGAAGCTGTACGCGAGGATCACCGGCCGCTCGGCCGACGGCAGGCTGTCCGACGCCACGAATGTTCGCCCGATGTGCGTGCCGACGCCGAGGAGCTGGAAGTAGTTCGTGCTGACGCCAGCTGCGGGCACGCGTTCCGGCTCGCCGTTGGCCGTTGTCAGAATCGCGCGTCGCGGACGCGATGCGGCGAGTCCTGAGAACGAGCGAGCCTGCGTGCGCCAATCGGCGAGATTCGCCGGTGTCACGGGGAACGACGGAAAATTCCGCGGCACATTCGTCTCGGAGATCTGCACGAGGCTCGACGGGTCGCGATAGGGCAGCGACTTGAGCAGCACGCCGTCCACGGCGCTGAAGATGGCCGTGCTGGCCCCGATCCCGAGGCCTAACGTGATGACGGAGACCGTCGCGTACCCTGGTGACGAGCGGAGCCGCCGGAAGGCGGAGCGAAGATCGGAACGCAGATGATCGAGCATCGGATGGAAGCGGTCGGGGCGAAGGCGCGGCGCGGGAACGCCGAACATGAAGGGCGGCGTAGACGAAATAGGCTTGATGGGGCGGTCTGCCCTCAAGCCCCAACGTCACAATACGGGGCAGGCCACTTCGCGAGGTTGCGCCGCCGCTACGTAGCGGCGACGCTGGACGGCGGCGGGGTGTCGGTTCGCGGCTCAGGTCGGAACCACTGAGTGCGGACGTCACAGCTGAAACGGGTCGCGGAACAGGCATGCGACGTTCGCGCCCGTCCTGAGTCCTCAGTGCGTCAGTCGTCGGTCATCAGTCATCAGTCGAGTCGTCAGTACCAGCGAGTCGCAGCGACGGCGGTTCGTAGCCGTTCGCCAGGCGGGACTGAAACCTGATGACCGAGGACTGACAACTCACGACGTGTTACTCGCGAGACCAACCGCGGTCCTGCCCAGTCGTCAACGGGCTCTAATCACGCCGACGATCGGAGACGAGTATCGAGATCACCATGTAGAGCCCGATGCCCCCGGCAAGCAGAAAGCCGGTGGTGCCGAGTCGCGGCCGCTGATTGATCAAGAGCCCACTCGCGATCAGGAGCCCGGTGAGTACCAGTCCGGTGAAGATGCGGTTGGCGATCTTCTGCATTCCCTTGAGCACGGTCGACATCTCGGGCGCGTCGACCTTGAGACTCATGTCGTTCGCCGCCAGGTGCTGCGTGATGAGATCGAGGCGATGCGGCAGCGCGTTGATCAGCTCAGTGGACTGGGCGACCGCGCGGGCGAGCCGCGCCGGGGAGAAGTCACGCCGCGCCCGGTCGTTGATGATCTCGGCCGTGTACGACCGGATGGCTTCGGTGGGGTTGTAGGCCGGATCGAGGGCGCGCGTGATCGCGTCGAGGCTGAACAGCGTCTTGGCCAGCAGTGTGAGCTCGGCGGGAAGCCTGAGGCCGCGCTGATACGCGATGCTGATCGCGTCGTAGAGCACTCGGCCCGCGTGCATGTCGCCGACGGCGCGCTCGTGATTGTGCGCGATGAGCGACGCGATCTCGCGAATGAACGCCGTGCGGTCGAAGTCGGCGATCGGCTCGCCGATCTCGATCAGCGTCTCACCGGCGTCGTCGCCACGATTCTCGGCCATGGCGAACAACAGGCGAACGATGCGATCGCGCATCGGCGGCGAGAGCCGAGCGGTCATGCCGAAGTCGATGATCGCGAGACGTGGCTCGTCCGGAGGCGCCGCGGGCGCTGCCTCACGCTGCGCGACCTGCTCCAGCTTCGCGAGCGGCGACTCGGTGTTGCGCTGCTCGACCCGTCGCTCGTTGGCGACGATGTCCGCCGGCGTGCGCGGGTTCTCATCGGCGGAGAGGACGAGGAAGATGTTTCCCGGATGCGGGTCGGCGTGGAAATGTCCGTCGATCGCGATCTGCTTGAGGTACGCCTTGCCTAACTCGTCAGCGAGGCGCGAGAGATCCGTGTCGAGCCGAGCGAGCGGTGGAATCTCGTTGACCTTCACGCCGCGCACGCGCTCACTCGTTAGGACGCGCTCGCGCGTGTACGCTTCGACGACTTTCGGCACGAGCAGTCGCGGAAACTCGGCGAGGGATCGGCGGAACAGCGCCATGTTGCGTGCTTCCACACGGTAGTCCAACTCGTCGGCGAGTGCGCGCTCGAGCTGCTGTACGACGCCGACCATGTCGACTCGGGCGCCAGCGCGAAGGTGCGCGGACAGGAACTTGGCCAGCTCGCGGAAGAACTCGATGTCGTCGGCGAGGATCGGCCGGATATCGGGCCGCTGCACCTTCACGACGACCGCTCGGCCGTCGCGGAGCGTCGCCGCATGCGCCTGCCCAAGGCTCGCCGACGCGAGCGGCGTGTGGTCGAACGTCGCGAACAACTTGCTGATCCGGCCGCCGATCTGGTCGTGGATGACCTGCTCGATCTCGGCGAACGGTACGGGTGCGACGTCGTCCTGCAGCTGCTGCAACTGCTCGATGTACGCCTCGGGTACGAGATCGGGGCGCGTCGAGAGGACCTGGCCGAGCTTCACGTACGCGGGTCCGAGCTCCACGAGTCGCTTGCGGAATGCGACCGCGCGATTGGAGGCGCCGTCGCCTTCGGTGGCGTCGCGGGCCAGCCGCTTCGTCGGGCGAGAGCTCGATGAGCCCTTGTTGCCGGGCGAAGTCACGGAGCCCGTAGCGAGTGAACAGCCCGACGGTCGCTGCCAGGCGTGGCAGGAAGCGCGGCGCGAGGATCATGCGGCCTGAGCAGGCAGAAAGCAGGCCAACTGCGGGGACTGGGGACCGGGGACTGGGAACCGGGCTGCGCGCTACTCGCTCGTAGCTCGCTGCAAGCAGCCTCTGATTCCCAGTCCCCAGTTCCCAGTTCCCGTATATTTCCGCCCAACTTTACCCGGACCCACATGTCCGGTCCCGTCGACGTGAAACACGTTCCCAAACCCTGGGGACACGAAACAATCTGGGCGCACACCGACCGGTATTGCGGGAAGATGCTGCACATCAACGCCGGTCAGGCACTGTCGGTGCAGTACCACAACCAGAAGGACGAGACCGTGCATCTGCTGTCCGGGCGAGCTCGTCTACTGGGTCAAGCGTCGACGGCGAACTGCGCGACATGCGGCTCGAGGCCGGCCAGTCCTTCCGCATAACGCCGGGCACCGTGCATTACATGGAAGCGATCACCGACTGTGACGTGCTCGAAGTGAGCACGCCCGAGCTCGACGACGTCGTTCGACTCAAAGACCGCTACGGACGGGAGGGAACCAGCGCACCATGAGGCTCACGCAATGAAGGTGATCATTCCGCTCGCCGGCAAAGGCACGCGCCTGCGCCCGCACACGCACATCACGCCGAAACCGATGCTCAAGATCGCCGGCAAGCCGGTGATGGAGTACGTCCTCGACGACCTGCGGCGACTCGGCAACGTCGAGGAGATCGTCTACATCACCGGGCACCTCAAGGAGAAAGTCGAGGAGTATGCCCGGACGAACTTCGCCGACATCCCGAGCGTGTTCATCGAGCAGAAGGTGCAGGACGGAACGGCGGGCGCGATCGCGCTGGCGCGTGAGCACGTCGACCAGCCAGTGCTGATCATCTTCGTCGACACGATCTTCGACGCGGACCTGTCGGTCACGAAGACGATCGACGCCGACGGCATCATCTGGGTCAAGGAAGTCGAGGACTATCAGCGCTTCGGCGTCGTCGTCACCGATGCCGACGGCAACATGACGAAGATCGTCGAGAAGCCGAGCACGCCGATCTCCAAGCGCGCGAACATCGGCCTCTATTATATCCGGAACTGGAAGCTGCTCTACGAGGGCATCGACTGGGTGCTCACGCAGCCCAAGAACAAGGGCGAGTACTATCTCACCGACGCGTTCCAGTACATGATCGACCACGGCGCGAAGATCCGCGTGATCGACGTCGAGGGCTGGTACGACGCGGGGAAGATCGACACGCTGCTCGAGACGAATCGCGTGATGCTCGAGAAAGGCCACGCGCGGCGGCCGAAGACCGACGGCGATTCGACCATCATCGATCCCGTCTACATCGAGGACGACGTGGTGCTGAAAGGCGCGCGAATAGGTCCTAACGTGTCGATCGGGCGCGGGTCGGTCATCGAGAAGTCGGAGCTCAAGGACACGCTCGTGGGTTCGAGCACGAAGATCACGGGCTCGAAGCTGGTGAACTCGCTCATTGGCGACTCGGTGGTGATCGAGGGCGTCAATGGCGAGTTGACGCTGGGTGACGACTCCGAGGTACGGGCGATGTAGTCATCTCCGAGCGGATGCGTTCCGAGGGCGACGCAGTCGAGGAATCGCGATCATACCGGGTAGAGGGGCCCCTCTATCGGGACGGTCGCGATTCCTCGACTCGCTCGGCTCGCTCGGAATGACGACGACCTCCGCTCGGAATGACAACGCCTCGTAATGACGCCCGTCTACGTAAAGCGTCGTATGGGGGACACGAGCCCGCGAGTCCAGATTCCGAACTAGCTAATCGGAAGCTGGAACAGGCCTCAGGGACCTCCAATGCCTACTGCAGCCAACCGCGTCGATCCGCCCTACCACGAGCCGTCGCCGTCGGGCGTCGTGGTCAACGACGTACACTCACGCCTCAACCCGACCGTCGTCGACCGCGTCGTCACCGTGCGCTCGGCGGACGACGCCCGTGCCGCGATACTCGCCGCAGGCGAGGCTGGCCGGACCATCTGCGTCGCCGGCGGTCGCCACGCTATGGGCGGGCAGCAATTCGCGCAGGGCGGGGTCCTGCTCGACACCCAATCGTACCGTGGCGTCCGACACTTCGACGCCGAACGTGGCCTCATCGAGGTCGAGTCGGGCATGCAATGGCCCGAGCTCATCGACTGGCTGGTCGAACGTCAGAACGGGGCCGAGGCACAGTGGGGAATCCAGCAGAAACAGACCGGCGCGGATCGCCTGAGCATCGGCGGTGCCGTGAGTGCCAACGTGCACGGCCGCGGCCTCGACGCTGCGTCCGTTCGTCGCCGACGTCGAAGCGCTCACCCTCATTGACGCCAGTGGCGAGCGTCGACGGTGTAGCCGTAGCGAGAACCCGGAACTCTTCCGTCTCGTGTGCGGCGGATACGGCCTGTTCGGCTTCATCGACACTGTGACCGTGCGTCTCGTGCCGAGGCACAAGGTGCGACGCGCGGTCGAGGTCGAGACAGCGGAACGCCTGATCGCGCGGTTCGATGAGCGCATCGCCGATGGATACAAGTTCGGGGACTTCCAGTTCGCGCTCGATCCCGCGTCCGACGACTTCCTGAGACGCGGCATCTTCTCGTGCTACCGCCCAGTATCCAACTACACACCTATCCCCGAACAACAGCGCGCGCTGTCGCCGTCGGATTGGAAAAAGCTGCTGTGGCTCGCGCACTTCGACAAACAGGGCGCGTGGGATGCGTACACCAGGCACTATCTCGCCACGAACGGCCAGGTCTACTGGTCAGATACGCATCAACTGAGCACGTACATCGACGACTATCACTCGTGGCTCGATCACGAATCACACGCGTCTGGTCCGGCCACGGAGATCATCAGTGAGCTGTACGTGCCGCGTGAGTCGTTGCCCGATTTTCTCGCCGAGGCCGCGGATGACTTCCGCCTGAACCGTGTGGACTGCATCTACGGCACGATCAGACTCATCGAACGGGATACCGAGAGCTTTCTCGCGTGGGCGAAGCAGCCGTACGCGTGTACGATCTTCAATCTCCACACGCATCACACCGCGGACGGCATCGAACACACGGCCTCGGCGTTCCGCCGCCTGATCGAGATGGCGGCGCGTCGTGAGGGCAGTTGGTTCCTGACGTATCACACGTTCGCCACGCGATCGCAGCTGCTGCGGTGCTACCCTGAGTTTCCCGAGTTCCTCCGTCTCAAACGGCACTACGACCCTAACGAGCGTTTCCAGAGCGAATGGTACCGACATCACGTCGCACTTCTCGAGCCGTAGGGCGACCATGACCACTGTCGGCACCGACCCGCTGCCGCGGTGGAACGGCATCACCGAACCGATGACGGTGCTCACGAATGTCATCCTCGGTGGGTTTGCGTTCGTGCTCGCCGCCAGGCTCGCGCTGAATGGGGCCGCCCAGGGAGTGGCGGCGTCCAGCGTACTCGGGGGCGGCTTGCTCGCCACCTCGCTCGCCGCGTTTCTCGGCGCCGTCGCACACGGCCTCGATCCGCGGAGCGATGCCGCTGGGCGCGACCGGATGTGGCGCGCGGCGCTCTACGCGACCGGCTTCATCGGCGTCGGTACGGTGGCGTCGGTGGCATTCTTCGCCGCGCGCGGAAGCACCCGCACGGCGATCCTCGTTTTCGCGGCACTCAAGCTCGTTGTCTACTGGATCAACGTGACTCGTCGACCGGAGTTCCGCGTCGCGGCCGCCGACTACGGCGGCGCGCTCGCGATTCTGCTCGCCGGGACGGTGTACGCGATGGTGCGATGGCACCTGCCCGGCAGTACCTGGCTCATCGCCGGCGTTGCTGTCTCGGTGGTCGCGGCGGTCATACAGGCGCGTCGCGTCGCGCCGCACCGGCACTTCAACCACAACGACCTCTTTCACGTCGTTCAGATGGCCGCGCTGTACTGCTTCTACCGGGGCGGGATGCTGCTTGTCGACCGCTGAGCGGTACCCAGTGGTCGTGGTGGGTGGCGGCCCTGCCGGCCTGGCGACGTCGGCCGAGTTGCGGAGACGTGGCATCGGGCATGTGGTGCTCGAGCGTGGCACATCAGCGGGCCACACCTGGATGCACCTCTACGACAGCCTAACGTTGCATACAGGCAAGCACCTGTCGACGCTGCCAGGAATGTCGTTCGACCGACGCGTGCCGATCTTCCCGAGCCGTCGCGACTTCGTCGCGTATCTGCATCGCTACGTGGAAGTGCTCGAGCTGCCTGTCGAGACCGGCGTGACCGTCACCGCGGTCGACCGACATGGCGACGAATGGATCGTGCGAACGACGAAGACGGATATCGCTGCACGCGATGTCGTCGTGGCGACCGGCATTGTCGCCGCGCCGCGTACGCCGAGCGTGCCAGGACGTGAACGCTACCGTGGCCGCGTTTGCCACAGCGTCGAGTATCGCAACCCGGTTGGCTTCGAGGGCCGTCGCGTCCTCGTGATCGGTGTGGGCAACTCTGGCGGCGAGATCGCGAGCGAGCTGGCACGCTCGGGCGCGCACGTCGCGGTCGCAGTGCGCTCGGGCGCGAACGTCGTGCCTCTGCGGATCGCGGGTATCCCGATCCAGTACCTCGCGTTCGCGATGCGCGGCTTGCCCGTTGGCGCGCGCCGCGCGATTGCCAGCGCCATGGGCAAGGTCACCGAACTTCGGCGCGGGAAGCCCGTGCTGCCAAGGCCATCGCACGGCGTGCTGGACTCGATCCCGCTCATCGGATTCCATCTGGTCGATGCCATTCGTGCGGGAGCCGTCGCGATGCGTCCGGGCGTCGCGTCGTTCACGGAGACTGGCGTCCGCTTCACTGATGGCGTCGAGGAGCCGTTCGACGACGTCATCTTCGCGACGGGATTCACGCCGGCGCTCTCCCCGTTAGGCGGCCTGGTTCGAACGGACGCCAAGGGATTCGCGCTCCGCACAGACCGCGTGACGAGCGCCGATCAGCCGCACCTCTACTTCGTAGGTCATACGTACGACGCCACGGGTGGTCTGTACAACATCCGGCGCGACGCGGCACTCGCGGCGGAGCGGATCGCGGCGACGTCAGCCGGCCGGCCCGCGGCGTAGCCGCGAGCGCTCCGTACCACCGGACAGGGCGTGCTTCCGAACCCACCGCTCGTGCTGACGCTGCCCGCACGCGTCAGTGCACTCGTCCTCGGTGTGCTGCTTGGGCTGTTCGTGCTGCGCGTGGTCGGCCAGATCGTTGTCGCGACCAGAGCGCCACAGTGGCTGCCGCCAATGGCCCGGTGGTATTCCGGGCTCATGCCGTACCGCTACCTGCTGCCGACGCAGATCGCGTTCGTCGTGTTCATGACGATGGTCGTATCGTCGGTGACGTGGACAGTTCGTCCCGTTAGGCGTTGGATCGCCGGTCGCTGGCGCGTGGCTGATCTGGGGGAGCTACGTGTACGCGCTCGGCATGGTCGTACGGGCGATACGCTACGCGCTTGCGCGTCCGGAGCGCCGCGGCGTGCTCATCCCGATCGTCTTCCACTTCGTACTGGCGGCGTTCGTGTTCGTCTGGGGCTGCGCGCTCAGGCAGGGGTGATCACTGTCATCCCGAGCGCCAGCGAGGGACCTTCTCGACCGTTATCGGGCCGGCAGTGCCGGCCTCGATTTCGATCCAGGCGGCTGGCACTACGCAACGCAGACGGCTCTGAGCGCTCAGACCTCGCAGAAACGGCATGCAATTGTTCATCTTTCTGCGTCGTCTGCGCGTCAGGCGCTCTGCGTTCCGCCGTCGAGTCGCAGAACGCCAGCCGGCACGATGACCTCCCGAGGCTCGTCGTGCGCTCCTCGCGCTGGCGCTCGGGATGACGCCGCGTTAGGCCAGCTCCGCCGCTGTCGCGAGGATCGTCATCGCGCGGGCGATGCCGAGTGTGCCCTCGATGTTGTGGTACCACTCGCCGGCCGTGTGCGCGTCGCCACCGCGGCCGCCGGCACCGATCGCGATCGCAGGAATTCCCGCCGCGATCGGCACGTTTGCGTCGGTAGACGCCGCCGCCAGCTCAGGCTCACGATCGATGAGCTGCGTCGCCTCGATCGCGCTCAGCACCAGCGGATGGTCGGCGGAGATCTCGCCGGACGGTCGATCGCCGATCACCATCACGTCGTACGCCAGCGGGGGCGTCGCTGTGGCGCGGCGCGCGTTCTCCTGCTGTGCCGCCGCACGAACGATGATCCGGACCTCGCGATCGAACCGCTCGAGCACCGACGCCGACGTCGATCGCAGATCCACCTCGAGCCAGCCCTGCTCGGGGATCGAATTGATCGACGTGCCGCCACCGATGCGGCTCACCGAGAGCGTCGTGCGCGGCGTCTTGGGCAACGGAAGCGATGCCAGCATCGACGCCGCCGATGCCGCCGCATGCACCGCGTTAGGTATCCCGAACGCCGCCCAGCTGTGGCCGCCGGGACCACGAAACGCAATGTGATAACGGCGCGAGCCGAGCGCCTTGTGGACGATGCGCTCGTCGCCGGCGCCATCGAGCGCGATCGCGGCCGCCGGCTCGTCGGATAGATGCGCGAACAGGTGCTTCGCGCCACGAAGATCACCCGCGCCTTCCTCACCCGTGGTCGCCGCGAACACGATCGGTCGCCGCGTCCGCAACCCGCGACCGTCCATCTCCTCGGCGATCGCGAGCATGGCCGCCAACCCGCGACCGTTGTCGCCAATGCCGGGACCCGTCACGCGATCCCCCTCCTGACGAAACGTGAGCGCGACATCGCGTGCGAAGACGGTGTCGAGGTGCGCACACACGAGCACCGGTTGCGTGTGCGCCAGCCCGAACCGCGTCGCGACGACATTCCCGGCGGAATCAATGTGCGCATCATGCAGTCCCATCGACCGAAGCTTCGCCTGCACCCACGCCGCACGCAGCCCCTCGTCGCCGGTTGGTGCGGCGATCTGCGAGACGGCGATCTGCGTGCGGATGATCGCGGCGTCGCGCGCGGCGATCCGCGCATGCGCGTCCGTCAAAGCGCGGTGCGTGCGGGTCGTCGGGGAGTCGGACACGCGCGTCGTGGGCATGCGTAATTCTAACCGGCGTCGCCGGGCGCACACGATGCCGCGACCGTAGCTTCTGGTCATGTCTGATCAATCCGCCACGCCCGGCGGCATTCCGCGCCTCGGCCGCAACGTGCTCGTGCTCGCCGCCGTTTCGTTCCTGACCGACGCGTCGAGCGAGATCATCTACCCGCTACTGCCGATTTTCCTGACGACGGTACTTGGCGCGAGTGCTTCGGCCGTTGGCGCGATCGAAGGCGCGGCGGAGACGACGTCCGCGCTTCTCAAGCTCGCGAGTGGCTGGTGGTCGGATCGTGTGAGCCGGCGGAAGCCGCTCGTCGTGGCGGGATACGCGCTCGCGTCACTGGCGAGGCCGTTGATCGGCATCGCGCAATCGGCAACGCAGGTTCTGGCTATCCGCCTCGTGGATCGGGTGGGGAAGGGCGTGCGCGGCGCGCCCCGGGACGCGTTGATCGCTGAATCTGTGCACCCGTCGATTCGTGGTCGCGCCTTCGGCTTTCACCGCTCGGCGGATCACGCGGGCGCAGTGGTGGGTCCACTCATCGCGTTCGCCCTGCTCAAGTGGGAGCACATTCCACTGCGAACCGTCTTCCTGCTCGCGGCGATACCAGGGGTGCTGTCAGTCATTGTTCTGGTCGCCGGTGTTCGCGAGACGCCGCGGGACGTCCCGGCCTCGGAACCAACCGCCGCTCCGCAGGTATCGGCAGCCGGTGCGGCCGAGCTTGGCCGTCCATTCTGGACGTTCTTCGCGTCCGTCCTGTTGTTCACGCTCGGCAACTCCACGGACGCGTTTCTCATCCTGCGCGCGAACCAGCTCGGCGTATCGGTCGCGCTCGTGCCGATCCTCTGGGCGGCATTGCACGTCGTGAAGTCGGCCGCCAGCGTGCCGGGCGGTGCGCTGTCCGATCGCCTGGGACGCAAACCATTGATTCTCGCCGGCTGGGCGGTCTACGCCGCGGTGTACTTCGCCTTTGGACGTGCGACGGCGACGTGGCACGCGTGGGTCTTGTTCCTGACCTACGGGATCTTCTTCGGCCTCACCGAGGGAACGGAACGCGCTCTCGTGGCGGATCTCGTGGGGCAGCGTCGCCGCGGAACGGCGTTTGGCTGGTACAATCTCGCGATCGGGATCGGCGCACTGCCGGCGTCGCTGCTGTTCGGTGCCGTGTGGGATCGCTACGGGCCGACCGCGGCGTTCGACCTTGGCGCCGCGTTGGCGGTCGCGGCCGCGATTGTCTTACTGGCCGTGCGGCCGCAGCTATCGACCGGAGCCCGGCTGCTGACGCCTAGCGCGGCGTCACCGCGACTACCGGTTTCCGAGCCGTGACGCCACGGATGAGGGCGTCGATGGAGCCGCCGTCAGCAGCAGCGCGAGCCAGGTCGCGAGTATCTGCTCTCGAGTCGCTGCTTCATGAACTCGTCGCGCGATACCACGTCGCAGCCCGGGTGATGCGCAGCCATGTGCGTCAGGTACCGATCGTAGTCCGGCGCGCCGACGATCGTCCGCACGACGTTCGCTACGCGTCGAAGTCGGGCCAGCCATCCGAGGGCCTCGGTGACTCCGCCCGCCGCAGCAAGCGGCGCGGTTGCCTAACGCTATTCCCCTGTCACGCATCAGCGAGCTCCTCCCGTCGCGGAAGCGCCAGGCCCACGGCGAGCCAGGTGCGTCTCGAACAGCTCGAAGATGCGTCGATACTCGTCCGTCCACGACGACGGCCGCACGAAGCCGTGGTCCTCGACCGGATACGGCGCGAGCTCCCAGTCCTGTCTTGCCGAGCTCGATCAGCCGCTGCGTCAGCCGGACGATGTCCTGGAAGTGCACGTTCACGTCGACCATGCCGTGCGCCATGAGCAGCGGATCCTCGAGCCCCTCCGCGAAGTAGATCGGCGACGAGCGGCGATACGCGAGCGTGTCGTCCTGCGGCTGGTTGAGAATGCGCGCCGTGTACCGATGGTTGTAGTGCGCCCAGTCGGTGACGCTGCGCAGGCCGGCGCCGGCGCCGAAGTGCTTCGGCTCCGTGAACAGCGCCATCAGCGTGATGAAGCCGCCGTAGCTGCCGCCGTAGATGCCGATGCGCTCGGGATCGATGCCGAACTCCTTCTGCCAGATACCGCGAGCCGTCGACGTGGTCCTGCAGGTCGCGCCCACCCATCCAGCGGTAGATCGCCGTGCGCCAGTCGCGGCCGTAGCCCGCGGAGCCGCGATAGTCGAGGTCGAGCACGACGTAGCCCTTCGACGCGAGGTACTGGTTGAACATGTACTCGCGCGAATACGTCGACCAATAGTTGTGCACGTTGTGCAGGTATCCCGCGCCGTGCACGAAGATCACGGCGGCGCCGTTAGGCTGTGCGCCCATGTCCTTCGGCCGATAGATGCGCGCCGGCACCTGCACGCCGTCCGACGCCGGGACCATCACGATCTCCGGCACGATCCAGTTGAACGCGAGCCACTCGGCGGACGGCGACGTCGTGAGCTGCGTCGGCGATCGCGCCGGCGCGATTCCGCATCACGAACAGCTCCGGCGGTCGTTCGACGTCGAGAAGACGTCGGCGAGCATCGTCCCGTCGGGCGACACGATCGACGTTGTGGCCGCCGACTCTCGTCGTGAGCCGCTCGCGCGCGCCACCGGTCACCGGCATGCGATAGAAATGCTGCTCGAACGGCGACGCCTCGCTCGTGTGGATCTCGAACGAGCGTCCGTCGGCGCGAGAGCTGGGCAGCCGTTACTTCCCACTTGCCGCTGGTGAGCTGGCGTCGATCGCCGCCGTCGCGTCCATTGTGTAGAGATGCGCGTAGCCGTCCGCTTCCGATACGAACCAGAGGCGCTTGCCGCCGTCGTACCAGCCGCCGCAGCCGTAGCACGGCCCGCCGACCCACGCGCTGTCGCGCAGCGACATCGAGCGTCTGCAGCTTGCCCGTCGCCGCGTCCAGCCTGTGGATGTACCGCGACCTTGTAGTCGCGCGCCTCGGCGAAGATGAGCGCGGCACTGCCGTCGTCGGTCCAGCCTAACGTCGTCGCCTGCGATGGCGGTCTGCGTCGTATCCGACGGCACCACCTGCAGCCACGTGAGGTCGCCGCTCGGCAACTTCATGTAGGCGACGCGACCGCCGCTCTGCGCGTCGCCGACCTTCGTGCGGACGGTGAGCTCCTCGGTGTAGCCGCTCGTCGTGACGTAGTTCGGCACGCGCGTCTGCGCGGCCTTGTCCGCCTGCACCGACGTCACGAGCAGCAGCGCGTTCGCCGTCGGCGACACGGACAGCGACGCGATGCGCTCGTTCGTGCCGAGATAGAACGGCTTCACGCGCAACGCTTCGCGCGCCTTCTGCTTCAGCCTCGCGAATGCTGTCCTGACGCACGCGATCGCGAATGACGTCGAACAGCTCGCGCTGCTGCGCCTCGAGCGTGCCGCGCTGCCCTTGTGGCCTTCGCCGAGTCCTTCGGGGCAGGGCCGGCGCGGACGTCGGTCAGTTGTCGAACGAGCCCGCCATCGAGGTCGATCGAGAACACGTTGTTGTCGCGGACGAAGAAGACGCGACGGCCGTCGGCGGAGAAATGTGGGTCTCGCTCGTCGGCGACGGTTTGCGTGAGCCGACGAACGGTGCCCGGTGGGAAGCGACACGATGTACAGGTCGCCCTGCGACGAGACGACGCGCGAGCGCCTGTCGCGTGCGAGATCGCCGGTCTCGAGCAGCGGCGCCGACGCTGTCCGCCTGCGCGTCGCTCACGCGCTCGGGAGCGGCGCCGCCGGCGGCACGGACGCGATACAGGTGCGCCGGCTCACGCCAGTCGGTGCCCGGCGGGATTCCACTGGAAGTAGATCCACTGGCTGTCGGCGCTCCACTGGACGCGCTGCGGTTCGCGACCGTAGAGCTCGGGGCCGCGCATGATGCTCGGAATGGAGAAGTCGAACGCGCTCGTCGTGGTCGCCGCGGACTGGGCGCCTAACGCGCTGCACGCGGCGATCGCTACGCGGCACTCCGAACGCGAGCCGATCGAGCACCAATCGCATGAGTACTGCTGAGCTGCACTGTGAACGTCTGCGCGGCGCGAGCTGCATCGCATCAGCTCGCGTCATCCAGCAACTAGCACGACCACCCGCACCAGCTGCGTGCCAGTCCCAGTCCCTCGCGCCAGCACCGCAACCCGGCCCTCGAACGGAACCTCAGTCGACACCGCCGGCTTGTTGCCCCGCAGCACCGACAGCCACTCGCGCGCCGACTCGGCGAGAATCACCAGCACCGAGATCGCGAAGAACGCCGCGACCATCGCGTCCACGCGGTCGTTCCAGATGATGCGCGTCGCGTCTGCAATCGTCTTGACGCCCGGCGGAGGCGCCCCGGCCGCGATCGCCTGCGAGAACCGGCTCGCGTGCGACAGGAAGCCGAGCCTCGGGTCGGACGAGAAGATCTTCGTGTAGGCCGCCGTCATCGTCACGATGCCGAGCCACGTCAGCGGCAGCATCGTCACCCAGGCGTATCGCTGCTTGCCCATCTTGATGATGACCGTCGTGCCGACGCACAGCGCCACCGCCGCCAGCAGCTGGTTCGCGATGCCGAACAGCGGCCACAGCGAGTTGATGCCGCCTAACGGGTCGATCGACGCCCTGATACAGGAAGTAGCCCCACATCGCGACGAAGATCGCGCTCGACAGCACGACCGCCGGATACCACGACACGCGGCCGAACGGCTTCCAGACGTGCTTGCCGAGGTCCTGCAGCATGAAGCGACCGACGCGCGTGCCGGCGTCGAGCGTCGTCAGGATGAACAGCGCCTCGAACATGATCGCGAAGTGATACCAGATCGCCATCGCGGTCGAGCCGCCGAGCACGCTCGAGAAGATGTGCGCCATGCCGACCGCGAGGCTCGGCGCACCGCCCGTGCGCGAGAGCAGCGATGCCTCGCCGACGTTCCGCGCCAGCGTCTCCAGCTCCGCGGGTCGAGCACGAATCCCCAGTTCCGGATCGCCGCGGCCGCACTCTGCGCCGTCGTGCCGATGGCTGCCGGCGGGCGCGTTGATCGCGAAGTAGACGCCCGGCGTCAGCACGCACGCCGCGATGAGCGCCATCATCGCGACGATCGACTCGAGCAGCATCGCGCCGTAGCCGATCATCCGCGCGTCAGGCTCGCGCTCGAGCAGCTTCGGCGTCGTGCCTGACGAGATGAGCGCGTGGAAGCCGGAGATCGCGCCGCACGCGATGGTGATGAACGCGAACGGGAACAGCTTGCCGGCGAACACCGGCCCGGTGCCGTCGATGAACTGCGTGAGCGGCGGCATCTGCGAGCGGCGGCAGCACGACGAGAATGCCGATCGCGAGCGCGAAGACCACGCCGAGCTTCACGAACGCCGACAGGTAATCGCGCGGCGCGAGCAGCAGCCACACCGGCAGCACCGACGCGGCGAAGCCGTAGCCCATGATCAGCAGCGCGAGCGATTTCCGGCTCAGCGTGAACATCGGCGCGAGCGTCGGGATTCGCGGCGACCGCGCGCCCGACGTACAGCGCGACGATCAGCAGCACGAGGCCCATCGCGCGTCGCCTCGAGCACGCGGTGCGGCCGGATCCAGCGGAGATAGCCGCCCATGAGCAGCGCGATCGGAATCGTCAGGCCGACCGTCACGACGCCCCACGGACTCTCGCCGAGCGCGTTCACGACGACGAGCGCGAGCACGGCGATCAGCACGATCATGATGCCGAGCACCGCGACCAGCGCGGTGTAACCCGGCGACCGGGCCGATCTCCTCCTTCGCCATCTGCCCGAGCGACTTTCCGTTGCGGCGCACCGACGACGCAGAGGATCACGAAGTCCTGGACCGCGCCGCCGAGCGCGACGCCGACGATGATCCAGATCACGCCGGGCAGGAACCCGAACTGCGCCGCGAGCGTCGGCCCGACGAGCGGCCCGGGACCGGCGATGGCCGCGAAGTGGTGGCCGAACACGATCCAGCGATTCGTCGGCACGTAGTCGCGACCGTCGTTGAGCCGCTCGGCCGGCGTCGTCGCGATTCGCGTCGAGCGCGAAGATCTTCGTCGCGATGAACCGACTGTAGAAGCGGTACGCGATGAGGTACGTGCAGACCGCCGCCGTCACCAGCCACGCGGCGCTCACGCGCTCGCCGCGAGACAACGCGAGCCACGCGAATGCGCTTGCACCAATGAGCGCGACGAAGAGCCAACCGAGCCACGAGAGCAACTTGCCCATGCGCGTGCCGTCCCTGGGGTATCGTTGCCGCCAAATTGGTCGCTGCCCGAGCGGAATCAACCGGAAGATCAGCGATCAACGCACCGGTGCCGCGTCTTCTTCAGCGTGGTTACCTTTGCTCTACCAATCCGCCACTGTGACTGCCTCACTCTCCCGACTCATCCTGCTCGCGTGCTCGTCGCGGAGCTGTGCGCGCCCCGCCTCGACTCCGGCGGCCGCTGCGTCTGCACCGACCGCATGGTCCACCGCGAGCGCACGAGCGTCCGTCTCCAGCGGCGCACAGGCGCAACGCGAGGCATTCTCGCGCCGCTCTCGCACCGAGCCGCTGGTCGTGCTTCCGCTGCAGGCACTTCGCTTCACGGTGCCCGAGTGGAGCAGCCACGTCGGCGACCAACGCGCGTACCTGACTACCGTCGACGATGAGATCGCGTTCGCCGTTCGTGAGCGCGCGTTCAAGGGCAAGTGGGCATTCCCGGCAGATCTCGCGCGTGCGGCGCGGCGGAACCCGGGCTACGCGTCGGACCCGTACGCCATCGCGCGTCGACCCGCTCGCGCCCGTCGAGCGTGATCCCAACAAGATCATCGCCGAGCCGCTCGCGGGGCAGCTGCGCGCGTTCGCTGGCCTGTTCAACGCGCGCTACGCGTTCGTGCCGGTCGAGATGCGGCTGGCGCCTGACGCGAGCGGCGGCGGTCGCGCGACGCCTTCATGCTCGTCGTCGTCGATACGCGCGCCGCGAGGATCACGTGGATGGGCGACGTCTCCGGCGACGTCGCGCGCACGTTCTCACCCGCGATCGCCGCTGGTCTCGCCGGTCGCGTCGCCGATCTCTTCACACCCGCTCGCTGAGCTGAACGACATATGGGCGTTCCCTGCACGCTGATCCCCGGCGATGGCATCGGACCTGACATCACCGACGCGACCGTACGCGTTCTCGAAGCGGCGGGCGCCGAATTCGAATGGGACCGACGGCTCGCCGGCATGGCCGCCGTCGACAAGTTCGATGATCCGATGCCTGACGAGACCATCGAGTCGATCGAGCGCACGGGTCTCGCGCTGAAGGGCCCGCTCGAGACGCCCGTCGGCGGTGGCTATCGGTCGGTCAACGTCGCGCTGCGTCGCACGTTCGATCTGTACGCGAACGTACGTCCGGCGCGTTCCGTCGTTCCGGGCGGGCGATTCGAGAACGTCGACATCGTGCTCATCCGCGAGAACACGGAAGGTCTCTACTCCGGCATCGAGCACTACATCGCGATCGGTCCCGATCCGCGTGCCGCCGCCGAATCGACCGCCGTCGTCACGCGCTACGGCTCGGAGCGCATCATTCGTTACGCGTTCGAGTACGCGCGTCGCGCACGGCCGCAAGAAAGTCACGCTCGTGCACAAGGCGAACATCCTGAAGATGACCGGCGGCCTCTTTCGGGAAGTCGGGCAAGCACTCGCGAAAGAGTTCGCCGGTCGCGTGGAATACGACGAGCGCATCGTCGACGCGATGGCCATGCAGCTCGTCATCAAGCCGGAGATCTTCGACGTCGTCGTGACGACGAACCTGTTCGGCGACATCCTCTCCGATCTCATCTCGGGACTCGTCGGCGGACTCGGTCTCGCGCCAGGCGCCAACCTCGGTGAGAACGCCGCGATCTTCGAGGCGGTGCACGGCACGGCGCCGGACATCGCGGGGAAGGGCGTCGCGAACCCGGGCGCACTCATTTACGCGGCGTGCCTGATGCTCGAGCACCTCGAGGACCACGCACGCGCGCGCCGCATTCGTGACGCCATGGAGAGCGTGATCCGCGAACGAAAGACCGTCACGCGCGACCTGGGCGGCACCGCGACCACCGCACAATTCTCCGACGCCATCATCGCCCGCCTCGCGTGACAGCTGCAGGTGGCACAATGCTGACGGTGTTTCACGTGTCTGATCTGCATTTCGGGCGCCCGACGATCCCGGAGCAGATCGCCGCGATCGAGACGATCGTGCAGGAGCGTCGCTTCGACGTCGTGGCGATCTCGGGCGATCTCTCACAGCGTGCTCACCCCGGCGAGTTCGTGGCCGCGCAGGCGTTCATCCGCGACGCGAACCGCGTGAGCAAGACCATCGTCATCCCCGGCAACCACGACGTCGTGTGGTGGAAAGCCCCACTCGGCATCGGTGACAAGGACCGACCGTACGAGAACTATCGGCAATACATCTCCGAAGATCTCGAGCCGGTGCTGCGCGTGCCCGGCGCGACGTTCGTGGGCCTCAATACTGCACAGGGAGTCACTCGCCATACACTCACGTGGCGCGTGCGGGACATCTCGATCATCGGCGCGCTCAAGCGCTCGCAGATCGATCGCGCGCGCGAGGAGTTCGAAGGCTCACCAGCCGACGCGGCGCGTGTCATCGTGATGCATCACAACCCGGTGAAGGGAGAGCTCTCCGGTCGACACGGACTCAAGGATACGCGCAAGGTGCTCGGTGCCTTCGCGCAGATGGGTGTGGACCTCGTGCTCTGTGGACACGACCATCAGGAAGCGGTCCACTTCATCGAGCACACACAGAAGGGCACGGTGATTTCTACGGCCGGTACCGTCTCCAGCAGATCGCGAGGTGGCCGCCCGTCGTCGGCAAACGTCATTACGATTCGAGAACAGACGATTGAGGTCGCGACGCTCGTGTGGTCGGCGGCCGAGCGGACTTTCACACCAGGACCCTCACGGTGCTTCGATCGTTAGGCAAGTTGTTTGCACGGTCGCAGGACCAACTGCAGCTCGCGTTCGACACGGCGCCGCGGACGGCGTCCGAGCTGCTCGTGCGGCTCAAGGGGATGGGACTCACCGACATCGACCGCTGCCGCCTGACGCGGAATCGCGCGGTCATGGTGAGCTATCGCGGGCGCGAGCTGCGCGTGCATCAGGGGTACCTCACGGCGCCGAACGAGGTGCTCGCGTCGATCGTGATGTTCGTGAACGGACGCACGCCGGCGGCACGGCGACTCGCGCGGCGTCGCATCCTCGCGCATCCCATCGCGCGGTCGCCGAGAATTCGGAGGCCAGACGCGGCGCACCCCGATGACGCGCCGCTCACGAAGCGTCTGACGCAGTGGCATCGCCGGTACAACGATCGCCACTTCGATGGCGCGCTCAAGGCCATTACGGTGCGCGTCTCCCGCCGCATGCGCGCGCGACTCGGTCACTACATGTCGGCGTCCGCTTCGGGCGAGCCGTCCGAGATCGTCGTGAGTCGCCGACACATCCGCCGTCACGGGTGGGAGGAGGCCCTGCACACGCTGCTGCACGAGATGGTGCACCAGTGGCAGGACGAGACCGGCCACCCGATCGATCACGGCCGCGTGTTCCGTGCGAAAGCGCGCGAAGTCGGCGTCGCCCCCTCCGCGCGCCGAACCGTTACACCGGTGCGTTCGCGCCGCGATCTGCCGCGCGAGAAGAACGCCCCCGCGGCGGCGCAGCACCTGTCGCTCAAGGCCGCGCGCGAGGAGTGACACGATCGTCGGTCCAGTTCATCGCGCCGGGCCCGGTGGGAACTACGATTTGGCGGATCTGTACTGCGAGACTACCGGATACGGCTCTGCATTCAGGCATCGTTGCGCCCGCGGCCGGTGGGAACGGCGATTCCGCGGATGACGCGGAAGAAGCAGGATGCCGCTCGGTAGATCCGGCTCCTCACGCAACGAGCCGGATCTCTTGGGAACGGCCGCTCGGGACGCAGGAGTCTCCCGAGCGGCTGTTCCCATTCATTCAATCAAGGTCCGGCGAGAGCCAGCGTCGATGCAAAGCCGTATCCGGCCGTTTTCCGTGTCATCCGCAAAATCGTAGTTCCCACCGGCCCGGCACGATAATGCCTGAATGCAAAGCCGGATCCGGTCGGTCCCAGTAGCACATCCGCCGAATCGCAGTTCCCACCGGCCCCCGCGCGATGATCTGTAATGCCCGATCGGACTCCGCTCGTTAAGTTTTCCCGCCTATGCCATCTCCAATCGATTTCTACGATATCGACACCGTGCTCGCCGAAGAGGAGCGCGCCGTCCGCGACAGCGTCCGACAGTTCGTCGACGAACGCGTCCTCCCGATCATCGGCAAGTGCTACGTCGACGGTCGGTTCCCGAAAGAGCTCATTCCCGAGATGGCCGCGCTCGGCGTCCTCGGCGCCAATCTGCCCGAGGAATACGGCTGCGCGGGGCTCAATAACGTCTCGTACGGGCTCATCATGCAGGAGCTCGAGCGCGGCGACTCCGGCATCCGGTCGTTCGCGTCAGTCCAGGGCGCGCTCGTGATGTACCCGATCTATGCGTTCGGCAGCGAGGAGCAGAAGCGCCGCCTGCTGCCCGCGATGGCGAAGGGTGAAGTGATCGGATGCTTCGGCCTCACGGAACCGGACTACGGATCCAACCCGTCCGGCATGATCACCATGGCCCGCGAGCAGAGCGATGGGACGTGGATCATCAATGGCGGCAAGATGTGGATCACCAACGGATCCCAGGCGCAGGTCGCCGTCGTCTGGGCGAAGACGAACGACGACAAGTCCGACAAGTCCATCCGCGGCTTCGTCATCCCGACGAACACGCCCGGGTTCACGGCCAAGGATCAGAAGGGCAAGCTGTCACTCCGTGCCTCGGACACCAGTGAGCTCGTCTTTCAGGACGTATGCGTTCCCGCCGATGCGATCCTCCCGAAGTCGGGCGGCCTCAAGAGCCCCCTCATGTGCCTCACGCAGGCACGGTATGGCATCTCGTGGGGAGCGATCGGCGCCGCGATGGCGTGTTACGAGGAGTCGCTCTCGTACGCGCGGAACCGCGTGATGTTCGACAAACCGCTCGCCGGGTTCCAGATCCAGCAAGCGCGCCTCGCCGACATGGTCACGGAGATCGTGAAGGCGCAGCTCGTGTCGCTCCACCTGGGCCGCCTCAAGGACCGCGGCACGATGACGCCGCAGCAGGTGTCACTCGCGAAGCGGAACAACGTCAACATGGCGACGGACATCGCGCGCGAGGCGCGACGGCTACTGGGCGCGAATGGCATTCTGGCCGAGTACGCGTCGATGCGTCACATGGCGAATCTCGAGAGCGTGTACACGTACGAGGGGACGCACGACGTACACACGCTGATCCTCGGTCAGGCGGTGACGGGCATCAACGCGTTCAACTGACGAACGGGCACGACTCGCTCGTCGCGTTGGATGTCGACGCTCGCGCCGAATCGCGTCTGCTGATGTCTCCTGTCCGCGTGCGGCTTGCGCGGGCGATGAAGGTCGCTGGCGTGCTGGCTTCGACGGTGGTGGCGACACTGCTTGCGCCGCCGACGTCCCAGGCCAGCGCGCAGCAGCCCACCGCCTCGTTGCCAACGCAGCGTGCGGGCGTGCAGCGGCCGTGGCGCATGAGCGTGCGTGCGGACAACGACGCGTTCAACTTCTGGCGCTCCATCACGGACCGCCCCGACAAGGAATACACGAACGGCGATCAGGTCGTGATCGAGATCGCCGGCGCCCCGTGGTGGGGCAAGCGCTTCGCGAAGCGCCGCTCACCGTGCGACGGCGCCGAGACGCCTGACATGCGCTGCCTAACGACGGCGCTGTCGATCGGTCAGGACATGTACACGCCGAAGCCGGGTCACGAACCGGGGGTCGTCCCCGACTGGCAGAACGAACGCCCGTACGCCGCATGGTTGTACGCCGGCGCGGAGGCGCGCATCGCGTCCGAGCGATCGCTCCGCACCGTAGGCCTGGAGCTTGGTGTCACCGGGCGGCCGGCGTTCGGCGAGTTCGCGCAGCGCACCGCGCACAAATTGACCGGCGTGTACTCGCGCGAGCCCGTCGGGTGGGACACTCAGATTGGCTTCGAACCCGGTGTCGTGCTCACGGCGAGAAATACGCACCGCTTTACGGCGCGGACCGCGTCCGGCAACGCCATTGCCGACTTCGTTCCGCACATCGGCGTGTCGCTGGGCAACATTCTCACCGAGGGCGAGACCGGCTTTCAATCGCGGGTCGGCGTGAATCTCTCGAATCCGTGGTGGACCAGCGGCTGGCGTTCCCGCGCGCCCTTCGAGATCTACCTCCATGGCGGCGCGCGCGTCGAAGCCGTCGCGCGCAACATCACGCTGGATGGGAACACGGTCGGCGCCGCGCGACGGGTTGACCGCACGCCGTTTGTTGGCGAGTACTCCGTGGGTATTGGCGGGCGCGTGCGCGGCCTCGTCGCGGAATGGCGCGCGGTCACGCGCAGCCGAGAGTACGGCACGGGGCCGTCAGGACACGCGTATAGCACACTGTTCGTGAGCTACGAGGTTCCTGCGCGCGCTCATTGAGCGGCTCGGCACAGGGTAGGGCATCGCGTCGATTCCGGACACGACCGTTCATGGCCCGGTCGTAAAGGCATGGCTTCTGAACCTGGCGGTCATCGTCGATGCACGGCAGCGTGGTTGCTCTTCTCGGGCACCGTCCGCGGCGTGCGATCATCGACGCGATCGTCGGCGCGGGCCTCGTTAGGCAACGTGCTCACGAACGCTGAGGCCGGCGCGGACCTGCGCATGGGAATCAACATGTCGCACCCCTGGGCGACCCGATCGCGGAGCTCGCTGGGCCGGATCGCACGGATCCGCGGGGGTTCGCCTGGGGCCGCTGGTCTTCGCGTACGCTGTCACCAAGCGCAGCCAGGAATACACGACCGGCCCCCGCTCACACACGTTCGGGTCTCTCGTGGCGGGCATCGGCGGCACGCCGGACATCACCGCTCCGTGAAGCACCGATATGGCGCTGGACGCCGTCGGGTGGTCCGCCTACCTTTTCTTGTGAAATCCTTCACAAGCGAGGTTCGACGGTGAAGATTGCCGTCTGTATCAAGCGCGTGCCCGAAATGGACGTGCGCTTCAAGATTGCGTCGAGCGGCACCGGCGTCGACGAAACCGGGCTCAAGTGGGACATCAGCGACTTCGACGGCTATGCCGTCGAAGCGGCGCTTCAGATGACCGAAAAACTTGGCACCGGCGAGGTCGTCGTCCTGAGCCTTGGGCCCGACGCCGCGCAGGAGACCCTCCGCAAGGCGCTGAGCATGGGCGCCGCGCGAGCCGTTCACCTGAAGGTCGACAGCATTCCCTTCGACAACTTTGCGATCGCCCGAGCGCTCGCGGCCGAGTTGCAGGGAGGCGGATACGACCTGATCCTGTTCGGCAAGATGTCCATCGACTCGTCGAATGGGGCGGTCGGGCCGATGACGGCGGAGTTGTTGAACCTTCCGTGCGTGGCTGCCGCGTCGAAGCTGGACGTGGCCGGCGGCAAGGGAACGGCGCGTCGCGAGCTCGAAGGTGCGGCGGAGATGCTGGAGTTCCCACTGCCGGCCGTGGTCACGATCGACGAAGGCGTCGCCCGTCCACGGTACCCGTCGCTCAAGGGCATCATGGCGGCGAAGAAGAAGCCGCTCGAAGTGAAGCCCGCACAGGTCGGCGACGTTCGCATGACCGTCACGACCATGGCGCTACCTCCTGAGCGGCCCGCTGGGCGGATCATCGGCGAGGGAGTCGCCGCGGTACCCGAGCTGGTCCGACTGCTACAGACCGAGGCGAAAGTACTCTGATGGCTACCTCTGTTCTCGCGTTCGCGGAAACGCGCGGTGGTGAGATCCGGAAAATCGCCTACGAGGCGGTGAGCGTGGCGCGTGCGCTCGCCGACGCCGCCGGCGGGGAAGTCCACGCGGTGGTTGCTGGCGCCGCGGGGATTGCAGGCAAGGCTGGCGCGTTAGGCGGTGCAGGGGCTGACGTCGTGATCGCGCTCGAGCATCCAGCGCTCACCAACTACAATCCCGAAGCGCTGGCGACATTCATCGCCGAGCGCGTGAAGAGTGGCGGCTATCGCGCGGTGACGTTCGTGGCGTCCGCGCAGGGCAGGGACCTCGCGCCTCGCGTCGCGGCGAAGCTCGGCGTGCCGCTGGCGTCGGACCTGATCACGGTCTCGCTCACCGGCGACAAGGTCGTCGGCACACACCCGGTGAACACCGGCAAGGTGATCGCCACCGTCACACTCTCGGCAACACCGGCCGTCATCTCCATGCGGCCCGGTGCGGTGACCGTTGCCGACGCAGCGCGAACGCCACGTGTCGAGACCGCGACGCCGAGCGGCGATCCTTCGGCGTCGAAGGTCAAAGTCACCGAGACGCTCGCGGGCAACACGTCGAAGCTCGATCTCGGCGACGCGCCGATCATCGTCAGTGGTGGACGTGGTCTTCGCGCTGCGGAGAACTTCAAGCTGGTCGAGGATCTCGCGGCGGCGTTCGGCAACGCGGCGGTCGGCGCGACGCGCGCGGTCACCGACGATGGGTGGCGTCCGCACAGCGATCAGATTGGACAGACGGGCCGGCAGGTGAGTCCGAATCTGTATGTCGCCGTCGGCATTTCCGGAGCGATTCAGCATCTCGCCGGAATGCGCACGTCGAAAACCATTGTCGCGATCAACAAGGATCGTGAGGCACCGATTTTCAAGATCGCGGACTACGGCATTGTCGGAGACGTGCTGGAGATCGTGCCTGCCCTCACGGCCGCGGTGAAGGACGCAAAAGCTTCGCACTGACCCCGGGCGTTCTGACGCGCTGCTAGCGCCGCGAAGTCGCGAGACTACACCGGACGTGTAAAGATGTTCCTAACGTGCCGTCAATCATTCCTCTGATTGGCGGCACGTTGCTTGTATTAGTCATGGTCACTCGTTATGCAGCCGCGGTTGCGGCGCATCGATCTCAACCATGAAGTAGGGAGAGGGCCATATGAAACGTCTTGTCGTTGGAGTACTCGCACTTGGAGCCGTGGCGGCACCGGTGGCTGCGCAGCAGTCCACGTTCTCGAACAAGCCGGCGATCTTCAGCATTGCGCCGTACGTCGGCTACATGAACTTCGGCGACTACTTCGAGTCGGGAAACAACGTCGAGTTCTCGAATGAGAACGGCGCGCTGTACGGCGCACAGGCACAGCTCGATCTCGGCCGCTTCGTCTCACTCGTCGGCAACTTCGGCTACTCGAGCTCGAAGTTCACGTTCGAGAATTACTTCGGGAACGGCCAGGACCTGAACCTCGAACGACGTCGGCGTGTGGCTGTACGACGGCGACCTGCAGCTTCGTCTTCCACTCAAGGCGAATGCGACGAACGGCATCTCGCCATTCGTGCAGGCTGGTGCAGGTGCGATCCGCTACTCGAGCGATAACAACGACATCGCGTCGAACAGCTCCACGAACGCCGCGTTCAACTACGGCGCCGGCGTCGACTGGCAACTTGGCAAGCTTGGCATTCGCGTGATGGCGAAGGACTACGTGACGTCGCTCGACTGGTCGGATTTCGGCAACGTAGAGCTGAAGGACACCAAGGCCCACAACTGGGGCCTGACTGCGGGCTTCAAGATCGGCTTCTAAGCGGGGACTGGGGACTAGGGACTGGGGACTGGGAAACCCTCGGGATGCAGCGCTCGCAGAGCGTGCCGTCCCGAGGGTTCTTGCGTTTCGACCAGCGACCAGCACGAGCGACCAGCTACCAGCCGCAGTTCCCCAGTCCCTAGTCCCCAGTCCCCAGTCCCGATTACGTTCTGCCCATGACCCAGAACGTCGTCTTCCTGTTCGTTCTCGTCGGCGCGCTCGGATTCTTCTCGTTCAACGCGCAACGACTCACGCAATACCTCCGCACCGGACTCGACGAGAATCGAGTCGACCATCCCTGGACGCGGCTTCGCAACGTCCTCGTCATCGGGATCGGGCAGTCCAAGATCCTCCGTGATCCGTTCGCCGGCGCGCTCCACGCGTCGGTGTTCTGGGGCTTCGTCGTTCTCACGCTCGGCTCGGCCGAGATCCTCGCGCGCGGCGTGTTCCCCGCGTTTGGGTTCGAGCGCATCCTGCCCGCGCCGCTCTACAATCTCTTCCTGCTCTCGCAGGAGTTGTTCGCCGGGCTCGTGCTCGCCGCCGTCGCCGTGCTGCTCTATCGACGCCTCGTCATCAAGCCGAAGCGCCTTCAGGGAGACAAGGTGCACTCCGGTGACGCCGTGTTCATTCTGTCGATGATCGCGGCGCTCATGGTCACCCTGCTCGTGACCGCGACCTTCGAGCGCGTCGTCGAGGTTCGGCACTCGGTAGCGTTCCAGCCGATCTCCGGTGTGCTCTCGGCGATCTTCGCCGGCGTGCCGGTCGACATCGCATCGCCGATCGCTCGCGTGAGCTGGTGGATGCATGCCGTGCTTCTGCTCGTGTTCCTGAACTATCTGCCGTACTCGAAGCACCTGCACGTCATCACGTCGCTGCCTAACACGTACTTCTCGAACACGAGCGGCCCTGGCCAGGTCGGCGTGATGCGCCCCATGGACCTCGAGGCGGAGGTCGAGCAGTTCGGCGCGTCGGACGTGAAGGATCTGACGTGGAAGAATCTGCTCGACGGGTACTCGTGCACCGAGTGCGGCCGCTGCACGGCGGCGTGCCCCGCGAACATTACCGGCAAGCCGCTGAGCCCACGCAAGATCGTGGTGAACGTTCGCCAGCGGACGTTGGAGCTTGCGCCGCTGCTCGTCGGCGATCGCTCGGAAGTGGTCGCCCCTGCGCTCGCCGCCGGCGAAGGTGCCGACGCTGGAGCAACGACGCTCAGCGAGCTCACGTCGAATCGACTTCTGGATAACTACATCACGGAAGACGAGCTGTGGGCGTGTACGTCGTGCCGCGCGTGCGTTACGGAATGTCCCGTCTCGATCGATCAGCTCGATGTCATCAACCAGCTACGTCGCAATCTCGTTCTCACGGAATCCCGATTTCCCGAGGAGATACAGCCCGCCTTCGAAGCGCTCGAGCGGAATGGCGCGCCATGGAAGTTCCAACCCGCGGACCGTGGACGCTGGGCCGACGGCCTCGGGGTGACGACGATGGCCGAGTTCGCGGAGCGCGGCGAGCGTCCCGACGTCCTGTTCTGGGTGGGCTGCATGGGATCGTTCGACGATCGCGCGAAGAAGATTGCCGTCGCGTTCGCGCGCATCCTCAACGCGGCGAACATCCGCTTCGCGATCCTCGGTCAGGAAGAGTCGTGCAACGGTGATCCCGCGCGACGGATGGGTAACGAGTACCTGTATCAGATGCTCGCGCGGCAGACCATCGAGACACTGGATCGCTACCAGGTCACGACGATCGTCACGACGTGCCCACACTGCTTCCACCAGATGGGCAACGAGTACCCGCAGCTCGGTGGCAACTACGAGGTCATCCACCACTCGACCTACATCGAGCGACTGCTGCAGCAGGAGCTGGTGCCGCTCCGCACGGACAACGGCAAGCAGCTCGTGGTGGCGTACCACGACAGCTGCTACCTCGGTCGCTATAACGACGTCTACGACGCGCCGCGCGAGACGCTCAAGCGAGCGCTTCCCGTCGTGACCATTGCCGAGCCGCCACGTAATCGTAGCCGTGGCCTGTGCTGCGGCGCCGGCGGCGGGCGCATGTGGATGGAAGAAAAAGAAGGGAAGCGGATCAACGTCGAACGTACCGAGGAGCTACTCGCGACTGGTGCGGACGCCCTCGCCGTTGCCTGCCCGTTCTGCATGACGATGATCTCGGATGGCGCGAAGTCGGTCGGCTCCGACGTTCCCGTGTACGACATCGCCGAGGTCGTCGCCGGCCAGCTCTCGAGCTGACACCGATGTCATTCCGAGCGAGCGGCAGCCGCGCAGTCGAGAGAATCCTTGGCGTCCCGGTAGAGGTGCCGTTCCAGACGCTGTATCTCGCCGTCAGGTCCGCGTGACGCTACGAATGACTCCCGTCCACGCGACGACGATGCTCGGCCTCTTCCGGCGTCGCCTCGACGATCACCGTTAGGCGGTCGCGCTGGATGTGCGCGGAGATCGGCCGCTTGCACCGCTGACACGTGGTCGCTCCAAGCCGCTGCAGCGTGTCGCGATCGAGTAGCGCGCCGCAGCCGGGGCAGTGAACCGCGACGCCGAGCGGCGGTCGCGACGGCGTGATGAGGTGCAGGCGCGTCGGCGTTGGGGCCGAGCGGCGCGTCGTCGTTGTGGTTGTGGTGGTGCTCGCGCCCGCGCTAGTGCCAGGCAGGGGCGTGGTGCGCTTCGTCGCACCTTCTTCCGCGACACTCTCACCCGCCGGCAGTCGCATGGACGCGAGCAGGAACCCGCGCTCACGCGGCGTCATGCGTTGAAAGTCATCGGCCGACACGATGCCCCGTCGAACGAGCGCGTCGCCGGCTACGGCGGGAATGTCGGCGGCGAGGGCTGCGATGCGGCCCTCCTCGCGGCGTGCGTCCGAGAGGAGCGACCGCACGTTGCGGCCAACCCACTTGATCAGACCATATGCGATGCCGGCCATCGCGAAGGCCTCGGCGCCGTACTTGAAGTTCACCGCCACGCGGAACGGATTGACTGGGAACGAATTCGCCGATTGTCCACAGGGCCCGGCCGGACCCGATTCGGCGCGCGAAGCCTCTCGTGGTTGGACGCCTCAGCCGGGGTGCCGGTAATGCCGGGAGCCGCGTTATGCAGGCCGTTGTCTCGAGACGGTGATCTTCATTCCAAACTTCCAGGGACCAGCTACCGCCGTCGCACTTCGTAGATGTCGATGGTCTGCCTGATCTCGCCTTCCTCGAACGGAATCCGGTCCACGATTGCCGCAGGCATCCCGCGTTCCTTGCACTGCTCCACGAACTGAGGCGCGGCGAGCCGACCGGGGTCCGCGATCATCGCGGAGCCGCGCGCTGTCAGCGTTCGGTCGATCACCGCGGCCACGAGCGATGCGTGCTCTGGCTCGTACAGGACATCCGACGCGACGACGAGATCGAATCGTCCGATGTCGTGCGGGAATCGTCGCCAGTCGGCAGCGCGCGTGTCGATGAGGACGCCCGTGTTCACGAGGACGTTCAGCGCCGTGAACCGGAGCGCTTCGTCGTAGTAGTCGGTCGACGTGACGTCGAACCCGGCGATCGCGGCCGCAACCGACACGAGCCCCGAGCCGCACCCGATCTCCAGCAACCGTCGTTCGTCCACGCGCGTCGTCAGCAATCGTTCCGCGAGCACACGTGCGGACGGCCAGACGTCCGCCCAGTACGGGAGTCGCTCATCGATCGCGAACGCAGCCTCGTCGATGAGGTCGTCGGCGTCCCGCGGATGGTGCAAGGTGACCACGCGCGGCCCGATGCGGATGTCGGTCTGAACGACGTCGAACTGCGTGTTCAGGTCGTCGAGCGTCTGCTGCACGACGGCGGCCTGTTCCGGCGACAGAGCGGGTGCTTCCAGCGATATCATCAGAGTGCGAACTGCGTCGTTAGGCCGGCGGTGTCGCCCAGCGGCAACGCGTGCAGCATCTCTCCAGCTTCTACAACGGGGCGGTCCTCGGGGACGACGAGCAACGCGTTCGCGAGGGACATCGACGTCAGGATTCCCGAACCCTGCGGCCCCGTGAGCCGAGCCGTCGCCGTTCCGTCATCGCGCGTGCTCACGATGGCGCGGAGGAAGTGCGTCAGTCGTGCGCCAATCGTGACGCGCTCCTCGAGGACGACAGACACCGGTCGTCGGAACAGCCTCGTGTGTCCGAGCATGCGACGGATGACGGGCCGCACGAACAGCTCGAACGTGACCATCGCCGACACAGGATTTCCCGGCAGACCGATCCACGGCATGGTGCCGAGCAGGCCGAACCCCAGCGGGGCACCCGGACGCATGCGCACGCGCCAGAACTTCATCTCGGCGCCTAACGCCGAGATCACGTCGCGCGTGTAGTCGAACTCGCCGACGGACACGCCGGCGGACGTGATCAGGAGATCGCACCCGATCGCGCGTTGGAGATGGTCCCGCAACGATGCCGGATCGTCCGCCGCCACGCCGAGGTGCACGGGAACTCCGCCGGCGTCACGCACGAGCGCCTGCAGCGTGTAGCCGTTGGACGAGATGATCTTGCGGCCGGCGAGCACTTCGTGGAACCGGTCGACGTCGACGAGCTCGTCACCGGAGCCGAGGATGGCGACGCGCGGTCGGCGGAAGACGTCCGCGGATGATCGTCCGACGGACGCGAGAATCCCGATCTGAGCGGCGCCCAACGCCGCGCCCACATCCAGCAGGAGGTCGCCTTCCTCGAAGTCTTCGCCGCGGGGACGCACGTTGCGGCGTGCATCCCGCGCGTCGCGAACGACCACGGTTTCAGTACCGCCGTCCGTGTCTTCCACGCGCACGACGGTATCCGCGGCCTCGGGAAGCGGCGCGCCAGTCATGATGCGGATGGCGCTGCCAGCGGCCACCGGCTGCGTCGCGAAGCCGCCGGCGGCGACGGTCTCGAGCACGCGCAGGCGAACGGGCCGCTCGGGCGTGACACCATCGATGTCTACGGCGCGCACGGCGTAGCCGTCCATGGCCGAGTTGGCCCATGCCGGCAGCGTCATCGGCGCGCGCACCTGCTCCGCGAGCACGCGGCCTAACGAGTCCAGGAGCGGGACGCGCTCGACCCCGAGCCGAGTGATGTGCTGGAGAATCCGGCCGCTTGCTTCCGCCACGGTCTGCATTGGCGTCAGCGCCCGGAGAGGCCGGCGAGGCGAACAGCGATCGCGTCGGCGACCTGGTCTACGTCGCGTTGCGGCGTCGTCCAGTTGTTGCACAGGAGGCTGAAGATCAGGATCCGACCGTTCGCAGTCGTGACGTACCCTGACAGCGACCGGGCCTTGTCCACGAACCCTGTCTTGGCGTGCACGTTCCCGGCCGCCGCGGTGCCCCGCATTCGATTCGCGATGGTGCCGTCCACCCCTGCGAGCGGCAGCGCGTCGCGGAACACCGCGAAGTTGGGACTGCGACGCATCGCATCCAGGACACGGACCACGGCGTCGGGCGCGATGTAGTCGTGACGCGAGAGGCCGCTGCCATCGCGAACCGCGAATGAGGTCGGCGCAATGCCCCAGCTCGTGAGCTGCCGTTCGATCACGGCGCGTCCGCTATCGGCCGTGCCGACACCCGCCCGCTCCAGGCCGAGGGTCTTGTAGAGGATCTCGGCGATCTGATTCTGCGATGGCTTCTCGAGCGCCGGCAGAATCTCACGGAGTGGCGGCGACTTCATCACGAAGAGCGTGTCCAGCTTCGCGGTGGTATCGCGACCCGGCCGCGGGTCGAGCCCGCCCTCGACCGTGAGCGCCTGGTCGGCAAGCGTGCGGCGCAGCGCATACAGATACGCGAGTCCCGGGTCCCGGTACGCTACCTCGACGGTTGCCGAATCGCCGATGGCGATCTGCCCGCTGAGCGTGACGACGCCGCTCGCGCTATCCGCGGATGCGTTCGGCGATCGCATTCGCGGAAGCCCCATCATTCCGTCCGGCCCTCGCGTGGAGTCCGGGCGACGGACCGTCGTCACGAACGATCGCAGCGACGGGTATCCAATGTCCGGCTTCACCGTAACGGTGGCTCGCGCGCCCTCCCGCTGACCGCCTCGCACCGTGATGGTGAACATGCCTTCGTTGAAGAACAGTTCATCGACGCCGGCGGAATATCCGAAATCGAAGTCATCCCACGCCCAGCCGAAGCCGTGCCACGCGTCCGGAAACGCGTCGCCGCCGCGTTGCAGCCTGCCCGACACGTAGCGTACGTCGTGCGCTCGAAGCGAGTCGGGCACGGTGCGGAGCGCCTGCATCACGTCGCCCCGCATGTGATCGCTCATCGACGGGTCTCCGCGACCTTCTACGACGAGGTCGCCCCGCAGCACGCCACCTTCGATCGGCCCGCGCGCGGAGTACACCGTGTTGAACTGGTAGTCCGGGCCGAGAAGCGTGAGCGCTACCGAGCCCGTGACGATCTTCTGGTTCGACGCCGGCATGAACAGCTTGCCCGCGTTATGCGAATAGAGCGTGTCGCCACGCTCCGGGTCCACGATCAGGATTCCCCAGTGAGCGTTGCTGAACTTGGGCTGCGCCACCATGGAGTCGATCGCGTGGCGTAATTCGGCTCGTGTGCCAGGTGATCCGCCGGAGCGACCGCGGGCAGATGCACAGCCGACCGCGCCGAGCACGCCTAACGTCGCTGCCACGGCCCGCCGAGTGTGGCCGGGACGGCGGTGCACGACCCGCGATCGAAGCTGCCTCGACGACTCCGTTCGCATCATGTCGAGACCTCTTCGAGGGTGATGAGCGCCATGCCTGGTCATACCGGATCGGCTTTCATGATGCGTCGCTCCACGAGGTCGGCAAGGGCGTCGAGCCATGCTTCGTCATCGAGTCGGATCACGGGGACACCCGCGGCCGGGAGCGGGGCGTCAGTGACGATCGCAACATAGTCGCCAGGCGCCGCCATCGTGGGGTCGAACAGCGGCGTGGCGTGGGCAGCGTGACGGTAGATCTCGATCTTTGGGAGCCGTGACCGCTTGAAGCCCTCGCAGACGACGATGTCGGCATCGCTCATGTGACGAGCCGCGATCTCCTCCGGCCCTTGCTCCTCGCCCCACCGCACGATCAGCGCGAACTTGTCTGGCGCCGCCATCGCCACCCGCTCGACCTGCCCCTCGTGGTAGTGGCGATACGTGTCGGTGGTCGACGGGTCGATGTTGAACGTGTGGGACCCGTGCTTGATCGTCATGACGCGATGACCGCGTCGGTGCAGCTCCGCGCAGAGGCGCACGGTCAGCGTTGTCTTACCGCTATGCTTCTTGCCGATCACGGCCACCATCGGTGGACGCGCCATGTGCCTCCGCGAGGATGCGCTCCTCGGGCGTGTTGACGTTCATGAAGAGAAGGGCGGGGTCCCCGAACCGTGCAACCTCCGTCGCCGGCACTCGAACGACCCTGACGTCGTCGTAGAACGCGATCACGCGTCGGTCGTCGGCCGCGATGCGTCGTTCGATCGCCACGACGCATGCCGGCGTGTAGTAGGCGCACAGCGGCTCGAGCCCGCGGCGCGAATCGCTCTCGGGCACAGCGGCGTCCGCATTCTCGCCAGCATCGCGCAGCGCGCGAAGCAGCGGGGTTGGCACGAACGGCATGTCCCACGCGACCGCGAGCACCGGCGACGCCGCGTGGACGAGCGCCGCGTGAATCCCGGCGACGCTGCCGACGTTCCGCAGCACATCCTGCTCGCAGCGAATGCCGGGAAGCCAGTCCGCCGCGCGTTCATCATTGGCGATGATGAGCAGATCGTCGACCACGGGCTCGAGCGCCGCTCGGACGCGGTCGATGATCCTGACGCCGCGCACGCGCTCGAGCCCTTTCGGCAATCCGCCATAACGAGTCGAGAGCCCACCAGCGAGGATGGCACCGGTGACTCTCACGTCGATCCCGATTCGGACCGGTCCCGATTCCCGATTCCCGATTCCCGATTCCGCGTGGATTTGCGGTCGCCCACTCACCGCCCGTCCAACGAGCGTCATGCGCGCGGCCTTCGCGATGTCCACCGCGATCGTCGACGGGATCGACGGCGTCGCGACTGTCGCGATACGCGCGCGCGCCGCTTTGAAGGCCAGCTCTCCCGAAATGCGGCCCGTGACGAGCAGCGTCAGGTCTTCCGGTGAACGGCCGTCGAGCACCGCCGCACCGATCACCTTGTCGACCGCGTTATGCCGGCCGATGTCCTCGGCGTGATAGAGCAGCGTCGCGCCGTCGGTCAGCGCGGCGGCGTGAATGCCTCCCGTCTCCTTGTAACGCTCACCGCGCGCGAAGAGATCCTTGAACAGCCGGCGAAGCGTCGGCGTGTCGAACTCGGGGTTCGGCGTGCGTCGGCGTGGCACATCGCTCATGGATCCGAGAATCGTCGTCACAGCGCCGCAGCCTGACGCGAGTACTCGGCGTCGCTCCGCGCGCTCCACGGTGTCGTACTTGTCGAGCGGCACCTCGACCCAGAATCCGAGCTCCGACGCACAGGGTCGCATGCGCACGATCTCGGCCTGGTTGTCGATGTAGCCCTCGCCAAACAGCCACCCCACCACCAGTTCGTCGAGTCGCTCGGGCGTACACATCCACGTGACCGCGGGTGAGCCGTTGAGCTCGAGCCATACCGCGCTCTCTTCGACGGCGTCCAATCGATCGTCCGCCGTCGAGTCGCTTGTCTCGCCGGCAATGGTTGTATCGCTCATGCGATCGAAATCTCCCGGCGGCTCACGCCAAGGCAAGTAGCGCCGCGCGGATGTGAAAGCGGCGCGTCCTCGACGCGCCGCTCGGTGTACCTGCTTGCTCAGTGATCCTCGCCGTAGTCCGCGGACGACGCGTCACTGCCTTCTATGCCTTCCTGTGTGGGCGACGTCGGCGGGATCCACGCCGTGCCTTCCTCTATCGCGTTCCCCACGTCGGTTGTCCCGTACAGGCGCGCGTCGACATCCTCCTCCAGGTGCTCGGCCTCCGGGCTCAGTGGCACTGCGCGGTCGCCGAGGAGCAGGCCGGAGTGCTCCTCCTCGTCAGCGAGATGATCGTCGACCGCTTCGGGACTCTCCGCTCTGCGGAGTGAGTCCACCACGAGATTGTTGTGCACCGTTTCGATGCCGACGACGTCCGTGAGCACGTGCTCCGCGACGCGCCGCTCGCCCTCGGTGCCCACGCGTCCATTCAGCGCGACGACACCATCGCGAACGACGATCGAGATGTCGCGAACATCGAGCGCTCGGTGCTCCGTCAGGCGATCGCGGACGAGCCGCCGCAGCTCGTCGTCGCTCAGGTCGTCGATGTCATCGATGTCTTCGAAGTCATGCGCCATCACTCACCTCGCCGTGGCAATTTCGTGCACGGCGGCCCGGTCGGGCGGCGCCGCTAGCGGAAGAACAGGTACGATATCCCGAGCGCGAACCCGAAGTTGTTCGTCCAGTCGCTCTTCGCGGCGTTCGGCCTCAGCACGCTCGTCCCGTCGCTCGCGGTTTGGTAGTACGAATTCGGATACTTGATCTGATAGAGATGATCCGAGAGGTCGAGCCGCGCCTGGAGGTTACCGGTGGGCACCCATTTCATTCCGCCGCCGAACGAAAATGCAAACGGGGTGCCGAAGCTCCATGCGCCGACATCCGCGCCACCCTTGAAGTCGGTAGCGACACCTGCCCCACCGTTCAGGAACGGAACGAATCGGCGGTAGCTGCGCTGCCCGGTGAGGTTGACGGAGATGCCGACTTCCGCGAGGTAGATCGGCCACGAGGCGTTCTCCTCCACGACCCGTATCGCGGCTGGACGACGCGGGTCGATGATGGTTCGCTCGGACGACACGTACGCGAAACGGGTTGTCAGCGACGCGGGACCTCCGAGCCGGAGGTCGTACCGCAGGCCGACCATCGGTCCGTCCTGCGGCGCGACACCGACAGCGTCCTTGCCGGCGTTGTAATGACCGCCGAAGAGAGACAATTCCTGCTTGTACTCGAGATCGATAAACGGGCTGGCCTGCGGCGCATGTCCCACCACCTGCTGCGCCGCCAGCGGCCCCGCGATCGCAGAGCAGACGAGCGTTGTTGCCGTTTTCACCCACATCCGAACGTTCACGCGCTCACTCCGGAAGGTCTGAGGGAAGTGCCTGTCATTTCATCCGGCTGGTCGATACCCAGCATCCGGAGAATCGTTGGTCCAACGTCGCACAGCGCTCCGCCGCTACGCAGCTCCTCGTTGCCGCCACCGGGATCGACAACGAGGAAGGGCACCGGATTCGTCGTGTGTGCTGTATGCGGGCCCCCCGTCGCCGGGTCGATCATCTGCTCACAGTTGCCGTGGTCCGCGGTGATGAGCAGTCGCGCGCCCGTGCGCTCCGCCGCGGCGACGATGCGCGTTAGGCACGCATCCACCGTCTCCACTGCCTTGAGCGTCGCGGGAATGGATCCCGTGTGGCCGACCATGTCACCGTTCGCGTAGTTGCACAGCACGAAGTCGTGCGATCGCGTGTCGATCGCGTTGCACAGGACGTCCGTGATGCCGTGCGCGCTCATCTCCGGCGCGAGATCGTACGTCGCGACCTTCTGACTCGGCACCAGAATGCGTTCTTCCCCCGCATACGGGATCTCGACGCCGCCGTTGAAGAAGTAGGTCACGTGCGCGTACTTCTCCGTCTCCGCGGTCCGCAATGACGTCCGTCCGTGCTCGGCCAGCGTTTCGGCAACGATGCGCGCCATGGACTGCGGCGGGAACGCGACTGGGACGTTGAGCGTCTGGTCGTACGACGTCATCGTCGCCACTGGGATCTTCGGATGCCGGCTCGGGAAGCCGCTGAAGGCGTCGTCGGTGAGCGCGCGCACCATCTGACGCATGCGGTCCGATCGGTAGTTGAAGCAGATGAGTGCGTCGCCGTCGCGGAACGGTGCGATCGGCGAGCCGTCGTTCGCGACAACGACTGGCTTGATGAACTCGTCCGTCTCCCCTCGATCGTACGCATCACGGATTGCCGCCACGGGGTCCTGCACCTGGGGTCCGACACCGAGGACCGCCGCGTCATACCAGAGCTGCGTGCGCTCCCATCGCTTGTCGCGATCCATGCCGTAGTAGCGGCCGCCGAGGCTCCCCACCACGACTCTTCCAGCGGCGCGCGCGATCGTCTGCTCCATGTACCCCAGCGCCGACTTCGGCAGCGTGTCGCGTCCGTCGAGAAGCGCGTGGAGTGCCGCCCGCGGTACACGCTCGCGTTCGACCAGATCGAATAGCGCGAACAGATGGCGGTCGACCGCATGCACGCCGCCGTCGCCCAGGAGCCCCATCAGGTGCAGCGTTCCGCCCGTCCTTCGAACGTGGGCGCAGACGTTGGTGAATGCCGGGAGCGCGAAGAAGGAGCCGTCGCGGATGGCGAGGTCGATGCGAACGAGATCCTGCATCACCACACGTCCGGCACCCAGGTTCAGATGCCCGACCTCACTGTTTCCCATCTGGCCTTCCGGCAGTCCAACGGCTAGTCCCGACGCGTCCAGGAGCGTCCGCGGCGCGCGTGACCAGAGTCGGTCCCACGTGGGCACGTGCGCCATTCGAATTGCGTTGCCTTCCTGAGCCTCGCGGTACCCCCACCCATCGAGCACCACGAGGACGACGGGTCGGTGTTCATCGTTCGCCATTCGTACGCTTGTTCTGAATTACGTTTGCCGGAAGATTTGTGCGCGCCGCGCTCGGCGGTCGCCAGTTCCGGTTGAATGTATTCGGGCACACATGGACCAACCAGCGATGCGCCCTTCTACACCCATGTCTCGTTTTGTGTCTCGCGTTGCGCGCCAAGTTGGCGCGGCAGCCGCGCTTGCCGTCGTGCTCACCACGTCGGCGCGGGCACAATCGAGGGTCGTCAGCACGCCGACCGCAGTCCTCGGGTCGCCAAAGGGTGCTGCAGTCGGAAGCGTCCACCCGGGCTTGTCGGTCCGCGTTCTCGAAACGCGTGGTGCCTATGCCAAAGTGTCCATCGATGGGTTCGTCGAACGGACGCGTCTCTCGCCAGACCGCCGCGCTTCGTCGACCCGGGTGGGAAGTCGGAGCGCCGTCGTGCGGTCGCGTGGTGCGACGTCGGCCCGCAGCGTAGCGTCGCTCGACGCGGGCACGTCCGTGGTGGTCCGCACGGGAGAGGCGCCGACAGGCTGGGTGCGCATCTCGCGCGAGGGTTGGGTATTGCAGTCCGCGCTCGATCGAGCATCTGCGGCGGACGTCGCGCGCGCATCGTCGCCGTCGCGCCGACCCGCCGCGAGCACTGCCGCTTCGTCTCGCAAGGCGAGCGGGGGCGAGGTGGCATCGTCGCCAACGAGCAAGGCAGCGGTGAAGAAGCCGGCGGAGCCGTCGGCCGCACGCGGCAATGCGCCCGAGCCGAAAGCTCGGCTGGCCGCGACCTCCGCGCCGACTGCCGTTGCCGTCACCAAGTCCGCAGCTGCCACCAAGTCATCGTCATCACCGCTGTCGGATTCGACGCTCGTTCCAACGTCGAACATCGCCCTGCGCGCCGCGCCCGACGCCCGTCCGCTCGCCACGGTCGCGCAGGGCACCACGCTCGTTCCACTCGCGCGTGAGCGAGGGTGGGTTCGGGTCCGGCTGGAGGGGTGGGTTCAGGAGCGCGACCTCGTGCCAGCGGATACGGCGGTGCGCACGGGCACGAGCGCAGCGGATCTTCGCGCCGACCCACAGGGAAGCCGCGGCAAGGTCGTGCGGTGGAACGTGCAGGTGCTCGCGAAGCAGAAGGCCGACGTGCTCCGCCGCGATCTCGCGCCGGACGAGGTGTATTTGCTCGCGCGCGGCCCTAACGAGGAGAACGCGCTCCTCTACCTTGTCGTCCCGGCGTCACTCATGTCGAGCGCGAACGCGATGCCCGAGCTCACGCAGGCGATGATCACGGCCCGTGTTCGCACCGGGAAGAGTGAGCTCGTCGGCGTACCGATTCTGGATCTCCTGTCCATCACCCCGCGCAAGTGACGCCGCCTGTAGAACGCCGCCGCCAAAGCTGGCGCGAGTTTCGGCTCGCCTATCCTGGAATCATCTCCGTTCTGTTGGTGCTGCTCATGTCGATGCTGGCGATCGACGGCTGGTTGATCTATCAACGCGTTAGGTACTCGCGGGAAACCACGAGGCTCCGCACCGGCATGACGGATCAGGAGCGGCGGAAGGCCGACATGGTCGTCGCCGCGGAAGAGAATCGCATGCGGGTCACGCTCGAGCTGATGCGCCGGCAGGCAAATCTGGACAAGGACCTCCACCTGTCGGTCGCGGTCGACAGTGGGGTCATGTACCTCGAGCGCGAAGGAGCGCTGCTTCGTGAAATGCCGGTCGATGTCGGTCCGGAAAAAAGCGTTGGCGCGGCGGCCGACACCCTCAAGATTGTTGCGCCGCGCGGATCGAGGACTGTCGAGCGAGTGCTGACCGCGAAGGACAAGTGGGAAGTCCCCAAGTGGGTGTACGTCGATCGCGGGATGCCGGTACCGGAAGACCGCGCGATTGCGGGCGCCCTGGGGGCCGGTGCTATCGTGCTGTCGGGTGGCGCAGTGATCTACAGCCACCCGACAGGCGGCCCATTGAGCGATTCTTCCTATGTGCTGCCAGGAGCGATTCGCGCCCGTACGCAGGATCTGCGCGCTATCGCGCCGAACCTGTCCCCGGGCATGACGGTATATCTGTATTGATCGGCGTCTCGAACGGGAAACGAGGCAGGAATGTCTGAGCGAGGTGGATTCTTCGTGAGCGGCGGGCGGGCAGCCTGGATCCTCATCGGCCTGGTAGTGCTCGTTGCGGGTGCGAGCGCGTACCTGTTCAGGTCGACGGTAAACGCGCGCTACGAGCGCGATGTCTCACGGATGGTCTTCAATGACAATCTCGATGTGCTGGACGGGATCAAGCACCGGATCGGTGCATCGACCGATACTCTGAAGAAGATCCTCGTTGACAGCACGGAATCGGCACCGGCCGACAGCTTGCCGTACATCGTCGTCAGCATCGCGGATCACCGTTTGTGGTACAAACGCGGTGACCAGATTCTGTTCACGACGCAGGTCGCGACAGGGAGCGGGAAGGTATTGGCGAAGGGCGGCGGAAACAAATGGAAATTCGAAACCCCTCGGGGGCGGCTGGTCGTCGAGAGTAAGGAGACGGAGCCGACCTGGGTGCCGCCTGACTGGCACTACGTGGAGATGGCGAAGAAGAAGAGCCTGGGCCTCGTGCATCTCGTACGCGGGCAGCCGATCAAGTTGCCAGATGGGTCAGCGATCACCGTCGAAGGAAACGAGGTCGTGCGGAAGGCGGCGGATGGCCAGGAGATCCCGTTCGATGTCGCCGAAGGGCGGGAGATCGTAGCGAACAAGAACATCATCATTCCGCCCTTCGGAACGACGCAGCGGAAGTACAGTGGAGTCTTGGGTACCAACCGCCTGAACCTAGGGGACGGTTACGCCCTCCACGGCACGGACGTACCATCAAGTATCGGCAGTTCAGTGAGTCATGGCTGCGTCCGCCTGAGAAACGAGGACATTGAGACGCTGTATCAGATGGTCCCGGTCGGCACGCCGGTGTACATATACTGACTGCTGAGTTAGCTGTGGTGCGGTGATCGGGCGATTTTTGGGGTGTGCGAATAGCTTCAACCTTATAGAATTAGCAACGTTACAGTTCCTCCGCACGGCTGCGGAGGCTCCTTGCAAAGGGCAACTCGGCAGGGAACGCCGATACGCAAAGCCGTGAGACGACGCTTCGGCGCCGCCAGTCTGGTTACCAGGGAGGAGTTCATGTACCAAAAACGTCTGCGCGTGCTGGGCTGGCGCGTGATGGTGAGCTGCTCCGTGGGGCTTGCTTCGCTGCTCCCCGCGGCGGGCATGGCACACGCCGGCCTGCCTGTGAGGGCTCCAGCACTGCCGGGCGCGGCGGTCGCGAACACGACGACCGTCCACGTCGTTGTGCCGGACTCTCTGTTCGGTCGCAGCGGGAAGCTCCGCTTCCGCCTGTTCAGCTCGACGCACGTGTTCGCGCTTCCGATTCTCGAGCGGCTCTTTGGCAACGCGCCCGATGAGGCGCGCCCCGGCGTGTATCAGGCGGCCGAAGACATCATGGGTCGCCCGTTCGCGTTCATCTCGTTGATTCCGTTCGCGTCCAAGGCTGGCGGAACCGTCGGTGACTATCGAGTCGGGTTCTGGCCCTCCGAGCGTCGGCGCAATCGAACCGAGGCGTACGAAAACCCCGAGGGCTTCATCGAGGTGACGCCTCAAAACCAGGACACGTTCGTGTCCGAGCACTTCCGCCTCCGCGACTTCCTGACCCACGACCAGGAGAACGTGTGGCCGAAGTACCTCGTGCTTCGTGAAACGCTGGTGGACAAGCTCGAGCTCGTGATCGACGACCTCGCTGGACACGGCGTGCGCGTCGAGCACATGGTCGTGATGTCTGGCTTCCGGACACCGCAGTACAACGCGCAAGGCGTTGGGCGCGGCGGTCGCGCACGGGACAGCCGCCACCAGTTTGGCGATGCTGCGGACGTGTTCGTCGACAACGACGGCAACGGCCGCATGGATGACCTCAATCATGATCGCCGAGTCGACTCTCGCGACGCACGCGTGATCCTCCAGGCGGTCGAGAGGGTTGAACGCGCTCACCCGGAGCTTGTGGGCGGTGCCTCGGTCTACCGTGCCACCCGGGCGCACGGCCCATTCGCGCACGTCGATACGCGCGGAGCACGAGCACGCTGGGGCCGATCGTGAGCGTCGACGCCTCGCCGGGCAATCCGTCCAACCGTCGTACGCAGCGGGTCGCGTCCCGTCTCGCGTCCCTCGCGGTGTTCGGTTCCGCCGCGCTAGGCGTGGTGCAGTTCTACGAGCCGCCGCGCCAGTTCATCGAGAGCCGGGGCGACATCGCGATCGGCGATAGCCTCGGGCCACTCGCGTTCGCCTCACGTAATGCTTTCGGGCTCAGTGGCGAAGTCCGCGTATTGTTTGCACTTCCGGGCGATCAGCTAACGTATCCTGTCGAGCTCAGAGGTGACCCAGCCGACCTCGCCTATGCGTGGATTCCGTTCGCCGATACGGGCGCCGTGCAGGCTCTCGCGCGCGAATCGACGCGGCCGCTCGAGGCGCGCTTCGAGGCCCCGCAAAAGCCCGGCTTCTACCGGCTTGCCTTGATGAAGGGGACCGAACGTGTCCTCGTCGATGGACCCGCCCTGTCGGTGATGGTGCCCTTTTCGGCCAAGCTCGGCAGCACGCTCAATGGCTACCGTATCGGGACCTACGTCGCCGAACGCCTTGGCGCGCGCACCGAGGAGCCAGCCCCGCCGGGTTTCGTCGAGATCGGTGAGGACGTGCTCGACCTGCCTATCACGAAGCACCTGCGTCTGTCGGATTTCGTGACCCACGACAACCAGGAAAGCTGGCCGCGTTATGCAGCGCTCGACGCGCGGTTGCTCGACAAGATCGAGCTCGTGGTGGCGGAGATCGGTCGGCTGAGCGGCAAGGGCGACGACGCGCGGTTCGCGCTGGACGTGCATTCCGGATTTCGCACCCCGATTCACAATCGGCGCGTCAAGCGCGCGGCGCGCGACAGCCGCCACCAGTATGGTGACGCGGCCGACGTCGCCATCGACAGCAACGGCGACGGCAAGCTGACGTTCTCCGACACGCGCCTCGTCGCGAAGGCCGTCGAGGTCGTGGAGCGTGAGCATCCCGACCTGGTTGGCGGGATGGGCCTCTACAACAAGGGTGGTGCCTCGTATGTTCACATCGACGCCCGCGGAAGACGGGTCCGATGGCGAGGCTGATCGATGAATCAATTCCTGCGCGACCGCATCCTGCGAAAGCTCGATACCATCTCGGATGAGCGCGCGTACCAGGTGCTCGACTTCGTCGAGTTCCTGGAATCGAAGTATGCGGAGCGGCAGAATCCATCCACGAACGTCCTGCAGCGCTTCGCTGAAACGGTCGAGGACAAGCTCCGCGCCGGCCGCGTCTCGGCGGCGACGATCTCCGAGACGATGAATCTCATGAACAAGGCGATGGGCGTGCTCAGCGGCGTCGCGGCCGCTGGCAAGTCTGTTGCGAATGACGTAGTCGGCGCGGCCAACAGCCTCATCGCCCCTTCGGGTGCTGTGAGTGATGGGGCCACGCCGGCGCCTCCGGCGCCGCAGATCCAGCAACCGCCGGACGCGCCTCCACCGCCGACAGGGGAGGCACGGTCATGAGAAGTGCTGAAGGAACAGGACAAGCGCGTGGCAGCCGCGGGCGCCGCGGCGCGCGATCGTCGGCGCGCGTGGAGACCAGCGAGCGACCGCGAACGGGTGCCAAACGCACCGTGATGGACACGATACGGCAGCTTCCGAACTATGTGCGGCTGCTGTTCGGCCTCCTCAGGGATTCGCGGGTCTCGACCATCGACAAGGTGCTCGTCGGTGCCGCGATCGCGTACATCATCGCGCCCGTCGACCTCATCCCGGACTTCATTCCGTTTCTCGGTGAAGTCGACGACGTATTTCTCCTCGTCACGGCGCTGCAGCGATTGATCGCCAATGCGGGGAAGTCCGTTGTCCTGCAGTACTGGGTTGGAAACCCAGCCGAGCTCTCGGTAATGAATCTGCGACAGGTGCTCATGGCCGCGTCGTTCTTCCTGCCACGTCGTATGCGGCGGCGCCTCAGAACCATAGGGCGCCGGTAGTCGCACGCCGGCGGCAATCGCCGCTGGACACGTTCTGGTGAAGCGTCTACGTTTCGCTATGGCAACCTCGACTCGATCCAATTCACGGCCCGCTCGCCCGACCAAGTCGGACAGCGGGCCGGCGCGTTTTGACGACCCGCTTCCGCACGGCAGCTCGCGTGTTCGCACCGACGTCGCGCTCACGTTCGATGACGTCCTGCTCGTGCCGCGTCACTCCATCGTGCACCCGAGCGATGTGATCACGAAGTCGCGCTTCACCCGCGGCATCGAGCTCAATGTGCCGCTCGTGGCGGCCGCGATGGACACCGTCACCGAATCGGACATGGCCATCGCCATGGCGCGAGCTGGTGGCATCGGCGTGCTTCACAAGAACATGTCAGTGGACCGCCAGGCCGCGGAGGTGGATCGCGTCAAGCGATCCGAGAGCGGCATGATCCTGAACCCGATCAAGCTCGCGCCTGACGCGACGCTTCGCGAAGCGGTCAGCCTGATGAGCCGATTCAAGATCTCGGGTCTTCCCATTGTCGACGCTGATGATCGCCTCGTCGGAATCATCACGAATCGGGATCTCCAGTTCGAGCGCAGCCTCGATCGTCCCGTGCGGGACGCCATGACTTCGTCTGGTCTCATCACGGCGCCAGCGGGAACGACGCTCGACGAGGCGGAGCGCATCCTTGGCGAGCACCGCATCGAGAAGCTCCCGGTGGTCGATGCCAACGGTCACCTCAAGGGGCTGATCACGGTCAAAGACATTCACAAGCGTCGTCAGCATCCTAACGCGAACAAGGACCACCACGGCCGGCTTCGGGTCGCTGCGGCTATCGGTGCGTCGCGCCGAGACATGGATCGTGCTCGCGCACTGATCGATGCGGGTGCGGATGTGCTGGTCATCGACACGGCGCACGGCCACAGCGACGGCGTGCTGCAGACGACGGCACTCGTCCGCGAGACATTCCCGGACGTGCAGCTCGTCGTCGGCAATGTCGCATCGCGTGAAGGCGCAGCGGCGCTCGTCGAGCGCGGCGTGGATGCGGTGAAGGTCGGCGTCGGCCCGGGCTCGATCTGCACCACGCGCGTCGTTACCGGCGTCGGCGTTCCGCAGCTCACGGCGATCTTCGACGCAGTCGAGGGCGCCGGCGACGTGCCGGTGATCGCCGATGGTGGCGTGAAGTACTCCGGCGACATCGTCAAGGCGCTCGCGGCGGGTGCCTCGAGCGTGATGATGGGATCGATGCTCGCCGGCACCGAGGAGAGCCCGGGCGAATCGATCCTGCTCGAGGGCCGCCGTTTCAAGATGATCCGGGGCATGGGCAGCCTGAGCGCGATGCAGGACGGTAGCGCCGATCGCTACTTTCAGGAGGGCGAGATGTCGCCCAAGAAGCTCGTCCCTGAGGGCATCGAAGGCCGCGTCCCGTACAAGGGACCAGTGTCGGATGTGCTGTTCCAGATGGTGGGCGGCCTGCGGAGCGGCATGGGCTACGTTGGCTGCGGGTCGATCGATGAGCTGCGTACCTGCAGCCAGTTCGTGCGTATCACGACCGCCGGTCTTCGCGAGTCGCACCCGCACGATGTGGTGATCACGAGAGAAGCGCCTAACTACTCGGTGTAGCGGGACTGGGATGGGACGGGACTCACCCTCGGGTGCTCTCGTACGGAGGCTCCCGAGGGTGCTTCCCCAGTCCCGTTCCCGTCCCGTCTCTGACGTCTGTCCGAGCCGTGTCGGTTGCCTTGACAACACTCGCAACCGCCTCCCACCTTCCCGCGCGGTTTTGAGGTCATCTTCGGCTGTAGTTGTCTATAGCCGGCTCACGGAATAACCGATCGCGGAGAACAGCGCATGGGCTTATGGTCCTTGAAGAGCGTCGAGCGCCTTCAGAGCGAAGCAACCGTTGAGGGGGAGCATTCCCTCAAACGCTCGCTCGGAGCACTCAACCTCACCCTACTCGGCATCGGCGCCATTATCGGGGCCGGTATTTTCGTTCTGACGGGCACCGCCGCAGCCCAATACGCAGGGCCGGCGATCGTCCTGTCGTTCGTGCTCGCCGGGTTGGGATGCGTCTTCGCGGGGCTCTGCTACGCGGAGTTCGCCTCGATGATTCCGATCGCCGGCAGCGCGTACACCTACGGCTACGCGACCCTCGGCGAGTTCATCGCCTGGATCATCGGCTGGGACCTCATCCTCGAGTACCTGTTCGCCGCGTCGACCGTCGCGGTCGGCTGGTCAGGATACTTCACCGAATTCATGGGGCAGATCGGGATTCACATCCCGCGGCAGTTCACCTCGGCACCGTTCGGTGTGGAAGGAACCCACACGCTCGTGCGGTCGGTGCTTTGTGTCGACCCTGCGAACAACGCACTGATCACCGCCGGTACCTGCGACCTGACGAAGTACTCGCAGTTCCATGGGTTTCTCAACATCCCGGCGATGGCGCTCGTGGCCATTCTCACCGTGCTGCTCGTCATCGGTATCCAGGAATCCGCGCGGTTCAACAACATCGTCGTCTTCGTCAAGATCGCGATCGTTCTCCTCGTGATCGGCTTCGGCTTCTTCTACGTGAACTCGGCGAACTGGCACCCGTTCATTCCGGCCAACACGGGGACGTTCGGGAGCTACGGGTGGAGCGGAATCCTCCGCGGTGCAGGTGTGATTTTCTTTGCCTACATCGGGTTCGACGCGGTATCGACCGCCGCGCAGGAAGCGAAGAATCCGCAACGCGATCTGCCGATCGGCATTCTCGGCTCGCTCGCCATCTGCACGGTGCTCTACATCCTGATGGCGCTCGTCATGACCGGCCTGGCGCCTTACCAGGAGCTCAACGTTCCGCACCCGGTGTTCGTGGCGATCGAGAAGGCCGGGCCGTCGCTGCGCTGGTTGACGTACCTCATCAACATCGGCGCCATTGCCGGACTCGCGTCCGTCGTGCTCGTCATGCTCCTCGGCCAGCCGCGCATCTTCTACTCGATGGCGCGTGACGGACTGCTTCCGAAGGTGTTCTCGTCCGTGCATCCGAAGTACCGCACGCCGTGGCTCGCGACGATCATCACCGGTACAGTCGCGATGTGCATCGCGGGATTGTTCCCGATCGGCTTGCTCGGTGAGCTCGTCGCGATCGGAACGTTGCTCGCCTTCGTGATCGTGAGCGCGGGCATCCTCGTGCTACGGTACCGTTCGCCGGATCTCCATCGGCCGTTCCGCACGCCAATGGTTCCCGTCGTGCCGGTGCTCGCCATTCTGATCTGCGGCTACATGATGTACGGCCTTCCGACCGATACCTGGTATCGGCTCATCATCTGGCTCGTGATCGGCCTCGCGATCTACTTCGGCTACGGTCGGGCGCATTCGATCGCAGGGCGCCGCGACATTGTCGACGCTCGGGCTCCGTAGGGGGTATTTCAGGGCCGGTGCTGCAAGCACCGGCCGCCCGTAGGGGTTATGTTTTGTGGCGGCGCCTCACGTGAGGCGCCGCTTCGCTTTTTTTCCCGAACGCTGATCGTGCATCCCTCCGATCTCATCAAACCTCCAGCGCAGCGTCAAGTCGCGATCGAACGTCTCGCCGCCGAGCTGAAGGCAGGCCAGCGCGTGGTGCTATCGACGCACATGAATGCCGACGGCGACGCGTGCGGCTCGGTTGCCGGCCTCTCTCGGCTGCTTCGCCAGATGGGGATCGAGTCCCGCATCGTGAACCCGACTCCGTGGCCGGCGACGTTCTCCTTCCTGCTCGGCGACGACCTCGTCGACCATACGGCCAAGGGCACGGCCGCACTCACTCCGCTCGACGCGCTGATCGTGCTCGACGTGAGTGACGTGAAGCGGCTCGGTGGCCTCGCCGACGCGGTCCGCAAGCTCGACGTGCCTCGGCTCGTCATCGATCACCACATCACCACGGACGAGCCGGCCGGAGACATCATGGTCTCCGACACGACGGCGTGTGCCACGGGCGAACTGGTCTTCGATTTCGCGTCTGTGCTTGGCCTCGAGCTCAGCGAGCCGATCGCGACGGCGCTCTACTGCGCGATTCTCACCGACACCGGTGGCTTTCGCTTCAGCAACACGACGCCGCGCGCGCATGCGATCGCCGGGCAACTCCTTGCCGCAGGCGTGGACCCGGAGGAGATGTACCGGCGCATCTACGCGTCCGTCTCGCCCGGCCGCCTGGCGCTCCTGCGTGACGCTCTGAGTACGCTCGAGGTCGATCGCGACTACGGCATTGCCTGGATCTCCGTCCCTGCCGATGCGCTCGATCGCTACGATGTGAGCTCTGAGGATCTCGAGGGCATCGTCGAGCACCCGCGCTCCATTTCCGGCACGCGCCTCGCGCTGTTCTTCCGCGATCTGGGCTACGGCAAGGTCAAGGTGTCGTTTCGGAGTACCGGGGATGTCGACGTGAACCGGTTTGCACGAACGTTCGGTGGGGGCGGGCACGCGAAGGCCGCGGGCGCGCTGATTCCCGGTACCATGGAGGACGTGCGCCTGCGAGTAATTTCGGCAGCACGTGCCTTCGTATCCAACGCCGGTCCGACGATGAAGGAGGTGCTCGTCTGATGTTCACGCGGGGTACTCGCGGAGACAACGACGTCGACGATCGCATACGAGAGACGCTGGGCGAGATTCGCGCGCTGCTCCACATGGAAGCAACGATCGAGCTGGTACAGTTCGAGGAGCACACGGGAACCGCCGCGCTGCGTGTGGAAGGAGACTGCCCCGACTGCGACCTGTCGGCGGCCAACATGATGGAGGGGATCGGCGCTCATCTGCGCGCGCGGGTACCTGAGGTGAAAGACGTGCGCAGGATCCAGACGTGATCGCTCGATGAGTCAGACCCTTCAGGAAGGGATCGCCAACGCGCTCGCGACGGTGATCAACCCGCGTACCGGGCTCAATGTGCTGGTTGCCGAGATGGTCCGCGACATCGCGACGACCACGACCGGCAAGGTACGCCTAACGATGCTCCTGTCGCCGAGCGATCCGGCCACGCTCGTGCGAGACGTTCGCGAGGCGATTGCCAGTGTCGACGGCGTCGTCGACGTGCTCGTCGACGTGAAGGACGCGTCCGAATCGAACGCCCGCCCCGCCGCGAAGCACGCGCCGCCGCCTGCGGCGCCGTCGGCGCGTGCGCTTCCCGTCATGAACGCGGCGCCTGCTGCTGCGCCGCGCCCGTCGGCGCCCACGCCTGTTTCGTACCCGGCGCTCGGACGCATCATCGCGGTGTCGAGCGGCAAGGGCGGCGTCGGCAAGTCGACTGTGGCGACCAATCTCGCGGTCGCCCTCGCGGCTACGGGAGCGCGCGTCGGCCTCATGGACGCGGATGTCTACGGGCCTAACGTGCCCCGTATGATGGGCGTGAACGCACCGCCACCCGTCGTCGACGAAAAGATCATCCCCCTGGAAGCGCACGGGGTGAAGCTGATCAGCCTGGGTTTTCTCATCGAGCGGGATCAGCCGGCCATCTGGCGCGGTCCCATCGTCATGAAGATCGTCACGCAGTTCCTGCGTGATGTGGCATGGGGACAGCTCGACTACTTCCTGGTCGACATGCCACCAGGCACCGGTGACGCACAACTCTCGCTCGTTCAGGCGACGCACGTCCATGGCGCGATCATCGTGACCACGCCGCAGGACGTCTCGACGGGCGACGCGCTCCGCGGCGCGAAGATGTTCCAGCGCGTGAATGTTCCCGTGCTGGGGATCGTCGAGAACATGAGCTGGTTCGAGTGTCCTCACTGTGGTAAGCCGACTGCGATCTTCGGCACTGGCGGCGGGAAGCGGCTGGCGGATGAGTTGGAGCTTCCGCTGCTCGGCGAGATTCCGCTGGATCCACGCGTGCACGAAGGTGGAGATCGCGGTACGCCGATCATCGTTGCCGAGCCGGAATCCTCGGCCTCTCGAGCGCTCCGGGCACTGGCCGAGCGTGTTGCAGCGGCGCTGGTAGCGACTGCCGAGCGGTGACGAGGCGCGAGCTTCGACAGGATGAAGTCGCGCGGCCGCCGGAGATGACTCCGTCGGCCGCGTTGCCGTTCGAGGCTCACGATGGCGCCGCGACCGTCTCGCTGAACGGTCCCGCGGCTGCGTCGAGCGTCGTGCGAGATCCGCTGGCCGTCGTGATCCGCCGTCTCGCCTTGCCGGCGGTCGCGTCGAACGTGCTGATGACGGTGTTCGCCTCTGTCGACGCCTTCTGGGTTGGCACTCGAATCGGTGCGAGCGGTCTCGCGGCCGTGTCCACGGCAGTGTTCTGGATCTGGATGGTCATAGCACTCGCCGAGATGGTGAGTGTGGGACTGACGGCGGTCGCGGCGCGCCGGCACGGCGAGCGTCGGCCAGCGGAAGCGGCGCGCATCGTGGGCGAGGCCGTGGTTTTCTCGGTCGCGTTAGGCGCGGTGATCGGCATCGTGGGTGCCCTGAACGTGGAACGTCTGTTCGCCGTCATGCAGACGCCGCCAGAGGTTACGGCGCTCGGGCGCGACTACCTCAGGATCTACTTGATGGGCGCGCCGCTCATCTACGGCTACTTCGCCGTCGACGCCGCGTTCCGGGCGTCGGGCGACACGCGCACGCCGTTCGTGTTGCTGCTCGTGTCCACGCTGTGCACGCTGACGCTCGACCCGGTGTTGATCCTCGGCCTGTGGGGCGCGCCGAAGCTCGGGATCGCCGGCGCCGCGATCGCGTTGCTCCTGACGCGCAGTGGCGCCTTCATTGCCGGCGTTGTGATCCTCGCTCAGCGCGGGTTGATGCGCGTACGACGAGTGACCTGGCCGACGATCGCATCGATCGCGCGCGTCGGGCTGCCCACGGCGCTGACAGGCATCATGTTCTCGCTCATTTACGTCGCCCTGACGCGCACCACCACGCAGTTCGGAACCCCAGCGCTTGCCGCGTTAGGTCTGGGACACCGCGTAGAGAGCTGGTTGTACACGATTGGTGTCGGCTTCGGCGCGGCTGCCGCCGCGATCGTCGGCCAGAACCTGGGCGCGGGGCGGCCAGATCGCGCCGAGCGAGCAGGATGGGTCACCCTGGGGTACGCGACTGGCCCGGCCTGTGTCGCGGCCGTGGCGGCGCTGCTCATTCCGGCACAGCTGGCTGGGCTCTTCACGTCGGACCCCGCAGTCGTCGACGTCGCCGCCCGCTACCTGCGCATCGGCGCGATCGCTGATCTCACGGTATGCGCCGAGATAGTGCTGGAGGGCGCGCTTGGCGGGGCAGGCCACACCATTCCGCCCATGCTGACATCGACGACGCTCACGGTGTTGCGCATTCCCCTTGCATGGTGGGCGGCGGAACGCTGGGGCGTCGACGGTATCTGGTGGACCATCTCGCTGACGGCGGCGGCGCGCGGCGTGGCGATGATTGCCCTCTGGCGCGCCGGCGGCTGGAAGCGCAAATCCGTGTAGCGCATGCGGCCGACCATCACGCTTCTCACCGACTTCGGCACCGCCGACGGCTATGTCGCCGAGATCAAGGGCGTACTCGCATCGACGGCACCGGATGCCGTAGTGGTCGACCTCTCGCACGACATTCCGCCCCAGGACATCGAGACGGCGCGCCTCGCGGTCGCGCGGTACTGGCGCCGATTTCCAGCGGGAACGGTGCACGTCGTGGTCGTCGACCCCGGTGTCGGGTCGGCACGTGCTGCGCTCGCGGTGAGCAGCGAAGGCCGTTTCCTCGTCGGTCCCGACAACGGTGTTCTCAGCCCGTCACTGCTCGCGGGTGGATCCCGCGCCGTGTCGTTACGCGTGCCGGCACTCGCCGCTCCCACGTTTCACGGGCGTGATGTCTTTGCGCCTGCGGCCGCGAGTCTCGTCGGCGGCATGTCGATCGACACGCTCGGTGCCGCGTGCCTCGATCCGGTGATTCGTCGAACACCCGAAGCACGTCGAGGCGACAACGGGTCGGTCATCGGCGAAGTGATCGCGATCGATCGCTTCGGAAACGCGATCAGTAATCTCATCGCGCCGCGAGGCGGAAGCGTCGAGATCAGTGGTCGCGTGCTGCCGATCATGAGGACATACGCGGACACGCCCGTCGGACAGCTGGTGGCGCTCGTGGGGTCGAGCGGGTTCGTCGAGGTGGCGCAGCGTGACGGGAGTGCCGCGCGCGCTCTGGTCATCGCGCGCGGCACTCCTGTCGTGCTACGTCCGCCGCGCGCCTAACGGCTCGACGCGCTCCACGCGTTCCACGGACGATACGCCCGCCGCTGTCCCGGTTTCGATACGGCCGCCGTACATCAACCCCGGTCGAGACGCCACCGCCCCCGTGCCTTGATGCAGCTCGGCGTTGATCTCGCCGCCGATCAGAAACACCAGCATCGAGAAGTACATCCACGTGAGGAGAACGATCACCCCACCGATGGCGCCGTAGGTGGCGTTGTAGTTCGCGAAATTCGTCACGTAGGCACGGAACGCGAACGTTACGACCGCCCAGGCCATGGTCGTGAAGACGGCACCAACGAGTACCTGCCGCTTGCTCTGGCGGAGGTTCGGCAGGAAGTAATACGAGAGTGCCGCGATCGCCACGAGCATCGCGAACGCGATCGGCATCTGCAGGTACGTCCACGCAGCGCGCGCCGTCGCCCCGAACGCGAGTCGGTCGGCGACGAAGTCCGCCAGAGTATCACCGCCGAGAATCAGTACGGTCGCCACGAGCAGGATGAGGCCGGTGACGAGCACACTTGCCATCGCGATCAGCTTCTTCTTCCACCACGGGCGCGTGTCCTTGACGTCGTACGCAGCGTTCAACGCGTCGATCAACGCGCTGAAAACGTTGGAGCCAGCCCAGATCGCGAGTAGCGCGCCCACGGACATGAGGCCAGGGGCATTCTTCGCGTACACGACGTCGGTGATCACGCCACCGATGAGCGACCAGCCCTCGCTCGGCACTACTTGTTGGAGTTGTCCGGCGAGGAGGCCGAACGTTTCCTGCTTGTTCCCGACGAGGCTCAGCAGCGGAGCGACGAACAGGAGCATCGGGAACAGCGAGAAAAAGAAGTAGTACGCTGTCTGCGCCGAGAGCCCGAGCAGGTTGTCATCCATGATCTCCGTGAGCGCCCTTTTCACGAGAGGCTGGACCTTGTACCCCATCACCACCATGTGCCGCTCCAAGCGTGTGGAGCGTACCAAGGGCAAACGGTGTGCGCGCGTGGCGGTCTGGCTTTATCGACCAGTCCTGTCGATGCTCAGCTTTCCGAAGACGGTCTCGGCTGATACCCGCAGCTTGTGAGGGGCGGTTTCCCAGTTGCGCGACACCCAGGCGCCGTCGCGCTCGACGAGGCCTTCGTGGTCGAACGACGCGAACGTCTTCTCCAGCGTTACACGCACGCCAACGTCGGCCGGCACGTGGATCGTCACGAATCCCAGCGCGACCTCGACACGGAGCTCGACATCCTGCGTCCACTGGCCGCTCATGTCGAGCTCGACGTTGCCCACTCCCGCGTCGACGCGAATCGACGGCGTGTTCGCGTTCGCGAGCCGTTCAGCGCGAAAGCTGGCTGCGCCGAGCGAGACGTCGAGCGCGCTCATGCGCGTCGCGTTCAGCGAGTCGAAGCGGATTTTTCCGTCGCTCGCGCCCGACTCGATGTGGAAGCGCGACAGGCGTAACCCGGTGAGATCGAGATCGGCTTCGACGGCACCCAGATCGAGCGATAGATCCATTGGCGTCGTGCGCGAGAGCTCGAGCTGCAGGTGCGCCTGCTCATTCGTCACCACGACCGGTGAATCGCATATCGGATTTGTCGACGCCGATCTGCAGTTCCCGAGTCGAAGGGTTGAACGTGTGGCGCGGCTTCGTGCGTTCGCGGTCATAGCGCAGCTGCATGTGATACAGCAGAGGGCTCGCCGTGCCGCGAAGGCCGAACGTTCCCGTGCCATACACGACGCGAACCGCCGCGGCCGTCGAGTCCGCGAGCTGGCGCGAGACATCCAGTGTGCGCCAGTTCTGAGCGGCAACGGGGAGAGCGCCGACGAACGTCCCGAGCACGACGCCGGCGAAACACGGCGAGCGCAGCCTCATCGCTCGCGGGCCGTCGACGATGGCGTTGGCCGGCGCGCCGCGACGACGCCTGTGACCGGAGTTGGCGTCTGCCAAGGCACGTCGTTTACTGGCGCGAGTACCTCGGGCACCGAGAGCGAACGCCGGGTGCCACCGCGCGAGAGCACCGCGGCGCCGAGACCGGCGGTTGCGGCGACCCATGTGATCGCCACGGCGACTCCGCGGAGCACAGTCTCGATCATCGGCGCCCACGCGAATGCGGACGCCAGAACCCAGAGGCCCATGTACAGCGTCACGCCGACCACCAATCCGCGTAACGCTGCGCCGCGCGCGTGGTACTTCTTGCTCGCACCTGGCGAGATCGACTCGCCCGTGATACAGGCCACGGCCAGGAACCCGAGCGTGACGAGGCCCGCGACCGCGAGAATGAACGCGACGATCGCGAACGGAATGAGGAGAACGCCGAGTATCGTGACGGCAAGCGCAACGACGAGTAGCGCGAGCGCGGGCGCGAGCGCGAGCTGTGCGGCGATGCCCGCCCAGAACGATCGCCCGAACCGGCCCTCGAGGGACTCGACGACACCTTCGAGATAGTTGCCGGCGAACACGAGGACGCCAATGCCGATGAGCACGAGGATGACCAACCAGCTCGACGACAGCGCCAGTGCGTTCCGTGTCGCGGTCATCGGACTCGCGGCGACCGCGGTCGCCGTGGACACCCTGCCCAACGGGCCCGCCAGCTGGCGCATCTCGCCGTCGACGGTTCCGCCCGCCAGCAGCGTCACCTTGCCTAACGCGGACACGGCGTTGCCCGTGATGCGGCCACCGGGGTGAATGATCACGTCGCTGCCGATCGCCATCGCATCGCCGTTGATGGTGCCGAACACGTGCAGCGGCCCACCAGCGACGGCGATGGGGCCGGCAGCTTGGGTGTTCGCGGCAATGGTTCGGCCTCCCATCGCAACGTCATCGTTCCCGGGCAACGCCCCGACGTCCGGATCCCTGCGGGCCTTGTTCACCAACTCACGCAGTGAATCGATAGCCGCTGCCGAGAGAGGCTGCGCCTGGGGTCCAGGCGCCTCGACGACTCGCGGCGCTGACGTGGCGGCGGTGGCAGACTGCGCTGGCGCAGACGCGGGTGTCGGGCTCGCTGGCGGAGCCGGGATGGCCTTGGCCTGCTGAGCCATCAGCGGCACCCGAGGGACCGCGAGGATCAGCGCCAGAATCGCTGCACGCATTGTCAGGTCCGACGGCGGCGGGTAGCGACGAGCGCCCGAAGGCCGAACGCCGCCAGAATGACCAATGCGAGGAATCCGGTAACCCCGAGCGCAGCGGTCATCCCGCCGGCTCGAAGCGCATCGACCGCGGTCGCGCCGAACGTGTTCGCGATGGCACCGCCCACCGAGTCGAACATCGCGGCGCGAGCACGCTGACCCGCCAGATCGAAGAAGAACAGGAAGGCGTCCAACCGGACCGCCATCCAGACCGCCCCAATCGAGACCACCAGCGCGACCACGGAGGCCGCCGCCAGGCCGATCGCACGAGCCGACCGGGAGGCTGGAAGCCAGCGCCTGGCGCTATCGGCGGCGGAGACGTGCCAGGGCTCGAAGACCTGGACCTGCGACATTACCCGGTCGCTGAAGTGCGGTGACGGGGCAAGGTGAGGCAATCGCTCGAGCGCGCTCACTACTTGTCGGGCCTCAGCCAGCTCGGCGCGACATTCGGCACAGCTCTCGACGTGCGCATGCAGCGGCGCGAGGCCGAATCCGGCCTCGCCGTCGAGGAGCTGATCGATTTCGTCGGGAAGTAGGTGCCTGTGTTTCACAAATCCTCCAGCCGGGCCGTACGGGCGGGTAAGTGACGAGGTTTCAGGGTGATCGGCGACACAGCTACCCGGATCCCTTTACGTGCTCGAGCGCCTCTCGCAGTTCGTGGCGTGCGCGATGGATGTAGGTCTTCACGGTGCCAAGTGGCAGATCGAGCGTCGCGGCAATCTCTTCGTACGAACGGCCTTCCACGTGGCGGAGCATGATGCACGAACGGTACTCAGGCCGGAGCCGAGCGATGGCTCTCTCGATCGCGGTCCCGAGCTCGCGCGCTTCCATCTCGTCCAGCGCCGACTCCTGGCGCGCGGCGAGGTCGAACGACGTCGCCTCGACCTCGGAGGCGGTGGACGCGTGCGGCGACCCGTCGATGCTGACCGTATCCAGCTGCCGCTTCCGCAGGTAATCGATGGCGACGTTGTTGGCGATCTTGAACAGCCAGCTCGAGAGCTTGAACTCCGGCCGGTACCGGTCGATATGGTTCAACACCTTGATGAAGGTGTCCTGCGCGAGATCCTCGGAGATCTCGCGGTCACGAACCATACGGAAAATCAGGGAGAAAACCGGACGCTCGTATCGACGGAGAAGCTCCCGGAACGCCGCCTCCCGCCCTTGCTGGGCGAGCGTGACGACGTCGGCATCCGGGAGAGTCGCTAAGTCGAGTGATGGCGCCATGCAGGGGACGACGGCGGCAGCCCGAGAGGTCGAAGCGTCGCCGGCGATTCGAGGAAGCTACTTATGCTTGGTCCGCCAATCCAGCGTGCGGGGTGACGACTGCGTGACAACGGCGCTTGATTGGCCTTGCGTGGCCGTCCACCTTTCGAGCGAATGCCACCAATAGATCTCGAGACGACCGAAGCACGCGCCGCTGCGGCCGGTGGTGCCGAGAAGCGCGCGTACGTGCGTCGCATCTTCTCGGAGATTGCGCCGCGCTACGATCTGCTGAACCATCTGCTCAGCTTCAATATCGACCGGCGCTGGCGGCGTCGGGCGATTGCCATCCTCGATCCTACTCGGCGGCCAGGCGGCGTGTTCGTCGACCTCTGCGCCGGCACGCTGGATGTCGCCGCGGAGCTGTCACGAACCCGCGGCTTTCGAGGCCTGGTGCTCGGAACCGACTTCGCCGAGCCCATGCTCCGCGCCGGTCTGGCGAAGGCCCCTCGCGTTCTCGTGGCGCCCGTTACGGCTGACGCCGTGGAATTGCCGCTGGCCGGTGACAGCGTCGCTGGCGCGATCGTCGCGTTCGGCATCCGCAACGTCGCCACGCTGACGGACGCGCTGTCAGAGGTGTACCGGGTTCTCGAGCCGGGCGGCCGCTTCGTCATTCTCGAGTTCTCGACGCCGCGCTCGACCATCGTTCGGGGCGCGTACCACGCGTATTTCCACGCCGTGCTCCCGGCTGTGGGCCGCGTGGTGAGCGGGCATCGCACCGCGTATCGCTACCTTCCCGAATCCGTGGCCAGGTTTCCGGTGCAGGAAGCGCTTGCGGGGGCCATGCGCGACGCCGGCTTCGTCGACGTGCGCTGGGAATCGTTGACGCTCGGCGTGGCGGCGATTCACTCCGGCGACAAACCATTATCTCGCAATGCGAAATCGTAGCGACTGCTCACCGCTGTCCCCGGACCACATGAGCCTCGATTCGCTCTCCGACTTCATCGCCGCCATCGAAGGGATCGGCGAGCTCGTACGCGTTAGGCATCCAGTCGCCGCCCGCCTCGAGATGTGCGAGATTTCCGACCGCGCAATGAAAATGCCGGGCGGCGGCCCGGCGCTGCTGTTCGAACACGTGGTGCTCGATGACGGGACACGTTCGGCTTTCCCGGTGGCCATCAACCTGTTCGGGTCGATGCGGCGCATGTCGCTCGCACTCGGCGTGACCGATCTCGATGCCATCGGCGCGCGGATCACGCAGCTCATGGACCTCAAGGTGCCGAATGGTCTCGTGGCCAAGCTGTCGCTCGTGCCCCGGCTGCTCGAGGTGGCTCGCTTTCCTCCCCGAATGAAAGGGGGATCGCCGCCGTGCCAGGAAGTGATCTGGCAGGGCAATCAGGTGGATCTGCGCAAGATCCCGGTCATGACATGCTGGCCGGAGGATGGAGGGCCGTACATCACGCTGCCCATGGTGATCTCCCGCGATCCGAAGCGCGGCATTCGGAACGTCGGCATGTATCGCGTGCAGGTGCTCGGCCCACGCACCATCGCGATGCACTGGCAGCGACACAAGGTCGGCGCGGCGCACTGGCGCGAGATGGCCGAGCGTGGAGAAACGATGCCCGTCTGCATTGCGATCGGCGCCGATCCCGCGTCCATCTACTCGGCGTCGGCACCGCTGCCGCCGACGGTCGACGAGTTCCTGTTCGCCGGCTTTCTCCGCAGCGCGCCAGTGCAGCTGGCGAAGGCGGTCACGTGTGATCTCGAGGTGCCCGCGGAAGCGGAGTTCGTGCTGGAGGGATACATCGATCCGCGCGAGCCGCTCGTCACGGAGGGACCCTTCGGCGACCACACCGGCTTCTACTCCGAGGCTGATCTCTACCCACAAGTCCACATCACCGCGATCACCATGCGGCGAAATCCGGTGTATTCGTCTACGATCGTCGGCCGCCCACCGATGGAGGACTTCTATCTCGGACACGCAACGGAGCGCATTTTCCTCCCGCTGCTGAAGCTGACGATCCCGGAGATCGTCGACTATCACATGCCGGCGGAGGGCATCTTCCACAATCTCGTGTTCGTCTCGATCGACAAGCAGTATCCCGGCCAGGCCTACAAGGTGATGAACGCCATGTGGGGGCAAGGACTGATGTCGCTCGCGAAGGTGCTCGTGATCGTCGACAAGGAAGTGAACGTGCGGAACCCGCAGGAGGCGTGGTGGGTCGCGCTCAACAACATCGACCCCGAGCGCGATACGCGGTTCACGATGGGCCCTGTCGACGTCCTCGATCACTCGAGCCGAGCATTCACGTACGGCTCGAAGATGGGGATCGACGCGACGCGTAAATGGCCCGAGGAAGGGTTCACCCGCAACTGGCCGAAGGTGATCGAGATGGACGAGACGACGCGCGCGACCGTTGACGGCATCTGGGGGCAGTTGGGCATCGGGTCTCGCCGGTGACCGCGTGACCATGCCCGTCGCCGCGCTGGTCGCGGCCGCGTTCCAGGAGCCGGGGGCAGCGTACGACCCGTCGCGCCTGTACGCCACGCTCGCGTTCATGTTCGTCGTGGTCGGCGCCGCGGTGGCGTTCGTGCGCATGCGTTACGCTCGCAGCCTGATCGCCGACATCGCGTCGACGCTCGGTGTGTTCCTGCTGGTCATCGGCACGATCGTCTACACCGTTGCCTTTCGCGGGCTGCGACCGATCGAGCTCGTGATTGCGTGGATATTGTCCTTCGCCGCCATCGCGTGGTTCGTCGTTAGGCTGAACGCGATCATGTCGCGGCCGCTGGCGCTGCTCGAGCAGCTCGCGGGCGCGGTGCGACGCGGCGACTGGGCCGTTCTCCTCCAGGGCGATGACGACGTTGCCGGCCGCGCAGACATCGCTGCCGCGTTGCGCGAAGTCGGTGGGCTCATTGGCGAAACGAAGAAAACTGCTACCCAGGTGCTGGGCGCGTCGTCGGATGTCGCGCGCATTGGCGCGACTGTCGCCGACGGTGCAGGCCGGGTCACGACACAACTCACTGGCGTGACGGGCGGCGTCGCGCGCAGCATGGATGCCGCGCGACAGATTCGCCTCGCCGCGACGCAACTCGATGAGGCCGCCGCCGCCACGCATGCGTCCGCGCGCGAGTCGCGCGAGATCTCCGCGAAAGTGGAGGCCAGCGCGCAGCTCGGCGTTGGCCGTGCCGCCTCCGCGATGACCGCTGTCACCGAACTCGCCGAGCTGGCCCGCGATCTCGTCGAGCGTATGGATGCGTTGCGCACGTCGTCAGGCGCGATCGGCGACGTGACGACGGTCGTGGGCGACATCGGCCGACAAACCAATTTGCTGGCGCTCAACGCGTCGATCGAGGCAGCGCGCGCCGGCGAAGCCGGGCGAGGCTTCGCGGTGGTGGCAGAAGAGGTTGGGAAGCTGGCGATGCAGAGTGGCGGGTCGGTGGGGCGCATCGAGGTACTGGTGCGCGAGATGACCGACCGCATCGAGGATGCGTCGGGACGGGTGGCGCGCATGGAATCGGCGGTGAAGCGCGGCGAGCAGGTCATGCGCGAAGCGGTCGGCGTCTTTCAATCGATCGAGCAGGACGCGCGCCGCACGTTGGCGCTCGCCGACGCGGTACTGCGAGCGTCGGAACGGCAGGATGCGCTCGTTAGGCAGGTGAATGAGGCGTCGGCGCTGGTGGCCGATGCGGCGGACGCGTCGTCCGGAGCCGCCGACGAGGCCACGCGCGCAATGCATCATCAACGGTCGCTCACCGAGCAACTGCGCGAGACGGCGCATGCGCTCGAGGGTTCGGCGAGCTCACTCAGCGATGTCGTTTCACGGTTTGGTGGCGGAGGGCGAGGGGAATGATGCGACCGCGGGAAGGACAGACGTTCGACGGCGGCTCACGGCTCGTGCGATACGTGAACTTCGTGAAGCTGCCGCACACGGTGTTCGCACTGCCATTCGCGCTCGTGGGCGCGACGCTGGCGAGCTTCACGCGACGCGTCACGGTCGCCGAGGTCGCGTGGATCGTCATCGCGTTCACCGCCGCCCGGTTCGCCGCGATGGGTTTCAACCGCATCGTGGACCGACAGATCGACGCGAAGAATCCGCGCACGGCGCGGCGCGAGCTTCCGAGTGGGCTGCTTGGCGTCCGTGAGGCGACGCTCGCCGTCGTCCTCGCGAGCATCGTCTTCGTGTTCGCCGCGTGGCGCCTCAACCCGCTGTGTGCGGTGCTCAGTCCAATCGCGTTAGGCTGGGTGTTGTGGTACAGCTACACCAAGCGGTTCACGCACTGGTCACACATCGTGCTGGGTATCGGTCTCGCGATTGCTCCGGTCGGTGGCTATCTCGCCGTCGCGGGGGGATGGAGCACGCCGTGGTGGATGCTCATTGCCCTGGCACTTGGCGTCTCGTCGTGGACTGCCGGCTTCGATATCCTGTACGCGCTGCAAGATGAAGAGTTCGATCGCGCCGAGCGTCTACATTCCGTGCCGGTCGTGTTCGGCCGGCGCGGCGCGCTCGCCATCGCGCGCGGGTTGCACGTGCTCACGATCGTCGCGCTCGCGGCTGTGGGGACTGCGGTGCCGGTCGGTTGGTTGTACGCGGCCGGCGTGGCCGTCGCCGCCGCCCTCCTCCTCTACGAGCACTCACTCGTCCGGGGGGATGACCTGTCGCGGCTCGACGCCGCCTTCTTCACCATGAACGGCGTCATCAGCCTAACGTTTTTCGGCTTCGTGCTCGCCGAACGCCTGGTGCGATGACGGCTGCTGCCGATCGCCCGATCATTGTGGCGGTCACCGGTGCCTCGGGTGCGCCGTACGCGGTGCGACTGATCGAGGCGCTGGTGGAGCGCCAGCAACGCGTGTCATTGATCGTGTCCGATCACGGCGTGCGTCTGCTCAAGACCGAGATGGACATCGAATCGGTCGCGGCGCTGCGTGAACGTGTAGGGGCCGCCGGCTGGGATACGGTCGTCCGCGTGTACGATGATCGCGATCGTGGCGCAGCGCCGGCGTCCGGGTCGGCATTGTCGGCCGGGATGGTCATCTGCCCGTGTTCGATGGGCACCATGTCGGCGATCGCGGTCGGTGCGTCACGATCGCTCGTGGAGCGTGCCGCCGACGTGACGCTCAAGGAACGGCGCCGACTCATTCTCGTGCCGCGCGAGTCGCCGTACAGCGCCATCCACCTCGAGAACATGATGACGTTGACGCGGGCCGGCGCTGTCATTCTTCCGGCGTCACCGGGGTTCTATCACCGTCCGCGCACGATCGGAGACCTGGTCGATTTCATCGTCGGTCGCGTGCTCGATCAACTCGGCGTCGAACAGGCGCTGGTCCCGCGGTGGGGGAGCGAGTCCAGCGAATGAGCGATTCGGGTGCGGAGGAGCCGCGCGTCATTGGCATCATCTCCGACACGCACGGTCTCGTGAGAGCCGACGTTCATACTGCGCTCGCGGGCGTCGAGATGATCCTTCACGCCGGCGACGTTGGCGGCGACGACGTGCTCGACGAGTTGGCGCTCATCGCGCCGATTCGCGCGGTCTATGGAAATACGGATGCCCCCGGTGACCCCCGCCTCTCACAGTCGATCGAGCTGACCATAGGTGGCGTTTCGATTCACGTGAGCCACGGACACGAGGTCGGGTCTCCGACGCCGGTGAAGCTACTGGAGCGTTACAGTGCTGACGTCGTAGTATTTGGGCACACCCATCGACCGCTGATCGCCGGTGCAGGCGGCCGGCTCGCGCTCAATCCTGGTGCTGCGGGTCCCCGGCGGTTCGATCTCACGCCGAGCGTTGCTCGACTCACGATCGCGGGCGGGCGGGCGAAGGCAGAGCTGATACCGCTACTCGCCTAGGAGCCCGCTGAGTCGCGCTCAGACGACTCGAAAGTGCGAAGCAGGGTACAGGTAGTCTTCGCCGGAATCGTCGACGATGCGGTAGAACGATCCGCTCGCCTCGATGCCCAGCATCTCGTAGATGCGGCCCAAGGTGAGGTCATGACACCCACCGGGCTCGTCGCAACCGGGGTACGTCAGCCACGGTCGCACGCTGATGCACTGGACGAGGGTCGTCGGTTGCCAAGAGGTCGTCATCGCTTACTCCCGGAGCTAGGGGCCACGAACCGTCGGCGGCGCGGCGTGCTTCGAGCGAATGTGCAAGACACTGGCCACCTTAAGCACGATGGGCGGCGCCAGTTGTCAGTCGCGGTTAGACGGATACTACACCATTTAACCGCGTTCGGCAGGGCGAGTGTTATCGAGCTCTGCTGGGTTTCTTCTGAACCATGACGACAGCAGCAACAGCTCATCGATCTCGTGGGTGGGGACCGACGAGCTCTTCCGTTCTGACTTGCGAGTAGACCGACTGCACCAACTCGTCTACCGACCGGCGGTCTTTCGCCGTGCGCGGTGTCGGCAGCTCGGCCCTCACGCGCCCGCGCCGAATCAAATACAACCGGTCCTCGCCTTCGTGCCCGCGGACCGTGTAAAGAAACGACAACGTTTCGACTGCGAACCGCAGCCTCCCGAACTGTTCGCGGAGCTCCTCCAGGCGGTGCAGCTTGTCTCGTAACGACCCGGCGCGTTCGAACTCCATGCGCTCACTCGCGCCCTGCATGTCCGCGCGAAGCCGTTCAATCGGTCCGTCGTCGGCGCCATCGAGGAACGCACGAGCCATCTTCACGCGCTCCATGTACGCGCTCAGCGTGCAAGCGGCAACGCAGGGACCGAGACATTTCCGGACTTCGTGCCTGATGCAACCCGGAGTGCGCGTCGGCGTTCCGAACAAGTCAGCCTGGTCCGCGAAGTACATCTTCTGGTCCAGCGAGCAGTCGCGCAATCCGAGCGCATCGCTCAGCTCGCGCACCGCGTCTCCGATGCGTTGCGCACCCACGAACGGACCGTAGTAGATCCCGCCGTCTTCACTCCCGGCCCCGCGAACCACCAGGAGCTTGGGTGCGGCGCCGCGACTCAGCTTGATGAAGGCATAGTGACGCGCGTCGCGTTTCATCGCGACGTTGAAGCGCGGTCGCAATCGCTTGATCAGGCGCAATTCCGTGAGCAGCGCGGAGAACTCGCTCGGCGTGTACTCCCAGTCGATCGTCGAAGCTTCGCGAAGAATGCGCGCACCCTTGTCCTCGGGATACGCACAGCGGAAGTAGCTCAGGAGCCGAGTCCGAACGCGCTTCGATTTGCCGACGTATACCACCTCGCCGTCGGCCGACAGCATGCGGTAAATGCCAGGGCGGTCCTGCGCTCCCTCGCGAACCACGCCGCGCATGCGCGCGAGCTCCGCGTCCGACGTGGGCTCGCGCCGCGACGCTCTCAGCGCTGGCATGACCAACAGAACACCGTGGAGCGCCCGTCGATCTCGTGCGTGACGAAGAGGCGGCGTCCGCAGCGCCGACACGGCTCGCCCTCGCGCCCGTAGGCGTCGAGTTGCTCGGCGAACGAACCGCGCTGGCCAGATGCGTCACGGTAATCGCGAAAGCTCGTACCACGGGCATCGACCGCCGCATGGAGTACGTTGCGAAGCTCGTGGTGCAAATGCTCCGCCTCGATCGGCGACAGGGTCGCCGCCGACCGTGAGGGATCGATGCCCGTACGCCAGAGCACTTCGTTCGCGTAAATGTTTCCCACTCCAACGACTCGACGTTGGTCCATCAACACTCGCTTCACTGCTTGTCGCGAAGCCCGAAGAATGGCCGACAGTCGCTCGGCGGTAAAGGCTGGGTCCAACGGCTCCATGCCGAGCGCCGCGGAGTACCGCGAGAAGCGGCCGTCGTCCATCAGGCTGACCGTGCCGAGGCGGCGGATGTCTCGATAATGAAGCGACCGCCCATCACCGAGGACGAACTCGATCGTGGAGTAGCGTCGCTCGCTCTCGGGGAGATTCCCATCATCGACGAGCAGGGCGCCGGTGAATCGCGGCTGCACTACGATGCGGTCGCCGGACGACAAATCGAGCACGACGAGCTTCGCGCGCCGCCACGAGTGCTCGATGACGGTCCCCACGATGCGACGTTGCAGTTCGGCCGGATCCACTTCCCGCAGGACGTCGGGTCGCGTGACCCGGACGTCGCTGATCGTGCTGCCGGAGATCGCGCGGTCGAGGTCACGCGCGATCGTCTCCGTTTCAGGTAGCTCGGGCACGTCGGGCTGACTCTCGCCAGCCGATGTCGGCACGGTACTGCTTGCCGGTGAACTGCACCGCCTCCGCGTACTCCACGCTTGCGCGCTGTGCGACGTCGAACGAAGCCGCCACGCCTGTCGCGGCGAGCACGCGTCCGCCGGCCGTCACCAGCGCGCCGTCGCGGTCGCGGCTCGTGCCGGCATGGAATACGATGACGTCCCCGTGCTGCTCCGGGAGCGTGATGCGGTCGCCGGTAGCCGGGGCATCAGGATATCCGGGCGCGGCGAGAACGGTCGTGACCGCGAACTGCTCACTCCAGTCGAACGGGTCCATTCCCGAAAGCCCGTCGCCTGACGCGACCGCGACGAACGCGTCCAATAGCGAGCTGCGCATGAGTGGGCAGAATCGCCTGTGTCTCGGGATCGCCGAAGCGGCAGTTGAACTCGACGACCTTCGGGCCCTCGTCGGTCAGCATGAGTCCCGCGTACAGCAGACCACTGAACGACGCGCCACGCTCGCGCAGCGCCGCGAGCGTCGGTTCGATGATCCGCGCGCCCGCCTGCCTAACGAGCGCATCGGTGCCGACGGCGACGGGCGCGTAGGCGCCCATCCCCCCGGTATTTGGACCGGCGTCTCCGGCGAACAACCGCTTGTGGTCCTGCACGGGGATCATCGTCAGGTACCGCTCGCCGTCCGTCAGCGCGAAGAGCGACAGCTCCTCGCCCTCCATGAACTCCTCGACGAGGATTTCGTTGCCGGCATCGCCTAACGCGCCGTCCCGCAGCATGCGGTCGACCGCGGCGTAGGCCTGCGTCGACCGACTCACAGACGACGACGCCCTTTCCCGACGCCAGGCCCGTCGCCTTGATGACCACCGGTGCACCGAAGTCGGCGACGGCGCGACGCGCCGAGTCGACTTCCGAGTGATGCGACGCGCGCGCCGTGGGAACGCCTGCGTCGGCCATGACCTCTTTCGCGAACCGCTTCGAGGTCTCGATACGAGCCGCCGCAGCCGACGGCCCGAACACCGGAAGGCCGCGCCCGCACAGCGCGTCCGCGAGCCCGGCGGCTAATGGTGCTTCCGGCCCCACGACCACGAGGTCGACGCGTTCCTGCGCCGCGAGGTCCACAATCCGCGTGACGTCCGTCGCTGATACCGCCACACAACGCGCGAGCTCCGCGATGCCCGGGTTGCCCGGCGCAGCGAGGAGCTCGATTGTGGGGTCGTCCCGCTTCAGCTTCCAGGCGAGGGCGTGCTCACGACCGCCCCCGCCGACAATCAGTGCCTTCACGGTTCCGTTCTGAACGCGCTGTTGAACGCGTCGCGCGCGCGGGCGAGGACGTCGCCAACCTGCGACATTGCCTCGCGCGCCTGGTTCCCATAGTAGCCAGCCGCATCGACGTAGTCGTCGCTCAACTTCGCGCCCGTGTCGCCGCGCCGCGGATAGTCGCCGTTGAGAATCGCGTCGTACTGCCCGCTCTTTACCCAACGCTGCAGCTCGGCCGCGCGCACCGTGCCGAACGGGTGGGTCTTGAACGCGGTATTGATCACCTGCCAGACGCGATCCGCGAGATCGCCCTGGGTCTCGTACGTCTCGGCCTGCTCGAGGAACGCCTCGAGGCTGATCTCGTCGTCGCCCGGTCCGCCGCCAGCCATTTTCAGGAAGGTGCGCATCGAGACGTCGAGATCCTGCGTCGCGAGCAGCCCCGCGCGATCAGCCGAGAGCTCCGCCTTGCGATACCACTCGAGCAACGCGAGCTGGAACGGCAGCAGGGCCATGCCAGCGAGGAAGGGCAGGTTACGCAGCCCGACCGTCATGATGATGATCGCGATGGTCGTGTAGGTCGTGTGGCCGCTCATGATGTGACCCAACTCGTGGCCAAGGATGTCGCGACGCTCTTCCTTGTCGAGCAGCGCGATGGTGGCCGAGTTGAGGACGATGAACGGCTTGTCGAAGCCGACGGCGGCGGCGTTCACGAACGGTGTTTGCGACACGTACAGGTCGGGGCGTTCCGGCCAGTCCAACGTCTCGACGACTTCGCCATACAATGCGTTCAAGGCAGGGCGCTGCTTCGGTCCGACGAGCACCGCGTTCGCGAGAAAGAGCTGGCGAACGCCTTTCTCGCCGAAGAAGCCGGCGATCTTCCGCACGACTTCGTCGAAGCCGGGAATGGCGCGAAGGCTGTTCAGGGCGGCCCGATCAGCCGCGTGCTCCCAGGCCGTCGAGGAGATCTGGGTGAGGACTTTGCGGTCAGCCATAGAGACGTGGGACTGGGGACTTGTTACAGGGGACGGGTAGTCGAGACCCAGTCCCTACGGCGGACTCGCGCCTGAAGTGTCCGCCCGATCGAAGGTATGCTGAGGCACGGGGGCGAGCCAGCATCAAACAACAAGCGCCCACCCGCCACCGCGCGTTGTTAAAGCCCCTCGAATGCCTGCTCCAAGTCGGCCATCAGGTCCTCTGGATCCTCGACGCCGCAGGAGAGGCGAATCAGCCCCTCGCCGATGCCGATGCGCGCGCGACGTTCAGGTGGCACCGAGGCGTGTGTCATCGCGGCCGGAAGGCAGATGAGACTCTCGACGCCACCAAGTGACTCGGCGAGCGCGAACACCTTCACGCGATCGAGGACACGCGCGGCGCGTTCTCTCGTCTCGAGGTCCAGCGAGATCATTCCGCCGAACCCCTTCATCTGGCGACACGCCAGCTCGTGCTGTGGATGCGAGGGCAGCCCAGGGTAGATGACGCGCTCCTCTCCGAACCGTGCGGCGAGCCACGTCGCGATCTGGCGTCCGTTCGCGTCATGCTGGCGCATGCGCAGGTGCAGCGTCTTAGTGCCGCGCAACGCGAGCCAGGCGTCGAACGGGCCGGCGACGGCGCCGGCAGCGTTGTGAATGAACTGCAGCTTGGCGGCGAGATCATCATCGCGCACGACCGCGATACCGCCGATCATGTCGCTGTGCCCGTTGAGATACTTGGTCGTCGAGTGATATACGATGTCGGCGCCGAAGTCGAGCGGTTGCTGGAAGTACGGCGTGGCGAACGTATTGTCGACGATGAGCAGGGCATTGGCGCGGGCCGCGATCTCTTTCATCGCAGCGAGGTCTGCGATCCACATCATCGGATTCGTGGGCGTCTCGACGAGGATAGCCCTGGTTTCCGGAGTCACCGCATCCACGACGCGATCGGCGTAGCGCGTATCCACGTACGTGAATCGCAGGCCGAGATTGACGAGAATGCGATCGAACAACCGTGACGTTCCGCCGTACACGTTCTCGCCGCAGACGATGTGATCTCCCGATCGGAACAGCTTCATGATCGAGTCGAGACAGCCCATGCCGCTCGCGAACGCGAAACCATGGCGGCCACCTTCCAGGGCGGCGACGTTGCGCTCGAGCGCCTCGCGCGTTGGGTTCTTGCCGCGCGCGTATTCGTAGCCTTTGTTTTTTCCGAGTCCATCCTGCACGTAGGTGGACGTCAGGTACAGCGGCGTCATGATCGCGCCGGCGAGCGGCTCTGGTCGCTGTCCGGCATGGATGGCCCGCGTGGCGAATCCTGCGTCGAGGTCCTCGTCGAAAACGCGCGTCATTCGTTTGCTCTGTCCGGGTGGTGAATGGGTCAAGATAATTCGACGGGAACGGCGCTGCACTGCGTAGTCGCCGACGACGAGGCTCACCTGCGCCGAGTGCTCGTGCGGCTCATGCAGGGGGAGGGGTTCTCGTGTCACGAGGCCCCCAACGGCCGCGTTGCACTCGATCTGCTGGAGAGTGTGCGACCGACGCTGCTCCTGTCGGATCTCCACATGCCCGAGCTGGATGGGATGGGCCTGCTGCGCGAAGCTCGCGAGCGGCACCCCGATACGGCCATCATCATGATCACCGCTGTTGCAGATGTGGCAACCGCGGTCAGCGCGCTGGCGGTAGGCGCGATGGATTATCTGACGAAGCCGTTCCACCTCGACGAGGTTCGAGCGCGAGTGCGTCAGGCACTCGAGAAGCGGCGACTGATTCTCGAAAACCGCGGCTATCAGCAGAGTCTCGAAGCGCGTGTCGCGGAGCAGGCACACCGCCTGGAAGCGTTCTTTCTCGCCAGCATTCAATCGCTGGCCGACGCGCTCGAAGTCAAGGACACGTACACGCACGGCCACTCGTTACGCGTCAGTCGCTATTCGGTCGCGATCGCTCAGGCGATCGGCATGAGCCCGGATGCGCTCCGCGAGATCGAGATTGGCGGACGGGTCCACGACATCGGCAAGATCGGCGTCCGCGAAGCGGTGTTGAACAAGCCCGGCCCGCTGACCGACGTCGAGTACGACCACATCATGACGCATCCAATCGTCGGTTGGCGCATCCTCTCGCCACTCCTCGGAGACATGCCGATGGCGCTCAACATCGTGCGCTGGCACCACGAGAAGTACGATGGGAGCGGAATCCCCGATGGCATGAGTGGAGACGCGATTCCGCTCGAAGCTCGCATTGCGGCCGTCGCCGATACGTTCGACGCGATGACCAGCGTTCGCCCGTACCGCCCGGGAGTTCCACTCCAGGACACCCTGGCTGAGCTGCGACGGTGCAGCGGGACACAGTTCGACCCGATCTGTGTCGCGGCGTTCTTCGAGGCGCTCGACTCGGGCGCGATCGATCTGTCGCCGACCGGCGCCCTGGCCCACTGAGCCGAAGGTCGTCCGGCGTTAGGCGATGCTGGCGAGAACGGTGATGGCGGACGGTCGCTTGTACGCGGCGAGCTGTACGTCACACCATGCCTTCACGTCCGCCTCCGTGACGTCGCCCTCGATCTCGAGGGTGATGTCGTTCTCGCGAAGCGGGTCGGGAATTGGGATCACGCGCACGCTGCGCACGCCCGGCATCGCCCCGACCACGCGTTCCAGCTCCCGCGGGTAGACGTTGAACCCGTTTCGCGTGAACATCGGCTTGAGCACGCCGCGAAACGAAACGGTGCCATCGCCGTTCCGAACACCGCGGTCCCCGGTGCGGAGCCACTCACCATCGCGGTCGCAACCCCGCGCTCCAGGGATCGTCCGGCCTGACGGGGTGGGCGGCCGCGTTCACGTAGCCGGCGAACACGTTAGGTCCCGCGATGCAGATCTCACCTTCGACATCCGGCGGTAGCTCCGCGCCGCCGGCATCCGCCCGGACGGAAACGCGGACGCCGGGGAAGGGAACGCCTAACGTGCCGCGCCGGTTCGGCTGATCGACACGGTTGAACAGGCAGACCGGCCCAGCTTCTGTGAGACCGTACCCCTGTCGCAGCTCGGTCCCCGTCACGTCATACCACCGGTCCTGGAGTGCGACGTCGAGCGGCGCGCCGCCGCAGATGCAGAGCCGGAGGCGCTCGCCTCGTAGTGGTGCGTTCCGTCGGTCGAGGAGTGCGACGATAGCCGCGAAAACGGACGGCACCGCGACCAGCTCCGAGATCGACTCGCTCTCCAGCAGCTCGATCGCGCGTCCGGGGTTGAAGCGGGCCATCGTCGTCACGCGGCCGCCCGCCAACAGCGGCGCCGCTCCCGATACGACGAGGCCGAACAAGTGAGCGAAGGGCAGGACGGCGAGAGCGTGGCTGTCGCGTGTCATTGCCGCCGCGGTCATGGTGGCACGCGCGTTCGAGAGCAAGTTGTGATGCGTCAGTGACGCGCCTAACAACGTACCGGCCAACGCGGACGTGTAGACGATCGCCGCCTCCTCCTTCGCGCCGACCGCGTCCGCATCGCCTTCCAACGTCAGGCCGTGATGCGACCCGAGATCCACGTCGCGAGAGCCAGCGTCCGCGACGAAGCGCGCCGTTCGCGGCGCGTCGTCGAGCAGCACACGGGGAACGTGATCGGGTACGCGGCGCGCGAGATCCGCGGTCGTGAACACCGCGCCGACGCTCGCGTCGGCGATCTGATACGCCACCTCGGGAGCGGACGCGAGCGGGTTGATGAGAACCGCACCACGCCCTTCGGAAGCCGCGAGCGCCGTCACGAACGCGGGCGACGTCGGCAGTAAAATCGCGGAGCGGCGACGCTGCAACGCGCGCACGAGTGGCGCGCATCGCTGGAGCAGGGTAAGCCCTGCCGCGACGAGTTGCTGCGCTTCGAAACCGTCGACGTGTCCGCCGCCGGCGGCAACAGCAATTGGGAGGAGGCCGAGAGGATCACTCACGGCCGAGAAGCTTATAGCTCGAAGCGCGTCATCGCACCTTTGAGGCGATTCGCGATCTCCGCCAGGTGTTGGCTGGATTCGGAGACATGGGTCATCGATGCGGTCTGCTGCTGCACGACCGCACTCACTTCCTGCGACGTCGCCGCGTTCTGGTCGGCGACCGCGGCAATCGCCTCGATCTCCCGGGCGAGCGCGTCCGCTTCCTCGCGCTGCGCGTCGCTCGCATCGACGATGAGCGCGATCGCGTCGCGGCTGCTCTCGATCTCGGTCGAGATGCGCGTCAGCGATGCGGCCGAGGTGCGAATGACCGACTCGCCGTTCGTCACGCGATCGCTGACGAGGGCGATGCGCTCCGCGGTGCGGAGCGAAGCGCTGCGCATCTCGCCGGCGAGCTTGCGAATCGTATCGAGCGCGCGTGCGCTCTCGCCGGCGAGCTTGCGCACTTCATCCGCGACGACTGCGAAACCCTTGCCGTGCTCGCCAGCTCTCGCCGCCTCGATCGCGGCGTTGAGCGCGAGGAGATTCGTCTGACGCGCGATCGCCCCAATCGTGTCGGTCATCTTGCCGATCCTCTGTGACTTTTCGCCGAGCTCGGCGACTACCGGGACCGCCTCGTTCGTCACGGCGCTGATCGACGCCATGCTCTCGAGGGCCTCTGCCGCCGATTGTGCCCCGCGACGGGCGGATGTCACGACAGAATCGCCCGCTCGTTGAGCACTGCGCGCGTGGTCGGCCACACGTGACGCACGCTCGGCGAGACGTGATGAGCCGGCCGCCACCGCGCCGATGCCGCGCGTCTGCGTGCCGACGGACTCCGCGATGGAGTGCGCCGCCCCAGCAACCTGCTCCGTGCTGGCGCTCATCTGCTGCGCGCCTGACGCGAGCTGCTCGGCCGTCGCGGCGACCTCGCCGGCACCGCCGTCGATGTCGCGCAGGAGCGAGCGGAGGCTCGACGTCATCCGGCGGACCGAATCCGCAAGTCGCCCGACTTCGTCGCCCGACGTGAAGCCGAGCTCGCGGCGGAGCCCGCCACGCGCGACGGCGTCCGCATGCGCGGCCACGGCGTCGATGCCGCGCGTTAGGCGCGACGCAGCCCAGAAGGACAGCGCGACGGGAAGGAGGAACGCCAGCAGCGGATAGATCGTGAAGCGGATGAGCGTGCTCCGGATCTCGCTCAGGAAGACGTCCGCACGCATGGTGGTGATCACGAAACCGGCGACCGAGCCGTCGGCGCGGTTGACGGGTGCCGCGGCGGTGAGCAGCTCACCGGCGTCATCACGTACCAGCGGACTCACGCCGCCGCGTCCGCCGCGTAGTGCGTCAACCAGCGAGTCGGGGGGAAGCCAGCCCGTGGTGTACTGCGGTTGCCCGGCATTCCATGAGGAGTGCGCAAGGTACCGGTACCCGTTCCCGGTGCGACGGATGACCGCGATCCCATTCGCCAGCTCGCTCACGTCACCGCCGTTGACAGACCAGAGCCGCTTCAGCGCCGCGCGTGTCGCGATGAACGCTTCGGTGTTCTGCCCGCCCGGCTGCGCGATGACGTCGAGCGAGTCCGCCGAGATCGCCACGCTCGTGCTGCGCGCGATGGCGGCGAGTCGCTGGCCATGCACTTCCGCGAGGTTGTCGCGCGAGCGCGTGTAGACTGGCAAGAGAACGACGATCAGCGTGAGCAGCACCGCGGCCGCGCTGACCCCAGCCATCTTCCAGCGAAAGGGGAGTCGCGACGCTCGCGCTCCGAGCGACGACGAAGACAGGACGTTCCTCCGGTGTGACGCGACGATGGGCGACGCTACTGGCGTGCCCAGCTGCTCGATGGAGACGACACACGCGGAGCACAGTCACCGTGGCCGGAATCGACCTGGACGTGGCTTGGATTCGCGCTTGCCCACCCCCCGGTGCCCACTACCTTTGCGACATTGCATTGGAGGGCGAATGGCGGCTGAACAGTTGATGGTGAGCGTTTCGGGAATCCGCGGGCGCGTTGGTGCTGGCCTAACTCCGGAAGTCGTAACGAGCTATGCCTCAGCGTTCGGGGCTTGGGTGGCCGCGGCCGACCGCACGAAACCGGTCGTGGTCGGTCGGGACAGCCGCGTCTCGGGCCCCATGTTCCATCGCTGCGTCATTGCCGCCCTCCAGTCCGTCGGCGTCCGCGTGATCGATCTGGGGCTTACAACGACCCCAACCTGTCAGCTCGCTGTCGAACACCATCACGCTGGCGGCGGCCTCATGATCTCGGCCAGCCACAACCCGATCGAGTGGAACGCGCTCAAGTTCGTGGGCTCCACGGGCCTGTTCCTCGATGCGATCGAAGGGACAGCCATGCGTTCACTGGTCGGTCAGCCGTTCGCCCGTGCGACCTGGGAGCGGCTGGGCCTCGTTGAAGCCGACGACGAAGCTCCGTTGCGCCACATCGATGCCGTTCTCGCGCTGCCGATGATCGACGGGGCGCGCATTCGCGCGAGAAAGCTTCGGGTGGCGCTGGACTGCTGCCGAGGGGCCGGCGCGGTGATCATGCCGGCGCTGCTGGAACGACTGGGCTGCCAGGTCACGGTCATTAACCTCGAGCCGGACGGTCGCTTTCCACGCCCGCCCGAACCAGTTCCGGAGAACCTGGGGGAGTTGGAGCGACTCGTCGCGAGCTCCGGTGCGGACGTGGGTTTCGCGGTTGACCCTGACGTCGACCGACTCGCGCTGGTGGCCAACGGTGGGGTCGCGATTGGCGAGGATTACACGCTCGCGCTTGCGGCCCGAGTCGTGCTCTCGCAGCGGCCGGGCACGGTTGTAACGAATCTCTCGACGAGTCGGATTGTCGACGACATTGCGGCGAGGGCTGGCGGCCGAGTCGTCAGGGCGCCGGTGGGCGAGGTGAACGTCGCGATTCGTATGCGCGACGAGAAGGCCGTTGTCGGTGGCGAGGGCAACGGTGGCGTGATCCTGCCCGAGTTGCACCTTGGGCGGGATGCGCCGTTGGCCGCCGCGCTGGTGCTGCAGTTGCTGTCGGAAGGTGAAGAAACGCTGTCGGAGATCGTCTCTCAGTACCCGCGTTACGCGATCGTGAAGGACAAGCTCGATCGTCCACCCGTCGCGCTGGATGCGGTGTACGAAGCACTACGGAAGACATTTACCGGGGCACACGTCGACACGCAGGACGGACTTCGACTGTCCTGGCCGGACAGCTGGGTCCACATCCGCCCGTCAGGAACGGAACCAATCGTGCGCGTCATTGCCGAGGCGCCGTCGGTGGACGCGGCGCGTGCACTCGTCGCGCGCTCGCGCGAACCGCTCGATGCGCTCACTGCCTGAGTCACTCTAGCTCAACGTACCATGTGTGGAATTGTCGGATACATCGGAACCCGCAGCTGCACGCCCATGCTCGTCGACGGGCTCAAGCGGCTGGAGTATCGCGGCTACGACTCGGCTGGCGTCGCCATCATGAACGGCAAGGGCGTCGAGACGCGTAAGGTCGCGGGGAAGATCTCGCGCCTGGAGAACGTCTTGTCGCTCGATCCCGTATCGGGCACGCTGGGCATCGCGCATACGCGATGGGCGACGCACGGTGCTCCGACGACGGGCAATGCCCACCCACACATGTGCTGCAAGGGGCAGATCGCCGTCGTTCACAACGGCATCATCGAGAACGCGACGGCGCTCCGCCAGACGCTCGAGGAGCGCGGCCACGAGTTCACGTCCGAGACGGACACCGAAGTGGTGGCGCACCTCATCGAGGAGCTGTTCGACGGCAACCTCGAGGAGGCAGTGATTCAGGCGCTCCTCAAGATCGAAGGCACCTACGGCATCGCGGTCATCTCCAGCGCGGACTCGAAGAAGATCGTCGCGGCGCGGAAAGGAAGCCCGCTGCTCGTCGGTCTCGGGGACGGCGAGTACTTCGTCGCGAGTGACGTGTCCGCCATTCTCGCGCATACGCGCCAGGTCGTGTACCTCGACGACGGCGACCTCGCGGTGCTCGAGCCGAACGGCTACCGGATCATCGACCTGAACGCAACCGAGCAGCACAAGAAGGTGAGCAAGATCGACTGGGATCTCGATCAGATCGAGCGCGGCGGTTTTGCGCACTTCATGCTCAAGGAAATCTTCGAGCAGCCAACGACGCTCGAGAACGCCATGCGCGGTCGCTTGTTGCGCGAAGAGGGAACGTCGAAGCTCGGCGGTCTGAACCTCAGCGATGACGAACTGCTGGTGTTCGACAACATTGTCATCACGGCGTGCGGCACGAGCTGGCACTCGGCGCTCATCGGCGAGCACATGATCGAGGAGCTCACGCGCGTGCCTGTGGAAGTCGAGTACGCGTCCGAATTCCGGTATCGCAACCCGATCGTCAACGACCGCACGCTCTGCATCGTGATCTCGCAGTCCGGCGAGACGGCGGACACGCTGGCCGCGATGCGCGAGGCGAAGCGTCGTGGTGCGAGAACGTTAGGCATCGTGAACGTCGTCGGATCCACCATCGCGCGCGAGGCGGACGGCGGCATCTACATCCATGCCGGTCCCGAGATCGGCGTCGCCTCGACGAAGGCGTTCACGAGTCAGGTCATGGCGTTGCTGCTGTTCACGCTCAAGCTCGGCCGACTGCGCGACGTGTCGATCCTGCGCGGGCGCGAGATCATCGAGGCGATGCACGCGATCCCCGCGCAGGTGAAGCAGATTCTCGACCGCGCGCAGGAAATGGAGGACATTGCCGAGGAGTTCAAGCGGGCGTCGAATTTCCTGTATCTCGGCCGCGGCTACAACTTCCCGGCCGCTCTCGAAGGCGCGCTGAAGCTCAAGGAGATCAGCTACATCCACGCCGAGGGATACCCGGCCGCCGAAATGAAGCATGGGCCGATCGCGCTCATCGACGAGATGATGCCGGTCGTGTTCATCGCGCCGCATGACTCCGTGTTCGACAAGGTCACGTCCAACGTGGCCGAAGTGAAGGCGCGCAAGGGACGCGTGATCGCGATCACGAGCCGCGACGAACCGACACTCGTCGGGAAGCTGGACTACGAGTTTCGTATCCCGGAGACGGTGGACATGCTCACTCCGGTGCTCGCGGCGATTCCGCTGCAGCTGCTCGCGTACTACATCGCGGTCAAGCGAGGCTCGAACGTCGATCAGCCGCGCAACCTGGCGAAGTCCGTCACGGTCGAATAGCGCGATATCGCGCGGCATGGCGCCCGTCCACCGTTAGGCGGACGGCGCCACGGGACTACGCAGCGGGCGCCGCTGTTCGGGATGCCCACGGCGACAGGCTCAGGCCGAGCGCCGAGCGCATCCGCGTCACGAGGAGATAGCACCGGGCGAGTGTCGTGAGCGTCGTTGCCAGGCCGGCGCCCATGGTGCCGAGCCACGGCGTGAGCACGAACGTCAGGAGCAGGTTGAGAACCGCGCAGCCGACGATGACGCGCGCGGCTGTGACCTGATGGCCCGTCATGACCAGCAGATATCCGGCGATGCCGAACAGCGCGCCGATCAGCTGGTCGAATCCGAGCAGTACGAGGAGCCATGATGCGTCGGCGAACGACGGGCCCGAATGCCGACATCACGGGTCGCGCACCGACGACGAGCACGACGAGCACCGGTACCGACAGGATCAACGCCAGCCGCGCGACGTGGCTGATCAACGCTTGCAGTTGCCCCATTGCCTGACGCGCGTACAGGTCGGCAATGAAGGGCAAGGCGATGAACGAGATCGCCGACACGCCAAAGCTCACCGCGGATGCGAGCTGGCTCGCGGCCCCGTAGCGCCCGGCGAGCTCGGGACCGAGCAAGCTCCCCACGACCAGGACGTCCGCGTTTGTAGAGAGGATGGTCTGCCCACCGGAGATGACGAGCAGTCCCGCGGCCGTCTTCATCCAATAGCGCGTGTCGAACGCTTCAGTCGCCTGCCGCAGGCGATCCGGCATCACGGTCTGGAGAAACCAGATCGTCAGAACCAGCGCAACAGTCGTTGCGGCAAATTGTAGGAGAATGGCAACAGGAGCGCTCACGGAGCGCTGGAAGCCATAGTGCAAGACAACAATGCCGAGAACGAATACCACCGGCCGAACGACCATGCTCGGCGCCTGCGAGCGCACGACGTGCTTGAATCCCTGGAGTGCGCTGGCCTTGAGCTGCCCCATGGCCGACACGGGGAGGAGCAGGCTCGCCGCGAGAAAGCTGAGGGCTGTACCGCGCTCGAATTGGCCCATCAGTACGCCGATCAGCACCGCGCTGGCCAGCATGATCCCGACCGACATGAGGAAGACGATCTGGGAGCTTCGAGTGAGGAACCCGCGCAGAAACGCCCATTGATCGGTTCCCGAATACGCGCCCACGAACCGAACCGACGCCGTGTCGAGCTCGAATTTTCCTACCAGCAACAGGACGTTCATCCACGCGAGCGCGAACACGTAGCGTCCGTATTCTTCGCTTCCAAGTACGCGCGCCAGTATGAGATGGACGCCGAGCGAGAGCGCCGCGCCGCTCGCGGAAATGATGAGCGACCAGACACCGCCGCGCACGATGAGGCGCGCCAGGTCACTCGATGACAACCGGGATGTCTTGAACGGCCCGGCCTCTGAGGTGGACGGCGGCGTGGCAACACCGTCGCGGGCGGGGGCACCAGGCGTGTGCGCCGCCGCCTCGGCCATCGCCTCCCCGTCGATGTTGCTAGCCACCCAATCGCCGCCGTGCGCCATAGAGCTCGCTGGTCTCGTCCTGAAGGGCGGACTCTGTGTCCTGGTAGGCTAACGGGGCGCTCTCATGGTACAGCCATGCGCGAGAGCATCGCGAAAGCGTGGCCACCTCGGGCGACATCTCCCCAATTTCCCGAGTGTCGGAATGGCGAGCTACTGGCGTCGCAAGCAGTATTCGGGCCGCCGGGGGAGGAGCGGAATCCGGCACCCGGGCCGTTTTGCGTTGCGGTTCCAGGACACAAAGATGCTGCACAGGACCAGAAGGGCGAGACCGTATGCGTGTGCTCTTGCAACGTGTGAGCAGGGCCGAAGTCCGGATTCGTGAGACCGCAGCGCGCCACGCGTCAGCGGTCGAATCGAGCGCGGGTACGTACTGCTCGTGGGATTCACCGCCACCGACACCGACGACCATTGCACGTGGATGGCGGAGAAGGTAACAGGTCTCCGCCTGTTCGCGGATGCGGAGGACAAGATGAACCTAGCGCTCGCGGACGTCGCTGGGTCGGTACTCGTGGTCTCGCAGTTCACGCTCTACGGGGACTCGCGGAAGGGGAGGCGCCCGAGCTTCATCGACGCCGCGCGGCCGGAGCTGGCGATTCCGCTGTACGAGCGTTTCATCGCATTGCTTCGTTCCGGCGGTCTTCACGTGGAAACCGGAGAGTTCGGCGCCATGATGGATGTGGAGCTCGTGAACGATGGACCGGTCACGTTGTGGCTCGAGCGATGACTGAGCAACCGCTGAGCGGTCCACGAGTCGTCCTCGCGTCATCCTCGCCAAGGCGTCGCGAGCTCCTGACGCTGATTGGTGTCCGACATGCCGTACGCGCTGCCGACATCGACGAGACGCGCTTACGCGGGCGAAATACCTCGGCGCGCACGCCGAACGTCTCGCGCGCGAGAAAACGACCGCGGTCGCGGAGCTCGAACACGATGCGGTGGTCATCGGTGCGGACACGATCGTCGTCGTCGACGGCGACATTCTCGGAAAGCCGCGTGACGAGCGCGACGCCGCGGTGATGCTGCGTCGGTTGTCCGGGCGCACGCATGTGGTGCTCACCGCAGTCGCCGTGGCACGGGGCGGTCGACTCGTTTCGGGCGTCGAGTCGGTGGATGTCACGTTCCGACGCCTGACCGACGATGACATCACGCGCTACATCGCGACGCGCGAACCGATGGACAAGGCGGGCGCGTACGGCATTCAGGGATTCGGCGCGACGATCGTCGAGCGCGTGGACGGCGACTATTTCGCCGTGATGGGGCTCGCGTTAGGCCTGATGGTGCGGCTCATGGCGCAGCTCGGGGTCGAGTATCGGTTCGGGCCGATCACCGAGTCAGCGTCAGCGATGCATAACGCGCCCGCCACAGCTCGACCTTCGCCATGACGTCGCGTACCGTGATGCGTGGCATGCGGTCGAGGCGCGTCTCCATCGACAGCGGGTAGTCCTCGCCGGGATCACCGTACGCATCGACAATGAGATCGTGGAAGCGTCGGTACGGCCCGGTGCGTTTCGGGTTCGTGTAGCCGATCAGACTAACGACGGGCCGGTCGAGTGCGACGGCCATGTGCAGCGGACCCGTGTCCGGCGCGAGTACGAGTGCGGCGCCGTCCAGAATGCCCACGAGATTGCGCAGGCCGCTGCCCAACGCCGACACGGGTTTGTGGCGCGCCCGCTCCATGATCACCGACTCGGCGTGGACCTCGCGCGGCGACCGGCCGCCGACCAGAACCGGCTGAAGCCCGTGCGCTTCGTACAGCTCGTCCACCACCTCGGCCCATCGCTCCGGGAGCCAGTCTTTCTGCGGCTTGCTCGTGGCGACAACGATGGCGGCAACGGGGCGCGTGAGCGGCGCGAAGAAGTCACGCTGCCACGCGCGCTCCGAGCGGCCACGGCCCGAGGTTCCACGTCACCGGTTCGTGCGGGACGCCGAGCGCAGTGAGAAACTCGAAGTACTGATCCTGCACGTGTTGGCCGGCGTGGTGCGGCGGGATCTTGCGATTGGTAAAGGCCCAGTTGAAATCGCGCGCCCGCGCACGATCGAATCCGAGCTTCACGTCGGCGTGCGTGAAGCTCGTCACGACGCCGGCCTTGAAGTAGACCTGCAGTGCGAGCACGACGTCGAACCGCCGCGTGGCGAGTGCGCTGCCGAACGTCGAGGAACGCCCGAATCCCCTTCGACCGATCGAACAGGATGATGTCATCGATCGCGGGGTGACCGCGCACGAGCGTCGCCGGACCAGGCTGAAGGACCCACGTGATGTGCGACGATGGGCGGTGGCGCTTGAGCGCGTTGATGACCGGCAGCACGTGAACGGCATCGCCGACTGCGCTCATCATCACGATGCAGATGCGCTCGAGCGCCGGCGTTGCGCGCGTTTCCCGCGTCACTCCTGGTTACCTCGTTTCGTCGCGAGCACCGCGAGCTTCTCCATCTCGTCGTCGGTGACCGTTAGGCGCCTCTGCGAGCGGAGCTTCCGCAGCGAGCGCACGAGGCGCGCGATGTTCGCCGCGCCGATTCGACGGTCGTTCGCGCGCCCGAACACCATTCGATCGACGTCGAGGACGAGTGCTCGGCGCGATCCGTCGCCATTCTCGACGATGAGTACGTTCCCGACGTTCAGATCCGGATGCCGCGCGCCGGCACGCTCGAGCGCGTGCAGCAGCTCCGCCGTCGCGGTCCAGACCGATGCACGCGCGTCCGGCGGCATCGCCGCCAGCCAGCACGGCGCCCAGGTCCGATCCCCCGACGACCTCGCGGGTGGCCACGTCGCTGCGCCGCAGGAGCGTGCCGGCTGGATACGTGGCATACGCGATCACCTCCGGCGTGGCGACGCCCGAGTCGGTGAGCCGCAGCGCCGTTTTCAACTCGTGAGGCGCCCGCGTCGGTGGCAGGAAACGATCGCCGGTGACGGGAGCGAGCAAGCCGCCGTGGCGGGAATGTCGCACGACGACGCGCGTCTGACCGTCGGGGAGGGGAACCGCGTAGGCGGCGCCGCGGCCACGCAACTCGCGTCGCGCCGGGTGCGCGGCCGCGTACGCGTACAGCGATCGCTCGCCGATCGCGTGCCTAACGGCGTCCGCGCAGGTGCCGAGCGCGACGACGTCGGCGCCGGAGAGCACGAACCGCGTGTAGCCGGCGGGTGCCTGCGTCATGCGGTCAGGCGAGAGCTCGGTAGACGACCACCGGCTCGGTCTTTCCACGAAGCGACAGCGGCGTTCGCTCGACGAGCGGGTGCGGACGCGTGAGCGCCTCTCGGAACGCCTGCGACAGCAGGATCTCGCCACCCTCGGCCCACGCGCACAACCGGCTCGCGGTGTTCACCGTGTCGCCGATGACCGTGAACTCCAGTCGCCGTTCCGACCCGATGTTACCGGCGAACGCTTCGCCGTAATTGAGACCGATCCCCACCTGAAGCTCGGGACGCTTCTGCTCGCGCCAGCGGATGTTGAGACCGTCGAGCGACCGCATCATGTCGACGGCCGCGTCGAGCGCGCGATCGGCGTCATCCAGCTCGGTGATGGGCGCGCCCCACTGGGCCATGACCGCATCGCCGATGAACTTGTCGAGCGTACCGCCGTGCTTGAACACGCACTCGACCATCTCGGTGAAGAACTCCGTCAGCAGCAGTGCCGTCTGATCCGGGCTCATGGTGGCCGAGAGCGGCGTGAAGTTGCGGATGTCCGCGAACAACACGGCCACGGATCGTCGCTCGCCACCTAACGCGATGGCGTCCGGCGATCCGGCGATCCGCGCGGCCATCCCAGGGCTGAAGAACCGCTCGAAGTTGCTGCGCACGACCGTCTCGTGCCGGATACGCTCGGCGAAGCGGCTGTTCTCGATTGCGACGGCGACGATGCCGGAGAACGCGACCACGAAGTCGAGGTCATCCTCGTTGAAGCGATGGGCGCTCGTCAGGCTGTCGACGTACAGCACGCCCACCACGCGGCTCTCGGTCCCGATCAGCGGTGCGCAGACCGCGGACCGGACCTGCTGATGCACGATCGACTGGCCCGCGAAGCGCAGATCTTCCGGCGCGTTGTCGGACAGAATCGCGATCTTCTCCTCGATGGCCTTTCGAGCGATGGACAGCGGCACTGTCCGTCCAAGATTTGCGCCGCTCCTGTCGCGGGCAATGCTGGGAATGAGGTCGCCCGATTCGTCGAGGAGAAGGATCGAGAAACGATCGACGTCCAGGATCTGGAACACCATCTCGGCGATCTTCTCGAGCAGCGTGACGACATCCGGCGCGCGCGTGAGCGCCTTCGACACCTCGAGCAGCAACGCGAGCTTCTGACGAATGCGTTGCTCTTCGGACAGGACGATGGCCGTCTCGTCCACCACCGCCTGCGAGCCGCTCGCTCGCAACGCGTCGGCGAATGCCTGTTGCGCGTCAGGCACCGCGCGTTGCCGCACGATGGTTGGCGCGAAGCGCGAGCTGTGCCCGTCACCTCCGTTCTCCGACGCTTCGATCTGATTGACGTTGAACGACAGCTTGCCAAACGTCAGCACGTCGCCCGGAGACACGCGCGCGTGCTCCACGCGCGCGCCGTTCACGAACGTGCCGTTGCTCGAGCCGAGGTCGTTGAGCTCGATGCCCGCCTCGTCCGCGACGAGCGACGCGTGCCGGCGGGATACGGTGGGGTCGAGCAGTGGGACGTCGCTCGTGAGCGCGCGTCCCACCGTCAACGCCGCTCCGCGGCGCAGCTCGAACACCTGATCGCCGTCTGGACTGACGAGCCGAAACGCCATGCGCAGAAGCTAGCGGATCTGACCGATGGCCGTGAGCAGAGCCCGAGCCTTGTTCTCGGTCTCCTCCCACTCGCGCTCCGGCACCGAGTCGGCGACGATGCCGGCGCCGGTCTGCACCGACGCCACGCCGTCGGCGATGACGCAGGTGCGAATCGTGATCGCCAGATCCATGCGCTGGGCGCCGGCGGCGATGTATCCGACCGCGCCCGCGTACGGGCCGCGTCGCTCAGGCTCCATCTCGTCGATGATCTCCATGGCGCGAACCTTGGGTGCTCCCGTCATCGTGCCCGCCGGGAACGTCGCGCGAAATACATCGAGGCCGGTGACGCCCTCGCGCAACTCGCCCTCGACCTGACTCACGATGTGCAGCACGTGCGAGTACCGCTCGATGCGCATCAACTCCGTCACCGACACGGAGCCGTACCGCGCTACGCGTCCGACGTCGTTGCGACCGAGGTCCACGAGCATCACGTGCTCCGCACGTTCCTTCTCATCGGCGAGAAGCTCGGCCGCGAGACGCTCGTCTTCGGGCGCGGTCGCGCCGCGGGGGCGCGTGCCGGCGATGGGGCGCACCGTGACCCGACCATCGGCGACGCGAACGAGCAACTCCGGTGAGCTGCCGACGAGCTCCAGCCCGTCGAGCACGAGGTGATACATGTACGGCGACGGGTTGAGCGCGCGCAGCGCGCGATAGAGCGAGTCCGACGGAAAATCGTGTGCGACGCGGATGCGGCGCGACAGCAACGCCTGAAAGCAATCGCCGGCGAAGATGTACTCGCGAATGCGCTCGACGTCGGCGAGAAATTTCTCCCGCTCGTAATTCGATTCGCCGACGACCGCGGCGGCACCGCGATCGAGGCGCAGCGGTGGGAGCGGCAGCGGTTGTCGGAACCGATGCTCAATGTCATCGATCTCGCGCTGTGCGACGTCGATAGGCGGCTCGCAGCGCTTCGTCCGACATGTTCGGAGGCACAGGAACGCCAACCACGATGCGTGCCTGGGCTCGCAAGTTGTCGATGATGACGACGGCACCTGTCAGCACGAACAGCGCGTCGGGCGCGTTCACGCCTCTCGGTGGCGGCGAGGGCAGGTGCTCTATCTCGCGAACGACATCGTAGCCGAAGTAGCCGACGGCCCCGCCCCAGAACGCGCCGAGCTCGGGCACGTCGGCCGGGGCGTATTCCGTCACGATGCGTTCCAGATCGGCGAGCGCATCAACGGTTTGGCGTTGCGCATGCCAACCGCGCTCCGCGGTCCAATCTTCCACGTTGCCATCGCGCAATCGCCAGGCGGCTCGCGGCTCGGTTCCCATGAACGTGTAGCGGGACCATGTCTCGCTCCCGGCGGGAGCCGACTCGAGCAGGAACGCGAACTGACCGCGCCGCAGCTTCGCGAAGGCCGAGACCGGTGTGTCCGTGTCGAGCAGAATCTCGCGCCAGACGGGGACGAGGCCGGCCGTTCTGGAGAGGTCACGAAATCGATCGAACGTCACGCGCGGTCCGTTGCTGGTCGGGCAGCATGAACCCGCGCGTGCTGGAGGTGGGACGACGCTTGTAGGCGCCTCTGACGTCGGCGATATTCGGCAATCATGCTTCGGGCTCTCGCGGCGCTGACCGCCGCGGTTCTGGTGTCGTCAGGGGTTGTCGCACTCGCGCCGAGCGCGGTGGCGGCTCAAACGTGGAACGACGCGCGAACTCGTGCCCTCGTCGAGCGCGCAACCGCGCGCCGAGCGGCGCAACTGGCCGATACGGCGCTCGTGGATTACCAGGCGGCCGCGCACGGCTACCTGACGTTCCTCGCGCAAGTTGGTGAGGGATTTCCCGAGCCGCCGAAGATCGTGAAAGCCGACGAGCTCGCGCTGGAAGTTTATTGGCGCTCGCCCGACCTCAGCAAGCAGCGGATCGTCGGGCGGCGCGACACGCTGTTACTGCCGACGGACATCAACTACCACCGCGACCACCTCGGCATCGTCCAGAACAACTTTCCGAACATCATGCGGCTGGGCGATGGCGACGAGGTGAGGGACGTGCCTCACCCGCTGTCGTCCCGTGGACTCGCGGCGTACGACTACGCGATCAGCGATTCGCTTCGCATCCAGCTACCGGATCGCGCCATCGATGTTCTCGAAGTGCGAGTACGCCCCAAGGACGACCGTGTGCCGGCGGCGGTGGGGGCTGTCTACATCGATCGCGAGCAGGCGACCGTCGTCCGCATGGCGTTCAGCTTCACGCGCGCCGCGCTCATCGACAAGCAGCTCGAAGACGTGTCGATCGTGCTCGAGAACGCCCTCATCGAGAATCGCTTCTGGCTCCCGCGCCGGCAGGAGATCGAGATCCGTCGAACGGGCTCGTGGCTCGATTATCCCGCACGCGGCATCATCCGCGGGCGGTGGGAGATCTGTTGCTATCAGGTGAACAAGGGGTTCAGTCCGGCGCAGTTCACGGGACCGGAGATCGTGCAGGCGCCGCGCGCCGAGCAACGCGCGCACGTGTGGAAGGGACGGATCCTCGATTCGCTTCCGCCGGACGTTCGAGCCGTGACCGACGAAGACGTCCGGCGCGTGCAGGAAGAGGCACGCTCGCTCGTGCGCGCGAGTGCACTCGCCAGGACTCGAGAGACGTCGTTGAGCGCGAGGTCGATTTCCGAGTTCGCGCGCGTGAACCGGGTGGAGGGGCTCGCGCTCGGGGTTGGCGTCGGAAAACGATTCGGAGACGGCGTCTACTCACGAGTGTCCGGCCGTTTCGGCTTCGATGACCACGAGCCGAAAGGCGAATTCGTCCTCGGGTGGGAGCGGGCAAACGCCAGCGGCCTACAGCTTCGGTTGTTCCGCTCGTTCCGCGACGCGGGCGACGAGCCCGAGACCTCGTTGCTCCGAAATACCATTGCTGCCCAGGAGTTCGGAAGCGACTACACCGACCCGTATGACACCCGGGGCGGCTCACTGACGCTCGATCTCGGGAACCGCGCGGGAGGCCGCTGGCGGCTGACCGGCGGCTATGAATGGCAGGACCGCCTCGAGGTCAATGCGACCCCGGCGTCGGGCCAATACGAGCCTACGATCGCCGCCTGGAAGCTCCACGGTCCTCGCGCCGTGCTTTCATTCGAACGCCCCACGGCTCTGAGCGTGGGCGGCTTCGAGGTGCGGCTTGGGGGCGAAGCGCGAGCGACACGCGCCACGGTCGATACCGCCGGCGGCGGCGCAAAAATGACGTTCGGGCGTGGCTGGGTGGGCCTCCAGGGAGAGCGTCCCATCGGTCGCACGCGGGTCGTCCTGCGGACTTCCGCCGCCGGTGCGATTGGCCCTGACCTTCCGCCACAGGAGTTCGTCTATCTGGGCGGGCCGACCACGGCGCCGGGCTACGAGTTCCATGAGCTCGTCGGACGGTTCGGTGCGAGCCAGCGTGTCGAGACGCGGTTCTCCATTCCGTTTCCGTCAGTCTCGCTCGGTCGGTATGGGAATACGGGGCGCTCGGCGACGCTCGCTCCGTTCGCGCATACCGCCTATCTCGCGCGGGTCGAGAACGCGGATCCGGGCGGGCGGGGAGCAGGGTGGTACCCGGCGGTGGGGATCGGCGTGTTGACCGTCTTCGACCTCCTGCGATTCGATGTCGCGAAAGGATTCCGTGACGGACGATGGACGTTCTCCGTCGACGTGATTAGAGACTTCTGGTCGATTCTGTAGCAGCGGCGGGCCGCGGACTTGGTGCGGTGCGCCCAAGCCGCATCACGAACGAGCCCGCAACGCAAAATGGCCCACCGCCCTGTGCGCGATGAATGGCTGCTCCCGACGCTCGAGGGGCTCATTGCGCGCGACCTATTCGAACAGCTGAAGCAGCAGGACACCGAGAGCTACTGGGACGCAGCGGTTCGCGGAGGCTCCGTCGCCGACGATGCGATTCTGAAAGCGCTCGCGTCGCGATTTCGGATGAAGCTCGCCGACCTCGCGGTGTCCACGTCGCAAGCGCGCGAGGTCGTCCCCGAGTCGCTGGCGCGCAAGTATCGCATCGTACCGCTCGCCGTCTCGGACTCCGCGCTCGACATCGCCACGGCCGATCCGCATGACCTCGACTGTGAGCGGATGCTCGCGTTCGCGACCGGCCGTACAGTGCGTATGCAGCTCGCGGCTCCGGGGGCCATCGCCACCCGCATCGATGAGCTCTACCAGCCCGAGACGGCTGTCGAGAACATTCTCGCGGGCGTCGCCGGTCGCTATGACATCGACACCATCGCCGAAACGGGAGACGACGAGGACTTCAACCTCTCGGCCGATCGCGCGTCGGAACGGCCGGTCATTCGGCTCGTCGATCACATCATTGCCGAAGCGATCACGACGCGCGCGAGCGACATCCACCTCGAGCCCGAGGAGGGTGGCGTCGCGGTTCGCTACCGCATCGACGGCGTGCTTCGCGAGACGATGACGCTGCCGCGCGCCGCCGGCCTGCCGCTGGTGTCGCGCATCAAGATCATGGCGCAGATGGACATCGCCGATCGCCTGCGCCCGCAGGACGGTCGCGCGCGCGTGTCGGTGAACGGGACGCGCGTCGATCTGCGTGTGTCGACGCTGCCGGCGTCGTACGGCGAGAAGGTCGTCATCCGAATTCTCGACAGCCGCTCGACCGTGCTGTCGCTCGACAGTCTTGGCTTGCTCGCCGACGAGGGTCGGCGACTCAACGAGCTCGTGAACCTTCGTGAAGGCATCGTGCTCGTCACCGGGCCCACTGGTTCCGGCAAGACCACCACGCTGTACTCCGCGCTCCGCCAGATTCAGCAGCGCGCCGTCAACATCGTGACGGTCGAAGATCCCGTCGAGTACAAGCTGCAGGGCATCGTGCAGGTGCAGGTGAACGAGAAGGCCGGGCTCAACTTCGCGAACGCGCTGCGGTCCATCCTGCGTCAGGATCCGGACGTCATTCTCGTCGGTGAGATCCGTGACAAGGAGACCGCGTCCATCGCCGTGCAGGCGTCGCTCACGGGCCACCTGGTGTTGTCGACGCTTCACACCATCGACGCCGCGAGCTCCATCGCACGTCTCGTGGACATCGGCGTGGACGGCTACAAGATCGCTGCGGCGCTCAAGGGCGTCGTCGCGCAGCGGCTGTTCCGTCGCCTGTGCACGGTGTGCCGGCAGGAATCGAACGATCCGGTGTCCGAGCGGATGCGCCGGTGGCTTCCGCACGGCATGACGCTGTTCAAGGCGGTCGGCTGTCCCGAATGTTCGCAGACCGGGTACCGCGGTCGAATGGCGGTGATGGAAGTGCTCACCGTCAACAGCGATCTCGAGCGGCTCATTGCCGACGGCGAAACCGCCGACGTGCTTGCCGAGTCGGCGCGCGCGAGCGGGATGAAGACGCTGTGGGAGTCGGGCGTCGAGCATGTGCGGTCAGGAGAAACAACACTCGACGAGCTGCTCCGCGTCGTCGAGCCGCCGACCGAGACGCCGGTGCGTCGCGCTCCCGCGCCTCGCGACGACAATCGCGATACGGGACGTGGCCGGCAGGACTCGGGGACAACGAAGTCCACGCGGACTCCGGCTCGCAATGGTGTCGTCAGGCCAGCGGCCATTCCCGACGACGCGCTACAGCTGCTCGACGACCTGTTCGACGAGACGTTCAACGGCAAGAAGACGGTGCTGCTCGTCGAGGATGAGGAGCCGCTCCGTCGCGTGCTGCGTGACCTGCTCGAGCGGGACGGGTTCACCGTCGTCGAAGCCGCTGACGGCGTTGCCGCGCTCGATGAGGTCGATCGAAGCGCGCCCGATGTGATCGTGCTCGACCTCAATCTGCCGCGTCTCGATGGCTACGGCGTGTTGAGTCACCTGCGCGCCCGTCCGTCGACCGCGAAGTTGCCGGTGATCGTGCTGACGGCGAAGGGCGACGAAGAGAACGAGGTGCGCGTGTTCGAGACGGGCGCAAACGATTTTCTGACGAAGCCGTTCCGCCCACGTGCGCTCAGTGCGCGACTGCGTGCGTTGTTGAAGATGAAAGCGTAGGCGAGCAGCTCATACGTCGATCGCTGATAGCTTACGCGAATGACTGAAATTCGCGTCGGCGTCGTGGACGTGTACGTCATCCGCCCGTATCGCCCCGACTGGCTCGTCCTCGCGCTCCAGCGCGGGCTGAATACCCGCTGCCCCGCGTCGTGGGAGACCGTGCACGGGCGCATGGAGACCGGCGAGCGGCCCGAGGACGCCGCCGTCCGTGAAGTGCGCGAGGAGACTGGGCTCACGATCGATCGGCTCTACAGCATCACCTGTCAGCCGTTCTACCTGCACGCCCTTGGCGTCGTGCAGATGGCGGTCGTGTTCGCCGCGTTCGTGAGCGAGACGAGCGACGTCAAGCTCGGCGACGAACACCAGCGTCACGAATGGCTCACGCTGGCGGACGCATCCACTCGCTTCACGTGGCCGCGGGAGCGCGAGGCGCTGTCCCACATCCAGATCTTGTTAGGCACCGGCGATGCCGGGCCAGCCGAGGACGTGCTGCGCGTGATCTGATCGGCTGGTCCCGTCGGCTACCCGTTGCTGCCGCCGTCGCCCGGCGGCCGAACCGCGCACGCTCGTCACGCGCGTCGACTCGTGAGGCGCGTTCGGCTTCACGCGCACGCTCTTCGCCGGGATGCCCGACGTAGACGTGGTAGCCGCGCACGTCCTTCGTCGCCACCGCCATGGCGCCCACCATGCCCTGTTCAGCCACGTGTACGCCCGCGAGCACCGTCGCGTGGTACGTGATGCGCACGCCGTCGTCGAGGACGGTCACCGCGTTGGTGACGTCTCGCTGATCGACGATGCTGTGCGTGTGGCTGTAGATGTTGGCGTAGTCGCTGATGGAAACGTTGTTCCCCATCACGATGCCGCCGCGATCGTCGAGCAGCACGTGGCGGTGCACCACCACGTTGTCGCCAGCCTCGATGTTGTAGCCGAACGAGAACTCGACGTTCTGGAACGCTTTGAAGTTCGCGCCGCAGCGCTTGAAGATGTACGGCGCGAGCAATCGGCGGAGTTTGATCCCGAGATCGACGTTCTGCCCGCCGATGGGTAGGCGATCGAACGAGTACCAGAGCCACAACAATGGCTTGACGGCCTGGAACTTCGCGTCGTCGCACTCGGCGTAGTATTCCGGCTCGAGCGTGATGTTGCGCGGGTCGAGGGCACTGAGCGCGAGGCGCGTGGCGACAGGCAGTGACGCGTCGGCGACCGCGGTGTCCCAGTTGGCGGCGTACTGCGGGTACGCCAACTCGGCCAGCGTCCGCCGGCAGAACAGGGCGCGGTCGCACCGCGGGTCGGCGAGTGCGCCGGCGAGCTCCTCGAGCCAGGCGTCGGCGAGCGCGACATCGGAGCGCGGCGGAAGCGCGCGAAGAGGACGAAGTACCATGGCGACAGTCCCGGAAGTGCTGGGGGATCGGAGTAACCTAACGACTCGTCACGTATCCTAACGAGTCCCAAGGCGAGGCGAACGACGGCTGGCCGTCACGGAGCGCGTCCGGCGGATGCTCGACTCTTCACGAGCGAGCGCTCGCGCTCGATGCGCGGCAGGATGCTCGCCCAGTCGTCGTTGCGCTCCGTCGTGTAGGACACCGTGAGCGGTTGCTGCACATCGAGCTGACCATCGAACACGTACAGCGCATCCTGCCGGCCGTTCTGTGCAAGGCGTTGTTCGCCGAAGCCTGGCGTCAACGGGAGGACGTCGAGCGGCCGAAAGTCCCTGCCAACGTTCGTGATGATGAACTCACGGGGACTGAATCGAGTTTCCCCACGCTCCACGGCGAAGAACGAGACGTACCACACGCTCACGTCGCGCGCCCCGTTGCGACGCGCGACCTGGGCGATCGCGTCGCTCTTGCTGCGCCTGAGCTCGGACATCGCTCGATACGAATCGGGCGAGAGCAGCCGGATGACGAACTCATCCAGCGGCGTCGCGCGGACCTGCAGGCTGGAGCTCCGGATGCGGAGAGACACGTCGTCCTGGCGGAGCGTGCCGAATCCGGGTGGGACCTCCTGCGCCGACACCGGGTCGTTCGGACCTCGGCGCTGGGCGCGCGAGGTATCGGCTGCGGACGCGACCGGCGATGGTACTCCCGACGATGGCGCCGGCGTGCCGGCGGTGCTGGTGCAGCCGAAGAGCCCCGAGAACGACGTGGCAAGCAACGCAAACCGGTGCAATGCCGCCCGTGCCATCACGCCAACTCCGGTTCCTGTGGTTCCTGTGGTTCCGGTGGCTCGCCCGCGTCCTCGTCGGACGACGACTGCATCAGCGACACGATGGCAGTGGCGAGCTCGTCGCGGCCAAGGCCGGTGTGCGCACTGAACGGAATCACCTGATCGCCGTCGAGACCTAACGCGATCGTGATCTCGCTGACGCGCGCCGCGGCCGCTGCGGTCGATAGCTTGTCGACCTTCGTCACGGCAACGATGGTAGGGACGCCGACCTCAGCGAGAAAGTCGAGCATCTGCAGATCATCGTCGCTTGGTTCCCGTCGGACGTCGATGAGCTGGACCACACCGCGCAGGTTTGGCGACCGTCGCAGGTACGACTCGATCAGCGGACGCCACTCGGCGCGGCGTTCTTTCGAGATCCGGGCGTATCCGTACCCGGGAAGGTCCGCGAACACGAACTGCCCATTCACTTCGAAGAAGTTGATCTCGCGCGTTCGGCCGGGCGTGCGGCTGACTCGAGCGAACGCCTTTCGACGCACGAGCTTGTTCAGCAGCGACGACTTGCCGACGTTCGAGCGTCCAGCGAACGCGACTTCCGGCAGTGTCGTTGTCGGCCGCCAGCCGTCCACGGTCGCCATCGGCCCGAGAAACTTCAGGTCGCGGATGACGAGCGGGTCGGTGCCCGTATCGGACGACATCAGTGTGTCACCGCGGAGGGGACGGCGGCAACCGTGCTCGCGACGGGCAGTTCCGGCAGCGGTGTGGCGACGCCGCGCAGCACGAGCGCCATCACTTCGTCCATGGTGCGCACCGGATGAAAGTGCACCGCCGAACGGACCTCGTCGGGCAACTCCTCGAGCTCACGCGCGTTGCCGTACGGAATGATCACGTTGGCGATGCCATTGCGATGCGCCGCCACGGATTTTTCCTTGAGGCCGCCGATCGGGAGCACGCGCCCTCGCAGCGTGATCTCTCCCGTCATCGCGGTGTCACCACGAACCGGCCGCCCGGTGAGCGCGCTGATGACCGCCGTCGCGATCGCGATGCCCGCCGACGGGCCGTCTTTCGGCGTCGCGCCGGCGGGGATGTGCACGTGCAGGTCGCGGCTGCGATGGAAGTCACGATCGATGCCTAACGCGGCGGCCCGCGAACGCGCGTAGCTCAAGGCGGCCGTGGCCGACTCCTTCATGACGTCGCCTAACGTGCCCGTGAGCTGCACCTTGCCGCGTCCTCGGACGACGGACACCTCGATCTCCAGCGTCTCTCCGCCCACGGACGTGTAGGCGAGGCCCGTCGCCACCCCGACCTTGTCGTCGAGCGACATATCGTCAGGATCGTACGGAGCGACGCCAAGCAGTGCGCGAAGATCGTCGGGCCCTACGGACTGCGCGACGGCGACGGGCGCGGGAGCTGCTTCAGGCTCGCTGTTGGCGTTGGCGGCCTTCTTCGAGCGCGACCGTTTCGCCGTCGCGGGCGGGACCGTCGCCTGGCTCACGGCCGCGTCCGACTCCGGAGCGGCGTTCGCGATTGGCGCTGCCGATGTCTCGGCACGTCGCCGTGCGAGCTTGCGGGCCACGCGCGCGAGCCGCCGCTCCAGATCGCGAACGCCAGCCTCGCGCGTGTAGCGATGGATGATCGACGACACGGCTTCCGGCTCGAACGTCACGGCGGCGGGATCGAGTCCGTTCTGACGGATCTGCTTCGGGATCAGGAACTGTCGCGCGATCGCCTGCTTCTCCGTGTCGAGATACCCGGGCAGCCGGATGATCTCCATGCGATCGCGGAGCGGCTCGGGAATCGTGCCCAGGGAATTCGCCGTCGTGATGAACAGAACGTGCGACAGGTCGTAATCGACCTCGAGGTAGTGATCGCTGAACGTGCGGTTCTGCTCGGGATCGAGTACCTCCAGCAGCGCCGACGCCGGATCACCACGGTAGTCCTGCCCGAGCTTGTCGATCTCGTCGAGCAGGATGACGGGGTTCACCACCTCGGCTCGCCGCATTGCCTGAATCACGCGCCCGGGCATCGCGCCGATATACGTGCGCCGGTGGCCGCGGATCTCCGCTTCGTCGCGCACGCCGCCTAACGACATTCGCGCGAACCGCCGTCCGAGTGCACGTGCGACCGAGCGGCCGAGTGATGTCTTGCCGACGCCCGGGGGGCCGACGAGGCAGAGGATGGGGCCCTCGAGCTTCCCGACGAGCGACAGCACGGCGATGTAGTCGAGAATCCGCTCCTTCACCTCGGCGAGTCCGTAGTGGTCCTCGTCGAGCACGACGCGGGCTTTCGCGACGTCGAGTGCGTCGTCCGTCCGCTCTGTCCATGGAAGCGCGAGCACCCAGTCGACGAAGTTGCGCGCGACCGTCGCCTCCGGTGACAGCGGCGACATGCGCCGGAGCTTTCTGAGCTCGCGGTACGCGCGCGCCTGCACCGGCTCCGGGAGCGCTTTCTTCTCGATGGCCGTTTCCAGGTCACCGAAGTCATCGTCGTCCTGACCGAGCTCCCGGTGAATGGCCTTCAGCTGTTCCTGCAGGTAGAACTCGCGCTGATTCTGGAACAGCGAGCCGCGGACGTCGTCCTCGATCTTCCGCTCCAGGCGTAGAATCTCGATCTCGGCTGCCAGAAGCTGCGCGAGTTGGGAGAGCAGGGCGGGGAGGGTCGGTGCTTCCAGCAAGGTCTGCCGCACGTCGTGCCGGACTGCCAGGTGCGCGGATACCGCGCACGCCTGCCGCTCTTCCGAAGCGGTTGCCTGCACCAGCGTCACGACTTCGGCCGGGATGCGCCGGTGCAAGGAGACGTACTCCTCGAACAGCGACAACACGCGGCGGCCGAGGGCCGAGTTTTCGCCGGGTTCCGCCGGGTCCACGAACGGCTCCGGCGCGATCGTCGCGCGCAACGTTCCGCCGCTGGTGGCGTAGCGCGTGACCCGCGCGCGGGCGATGCCCTCGACGAGGATCTTCGTGGTGCCGTTGGGCAGACGCACGACCTGCATGAGGCGCGCGACCACACCGATACGGAAGAGGTCACCAGCCGCGGGGTCCTGCTGGTCCGCGTTCCGCTGCGCCACGAGCAGCACGACGTTGCCGTCGTCCGCTGCCGAGTCGACGGCGGCGAGGGAATGCGCGCGCCCGATGAGCAGCGGCATGACGACGTACGGAAACACCACGACGTCGCGGAGCGGGAGCACCGGAAGCCGGTCGGGTACCTCGAAGCGCTCGGCGTCGCGGGTAAGGATCAGAGCCATGGACGTAATGTACCGCGTTGCCGGGTTGCAGCGACAAAGGGCGCTTGTTGCTGGGTGGTCGTGCTGGTGGCTGGGTGACGCTGGGTGTGGCTGGATAGAAAAGGGCGGAGTCGACTCGACCCCGCCCCACCCAGCTATCACCCAGCAACAAGCACGACCACCCAGCTACCAGCTTGCCTCTTGTCATGCTTCTTTCTTTTGTCTCTTCGGCGAGATCTCGAGCAGTGGCGGCGTGCCCTGGGTCACGCAGGGCTCAGTGACCTTGACCTCGACGACGTCCTCGCGGCTCGGCAGCTCGAACATTACGTCCATGAGGATTTCCTCGAGGATCGCGCGCAGGCCGCGGGCGCCCGTGCCGCGCTTGAGCGCCTTCGACGCCACCGCACGCAACGCCGTCTCCTCGAAGCTGATCTTCACTTCCTCGAGCTCGAACAGCTTCGTGTACTGCTTCGTGAGCGCGTTCTTCGGCTCCTTGAGGATGCGCACAAGCGCATCTTCGTCGAGCGCCTCGAGCGGCACGCACACCGGCAGTCGACCCACCAGCTCGGGGATCAGGCCGTAGCGGAGCAGGTCGTCCGGCTCGACTTCCGCGAATGGATTCTTCGCGATCTGCTTCGCCTTGCCGCTCTTCACCTCTTCCTGCGTGAAGCCAATCTGTTTTCGGCCGACACGCGACTCGATGATCTTTTCGAGGCCATCGAACGCGCCGCCGCAGATGAACAGGATGTCCTTCGTGTTGATCTGGATGTATTCCTGTTGCGGATGCTTGCGTCCACCCTGCGGCGGGACAGAGGCGACCGTGCCTTCGAGGATCTTGAGCAACGCCTGCTGCACACCCTCGCCGGAAACGTCCCTCGTTATGCTCGGATTCTCCGACTTGCGCGCGATCTTGTCGATCTCGTCGATGTAGACGATGCCGCGCTCGCACTCGGCGACGTTGAAGTCACCGGCCTGGAGCAGGCGGACGAGGATGTTCTCGACGTCCTCGCCGACGTAGCCCGCTTCGGTTAGCGTCGTCGCATCCGCGATCGTGAACGGCACATCGAGAATGCGCGCGAGCGTCTGCGCGAGGAGCGTCTTGCCGACGCCTGTCGGGCCGATCAGCAGGATGTTGGACTTGTCGAGCTCGACCTCGTCATCGCGCGTGGACGCGGAGTTGATGCGCTTGTAGTGATTGTAGACCGCCACCGACAGCGCCTTCTTCGCGTGCTCCTGCCCGATCACGTACTGGTCGAGGACGTCCTTGATCTCCTGCGGCGAGGGGACCTGGGTGATCGCCTCGGCAACCTCGCGCTCTTCGTCCTCAGCGAGAATCTCGTTGCAGAGGGCGATGCACTCGTTGCAAATGTAGACCGACGGGCCGGAGATGAACTTCCGGACCGAGTCTTTCGATTTGCCGCAGAACGAGCAGCGGAGGTGTTTATCGTGGGACATGGAGGTCCGTGATACGGGATTCCACACCGCGCTGAGGCGGGTGGCTGGGGATAGCTAATAGACGTCCCCGCATGGGGTCAAGCAAAATCAGGGGTGCCGCTTGTGAACAAATTCACGAGCCGACACCCCTTCACATCACAAAGTCATCGACGGCTGTTTCGACGGCTCGACGAGCTCACCGCGATGCGAGATCACGTGATCCACGATGCCGTACGACTTGGCTTCGTCGGCCGACATGAATCGATCGCGGTCAATGTCGCGCTCGATCTGCTCGACCGGGCGGCCGGTGTGCTTCGCCATGAGGTCGTTCATCTTGCCGCGGAGATAGATGATCTCGCGGGCCTGAATCTCGATGTCCGCCGCCGTGCCCTGCGCACCACCGGACGGCTGGTGAATCATAATGCGCGAGTGCGGAAGCGCCGAACGCTTGCCGTTGCGACCGGCCGCCAGCAGGAACGCGCCCATGCTGGCCGCGAGCCCCATGCAGATCGTGTTCACCGGCGACTTCATCCACTGCATCGTGTCGTAGATCGCGAGACCGGCCGATACGCTGCCGCCTGGCGAGTTGATATAGAGGTGGATGTCTTTCTCCGCGTTATCCGCCTCGAGAAACAACAGCTGCGCGATCACGATGTTCGCGACGTCATCGTTGATCGGCGTGCCGAGGAAGATGATGCGGTCCATGAGGAGCCGCGAGAAGATGTCGTACGTGCGCTCGCCACGGCTGGAGCGCTCGATGACGTACGGAGGATAAATCGTCGGCATAGGCCTTCCTGAAAAGTGAAAGATCTACTCAACTGCAAGCTGGTGGCTTGGTGCTCGTGCTCGGTGCTGGGTGATGCTCGGTGCTAGCTAAGTGGTCCACTCAGCGTCACCCAGCCACCAGCACCCACACCCAGCCACCAGCGCTCTTGATCATCATTCAACCGTGTTCCTCTCGAGGAGCCACTTGAAGACCTTGTCTTCGGTGATCGATCGCTCGAGCTCCTTGAGACGCCCTGCCTTTTGCAGCGACGCGTAGAGCTGTCCCGGATCCGCGCCGCGCTTCGACGCTGTTTCGGCGATGCGATCGTCGAGATCCGCTTCCGTTGCCGTTAGGTTCTCGCGCTCCGCCACCGTGTCGATCACGAGATCGCGACGGACCTGACGCTCCGCCATCGGGCGGAACTCCGCCGCGAACTTTTCCTTCTCGCTCTCCGGAACCTGGTAGGCGTTCCCGTACGCCTCCACGAGCTGACTGACCCAGCTCGGCGGGACCTCGAACGGATTCGCGCCGATGATGTCATCGAGCAGGCGCTGACGGATTTCCGATTCCGTCTCGCGCTCTGCGTTCGCTTCGAGGTCGTCGCGCACCGCTTTCGTGAGCGCGTCCATCGAGTCGAAGTCACCGACCTCGCGCGCGAAGGCATCGTCGAGTTCGGGCACGGTCTTGCGCTTCACATCCTGCACCGTGACGCGCACGGTCTTCATCTGCGAGCGCTGCGCCTCGTCCGGAAAATCCTCGGGCCATTGCACGGGCCGCTCGACGGTCTCGCCGGGCCTGGCTTCCATGATCAGCTCTTCGATCCCAGCGATCGCCTGACCAGCGCCAAGGACGAGTGGATACGGCTTGCCCTCGGGCATGGCTCCGGTTTCGTCCGCGGTCGCGAGCACCACGTTGACCATGTCACCCGGCGCGGCGCGGTCCTCGACCGGCGCCCACGTCGCCCGCTGATCGCGTAGCTGTTCGATCTGGTCGCGGACCTGTTCGTCCGTGACCGTGCGCTCGGTGCGTTGAACGCGGAAGCCCTGCGTGCGGGCGAGTGGAATGTCAGGCCGCACCTCCAGGTGAAGCTCGAACGTCAGCGGCTCGTTCTCGCCGAACTTCACGTCGTGCACGTGCGGTTGCGACGCGAGCTTCAGCTGCTCGCGCTCGAGGACTTCCTTGTAGGCCTCCTGGACAAGGCTCTCGAGCGTCTCCTGCCGAATCGCATCGGCGAACTTCTTCTTGACCATCGCCGGTGGCGCTTTGCCCGGGCGGAACCCCGGGAGCCGAACGCTGGTCGCGTAGCGTCGTGCGGCTTTGTCCTCGGCGGCCCGGACGGTCTCGATCGGCACCGAGATCTGCAGGAGGCGTTCGACGCCGTCGCTCTTCTTTGGAGTGATCTCGATGTTCATGACGAGAGGCACGTAATGGATGTCGCTGGCGCCGGGCAGCGCCGCGTCGTTCGATGGTGGGCCGGCTCCCGGCCGCGAGCGGAAACCTAACCCGCGGCCGGAAGGGCACCAACCCGACTCCATGAGCGGCTCCTCACACACTGCCGCGCGGGTGCGCGCGTCGCGCCGCATCCGTGTCCTTGCCCTGTCTCGCGCAGCACATCGCTAGTTTTCTCGAGCGCGGGTGCGGTTCGTCTGGCATCCCAATAGAACGCACGTCTTCGCCATCAATCCGCTCGGCATTCCATTCGAGGTCGTCGCGATCGAAGCGGAGCAGGCGATCCAGGGAGCGTTCTCCGTTGGCGCGAACTTCAGCTACTTCTCCCCGAGCGACTATACGCGCTCGAGCTTCGAGGTGAAGGGGCGCCTGTACCCGAACGAAGAAGCGCCGCGTGCATTTGCCGTCGGTCTCGGGTTAGGCGCGGTGAACACTCGCGAGCACGTCACGGAGAACGGAGTCGAATCGCTGGTCGACGAGACCAGCCCGTCGATCGCTGTTTACGTCGATTACAACTGGCTGCTTGGTCGCGGCCGGCGCTTCTACGTCGGCAGTGGTCTCGGTGCGAAACGGATCCTCGGCGACGCCGATGCGTTCGACAGCGCGCCGTTCGTGTACGGCACCGCGAGGTTCCTGATCGGCGTCGCGTTCTAGCGAACGGCGCCGGCGACGGCGCCGTGACCACTGCGCGGCTGGTCCGCTACGACATCACCTAACGCGGACTCGTCGCAGCCGAGGATCGCCGCTGATGCGATCAGTCATACGCGACCGATCATGTCCGCGACGATCTTTCCCGAGCTGAGAACACCGGGCACGCCGGCGCCGGGATGCGTTCCGGCGCCAACCAGATAGAGGTTGGGAACATCCTCGCTCTTGTTGTGAGGACGGAACCACGCCGACTGCGTCAGCGTCGGTTCGACGGAGAACGCACTCCCGAGGTGACTGTTCAACGTCTCGTGGAAGTACCGCGGATCCACTCGCTGCTCGGCGACGATGTGACGGCTCAGTCCCGGCAGATAGCGCTGTTCCAGGTAGCGGATGATCGCGTCGCGATACGGCGCGGACGCCTGCGCCCAGTCGGTGCGACCGCCCAGGTGCGGAACGGGCGACAGCACGTACCAGCTGTCGCAGCCCGGCGGCGCGAGCGACGTGTCCGTCGCCGTCGGACGATGCAGGTAGAGCGAGAAATCGTCCGCGAGCGTCTTCCGGTCGAAGATGTCGCCGAGCAGACCCTTATAGCGCGGCCCCATGAGGATCTCGTGATGCGCGATGTCCTCGTAGCGTCGATCGGTACCGAAGTAGATGACGAACAGCGACATCGAGTACCGCAGGCCATCGATGCGGCGATCCGTGTTCACCTTTCGCGCGGCGGCCGGCACGAGTCGCCGATAGGTGAACGCGACATTGGCGTTGCTCACTACCGCATCGGCGGTCAGCCGTTCACCGTCAACCAGCGTCACTCCGCGGGCGCGGCGCGTCACAAGATCGACGTCTATCCCACCGACCTCCGCATCGAACCGGATCTCGCCGCCGAGATCCGTGAACAGCCGCACGAGCGCGTCGACGAGGGCGCCCGTGCCTCCCATGGCGAACCAGACACCCCATCGTTTTTCGAGTACGTGAATGAGCGCGTAGATCGACGAGCTGTGGAACGGATTCCCACCGATGAGGAGCGGGTGAAAGCTGAACACCTGCCGCAAGCGCTCGTCCGAGAAGTAGCGTTCCGCGACGCGAGCGACGGAACGGTCAGCGCGGAGGCGGACGAGCTCCGGGAGTACGCGCATCATGTCCGTGACCGTCGTGAACGGCTGGTCGACGAGCGGAAAGGCCGCATCGAAAATGCGTTGAGCGGCGACGCTGAATCGATCGTACCCATCGACGTCGCTCCCCCTGAACCGGCGAACTTCGGCGCGTAGCTGCTCCGAGTCCCCCGTGTACCGGAACACGGCCCCGTCTTCGAAACGCACGTTGTAGTAGGGATCGAGCCGTACGAGTCGAACTGCCTCTGATGTCTGCCGGCCGGCGAGCGCGAACAGCTCGTCGATCATGGCCGGCGCGGTGAGGATGGTCGGGCCGGCGTCGAACGTGAAGCCATTCTGGCGAAAGACATAGGCCCGGCCACCGGCCCGATCGCGCTTCTCGAGGATGACGACTTCGTGCCCCTGGGCCTGCAGCCGTATCGCGGCGCTGAGACCACCGAACCCCGAGCCAATGACAACAATACGCATTATGTGAGCGTGGGCGTGACCAGATCGCGACGCCTAACGTGGGCGTGCGTCGTGCGTGCGCGGCAACCCGTCGACCGACGCGGGGGGCTCGCTGCCGATCCGTCGGCGAGCACCCGCAGCTGCGGTGTTGGAGCCGCCCAACGGATCTCACTGCTGCGGCACTCCAGCGATCCCGCCATACGGCGCGAGACTCATGCGGGTCACCGGCCTAGTGTCGCGGCGGGTAAAGCAAAAAGAGGGCGTTATTGACAAGCCGTCGAGCGCCATCGTAATAAAGCTACGCCCGAAAGCGTGTACGAACGACCCAGCCCGCCGTTGTCACGTTTCGTCACAGGCGTGCGTGGTGCCGAGTCAGTGCGGCACGCCACGAGTGATCGATACCGAAATGGTAAGACGATAAGAGAATCAGCCCGACTCCTTGTGCGTCATGACCGTCCGCTGTGTTGGCGTTGATTGAATGACGCGCGCTCGATGTGTCGGATCAGCCATCCGACCGGCCGTACCGTTCAGTGTAAGGCACCCACGAAGCGGGAGGAACTCATGAGAGGGCGATTTCGTCAGCGGATAACGAGCGTCGTTGCAGTCGCGATCACAATGGCACTGCCACCGACTCTGTTCGCGCAGCAAGCGACCGGCGTCGGTACAATCGAGGGGACGATACGCGAAGCGGGCACCGGCCGTCCGCTCGAGGGCGTCCAGGTCGGCGTCACGGGCGCGAATATCGGAGCTGCCACGAACGGGCGAGGCCAGTACCGCATCACGAACGTGCCCGCGAGGACTGTAGAGCTGCGCATTCGTCTTGTTGGGTTCACGCCATCAAACCGCACCGTTGTCGTTACCGCGGGCCAGATCAAGACGGCCGACTTCGAAATCAGCCAGTCGGTGCTTCAGCTCGAGGCCGTCGTCACCACAGGCACCGGTGGCGCCGTTGAAGTGAAGAAGCTCGGCAACACGATCGGAAACATCGAACCGCCGAAGTACGCGCCGATCAATACGCCATCGGAGCTTCTTCAGGGAAAGGAGCCGGGACTCGTCGGCCTGCCATCGAGCGGTATGACGGGCGAAGGGGCGCGTATCCGCATCCGGGGTAACGCATCGCTCTCGCAGTCGAACGAGCCGATCATCTTCGTCGACGGCGTCCGCATCAACTCATCGGGCGACTTCAGCTTCAACATTGGCGCGGGCGGCGGCGGCTCGCCGTCGCGCCTCGACGACATCGATCCGGCATCCATTGAACGCATCGAAGTGCTGAAGGGCGCCGCCGCAGCGACGCTCTATGGCACCGAGGCGTCCAACGGCGTCATCCAGATCTTCACCAAGAAGGGAACGACTGGTGCCGCCCGCTGGGACTTCAACCTCGCGCAGGAGGCGATCAAGTACCCCACCGGGCGCCTCGAGCCGAACTGGGGCTACGCCCTACGCCAGGGGCAGGCGGATTCCCTCAGTAAGTTCTGGGGGCAAACGATCACGCCGTTCCAGCCGTTCGCCGAACCGCTTCTCGCGAATCTGTTCGAGACGGGAAGGGCTTCCACCGTGTCGGCGTCGCTCAACGGCGGTGCCGGCGGACTCACCTACTTCGTGTCTGGCCGCTACTACGACGAGGATGGTCCGTGGGGCGGGCAGACGATCGGTCCGGCGCATGACCTGAGCAAGCGCGCCCAGGGCACGATCAACGTCAGCATGGTGCCGACCAGCAAGCTGCGGATCACCGGCCGCGGCGCGTACACGAACAGTCGCCTCGAGACGCCCCAGAACTCCAACAACATCTATCAGCCCGATCACACAGGCGTTGTTCGGCAAGCCGGACCTCGCCAACTGCAGAAACTCCGATCCGGACCGCACCGATCCCAACCTGGGCATCGCATCCCCGGGCAAGTGCAAGGGGCCGGGCAACGCCTACGGCGTGCAGGGCACATTCGGCTCACCGAACGAGCTACAGGGCATCCTCACGAAGCAGGGTGTCGACCGCTACATCTCGGGAATCGATGCGCAGTACTCACCGCTCGCGTCGCTGAACATCACGACCACGGTAGGTGTCGACTACACGAGCTCGCAGAATAGCAGCTTCCAGGAATTCCTGTACAACGTCGACCAGATCACGAACAACGACACGTTAGGTGCGAAAACGGTCCAGGACCGCAACGATCGTGAGATCACACTCGACGCGAAGGCGAATTGGTCGCGTGACTTCACGTCCCGCATCAACTCGTCGTTCGTCGTCGGCGCGCAGGGATTCATCTCGCGCATCACGCAGCCGGGTGGGTTCAGCCACAACTTCCCGGGTCCTGGGATTGCGGTCGCGAGCGCGGGCGAGGAGCCGGTCGTCTACGACCGCATCGAGCAGACCGTCAACGGCGGTTTCTTCGCGCAGGAGCAACTCGGTTGGGAAAACTGGGTGTTCGCGACCGTCGGCGCGCGCTATGACTACGCGAGCACATTCGGCGAAAACGCTGGTGGCGTCCTCTACCCGAAGGTCAGCCTCTCCGTAGTTCCGACCGATCACGCGGGCTGGGACCTGCCTGGTTTCTCGTCGCTGCGGTTGCGCGGCGCCTACGGCACGTCGGGGCGTCAGCCGGGCGCGTTCGACAGGCTGACGACATTCAAGGCCATCAGTGGGGCGTCGGGCTCCGGGCCTGGTGCCGGACAACCTCGGCAATCCCGACCTCAAGCCCGAGGTCTCGACGGAAATCGAAGCTGGGTTCGAGGCGGGCTTCTGGGGTGACCGCGTTGGTCTGCAGGCCACCTACTGGAACCGCGTCGTCGACGACCTGCTCGTCGAGAAGCAGTACCCCCTCTCGGGCGGTTTCCAGACGCGACAACTCTCGAACATCGGGCAGATGAAAGCGCACGGCGTGGAGTTCTCGCTCCGCGGCCTCGTGGTGAACCGGCCCAACGTAAACGCCGACCTGTTCGTCAACGGTGCCTTCCTGCACCAGGAGATCACCAGCCTCGGTGGGGCTTCCGAGCTCAAAGTGAGCGGTTCCTACCCGCGTTATCGCAACTTCCTGCGAGAGGGCTACGACCCCGGGCACTTGTTCGGTGCGAAGCTTCTTCAGCCGTGTGGCGGCGGCCAGTCCGCCAACTGCCTGAAGGCCGGTGAGCTTCCATACGATTTCAACGGCGATGGGGCACCCGACACCGAAGCTCAGGTTCGCACGTTTCTTGGCTCACCGCGGAGCCTCAACGATCTGTTCAGCGGCAACGTCATCCTGCTCGAGAACGGGCTGAATTCCGACCTCGGGAAGCCGACGCCCGACTACACGGGTGCGTGGGGCGGAACGTTGACGTTGTTCCGCAACTGGCGCGTCTATACGCTGTTCGAGTACAAGGGCGGGAATTACACCTATACCTGCCTCACGTGCGGCTTTCGGAACGCGAGCACGCGAGCGAGGAATACCTCCGCGTCCGCGCGCGTTGGAGCGACGCTCCAGAATCCCGCGAGCACGGTCGATCAGCGGCTCGCCGCGGCGAAGGAATGGGTCTACAGTCTCGCCGCGCTCACGCCGTACGATGGTCTCAATCAGAACTCGCCGGCGGATTTCGTACGATGGCGCGAGCTGAGCATCACCTACACGGCGCCGAACAAATTCGCTGCCCGAGTCGGCGCGCGAGATCTCGCGCTGACGCTGAGTGGGCGCAACATCGCGTTGTGGACGAAGTACGTCGGCACCGACCCCGAGGTGAACGCCATCGGGCGCACGCTCGGTGGTGGACGCGACTCGAACTACCTCGACGCCGTCGATTCGTTCAACCTGCCGATCCCGCGCCGCGTCGGGCTTTCCATCCGCCTCGGCTACTAAGGAGAGCCCACTCATGAAACTTCGAAGCCTTTCCGACGGGATGCCGCCGCTCCGCGCGCGCACTGCGCTGGCAGTCGTTGCAAGCGCGGTGCTCGTGGCCGCGTGCGGCAACATCCTCGACGTCGAGAATCCGAACAATGTTGGTGACGCGGCCCTCAGCAATCCGACGGCGGCCGCTCCGATCGTAATCGGTGCCGAGAATGCCGTAGCGCGCGCCGTTTCGTCGGCGCTCACGCCGTACACGGCGGCAACCGACGAGTCGATCTGGGTCGGTTCGCGCGACGCATACGGTCAGCTGGACAACGGCGGCATCGGGGATCCGAACAACGAGTACCCGGACGCCGCGTTCTTCAACGTGGGCGAAGCACGGTGGCTCGCCGAGCAATCGATCGCGAAGCTCGAGCAGTTCGCCAAAGATCAAAAGCTGCAGGACGAGTCGCTGCTCATACGGGCATATGTGAACGGCGCGATCATCTACACGACCATCGCCGACGTGTGGGACGACACGCCGATCTCCGACCGGCAGACTGCCGGGAAGAATATCGGCGAGCAGAACATGTCGATCATGTACGACTCGGCGACCAAGTGGCTGGATCGCGCCCTCGCGCTCGGACCCACCGGCTCGAACCGCGGTGTGGTGCTCGGCTTGCGTGCTCGAGTCAAGATGTCGAAGGCGATCTGGCAGAAGCTCAACCCGCCGGGCACAGTCCCCGCGAATCCGTTGGTGAACGACGCCGGCGCCGCGGCCGACGCCACTGCGGCGCTCCCGCTCATGCCGGGAGATTTCTTGTACTCGATCGTGACCACGAATCAGAATGCCGGCGATGGCTCGGGAGGCGGCTTCGGTTTCGAATTCAACAACCGCGGCGAACTGGCGGTGGCCCCCGACCTCGCGTCGCTCGACCCCGACGACTTCCACCTCGTCGCGGTGACGGCGAAAGATCCGGTGACAGGAGGACCGGACCTGACCGCTCAGAAGATGATCGCGATCGTCGCCCAGGCCGAGGATGGGAACAACCCGCCGATGGTCCAGGTTTCGAAGCGCGAGATGCATCTCATTCTTGCCGAGGTTGCGCTTGCGCAAGGCAACAACGCCGGCTTCGATGCCAACTTCAATGCTATCCGAGTGCTCGACGGGATGGCGCCCTACGCCGGGACAGGACCAACTCGGATTCAGTTGCTGAATTATGCTCGGCGGATCAACCTGATCTTTCAGGGGAGACGTCTGAGCGACATGTATCGTTTCGGCGTTACGACCGGCGGCATCGGACTCGAGGGGGAATCGCGATGGCTCGCCAATTCGACGACGCGTAAGCAGCCGGGCTGTCTGTTCCCGATCCCAATCAGCGAGCGGCGGGCGAATCCGGAGATCACAGGTGATCCGGTCTGCAAGCCATGAGTGAAGACCACGATCAGTCCTGATACGACGGGGCGGCCCAGCTGGGCCGCCCCGTTCGCATCGTGCATCGAGAGTATGGTCGCGGCTTGAACCTCGGTTCGTAATGCGTCCGCGAACGCTCCGAGTCGCCGAAGGTCAGGGCGATCGCGACGTGGCGGGCGTGGGTTTGATGGGTCCGTCGCCCTGGGCCTGGCCGTTCGCGTTGACGATCGCCGCGGCCGCAGCGACGGCGATCGCAGCCGTCCCGCCGGCGAACAACACCGTTCGTGAACGGGAGAGCTGGCGCACGGACACGGCGCGGATGTCTCCAGGCTGGAACGTGACTGTCTCTCCGATATAGTCCGTCGGCTCGCGATCGCCACGCCGGAACACCTTGGACAGCGACACCGTAACCGCAGCCGAGTCAGCGGAGCGCAGTGTGCCTTCGACTACCGTGACGCTAGGTCCCAACGCCTGGCTCATCGAAACCGTGCCGCGATCGCTGAGTTCAATGTTCACTTCCTGCCCGATAGCGCCAGCGGCAGGAATCAATGGGCTGGTAGCGGTAGCAGGCGCCAAGCGGCAGGGCGAGAAGGATCGACAGAAGTGGTCGCATATGGCCTCGGGTCCTGAAATTCCTCGGGCGACGGCGGAAGGATCGCGCCGCGCGCGACGCCGATTTCGAATCTAGTGCCGGTTCGACCGCGCCGCATCTCCCGGTCGTGGCGCACCAGTGCTAGAGTGTGCGCACCACGAAACGGAGTCCAGTGGATGCGGGCGGAGATCATCGAGGCAGCGAGAAAGGCATACGCGAGCGCGGGGAGCGGCGCCATCACATTGGGCGCGGTACTCGACGGTGCCGAGTGTCATCCGGAGCCGATCGTCCAGATGCCGCTCGCGATGCTCAACCGCCACGGTCTCATCGCGGGCGCCACCGGAACCGGGAAGACGCGAACGTTGCAGCTGGTCGCCGAACAACTGTCGCGCGCCGGTGTGCCCGTGTTCCTGTCCGATGTGAAAGGCGACCTGTCCGGCGTCGGCGCTCCCGGCGTGCCTAACGATCGAATCACACAGCGCCTCAAGGATACCGGCTTCGAGTGGAATCCGGCCGCGTTTCCCGTGGAGTTCCTGAGTCTCACCGGAAAGAAAGGCGCGCAGCTTCGCGCGACGGTTTCGTCGTTCGGACCGCTGCTGCTCTCCAAGGTCCTCGGGCTCAACGACACGCAGACGAGCGTCCTGAGCCTCGTCTTCAAGTACTGCGACGACAAGGGCCTCGCGCTCCTCGACTTCTCCGACCTTCGCGCGGTCCTGCAGTACCTCGCGGGGGACGGGGCAGCGGAGCTCAAGGACTACGGCGGCATGTCCAAACAAACTGTGGGCGTGCTGCTGCGCGAGATGGTGGAGCTCGAGCAGCAGGGAGCCGAGGCGTTCTTCGGCGAGCCGGAGTTCGAGATCGATGACCTCATGCAGACGGAGCGCGACGGCCGCGGTCTCGTCAGTATTCTCGAGTTGAGCGACGTGCAGGACAAACCGGCGCTGTTCTCGACGTTCATGCTGTGGATGCTCGCGTCGCTCTACAACCACCTGCCGGAAGTGGGCGATATCGACAAGCCCAAGCTCGTGTTCTTCTTCGACGAGGCGCATCTGCTGTTCGACGGCGCGACGAAGGCCCTGCTCGACGAAGTCGAGAAGGTCGTGCGCCTCATCCGCTCGAAGGGCGTCGGCATCTTCTTCATTACGCAGAGCCCAAAGGACATCCCGGGGGACGTGCTCGCGCAGCTGGGCAACCGCGTGCAGCACGCGTTGCGTGCGTTCACGGCGGATGACGACAAAGCGCTCAAGGCGGCCGCGCGCACGTTTCCCAAGACGTCGTTCTACGACATCGAGGAGACGTTGACGACGTTAGGCATCGGCGACGCGTTCGTGACGGTGCTGTCACCTAACGGGGCACCGACGCAACCGTTCGCGACTCGACTGGTTCCGCCCGCTGGCCGAATGGGTCCGCTGACCGACAGTGAAATGTCACAGCGCCTGTCGTCGTCCGCGCAGGTCAAGGAGTATGCGACGCCCATCGATCGCGAGAGCGCGCGCGAGCTGCTCGCGAAGCGGATTGCCGGAGGAGCGGCGCAGGCCGCTGCGGGCGCGACTGATGGGGGAGCCCAACCTCCCGGCGCTCCGCCCGCCGCACGCACGGGTGGGCGGACGCCCAAGCCAGAGCCGAGCGCATTCGAGAAGGTCGTGAACTCACCGCTTACGCGAACGGTGGCCGCCGTAGTTGCGCGCGGGATCATGGGCGCGTTGCTGCCGCGGCGGCGTACCACGACGCGAAGCCGGAACAGTCTGTGGTAGGCGCCGCCGGCGCTCGGTCTCGCGTACCGGGATGCGAGCGGGGCGCTCGGGCCGAATCGGCCCGAGCGCCCCAACCCACTCCCACCGGAGTCTAAACGGTCGTGATCTGGCTCGTCCGATCCGCGAACCAGCTCTTGATGCTGGAAGCGAAAATCGTGACCACCCCGATCAGCAGCACGGCCACCAGGGCCACCAACAGCCCGTACTCCGTAACCGCGATACCGTCGTCATCGAGCGCGAACCGGACGGCATGTGTACGAAGTCGATCCACCGTCACTCCGTCGCGGTTCGAGTCCATTCGCGGCTAGACGGTGGTGATCTGGCTCGTACGAGCGGCGAACCAGCTCTTGATGCTCGAGCCGAACACCGTGACGACGCCGATCAGCAGGACGGCCACCAGGGCGACGAGCAACCCGTATTCCGTGACGGCGATGCCCTCATCTGCCTGCGCGAAGTTCCGGACAGCGGTGCGAATGCGGTTCATTGGGATCTCCAATATTAGGGGTCACTCACTCAGCAGGCAGGATAGCTATTCCGGGCGGGTCTGTAACCCGGGAAAGTGTTACGGGTTCATGACAGTTCGTTCATGATTCGGCCCGATCGCGGCGACGCCCTGCGATAAGGCACGCGGCGTTCCGAACGGCGGGGGACTGTGTGCGCGCTCGTTATGCCCGCGGATTCGCACGCAACCGCGGATGTTACGCCGCGGTCGTGCTGCGGCCGCCCGACGATTGTCGCCAGGCTGCGACACACACTGGCGCCTCGTGCAATGCAAGCCGGCGCAGGAGCAAGATCGACGCGCTGTGCAGCGGCGTACCTAACGAGCAGCTGGTGATCGAGGTCCGGCCCGCGTACCGAGACGCAAACGGGCGCTCGAGCCGGATCGGCCCAAGCGCCCGACACCACCCCCGCGAAGCTAGACCGTCGTGATCTGCGATGTCTTATCGGCGAACCAGCTCCGAATGCTCGAGCCGAAGAGCGTTACCACGCCAATGAGCAGAACGGCGACCAGGGCTACCAGGAGCCCGTACTCGGTAACGGCGATCCCTTCATCGGATCGGACGAATTCGCGACCGAGTATGCGAATACAATGCATGTGCACCTCCTTCCAACTTGCCTTCGTAACGCGCTCAGTAAGATGGCGTCCGCACCGCGTCCACGTCAGGGCGTGTCACTCGGGCTGGACTCGGCCGGAGGCGTTCTGATGCATCCGGGCTCGCAGGGTCACGAGGCGTGCGATTGCGATCTGAACATTGGCCCGACGTGCGAGCTCATCACAACCTGCTCGACCATCTAACCCATCGGCCTGCCTCAACCGGCGCAGGCGTCGGCGCGCGGGATGCCTAACGACCGGTTACGCTGTCTGACGATGCGAAAGCCGGGACTCGAACCCGGACGGGTTGCCCCACTGGATCCTAAGTCCAGCGCGTCTACCAATTCCGCCACTTCCGCAGGGTTGAAACGTCAAACGGGGCGATCAGTGCGATCGCCCCGTTTGCTCGATCGACCCGAAAACTTACTTGTTGCTGCCGACCTTGATGTTAACCACTCGCGTCGCGGCCTGCTGGGCGTCCGGGTTGAACACCTGCAGACTCACGATGTCGCCGTCCTTCGCGCGCGAGAGCACCGACTGCAGGTCTTCGACCGTTCGGACGTCTTTGCGCGGCGCGGGGTACAGCACCGCGGTGATCACGTCATTCGGGAAGAGCCGTCCACGGGCAGCTCCAGCCGCGTCAATGTCAACCACTCGAACACCTTGCCGATCGCTGTTCAGCCGCTTTGCACGCTGGAACTCCGGTGTCAGCGCCTCGACGGTCACGCCGAGCTTGTCGTAGGAAATGCCGCGTACCGGAGCGGCGGAATCGCCGTCAGCGTCACGCGAAGCGACCTGCGCTTCCGTCGGAGCCTTTCCGAGCTTCACGCGGAACGTCTTCTTCGTGCCGTAGCGCATGACGTCGAGCGTCACGGTCTCGCCCGGCTCGTGGCTGCGGATGATGCGCTGCAGCGTGCTCACGCGATCAGTCGGCTTGCCATCGGCGGCGATGATGACGTCGCCGGCCTCGAGGCCGGCGGCGCGCGCCGGGCTGTTGTCGTCGCTGTACCCGCCAACGAGCACGCCAGAAATGTCCTTGAGGCCCGCCACCGTGGCGTCTTCCTGACTCACCGCCGAGATCTGGACGCCGATCACCGCGCGTCGCACCTCGCCGTGCTCGACGATGTCGTCCATGACCTGCTTCGCGAGCGTGATCGGAATCGCGAACCCATAGCCGGAGTAGTAGCCGGTCTGGCTCGCGATCGCGCTGTTCATGCCGATCACCTCGCCTCGATTGTTGACCAGCGGTCCGCCGGAGTTGCCCGGGTTGATGGCCGCGTCGGTCTGAATGAAGTCGGTGATCGAGTACGCATCGCGGCTCAGGCCCTGGAGCTCCGCGCCACCACGGCCCTTCGCGCTCACAATGCCGGCCGTCACGGTGAAGTCGAAGCCGAGCGGATTGCCGATCGCGAGAACCCATTCGCCGACGCGCGTGCCGTCATCGTTGCCTAACGTCGCGGTCGGGAGATCCTTGCCCTCGATCTTGATGACGGCGACGTCGGTGCTCGGATCGCGTCCGACGACCTTCGCCTTGAAGACGCGGTGGTCGGTCAACGTCACGTTCAGCCGGTCGAAGTTCTCGACCACGTGGTTGTTCGTGAGGATGTAGCCATCCTTCGACACAATGAAGCCCGAGCCACTGGCTTCCTGCGCCTGCTGCTGGCGCGGATCGAACTGCTGGAAGAAATCCTCGAGGCCGGGCGGCGCGTTGCGTCGCGGCGAACGCTGCGTGCGTGTGCGCGCATCGCGCTCCGCCTGAATCGACACCACGGCAGGCGTTACGTGCTCGGCAATCGAGACGAACGCGTTGCTGGCGTCGGAGATGGACTTGACTTCCTGAACCGTCGGTTTCGCGGCGACGGTGCGCGACTGCGCATACCCGAAGCGGGTGAGGTCGAAACCGGACGCGAACATGATACCGGCAGCGAAAGCGATCGCCACGGCAGCACCGAATCGCGCGCGTGCAAGAGTGCGAGACGACATAGGCCTTTGATCCTTGCTTGACTGATCGGAATGTAGAGGTTCGGTACGCTCGCCGTCGAGGCTAGTCTTGCGGAAAAGCCATGCCGCGAAGGCGCCTGCCTTCCGTAGGACACCGACACCTGTCGAAGAGTTTCCGGTCGAAGCCGTTGATGCAATGCGGGGGCCGGCGAAGCTGCCCGGCCCCACGCTTTGCTCGAGCATGATTGCCGCGTCCGGACTGGTGACTGTGTAAGCTGGACGCGTCAAGCTGAATGTTCGGTAACTACTTCGCTACTTCTTGCCTTCGTCGACGATCTCGTAGTCGGCTTCGACTACATCGTCGGCTTTCTGCTGCGACGTCGCGCCCGCGGTGGGCTCGCCCGTTGGCTCAGCGCCTGGCGGTGGCGACGACTCTTGCTGCTGTGCGTAGAACGACCGCCCAGCCTCCTGGAACGCCGCGGTCAGCTCTTCCTGTGCCGCGCGGATCTCGGCCATATCGTCGCCGCGGAGCGCCTTGCGAGCCCGCTCGACGGCGCCGTCGAGACGAGTCTTGAGCTCCGGCGACAGGCGATCCGACCATTCCTTCGAGTTCTTCTCGACTTCGTACGTCAGGCTGTCGAGGCGGTTGCGCGTGTCGATCTCCTCGCGGCGCGTCTTGTCGGCCGCCGCGTTCTTCTCGGCGTCATCGACCATTCGCTTGATCTCGCTGTCCGACAAACCGCTGGACGCCTCGACGCGAATCTTCTGCTCCTTGCCAGTCGCCTTGTCCTTCGCCGTCACGTGCAGAATGCCGTTCGCGTCAATGTCGAACGTGACCTCGACCTGCGGCATGCCGCGCGGGGCGGGTGGAATTCCGGTGAGCTGGAATTTGCCGATCGTCTTGTTGTACGTCGCGAGCTCGCGCTCGCCCTGGAGTACGTGGATCTCGACGGTCGTCTGATTGTCATCGGCGGTAGAGAACACCTCCGACTTCTTCGTCGGAATCGTCGTGTTCCGCGGAATGAGCACGGTCGTGACACCACCGAGCGTCTCGATGCCGAGCGACAGCGGCGTTACGTCGAGGAGCAGAACGTCCTTCTGCTCGCCCGTCAAAACGGCACCCTGAACCGCGGCACCAATGGCCACGACTTCGTCCGGGTTCACGCCCTTGTTGGGCTCCTTGCCGAAAAACTCCTTGACGATCGCCTGGATCTTCGGAATGCGCGTCGAGCCGCCGACGAGGAGGACCTCGTCAATGTCCTTCGGCTCGAGGCCCGCATCCTTGAGTGCCTGCTTCATCGGCGGGATGGTGCGCTGGATCAGGTCGTCGACCAGCTGCTCGAACTTCGCCCGGGAGAGCGAATAGTTGAGGTGCTTCGGTCCGGACTGATCCGCCGTGATGAACGGCAGGTTGATGTCGGTCTGCTGCGTGGAGGAGAGCTCCATCTTCGCCTTCTCGCCAGCCTCCTTGAGGCGCTGGAGCGCCATCGGGTCCTTCGAGAGGTCGATGCCCTGATCACGCTTGAACTCGCTCACGAGCCAGTCAATGACCCGCTGGTCGAAGTCGTCGCCGCCCAGGTGCGTATCACCGTTCGTCGACTTCACTTCGAACTGCCGGGATCCTTCGACATCATAAAGTTCTAGAACTGATATATCGTAAGTGCCGCCGCCAAGATCAAATACGGCGACCTTCTCATCCTTTTTCTTATCCAGGCCGTAGGCCAGTGCCGCAGCCGTCGGCTCGTTGATGATACGAAGCACATCGAGGCCCGCGATCTTGCCAGCGTCCTTCGTTGCCTGACGCTGCGAGTCATTGAAGTACGCCGGCACCGTGATCACTGCCTTCGAGACCGAGTGTCCGAGGTAATCCTCGGCGGTCTGCTTCATCTTTTGCAGGATCATCGCCGAGACCTCGGGCGGCGAATACCGCTTGCCCTGGACCTCGACGTTTGCGACGTCGTTTCCGCCGGACAGCACTTTGTACGGGACGCGTTTGATCTCGTCCGCCACCTCGCCAATCTTCCGCCCCATGAATCGCTTGATCGAGAACACCGTGTTCTGCGGATTCGTGACGGCCTGTCGCTTGGCGATCTGACCGACGAGGCGCTCTCCGTCCTTCGTAAAGCCGACGACCGACGGCGTCGTACGACCACCCTCCGAGTTCGGGATGACGACGGGGTCTCCGCCCTCCATCACCGCAACCACCGAGTTCGTAGTGCCGAGATCAATGCCAATTACCTTATCTGCCATTGCGCCCTCGCACGGAATGAAAAACCCATTTCGAGCGGCGCGACGTGGTGTGCCCGCTCGTGGGTGGGTCAATGAGCAAGGTCAGGGCCCGAAAGGCGCGTCACTTTGGCAGCATTGTGCGCGATACCAAGTGGATGCCGCCCGTCGTTGGCAGTCTTCCATGACACCCGGTACGCCAGGCTCGGCTCATATCGTCGTTCCTTCGCCTATGACCTCGCGATGATTCCGATCAGCGACGAAAACCCGACCATTCGCACACCCGTCGTCACCTACGCGCTGCTGGCCGTGACGGTGGCAATGTGGGTCCTGTTTCAGGGCGCTGGGCTCGATGCGTATCGGCTCGCGGTGTCGGTATGCGACTACGGCCTCGTTCCGGCTGAGCTGACGCATGGCAGGCCTATCGGCTTTGCGGTCCCGATCGGTTTGGGATTGGCGTGCACGATCGACAACAACCAGATCAATGTGTTCACGCCGCTGATCTCCATGTTCCTGCATGCGAGCTGGGGGCACCTGCTCGGAAACGCGGTCTACTTCTGGGTCTTCGGCAACAACGTCGAAGACAGCATGGGGCGGTTCCGTTTTCTCGTGTTCTACATCGTCTGCGGCCTCGCCGCCGCCGGCACGCACGTACTCGTGGATCCCACCTCACCCGTGCCGACTGTCGGCGCATCGGGAGCGATCTCAGGGATCCTCGGAGCCTACCTCGTGCTCTATCCGCGCGTTCGCGTGAAATACTTTTTCTTCTTCATCATCTTCTTCAAGTTCATTCCACTGCCGGCGTGGGTCGCGCTGCTCTGGTGGTTCGGGATGCAGCTGCTGACGGCGCTCCCGCAGCTCAATCCGGTGAGCCCTGAAATCTCCGGCGGCGTGGCCGTATGGGCACACGTGGGCGGATTCGTAGCCGGCGCTGTCCTGATCAAGCTCTTCGAGAACAAGGATCTCGTGACGCGCCGAACGCTCGTCTCCGACGCCCGCGGGGTCTGGACCCCCTAGAGCCAGATCGCAACAGGCGTATCTTTGCGGCGTGCAACTCGCCAAGGTCGTGGGTCGCGTCGTCGCGACGGTCAAGCAGGACACGTTGACGTCGGTCCCGCTGCAATGGATTCAGCCGATCGCGACCAACGGAGTCGCTGTTGGCAGGCCGATCGTCGCTGTCGACCGCGTCGGTGTGGGGCCCGACGAGATCGTCTACTTCATCACGTCGCGTGAGGCAGCGCTGACGCTCGAGAATTCGTTCGCCGCCGTCGACGCCGGCATCGTCGGCAAGGTCGACTGGGTGAACGTCGCCGGTGGCCGCCGCTTGTGCGCCGAAGACATCGAGGACGCTCCGCGGCCGCCCCGTCCGGGCAACACCAACAGAGACGGCTGACAGTGTACCTCGCGCGCGTCATCGGTGACGTGGTGTCCACGCATCGTCACGAGCATCTCGGTCAAAAGAAACTGCTGCTCGTGAGGCGTCTCGATCTCGATGATCGCGAGGAGGGAGGGGACGTGATCGCGCTCGACGTGATTGGCGTTGGGGTCGGCGAGAAGGTCCTGATCGTTCAGGAGGGCAACGCCGCGCGAGCGCTGTTCAAGGACACGAAGATTCCAGTCCAGGCGGTCGTGGTCGGCGTCGTCGACCAGGTTCACATCGACCGGAACGCGGGGCAGGGATGAGCCAGCGCGGCATCGATCTCGATGCGCTGGCGGCGAAGGTTGCGCGAGAGTTGGCGCGAGCGGATGAGGTGGCCGTCCGTCGCGAGTCGGCACCTTCGTTCGCGCTGCCGCACGCGGTCTCCGCGCCGGCCCCTTCCGCCGTTGCGACTGCGTCCCCGGGTGTGCGTTACGTCCGCGACAATGCGCGGATCGCCGAGTTCATCGATCACACGATGCTCAAGGCGGAGACGACGCTGGCGGAGATCGACCAACTCTGCGCCGAGGCGATGGAGTACGAGTTCGCGGCCGTGTGCGTCAACCCGGTGTGGGTACCGCGCTGCGCCGAGCGGCTCAAGGGCAGCCGCGTCGCGCTCGCGACCGTGGTCGGTTTCCCGTTAGGCGCGAACCAGTCCGAGATCAAGGCTGCGGAGGCATCGCTGGCCATCCGCCAAGGCGCCACGGAAATCGACATGGTAGCCACGGTCGGCCACATCAAGAGTGGTGACTGGAACCACGTCGCCGATGACATTGCCGCCGTTGTGCGTGCGGCTGGTGGAGTGCTCGTCAAGGTGATCATCGAGTCCGCGCACCTCACGCCCGTGGAGATCATCAAAGCCAGCGCGCTCGCCCGCGAGGTGGGGGCGAACTATGTGAAGACGAGCACGGGTTTCCACGCTGCCGGCGGGGCGACCGCCGAGGCGGTGGCGCTCATGCGACTCGTGGTGGGTGACGCGTTAGGCGTCAAGGCGTCGGGCGGCGTTCGTGACTGTGCAACGGCGTTGCGCATGATAGCGAACGGCGCCACACGCATCGGGACGTCGAGTGGTGTGGCGATGGCGCAATGCCTCGGGCGCGGGCCGCTCCCCATGCGTGAGCTCCTCGCGTCACCGCAGATGCACACCGAACGGTGTGCGTCAGGGGCGTGCGCGACGGCCGACGCGAAGACGGGCAGCGGCTCCGCGTACTGATCGCGAACTCACCGCGTCAAGCGGCGCGGTGTCTCGGTTTCGTAACAGTGGCTGTAACGATCGCTGACGGCACCTTCGCGCGCATTGCATCGATCACCCGCGGTCGGGAAGATTCACCACTGGTGGGCACGGTGAGTGCATTAGGTCGCTTGGACCTTCGAGGAGGAGCGCAGTGACCGTCACTAGAAAGTTCATCGACTCCGACGGGGTGAACTGGCAAGTGTACGAGCTGACCGGCGACGTCGCTCCAAAGCAGCTTTCTGGCGAGGATGCTGACAGCTGGCTGTATTTTTTTTCGCGTGACGCGACGCGATCCCTCGCTTCTTACCCGGATGACTGGGCCATGATGGACTGGCCCGGGCTCGAACGGCTGTGTCATACCGCGCGACCGCCCGCGCAGCGGAATCCCCAGAAAGCCGCAGGCATTGCTCGGGGCGTTGCCTTCTGATCGACGCCTGATCCCTCCAGTGATGAGACCGCGTCACTGCTGGCGCGCCCGAACACGGGGTGGCTATCTTTGTCGCGATCACGTCACGAAGCCCGCGCCACGGCGAAGCCGAGGACGCCGCGTGGCCTCGGCCACCTCCGACGAAACCCCGTGCGTCTCATTCCACGCGACGAAGGCTTTTTCGTTCTGTTCAACGAACTCGCCAAGCGCCTGAAGGAAGCAGCGCGGCTGCTCAATTGCCTGCTCAACGAGCCCGATCGCCTCGATCAGTACGTCGCCGCGATCAAGACGGTCGAGCACGAGGCTGACGTCCTCACGAACGACGTGCGGGCGCGGATCGATCGAAGCTTCGTCACACCGATCGATCGTGAAGACATCCATCTGCTGGCAACGGAGCTCGACGATGTCATCGACCTGATCGATGGCACCGCACGTCGCGTCGCGATGTTCCACATCACGGAATCACGGAAGCCGGCGCAGAAGCTTTCGGAAACGATCTCACGGGCCGCCGACCACATCCAGGCAGCGGTCGCCGCGATCAAGCAGCCGGCTGTCGTCGCCGAGAAGAGTCGCGAGATCAAGAAGCTGGAAGAGGAAGGCGACGCGATCTATCAGGATGCCGTCGGTGAGCTGTTCCGCGGCACGCCGGACGCGCTCGAGGTCGTGAAGTGGAAGGAGATGTACGACACGCTCGAGGAAACGCTGGATCAGTGTCAGGGCGTCGGCCACGTGCTGGAGAGTATCTCGCTCAAGAATTCGTGAGTCCGATGGCGTACGTCGTCGTCATCGTCCTGATCGGGTTCGCGTTCGACTTCATCAACGGCTTTCACGATTCGGCGAACTCGATCGCCACAATCGTCGGGACGCGCGTGCTGAATCCGTTCGCCGCCGTCGTCTGGGCCGCGTTCTTCAACTTCTCGGCGGCGTTCGTCGTTGGCACCGCGGTCGCCAAGACGGTGCAGAGCGGGATGATCGATCAGGCGATCGTCGACCCGACCGTCATTCTCGCGGCGCTACTCGGTGCGATCGCGTGGAACCTCATCACCTGGGCGTACGGACTTCCGTCGAGCTCCTCGCACGCACTGATCGGCGGCTACGCTGGCGCGGCGGTGACGAAGGCCGGGTGGAGCGCGATTCTGTGGGGCGACAAGTGGATCAAGACGCTCGAGTTCATCGCCCTGTCGCCGCTGATCGGGCTTGCTGCGGGCTTCGTGCTGATGGTCGCGGTGTACTGGATCTTTCAGCGCGCGGCGCCGGCGCGTGTGGACAGAGTGTTCCGTGTGGCGCAGCTCGTGAGCTCGGGCCTCTTCTCGTTCTCGCACGGCGCCAACGACGCGCAGAAGACGATGGGCATCATCGTCGGGCTGCTCGGCGCGTCGCACACGCAGGAATTGTTTCGCGGCCAGACCGGATTGCTGGGCCTCTTCTACCTGCCTAACCCGGAGGGTGCGGTGCCGTACTGGGTGGAGATCGGCGCGTACAGCTGTATCGCGCTGGGCACACTCCTGGGCGGCTGGCGAATCGTGCACACGATGGGCAACCGGATCACGAAGCTGCGACCGGTTGGTGGCTTCTGCGCGGAGACGGGCGGCGCGTTCGCCATTCTCGTGGCGACGAAACTCGGAATTCCGGTCAGCACCACGCACACCATTACGGGGGCTATCGTCGGGGTTGGCGCGACGAACGGGCTGTCCGCCGTTCGCTGGGGCGTCGCGGGTCGCATCGTCTGGGCATGGATCATGACGATCCCCGCTGCGGCGCTCATCGCTGCGTTGTCGTATTTTGTGCTCTCGCATTTTATCCGGCTGTGACAGCTTCGTGGCGCGTGGGCCGATTCGCGGTCGGTTGAGATGAACACCCGCGCCCGCACATGCCGGGCGTTTTTTTCGGGCTGACCGCATACGTGTTCGCAGGTGTTTCGAAGCTCATTTCGCCCCTCGGTATGCCTCACGATTCCCTTCCACCAGCGCTGTTCTTCAACCGCGAGCTCAGTTGGCTCGAGTTCAATGCGCGCGTACTCCACGAGGCGTTCGACGAGCGCAACCCGCTGCTGGAGCGGCTGAAGTTCCTTTCGATCTTCAGCACGAATCTCGACGAGTTCTACATGGTGCGCGTTGCCGGTCTGCGACGACAGGTCGCGGCTGGGGTGACGGCGGTTCCCGCAGACGGATTGAGCGCGCAGGCGCAGCTGGACGCGATCGAGCGCCGGGTTCGCGAGCTTCTCGCGCGCGCGCACGAGTGCCTCCATCAACGCGTGTTGCCAGCGCTGGATGAGAAGGGCATCCGACTCGTGCACATGAACGACCTAACGTCGAGCGAGTGGAATACCGTCGACGTGTTCTTCGAGTCCGAGGTGTTTCCGGTGCTCACGCCCCTCGCGGTCGACCCGGGGCATCCGTTCCCATACGTCTCGAATCTCTCGTTGTCGCTCGCGGTCGAGATCCGCGATCCGGATCGAGGCGTCGACCACTTCGCGCGTGTGAAGGTGCCGAAGAGTCTTCCGCGCTGGGTGCCGTTCGGCCGCGGGAATCAGTTCGTATCACTCGAGGAGGTCATCGGCGCGAACCTCGGGTCGTTGTTCCCCGGCATGCAGGTCCTCGGTTGGTGGGCGTTCAAGGTCACGCGCTACTCGGACCTCGAGCTGGACAAGACTGTCGACGAGCCGGAGGACCTGCTGGCGATGATCGAGGAGCAGGTGTTCCAGCGTCGGTTCGGCGAAGTGGTGCGGCTCGAAGTGCAGGACGGAATGCCGGCACACATACGCGCGCTCATCCTCGAGGAGCTGCGCGAGAGCGAAGCGTTGCCCGGGATCGTGCTCGCGGAACGCGATGTCTATGACGGTGGCCCGTTGCTGGAGCTGGGCGACCTCATGGCGATCGCGATGCTCGACATTCCGGAGCTCCGCGACCCGATGCTCGTGCCGACGGTGCCGCTCGCCGTGCGAGACACGACGCGATCGATCTTCGATGTGATTCGCGAACATGACCTGCTCGTGCACCATCCATTCGAGTCCTTCGCCGCGACGGTGGAGCAGTTTCTCGAGGCGGCAGCGCGTGACGACCACGTGCTCGCGATCAAGCTCACGCTGTACCGCACGTCCGGCGACACGGCGATCGTGCGCGCGCTCACGGAGGCTGCGCAACGCGGCAAGCAGGTCGCGGTACTCGTCGAGCTGCAAGCGCGCTTCGACGAGGCGAACAACATCACGTGGGCGCGGACCCTGGAAAACTTCGGCGTGCACGTCGCCTACGGGCTCCCTGGGCTCAAGACGCACTCGAAGGTCGCGCTGGTCGTTCGCCGCGAGGCGGATGGCATTCGCCGCTACGTCCACATCGGTACTGGCAACTACAACACGAAGACGGCGCGGACGTACACGGACATCGGTCTGTTCACGGCGAGTCCGTCGATCGGCGCCGACCTGAGTGACCTCTTCAACTCGTTGACGGGCTTCTCGCGGCAACGGGTGTATCGCAAGCTGCTGATCGCGCCTGGCAACATGCGCGATCGCTTTCTGGAACTGATCGGCAACGAAGCGAATGCGGCGCGCGACGGGCGACCGGCGCGAATCATCGCCAAGATGAACGCACTCGTCGATCCGGGAATCATCGCGGCGCTGTACGAGGCGTCGCAGGCGGGAGTGGAGATCGACCTCATCGTTCGCGGCATCTGCTGCCTGCGTCCCGGTGTGCCCGATGTGAGCGAACGCATTCGCGTGATCAGCATCGTCGGTCGTTTTCTCGAGCATTCGCGCGTGTTCTACTTCGCCAACAGCGGCGATGACGAGTACTTCATCGGCTCAGCGGACTGGATGCCGCGCAACCTCGATCGCCGGGTGGAAGCGGTGGCGCCCGTGGTCGACAAGGCACTGCACCCGCGTCTGCGCGGCGTGCTGGAAACGTGTCTTGCCGACAACCGTCAGGCGTGGGAGCTCAGGCCTGACGGCGGTTACGAGCAGCGCACACCTGGCGACGGCGTGGAGCGGGGAACGCATCGCGTGCTCCTGCGAGACCCATGGGGGCTCGAGGTACCTGAGCGCGCCGCATCGCGCACGCCCGAGACGGTCCAACGAACCGAGCGGGTGCCTAACAGCGCCTGACGCTGCTCAACGACGCCGATCGAGCCGCACGACGTTAGGCGCGGCGAAAACTCAGTCGGCGGCCTGCTCGTCCGTCTGCTCTTGCGAGATCACCGTGCCGTCGGGCGCCACGATCTCGACGGGGATCTGCACGATCCTCGCGAGCAGTTCTGCCTTGCGGCTCGCGCCCCAGAGATCGAGACGCAGTGACTGCGCTCGTCGATTGGCGCTCGGTGTGATGCGCAGCGCGCGATCGAGCCAGCGCACCTTCACGCGATCGACAGCCCCGATGTGACCCCGGTCGAATCCATCCGCGACGCGAAGAAGCGCCGCGAGCTTGCGAATGCGCCGGCGCAATCCACGATCGAGCATGCCGAAGTTCGGATGCTTTCGCTTCGGCGCCGCGCCGCGGTGGTAGCGCGCCACGTTTGCGATCGCGACCTGTTCCTCCGGCGACATGCCTAACATGTCGGCGTGGATGATCAGGTGGTACGAGTGCTTGTGATGCTTCTCGTAGTTGATGTGGTAGCCGACGTCGTGGAGCAACGCCGCGTCGGCGAGGATCTGTCGGTCAACTGCCGTCAGGCCGATGCGCGGTCCGATGGCGTCGAACAGTTGCAGCGACAATCGCTGGACGTGTCGCGCGTGCGGTTCTTCGTAGTGGCAACGCTCGGCGAACTCCCGGACCGAGCGCTCGCGCGCTTCGCCGCGGTCGGAGAACGTGGGCACGACGCGCGCGGTCTCGAGCAGCAGCCCCTCGCGGATGCCGTAGGCGGATACGATCACCTCGCGCGACTCGAGCCGAGCGAGGACTTCCGCCGCAACGGCGAATCCCGCGACGATGATGTCCGCGCGGCCCGGGTTCAGGCCGGGGACCGCGGTGCGCTGCTCCGGCGACATGTCCTGCAGCATGTCGAGAATGTGCTCGAGCTCCACGCGAGGCAGCCGCGTCCCGTGGGTGGTGCGCGCGGTCTGCACGCCTTGCCGGTTGAGGTAGATGCCGGCGAGGTTCGTGAATGTCCCACCAGAGCCGATGACCTGTGCGCCGCGCCAATCACGGACGGGCAGCGTCCTCCGGATATCGTCGCGGATCGCGGCGCGCAGCTTTCGTACTCCCTTGCGCCGCGTGCCAGGCGCCAGGAACTCCTCCGTCAGGCGAATCGCCCCGAATGGGAGTGAGATCAGGCGCTCGAGCAGTCCATCGGCGCTCAGGGCGAGCTCCAACGAGCCACCGCCGATGTCCATGACGACCGCGCGTCCGACGCCCATCTCGAAGTGGGCGAGCGCGCTCCGGAACGAGAGGCGTGCTTCCTCCTCGCCACGAAGCACCTTCACCTTGAGCCCGGTCTCGGAGCGAACGAGCTCGAGGAACGTGAGCCCATTGGCGGCGTCGCGCACGGCACTGGTCGCGACGGCCTCGATACGCGTCGCGCCCAATTGCCGAGCGAGCGTCGCCATGCGCGTCAGCGCCTCGAGCGCCTTACGCATCGACGTCTCACTGAGGAGCCCCGTCTCGCGGAGGCCGGCACCGAGTCGCGGCGCGGCCTTCATCTCGTCGACGACGCGGATGGAGCCGGTCGGCGACACATCGGCAACGATCTGCCGGATGGAATTCGAGCCGATGTCGATTGCTGCGAGCCGCGCGTCCTGCTCGGCTCGCGGAGATCGTGTGGAAGTTTCGGACGATCGAGAGAGCGCTGGGAGGGCCACCTAACCAGTCGGTTGAGGGATGACAGCGCGGTCGCGCTGCTGCTCCTCATAATGATGCTTGATCTGCTTCCCCTCGGCTAGGAAAACCGCATCTTCGCCGATGTTCGTGGCGAGGTCGGCGACGCGCTCGAGGTTGCGGCTCACGAGCAACAACTCCAGCGACGGGGTGATCGTGCGGGCGTCGGCCATCATGTGAGTCAGCAGGATACGGAAGACCGAGTCGTGCAGGGCATCGACGGCGTCATCCGCTCGGCACACCTCGCGACCGACGGCACCGTCAGCACGGATGAACGCGTCGAGCGCCTGGGCGAGCATGCCGCGAGACCGCCGCGCCATATCCTCGATCTCAGGCGTCGGCGTAATCTCGACGTGCAGCGCGATGAGACGCAGCGCGGACTGGGCAATGTTCACCGCGTGGTCTCCAACGCGCTCGAGGTCGCTCGTGATCTTGATGGCGCTGATGATGAAGCGGAGATCACGCCCCATTGGCTGCTGGAGCGCGAGCAGCGACACGGCGAGGTTCTCGCACTCCAGCTCCATCATGTCGAGCTCGTGATCGCCACTGATGACGGTGTCCGCCTTGTCTTTGTCGCGGGTGAGCAGCGACTCGACCGCGAGATCGACCAGCTCCTCGGCGCGGGCGGACATGTCGAGCAGGCGCTCCTTGAGCGTTCGCAGCTGATCGTGGAAATGACGAAAGCCAGCGGCCTCGGGACTCATCCGAATCTCCCAGTGATGTACGCCTCGGTGCGCTCCTCGCGCGGGGTCGTGAACAGCCGTCCGGTCTCGTTCACTTCGACGAGCCGTCCGAGGTAGAAGAAGGCGGTGTGGTCCGAGACGCGAGCCGCCTGCTGCATGTTGTGGGTCACGATGACAATGGTCAACTCGGAACGGAGCTCGTAGAGCAGCTCCTCGATCTTCTGCGTCGCGATCGGATCGAGCGCACTCGCGGGCTCGTCGAGCAGCAGCACCTCCGGCTCATTCGCGAGCGCTCGCGCGATGCACAGTCGTTGCTGCTGCCCGCCCGAGAGACCTAACGCGCTCTGGCGGAGCCGGTCCTTCACTTCGTCCCATAACGCGGCGCGCCGCAACGACTGCTCGACGATCTCATCGATCTCGGCGCGTGAGGCACCGCCGTTGATGCGGGGGCCGTACGCGACGTTGTCGTAGATGGATTTGGGAAACGGATTCCAGCGTTGGAATACCATTCCCACGCGCTGTCGAAGGGCGACGGCGGTCATGGCCTGCCCGTACACGTCTTCGCCATCGAGCTCGATGGCTCCGGAGTGCTTCGCTCCGGGAATCAGCGCGTTGAGACGATTGATGGAGCGCAGGAACGTGGACTTGCCGCAGCCCGACGGCCCGATGAGCGCGGTCACGGCGCGCGACGGAATCGTCAGGTTGACATCGAAGAGGGCCTGTTTCGCGCCGTACCAGAACGAGAAATCGCGCGCGGCGATGGTGCCAGGGTGGGCTGGGGACTGGGGATTGGGGACTGGGGACTCGGCGAAAGCCGCTCGCAGCGCTGCGGCGCGCGGCACGACCGTGCTTTCGCCGAGTCCCCGGTCCCCGGTCCCGATGTCCCTAACGATGACGTCACCCGAACCGTCCCGTGATGTACGCTTCCGTCCGCGAATCCGACGGCGTGGTGAACAGCGCGTTCGTCGGCGCGAACTCCACCAGCTCGCCGCTCAGCATGAATGCCGTCCGGTCCGACACGCGGGCCGCCTGCTGCATGTTGTGGGTGACGATCACGACCGTCATGTCGCGACGCAGCTCGTAGACGAGCTCCTCGACCTTCTGCGTGCTGATCGGATCGAGCGACGCCGTTGGCTCATCGAGCAGGAGCACCGCGGGTCGCGTGGCGAGCGCGCGTGCGATGCACAGACGTTGTTGTTGACCGCCCGAGAGGCCAACGGCGCTGTCCCTGAGACGCGTGCTCACTTCGTCCCACAGCGCCGTGCGCTTGAGCGCGTCCTCGACGATGCCGTCAGTCTCGCTTCGGGAAGGGCGCTTGCTTCCGAGGATCTGCAGCCCCGCGGCGACGTTGTCACGGATCGACATCGTGGGGAATGGCGTCGGGCGCTGGAATACCATACCGACGTGACGTCGCACCTCGATGGGATTCACGCCGCGCGCGTAGATGTCCTGGCCGTCGAGCGTGATCGCACCGGTGACGCGCGCTGTCGGCACCGTCTCGTGCATGCGATTGAGACAGCGCAACAGCGTGGACTTGCCGCACCCCGATGGCCCGATGATCGCGGTGACCTCGCGATCGCGGAACGTGATGGAGACCTGGCGTACGACTTCGGCGGCACCGAAGAACGCACTCAGCCGGCTCGCGTCGAGGCGCACGCGAGCCGGCCCGCCCACCGCCGCCGCCGGTGCAGACGCGGTGGGGCGGGGAACCCGCGGCGACTCAGTCGCCACCACGGCCGAATCGGGAGCGTGTCGCGAAACGGGCTGCAAGGCTGATGATGAGGACAATACCAATGAGGACCAGCGCACCAGCCCACGCGAGCGCATGCTGCGCGTCGTACGGGCTGATCGCGAAATTGAAGATCTGTAGCGGGAGCGCCGCAATCGGTTCGCGGAGCGACAACGACCAGAACTGATTGCCTAACACGGTGAACAGCAGCGGCGCCGTCTCGCCGGCGATGCGTGACACGGCCACGAGCGCCCCGGTGACGATGCCCGGCAATGCAGTCCGCAACACCACGACGAGCGACGTGCGCCAGCGCGAATAGCCTAACGCCAGCGCAGCCTCGCGGAGCGATACGGGCACAATGCTGATCATCTCTTCCGTCGTGCGCGTCACCAGCGGAATCATCATGGCGCCGAGCGCGATGCCACCGGCCAGCGCCGTGAACTTGCCCATGGGCTTCACGAGGAACTGCCACGCGAAGATGCCCATGACGATCGACGGCAGACCGTTCAAGACGTCCGATAGAAAGCGCACGGCGTTCGCGAGCAGCGTCCCTCGATTCTCGGCGAGGTAGAGCCCTGCGCCGATTCCCACGGGCAGGCCGACGGCCGACGCCGCGCCGATCAGCACCAGCGTGCCGACCATCGCGTTCGCCATGCCGCCACCGGTTTCGCCCGGCGGCTTCGGGATCTCGGTGAAGAACGCGAGATTGATCGACGACGCGCCGGCGCTGATCAGATGGCCGAGGATGAAGATCAACGGCAGCGTGGCCACGACGGCGGCGAGCATCGTGACGCCGATCATCACGACGTTCACGACACGCCGCCGCCCGAGTGTCGTGCGGGTTCGCTCCGCCGCGGCACGCTGAACGCCGGACGGGCGAGGTCCGCGATTGCCTGGCTTGACCGGCATCGTTGACGTCGTCACGAACGCGCCTCACGCGACACGCGCCACACGAGCCAGCGCGCGATGGCGTTGACGATCAACGTGAGCACGAACAGCACAGCGCCGACGCCCATCAACGCGGACAGGTGGAGATCGCCCGTCGCTTCCGCGAATTCGTTGGCGATCAGCGACGCCATCGTGTACCCGGGCGCAAACAGCGACGCCGAGATCTGGTGGACGTTGCCGATCAGCATCGTGACCGCCATCGTCTCGCCGAGTGCACGTCCGAGACCAAGGATGATGCCGCCGATGATTCCCGATCGTGCATAGGGCACAACCGCGTCCGCGATCATCTCCCACTTGGTGGCGCCCAGCGCCAACGCAGCCTCGCGCTGCGAGCGAGGAACGGCCATCAGCACCTCGCGCGACACGGCGGAGATGAACGGGAGGACCATGATGGCGAGGATGAGGCCGGCGCCTAACATGCTCGGGCCGTATGCCGGGCCCTCGAACAACGCCGACTTCCCGATCACCGGCAGTCCTGCGAGGAACGGCATGACGCGATCCCGGAGCACCGGTTGCAGAACGAAGATGCCCCACAGCCCGTAGACGACGCTCGGGATCGCGGCGAGCAGGTCAACCAGAAACGCGACGGGTTGACGCAGCCAGGACGGCGCGAATTCCGACAGAAAGATCGCGACACCCAGCGCGAGCGGCGTCGCGATCACGAGCGCGATGATCGCGGAGATGATCGTCCCGTAGATCGCCGGCGCGGCGCCGAACACGTTATGCGGCGGATCCCAGTCGCTCGAGGTGAGAAACCCGAAGCCGAATGCCTTGAACGCCGGCCACGCCGCGGTCCCGACCCCGAGCGCAATGAGCAGCAACAAGACCGGGACGCATAACGCGAAGGCCGTCGTCATCCAGCGATACACCGTATCGCCGATGGCCGAGCCTTCGATGCGTGCCGCGATCCCGGTGTCGTCCTGACGCGTGGTGACCAGCGGGCGAGCGACTTCGCTCACGACGCGGTGCCGACCTGAATCGATGCCACGCGATCCATGAGCTGTGCGCCGAGCGATGCCGGCAGCGGTGCGTAGTCGAGCGTCGCTGCGGACCCTTCACCTTCCGTGAGCGCCCACTTCATGAAATCGACGAGCTTCTTCGACTTCGTGGCGTCCGTCTGCCGCTGATACACGAGCAGCCACGTGAACGACGAGATCGGATACGCCTGCGGCGCCCGGTGCATTGACGATCGATACGCGGTAGTCCGTTGTCGGTGGAAGCTTCTCCGCGGCGCCCGCGGCGGCCGCAGTGATCGACGCAATCGTCGGCGCAACGAATTGTCCGGCGGCGTTCTTCACCTTCGCGACCGCGAGCTTGTTCTGATTCGCGTACGCGAGCTCGACGTAGCCGATCGTGCCTGGTGTCTGCTTCACCTGACCCGAGACGCCATCGTTGCCCCGACCGCCCAAGCCCACGGGCCACTTGAGCTCTTTCCCCTTGCCGGGGCCAGCTGCCCAGGCAGGGCTGACCGCTGTCAGATAATCGGAGAAGATGTACGTCGTACCGCTGCCCTCCGACCGATGAACGACGAGGAGATCGCGAGCAGGCAGCTTCACGCCAGGGTTGAGCGACGCAAGGCGGCTGTCATTCCACTTCGTGATCTTTCCGAGGAAGATGTCAGCGATTACGTCGCCGCTCAGATTGAGCGGCTGCGTGAGGCCGGGCACGTTATACGTCAGAACAACCGCGCCGAGCACTGTGGGAATGTGCAGGACGGGACCTTTCGCCTTCGCCAGTTCCTCGTCGGTCATCGGTGCATCGGATGCACCGAAGTCGACGGTGCCTTCCTGGAGTTGCCGAATTCCCCCGCCGGATCCGATCGCCTGGTAGTTGATCTTGACGCCCGTCTTGGCGCTGTAATCGGAGATCCACTTCGAGTAGATCGGATACGGAAACGTTGCACCTGCGCCGGTAAGGTCGACGCGGGCGCTCGTCGATGCGGACGGCGCGCTGCTCGCGGCGCTCGAGTCCGATGCAGCTTTCGTATCGCTGCCCGCGCATGCGGCGGTGGAGACGAGTCCAGCGGCGGCGAGGGTGAATAGAGTCGAACGAGTCACTGCGTCCTCCAAATGGAGTTATCTGAACGTTGTCGTGCGAACCGGACAGGCGGAGCTACGGCATGTAACGGCCACGTCACACTCCGCCGGCGGGTCGGAACTGCGCTACTGGGTCGCCGCCGCCCCGGACATCCGGATCGTGCCTAACCGTTCGACGAGGCGATCGGCGATCACTTTCGGAAGTGGCGCATAGTCCAGCGCGGCCGCGGACGCCTGGCCACTCGTTAGGGCCCAGCGCATGAAGTCCACGAGCTTTTTCCCCTTGATCGGATCGGTCTGATCCTGATACACCAGCAGCCACGTGAACGACGTCACCGGGTACGCCTGTGCACCGGGCGCGTTGACGATCGACACGCGATAGTCGCTCTTCGGGTTCAGCTTCGCGGCGACACCGTCTGCCGCGGCCGTCGCCGATTCCACTGACGGCGTGATGAAGGCGCCAGCCGCGTTCTTGATGGCGGCAAAGGCCAGGTTATTCTGCCGCGCGTACGCCAGCTCGACATACCCGATGGCGCCGGGAATCTGCTTGACCTGACCGGCAACGCCGTCGTTGCCCTTGCCCCCGAGGCCGATTGGCCACGCCACCTCCTTCGACCGACCCGGTCCCGCGAGCCACTCCTTGCTCGCCGACGACAGGAAGTCAGTGAAGATGTAGGTCGTGCCGCTGCCATCCGAGCGATGGACCACGAGAATGTCGCGCGCGGGCAGCGAGACGCCGGGATTGAGCTTGGCGATCTTGCCGTCGTTCCACTTACGAACCTTGCCGAGGAAGATGTCGGAGACCGTACCGCCATCGAGGTTGAGCGGCTTCGAGATGCCAGGCACGTTGTACACGATCGCGACGGCGCCGATGACCGTCGGAAAGTGCAGCACGCGGCCACCCTTCGCCTTCTGCATCTCACCGTCCGTCATCGGCGAGTCCGATGCGCCGAAGTCGACCGTGCCGTCGGAGAGCTGGCGGATACCACCGCCCGATCCGATGGACTGGTAGTTGATCTTCACGCCCGTCTTGGCGTATTCGGCGAACCACTTCGAGTAGATCGGATACGGGAACGTAGCGCCCGCCCCAGTGAGGTCAGCCTGTGCGCTCAGTGCGACTGGCACCAGGCAGAGGACGGCCAGCTTTGCAAATTTTCGCATGCGATGATGTCTCGTTAGGTTGATCGGCTGCATCACGATTCAGAACGCGGCGATGACGTGGAGGAAGTACACCTTGTTGTCCACAGCCGTGCTGCCGTCCTTCGGCACCTGGTTCTGATAGTCGAACGTGAACGACGTTCGCCGGTTGAACTCCCACTGCAGACCGGCGATGTAGTTCCGGGTGTACGGGTCGCTATCGATGTTCGGCTTGATGTCGTCGGCGCGGAGCACGATGGCGACAGGCCAGTTGGGCGCGCTGTTGATGAACGTCAGCGGGCGAATCGTCGTGTGGAGCGAGATTACACGTGCCGTTCGCTCGACCGCCGTCGGCGTTATGTCACGCGTGGTGTCTGCCGATTCAAAGACGTCCCACTTCTGCGCGAGCTCGGCTCCGAGGACGATTCGCGGATCGCGGAGGCCAATGAACACGCCCGCTCGGTCTTTTCGTAGTGCGCTCGACACAGCGGCGACCGTGCCCCGGCGACGGGCGAAGTCGCTCGCGCGATCACCATTGTAATACCACGGCGAGATCGTTAGGCCTTTCCAGAATCCGAACGTGTTCGCGAGCGGCGTGAGCGTGAGGCGCGCCGCGTAGTCCTTGAAGCGGTCCGTTTCACGCGACGCGTACCCTGACCCGTTCGTGATGGAGGCGTAGAACTCGCCGCGCTTGCGCGGCAGGGTGAACGTGGTCGCCGCCCCGGCGTCGGACGACGAGAAGAACCCGTTCTGCTCGATAGCCACCTGCGAGAGGCCTCGCTGCCAGAACTGCTCCTCCTGTTCGATGATCACGGTCGGTAACAGGCCGAGCCTGACGTTCGCCTTCAGCTCATCGCCGATGCCGCGGATGAAGTCGTATTGCACGTACGCGTACTTCGCGCGGATGGCCCACCCGCGGTAGTACTGGTCGCGCGTGGTATCGCGCTGCTGGTACAGGTCCGTCGTGATGCGAATGGAAAAGTGCTCGCCCGGTGTCGCGCGAAAGGTCAGATACGCGCGCTCGACCTCGAAGCGATTGACGGAGCGATTGCCCTTCACGCCACCGTACTGGTAGTTCGCGTAAATGATGCCGGAGAAGTCGAATGGCAGCGACGCAGCGGGGGCCGGCGGGGGCGGTGTCGGTTGCGTGTCGGCGGGTTGCCGCGCCGTATCGGGACGGGTGGTTCGAGTGGTGTCCTGTGCGGAGAGCGAGGTATTCGAGAGAGCGGCTGCTGCAATCGTGACGGCGCAGCAGAGCAATCCGGATAGTCGACGCATTCAGTTGTCCGAGGTTGGAGAGCGGCCGCAGGGTGCTCGACCATTGCGCCGTTACATTATCCGGGTTTTGTAACGGACTCGCAACGCACGGGTAACGCGCCCGTCGCACTCGGTTGACTGATTGTCTGGTGGCGTCGGGTCAGAGTCCGTTGCTCAGGGAAAGGAACTTGAACTGGCCGCCGCGCTCGATGATCGAGCCGAACATCCGTAGCGAAGTCGTGTTGCCTCCGTCTCCGGCACGGCGAACGACGCAGCGAGACCAGACGGTGTTCTCGCCCTGGCGCTCGAGCGGTGTGGCACAGGAGTGCCCTACAAATCCAAGCGGTCGGCCGCCGAATCGGGCCATTAATCTCGTGACGGCTTTCTCCGTGCCGGCGGAGCGCATGAGCCACACCAGATCGGGCGCCTGGCGGTAGGGCGGTGCCACGTTAGGCGACGTCGGGTAGACCAGGTAGCCGAACTCGTCGCGGTCGACGACCAGCTGGGTGAGCGCTGTCGTGTCGTTGCGCTCGATGGCGCGAACGAACTGCGCGACGAGTGCCTTTCGCGTGGCCGCGCCGTGAGAAAATCCCCCTGGGCGTGTGCCAAGCGTCGCTTGGAATCGCCGAATCTGTTCTTCGACAGGGAGGATGCTGTCGACGATGTACCCGGGCCGCGCCCGCACGATGGAGTCCTGTCGCGCGCGCTCCGACTCGGCGCGCTGCTCCGCGGTGGCGGAGTCAGCGGATGCCGCTCGCGCGGTTCGAGACGGACGCACCGTTGTCGCACGCCGCGGATAGCCCGACGCGAGGATCGCTGCGGAGAGCGCGTCATTAGAAGGCGACGGCGGGACGGCGCTGTCATGACGCTGAAACGGAATGGGTCAGATGAAGCTATCGCTCCCGGTGAGAGATCCGAGGGCGACAGCGTCCTCGGAATCACACGAATGGTCTAGTTGCGCGCGTAGATCGTCCATCCCTGCCACCACTTCGTGCCACCCGGCTGCGCAGCTCCGAGATAGGCCGTTCCGGCGACCGTCGTCCCTGCAGCCGTCGCGAGCTTGCCGGTAAACGTCGCGAGTCCGCCCGTCGTGATCGGTGCCCCCGTTGCGGGCGTCCAGTCGAATGCCGCCGCCGTCGTCGTGCCGCTCACCGTCGCAGGAAACGCTGTGAACAGTGCCGCCGTTGCCGTGGTGCTGCTCACGAGCGAGTTGCCTGCGAGGTCGAGCGAGTTCTGGACGTTCGTGCCGTTCGCGCCCTGGAAGATCGTCGCGTTCTCGGTGAACAGGACGTTCTTGATCGCGAGGTCGGCGGTCGCCAAGTCCGTGATGGGCGTCGCGCCAGCGCGGGTGTACGTGTCTGCATCGCGAAGGCTCACGCCGCCGCGTGGGTAGCGAGCGATGACGCCGTTCACGTAGTACCCGCCGGTGCCACGACGAACCATCATGCCAAGTCCGCCTGCGGTACCGGACGTGGCCGCGTCGCCCGTGCCGACGAGCGTGAAGTTCGCGATCACCGGAATCGTGAATGGCGCCGAGTTGAAACCGAGGTCGCAGCCGCTGCCGTTGCAGCCGTCGTTCTCGATCCCTTCGGGATCGCTCGCGAGTGACCCCGAACCGGTGCGCGGCGTCAGCTGCGTCGACTGGAACGCGATCAGGTACTGCAGCTTGCCCCTGAAGCCTTCGGACATGTCGAAGTGATCGTCGCCCGATTCGTACGATACGAGGTGATCGCCAACGAGGCCGCCGCCGAAAAACTCGTAGGAGTCGTCGAGACCGGCCATCGACTGGAGGTAGGAGATGCGCGTCCCGCTTCCGACGGCCGCGAACGTGAACGAGTTGAGCTCCTGATCGGGCGCGGGCGCGAAGCCAGCGAACTCCACTCGGACGTAGCTGAGGGTGCCGCTGTTGTCATCGTCCGCGGTCCCGCCAGAATAATTAACCGTGTAGTTCTTGCCGCTCACCACGGCGGAGCCATCGGTTCCGGTGCCTTCGACCGAAACCGTGCCGCTCCGGTTGATCTTCGCATTGCCGATGATGATCAGGCCGCCCCAGTCACCCGGCTGGCGCTGACCCACCGCGCGTGACGACGTGAAGACGATCGGCGCATCGGCCGTCCCGACGGCGTTGATCTTCGCGCCGCGGAGGATGAACAGCGACGATCCGAGCGTGGCGAAGTCGCCCATGATCTTGGTGCCCGGCTGAATCGTTAGGGTGGCACCGCTGGCGACGTGAATGAAGCCCTTGAGCGTGTATGTCTTGTCGTTCGTCCACGTCGTATTGGTCGCGATATCGGCGGTCACATCGACGTTGCCGGCGCCGCCTGCCGCTGCGGTCGTTGCGGTAAACTCCGACGACGCGGTGCTCGTCTGCGAGCCGCGCACCGCGAAGATGCGATAGCGGTACGTCGTGTTCAGCTTCAACGCATTGTCCGTGTACGTGACCGTCACCGGAGCTGCCGGAGCTGGTACCGTGCCTACCTGCGCGAACGTGCCGCCCGTCGCGCCTTCCGCACGTTCGATGTTGTAGCTGTTGTCGCCAGTTCGGCTCTGAAACGTCACGATGATGCTGCTGGTCGTCGCCGCGGGATTCGGAGCGGCCGACGCGCCAAGCACCGGCGGAACAGTGGGCTCGGTGGGGTCATCGTCACTGCACGCCGCGAGCGCGAACGTCGCCATCGCGAGCGTCAACGCCGAAATCCTACGTCCGGAAAGGAGCATCGGTCACCCTGGTATAATGTCGTGTCGAGTGTCGCCTTGATCGGCTCATCCGCACTCGCGGCAGCCGCGGCTAAGTAACTGCCGGCGTATGGTGGCTGTGTCTCACGCGCGTCACGGCGATGTCACGGCGCGTCATTCCGAGCGCAGCCGCGCAGCGGCGGAGTCGAGGAATCCTCGGTCACGCGTCGAGCGTCAGGCGCTCTGCCGGAGCGCAAGATTCCTCGACTCCGCGCCTCCGGCGCTCCGCTCGGAATGACAACGCGACTACGGACGCCACACGAGTCCAAGCTGGAGCACGCGGCCGGTGCGATAGTATTCGCGCGTGACCGAGCCCTGCACGGTCTTGTATGGATCATTGAGCAGATTCTTGGCGTCGAAGCGTCCACTGAGCGAGGAGAGCAGCGGGAAGTGCACCGAGAAATCCAGTGCGGTGCGCGCCTGCTCGACCACGTCAGGTAGGGGCTGATCGCCTGCGGCGTCGATGCGCTCGCCGACGCGATTGAAGAGCAGCGTCGCGCTCGTGGATCCGCGAAGCGGAGCGTACGTGAGTCCTGCGTTAACGACATACGGAGACTGCCCGACCATCCGGCGATTCTTGTTCGTGGCGCTCGCGGTCGTCTCCCCGAGCTCGATCTTGCTCTCCATCACCGTGACGTTCGTGAAGGCGGTAAGTGGCTCGAGCGCACGCGCGAGGATACCCATATTCTTCCGCAGCTCGAGCTCGATCCCGTAGTTGTCGGCTCCTGCCGCGTTCAGATAGAACACAGTGCGCGATCCGCTTCCCACGGGCCGATACACGCGCTCGATCGGTTTCTCGAAACGCTTGCCGAACAGCGCCACGCTCACGACTTCACCGGCGTTGGGATACCACTCCCAGCGAACGTCGGCGTTCGAGATGAGTGTACGCTCGAGATTCGGGTCCCCTTCGATGTTGTCGCCACCAATCACGTCGCGACTCGCGATCGGGGCGAGCTCGCGGTATTCGGGGCGAGCAAGCGTGCGGGACACCGACAGACGGACGCTCTGCGCCTCCGTCAGCCTAACGTTGACGGCCGCTGACGGTAGCACGTCCGTCCACGACTTGTCCGTCGACACCGGAGACCCGAGTGTGGACACGGCGTTGACACGGACGTTGTCGAGCTCCAACCGCGCGCCGCCAATGAAGCGAACTCGGTCCGTGATGCCGATCTCCGTCATGGCGTAGCTCGCCGTCAACCGATCGCGCGCGTCGTACGCACCGCCCTGACCCAACGGAGCAATGTCGAACACGTTGGACGCGCCCTGGCTGAAGCGCCCGTCGAACAGCTCCTCCGGCGGCAGCTCGCGGACCGACAAGGGCGCTGCCGCAGCGCTGATGCTGAACGCGCGCGAGTCGGCGTCACGGTCAGTGGCGCGGTAGAGCCCACCGACCTTCACCAGGTTATCGCGCCCACGCCACGGGAACGTGAGCTGGTAGTTGAGTTTCCCCTCGCTGCTCTGTTCGTCCAGCTTGGAGAACGTACGGACCGCGCCCTGGTTGCCCGTGTTCAGCCACAGCGAGGACTCGGGCCCGTTAGGCGTCGTGCGTTCGAGAACGGACACGAACTCGGAGCGATCCGGCTCATCGCGCGTGACGGCCGACGACGTCGCTGCCCAATCCACCTTGTGCCGGTCTCCCACCTGGTGCTCGCCGGCGAGCTGATTCGACCGCACGCTGCGCTCGACGTACTGGAGCCGGTCGATGTGCGCACGGACGCCCTCGTTTTCCAGGGACCCCGTCTCCGACCGGGCGTCGTTGTCCGCCGTCCGGTTGTACGTGTTGTTGAACATGAGTCGCGTGTTCGTGCCAACGAGCGTGCTCAGATTGACGAGTCCGCCCCACAGCACCGACGAGCTCCCTGTGGAACCGTCGAAGTGGTCGATCTCGCGTGTCTCGCCGAAGGTGGTGCCGCGATCAGCGAGCGCACGCGTCTGTTCGGATTTCTGGTCCTGCACGAGCGAGTATGTCCCGGACGCCACATAGCCGACGCGGTGCCCGAGCATGGCGTCGTTCCCGCCGACCGACATGGACGCTGTGACGTTAGGCGACGCGCGCTCGGTCTCTGGCGCCCACGAGTTCCGGAACGTGTTGATCAGGAGATTCTTGTCGCCCTGATTGAGATTGATCTGCTGGAAGTTGCCGACGGACGCGACGAGCCACGGCAGGTCGCGCTTCGTCCCGACGAAGGCCAACCGCTCGCCTCCGGCACGTGGAGCGGTCAGGATGTTCGAGCCGGTAGAGCCGGAGTTGACCCCGGTCGTCAGCGAATACGTGATCTGCCGCCGTGCCGGGAACTCGCGTGTGCGGATGTCGACCTGCGCGCCGCTGAAATCGCCCGACTGATCGGGCGTGAAGGTCTTGGACGTCGTGATCGACTGAAGAAGCCCGGACGGAAACATGTCGAGCGGCACCACGCGCTTCTCCGGCTCCGGACTCGGGATTCGCGCTCCATTCAGCGACGCCGTCGTGTACCGCTCTCCGAGCCCGCGGACGAACACATAGCGCCCATCCTGGACCGTCACCCCGCTCACCCGCTGTACGGCCTGCGCGGCGTCGCTGTCGGGGCTCCGCGTGATCTGCTCTGCGGTCACGGAGCTCACGATGCCAGTCGCTGTGCGCTGCTGGTCCAGTGCCTCGTTCACGGTGCCGCGTTCGTTGGCCGCAGTCACCTGCATCGCCTGCAGTTGCACCGTGGCGGGCTGCATGCGTGATGTTCTGCTCGAGCGTCTGGCCGGCATTCGAGCAGGATGCCAGTGACGGTCTTCGGTGCGTAGCCGATCCGTCGCACCTGAATTGTCACAGTGCCGGCGGGAACGTTCACCACGGTGTATCGGCCTTCGATCGCGGACGAGGTGCCTAACGTCGTGCCGACGATCTGCACGCCGACGTCGCTCAGGCCCTGACCGGTCGCGGCGTCCAGAATTCTGCCGACGATGCGCCCCGTGCGCGCGGCTTCGGGCGCAGCGGGCTGCTGCGCGGAGAGTGCGATTGGCGTCGACGGAACAGCCACACACGCGACGAAGAGAATGCTACGTACGAAACGAGCCCGCACCGCGAGCCCGAGATCCGACAAGATTGTGTCCATTTCACCAGATGAGAGTAGGTGGCGACGAGAGGACTCGAACATCACGCTCTGGTCCTAACTGTGCGTCAGGCGCGTCTCGAATCGCGCACGGAATTGCAACGAACGGGTCACGGCCGCCGACGCGCGGTCGTGTAATACGACTCACACCGCGTCGCGCATGACACCACTCGACGACGAGCGATTCGAGCATGAGCAGGGCGTCGACATCGCAGACCGTGATGGCCCGGAGGTCGACGCGTAGGGCACGCACGCGCGTCGGCAACGCGCAGAACGCGCTGATGGCACGGGCCGTCAACCCGAGCGAGAGCGGGCCGCTGAGATACGCACTGGCGGCGCTCGCGTGGGATTCTATCGTAAGTCCAGACTTGTGGATCACCGGGGCTCCGGAGGGCGTTGCGCTCAAGCTCTCCCGGCGCCGTCACGCCATCAGTGCGCGCCCGTCACGTCGCTGTAACGGACGTGGCCTCGGGGAATTCCGCCCAGATGTTCGTGCCGCGGCCGACCGTGCTCTCGGCCCTAACGCGGCCGCGGTGGCCCTCGACGAGATGCTTCACGATGGCCAGCCCGAGGCCGGTGCCGCCCTCGGAGCGGGAGCGGCCGGCGTCCACACGATAGAAGCGCTCGAAGATCCGCGGCAGATGCTCGGCCGGTATCCCGATGCCGGTGTCGCGAACGCCAACCGCGACGCCACCCGGCGCGCGTTGCGAGTAGACCGTCACCGTACCCTGATTGGTGTGCCGCACCGCGTTGTCGACGAGGTTCGCCAGCACCTGACGCAAGGCGGTGGGATCAGCCCAGACATGCGTCGCCCCAGCACCGATCTCCAGTCGCAGATCCAGGTGCTTCTCCGGGTGCTGCTGCTCGACTGCCGCCAACGCTTCGGAGGCGAGCGCGCGCACATCGGTCCGCACCGGCTTGGACTTCCACCCGCCGGACTCGATGCGCGAGAGGTCCAGCAGGTCGTCCACGAGGCGCTGCATGCGCTGCGTGTTCGCGAGCACGGTTTGCGTGAACTGACGCCGCTGCTCGTCAGGGAGCGAATCGTCCAGCAGGGTCTCGGCGAAGCCGCCGATGACGGTGAGCGGCGTCCGCAACTCGTGCGAGACGTTCGCCACGAAGTCGCGGCGCACGATCTCCAGGCGTCGTACCGGCGTGAGATCAAACAGCGCGATGACCGCGCCGCCCGTCTGCAGTGGCCGCGCGGTGAGCGCGAGCTCGCGCCCGCCGATCTGTACCTCATGCGCGTCGACGGCGTGGCCCGCCAGCGCAGTGCCGATCGCTTCCCGGAGCCCGCGCTCCCGTGGCAGGTTGGACGCAGGAAACGGAACGGTGTCCTTGAGACCGAGCAGGTCACGCGCGCGCTGGTTCACCTGCGCGACTTGCTGTCGCGCGTCGATCGCGATGACGCCCTCGTTGAGCGACTCGGTCAGCGCGACGAGCCTCACTTCTTCCGCCTCGAGCGCTTCGAGCCGACTGCTCAACTGCTCGGCCAGTCGATGAATCGCACTGGCGAGGTCGCCGACTTCGCCCGGAGCGGCGAGCGAGGGCCGACGCTTGAGATCTCCGGCGGCGAGTGATCGCGCCACGTCCCGGAGCTCGACCACCGGACGCGCAACGGACTGCGAGAAGAACCACGCGAGCACGAACGCGAGCGCGAGCGCGATGCCTGCCGCCACGAGTACGTCGGCGCGCGCGCGCGCGAACAGTTGTTGGATTGCGACTGCACTCACAGAGACACGGGCGACGCCGTGGCCCGAGCGCACCGCCGCGTACAGCTCCTCGTCTCCGGCCGACGGGCTCACGCGCCGTGAAGTGCCAGTGCCGCCGCGCAGTGCATCCTGCACCTCGGGCCGCGTTAGGTGGTTCTCGAGCTCGCCGAGTGCCGGTGGATCGAACTCGGAGTCGCCGACGACCTTGCCCGACGAGTCGATGAGCGTAACTCGATGGCCGAGTGCCCCGCCGGCTGCATTCGCGAGCGAGTCGACGTTCAGGCCGGGTCGCCATTGAGCGGCAACGAGGCGTGCTTCGCGGAGTAGGGCAGCCGAGCTCTCCTCGTAGAACCGGAGTCGCAACCGTCCGTCGAGAATTGCGACGACGAGCGCGACGAGGACGCCAACTATGAGAAGCGAGCCGATGAGCAGCCGCTGGGTGAGCTTCACGTCGGCGTGGTCACGCGCTGCGTGACTGCCCCGCCGTGCGCAACCGATAGCCGAATCCGCGAACCGTTTCGATCAGGTCGCCGGCGGACCCGAGCTTCGTCCGCAGTCGCTGCACGTGCATGTCCACCGTTCGGGTCTGGATGTCCGGCGCCGCTTCCCACACGGTCTCCAGCAGATGACCGCGCGCCTGCACGCGCCCGCGACGCTCTGCCAGCGTGACGAGCAGGCGGTATTCGGTCGGCGTGAGCTCGACGTCCGCGCCGTCGACGGCGACGCGATGCGCGCCGCGGTCGATCTGCAGCGTCCCGATGCGCAGAACGTCGGCCGCTGGCGACGGGGCCTGCGCAACGCGGCGGAGGATCGCGCCCACACGAAGCACGAGCTCCTGCGGGCTGAACGGTTTCGTCAGATAGTCATCGGCGCCGAGCGAGAGACCGCGAATGCGATCCTGCTCTTCCTTGCGCGCGGTGAGCATGAGCACCGCGACATCTCGCGTTGCATTGTCGGCGCGCAGTTGCTCGAGCACCTCGTAGCCCGACATGCCGGGAAGCATGAGATCGAGAACGATCAGGACGGGATGCTCCTGTCGCGTCTGCGCGATCGCGTCCGTCCCATTGGCCGCTGTCGAGACGCGGTACCCGGCTTTCACCAGATGAAACGAGACGAGCGCCGCGATATCGGGTTCGTCGTCCACGACGAGCAGGCGCTCGCCGCTCACGGGAGTCTGTGTCACGCCGGCCGCCCGCGCAGGCGGTGCTGGATTTTCGCGACGATCATCTCGATGGCGATGGCGTTGTGCCCTCCTCGTGGCACGATCACGTCCGCATAACGTTTACTCGGTTCGACGAATTGCAAATGCATGGGGTGAACGGTCTCGAGGTACTGCGCGATCACATCGTCGAGCGTCCGCCCACGCTTCTGCACGTCACGTCGGAGACGCCGGATGAGTCGAATGTCGGGGTCTGCGTCGACGAACACCTTCACGTCACACAGCGCCCGCATCTCCTCGTCCACGAAGAGCAGAATGCCGTCGAGCACGAGCACATTCGCCGGACTCACATGCTCCGTGCGCGGACTTCGTGTGTGCGTGACGAAGTCGTAGACGGGTTTGTCCACAGGCTTCCCGGCACATAGGTCTCGTACCTGCGACGCGAACAACCTCGTGTCGAACGCCTCGGGGTGATCCCAGTTCACGCGCTTGCGATCTTCCATCGGAAGATGCGCGAAGTTGCGATAGTAGGCATCCATGTCGAGAAACGCGACCGACGACCGCGAGATCGCTTCACCAACTTTTCGCGCGACCGTCGATTTCCCGGACCCCGAGCCACCGGCAATGCCTATCACCAGCGGCTTCCTGTGCGACGCGTCCAACGACTCGGCTGCACTGCTCTCGCCGGACGTTCGCGTGCCGACGTCGTAAAGAGAAGCGTCCGCACCGTCACGGTTCTGTATCGGCATGCGATCAAGCTTGTCGGCCTCCATCGGTTCGTCAATCGCACAACCGTACCACCACTGGATTCTGCCGGCTGCGGCACTGACGTACCTTTCCCCAATGTCACGTCCCGTGTCCTCCCTCGCGCGCCGCGCGCTCCTGTTCGGGTTCGCGCCGTGGATCGCATTCGTGTGCGGCGAACCGTCGGACCGGTAGTCCCGCCGAGTCCTTCGACCTCGTCGTTGCGGCCACCACCGATGTTCACGGTCGCCTCACGGGTTGGGACTACTACGCGGGCGGCGCCGACTCGCTCCGGGGGCTCTCTCGAGCGGCGACCATCGTCGATTCCGTTCGGACGGCGAACCCCGACCGCGTCGTCCTCGTCGATGCGGGCGACCTGTTACAGGGGAATCCGCTCGCGTTCGTTGGTGCGCGTGTCGATACGACCGGTCCTCACCCGGTCATTGCCGCGATGAATGTCATGCGGTACGACGCGTCCGCGGTCGGTAACCACGAGTTCAACTACGGCCTCTCCACGCTCGGCCGCGCCATTCGGGAGGCGTCGTTCCCCTTTCTGGCCGCGAACGCGTACCTCGCCAACGGCGCACGGGCCTATCCGGCGTTCGTCATCGTGAAACGCGGTGACGTGCGGGTCGGCATCGTCGGCGCGACGACTCCCGGATCGATGCTGTGGGATCGCGACAACCTCCGGGGACGCGTCGTGATCCGTGACATCGTCCCCGAGGTGCGCACCGCGGTTGCCGATGCGCGCGCAAAAGGCGCGGACGTCATCGTCGTGACGCTGCACTCGGGCCTCACCGGTCAGTCGAGCTACGACACGGTGACGACCGGGTTGCCCAGTGAGAACGTCGCAGCACGTGTCGCCCGTGAAGTTCCCGGCATCGATCTTCTTGTGTTCGGCCATTCGCATCAGGAGCTCGCTGACAGCGTCATCGGCACGACGCGCCTGCTTCAGCCGAAGAACTGGGCGACGAGCGTCGGCGTCGCGCACCTCGTGGTGGAACGCAGTGCAGGGCAATGGCGCATCGCCAGCAGCCGCGGTACAACGGTGCAGTCCGCCGGCCACGCTGAGAATCCGGCGGTCGTAAGCGCGGTGTCGCGCGCGCACACCGCAACCATCGCGTACGTCAATCGTCCCGTCGGCACGACCACCAGCGCGTGGCGCGGCGACTCAGCCCGAGTTCGCGATACACCTCTCATGGATTTCGTGCTCGAGGTGGAGCGTCGCACGGCCGGAGCGGACCTTGCTGCCGGCTCCGCCTTCTCGCTCGATGCCGCACTCGACGCAGGCCCTGTGACCGTCGCCGAGCTCGCGCGGCTGTATCCGTACGACAACACGCTGCGGGCCGTGCGTATCTCCGGACGCCAGCTGCGCGACTACCTCGAGTTCAGCGCGCGGTACTACCGGACCTTCGCCGGCGACACCGGTCGAACCACGCCGCTCGTGAACGAGCGCATCCCGGGCTACAACTTCGACATCGTGGCAGGTGCCGACTACGTCATGGACGTGTCGCGTCCGATCGGATCACGCGTCACGACGTTGAGTGTGAAGGGAAAGCCCGTGGCGGACACCGACACATTCACGCTCGCGCTGAACAACTATCGACAAAGCGGTGGCGGCGGCTACGCGATGCTGCAGGGCGCGCCAGTCGTGTACGACAAGCAGCAGGAGCTTCGCCAACTGTTGATCGACGAGGTCACGCGACAACGCACGCTCGAGCCTAACGCGTACTTCACGCCGAACTGGCGTCTCGAGCCGGCGCCGGCGGTCGAGGCTGCGTACCTCGCCATGCACCGCAACACGCGCCGAGCCGGCGGGCGGCCCGGTGCGCACGCCGCCCGCGCTGGGCGCCGCGGGCATTCCCCGTCCGCACCCGACGCCCCTTCCGGTGCCGCCTGGCCGCACGCTGCGAATCATCGCGACGAACGACTTCCACGGGTCGTTCGAGCCGCGCCCCGACTCCGCGGGCATCCGCCGTGGCGGGGCCGCATACGTCGCGACCGTCATCACGCAGGCGCGCGCCGAGTGCGCGGCGCGAACGACGTGCACGAGCATGCTGCTCGACGGCGGCGACATGTTCCAGGGCTCCGCCGCATCGAACCGTACGTACGGCGCAACCGTCGTCGAGCTGTACAACAAGCTCGGTTACTCGGCGGCAGCGTTAGGCAACCACGAATGGGACTGGGGGCGCGATTCGCTGCGCGCGCGCATGCGGCAGGCGCGCTACCCGATTCTCGGCGCGAACGTTCGCTTCGCGGATGGCCGGGACGTCGCGTGGATGCCGGACGACACGTTGATCTCCGTAGGCGGGGTCAAGGTCGGCGTCATCGGCGGTCTCGACAGTGGAGACCCCGCGCACGACGCTCGTTCTGAATATCGCTGACCTCACGTTCCCCGCGCCGGCTCCGCTCGTGAACGAGCGCGCTCGCGCACTTCGCGCGCGGGGTGCCGAGGCGGTGGTCGTCGTCGCCCATGCTGGCGCGTTCTGCCAGCGTGCGTCCGCTGGCGAGCCGACATGCGACGGCGAGATCATCGACCTCGCTCGCGGCATCACCGAGCGCGTGGACGCCATCGTGAGCGGCCACACCCATTCGTTCGTGAACACGCACGTGAACGGGATCCCGATCGTCCAGGCGCGGTCGCACGGACGTGCCGTCGGTGTCATCGACGTGCCGTTAGGCGGCGGGGCCGCCACCATCGACGTCCGTGACGTGCTGGCTGATTCCGTCGTGCCGAATCCCGGAGTGGACTCACTCGTCAAGCGCGTGGTCGCCGCCGTCGCGGCCGAGATGGGCCGCCCGATCGCGCAGATCGCCGAGCCGCTGCGTCGGTCCGGGCGACAGTATGCGTTGGGCAACCTCATCGCCGACGCGCAGCGCGCGGCGGGGAAGGGGGACGTCGCCGTGATGAACAACGGCGGCATTCGTGCGGATCTGCAAGCGGGGCAGGCGACGTACGGCAGCCTGTTCGAGATCCATCCGTTCGCCAACACGCTGTATCGGCTCACCGTCCGCGGGCGGGACCTGCGCGCGTACCTCGAGCGACTCGTCGGGCGCGACGAGATCAACGCGCACGTGAGCGGCGTGACCATCGTCTATGCTCCGGCCAAGCCGCCGGGCTCGCGGCTCGGTCAGCGTCGCAATGGCGAACGGTCAGCCGCTGCGTGACGACGCGACGTACACGCTCGTGCTCACGAACTTCCTCGTCGCGGGCGGCGATGGGCTGGGCCTCGCGGGCCAGGCACTCAAGACCGAGCCACTCGGCATCCCTGACCTCGACGCCCTGATACGCTACGTCCAATCCCGGCCGCAGCCGCTGCGGTATCCGTTCGAATCACGCCTGACCGCCGCTCTCCCTTGAATCGCCCCACCACGATGCGAGTCTACGTCAACGCTACGGGTCTCGACCTTCCGCCGGGTTCGACGGCGCTGGACGCGGTGCGCGCCTGGAACGCCGCCGCGGCCGACGAAGTTGCTGTCGGCGAACGTGTGATCGCGGACAGCCGCGGCCTTCCGACCGCCCCCGATGCGCCCCTCCACGGTGGTGCGATCTTCCGCGTGCTGCCCGCCCGCCGCCGGCACGACGCCGACGAGCCTAACGACTAGACCCGCTCCATGTCGCCAATCCCCGCCCGCGCGCTGCTGCGCCGGCTCCCGAAAGCCGAGCTCCACTGCCATCTCGACGGATCGGTTCGTCCGTCGACCCTGCTCGAGCTCGGGCGTGACCACCACGTGCCGATGCCCGCGGACGATGTCGATGCATTGCGCGAATTCATGGTCGTTCGTGATGCGCAGAACCTCGAAGACTATCTGACGCGCTTTGATATCACGCTGTCGGTGATGCAGACAGCCGAGTCGCTCGAGCGCATCGCGTACGAGCTGGCGGAAGACGCGGCCGCGGAGGGTGTGCGATACATTGAGATGCGCTACTCGCCGGTCCTCAACACGCGGCATGACCTGACGCTCGGCGACACCGTGGAGGCCGCGCTTCGCGGCGTCGAGCGCGCGCAGCGCGACCACGGAATCGTGAGCCGCCTGATCATCTGCGCGCTGCGCAATCTCTCGCCCGGCATCTCGATGGAGCTGGCGCGCCTCGCGGTGGACTACAGGGGGCGCGGCGTCGTCGGATTCGACCTCGCGGGCGGCGAGCGCGGCCACCCGGCATCGGAGCACGCAAGGGCGTTCGAGCATGCACGCGAGCATGGGCTCGCGTGCACGTGTCACGCGGGCGAAGGCGCAGGTGCGCATTCCGTGCGCGAGGCAGTCTACGCCTGCGGTGCGCAACGTATCGGCCACGCCACTCGGCTCATCGAAGATGCCGCGCTCACCGAGGATCTGAACGAGCGGCACGTCGCGCTCGAGATCTGCCTGACGAGTAACGTCCAGACGCACGCCGCCGAATCCTACGAAGCGCATCCGTTCCGTCGGTACTTCGACGCCGGCATGAACGTCGTGCTCAACACTGACAATCGTCTGATGAGCGGCACCACGCTCACAGACGAATACATCCATGCGGCCGAACGACTCGACTTCTCGTTCGACGAGCTCTGCGCCGTCGCGCTGAACGGCTTCGAGAGCGCGTTCCTGTCGGACGACGAGCGCGCAATGCTCATCGGGAAGGCCAAAGCGGACATTGCTGTTCTGCGGTCAGAGCAGTCGTGAGTGTGACCGCGAGTTCCTCGATTCGGCAAAGCGGCCGCCGCTCAGGCCGCCCGAGCGATCCAGGATCGCATCGGAACAGAGACACCGGCCGTGGGCCTCATCCTGGGCTCCGGGCTCGCCGGTCTGGCTGGGCGCTTCGAAAACGCGCGGCGTGTCGCGTACGCCGACATTCCCGGTTTCCCCACGCCCACGGTCATCGGGCATCCCGGCATGCTCGTCGCGGGATCGCTGGCAGGCCGGCCTGCCGTCGCGCTGGCGGGACGGTTTCACATGTACGAGGGCCACGACGCCACCCTCGCCGCGTTACCGGCGCGTGTCCTCGCGGCGTTAGGCGCCGAGGTGTTGTTCGTGTCCAACGCGGCGGGGGGGATCCGGCGAACGTTCCGCCCGGGCGACCTGATGGTCATAGCGGACCACGCGAACCTGACCGGACGGAACCCGCTGTTCGGCGCGGTCGAGCCGGGTGATGATCGGTTCCCGGACATGTCCAACCCCTACGACGCTGCGCTGCGAGCGGCGTTGCACCAGGCCGGGAAACGGGCGGGTGTATCGCTCGTCGAAGGGGTCTACGGCTGGGCGTTAGGCCCTTCGTACGAAACACCCGCGGAAGTGCGGATGCTCGAACGCTTCGGTCTCGACGCTATTGGCATGTCCACTGTGCCCGAAGTCATTGCCGCGAGGGCCAGCGGGATGCGGGTTGCCGGCATGAGCTGTGTGACCAACCTCGCGTGCGGGATCACGACGGCTCCCATCGATCACGAGGAAGTGATCGCGACGACGCGTGAGGCGGCCGGACGGTTCGAGGCTGTCGTACTCGAGTGGGTGCGCGAGCTTTGACCGCCCGCGGCTCGCGTGGTGATGCGTTAGGCCCAGTGGTTGAGCGGGCCGTGTCCGCCGCCGAGTCCGGGGGCCGTCTCGATGGCGCGCTGGACGAACGCGAGCGCCTCCATCACGGCATCCGGCAGCGAATGCCCGAGCGCGAGTAGCGCCGCGATAGCGGCGGACAGCGTACAGCCGGTGCCGTGCGTGCTGCTGGTAACGATCCGTGGTCGCCGCCAGAATGTGCAGCTGGCCGTCGTACAGGACGTCGACGATGTCGTGGCCGTCGAGATGGCCGCCCTTCACGAGCGCCGCGCGCGCCCCGAGCTCGCGCACCAAACGCTCGGCCGCATCGCACATTTCACCTTCGTCTCGAGGACGCACTCCGAGAAGCACCGCGACCTCGTCGAGGTTGGGCGTGATGAGGTCGGCGAGCGGCGTTAGGTCATCGCGAACCGCCGTGACGGCGCTGGTGTCGAGTAGCGGGTCGCCTGACGTCGCGACCATCACGGGATCGACGACGAACGGTGCAAGCCGGTGTTCGCGCACGCTGTCGGCGACTGCGCGCACGATGGCGGCCGTCCCGAGCATGCCGCTCTTCACGGCGTGCGGCCGCAGATCGGACGCGACGGCATCGATCTGCCGTCGCACGAACGCTGGCGTCCACAGCGATCCACTCGATCGACACCGCGCGTGTTCTGCGCCGTCAACGCCGTGATGGCCGACGTTCCGTACACGCCGAACCGGTGAAACGTCTTGAGGTCTGCCTGGATGCCAGCGCCGCCGCCCGAGTCGGAGCCGGCGATGGTGAGTGCAATGTGCATGGAGAGAAGAATGGTCGACTACCTGAAGAAACGGCCTCGGGAGACTGAATGCGTCCCCGAGGCCGTTTCTGCGTTCATCCTGTCCGCGAGTTACTGACTCGCCCGCGGCGGCGGCGGGGGAGCAGGGAGCGCACGAACGCGCTGCTTGAACGCCTGGAAGCTCTGGCTGTCCTTCGTCAAGCCATTCAGGATCGTGGGGGCGATCTTCGCGATCTGCGCCTGCGTCGCCTGAATGCGATCCTCCTCGAGCGGGTGCGTGGCGAAAAACGAGCTCACCGATGACGGCGAGGATTCGCGCTCGTTCAGCAGGATCTGGAACATCTCCGGGATTCCGCGCGGGTCGATGCCCGCGCGCACGACGTTCTTCACGCCTTCGGCATCGGCTTCCGCCTCATCGTCGCGGCTGAACTTCGCGAACAGCGCACCGCCCGCCACGTCGATCGCGGCTCCAGTTGCCTGGTTGTTACACACGCTCGTGAGCACGCACGCCAGCGTCACACCGATGTTCGCGCTCCTGCGCCTTCTGCATCTGCTGCACGGAGTGACGACGCGTCACGTGTCCGATCTCGTGCCCCAACACGCCCGCGAGTTGATCCATGCGCTGCGCGCGCTCGATGAGCCCGCGATTCACGTAGACGTAGCCACCGGGCACGGCGAACGCGTTCACCTCGGCCGCGTTCACGACGAAGAACTGCCAATCCAGATGGCGGTCATCCGTGAGCTTCGCGATCGAGTCGCCGATCACGTTGATGTAGCGGACGATTTCGGGATCTTTGACGACGGGAAGCTGCGCATTGATCTGTTGCGCGTATTCAGTTCCCATCTGCACTTCTTGCTGCGTCGAGATCGCGCAAGCAGATCCCGTCGCCGCGAGCGCCAACCCGATGAGTATACGTTTCATGCTTGCTCCTGGTCTGTATTGCTCAGCCTAAAAAAGGCAAGAGGCATTCCAATCGACTGGTCCCACGTAATACTGTGCGACTACTGACGTTAGCACGCGACCTCCGCCGTCGCAAAGCACGCGATCGCAATGCACTATTCGTCGTCGAAGGCGTTCGCGCGGGCGAAGAGCTCGCGCGATCCGCGCTGCGCATCGTCGGCGCGCTCACCTCGCCGCAGCTCACATCGAACGCGCGCGGCACCGCACTGCGTGACGCCCTCACGGCGCGGAACATAGAGGTCACCGACGTCACCGCCGCCGAATTCGAAAGCGCGAGCGAGACAGAGACTCCACAAGGCATCCTCATCATCGCCGAAATCCCCAGGCGCGCGCTGCAGGACTATGCGACTGTCCGATCCTGCCCGCGTGCTCGTGCTGGATGGCATCCAGGACCCCGGCAACGTCGGCACCCTGGTGCGTACCGCAGCCGCCCTTGGCGCCACCGCCACAGTCGCACTTCCGGGAACCGTTGACCTGTGGAACGCCAAAGTCGTCCGTAGCGCAATGGGCGCTCACTTCTTCCACCCGGCACTTCATTGTACATGGGACGAGCTCCGACTGTTCCTCGACGGCGCCAGTATGCCGTTGTGGGGCGCAGACGCGCGCGGCACGCCCGTCGATCGTGCCACGGCGCCGCGCCGTCTGGCGCTCGCCGTGGGCAACGAAGGCAGTGGCTTGAGCGATGAGCTACGCCGCTCGTCGCCTCACTTTGTCGCGCTGCCGCTCGCCGACTCCGTCGAGTCGCTGAACGTCGCCGTTGCCGCCGGTATTCTCCTCTACGAGCTTCGCCCGTGACGCCCGTCACCGTCTGGCCCGAGCTGCTCTTCGCATTCGTCGTCGGCGCATGCGTGGGATCGTTTCTCAACGTCTGCATAACGCGATGGCCGCACGATCTCTCCGTCGTGCGTCCTCGCTCTCGCTGTCCGCGCTGCGAGCGCCCGATCACGGCGCTCGACAACATCCCGATTCTGAGTTGGGTCCTGCTGCGCGGTAAATGCCGCGGCTGTGCGCTGCCGATCTCCACGCTCTATCCGGCGATCGAATTGATCACTGGCCTCGGATGGCTGGGAACCGTGCTCGCGTTTGGCCCGACGTTCACCGCGGTTCGCGTCGCGGTGCTCGGAACCGTGCTACTCGGTATCGCCGTCACGGATGCGCGACACTACCTCATCCCTGACGGCTTCACCGTATTCGGATTGCTGTGGGTGTTCCTGACCGCGGTCGTGGGCACAATGCTCAATCAGCCGTCGCCGTTTGCGGATCCGTACGATGCGATGATCGGCGCGTGCGCCGGCGCCGGCGCGATCGCCATTGCCGGCTGGTTGGGCGAGGTCGCGCTCAAGAAGGAAGCGATGGGCTTTGGCGACGTGACGCTCATGGCGGTGATCGGCGCGGCCGTTGGTCCGGGACGAGCGCTGCTCGTCGTGTTCGTTGGCGCGGTGATCGGTGTCGTCGCGTTCCTGGGCGTCGTGTACCCGCTCTCGCGGCTCCGTCGCGAACCAGTGCCGAGCCGCAATTCGACCTCGCACTCGGCGACGCGCCAGCTGAGCTGCCACACGTTCCATTCGGTGTTTTCCTTGCGCCCGCCGCGCTCGCCACTTTGCTTTGGGGATATGACCTCATCGGCTGGTACGCCGGCCGCATGACCGGACCCGGATGATCCGCACCCGGATGAGTGTCACGCAGCGAGACGCTGCGATGTCTCAAAGCTGACCCCATGGCCCGCCAATCTGACGGCGTTCTCGGACGCTATGCGCGCGACCTGACCGCGGATGCGCGCGAAGGTCGTCTCGAACCGGTGCGATGCCGCGCCGAAGAGATCTCCCGCGTGATGGACATCCTGCTCCGTCACGGCAAGAACAATCCTGCACTGGTGGGTCCAGCCGGCGTCGGCAAGACGGCGATCGTCGAAGGGCTCGCGCAGCGGCTCGCGGCGAACGATGTGCCGCTGTCGCTGCGCGGCACGCGCATCATGGCCGTCGACCACGTCTCGCTCCTCGCGGGCACCACGTACCGCGGCGACTACGAGGAGCGCATTCGACGCCTCGTTGCCGACACGACCGCGTCACCCGACGTCGTGCTGTTCATCGATGAGCTGCACAACCTGATTGGGCAGGGCACCGCCATGGGCGTCGCGATGGATGCCGGCAACATGCTCAAGCCGGCGCTCGTCCGCGGCGACTTCCGCGTGATCGGCGCGACCACGAACGACGAGTACGAACGCTGGGTCTGCGGTGACCCCGCGCTCGAGCGGCGGTTTCAGCGTGTCCTCGTTCGCGAGCTGTCCGCCGATGAGACGCTCGACATCATCAGGGCCCGCGTCGAGCGACTCGAACGCCATCATAACGTCGTCATCACCGAATCCGCGGTGCGCGCGGCCGTCGAGCTCACCGATCGGTACGAGACGGATCGCATGCGGCCGGATCGCGCCATCGACGCGCTCGACGAAGCCTGTGCGCACACGCACGCCGTGGCAGAGTACTCGGAGCGCGCGCAGGAGCTCATTCGACGTCGGCGCGCGCTTGCGGCGGCTCGTCCGGAACGGAAGGGAGCGGAACGGCAGCAGCCGCGTTCCGAGACCGTGGAGGAGCCGATGGATCGCGTCGATCCCGAGGACGATCCAATCGAGCGGATGGCCCGCAACGGCTTCGCCGCGTTGGAGCGGTTCGGCGCGGAGATCGAGGCGATCTTCGTTCCGCCGGCTGGCGTGCCCGAAGCCGCGGCAGCGTCCACCAACGGCGCCGCCGCCACGTCTGCGCCGCGAGCGTCCAGCCAGTCCGCCCCGCGCGTCGTCCGACGACCCAACGTCGCTGGCGGCGCTCGACGCGGAGTTGCAGCGCGTGCTCGCGGAGCAGGGCATCGTCGTCCGGGGTCATGATATTGCACGCGTCGTCAGGCTCGCCACTTCAAAGGACGTGACATGGACGGAGTAAGACTCGTTAGGGCACGTGCGCTCGCGGCCCTGTGCTCGTTGGCACTCGCAACGTTAGGTGCGTGCTCGCGAGACGGCGGCGCTGCAGCGAAAGGCTCCGCAGCGAGCAACTCCGGCCCCTATGCAAAGGAAGTGAACGACGCGGTGCCGCGCATCGAGAAAGCGGTCGGGTTGCCCTTCAAGACGCCACCGAAGGTCGAGCGGCGATCGAAGGACGAGGTCCGCTCGTTCCTCATGCAGAAGTTCAACGAGTCGATGCCCGCGGCCGAGATCAGCGCGCATCGAGCGCACGTATCGCCGCTTCGGGCTCATCTCCGATACGCTGCAACTGCGCCCGTTCATGCTCGAGCTGCTCACGGAGCAGGTCGTCGGCTACTACGATCCGGCCACGAAGGTCCTGTACGTCGTCGACGGCGCCGACCCGGCAATGGTCGGCGTGACGGTGACCCACGAGCTCGTGCACGCGCTACAGGATCAGTATCTGAATCTCGACTCGATTCAGAAGATCACGGGCGACAACGATCGTCAGGTCGCGGCGCAGGCCGTCATCGAAGGGCAGGCGACGTTCGAGCAGGTGCAGGCGATGCTCGGCACGAGTAACCTCGCGGCACAGCTGCCGGGCGGATGGGATCGCGTGCGCGACATGATCCGGGAAGGCCAGAGCAGCATGCCCGTGTTCTCGTCCGCGCCGATGATCATCCAGGAGACGCTGATCTTCCCGTATCTGAGCGGCGCCGAGTTCATGCGCCACTTCGACGAAACGCGACCGGGCAAGGTTCCATTTGGCGGAGATGCCGCTGTCGACGGAGCAGATCCTCCACACGTCCGCCTACTTCGACAAGGCCGATCCGCCAACAGTCGTCACGCTACCGGAGCTCACGCGGCGGAGCGAAGAGCGTGTACTCGAACAACCTTGGCGAGTTCGAGACGCGTCTGTTCCTGTTCCAGCACCTGCAGGATCAGAACGCGGCAATCCGCGGCGCCGCCGGTTGGGATGGCGATCGCTTCGTGCTGTTCGACACGAAGGGCGGCGACGGCATTGCGTGGGTGACGGTGTGGGACTCGAGAATCGACGCCGGCGAATTCTTCGACATCGTCGACACGGTCATCCTGAAGCGCTACCGCAACGCCAAACCGCGTGCTGCAAGCAGCGAGGCCCGCACCTATGACGTCGGCGGCCGCACGATCCAGATCACGACGACCGAAGTCGGCGGACGCCCGGTCGTCCTCTACATGGACGTGCCGACCGGCGCGCCCACCGACGCGATCGACCTGACGAAGGTGACGTTGCGCGATTGACGCGCAACGGCATCCCGAGCGGGAACTAGTCCGCCGGCACCGCCTCCGCTTCGGCGGTGGCGCGATCAGACGTCGGCTGAATCTCCGGTGCGACCTGATCGGCCAGCTCCGGCGCCGGCGCTGGCAGCAGCGCAAGACGGAGCACCTCGTCCATCGTCGCCACGAACGTGAACGCCATGTTCGCGCGCACCTCCGGCGGCACGTCGCGCAGATCCTTTTCGTTCCCCTTCGGCATGATCACCTCGCGCAGACCGGCGCGATACGCCGCGAGGGTCTTTTCCTTGACGCCGCCGATCTCCAGCACCTTGCCGCGCAGCGTCACCTCGCCCGTCATGGCGACGTCGCGCCTAACGGGGCGCCGGCTCCACACGCTGGCGATGGCGAGCGTGACGGCGATGCCCGCGCTCGGTCCGTCCTTGGGAATCGCGCCCGCGGGGAAGTGGATGTGCAGGTCGCTCTCGCGGAAGTCCTGCTCCGGAATCTCCAACACCTTCGCGCGCGACCGCACGAACGACAGAGCGGCGTCCACGGACTCGCGCATCACGTCACCGAGCTGGCCGGTTACCGTTAGGCGACCGCTGCCTGCCATGCGCAGCGCCTCGATGAGCATGATGTCACCGCCGGTCGACGTCCAGGCGAGGCCGGTGACGACGCCGATCTCCGGTTCCTTCTCCGCTTCTTCCATGGCGTAGCGCGGCGCACCGAGGATGTGCTCGACGCGCGCGAGGTCGATGATCCACGCGCCCTCTTCGCCCTCGGCCTTGGCCCGCGCGCGCTTCCGCATGATCGACGCGAGGTTGCGCTCGAAGTTGCGGAGACCTGCCTCACGCGAGTAGCGGCCCGAGATGAAGCTGAGCACCTCGTCCGTGAACTGAATGTCCTTGTCGGTGATGCCATGCTCCTCGAGCAGCCGCGGCATGAGATACCGCCACGCGATCTCGACCTTCTCCTCGACCGTGTACCCCGCGATGCGAATGACTTCCATCCGGTCGCGGAGCGGCGCCGGAATGTCGAACAGGTTGTTCGCCGTGCAGATGAACAGACAGGCCGAAAGATCGAACGGGAGATTCAGGTAGTGATCGACGAACTCGTCGTTCTGCGACGGGTCGAGTACTTCGAGCATCGCCGCGGTGGGATCGCCGGACGGTCCGCCGGCGGACATCTTGTCGATCTCGTCGATCATGAGCACCGGGTCTTTCACGCCCACGCGCCTGAGCGCCTGGATGAGCAGCCCCGGAAGCGCGCCGACGTACGTCCGTCGATGCCCGCGAATCTCCGCTTCGTCGCGGACGCCGCCGACGGAGATGCGGTAGAACTCGCGCCCGATGGCTTTCGCGATCGCCTCGCCTAACGACGTCTTGCCGGTGCCGGGGGGGCCGACAAGGCAAAGAATGGGGCCATGCGGATCGCCGCCTCTGAGCTTGCGCACCGCGAGAAACTCGATGATGCGCTCTTTCGCCTCGAGCAACCCGTAGTGCCGCGTGTCGAGCGCCTCCTCCACTTTCTTGAGCGCGATCTCCTCGTCGCCCGACCGCTTGTGCCACGGCAGCGACAGGATCCAGTCCATGTACGTGCGAATGACCTGATACTCGCTCGATGCCGGTGAGAGCATGCGCAGCCGCTCGGTCTCACGCCGAGCTTCCTGCGCCACCTTCTCGGGAAGCTTCGCCTCTTCGATCTTCTTGAGCGTGTCGAGGGCTTCCTTCTCACCGGGGTCTGCCTCGCCGAGCTCCGCCTGAATCGCGCGGAGCTGCTGGCGCAGATAGAACTCGCGCTGATGCTGCTCGATCTTCACCTCGGTCTGGCGCTTCACGTCTTCCATGACGCGAGCGCGCGCGACTTCGCGCTCGAGGCGCGACAGGATGAACCGAATGCGCTGGCCGACATCGAGCCGCTGCAGGACTTCGTCCTTGTCCGAGATCCGGAAGTTCATGTTCGTGGCCGCGAGGTCGGCGAACCGTCCTGGATCGGACACGTTCATCTTGAGGATCTGCGGCACCTCGTCCGGGAATGCGGTCGACGAGGTCCGCGAGCGTCTCGGCGGCGGATACCACCCGCGCCACGAGATCCTCGAGCTCCGCCGGCTCGGCCGGCGTTTCTCTGGCCGCCTTGATCGACGCGATAGCGTAGGGGCTCGTCTGCTCGATCGACTCGATCGTGATGCGACGAAGTCCCTGCAGCGTGATCTGCACCGTGTCGCCCGGCAGATTGATCCGCTCATGCACCCGGGCGGCAACGCCCACCCGCCCAACGAACTTTCCAGGCTCGACCGGCTCATCGTGATCGCCACTGGCGACGACGAGAGCGACGATCAGGCCCGCTTCCTCGTTGGCGCGCAGCAGGGCCAGGTTTTCCGGAGCCCCCATCTGCACCGCGATCGTACCAAGCGGATAGACGATGGTGGACCGCAGCGCCATGAGCGGCAGCGCCGGCGGGAGCTCGGATTTGAGGATCTCTTCTTTACGTTGGTTACGAGCCATGCGACGTCTGCGGCGGCGAGGGGGAAGGGACCGGGTAAGCTAACAAGATAGGCCCGGAATGACAGCCATCTGCGGTTGCTTCAACCCGCACGGCTATCTACGTTTAACGGCTATGTTCGATGAGCTGTCCGAGAAACTCGAAGCGACGTTTGCGCGCCTCCGTGGCCGTGGCGTCCTTACTGATGCCGACATCAAGGAAGGACTCCGCGAGGTTCGCCGAGTTCTCCTCGAAGCTGACGTAAACTTCCAGCTGACGCGCGAGTTCCTGGAGCGCGTCGAGAAGAAGTCCGTCGGCGTGTCGGCGTTGCGCACGGTCTCCCCCGCGCAACAACTGGTCAAGATTGTCCACGACGAGCTCGCCGCCATGCTCGGCGAGCATCGAGAGGGACTCAAGCATAGCTCCACTCCCACCGACGATCGTGATGATGGTGGGGCTACAGGGGTCGGGTAAGACGACGACCGCTGCCAAGCTCGCGCGTCGTCTCAAGGGTGAGTCGCGACCCACGCGACTGATCGCCGCGGACGTGTATCGGCCGGCCGCCATCGATCAGCTCGAAACACTCGGTGCGCAGCTCGAGATTCCCGTGTACGCCGATCGCACGACAAAGGACGTCGTGCGGATCGTGAAGCAGGGGATCGAACAGTCCCGCCGCGCCCGCGACCGCGTTGTGATCATCGACACCGCAGGCCGACTGCAGATCGATGAAGAGATGATGAAGGAGCTCGTAAAGGTGAAAGAAGCCGTTCACCCCGACGAGATCCTTCTGGTGGCCGACGGCATGACCGGTCAGGAGGCCGTGCGAATCGCGCAGGGCTTCGACCAGGCGCTGTCGATAACCGGTGTGATTCTCACGAAGCTCGATGGCGACGCGCGCGGTGGCGCGGCGCTGTCGATCTACGGCGTCACGAAGAAGCCGATCAAGTACATCGGCGTCGGCGAGAAGACCGATGCGCTCGAGGAGTTCCATCCTGAGCGCATGGCCGGCCGCATTCTCCAGATGGGCGACGTGGTCTCGCTCGTCGAGAAGGCGCAGTCGGCGTTCGACGAGGACGAGGCGAGGAAGCTGGAGAAAAAGGTCCGCAAGGAAGGCATGGACCTGAACGACATGCTCACCGCCATGCGTCAGATGCAGAAGCTCGGTCCCATCGAAGGGATCCTGAAGATGCTTCCTGGCGTGAATTCCAAAATGCTCAAGCAGGCCAATCTCGATCCGAAGCGCATGAAGCACGTCGAAGCGATCGTGCTCTCCATGACGCCTGCAGAGCGAAAGGATCCGACTCTGATCAACGGGTCGCGACGCTCACGTATCGCGAAAGGCTCGGGCCGGCCGACGAACGAAGTCAACCGACTGCTGGAGCAGTTCCGCGACATGAAGAAGATGATGAAGAAGGCCTCGTCAGGCGGCGGCATGCGATTGCCGCCCGGGATGATGGGGATGCGGTAACTTGCTGGCTACCGCTTGCTAGTTGCTGCTTGCTGGGTGCGTTCCGGACCTTCCGGAGGCGCGAGGAACCCAGCGTTGTGTACGACACGCCTAACGGGAAACACACCATGGTTCGCATTCGACTTCGCCGCACCGGCCGCAAGAACTCGCCGTCCTATCGCATTGTCGTCGCCGAGTCGACGAGCCCGCGCGACGGACGCTTCATCGAGATCATTGGCCAGTACTATCCGCGCCAGGGCGATCAGGCCGTCCAGCTGAACACCGAGCGCGCGAATCACTGGCTCGACGTCGGCGCTCAGCCGAGCGACACGGTGCGTTCGCTTCTCAGAAAGGCGGGGCTCCTGAAGGTCCGCCACGAGGCGCGTCTTGCCCGCAAGCTGAACACCGCGGCCGTTCCGGTCCGCGAGGCGGCTGCTGACGCCCCCGCCGGCACGGCGGAGTGACGTGACGGCGCCCGAATTCGCGATCGTCGGGCGCGTCCGCAAAGCACACGGAATCCACGGCGAGCTCGTCGTCGAGCCGCTGACCAACGTGCCGGACGCGGTCTTCGCGCCCGGCCGTCGTGTTTTTGCGGGAACCGTCGATGGCGATCCCGCGCGCGACCGACGAGAGCTCGTGGTCGAGGAAAGCCGCCCATTCAAGGGCGGGTGGATCGTTGCGTTCGATAGCATCGCCGACCGCAACGAGGCCGAGCTGTGGCGTGAGCGCTACCTTCTCGCGCCGCGTGAATGAGCTCGCGCCGGTCGAGGAAGGTGAGGTCTACATCCACGACCTGTTCGGCTTGTCCGTCGTGCGCGCCGGCTCTCTCGAGCCTGTCGGCGAGGTGACCGACGTCTACGAGTTGCCACAGGGCGTCATGCTCGACGTTAGGCGTCCGAGTGGGAGCGTCCTCATCCCGTTTCGTGGTGAGGTCGTAACCCGCGTTGATCTCGCCGAGCGTCGGCTGGAGATCGATCCGCCCGAGGGTTTGCTCGAGTGAGGATCGATGTCGTCACGATCTTTCCCGAGTTCTTCGCGGCTCCGCTCGCGCTGAGCATTCCGGCGCGAGCGGCGGCCGCCGGCGCCGTGACATACAACGTCGTTGACCTCCGCGACTTCACTCACGATCGGCACCGGACGGTAGACGACTACCCGTATGGCGGCGGTGCGGGAATGGTGATGAAGCCGGGGCCGTTCTTCGAGGCCGTCGAGTCGCTTCAGATCGCGGGACCGATCGTGCTGCTGTCGCCTCGCGGACGTCGGTTCAGCCATGCGGACGCCGTGCGCTTCGCGGGAAGCGAAACGCTGACGCTGCTCTGTGGACACTACAAAGACATCGATCAGCGCGTCGCGGATTTCCTCGCGACCGAAGAGATCTCGCTCGGCGACTTCGTGCTGAGTGGTGGCGAGCCCGCGGCGCTCGCGATCGTGGACGCGACGGTGCGGCTGCTTCCCGGTGCGATGTCCGATCTCGACAGCGCGCGCGGGGACTCGTTCTTCGACGACCGTGGCCTGAGCGCGCCGAGCTACACGAGACCGCCGAGCTTTCGCGGACACGACGTGCCAGACGTGCTACTCTCGGGCGATCACAAGCGGATCGCTGACTGGCGCAGGGATCAGGGCGAGCGTCTCACGCGAGCGAGGGAGGACGGCGCGGCCGTCGACGTGAGCGATGCCTGATACCGATACGTGAACCACGCATGACTTCCGCAGTGCGAGAGCCGACGGTCGTGAGTTGGAGCGGTGGTAAGGACAGCGCGCTGGCGCTGCACGTCTTGCTGCGGGATCCGACCGTCGACATTCGTGGGCTGTTGACGACGATTACTGACGGCTACGACCGCGTGAGCATGCACGGCGTGCGGACGGCGCTGGTGACCGCGCAGGCGGAAGCGCTCGGCATTCCGCTCTGGACGGTTCGCATCCCGGCCGCAGCAACGAACGATCAGTACGAGCAGGCCACCCGTGACGAGCTCGATCGGCTCCATGCGGCTGGCATTACCTGCGTCGCGTTCGGCGATCTCCACCTCGCGGACGTTCGTGCGTATCGGGAGCGCGTCGTCGGCGAGGCAGGACTCCGGCCGCTGTTTCCGTTGTGGGGCAAGCCAACCGGCAAACTCGCGGCGGACTTCATCCGCGCCGGATTCAAGGCCGTGCTCGTGTGTGTCGATCCGCGTCAGATCGACGTGTCGCATTGCGGCAGTGAGTTCGATGCCGCGTTGCTGAATGCCCTGCCGAGCGCGGCCGATCCGTGCGGAGAACGCGGGGAGTTTCACACGTTCGTGTACGACGCGCCCATGTTCGTTCACTCGATCGCTACGCAACGGGGCGTCGTGGTGGAGCGAGACGGCTTTGTATTCTGCGACCTCTTGCCGAGTGACGCAGCGAGCGCAACTTCTTGGTAACCCATCACGTGGTGGAATGGGTCGTGCCTAGGACCTTGGTACCCTGGCAGAACGCCGCGCCGACCGATACTCGTTCCTCTGCCGAATGCGACTTGCTCTCCTCCTGCTGATTCCCCTTACCGGCTGCCTCGATGCAGCGACCGGCAACGTGGCCAACATGCCGGCGCCAACCGCGTCGGTTCCGGGGGATGGAGGAGCGCGACGAGTATTCTCATCCGGACTGACTGCGCCGACTGGTGGTCGGACGGCAGGAGCGGCCGCCCGTTCGTTCGCTCGCGGGCGAGTGGAGCTCAAGGTGCGGAAGGACAGCACATTGGAGTACCACCTGAATGTCTACAACCCCTCGGGTGAGAACTTCACGGCGGCGCTCATTTACCGAGCCGGCCGCGCCGGGGCACCTGTCGTAACGCTGTTCAATGGCGCGTCGCTCAAGGACAAGTACATCCAGGTACGTGGCACCGGCGTGCTGGTCGATCCTGTGGGCGCGCCGCTGCTTGACGAGCTCCGGGCGAATCCCGCGAACTTCTACGTTTCGCTTCGTACGACGCGTGAGCCGCAAGGCGCACTGCGCGGGCCCATCCAGTAGCAGCCCGACCCCACTCCGGGGCTCAGTGCCGCCAAAATACGCCGTCAGCACCCGGGAGAAGCCTGGGCTGTGGCTGGCGAGGACGATACTGGTCGCTTAAGTTGTGGGTCTGCCAAGCGAACCCTTTATCGGGCAAGACCTTTCAGCCCAGAGCGTCATATGCATCCGTTCATCGAAACCCAGAAAGAGTGGCTCCGTCCCAACGTCCCGCCGTTCCGCCCCGGTGACACGTTGCGCGTCAACGTGCGGGTGAAGGAAGGCGACAAGGAGCGACTTCAGGCGTTCGAAGGCGTCTGCATTGCGCGACGCGGCAGCGGCGTCAGCGAGACGTTCACCGTCCGCAAGATCTCGAACAGCGTCGGCGTCGAGCGCATCTTCCCGGTGCACAGCCCGATGCTCGCCGAGATCCATGTCGTCCGGCGCGGGCGCGTCCGTCGCGCAAAACTCTACTACCTGCGTCACCTCACGGGTAAGGCCACGAGAATTCGCGAGAAGAAAGTTCGCGTCGCCGTTCCCGTCACCGAGGCTGCTACCTCGGAGACCTGAGCATGCCGGATCGTCGGCGCTCGGCGGGACCAGCGCGCCGACGTTGGAGCGACATAGAGCGGGAACTGCGGAAGCAACGCGGCCCACTCATCGCCGGAGTCGATGAGGTCGGACGGGGCCCCCTTGCGGGCCCCGTCGTCGCATGTGCCGTCATCATGCCGCCCGACGCGCGAGCCATTCGCGGCGTCGACGACTCGAAGGCCCTCACTGCCGCCGAACGCGTCCGGCTCGCGAAGCTCATACGCGAGCGCGCGCTTGCAATTGGCCTTGGCGCGGCGTCGGTACGCGAGATCGATCGTCTCAACATCTATCACGCCAGTACGCTCGCCATGCGGCGGGCGCTCGGCCGCCTCCGCGTGCCCCCGGACCATGTGCTCATTGACGGGAAGGCGATCCGGTCGCTGACCATTCCGCACACGGCGGTCGTTCACGGCGATGCGCGATGCTTCTCCATCGCGTGTGCGTCGATCATCGCGAAGGTGACGCGTGATCGACTGATGCACAGCCTGAGCGAACGCTATCCGTCGTATCGATGGTCGCAGAACGTCGGCTACGCTACGCCCGATCACGTGGCGGGGCTGGCCGCCGCCGGCATCACGCCGCATCACCGAAAGAGTTTCATGCGCATTCGGCAGCAACTGTCGCTGGACTTCGATTCGCCGCCCGAGGTCGTCATCGACGGTCCTGCTGACGCGTTCGTGCCTCATGCGTCGCCTCCGGATTCCATTGCGCACGTGATGCTGGACGTGATGGCGATGGAGACCGGCGCCTAACGACACTCATCTCACACCGGAGAGCTCCGTGCCTGACGCGCCTATCTTTCGCGACGGACTCCTCGCGGGTCAGACGGGCATCATCACGGGCGGCGGGACCGGCATCGGGTTCGGGATCGCCGAGCTGCTCGCGTCACTCGGCATGCACGTTGTGCTCGCGAGCCGGCGAACGGAACATCTCGAGCCCGCCGCCGAACGCATCCGGGCGTCGGGTGGTGCGGCGTCCATCGCGACGCTCGATGTCCGTGATCCGGAGCGCGTGCAGGCGACGATGGCGGAGGTCGTTGGACAGCGCGGGCGGCTGGACCTGCTCGTCAACAACGCCGCCGGCAACTTCTATGTGCCGTCCGAGACGATGAGCCCTAACGCGTGGCGAAGCGTCGTCGAGATCGATCTGTACGGGACGTTCTTCTGCTCGCAGGCGGCTCTGCCGCACATGCGCGCGGCGGGTGGCGGCAGCATCGTCAACATCTCCATGACGCTTCACTACCGCGGCTGGCCGCAGATGGCGCACGCGACCGCGGCCAAGGGCGGCATCGACGCGCTGACGAAGACGCTCGCCGTCGAGTGGGCGTCCGACCGCGTCCGAGTGAACGCCGTAGCGCCCGGCCCGGTCCCCACGGAGGGCGTGCTGAAGGCGTTCGCCCGTCCGCCTGCAGGGAAGGATCTCTTCGGCGGCGCGGCCGAGCCGCCGGCTGCACGCCGAACGAACGCACGAGCGCACGTACCGGCGAGCGCATAACGAGTGATGCGGGTCAGCACGATGCGAGTGAACGCGTCCGCGTCGCAATCGAGCAGCGTGCGCGACAGATCCCACTCGCGCGCTGGGGAACGCCGCGCGACATCGCGAATGCGGTGGTGTTTCTCGCATCGCCCGCGGCCAGCTGGATTACGGGCGCGATACTCGTGGTAGACGGCGGCGAATGGCTCGCGCGTTCGGCCACATAGTCAAATTTTTTTAACGTTTGTGATGTACGTCTCAGGTTTTCGCCGTTGCTTTTCGTTTAATTGCTCGTCACGGAGACTTTTGTGCGGCGAACGCGTATTTCGTGTGATGCTCATCACACTGTAACGTCGAAAGATAGGCAAGTGCGACGTTCGCTACGCTCCGGTACGGTTTTCGCAATTCAGTGAAATCGTCGTGGTGGAGTCGAGACCTCTTTGCAATTGGAGAGCAGCGATATGAGAGCAAATCTGCGTGCAGTCGGAGCGGTGATCCTGGGTTCGACCGTCCTTGGCGCATGCGCGACGAAGGGTTTCGTCCGCACGTCGGTTCGGGATGAGCGTGCCGCTCGCATCGCCGCTGATAGCGGCCTGAGCAATTCGATCGCGACCGTTTCCAGCGACCTTGCTGGCGTCAAGTCAGAAGTCGCGACGGTGAAGACCGATGTTACGAGCCTTCGTAACGACCTGACCGCGCTTCGCACCGAGTTCGGCGCGAAGATCACGGCCATGGAAGAGGGCCTGAAGTTCGCCTTCCCGGTGAACTTTGCGTTTGACGATGCGAGCGTTCGTGAGGCCGACAAGGCCGCCCTCGATCGCTTTGCCAACGTTGCGAACAAGTACTACTCTGGCTCGTTGATCACGGTCGAAGGCTTCGCCGATCCGGCCGGCTCCACGCGCTACAACATGGATCTGTCGAAGCGTCGCGCTGATGCGGTTGCGGCGTACCTCGGCGAGAAGGGGCTGAACACGGCCAACATCCGCACGGTCGGTTACGGCGAGAGCCGCCTGGTCAACGCACAAGGCGCAGAAGGAAGATCCGGGCGCCGAGGCGAACCGCCGCGTTGTGTTCGTCGTCGAGACGAACGGTGCGACCGCTGCGGCGGCGACCGCTTCGCTGCCCCAGTAACTGCACGGACTGACTAGCGCGCTTCCATCTGGAAGGCACTCGTTAGGAAAAGCCCCGGCCAGCTGGCCGGGGCTTTTCGCATCCGGTGCGCTGGAATCGGTGGCTCTGAGTAACCGGCTATCCCAGCCCGTCGTCCTTGAGGGATGGGGCCGACGAGAATGTTTCCTGACCAGGGTCGGTATTGCCGTGGTGTGCGTGGCAATGGCCGCGGTACACCGCGGGATGGCGCCGGCCCGTTCGCCGAGTCGTTCGGTGATCACGCCGACGCCGCCTCCGAGCGCTGTGGTCGCGAGAGAATTCCGCCACGAGACGCGGTGCCCCGTCCGACGTCATCGCGCGCCGGGCCGAGCGTTGGTCTCACCCGTCGCGCCGGACCGGACGCGAGCGGTTCCGGGTTCATCGTTTCCCCTGATGGCTACATCGTCACGAACCGCCATGTCGTGAACGGCTGTCAGAGCGTGTCCGTGCGTGCCGATTCGTCGACTGGGTTCAAGGCGCAGGTGGTCGCGCTGCATGCGCACGACGATCTGGCCGTGATCCGCGCCGACGCAACGTTCGGTGGCGTTGCAGCTTTTCGGGTTGGCGCTGCGATCCGGCCAGGAGACGACATCGTTGCCGTCGGATTTCCACTGGCGGGTCTCCTCGCCGATGAGCCGAGCGTGACAACCGGATCGGTGAGCGCATTGGCAGGCATCCACAACGACCCGGCGATTCTCCAGATGAGCGCTCCTGTCCAGCAAGGCAGCAGCGGCGGGCCGCTATTCGATGCGAGCGGGAACGTGGTCGGCATCGTCGTCACGAAGTTGAACGCCCGCGTGGTGGCAGAGGAGACAGGCGATCTCCCGCAGAACGTGAACTTCGCGTTGAAGGCGGATATCGCGCGCACGTTTCTCGACGACCTCGCGATTCGCTATCGCACCGCTCCGTCAAACGCGCGGCTCGGAAACGCGGATGTTGGAGACATAGGACGCCGCGTGACCGTGATGGTGGAGTGCTATCGTTAGGCGCGCGAGACGTCGCGCGCCGAGGACCGTATCCCCTGAGGACGGCATCCCTGACGGCGGAGCGGGAAGCGTGACGTAGCACGTCGCTTCCCCTATTGGACATGAGCTGGGTTGGAGCGCCAAGGTGAAAGCGCTCGCGTTCCCTGCCGAGGACCAGGCTGGACAGTTGCACATGTTCGAGCGGGGTCCGCGCCGTGCAAGCAACGTTTCGGGTCCACTGACATCGGTCTAGATTGCCCGCGCAACCGGTGACTGGCTCGTCGCTGCCGTTCCACCTCTTTCCATTCGACCTGGTGCGAGCTCCCTCAACGGACGACCGCTCGGCGGTCCAGCATGGCGTTCGGCTCCCAGCCGAGGACGAGCCGTACTACGTAGCGACGGGCGACGAGATCGAGATCTTCTCAATGTGTCACGAGCGCGCACTCCCTGTGATGCTCAAGGGGCCGACGGGGTGTGGAAAGACGCGATTCGTCGAGCACATGGCCTGGCGACTCCAGCGGCCGCTCGTCACGATCGCGTGTCACGACGACCTTTCGGCGAGCGACCTAACGGGGCGGTACCTCATTCGCGGTGGCGAGACCGTGTGGGTCGACGGGCCACTCACCATTGCCGCGCGTACGGGCGCCATCTGCTACCTCGACGAGATCGTGGAAGCGCGGCAGGACACCGTCGTCGTGATCCACCCGCTCACCGACGATCGTCGGTTGCTGCCTATCGAGCGAACCGGCGAGCTCATCGAGGCCGCCCGCGGCTTTCAGGTCGTCATCTCGTACAACCCGGGCTATCAGCACGCGATCAAGGACCTCAAGCCGAGCACGCGGCAGCGATTCGTGGCGCTCGACTTCGACTTTCCTCCGCCCGATGTCGAGGCCACGATCGTCGCTCACGAGAGTGGAGTCGACGCGGAAGTCGCCGACGCTCTCGTCAGAATCGGCCAACGCGTGCGTCGCCTTCGGGACCAGGGGTTGGCGGAGGCGCCGAGCACGCGGCTCCTCGTTGCGACGGCGCGCCTGGTCGCGAGTGGCATCGCACCGGCGGCTGCGTGTCGCGCCGCGTTGGTCGGTCCGCTGACCGACGATCCAGACCTGGTTCTCGCGATCTCCGACATCGTCAACGCGACGCTGTAGCGCGTGGCTTACTCGCCGATCGTGGGCGCGGGCGCGACCTCGGCGATCCGTCGCGCGGCGGCGAATGTCGTCGCCGCACTCGGGACTGCGCGCACGGCGCTCGCGGGTCAGCGGCGCGGTGTCGTGCGGCTCGATGACGTTCGTCGTCGGCTCGAGCTGCTCGTGACCGCGGTGTACGACCGACCGATTCCCATCACGGTCGCCGAGGCGCCGAAGCGGAAAGCGTGGTCGTTCATTCGCGATCTCGTGGGCCCGGCGCATCTGCGTCACAGCGCGCCGCTACCGGCGACTGACGGCGAGCGCATTCAACTTCCGCGCGAGATCGCGCGGGGCGATGTCGAGAGCGCGCTCACCGAGTATCGACTCATGGCAATCGAGCAGGCGGAGCGGATCGCGCGCGGGACCACGTCGCGGGTGTCCGCAGCGGCGACGTCAGTCGAGCGTGACCTGTACCTGTTGCGCGAGGGCGCGGAGGTGGACGCGGCGATCGCGCGATCTGTCCCGGGCCTTCGTAGCGCGCTCGTCGCCGCCCGCGCGCAGGCGCTCGGAATGCGACCGTCACTGATTGCATTGACGGCGGCGGAGCGTGCAGTCGAGAGTCTGCTCCGAAAGTCGTTGGCGACGGACCTAACGCGACCGAGCTCTGGCGCCGGCGCCTCGGCCGGATCGCCTGACGATTCGCTGGAATGGGCGCGGCGCACGATCAGTGAAACGCCCGAGGTCAGCGGGAAGTACCGCGGCATCGCGCCCGTCGCGCCGTGGGGCAACGTGCGCATTCCTCCGCCGAAACCTGGCGCCGCGCCCATCAAGCCCGCTGATGATCTGGCGGCGTTCCGCGGTAGCAAGTACGGCGTTGGACAGTTCGGTCGTGGGTCAGGAAGCGGTGGCAAGCAATCGAGTCAGAGCGGTGTCGACGAGGGCAGCACCGACGCTCGGCGCGACGGGAAGGTCGTGCCTCACGCGGAAGGGCAGCGACGAGTCGCATCGTCGGATGGCACGGGCGCGGAGGCCGGCGCGGTGCAGGCGAAGCCTCACAACGACGCGGCGGAGCGTGATGCGGGCGCGATGGAGCCGGACTCTCCCGAGTCAGCGACGGAAGCCGATCGCCGAGCGGAGGGCGCAGCGCATCGGACACGCGCGAAGAGTCGCGTTCCGCGGCCGAAGCCGGCAGGGGAGGGCATCGAGTACCCGGAGTGGGACTGGGAAACCGGAGACTATCGCGCCGCCGGCGCGGTCGTACGCCGGCACGAGCCGGACGTCGCCGACGACCGGTGGGGCGATGCGATTCTCGCGCGGCACGGCGCGCTCGTTAGGCGCCTCCGGGAGCGGTTCGAGCGCTTGCGCGCGCGACGGTCCCGAATGTCGCAGCAGCGCGATGGCGACGCGCTCGATCTGTCGGCGTGTGTGCGTGCGCTCGTGGACCAGCGCGCTGGCCACGGTGTGGATGACCGGCTCTACATCGCCGTCCGCCCTGCGCGCCGGGGTATCGCGATCATGCTGCTCATCGACATCAGCGGGTCGACGGATGAATGGGTGGACTCCCAGCGACGGGTGATCGACGTCGAGAAAGTGGCACTGCTGCTCGCCAGCGAGGCTCTCGACGCGCTGGGCGATCTCTACGCCGTGCTGACGTTCTCAGGCAAGGGACGCAGCAACGTGCGCATGAGGACGATCAAGTCATTCGACGAGCAGAACGGAAAGCTCGTACGGCGCCGCATGGCTGCGCTCGAGCCCGAGGGGTACACACGCGCCGGTGCCGCCATCCGCCACGCCGCGGCGTTACTGGAGGAGCAGCCGGCAGCGCACCGGCTGCTCCTGATCATCTCCGACGGAAAGCCGAACGACGTGGATGACTACGAGGGGCTGAGCGGCGTCGAGGATACGCGTCAGGCGATCATCGAGGCGCGTGGGCAGGGGGTCTATCCGTTCTGCCTGACCATCGACCGCCAGGGCCAGGAGTACCTGGGTCGGATCTTTGGCGAGGCTGGGCACGCCGTGCTGCGCAATCCACAGCAGCTGCCTATGGCGCTCGTGAAAGTCGTGAAGCACCTGCTGGTGTCGTAGGCGGGATCGACGCGGGGAATCAGTGCCACGGGCGCGGGCGGGTGAATAGATTCATCGACCTGCACGAGCGACCCGGTAGCTCAGCTGGTAGAGCAACGGACTTTTAATCCGTAGGTCCTGGGTTCGAGCCCCAGCCGGGTCATGCTGTAACTGCCGGAATTCAAAGCGATTATCCCGCCTAACTGTCAAGGCAATGCTGGGCGTCGGTACGGTGGTGTATCGCCTGGTGTATCGCCCTACTGCGCGAGCCTTCCGGGCCGGTGCTCCGGCCTCCGCTGCCGTGTATCGTGTTGCCGCCTCGGCCAGGAGTTCGGCCTCGCTCTCGACCAGCGCGTGATCGCGGTCGTCGGTGCATGTACGTTGCCGGACGCCAGCCACCCGAGGCCGCCCGTCGTGCGAGCGTGTGGCACTTGCTGCGCCGTTAGGCACCCACCGGCGTGGCCTGTTCTGGGGCAGCCGCGGAATGCCGTTAGGCGTCGCGTTGCGTTCGGCGTCTTGTCCAACTGGGCGGGCATCGCAGCCACAGCGCAGGCGGTCCGCCAACGACCCGCCGCGTCCAGAACGCCGCAGGGCGCGATCGGCAACTGGCGCGTCCAGTCGCCACCGCGTGGCGAGTGCCGCCGTCATGCGCTCGGATAGAAGCGGCCTGCTCATGGCCACGTGGTCCAGGTTTGTGGGATCATGGCGCATGCCGCACGATACTGGCGCCAGTGGTGCGCCGCCGTCCGATCAGATGCTACCATCGGGACACTTTCGCCGCACGAGGCTTGTCCCGACGTTTGCGTGTCATGCCTAACTCGGAGGGGGACATGCAGACCCAAGTGCTTCGACTCACGGCCGCTCTGGCCCTGAGCATAGTCGGCATCCTGGCCGCGCGCCCGTTGAAGATCGATCAACCGATCGCCCCGCTCATAACCTCACCACGGGGCACCGGACAGGAAGTCATCGGTGTGCTCGCGATGATACACCACGGTGTCGTCGACTACAGCCAGCTCGGAGTGAATCACGGGACGGACCCGACTGTGAAGGAATTCGCGCGCATGATGGTCAAGGATCATCGTGCGGCGCTCGACTCCATGTATGGGCTCGCGACCAAGCTCAACGTCGAGCCGCAGATGAGCGAGAAGGCGGCCGACCTCGCAAAGGAATTCAAGAAGGATATCGAGGACCTGAAGGCCAAGAAGGATGGCAAGGAGCTCGACAAGGAATTCATGGATGAGCAGATCGACTTGCACCAGGAGACGATCGGCGTCCTGAAGGACCTCGACGAGAAGACCAAGGACGCGAACCTGAAGCGCGCGATCACGAAGACGCTGCCGAAGATGGAGGCACACCTCGAGCGGGCCAAAGCGGTCAGAAGCAAGCTCAGCTGAGCGCGCGGTGCTCGAGATCATCAGGCGGGGTGAATCCGCAATCGTTAGGGCCGGTCTTCTCCATCGGCACCGAAGGGCGCGCGCGACTTCGTCCACAGTCGCGCGCGCCGTGCGTCCGACCCCGATCAGCGTAGCCGACGCGTACCCTGTCCACTCGCCGTACCCGACAAGCCAGACGCGCGGGTCTCGCACGGAACGCGTGCCGCGGACTTCCACTCTCCCGTTAGGCGTGATGATGCCGAGCGGCGCGAGGTGCGCGATTGCCGGCTTGAATCCGGTCGCGAGAATCACGGCATCTTCGCGCGTGCGGCTCCCGTCTGGCCACATGGCACCATCAGCCGTGAATGCGGTGAACATCGGTATCGCGTTCAGAACGCCATCGTCCCGCGCCTTCCGCACCGGCTCGACCATCACGATGTCACCGAGCGTGCGCGGCGGAGCCGCGGTGCCTGCTGTCGTCGCGCGGTAGCGGGCGCTCTCTTCGCTGAAGAGATACCGACCGTCGATGTCGTCCGGCAGGAACGTCGGGGGCGATCGCGTGGCCCACGTCACGCTGGCGTGCTCATGCAGGTCGGCGAGAATCTGCGCGCCGGAGTTCCCGCCTCCCACGACGATGACGCGTTGGCCAGCGAATGTCTCAGGCGAGCGATAGCGCGAGGAATGAAGGATCCGCCCAGTGAACACGTCGTCACCCGGCACGCGCGGCACGTTAGGCGCCGCCCACGTTCCCGTCGCGCTGATCACGGCGCGCGCCGACCAGCGTCCCACGCTGGAATCGACGACGAGGCGCTCTCGATCGTCCCGCACCGCATTGACGCGCGCCGGGCGCACCACCGGGACATCGTAGCGCGTTTCGTAGTCGGCGAGGTACTCGAGCGCCTCGTCCCGCGACGGATATCGATGCGTGCCACCGGGCATGAGCCGGCCCGGCAGCGAGCTCCACTGCGCCGGCGAGAACAGTCGCAATGATCGCCATGTGTGCCGCCACGCTCCACCCGGCGCAGCGCCGTCGTCGAGTAAGACGTACGACAATCCCGTGCGTCGGAGGTAGTAGCTCACGGCCAGCGCGGACTGACCGCCGCCGACGATGACCACGTCGCGCTCGACGAGCGGCTCGGAGTCACCGACGGAACGCGAAAGGTCAGGACTAGGCACGCGTCGCGGCTCGCGGTCTAGAATCGAAACAATGGCTGGGCTCGCCGGTGACCGTTCCGATTGGTCTTCCGTCGTCGAGGATTGGGAATGCGCGCCTCGGGTCACCAATCGCCGATCTGTCGCTCGCCTCCGACAGTACCAACACGGCGTCGGCACTTGCGGGCAGCGCGACTCGGCGAATCTTACACCGCCCGCGCATCGACAATCGGCTTCAAACTGTTGCGCCTCCGTGGACTTCGACCACACCGCCGCTCCGAAACGATCGCCGAGAACGTCGGTTCCCGGGGACGGTGCCGCTGTCAGCGGGCTGACGTCGCCGGATAACGGCGTATCGCCAGACCACGCCACCGAAGCGGCCCCGAGCTCGCGGGCGCGAGCCGTCTTCCTCGCCGAAGTCGGGCGACTCCTGTCCGAGTCGCTGGATTACGAAGGCATACTCCAGCAGGTGGCTGACGCCGCGGTGCCCACCTTCGCTGACTGGTGTGCGGTCGACGTCGTGCACCCGCAGGCCGCCGGCGAATGGCCGCCAGTCGTACGGCGTGTGGCGGTTGCTGGCCGAGACGGCGCGCAACTCGCCTGGGCGAGAAAGCTTGGCGCGGACGTTGAACGCGACTGGGGATCGCCGAACGGGCTACCGCAGGTGCTGCGCACGGGGCTGCCGGCGTTCTTCCCGAACGTAACCGATGACCTGATTCGCCGCGCCGGTCTGTCGGAACAGGAGAAGGCGGTCTTTCTCCGGATCGGGCTGCGATCCGGGATCTGCGTGCCGCTCATCGCGCGCGGCCGTACGTTCGGCGCGATCTCTCTCGGCATGGTGGAGTCCCATCGGCGGTACGAGCGAGATGACCTGACGCTGGCGCAGGATCTCGCGCGGTATGCGGCGATCGCGATCGACAACGCGCGCCTGTACGCCGATGAGCGCGCGGCGCGGGTCGTCGCGGAACAGGCGGCGCTGCGGCTGGAGCGTCTCCAGTCGATCACCGCGGCGCTGTCCACCGCCCGGACGCCTTCGCAGGTCGGTGAGGTCATCGTCAGTCACGGGCTCGAAGCGTTAGGCGCGTGCTCGGCGCTCGTCTACGTCATCGCCGATCCCGGAACCGCGCTCGATCTCGTTGGTGCGGCTGGATACGGGACGGAGGTGCTCGAGCAGGCGCGCCGCGTGCCGATGCACGCCGCATTACCGGTGACGGATGCGTTAGGTGCACGCGAGCCGATCATCCTCGCGAGCGCTATCGACCGACGCGCGCGCTATCCCGACCTGATCATGAGTCGCGACGGCATCGAATGCACCGCAGCGATTCCGCTCATGGCGAACGATCGGTGCGTTGGCGCCATGACGTTCGACTTCGAAGCCGGCGCCACGTTCGGGCCGTACGAACGCACGCTGCTGGCGGCGCTCGCGCACCAGTGCGCGCAGGCAGTCGACCGGGCGCGGTTGTACGTGTCGGAGATGCGAGCGAAGCAGGCCATCGCTGCGGTACAGCAGCGCCAGGCAAACGTGCTGGAGGCGATCGCCGATGGCTTCGTGACGTTGGACCGGCAGTGGCGCTACGGGTACATCAATCGCGTCGCGGCTGACCTCCTCGGCCTTCAGGCCGAGGATCTCATTGGTCGCGTGCTCTGGGACGTGCACCCCGGGAACGAGGGCACGGAGTTCGCGCGCGCGTTGCGCAGCGCGATGGCAGGCCGGCATCACGCGATCGGCGAGACCTACAGCAACTCGATGCAGCGCTGGATCGAGTATCGCGCCTACCCGACAGACGATGGGTTGTCGCTCATCTTTCGCGATATCGACGAGCGCCGGCGTCACGATGAGCGCCTTCGGTTTCTGGCGGAAGCGAGCACGTTGTTGTCGTCCTCGCTGGACTATGAGACGACCCTCTCCAACATCGCCGAGCTGGCTGTCCCAGCGGTCGCGAGCAGCTGTGTCATCGACCTCGTCGCGCAGGGCTCGCAACTGGAGCGCGTGGCCACGGTGTTCGACTCCAACGAGCTCACGCGTCTCGTGGGTGAGATGCGGCAGCGAAATCCCATCACCCCCGAATCGCGGCATCCAGCACGAGCGGTCCTGGCGACCGGAGTGTCGCTCTTCTATCCCGAGATCACCCCGGGCGTTCTGCCGCTCGTCGTCGATGACTCCGCCGACTCACTGGCACTCGCGCGACGTCTCAATCCGACATCCTGTGTGTTCGTCGCGCTCCGCGCGCGCGGACGCACGCTCGGCGTGATGTCGCTGTCCACGACCGGCGGCCGGCGGCGGTTCGACGAGAAGGACCGCGCGTTGATCGAGGAGTTGGCGCAGCGCGTCGCGATGGCGGTGGACAACGCGCGCCTGCATGACGCCGAGCGACGTGCTCGGGCCGAGGCCGAAGCGGCGAACCAGGCGAAGAGCGATTTCCTGGCGATCATGAGCCACGAGCTGCGAACGCCGCTCACCGCGGTCGTTGGCTATACAGAGCTGTTGGCCGATGAAGTCGTCGGCCCGGTCAACGACACACAGCGCGATCATCTCTCCCGCGTGCGAGCGAGCAGCGAACACCTGCTCATGCTCATCGAAGACATCCTCAGCTTCGCGCGCATCGAGGCGGGTCGCGAGCACGTGCGCGTCGAGGACTTCGGGCTGGCGGCGTTACTGGAACAGGCGGCGTCGATCGTGCGTCCGCTGGCGGAGAAGAAATCGCTCGAATTCACGCTGACGGGTCACGACTCACGCGCCCTCATGCGCAGCGACCCGCAGAAGGTCCGCCAGATCATCATCAACCTGCTGGCGAACGCGGTGAAGTTCACGGCGGCCGGTGCCGTGCGTCTATCGGCGCGAGTGTGTAACGACCGTGTGCAGTTCGAGGTATCGGATACCGGGCCGGGCATCGCGGGCGAGCATCTCGAGCGTGTGTTCGATGCCTTCTGGCAAGTCGACCAGCGAATGACGCGTCGCGCCGGTGGCACAGGACTTGGACTGAGCGTGGCCCGTCAACTGGCCCGACTACTCGGCGGCAACGTGAGCGCGAGGAGTACGATCGGAGAGGGAAGCGTGTTCACTGTCGACTTGCCGCTCAACGCGCCAACTCACACGGTGGTGCCTAACTAGTTCGATGGTGCCTAACTAGCAGGCTGCCCGACGTGCTGGTAGACGAGCCGTGACAGGTCCGCGATCAGGACGCGCGCTGCGCGTTCGTCGGGAATGTTTCGCGTCAGCACGACCAGGACGTACGGCGTCTTGCCCTGCGGGTACACGATCGCGGCGTCGTGCAGCACCGCGGTGATGCTTCCCGTCTTGTGCGCGACGCGTGTGCCCGGCGGGAGACCGGCCGGAATCTCGTCGTTGAATTCCTGACGACTGAGAATCGCGAGCATCGTATCACACGCGATCTTCGACGCCGCAGTACGCCGCTCGATGGCCTCCAGCAAGACGCCGAGGTCGCGAGGCGTCGTCGTGTTGTTCATGCCTTTCTGAAACGCCTTGCCGTCCTCCACGCCACGCAGCACGCGAATGTTCCGCGCGCCGAGTGCGTGCGCGGTGGAGTCCGCGTGCGAGGCGCCGATGAGCGCGATGACCGCGTTCGTCGCGAGGTTGCTCGAGCGAACGATCATCCGTTCCACGAGCTCGCGTGCGGATACGCGATCCCCGATGCGCAGGTACATCGTGCTGTCGGAGTCATCGATCGGCGCCACCGAAAACGGTGAGCCGTCGACGATGGACGCGAACTGATTCACGAGCAGCACTGGTTGCGTCGCCGCGAGGCCGCCGCGTTCCACCTGTCGGAAGAACTCGATCATCACCGGAACTTTCATCGTGCTCGCCGCGTGGAACGACGAATCCGGATCGATCGTGACCAGCTCGCCTGACGCGAGTGACTTGTAGTACACGCCGACAACCGCACCGGGTGTCGCCGCAATGCGTTCCGCGAGCTGTGCGCGCAACGAGTCGCCGGCCTGAGCGAATACCGAACGCGTGACGATGCACACGAGGAGGACGCCGCAGAAAATGCGCGCGTTATGTGATCCGAGTCGCATGATCCGCGAATATAGACGCGTTGACGATTCGTGCAATCGAAGAGTCCGTTTCGGCGTTGCCTGAGGCTCCCTCAGTCGTGTTCCTGAAGCAGCAGCCCATGCCGTCCGAAACTCCTCACTTGGCCACCCAAACTGCATGCTTCCTCCCTCGTCGTCGAGCGAGCACCCCAGCGGTTCGGTGATCAGTCAGGCGCAGCTGAAGCGCGAGCGACTCCGCTTCACGAACTTTGTTTTTCATCGCGCACCCTCCGGCACGTGTCGCTCCGAAGTGGAGCTGGAGTGGATGGAAGGCGAACGCGTCACGGGCAAGGCGGAGGGCGTCACGAGCACGCTCGGAGATCTGCGCGTCGCCGCGGATGCGTCGCTGCGCGCGATCGAACAGTTCTCCAGCGGTACTCTGCGCTTCGAGCTCGTGGGGGTGAAGACGATGCGTGCGTTCGACGCGAACATCGTCATCGTCTCCGTTCTCGCGACGCACGGCGGTGGGCCGCAGCAGCGGCTGCTCGGCTGTCATCTCGCCGAGGATGACCCGTTGCGAAGCGCTGTCGTCGCGGTGCTGCACGCGACGAACCGCGTGCTCGGCAACTTCATCGCGACACGCTGACTCCCCGTCTACACGCAGGGCGGCGTTGGTGAAGATCAGGGCGAGTGGTTCCCGTGCGCAGGGCGACGTGTAAGTTCAGGGGCGCCGGCTCCTCAGACCGCCTGACGGGAACTCCGACAGGTGGTGTGGTGTGGGATGGCAACCAGCGGCTTCTACGCCCGCCTCGTGAGCCTGCGCGAGGTCGTACGTCCGAGTCGTTCGAGTCCGCGTGCAACGAGAACACGAGAGGATCACATGAAGGCTGCAGTACTCACGCTCGCTCTCGTGCTCGGTCTCACTGCGTGCGGAGGACGGGCGAAGCCAGCCTCGCGCCCCGCGCCTGCCGCGGCCAAGACAACCAGTGGGGTCGCGGCTGCCGCTCGAGACACCGCGCGGATGCCGGATGCCATCGCACCCGTCGTCATCGCGATTCCTGATTCCGTGCTCACACGGCAAGCGGTCGCGGTCTTCGGCGACTCCGTAGTCACGCCCGCCGACTCGACGGTTCCCGAGGGCGCGACCTGGGATATCGACGTGCGGTCCTACGAGACGCACCGACGCGTCGAGTTCTACGTCAACGCATTCACCGGATCTGCGCGCGAGCGGTTCATAACGCGGCTCGAGAGGGGCTCGCGCTACGAGCCGATGATCCGCAAAAAGTTCCGGGCCGCAAATATTCCCGAGGACATGTACTACCTGGCGCTGGTCGAGAGTGGATTCGACCAGCACGCGTACTCGAAAGCGGCCGCCGTCGGCATGTGGCAGTTCATGACCGGGACGGCCCGCGGCACCGGCCTCCGCGTGGACTGGTGGGTCGACGAGCGCCGTGACCCCATCAGGTCGACGGACGCCGCCGTGAAGTTTCTCGGATGGCTTCGCGAAGAGTTCGGTTCGTTGTATCTCGCGGCGGCGGCCTACAACGGCGGGTCTGGTCGCGTCTCTCGCGGATTGTCGCGGTTAGGCGACGATCAGGACGGCTCGACTGGTGACGATGCGTTCTTCGCGCTGGCCGAGCACGACTACCTGCGTGGCGAAACGAAGAACTACGTGCCGCAACTGATCGCGGCTGCACTGGTCGCGAAAGAGCCGGCGAAATACAACATGAAGATCCGAACGCTCACGCCGTTCGCGTACGATTCGGTCTCAGTGCCAGCATCAACGCCGCTCGCCGCGATCGCGAAGGCGAGCGGGGCGCCGCTGGACTCCATTCGCGAACTGAACCCGCAGATTCTGCGCGGGGTGACGCCACCCGGGACGCGCTTCCTGGCCCGCGTGCCGCTCGGCCACGCCGCGGGGTTCGACAGCGTGTTCGCCGCGCTCGATCCCGAGGAGCGCACGGCCTACAGCCGCGTCGAAACGAAGAAGGGGCAGACGTTCGCCTCCGTCGCCGCGAGCAAGTCGATCACCGCTCGACAGCTCAAGTGGTACAACCCGAAGGTCAGTGCGCTCAAGAGCGGGCGCCTGCGCCCTGGCGAGATGCTGCTCGTGCCGTCGCGCGCTGTAGTAACCGCGGCGCTCGACATCCCGGACCCGGCGATCGAGATCTACGGCAGCCGCTCGCGATCGGGCTCGCGTACGCATGTCGTCCGGCGCGGGGAAACGCTCGGGGGCATTGCGGAGAAATACGGCACCAGCGTGAGCGCGATCATGCGATTGAACGGAATGAAGAAGGCGGTCATCCACCCCGGCCAGCAGCTCGCCGTGCGACCGGCGGCTCGTCGCAGCACCCCGAGCAAGGAGGCGTCGGCCAAGTCGTCGACCAAGGGGCGGACCTCCTCGACCAAGTCATCCAGTCCCACCACCAAGACGGTCGCCAAGAAGTAGCAGTCGGTCGTCGTTAGGTAACGTGATGGCGCGAAGGGCCTCGGGATTGCATCCCGAGGCCCTTCGCCGTTCTGTCATACCTAACGACCACCTAACGATACGCGAGGCTCAGTCGATCACGCCCCGTCCCTTGTAGCCCTTCATCACGACTCGCTCGTACCCGTTGGAAGGATCGAGCCCCTGGTCGCGCGAATTCTGAACCGCCTGCGGACCACGGTTGTAGACGAGCAGCGCCAATTGCACGTTGCCCTTGTACTCCCGCACGAGCGTCCGCAGATAGCGGAAGCCGATGCGCAGGTTCGTGTCACGATCGTACAGTGCGTCGCGCGTGATGCCCTTCTGAAAGAAGCGCGCGGTGGGAACCATGAGCTGCGTGAGACCGACCGCGCCGACCGGACTGGTCGCACGTTCGTTGAACTCGCTCTCGACGCGCACCAGACGGAAGGCCAACTCCGGCTCGATGCCCTCAGCCAACGCGATGTCGTAGATCGACGTCGCGAGGTCCGCTCCCACTCGATACTTGGCTCGAATACCCGAAGATCTTGTGCCACCGGTCGAGCTGCGCGTTCGCGAGATCCAGCTCGCTGCGCGCCGCTTCGATCTCGGTCCGGAGCCGCACCGCCTCGCTGCCGATGACGAGGGGGAAGCGCGGTGCTTCCGCCTTCGCTTCGGCCGGACCGCTGTCGCGTACGACGAAGCCGACCGATGCCGCAAAGCCCGTGAGAAGCAGGCCTGCACGCATCCTACGGCGCCGACGGTCGCGATCTCCGCGGTGGACGTACGTCCCTCGAAGGTTTCGCATGTCCTGGTTACACTGGTTACGGCGGTACGAAGGGTACCGCCGCCGCCCGCTCCCGCGATGCGGGCAATGCATGTCCCGCAGCGACTACGCGTTCATGTTCGCTGCCAGTGACCGGACCTGCCGCCGAGCTTCTCGGCCAGGGAAATCTCCCCGATCACCATGCTCTTATCTACCGCTTTTGCCATGTCATAGACGGTGACCAGGCTCACTGACACGGCGACGATTGCTTCCATTTCGACGCCTGTTTGCGCGGCAGTTCTTGCCGCTGCTTCGACGCGCAGTCCGGGGAGCGTTTCGTCGAATGCGATGTCGACGCTGACGTCGGTGAGAGGAAGCGGATGGCAGAGTGGAATGAGCTCGGACGTTCGCTTCGCCGCCATGATGCCTGCGACGCGCGCGATGCCTAACACATCGCCCTTCGCGATGCTGTTGGCGCGGATGAGATCGAGCGTGGCGCGCTCCATTCGGATGGAGCCGGTCGCACGCGCCATCCGAACCGTCACTGTTTTTTCAGAGACGTCCACCATGCGTGCGCGTCCCTGCTCATCGACGTGCGAGAGATCGCTCATGAGAGATGCGCTCCGATGTCGCGGAGAAGCGTTGCCGTGATGAGCGCGGGACTGACGTTGCCCGTTGCGAGCGTCTTCGCGTGCTCCACATTTGCGATGGCGCGACTCGCGCCGACAGCGGCTCGCTCATCGCCGCGCGCGACAGCGGCGCGTGCTCGCTCGGCGAGAAGTGCCGTGAGCTCGTCGAGTGTATCGGAGAATGCGCCGCGCGCTTTCGAGCTGCCTTGTGCCATTGCCGCGCGTATGGTCTTCGATCGATCACCGGACAGCGCTGTCTCGAGCAACCGTTGCGCCCCAGAGATCGCGGCGTCGCGCTCGTCGCTTTCGAAGAGTCGACCCGGTGCGCCTTCGGCAACGCGGGCGTAATCAGCGGTCGCCATCTTCGCGTGTGATCGTCGCAGTGCATCAGCGACGGTCGGGTCGGCGAGGAATGATTCCATGTCCCGCGTCGTGAGCGGCGCGACGCGGATGTTGACCACGCGAGAGCGAATGGTCGGTAGGAGCGCGCCGGGCTCGCTCGACGTGAGAATGACGAACGTGTTCGCGGGCGGCTCTTCGAGCATCTTCAGCAGCGCGTTTGCAGCCTGCTCCGATCCCTCTTGCGGGACCATACGCTCCGCATCGCCGACGATGAAGACCTTGCGCTTGCCCATCGCCGGCGAGACGCTCGCGGCCTGCACGAGCGTGCGTACCGTCGCCACATACACGCCATCGTTTCCCGACGATCCCGCATACAGTCCCGACGATTTCACTCGCTCGGCGATCGCGTCGGAGAAGTCGGCCATGACGTCCGCCGGGCCGGCGTCGGTCTCGAGCCGTGGGCGCGGGAAGAACCAGTGGATGTCGGGGTGACCGAGTGCGCTCGCAAACCGGCACGCCTGGCAGCGGCCGCAGGGGCTGCCGTCGGGCTGCGGGCTGGCGCAGACGAGCGCCTGCGCGAGCCACAGCGCTAGCCGCTGCTTGCCGACCCCGCGCTTCCCGTGGAGGAGAAGGCTGGACGGCAGCGTTCCGCGAACGATGGCTGAGGCCAGTCGCGATCGAAGCGCGTCGTGGCCATAGATGGGTACGATCGACACGTGCGGAAAATGGCGGGCCGGACTTCCGCGGACCAGTCGGAGGCGGCACGAATCGTGAGTGCGTTCTGTGCCCACGGGACGCCGGAATCGGCGGTCCAGCCCATCGTTAGGGACCCCAACCAGATCTCCACAACGCAATGCCCTCTGGAATTGGCGGACGCAAGATCGCATTTCTGGCCACCGATGGCGTCGAGCAGCGAGAGCTGGCCGAGCCCTGGGATGCTCTCTCGCGTGCGGGCGCAGAGCTTCACCTCGTGTCGCTACAGGCCGGTGAAATTCAGGCGACACAGGACGGCAAGCCTGCGGGCCGCTTCGCGGTCGATCGCGTCATCACAGATGTCCGCGCACGCGAGTACGACGGTCTCGTGCTGCCGGGAGGGGTCGCGAACCCGGACACGCTGCGCACGCACACCGGTGCCGTCGCGTTCGTCCGCGCCTTCGTGGACGCCGACAAGCCCATCGCGGCTATCTGCCATGGCCCGTGGATGCTGGTGGAAGCCGATGCCGTTCGCGGTCGTTCGCTGACGTCGTGGCCGAGCCTCAAGACCGATATCCGGAATGCGGGCGGGGAGTGGGTCGACCGCCCAGTAGAGGTGGACCAGCGGCTGGTGACGAGCCGAAATCCGGATGACCTCCCGAAGTTCTGCGCGAAGGTGCTGGATATCTTCGAGGATGCGATCGAGGAGCGGCGGGTCGACACGGTCGTGGAGCAGACTTTTCCCGCGAGTGATCCACCACCGGGACCAGTAGCCCCGTCCTGAGCACTTTTTACTGAAAAGTGCTTGACAATTATGAGCCGGTGGGGTAGCCTCCTCCATGGCCACGGTCAGACCACTCCGTCCGCCGCCGGTCGAGCGCGATCCAGCGCTCAGTGACCGTGCGCTGGACAATCTGCGCTTCATCCGCGAAACGATGGAGCGAGCAGGAACGTTCACGGCCATCTCCGGCTGGGGGATCGTGGCCGTCGGCGTACTGGCCATGGTGGCCGCGGCAGTCGCCCACATCCGACCCACCGTCGAATGGCGCGTAGGGACCTGGGTGGTCACGGCGGCAGCGTGCATTGCGCTGTCAATGTGGGCTACGGCGCGGAAGGCGAGGCGGTCGGACGTGTCGATGGTGTCCGGGCCAGCGCAGAAACTCGCGCTGGCATTCTCGCCGGCGATGCTCGTCGGGGCGCTGCTGACGGTCGCGCTGCTTCGTACCGGCGCAAACGATCTTCTTCCCGCCGTGTGGTTGCTGCTATACGGAACGGCGGTCGTCGCGGGCGGCGCATTCTCGGTGCGGATCATCCCGGTCATGGGTGTTTGCTTCATGATCCTCGGGGCGTTGGCCCTGTTCGCGCCACCGGCTGTTGGAGATTGGCTGATGGTCGGCGGGTTCGGGGTGGTTCACGTCGTGTTCGGGATCCAGATCGCGAGGAGGCACGGTGGCTAGACACGGCGCAGCCCCAGACCCACGGGGCGGAGCGAGGAAGCACGACGACGAGAAGGAAGCGTTACGGAGCGTGCGCGGCCGCGCGGCCGAGGCGACGCCAGGTGCGCTCGATCGTCTCATCCACGAGCGGATGCGCCTCGGAATCGTCAGCGCGCTGGCGGCGAACGAATCGCTGACGTTCAACGAGTTGAAGGGCTTGCTCCAAACGACCGATGGCAACCTGAGCGTCCACGCCCGGAAGCTCGAGGATGCCGGCTACATCTCGTGTACGAAGTCATTCGAGGGTCGGATGCCGAAGACCGCGTACGCCCTGACCGTACCGGGCCGCAAAGCATTCGAGCGCTACCTCGATCACATGGAAGCGCTGATCCGGGCCGCGAGAGATGCCTGACCACTGCTTGACCGAACGGTTCGCCGCATGACGCAATGAACGTGAGCACATCACACACCCTGCAACTTTCGCGGTACATGCCGCGCCACATCGCTGTCATCATGGACGGCAACGGGCGCTGGGCGAATACGCGCGGCCGTCCCCGCACCTTCGGCCATGCTGCCGGCGCTCGCGCGGTGAAGCAAACCGTCGAGGCGGCGCGCCGGCTACAAATCGAAGCGTTGACCCTCTACGCCTTCTCGTCGGACAACTGGCGTCGCCCGGAATCCGAAGTCACGGCGCTGATGGCGCTGTTCCGTCGCTACCTCGCGGCCGAGACGCAGCGATGTCTCGAGAACGGCATTCGTCTCAGTGTTGTCGGGCGGCGCGACCGGCTGGGCACCGCCCTCCGGCGCGCGATCGAAGCGGCCGAGGAAACGACCGCGGAATGTCGCGACATGCATCTGCGCGTCGCGGTCGATTACTCTGCGCGCGACCTCATCCTCGACGCCGCCGCGCGCCTACGAGGCGGCCCGGTCACACGCGAGAAATTCAGCGAGGCCATGGCGGCCGTGGCGCACGCACCGGAGGGTATTCCGGACGTCGACCTGCTCATACGTACGGGCGGGGAGCAGCGGCTGAGCGACTTTCTCTTGTGGGAATGCGCATACGCCGAGCTTGTCTTCACGCCGCGGATGTGGCCGGAGTTCTCGGCACGCGACCTCGAGTCTGCGATCGCCGAGTATCAACGTCGTGAGCGTCGCTTCGGCGACGTCGGAGATGCGCCACCCGCCGCCGCGTATGGCAGCGCCTAACACCCCGATATGTTAGAGACCGCTAAGGAGCAGGATCGCTCAGTCGCTATCCTGCTCGTTTTGCATCCCAGCTTCTAGCGGCGAGTGTCGTCATGAGCATAACATAGGACCGCAGTCCGGTCGCGAGTTGGAGCTGGTGCAGATTAGTCGCGCAGCGCAGTGTGCGTCCCTGTGTCCCCTAGGCCTCGATGACCTTCGGTAGTCGGCGACTCGCGCGACCTCTCAGCACATGCGGGCACCTGCGTGGCCGCGGGGCGGCCGCATGGTCTGCGCTCACGTTAGGCGGGCCAGCGGGCTGGCCGATCGTGACGGCGTGACGGACCGCCGCGCTGGCAACTCGCAGGTCGGGCTCCTTCCGCTTACCGGACGCGACGTGGAGCGCGCCGTGCTCGTGCGTGCGCTCGATGCGGCCGAGCGTGGAACATCATCGACGATTTTCCTCGCGGGAGAAGGAGGAATCGGGAAGACGCGGTTGGCCGAGTCGGTCGTGGAAGAAGCGACCTCGCGCGGCTGGTCGACGGCGGTCGGCCGGGCATATCCCGTCGAAACGGGAGTGCCATACGCCGTGTTCGCGGATGCGCTCCTCCCGGTGCTCAAGGCGCTCGACCGCGGCACCTTGACCGTGCTGTCGCGCGGAGGCGAGGCGGAGCTCGCTCGGCTGTTCCCGGCGCTCGACCTGCATTCAGAAACCCGGGCACAAGCCAATGGTGCTGCGTCAGACACGAAGGCGCGGCTGCTCTGGAACTTCAGCCAGTTCCTCGGGCGCTTTGCCGCGAAGCGGCCGCTCCTCATCGCGCTCGAGAATCTGCAGTGGGCCGACGCGTCGTCGCTCGAGTTGCTGCACTTCACGGCGCGGCAACTCGCAGGACTCCGCATTGTCGTGCTCTGCTCGTACAACGAGGCGCAGCGCGATTCCAACGCCACGCTCGCGAGTACGGAGCGTTCCCTCGTCGGGTTGGGAATCGCGAGCGTGCTGCGACTCACGCCGCTGTCGCGAGCGAAGAGCGATGAGCTGTTGGGTAACGTGTTCGGGATGGACCCGGCGAGCATCCGTGAGTTCGCCGCGCTCCTCTACGAGCGCACACGCGGCAACCCGTTCTTCGTCGAGGAAATGCTGAAGTCCCTCATCGGTTCGGGGAGACTTCATCGCGACGAGGGACGCTGGGTGGGCTGGGATGTGACGGAGCTCGATTTACCGCGCACCGTGCGTGACGCGATCGTCGCGCGGCTCGACCGACTGTCGCTCACCGCACGAATCGTCGCCGACCTCGCGGCGGTGCTTGGCTCGCGTGTTTCATACGACGCGCTCGAAGCCGTGAGCGATCTCGCGCCGTCGTCGTTGGTCGAAGCAGTCGACGAGCTGCGTCGCGAGCGAGTGCTCGTCGACGCGGATGTCGCGGACGCTCTCCAATACGACTTCACGCATCCCACGCTCCAGGCGACGCTCTACGCGGAGCTCGGAAAAGCGCGTACACGCTTGCTTCACGGGCGCCTGGGCACGGCGCTCGAGCGATTGTACGGCGCCTCGTCGGATGCGCACGCGAACGAGCTGGCATTTCACTTCTCGCGCGCGGCATCGCCGGAGCTCGCGCCAAAGGCGGCGCGCTACCTGGCCGGCGCCGGCCGCGCCGCGCTCGCGACGTACGCGACGCGCGAAGCGGCGAGCTATCTTGGCGGCGCCCTCGATATCCTCGACCGGCATGCGGGCGCCGAGCGCGATGCCCCGTCACCGGACGAGGTGGCGACCCTCGTCGAGGATCTGGCGAGAGCCCGACAGCGAAACGGCGAATACGATACGGCGCGCGCGCTATGGGAGCGTGCGCTCGACCACGCGCGAAAGCGCGACGACGCAGGCCGTATCGCATCCATTGAGCGGAGGTTGGGCCTCGCGAGCTTCTGGGCTGGGCATCACGATGATGCGTTTGCCCACTATGCCGCTGGACTCGAGGCGGCGGCGCGCGCCGGCGACGAGCGACTCGCGGCCCGCGTGCGTATCGCTCGTGCTGCCGCGTTCCAGGAGCTCGGCCGGCCTAACGATGCACTCACCGAGCTGCAAGCGGCGCTCGAGATCGCGGAGCGACTGAAGCACGCCGGCATGCTCGCGCGAATTCATCGCGCCTTGATGCAGCTCTACATGTTCATTGGGAGTGGCGCAGAGGCGCGACTGCACGGCGAACAAGCGATCACGTTTGCGGGTTCGGCCAACGAGCGCGCGGTCGAGTGGGCGGCACACTGGGGCATTGCGGTTCTGTCGGGGCTCACCGGCAACGCGGGCGACCTTGCCCGGCACGTGAGTGAAGCGCAACGGATCGCCGAAGAGCTCCGTTCTCCCGTGCTCGGGGTGTGGACGAACGAGGTGTCGATCGAGTACGCGTCAGGCATCGGCGATTGGAACGCCGGGCTCTCGCTCGCCGAGCGCACGATACCCGTCGCGCGGGCCGTCGGCGCGCGAACGTTGCTGCCGCGACTCCTCGTGTGGACTGGGCTCATGCATCTCGGACGCGGCGAGCTGGAGAAAGCGAAAGCACTGTTCGAGGAGAGCTGGTCGATGTCGGGTGCCGCGGACACCGCGCACCGCACGGTGGACGTGAACACCGTGGTCCCGGCGCACACGGGGATGGCCGCGTATGCGCTCGCGACCGGAGACTACAAGCGGGCGATCGCGTTAGGCGAAGCTGGCGTCGCGCTGGCGGAGAGCTCCGGGTACATCGCGTGGTCGGTGCACCGACTCATGCCGATCATCATCGAGGCCGCGTTGTGGCTGCAGGATTTCGAGCGGGCGCAGCGGCACGGGGAACGGTTGCGAACCGACTCTGCGCGGATGGGCCACGCGCTCGGTCGCGCCTGGGCGATCGCGAGCGATGCGCTGGTCGCGCGACTCAGAGACAACGACACCGAGCGAGCGGTCGAACTGCTCGGCTCGGCGGCCGACCAGCTGGACGCGGTTCCATTCGTATTCAATGCCGCGCGCATTCGGCGCAACCTCGCACAGTTGCTCGCCGCGCGTGGCGATCGCGAAGGCGCGATGCGCGAGTTGCGGCGCGCCCATGACGTGTTCGCGCGCATCGGTGCCGAGACCGAGTTGCGGGGCGCACGCGAACAGCTGCGTGAGCTCGGCGCGCGACCACCCGCGAAAGCCATCGTCGAGGGCGCGGGCTCGCTGACCGGGCGCGAACGCGAGATTGCGCGGCTCGTGGCGGCGCGCAAGTCGAACAAGGAGATCGGAGCGGCGCTCAGCATTTCGTCGAGAACCGTGAGCACGCATCTCTCGAATGTCTTCGCGAAACTCGGTGTGACATCGCGTGGCGAGCTGACCGACCGCGTCCGCGAGGATGCCGAGCTTCGCGACTAGCCTCGCGTCGGCTAACCCTTGCCGATGGCCTCGGTCCAGTGGGCGATCTCCGTCGCACTCATTGGCCCGCGCGGCTGCATCCGCGCATCGCCGTAGCCCCACTCGAGCACGTCGATGAGATACTGCTCGCGCGAGATCAGCGTGCCGCGGCAGATGCGCTCGTCCTTCGGCGGATCCTCGGTTTCGTCCTGGAACCGCGACACGAGCGAGTCCGTCACCCATCGAGGCGCCGGCGACTCCTTGCCTGGGTAGACGAATCCGTACAGCACGAGATTCAAGAGCAGCACTCGCCAGTAGTCCCCGAAGCGATCGAGCAGCCGTGCCCAGTCGAGCGTCGGCCCACGCGCATGCAGGATGTGAATCACGTCCGCCCCGTCATAGCGCTCGCGTTCCATCACGAACGACTTGGACCAGAGCAGTTCTTCCGCCGGGGAGAGCCAGACCGGCACGCCGACGGCCTCTGCCTGCACCGCGTTCTCGAACCACATATCATCAACGGGCGCGACGCCGTTTCCCGAGCCAAAGATGAGGTCCACGAGGAACTCGTCGGAGCGCGCCTTTCCCAGCCAGTGCGGAAACGTGAGCTCCGTGTGAAAGCCAGCGTCGGCGAGCGTCGCCAGCGCGCGCTCGATATGCTCGCGGCGCACGAACAGATCGAAATCTTTCGTCGGGCGCTGAATGCCCGTGAAGTGCGAGAACGCGAAGGCCCCACCGACCAGAACAGGCACGTTCGCTCGCTCGAGCGACGTCAGCACGTCGCGGTAAAAGCGACGCGTGTAGCGAGCCGCCATGTCACGGTCGATCTCACTCGGCGTTCTGGAGTTTGGTTTGTGCGGCACGGAACGCTTGTTGAAGAGGAAGGTCAGCCGTATGCGCGACCGCGTTGCAAGAGTAAGGCTAGCTGAGCTGGCTCACGATTTCCCGAATACGAGCTGACTGATGGCAATGACCCCCGGAATCGTGCGCATAGCGGCGATGAGCGACATCCACGTCAGTAAGACGGGGCAGGGCGCGCTCGCGTCTGTGTTTGCGCAGGTATCCGAGCGAGCGGATGTGCTCGTCATGTGCGGTGACCTCACCGATTACGGCCTGCCCGAGGAGGCGCGCGTGCTCGCGCGTGATGTGGGAACAGCACTCCGCGTTCCGTGCGTAACGGTGCTGGGCAATCACGATTTCGAGGCGGGGAAGGCAGACGAGGTCCGACAGATCCTCACGGACGCGGGCGTTACGGTGCTCGACGGCGACGCCTGTGAACTGCAAGGCGTGGGCTTCGCGGGCGTGAAGGGATTCTGTGGCGGCTTCGGACGCGGTGCGCTTGGACCCTGGGGCGAAGACATCATCAAGCTGTTCGTGCGCGAAGCCGTCAATGAAGCGTTCAAGCTCGAGAGCGCGCTCGCCCGGTTGCGCACGCCGCATCGCGTGGCCTTGCTGCACTACTCGCCGATACGCGCCACCGTCGAAGGGGAGCCGCTCGAGATCTTCCCATATCTCGGCAGCAGCCGGCTCGAGGAGCCGCTCGCCAGGTACCCCGTAACGGCCGTCATCCACGGCCATGCACACAACGGGGCGCTGGAAGGGAGAACGAGCTCCGGCATTCCCGTCTACAACGTCGCGATGCCGTTGCTCAAGAAGTGCTGGCCGGAGCAGACACCGTTTCGGGTGATCGAGGTCGGCGCCTAACGCGCCGGTGACAGGACGCAGCGCGACGGCGCGTTGCTACCGCCGCATTGCGTCTCGCGCCCGGAGCACGCGAGCCATTGCCTCGTCGGCGGTCTCTCCGACGGCCGAGAGATGGCCCATCTTGCGGCCAGGTCGCGCCGACGCTTTGCCGTAGAGGTGCAGCCGGACCGTCGGCACACGAAGCGCCGCGGCGAAGTCCGGATCGCCGTTGTTCCACAGATCACCCAGCAGATTCGCGATCGCGGCCGGGCGCACGATTTCGGTGCTGCCGAGCGGAAGATCGCAGACAGCGCGCACCAGCTGCTCGAACTGGCTCGTCGCGCAGCCGCGCTCCGTGGAGTGAAACGTGTTGTGCGGCCGCGGCGCGAGCTCGTTCACCAGCAGCTGGCCGTCCGCCAGCAGGAACAGCTCGACCGCGATGAGCCCCTCGATGCCTAACGCGTGCGCGATGCCGCGCGCGATCGAGTCGGCGCGCCCGGCCACGAGCTCCGGAACCGACGCCGGAAGCATCGACCAGTCGAGAATGCCCTGACTGTGATAGTTGAACGACGGCGGGAACAGGACGGTCTCGGGTTCCGCCACGCCAGTGACCGCAGGGCGTCTGGCTACGAGCATCGAGATCTCGATCTCCACGTCGAGAAACTGTTCGACGAGACACGGGCGAGTCCCCGAGCGACTCCCACGCGGCGGCCGCCTCGTCGACCGTCGCGACGCGCACCTGCCCGCGCCCGTCGTAACCGCCGCTCGTCGACTTGAAGATGCAGCGGCCGAGTGCCTCGAACGCCGCAATGCTCTCGTCGAGCGATGACACCGCGCGAAACGGGCCGACGGGGAACCCCTGCGCCTCGAGCCACTGATTCTGGCGGATGCGGTCCTGAATGATGTGAACGGCGGCTCCGCTCGGACGCAGTGGCGCGAGAGCCGCGACCGCTGCGAGTGACGCCGTACCGATCTGCTCGATCTCGAGCGTCACGACGGCGCACCGTTCGGCAAGCGAGGCCGCGGCGTCCGCATCATCGAAGCGAGCGGCGACGGTGCGGCTCGCGATCACCGACGCGGGGCAGTTCGGGTCCGGGTCGAGCACGTGCACATCGTAGCCGAGCGAGCGCGCAGCCATGCCCGTCATCCGTCCGAGCTGGCCGCCGCCGAGAATCCCAATTGTCGCGCCAGGCTCGATCATCGTTACGGCAGTTGCTGTCCCATGACGTCGTCGCGCCGGCGGTCGCGCCACGCACGCAAGCGCTCCCGCACCTCGGGGTGCCGGATCGCCACGATCTCGGCGGCCAGGATGGCGGCGTTGGTCGCGCCCGGCTTACCAATCGCCAGCGTACCGACTGGGACACCGGCGGGCATCTGCACGATCGAGAGCAGCGCGTCGATGCCGTTCAGCATTGTCGCGGGGACCGGGACGCCGAGCACTGGCACCAGGGTCTTTGCCGCGACCATGCCGGGAAGGTGCGCCGCACCGCCCGCTGCCGCGACGATCACGAGCAGACCGCGTTGTTCGGCGGTGGACGCGTATTCGAACATCCAGTCTGGAGTTCGGTGGGCCGACACGACTCGTGCCTCGTAAGGCACCTGCAACTCATCGAGCACCGCGCACGCAGGCGCGAGATGCTCGTAGTCGCTCTTACTCCCCATGATCACGCCAATCAGTGGCGCTGGCATAGACGTCAGGATTGCTCGGCGGTTGAGGGCGGCAGGCGGCGCACTGGATGGCGCCGCCGATGCGCGACGGATGGCCGCGCCGAGAACAAGCTACTAACGGGGGGAAGGGATCAGTGAGCCGGACGCGATGCCGCGCGGCCGCGCCCTTCAGAACGAGGCAGACAGTGAGAACCTGATGCCGTTCCTGGTCGGCAGGATTCCCACACGAGCAGGCATCGGTACCGGCGTCCAATGCTCCTCCAGCTTGTGAGAGCCATACACGGCACCGAATGCAGCGCCCGCGCCGGCGCCGATCAAGGCGCTGAGGACGTCGTTGTATTCCTGATTGCTGCTGGCGTTTTCCAGGATCACCGCCGTAAGCCAACCGGCAGCCCCCCCGATGCCGGCACCTATGAGCGCCCAGCGCGCCGTCGGCTTGCGATTCCGGCCTTTCATTCCAGCGCTGATTTCCAGGCGGTCGACCGCCGAGCTGGTGAACGTCCATACCTGTGCGCCGGCGCCGTCTTCGATCACGACCAGCGTATCACGCCGCATCCCTTGGTAACTGCCGATGATCGGCGCAACGACCTGGGATGACTGCACGCGGACGCGCGTGCCCGGCTGAAGGGTCTGCGCGCGAGCGGACGTGCAGGGCACGGCAAGGATGACCGCCGCGAGCAGGGCGGCGAATGAACGTCGGGTGCTTTGCATGATGTGTTCTAATTGTGGCGGCCGACACGGCGCAAGTGACGGAGGCAGCGCCGGTCAGGGATTGGACGCGCGCGCGAGGGCGCCTGTCACGCGTCGGCTGGTGAGCGAGAGCACAATTCGCGCCCTGTGTGCCAAAATGGTGCGCGCTGCGTGAACGACACGACCGGTTGCTCGTCTTCACTGCTGACGGCTGCTGAGACGATGCCCTGTGTTCGTCGCACTCCACCTGTCCCTCTCGGGCATTTCCTCGGCGGTTCGCAATGTACGCTTTCGTCCGCGCTTCGATCGTCGCACCCGTCGTGCTATTCGCGAGCACGTGGCTCGCGCCTGTCGAGACAGGAAGCGCCGACGGCCATGCCCCGGCACTGAGGGCGCCGACGCGCCTCGCCATAGACTCCGATACCGGATCTCGGGCGCCGTTCGACTCCGCGCTCGCAACTGCTACGTTCGATTCCGTGTGGCGAACCGTAGGAAGCTCACTCGAATACCGCGGCGTGACGCGTGTCGACTGGCCAGCCGTTGGCCGTGAACTGCGTCCGCGTGCCGTACATGCCGCAACGGACAGCGCACTGCGCACGGTCATTACCGACATGCTCAGCCGCATTGGCGAATCGCACTTCTCAGTGCTGCCTGCGCAATCGGTGCCGGCGGGTGCGAGCGAGGCGACGGCCGACGAGTCGTTAGGCTCGTCGGGTCTCGCGCTGCGGGTCGTCGATCAGCGCGTGGTCGTGTGGCGCGTCGATAGCGCCGGAGCAGCGCGGCGTGCTGGCGTGGCGCCCGGATGGATCGTCGAGCGCATCGACGACCATCCCATTGCAGCGTTAGGCGACGCGGACACGCTCCCGGCACAACGGTTGTCGGCCATCGTCGGGGCAATGCACGTCCTTCGCGGAGCACCAGGCACTCCGGTGCGCGTGATCGCGCACGATGGTGCCGGCGTGACACGCGACGTCACGTTCGCGCGGGATTCGCTGCGCGGTCCTCTCGTTCGATTCGGGAATCTGCCGCCGCTCGCCACCGCGTTCGACGCGAGTCGTCGTACGTTGTCCGACGGACGATGCGTCGGCGTCATCCGCTTCGATTACTGGCTGCCACCGGTCATGCCAGCGTTCGATCGAGCGGTGCAAGCCTCTCGCGACTGCGCCGGCATCGTGCTCGACCTTCGTGGAAATCCGGGCGGTGTGGCCGGGATGATGATGGGTGCGGCCGGCCACTTCCTTGGTGAGCCGCTCACGCTGGGCACGATGAGGACACGCGGCGACGAGATGCGATTCGTCGCGAACCCTCGTCGCGCAACGGAAGCCGGCGTTGCGGTGGAACCCTACAGCCGGCCACTCGCGATTCTCGTCGACGGAATGTCCGCGAGCACCACGGAGATGTTCAGCGCGGCGTTGCAGGCGCTCGGACGCGCGCGCGTCTTCGGGGAACGCACCGCGGGGCAGGCACTACCAGCCATGGCGACGCGCCTGCCGAATGGCGATGTCCTCATGCACGTCATCGCCGATTTCGTGGCCGCGGACGGGTCACGTATCGAGGGTACTGGCGTGCGGCCCGATGAACTCGTTCCGTTGAACCGAGCGGACCTGTCGGCGGGTCGCGATGCACCGCTCAGCGCCGCTTTGCTGTGGATCGAGCGAGCTCGGCAAGGCTCGCCCTGACAGTTCCTGATCCATGTCGCACGTAGTACGTCTCACGCCACCACACGTGCCGTCGACCATATTTCCGGCTGCGCTGCTCGAGCGCACGTCTGTCGTCTCTATCAGCTCCAGGGAGCGTCACATGTACATCAGCACAATCGATCGACGGCTGCGCCGACAGGCCGCGGCCGCCATGGGCCTAACGATGATCGCCGTCGCCAGCGCTGGGGGGCAGGCGCCCGCCGCCGGGCTACCACCGGCCAAGGAACTGATTGCCAAGTTCGTGACCGCCACGAATGCGCCTGCTGTGCTGGCGAAGCACTCGTCCATGCGGACGAAGGGCAAGTTCGAGATGCCCGCCGCGGGAATGTCCGGCGACATGGAGATCGTGCAGGCTCGTCCGAACAAGACAATGATGCACATCGACCTACCCGGGATCGGGCAGCTCGAGGAAGGCTACGACGGCACGACGGCCTGGTCGATCAACCCCATGCAGGGGCCGAGAATCAAGTCCGGCAAGGAGCTCGATGCCCTCCGTGAGGAGTCCAGCTTCGGATCATCCTCGCGTCAGGGGCCTAACGTCGTGTCGGCCGAGACGGTCGAGAAGACGGAGATGAATGGCGAGGCCTGCTACAAGGTGAAGGTCGTCTGGAAGTCCGGTCGCGAGTCGTTCGACTGCTACAGCGTCGCGAGTGGCCTGCTTGTCGCGTCCGTCGGCAAGCAGGAGACGGCGATGGGCACCATGGAGGTGACGAACCTGCTCAGCGACTACAAGGAATTCGGTGGGCAGAAGATCGCCACGCGCCTAACGCAGCAGGCGATGGGACAGGAGCAGGTGATTCACATCAACGCGGTCGATTACGACGTCGCCGACTCGACGACGTTCCAGATGCCGGCTGCGATCAAGGCGCTCACCGAAAAGAAACCCTAACGGATCGGTCGATGCAGCTGCTCGTCATCCGCCACGCGATTGCCGAAGACCGGGACGTGTTTGCCGCCAGCGGCCAGAGCGACGCAGAACGTCCGCTCACGGCCGAAGGCGCGCGGAAGATGCGTCGCGCTGCGCGTGGCCTGCATCACATCGTGCCGGCGATCGACGTGCTGGTCAGCAGCCCGCTCACACGCGCGAACGAGACCGCCGAGATCCTGCGGCGGGAGTACGAGATCGCCTGCATCGAGTCGGCCGAGGCGTTGCAGCCGGATGTCGCGCTCGACGACGTCGTCGCCTGGATGGCGAAATACAGGGCTGGCGTCGTCGCAATCGTCGGTCATGAGCCGCAGCTGGGACGTCTCGTGACCTACCTGATATCGGGTGTCGACCACGCGGGAGTGGAACTCAAGAAGGGCGGCGCCAGTATGATCGAATTCGAGGGCAAACCGGAGAAGGGTGTCGGAGTTTTGAGATGGTCCATTCCCCCGGGAAGGCTTCGGGATTTCGCCGGGTGAGCGTATCTTCGTTATGAGATTCGTGGCGCCGGTGGTGATTGGTGATGGTGGTCGCGGCCAACCCTACCGTCGAACATGAATCTTGCAGAGCTTTGGCCGACCGGTTCTTGTGGGCCTGCGAGTTCGTCGGACGCTCGCGTTTAGAGCCTCTGGCATTGGTTTGCGCGACGGATTCCTGAAACGTGGATTCGAGTTGTAGCTCCGGCGCTGTTGCGTCGCGGCCTCATCGCTCCCGATCTAGCGAATAGGATGAGAATGAGCCGATCCGCAGAATCTCAGGTGCAATTGGCCTCGGGTGGGAAGGAAGATCTGCAGCAGCTCTTCGCGCTTTCATTCGCGGAGCCGACTCGAGGTGACGACGACCTTCGCCACGCCGTTCTGGACTACGTTCGGAACGCGAAAGCGGAGCGTCGTACGCCGGAAATGGTGATTGTGTCGCTCAAGCGGGCTATCATCGACGCAGCAGCGGCCCGTATCAGTTACAGAGCGGCCAACGATCTGACCGACCGGGTCGTCCGTTGGTTCATCGACGGATACTATGGGTCCGACGGTCCGTCGAGCGAACGGGCGTTAGACCTTCGGATGGGGCCCGCTGCCCACCGGGCTAGCACCTAGGGTCGATATGAGAGACGTTATGCCCACCTCGGCGGGACAAACTCGCCGAGGCGGTTTTGTGTGCTTGCGCTTACATTGGTGCCCGTGAGTTGCTTTGAACCGCCGCAGGCGGTCTTTTAGCTGGAGTTAATACACCAGCTCGTCCACTTCATGACCGCAACTCGCCCAGATCCCAGCGTCGACCTTTCCGAACTCGAGCGCGACTACATCGTCAAGCGCGAGCTGGGAAAAGGTGGCATGGGCGCCGTGTTCCTGGCGCGTCATCGCACCGCCGGGCACGACGTCGCGATCAAGGTCATCTCGTCGAAGTTCATTGCCGATGCTGATGCGCTCTCACGCTTCGAGCGCGAGGCACGGCTCATGGCGCGGATTCGCCATCCGAACATCGTCCATCAGTACGAGCTGCGACGCCTGCACGGCGGACACGTCGCGCTCGTCATGCAGTACGTTCGCGGCGAGCCGCTGATCACGATTCTTCGTCGCCGCGGCAAGCTCCGCTTCGATGAGACCGTACAGATCCTGCGAGACATCGGTTCCGCCCTGGAGCATGCACACGCGAACGGGATCATCCATCGCGACGTCAAGCCACACAACATCCTCATTGACGCGGACAAGGGCTCTGCGTTGCTGTCGGATTTCGGCATCGCGAAAGCAACACAAGGCGACGCCGAGGTCACAGCGACGGGCATGGCGATCGGTACGCCTGCGTACATGGCGCCGGAGCAGATCGACAACGCGGCCGTGGATGGTCGGGCGGATCTGTACAGCCTGGGCGTCGTCGGCTGGGAAATGCTCTCGGGCAAGCGCGCGTGGGAAGGCGAGAGTCTGTTCGGCATCATCTACAAGCAGAAGCATCAGGATTTCGCGCCGCTGACGCTGCTGCGTCCTGACACGCCCCAGCGATTGCTGCTCGCGCTCGAAGGTGCCCTGGAAAAGGATCCCGCGCGGCGCTGGACCTCGGCGTCGGAGTTCGTCGAGCAGCTCAACATAGACACTCCGACCAGCTCGATGCTGCGCCGGCGTGCCGCCGCTGGTGCCCTGCTCACGAGCAGCGAAACGGAGACCGAGCCGCCGGCCGCAGGCGCGCCGACGATCCCGTTCCGACGAAACACTGGCGATCATGCGTCGGTTACCAGCCCCGCGCCCGACGAGACCGACGCGTTAGCCGACGCCGCTGCCGGCCGTCGGTCGACCGCGCGTGCCGCCATGCTGGTGGGCGGAAGTGCGCTTGCAGGAGCGTTCGCGTTCTATGCCATCTTTGGCGCGAACTTCGAGCGGCGTCCAACACCGGTTCAGGCGAGCGCCATGACGCGAAGTGGCCCATCCGCCGACGGGGGTATCCCGCACGCCGAGGCCGCGTCGGTGCCGCGTCCAACCACTATTCGCGATGTCACCGTCGGGTCGTCTGTGAGCGCTTCGGCGGTTGCCAATCTGCGCGATAGCGGTAGGGCAACCGCGACCCAGCCGCTGCCGACCACGACCACATCGGTCCGGGCGGTCGAGACGCCGGCGAACGGGTCATTGGCATCGTCACCGCTCATCGCCGGCGATCCGTTGCCGCCGCTGTCGCGCGAGCGCACGATGCTGCCGCGGTCGAGCGCACTCGCCAACGCCGCCATCGCATTGCTTCGCTCGCGGCAGCCAGACGCAGCGCGCCGGATGATCGACAGTGCGCTGGCGATGACGCCGGCGGATCCGGAGGCGTACGCGCTCCGTGCTCGCGCGAACGCCGCGCGTGGCGATCTACGCGCCGCCTGGGCGGACGCCGAGGTCGCAGAGCGGCTCGGAGATACGTGGCAGGCTCAGACGCTGATCGCGTCGTTCGAGGCGCGTGTGGGTGAACGACGCGCGGCGCAGGCGCGGCTCGCGCAGCTCGTGAAGCGCGTGTCGCCCAAGGTTCCGTTCTCGGCGAAGCAGGGAAGCCAGCTGGCGCTCGCCTATGTTGCCGCCGGCGACTCGAAGCGGGCGCTGAACGCGCTGCTGCGTACGCGCGACGACGGTACGCTGGCCGCGGCGCTCAAGGATCCCGGGTTCGACCCGATCCGCGGTGAGCCACGGTTCAGAGACATCCTGCGTGCGGTCGCGCCCGACGCCCAGTAGCGGTCGCAGGGCGCCGTGGTTGGAACCCAAACAAAACGCGGGGGCGTCTTTCGACGCCCCCGCGTTGCCGTTCGGAACCTTCGTAACCTAACGTCGTGCCGTCGTGAGCTCCCGAGGAGGGACTCGAACCCCCGACACGGTGATTAACAGTCACCTGCTCTACCACCTGAGCTACTCGGGAATGAGCCCGAAAGGTAGAAGAGCTACCGAACGTGGTCAAGCGAGCGGAGAACTCGAATCGTGACTGCTCTTCCTACATTGGCGGTTGCGCCTGCGCGAAGCGGCGAGCGCCGGCCCGTGGCGATCATCACGGGTGCGTCGAGCGGACTCGGGGTTGATTTCGCGGACCTGTTCGCCCGCGACGGGCACGATCTGTTGCTCATCGCCCGGCGCCGTGACGCACTCGAATCGGTAGCGCGGTCGCTCAGCGACCGCCACGGCGTCGTGTGTGACGCATTTCCGGCCGATCTCTCGCGTCGCCTCGATCGCGAGCACGTGGCAGCGCGGATTCGGGCACTTGATGACCGCATCGACGCGCTCGTGAACAACGCCGGCATCGGGACACACGGCTTCTTCCACGAGACGGACATCGAGCGAGAGCTCGAAATCGTCGAGGTGAACATCGCCGCCCTGACGCACCTGACGAAGATGGTGCTGCCCGGGATGCTCGCGCGCCGTCGCGGTCGCATTCTGAACGTGTCTTCCGTGGCGGCGTTTCAGCCCGGCCCGATCATGGCGGTCTACTACGCATCGAAGGCCTACGTGCAGTCGTTCTCCGAAGCGCTGGCCGAAGAAGCCGCCGGCACCGGCGTGACCGTCACCGCGCTCTGCCCGGGGCCCACCGTGACGGAATTTCATGGACGGGCGGGCATTCACCCGAACGCGCCGTCGGGTGGCGCGCCGCTCATGACGTCACGGGAAGTGGCCGAAGCCGGCTACCGCGGTGCGAGCAACGGCCAGCGCGTCGTCGTGCCCGGGATCCGCAACAAGGCCGTCGTGGTGGTCAATCGGCTGCTGTCCCGGCGGCGAATGACGCGCATCGTGCGCCGCATCCAGGAGCGCCGACGGGATGTCGCGCGCGCCGCCTCGATCACGCCTAACGCCTAACGCTCCACGGCTCGGATGACCGTCAGGACGCGCGTGCCTTCGGTCGAGGGCGCGGGGCCCGCTTCGCGTCGGACGTCGCGCCGTTCAGCACACCACGCAGCCACTGGCCCGTGTGCGATCCTTCGATACCGGCGATCTCCTCAGGGCGGCCCATGCCGACGACCTGACCGCCGCGATCCCCGGCGTCCGGTCCGAGGTCGATGACCCAATCCGCGAGCTTGATGACGTCGAGGTTGTGCTCGATGAGCACGAGCGTGTGCCCGGCGTCGACGAGTCGATCCAGGACACCGGCGAGCTTGCGGATGTCCTCGAGATGCAATCCTGTGGTCGGCTCGTCCATGATGTACAGCTTCTTGCCGCCGGTTCGCTTGGCCAGCGCGAGCTCGCGCGCCACCTTGATGCGCTGCGCCTCACCACCCGACAGCGTGGTGGCCGGCTGGCCTAACGTCAGGTAGCCGAGTCCGACCTGCTGCAGCTGCCAGAGCGCCTGGCCGAGCTTCTCTTCGTAGGGGAAGAATCGGATCGCTTGATCGACGGTCATCTGCAGCACGTCGAAAATGCTCTTGCCGTGCACCTGCACATCGAGCACTTCCGGCTTGAAGCGTTTGCCTCCGCAGTGCTCGCATGGCACGAACACGTCGGCCATGAACACCATCTCGACCTCGAGATAACCAGCACCCTCGCAGTGCTCGCACCGACCGCCGGTCACGTTGAAGCTGAACGTGCTCGGTGTGTAGCGACGCTGGCGGGCGAGCGGCGCATCCGCGAACAGCTTCCGGATGTCGTCGAACGCTTTCACGTACGTGACCGGATTCGATCGCGGCGTCTTGCCGATGGGCTCCTGATCGATCAGGACGACGTCGTCGAGTGCCTCGAAGCCCGTGATCGCCGCGAACGCGCCCACGCGCTCCCCCAGGTGCTGCTTGGCGGAATGCTCGCCGGTGAGCCGCGTCTCGAGCGCCCGATACAGCACGTCGTGGATGAGGGTGCTCTTGCCGGACCCCGAGACGCCGGTGACGACGGTCAGGGCGCCTAACGGGATGCGGACGTCGACGCCCTGCAGGTTGTGCTCGCGGGCGCCGGTCAAATTGAGCCATCGGGGGCCGAGCCGCCGGCGCTCGGCCGGCAACGGAATGGCGCGCGCACCCGTGAGGTACTGACCCGTGAGCGGGCTCTCGGAGACACGCGACATGGGGCCGGCGAACACGATCTGGCCGCCGTGCTCTCCGCTGCCCGGCCCGAGCTCCACCATGTAGTCCGCGACGCGCATCGCGTCCGGATCGTGCTCGACGACGAGTACGGTGTTGCCACCGTCGCGAAGGCGCAGCAGAAGCCGGACGAGACGATCCATGTCGCGCGGGTGGAGGCCGATCGACGGCTCGTCGAGCACGTAGAGCGTGTCCACCAGTTGCGAGCCTAACGAGTTCGCGAGCCCGATACGCTGCGCTTCTCCACCGGAGAGCGTCCGTGTGCCCCAATGCAGCGTCAGGTAGTTGAGCCCGACGTCGCACAGGAACTGGACCCGGTTTCTCGCTTCCTTGAGGATGTGGGCCGCCACCTGCTGCTCGAAGTCGTTGAGCGCTACGGCGTGCAGCCACGCCATCAGGCGATCGATCGGAAGCTCGGAGATGTCCGCGATCGTGCGGTCCGCCACGCGCACCTGAAGCGCCTCGGCCTTGAGCTTCGTCCCGTGACAGGTGGGACATTCGCGCGCGCTCTGGTACTGACGGAGGAATACGCGGATGTACTGTTTGTATCGCTTCTCCTCGAGATCGGCGAGGAACGGGAGAATGCCCTTGTAGCCGCGCGAGCGACCGGTGAGCAACGTCTGGCGTTGCGCGGCGGTGAGGGTACGCCACGGCGTGTCCATCGAGATGCCTTCGCGCTTTGCGAACTCGGCCAACGCGCGTCGCTTGCCGTCGTAGCGCGGCTTCGTCCACGGGTCGATCGCGCCGTCGCGCAGCGAGCGCTCGGGGTAGGGGACGATGAGCGCTTCGTCGTACTCGAGGACGGCGCCGAACCCGTTGCAGGTCGGGCACGCGCCACGCGGGTTGTTGAACGAGAACAGTTGCGGCGACGGAGCGGGCGCGCGGGTGCCGTCGTTAGGGCACTCGAAGCGTTCCGTGAACCGCAGGGACTGGGGAATGGGGACTGGGGACTCGGCTGCCCCAGCCGTCCGCCAGCCGTGATGACGACGCAATCGCCGTCCCCCTCACGGAACGCCGTGCCCACCGCATCCGCCAGGCGACCCGCGGCATCGGCCGACACGCTGAGTCGATCGACGACGACCAGCAGCTCGCGCGTTCTCGTTAGGTCGACCTTCTCGGCGGCGACGTCGTCGAGATGCAGGATACGACCATCGACGCTGACGCGAACGAATCCCTGCGCGCGCAGGTTCTCGACCACGACGTCGTGTGTGACCTTACTCGAGAGGCGGAGCGGAAACGACACGGCGAACCGCGTTCCGGCGGGCAAGGCGAGCACCGCGTCTACGACCGATTGCACCGTGTCCGGTTTGAGCTCGCGGCCGCAGACCGGACAGAACGTGCGACCGATGCGCGCCCACAGCAGGCGCAGGTAGTCGTAGATCTCGGTGGCGGTACCAACGGTGGAGCGCGAGGTCTTCGTCGGATTCTTCTGCTCGATCGCGACGGCGGGCGAGAGGCCGTCGATGGAATCGACGTCGGGCTTCTCCATCCGCTCCAGAAACTGGCGCGCGTAGGCCGAGAGCGACTCGACGTATCGTCGCTGACCTTCGGCGTAGATGGTGTCGAACGCCAGCGATGACTTGCCCGAACCCGAAGGTCCCGTGATGACGGTATAGCTCCGTCGCGGGATCTCGAGGTCGAAGCCTTTCAGATTGTGCTGGCGTGCTCCGCGCACGACGATCGCGTCCTTCACCGCGCGAAAGCTAATTCCGGGTGGGGCGAAGAAACACCGGCGGCGTGAATGTCGCGGCGATTGTCGGTCTACCGAAGGCGACGGAGGAGACGGCCGACGAGGAGCACGACGATCGCTCCGAGAGTCGCAGTGCCGAGCGAGCGAAAGTCCAGGTCACCGGCGGTCACGTGGCCCCAGCCGAGTGCACTCGCGAGCAACCCACCGATGAACGCACCGGCGATGCCGAGGACGACCGTAACGATACAGCCGGACGGGTCGCGGCCAGGCACGAGAAACTTGGCGAGCGAGCCTGCCAGCAGTCCCAGCAGGACCCAATAGAGCCAGAGGGGCAACGCATCTCCTGGACAACGTCGAGCCCCGAGCGTCCCGTGTGCAGGCGCTCGGGGCTCAACGGTCGAATCGTCAGACTGTGGTCCGCGTGCGTGTGGTCATGCGGTAGATCCAAAGTAGCAACATCGCGCCGACGACAGCGAGGACGATGCTCCACAGCGAGAAGCCGTTCAGGCCCGAGCCGGTGATCATGTTGCCAAGGAAACCACCGAGGAACGCGCCGACGATTCCGATCAACATCGTGACGATGATCCCGCCAGGGTCACGACCCGGCATCAGTGCTTTGGCGATGGCGCCAGCCACGAGTCCAAGCACGATCCAAGCGAGAATGGTCATATCTGCTCCTCCCGAGGGGTGGGTTTACACCTCGTGAGTAAAGCAACCACCGTACCAAATTTCTGGCTGACCGCGGTGTTAGGGGACTGAACTGTGGGGACTGGGGACTGGGGACTGGGGAACCGGGAACGGCGAACAGGGACAGCCGGGCACGCGCGCGCTCGAACGCCGGTGCGCGGCGGCACCGCGTTATGCTTCCGGTCCCGCGACGCGAGTCCGAGTCCCCAGTCCCCAGTCCCCAGTCCCCGCAGTTCTGACTTCGCCCGACGTCATCCACGAGGAAGAAGCGCTCGGCAAGGCGTACGACGGCCGTCTCATGCGACGGCTGCTGCGCTACGCGCGCCCGTACCGCGGGCTCGTGATCGGTGCGCTCGTACTGCTGCTCGCCGACGGATTCCTTCAACTCGTCGGCCCGGCGCTGACCCAACGCGTGATCGACGTTGCCATTCCGCGCCGCGATAGCCACATCGCGATCACGAGTGCGGCGCTGTTCGCGGCCACGCTGTTGTTTCAGTTCCTGTTCACGTACGGCGAGACGATGCTGACGAGTCTCCTCGGTCAGCGCGTCATGCGAGATCTCCGCATCGAGATCTTCGCGCACCTGCAGCGGCTGTCGGTGTCCTTCTTCGACCGCAATCCCGTTGGGCGCCTCGTGACGCGAGTGACGTCCGACGTGGAATCGCTCAACGAGCTGTTCACTGCCGGTGTCGTTGCCGGCATCGGTGACCTGTTCACGCTGCTCGCGATCAGCGTCGCGATGCTCGTTGTCGATTGGCGATTGGCACTCGCGGCGTTCGCCGTCATTCCTGGCGTCGTGATCGCGTCGAACGTGTTCCGCGTCCGCGTGCGCGAGGCATACCGTTCAATCCGAACTCGGCTCGCGCGCATCAACGCGTTTCTGCAGGAGCGCATCTCGGGCGTGCGCGTCGTACAGCTCTTCGGGCGAGAGCGAAGCGAGGCGGCGCGTTTCGACGCGCTGAATCGCGATCACCTCGACGCACACCTACGCTCGGTCCGCGTCTATGCGCTGTATTTCCCCGTGATCGAAGTGCTCACGACGGTCGCGATGGCGACGCTGATCGTGGCGGGGTCATCGCGCGTGCGCGCGGCGTCGATCACGGTGGGAACGGTCGCTGCCTTCCTGCAACTCGTGAGGCGCTTCTATCAGCCGCTGCAAGATCTCTCGGACAAGTACAACACGCTGCAGCAGGCGATGGCATCGTCCGAACGGATCTTCACGTTGCTCGATACCGAATCGGGAGACTGGGGAACCGGGAATCGGGAATCGACGTGCGGACGACTACGCCGCGTCGATCCGGTTCCCGATTCCCGATTCCCGATTCCCGATTCCCGACGCGGCGTTACTGTCGAATTCCGCGACGTGTGGTTCGCGTACGATCTCGCGCATCTGGCGAAGGGAGATGCGCGCTCCGGGTGAGGCGGAGTGGGTGCTTCGCGGCGTGAGCTTCACGGCGCGGCCCGGTGAGACGCTCGCGCTCGTCGGTCACACGGGAGCAGGAAAGACGACGATCGTCAGCCTCCTGCTGCGATTCTATGACCCGCAGCGCGGGCAGATACTCGTCAACGGCGTCGACGTGCGCGAGATGCCGCTCGCTGAGCTGCGCGGACTGATTGGGTACGTGCAGCAGGACATCTTCCTGTTCGCTGGCGATGTGCGCGTCGAACATTCGGCTGTCGTCGCCGCTGAGCGATGCCGATGTGGTGCGGGCGGCCGAGCGCGTGGGCGCCGATCGCGTGATCCGTCGCCTCCCGCGCGATTACGCGTACGAGCTCGGCGAGCGTGGGACATCGGTGAGTGTTGGCGAGCGACAGTTGCTCTCGTTCGCGCGGGCAATCGCCGCCGATCCCGCGCTGCTCGTGCTCGACGAGGCCACGAGCGCCGTGGACAGCGAGATCGAGGCGGCGATACAGGAAGCGCTCGAGGTGTTGATGCGCGGCCGCACGACGATCGCGATCGCCCATCGCCTGAGCACGATCGTGGGCGCGAACGAGATTCTCGTCCTGCATCACGGCGAGGTTCGCGAGCGCGGCACCCATCGCGAGCTCCTCGCCCGTGGCGGGTTGTACCAGCGGCTGTACCGTCTCCAGCAGGGTGAGATGGCGGCTGCGGCCCAGGCGTGAAGTGGACTGTCCGGAACAAGCCCTGGCAATCGTTTAAGTGCTTGCCAGCCATGCGGGTCAGCCATAGTTTCCGCGCGTGACCCGTGGAGGCGATGCCGTCTCAACGGGCTTTCCATATCCCCTTCGGCTTCGCGCATAGGATCGCTGCCCGAACCGGCATGGCTCACATTCGGCTTGACGACAAACAGATCGAGCTGAGCGTTGGCGAGCTGCGAATCGGGACAAGCGACGAGGCGCAAGTGCGGCTCGATGCTGGTCCAGAGAAGGGGACTCTTGCGATCGTCATCGTGGACCCGCGAGGCACCGTCACTGTGCGGCGAGTGGCGACGGGGACCACGATACTGGTGAATGGTGTGGCGCTCGGTGCTGAGCCGGCGCCTCTGCTCCACGGAGACAGGATCGAGGTGGCCGGGCGTCAGCTCCGCTTCTCCGATGACCGTAAGGCAGGCAGCACAGTCGTGATGCCTGCGTTCGGCACGCCGACAGCATCGACCGCGGTGGCAACCCGCGGCCGCGCTGGCGTGCTCGGCGGTCGCCTGGTTTCTCTCGTCGACGGGCGTGAATACGCGGTACCAGCCGGCGGACTGCGCATTGGGCGTGACGCTGACTGCGACATCGTGGTGCCCGGCAATGATGTGTCCCGCAATCATGCCGAATTGTCGCTCGGCCCGCTGGCTACGTCGTCCGTGACGTCAGCGCGAATGGCGTCTTCGTGAACGGAGCGCGCACCGGCGATGCCCAGCCGCTCCGTCGCGGAGATGTGATTCGCATCGGCACCGAGGAGTTTCGCTTCTACGCCGATGCGGCGCCCGAGGCTCCGGCACCGGCGCGCGAGGATCGGCTGCCGAGTCACAGCGCCTGCTCGCCACGTTGGAAGTCGTCAACGAGGGCGCGACCAAGGGCACTCGCTACCAGCTTCGCACGCCGCTCGCCCATATCGGGCGGGGGCCGCACAACGATGTCGTGGTGATCGACGACAGCGTTTCGGACTCGCACGCCAAGATCCAGCGGCGCGACTCCGGCTGGTACGTCGTCGACATGGGATCGAGGAACGGCACGTACGTGGCCGGACGTCGGGTCAGTGGTGAGCAGCAACTCGGAGCGACCGCCGCCGTGCGCTTTGGCGGCGTGAAGGTGATATTCCGGTCGGAGCCCGAGGTCATCGATGCCGACGGCGGCACTCGCGTCATCGTCGGATTCAGGCCAACGGATCAACAGCGCGCTCGAACAGCGCGCCCAATCGTCGCCACCCGCCAGTCCCAGGCGAGCGACTCCACGGCGTCGGCGAAGCAGAAGACGTCGCCGCTCGTGTGGATCGCGGCCGCGGTGGTCATCGGCGCGACTGTCCTTCTCGTGATACAGGATCGCTAGTGAACCTATACGTCGCCGCCCGCTCGGATGTGGGCATGATCCGCGCTGGGAACGAAGACAGTTTCTTCGCTGAAGCGAATGAGAAGCGGGGGCTGTTCATCGTCGCCGACGGGATGGGAGGCCACGCCGCCGGCGAAGTGGCCAGCGAGATGGCGGTGCAGATCATCTCGCGCGAGCTTGCCGCGATCACCGATATCAACGGTGACAACGTCCAGGCGAAGGTCGCGGACGCCGTCAAGAAAGCGAACTCGAAGATCTACGAGCGCACGATCACGGAAGTCGACAAGCAGGGAATGGGCACCACGGCGTCGGTGCTGATCCTGACTGGGTCGCAAGTATCTCATCGGGCAGGTCGGCGACTCTCGCGTCTATCTTCTTCGCGACGGCAAGCTGCGCCAGCTGACGAAGGATCACTCGTACGTGCAGGAGCAGGTGGACGCCGGTTTCCTGACGCCCGAACAGGCGCGGTACCATCCGTACTCGAACGTGATCACGCGATGCGTCGGCGCGAGCGACAACGTCGAGCCCGACACGTATCACGGCGAAGTGCGCACCGGCGACGTCTACCTGGTCGCCAGCGACGGACTCACCGGCATGGTGGACGATCGTCGCCTGCAGCAACTGCTCTTCTCCCGTGCGACGCCAGGGCGCGTCGTGGATGCGCTGATCTCCGAAGCGAACGGCCGCGGTGGCCTCGACAACATCACCGCGATCGTGGTGCAGGTGACGGCCACCGAGGGCAACGGCACCGACGGTGGAAGTACAACGGCCGAGACGCCCGTCGTTCGCTGAGCGGCGTGACCGAGGAGCAGTCGGTCGGCGCGCTCGCGGAGCTCTACCTCGGGAACATCCTGTACGCTCTCGAGCTGGCGGCGCTCTCGTTGGAATCGCAGGAGAAGCGCGAGGACGCGGCGTTCTATCGGGCGATCGCACGCAAGCTCGCCGAGGCGCATGGCAAGCGCGCCGCGGCGTCCTGAAATCAGGCTGACATCGGGCTGACGTCAGGCGCCGGCGGTCACTCGCATGAGCTGATCGAGCAGCTCGGTGCGCGGCACCTCGATGCGCCGCACCGCGAACACGCGGAGCCATCGGGCGGAGCGGTACAGCTGCTCCGACAGCACCGGAAGGTTGATCGCGCCTTCGAGCCCGGCAGTCGTTAGGCGCCGGACTTCGCCCGATCGGCGCACGACCGGCAGGTCGAGGCCCAGCATCTGCGTCTTCGCCGGAAAGTCGAGCAGGATCTCGCCGGCCGAGAGTCCGAGTTGCGCGGCGATGCGATCTTCCATCTCGATGGTGAGGCCGCGGTCGTCCGCGATCCACTCGGGATCCTCGCCCGCGAGCTCCGCCGCAGGGCATTCGAGCACGCGCTTGTAGAGTCGTCGCTCGCGCAGCGCCACCAACAGCGGCGGAGCGCCGCGATGTGCAAGTCGATGGAGCAGGCCCTCATCGTCGAACGTGCTGAGCGCCTGCGGGTCGATGTCCCCGGCGGTGAGCGCCTCGTCGACGAGCCGCTTGTACATCGCCGTTGCGCTCCGAACGGCATGATGCCAGTAGACATTCCGGTACATCTGGTACTTCGCGAACAGCAGCGACTCGAGCGCGGACAGTCCTTTCTCCAGCACGCCGACGACGCGGCGGCCAGTTGCGGGCTCGTCGACGAGAACCAGCGAGTTGAGCAGACGGTCGACGTCGATCTCGCCGTACGGCACGCCACACATGAGCGCGTCGCGCTTGAGGTACTCGATCTTATCGAGGTCGAGCGATCCGGACACGAGTCCCTGCAGCGGGGACTCGCTCACGCCGCGAATCAGCGCCAGCACGCGCTCCGGCGCGCTCGCTCCGAGCGTCGCCGTGAGCGCGGCCCCTACCGAGCCGCCGAGCACGAGTGGCGTCGCGACCTGTTCGTGGTGCAGCGCGCCGATCTCCTCGAGCGCGTGCGAGAACGGGTAGTGCCCGACGTCATGCAGCAGCGCGGCTGCCTGCGCGATCGCGCGCTCCTCGAGGGACACGCCGTCCAGCTCACCGCGCTCGTCGAGCAGCGACAGCGTCAGTCGCGCGAGGTGGTAGGCGCCGAGCGCGTGCTCGAACCGCGTGTGAGTGGCGCCGGGGTACACCAGGTACGCGAGGCCGAGCTGCCTAACGTATCGGAGCCGCTGAAATACAGGCGTGTCGACGAGCTGCAAAGCCAGCGCGTCGACACGGATGTTGTTCCACAGTGGGTCTCTGATGATCACGGACAGACTGGTCGCGGGTGCGGCGGTGCTTGTGCAGCTGCCTGCCGTCCAGCCAGCGCCGCGCGCTCGTTAGACCTTCGGTCCCGCGTCAGCGATGGCTGGCGAGATGTTGCTGCCGAACTTCTCGAAGTTCTTCCTGAACATCTCGGCCAGCTTCTTCGCCTGCGCGTCGTACGCCGCGGCGTCGCTCCACGTATCGCGCGGGCGCATGACTTCCGACGGAACGCCCGGGACCTGCGTCGGCACCGCGAGTCCAAAGCGCTCGTCGGTCTGCGTCGGCACCTGGTCGAGCTGACCCGCCAGCGCCGCGCGCACCATGGCGCGCGTGTAGCCGAGCTTCATGCGCTTGCCCACGCCGTACGCACCGCCGCTCCACCCGGTGTTCACCAGCCACACGTGCGAATCGTGCTCCGCGAGCAGGCGACCCAGCATCTCCGCGTACTTCGTCGGGTGCCACACGAGGAACACCGCGCCGAAGCAGGCGCTGAACGTCGCCTGCGGCTCGGTGACGCCACGCTCGGTGCCGGCGACCTTCGCCGTGTACCCGGACAGGAAGTAGTACATCGCCTGCTCGCGCGTTAGGCGCGCGATGGGCGGGAGCACGCCGAACGCGTCCGCCGTGAGGAACACGACGTTCTTCGGGTGACCGCCGCGACCGCTCGGCACGTGGTTCGCGGATGTACGGCAGCGGATACGAGGCGCGCGTGTTCTCGGTGATCGACTGGTCCTCGAACTTCACCTTCTTCGAGCGTCGGTTCCAGCACCACGTTCTCGAGGATCGTCCCGAACATCTGCGTCGTCGCGTAGATGTCCGGCTCGCCCTCGGCCGAGAGGTTGATGACCTTCGCGTAGCAGCCGCCTTCGTAGTTGAAGATGCCCGTCTCCGCCCAGCCGTGCTCGTCGTCGCCGATGAGCGAGCGCTCCGGATCCGCCGAGAGCGTCGTCTTGCCGGTGCCGGACAGACCGAAGAACAGCGCGGTGTCTCCCTGCGGCCCGACGTTGGCCGAGCAGTGCATGGAGAGCACGCCGTCCTTCGGCATGAAGTAGTTCATGACCGTGAACATCGACTTCTTGAGCTCACCGGCGTAGCGCGTGCCGCCGATGAGGATCATGCGCTTGCGCGAAATTCAGGACGATGAACGTGCTCGGTCCGCGTACCGTGCCGAGCCGGATCGGCCTGGAACTCGGGCGCGTGCAGCACCGTGAAGTTCGGCTCGAACGTCGGCAGCTCGCTCTGCGTCCGGGCGGATGAACATGTTCCGCACGAACGCCGCGTGCCAGGCGTTAGGCATCACGTAGCGGACGCTCAGGCGATGGGCCGGGTCGGCGCCGCAGCGGAGGTCCTGCACGAACAGCTCCGGCTGCTGGTCGAGATACGCGCGGACGTCGGCCAGCAGCGTCTCGAAGTGGGCGGCGGAGTACGGCTGGTTCACCTTGCCCCAGTCGATGTCGCCCTCGGTGGCGGGCTCGCGCACGACGAACTTGTCGTTCGGCGAACGGCCGGTGTGCGGCGACGTGACTGCGCACGAACGGGCCCATGTCGGCGAACTCGCCCTCGCCGCGGCGCGCGGCGGCGAGCATCAGCTCGGGCGCCACGAGGTTCCAATGGACCTCACCGCTCGGGCGCAGCCCCTGCTTTCGAGTCCCTTCGTCGCGTCAGGCGCTCCCGTGGCGGGCTTGGTCTGCGTTGCCATGTTCTCGAATGTCCGGTAAAAAGGTTCGTCGCTCGTCCGACGAGTCGTCGGTCAGTTTCCTGTTACGCCTGCGACGTCGACCGTTGCGGTCCGTGACTGCGCGTCGATGACTGCGACGGCGGCCATGTTGACGATTTCCTGCACGTCCGCGCCGTGCTCCAGGACGTGGACGGGGTGACGCATGCCGATGAGAATCGGCCCGATGGCCGTCGCGCCGCCGAGCTTGTTGAGCAGCTTATACGCGATGTTCCCAGCGCTCAAGTTCGGAAATATCAATACGTTGGCCGGTTCCTTCAAGGCGCTGAACGGATAACTCTCGGCCGAGAATGCGCTCGTCGAGGGCGCTATCCGCCTGCATTTCGCCGTCCACGACGAGGTTCGGGTCGCGCTGGCGAACGAGCTGAACCGCGCGCGAGACCTTTTCCGCGTCAGGATGCCGGACCGAGCCGAAGTTCGAGAAGCTCAGCATCGCAATGCGAGGCTCGATCCCGAACGTGCGCCACGATGCGAGACGCCGCATAGGCGATCTGCGCGAGCTGCTCGGCGGTTGGATCGATGTTGACCGTCGTGTCGGCGCAGAAGACGACGTGCCGGTCGAACACGAGCATGTACATGCCGCTCACGAGCCCGGCGCGCGGATGCGCGCCGACGACTTCGAGCGCGGGGCGGATCGTCTCCGGATACTGCATGGTCATGCCGGACACCAGCGCATCCGCGTCGCCGCAGGCGACCATGACAGAGCCAAAGTAGTTGCCGTTGTAGAGACGCCGTAGCGCCTCGCCGGAGCTCATGCCCTTTCGCTGACGGCGCTGCCACAGGAACTCCGCGTAGCGCTCGCGGTGCGCCGACGTCGATGGATCCTCGATCTCGAGATCCTCGAGCGATATCCCGGCCGCCGCGGCGTTGCGCTCGATGACGTCGCGATTGCCCGAGCAGGATCGGGATAGCCGATGCCGTCGTCGACGATGATCCGCGCGGCGCGCAGAATCTTCGGCTCCTCGCCTTCGGGGAACACGATACGCTTGGGATCGCGAACCGCGCGGTTGATGATGCCGCGAATGAGTCCGCGCGCGCGCCCGAGTCGAGCCTCGAGCTGATCGCGATAGTCCTCGACGTCCACGAACTCCTTGGCGACGCCGCTCGCGACCGCGGCCCACGCGACCGCCGGCGCCACCCACAACAGCACGCGGGGATCGAACGGGAAGGGAATGAGATAATCGCGCCCGAACTTGACCGACCGCAGCCCGTACAGCGCCGTCACGCTCTCCGGCACTTCTTCCTTCGCGAGCGCGGCGAGCGCGCGCGTCGCCGCCATCTTCATCTCTTCATTCACTTCCGTGGCGCGTGCGTCCAGCGCGCCGCGGAAAATGAACGGAAAGCCGAGAACGTTGTTGACCTGATTCGGATAGTCGCTGCGCCCCGTCGCGATGATCGCGTCGCTCGCGCACCGAGCGAACCTCGTCCGGCAGAATTTCCGGCACCGGGTTCGCGAGCGCGAAGATGATCGGATTCGTGGCCATGCGCGCGATCATCTCGCTCGTGACCGCTCCGGCCACCGACAGCCCGACGAACACGTCCGCGCCGTCCAGCGCGTCGGCGATCGTGCGCGCGGTCGTCTCGTTCGCGAAGCGCGCCTTGTACGGGTCCATGTCGTTCGCGCGGCCGGCGTAGATCACGCCCGCACGATCGCACATGAGGATGTTCTCGTGGCGTACGCCGAGTCGCTCGTAGTGCGTCGCGGTGGCGATCGCGGCGGCGCCGGCGCCGGAGAACACGACGCGCACGGTGTCGATTGGCTTCCCAACGATCTCGAGCGCATTCATGAGCGCGGCGCCGGAGATGATCGCGGTGCCGTGCTGATCGTCGTGGAAGACGGGGATCTTCATCGTCTTCCGGAGCGTCTCCTCGATGTAGAAGCAGTCCGGCGCGCGGATGTCCTCGAGGTTGATGCCACCGACGGTCGGCTCGAGCAGCTGGCAGAACCGGATGACGTCGTCGGGATTCTCCGACCCGACCTCGAGATCGAAGACGTCGAGATCGGCGAATTGCTTGAAGAGATTGCCTTTGCCTTCCATCACCGGCTTGCCCGCGAGCGCCCCAATGTTGCCGAGGCCGAGCACAGCGGTACCGTTGGTTACGACGGCGACGAGGTTGCCCTTCGACGTGTACCGATACGCGTCATCCGGATTCCGCTTGATCTCGAGACAGGGTTCGGCGACCCCGGGCGAGTACGCGAGCGAAAGGTCCCGCTGATTCGTGAGTCGCTTCGTCGGGACGACGGCGATCTTCCCAGGGCGGGGCAGGGCGTGGTACTCGAGGGCGTCTTCGCGGTTCATGATGAAGAGAGATACGTGGACCGTGGGCCCTAACGCTGAGCCCGCGGCGCGTCGAGTGCGTCGATCTTCGCAACGCGCGTTGCGTGCCGGCCGCCACCGAACGGCGTGGAGAGGAAGGTCTCGACGATCGCGAGCGCGAGTCGTGGTCCGATGAGGCCACCGCCGAGCGTGAGCACGTTCGCGTTATTGTGCTCGCGCGCGTTCTGCGCCGTCGTCACGTCGTAACACATCGCCGCGCGGGCGCCAGCGATCTTGTTCGCGGCCATGCAACTGCCGATGCCGGCGCCGTCGACCATGATGCCGACCTGCGCGGCGCCGCCCGCAACCGCCCGCGCGACGGCGATCGCGTAATCAGGGTAGTCGACGGCGGCGGTGCCACTCGTGCCGAGATCGGTGACGTCGTGTCCGATCTCGCGCAGGCGATCGATGACGGCATCCTTGAGCGTCGCGCCGCCGTGATCCGCTCCGACGGCAACGGTTCGCCTGGCGCGGAGCCGCGACTTCGGCTCGGCGCGAACCTGTCGCGGTGACGGGTGCGCATCGACGCCGACTTCGAGACTTTGAGCGTTACTCCAACCCGAGCGGCGACGTCCTTCGCGCTCGGCGTGACGACGGCGCCGGCGGCATCGAGCTCGCGCGTCCCGTCTTTCGCGGCGCGTCGGACGTCGCGCTCGGTGATGACCCTCACCCGTGACATGCGCGGAAGGTATGCCGCTGAGGCCCACGGCGACCAGCGGCCTGGCCCGCCGCTCCATGGTCAGCGATCACTCAGCTTCGGGCGATGATCCTCCGTCCGGCCCACGCGAGCAGCACCAGGACGCCCGACGCGGCGGATATCGCGGGTCCCGACGGCAGGTCGAACGGGACCGACAGCGAGAAGCCGACGACACGCGGCGACGAGCGCGGACGCTACCGACCAGAAGAACACGCCGCGCATGGTGTGAGAGAGCAGCAGGCCGGTCACCGCCGGCAGCACGAGGAAATTGAACACGAGCATCACGCCGGCGAACTGCATCGCGGACGCGATCACGACGCCCGAGCGTGAGATAGAGCAGCAGGTCCCACCGCCGCACGTTGTAGCCAAGCGTGCGCGCCGTCTCGCGGTCGAACGAGACGAACAGCAGCTCCTTGTAGAACACGAGGTGGAGCGCGAGCACCGGCACCGCGACCGCGAGCAGCACGAGCGTGTCGCTCCGCGTGATGCCGAGGATGTTGCCGCGAGAGGAAGATGTCGTGCGCTTCGCCTGACGCCGCTTTGGCGATGAGAATGATGCCGACGCGCGGCCGCGACGGCGTATGTGACGCCGATCGTCGCGTCGGGCGGAATGCGGCCGCGTGTCGCCGCCAGCGAAGAACAGTACGGCGACGAGCGTCAGCAGGAGCGAAACCACCGTGGGATGACCGATCGCGCCTAACGCAATACCCGCCCCGGCAAGCCAGAGCGCGAGCGCAATGCCCGCCGACGAGATCTGCGCGAGGGCAGCGCCGACGAATACGATCCGCCGCAGCACGACGTACACGCCGAGGACCGAGCACGCGAGCGCGATCACGAGCGCGCCGTAGAGCGCTTCGCGAAAGAGAAGGACAGTGCTAAACATGGTCGGTAACCGGTTCGGCGCCGGCACGACGCGCGACGACGATGCGATGGCCGTGCGAACGAGTCGACCTCGACCGGGATCCCGTACATCTGGCTGAGCGCCTCCTCGGTCATGATCTCGTCTGTCGTACCGATGCGAAATCCGCCCTCGACGACGAGCGCGATGCGCTCCACGTAGTTGGCGACTTCGTTCAGTGCGTGACTGACCATGAGCACCGTGAGGCCGTCACGGTCGTGCAGCTCGCGCACGAGCCCGAGGATCTGCGTCGTCGCGACGAGATCCATGCCGTTCGTCGGCTCATCGAGCACGAGCACGTTAGGCTCGCCGACGAGCGCGCGAGCGATGAGCGTGCGCTGTTTCTGACCACCGGACAGATCGGCGAGCGGATGATCGGCCAGTCGGTCGATGCCGACGTGCTCGAGCGCCTCGTGCGCGCGCCGCCGGTCGTCTTCCGTGGGGCGGCGACCGAGGCCGATGCGGTCGTAGCGTCCCATCATGCACGACGTCGAGAACCTTGAGCGGGAAAGTTGTAGTCGACCTGATCGCGCTGCGGGACGTAACCGAAACGGAGCGTCGGGCGCGCGCGACACGGTCCCGCTGAGCGGCGTGAGGCTCCCGAGGAGCGCGCGAAGGATCGTGGTCTTGCCGGCGCCGTTAGGTCCGACGAGGCCGAGAAAGTCCCCTTCCGGGAATGTCGAAGGAGATGTCGGTGAGCACCGCGCGACGTCCGTAGCCGAGCGTCGCGCGGTCGAAGGTGACGAGCGATGGTCATGTCAGAGCGCGGCCGCGAGCTGGTGAATGTCGTTCGTCATGAGCTGGATGTAGTCGTCGAGCCCTTTCGTTCCGCCGACCGATGGGGGCAGCACCAGCACCTTTGCCCCGGTCTTGCTCGCCACGAAATCCGCCGTCTTGCGATCGTAGAACGGTTCCATCACGATCACCTTGGCGCCCGTCTGCTTCATCGTCTGAATCAGCCCCGCGAGATGCGACGGCGACGGCGGAACGCCCGGCTTCGGTTCCATGAAGCCGACGATGTTCATCCCGGTATACTCGGCGAAGTAGCGCCAGCTCGTGTGCCAGGCGACGACCGGCTGTCCCTTGATCTTCGCGAGGTCCGCTTTCCAGCTCTGCTCCGCGGCGTCGAGCCGCTGTGTGAACGCCTTCTGCGTTCGCGGCGTACGTCGACGCATTCTTGGCGTCGAGCTGCGAGAACGTCTCGCGGAACAGCTTGGCGATGCGGCGACCGTTCTCCGGGTCGAGCCAGTAGTGCGGGTTGCCTAACGGGTGCACGTCGCCCTGGCTGCGGTCGACGTTGCCCCGCGCCATGTCGAGGACCGTGATCACGCGCGATGCGTCGACGTAGCCCGGCTTTCCGGGCTGCAACTTCGGGTTGCGCGCGCCCTGCAGGAGCAGTGGCATCCACCCGATCTCGAGATCGAGTCCGACGAACGCCCAGACGTCGGCGTCTCGCAGCTGCAGGACGAAGCTCGGCTTCGCTTCGATGAAGTGCGGGTCCTGATATCCCTCGCCAATGTGTGTCGCGGTGATCTTGTTCCCGCCGACCTGCTTGGCAATGTCGTACAGGTCGGTCGTGCTGGTTACGACCTTGAGCTGCGCTGAGGCCGTCGACACCCCGACGACAGGTGCCGGCGACAGGAGCGCCGTGGCCAACGCGAGCGTGGTGAACAGTCGATGGGTTCCCATCAAATACTCCTGGGCGCCAGCGGCGCCGACAATGTCAGAATGGGTGCGGCTTGTGAGGTCCGAGCGCGAACGTAGCCTGCAGGAGGATGCGATTGGTCGCGGCGCCCTGTGCCGGCGAGTACCGCTCGTAACCGGCCACCAGCTTCGAGAACTCACTCGGGAAGAACTCCAGGTACCCCGAAACCGCCGTCGACGTTCGCCCTTCGGCGGTTCATCCTGGAACGTGTCGAAGCGGGCGCCGAGGAACCCGCGCCGCGTGAGCTGATAGCGCGCGAACGCATACGCGCCGGAGAAGTCGCGAGTGGGCCCGCCATACAGTCACATCGGCCGACGAGACATCATCGGGCAGCAATCGAGACGCGGATCGCTCTCGTTCAGCTGCTGCATGAACTCGGCCTGCAGGATGAACGACTTGTAGAGCCCCTGCTGGAGCGGACGCCAGCGATACGTGAAGTCCGCCCCGAGCACGCTCTGCCGAGCCGGCGTCGCAAGAGATGCGGTCGTCGCCTAACACGGGCTGCTCGCGCTTCCCGGTAATTCCGGAAAACGACAGCTCGACGTTGCTCGCCTCGTTGAGGTCCCAGTAGTTGCGGAGTCGCGCCGAGTAACCGAGGCCGCTGAGCTGCTTGTTGACCGGATCGACGGTTGTGAGTCCCTCGGGCGCCTCGCCGAAGCGGTCGACCGCCGTGACGATGAGCTTCCTGGTAGAAGCCGAACGGGGCGAAGATCCTGGACGCGTACACGCCTGTCCCCTTGAGCCCCTCCTCACCGAAGAAGCGCTGGATGACGTACGGGTAGTCGACCGTGTGCAGGTCGTGCCGGTGCGTCGTGTTCTGCTTGCCGACCGGCATCAGATAGCGGCCGAGTCGGACCTCGAGGCCCCACGGCAGCGATGTGGCAGTGAGGTAGGCCTGCTCGATCGAGATCTTTTCGAGATCCGAGATCCCGAGGAAAATGTCGCCGCGGAAATACGGATCGACGGCGGCCTGGATCGCGACTTCGACCTCGCGAATCGCGAACCGCTCACCGCCTTCCTGCGTGCTGCCTTTCGGCGACAGGTCGGCCACGAGGTCGCCGACCGCGCTGATATCGGGAAGGAGGCGCGCGTTGGTGGGACCACCCTGGCCGGGTTGCTGCGCAGGACTCGGCGTCTTTGGTTCGTTCTGCAACCGTTCCAGCTCGCGAACGACGGCGATCGAATCCGCGACGCGTGCACTATCGGCGCGAACCGAGTCTCGCGGCGTGCGGCGCGTCGAATCGCGTTGCTGCGCGTTCGCCGCCCCAGCAATGGCGGCAAGCAGGACAACTGCCGCCCAGAGCATCGCGCGGATGCCAGGGGCGCGCGCCAGTGGCGCGGGAAAGAATCTCATGTTGAGCAATGCTCCTGAGCGCGGTGAGCCTCCCGACGGCCACACGGCGCGTTAGGCCGTGCGATTTCGGGGGCGGAGTGGTCCGAATGTTCGGTACCGTCGCACCGGGCGGTGCGATGCGCTCAGTTCTGTGGCGGCGCGCGCGGGAGGGTAGGTCGCGGCGATCTCGCTGTTACCGGAACAACACTGCGCTCGACGGCGGGCGGCGCGCACCGCGCCGCGTACAGCGGCGGCGCTGGCTTGGCCGCCTTCGCTATGGGTGTCGTGAGATGCTGGCAGAGCGCGCAGTCCGGCTTGTGAGCACGCGCGCAGTCCTTGCCAGTTGTCGCCTCGACGTGCGAATAGGCGCGCGCGCTCATAGCGTCGCGCTCGGCCTTCGCGTCCGCAATGGACACGAAAGTCGGCAGCAGGAGTTGCAGCAGGATCGTGACCCGCCACAGCGCTCGCATGAGGCCCGTCGTTCGGCGCATGAACAAACGTTATCCGGTGGGCGCCACTGATGCCACGGCCACCGGTCCATGTGATGAAACAGGCTGTCGCTGGACGCGCATCCCGTGGTCAGCCACTGGCGTACCCGCGCAAGCGTTCGAGCATGCGACGGTCGGTCGTCTCGGGATCATCGAGCTTCGGGGTCTCGATCAGCTTGGGCACTGCAGTGAGGCGGTCGTCCGTCATGATGCGTCGAAAGGCACCCTCGCCGATCGCACCCTCGCCAATGAGCTCATGGCGATCGCGGCGCGACCCGAGCGGAACCTTCGAGTCGTTCAGGTGCATGGCGCCGAGCCGGTCGAGCCCAACCGTAGCGTCGAATCGCGCGATGACGTCGTCGTACGCATTCGCGAGATCGTAGCCGGCGCCGAAAATGTGCGCGGTGTCGATGCAGACGCCGACTCGCTGGCGGAGCGGCTCCGGTACGCGCGCGATGATCTCGGCCAACTCCTCGAACGTCGCGCCGAGCGCGGTGCCGCTCCCGGCGGTGGTCTCGAGCAAGAGCTTGAGCGGCCCCGGCACGCACGTCAGCGCTTGAGTGATGGCGTCAGCGTTGCGCGCGACCCCGCTGGCGCGCTCGTCCATGTAGTTGCCGGGGTGCGACACGAGGGCGCCCAGGCCTAACGCCTGCGAGCGGCGGAGCTCGCAGACGAACGACTCGATGGATCTGGCGCGCAGGACCTCGTCTGGCGACGCGAGGTTGATGAGATAGCTATCGTGCGCGTTCAGCGCGCGGAGGTCGGTATCCGCGAGGGCCGAGCGAAAGAGATCGAGCTCAGGTGCCTCGCATTCACGCTCGGCCCACCGGTTCGCCATCTTCGTGAAGATCTGCATCGCGGTCGCGCCAATGGCCTTGGCGCGGGGCGGGGCTTCGTGGGTGCCCCCAGCAATGGATGTGTGGGCGCCCAAGAGCAAGGGTGCGGGGACTGGCGACTGGGGTGGGGGACTTGGACGAGGCACTCGGAAATGAAAACGTCGCGCCGTGTTCGGCCAACTGGGCTCGCAGCTCGGCATCCAGCGTCACCCAGCCACCAGCATTACCACCCAGCACCCAGCACGTTCAAACCCCCGTCTACGCCTCAAATTCGGTCGACCGGCCCCTCAGTCGCACGCCACAACGAGGGCAGTGGAGGTCGCCATCCTCGGTCAGCGCGTAGTCGAAGTTGCGGCCGCACGCGCACCCGACTTCAATGGACTCATTGCCGCACACCAGGCAGAATCGATCGCCCTCGGCATAGTCGCGAAAGCGGCCGCACGTCGAGCATCGATGCACCGCCACTATTTCTGCTCGCCGCGCAGCCAGACCAGCGGGTCGATCGCGCGACCCTTGGGGCGGATCTCGAAGTGCAGGTGCGCCACCAACTCGGGGTCCGAGATTCCAACCGCGCCGATGACCTGGCCCTTGATCACCTGCTGACCCTTCTGCACGTCGGCGCGAGAGAGCGAGCCGTACACCGAATAGTCGCCGCCGCCGTGCTGCACGATGACGGTGAGTCCGTACGTCCCGATCGGCTCGGCCACCATCACCTCGCCTGCCGCGACGGCCTTGACCGACGCACCGCTCGCTGCTGCGATGCCGACGCCGTTCCACCGGACCGTCGTGTTGTTCGGGTTCACCGCTCGGCCGAAACGGTAGATGATGTCGCCGTCCACCGGCCAATCCAGCTTGCCGAAGTCGCTCGTCTTGAGCGTGCTGCTGCTGAGAACCGCCGGCGCGTTCGGGCGTTCCGCCGCCTTACGGCGCGCCTCCTCGAACGCGGCGATCACGTTCGTCAAGCGAGTCTCGTCGCGACCGATGGCGGCGAGCCGAGCCTGCGTTTCCTTCGCCGACCGCTTGACGACGCTGAGGTTCTTCGCGCGAGTCTCCTCGAGCGTGCGCAGTCGGCCCTCCTCGTCCTGCTTCTCCTGGCGACTACGTTCGAACTCCTCACGGAGCCTAACGAGCTGCTGTCGCTGCTTGGCCACCTGATCGTACAGATCCTCGACGCGCGTGACGAGGGACCGATCGCGCACCGCGAGCTCGTGCAGGTATTTGTAGCGTCCGAGCAGCTCGCCGAACGTGCGGGCGGCGAGCAACGCCTGCGTGGTGTAGAGCGGGCCGCGCTTGTAGATGTCGATCAGCCGGCGCTGCAACACCGCCTTCTTCACCGCTAGCTCGTCCTCGGCTCGCAGGAGGCTGGACGTGGTGCCGTCGACCTCGGTGGTAATCGTCTCGAGCTGGACGTCGAGCGAACGGACCACGCGTGCCGTGGCGTCCGCCTGTTGGTGCAGGTTCGTCACTTCCTCGCCGAGGTCGTGCGCCTTGGACTGCAGGTCGCTCATGTTGCGCTGCAGTTCTTCGCGCTCGCGGCGGATGCGCTCGAGCTCATCGCGCTGCGCGCGAATCTTCGCTTCGCCGCTCGGCGTGCGGCTGCTGCGCGCGCATCGCGACGGGCGCGACGAGCAGAGCCAGCAGGCAAACGAGACGCGCGCCCCGCATCAGATTTTCCGCAGGTGGCGTCCCACCGAGAGTGAGCTGCCGAGCACGCCGATCACGGCGCCGCCCAGAATGCCGAGCGATGCGAGTCCGCGCGAGAAGAACTCCGTCTGGATGAAGTTGCGGCTGATGACGACGCTCGCGAACCAGGTCAGCGCCAGCGCGAGCAGTCCGCCGAGTATTCCTTTGAGAAAACCTTCGATCAGGAATGGTCGCCGAATGAATGCGTCTGTCGCGCCGACAAGCCGCATGATCGAGATCTCGCGTGCTCGCGCCATCACGGCCATGCGAATCGTCGCGCCGATGATGATGATGGCGACTGCGGCGAACGCGAGCCCGAGGACGACGCCGGCTGCTGTCGCGATGTTGCGAATGCGATAGAGCTTGTCGACCCAATCCTCGCCGTAGCGAACGTCGTCGACGAACTCGAACGACTTGATGCGCGCGGCCACCGCGCGAACGGCGACGGGATCCCGATGGCCCTCACGCAGGCGCACGTCGATGGACGCAGGCAGGAACGCGCTCTCGAACACGTCCTTGAACTCGCCAAGCTCCGAGCGTGCGCGTGCGAGCGCGGAATCGGGCGAGACGTACTCGACGCGGCTCACTTCGGGGAACGCGCCGATATCGCTCATGGCGGCCGACACGACTTCCACTGAGGTGCCATCGGCGAGGAACGCGCGGATCTCGACGCGTGACTCGACGTCGCTCAGCGTCTTGCGGATGTTCAGCGCGACGAGCGAGAAGAGACCGAATGCGAACAGCGAAAATGCGATCGTCGTGATGCTCAGCACGCTCAGCATCGGCGCGCGCCGGAAGCCGATCATCGTCTCGCGAAGGGCGAGTCTCATGCGAGGCTCTCCGCTTTCTTCTTGGCGTCGGCGTCCGCGGAGTCGAACACGACCTGACCGCGGTTGATCTCGATCGTGCGATAGCCGGCGCGCCGCACGAGCTCGAGGTTGTGTGTCGCCATCATCACGGCCGTTCCCGACGCGTTGATGTCGCGCAGCAACTGGAATACGCCGCGCGTCGCGCGCTCGTCGAGGTTGCCCGTGGGCTCGTCCGCGATGAGAACGAACGGATCGTTCACCAGCGCGCGCGCGATCGCGACGCGCTGCTGCTCGCCGCCACTCATCTCGCTCGGCAGACTGGTCGCTTTCGCGGAAAGGCCGACCTGCGCGAGTGCTCGCGAGACCTTGGCGGGAATCGCCGCCCGCGGCGTGTCGATGACCTCGAGGGCGAACGCGATGTTCGCTTCGGCCGTGCGATCCTCGAGCAGCCGGAAGTCCTGGAACACGACACCGAGCTTGCGTCGAAGCTTCGCCACGTCACGACGCTTCACTCCCTTTGCGCGCACACCGCTCACCCACATGTCACCGCGAGTGGGTAGCTCCTCCATGTACACCAGCTTGAGCAGCGAGCTCTTGCCGGCGCCGCTCGGGCCCGTGAGGAATACGAACTCGCCTTTGCCCACGAACAGCGACACGTCCTGAAGCGCCAGGCCAGTGCGCGGATATTCCTTGTAGACGTGTTGGAACCGAATCACCGCTACACCTCTCCTCGTTCTCTTTCGGCTACCCGGCACCGTCCTCAGCGTCCAGAAGCCGCCAGCTGGTCTGGGACGTCACCGAGTCCACGACCGCCTTGAGCAAGCCGATGAGAATCGGGACCGAGCAGGATGCCGGCGAGCCCGAACGTGTAAACCCCCGTCACGAGCGCAACGAACATCCAGTAAAAGTTCAGTACCCCAGAACGCTCAGCCGCGATCTTGGGGCGCAGGTACGTCGAGATGAACAGTGTATTCAGAAGGAACCCAACCAGCACCATCAATCCAGCCTTTATCGGGCTGTCCCGAAACACGAGAAGCCAGGCCGCGACCGGTACGTACACGCTCCACGATCCGACGATCGGGAAGAACCCGATGATGAACGAGAGGATCGCCAGCACCGCCGCGAGCGGCACCCCGAAGACCAGGTTCATCAGAAAAATGACGAGCGTCTTGAGGCCCTGCGTCAGGAGCGTCGAGTAGATCGCCCCGTACAGCACCCCCGTGACGTTCGTCACCAACGACTTCGCGCAGCCGGTCATAGCGCTGCGGAACCTTGCTCCTCACATAACTGACGATCGAGTCTGCATCCGTAAACACATACGCAGCCGTCAGCAGGAAGATCGTTGCCGGCGACCGACAGCTCGACGACGGCCTCCCGATGACGCGCCGGGATCTTTGTCCCGTAGTCCGAGACGAGCAGGACGTATCGTGCGTATCGTCTCGGTCGCGTTGAAGTTCGCGAGGAACGGGCAGACGCCGGATCGATTCGTCGATCTGCGTCGCGACCTCCGATCTGGTGCGCCGAGATGTAGCCGAGCACGTCGACGAGCTCGAGGTAGCTGTAGGCGAGCGCGCCGAGCACCGGGACGATGACGACGAGCAGCGTGAGGACCGCGCTCGCCATGCGTCGATTCAGTCGCTTGAGAAAGAACTTGTAGAGCGGGCGGAGGTAGGCCGCGATGATGATCGCGAGGATACCCGCGATGAGCACCTTGCCGCACCATCCACAGGAACAACAGCACGACGATCACGGTCAACAGCCACGTGAGCCCGATACGCCGGAACTCCGGGACCGACAGATCCGCGAGTCGTGAATTCAGCCGCCGTTCGTCGCGACGTCGATCGTCCGGGCCGGTTTGCGTCGGAACCTGGGCGACGCTCATTTCAGCGCTTGCTCGATATCGGCAATGAGGTCGTCGGCGTTCTCGATGCCAATGCTCAGGCGAAGGAATCCGTCGGGAATGCCGAGCGCCGCGCGCTCCTCGCTGGTGAGATGTGAATGCGACGAGAAGCGCGGCTCGGAGACGAGCGAGTCGACGCCGCCGAGACTGGGCGCGTGCTTGATGAGATGCAGGCGCCGAATGAAGCGCTCCGCGCTCTTTGCGCCACCCACGAGCTCGAGGCCGAGCATCCCGCCGAAACCGTCGAGGAACGTGCGCGCCACTTCGTGGTCGGGATGGTCGGCCAAGTCCAGGATAGTGAACGTGCCGCACTTCCTTCCGCGAGTGGCACCATTCCGCGATGCGCCCCGCGTTCTCGTTCTGGCGCGTCGACGCGCACGTCGAGCGTCTTGAGCCCGCGTTCGAGCAGCCAGCAGGCGAATGGGTCGGGCGCCTGGCCCCACACGATCATCTTCTGCCGCACCTCCTCGATGTACGGCGCGGTGCCTAACACGACGCCGCTCAGCACGTCGTGGTGCCCATTCAGGTATTTCGTGGCCGAGTGGATCACGACGTCGGCGCCGTGCTCCATGGGGCGGAAGTTGACCGGGCTCGCGAACGTGGAATCGACCACGAGCGCGAGGCCGCCCTCCTTCGTGAGGTAGCTGATCGGGCGCAGATCGAGCACGCGACACGTCGGGATTCACCGGCGACTCGACGAAGATCGCGCGCGTCTCCTTGCGCATGCGCTTGCGCCAGGCGCGCGTCTCCATGGGATCGACGAGTGTGACGTCGATGCCCATGGTCGCGAACTCCTGCGTGAACAGGAGCCGCGTCCCGCCGTAGATCCAGCTGCTGGCGAGCAGATGATCGCCGGGGCGGAGCAGGGCGAGCAGTGCGCAGGCGGTTGCGCCCATGCCGCTCGCGAGGACGAGCGCTCGCTTCGGCGCCCTCCATCATCGCGAGCCGCCGCTGGACGACCTCGGCGTTAGGCGCGTTGCCGTACCGCGGGTAGCGGAGGCCGTCGGCCGTGCCGACCTCCTGCATGAAATTCACCGACTGGACGAGCGGCTGCACGACGGGCGTGTCGGCCTCGCTGTGCGCCGACGCCGCCGGTGACGGCGAGCGTGGACAGACCGAGACGGCGTGGCGGTCGAGGCATGAGGTCCGGCTGCGTTAGGCGTAGGCGCCGCGGTCGGGGCGGGCGTCGAGGTTCGGCTTCACGAGCCGCACGATCTCCGATGACCGTGAGCGCCGGCAATGTCCCGCACGACGACGCCGCCGCGCGGGACGGCGTCGTCGATGAGCACCGGCGCCAGCTCGTGACGTCGCGGCCCGTAGATCCACACCAGCTCTCCGTCGACGAGCAGCCGGAATCGCGCCTCGTCGGCGTTCAGACCGGACCTGCGGCCCGCGCTCTTCATCGCCGGACCGCGTGCGCGATGAAGCCGACGACCTGCAGCGGTGGGTTGTAGACCTGACTCACTGCGTCGCCCCGAGCGGTACGTAGGTATCGTCGAACCGCATGACGAGACGTCGCTCGTGGAGCGTCGGCGAGCAACGCCGCGGCGTACGCTGGCGCCTCCCCGAGCGCGGTCGCGAGCTCGTCGGCGGCGCCGCGGCCGAGCTCCCGCAACGCCTGCCAGGCGCGCCGCTGGGCGTCGTTCACGGTTCCCACGAGCAGCAGCGTCGCCGTCGCTCGTCCTGCATAACGAGTGCGAGCTGGTAGCGCTCGAGCGCCGCCTCGATGGCGTCGAGATGGTCCTCGCGGACGCCACGCAGCAGGAAGTACGCGTCCTGCGGCGGTGCGCCGCCCTCGAACCGCAACAGCAGCTTCGCCACCACCTCATCGGCGCAGGAGAAGTCGAGCAGGTTCACGTGCGAGAAGTCGATCACCGTCAGCGACGGCCCTCGCCACGCCGCCAGCAGATTCTCGATCTCGGTCCGCACGGCAGCGCCCGTGGGCCGCGTCACGAGGTTCGAGTAGAGGTCGCACACGGTGCGTCGCAGCACCGAGCTCACATCGATGTGGTTGATCACCGCGGAGGTATCCGTTCTGGAATCGTGATCTGGATCTGCGCGATCCGGGAAACGGAGCCAGATCTTCAACCAAGGGGACGTCCTCATCCCAACTCGGCACGATCGCGATCCGCGCGGTACCGCTGCGGACCGATAGCTTGCCATCCCATTTGCCGACGAAGCGTCGTACGCCGGCGAGGCCCTGCCCGCGCCCTGGATCGCGAAAGCGGCTCACGCCGCGGATCACCGCGTCCTCGAGCGCCATGCCATCATCCCATCGATCGCTCATGCGACGACCGTGCGCGCTCTCGAGCGATGCGCGAAATCCGATGCCAGCGTCGCAGACGGCGATCTGCACCACGCGTCGTCCGAGTCGCTGTCGCCACGTGTACGTCTGCACGGCGACCCAACCGCCGCGCTGCGCGTGCTCGACGATGTTCTGACACGCTTCGGAGAGCGTCATCGCGAAGCGCATCGTCGCCTGTGGGTCGAGATGCAGCTCGTTCACGAGAATGGCCTGCGCCTTCTGCTGAATGCGCTCGACCACGTCGTGGACGTCTTCGCTCTTGGCGACGGGCGTGATCTCGAGCAGCACGCTCGACTCGCCGCCGTTCCGGCGCACGCGGCACGTGGCCGTGCAGACTCGAAGACCTGCTCGGCGTGCTTGTAGAACCCCGTGCGCGCCCAGTAGGACGCGGTGTCGTCGTTCTCCGGGCCCGTGAACGACGGCGCGCTCGGCGCGTGTCTGCCCGATCGTCAGCAGCGTCGTGAGGCCGTACGGCGACGCCCACCGCGTGTGGCGGGCGTCGATGAGCACCTTCTGATCGCGCGGGAGCGGGGCCACCTGATCCAGGACCTGCTCGATCGTCGCGTCGTCGAGCGAGGGCGGAACGTTGATGACGGTGGTCACGTCGGGCTGAGCTCTCCGCGGAGGTAATGCGCGAGCCCGGTGGCACCCCGGTGCTCCACGTTGCGTGCTGCGGCGCGCATCGCCGCGCGCATCGCGTCGGACAACTTATCACCGGCAAGCAGCCGGGAGAAATAGGTCGCGCCCCAGACATCGCCGCATCCAGTCGGATCGCCGGCATCGAGCCGTGCCGCGGACCTGATCGGCGGGCACGAGCGCGGTTCGCACCGGACCGATCGCCGGTACCGATGCCAAGTGGTTGCCGCGACAGGTCGGACGAGGGCATCGAAACCCGGTGCGGCAAAGTACACGACGCCGCGACTCCCGAGCGTGACGACGAGACGATCGAATGCCGTTCGAGAATGCCGTCGCGGCGAGCGCCATCGGGTCCGGCGCCATCAGCGCGAGCTCGTCCTCGTTCACCTGCAGCAGATCGAAGCACGCGCACCACGCGGCGACGTTCTCGAGTGGGCGCGGCGCGCGAAATCCCGTGGGCTGCACGCTCAGCATGAGCGAGTGCAGATCGCAGTAGATCGGCCCGGCGATAATGTTGCCGGATCAGCTGCGCCGTCTCGAGCTCGAGCTCGAATCCGCTGATCAGATTGACGTACAGCGCATCGAGATCGCCGAGCAGTGGCTTGAGCCCGAGCCAGTTCCACGGCGGCACGCCGCCCGAGAGCCGCTCGCTTCGGCGCTCGTCGCTGAAGTAGCGCAGCTCGACGCGGTTGTTGGGATAGGGCACCGCGATCGGTGCCGCGTCGGGCGCCGACGCGTCGCAGCGTGCCGAGGAAGCGACGCGCCTCGTTCGCGAGATCGTCTCCGACCCTCACGAGCGGCACGATCTCCCAGTCGTCGGGGAGAGCGGCGTCGAACGCACTGAGCGCGTATGTGATGCCGCCCCATTCCTCGCACGGGCAGCTCGCGTGGATCGCGTCCGTAGATCACGTCCCAGACGAACGTCCCGATGACCCCGATGCGTCGTTTGCGCTCACCACCCTCCATCACATTCCGTCGAGTACTTGTTGCTTGAACGTGGCCACCGCGCCCACGACGCCCGCCGATCCCTTCAATGTACCGGGCACAATGCGACAGGCCTCGACCGCCGGCCGGAACGCGCGCCGACGCACTTCCGCGCGCAACGGTTCGAACAGCGGCTCGCCCGCCTGCGTCACACCGCCGGCGATGACCACGACGTCCGGGTTGAAAATGTTGAGCAGGTTAGCGACGCCGGCACCGAGAAAGTTCGCCGTCTCGCGCACCACCTGCCGAGCCACGTCGTCATCCTGCTTCGACGCTTCGTACACGAGCTGCGCGGTGATGCGTGTCAGGTCTCCGCCGACGAGCTCCAGCAGCGTCGATGGCTCGCCGCCAGCCAACGCCTCGCGTGCGCGCTCGGCGATCGCCGGGCCCGACGCATACGCCTCGAGGCATCCGTAGTTGCCGCACTTGCAGCGACGTCCGGTCGAATCGATGGTCGTGTGCCCGATCTCACCGGCGACGTCCGACGCGCCGTGAAAGAGTCGACCATCGAGAATGAGGCCGCCGCCGATGCCGGTGCCGATCGTGAGGCCGACCACGTGACGTCGCACCTTTCGCCGCGCCGCACCACCACTCGCCGAGCGTCGCGCAGTTCGCATCGTTGTCGAGTGATGCCGGCAACCCGACGCGGTTCGCGACCTCGTCCCGCAGCGGGAAATTCCGCCAGCCGAGGTTCGGCGTGACGATCACAATACCCTTCTCACGATCGAGCGGACCTGGCGAGCCAATACCGACCCCGGCGAAGTCACTCGCGCTCCGCGCCGGTCTCGGCGATGGTCTGCGCGATGACCGTCTCGATCATGCGCGCGATCCGATTCACGACGGCGTCCGCACCCTCATCGGCGAGCGTCGGCTCGGAGCGCATCGCGATCTCGCGGCTACCGTCCTCCGGCATCGCGCCGGCGACGATGTTCGTGCCGCCGAGGTCAACGCCGAGGATGTAGCGCTGTCGTTTCCGAGGAGGCATGTGAGTCGCGGAGAGAAGGGAACAGAGACGCGGAGCGGAGCGCGCGCCTGACGCTGGGTGTGTGGCCTATTGCGTCAGACGACGAATAACGAGGTATGTGCCGAGGACGAGAATCATTATAGCAAACCCCTGCTTGATGCGCGCGGCTGGCAGTCGTCGCATGAATTGCGTTCCCGCAACGGCGCCGATTGCCGCCACGCTCGTAAACCACCCCACGAGTCGCCAGTCGAAAGCTACCTGGCCGAGGTAGCCGGCCACGCCGCTGCTGGCATTCATCGCGATGATGAGAAGCGAGCTCCCAACCGCTTCCTTTACCGGGACGTTCGCCATCAGCACGAGCGCGGGCACGATGAGGAAGCCGCCGCCCGCGCCGATCAGTGCCGTGAGGACGCCGACCGCGACCGCCTGTGCCGCCGAGCATCGGGAGAAACGCAGTGGCGGCGAGCCATCCGTCGGTGCCGAGACGGCGCGAGGACGGCGTAGCGAATCGCGAAGCATCATGATCGCGGCGGTGAACGCGAACGCGCGCGAACAGCATGAGCTGCACAGGCGCAGGTACGAAGCGCGCGACGCGGGCGCCGGCGAACGCGCCCGACCATCGCGAGCACGCCGAACAGCACCGCAATGCGCACGTTCACCGTGTCTTGGCGCCAGTGCGTCAGAAATCCGACCAATGCGCTCATGCCGACGACGACGAGACTCATCGCGATCGCGGGCTTTGGCGGAACGTGAAACACATAGAGAAAGATCGGCACGGCGAGAATCGATCCGCCGCCGCCAAGTAGTCCGAGCACGAGGCCGACGGCAAGCGCGAGGACTACGCCGACGAGAGTCATGACGTGCCTGACTCGACGCGCGTGACGATCGCGGCGATGTCCGATGCGGCCAACTCGCGCATGCATCGCCAGTGGCCTAACGGGCATTGCATCGGACCGTGTCGGTCGCAAGGGCGGCACTCGAGTCCCACGACGCCGGCAGTGGCCGAGCGCGGAGCCAACGGGCCGAAGCCGAACTCTGGAACCGTCGGGCCGAATACAGTCACCGTCGGTGTTCCCATCGCGGACGCGAGATGTTGTGGTGCCGAGTCGTTCGTCACGAGCACTGTGCATCGACGGATCATCTCCGCCGAGCCTAACAAGGACAGCTGTCCCGTCGCGTCGATGACGCCGCCATCCGCCGCGGCCGCGATCTCCGCAGCGATCGGCGCGTCATCCTTCGCGCCGATCACGACAAGACGTGCGCGTCGCGAGAGCAGGCGCGCGAGCTCGGGGTAGAACGGCCACCGCTTTGTTGCCCAGACGCTGCCGGGCGCGAGCGCGACCAGCGGTTTGTCGCCACTCACGTTACTCGCCAGCAACCGGTCGACGGTCTCGCGTTCGGCGCCACCTGGGAACAAGCGTGGTCGCAACTGCTCTCGCGTTGGCGCTGCCTCGGGGCTCTCGGCCGCGAGGCTCCAGAGTCGCTCCGCGTGGTGGCGATCGTCGCGATACGGCACGCGTCGTGTGTAGAGCCAGCGGCCGGCGGACGTCGTGAATCCGACGCGTCCCTTGAACCCCGCGAGTCGCGCGAGTGCGGCGCTGCGCACCGAACCCTGGGCGAGGTACGCCACGGCATCCGTCGCCCCACGTGTCATGGCACGAGCGCGAGCCTGACTCAGTTCGGCCGCGACATTCGCCAGCCCGCCGACGCCGCGTGCCGAGCCGCGCTTGTCGTAGATCGTGACGCTCGCGACGTCAGGGTTTCTCGCGAGGAGCGGCGCACCGCTCGGCGTAGCGACGACATGCACAGGTCCACGCGTCGCCAACTCGGCCAACAGCGGCGTCGTGAGCACGACGTCGCCGAGAAACGAAGTCTGGATGACGAGCGAGAATTGCACGACGATGCTCGTGGGTTGCTTTCGATGTCGAGGGCAGGCGAGCAGGCCCTGGCGCCAGGATCGCCTGCGCTCAACATCTCGAACACGGCTCCGTTAGTCGTCGACCTGCAGCACCGCGAGAAATGCTTCCTGCGGAATCTCGACCGCTCCGACCTGCTTCATGCGCTTCTTGCCCTCTTTCTGCTTCTCGAGGAGCTTGCGCTTGCGCGTGATGTCGCCGCCGTAGCACTTCGCGAGCACGTCCTTCCGCAGCGCCTTCACCGACGATCGCGCGATGATCTTGTTCCCGATCGCCGCCTGGATCGCGACCTCGAACAGCTGCCGCGGGATCAGCTCGCGGAGCTTGTCGGCGATCTTGCGGCCGTACTCGTAGGCCTTGTCCTTGTGGATGATCACGCTGAACGCGTCGACCGGATCGCCGTTGATCAGCATGTCGAGCTTCACGAGATCGCTCGGCGCGGTAGCCGAGCATCTCGTAGTCGAGCGAGGCGTAGCCGCGGCTGATCGTCTTCAGACGGTCGAAGAAGTCGAGAATGACCTCGGCGAGCGGGAACTCCCAGTCGAACTCGACGCGCGCCTGGTCGAGGTACGTCATGTTCTTGTAGATCGCCGCGCCGCTCGTTGCCTAACGTCATGATCGGTCCGATGTAGTCGGACGGCGCCATGATGCGCGCCTTGACGTACGGCTCCTCGACCCGGTTGTACGTGCCCGGCGCCGGCATCTTCGACGGGTTCTCGATCAGCTCCATCGTGCCGTCTTCCTGGTACACGTGGTACTCGACGTTAGGCACCGTCGTGACGAGGTCGAGGTCGAACTCGCGCTCGAGCCGCTCCTGCACGATCTCCATGTGCAGCAGTCCGAGGAACCCGCAGCGGAAGCCGAAGCCGAGCGCCGTCGACGTCTCGGGCTCGTACTGCAGCGAGGCGTCGTTCAGCCTGAGCTTCGCCAGCGCGTCGCGCAGTTGCTCGTACTGCCGACGTGTCCGACGGGTACATGCCCGCGAACACCATCGAGTGCACGTCCTGGTAGCCGGGCAGTGCGGTCGGTTGCGCGATTGCTGGCGTCGAAGATCGTGTCGCCAGCGCGCGTCTCCGCAACGCTGCGCACGTTCGCGACGACGTACCCGACTTCGCCCGGCCCGAGCTCGTCGGTCGGCACCGGGCGCAGCTGCATGTAGCCGATGTCGCTCACCTCGTACTTCGCTTCGTTCGCGCCGAACGTGATCTCCATGCCGCGCTTGATCGATCCGTCGACGACGCGCACGGTCGGGACGGCGCCGCGATAGCGGTCGTAGTACGAGTCGAAGATGAGCGCGCGCAGCGGACCGTTCGGATCGCCAGTCGGCGGAGGCACGCGCGCCACGATCTCCTCGAGCAGCTCCGGAACGCCGAGTCCTTCCTTCGCGCTCACGAGGAGGATGCGATCGGGATCGGCGCCGATCAGATCGTGCACTTCCTGCTTGCGACGCTCCGGCTCGGCGCCCGGCAGATCGATCTTGTTCAGGACCGGAATGATCTCGAGCCCGGCGTCGAGCGCGAGGAACAGATTCGACAGCGTCTGCGCCTGAATGCCCTGCGACGCGTCGACGACGAGAATCGCGCCTTCGCACGCCGCGAGCGAACGCGACACCTCGTACGTAAAGTCGACGTGACCTGGCGTGTCGATCAGATTCAGCTCGTACAGCCCGCCGTCCTGCGCGGTGTAGTTCATGCGCACGGCGTTGAGCTTGATCGTGATGCCGCGCTCACGCTCGAGATCGAGCGTGTCGAGCACCTGGGCCTTCATCTCCCGCTTCTGCAGCGTGCCGGTCGTCTCGATCAGGCGGTCGGCAAGCGTCGACTTCCCATGGTCGATATGGGCGACGATGCAGAAATTGCGGATGTGGTCGAGATTCACGGAGATTCCGGCGAGGATGTACGGCGAAGCCTCCTAAGATAGCCACCCACACGTCCTCGACCAACCGCTGATGAGGCACAACCCCGGGCCGGTGAACTGGCCTGCCTGGCCCTGAGCGACTGGTCACGATTCATGCGGCCCCATTCTCCCAGTGGCGGTCGCGCCAATTATCTTCCCCCGCTCGATGGAAAGCTCCCGCGCCGTCCGCGCCGATCTGTTCGACCCCGCAAGTCTCGCATCGCTCGGCCACGTCGAGATCATCGCGCGGTGGGTGGTCGACGGCTTCCTCACCGGCCTTCACCGGTCCCCCCGTAAGGGGTTCTCGGTGGAGTTCGCGGAGTATCGCGCCTATCAGCCGGGCGACGACCTCCGCTACATCGACTGGAAGATCGCGGCACGGTCGAACAAATGGGTCGTCAAGCAGTTCGAGGAGGAGACGAATCTCCGGGCGACGATCATCCTCGACGTCAGCCGCTCCATGGCGTGGTCGAGCGATCCCACGCGTCTGACGAAGCAGCGCGTACGCCGAGCAGCTGGTCGCCGCGCTGTCGCTCCTGCTGATCCGGCAGCGTGACGCGGTCGGGTTCATCCGCTACGACGACAGTCTGCGCACGGTGATTCCGCCCAAGGCCAGAACCGCGCAGTGGCGTCGCATCCTGCACGCGCTCGAAGAAGACGGGGCCGGGCTCGCGTCCAATCGCGTCCGCGGCGCTCCTTCAGGCGGCGCGCCTGATTCGTCGGCCAGGTATGGTCGTTCTCATATCCGACCTGCTCGTCGACACCGCCGGAGTCGCGGAGGCTATCCGCTTGCTGCGCGCTGTCGGCCATGATGTCACCGTCCTCCACATCATGGACCCGGCGGAGCGCGACCTTACCCTGGGCGGCGAAGCGGTCTTCGCCGATCCGGAGTCCGGCCTCGAGGTCAGCGCGACCGTCGCCGACGTGCGATCCGCGTATCGCGAGACCGTCGAAGAAGCGATCGGCGAGTGGCGCGAGTCGCTGCAGTCGACCGGCGCGGGGTACGAGGTGTTCACGACTGACGTTCCATTCGGCGTGCCGCTCCGCAAGGCGTTCGCCGCTCGCCAACGGTTGCCGTGAGCTTTCTCGAGCCACTCTACCTGCTGCTCGCTGGCGCGGCCGCCGTTCCGCTGCTGCTCCACCTGCTGCGGCGCCGCATCTCGCTCCGCGTGGAATTTCCGGCGGCCCGATACATCCTGCGCGCCGAAAGAGAAAACAGCCGAAAGCTCAAGCTGAAGAACTGGCTGCTGATGTTGCTGCGCATTCTCGCCGTGCTGCTCATCGCGCTGGCCGCCGCGCGACCGGTTGGCCGACTCATTGGGTCGGGTCACGCGCCGACGGCATTGGCGATCGTGCTGGACAACTCGCTCAGCACATCCACGATCATCGACGGTGCACCGCTGTTCCGGCGGCTCCGCGCCGCGGCGCTGCTCGCCGCGCGTCAGGCAACACCGTCTGATCGCGTATGGCTCGTCACTGCCGATGGACGCGTCGTCGGCGGTTCGAGCTCCGCTGTCGCCGATGCCATTCAGCGACTGGAGCCCATTGCCGGCGCCGGCGATCTCCCCGCGGCGCTGACCCGCGCCGTCGGTCTCGTGCGCGGGGCAGGGCTGCCCGCGCGTCATGTCGCCGTCGCGACCGACGGTCAGGCGACCTCGTGGCGTCGCGCGACCGCCAGTCGTGGACGTTGGTGTCAGCGCACTCGTGCCGACCGGTGCACTGCCAGCGAACCACGCGGTCATCGTGGCCGAGGCTCGTCCGACGCGTTGGACGCCGCGCGGCAGTGTGGTGGCGCGCACGTTAGGCGCGGACTCCGCGACGTATCGGATCGGCATCGGAGGTACCGGCACCGCCGCTCGCACGCTCGCGCGTGGCACCGCCGTTGCGGACGGGGAGATCCTCGTTAGGGCTGCGCCGCCCGAGCGCGGGTGGGTCGCGGGCTCGGTCGAGCTCGAGCCGGACGAGCTTCGCGGCGACGACGTGCGATACTTCGCGGCGTGGATCGGCGCGGCGCCGGCGGTATCCGTCGATGCCGACCGTCGGACCGTTCGTTCGGACGGCCGTCGACGCGCTCGTACAGAGCGATCGTCTGCGACTCGGCGCCGACGCGGCGATTGCTCCCGCCGACGCGCTGACTCGGCTCCCCGCGCTGATCGTCGCGCCAGCGGATCCGGTGCGCGTCGGCGCCGCGAACCGCGCGCTCGAGCGATTGAATGTGCCGTGGCGATTCGGGGCGGCAAAGCGCGAGACGGGTACTGTCCGCGAGCCTGCGAGCGTCACGTCGAAGCTGCTCGATGGCGTCGACCGTCACCATGCGCTATCCGCTGACGCGCAATTGGCGACGCCGCCGCGGACACGCTGGCGCGCGTCGGCACCGAGCCATGGGCTGTCGGCGGTGATCGGTATGTCATTATCGCATCGCCTCTCGATCCGGCGGCAACGGACCTTCCAGTGCGCGCCGGCTTTCTTCCGTGGCTCGCCGAGGCAGCATCGCAGCGGCTCGCGGGTGATGCCGGCGTACTGCTGCTCGCCGTCTCCAGGCGCACGCCTTCGTGCGCCGGCAGGCGTGCAGACCATCGACGACGCGTCCGGTCAGGCGGTGCCCATCGCGAGCGGCGAGATCATCGCGCCCGACCGCGCGGGCGTGTACTTCCTGCGACGCGCTGGAGCGAAGGCTGGCGCCGTCGTCGTGAACAGCGAGCCCGACGAGTCAACGCTCGCACGTCTGCCCGCGGCGACGTTCCGCGCGCGCTTCGATGGTCGCGACGTGAGCGTCACCGCTGACGGCGAGCGCTGGGCGCGACGACGCGTACACCGGGTCGGCGCGCCGACCTCTCTCCACTCCGTTGTTGATTCTCGCCGCGCTCGTGCTCGTCGCCGAGGCGATCATCGCGCGCGGCAGCGGCGACCGCTCGAGTCGAGCGGCGGTCAAGGCGGCAGCGTAGTGGCTCTTCCGACGCTGATCGATGCGGTCGCGGCGCTGCCGGCGTTCGCGCGAGTTCTCAACACAGTCCCCGAGCCCGGTCGCCGTCTGACGATTGGTGGGCTCGCCGGGCTCGAGCGATGCCGTCGTGCTGGCCGCGCTCGTGCGTCGTCTGCCGACGCGGTTCTTCGTCGTCGTCGACCGAAGGCGTTCCGCAGGCAGAACGCTGGCTCGCCGACCTGCAGGCGATTCTCGACGAGACGCCTGTTGCGCTGTATCCGCCGCGTGAAGGATTCGGTGAGGTCGAGCCCCACGCCGAGATCGCCGGCGAGCGAGTGGAGACGCTGGAGCGTGTCTCGCGCGGAAACGTCCGCATCCTGCTCACGACGGCCCGCGCGCTGCTCGAGCGCACGCGGCTGCCGACGACGCTTGCGCGGGGCGCGGCTCGAGATCCGCAAGGGCGACGTTAGGCGACCCGAGGAGATCGCCGCAGCATCTCGAGCGTGTTGGCTTCGAGCGCGTGCCGATGGTCGACGATGTCGCGCAGTTCTCGGTGCGCGGCGGCATCTTCGACATCTACGGCTTCGGCATGGCCGACCCGGTGCGCCTCGAGTTCTGGGGCGACGAGATCGTCGAGCTTCGCCACTTCGACCTGCACAGCCAGCGCTCCACCCGCGCAGCCGACGTCGCGATCATCCTCCCGGTCGACGGCGGCGTTCCTGACGACGAGGAAGCAGAGTTCGAGCGCGTCTCCGTTTCGTCGCTGTGGCCGCCGGAGACGATCGTCGTCGTTCCGGGCGACGCGCACCTCGAGCCAGAGCTTCAGCGCACGTGGGATGAGGCGCAGCACCACCTCGACCTCGCGCGCCGACGCGGCGAAGACGTGCCGCGTCGCGACGAGCTGTTTCAGCCGCCGGCGGACGTGCTCGCGGTCGCTCACGGAATTCGGCACGATCGCGCTTGTGCCGGGCGCAGGCACCGGCGCCGACGTGGTCTTCCCGATTCGTCACCCGGACGCGATCGATCGCGACATCAAGCGGCTGCGTCGCATCGTCCGCGACGGGATGCCGACGATCATCCTCTGCGACAACGAAGGTCAGGCCGAGCGTCTCGATGAGCTGCTGAACGAGGACACGTTCGCTCCGTCGCCAGCCGCACTGGTCATTGGCGTGCTGGACGGCGGTTTCGTAATTCCACCCGTCGCCGAGGTCGATTCCCGATTCCCGATTCCCGATTCCCGACAATCGGGGCTTCGTGTCCTCACCGACCACGAGATCTTCCGACGAGAGCGACGCCTTCGGCGCGCGCGGCGCTACACAACCGGTGCGACCCTCGAGGCGATCACCGCGCTCAAGTCGGGTGACTTCGTCGTCCACCTCGAGCACGGCGTTGGGATCTACCGCGGGCTGCAGACGATCTTCGTCGGCGAGAGCACCGTCGAAGTCGCCGTGATCGAGTACGAAGGCGGCGATCGGCTCAACGTGCCGCTGTACCGCATTGACCAGATCGAGCGCTACCGCGCCGCCGGCGATGCGGACGGCGACGCCGCGCCGCCGCGCCTGCACAAGCTCGGCGGCAAACGCTGGGCGCAGCAGCGCGACCGCACGCGCGCGGCCATTCAGGAGATGACCGTCGAGCTGCTCGACCTCTACGCGCGCCGACAGGTCGCATCGCGCCCGCCGCACTTTCCGGATACGCGCGTGGCAACGCCAGCTCGAGTCCTCGTTCCTCTTCGAGGACACGCCCGATCAGCGGAAGGCCACGGTCGACGTCAAGGGGACATGGAGAAGCCGCGTCCCATGGATCGCCTGCTCGTCGGCGACGTCGGCTATGGGAAGACCGAGATCGCGGTGCGCGCTGCATTCAAGGCCGTGCAGTCCGATCGCCAGGTCGCCGTTCTCGTGCCCGACGACGATTCTCGCCGATCAGCATCAGCGGACGTTCAGCGAGCGCTTCGCCGACTTCCCGATTCGCGTCGCCGCGTTGAGCCGGTTCCAGTCGGCCAAGGAGCAGACGGACACGCTGGCGGAGCTCGCCGCGAAGAAGGTGGACATCATCATCGGCACCCACCGTCTGCTGAGTCCCGACGTTAGGTTCGCGAACCTCGGCCTCATCGTCATCGACGAGGAGCATCGCTTCGGCGTGAAGCACAAGGAGCGGCTCAAGCAACTTGCGGCTCGAGACCGACGTGCTGACGCTCACCGCGACCCCGATTCCGCGCACGCTGCATCTGTCGCTCGCCGGCCTGCGCGACATGACGCTCATGCAGACCGCGCCGCGCGACCGCTCGCCGGTGCTCACGTTCGTCGAGCCGTGGGACGAGGCGCTGATCGAGGAAGGCATCGCGCGCGAGCTCGATCGCGGCGGCCAGGTGTTCTTCGTGCACAACCGCATCGAGACCATCGAGGCGATCTCGGACCGCATTCGCCGCATCGTTCCGCGCGCCCGCGTTGCCGTGGGCCACGGGCAGATGCGCGAGCGCGATCTCGAGGACGTCATGCACCGCTTCGTCGCCGGCGACGTCGACGTGCTCGTCTCGACGATGATCGTCGAGTCCGGCCTCGACGTGCCGAACGCGAACACGATGTTCGTGAACCGCGCCGACACGTTCGGTCTGGCGCAGCTGTACCAGCTGCGCGGTCGCGTCGGCCGGTCGCACCGCCGTGCGTACTGCTATCTGATGGTTCCCGACGCCATCGATGCCGACGCCGAGCGCCGGCTGCAGGTGCTCGAGCACCACACCGAGCTCGGCTCCGGCTACCGCGTGGCGCTCAAGGACCTCGAGCTCCGCGGGGCCGGCAACCTGCTCGGGCCCGGAACAGTCGGGCTTCGTGCACGCGGTTGGGTTCGACATGTACCTCCGCATGCTCGAGGAGACGGTGCGGCGCGTCATGGACGGCGGCGGCCGGCCGAAGCTCGTGCCGTCCGACGTGTCGCTCGACCTCCCGGCCTATCTGCCGGACGATTTCATCCCGTCGCAGGACGCCAAGCTCGACGTCTATCGTCGGCTGAGCGCGCTTGGACGCGCCGGAGTCCATTGAGGAGCTCCGCGCCGAGGTCCGCGACCGTTTCGGGCCGCTTCCTCCGCCCGCCGAAGCGTTCTTCGCCACCGCCACCCTGCGGGTCGTCGGCGGGGCGCTGGGGATCGACGGTCTCTTGGTGCGCGGCGACGAGGCCCGTGTTACTTTTCGCGACACCGCTGTTCCCCGGATGAAGGGGCTGTCGGCCGCGTTCCACGAGGTGCAGTTCCAGGCCGAGGTGCGTCGCACGCACCCGCTTTCGCTCAAACTGACACGTGTCGGCGGTTCAGCCATCCTCGACGGGCTCGTCCGTGCTCTCAGAGGTTTGGCCGTCGCGTGAACGTTCGCGACAGTCGACGTGTAACAGTCACCGCCCGCCCATTGGCGTTTCGCGCTGTGCCGTTCTCGGGTCACCGACGGCTCCTCGCGTCATGCTGACGGGCTAACTCCAATTCCTTTCCCGATGAAACGTCCTCTCGTCCTCGCCCTCGCCGTTTGCGCTCCACTCGTCGCGTGCGACGGTTTCAAGGAGGCGATGACTGCGCACGTCGACGTCGCCGCGCGCGCCGGCTCACAGGAGCTCTCCGTCACCCGACTCGCCGAGCTGCTCGGCGCGTCGAAGATCCCGCTTCGTCGCGACGTCGTCGCAGACGGTCGCGGACATGTGGGTGAACTATCAGCTCCTCGCCCGCGCCGCCGCGCATAACGACTCGCTCAATCAGCCGGAGCTGATCGACGAGGCGATGTGGCCCGCGACCACGAACACGCGCATCAAGAAGTTGTACGACGTGATCGCGCCAAGACCTGGGCATCGACGGACACGGCTGGCAATGCGGCGGCGTATGCGAGCGGCAAGTTGCTCGCGGCTCGACACATTCTGTTCAACGCACCCGCGGGCAACAGCCCTGCCGCGGACTCGGCCCTCAAGAAGGCGCAGTCGGTTCGCGCGCAGCTGACGTCGGCGAACTTCGCCGACATGGCGACGAAGTACAACCAGCCCGAGCGCCGCTGGCCCCGGTGGCGATCTCGGCGTGTTCCCGAAGGAGCAGATGGTCCCGGAGTTCGGCGAACGCGCTCGCGGCGCTCAAGCCCGGCGAGATCTCGCAGCCCGTCCGGTCGCAGTTCGGCTACCACATCATTCGTCGCTCGACCTACGACGAGGTGAAGGATCAGTTCGCGGCCGCGAACAACCAGGGCGCGCAGCGCACCGGCGAGAGCACGTACGTCGCCAAGCTCGACCGAGAAGGCGAAGGTGCAGGTCAAGCCTAACGCGCCCGCCGTCGTGAAGGCGATCGCCTCCGCGCCGGACGCGCACAAGGACGACAAGACGGTCATCGCCACGTCGACGCTGGGCGACCTCACCGCGGCGCGGTCGGCGCAGTGGATCACGGCGTTCCCCGAACCCCCAGCAGCTTCGCCAGCAGATCCAGCAGGCGCCGGACTCCGCTGCTGCCGGAGTTCGTGAAGGCGATCGTCCGGAACGAGCTGTTCCTGCATCAGGCGGACAGCGCGAAGATCACGCTCGACACGTCGGAGACGAACGAGATTCGTCGCGCGTTCGTCGGCATGGTCGCGAACACCTGGTCCGGACTCAACATCTCGCCGAACCGACTCGCCGACAGCGCGAAGACCGTTGCCGAGCGCGAGCGGCTCGCCGCCGCGCGCGTCGACAACTACATGGATCGTCTGCTCACGAAGGACGAGCAGTTCGTTCCGGTGCAGCCGACGCTCGAAGCCGCGCTGCACACGCAAGTACGACTACAAGGTGAACGCGGCGGGCATCGATCGCGCGCTCGAGCGCGCGCAGCGTCTGCGCACAGTGGCCGACTCGACGCGAGCCGCGCAGCAGCCGCCGTCGGCTGTTCCGCTGCCGGCGGCCAGCCCGGTGCACCGACGCCTGCGCCAGCAGCGCCGACGCCGGCGCCTGATTCGACCAAGAAACCGTAGGCTCCAGATGAGCGGGCGGATATCCCGCCCGCTCATCGCTTTGAGGCCGCGGCGGACCAGCGCCGCCGTAGCCGGGTAGAATCCGCCATGACGACTCTGAAAACGCTTCGACTCGCTGCGGTCGCGACTGTTGCTCGCCGCGCCTGCTGCATTTGCGCAGAACACGCCGCCTGTACCTGCTGGCGCCCCTACGCGCCCGACGCTCCCCACGGATACCGCGGGGCTTCAGGTCGACGGATATCGCAGCGTCGTCGGCGACCGCCCGATCCTGCTGGACCGAAGTCATGGAGGAGATCAACGAGCGTCGCGCGCGTGGGCTCAAGTTGCCCACCGACTCCACCGAACAGATGGAGATGGCCCGCGACGTCATTCAGGAGATGATCGACGAGGAAGTGATCGTGCAGCACGCGCTGCGCGACACGTCCGTCCACGTCTCGGATCTCGATGTGCAGAACGCGGCCGACGCGCAGGTGAAGCGCGTGCGTGGTCAGTTCAAGACCGACGCGGAGTTCGCGCAGGCGCTCAAGAGCGGCGGTTTCGGAACGCCGGAAGAATACAAGCGCTGGATGAACGAGCGCTCGCGGCGCAGCGCGCTGCAGGAAAAGCTGTTCGCCAAGATGCGCCAGAACGGCAAGATCGTCCCCGTCCCGGTGAGCGAGCAGGACGTGAACGAAGCGTTCGAGAAGTCCAAGACGAACCTTCCGAAGCGTCCGGCGACCGTCACGTTCCGTCAGATCGTCGTCCCGGCACGTCCGTCCGATAAGGCGAAGGCCGCTGCCAGGGCGAAAGCCGAGTCGCTGCTGGTCGAAGTGCGCAAGGGCGGTGACTTCGAGCAGATCGCCAAGCGCGAGTCGATGGACCCGTCGTCGAAGGAGCTTGGCGGTGACCTCGGCTGGAATCGCCGAGGGCAGATGGTGCCTGAGTTCGAACGCTGGATGTTCGCGCTCGCGCCGGGGCAGATGAGCCCCGTGATCGAAACCACGTTCGGCTTCCACATCATTCGCGTCGATCGCGTGCAGCCAGGCGAAGTGAAGGCGCGCCACATTCTGATCCGTCCGCACATCGACTCCGCCGACATCGCTGCGGCGAAGGCTGCGCGCGGATAGCGTGTCGGCGCTGTGGCAGGCGGGCGCGAACTTCGACTCGCTCGCCGCCAAGTATCACGATAACGCGGGCCAGGAAGAGAAGGGCAGCCTCCAGCCGTTCGACCGCACGCAGCTTCCCGAGTCGTACCGCACCGCGTTCGAGGGCAAGGGCACGGGCGCGTTCGTTCCGCCGTTCGCTATCGACGACCCGGCGCGCGCCGCGAAGAAGTACGTCGTCGCCCAGATCGTGAAGGCCGACGACGGCGGCGACTACACGCTCTCCGACTTCAAGAACCAGATTCGCGATCAGCTCGCGCAGGAGCGAGGCATGCGTCGCGTGATCGATCAGATGCGCAAGGATCTGTACGTCTCGGTTCGCATCTGACGCGGATCCGGCTGCGCGGCGGTCGCCACGTGACGAACCGGATCCGTCTCGCTGTCACGTTAGGCGACCCGCGCGGCATTGGTCCGGAGATCGTCGCCGCCGTTCAGTCGGACGCCGGCATGTCGCGCGATCGCTGAGCTCGTGCTCGTCGGGCCGTCGGGCACCGGCGTCAACGGTCGATCGATCCAGTCGGTGAGTGGACCGCGAGCGGCGACCGCACTGCACCGCGCCGCCGCTGCCGGACGTCTTGCCGGCCGCGCCATCGAGCGCGCGGTCGACGCTGGCGCAGTCGGGCGACGTCGATGGCATCGTCACCGCGCCGATCGACAAGGCCGCGCTCCTCGCCGGCGGTTACGACTATCCCGGGCCACACGGAAATGCTCGCCGCGCTGACGGGCGCACGGTCGCGATGATGCTCGCATCGAGTGCGAGCGACGATGGGCGCACGCATCCCGCTGCGTGTCGTGCTCGCGACGACGCACATTGCCGCTGCGCGACGTCCCGGACGCCGTGACCGCGGAGGCCATCGCGCGCTGCTGTTCGACGTGACGCGCGACGGACTCGTCGACTGGTTCGGCGTCGAGTCTCCGCGGATCGCGTTATGCGCGCTCAACCCGCATGCCGGCGATGGCGGCCGCTTCGGCACCGAGGACGACACGATCCTGCGCGCCGGCCGCGCGTCGCGGCGGGCATCGCCGGGCCGTTTCCCGCGGACACGGTATTCGTGCGCGCGCTCCGCGGTGAGTTCGACGCCGTGATCGCGCCGTATCACGACGTCGGGCATGACGGCCATCAAGGTCGCCGCGTTCGGGCGCGCCGTGAACGTCACGCTCGGCCTTCCATTCCCGCGGACGTCGCCCGATCACGGCACGGCGATCGACATTGCGGGTCGTGGCATCGCCGACGCGTCGAGCATGAAGGAGTCGGTGCGCGTCTGCGCGATGATCGCGCTTCGCTCGCGTGAGCGCGCCTCGGCCAGTCGCTGCTGAGCTCGGTGTACGTCGACGGCGACGCTCTCGATCCGCCGGCCATCCATCTGCCGCACGGTGAACACCGCGCCGCCCGCGGCGACGCGATCGCCGACGACGGGCAGCCGGCCTAACGAGCCGAACACGAACCCGCCGATCGTCGTGTAGTCGTCCTGCGGCACCGTCAGCCCGAACCGCTCGTTGAGCTCGCCGATGTGCAGCGACCCGGGCACCAACGTCTCGCCAGCCGTCTGTCGACGCCTCGGGCGGTGTCGGCTCGTCGTACTCGTCGAGAATCTCGCCGACGATCTCCTCGAGCAGGTCCTCCATCGTCACGATGCCCGCGGTGCCACCGTACTCGTCGAGCACGACGGCCATGTGCTCCTTGAGTCGCTTGAAGTCCGCCAGCACCTCCTCGACCTCGCGCGAGCCGGGCACGACGTGCACGTCGCGCATGATCGACTCGACCGTGAATCCCGCCGGCGGACTGCGCAGCACGCGCAGCAGATCCTTCGCGAGCACGAGACCGACGATGTTGTCGATCGAGTCGTCGTACGCTGGATAGCGCGAGAATGCGTTCTCCTCGACGATGGCCAGCGCCTCGTCGAGCGTCGCGTCGATCGGCATCGCGACCACTTCCGTGCGCGGCGTCATCACTTCGCGCGCATTCTTCTCCGAGAACTCGAACACGCCCTCGATGAGATCCGCGTCCTGCGCCGGGATCGCGCCGCCTTCCTGGCTCTGCTCCACGATCAGTCGCAGTTCGTCGGGAGAGTGCACGGGCTCCTCGAGCACGTCGCCGCGCTGCCCGAACACCTTGAGCACGGCCTGCGACGAGCGATTCAGCACGGCGATGAACGGCGTCGACGAGCCACGCGAACACCATCAGCGGCGGCGCGAGCCAGCGCGCGAACTGCTCGGGATGGTTCAGCGCGACGGCGCGCGGCGCGAGCTCGCCGAACACGACGTGCAGGTACGTCACGCTTGCCAGCGCGACTATGGCGCCGAAGCTCACGCGCAGCGATTGTTCGATGGCGAACGGCAGTGAGCCGAACCAGCTGCGCAAGCGCCTCGCCAAGCGTGCTTTCGGCGACCCACCCGAGCGCGAGACTCGCGAGCGTGATGCCGAGCTGGCTCGCGGAGAGCAGACGCGGGAGGTTGCCGGTGGCGCGAAGCGCGAGGCGCGCCTTGGCGTCGCCGCTCGCGCGCCATTGCGTCGAGTCGGGTGCGTCGCGACCGCACGAGCGCAAACTCGGCGGCCACGAAGAACCCGTTGAACAGCAGGAGCACGACGATGGCGAGGAGCCGACCGATCACCAGGGCAAGATACCGCGCGCCGCGACCCGACCGCCAGCAGCTCGCAGCGCGCAATGAGTCATTTGCACGTGCACGGGCCGGGCGAGCATCACGGCACCATCACGGGCACAGCCATGCACGGTCACTCGCACGGAGCCGCGTCGGCGACGCCTCACGCGAGGTCGATCACGCCACGCCGATGCGACGGCTGCGTGCCGCGCTGGCGGTCACGGCGGTGTTTCTCGTCGTCGAAGTCGTCGGTGGTCTGGCTCGCGAACTCGCTCGCGCTGCTCGCCGACGCCGGTCACATGCTCACCGACGTCGCCGCACTGGCCTCTCGCTGTTCGTCGCGTGGTTCAGTCGGCAGCCGGCGTCACCGCAGAAGACCTACGGCTACCTGCGGTGGGAAGTCCTCGCCGCATTCCTCAACGGGGCGACGCTCCTGCTCATCTCCGCCTGGATCGTCTGGGAAGCCATCGCTGCGGCTGCGCGCGCCCGAGCCGCTGCAGAGTGGCCTCATGCTCGTCGTGGCCATCGCCGGACTGATCGTCAACGTCATCGCCGCGCGCATGCTCCACTCGTCCGGCGAGTCGAGTCTCAACGTGCGTGCGGCGTACCTGCACGTGCTTGAGCGATCTCCTTGGCTCGGTCGGGACAGTGGCGGCCGCGGTGATCGTCCGATGGACCGGGTGGGTCGCCGCGGACCCGATCGCATCGCTCATCATGGCGCTGCTGATCCTTCGAGGCGCGTGGCGAATCGTTCGTGAGTCGGTCGATGTCCTGCTCGAGTCGACGCCGTCGCACATCTCGCTCGGCTCCGTTCGCACGCAACTCGAGGCGATTCCCGGGTATCGAGTCCGTGCACGACCTGCACGTGTGGACCGTCACGTCCGGACTCGTCGCGATGAGCGCGCACGCGATCGTTCGCGAGCCGATCGACATCAGCACGTGCTCGAGCACGTGCACGATGCCATGCGGCTCTTCGGCATCGATCACGTCACCGTGCAGCTCGAGCGCAGCGAGATGTACGAGCGCGAGCGTCACACCTGCACGAGCTGAGGCGTCGAGCACGCGCGAGCTGAGCAGCTGATGGCTGTGACGCTCTCCGACGCTTCGCCGGCGTGACACGCGTAAGCCACCGCGGGTGACCAGACTTGGCCGTGGCGCGTCCTCATCCGTTAGCCGATGGAGCACGGCGGCCAATGGGGACGATGAACAACAACGACTACCGCATTCAGAAAGACCGACTTGCGGCCGTGCTCGTCACGGTCGGCGGCGAACGGATCGCTGGTGAGCTGTTCGTGCAGGCGAGTCCGCGAAACCGGTACGGTCGCGAAGAAGCCGCCGACATTCTGAACTCCGCCGAGCCGTTTTTCCCGATGCTCACGAGCGACGGTGACGCTGTTCCTCGTCGCGAAGGATCGAGTGCGTGAGCTCGAAAGCCGCGATCCGATGCCGGCCGATGAATGGCAGATCGGCGCACCGGCCACGATCGAGGTCGTGCTCACCGGTGGCAGCAGTGCACACCGGGCAACGTGTACCTCGAATCGCTCAGCGGGCGCACGCGTGTGCTCGACTATCTCAATCGCGTCGGTGAGCGATTTCTGCTGCTGTACACCGCGCGCGGTACTGTCCTGCTGAACCGAAGTTCATCGAGCGCGTTCGTCCGCTCGACTGACGGAGCCTAATGCCACAGTTGGACCGACTGCTCTCCGTCATGGTGAGCAACCGCGCCGAGGCGCTTCGCCTCGTCGAGAACGAGCTCGCGTCGCTCGTGAAGGACGGCGCCACCGTTCCCGTTGACCAAGCAGGCGCTTGGGGCCACGCAGCTGCTCGGACTGCTGCGCGAGATCGCGCCGCCGGATGCGCTGCGCCGTCTCGACGAAGGAGCGCCCGCGGAGTTCCAGTATCGGAGTGGCGACGGCGTGTTCAACGCCCGTGCGTCGAACGAGAGCGGCAAGTGGATGGCCGCGATCACGCGGGTGTGAACGGCGGAACGCCGGCGCACCGACGCCGGCGATCACCGCGCCGGCGGTGCAGGCCGCCCGACTCCATCGATGGCGGCGGCCCGTGTCGTTCCGCCGCCGCCCGGCCGCGACGAGCGATTGCAGGTGGGCGAGGATCACACCGCGCGTGTGGCGATCGACAACCTGCTCCGACAGCTCGTGGAGCAGGGCGGGTCGGATCTGCACCTTCGGTGCGGCGAGCCGCCGATTCTTCGCCGGCACGGCGAGATGGTGCGGCTCGACGACGAGCCACCGCTCGACGATCCGACGCTCATGCGCATGCTGCAACGTCGATCATGCCGGAGCGGAATCGGACCGAGTACGCGGAGACGAACGACACCGACTTCGCGTACGAGATTCCGGGGCTCGCCCGCTTCCGCGCGAACGTGTTTCGCGAGCGGAAGGGTGCGGGCGCCGTGCTTCGCGTCATTCCGGCGAAGGTCGTCTCGGCCGAAGAGCTTGGGATCTCGAGCGAAGTGCAGGCGCTCTGCCAGCTGACCAAAGGGCCTCGTGCTGGTCACTGGGCCGACCGGGCTCGGGCAAATCGACGACGCTGTGCGCGCTGATCGACCTGATCAACCGGACGCGCACCGATCACGTCATCACGATCGAAGACCCGATCGAGTTCGTCCATCAGAACAAGAAGTGCGTGATCACGCAGCGTCAGGTGGGTGTTCACACCGGGTCGTTCAAGCACGCGCTCCGCGCGGCGCTTCGAGAAGACCCCGACATTGTGCTGGTCGGCGAGCTGCGCGATCTCGAGACGGCATCGATCGCCATCGAGACGGCGGAGACCGGACACCTGGTGTTCGGCACGCTGCACACGACGACGGCCCCGAGCACCATCGACCGGCTCGTCGATCAGTTCCCGGCCGATCGCCAGGAGCAGATCCGCGTGATGCTCTCGGAGTCGCTCAAGGGCGTGATCTCGCAGGTGCTCTGCAAGAAGATCGGCGGTGGTCGCGTCGCGGCGCGCGAGATCCTGCTGTCGACGAATCGCGATCTCGAACCTCATTCGCGAAGCGAAGACGTTCCAGATCACCTCGGTCATGCAGACGTCGCGGCGTGCCGGAATGTGCACGCTCAACGACGCGCTGATCGAGCTCGTCGACGCCGGTCAGGTCGAGCCGAAGGAGGCGTACATGAAGGCGACCGACAAGATCGGGTTTCTCGCAGGCGCTCCGCTCGCGCGGGCACGACACGTCGTTCGTCGATGGCGAGAGTGCGGCGGCGCAGTCACCGAAGCCCGATAACGGCGTCGACACGAAGACGCGTCCGCCTCGGCCGGGCTACGCGACGAAACGCTGACGTCGGTCACGGACCAGCGGTCGAATGGAAAACGGCGCCCGCGGATTGCCTCGGGCGCCGTTCGTCATTGGTGACGGAGGGTGGTTACGGACCAGCTGAGTTGGTCGACAGCTCGTCCGACGGGCCCACGTGCTCGTGCTCCCCTGTAGTCAGGAGTTCCCCGCGAGGTGTTTCGTACTCGGCCCGGGCGCTGTAGCCGTAGCCTCCGAGGACCTCACCGCCACGCATGTAGTCGTGGCCGTATCCGCGCCCGTGGGGATAGCCCGGTTCCGTGGGCTCCTGCGACTGCTGCATGTGACACCTCCGGATAGCGTGACGCGCGTACGGTGACGAAAACTCCGAAACCATGCAAGCGCTTGAATGCATTCCGGTGAGATTGCTATACTTACAGGCTATGCAGGCTATGCAGATTCGCAACATTGCCATCATCGCGCACGTCGACCACGGGAAGACGACGCTGGTGGACAAAATGCTCCGCCAGGCCGGTGCGTTCCGCGACAATCAGGTCGTTCAGGAGCGCGTGATGGATTCGAACCCGCTCGAGCGCGAGCGGGGGATAACGATCCTCGCCAAGAACACCGCCATTCGGTGGCGCGGCACCAAGATCAACATCGTCGATACACCCGGCCACGCCGATTTCGGCGGTGAGGTCGAGCGCATCCTGCGCATGGTCGATGGCGTGCTGCTCGTCGTCGATGCGTTCGACGGTCCCATGCCGCAGACGCGCTTCGTGCTGAGCAAGGCGCTCGCGTTAGGCCGCACGCCCATCGTCGTCATCAACAAGATCGATCGACCTGGTGCCGATCCGCTTCGTGTGCACGACGAGGTGCTCGAGCTTGCTGCTCGAGCTCGAGGCCGATTCGTCGCAGCTCGATGCGCCATTCATCTACGCGTCGGCGCGCGAGGGCGTCGCGACGAACGACATGAACGTCCCTCCGACGGACCTCACGCCGCTGTTCGAAGCGATCGTGCGGCACGTCCCGGCGCCACCGAGCGATGGCGGCGCGCCGTTCCAGATGCTGATTTCGACCATCGATCATTCGCCGTATCTCGGTCGCCTGGGCATCGGTCGTCATCGAGCGCGGCACGGTTCGCGTCGGCGATACGGTTGCACTGCTTCCGATCGAAGGAGCCGAGCCGGCGATCGTCGCCGCTGGTACTGCACTCGACTCGCGGTCAGTCGAGCGATCGCGCGTAACGAAGTTGTACATGTTCGAAGGACTCGATCGAATCGAGATCGAGACAGGCGCGCGCTGGCGAGATCGTCGCGCTTGCCGGCCTCGAAGATGTCGAGATCGGACTGACGATCACCGACGTCGATCATCCGGATCGCCTCGAAGGCATTGCCGTCGAGGAGCCGACGATCTCGGTGGACTTTCTCGTGAACAACTCGCCGTTCGCCGGGAAGCGACGGGAAGTTCGTGACGTCGCGTCAGGTGCGAGAGCGATTGTACCGAGAGCTCGAGCGCAACGTCGCGCTGCGCGTCGAGGATACGGATTCGACCGATTCGTGGACCGTGTCCGGACGCGGCGAGCTGCATCTCTCCATTCTCATGGAGACCATGCGTCGCGAGGGCTACGAGTTTCAGGTGTCGCGACCGCGCGTCATCACGCGCGTGGGTCGCGAATGGTGAACGACTCGAGCCGTACGAAGAGCTGATGATCGATGTGCCCGAAGGCATTCCTGGGCGCCGTCATCGAGAAGCTCGGGCCGCGTCGCGCCGAGATGCTGGAGATGAAGAATCCGGGGCAGGGGATGGTGCGTCTGCGCTACCGCATTCCGGCGCGCGGATTGTTCGGCTATCGCAGTGAGTTCTTGACGGACACGCGTGGGACCGGCGTGATTCATCACCGGTTTCTCGACTACGGGCCGTGGGCGGGTCCGCTTGCGGGCCGGACGCGCGGGACGTTGGTGTCAATGGAGGCGGGCACGATTGTCGCATTCGCTCTCGCGAACTTGCAGGAGCGATCGACACTGTTCGTGTCACCTGGTGACACGGTGTACGAAGGCATGATCGTCGGTGAGAACTCGCGTCCGGGCGACATGGACGTCAACCCGACGAAGGAGAAGAAGCTGACGAACATGCGCTCGAAGGCGAGCGATGAGAACGTGCAGCTCGAGCCGCCGCGGGAGTTGACGCTCGAAGGCGCCTTGGAGTATATCGAGGACGATGAGCTGATCGAGGTGACGCCCGGAGCGATTCGGTCTTCGGAAGCGATTCCTCAGTGCGAACGATCGGAAGAAGCTGTCGCGGGAAGCGAAGCGCGAGCGAGAGCGCGCTTCGCTGTAAAACTTCCTCCAGGAGACCTGTACAATGTTGGACTGGCTCGACTCGTCGGAGGCCGATGAGGAGCAGCTCACGGCCGGTGCGCTATCCCCGAGGCGCGACGACGACGATCTCGACGACGACGATGAGGATGACGGGTTCGACGACGACGATCTCGATGAGGACGACGAGTTCGACGACGAGGACGGACGATGACCTCGATGAGGATGACGAGGACGACGATCTCGACGACGAGGACGACGACGATGAGGACGAAGACGAGGACGACGAAGACCTCGATGAGGACGAGGAGGACTTCGAGGAACTCGACGACGATCTCGTCGATCTCGATGATGAGTACGATGAGGATGATGAGGACCGTCCGCGTCCTGGTCATCCGCGTCGCGAGGAATGAGGCAGCGTTTGTCGCGCTCGGCGGCTGAGCGCTGGTCGAGCTGCTCGCGTTAGGGATGCGCGACGATTCGTGAGGGAGCGATTGCAGCGTGGCGAGCGGTGAACTTGCCCCCTTGCACGCGCAAACTGTCGGTTATATTTAGCGTTCCCCGGAAACTTGGGGGACGCAAGTTGCTGTTTGACAATCGAGTGTGACATTCGTGCGATGGCTCTCGTTGAGCTGCGGTGTTCGTGTGCCGCAGTGAGAGATCAAATCACGATCAATTGATTCCGGACGTGGTCTATTGAGACTGCGTTTCGAGAAGACCGCGTTCGAGGAGCTATCGAATTCTCTTGGAGAGTTTGATCCTGGCTCAGGACGAACGCTGGCGGCGTGCTTAACACATGCAAGTCGAGGGCGGGGGGCAACCCCTGACCGGCGAACGGGTGCGTAACACGTGAGCGACCTACCTCCCCGCGGGGGATAGCCGGCCCAACGGCCGGGTAATACCGCATACGCTCGGTTCGGGGGCATACCGGGGCGAGGAAACTTCTCGGGGCGGGGAGAGGGGCTCGCGGCCTATCAGCTAGTTGGCGGGGTAACGGCCCACCAAGGCGGTGACGGGTAGCTGGTCTGAGAGGATGGCCAGCCACATTGGGACTGAGAGACGGCCCAGACTCCTACGGGAGGCAGCAGTGGGGAATCTTGCGCAATGGCCGCAAGGCTGACGCAGCGACGCCGCGTGGGGGAGGAAGGGCTTCGGCTCGTAAACCCCTGTTGCCCGGGGCGAACATCCGGTTTCGACGCGGACTGACGGTACCGGGTGAGGAAGCACCGGCTAACTCCGTGCCAGCAGCCGCGGTAATACGGAGGGTGCGAGCGTTGTCCGGAATCACTGGGCGTAAAGGGCGCGTAGGTGGCATGCTCAAGCGCGCGGTGAAAGCCCGGGGCTCAACCCCGGGTCGGCCGTGCGGACTGGGAGGCTCGAGCACTGTAGGGGCGGGTGGAATTCCGGGTGTAGCGGTGGAATGCGTAGAGATCCGGAAGAACACCGGTGGCGAAGGCGGCCCGCTGGGCAGGAAGGGGTGGGTAACCATCCCGGCTGACACTGAGGCGCGACAGCGTGGGGAGCAAACAGGATTAGATACCCTGGTAGTCCACGCCGTAAACGATGGGCACTAGGTGCTTGGGGGAGCGACCCCCCGGGTGCCGGCGCTAACGCATTAAGTGCCCCGCCTGGGGAGTACGGCCGCAAGGCTGAAACTCAAAGGAATTGACGGGGGCCCGCACAAGCGGTGGAGCATGTGGTTTAATTCGACGCAACGCGAAGAACCTTACCTGGGCTTGACATGCGCGGGAAACCCCCCAGAAACGGGGGGCCCTCTTCGGAGTCCGCGCACAGGTGCTGCATGGCTGTCGTCAGCTCGTGTCGTGAGATGTTGGGTTAAGTCCCGCAACGAGCGCAACCCCCGTCTCTAGTTACCAGCGGGTAAAGCCGGGCACTCTAGAGAGACTGCCGGTGCCAAACCGGAGGAAGGTGGGGACGACGTCAAGTCATCATGGTCCTTACGTCCAGGGCTACACACGTGCTACAATGGGCGGGACAGAGGGTCGCAAGAGCGCAAGCGGAGCCAATCCCGTAAACCCGCCCTCAGTTCGGATTGTCCTCTGCAACCCGAGGGCATGAAGCTGGAATCGCTAGTAATCGTGGATCAGCTACGCCACGGTGAATACGTTCCCGGGCCTTGTACACACCGCCCGTCACGCCATGGAAGCTGTGAGCGCCCGAAGTCCGTGCCGGAACCCGCGAGGGGGCCAAGCGGCCGAAGGCGAGCGCAGTGACTGGGGCGAAGTCGTAACAAGGTAGCCGTAGGGGAACCTGCGGCTGGATCACCTCCTTAACGGAGCAGGCGAGTACGCAGGACGGCTCGCGCCAACCGCTGAAAACCGCTCACGTGTCGCGCCATCCACGAGTCACATTCGATTGTTAGGCATACAGAGAAAGCCCCGGCACTCCACACGAGTCGCCGGGGCTTTCCATGCCCGCCTTCACTCAACGCGCCGTCGGTCGCTCCGCTATCGTTCTCATGAAAGCGGAACACGACCTCGCCCATCTCGATCCGATCGCCCTCGCTCGAGCACCGCCGAACGACGCTCGGACTCTCATCCGCCGCCAGCGGACTCCCGTTCACCACAACCGGATTCGTCGCCGAGAGATTCTCGAGCCGCCAGCGCGGCGCTGCGGAGTCGCCGTTGGACCGACCTCGTCCGGCCCTCCAGTCCGCGCCGGTGTCCTGACGTCCAACGTCATGCAGGCATGCGTGCGGCTGACCGTGGGCTCTCGCAGCTGCACGTGACGATACGGCGCGCCCTCGGCCCGCCCGAACGTCACCGCGTGCCATCAGGGCCCGGCGTGCGGACGAATCGGATCTCCTGGCCCGCGTCGCGACCGGCGATCACCTCGAGTCGGCCCGGGCAGGAATTGCAACGTGCCATCGGCCGGGCGCCAGTAGCGCACCGATGCGCCATCGACGGCGGCCCCGGAGACCATCTCGTTAGGCGCGCCGTGCTCGGCCAGCGCGCTGCTGTCGGCGCGCCGACATCACGCTCGCCGCGCCTCCCGGCTACAGGCGGTGCCTGGTGCGGCGGCGCGTACGGGGAGCGTCCGGCGTTCTGCTGCGTCCTGCATTCGGCACTGTGCGGATGTCCACGCTGGTGTCGGCGCGTTCGCGACGATCGCATACGGTGATCGGGCGGGGGGCCGCAGCGTGCCGATCCGGCCTCGGCGGCCCGAACATGCCCGAAGCCGGTGGAGAAGGGAATCAATGGCAGCGGCGCCTGCAGCGCTCGCGCGCGACGGCGGCGGCGAATGACGGCAGTCGACGACTGCGAGAGCCGACGATCAAAGCGATCGCCGCGCCGGACGCCATGCAAGATGGTTTGGTATTCCTCCACCCGAAGTCGATGATTGGCGGCGGGAGCCGATGCTGCCCGAGCGGCGGCAGCGCCCGAGGCAACAGCGGCGAGCCTAGTGTGAACGATCATCAAAACGCGTACGTACGCTGACCGGCAACGTGCGCGCACTTCACATACGCATCGACATACGTAACAGAGTGCAGATACGAAACCTAGACTCGGCTGACCTCCGTGTCAGGTGGATGCGGCCATTGGACGGAGTCGCAACCGCGTACGTACCGGGGCGTGTGCCTACGCAGCGATACGCGTCCGGACATGCGAAGCGCGAGCCCGCGCCGCGTCGGGATGACGTCCGGTGAAAACAGCTCCACCGCGCCAACGCGTGCGGCGGGCGGCCGCCCGTTGGTGACGCACCGGCGCATCGCGAGACCGCCGTGCGTAACGAGCGGCCTCGAACGCGGCGCCTATCGTGAGCGTCGCGAAGACGGCGATCCCGGCCGCGTAGTACGGGTGCTTCGTCACCGTGATCGTGTCCGTGTAGGTCGGCTCGGGAAATCCGGGAGGGAACGGGAACTCGCGAATCTCCTGTTCCTCCTTCGATAGCAGCGCGAGGTAGAGCGACGTCCCGGCAACCGCCGCGACGCCGAGGCCGATCCACGGACGCGACGTGTAGACCTGTCCGAGTCCTGGCAACGACGAGCCCCGTGAGGAGCGCCGTGCTCGTGCTCCACGTCGGCCGACGCAGCGCATCGATCTGTGCGCGCACCTGCGCCTGGTCCTCGGCGCCCGGACGAAACGCCAGATACTGCTCGAAGTCTCGCACGGCGGCGTCGCGCTCCTGCGAGCGCCGCGAGCGCGAGTCCCCGATCGTAGTACGCTTCCGCCGCACGGGGGAGTGACTGGATGACGCGAGTCGAACGCATCGGCGGCCTCGCGCCACTGACGCTCGATCGAGGTGTCGCGACGCCGTGCCGAAACGCCGTGCCGACCGGGTCGCTGGCCGCGAGTCGCGCCAGGCGGTGCGAGCGACGAGCGCGAGTGATCCGCGTCCGCACGTCGGGCGCGTCGCTGGCCTGTGGCGCCAGGGCCAGGAAGCGACAGTATTCTCGAACCGCGTTAGGCTGTTCGCCGAGCTCCTCGTACGCGCGTCCGAGTTGGTACGCGATCCGCTCGTCGCCGGGGCTGAGCCGGGCGGCGTCGACGAACACGTCGCGCGCCTGTCGGTGATCGCCGACGATCGCCGCCTCGTGGCCGAGCGCCATGAGCCGCCTAACGTCTGGCGAGTCGTTGCGCGTCGCGGCGACGCCTGCCGTCGGCGCGGCACAGGGCAAGGTGCTCGCCGCGGACAGCGCGCGTTTCGCGGCGAGCTGCTGCGCGTCAGTGGACCTGGCGAGCGCTCCCGACAGGAGAAGGACAAGCCCGGCGAGCGGCTGCGAAAAGCGTCGACCGAATGAATCGTTTCATGAGCGGCGCCTACTGGACGGTGACGACCGACGAGCCGCTCTTGCCTTCGGACGTCGCGGTGATCGTTACCGGTTCCTTTGTTCACCAGTGATGTCGTCACGAGCCCCTGCGCGTTCACAGTCGCGCGCAGCGGGGTTGCTGGAACTCCACGCAACGGTGCGGTCGGTGAGCACGTTGTTGTTGGCGTCCTTGAGCGTTGCCGTGAGCTGAACGCTCTGGCCGGCTTTCACGTTAGGTGCTGGCGGTGCTACGGTGACTGCATGCCACGGGCGGCGGCGCCACGGTCACCGCGGCCGATCCGGATACCGAGCCTACGGACGCTGCGATGCTGACGGTGCCCGCCGCGCGACCGGTCACCAAACCCGAGGCATCGACGGTCGCGGTCTGCGTCGCGGGCGACGACCACTGGAAGGAGACGCCCGCCACAGCGCCGTTCGCCGCGTCGCGCGCCGAGGCGGTGAGCTGTCGTGTCTGGCCGACGCCGACCGTAGTCGGCGAGGGCGTGACTACGACGCTCGCGATACCGACCGATACGACGGCCGTGCCGACGACGCCGTCGCTCGTCGCGGTGATCGTCACCACGCCTGCCTTGAGACCGGTCACGCGGCCCGTGCTCGATACCACCGCGACCGCATCATTGCTCGAGCTCCAGCCGACGCCTCGATCGGTGAGGACGGTCGTGCCGGAGCGCACGGTGGCGGCGAGTTGCACGGCAGCACCGACGGCGATGTTGCTCGACGCCGGCGCCACGGCCACGCTCGTGACGGCGACCTGCCTAACGTTGATCGTCGCCGAACCAGTGTCGCCCTTCGATGGTCGCGAAAACAACGGCACTCCCCGCGCCAACCCCGGTCACCACGCCTGTTCCCGATACGGTGGCGACCGACGGCGCGCCCGACGACCAGACGACGGTTCGGCCGCCGAGCACCGTGCCGCGCCCGTCCTTCGCGATTGCGGCCAACTGTCGGGTCTGGCCGACGGTGAGATCCGCCGACGGTGGCGACACTTCGACTGTCGCGACCGGAACCGCTGTCACGCTGACATCGGCGGTGCCCGTTTTTCCCTCGCTCGTGGCCGTGATCTTCGCCGAGCCGATTGCCACACCCGTCACGACGCCGGCCGCCGAAACCGTCGCGATAGCGGGGTTGTCGCTGGAGTATGTGATTGGCCTTCCACTGAGCACGTTGCCCTGATCGTCCGTCACCTGTGCCGTGAGCTGACGCGTTTGGCCTGCTTCGACGCTCACTTGCCCCGGGGACACGATCACGGCGCCGACTGGTTTCGGCTTGACTGTGATCGACGACGTTCCTGACTTGCCGTCAGCCGACGCCGTGATCGTGGCGGCGCCTGGAGCCACGCCTGTGACGAGACCCGTTGACGACACGGTGGCACGAGTCGCGTCACTCGTAGACCACGCGATGGATCGTCCGACGAGTGTGCCGCCTTGTGCATCCTTGGGGTTCGCGGTCAGCTGCAGCGTCTGCGTGACGACGACTTCACCGCTCGGCGGTGTCACGGACACGGTCGCCACCGGCACGGACGAGACGGTGATCGCAACGACGGCCGTCTTTCCTTCGCTGGACGCCGTGATGACCGCGCCACCCGAGGCGACAGCCGTGATCAGTCCGTTGGCACTCACCGACGCGACGCCGATGGAGTTGCTCGACCACGTGACGGGACGACTCGGTAGCGGCGCACCCTGTGAGTCCAGGGTCTCGGCCGTCATCTGCCTCGTTTCACCGACCAGCAAGTCGCTGGTCGCCGTTCGGCGTTAGGCGCACGGTGGCGACGGCCTTCGGATTCACCGTCACATCGACGATGCGCGCTCTTGCCCTCGGCGGTCGCGGCGATCTGGACCGGCCCCGGACTCACGCCCGTCACCGCACCCGAGCCAGACACGGTGGCAATCGTGACGTTCTTCGTCGCCCACACGACCTTTCGGTCCGCGAGTAGTGCGCCCGCGGCGTCGCGTACTTCCGCGGATGAGCGGCGCGGACGAACCGACGCCGACACTCAGCTCGCTCGGAGCGACCACGACCGAGGCGACGGCCGTACGATTGGGGTCGAGCGTATCGGTACTGCAGGAGAGCGAGGCCGCCAACGCGGCGAGCCCACTGGCGGCGCGGAGTCGTGACACGGTACGTGACAATCGGACCGGCAGTGGGAAGTGCAGCATGCGGCGCCTGGGCTAGCGTGACGGAGCTGCGACGTGCACTGGGCGCGATCGATGGTTTCGCGTTCCATCGCCCAGCTGTCCTTCGACATTGTAGCCCCAACAGTAGCTGTCGCCCGCCTGGTGTCGCGGCGCACGTATGTGCGCCGCTGGCCTGGACGACTACCGACCGCCGGAAGACCAACGACGCGAACGGGTGTCGGACGATCCGTTGTCGTACCGTCGCCTAACTGCCCAAACGTGTTTCGTCCCCAGCAGAACACCTGACCGGCTGTTGTCACCGCGCACGTGTGTACGGCTCCGGCGGTGAGCGTCGAGAAGTTACCGTCTGACTCGATCTTGCTGGGCTGAGCGCGATCGCCGGCACCCGTCGCGAGTTGCCCGTAGTTGTTTCGCCCCCAGCAGTAGACGTCTCCTGTCGTGGCGACGGCGCACGTGTGCTGGTTTCCCGCAGCGACCGCCACGAAGCGGGTACCTGCGGCGATTCGTGTCGGAGTCCGACGGTCGTCACGCGTACCATCGCCGATCTGTCCACCGTTGTTCGCACCCCAGCAGTACATGTCGCCCGCGGTCGTAATGCCGCACGTGTGATTCCAGCCGACCGCCATGGCGCCGAACCGGAGCCCACCGGCGACGGCCCCGGGCCGTGTGCTCGTTAGGCCGACCCCCGTCCCGAGCTGGCCGTACGCGTTCGAGCCCCAACATGAGATTTCCCCACCGCGTGACAGGGCACACGAGTGTGCGAACCCCGCGCGCACCGTCTTGAACGGGCCGGCGGCGCCGACGCGTACGGGCGTATTCCGCTGCAATGTGGTGGCGTCGCCGAGCTGGCCACGCTCGTTGTTGCCCCAACAGTACGCGTCGCCGTCGCGCGTCACGCCGCAGGTGTGCGATGCGCCGGCACTGAGTTGCGCGAACGTAAGATCGCCGGCGACGACGGCGGGATCGGTGCGATCGTCGAGCGTGCCGTCGCCGAGTTGTCCCTGGTCGTTCGAGCCCCAGCATAACGCGGAGCCCGAGCTGGTCAACTCGCACGAGTGTCGTCCTCCAGCGGCAACGGTCGCTCGCTCCGCGGGAAACGAGACCGCGCCAACACTCGGTGGCGCTACGGCAGTCACCGGCGCCGCCCCTCGCGATGCGACGGAAGACGTGGCGGGGCTCGTTGGTGGCAACACCGGTGGCGGAGGCAGCGGAACTTCGGCCGCGCGCGCGGTCTTCCCGCGATCCGTCGTGGTCGGCGACGCCGACACTTCGCCACCAGTCGCGGCCTTCCGCCCATCCTGGCTCGGGCGCGTTGGCGTCGCCGTCGGTTCGCTCGTGCGTGCGAGCCCCGAGCTCGGAGCAGGCGCCGGTTTGTTGCTCGCGACCCCATTCGAATCCTTTGGAGTCACCGCGGCAGAAGGCGCGGAGTCGGGTACAGTCGGGGACTGACCTACAATGGCGTTAGGCGTGGGGGGCTTCGACGTCGCGACTCCACCCACCGGTACCTCAACACCGCCGTTGTCCGAGAATGCGACTGGCGAGCGACTTTCGGTGATCGGATCAGCGCGGCCGCGCATCAGGCGCACGCCGGCCCCAATCGCTGCGATCACCAGCATCGCAACGATGAACACGGGGAGGACCGAGCGGCGCGGCGGCTGATCGTCGACGGCCTCCTCGAACGCCGCGCGCCGAGCCGCCTGGATCTCGACCTTGGCGGGATCCGCTCCAGCGAACCGCTCTCGAGGAGCGGGCGGTGCGCTAGCGACCTGCTGGGTGGGCGTGGTGCCGTCGCGCCGGAAGCGAACCGTTTCGAGAGCGGCTGACAGCACCGAGTCGCCGCGTTCGCGCGCGGCTGAGTACACCATCCCGCGCCGGCGCTTCCGCCGCTCGGCGTGCCAGCGCGACCATCCGCCTTCCGGCGCGATGGTCGATGCGCGCTCGAGCAACTCCGCCGCACCGCTCCAACGTTCGTCGGCGGCCTTCCTTGTGGCGCCCTCGATGAGATAGATGAGCCGGTCCGGCGTGTCCGGTCTGATCTCGTCGATCGGCGGGAGCTCCTCTCGCTTCTGCTTGTAGATGACGCTGTACAGGCCTTCGCCATCCCACGGGCGCCGGCCGGTGAGCATCTCCCACCCGACCAGTCCGAGACTGTACAGATCGCTGCGCCCATCGAGCTCGACGCCGTCGATCTGTTCGGGTGACATGTACGCGGGCGTGCCGATCGCTGTCCCGGTCGCCGTCAGCTGCGAATCGGGCTCGAGCGAGCGCGCGACGCCGAAGTCCGAGAGCAGTGCATGGCCCGTGTTTTCGTCGATGAAAATGTTCTCGGGCTTCACATCGCGGTGAACGATGCCTCGCTGGTGCGCGTGCGCGAGCGCTGCAGGCAACATCGCGAAGGATCCGATCAGCTCGCTCGAACGTGCACGGGCCGCGCTCGTTCAGCATCTCGCGCAACGTTCTGCCCGGCACGAGCTGCATAACGAGTGCAAGGCTGCCGTCGCGAACACGTCGGACCGCGTAGAGCGTGACAATGTTCGGATGCCCAAGCTGCGCGACCGTCCGCGCCTCACGACGCGAGGCGCGCTACCGCCTCGTCATCGTCCGCGAATTTCGGACGGATGACCTTGATCGCGACTTCACGACCGAGCTCGCGATCGCGCGCGCGATACACGACAGCAGTAGCCCCGCGGCCAAGCTCGCCGAGTATCTCGTATTCGCTCTCGAGATCGGTTGTGACGACTTGTTCTTCCGTATCACCAAGCATCAGCCAGCTCTTCTTTCCCGCGGTTGTGACGCAGATACCGGACGACGGCAAGTGGCGGCCGGGGACAGGAACATTAGCGCGAGTGAAAGATGAAGGCGACCTCACCCATTTCAATCCGATCACCCTCAGCCAGGATGACCGATGCGGAGGGCCCGCCCTGACCATTCAAGCGGCCGACCGTTGACCGCGACGGGGTTCGTCGACGACAGATTCTCGAGGCGCCAATGGGACGTGATTCCGGTTATACCCCGCGATCCGGATCCGTTCGACACCGATGGCTGCTCGTATGTCATCTGCGCATGCGCTCGGCTTACCGTCGGCTCCCGGAGCTGCACGTGGCGGTACGGCGCGCCTTCGGCGCGGCCAAACGTAATGCGCGTGCCGTCGGGTCCTTCCGTGCGCACGAACCGGATCTCCTGGCCGACATCGCGTCCCGCAGCGATCACGAGTCGCCCCGGTAAGAACTGGAGCGTGCCGTCCGCGGGACGCCAGAACCGCAATGATTGGCCGTCGACTTCCTCGCCAAGTTGTTCCTGATCAGCCGATCCTGGTTGCTCTGCGTGTGAGGAGAGCGGGAGCGTGGAGACACCGCCGTCGCGCGTCTTGATCGTGGCGGTGGTCGGCGCGAAGCGCACTGCCTGCTCGGCAGTGTGGTTCCGAGGCGAAGGCACGTGATCGTGCGGCATCGGCGGGGTGTTGCGCGTCGCACGACCTGCGGTCGTCGCGGGTCGGGGGATGGCGGCGGGCGAATTGGACGGCACCGAGAAGAGCGGAATCGCATCCCCGCCTCGTTCCGTCCGTCTCCGTCTTCGTGCCACGAACGCTGCAATGAGAATGAGCGCGGCGAGGAGGGACAGGATGATGATCGTGATCATGACCCTGCCTCCGAATCGTTCCAGCATAAGTGAATTAATTTGGGCGGCGGTAGTGACGGACCGGACGTCGCCGGGCGATGGTGCTTTCGTCGAGTGTCATCGACGGTGCCATGGGGCGCCCGCTGACAGCGGCGGCGCACGCGACATCTCGTATCGTCGAAGGGGCAATTTCTGTTCCCCGTACTGTTGGGCTCACTTGCATTCCAAGGGTTCGTCGGTTGACTCAACTCATAGGCGTGGCTAGTTTTCGCGACTCTTTCCGGGCCTGTAGCTCAGGTGGTTAGAGCGCACGCCTGATAAGCGTGAGGTCGATAGTTCAACTCTATCCAGGCCCATAACGGAAGCGATTGAAAAGCCCCGGTGACCTTCGCGGTCGCCGGGGCTCCTTCGTATTGGCCACACCGAAAGTGCGTCGCCCAGCGCGACCGTTCACGTGCCGCCGTCGTTTGCATCCCACGGACCACTCGCGCGTTCTTTCCTCGTTTCTCCGGAGGCGAATGGCACACCGCGCGCGCTACGGAGTACTCGATAAAGGGCGGCCGGGCAACGGAGAGGGAGGAACGATGGTACGGAGAACCTTAGGTGGGTTGGCGTTGGTCGCGGCTGTCATCTCGAGTGCCTGTGCTACCAATCGTGTTTCCGATCAGCAGACGCTCCGGGGATGGGACGGTGGCGCGGAGTGTTACCGTCCGGAACGATAATTGGCTGGACGTCGTGATCTATGCCGTGCGTGGATCGGCCCGGTTCCGCGTCGGTACGGTGGGCGGCTCGTCGACACAGACATTCCGGCTGCCGGCTCAGGCGATTAGCGGCGGCAGCGAGGTTCAGATTCTAGCGGATCCCATCGGCGCGACGCGCGGATACGTCACGGATCCCGTCGTGTTGGGGCCCGGTCAGCGGCTCGAGCTGCAGGTTGGAAGCCCGATCTCCATCTCGACCTTCGCCATCAGGAACGAGTAGATCCAGCGCGCCGCCGACTGGGCGATGGTGTCCGCCAACCTTGGCCAGTTAGTCCGCCACCGCCGGTGGGCGAGTCGAATACAGATTCCGCAACGCGTTCCTGTCGGCATCGGCGATGTCGGTGACCCACACCTGCGGGTACATGATCGAGTCGCGGTGCGCGACGTGTTCGAGCCCGAGCAGATGGCCGATCTCGTGGAGCGCCGCGCCGCGCTGCATCTCGGGCGTGAGTGTCCGGCCGCGGTGATCGTGCAGAGCGAGCGTAATCCGCGCGTTGCTGATCTCGGTACCGATCTCCTCGCGCCACGTCTTGCCAATGCATGTCCCGGGAAGTGAATCCGACCCATTCGACGACTACGTCGGCGTCCGATGCGGACCAGACGCGTGCGAATCGAACCGGAACGTCGGGTGTGGACCACCGCCGAAATCCGGCCCAGGCGGCCTCGACGAGTTCGGGTTGCCAACCCGGGGTCGTCCGTGCCGCCGCAATGAAGACGCGAATGGGTCGTTGCGGGCGTCGCTCCCAGCGTGCCCGGATGGGCCCGGCGACGACGGTCATGTCAGCCGCTGCAGCTAGCGGTGTCACGGTATTGGCCGCCGCGTTCACGCCGAACAGGGCGGCACCGAAGTAGAGGGGAAGCAGGAACGCAAACGAGCCGCGCATCGACGACACTGTTTGGTGTGAAGCGGACTAACGCCCGCGATCCGCGGGTGATCGACTCAGCGCGGCCGACCCCCTCGAATTGAACACGTTAGGCGAGGCAGTCAGCGCGACGCGCCCGCGTTCGATCTCGTACGCGGGTGTCATCCGGTAGGTGTCAGTGAAGGGAGTCGCGGACTACGCGGCACCGCTGCCGGCTCTGACGCACCGCGGTTGCGCTTGCGACGCCGAGACCGCGTGGTGCCCGGCACAAGCTCGAGCACGCTGTCGACGATCGCGAGGCAGGCGGCCCAGGTCAGCCACAGCATCCCGCGCAGCAATGGCAAGCGCGATTGTGGAAGCGCCGGGTACGGATGCGCGCCGGTGAAGCGCCGTCGGCGTCCGGTGACGGAGGGTGGTGTGTGTGACCGGTTCGTTGGATCGCTCATCGCCCTTCCCTATAGGCAGCGGGTGGTTCCGCGCCTCGATCTTGCGCACGGGACCATGCCCGATGACGACCACTGCGACACGAAGGGCACGTGACTACAGAACGGCGTCCAGCGGCGTCTATCGACGGCGCGCCATTCCGTTCGCGTCGGCGAAGAGGTTGGCGACGATGCGCACGTCGCGCCCGGTATTCGTCGGAAGGTCGAAGATGTGTTCGGCGTGTTCGTGGGAGCCCCACGCGTCGAACGCGGCCCCTTCGCAGATGAACGCCAGATCGGCCACGGTCCGCATCCGAATCGTTGGGATCGGCTGGTGCCCATTGCCGAACTGACCGCCGCGGATGGTGAGCGGGCCTGGCGCGCCGAAATCGATCATCACGCCGTCCGGATGCAGACGATCGGTCATGAATCGCACCTGCTCGAGCAGCACCGGATACGCGTTCCCCGTAGGCCCCTTCGCCGTAAGGAGGCGGGCGGACGTCTCACAGCCAGCGCCTTCGATGCGTACGACGTCGCAGGGCGGACCGAGCGCAAAGCAACTTTCGGCGTGGCCGCTCATTGCTCCGCCGATCCACTGAAACGACCCGAAGGAGCGCACCCCAACGCGACCCGTCGTGTCGCCGTTCGCGCGGCAATGCGTGAACAGATGCTCCTTCGACTGCGTGCCCTCGATGAGCCAACCGCAATCAGTGTAGCCGTACACGGAAACCGAGTCGAACCGGGCGTGCTCGTTGTTTTCGTCAAAGTCGCCGCGGCGATGCCAGAATCCTCGTTCGAGCACCCCGTTTCCGAAGACCCTAACGTCGCGCCATTGATGCATGGTACTCGGGATCACGCCCGGCCCGTGGCGCGTGCGCTCCATGACGAACGCCGCTTCGAGCGGGTTCTCGACCGTGATGTCGACTCGCTCCCAGCTCGGCTCACGGCAATTCTGAAACACGAACATCGGATCGTGAGCTTTCCCGCGCCACACGAATCGCAGGCGGACCGCCGGCCGTTCCGAGCGGACCGCCGGCAGATCCATGCGATCGCGCATGACGATCGGCTCCGAGATGATGAGGGGAATGGCTGGCAGTGGTGATCCGTCCGCGAGGTGATCGCGGACGAGCCTGGTGTGATCAGTCATTGCCACTCCCGCTGCTCGGATCGGGCCGCACGGCGCTACCCGTGTGTAGCCGCCTCGGCCAGCATGGCGCTCATCTCGAGCGCGTTGGTAGTACCGTAATTCGCGTAGCAGTTGTTGAACACGACGTGTGTGTCGTCTGCCTTCTCGGCAACTTCGAGGACGCGGGGCACCCAAGTCGCGAGCTCGTCCCGGTCGTAGAGATAGCGATACTTGTCCACCACCTTCACGCCGCGCCGGTTCCAAATGTCATCACGACGCCCGTGAAAGCGCACGATCGCGAGTGAAGGCGCGGTGACCGCCGCGATGGGCGGCACGCTGTTAGGAAGCCCTTGAGGCTCATCGACGATAACGTAGGGCAGCGCGTTGTCGCGGAGGAAGGCGAGGTTGCGCTCGCGACTGCGCTCATCGAACCACGCGCGATTCCGGAACTCGATCGTGCACGGCACTCCGGCGAGCCGATCGCGTGCTTCGAGAATGGCGTTGCGCGCGGCGGTGCCCGGCATGAACCACTGGGGATACTGCAGCAGCACGGAGCCAAGTTTGTCCGCGGCGATGAGCGGCTCGATGGCGTCGCGGAAAAGCGCCCAGACTTCCTCGTAGATCTCCGGCGGTAGATCACGGGCGTAGACGCGTTTCTGCGACGCCATCGTGGGTGGCAGTGCATCGCGCAGCGTCTTCGGGAGCCGAGCGACCTCGGTCGGATGCCCGGTCATCAGCGCGAAGGCCTTGATGTCGAACCGAAATCCGTCAGGCGTTCGGCTCGCCCAGAGCTCGGCGTTCCGTCGCACGGGTAGGCCATAGTACGACGAATCGACCTCGACGAGCGGGAAGCGATTCGCGTAGTAGCGAAGCCGTTCCTCGGCGGACTCGACGCCGGAGGGGTAGAACAGACCGGTGGGCAGCAGGGTGCGATCCGTCCAACTGGCGGTGCCCACGCGGATTCGATGCCCGTTCGGGAACGTGATCGCTTCAGTGGGTGCCTCTGTCACGGCCGCGGCGCGGTCGATGGCCGCTCGCGTGCCCGGGTCGTGATGAGCGGAGGTCGACTGGCTCACGCAGAGATTGGGGTGAATCTTCTGAAACCGCGTCCGTGGTCGGCGCCGTAGGGTGTGGCACCCATTTCCCCGATACGAGGTACGCCGATGTGGATCCTGATCAAGGGCCTGTTGCTCAAGTGGGCCATGCTCAAGTGGCTGCTCCAGAGCCTTGGCTCGTTGGGAATTCTGGTTCCGATCGCCTTCGTGTTGAAGATGGTGGGCTTGCCGGTGCTCATGGTACTCGGGGTGCTCGCGCTCCCGATTCTCTTCATGCTTGCACTCTTTGGAATGCCGTTCATTCTGGTGTTCCTGCTCGGTGGTGCGCTACTGGCCATTCTCTCGGCCGTGTTGTCGTTCGGGCTCCTGGCGCTCAAGATCATTCTCCCGATCGTCCTCCTCGTGTGGCTGCTCCGCTGGATCATGGGATGGAACGGCAACGGATCGAAGCCTGACGAGGGCACGCCGCCTCCGGCGACTGGTCCGGTGAGCGACGTCTGACGCGCAAAAAAACGGGAATAGGGAATCGGGAATAGGGAATCGAAAGGCGGTCGTGCGGCGAACAGCCTCGGTCGCCTTTCTCATTGCCCTCACGTCGAACGATCGACGCTCGACCACCTTGATCCCGGCGCACGCGGTGGATCATCCTTCGCCCAATGGCGAACTCCAGCGAACGCGCCGTCGGACGAAGCGTCGCGCGCAAGGACGGTATCGGGAAAGCGACGGGCACGGCGGTCTACGCCGATGACCTCGTGTTCCCGGGAATGCTCTGGGGCCGGACCATCCGCTCCGAGATTCCGCGCGGACGCATAACGGCAGTCCGTCGCCAGTTCGACGAGACGGACTTCACCGTCGTCGACTACCGCGACATTCCGGGCACCAACGTCGTCGCGCTCATCGAGGTCGATCAGCCGTGCCTCGTCGGAGCGAGACGTCAGGCACGCGGCCGAGCCGATTCTGCTGCTCGCGCACGCCGATCGCGAGAAGCTGCTCGCCGCGCGCGTCGAGATCGACTACGAGCGCGAGCCGGCCGTGCTCGACGCCGAAGCTTCCGACGACTGTCTTCAAGCACATCCACATCGAGAAGGGTGACGTCGACGCCGCGATGTCGAGCGCGGACGTCATCGTCGAGGGGACGTACCGCACCGGCGCGCAGGAGCACGTGTACATCGAGCCTAACGGGGTGATCGCCGTTCCGGAGGACGGCGGCATCGCAGTCCACGGCTCCATTCAGTGCCCGTTCTACGTGCACAAGGCGCTCGTCGCACTGTTGGGCGATGCGGTGTCGCACGTGCGCGTCGTGCAGACCGAGACCGGCGGCGGATTCGGCGGCAAGGAGGAATTCCCGTCGGTGATCGCGGGACACGCCGCGCTCCTCGCGCTCAAGTCGGGCCGGCCGGTGAAGATCATCTACGATCGCACCGAGGACATGGTGGCGACGACCAAGCGGCATCCGTCCGTGGTGCGGCATCGGACCGGCGTCACGCGCGACGGTCGCATTGTCGCGATGGACATTGACGTGATGCTGGATGGCGGCGCCTATGTCACGCTGAGTCCCGTCGTCCTCTCGCGCGGAACGATCCACGCCGCCGGCCCGTATCGGTGCGACAACACGCGCATTGTCGGGCGCGCCGTGATGACGAACACGCCGCCGAACGGTGCGTTCCGCGGCTTCGGCGCGCCGCAGACGCAGTTCGCGATGGAAGTCCACATGGACCGGATCGCCGAAGCGTTAGGTATGGACCCGGTCCAGCTGCGGGAGCTCAACGCGTTGCGGCCTGGCGACACCACTGCGACCGGCCAGACGCTCGGCGAGCGACTGCAGCGCGCTCGAGACGCTGAGTCGAGCGGTGCGGAAGTCCCGGTACCATGAAAAGCAGGCAGTGGCGGGTACGAACGGCGACGGCATTGGCGTGTCGCTGTTCTATCATGGCTCGGGATTCACCGGCAGCGGAGAGCTGCGCCTCGCATCGCGTGCGGCGCTCGAGCTCACGGAGCGCGGCGTTCGGGTGCTCACGTCGAGCACCGAGATCGGGCAGGGCACGCGCACGATGCACGCGCAGATCGTCGCCGACGCGTTAGGCGTGCCGTACGAATCGGTCGAGGTCGCGCAGCCGGACACCTCGCGCGTCCCCGACAGCGGGCCGACGGTCGCATCGCGCACCTGCATGGTCGTCGGCGGCATCCTGCAGCGGGCGGCGGCCGAACTGCGCCGGCGGATCGGCGACGCGACACCGGCCGAGTATTTCCGCGAGCACGGTCCGCTGCGCGTCGAGGCGGAGTACGAGCAGCCCGAGTGGATTCAGTGGGACGACGAGACGTACCGGGCGATGCGTACGCGACGTACGGGTGGGGGTGCAACGTCGCCGAGGTGGAGCTCGATCCCGTGACGCTCGAGGTGCGGCCGTTGCGTCTCACGGCTGTGCGTGGATGTCGGCAAGGCGATTCATCCGGCGCTCGCCGATCGGTCAGATCGAGGGCGGAACCGCTCAGGCGTTAGGCTTCGCGCTGCTCGAGCACGTCGTCATGCGTGATGGCGCGATGGCCAACGCACAGCTGACGAACTACACGATCCCGACGACGCTCGACACGCCGCCGATCGACGTCGTGCTGGTCGAGAACCCGTACCCTGGCGGCCCGTTCGGCGCGAAGGGACTGGGCGAGCTGCCCATGGATGGCCCGGCCCCCGCCATCGTGAACGCGATCCGAAGTCTTGGGGTGGACGTGCGCGAGGTGCCCGCGGTACCGGAGGTCATTTTCCGGCAGTCATTGGCGAAGCGAGTGCTCTGACGATGCAATTCCAGCTCAACGGCCGAGGCGTCGACATCGACGCGCATCCGATGCGACGGCTGCTCGACGTGCTTCGTGAGGAGTGCGAGCTCACGGGCACGAAGGAAGGGTGCGGTGAAGGCGAGTGCGGCGCGTGCACCGTGCTCGTCGACGGCCAGGCGGTCGTATCGTGCCTCGTACCGTTCGCGCAGGTGGAAGGCCGCGACGTGCAGACGATCGAGGGCGCGGAAGCGCAGGCGCTGCAGCGTGCGTTCATGGATCACGTCGGCGCGCAGTGCGGGATCTGCACGCCCGGCATGATCATGGCGGCAATGTCGCTCGGGCCGGACCCAACGCCGAAAGCAGATGCAGGAAGCGCTCGCCGGGAATCTGTGCCGGTGCACGGGCTACGAGGCGATCTATCGCGCCATTCGCGCGGCGAAGCGGGCGAGTCGCACAGCGGCGGCAGCAGGCATGTCGTCATCGAGCGTGCCGACGTGAGAACCGCGGTCACGCCGCTCACGCTGCGTCGGCCGCGATCGGTCCGCGAGGCGCTCACGATGCTGCGGGATGACGGGCCGCTCGTCGCCGCTCGCGGGCGCGACCGATCTGTACGTAGTCGCTCAACTTCGGGACGCTGTCAGCCACGCGCTTCCTCGATCTCTGGGCGCTCGAGCCGCTCCGACGCATCGAGATGCGCGGCGACGTCCTCGTCGCTCGGTGCGCTCGCGACGTACACGAGCCTAACGCGGTCCCGGCTCGTGAAGCAGCGACTGCCGATGCTCGTCGACGCGGCGCGGCAGGTTGGCGGCGTGCAGATCCAGAACCGCGGCACGATTGGCGGGAACATCGCGAACGGCTCGCCCGCGGGAGACACGCTGCCGGTGTTCGCGGCGGCTGAGGCGGTCGTCGTCGTCCGGAGTGCGGGTGCCGAGCGGCGCATCCCGTTCACGGAGTTCTACTCGGGATACCGGACGAGCGTCCTTCGTCCCGACGAGCTCATCGTCGCGGTCGAGATTCCGGCCGATCACGGGACGCCAGTGGTTTCGGAAGGTCGGCACGCGTGCCGCACAGGCCATCTCGAAGGTCGTCATGGCTGGCGTCCGCTCGGACGTCGCCGCGTATCGCGTTAGGCTCGGTGGGCCCGGTGGTCGTCCGTGCGCGCGCGGCTGAGCGAGCGCTCGCGGCCGGGCAGGGGATCGATGCGGCCGTAGCCGCGGTCGGCGCAGAGATTACGCCGATCGACGATGTGCGCTCGACGGCGGAGTATCGGCGCACGGTGTCGCAGAATCTCGTGCGCCAGTTCTGGCACGCGACGGCCTGACGAACCGATACGCTGGCGCCGATGCTCGCTATCGCCGATCGGCGCGGAGGAGCGCTCCGACGCCCGCGGGCGACAGCGGGCGCGAGAACAACAGCCCCTGCCCGAACTCGCACTTGAGGCGCAGCAGCTCCGCGACCTGCTCCTCCGCCTCGACGCCCTCGGCGACCGTCCGCAGGCGCATCGACTTGCCTAACGCGAGCACGACGTGAGCCACGCTCACGCCGCCGCGACCGACGCGGTCGATGAACGCCTTGTCGATCTTCAGGATGTCCACCGGAATGCGTGGCAGCTGGTGAAGCGCCGCCTGGCGCGCGCCAAAGTCGTCGATCGCGATGCGGACGCCGAGTGACTTCAGCGACTGGAGGCGCGCGAGCGCGGTGCCGGCATCGTCGAGCAGCACGGCATCGGAGACTTCGAGCACGAGGCGCCGTGGATCGAGGCCCGAAAGCTCGAGCGCGTTCGCGACATCCGCGATGAGCGACGGCTGACGCAGCTGCGCGCGAGACACGTTGACGGTCAGCGTCAGCGCGCGGGCGCTCGCGACGTCGTCCTGCCACTTCTTCACCTGTGTGCAGGCTGTCGAGCAGGACCCACCGACCGAGCACGGAGGAGAGGCCCAACTCGTCAGCGACCGGCAGGAACGTGACGGCGGGATCTCTCCGCGCGACGGGTGACGCCAGCGCAGCAGCGCCTCGACGCCGGCGATCCGCCGGTTGTGCAGGATGACGATTGGCTGGTATTCGATCTCGAACGCGCTTGTTCTCGATCGCGGCGCGGAGCTCGCCCTCGAGCTCCACGCGGTCCACGAGCGTCGAGCGAATCCGGTCCGAGAACACTTCGCAGGACCCGCGACCGCGGCGCTTTGCCGCGGCGAGCGCCGCGTCGGCGTTGCGCAGCAGGCTGTCCACGTCGTCATCCGGCGTCGCCTGCGCGATGCCTGTGCACGCGCTGATCGTGAGCTCGCGTCCGTCGATGGTGATGGGCCGCGCGAGCGCGTCGCTCACGCGCTCGCTGATCTGTACGAAGTTGCTCTCGTCGGCCATGTCCTCGAGCAGCAGAGCGAACTCATCGGCGCCGGGTCGTGACTGCCGTGTCGCCGCCGCGCAGTGTCGGCATTCAGTCGAGTGGCGACCGCCGCCAGGACGCGGTCGCCAGCGGCGTAGCCGAACGCGTCGTTGACCGAGCGGAAGCCATCCAGGTCGAGCAGCATGATCGACCACGGCGCGCTCGTGCCGGTGCGCCCGCGCGAGTGCGTGACCGACCCGGTCGTGGAGCAGCAGACGCGTCGCGAGTCCGGTGAGCGGATCGCGCAGGTCGGGTGTAGAAGATTGAAGCGAGGACTGAGCGGCGGTGCCGTTGGAGATCCGTCCGTCGCCGGGTCCGGCGCGGTTACGTTGCCGGCTGTCGACGACGCGAGCGTCTGAATTCCGGGGTCGGCCCGGTCCGCGTCCGATGTTGCTGCCGCGAGCGCAGAGGAGATCGTCGCGCGCGTGGCAAACACGAGCGCGATCAACGCGAAGGCAATGGCGTACAGGCCGAGACTCAGCGCGAGGGCGCCGGACGCTCGGCCGGAGACGTACAGGGCTGCCGCGAAAGAGACGCCGGCGACACCGAAGATGATCGAGACACCACGTGACAGACGAACCAGCGAATCGGTGACGAGGCGCACGAAGATCGAAGTTCCGGAGACAGAAGATGGGCCAATCGCGCACGCCGGCGGCGTGCCTTGTAGGACGCGTGCGACCCCTGCGGCGCCACGCTCGATCGCGCACATTTAGGCCATGAACATTCCCGCATCTGGAGTTCGGTGCTCCGTGGGTCCTGCTGTTGCTGCTCTTCCTGCCGATCTGGTGGGTGTGGCGGCGACGTCGTCGTCCGGCAGCCATCGTGTTCTCGCGCGTTTCCGTGCTCGCGCGCGGGCCCGCGCGCGGGCGCGCGATCGCGCGCTCGCTGGTCGTCGCGCGCAATCTCGTGCTCGCTCGGCCTGATCATCGCGCTCGCTCGGCCGCGATCCGCCGGTCGCGCGGAGCAGTCGACGACCGAGGGCATCAACATCGTCATCGCGTTCGACATCTCGAGCTCGATGCTGGCCGAAGATTTCCAGCCGCAGAACCGGCTCGAGGTGGCGCGCGACAAGGTGAAGCAGTTCATCGCGATGCGCGGCAGCGACCGCATTGGCGTCGTCGCGTTCTCCGGTGAGGCGCTCACGCAGGTGCCGCTGACGACCGACTATCCCGTCGTGATGGCCGCGGTGGACAACCTGCAGCCCGGCCAACTCGAGGACGGAACCGCGATCGGGACGGCGATCGCGACGGCGGCGAACCGCCTGCGCGATGCGCCGGGCAATTCGCGCGTGGTCGTCCTGCTCACCGACGGCGTGAACAATCGCGGCTCGATCGATCCGCGAACGGCGGCGCAGGCGGCGTCCGCGTTCGGCGTGAAGATCTACACCATCGGCGTCGGCACCGAGGGCATGGCGCCCGTGCCTGTCGGCCGTGGCGTGTTCGGGCTGCGGTACGAGAATCGGCCGGTCGAGATCGACGATGCACTGCTCACGGACATCGCGCGAGCGGACCGGTGGACGGTACTTCCGCGCGCGTGACGCGGCGGCGCTGCAACGCATCACCGAGGAGATCGATCGGCTGGAGCGCACGCCCGTGCGCACGCGCGTGTACACGCGCTACTCGGAGCTGTATCGCTGGCCGCTCGGTATCGCGCTCGTTGGCGCTCGCGCTGGAGCTGATGCTGGCGGCATGGCGAGGTCCGCTTCCCTGACGCGCGTCGGCCGAGCCGCGCGCCGACTTCACCGCGATTTCAGAGCTTCTTCCAGCGAAGGATCGCGACCAGCACGACACCTAACGCGAGCTGCAGGACACCATCAGCAGGAATCCGTGCGGGTAGCCCTGACAGCGGAATCTCGCCCGAAGTTCATCCCCCACATGCCGCTGATGACGACGAACGGGACGCTGAGCGTCGCGATCACCGACAGCCCCTTCGTGATCGACCCGAGCCGGTTCGAGACCTGCGTGAGGTAGCTGTCGAGCGTGCTGCTCAGAAGCTCGCGGAACGTGTCGAGCGAGTCGTTGATGCGCAGCACGTGATCGTAGACGTCTCGGAAGTACAGCTGCGATTCCGGCGGGAGCAGCGGCGACGGCCGGTTCGTGAGCACGTTGAAGATCTCGCGCTGCGGCGCGAGGTACCGTCGGAGCGACAGCACCGTGCGCTTCAGCGCGAAGATGTCGTGCAGCGCTCGTCTCATCGAACCGCTCGAAGACGCGCGACTCGAGCCCGTCGACGAACTCGTCGACGCGATCGAGGATCGGGAAGAACGCATCGATCGCTGTGTCGCAGAGCGTGTGCGCGAGGCGAGCGGGACCGCGGTCGAACAGATCGGGGCTCCGTCGCACCAGGTCGGCGACCGTGTCCACCGTCTGTGACTCGCCTGCGTGAACGCTGACGACGTAGTTCGCGCCGATGTAGATGTAGAGGTTTTCGGTCTCGAGGTCGTAGGGATCGGTCGTCGTGTCGCAGAAGCGGATCGCGCGCAGCACGACGAACAGAAATCCATCGTAGGCCTCGATCTTCACCCGGCTGTTCGGGTTGAGCGTGTCCTCGATGGTCAGCGGGTGGAACTTGAACAGCTTCTCGAGCACCGCGTGCTGGTGACGACTCGTGCTGTCGATGTCGACCCAGAGCTTGGTGCCGGGGTCGGCCAGTGCGTCGCGGATCTCGCGTGGTGGAAGGTCGAACGCGAGCCGCCCGCTCGCGGTCGCGCATGACGCTGTGCGGCATGTGCCGGTCGGTCGCCGTCGCGGTACCGTCGGTCGGCGTTAGGTTCGGGGCGCGGGCAGGCGTGGTCACGGAGGATCCGGCGAAACGATTGAGTAACGGGCGGACGACGGCGCCGGAGGTCGGGACTCGGCCGAGGCGCCCGTCACGCCTAAGCTAGGGGCGCGGGTCGATTGTCGGGAGCACCCCTCGGCCGAATGGACGCGTGCGACCGCTGTCAGAGCCGTGTCAGAAGGGTTGTCCGGCGAGCGCTGGCGGCGCGACTTAGGGGCCGCCGCACGTGCCTGACGCGGCGTGGCGGTTGCCGCGGCGTTCCTGTTCTCCGCCTGAGCCGAGTGCTATCCTGCGATATGCCCAGCCTGCCGACACGCCACGTTGCCGCGCCACGCATCACGCTCCTCGTCGGGCTGCTCACGCTCACCGTGGTGCTTGCGGCGTCGCTCGCCTACGAGGCGCACGACGCGGCGCGGTCGCATCGTGTGACGGCCGAGCGTGCGCTGCGGGACTACGCGTCCGTTGCAGCGTGGGAGTACGTCGCGAACGCCCAGGACCGGCTCGGCGAAGCGGCGAGCGAGCTGCTCTCGCCGGTGACGAGCGTCCGGGCGAGCTCGCCCTACGAGTTGCTCGCTCCACCGGACCTGGTTACCGCTCCCGCCCGCGACGTGCTCGCGTGTCGGCAGAGTGCCGGCGATTCGGCGCGCGTCGTGTTCCGGGTAGACCTTCGCGATGGGTCCGTCGCTCTCGGCGGCGGCGTCGCCGACAGCGGATTCGTCCGCTGGCTACGAGACACGGTCGTCACCAACAACCGGCTGCGGTATCGACCGGAGATGCGGTACGCCGCGGTGGCTGATCCCGTTCACGCCCCCGGCCGCCTCGTGTTCTACGCGATTCGGTATGCGCAGCATGGCGCGCCGCTCGCCGCGTACGGCTTCACAACGTGTCCGCGTGCGGTTGGCGAAGGCGTGCTGCGTGACGTCATGAGGGCGCACGCGCTGCTGCCCGGTTCGGTCACCGGTGGCGCGTCGAACGATTCGCTGCTCGTGCTCACGGTGAGCGATGCGCAGGGACAGGAGTGGTACCGGTCGGGTACGTCGACGCCGGCCAGTGCGGCGTCTCCGTACGCGAGCGACGTCGCGCTCGATGGTGTCGGCGTCCCGTTGATCGTCCACGCGGCGCTGCGGGCGAGCGCGCCCGAGCGACTGCTGGTGGGTCGTCCGCCCGGCTCACGGCTTCCGATGTTGCTTGGCCTGCTCGCGCTCACCGTTGCGCTCGCCGCCGTCGCGCTTGCTGCAGCTTCGACGCGAGCACGACCTGGCGCGACTTCGCGCGGACTTCACGTCGAGCGTGTCGCACGAGCTGCGGACGCCGCTCGCGCAGATTCTCCTGTTCGGTGAGACGCTCGAGCTCGGGCGCGTTCGCTCGGAAGCCGATCGTCAGCTCGCGGTCGAGACGATCGTCCACGAGGCGCGACGTCTCATGCGCATGGTGGACAACGTGCTGCACTTCGCGCGCACCAGCGAAGGCCGTGTGGAACTCGAGCGTACGCAGACGGAGCTCGACCCACTCGTCGCCACAATCGTTGCGACGTTCGCGCCGCTCGCGGAGGAGCGCGGATCTCATGTCGTCACCGATATTCGCGAATCCATCACGGCGTTCGTCGATTGTGGTGCGGTGCGACAGATCGTCCTGAATCTCCTCGACAACGCGCTCAAGTTTGGACCGCGCGGGCAGACGGTGCGGCTGATCGTCGAGCGCGCCGACAGTCTCGCGCGGATCGCGGTGGAGGACCAGGGGCCCGGCATCCCGCTCGTCGATCGCAACCGCATCTGGAGCCCGTACGTGCGACTTCGTCGCGAGCGGAATGCAGCGAACGAGGGAAGCGGGATCGGGCTGGCGGTCGTGCGCGAGCTGACCGCGTTGCACCGCGGCATGGCCTACGTCGAGGATGCGCCAACAGGCGGCGCGCGATTCGTCGTCGAGCTTCCGACTGGTGTTCCCGCAGGGGCCGAGCCGGCGGCTGGTGCGGCGGCGCGACGCGAGCGTTCGCGCGAACGGCGGTGGGACGCGAGCAACGGGTCACGCGAGCGGCAGAGTTGGACGGCGCGCGCTCGGCGGCGGCTGGCGCGTAGGCCTGGTTCGTCGGCTCGCGAATCCTGAACATGCCGACCGTTCTCCTCATCGAAGACAACGACAAGCTCGCGCGCGGGCTGCAGAGCAACCTCGAGTTCGAGGGTTATTCGGTACTCTGCGCGAACGACGGCGCGCGCGGGGCTGGCGCTCGCACGTGAGAAGCGTCCGGACCTCATCGTGCTCGACCTGATGCTGCCGGATACTGACGGCTATCGTGTCCTCCGAACGCTGCGCGACGACGGGGACACCACGCCAGTCCTCGTCCTGACGGCGTTAGGTGAAGAGGCGGACAAGGTCCGCGGCTTCCGCTTCGGCGCCGATGACTACGTCACGAAGCCGTTCGGACTCATGGAGCTTCTGGCGCGGATCGACGCGCTGCTCCGCCGCGCGACCCGGCCTAACGGCGACGCGCCGCGCGTCACAGGCGGACGCGCCTTCCGGGTTCGGCGATGTGCGGGTCGACGCGGCACGCCACACGGTGACGCGTGATGGCGCGGCGGTCGCACTGCGGCCGAAGGAATATGACCTGCTGGTGGCACTGCTCCGACGCAACGGGCAGGTGGCGACGCGCATCGAGCTGCTCAAGGAAGTGTGGGGCTACGACGACTCGGTGATGAGCCGCACGGTGGATACGCACATCGCCGAGCTTCGGCGCAAGCTCGAGTCGGACCCGGCAAACCCGCGGCACATTCTGACGGTGCTCAAGACGGGATATCGGCTCAGTCGGGAATAGGGAATCGGGAATCGGGAATCGGGAATCGGGCGGGAACGGTGACCGGGGCTGCTTGCTGGCTGCCTAACAACGCGACCACTCGGCTCGCACACCGTTCTCACGCCCGTCGGACGCTCGCCGGCGTGATCGTCGTGCATGTTGGGGACAGGGCCGGCGCGATCGATTCCCGATTCCCCGTTCCCGATTCCCGACGATGTCTCTCTTCACCAAGAAATCCGTCGCCGAGCTGCGACTTACGTGCGTCGAGAGAATCTCACGCCGTTCATCCCGCCGAACACAGGTATCTTCGGCAGCTTCGGCTGGAGCGGTGTACTTCGGGGAGCGGCGGTGATGTTCTTCGCCTACATCGGCTTCGACGCGGTTTCCACCGCCGCGCAGGAATCGAAGAACCCACAACGGGACCTCCCGTTCGGCATTCTCGTGTCTCTCGCGTTATGCACCGTGTTGTACATTGCGTCGCGATCGTGCTGATCGGGATCGTGCCCTATGCGAAGCTCAACGTCGCGGATCCAATCGCCGTTGGAATCGAAGCGACGGGACTGACGTGGTTCAGCCCTGTCGTGAAGGTTTCGGACGCCGCACGTGAGCACGCTTGGTCACCGGTGTCATTGTCGCGATCGCCGCCGGGCTTCTTCCCCTAACGACGCTCAGCCAGCTCGTGAGCATGGGAACGCTGCTCGCGTTCACGCTCGTCTGCGTCGGGATCATCATTCTGCGGAAGACCGCACCAGATCTCGAACGTCCATTCCGCACGCCGGGTATGCCCTGGGTTCCGATCCTGGGTGCCACGGTCTGCGTCGTCAGATGCTCGTGCTGCCGGTCGCGACGTGGGCGCGCCTCGTGATCTGGCTAGCGATCGGTATGGTCGTGTACTTCGCCTATGGACGAGGGCACGCTGTCGCCGTGCGTGACAGACGGACGCTGGCGCCCGCAGCCGCCGATTGAACGAAGCAGGGCTGAGCCGGAGAGATAGTGAACCAGGCCATGTTCCAACACCGAAGAGCGATCCCGCGAATGGCCAGTCTTCGCGTGTTTCGCCAGACGCGTCTGACACGCGACTCGCGGGACAGGAGTTCCGCACCGCGCTCCTCGCTTCGGGTTTCGTGACGCATGCCGCACGCATCGCGTGTGCGATATCACCGCTCGTAGGCGTGGCGTTAGGGAATGGCCTGCGCCGTATGCGAGGGCGTACCGAACGCGGTCGGCGCGGCCATCGCGCGAACGTGGTCCCGACGTTGCCTAACAGATGGGTTCCGGCGTCATACGTTGAGTTCCTCGGTCACTGCGCCGACCCCGCATCCTGTTCGTCACCGTCATGCCTCACGCGCGCTCGTCTCATCTGCCGGCGCGCCGCGCATCTATTGCGCGGCGCTGTCGTCGCTTGGGCGAGCGCGGTCACGCGTGAAGCCCGCACGTCCGTTCGGAACGGAGCGCGGCGATGCCTCGCGACTGCGACTCGTCGGGAGCACCGACGACTCGGCTGGCGCGCTCCTGGAGCAGGCTCGCGCGGCGGAAGTGCGTGGCCGCTCTGACCTCGCACGCGAACTGTACGAAGGCGCCTTGCATCGCGCCGTCGGACCGACCGACGCCCCTGTGGTGCCTGTCGCTCTACTGAACAGCGCACGCTTAGCCAATTCCGCCGGAGAACCATTGGTGGCGCTCGACATTCTCGAGGCTGGCGCTGGCGTCTGCTGCGGCCGCTGGCGCAGACGCGGACTCCGCGCGCGCGGCGTCCCTTCGCGCTCGCATCCTGTGGGAGGGCGGTGACGTAGCCGGAGCGGAGCGTGAAGCCACGCGCGCTCGCCAATGGGCGCACACATCGGGCGACGGACGCGAAGCGAACGCCGCACTCCGAACGCTCGCCGCCCTTGCGGTCGCGCGTGGCGCACTGAATGACGGGATCGCGCTCTACGAAGAATGCCTGGCTGAACTGCGGGCGACCGGGCAGACGGCAGACTTGAGCCTAACGCTGGTCTCACTGGCTGAGCTGCATGATGACGCCCGTCGATGGGCGGAGTCGGATGCCGGCTTTGCCGAAGCGGTAGCCGTTGCCGCCGGGTTGGGCGAACCTGCGGCCGTACTATTCGCGGAGCTCCGTCACGCCGAACTGTTGGCGCGTCGCGGCGACATCGATCGCGCTCACGACGTCTGCGAGCGGGCGCTCGAGACGGCCCGCCGCATTCGCGAGCCGCGCGCGATGGCGGCCGCGTTCCGCACCGCCGCCATGGTCGCGCGCGGGCGAGGCGACCTCACGCGCGCCGAGGAACGACTCTCGGGTGCCGAGGCCGCGATGCGCGACCAGGACGATCCGATTCTTGCGGCGGAAATCGCAGCCGAGCGCGCGGAGCTCTACCACCGTCAGGATCGCCATCGCGAGACGATCATCGCGCTCAATCGCGCGTACCGCGCTTTGTCGCAGCTCCGTGGAACCGTTGCGGTCGCCGATCTTTCGCGCCGCACGCGTCGTCTGGAAGCGCAATTCATCGATGTGGTGCGTCGATGGGGTCAGTCCATCGAGGCCAAGGACCTCAACACGCACGGCCACTGCGAGCGCGTCGCCGATCTCGCCTGCGCGGTCGCGACGCGGATGGGTGTCGCGGCGCCGATGGTATTCTGGTATCGGGTGGGCGCGCTGCTTCACGATATTGGGAAGCTCGTTGTGCCCGCCGAGTTGCTGAACAAGCCAGGGCGATTGTCCGAGGACGAGTGGGCGCTCGTTAGGCGCCACCCTGTCGCCGGCGCAGAGATGCTCCGTGACGTCGACTTTCCCTGGGACGTCCGCCCGATAGTCGAATGTCACCACGAATGCTGGGACGGCTCCGGCTATCCACACGGCCTGGCGGGGGAAGGAATTCCGCTTGCCGCGCGCATCGTGTGCGTCGCCGATGTCTACGATGTGCTGACGTCCGACCGCAGCTTCAAGCGCGCGCTCCCGCACGACGAGGCGATGGACGTCATGCGCCGCGATGTCGGGCGGCAGTTCGACCCAGCGGTATTCCGCGCGTTCGACGAAGTCGTGGGCGAATGGACCTGTTCGGAGCCGCGTCAGGTCACGTCACCGGTAACGGCCTCTGACGCACGTGTGACTCGAGATGCCGGCCCGGAGGACGGTCTCACCGGAGTACTTCCGCGCGCTACGTTCATCGCGGCCGTGGCCGACGCGCTCGATCGGCGCCGAAATGCAACCGCGCCAGTGTCGCTCCTGTTCATTGACGTCGATGACCTCGCGCGAGTGAACGAGGCGTACGGGCACCTGCAGGGTGACAACGTGCTGTGGGCGATCGCGCGCGTGCTGCAGCATGGTCTGCGCGGTGGAGATGTCGTCGGGAGATACGGCGGTGACGAGTTCGCGATTCTCCTGCCCGGCGCCCCGCTCGCGGTAGCGCGAGAGGTTGCGGTGCGGCTGCAGGCTGCGGTCGCGCATCTGCGCTTGCCTGTTCGCAACGATCCGGAATCGACGATGGCCATTACGGTGTCGGCCGGGGCCGCGTCGTCACCGGCGAACGCTGACAGCGCGGAGGCGCTCATTGCCGCGGCAGATCGCGCGCTGTTCGCCGCTCGAGGCGCCGGCGCCGGTGGGATCGCGTCCGCCGATGACGTCGAGCCGCGCCCTGCGACGCCGCGAATGGATCTCGACCGCTTCGTCGGCCGCGTCGAAGAGTTGAGGAAGCTGGTGAGCTGGCTCGACGCGGCGTTCCGCGGCGACGGCCGCCTCGTCGCGGTCGTCGGCGAGGCCGGGGTGGGGAAGTCCACCCTCCTTCGACAGCTCGAGCCCGAGGTCCGCGTGCGCGCTGGTTTGATCGTCGGCGGACGCAACACGGAGTCCGCCGTGAAGGCGCCGTTCGCGGCGTGGGCCGACGTCGTTGCCACGATTCACCACGAAGGTCTCGTCGCTGCCACGGAATGGCCTGCACTCTCACGGATCGTTCCGGCGTTAGGCCGTGGCAAGCCATCGCGAGAAGGGGAACCCAGTCCGTACGCGTTGCTCGAGGAACTGGTCGCATACCTCCGCTCCGCCGCGTCCAATCGGCCGCTTGCCGTTGTCCTCGAGGACATGCAGTGGGCGGACCGGGCAAGCTGGGACGCCCTCGAGTTCGTCGTCGCCCAGCTTGGCGATGCACGCATTCTGATCTGCGCGACGATTCGCGCGGAGGAAGCGCGTGACGTGGCCGAGCGCCGGCGGAGGCTCGCCCGTTCACGCGGGTTCGCGCAGGTCAGTCTTCGCCGCTTTTCGCGAGAAGAGCTGAAGCGGTGGCTCGAGACCGTGTTCCATCAGGGTGACATCGGCACCGAGCTCCCGACGTTCCTTCATCGGTACACGGAAGGGAACCCGCTGCTCGTCGTGCAGGTGCTACGCGCGCTCATCGACGACGGAGGCGTGTGGTATGCCGGCACGCGCTGGGAGTGGCGGTCGCTGGATCAGATGCAGCTCCCGCCGGCGTGCACGCAACTCGTGAGCCGGCGCATCGCCCGGTTGTCTCCGCGAGCCGCGGCGATCATCGCGTGCGCCGCGTCGCTGGGGACTTCGTTCGACGCCGGCCTCCTCGTCGCCGCCGGTGCCGGCGAGCCGGCGGACATCGACGGTGCGCTCGACGAGGGTGTGACCGCGGCGGTGCTCGTTCGCGGTGAGCGGCACGACGGGCGCGAGTACGAGTTCGCGCATGCGGTGCTCGCTGACGCCGCGCGTATCGTCATACCGGATCGCGTACGTCCGGAGTTGCATCGTCGTATCGCGCGTGCGCTCGAGATGAGGACGCCGACCGCCGTTGCCGATATCGCGCGTCACTACCACGTCGCCGGCGACGATCGCGAAGCGTATCGCTATGCGATGCTCGCGGCAGAACGCGCGATCAGCGTTCATGCCCACGACGAGGCGGCGGCGTGTCTCGCGGTGGCGCAGCGACATGCTCCGTCGGCCAGCGACCTCGCCGCCGCTCGCATCCAACATGCTCAGGTGGCCGAGTTCGCAGGCCGCTTCGAACAGGCGGAGGACCTCTGCGACCTGGCGCTCGATCATCTGGCAATCGAGAGCGACACGTTGCGCGCACTGTCCGTGCGCCGTATTCGGGAACGGCTGCGCGCGCGGCGCGGCCAACCTGTGCGTCAAACGCTCGACGCGTGCTCGATGCTGCTCGTCGAAGCCGAGGCCGAACACATCGATGAAGAAGCCGTCGCGCTGCACGTCATGATCGCCGAAGCGCACGCCGCGTTAGGCGACCTCGAGGCAGCCGAGCGGTCCGCCCGACGCGCCGTTCGGTTGTCCGCCACGCGCGGCGACAGGCGCGGCCATGCAGACGCGCTGCTGCGGCTCGGCGCATCGCTCCCGGCGCAACGCCTCGAGGAGACGCTCGACCGGTATCGGGAGGCGCTCGCGCTGTTCATGCGACTCGGCGACAAGCACGGGCAGACGCGCTGCTGGCTCGCTACGGGCAACGCACACGCGGACGCAGGTCGCCTGAGCGCGGCGCGTGAGACGCTCGAGATGGCGTTCGACACGGCGCGGCAGGCGCATGCGCCAGACCTTGCCGCCATCGCGACCTTCGCGCTCGGTGTGCTGGACCTCAAAGCGGGTGTGCTCGGTCAAGCACGTGAGCGACTCGAGGAAGCCCTGCGGCTGTTCACGACAGTGCGCGATGATTCAAAGCGCGCCGTCGTGCTGCTGACGCTGGGACACGTCGCGCGCGAGGACGGGCGGTGGGATGAGGCGATCACCGCATACGAGGCCGCGGCGGCGCGCGCGAATGAGCTCGACGACGAAGCAACCGAGATCGTAGCCCACGCGAGCGCAGGACTTGCCGCGCTGGACCAAGGCGATATCGGCGTTGCGGAAGCGCGCCTCCGACGTGCAGACGAGATGGTCACCGCGGGGCCAGCGTCGGCGTGGTTCACGGGCCGTGAGCGTGTGGACGCATTGGCGATTCGTCTTGCTTCTCTCGCCGGTCATTCTGAAATCGCGGCGGATCGCTTCCAGCGCGCGCTCGAGGCAGCGGAACCTAACGACGCGTTCGCGACCGCGACGCTGGTGGCGGAGTGTGCACCGGCGCTCGTAGCGGTCGGCGTGACGTCAGCCAACGCCATCGTGGAACGGGTGCGTTACGCGGCGATCGCATCCGGATTCCACGGCCTCGCTAGCCGGATGGGTTGCTGAGCGCTACGGAACGACGTTAGGCAGCGCGCCGGGCGATGTGGATCGCCACGCCGCCGAGCAGCTTCGTCCGCACCGACTCGACGCGAAGCCCGTGCTCCGCGAGCGTCCGCGAGAACCGCTGCCACGACACGAAGTGGTCGATCGACGGCGCGATATACCCGTACACGACCGGCTGGCGGTGCCACAGCCATCCGATCCAGTTCCCGGCGACGGACAGGTACCAGAGGAAGAGGCGCCGCCACAGCACGGATTGGGGGCGGTAGAAGTCGAGCGTCGTCACGACGCCGCCGGGTTTGAGCACGCGCGCGATCTCCGCCACGGCGCGAGCGTAGTCCGGAACGTTCCGGAGCGCGTAGCCCGCCGTGATGGCGTCGATCGATGCGGTCGGGACGTCGAGGGTCGAGATGTCGCCGACGACGAACCGCACGTTCCGGCGGGGCGCATCCTTCTCGGCGCGCTGGCGGGCGAGGTCGATCATCACGGACGACGCGTCCACACCGAGGACGTCGCCATCGACGGCGCGCTCACCCGCGGCGAACGCGAGATCGCCCGTTCCGCAGGCCAGGTCCAGGACGCGGTCGCGCGGGCCGATGGCGGTCGCCATCCACGACGTGAGCTCGGCCTTCCAGCGACGGTCCATCCCGAACGAGAAGACGCGCGTGAATCGATCGTAACGTGGCGCGATGATGTCGAACATCGGCGTCACGAAGCGCTGTTTCAGCGCAGGATCCGTGAGATGCGCTTCGAGGTCGAGCTCGTCGAGCCGCGGGGCAGGGTCGCCCCGCCCGTGTGGAGGATGAATCGTGGCCACTCCCGATACCCCGTTCTCGCACTGGCAGACGCCAGCACTGCGACTGTGTAGTTTACACGCCCCGCGACCATGGCTGCTCCAGGACCGCGTTTACGAGATCCCATGCGAAACATGCCCGTGCCGGTCGTCCCCGTGACGACATCCGAAACCGAGCCCGTTGCAACGCTCCCCGCGGAAGAGGCGCAACCGGAGGCGCAGCTCGACGCCGATTCATCGATGTGGGCGATCGTGCTGGCGGGCGGTATCGGCTCACGCTTCTGGCCACTGAGCACACCTGAACGACCGAAGCAGTTGTTGAAGCTGATCGGCGAGCGGCCGCTCATCGCCGAGACAGTGGCCCGCCTCGCGCCGCTCATTCCGCCGGAGCGCGTGCTCGTGCTGACGAGCCGCGACATCGCGCCGGCGATCCACGCCGCGATCCCTGAGATCCCGGAGACGAACATGCTCGTCGAGCCTCGGCCCCTCGGCACGGCGGCAGCGCTGGCGTGGGGCGCACAGGAGATTGCTCGGCGCGCGGGGCCGGAGACGATCTTCTGCTGCATTCACGCCGACCTCGCGGTGGCATTTCCGGAATTCTTCCGGCACGCCGTGATCCGCGCGGCTCGCGTGGCGGCGCGCGACAAGGTCCTCACCGCCGTCGGCGTTCGCGCGACGCGGCCGGAAACGGCGTTCGGCTACATGCGTCCCGGTCAGCCGCTGCACGGCGGCATGGCGGATGACGGCGCGCCGTGTCGCGTGAAGACGTTCATCGAGAAACCGGGGCCCATCCTGGCCGAGATGCTCGTGAGCGATGGCGCGTTCTGGAATTCCGGGATCTTCGTCTGGCGCGCGCAGGACGTGCTCGCCGCACTGTCCGAGCACGCGTCCGAGCTCGCGCACGGACTGCAGGCGCTCGGAGAACGGGACTTCGTGCGCTTCGCTGGGATGATCCAGTCGGTGTCGATCGAACGAGGCCTGCTCGAGCGAACGTCGAACCTGGTGGTCGTGCCGGGAGACTTCGGGTGGGACGACGTCGGCACGTGGGCCTCCCTGCGCCGCGCGCGGGAGCTCGACGACGACGGGAACGGCGCACACGGCGAGGTGCACTTCGTGGAATGCACGGGGAACGTCGTGCATGCCGAGGGCGTGCCGGTGGTGCTCTACGGAGTATCGAGCATGCTGGTGGTGACGCTGCCAGGACTCACGTTCGTGACGACGCTCGATCGCGCGACGGAGCTCCGGCCGTTGCTGGATGCGCTACCGGACGAGATCCGAAATGTCAGCCGCGGCTAGCCAGACAGTGCATCGCGCCGGGGCCGGTGGGAACTACGATTCGGCGGATCGGAACTGCGAAACGACCGGATTCCACGGCGTTGCATTCCCGGAATCGCGATTGCGCCGTAGGGCCGCTCGACCCGGATGATCGCGATTCCTCGACTGCGCCGCTTCGCGGCTCCGCTCGGAATGACAGCCCGGCTTTGCATTCACGGTCGCCGTTCAGGTGACGAGTCTCCTCTCGCCAGACGAGCCGGGATCTGTTGGGAACGGCCGCTCGGGACGCACTGGCGTCCCGAGCGGCCGTTCCCATTAGTTCAGAGTCCGGTGATGAGCCAGCGTCAATGCAAAGTTGTATCCGGCCGTTTTCCGTGTCATCCGCCAAATCGCAGTTCCCACCGGCCGCGGCGCGATGAACCCAGCACTAAGCATCCGCGATCATCGCGTCACACCTAACGCGCCTCCGCCACCTTCTTCGGCTCGACCTTCAGGTACTTCTGGTACCACGCGAGCATGCGGCGGTGGAAGTCCGTGAAATCTTCGACCGTCGTCGCCGGCGTGCCGTGACCGCTGTTCATGTAGTTCACCCACTCCACCGTTTTCCCGAGGCGACGCAGCGCGTAGTACATCTCGCGCGTGTTGTTCGCCGGAACGTTCGAGTCCTGGTCGCCCGTCATCAGCAGGAGCGGGGTCGTGATGCGATCCGCGAACATGATCGCCGAATGCGCGACGTACTTCTGCGGCTGCTGCCAGAGCGTTGCGCCGAGCCGATCCTGGCTCTTCTCCGCCGCGTGGACATTGCGGACGCCGAGTCGCGGGCTGTCCGTGTAGAAGCTGATGATATCGACCTTGCCGGAGATGTTGATGGCGGCCTTGAATCGATTCGTCTGCGTGATCAGCAGATTCGTCGCGTAGCCACCGTAGCTCGTGCCATGCACGCCGAGCCGCGCTGAATCGGCCACGCCCATCTCAATGAGTTTGTTCGCCGCCGATGTGACACCCTTCACCCACGCCTCGCCGGGATACCCGATGTCGAAGTCGACCGACGGCTTCACCACCACGTAGCCGGCGGCCGTCAGCACGTTCGCCGTCGCGTCGAACGCGTCGTCGAAGAAGTCCTCGTAGATGTTGAACAGCGTGGGATAGCGCTGGCCCTTGGTGTAGTTCGCGGGATAGTAGACGACGCCGTACTTCTGATGCCCATCGGCGTCGAGGTACGAGAGCAGCTCCGTACTACCGATCTTCCGCTCGCGCATCCACGGATTGGCATCCGTGATCCGGCGAATCCCGCCAAGTGACGCGTCTCCCACATAGATGTCCGGCGGTCGGTTGCCGTCCGCAATCGAGACCATCGCGACCGAGCCGTTCTTCGAGAGGCGGAAGTTCGAGTACATCCGCCCGTCCTTCACCAGCTCATCGAGGCGCTTCGTCGTGCGGTCGAACCGCGCGATGCCGCGTTCCCAGTTCGTGCGCGACGCTGACGTGAGATAGACGTAGCGGCTATCGGGGCTCCAGCCGATCGCCGTCATGCGCGGACCCTGCGTCGAGGAGTCCGGCGCGATCTCCAGCATGAGATCCTTGTTGCCGGTCGCGACGTCGGCGACCCACAGGCCCTGTCGGTTGGACAGCAGCAGCAGCTCGCCTGTGCTGTTGAATCGCACCGGCGTGAATCGTTCGCGCGCGCGACGTTCCCGCGCCGCCGCCGACGTATCGGCCGTGCTCGTGTCGCGCGGAGCGCCGGCCGCCGGACCCGCGATCTGTCTACCGCCACTGTCCTTCGGCGATCCAATGAACACGCGGCCTTCCTTTCCGTACGCGAAGCGCCGACCGTCTTCGGTCCACACCACGTTCGTGGACTTGAGCGAGGGAAGCACCGTTCGTGGCGCTGCCGCACCGGGCGTGCGCGCCATCAGCCGGTTCTCGGTGCCGAAGATGACGTCGTAGTCGGTCTTGGTCGTGACGTCCTCGCTGTACACGACGACCGAGTCGCCGGTGACCAGCGTGTACGAGGCGATCATGCCTTCGGGGATGATCTCACGCGTGCGACGGGTCGCGAGATCGTATGCCGCGACCGAGCGCTTGTTCGCGGAGCGCCGGAGATCATCCCACGCCAGGAACGGATCGCTGCTCGACTGCACGAACACCGGTCCCTTCGTGTATCGATCGAACTGCTCATGGATCGACTTCTTCCACGCGTCGCGGTGCAGGGCGAACACGATCGACGCGCCGTCGCTCGTCCAGCGCACGTCGCTATTCTCGGCCACGTACGTTCCCGGCGGTGTCGCCACCGTCGTCGCGCGTCCCGTCGCGCGCTCCCAGATCACGGGCTCGAACGCGTCGTTGTGCAGGACGAGCATCGCGAGCCGGGCACCGTCGGGGGACCAGGCGAGACTCTTCGCGTTCCGCTTGTCCGGGAACAGTGCGCGCGACTTGCCCGTCGCGGTCTCGATGACCCACACCATCCCCGCCGCTGGGCGGATGTAGGTCGGGTCGCCATCACGCCGGTAATCGACGCCGATGCCGTCGCGACGGCTCACGGACACCGTCGCGAGCCAGCGTCCGTCGTCGCTCAGATCTGATTGCGAGTAGCTGACGACATTGAGCGCATCGTCGATCGAGAACGTCGACGCAGGCGGCGCTGTCTGCGCGACCGCGCGAGTGGGTGCAGCGAACGCGGAGCAGATGGCGACGGCGAAAACCGTCATCGGGCGAGACGTCCTGCGGTATGCGCGACGCATTGAGTTGACTCCCTCGAACGGGTCGGTGGTGCGAATAGCCGATAGCCTATCGCTGGCGCACCGCGCGTCAAGACACACGACGGCGACAACCCGGTTGCGCAGCATCGTCCGCGACCGTCTACGATTCGTCACCAATTCGGACGGTTTGCCACCTCGGATCATGCGGGAGCGCGCGATTTCACGCCCGTATGTCGTTCGTTTCTCGCGCTTCGTCCCAAAATGCCGGGCGAAGCTTGACAGTTCGGTGACAGACCGCGAGAATCCGGGCCGAGATGGGAAATTTCGTCCACCAGTCCCACTCAACCCGAGAAAACGGAGGAAGATGTGCGCAGATTCTTGTCTGCCGTACCACTCATCGCGACGCTGATGGTGCCGGGCATTGCCCGAGCCCAGGCGACGCGAGAGATCACCGGGAAAGTCGTCCAAACCGGTTCGAACACACCGCTCGCCGACGCTACGGTCGGCGTGGTCGGCTCCCCTGCCGGCGTTCGGACGAATGCGAACGGTGAGTATCGCATCCGCGTACCGCAAACGGACGTCACGCTGCTCGTCAGAGCGATCGGCTTCAAGCGTGGCGGCGCGCGTGTGGTAGCCACCCAGTCGACCGCTGACTTCGCACTCGAGAAGGACGTGCTGCAACTCGAAGGCGTGACGGTCACCGGCACCGCGACCACGATCGAAAAGAAGAACGCCGCGACGTCGGTATCTTCGGTCAGCGCCGAGGATCTCACCCGCGCGCCTGCGACGTCGATCGAGAGTGCCATGCAGGGCAAGGTCGTCGGCGCGAGCATCAACATGAACAACGGCGCCCCGGGCGGCGGTGCGCAGGTGCAGATCCGCGGCGCGAGCTCGCTGATCGGCAACACGCAGCCGCTGTTCGTCGTCGACGGCGTCGTCGTCTCGAACTCCGTTCGCAGCACGCGTCAGGCAGTCGCGACCGGCTCGCTCAACTCCGGCGAGGAGAACGGCACGAACCGGCTCGCCGACATCAACCCGAACGACATCGAGTCGATCGAGGTGCTGAAGAGCACCGCCGCGGCTGCGATCTACGGGTCGCAGGCGACGAACGGCGTCGTCCTCATCACCACGAAGCGTGGTAGGGCCGGGTCGCCCAAGTTCAACCTGACGATGCGTGGTGGAACGTATCAGGCCATGCGCCTCCAGGACTCGCGCAACTTCGAGACGCTCGACGAGCTGCTCTCGGTCGGCGCGACGTCGGGTAACCCCGATGCACAGGCTGCCGCTCGTTCCGTCTGCACGCCGAACTGCCCGCACTACAACTACCAGAAGGAGATGTTCGGTGAGACGAAGCCGTCGTACGAGGCGGTCGCGAGTCTCACGGGCGGCGCGTCGAACACGCGCTACTTCGTGTCTGGCCTCCACAAGGTCGAGGCCGGCACTGCGAACCAGACGGGTGCCAGGCGTCAGTCGCTTCGCGCCAACGTCGACCAGAACATTGGCAGCAAGATCACGGTCGGCCTCAACGCGAACATGCTGCGCTCCTTCGCGCAGCGTGGCGTCTCGAACAACGACAACACGTTCTCGAGCCCGCTCTACGCGTTCGGCTACACGCCCGCCGTGCTCAACCTGCAAACCAAGAACTCGCAGGGGAATTACCTGTTCAACCCGTTCCCGCCCGGCGGCGTGAAGGCGGCGTCGAACCCGTTCCAGACGTTCGACCTCATGCGCACGAACGAGGACGTGTACCGAATCATCGGCGGCGGCCGCGCTGAACTACTCGGCATGGACCGGTGACAAGGGCGCGCTGCAGTTCACGGCGTCCGGTGGCGTGGACCGCTTCTCCAACGAGAACTACGTCTATGCCCCGACCTCGCTTCAGTTCCAGACTCCCGGTTCCGTCCAGGCCGGCGCGTTCCCCGGCGTTGCGATTCAGGGGAACGGCACTGAGCTGAACACGAGCTTCCAGACGGCGGCCGTGTTCGATTGGAACTTCGGTTCGATGCTTCGCACGACGGCTCAGGGCGGCATCCAGTACACGGATCGTACGCTCAACGACTACAACATTCAGGGCCGTGGTCTCGCGCCGCAGCAGTTCAACGCCTCCGGCGCCGCGAACACCGCGACGACGCAGAACCGCCAGATCGTTCGCAACCAGTCGTACTTCGGACAGCTCGAAGGCTTCCTGTTCAGCGAGAAGCTCTACGTCTCGGGCGCCGTCCGCGCCGAGCGTTCGAGCGTGAACGGTGACATCGAGCAAGTTCTACACGTTCCCGCGCGGCGCGGCGTCGTACCGCTTCGTCAGCCCGCTCCCATTCATCAACGAGATCAAGCTCCGCGGCGCGTACGGCCTGTCGGGCAACCAGCCGAACTACGGCGATCGGTTCCTGACCGTCACCAACGCCGCCTTGATCGACGGGCGTCCCGCCTTCATCCAGGCGGCGACGGTCGGCAACGCCAACATCAAGCCTGAGACGCAAGCCGAGACGGAGTTCGGCACCGACGTCACGGCGTGGAACGAGCGCATTCGGCTTCGAGGCGACGTACTTCAGGCGCAACATCACCGATCTGCTCGTTAGGCCTGTGCTCGCGCCGTCCAGCGGCATCACGCAGACGATCAGACAACAGCGGCGAGATGGAGTCGCAGGGAACGGAGGTCGGCCTCACGATCGTTCCCGTGCAGACCCAGAACTTCAGCTGGACGTCGCGCGCGTCGCACACGCAGAACTACGCGGAGATCAAGACGCTGGGCGAAGGCGTGCTGCCGTTTACGATCAACTCGACCGGTGGCTTCGGTAACGCCTACGGGCGGCTGCGCTTTGCCTCCGGCAATCGCGTCAGCACGATCTGGGGTGCTGTCGACGGCGTGGGCAACATTCCGCTCGCCGACGCGAACCCGAAGTACCTGATGCAGTTCGGCAACGACCTCACGTACAAGGCGTTCGCGCTCAACGTGCTCGTGGACTACCGCCACGGCGGCACGCTCTCGAACATGACGCTGAACCTGTACGACGAGGGCGAGAACACGTGGGATTACGAGGACGCGTCGCCAAAGGCCGGCGTCCCCCTCGGGAAGTACCGCTACGACCTGTGGAACGGTGGCGCGAACACGGCAGCGTACCTGATGGACGGGTCCTACACGAAGGTCCGTGAAGTCAGCCTGTCGTGGGACGTTCCGCGCAACATGCTCTCGAAGGTCCGCGGCGTCGACAACATGCGTGTCAACCTCGCTGGCAGAAACCTGTTCATCATCTCGGGCTACAACGGCGTCGATCCGGAAGTGAACAACGGCGGCAACGTCGTCGCGCGGTTCGTCGACCTCGCACCGTGGCCGCCCAGCCGTTCGTTCTTCCTGAGCTTCGACATCGGCTTCTGAGCAGCGCGTTGTCTTTCCGAGGCAGCGAAGTGAGAGGAACCGCGATTGTGGCCGCAGGGGTTTGCCCCAGCTGCGACGACGTCGGTTCCCTGACTTCGCTCGGAATGACCACCTAACGAATCAACGAACGGGTGCCTCCGGGCATTCGAGGAGATAGCTAACGGATGAAGTACACCCTGAAGGGATGGGTGCTCTCGGGAGCACTTCTGGGAGCGGCGGCCTGCAGTGCCGACCGTCTCGCGATCCCGAACTACAACGCGCCGACTACGGACGGCGTGTCCAAGGATCCTCAAGGAATTCAACTGGCCGCGACGGGTCTCATCGAGCGCGAGCGATCGCTGCAGCCCGGCACGAGCCAGGACTTCGGCTTCCTTGGCCGTGAGTCGTATGTCTATTTCTCGACGGACACGCGCAACGTCACCGGGTTCCTGGTGGGCGTTCCGGGCCCCGGCCCCGGAGGAAAGACGATCGATCCGGGCGGCTTCGGCGCCACCGGGACCAACTGGAACAACCGCTTCAACAACATGCGGAACGCGGTCAATCTGATGAACGCGGTCGAAGCGTCGACCTTGACCGATGCACAGAAGAAGGCGACGACCGGTTTCGCGAAGACCATTCGCGGCCTGGACGTGATGTACGTGCTGTACGCGCGCGATACGCTCGGGACGCCGGTTGACGTCAACGAGGACCCGAACGAGCTGGCGCCCGTTCGTCAGCAAGGATTCAGCGTACAAGTTCTCCACCGGAATGCTCGAGCAGGGGAAGGCCGACCTTTCCGCCGGTGGGGCCGCGTTTCCGTTCACGCTCAGCAAGGGCTTCGCTGGTTTCGACACGCCCGCCACCTTCCTCAAGTTCAACCGCGCGATTCTCGCGCGGGTGCTCGTGAATCGTGGTACGCAGGGCTGCGGAGCTCCGTGCTTCACGCAGGCGCTGACCGCGATCGGCGAGTCGTTCGCCACCGCTCCGGGCGCTGCGACCAGCCTGGCGCAGCTGAACGCCGGTGTGTACAACAACTACAGCACCGCCACCGGCGACGTGCAGAACAGCCTCTCGACCGCGAATAACGGCAACCTGTTCGCGCACGCGAGCATCGTGACCGACGCTCAGAAGCAAGCCGATGGTACGACGCTGGACGATCGCGTCGGGAGAAAGGTGGTCAAGCTCGCGAACCCTGTCTCACCACCGCAGGGAACGGGCATTCCGGCGAACTATGCGTTCACGATCTATGCGACGCCGAGCACGGACGTGCCGATCATCCGCAACGAGGAACTGATCCTCCTCCGCGCCGAAGCGAACATCCAGCTCAACAACCTTGCGGCTGCGCTCGTCGACATCAACACGATCCGCACGGTCTCGGGCAAGCTCTCCGCGCTCGGGTCGTTAGGCACGCAGGCGCAGGCGATCACGGAATTGCTGTACAACCGCCGTTACTCGCTGCTGCTCGAAGGCCAGCGCTGGAACGACGCCCGTCGCTACAACATTCTGAACACGCTCCCGCTCGACAACACGAGCGGACAGTACACGCACTTCGTGGCACGGGCACAGCCGGTTCCGCTCGCCGAGTGCGATGCGCGTCCGGCTCCGAAGCCACAGGGTTGCCCGTAAGGCGCCCGGCATTCGCAGCGACAAAGCGGCCAGCCCAATTGGGCTGGCCGCTTTGCATTTCGATCTCGTGGCTTCGCGCTTGTGCCGACCCGCCGGCACGCGCCACTTATTGGTCGCGCGCATCGTAGGATTCGAATGAGTCCGCCGGCTCAGCCCGTGAGCCCGCCACGTGTCCCGTACCATTCTGGCTGATCGTGCTTACCAGACCGGGGTCCTACTGGACCCTCAGCCGCGCACCTCGCTACAGCGTGACGTTCGCGCTTCCGCTCGTGATTCTGTACGAAGTGCTCGCTGCGACGCTCTCCCGCTTCGCTGGGGAGCAGATGCGCAATGGCGCTGACGTCATGCTCCGCTCGGTGTTCGTGGCTGTAGCGGGCGTCCGCGGCCCGTTGCTGTTCGTTCTGTGCGTGATTGGCGTGAGCATCTGGCTCATCGCGCGCGACCTGCGGCGCGGCGGTAAGCTCGAATCGCGCGTGTTCCTCTGGATGAGCGTCGAGGCGATCGCGCTGGCGCTCGTCTTTGGTCTCGTCATTGGGACGGTCACCGCGCGACTGCTGTCGCCATTCTCGCCGCTCGCGATCGGTCCGACTCAACAGCACATGGGCGTGGGTGCGCGGCTCATGCTGTCGCTCGGCGCTGGACTCTACGAAGAGCTTCTGTTCCGCGTGCTGCTCGTGTCGGGTCTGCTGCTGCTCGCGCGGCGCGTGCTCCATTGGCGGCCAGCGCTCGCGAACACCTTCGCCGTCGTCGACAGGGGCGCTGATCTTCTCGGCCTTCCACTATGTGGGTGCCTACGGCGATCCGTTCCGCCTCGACTCGTTCGTGTTCAGGGCGATCGCGGGCGTGGCGTTCAGCGCGCTGTACGTATTTCGCGGCTTCGGCATCACGGCGTGGACGCACGCGATCTACGACATTCTCGTCCTGGTATTCTGACCGAATTTGTCATCCCGAGCGGGCGAAGCGACGAGGGATCTTGTGTGAAGTACTCGTGGCAGGCCGGCTACGATGACGTCACAGAAGGTCCCTCGTCGCTGTCGCTCCTCGGGATGACAGCTGCTTTGCTCCTCCTTCCTCAGGCCTCCTTCCCAAGGCCTGGTTACTTCACCTCCACCACCCGACTCGCCGTCGCTGTTGCCTGGCCTCCCGCAGTCAGCGTTAGGTCGATACGGTACCTGCCCTCGGGAAGGGTAGAGAAATCGACCGAGATCGCGCGGGACCGCGATGCATCGACGCGCGACGCCGGCTCATCCCATTGCATGTAGACCGGTGCCCGTCGATCGATGACGCCCAGCTTCTCCGCCGCACGACGGTACCACGATGTTCCATCGCGCGTCACCGTGAGCGTGTAGGCCAGCGCTTCGCCGTCGGGCGGCACTCCATAGATCTCCCAGTACACGCCCACCGGTATCGTTCGCTCGACGCGCATCGAGCCGCGTGCGCGGCGCGTGGCGTCGTCCAACGACGTCGGCAGTGCAGCGGGATCGTCGAATAGCAACAGGTCCGACACGGCAACTCGGCCTTCGGACAGCGGCGGGCGCACCACCGATCGCGCTCGCCGTACGCGTCGCGCCGCCGAGTCGAACGCCTCGACGCTCACGATGAGCGGAGCCCACGGGGCCGACGATGTGAGCACGGCGCTGCGGCGCGCGACGGAATCGCTGACGACGCGCGCGGAATCCGGCGCGGCGGCTGGCGCCACTGCGAGCGCCGCATCGATGGAGTCGTGGGTGAACGCCGTATCGCGCCGGGCATCGAACGCCGCCACGACGAGCGCCGAATCGCCACGACGGAACATGGCGACCTGAGAGTCGAGATCGCCGATCGATCGTGCATAACGCGGCGCATACCGGCTCTGGGCGGCAGGGTCACGGAGTGCCCAGTCCGACGCCTCGAGCGAATCGGGCTTCGAGAGTCCTTCCGCATCGGGAACGAAGTCGAACGCCGGCGTCGGCTCGTGACCGATCACGTGCACGTCGATTGGGCTCATGGCCGAGGGAACGTCTCGCGACCAGCCCGTCTCCCAGCCGTAGCGCACGAGAAGCTCACGGGAGTCGTCCCCCCACGGCATGTCGTGCGGATAGCGCGCCATGCGCAGCAGCTCCGCCATCGTTAGGCGCGCGAAGTGCTCGGTCCGGAGGTCGTTCGCCGGAAGCAGATACAGCGGACGTGACAGCGCCCAGAACCGCGCTTCGAACGGCCCGCGCTCGGCGCACGCGAGTCGCTCGTACCGCTTGCGCGCATCGCCCTCGAGAAGGAGAGAGATGTCCGTCCACCGGCAGCGGTCGCGCTCGGACATTGCCGCGAGCGCCGCACTGAACGTGCTGTCGGAATGCGCGAAGTCGCCGGCCGCGTGCAGCGCGAAACCTTCGAGCAGGGGACACCAGCTGGATTCGGCGCGACACTCGCGTGCCGCCTGTACGGCCGCTTGCGGTTGGCCGTCCTCGACCAGATAGCGCACGCGCTGACCGGCAATCCACCGATCGCCTGGCTGGCTCGCCGCGGCGTTGGCGAGTCGCTCGAGCAGGGCCTTGCGAGCTGACTTGGTCTTCGGCAGCTCGGGGGGCGGATCGTACTCACCGTCGTCCCACCAGTAGCAGAACCGCCCGACGCGCACGTCGCAGCGGCCGGACGATCCTCGTGGGGTGATCGGCAGGTTCGCGCGCCGAGTACTTTCGAAATCCCACTGCGCCGCCCGCGCGCTCTTGAGCACGCGCGCGGAGTCGGGGCTCATCGACGGCCTTTGACCTGGGCAGGAACGACTGCGTGGCTGCGGCCGGCTGCATTGCCAGCGACAGGACGACGGGCAGCGCGCGGGGAAGGGAGGCGAGGAGAAGCATCGATTCGTACTCCGGTCGGTTCGAGACGCGGCTCGAAGCGAGTGTCCATGCCAGTATAGGCATGGGTACCGCACGGCGCGAGCCGACGACGGGTTGCGCGGCGATTGATGCGACGCTTACGTCCCACGCAGCACCATTGTCCCGACCGGCAGCCGCGCTTCGCCGTACGGCTGACCTTTCTCCAGTCAGCTACCGTACAATGCACAGGCTGCGCTTCCTCGGACGTCGCGTTCTTCTCGCGGGTCTACTCGTGACCGGCGCATGCTCTCGCGGAGTGACCGTCTCCTCGGCCCCCCCGTCGCAGCTGCCCACTCCCGTGACGCAGCCGGCCACCGGCGTCAGCGAGTCCGACGTGCGGCGACTGCTCGGCGCGCTCGCGGACGATTCCATGCAGGGGCGCGGCACAGCCACTCCCGGATCGGCGCGCGCCGCGCGCTTCATCGCCGCGGAGCTGGCACGATACGGTGTGCAGGCTGCCGGTGACAGCGGCTACTTCCAGCGCGTTCCGGTCGCACGACAAGCCGGAGGTAAAGGGCTGTCGTTGCTGCCATCCCTGGCCGCGCGCGACACGCTACCTGCCGAGGCACGCCCGGCCGCCGTGAACGTGGTCGGCATCATTCCGGGCGCCGATCCCGCGCTGCGCGATCAGGTCGTGCTCGTCGATGCGCACTACGATCATCTCGGGCTGGGCAGCGCCGTCAGCCGGCGACTCGATCTTCAATGGCGCCGACGACGATGCCTCCGGCGTCGTGGCGGTGCTCGAGATCGCGCGTGCGCTGGCGGCCGGACCGCCGCCGAAGCGCACGGTAATCGTTGCGGCAACCACCGGCGAGGAGGTCGGCCTGCTCGGCACGCGCTGGTACATCGAGCATCCCGTTCGGCCGCTGAGCGCGATGGTGGCCAACCTCGAGATCGAGATGATCGGCCGACCCGACTCGCTCGCCGGCGGCGCGGGTCGCGGCTGGTTGACGGGGTTCGAGCGATCGACGATGGGCGCTTCCTTCGCCGCAGCAGGCCTGCCGATCGTTGCCGATCGCCGCCTCGACCAGGACTTCTTCATGCGCAGCGACAACATTGCGTTCGCGCAGCGCGGCATCGTGGCGCACACGTTGTCGTCGTACAACATGCACACCGACTACCACACGCTGAAGGACGACGTGTCGCACGTTGATTTCGCGCACATGACGAGACTCGTGGACGTCGCGGTACGAGCCGCGCGCCTGCTCGCCGATTCGGCGACGAAGCCGGAATGGAAGCCGGGCGGCAAGCCTAACGCGTCCGGTCGCGACTGAACTGGCTTCGATTCCCGATTCCCGATTCCCGATCGACATGCATCCCGACACCCTCGCGGTACACGGCGCACACGGCCCTGATGCCGCGACCGGCGCGGTCGCCCCACCGATCTACCTCTCGACGACGTTCGAGCGCTCCGCCGACGGCTCGCTGCCGCATGGCTTCATCTACGCGCGCGACGCCAATCCGAACCGCATGGCGCTCGAGCGAGTGCTCGCGACGTTGGAGGCCGGTGCAGCGGCTGCGGCGTTCTCGTCGGGTCAGGCCGCCACCATGGCGGTGTTCCAGGCGCTGTCGCCGGGAGACCACGTCGTGTTGCCGGAGTCCGTGTACTACGGCACGCGCAAGCTGATGGATCAGGTGTTCGGCCGCTGGGGCCTAACGATGACCGGCGCCGATATGCGCGACGCCGAGAACGTCGCCGGAGCCATTCGCCCGCGGACGCGGCTCGTATGGGTCGAAACGCCATCCAACCCGTTGCTCGCCGTCGCCGATATCGCGCGGATCGCCACGCTGGCGCACGACGCCGGCGCTCGCTGCGCGGTAGACAACACGTGGGCAACACCCATCGGGCAACGGCCGCTGGACCTCGGGGCCGATCTCGTCATGCACTCCACCACGAAGTACCTGGGCGGGCATGGCGATGTCATGGGAGGTGCGATCGTCGCGCGCGAGGATGACGACTTCTTCCAGCGTGTTCGCCTGGTGCAGACAGCCGGTGGCGCCATTGCCGCGCCATTCGACTGCTGGCTCGTCGTCCGAGGCATCAAGACGCTTCCGCATCGCGTTCGTGCACATTCCGCGAACGCGATGGCGATCGCTTCATTCCTCGAAGCGCACGCGAACGTCGAGGCGGTCCACTATCCGGGACTCGCGTCGCATCGCGGTCACGACATAGCCGCTCGGCAGATGACCGCGTTCGGCGGAATGGTGTCGGTGCAGGTGCGCGGCGGGCGCGAAGCGTCCCTGCGCACGAAGGCGCGTGTCCGCGTGTTCACGCGCGCCACGAGCCTCGGCGGCCCTGAAAGTCTGATCGAGCATCGCGCCTCGGTCGAATCGCCGGACAGCGGAACGCCGGATAACCTGCTCCGTCTTTCGATCGGGCTCGAACACGCGGACGACCTGATCGCCGATCTCGATCAGGCGCTGACCGGTCAGTGACCGGTGTCGTCCGGCTGACGGTCGTCCGGTCGGCCCGACGCGCTCCCGAAGACGATCGTTAGGCAGGCGTCCAGCTCCTCGACGCGGACCGGTTCCTGGATGAATCCCGGAGCCCCGGCGTTCGTTCGGTCAGGTAGTGCGAGCGCATTGCGGGCGTAGGATTGAGGCGTCCATAGGAGAACGACCCGCCACCGTTCGTGTAGCGCCGCCGCGATTCCGAACCGTCCACCGCAATAGGGTGGCGAGAGTTAGAAGCGGCTCGTTATCGTTGCGCGATCCTGGCAGCCAGTCGCCACTCCACACGCTCTCACCAATCCCTTTGTGCTAGTTACGCTTAGCCGCCGAATCGGGCTCACGCTCGCCGCTGCGTCGCTCTTGCTCGGTGCTTCATCCGCGAGCGCCCAGACGGGCGTCACCTGCCATCCACCGACAGAGAGCAACGAGGCGAAGTTGCTCGCCTTTTTTGCGACGCCCATCTCGTTCTCACCTGGCGGCATGGTCCAACCCCTCGCTCCGTGGCGATTCCGGATCGGCATCGAGGCCTCGTACGTTCCGTCGCCAAGCAAGGAGATCCAACAGCCTGAGGCCTGCTACGGCGTCAAGAAGACCGAGAACACAAACCTCTCTCCGGTCTTCCCGCGTCCGCGCGTGGCGATCGGACTCCCGGGCGGCGTGCTGCTGGAAGGCAGCTATCTGCCTCCGATCAAGGTTGCCGATGCAGAGCCGAACCTTGGAAGCGTGGCGCTGTCACGCCCCGTCCACCTCAGCGGGAGCGCCGAACAGGGCAGCCTATCACTGCTCCTCCGCGCACACGGGACGTTCGGGCACGTCCGTGGGTCGATCACGTGCCCCGAGAAGAACCTGCAGCAGTCGGACCCCAACGCCGCGTGTTACGGTACCGAACCCTCGAGCGACACGTATGAGCCGAACATGTTCGGCGCCGAGGCAGGAATCGCGAAAGAGGCGGCTGGTGGGCGGTGGGGGGCGTACGCGTCACCGGGCGTGACGTGGTTACGCCCGCGTTTCCAGGTGGGTTTTCAGTATACCAACGCGGCCTTCGACGACACGAAGATCAGCGTCGACATGACACGGTTCGCGATCGGGGCGGGCGGTTGGTATCGCGTGAGCGCTGGCGCTGCGGTGACCGCTGAGCTGTATTCCGTGCCGACCGACGCCACGACGTTTCGCCTTGGTGGCGCGTACACATTCCACTGAAACGAAGTTCGCTCCGCGGGGTAGGGTCTCGGCTTCGCAGCCGCCGTCATGTCTCATGACGGCGTTCCTCAACTCTGTTGTCTCATGGATCTGGATCGCGCCATTCGCCGCTTTTTCGAGCGTCCCGCCTACCAGCGGTTGTTCCTGGCTTTCACTCTCGGTCTGTTCATTTCGTGCAGCGTGAAGATGGCAGGCGCCGAACCTTCTGTGACGCAGGTCACGTCGCATGCGAGCGCTGTGTCACACTGAGTCCGACCCTTTGGTGTCCAACGATTGCTGAAGGAAATCGACTGGTAGCAGTTGGGTTGGTGGCGCGGCATCGCGGCGGAGTTGTACAGGGTCGAGTGGCATTGCGCCGACCGCTCGCAAGTCGTCTCTGGTGATTGACTCGGCTGTATAGCCAGAGACCGCAACGCCGCGCCGTGTCAGTTGTTCTCCGCGGCAGAGCTCGTAAACTTCACGAGTTGTTCGCGTAAGGCGCCGCGTTACGGCACGCCTCGCGCTCCACATTTTCTTGTCAGGCGGCGGGCCAGTGTGCGCCGCCATTTTCGCGCGCGACCAGCGTGCTAGAGGAGCGTGCTTTAATGAAGACAGTTGCTTCGTTCGCGGCGATCGTGACGATGTGCGCACTTGTCGGCGCGTGCAGCGATGGCCCGAGCGCGCCGTCAGCGACGACGGTTACGAACATCGTCGTGAGCGCGCCGGCGCCCTCGCTGCAGGTTGGCGCGACGATGACCGCGACTGCGCGGCTGATCAACTCGAAGGGTGATGACGTCGCGTCGAAGACACCGACGTGGAGTACGAGCAGTGCCGCTGTCGCGACCGTCGATCAGAAGGGCCTCATCACGGCCGTGGCTCCAGGTGCCGTTACGATCACGGCTCAGGCCGACAATGCCAAGGGCACGCTGCCGCTGACCGTCGACGTGGATCGATGCGCGAACCCGCTCACATTGGCGGTCGGGCAGGTGTCGGTGCTCAGCGGCCCCGCCGCCGTGTCCTGCATAACGCTGGCATCGTCCGCCGCGGCGAGCCAGCTCCTGTTCATCACCGCCAACGCGAATCCGACGCCGGACGACAAGCAGACGTTCGCGGTTTCGCTGCAGAACGGCACGGTCGCATCAGTGTCGCCGGCCGCGTCCGTCGTCAGCGAACGGCCTCTCGGCCGAATTCCGTCGCGTGTCCGAATCGCTCGAGCAGCGCGACAACATCGAGAACCGCATTCGTCGACAGGAAGGTCGTATCGTCCGCGCGATGGCGGGGCGAGGCGCAACAGCCAGTGACGTCGTGGCGCGGTCTGCATCCGGAGCTCACCCTTCCTTACTCGCGGCAGCCGCTGCGCTTGGGGACACGATCCCGTACCGAGTCCCAGACGTATTGGCATCGGATCTCTGCACGAGCTTCTTTTCCGTCCGCGGCGTCGTGAAGGCGGTCGGCAAGAAGGTGCAGGTGGCGTTGGATGTGAACGCCGCGGCGAACGGATTCACTGCGGCAGACTTCACCGCGATCGCCGCCGAGTTCGACGATCTCATTTTCAAGACCGACACGTCGTGGTTCGGCGCGCCGACGGACATCAATAAAGACGGGCGAGTCACGATCCTGTATACGCCCGAAGTGAACAAGTTCACGCCGAAGGGATCGAACAGCTACATCGGTGGGTTCTTCTGGGGCGGCGACCTGTTCACGAAGGCGGATTACCAGGCAGCGAGCCCGCCCATCAGCTGCCCGCAGACCAACGAGCAGGAAGTGTTCTATCTGCTCGCCGCGGACCCCTCCGGCACGTTCGGCGACCCCCGCTCCACGGCGCTCGTTAGGCAGTCGACGCGCGGCACCATCGCGCACGAGTTCCAGCACATGATCAACCAGGGCATCCGTCAGTTCAACCCCGACGCCGATTCCTTCGAGGTCGACTGGCTGAACGAGGGACTGTCGCACTTCGCCGAGGAAGCCGTCGGTCGCGCGTCGCGTGGGTTCGGGGATTTCCAGAGCCTGTCGTTCTCGGACGTTCGCACGAACACGGACGACTACAACGCATTCTTCCAGCAGAACCTGGCGCGCTTCTCGACGTGGCTGGTACGTCCGGATACCTCGTCTCCCATCGGCTCGAATGCGGACAAGGACCTCGGCCCTCGCGGCGCGGCCTGGGCGTTGCTGCGCTACACCGCGGATCACTACGCACCCGGGAACGCGCGCGCATTCTTCCGCCGGCTCGTCGCGGGCCCGCAGATCAGTGTCACGAACCTCGTGCAGCGGGCAGGAGTGCCGTTCGACCAGATCATCTCCGGGATGGCTGATCGCGAATTACACCGATAACCTCGGCGTATCGTCGCTCGATGCGCGGTATTCGTACGTCAGTTGGAACATGCGTGACGCGGTGGCTGGCGCGGCGGGTGGGAACTACCCCCTGCGAGTGTTCACGCCAGGTGCGCCGTTCACGACGACTGCGCAGTCGGGGTCGGGTGTGTACTTCCTGGCGCAACGCAACGCGGGCGCGCCGGTGGCCACGTTCCGTATGCAGTCTCCGGGCGGCGGCAATGTCGCCTTTCCGTGGGCACGCGTGTATGTCGTTAGGCTGAACTGAGTGCCAGCCGTCATCGCGCCGGGGCCGGTGAGAACTGACGATCTGGCGGATCGGTACTGCGAAACTACCGGATTCGCGCTCCGCATTCAGGAATCATCGTGCCGGGCCGGTGGGGACTACGATTTTGCGGATGACACGGCAAAACGGCCGGATCCGGCTTTGCATCGACGCATCATCGCGCCCGGCCAACGGGAACTGCGATCGCGCGATGACGCGGAAGAAGCAGGATACTGCTCGGTAGATCCGGCTCCTCACGCCACGAGCCGTGAATTCTTGGGACGGCCGCTCGGGAGACTCCTGCGTCCCGAGCGGCCGTTCCCAATGTTCAATCACGGCCCGGCGAGGGCCAGTGTCGAATGCAAAGCCGTATCCGGCCGTCTTCCGCGTCATCCGCGTCATCGTCGTTCCCACCGACCGCGGCGCGATGATGCCTGAATGCAAAGCCGGATCCGGTCGTTTCGCCGTACCGATCCGCCCAATCGCAGTCCCCACCGGCCCGGCGCGATGAACCCTACGCCTCTCGCAACGCCGCCATCGGTGTTGTACGGAAGACGTCCCGGCCACTCAGCACGCCAATGAGCACCGTCAGCAGTACCATCGCGGCGGCGATGAGCAGGGCAGGGCCGGTTGCCGGAGTGAACGGGCGGTGAAACACGAATCGGAGGAGCGCCCACGCTCCTCCGAACGACAGCACCATTCCCGTTAGGCTGCCGAGCACGCCGAGCAGCGCGTACTCGGAAAACAGAATGCGGCGAATCTGTCCCTGTGTCGCGCCGAGCGTCTTGAGCAGCACGCCCTCGCGTACACGCTCTCGGCGCGTCGCCGCGACGGCGCTGAACAGCACCGGGATGCCCATCGCGAGACTGAACACCGCCAGGAAGCGAATCGCCATCGAGACGCGCTCCACGATCTCGCTGATGGTCTTCCGGACGATCGAGAGATCGATCGCCGACACGTTAGGGAATCGCTGCACCACGGTACGCTGCACGCGCGCGGCGCTGGCGCCGTCTGGGACGTTCGTGAGCAGCACGAACTGTTTCGGTGCTTGCTCGAGGGCCCCGGGGCCAAACACCGCGAAGAAGTTCGGCTCGAACCGCGCCCAGTTCACATCGCGCATACTGGTGAGCCGCGTCGGGATCTCGACGCCCTGCACGTCCCACACGATGACGTCGCCGAGCTTCGCGCGCAGCTCCTTCGCGACGCCCTGTTCCAGCGACACCTCGGCCGTCGGCTGACTGTCGACCGCAGGAGTCTTGCCGAACCACTTGCCGGACACGAGCGTCTCGGAGCTCTGCATTGAATCGCGATACGTCGAGCGATACTCCCGGCGGAATGCCCACGCCCCGCCGCGTCTCGTGGTGTCCGCCTGCATCTGTGCTACTGTCTGGCCCCCGACTGACTTCACCCGCATGGTCACGATCGGCGTCGACTGAATCACTTCATAGCCGCCCTGCCTGACGAGTTGCTGGACGCCCTCGTCCTGGTCGTCCTGCACGTCGAAGAACAGGAGATTCCCTCGTGAGGCTGCGGTCGTTAGGTCGAACTGGCGAAGAAGATTTCCCTGCACGAGGTACAGCGTCGTAATCAGAAACGCGCCGAACCCGAGTGACAGGACGACGGCTCGGGTCTGGTTCGCCGGCCGATAGAGGTTCGCGACGCCCTGGCGCACGACGTACGGCCAGCCCGCTCGGAGCACCCGACGCGCGAGCGCGGAAAGCACCACCGCGCTCAGGAGCAGGACGAGGAGGACCGCCGCGATCCCGCCGCTCATCCACACCGCCGTCTTGAGATTCGGCGAGCGCCACGCCGCGAGCAGCACCACGCTCGCGGCGAGTGCGACATTCACCAGCACGCGCGGCCAATCACGCAGGCCCGACCGGAAGGGCACACCGTCGAGGTCGCGACGCAGCGCCTGGAGCGGCGACACGTTGCGGAGCGCGAGCAGCGGCCGGAGCGCGAACACCATCGCGACCCAGACGCCTAACGCCAGGCCCGACGAGAATAGCCTTCGGCGCGAGCGACACCTGCACGTCGACAGGCAGGAAGTCGCGGATGGTGAACGGCAACGCGTACTGGATCGCGACGCCGAGCGCTGCCCCAACGGCGGCACCGACCAGGCCCATCACAGCGGCCTGCAGGACGTAGATGATGAGCACCTGCCGGCTCGTTGCGCCGAGGCAACGCAGCACCGCCACGGTGTCGATCTTACGGGCGACGAACGCGTGCACGCCGCTGGCCACGCCGATGCCCCCGAGCAACAGCGCCACGAGACCGACGACGCCCAGAAAATCGCTGAGCTGATCGATGGACTCGGTGAGGTTCACTTCGTTCTCGACGACCGTCCTCGCGCGCACGCGGTTGCGCTCGAAGCGCGGGCGCAACGGCGCGAGCCACGTCGCCGGATCGGTACCTTCCGGCAGCTTGGCGAATGCCTCGTAGTCCGCTCGACTGCCGAATCCGAGGAGCTTCGTCGAATCGACGTACGCAGCCGGGATGAACACGCGCGGCCCGATCGTCGCCGAGATGCCGGGGTCGCCGGGCACGCTCACGAGCTGACCGATGATGGCGAACTTCGCGTATCCGAGCGTCAACGTGTCGCCGACGCGTGCGTCGAGCGAGATGAGGAGCGACTGGTCGACGAGCGCGTTCGGACCGTTCTGCAGCTGGGCCCATCTACCCGCAGGCGCGGTTGTGACCGTGCCGTAGAACGGATAGCCGGGCGTGACGGCGCGAACCTGTACGAGTCGCGTGCCGGCGGTGCGCTCCACGAGCCCCATCGACGCGAACGTCGTCTGCCGCGCGAACCGCACGCCGGTGGCGGCGAGCGAGTCGAGCAGCGAGTCGGCGCGCGGCGTGAAGGTGCCTTGCCGCGCACCGAACGCAACGTCTCCGCCCAGTAGCGCGCGCGACTGTTCACGCACGGAGTCGGTGACGTTCGACGCGAACGAGTCGATGGCGACGAGCGCGGCGACGCCGAGCGAGATGGACGACATGTACAGCAAGAGTCGTCGTCTTGCGGTGCGACTCTCTCGCCACGCGAGCGAAAGTAGCGCGGCCGAGAGCGTCTTCAGCGATTTGCGCCGCGGGACGTCGGCGTCGTGGAACGCACGGGGGACGGGACTCGTTAGGCCGGTCATGCTGAACCACCGGGAACGGGGAACAGGGAGGGGGGAACCGATACCCCGTGCACATCGGCGCGCTGTTCCGGTTCCCCGTTCCCCGTTCCCCGTTCCCGCCCTGCGGATTCCCGATCTTCGACCACGAGCCCATCGGCCAACCGGATCATTCGATTCGCTCGGGCGGCGAGCGTCAGGTCGTGCGTCACGAGCACGACGCTCGTCCCGGATTCGCGGTTGAGCTCCTCGATGCAGCTCGACGATGCGGGCACCGGTTGTGGCGTCGAGATTGCCAGTCGGCTCATCGGCGAACAGGATCCGTGGATGATTCGAGAACGCGCGGGCGATGGCGACGCGTTGCTGCTCGCCGCCCGACAGCTGCGACGGAAAGTGGTCCATGCGATCGCGGAGCCCGACGCGAGTGAGCAGCTCGACCGCGCGTGCCGACGCGCCGCTCTCGCCGCGAAGCTCGAGCGGTACCTGCACGTTCTCCAGCGCGGTGAGCGTGGGAATGAGTTGAAAGCTCTGGAAGATGAACCCAACTTTCTCACCGCGCAGTCGCGCCCGCTGGTCCTCGGTGAGGCTCCGGAGATCGACGCCGTCGAGGATCACGGTGCCGTGCGAGGGGGTATCGAGTCCGGCCAGCAGTCCGAGCAGGGTCGTCTTGCCGCTGCCGGATGGCCCGACGATCGCGACGAACGCGCCTTGCGGTATCGCGAACGACACGTCGCGGAGCACGGTGAGCTCGTGCGTTCCGCTCTGGAATTCTTTCGTCAACTCTCGAGCAACGAGCATGCGTAGTCTTCTGTTGGTTTTAGTTCTGGTGCGCCTGCGGAGTGGGCGGGAGCGCCAAGGCTGACCGACTCCGGTCGGGCGGGAACGGGGAACCGGGAACCGGGAACGGAAACCGCCGCCGCGAGCGGGAAGCAACAAGCGGGCAGCCCCGGTTCCCCCGTCCCCGTTCCCGGCTCCCGCCGCACAGTGCTGATGGTGGGCACCAGCCTGACCGCCGGTCTCGGTCTCGATCCGGAAGACGCCTATCCCGCCTTGCTGCAGCGGAAGGCCGACTCGGCCGGCTATCACGTCGACATCGTGAACGCCGGTCTCAGTGGGGAAACGTCGGCCGGAGCATTGCGGCGCATGGACTGGCTCCTGAGGGGGCCGGCGGATGTCGTGGTGATCGAGACCGGGGCGAATGATGGGCTTCGGGGGCTGGACGTCGACTCGACTCGTTCGAACCTTCGCGCCATCGTCGCCAAAGTGAAAGCGGCGCGTCCAGGAGCGCGGATTCTTCTCGCGCAGATGGAGGCGCCGCCGAACCTCGGTGCGAAATATACGACGGCGTTCAGGGCCATGTATCAGGACGTTGCAAAGGAAACGGGCGTGGGCGTGATGCCGTTCCTCCTGCGGGACGTCGCCGGTGTGACGGGTCTGAATCAGCAGGATGGGATGCACCCGAACGAGCGCGGCGCACAGATCGTCGCCCACAACGTGTGGGAGACGCTCGGCCCGTTACTCCAACAGCTTGACGCAACCCCAACTGCAGGCTAAAATCAAAGGCTGTCGCATCTTAGGCTGAATACGCGCTTTTCATTCACGCAACTTTCTTCGCTGGACTGATCGTCATGGCAATGCCGGCTACCCAGATTCGTCGGGGCATGGTCCTCGTTTTCGAGGGCCAACCCTGTCGCGTCGTCGAATTCCGTCATCACACGCCCGGAAACCTGCGCGCAATGGTGCAGGCGAAGCTCAAGAACCTCCGTACGGGGTCGAGCTTCGAGCATCGCTTCCGCGCCGCGGACTCGATCGAGAAGGCGTCGATGGAGACGCACGATCTCGAGTTCCTCTATCAGGGTGGCGACACGTATCACTTCATGAACATCGAGAACTACGATCAGCTCGAGATGGATGAAGAGATGCTTGGCGACAACGCGCAGTGGATGCAGCCAGGAATGCGGATCGTGGCCGAGTACTACGAAGGACGGCCGATCGGTATTCAGTTGCCGAACACGTTGACGCTCGAGGTCGTGGACACGGCGCCGGTGATGAAGACGGCGACGAAGACGGCGTCGACGAAGCCGGCCAAGCTGGATAACGGCGTGACGGTGAACGTTCCGGAATTCATCAGCATCGGCGAGAAGGTTCGCGTGAATCCGACGACCGGCGAGTACATGGATCGCGCGAAGTAGCGGCGAGAGGCAGCCAAGCCGCAGGGCGAAGCGGTTGATTCGATTCGGCAGGGCAATTACTATGAAACTCTTCGCCGCCAGTCAGGCGGTGAAGGCGCCGGGAAGGAACACGTGCGATTGCATGTGCACGCGGACGACTCGGCAACATGGTGGCTGTAGCTCAATCGGTTAGAGCACCGGACTGTGGCTCCGGGGGTTGGGGGTTCAAGTCCCCTCAGTCACCCTTGAGGAGTGGCAAGGAGTGGCGGACCGGCCGGTCAGCCTTCGGCGGACTCCGCTGAAGCTCGACGGTTGGCGCCGGCTCTCTAGGTCCGTAGCTCAATTGGTAGAGCACCGGTCTCCAAAACCGGCGGTTGGGGGTTCGATTCCCTCCGGGCCTGTCGACAGCGGGGACTGGCAAGCACGATCGCAGTTGCAATACCGGCAGTATCAAATGGCGCTATCGTCTAGGGGACTAGGACACGGCCCTCTCAAGGCTGGAACACGGGTTCGAATCCCGTTAGCGCTATTGGCGGGCAGGAAATGGTTGGCTGTGGGGTTCGGCTTCGACGGCTCTCCGGCTCCGGTGCCGCCGAAAACCGAACCCTGATTGTCTGGCCCCATCGTCTATCGGTTAGGACACGACCCTTTCAAGGTTGAAAGACGGGTTCGACTCCCGTTGGGGCTATGTACGTCGCGTTAGGCGTGATGGCGTGAGTGATCGAGGTCGAACGGCAGTCGCATTGATCGTTAGGCAGGCGCACGTGTAGCACATTTGGGGCTGTAGCTCAGCTTGGTTAGAGTGCCGGTCTGTCACACCGGAGGTCGCGGGTTCGAGCCCCGTCAGCCCCGTACGAAGAGTAGGGAAGCGCAGTTGTTTTGCCCTGGTGGTGAAATTGGTAGACACGCCATCTTGAGGGGGTGGTGCCGCAAGGCGTCGCGGTTCGAGTCCGCGCCAGGGCATGTATACCGGTTGGTGCCGGTTTGCACCGATGTGTTCCGGTCGCGCGTGGACCGTTCGCCAGCGTAGCTCAGTGGTAGAGCACCCGATTCGTAATCGGGCGGTCGTCGGTTCAATCCCGACCGCTGGCTCTGAGTAAGATCGCTCAAGCAGTGGTAACTCCCTCCGGGACGGCTCGCGCCGTCCCGTTTTGCATCTGGCATCGCCATTGCTGGTGGTGGGAGTCGCGCCACGTCGCGGATCCACGGAACGAAAAACGGCCCGCTCGTTGAGAGCGGGCCGTCAGTGCTCGAGCCACGCCAGGGCGAGCTCGAAGGTGTTCCCGGTCGGTCGGCGCGCGGGTTTCGAAGCCCTGCTGGAACAGGTAGGTGACCCCGGCCATGCGACCGTCTTCCCCGCACTGGGGCGTGACGTAGTCATGGAGCATGGGCCCCTTGCTTCGAACGGTGTCGGCTCGAAACTGGAAGCACGCCGGCCGTCGGAACGGATGTAAACATATGAATTTCAGCGGCCACGTCAAGGCCGTTCGATCAGCTCGCGCTGGTGCCGGCTCCTGCAGCGGGGGCGCCGTCAGCGTCACTTCCTGTGTCTCCGCTGGGAGTCACAGCCGTAACAGTTCTCGCGCTCGTCTCCTCCCGCTGCTTGCAGCTAATGCATGTGCGCGTGTACGGAAGAGCATCGAGGCGCTCGAAGGCGATCGTATTTCCGCAAGACTCGCAGCGCCCGAATGTCTCGGGCGAGCGGTAGAGTCGACGGAGCGCCTCATCGATGTTCCACAACAGCCGCCCCTCCTGGCTCGCCAAGAGAAAGTTCTTCTCCTGTTCCATGGTGTCGGTGCCCTGGTCAGCCATGTGGAACGGATAGTTGGTCAGGTCTCCGTCAGATGCGGTCAGGCTCGCGCCGAACGTCTCACCCAGCTGGTTGAGCTCCCTGAGTGCGCGCCTCCGTTCCTCCAGCAGACGTTTCTCGAAATGCGCACGCGCTTCGGCAGTCAGTGGCTCGTCAGGCGCGTTGGTTTTCGTTGATGCCATCGATTCGTCCTCGTTGCTGAATTTGGGGAGCCCATCTGTAGGTGCGCGCATTGGCGTCGACGTACTCGACAACAGGCGTTAGGCTTTCACCGGGCCCGAGTCCCACGTGTCGAGCAGATCGCACGCGTCGCAGTTGTGGCAGCGCCATCCCGTCGCAACTTCCTCGCCGAAGTACGCGAGAATGGAGTGAGTGCGACGCAATTGAGAAGACTCTGAGCAACGCGCAGGCCAGCGCGATCGACCCAATCGTGCCGACGACACCGATTAGTCGGCCGGGCTCGGCAACCGTTCCAAGCCGCTACATCCTGTGGCAGCAACGTGTGCCTAACGAAGTTGGCGGAACCATCGCGGCCCGGCCTGGCTGGCCCAACGTTCGGCGACCGGAACCGTGCCGGCGACGTGCCGCACATTGCAAGCGTGCGCAGCGGCGGCGGGCCGTGGCGCACGAGCCACGCCCGGTCGTGTACGCCTAACGCGTGTCCGCCAGGATGCGCTCGCGTGGCCGAGCGGCAACGAAGAGGACGAGCGGCATGACGATGGCCAGCCACATGACCTCGCTCAGACGGACCGTGGGTCGCTGGCCTAAGGTCCCGTACGTCCGCGTCAGCCATTGTTGTGTCCACGACTCCAGGCTGACGCCAGCGGCCGCGAGATAAGCGGCGTCCGGCCTCGACGACGATGCCCAGAACCGCGCGAACCGATCGGGGCCAATCGCGCGCACCGCGTCGGCCAGCAACTCGTCTTCAGCACCACCCAACGCAGCGCTCCGCGAATTCGCAACGCCGTCGTACGTCGGGGAAGACGGGTCGATCACACGCACCTCGATCCCGGCCGGCGTTGGGCCTGAAAGGCTCGGAGAGTCGCTGACGCCGAGCGCCTCGAGACAACCGCCGGCTTCACCTGTCAGGCACCGCCCGCCCGCATGGCTCAGAGCGTAGAGCGCCGTCGCATCGACCGCGGGTGCGCGCGCGACGACCCAGTCGCTTCGTCGAGCGAATCGATAACGCGTCGTCGCGAGCCAGGACCGGACCGCAGCGCCGGGCAGTCCGAACGCGGCGAAGAAACCGCAGACCCCGAGAAGTGGCTGATTGCGAAGTGCGGCGACATGTGCAGGGCTCGACCCACGCAGGCGGACGAGTGCGACACAGTGCGCGCCACTAACGACGCAACGATCAACGCCGTCTGTTAGGCAGCGTGATTGTGTGTCTGGCGTCGCGTAACGGTTGTATCGGAGACATCACGCGGTGCAGAGCGCTTCGTCGGATTCCCGCGTCAGGGTTCCGCGTCAGGCAGCAACCGCCGATTCTGGTGTAACGGTCTCGCCATGCTTCGTTCCGAGGGCGCGGAGAACGCCGTCCATCGTGGAGGTGTAGCCCATGAAGAAGCGGGAGACGAACCGGAAGACCGGGTTGTACACTTCGCCGTGCTCCGTGATCGTTAGGCGCGTGCCGGCGCCATTGGGAGTCAGGTCGTACGTCCAGGTGCCGCCGAACGGCAGCTTGGGGTCCGCGATGCGAGTGACGAGTCGGCGTGGCGCGACACTCTCGACGACGCGGTATGGGATGACGCCGTTCTTGCCGTGTTCGCGCCAGCCGCGCTGTGCATTCTCGTCAGGCAACGTCTCGACGCGTGTGACGTCGGTGCGCCACGTGGGGAACGCTCTCGCGTTCGTGAGTGATGCCCAGAGTGTGTCGGGCGACGCGGTGTAGCGCGCGGACCTCGATGCCACGTGCGACTTGGGCAACATTGCTCCAACGACGAGGACGATCGCGACGAGGACGACGAGGACGCCGACGATTCCGAGTACCCAGCGCATGGCGAGCCTCCGCGGTTGTTCGGGAAACGGGTTAGGCAGTGGGTTTCTGTCGTCGGACGGCGAGCGAGTCCTCCGGTCACCGCCATCACCGCTGTTGCGGCGCACCTTCGTCTGTTCGCGAGCGGCCGCTCCCAACAGTTCGAGGCCCCGCAGTGCGTCGCGTCGGTCGGCGGGGGAGAGGTGTGAGAGCATTGAGCGCACGAGCCGTGGGTCGAGGACTTTTTGTGCGGCGCGCAGGCGCTCACCCGCCGCTGTGAGTCGGATATGGCGGACCCGTCCGTCGGTATCCGCGCGGGCGCGTACGACGTAGCCCTGGCGGACGAGGCGATCGACGGCGATGGACATGGTGGAGACGGTGACGCCCATGTGGTCGGCGAGCTGCGTCATGGGCGTCGGCTCGACGGAGTCGAGGTGGCTGAGAATGCTGGCCTGTCGCGCGCTCACGCGCGTCCCGGACTCGGGGTCGCGGACGTGCCGCGTGTGGCAGGCGAAGTAGATCTGCGAGTACAGCGTGATGAAGTCGTCGCTGGAGCGGACGGCCATGGGGCCAAGGATGCGATATATGATTTGCTTTGTCAACACAAAGTATTATTCGCGCGAGGCGGGCGGCTTGTTCCGGTCTGGTCGGCGGGTTAACCTACCTGACGTTCGCGGGCGTAATTCAGTTGGTAGAATGCCAGCTTCCCAAGCTGGACGTCACGGGTTCGAGTCCCGTCGCCCGCTCTGCATAGGTGATTGTCGGATAACGAATTGCGAGCGGTGGCCGCCTAACGAAGCGGTCGCCGCTCGTCTCGTTTTGAGGCGTCGGAACGGGTCCCCAACGGTCCCCAACGGCATTGACGACGACGGTAGTGCGGACCCGCTGGGCGTGAAGTCGTGGGAAGGGGCGAATGTAAGCCCTTGTGAACACGCACGTTTGCGAGAGTGCGCATGCATCCGGCGTGTGCCAGTCGCGAGGGGAGTCGTCGGAACCACGACTGGCCAAGGCCAGCTTGCCCGGCTGGCATTCGTGGTCGGCGCCGCGTTCAGTCTACGCACTTTCCGTGGTGCTTCGCTCGACAACTGCTGCCTAACGTCGGCACTCGCCACGCCCCGTTTGGGCCGTGCGCAACGCGCGTTCGCGCGGGCAGAAGTTCGGCGCGCAGAATGATGATCGGTAAGCAGTCCATCGCCTCATGTGCAGTCGACTAGCCTTTGCCGTCGAGAGCGACGGGAGCACAACATATCGCTGCTCTCACGGTGATCAGCGCCACCGGCGCGACCGGGCCCAGGACGGGCTCGAATCAAAACCGCCTTCGCTCGGTCGGTGGCGCGCTGGTTCACTCAAGCGCTCGAGTGCGGCGACATCGAGCCTGAGGCACGCGTCGGCATGGCGCACCGCGTCGGCGAGCTCTGGCTACACATAGGCCATTCCCAGGGCGCGGCGGTGACGTTAGGCGCGGTGGTCAGCTGCCATTGTGGGACGGAATGCTACGTATCGATCGATACCATCGAATGGAGGCCAAGACTCCTCGTCGCGGAAGATTGCTTGGGCCCCGGAGCGCATTGGCCATCGCGCGGGGCACACGGCGATCGAACTCGGAGCCGTCCATCTCGCCGGGGCCGGGAGGCCACTCGTATGTCAGAAACGCAGGGCAACCTCGACCGACGTCGCTTCCTTACTGCAGCAGCGGCAACCGTTGCCGCAGGCCAACGCGGTCTGCTCGCGTCTCCCTCAGGAGGGTGAACGCCATGACTGACGTGATGACGGCAGTCGAAACGGGCAGAGAGCAAACCGAGATCCGTCCGTTTCGTGTCACCGTTTCGAAGGCGGATCTCACGGACCTTCGCCGGCGCATCACGGCGACAAAGTGGCCGGAGCGAGAAACGGTCAATGATGAATCGCAGGGTGTGCAGCTCGCGACGATGCAGAAGCTCGCGCGCTACTGGGCCACGGACTACGACTGGCGCAAGTGCGAGGCGAAGCTGAACGCGCTCCCGCAATTCATCACCGAGATCGACGGGCTCGACATTCACTTCATTCACGTGAGGTCGAAGCAAATGAATGCGCTGCCGGTGATCATCACGCACGGCTGGCCCGGCTCGATCATCGAGCAGTTGAAGATCATCGACCCGCTCACCGATCCGACTGCGCACGGCGGCAAGGCCGAGGACGCGTTCGACGTCGTGATCCCGTCGCTGCCGGGCTACGGATTTTCGGGCAAGCCGACGGCGCCCGGGTGGGATCCGCCGCGCATCGCACGCGCGTGGACGACGCTGATGAAGCGCCTCGGCTACACGAGATTCGTGGCGCAGGGCGGCGACTGGGGCAATGCCGTCTCGGAGCAGATGGCGCTGCAGGCGCCGCCGGAATTGCTCGGCATTTCCACCAACATGGCGGCGACGGTTCCGCCCGAGATCGCGAAGGCGCTCGCGATGCGGCGAGCCGCCGCCGTCGACCCTCTCGGCTGACGAACGCAACGCGTGGGACCAGCTCGACTTCTTCTACAAGAACGGCCTGGGCTACGCCAACGAGATGGCGCTCCGTCCGCAGACGCTCTACGCGATCGCGGATTCACCGGTCGGGCTGGCGGCGTGGATGCTCGACCACGACGCGCGCAGTTACGCGCTCATCGCGCGCGTCTTCGACGGACAGCCCGAGGGCCTCACGCCGGACGACATTCTCGACAACATCACGCTCTACTGGCTGACGAACACGGCGATCTCGTCGGCCCGCCTCTACTGGGACACCAGCAAACGGCGAAGGCGGGCTTCTTCGACGCCGAGGAACGTCACGATCCCGGTCGCCGTGACCGTCTTTCCCGACGAGATCTACGCCGCGCCGAAGAGCTGGGCCGAGCGCGCGTATCCCGAAGCTGATCTGCATTACAGCACGCTCCCCAAAGGGCGGCCACTTCGCGGCGTGGGAGCAGCCGAGAGCTACTTCACCGATGAGGTGCGCGCATCGTTCAAGACGTTGCGGACGTGAAGGTTGGGCGGAGGGTGACGCGCCGGACGTGCGCGTCACCCCCCGCCTGGCGATTAGCCCGCTAGCGAATCTCCAAGCGCGAGAGAAAGGCAATGATACCTAGCTCAGCGAGGACGCTCGCCAGCCCAGGATGATCGCGATCGCCGCTCCCCACCCCCTGGCTCAGGGATGGCAGCCCCGGAAACCTCGCATCCCTGCCGGCCGGCGCGCCGCCGCAGTTCGCCGCGGATCGGGCATCCGCCCCTTCACCGTCGACGATCTGCCTTGGCGGGGCGGACTACGGTCAGAGCAACACCATTATCCTCGTGGGCATTCCGCGCGGCCAGCACAAGGTACGGTCGAGTTGGTGACGCCGAGGGCAACGTCTTTACCGGACAAACGGCGACGTTCTATTCGCCCGGCAAGGAGGTTCAACCATGAAGATTCCGCCACCCAAGTATTGCCAATACCATCGTTTAGCAGTTTTGCCTTCCGGTACGTCGATCTGTGCACGGCATCGGAATGGATCGAAACACAGGAGATTCATTCAGCAATATCGCTATCGCCCACACGGCGCGAACTACTGGCCGTACGGCTGCCGCCGCGGCCATCAGCACTCCCCGGGGGACGCTCCGCGCAGCGGCGGAAGACGTCTCGATCCGCCCCTTCCGCGTCAACATTCCGGAGGACGCACTCACCGACCTCCGCCGGCGCATCGCCGCCACGCAATGGCCCGAAAAGGAGACCGTCACCGATCACTCGCAGGGCGTGCCGCTCGCGACGATGCGGGAACTCGCGCGCTACTGGGCGACGGACTACGACTGGCGCAAGGTGGAGGCGAAGCTGAACGCCTTGCCGCAGTTCATCACCGACGATCGACGGGCTGGACATTCATTTCATCCACGTTCGGTCGAAGCACGAGAATGCGCTGCCGCTGATCGTCACGCACGGCTGGCCCGGCTCGGTCCTCGAGCAGATGAAGATCATCGATCCGCTGACCGATCCGACGGCGCACGGCGGCAAGGCGGCGGACGCCTTCGATGTCGTCATCCCGTCGATGCCGGGCTACGGCTTCTCCGGCAAGCCGACGAGCACCGGCTGGGGCCCCGAGCGCATGGGCCGAGCGTGGGCAGAGCTGATGAAGCGCCTCGGCTACACGCGCTACGTCGCCCAGGGCGGCGACTGGGGCGCGTTTGTCGTCGACCAGATGGGCTTGCAGGCGCCTGCGGGATTGCTCGCCATCCACACCAACATGCCGGCCACCGTTCCAGCTGACGTCGACAAGGCGCTCCTGGCCGGCGGCCCGGCGCCGTCGGGTCTCTCAGCCGACGAACAGCGCGCGTACGAGCAGCTGGTCCGAACGTTCAAGCAAGTCGACTACGCGAGGCTGATGGCGTCGCGTCCGCAAACCCTGTACGGCATTGCGGATTCACCCGTCGGCCTCGCCGCCTGGCTTCTCGACCACAATGACGCCGATGGCCAGCCGGCGGCGGCGGTCGCCTCGGCGCTGAACCGGACCACGAGCGCCACCGGCGAACTGACGCGCGACGAGATCCTCGACAACATCACGCTCTACTGGCTGACGAACACGGGCGTCTCTGCGTCTCGTCTCTATTGGGAATACAAGGGCGGCTTCTTCAACGCCAAGGGCGTCGCCATTCCGGTGGCCGTGAGCGTCTTTCCCGGCGAGCAATACGAGGCTCCGCGGAGCTGGACCGAGCGGGCCTATCCCAAGCTCATCTACTACAACAAGCTCGACAAGGGCGGCCACTTCGCGGCGTGGGAGCAGCCGCAGCTCTTCGCGTGCAGAACTGCGTGCGGCGTTCAAGTCGTTCGCTCTCGAAGCGGTCTCCATACGATCGCGCGTGTCTGATGCGCATCGTCCGCCGGCGGTCCGGTCTGCGTTGACACGCGACAGCACGTGCTTCGCACGAACAACTACGACCACTCTCACCTCCTTCGCGGAGTCGCTGAACAGTCACCATTGCCGTCATTCCTTTCGCTGGGCCTTCAGCTTGCCTTTCCGCGTCGCTGTCAGCGAACCGCGCACACCGAAGTCACCGCGCTCGCAACGCTCGCGCGCCAGTGCTCGGAGCAAGTTCTGGCGAGCTCGCCACCGGCGCCGTCGCGGCGGACAACCCTGGCGAACCGACACGTCCATCCGCCCTTCCGCGTCAGCGTGTCGGACGAGGACCTCGCCGACCTCCGCCGGCGGCTCGCGGCGACCCGCTGGCCCGACAAGGAGACGGTCGCCGATCAGTCGCAGGGCGTGCAGCTCGCGAACGCTCCAGGAGCTCGTCCGCTACTGGGGCGACCGACTACGACTGGCGCAAGGCCGAGGCGAAGCTCAACGCCTTCCCGCAGTTCATGACGAACATCGACGGCGTGGACATCCACTTCATCCACGTCCGCTCGCGCCACCCGAACGCGCTGCCGCTGATCATCACGCACGGGTGGCCGGGCTCGGTCTTCGAGCAGATCAAGCTCATCGGTCCGCTCACCGATCCGACGACGTACGGCGGCCGGGCGGAGGACGCCTTCGACGTCGTGATCCCGTCGCTGCCGGGCTTCGGCTTCTCGGCGCGGCCGACCGAGGCGGGCTGGGGGCTGGAGCGCATCGGCCGCGCGTGGGACGTCCTCATGAAGCGGCTGGGGTACACGCGCTACGTCGCGCAGGGCGGCGACTGGGGCGCGGGGTCGTCCAGGCGATGGGGCGGCAGGCGCCGGCAGGACTGCTCGGCATCCACACCAACTTGCCGGCGGTGATTCACGCCCGACGTAGGCGGCGGCGCTCGGCGGCGCGGGTCCGCGCGGCGGCGACTCTCCGAGAAGGAACGCGCGGCGTTCGACGACCTGGGAGCGTATCGTCCAGAACGGGGGCCTGGCCTACCTGACGATGATGGGCGCGCGGCCGCAGGCCGTCGGCTACGGCCTGACGGACTCCCCCGCCGGCCTCGCGGGGTGGATGCTCGTGCACCGGGGGTTCGCGAAGTGGACGTACGGCAAGGATCCCAACAGTCGCCGACGAGAGACGACGTGCTGGACAACTTCTCGCTGTACTGGCTGACGAACACCGCCGCCTCGTCGGCGCGGCTCTACTGGGAGAACCGGGACCGAACCTGATCAGTGCGGGCGCCCAGAAGACCGACGAGATCACGGTCCCGGTGGCCATCACGGTGTTTCCGGACGAGATCTTTCGCGCCCCGGAGACGTGGGCCCGGCGCGCCTTCCCCAACCTGATCTACTTCCACGAGGCCGACCGGGGCGGCCACTTCGCCATGTGGGAGCACCCGGAGCTGTTCGCGGCGGAGCTGCGTGCGGCGTTCAAGTCGTTGCGGTAGAGGGGTCCAGATGAAAACGAAGCGAATCGTAGCGGTAGCGGTGCTGATCGCCGGAAGCGGTCTGGCGCTGTACGTGGCGCGGGCGCAGCAGACGGGAATCAGGCGCACCGAGCTCCAGCGGCACGATCTCGGCGTCCCCGGACGCGAGGTCGTCCAGGTGCGCGTCGAGCTCGACCGGGAGTGGCGTTCGGCACAGAGCACACGCAATCCGGGCCAAGAGATCGCCTACGTCCTCGAAGGCTCGCTGGAGTATCAGGTCGAGAGGGCAAGCCGCCGGTGACGCTCCAGGCCGGCGAGGCCTTGTTCATCCCGGCGGAACGATCCACGCGGCGAAGAACACCGGCAACCGTAAGGCGACGGAGCTCGCCACGTATATCGTTGAAAAAGGGAAGCCGCTCGTCGCGCTGGTCAAGTGAGCGCCGGGAGCGGCATCTCGCCGACTCCCTCGATCCCGTGCCATTGAATCCGTCAGGTCGCCGTCGCGGTAGCCTGCTAACGACATTCGGATCCGTCACCGAGCTTCTCGCGCGTCCGGCGCTGCTGTTCCGCTGCTGGGCTGGATGTTGCCGGGTTCGAGCTCCAGGTTCGACTGCTGCGGCGCGTCGCTGGCGAGCGCAGGGAGACGCCGGTGATCGTGGTCACTGGTGAGAGTGACATTCGACGACCGATCGGGCGATGAGGCGGGCGCGACCGAGTTTCTGTTGAAGCCACTGGCGACGATGTGCTCCTCGGCGCCATTGGTCACGCGATCGCCCGAGCCGCCGGTGCTCAGTGAGGAACACGTTGATCGAACTCCGGACGGATGCCTCACGCAGCCGCGAACAGGAGGTGATGGCGCGGGTCGCGGCCACTGAACAGCAGGTCGGTGCGGCGTTAGGTATCAGCGAGATCACCGTGAGGCACACCCCGGAAGGTGATGCGCAAATGCGGGCGGAATCGCTGGCCGACCTGGTTACGATGGCGATGGACTCGAGCTGTCGCTGCCGCCGATCGGGCGACGCACGTCACGCCGCCGCGGGACGGCTACAGCATGGCAAGCCTAACGCCTCGATCCTCCACGCTGCGCGCACTGCCAGCAGCCAGTTGACGCGGCACTTACGAGAGAGCCTCCGCCAGTCGCGCCGGGGCCTCTCTCGTACGCCCTGGCGCCAATGCCGCCTGTCCGGTCGATACCATCGTGCAATAGAGCGGCGCATCGGTTTCGGGTAATGTCGCCTTCGTGTGTTAGGCACCGAGTCCTCCCAGTCCATAAGGTCACACATTCACACTGGTGAATCACATGTCAACCGCAGTCGGAGTCGCCGCTCGTGCCATCACGTTAGGCATGCCGTCGCGAGCATCTGTGGGTGCGTCGCCGACACCAAGGCGGCATCACGCGAAGAGGGTAGCGTTCAGGGGGCGGTGGGAGAGCCGTATCCGCAGATGCCCGTGATCGCGCCAATCGGGGAAAGGACCGGCAAGTACATGGACGTGCCCGCGTCGGCCCAGGGGCCGGCCATCGATCCCGGCCAAAGGTTACCGCCTGCCAGGACCTCGGGAGCGGCCTTCACATGCTGACCGAAGGCGCGTACCAGTCGATGTTCCTGGTGCACGAAAACGGCGTCGTGGTGATCGATGCGCCCCCAGTCTACGCGGCGCACATTCCGCAGGCCATCGCCGAAGTCACGACCAAGCCGATCACGCACGTCGTCTACAGCCACTCGCACATCGATCACATCGGCGGCAGCGAAGGCCTTGGCGGTCAGCCCGTCATCATCGCGCACGAGGAGACCGCTCCGGCTGCTCACGCGCGTCGCGGATCCGAACCGGCCGCTGCCGACGGTGACGTTCCGCCGACCGTTACACGCTCGCGCGTCGGCGGCCAGGTGCTCGAGCTCTCGTACCACGGCAACGGGCACGAGCCGGGAACATCTTCATCTCCGCGCCCGCGCAGCGGGTGCTGATGGTCGTCGACGTGGTCTTCCCGGGCTGGATGCCGTGGCGCCGGTTCGCGCGTCGCCCAGGACGTTCCAGGCTTATTTCGCCCAGGTCGAAGAGATCCGCGAAGCTGGACTGGGACACGCTGGTGGGTGGCCACGTCGCGCCGCACGGGTACCAATGCCGACGTGGACGTCCAGGCCGAGTTCATTGGAGGACGTGAAGCAGGCGGCAGGACGGCGCTGGCTACGCACCAAGCCCGGCGTAGGATATCGGACCCGCGTCGACCAGTGTCCAACCCGTGGGCGGTCTTCGACAACTACATCGACCGTGTCGTGGTCAGTGCGTCGAACGCCCTCACGCCCGAGTGGTCGACGCGGCTCGCCGCATTCGACGTCTATGTCGTAGATGTAGTGCTACGCGATGGAGCAGAGCCTGCGGATCGAGTAGCTCGACCACAACCGGATTGGCAACACCGACACATCGATAAGTCACACTCCATCGATCACGACCGCCGCCGCCTCTTGGGCGCAGGAGCCGCTGCCATGGCCGGCATTGGACTCGGCCTCTACCTCGTTTCGCACACCAGACGACGCGCTCGAGCGAAACGCTGCCAGTGAAGGCCAGCTCGCCTCGCTGCGGACCGCAAGCGCGTGGCTCAATTCGCCGCCTTTGACGACCGCCGGCGCGTCGCGGGAAGGTGGTGCTCGTCAACTTCTGGACGTACACCTGCATCAACTGGCTGCGGCAGCTACCGTATGTCCGCGCGTGGGCGGAGAAATACCGGGACCAGGGCCTGGTCGTGCTTGGTGTGCACACTCCTGAGTTCTCATTCGAGCACAACATCGGCAACCTCCGCCGCGCGGCGCAAGACATGCGAGTCAGCTATCCGATCGCGATCGACAACGAGTACGCGGTCTGGAACGCGTTTTCGAAACAATTACTGGCCAGCGCTGTACTCCTCGTGGATGCCATGGGTCGTATTCGGCACCACCACTTCGGCGAGGGCGCGTATAACGAATCCGAGCGCGTTCTGCAACAGCTATTGAACGGAGGCAGGCGCCAGAGACGTTAGTGGCGACCTGATCGCCGCGGACCCGCGCGGTGCTGAGGTGGCAGCCGATTTGGACGACCTGCGGTCGCCCGAGAGCTACCTCGGGAGCCCGCACCCAGAGCTTTGCGTCGCCGGGTGGCGCCGTGCGCGGGCAACGCGCACGCCTATACCGCGCCTACGCAGCTAAAGCTCAATCAGTGGGCGCTCACCGGCCGCTGGACGTTCGAGAACGAGCCAGTCGTGTTGAACGATGGCGAGCGGCCGCGTCGTGCTTCAGTTTCACGCGCGGGACGTGAATCTCGTCATGGGACCAACGACGCCGGGGAAGTCTATCGACTTTCGGGTGCTCATCGATGGCCAGTCGGCAGGCGCAGCGCACGGCTTCGACGTCGACGAGCAGGGCAATGGCACATTGACATATCAGCGGCTGTACCAGTTGATTCGTCAGCCGCTACTGATCACCGAGCGGCGAGTTGAAATCGAGTTTCTGGATGCAGGCGTAGCGGGCTACGCGTTCACATTCGGCTGATGACGTCTGATCGGCGGCACCGCGCCTAACGTGCGTCCTGGAGGCCGAGCCGCGCGGCCATTCTCACGAGATCGGGCAAGGAAGCGGCGTTCATCTTGCGCATCACTTCGCCGCGATGCGCCTTCACGGTGATTTCGCTGATTCCGAGCTCGCCTCCCGCCTGCTTGTTCAAACAGCCACTGACGACGAGCGCCATTACCTCCCGTTGCCGACTGCTGAGCGATGCGTAGCTGTCCCTGAGCACTCGCATGTGCTCGGTGTTGCTCAGCACTTCCGTGCTTCGGTCGATCGCGTCACGAATCGCTTGCAAAAGCATGTCGTCGGCGATCGGCTTGGTAAAAAATCCACGGCGCCGGCTTTCATGGCACGGGTTGTTGCCGGCACATCGCCGTAACCGGTGATGAAGATGATCGGCATTTCGGTGCGATCGGCGAGCAGATTCTGGAGATCGTAACCACTGATATCCGGGAGGACGGAGTCGAGCAGCAAGCAGCTCGGCTTCAGCACGCGCGGACGCGCCAGAAATTGATGTCCGGACCCGAATATTTCCGGAGCCAACCGGCCGACTCGATGAGCAACTTCAATGATTCGCGCACCGAAATGTCGTCGTCCACAACGAACACAGTTGGTTCTACGCCGGCCATACGTTCCTCTCGCTCCCAAGCATGGTCCGCGGATCAATCGTGTCGGGCAATCATAGGTTTCCATTAGTTACTCCGGCGCCGCACCCGCACAGAATTGGGGCGGCTACATCGTCCGTTTCACACCGAGGACTCCATGGCTGAAGCGCTCTTCCTGGTCAATCGTCGCAGTGGTCGATGACGACCAGAGCGTGCTGCGGTCGCTCGAATACCTTCTCGAATCCGCGGATTACGCCGTGCGCCTGTTCGCTTCCGGCAGGGATTTCCTGGACAGTGGATGCCTGCCCAAGATCGATTGTTTGATCTCGGACATCGATGTGCCCGGCATGGAAGGCTTCGAGCTGCTGCGACAAGTTCATGCCGCACGCCCCGGGTTGCCTACCATTCTCATCACGGGTTATCCCGAAACGCTGAACCGATTACCGGGTTTTGGTGGGAGACAGCCCGATTCTTCACCAAACCGTTTCAAGGGCCAGAGCTTCTCTCCGCCGATCAACGAGGCACTAACGCAGTTTTCTCGACAACGCGGCGCTAGGGCGTACCATCCGTGCCTGGCGACCAGCTGGTGGAGATCTTCCTCATAAAGCCGCCGCGATGCTGAAAGCAGATCACCACCGTCCCCGAAGAACAACGATTTCATTCTTTCGAACCTTCCGCCGAGCCCGGCGCAGAAGCGACTCGCTGCTCGGCATCGTGCTCGGCCTGTGCGTCGCCCTCTACCTGGTTATCGGGCCGTTCGGTGGCAAGCAGTTGCCTGAAGTCCATTCGTTCGTCGCGGTCTACACGACCGCGATGTTCGTGACCGATTCGATCACCGCGATTCTGCTGTACACGCAGTTTTCCATCCTGCGCTCGCGCGCCATTCTCGTGATCGCGAGCGGATATCTCTTTACCGCGCTGCTCATCGTTCCGTATGTGCTCGCGTTTCCAGGCGTGTTCGCGCCGAACGGCGTCGTCGGTGGCCTGCAGACCTCGGCGCAGCTGTACCTCCTGTGGCACTGCGGCTTCCCGCTGTTCGTCATCGGCTATGCGTTGTCGAAGGACGAGGATCCGAGCAGACGGTTGTCGCAAGGCAAGGTCGGGGCCGCGATCCTGCGGAGCGTCGCCTGGACGCAGCGAGCGCGACGCGCGCAGCATTCGCTGTGCATACGAGGCCGAGCCTATTGCCCCGCATCATGCTCGATCGCGACCCGTTTCGTTCCGGAGTGGCCTTACGTCGTCGGCGCGCCGATCGCCTCGCTGTGCATCTCGGCGCTCATCGTGCTCTGGCTCCGACGACGATCGATTCTCGATCTTTTCCTGATGGTCGTGTTGTGCGCGTACCTGATCGAGATACCTCCACACTACTATCCCGTTCCGGCTCGCTTCAGCACCGGCTGGTATGCGGTGCGCGTCACGAGCTTGCTGTCCAGCAGCATCGTGCTGATGGTCCTGCTGTACGAGATCACGGCGCTGTACGCAGGGCTTCTCGGCGCCGTGCTCCGTCAGCGTCGCGAACGTGAAGCGCGCTTGATGACCGGGGACGCCGTGGCGGCGTCGATCGCCCACGAAGTTCGGCAGCCCTTGACCGCGATGGTCACGACTGCCGATGCGGGCTTGCGCTTTCTCGACCGGTCCACTCCGAACCTCGACAAGGCCAAGGAGGCGTTCCAGCGAATCGTCGCCGACGGTCATCGCGCGGGAGACGTAATCGGCAGCATTCGCGCGAACTTCAAGAACGACGTCGCGCGACAGAACCGTCGTTCGACCTCAACGAGCTCATTCAGGAAGCGCTGGCCCTCGGCGCGGCGACCTGCAGAGGCACCGGATCACGTCCAGGCCGAGCCGAACAGGCAGCTGCCGGAAGTCAGAGGAAACCGGGTTCAGCTTCAGCAGGTGCTTCTCAATCTGATCATGAACGCCATCGATGCGATGGCGGCGAAGGATGAGCCGAGAATCCTGAGCGTGAAGTCCGAGCTGTACGAGGACGGACCGCGTGATCGTATCGGTTGCGGACACCGGAACCGGAATCAACGTCGCAGGACGTCGACCGCATCTTCAACCCGCTGTTCACGACCAAGTCCGACGGCATGGGCATGGGTCTGTCGATCTGCCGCGCCATCATCGAGGCGCACAGGGCAGTTGTGGTTTGCTCCGAACACCCCGCGGGCGCCGTATTTCAATTCACCTCTGCCCGCCGAGCAAGTCGGCGTCTGACGCCGGCTGATCATTTTGTCGATGCCGGGAGTGGGTCATCGGTATTTCGAGCGTTCCGGCCATTCTGACCAGCTCGGCAAGGGATCCGGCCCGCATCTTCTTCATGATGTTGCCGCGATGAATCTGCAACGTGATCTCGCTGATGCCGAGCTCTGCTGCTGCCTGCTTGTTGAGCAGGCCGCTCACGACCAGCGGGAGCACTTCCCGTTCGCGCGGCGTCAGCGACGAAAGGCGTCGTCGCAGATCGGCGAGCTCCGCTCGCTTTCGCTCGCGCTTCGCGATTCTGCGCGAGCGCCGCTTCGATTGCCCGCATCAGATCCGCCTCCTTGAATGGCTTCGTCAGAAAGTCCACCGCACCTGCCTTGATCGCGCGCACCGAAGAGGGAATGTCCCCGTGTCCGGTGATGAACACGATCTGCGGATGATCGCCCTGCGCGATCTGGCTCTGCAGGTCCAGTCCGTTGATGTCCGGGAGCTCGACGTCCAGAATCAGGCACGCCGGCACGTCGGGCTTCGGATACGCGATGTACTCGGCGGCCGAGCCGAACGCGACCGCGTGCATGTCGAAGCTCGAAGAAAAGCGAGCCAGCGATTCGCGGATTCGCTGGTCGTCGTCCACGACGAAAACGATGTGGTCTGGCGCCATTCGGGCTCAGAGACTCGATCGGGGTCGTGGAAGTATGCCGCGACGGTAGCGGATCCGCAGCCCAGCGGCCCGGACTGCCGCGGAGTCACCACGTTTGCGTGTGGGGTCCAGGCCCGATGTGCGACGAGCCGATCTACAGCGCGTTGCGCCCCAACCGCCCCGGCGAAGGTGGGCGCGATTCCAACGTGCAATAGAGTTGCTCGGCCGGCCTCCGGTGAGATTCCTGTCCGTGTGTTAGGCGCCACGCATGAGCAACGAGTTCTGTTCTCACGGTGAACTACCCACCACCGGGCTCTCCCACCAGAGCCGCGCCAGCGGTTTCTGTCGTGGCCAGATCTCGGTCAGCGTCGACGCCTCGTACAACCGGCCGTTCTTCATCACCCACCGGATGCTCGTCGTGTTGCGGATGTCGCTCAGCGGGTCGCGATCGAGCACCTGCAGATCCGCCTTCTTGCCCACCTCGATCGACCCGACGTCCGCCGCGACACCGATCGCCTCCGCGGAAACGATGGTCGCGGCGCGGAGGATGTCGTGATTCGGCATTCCGCCCATCCCGTAGCCCCAGAGCTCCCAGTGCACGCCGAGCCCCTGACGGTTCCCGTGTGATCCGAGTCCGACGTGCGCGCCCTCGCGCACGAGCGTCGTCGCCGCCGCGGCAGCGCGCGGGAACCGGAGCTGACTGTCGCGCATCCAGCTCGTCGCACCGCTGCAGGCGGTCGTCGAGCTCCCAACGCGGTGTGAATCGCGTGAGCACCGAATCCGCGTACGGGTTCGTGCGCGTGTTGAAGTACCCCTCGAGATCGGCCGTAGACGATCAGCGTGGGCGTGTACGTGATGCCGCTCGCCGCCATCAGCTTCGCGACATCCTTGTACAGCGGAAACGGCATGATCGTGTGCTCGGTGCCGGAGTAGCCGTCGAGCGCGAGCGTCATGGTCATGCGGAAATCGCCGGCTTCGGTCGTCGTGTTCAGGCCGAACTCCTTCGCCGCCATGTTGAGCCACTGGCGATGCTTCCGGTCGCCGGTCTGGTACTGCTTGATCATGCCGGTGTGGTAGAACTCCGCATAACGACGGACGATGTTGCGCGCGTCCGCGTAGCTCGAGATGTCGTCGCCCGGGAAGATGCCGCGCGCGGTGCTGAGAATGCGCGGGCCGACCATCATGCCCGCGTCCACCATGTCACCCAGCGTCAGCACATCGGTGCTCATGGTCTGCGGGTCGCGGGTCGTCGTCACGCCGTACGCGAGGTTCACGAGATACTCCCATGGCTGCGTGCGATGCACGCCCCACGACGTCCACATGTGCGCGTGGATGTCGACGTATCCGGGGAGAATCGTCTTGCCGCTCGCGTCGATGCTGCGCGCGCCCGCCGGGACGCTCAGCGTCCCGCTGGGTCCGACCGCGGCGATGCGGTCGTCCACGACGAGCACGTCGGCGCGCTCGATGATCTCGTTCGCCTTTCATCGTCACGACGCGCGCGTTGCGCAGCACGATGGCGCCGCGCGGGCGGTCCCTGGGCACCGTGAGCGCGACATCGTAGCGCGCCGTCGTTCGTCGCCCGAGATCGCGGACGAACAGCGATGGCCCCAGTGCCCACACGGCACGGGTTCCATCCACACTGAAGCTCGGGAAGCTGCCGCCGACTTCCGTGAGCCGCGTGGTGGGGAGCGGCGACTGGGCGAGCTTCGTCGTCGAGATGGTCGGCACGTCGCTGCCGGAGGGAATCAGATCGACGAGATAGAGGTTGCTCCGCACGTTCGCGAGCGCCCGCTTCCCGTTAGGCGCGACGAGGATCTCGTCCGCGGACTCCTCGGCCCCTCGCGTCCACGCCCACCCGGTCATCTTGAGCAGGCTGCGGCGGTCCGAGCCATCCCACGCCATCGAGATCAGGCCGTCGACGCCGTCGTACGCGTACACGCGATCGACGCCGGCGACGAACTGCGCGCCACCCGGCAGACCGTCGTAGTTCGACGGGAACGTGATCGGCGCGATCAGGCGCGGCGTGGCGCACGCCGGGCGTGTGGCGGCAGCAATCCGCCGGGAGCCAGACGAGATCGACGTCGCTGTACTGCGCACGGAGCTGCTCGTCACGGTTGTTGACGCGTGTCTGCCGGGTCCCGCGCTCGACGACGATGCGCGTGCCGTCCGCCGTGTAGACGGGCTTGTCGTAGAACGCCCGGGTCGGCGAGACGCGCTCGGGCGTGCTGCCGACCACTGGCCGGACGCGCATCAGATCGCCGCCTAACGAGTCGCTCCACGTGACGTACACGATCGAGCGTCCGTCCGGCGACCAGCTCGGCGAGAACTCGCCGACGTCGCTCGTCGTGAGGCGTCGCGGTACGACCCGCCGCGGCGCCGACGCCGCCGGGCGTCGTCAGGCAGGTCGGCGATCCACAGTCGATCGAGCGCCGAGAACACCACTCGGCGATTGTCCGGCGAGACGCGCGGATCGCGGATCTGACGGACGGTCAGCGCGGAGTCGTCGAGTCGGTGCTCGGTTCGCACGAGCTCCGCGAGCTGCTGTTCGACCTGCGCGGTGAACGGGATCGCGGAACGTCGCCCCGTCGTCACGTCGATCGACCAGAGCTTGCCATCGAGCGACGTCACGAGCGCGCGCCCATCGGCGTGAACGCCGAGCCGGGCATGTAGTCGCTCGTGCGTCCGCTCGTGGGCCACAGGGCGCGTTCCGGCGAGCACGCGCTCGTCACCGCTCGCGAGATCGCGGAGGATGATCGCCGTGCCGTTCTCGCCGTTGCCTCCGACGTACGCGAGCCAGCGGCCGTCGCGGCTCAACGTCGGCCGGATCGCGCCGCCAACGTGCCCGCTGCGCTGCGAGACGCGTCCGGTCGTGCGGTCCAGCATGAAGAGCTGATGCTGGATGATGCCCGGCGGCGCCGTCGCACCCGGTGCAGTCGTCGCGCCCGGGATGGCGGCGAAATAGAGCATTCGTTCGTCGCCGCCGAACGCCGGCCCGTGGGCGAGCCGCCCAGGCACGGTGAGCTTCACGCCCGCGCCGCCATCCACGGGATACATCCAGAGCTCCGACTCGTTCACCAGAAAGCCGTTCCGGCGTGTCGCGATGATCGCGCTTCCGTCCGGCGTCCACGCGGGCGCGACGTACCAGGCGCGATCGCCGCGCGTGACCGCTCGCGGATTCCTCCCGTCCACGTCGGCGATCCACAGGTTCTCGGCCCCGGTGCGATCGCTGACGAACGCGATGTGCTTGCCGTCGGGCGAGAACCGCGGATGGGAATCCCATGTCGGGCCGTCCGCGATGCGCGTCGCCGTGCCGCCGGCAATGGGCAGCGTGTACAGGTCGCCGAGCAGGTCGAAGACGATCGTGCGGCCGTCGGGCGACACGTCGAGCGACATCCACGTTCCCTCGTCCGTCGTGAAGCGGAGCGTGCGCGGCGTGGCGGGAACGGGGGCGCGTGCGCTCGTGTCCTGCGCGCCGATGGCCGTCGGGGAGAGTGCGGCGCCGGCAACGAGCACCGCGCTGAGTACGAGGGCGCTTGCGTGCATGGCGGTGCTACTCCACTGCTTGGTCAGATCGCTCCGCGGGCCGGTGCGAGTACGCAGCAATGTGCAAATGAGTACGAGTTTCGAGTCGAGAGTGCAAACGGCGACATGGACCGGGCCCGCCCCGCGTGACTTGACCGTCGTCGTTGTCGACGTCCCAACCGTTGCCGGAGGCGCGGATGTAGTGAATGGCTCGGGGCGTCGGTGGACTCGCGACAGATAAGGCATTCGTGCTCGGCGAGCTCTCGCGGGTGCGTCTGGCCGGCCGCGGCGCGCGAAGCACGACAGCGCCGCCACGACGGCGAGCCTGAGGTCCCCTGTCACGGGTACGGCGATCATGTCCTTGTCGATTACCTCGCCGAGCTGGATGCCCGCGTCGCGCCTTCCGCAACGATGTCGACCGGCGCGTCGCTCACGACGAGGTCGAGCTGAGACGTACCAGTTCTGCGAGAGGAAGCCGGCGACGAGCGGCTCGCCGGTCAGCGTCTCCGCGGCGCTCGCGGTGTGGACGCGCAGCGTGCCGCGCGGCTGGTCTCCGAGCTCGCCCACCGCGACGACGCGGCGCGCACCTCGTCCAGCGCGGCCGCACCGACACGTAGGCTGCCCCCGGCCTCGGTGGGGTGAACGCTCCGCGTGGTTCGCCTAACGAGCGGCACGCCGAGCCGCTCCTCGAGTCGGCGGAGCGCCTGGCTCACCGCCGAGTGGCTCACCCGAGGCGCTGGCCCGCCGCGCGGAACCCCCTCGCCTCGGCGACCGCGACGAAGATTGCGATCCCATTGAGCTCGTCGGTCACTGGACGGAATGCTGACCAGCGTGGACGCTGATGGCAAGTAGATCAGCCGAGCCGAGCCCGAGTGCGTTAGGCATCGACGATTGCTCGCGTGTGTTCGCCGACCTCGGCATGGGCGAGGGCACAACGCGTGTGATCCGCCTAACGTGTCATTGCTCTGACCGCCGATCCACGGACGTGCCATCTCGGACTCGCCCTGCGATCTCGGTTCGTTCGCGAGCATTCCCGCGATGGCAGCGCGGATAACCGGATGGTCGTCTGCCGCCAGAACGCGAAAGCGGTCACCATGATTCAATCCGCGCCACCTCGCGGCGTTAGGCGAATCAGGCCGGCGGACGACCTTCTCGCAGTTGTCCTTCTTCTCGACGAACATGTCGTACCCCTTCGGTAGCGTCGGCGACGGGAGGACGTGGCTGATGACCACTGTCGGGTCGATCGAAGCCGTCCCGCCGCTGCGGCACGCCGTGTAGGCCTCGTCTCACGAATTCGTAGACGAAGTTCGGGCCGCGGAACACGGCAAAGAACGACGGCGCAACGCGAAATACCTCAGCCAGCCGCGCCCTTTCGATCGCTAGGCTTCCCATCAGTCGTTTGCGCTTTGGCGTGTGTGCATGGTCGTACCATTCTGATGCCCCATCACCGACGCACCACGACGCGCGGTGATGCTGGCCTTCAGGGCCGACGCTCAGCCGTGACTGCGACACTCGTCAGTCGTGCCGCAAATAGCCGACCGCCGGCCCGTGATTCGCAGGCATATCGTATCACGCCGTCGAATCGCATTGTCATCGTATTCGTTGGCAACCCAAGATGTCCAGCACGTTAGGCATGAGCCACCGTGCCGAGGGTCAGCGGGCGCGAGCGCTGGCAAGATAGCTGTGCTCCATGAAACCAGTGGCCCGCATCGCGTGAGGCGTGACGTTTGCGGGACGGCGACGAACCATGCGAGTCGCGAACAAACCAGCGTCAGAGAGCGCGCCGGGCACGCATTGTCCCATTGAGCGGCCGCTATTCGAGCCTCCGCGGATCCGAAGCGAGGAGGAAGGGAAGCGCCCGACCTCATGGCTCGAGTTCTTCTTCGACCTCGTGTTCGTGGTCGCGGTCGATCAGCTCGCCCGACGCCTCCAACCTGGCGCCACCGGCCACGGGGCGATCGTCTATCTCGCCCTGTACGGGCCCGTCTGGTGGGCGTGGGTGGGATTCGTCCTTTACACGGACCGGTTCGGCACCGACGACCTCAGCGACCGCCTCATGACGCTGGTCCAGATCGGCGCGGCGCTGGTCCTCGCCGCGGCGGCGACGCAGGCGACGTCGGACCGCGCGGTGCCGTTCGCCATCGCCTATGGCGTGTTCCGCCTCATCCTCGCGGCGCGCTACGCCATGGCCGCCCACTACGTGCGCGAGGCGCGGCGTGAATGCACCCGTCAGTCGATCGGCTTTGCCCTTGCCGCTATCCTCTGGATCGCGTCGGCCGCGGTGCCGGCGCCGTGGCGCTTCTGGATGTGGGGAGTGGGGTTCGGCGTCGACCTGCTCACTCCCTTCGCGTCCCCTCGCATGCACGAGATCGTGCCGCCTGATCCGGACCACATCGAGGAACGGTTCGGCACGTTCATCAACATCAGCCTCGGCGAGGGGTTCGTGGGCCTGGTCGAGGCGATGCGGGACCAGCCGTGGTCCGGCGCGCTGCTCACGACGGCGGCACTCTCACTGCTGATCGGGTTCTCGATCTGGTGGGGCTTCTTCGACACGCTGGATCAGGCGCCGATCGCGGAGGTGCGCAGGCGCCATCGGACGGGACCCTACAAGATCTGGGTCTTCGCGCAGCTTCCGCTCGCGGCCGGGGTCGCCGCAGCGGGCATCGCGGTGGGGAATCTGGCGCACGACGCGGATGCCCCCGCGCTCGAAGATTCGTTGCGATGGCTGCTATGCGGGATGGTCGCGCTGTGTTACGTCGCGCACGCCATCGTGCACATCGCCTACGCGAACGCGGGTGCGGGACGGCGCGCGTGGCTCGTCGTCGCGCGCAAGACACCCACGATCGCCGCCGCGCTGCTGCTCGGCGCCCTGGGTGCAGGGCTGTCCGCGGTGGCCGTCGCGGGGCTGCTCGCCAGCGCCGCGGGCGCGCAGGTCGTCTGGAACATCTGGGACCGCGCACGTGCCGACGCGCGCGACGGCGAGGATCCAGGGCCGGGACTCGCGCGTGCCCATCGTTCGGCGTAGTGCGAGCCAGGTCGCGAGCGGTGATCGCCGCGATTCTGCGTTGCGGGCCGCGAATATGCACGGCGGGCGGTTCATGCCTCGTCCGCGGAAACGAATTCTCGTGCAGAACGACGGCCACGCGGACATCGAGGTCGCGCGCGCGCGCGGCAACTACGTCTACGATTCGCGCGGCAGGAAATACATCGACTTCATCATGGGCTGGTGCGTGGGCAACTTCGGCTGGGCGCGACCTGCGCTGCGCCGCCGTGTCCACGCGTTCCGTGGCCCCGACTACATCTATCCAGAGTACACCTACAAGCCCTGGCGAGAGCTGGCGCAGCTGCTCGTGGGGCTCGCGCCAGAAGGACTGACCCGCTGCTGCCGCGCGACGGGAGGATCCGAGGCGGTGGAGCTGGCGCTCCAGGCAGCGATGCTGCACACCGGCCGCAGGAAGTTCGTCGCCATCGAGGATGCCTATCACGGCAACACGTTAGGTGCCCTGAGTGTCGGAGACGGGGACGACGCGGTGCGCGTGCTCTCGGTCGCGCGACTCAAGCCGCCACTCGATGGCGACGGGCTCGACCGCCTCGAGACGCGGCTCAAACACCGCGACGTCGCCGCCGTGATCATGGAGCCGATCGCGATGAACCTGGGCGTGCTGATCCCCGAAACGGAGTTCATGGAAGGCCTCGTTCCGCTCTGCCACCGCTACGGCACGCTGCTCATCCTGGATGAAGTCGCAACGGGGTTCGGACGAACGGGGAAGCTGTTCGCCTGTGAGTATTACGCCGTGCAGCCGGACTTGATGACGATCGCGAAAGCGGCGACGGGAGGCGCGGTGGGTATCGGCGGATTGCTGTTGCGCGACGATCTCGCCGAGACCCTCGAACAGGATGGTAATGTCTACTCCACCTACGGCTGGCACCCGCTCAGCGTCGATGTTGCCATCGCCAACTTGCGCTGGATCAAACGGAATCAGAAGCGCCTGTTGCGTCACGTGGACCGCGCCGGCACTTACTTCGCGGAGCGCATTCGCGAGATGCCGTTCCAAGAGGAACCGGAGCTTCGCTGGCGCGGCCTGGCGATCGCCGTGGATGTTCGTGACGAGAAGTACGCGGAGCGCGTGGCGAAAAAGTGCCGCGCGCGCGGGCTGCTTCTCAACGCCCAGGAAAGCGTGCTGCTCATGCTCCCGGCGCTGAACGTCGATCGCGCGACGGCCAAAGCCGGTCTGGACATTCTCGAGGCATCTCTCTGAACCGTTGCGGGCTTAGGCGCTCAGCACTCTACTCGCGTCGCGCCCGACCACGACCTGGTTCCCCGGCCTAACGAATACGACGCCTGGCGCCTACATTGCCTCACGACCCCGGGCGTCGTCGCCGAGAACGACTACACAGACGCTTGCGGCGTGGTGAGTCGCATCAACGAATGCGAGCGCGGCGGAACGTGTGACGCCGATCTGCCCCGGTTTCGCATCGCATCTAGCGCCGATCGCGCAGGTTCGTAACCCGGTACGGAGGAGGTCACCCGATCGAGCAGCGCAATTGCTGCCGCGCGTCGTCCGGCGCCGTCCATCGCAATCGCCAACTCGGTCGCGGCCCGTGGGTTTCCTGGATCGAGACGGAACGCCTCGCGCATCAACCGCTCGGCGTCGGCCGGCCGCTCGAGCGTCAGCATGGCTTCCCCGAGCATGAGAACGATTGATGCGTCGGTCGGAGCCTTCTGGAAGGCTGACTCCGCAGCGTTCACTGCGTCGTCGGCACGATGGACTCCGGCGTTCGCCTGGCTCAGGAGTGCGTAGCCGAGCGCTGACTGCGGGTCGATTTGCAGGCCGCGCCCAATGCGTGGCAGCGCGTCGGCCGGCCGCCCCAGGCGAACCAGCGCATCACCCGCGGCGAAGTAGCAGTCCGCACGATTCGGCCACCACTCGAGCGCACGCGAGAATACGGTGAACGCGGCGTCCCAGCGGCCGAGCGACATGTACGCGTTTCCCAGCGCGACGACGAGCGATCCGCTCGGATCGTTTTCGGCGAGACGGTCGACCTTCGGATCGGCCAGGTATTCCGTCGCCCGCTCGCGTTCGCCCGTCGCTGCCAACACGACGCCGAGGAGCGGAGCAACGTCCGCGTAGTCCGGATCGAGCGCATACGCGCGTTGCAGCAGCTGGCGCGCGGCCGGGAGGTGTCCCTTCGAGAGCTCGATGGCGGCGAGCGATCGAAGTGGCGAGAGCGCGGTCGGGTCGAGGGCAATCGCGCGGTGAAGGTACGGAACCGCTTCGTCGACGCGCGGCGATGGTGCGTGCAGTAGCGTGTACGCGAGACTGGTGTACGCTCTCGCGTTCTCCGGTACCCGTTCGATGGCCTCGCGCCACAACTGCTCAGGGTCGGCGTACTGCGCGCTTCGACGGTACGTGAGCGCAGCGAAGACGGTGAACACGATCGCCGTCACGACGAAACCTGCCCGACCGGACGTCGTGAGTCGGGAGCGCACGAGTACGACGACGGCGATGATGACCGCGGCCAGGGCGAGATAGATCCGCCGCTCGGCCGCGATTTCGCTCGCGATCGGCACGACGCTCGACGACGGCGCCAGCAGCACGAAGAACCACGAACCGAGAAACGCCAACCATCCCCAGCGCTCGGCGCGTGCCCACGCGGCGATGGTGATGGCGCCCAGTACGAGCAACACCACCAGGCCGGGAAGGGCGCCCAGGCCTGTCGTCGGACGTGTGCCGTAGTCGAGCGTTAGGCCTAACGGGATGACGCCGAGTTGGAGATACCGTCCGATCGCCCAGCCCTGGCTGTACAAATACTCGTACCACGTGATCCCGTGACCGAGACCGACGGTGCTCGCGCGCGCACCGGCGTGGAGTTGAATCACGCATCCCGCGACGCTCACGGCGGCCAGAATCGCGTAGTAGCCGACGGGCGCCGTCGCCGGGCGAACGAGCTCGCGCCAACTCCGCAGGCGGAAGGCTCGATCGTAGAGCATCACGAGCACCGGAATGACGACCGCGACTTCTTTGCTCGCGAGTCCCGCGACACAACAGGCGACGCCGATCGCGCGCCATCGCGTTCGGGCGTTCGGAGACTCTGCGTCCCACGCGCGGACGGACGCGTACAGTGCAGCGAGACAAAACAGCGAGCTCAGAATCTCTGTTCGCTGCACCGTGTACAGAACGGCTTCGGTGTGAAGCGGATGGACGAGCCAGATCGACGCGACGGCGAGGGCGACGCTCTCCGCTGCGCTGTGCCAACTCTCGAACTGCGGAAAGCGCAGGGTTCGTCGAACGAGTGCGAACAGCAGCGATGCAGCGCCGAGGTGCAGGAAGAGATTGACAAGATGGTAGGAGACGGTCTTGCGGGGGCCGTCTGGGTCGGCCCGCTGGTCGACACCGAGGCTCCGATTCAGCGCGTAGTTGAGCGCGAACGAATAGTTGACGAGGGGACGGCCCGAGACAGCGAGGTCACCGCCGGGCGGTCGCAACGCGACGGACGGCTCGAGGGTTCGAATCGTCGGATTCTTCTGAATGCTCACGTCGTCGTCGAAGACGAACGGCGCGCTGAATCCCGGACTATACGCGAGGATCGTCACCAGGAGCGCGATCGTGATGAGGATCCACGACGTTCGGCTCGTTGTTGCGTGTCGTGTCACCTTCGTCTTCGTCTCGCGAGATCGCGACCGCCGGGCTTGCTGACTTGTTTGCGGCGGGAGACTCGTCGGCGGCGTCGTACTCGTGGCAGTGTTCGTTGCCGCACCGGTCACGTCACCGATCCGGTCGCGCCGCAGCGCCGCGGTCGATCCGGCGACCGTGGTGCGGAGCGACTGAAGGCGTCTCACCGCGGTCGGGCGTCCCCCGGCGCGTGCAAAGTCGATGACACCGAACCCAGTCGGGCTAGTGCCAGGGATTCCCTAAGGCCGAGTGACACGAACGCCGACGATGAGACGCGACGAGTCCCGGGCCTGGGCATGATCCGCTCGCTAGTGCCAGGGAGGTGGCCATCTCGTCCTTGCGTAAGGGCATCTGCCAGTCGCGCCGTGATCATTCCACCATGCCGCCCCTAGAATGGAACGCTCGAGTGTCGTCACCGATCGACTAGGTGCGGCACGCCTCCGCCTGCGCGCAACGGAGCAGTGACAGAGCGATACGCGCGCGGGATGGGGCGAGCAGCGACGCGCACCCCCACGCGTCGGCCGGTGATGCTTGCGGCCCGAGACGTCAGTCGCATGGCGACGACGTCCCGAGCCCTCAACAGACTCGTGCGCTCAGAGCCGCACGTTCGCGCGGCGGAGTCTCTCAGTAGGCGGCGAGGCCCATGTAGCCAGCACGCGCCACGAGCCCGGGCGTGTCCGACATTGGCGTTAGGCTGCCATCGCCGGCGACCGAGAAGGCACCGACCGTACCCGTGCCGTTCTTCATGACGTACAGGAAGTTGCCGTTGCGGCTCATGTCGAGGTCGAGCGGCTGGGCGCCAGCGCCGAGGTCTCCGCTCACGCCCGTGCTGGCGAGGCGCGTCAGGGTGCCCTGCGCGTCGATGCCGAAGCCGGTGATCGTCGCGCTGCCCGCGTTCGCCGTGTAGGCGAAGCGACCGCTGTTGTTGACGATGAGCCAGCACGGCGCGCGCTGGAGCGTCGGCGCCGCGGCGGAGACGACCGCCAACGAGCCATTGCTGCCGATATCGTACGACGACGCGGATCCGCTGGCCGCTTCCGACACGACCACCTTGCCACGCGTCGCGAAGTCGAAGCCGAACGGCGTTGTGCCGGCCGCCGGTGTGACGACGGCGTTGCCGAGCGCACCGTCGTTCCCGATCTGCGTACGACTCGAGTCGGTTGCTGACGCGCTCCGACACAATCAGGATGTGGCCCGTCGGATCGACCCGCACTTCGGCGGCGCCGTTGGCGCCAGCGGCAAGCGGCTTCGTCAGGCCGGGCAGCGCGGTCAGCGAGCCATCGTTGCCGATCGCGATGACCCCGATCGTGTTGCTGATGGTATTCAGCGCGTAGACGATGCCGTTGGAGATCGCGACGCTCACGGGACGTACACCGCCTGACGAGGCGCGATCGACGAGCGTGAGGGATCCACCGTCGACCGCGAACGACGAGACGTCATTGCTGCCGGCATTGACGACCACGAGGAATTGCGCGTTCGACGATAGCGCGACCGCGAACTGCGACGCGAGCGGATCGGCGACACCGCCGATGCCGGTTCCACCGGTGGCGAACGTGCCGGTGTACGCGAGGGAGCCATTCGCATTGCGCGCGAATGCAACGACGGCGTTCCCACTCAGGCCGTTCGTCGAGACGAAGACGCCGCCCTGGCGCGTTGTCGGACTGCGAGAGGCTCGGCGCGTTCGGTGTGGTGATCGGAGCGGTGGGCTGGACATCGGAGCACGCGGCGAGGGCGACAGCGCCCGCGGCGGCGAGGATCGAGCGGAGCTGCATTGACGGAATCTCCAGGTGTGGTGTCGAGTGATTTGGCTGGCAACACATCCGTTGCCGCGCGTCATAAGCGCGACTCGAGGCGGAGAGTTCCAAACGAGGCCGAAGGAAGGAGGCCGTGCGGAAGGCGGACGGGCGGAAGGCGGAAGGCGGATGGCGGGAAAAGGCGTTGTCATCCCGAGCGCCAGCGAGGGACCTTGTGCGACGTCATCGTAGCCGTCTGGCCACGAGCACTTCACAGAAGGTCCCTCGTCGCTGGCGCTCCTCGGGATGACACACCGGAGGGAAATCGACTCTAACGACAATTTGGTCTAGCTTTGAGACCATGAACGTCATACGGCATCGCGAGAGCGGAGTAGTGCTCGCGGAGATCGCAGGCGATTCGCTCGCCGGGGCGGAGCTCGCGCGCGCCATGCTCGCCTACGCGAATCTCAACGGCGCCGACGTGCGCGGCGCCAACCTGCGACACGCCGATCTCTGCAACGCCGACCTGCGCGGAGCGCGCTTCGACGACGCGACGCTCACCGGCGCCGACGCCACGCTCTCCGACAGCGCCGGGTCGTGCTTCGCCGGCGCGCTGCTCGATGACGCCCGCATGCAGGCGCATGAACAAGGCGACATCGCGGCGTCGTCGGGATCGACTTCCGCGGCGCGGACATGACGCGCGTCACGCTCAAGAACTCGAACCTGAACGGGTCCGACTTCACCAACGCGATCCTGCGGCGAGCGGACCTAACGCGGTGCAATCTCTCGGGCGCCGATCTCTCGGGGGCCGAGCTCACGGACGCGTCGCTCGCTCGCCGCGAACCTGAGCGGCGCTCGCCTCAGCTACGCGTCGCTCGTCGGCGCGATGCTCACGGGGGCGAACCTCGACGGAGCGATCCTCGACGGCGCGGACCTGACGCTGGCGACACTGAACGGGGTGCGCGTAGCGGGCGCTGATTTCACGGACACGCTGTGGTCGAAGACGTCGCTCGCCCGGGCCGTTGGAATCGAATCGGCGAGCGGGCTCGATCGCCTGCGCTTCGGCGACCCGTCGTCGATCGACGTGCACACGCTGCGCGAACAGCCTCGCCGCGTTGCCTATCGAGCTCCTGGAGCAGTGCGGGCTCCGCGAGTCGGATATCCCGGCCCTGCGTGCACTGTTCAGCTGCGCTAAACGCTCAATCCCGCGCCTAACGTTCCTTGTCGAGCACCCCGAGAATCCTCGCCTGCAACGACTCCGGCAGATCGATCTGGCGCAGCTTGTCGCTTCACGCCGCTGAGCACGCTCGCCTCGAAGTTGAACTCCCGCGCGCACCCGGCGCAGATCTCGAGGTGCTCGCGCACGAGCGTCATCTCCTCGGCGGACAGCTCGCGGTCCAGGTAGTCGTCGAGACGGCGGAACGCCTCCTCGCAGGTATAGCGGTTGAGGTGCGTCATGCGGTCGCCCTCCCGCTGCGACAGCTCGGTCACGATCCCCGACTCCTCTGCGAGGCACCACAGCGCCTTCTGCAGCATCTTCCGCCCGCGATGCAGCCGCGAGCGAACCGTGCCGACGGGGACCTCGAGCACGTCCGCGATCTCGTGGTAGGCGAAATCCTCCATGAAGTAGAGCGTGCAGACGACGCCGTACTCCTCGGGCAGCTGGCCGATCGCCTCCGCGACGCGCTCCGTGCCAAGGCGATCAATGAGCGCTCGCGCCGGATCCTCCCCCTGCCACTGAAGGCCGTGCTCGGCCGATCGCGCGTAGAGGTAGAGGTCCGGAGTGTCATCGAAATCGACGGTGTTCGGTCGGCGCTGTCGGCGACGGTGATTGGCCCAGAAGCAGCGCGTGAGAATCCGGAAGATCCACGCCTTGAAGTTCGTCCCGGCCTCGAACGATTCGCCATCGCCCGGAACGCCCGAAGCGCGGCGTCCTGCACGAGGTCCTCGGCGTCCGCCCGATTGCGCGTCAGCCGCAGCGCGTACCCGATACGCCGATGGCAGCACGCCGACGAGCAGCGCCTGAAACTCGTCGGCACCCAAGCGGCGCGGCCGCCTGCGCGGTCGCGGCATCCAGCGAGATTCTCGTCCATCAGGTTGTCCGAAGCGTCGGATGTGTCAGACATGTCGTGCACGGTGCGGCGTTGCGCTCCGGCGGGGAAGGATTCCGTCGGGCTGTAATGCCGGCAGCACCCACAAGGTTCCCAAGCAGCCCGTGGTTGGGCGGTTGCGATGCCTCGGACCGCGGCTGCGAATCCATCACGGCGACAGACGGCGGCACCGTCACGCGGCCGGGCTCGCGAGCGCGACGACGACTCGCGACTCGGGGTCGGTCGTCCACTGGCGGAGCGTCAGGCCAACCCCGGTGAGCATGGCCGACACACGCGTTCCGTCGAACGTGCTGCTGACCGACGTCCGAATCGACTCCCCCTTCTTGAAGCGAACGTCGCAGACACCGGGAATCCTCGACCTCGTAACGCCCGGCGCGCCACCAGGTGGGTCTCGAGACGGCTAGTTCTCGGCGTCGAATGCCGGGCGAAAATCGAAGCGGCCCGGGTCGAAGCCCGCGCCGACCGTCGCATTGACCAGCTCGAGCGCGCGGAAGATCGCGGGCGGCGGCGGTCGTCGAATTCCGTGACGTCCGCAGCGACCGCAGGCGACTGCGCGGTCTCGTGGCGTCGCGCATCGAGTCCGAGGATGAGGCTGTCGCCCGGATTCATCGTCGTGCGAACGACGCGGAGGAGCCTGACGGCGCCGACGGCCGTCGTGGCGCCGAGGACGTTGCCGAGAGCAGAGGTACACGCGGGGACGTGGGAATGGGTCGGGGCAGCGGGAGGTCGATCGTGCAATCGCAGGCGACCGCGGAGCACGACTCGACGGATGCCCCGCTGGTGTGATTCGCGCTCGATCATTCTCGACGGCGAGCTTCGGGTCGAGCTCCGCGGCGGCGATCGACGTGACGGAGCCGCGCTGGCATAGCGCGTCGGCCAGGTCGAGCGTTCGCGGCGGACGCACTCGGATGAATGCAGACGACGCCGCGCGGGCGCGCGTCGCCAGTTGATCGCGCAACAGTGCGAGACCGAGTACGCTCGATCCGGCTCGAGCTCGTGCCCCGTCACTGGCTGCACCGCCTTCGCGCAGCGTCGCTGCGTCCAGCGTCGCGAGCCACCGCGCAGGGAGCTCCTTCTGGCGTCGGCTGAGCGCATCGCGCAGCTCGGTTGCGGCTTCCACCGACAATGGCGTGCTGCGATCGATCCGAGCATGGTTCCGCTGGCCTCGCGTGTGGCTGGCGTTAGGTAACGAGCAGCGGGGCCGCCGATGTCGGCCCCACTCGGGGTGCGGCGCTATCTGGCGGAAGCGGTGGCGGCCGTCGGCATCACGGACACCCGAACGACCTCGCTGACCGACGGATAACGGTGACGATGCCGCTGTGGACGACACTCTTCATGTTGGCCGAGATGTAGTCGGCGAGGACGCCGGGGTTGCCGTCTTCGGCGAGCCGCTCGAGGCCCTGGCCGCGATCCGGCTTGCCCGGCGTGAACAGCGGTACACAGCCTCGATTCCTCGACTCGCTTCGCTCGCTCGGAATGACCAACCGTTCGGAAAGACAGCCTAGCTCTTCGCGAGCGGGGCGCTGCCGAAGTTGACGCTGAAGCGATTGCACCAGACGGTGACCGTCCGGTAGTTCGCGAGATCGACCGTCGACGGGATCTCGTAGTTCTGATCGCCGATGTTGCCCTTCATCGGGCCGAGCTCGACGAAGCCCGCGCTCTTGACCGTCGCGTTGTCCTGCACGTCCGCGGCGGCGACGAGGTAGACGCGAACGTCAGGTCCATTCGACGTCGCGAAGTTCGTGAGCCTGAGCACGCGGTGGCCGCCACCGACGTCGATCACGGCGGCGATGCCGCGCGTGTCATGCGCGTTGCTGTGGAAGCTGCCCATCGCGAGCGTGGCCGGGGCGGCGGTGGCCGCCGGCGCGGATCCGGCCGGAGCCGTAACGGAGCCGAGGGATTCGTTGACGGTCTTGTTCACGAACAGCCGCTCGGGGCGGAAGGCGTACCAGCCGCCGACGACGGCGACGATGGCGAGTCCAATGATGGCGTTGCGTTTGCGCATGGTGAATCTCCTCTGTCCTGTAGACCGATCTGAGACGTTAGGCAGTGATTGTCCGGCGATAATTGCCGTCGCGGGCTATAAGCTCATCGCCGTCGGAATGGTTCCCATCTCGTCGCTGCGCTGGGTCCGCTCGACATGGCGGTCATCGCGCATGAACGTCATCGTCTCGCGGCGGGAGATCGTGGGCGCGCGATGCGTCCGGAACTGCACGAGGTCCTTCGCGAACAGGATGTCGAGCGTCCAGTCGAGCGCGACGCGCACCTTCTTCTCGAGGCGTGGCAGCTTCGCGAGGTAGATCGTGCGCCAGAGCCACCAGGCGAAGAAGCCCGAGAACTTGAAGCCGAGGATGTTGGCGACACCCGTGCGCCGGCCGATCGCGGCGAGCAGACCGATCGTGCGGAGGGTCGTCATTTCGACCCACTTCGTTCGCTCGGAATGACGAAGAGCACGGCGCGCCCTCGATGTAGCAGCGTGCGGAACTCGGCTCGGTCGATACCCATCACCGCCGCTCCCGACGCGTAGGTCAGCCCGAGCTGGTCGACGAGTGCGATCACCGCTCGCTCGTTCCATGGCAGGCCGCGCAGCAGCGCGACAAAGCCGCTCGGGTTTGGCGCCGGGTCGGCGGTGGTCGCACGCGCTGGACCTGCGCGCCAGGAGAAGGAATCGGCGAACACCGAGACGCATCGGGCGAGCAGGCGGTCGCGCAGACCGTGCCCGCCTAACGTCGCCCAGAGCTCATCGCGCGTGCTGGCGAAGACGTCCTCTGTCAGGTCCGCGGCGAGTTCGGCGTCGCCCGTGAGCGTGAGGGCGAAACCATAGACGGCGTCGAGGTGAGTGAGCAGCCCCGGGAGCAGTCCGGGCTCTGCCTGCTCGTCGTCCGCGGGTGGATGAGTGCGCGCGAGATACACGGTATTAGTCTCCGAAAAGCGGTTCTGTCGGCTGCTGCGAGCCCGGCTGACCGCTTCGCCGAGTTCGCGCGCCGCAGGAATGCACGGGCCATGCACGACACGCATCGTCGCGACGTCGTGCCGGATGTCATTCCATGAAACGCACTTAGTCTCTGGCGTCGGCGTCCGTGACGGCCGACGCGACGTTTCATGGAACGTCCACCACGTTCCATGGCGTCGTGCTCGGAACACCGTTCGCGGAGGCGCGTCGAGGCGAGAAAATCGAGTGTGACGTGTTGGGAACTTCGTGCTCGGGTGCGTGCTTGTTGCGGTCATGTCGATCGATCTTTCCGCCAACCCGATCCTCGTCACCGGCGCCGTGTTCGTCGCCGGCGTCGCGACGAGCCTAACGCCGTGTCTCTACCCGATGATCCCGATCACGGTGTCGATCGTCGGCGACGGGCGACGGGGCGAGTCGTTGGCATCGCATTGGTCTCGTCGGCATCTACGTGATCGGCCTGGCGGCGGCCTACGCGGCGCTCGGCCTCGCTCGCCGGCCTCACCGGTACGCTGTTCGGCTCGGTGAGCACGAATCCGTGGCTGCAGTTCGCGATGGCCAACGTGATGCTCGCGGCCGCCGCCATGATGGCCGACCTGATCCCCGTTCCCATTCCCGACCCGACTCCGCGCGCGCGCCGCGTCCGCCGGCATCGGCGGGAAGGTGACGGGTGTGCTGGTCATGGGCCTGGTCTCGGGCCTCGTCGCGGCACCGTGCGGGGCGCCGGTGATGGCCGCTATCCTCACGTGGGTTGCCGCAACGCGAAGCGCGCTGCTCGGCTTCACGTACCTGCTCGCGTTCTCGGTCGGCATGTGCTCGCTGCTGCTCGTGGCGGCGCTCGCCACGGACACGACGATCCGCCTTCCTCGCGCCGGCCCATGGATGCTCTGGGTCAAACGCGCCTTCGCTCTCATCCTGCTCGGTGTCGCCGAGTACTACCTCGTTCAGATGGGGACGCTCCTGATATGACTCGTACGTTTCATCTCCCGCGTCGCGTTCGCGGTTGCTGCCGCCCTAACGACGGTGATCGTGCCGCTCCGACCTGCCGCCGCGCAGATCCAGATGTGGGACGTCGGGCTCAAGGTCGGCGTAGAAGCTCCAACCGCCGTGGTCGAGCGGCTCGATGGCGGAGCCGGTGAACATCGCGGACTTCTACGGACGCCAGCCCGTCGTGCTGGAATTCTGGGCGACGTGGTGCCCGCTGTGCCGGAAGCTCGAGCCGTCGCTCCAGGCCGCGCGCGAGAAGTACGCCGGAAAGGTGACCTTCGTGAGTGTGGGCGTCCCGGCCAACCAGACGCCCGAAAAGCAGAAGGCGTACGTGGACAAGCGGAAGCTGACCGGCGTCTTCACGTTCGACCGTTCGAGCGCCGCCATGAAGGCGTTTGCCGTGCCGCACACGTCCTACATTGTCGTCGTGGGGCCGGATCGTCGCGTCGCGTACACCGGTGTTGGCGACGAGCAGGACATTGACGCGGTGCTGGCGAAGCTCGGCACTCCCTAACCAGCGGCCACTGCCGTGAACCCCGGTCTGACTCTGCGCGTCGCTCGGCCGACCGATAACCTGACGGCGATTGCCGCGATGTACGCGCAGGGGTCTGGGCCTCCTGGTGCTCGCCGCAGTTCCTCGACCACGACGGCTTCGACGGAGTGATCCTCGGTCGCGCGGAAGATCGCTTCCACTCGAGTTCACTTCACGACCGGGCACGAGGTGGGAAGAGCGCCGACCGAAGACCATCTGCTCGTCTTCTACATACCCGATCGGACCGAATGGGAAGCGACGCTGCGCGCGCATGATGGCGCGCGGGATTTCGCGGCGTCGTCTCCGTGCAACCCGTACTGGGACGTCCGCGGCCGCACGTTCGAGGACCTCGACGGATATCGCGTCGTGCTGCAGAACGCGGCGTGGCCGGCCGAGTTACCGGCAGGAACGGACCAACCCCGATGATGCGTGCGCACCGTTGAACGTCGCCTAACGACCCGACCATCGGACCACGCGGAACCAGCCCGTTCGCCGCGACCCACTCCGGATTGCGGAAATGGGAACTCCGAAACGCATCGCGGCATTACGGCGATGCTGGTGCCGAAACTCGGCGGGTCGGCACCGTGTACCCGCGCGCCGACCGGTCCTGAGCGACACCCACACAGGTGAGGAATTCGGATGTACAAATTGACAACCGCGGCAATCTCGCATCAGTGGGCGCTCTTGCCGCTGCGACTCGTGGTCGGGTACGGCTTCTTTGCCCATGGAATCGCGAAGTGGAACCGCGGTCCTGAGAAGTTCGCCAAGTTGCTGACGGTCATCGGCGTGCCGGCTCCCGGCATCACGGCCCGGGTCGTGGTCGGCGTCGAATTGTTAGGCGGCCTCGCCATCATGTTGGGCGTGCTGGTCCTGCTCGCCAGCGTTCCGCTCATCGGCTCGATGATCGTCGCGATGTTCACGATCCACGTGCACTACGGGTTCAGCGCGGTCAACACGATCGGTCTGACGGCGACCGGGCCGGTACTCGGGCCACCGGGCTACGAGATCAACTTGCTGTACGTCGGCGCGCTCCTGGCGCTCGCGCTTAGCGGGCCGGGTGCGCTGTCGGTGGACGGCTGGCTGCGCTCCAGGCGCAGATGAGCGGGGTCACTCATGTCACATGTCACACATGTTCGACGCGCGCGCGACGACGATCGCGACCCGATGCTCGCGCTCTGGGAACGCTCGGTTCGCGCCACCCATCACTTTCTCGAGGACCGAGATGTCATCGCCCTCCGGCCGTTCGTCGCCGAGGAGTTGGCGAGCGACGCCGCCGACTGGTGGGTGCTGGAATCCGGCGCCGGCGCTCTCGTGGGCTTTCTGGGGTTCGCTCGCGACACGATCGAGGGCTTGTTCGTCGACCCGGACCACCGACACCAGGGCGCAGGGAAGGCGCTCGTGGCGCACGCACAGCGTCTTGCCGCCGGCCCGCTGGCGGTGGACGTCAACGAACAGAACGGCGCCGCGGTGGGGTTCTATGCGGCACTCGGCTTCACCGAGGTAGGCCGGTCCGCCACGGACGCGGGCGGGCGACCGTTCCCGATCCTCCACATGAGGCGCGCCATGCCACGTATCATCGATGTCGCCTAACGTCCATGAGCGACCAATACGAGATCGCACTCGCGCGACCGCAGGATCTCCGCCTGATCGCGTCGATCGAGCTCGCGGCGGCGCAGCTCCTCCGAGGGCACGCCCCGGAGGCGGTGCTGAACGAGGTGACGAGCGAGCGTGTCCTGTCGGATGCTCAACGCGAGGGCCGGCTGTGGGTCGCCCTCGCGGGCGACGCCCCGGTGGGATTCGCGCACGTCGTGGTGGTCGAGCCTAACGCGGTCCATCTCGACGAGCTCGACGTCCATCCCGACCACGGCCGTCGCGGTCTCGGGACTCGGCTCGTGACGGCGGTCTGCGCCTGGGCTCAGGCGCGCGGCGATCTGCCCGTCACACTGGCCACGTTCCGGGAGGTTCCCTGGAACATGCCCTTCTACGCGCGACTCGGGTTCGAGGAGATCCCGCGGGCCGAGCTGTCTCCCGCGCTGCGCTCAGTAGTCGAGGACGAGGCTCGTCGCGGACTCGACCCGGCGCGACGACTCGTCATGCGGTGGCGCCCCGGCGCACGACCGCGAGGTCGGCGGCCGCTCGGCCCGGGTCGACTAAGCGTTAGGTGCCATCGTTGTCATTGAGCCGTTTGACGTAGACGATGTCGGAGTAGCCCCAGGGCCGATCCTGAATGGCGTACTTTCGCTCGTAGCCCAGGTGCTCATAGAACTGAGGTGCCTGGAAACTGTGAGTCATGAGGACCACTTGCCCGCAGCCGCGATCCACGGCCACCGCTTCGGCGGCGCGGACAAGGGCCTTTCCAAGGCCCTGGCCGCGGTGGCCGTCGTGAACCCAGACGTGAGTGAGTTCGCAGCAGCCTCCCCAAGTGTAGCCGCTGACCCCGGCAATGATCTCACCTGCGTCGTCTCGAATGGTACCAGCGAAGACCCTGGCATCGGCGTAGCCGGTTGCCTTCGCATTGAACTCGTAGATGCGGTCGACCAGGAACGAGTCGATATCCTGGTACCGAGACTCATCGTGCAGCTCCACGGCTTTCAGTCGCATGCCATCCAGTGCTGTGCAAGTCGCAATGTTTGTTGGCGCCGGCAGAGGGTGGCAGGCCGCCTCGAGAAGCGTGAACAACGCGCCGCCCCACTTATCATGGTGTCGGATCCGAAGTTCCCCAGCCGGAGGGTCGCGCGCGCTTCGTAGAACCGCCGCGGTTTTCGTTCCATGGAGGCCCCAATGAGCAGGCGGGCGCGAAGGCCGCGAAGACGTCGAGCAGCCCGTCGCCGCGAGGGCCTGCTGGGCCGCCGTCAACTTCGAGGCCGGGAGTGAGAGGTCTTCCGCCAGCCGCGCGAGGACGCGGAGCCCGCGCGCGTAGGCCGCGCCGGAGAGCGAACCCCCTCGATGCTCCCCGCCTAACGCCGGTGTCGCGCCGTGGCGACCTCGTAGAGCGTTTCGCGGTGTTCGTCGGTAATCGGATCGCCGATGACGACCTCGCGCACGATCGTCGTTTTCATCTGCTCATGTTTCGGAAGATGACGACATACCACACACAAGGAGTTGGACAATGAAGGCCATCGTTGTGACGGACCAGGCGGCGGGAATGGCCGGGATGAAGCTGGTGGAGCGGCCCGAGCCGCAGGCAGCGATAAACGACGTCGTCGTTCAGGTTCATGCGTCGGGATTCGTCGGGACTGAGTTGGCGTGGCCCTCGACGTGGACTGATCGCCTCGGTCGTGACCGAACACCATCCATCCCCGGGCACGAGCTGGCCGGCGTGGTCACGGCCCTCGGCTATGGCACGACCGGGCTGTCAGTCGGACAGCGGGTGTTCGGCCTCGCGGACTGGTATCGCGACGGCACCTTGGCCGAGTATGTGGCCGTCGAAGCACGCAACCTCGCGCCGCTGCCGGGCGATGTCGACTTCACGGTGGGCGCGAGCCTGCCGATCTCGGGCCTGACCGCGTGGCAGGGACTGTTCGAACACGGCCGCCTTCGGGCAGGGCAGCGCGTCCTCGTGCACGGCGCGGCCGGCGCAGTCGGTTCCATGGTGACGCAGCTCGCACGTGAGTTCGGCGCCTACGTGATCGGCACCGGACGCGCGGCCGACCGTCAGCCGGCGCTCGACTTCGGCGCGAAGGAGTTCGTCGACCTCGCAACGACACACTGAAAGACGTCGGAGAAGTCGATCTGGTGTTCAATGTCATCGGCGGCGACATCGGGAAACGGTCCGCAGGCCTGATTCGCGCCGGAGGAACACTGGTGTCCGTCGTCGGGCCGCCGGAGGCCCGGCCCGCCGACGGCCGGGCGGTCGACTTCGTTGTCGAGTCCGATCGTGCCCAACTGAGTCTGATCGTCCAGCGGGTGCGGGACGGACGACTGCGAACGAACATCGGCACCGTCTCCAGCCTCGACAATGCCGTCGCCGCCTTCAACCCGACCGCGCGACGCCAGGGGAAGACGATCATTCGTGTTCGTCCGTGAGCGACACACGCCCATTGAACGCGATAGGGAAGGACAGGACGGGGGCGAGTGCAATCTCACCCGTCGTACGCAATCGCGTCGTCGTCATGATCGACGAGGTCCAGAACCTCGGCCGCGTCGGCGAGGTACAGCGCCACGTCGCGCTCGTGCACGGGTACGGCGTGCAGTTCTGGCTCTTCCGCCAGGACCTGTGGACGCTCGAGGCGCGGTACGAGGAGGCGTGGGGACGTTCCTCGTGAACGCGGACGTGCTGCAGGCGTTCGGGGTGAACGACCTCGAGACGAGCGAGCACCGCATGTCGCCGGCGGGAACGTGGGAGACCGAGCAGCATCCGCTCGGGCTTTCCGCGCTCGCGGCGCGATACTACCGCCGCTACCGTCTCCCACTGTTCCACTACGAGACGAACCGCGCGAGTCCGTACGCCGCGACGTGGCTCAATGAGCAATGGCGCGAGGTCATGCGCCTCCGGGCAATGGGGATCCCGATCCGCCCGGGTTCACCTGGTACTCGCTCACGGATCAGATCGACTGGCAGTATTCGCTCCGGGAAGAGCGCAATGAGGAGCATCCTGTTGGCCTATTCGATCTGGACCGCCGGATCAGGCCGGTCGGCAAAGCGTATTGCGATCTCGTTAGGCGTTGGAGGCCACTCCTCTCCGCGCCTTCCGCATGGGTACACGCCAATGCGGGATAAGCGGCATCGCGGCTGGCCGCGGCGACTCGTCGCCTAACGGAAGCGCCGGAGCGAGCAATGACATTGGTCGATCCGCCACACCAGTATACTCGCCGCGATTTCATCGGCGTCGCCGGCTATGCCGCGGCGGCGGTCTTCGTCGGAACAGGCGGCGCGCCCAAGTTCATGCGGTACGACGCCGACGCTCGCCGCGTGGACATCACGCTCGTCGCAGCCTACGACACATCGAACGGCGGGTACAATTTCAACGGCGGCTCGCACGGTGGCCGCCGCATCACGGTGCCGACTGGTTGGCGAGTGCGGCTGATGTTCGTGAACCGGGACGCCATCCGACACTCCGTCGTGGTCGTTCGCGAGCAGGAGCCGTTGCCGATGCGCATCGCACGGCCGGCGCTCGCCGGCGCGGCATCGAGGAGGCGATCGAGCAAGGACTATCCGACGGAGCACGCCAGCGCGACATCGTCTTTGTTGCGAGACCGCCCGGCGAGTACCTGATCGCCTGCGGCGTCCCGGGGAATGCGGCGCTAGGCGCGTACCTCAGGCTGAGCGTGTCGTCCGCTGCGCGTGTTCCGACATACGAGCTGGCGTCCGAGTCGACGTCCAGTGTCGCAGCGGACTAGCGTCCGGCGAACGTGGACACATCTCCGGCGGAACCGCCGACGGACGAGCGAGCGTCGATGCGCATCGTTCATCGGCGATAGTGCTTCCGCCGACAGACCCGCGCTGTCCGCAGCAGTTGGTTTTCGGCGGCACGCCAGGTGACTGACGAGGAGAGAGGAGATGCTCGAATACACAGTGAGTGCGACGCGAACCGGTCCGCCCGCCTTCGCCACGGGTGACCAATGTCCCAGCGCCGTCCTGGCGCTCGACACGGACCCGGCGGGCCGAACGGACGCGTTCAATCCCGCGGAGCTACTACTCGCGGCGGTAGCGGCGTGCATGCTCAAGGGCATCGAACGCGTCATCCCGTTACTCAAGTTCCGGCTCGAGGGCGCGACAGTGCGTGTCCACGGCGTGCGGCAAGACGCGCCACCGACGAATGACGCGAATCGATTACGATCTCGTGATCGATACCGACGAGTCCGACCAGCGCCTGGATCTGCTGCACCAGAACGTGCGGAAATTCGGCACGATCTACAACACGGTCTCGGCCGCGGTAGAACTGACTGGTCATGTACGGCGCGGTGCGGTCGGCGACGTGAGCGACCTAACGCGGAAGACGGCCGCGGGTTGATCGCGGCTACTCCGACGCCTCGGATCAGCAGCGGCGTCGGCATTGTTCCTGGCGGCAGGCTCGTCCTGCGAATGCTGGGCGTCACGAGGTTGGTGGAGCAGGGCGCGGGACTTGGTCGCTCGCGCGCTCCTGGAATCGTTAGGCATCCTGCGCCGATCGAGCCCTGTCCATGACGCATTGGCCCGCGCCATGCTCAGTGTCGGTGAATCTGGATGTTGCCGCCCTCGATCAGCTGCGTGACCGGCGCGTCCTGAGCAGCGCCGGGCTGCGTTGTCGTACACGAGCGCGCCGCTCGGCGTCCCAGAGCTCGACGCGGATCGCGTCCGCGCCCCGACTGTTCCCCTTGCTTTCGCCCTGCTGCCCGTCGACGGCGGTGATTCGGAAGCGCACCGCGGCGCCGTTGAGCGTGCCGGTGCCCCAGAACTGCGCGCGGTTGCCCGACACGACGAGCAGCTCGAGGGCCGTGCTCGCGAAGTCCAGCGCCCGGCCCGGGATCCAGAACTTCACGGCCCCGTTAGGCGCGGCTGGCTGCCCAGAGGCGAACTCGGCGCTGAACGTGAAGTGCGCCTTCCGGTCGCCCTGGCCGGGGATGCTGTAAAACCCGCCCCCGGTCACCGACGGGCCCTCCGGGTCGTACACGACGACGTATTCGTACAACGCCGGCGCGCTCGCGCCGCCGTCCTCGTCGGACACGGTCGCGCGCACGGTATAGACTCCCGCGCTCGCGTACGTGCACGTACCCGTGTACGGTGACGTGATCCCGTTAGGCGAGAGCGTCGTGCCGTTGCCGCACTGCACCTCGGCGGCGTACGTGTCGCGCTTGCCCGCAGGGTCCGAAAAGGCGAGCGGTGATCGCCGCGTCCGCGCTCCCGCCGAGGAGCTGAATGGGCGCCGACGGCCCCGTTAGGCCGCCGGTCGCGATGGACGGGGCGACGTTGGCGATCGTGGCGGTCGTGGTCTTCGTATCCGTGTTGCCCTTGGTGTCTCGCACGGTCACGGTGACGGCGAATGTGCCGTCATCTTGATAGACGTGACTCAGGCTGCAGCGAGAGGTCCCCGTCCGTCCAGCCGGTGGTGCCGTCGCCAAAGTCCCACGTCGAGAAGACCGCATCGCCATCCGGGTCGCTCGTCGAGAGAGCGAATTTGACCGGCGAACCCTCGACGCCCGTGTAGGGTCCGCCGGCGCTGGCTACGGGCGGGCGGCTGCCGGGTTGGAGTTGGAGCGTCGCCACGCGACCGGAGCCGACGACCTGCAGGTGGTCGTTGATGTCGCGCGGAAAGCCAATGCCCGTAGTCGGCCAGATACCCTCCATGCCCTCTGCTTCGCTCCACAGGAATGCGGCGGCGTTTCGCAGCCCTGGTCCGATGTCGCCGATACCGACGACCTGCCCGGCTTCGTTGATGCCGTAGGCCGCGCTATTGAACGCCATGTAGGTCCCGAGGTCGCGCATGCCTTGCGACGACGTCCACAGAAACGCGTGATATGGCCCCGCTGTCGGTCCAGCTCTGCCCCACGACCTGCCCAGCGTCGTTGATGGCGTAGGCGATACCGCTACCGGTCCGCGGTTCGAGGCCGCCGATGTACTGCATACCGGAGTTTGCGGTCCAGAGGAACGCGCGCGTGAGCTCCCGACTGAAGCGGTTGAAGCTCTCGCCCACCACCTGCCCGACGTTGTTGATGTCGTACGCAATGCTCTGGGAGAGATCCAAACTGCCGCCGAGCGCACCCAGGTCGCGCATGCCCTCGTTAGGTGTCCAGACGAACGCGTGCCGGCCGCCACTCGCGAGATAGCTGTCACCGACGACCTCCCCCGCGTCGTTGATCCGCGGGCGGTGCTGGAGGTCCCGCCCAGGGTGCCGAGGTCCTGCATGCCATGCCCGGGCGTCCAGAGGAACGCGTGAGTTTCGGTATTGCCCGACGTGGAACTCGAACCGACGACCTGCCCAGCCTCGTTGATGGCGTAGCCGGTGCTGGCGGTTCCGCCGAGTGTTCCCAGGTCCTGTACGCCTTCACTCGGTGACCACCGCACGGCGTGACTTCCTCCCACGCTTGACCGCTTGACCCCGCCACCTGACCGGACTCGTTGATGGCGACGGGTGTGAACGGGAGGCTGGTGACGTTCGCCCCGACGATCGCCGCCTGCGGCGCGCCGGGCGGGTGATCGGCGGCGCCGTCGGAAGTCGGTCGTGCTCATCGCACGCCGAAGCCAGGGCAATTGCCGCCAAGGCAAGGGTGAGCGCACGGAACACGGCCGCCGACCGGCTGGCCTGTTGGACACGGGGCTGCATAGGACCTCCATTCAGTCTGAGCTTCACTACTTGCGAAGCTAGGCCGTCCGCGTCGGTACGTAGTCCGGTGGCTCCCGGTTGGTGCGTCCCAGTTTACCCGACGGGCCACCGGAGAACATCGCGGAGTCATACCGCCGTCTCATGGGCGTCGGGGAGCGGACCAGTGGCACGACGTTCCCGACTCGCGGCAGGCCTAACGACGGCCGCAGCGCTGCGCCATCACTGATGGTCGATCTGGATGCTGCCGCCATCGATCGCGGTGGTGAGTGGTGCATCCGGCGCGGTCCCAGGCTGAGTGTCGATATACGAGCGTGCCGCTCGCGTTTCAGAGCTCGATTCGGAACGCGTCCGCGATCGCATCGGCCACGGCCCGACTGGCGTCCGTCCACGGCCGTGATCCGGAATCGCGCCGGTGCGCCGTCGAGCGTGCCGGTGCCCCAGAACTGCGCGCGGTTGTCCGATACGACGAGCATCTCGATGACGCCGCTCTCGAAATCGATCCGCGAGCCCGGAATCCAGAACCTTGCACGGCCCCGTTAGGCGCCGTCTGGCCTCCGAGGAGGAACGTGACACTGAACGTGAAGTGCGCCTTGCGTCTTTGGCTGCCCGGCAGCGACGTAGAACCGCTGCCCTTCGCGGCGTCGGAAGCGCCGTTAGGCGTCTGAAAGCGCAGCGTTGCGACGCGATCGCCACCGACGACCTGGCCTCGGTTGTTGATCGCCCGCGCGTCCGTCATTCCAGTCAGCGGGTACAGGTCTTCCATCCCGTCCCGTGCGGTCCACACAAAGGCGTGACGCGCCGCACCGTCGGTTGTAGTGCCATACCCCACCACTTGCCCGGCGTCGTTGATTCCAAACGCTTCGGTGCCGACACCACCGAGAGTGCCGAGCTCTCGCATCCCTTGGCCTGGCAGCCACAGGAACGCTCGCGGCGGCTGCTCGCCGATCCAGGTGGAGCCCACGACCTGACCGGCGTCGTTGATCGCCAGCGCGGCGGTAGACACACCGTCCAGCGTCCCGAGGTCCTGCATTCCCTGCGCCAGCGCTCCAGAGAAAGGCGCTCGCCGGCCCATTCGACGTGCAGGAAGTAGCCAACGACCTGTCCGACATTGTTGATCGCCGACGCCGGAGCCCACCCGCCGCTGTTGGCATCGAGATCTCGCATGCCGAGATCCGACGTCCACAGGAACGCGCGGTTCCTGAAGTTCAGCACGACGTTGTTTCCGACCACAACCCCGTTGTCGTTGATCCCGGTCGCGACGCTGAACTGCGCCGCGAGGGTGCCGAGGTCTCGCATGCCGGAACCGGGTGTCCACAAAAACGCGTGGCGCGCGTTCTTCGCGTCCGCTGATGCGCTCGTTCCTACAATCTGCCCCGCCTCGTTGATCGAGGCTGCGCTACTCGATCCGCCGCCAAGGGTGCCGAGGTCCCGCATGCCGCCCGCCGCCGTCCACAGAAACGCGTGCTGCTGTCCGTCCGCCGTATAGCTCCATCCGACAACTTCACCAGCATCGTTGATATCGGCCGCGAACGTCAATGTGCCGCCGAGAGTCGGGAGCACGATGACGGTGGCCGCCAAGACGGTCGCCGTTGCCTGTGTACGTGCCGTGCTAGCGGTGGAGCCGTCGGCGGGACGTCCTGCTCGGCGCACGCACCAGCGACGACGAGCGTCGCCAGGGAAAGAATCCGCGCGTAGCGCACGGCCGACGGGCGACGGACGTGCTGAATGGGATACCGCACGGGCACCTTCACACGAAGAGGGGAACCCTCGCCACGTCTAAACAATTAGGCAGGCGAGGCCAATGGCGCCGTCGCGCATCGGCCTCGCCTCAATGACATCGGTCAGTCGCGGTGAATCTGGATGTTGCCGCCCTGAATCGCCTGCGTGACCGGCGCGTCCTGCGCGGCGCCCGGCTGCGTGTCGTAGATCAGCGTGCCGCTCGCGTCCCAGAGCTCGACCCGGATCGTGTCCGCATTGCTGCCGTGGCCGCCGGTCTGGCCATCACGGCCGTGATGCGGAACCGTGCGGGTGCTCCGTTGAGCGTGCCGGTTCCCCATAGCTGCGCGCGGTCCCCGGACACGACGAGCGTCTCGATACTCGTGCTCTCGAAGTCGAGCTCCCGGCCCGGGATCCAGAACTTCACCGCACCGTTAGGCACGGCCGCGTCCCCGGAGAGGAACTCCGCGCTGAACGTGAAGTGCGCCTTCCGGTTCCCCTGCCCGGGGATGTCGTAGAACCCACCGCCCGTGACGGAGCCGCCCGTGGGGTCGAAGACGACGACGTACTGGAAGAACGCCGGTGCGCTCACACCGCCATCGTCGTCGGAGACGGTGGCGCGTACCGTGTAGACGCCCGCGGTGGTGTACGTGCAGGCGCCAGCCCACGTCCCCACGCCACCCGTGTACGTGTTACCTGTGTACGTGTTCGACACGGGGATGTTCGTCGGCGTGAGCACGACACCGTTTCCGCACGCGATCTCGGCCGCGTAGACGTCGCTCGTTCCCGCCGGATCCCTGAACTCGAAGCCGATCGGCGCGCTCGCATTGCCGCCGGTCAGTTGGATGGGACTGGTCGGCCCCGTTAGGCTGCCGGCGACGATCGTCGGAGCGACGTTCGTGATGGTGACGGTCGTCGTCTTCGTGTCGGTGGCGCCTCGGTTGTCGCGAACCGTGAGCGTCAGCGTGTACGTGCCGTTGTCGGTGTACGTGTAGCTGGTCGGTGGGGTGTCGAAGAAGGCGGTTGGAGTGCCATCGCCGAACGACACGCTATACGAGAAGCCAACGTCATCTACGTCCGTGGCTGCCAGGTCGAGCTGCACGGGGGAACCCTCCGTGCCTGAATACGGGCCGCCAGGGACTGCGACAGGCGGGACGTTGCCGGCGCTGATGTGGAGCGTGGCCACGCGCCCGTCCCCGATGACCTGTTGATGGTCATTAATGTCTCGCGGTCTCTGGATGCCGGTTGAAGGCGTGAGGGCTTCCATTCCATCCTCGGCGGTCCATAGGAATCCCTGGACCAGGTTGCCAAGGAAGAAGGGCCCGGTGTCATGCGTGCCGACCACCTGCCCGGCTTCGTTGATCGCGTACGCGGTGGTTGCGCTGGGCCCCGTGCCTAACGTGCCGAGGTTGCGCATGCCCTGGTCTGCCGTCCACAGGAAGGCGCGATAGACCTGGCCGTAGTCCGGGATGATGGTGGACAACCAGCTTCTGCCCACGACCTGTCCGGCATCGTTGATCGCGTAGGCAACGCTGTGCGCGCCGCCGAGATCGCCGAGGTCGCGCATGCCTTGCCCCGGCGCCCAGAGAAACGCGCGCGAGAAGAATTCCGGGGTCAGTCGGCGGGAAGATCGTCTGGTCGGCCGACAACGCTCGACCCACAACCTGTCCCGCGTTGTTGATATCGAAGGCAATGCTGGACGTGAGGCTCTGGTTGAGCGTGCCGAGGTCCTGCATTCCACCACCTGACGACCAGACGAACGCGTGCGTCGCCGGCTGGCGAGGCGGGACGGGAGGGAAAGTGCTCTCGCCCACGACCTGCCCCTGGTCGTTGATGCCACGCGCGATGCTCGAGCGTGCACCGGCGAGTGTGCCGAGATCCTGCATACCCTGGCCAGGCGTCCACAGGAACGCATGCTGCTCACCCGTGCTGGTGAGGCTGGCGCCGACGACCTGTCCGGGCTCGTTGATCCCGTACGCCCAGCTCGACGCTCCGCCGAGCGTACCGAGGTCCTGCACGGCGCCGCTCGGTGCCCAGAGCAGAGCGCGCCACGTTGCTCCGGACTGCTGTGTTCCGACCACCTGTCCCGCATCGTTGAGTGCGGCGACGCTGAACGGGATGTTGGTGGTAGTCGCGCCGAGGATTGCGGCCTGCGGCGCCACGGGTATCGCCGTTGGCGGACCGGTTGGGAGTCTATCCTGTTCATTGCACGCCACGGCCGAGGCCAGTGACGCGAGGGACACGACCAGCACACGGAGTGTGGCGGTCGGTCGGCGGAATCGTCGGATGCGGTACTGCATGGGGGGCCTCCACGCGGGGATTCACGACACCAGGGACACTAGCCACTCGGCCTCCTGCGAAGATACGTCCGAGCTTGCACGTCGTAGTCCGACAACCGCCGGTCGTGCGTCCCCGTTTGCCTGACGCGGTAGGGATCCGCGCAAAGCGTGAGGGGCGATCGACACACGCGGCGTTAGGCGGCGCGACTGACTCGCTCGCCGATGGCTAGCCATCGTGCGGTCGCGCGATGAGGACACAACACGTCGCGATGCCCACCAGCCTCGTCGAGACTTGGGAACCACGTGGGTCAGTGCGATCTCATTCCGGCGACTCGCTCTAGTGCCGGGCTCACCAACGACGTTTGTCGAGCGAAGGGCAACGGCCTAACGGGCGGCCGCCGAGCCAGTGTCGGGGAATCCCGGCCGCGGACGCGACACTCGCCCGACGCGGCGGCACCGCACGGCGACGTACCGTGAGCGCACGCTCAATGAAGACAAGGGAGCGATCCGCGTCGGTATGACGCAGCAGCGCAGGGGCGCCCGCTCAGGCGGGACGTAAGTGGGAGGACAAATGACGACGTCATGGTATGTGGCCCATCCAGGCCTGCGACGCACGACACTGGCCGCGTTGTGGGGCACCCTGATCGTGATGGTGTGCGGTGTCGCACGACCGGACCCCGACTTCATGCGGTACGACGCGGACGCTCGCGAAGTCCAGCTGAGCGTGACGGCCGGTTATGACAAATCGCATAGCGGCTTCAATCTCAACGGCGGTTTCCGCGGAAGTCACCGCATCACCATCCCGGCGGGCTGGCGCGTTCGGATTGCCTTCGTCAACGCCGATGTCATCCCGCACTCGGTGGGGGTGGTGAGAGCGCAGAAGTACGTTCCGGCGAGTACCCAAAACCCGGCATTCGTCGGCGCGGCGTCGCGCGCGTGGGAGAGCGGGCTCCCAGCTGGCGCGCGACAGGACGACATCACGTTCACCGCGGCAACGCCCGGCGCGTATTGGCTGGCCTGTGGGGTTCCGGGCCACGCCGTCGTGGGCAGCTACCTGCGATTCGTCGTATCGGCGGATGCCACTGTCCCGACCTATGAGACGGGCATTGTCGCCGAGGGCGCCCTTCCGCGACGCTGAGCTGTCTCATGCGGTGGCGACGCGGCACCCGCTGGCTCGCGCGAGCCAGCCTCCTCGGCATTGGCGCGCTCGCGCGCGTGGCCGCGGGTCAGGCGCCTAACGCGGCCCCGTCCAGGCCCCGCGACCTGGCCATGCGGGAGGTCGGTCGCGACAGCGCGCAGGAACGACGCGGGGTGACGCAGGCACTGCTGAAGCTCTACGGCGCGCAGTCCTTCACCCCGCTTTGGAGTCGGCACCGGTTACCGACGCGACAGGCGCTTCAGGCGGTCGATTTTCTGGCAGCCGTCGAGACCAAAGGGCTCGAGCCTGCGGACTACGACGTGGACTGGCTCCGCGGCGCGACGGCCGCGTCGTTCGACTCTGACACCGCGATCACTCGGTTCGACGTATCGCTCTCGCGCGCCGTCGGCCGTGTGCTCGCCGACCTGCACATGGGGCGGACCAGCCCGGCCGCGGTGCGATTCGACC